>JAYQNS010000010.1:0-1257 GCA_038144425.1 Candidatus Salivita marina | reverse complement strand
CGCCCGGCGTGTATGTTAATCGCATCCGCCAATTGGACTTCCCCGCCCGACCCCGCGCCAAGGCCCCGCAAGGTCTCAAAGATGTCGGGCGTCAGGACGTAGCGGCCAATTGAGGCGAGGTTTGAGGGCGCCTCCCCCGGGTCTGGTTTCTCAACAAGTCCCACAATGCCAGAGCCTGAATCATCTGTGACGACGACGCCGTATTTTGCAATGTCGGGCCCATCAACCTCCATTACTGAGAGTTGCGACTTGCCACTGCCCGCAAAGGCGCGCGCGAGGTCCGCCGTGACGCCGGGCGCGTAGTCTGTCAGAAAGTCATCGGCAAGCAACACGGCGAAGGGGTCACCCCCGACCACGCGCTCCGCGCAGAGGACCGCGTGACCTAATCCAAGCTGCTCCGCCTGGCGCACGAAGATGCACTCCACGCCCTCGGGAATGATATTGCGCACCATGTCGGCCTGCGCGTCCCTGCCCTTGGCACGCAAGATCGTCTCCAGCTCGTTGTTCGCGTCGAAGTGATCTTCAATTGCGCGCTTATTTCGCCCGGTGACAAAAATGAGTGTGTCTATGCCCGCGGCAATCGCCTCCTCGGCGGCGTATTGGATCAGGGGTTTGTCGACGATTGGCAGCAACTCCTTCGGCATCGCCTTAGTTGCGGGCAGGAAGCGCGTGCCAAAACCGGCGACGGGGAAGACAGCCTTGCGCAACTTCATGACATCTCGCCTCTCAAACATTCCATGTCGTTTACTCCCCCGCCTTTTTCAGGATCAGGCTCCAAGTGTCAACGTGTATCACGAGAATGCGCCTCCAGATACATTCAATAGTTTTGCGCCGGACGCGAATACCAAAAGTGTCATGACCAGGCACCCCACTGCCAATAACAGCACTTTTCTACCTTAGGGTGAAATATGTCTTCGTTTCGGTAAATCATGTTTCTAGGTATACCTCCAGGGCGCGGCCGCGCTTGGACCAGGCCTCGCTCAGGTAGCGGTTCGCGAGCTTCTTCTCGCGGTTCGCCGCAAAGGTGGAGAACTTCTCCAACTTTAGGATGCGTGACAGGGCCTCCTGGACTTCGCGGAAATTAAGGCGCGCGAAGTAAAGTAGATCCTCGACGCCGTCCATTAGGTGATCGAGGTCTGCGTGCCGGTGGATTGCCTGCGCCTGGACGTAGTGGGCGTGCGCCTGGTCGAGCCGGGCCTCGCAGGCCGCGAGGTGCATGGCGGCGGCGAGTTTCGGCGTCGGGTAGATGAGATCCCC
>JAYQNS010000009.1:0-1915 GCA_038144425.1 Candidatus Salivita marina | reverse complement strand
ATATCCTGCGGCTTCGTTTGGAGCTTGCTCGTGCGCATTTTCTGAACGAGAACTTTGTGGCGGCCCGAGCGGAGTTTCAGCGGGTTCTGGATCGCAGCCCGCCGCCCAACGTGCAGGAAAACATTGCCCGCTTTTTGCCCCAGACGCACGCGGCGCAGCTGGCGAAACGCCGTCAGATCAGCGGCTGGGGCCAGCTTCGGGGTGGCTACGACACCAACGTGAACTCGGCGACGGAAGCCGAAGCCATTACCACGCCCCTCGGCACCTTCGATTTGCTGGGCGATGGCCGAGCCCAAAGCGATGAATTTACGCGCTGGGAAGTGGGGGCCTCCTGGCGCGAGCCCTTAGATAAGCGCCGCACCTTGGACTTCCGGGCGGTGGCGAACCTGAAGAACAATCTCAGTACGGACGCCTTTGATTTGGGGTCCCTGGGTCTCGACGCGACCTACACCACTCAGTACGACTTCGGCACGGTGCGCTGGGGCGCCCGGACCCAAACGGTTCGCCTCGACTCCGAGGTCTTCCAGCGGGCCTACGGCTTGTCCGTCGGTATGGATCGGGAGCTGACTAAGGGCTGGCTTTTGTCCCTCTCCGCTGCGGGTACGCGTATTCGCTTTGAGAACGGGGGCGAGCTCGATACGAACCAGCTGCTGATGTCCGCCACTGTCCTGCATCCCACGGAGCGGGCCATCCATTCCCTGACGCTCTATCAGGCCCTGGAGCCGACGGAGCACGGGGGCTTCGGCAAGCACAATGGCCGGAAGTTCCACGGCTTTTTCTATGGCCTGCAGTTGCCCGGGCAGCGCTACCAGCCCTATCTGCGCCTCGGTGCGCAGAAGACCAACTATGACGATACGCAGCCGGTGTTCGCCGTGGTGCGGGACGACACCATGTTGACGGCGACCGCTGGCGTACGCGTACCTCTGTGGAAGGGCGGTGAATTTTCCCTGGAAGGGTTTACTCCGAAGTGGATTCGAATATCGTCGTGTTCACCAATGACCGCTACTCCATCGAAGCGGGTTTTCGGCATAGTTTCTGATTCCCGGAGTTCCGAGAATCGCGCTGGATCGCAGTGAGGCATTACTTTTTATCGGGCTAGCTATGCAACGCTACTCACCGGCAGCGGAAAAGAATAAAGCCCCGATTCTTGAGGCGTTGCGGGCGCGTCTTGCGCCCGCCGAGCGGGTACTCGAAGTGGGTAGCGGTTCTGGGCAGCATGCGCTCCATTTCACTGAGGCCTTGCCTGAGCTCCGCTGGCAGCCCACGGAACACCCCGAAGTAATGTCCGCTCTAGAGGCCAATTTGGGGGCCGCGGGGCGGGAGGCGATCCTGCCGCCGCTGGCGCTCGATCTGGCCGCGGGCCCTTGGCGGGCCGGGCCCTTCGATGCGGTCTATGCGGCCAACGTGATGCACATCGTTTCCGTACCCCTGGGGGAAGCGCTGATTCGCGGCGCAGCGTCCGTGCTGGGGGCGGGCGGGCAGCTCTTGCTTTACGGGCCCTACCGCTTCGGGGGGGCCTTCACCACGGAATCCAATGCGGAATTCGATCAGTGGCTAAAGGCCCGGGATCCGGCCAGTGGCGTTCGTGATTTCGAGGCCGTGGCGGCGGTGGCGGAAGCTTCCGGGTTGGTTTTAGAGGACAATCGCGCGATGCCCTCTAACAATCAGCTGCTGTGCTTTCGCCGAGCGGCGATCGCTCAGCGCTAAGCGGAGCGCCCCATGGCGTTAACCCTCGAACTTTCCCTGCTGCTTGCTCAGCTGGAGGCCCTGGGCGCCATCGGCGCCGAGGGGCCAGGGCGCGGCCGCACGCGCATTGCCCTAACGGATAAAGAAAAAGCTGGGCGCGATCAGCTCGTTGCTTGGATGGGCGAACTGGACTTGATCGTTGAGGTCGATCAGCTTGGCAATATCTTCG
>JAYQNS010000008.1:0-4524 GCA_038144425.1 Candidatus Salivita marina | reverse complement strand
GCCCTCAGGCGCTCAAGGCCCGCCAGCTCCGCGGCGCTTCGTCCGCAGTAGAAGACGTGCAAAGGACGGCGCGGATCGCGCTGCGCGAAGGTTTCTGCCAGCGCCAGGGCCGGCGTCACCCCAATGCCCGCCACAAAGGCCGCTACGGGACGATTCTCATCTTGGTCCGGCAGGCAGGCCTCGCCGCTGGGCGGACCCAGGCGCAGCAGATCCCCGACCTCAAGCTGACGCCGGGCCCAGTTTGAGAACAGTCCCTGGGGCTCCTGCTTCACCAGCAGGGTCAGGCGCTGCCGATCTTCGGCGCTCGAAGCCAGGGTGTAGGGGCGCTCAATCCAGTCCTCCCCCACCAGACCCTGCACCACCACATGCTGTCCCGGCTGAAAGGCCGGAAACTCAGCCGCCTCCCCGGCCTCGGCGAAGGGTGCCAGGGTAATGGCCACGATACCCTCGGCAGGGTAAGACAACGCCTCGCAACGCATGGGGCGCCACTGATCAGATCCCGCGAGGGCCGCGAGCCGCGGCTTACAGCCCCCGCAGACCGCACTGGCGCCGGTGCGCTGAACCAGGGCCTCGAGGGACGTCGCCCCCGCGGCCTGGGCAGCCCGAAGCCGCCCTCGGGTGGTGCCCGTGCAGGGACAGAGCACCTCGGCGTCGTCCCCAAGGGCATCATTCTTCAGAAGCTGGAGCGTCCCCTTCCGCTCAAAAAGCGCTCGCTGCCAGGGGGCCACGGGGGTGCCATCGAGCAGCGCCGAGAGCACCGCCATGCTGTCCACGGATTCGTGGAAAAGGGCCGCGGACACCAGTCGATCGCCGGCAAAGCTTAGGGTGGAAGCGAGTCCCTCGGCCTCAAAAACGCTCTCCGAATCGGCCACGAGGCCCTGGCCCTGGGCCACCAGCGCCGGGGAACGCAGGGCTCGGGTCACCACCACTTCCTGGCCGTCGGGCAACTGGTAGAGGTGGGTCAGGGCCGGCGCCCCGTCGAGCTCGCCTCCATAGCGCACCACAAAGCCTCGCTGAGGCGTAGCCGACGCGCCCTGAAACTCCGCCAGGGTGGCCTCTAAAGCCCCCTCCCCCCCGAAGCGGGCCAGTAAGGCCTCCCGCTCGATGCGAAGGACGGCCACGGGGGTTTCCGCTCGGGCGCTGACCTCCGCCGGCCCTAGGCCCGGCCCCGCGAGGGCGCCAAAGCCCGTGCCCTCCCCCAGGGTCAAAAGACGCCGCGGGGACGACCCCGAGGCTTCATAAAGGCCCACCTCGCCTCGCTCGACGAGGTAGAACGCATCATCCTCCGCCTGCGCTGAGAAGATCAGCGCCCCCGCCTCGAAGGTCTGAACCGTTCCTAGGGCGAAAGCTTCCACCCCCAGCGCTTCCCCAGGGCGCTGAAGGCACTCAGCACGGCCCGGGTTTGCTCAACACCGAGCGCCGTAAAGGCCGCGGCTAGGGAGGCAAACTCGGGGAGGGCAAAAGCGCATCCGCGGGCACGGCCAGGAGCGTGACCTCCGTCAGGGCGCGCACGCTCGCGTTGCGACGTCCCCGACGCCCCTCTCTTAGGGCCTGCTCCCCCACCACGGCCCCGGCTCCAGGCGGGCCAGGACCCGGTCATCGCCATCTCGGGTGCGTCGAAAGACCTGCAAGCTTCCCATCTGAAGCAAGTAAACGGCGCCGGCCTGGTCCCCTTCGGAAAAGAGCAGAGCGCCAGGCTTTAAGCCCTGGGCCTCGACGGCGGTCTGAAGCTGGGCCAGGGAGGCATCACTTAAGGTGGAAAACGCCGGTGCGCGGCGTAGGGCATCGACAACCACGAAGGGCTCCTTAGCTAGGGCGTCGCAATCCAGGGGGCCGGGAGGGCGAAGCCCTGGGCCTTAAGCACGGCGCGGAGCGCCGGCACATCGTCGGTCATGATGCCATCGGCACCCGCGAGCGCGAGCCTTTCCATGGTGGCGAGATCATTGATGGTCCAATACTGCACCGCCTGCCCCAGGGCCTGCGCTCGACGAATAAACCCCGCCCCATCGAGGTCAAGGGGCCCCGCGCTCACGGGAATTTGAAGCACGGCCACGGGGCAGGGTCGAAAGCACCCCGGCCAAGCCCAGGGCAGGGAGCAGCATCACCCGAGCAATCTCCCCGGGGACCCGGAGGTGAGCACGGCCCCTCCGCTGGCCTCGCGAAAGGCCACCAGCGTTTCCTCGTGAAATGAACAGACGATCACCCGGTTCTCAAGGTCGAAGCGTCGAAGCGCCTCGGCAAGGCGCTCGGCGGCGAGAACCCCTTCGGCCCCGGGATTCTTCAGCTCAATGACAAAACGCAAGGGCGACGGCGCGAAGTGCTCGAAGACGCCCGTCAAGGTTGGGATGGGCTCGGGAGCATGGGCTTCCCGGCCGGGCCCACGAAATGGGCGGCAGCATTAAGCGTTTGGAGCTGAGCCGAGGGCAGGCTCCGGACCGGACCCGAGCCATTGGTGGTGCGGTCCACCGTTAAATCGTGCATGAGGACCAGCCGATCATCGGCGCTGAGCTGCACATCGAATTCGAGGACGTCGACCCCGGTAGCGGCGGCTCGAAGTAGGGCCGCCAGCGTATTGGCGGGAGCGTGGCGGAGACCGCCGCCGTGGGCAATGATGAGAGGGCGTTCGTTGGCGCCCCGACGCCAGGCCCCCGCCTCTACCGTCTCCGGCGCCCCCAGCCCCCGCAAGCCCCAGGCGAGGACCGCGAGCAGCAGTAGCAGCAGCCAACGCCGCCGACGACGCGCGCGAAGTTCCGAGGCGGCTCAAGGCTCACTGGAAGCTCGCGATGGCGTCCAGGGCTTTTGGTGAGGGCATAGCGAGGCACGGTCGCCCCGTCCGCGGGGTGCCCCACCACCAGCAGCACAAGGGCGCTCGCTGCTGGGGCGCCCAAGCACCTGGTTCAAAAACTTCATGGGGTTGGGGTGTGGGTAAGCGTAGCCAAGCCAGCACTGTGGAGGGCCTGGATCAGAAACCCGTGGCGAGGCCCACAGACTCCTTGACGTAGTAGTTCTTCCGCGGGTCCCCTGCTTCATCGGGGCTCTGCGGCTGGGCAAAGACTGCAATGAGCCAGGGCGCGGTTTCCAGGAAGGGCTTATCAGCGTCAGTCCCCAGCTTTTCTAGATCCCGCAGCCAGCGCTCGCCCCCCGTCCCTCGTAAAGCGCGCTCCTCGGCTTCCGCCGCTTCCGAATCTGCCGCTTCAGCGCAGGGCTACTCACACAGGCAAAGTGCCAGGGCTGATGATTAGCGCCGCTGGGCGCCGTACCCGCCGCGAGCAGGCACCGCTCGATGACGGCCCGGGGCACGGGCCGATCCGAGAACGCCCGGAGGGAACGCCGAGTGGCAAGAGATTGATAGGCGGCCTCGGCGCGAAGGAGAAGCGTCTCATCGTCCACCCGCTCGTAGCCCGTGAGCGGCACCGCTTCGTAGGCTGAATCCACAGCGTTCTCCTTAACCACCCGAGAGTCCGTGAACAGCCCCTAAAGCAGGGCGGTACGGCCAGGGCTTCCTCCGGCGCGTAGTAGGGCCGGCTCCCACTGATGGTGACCCGGCGCAGCACGCGCCGATGAGGATAGTAGTCGCTGGCAGCGTAGTGCTGCACTGCGCGGTTATCCCAGAAGGCCAGCGCGCCTTCGGTCCAAGGGAACCGGCAGATGTACTCGGGCGATGGTGCTGCTGAAGCAGCTGAGCCACCAGCGCGCGGAAACCTCAGCGCCGAGGGCTGGCCCGTGGCCGCATCGGCCAGGAATCGTGCCGAAGGAACGAGCTATTGAAGAAGAGCGCCGTCTTTCCAGTTTCCGGGTGGGTGCGCAGCAGGGGGTGCTGAACCCCGAAGGGAATTTGCCCCTTGAGCTCCTCGACCAACTCATCCCCAAAAGCCTTCGCCCCGCGATCAAGGAAAAGGCGGTAATCATTCGTACCCCCCACCCCTTCGCGCTTCTCTGCGACTTCCTGGGGCAGGCCCAGATAGGCCGCGTGGCTATCGGAAAACAGCGTATCCCCGCCATAGGGCGGCACGTGCACACACTGAGCGATGGAGCCCAAGGAGGGGCGTTCCATCCAGGTCACGTCCGTGTGCCAACTATTCTCCGTCCCGGGGAAATCCTGATCGTGGACGATCTGGGCGACGTAGGGATTCTCCCCCGGGGTGCTAAAGGGGAAGGCGTCGAGATTGCCAAAGCGCTTGGCGAAGGCGACTTGCTCATCTTCCGTCAAATGCTGATCGCGGAAGAAGATGGCCTTCCGCTCTAGAAGCACCTGGCGCAGGAAGGCGTAAAAGGCGTCGTCATCATGGTCGCGCAGCGTCACGCCGTGGATGACGGTCCCAATGGTCAGCCCAAGATGCTCAAAGTGGGCTCCGAACGAAGCGCCTAGGGACTCGGTCGCATCGGACAGGGACTGGTTCCCCATGCGCGCATACTCCCGAGCCACGCCGAGGGGCACCCGGTTTTGCCGGGGAAAGCGCTCGTCCTCCGTTTTCGGAAAGTCGCCCGCCGCACGAGCGGCGCTCCGCGCCGAGGACATGCGGC
>JAYQNS010000007.1:0-6557 GCA_038144425.1 Candidatus Salivita marina | reverse complement strand
GGCATAGAGGGCCTTGATCGTTTCCGTGGGATTGCCGCCTAGGCTCGCCCCATGAGCCAAGACCGTCCCGCCGGAAAGAAGCAAGCCCGCAGTAATGAGAACGAGGCGTCGTAGAATGAGCGTCATCACTGAGACCCCACCTGATTCATTAGGAACACCCCCTGCAAGCTCTCCAGCAACCGCTGCGAGGCACCAGCGGGCGACGCGGCCTCCAGGCTCAGCCCGCCCAAAAAGGCTTCGCCGTTAGCCCCCGTTGCGAAGCCCGCCATGGAGCTCCGACTTAGGTCCGGGGAGAGCTGCTGAAGCGCGGCATCGCGATTCATCGTGAGGCTGGAAAACTCGAACTCGGCAAAGGCACCTCGCGCCTGCCCCCCAAAGGCCCCGGTCCACTGCAGGGTTTTGGAAAAGTCCTCCGGATCAGCGTAGGAAAGGTCCAGGACCCCATTTCCAATTTCACCGGTGGCGAAGTTGATATCGAAGCGGAGATCGACCGCGCTCATGGTTTCCCGGAAAGGCGTTGAAAGAGAGGACGAGGCGCCGCCCAAGTTTCCGGTCCTAAGGAAAAGGAACTCGCCAACGTCAGTCACGTTTGGTCCTGCACTCACCGCGTAGCTAATGCTCCCCGCGGGAAGCGAACCGGTGGGCGTGGGGACGCCTGTGGCATAGGCGATGCGCTCCAAGGTCACTCCCAGATTGGCATCAAGCGCCGCATCCTGGGCGAATCCCGAATCCCAGATCCCCCACTCCACATCGACATCGCCAGGGGAAGCCTCAAAACGGAGCTCGCTGCCGAAGCCGCTATCCTTCAGCACCACGTCGAAGGGTTGTTGGAAAAACTCGGGGCGCTCCAGTCCCTGGTTGCTTCCCCGATCAAGTAGGGCATTGGCCCCCATTACAAAGCTTCCTGCCGACTCACTTGCGTTTGTTGCCGAGGGATCCTCAACCCCCAAACAGCCCCCCATTACCAAGCCTGCAAACGCCGTTGAAAATCCGGGGGCGCCACCGCTATGGATTTTCTGCTCAAAGTCCCCAAATTCCCCGAGCGAGCTATTGAACTCGATGATCGGGAAAGCCGCGATCGCAAAACGAGAGGCGCCAGAGGCATCGGTCCACTGCTGCCAATCGCTCGGCTCGAGCCGCTGTTCAAGCCGGACATTTTCCGATGTGGCCGAATCAAAGATGTCAGCACGTACGCTGAGAAGCGCGTAGAGGAGCGGCGTGAACAGGGACTCTTCCTCCCCCGCCAAACCGACAGAAGCCATAAATTCAAAGCCATCGGCCTCCGTTCCAGTGAAAAAGCCGTGCAACCCACTTTCCGAGGCTAAAAAGTTAACGGGAGCGCTGCTGAATACTTCGTCGATGGTGAGCGAAGCGAACCCCTGAGGCAGGGCGCTATTACTCTGGGCCGGCAGAACCCCGGAGAAGGAAAGATCGATCACCGTACCATTCGGCGCGCCGGCATCGGCACGACTTAGAGACAGCCGCCCCTCGGAGATCACTCCGGTTTGGTAGTCCACGTTGAAGGACAGCCAAACGTTGTTGAGGAAGACCCCGCTCTCAGCGGGGCCGACGATGCTCTCAATTTCGCCCGAGAAGGTGCCGTAGGGCGCGGGACCCGAGAAGGGAAGCGTTGCGAGCGGAGCACGCTGGAATAGGAAGATATCAGCGGGCTGCGCCGTATCGAGAATTGACCCGCTTCCATCAACCAAAAGCGGCTTGGGCCCGAGGGGAGCGGATCGGGTGCCCCAAAACCCCTGCTCAAGTTCGGTGACGTCAGAAACGAAAAGCTGGGAACTCCCTCCCAGACTCCCGAAGGGCGCGAGACCACGACGATAAAAGCGCTCAACGTTCTGCCCGCCGTAGAAGCCCAAGTCGGAAACCGAAAGATCAACGCCCGAGGACGTGGGAATGACGAGAACCGGATCCTCAATGTTGTCATCGGTGCTCATGCCCTGAAGTAAAAAGGCGCCGGAACCGCCCTCCGCCGCCGGCCGCTCAAAGAAACCATAGGCGACATAACCCCAGAGGGGATCGGAGCTTCCTGTGGAACTGAGGCCCGCTAGCTCTTCGGAAGTCAGACTCAGATCCGTCGCTTGAGCCCTGCCCAAGCCAGCAAACAGGAGATCGCCGAGCGCTGCGTCCGCGCCGTTTCTCACCACCAGCTCAAAGGCGCTAAGAAAATCCACACCCCCAGCTCCGTCGTCTCGGTTGACCAAGGTCACGATTGATGCGGATGAATCAAAAAATGCGGTCGCTGACCCATCTAAGGTCTGCTGAAAGAGGGTTTGGTCCGCTTCAAAGAAAACGCCGCTGTCGAGCGTCAAAGCCGTGGCCACGGTCCCACCCTGATTACCAACGGTCCCAGAGAAGAAGACTTCAAGACCATCTCCTGCCCCATCGGTTTCAAGCTTAAGCCGTCCTTGGGAGACCGCTCCGTTGTTCCAGTTCAAGTTGAAGCTCATCACTCCGGACCCCTCTCCGAGGAAGCCCGGCTGCTGGGCGGCTCGGACCTGGTAGCGCAGCTCGTCCGATTTGTAGAGCAAGTGCCCGGCGCCAAGTCCGGAACCGGTTGCCATGGGGAACGTCATCACCAGCAGATAATCTTCAAAACGCTTCCGCTCATCCCCTAGCAAAGCGCCGTAGGCGCGTAGATCGTGCGGCGCAGTGAAGAGGAAGGCGGCGGCATTCGCGCCTGCCCCCAACTCAATTTTCGTAGCGGGGCGATCTGCAATTCGAACCACTTCGGTGTCGGACCCGAGGGGCTCGGTGAACGTCTCACTGAGGCCTTGCGGGTGACTGCCGAGGAGAAATTCGGGGATATCTCCTACGGCCTCAGTCTGGTCCACCAACCGCCCAAGGCGCTGCCCAGGGCTTTGAGAACCGCTCAAGCTGGCATCTAGGGCGAGGAAAATCTCAGTCGAGTCCGCAAGGGCGAGCCGATCCTGCTCGCTCAAGGCACCCCCGCCTTCCCGAGGCCCCTGCTCAGCCACGAAAAGCCCCTCCGCCAAATTCAGAGGTGCGGTGGAGCCGTTCGAAGGACTCATCGGATTCGCGAAGGAGTCCGCCAGGAGGGAAAATCCGCCTACAAATTGCTCGGCATTGGGTCCGGAGAAGAACCCTTGTATCTCCGATTCCAGCAAATCCAGAGGTGCCGCGCCAAAAAATCCATCACTAAAGCCAACATCCAGATATTGATAATCAGTATCGAAGCGCACCTGACCGGAGAAGCGGCCTTCGACGAAGCCTCCGCTATTCGGCAACGCAAAAGCCAGACGGCCGAAGGGTATCGCACCGCTTGCTAGATCGACGTTAAAGCTGAGGTCAAGAGGCGTATTCGCCAGGGAGAGGGCCCCCGGCGAAGTTGAGAAGATATCCAATGCGAATCCGTCAAAAATGAGGTCTGCTCTGAAGGTTCGCTCCGTCGTGAAAGACGGAAATTGGATCGTCGGCATCGCAGTTAGGAAGAGCACATCATCGATGAGCTCAACAAGAGCACCATTGTCCGCCTCTATCACTCCAACACTCGGGCCGTCAGCCGCGGTGCTCAACCAGCGAACGCCGGAAACCTCAGAGGACAGCGCCGCCGGAAGGGAAATTGATTCCGCCGTGCCACCGAAGAAACGAAATACCTCGGCTTCCACGTCCGTTGCAAAGGGGTCGTACCAAAAGCCAGGATCGCCAACCTGCGGGAAAGAATCATCGCCAAATCGCACCACGGAGGTCAGTAAAAACGCTTCGGGGGCGTCGCCTTCATAGGCTCGACCAATGCCTACTCCAAAGTCTGAGCAACACAAAAGTCCAACAAACGCAGTATTTCGCGACGTTAGGAGCGTTCTTTCTTCTTGAGTAAGCGCAGGGCTTTGGAAGAGCGCAAGGCCTTCAGCGGGCGGCCCCGAGGTTTGGGGGCTGGCAAAGGCAAAACTAAGCTGGAGCGCGGTGGCATCCGGGCCTGTAAAAAACCCCGCAACCTCTCCTTCCGCGGGCGCATTAGCAATGGATAAATCATCCAGAATCGCTCCCAAATCTATCGTCTGCCCGGACAGTTGGGCGCCCACGACGTTCGTGTCGAAGAGCAGGCTCGAGGGACTGGAGTTCTCCAACGCAGGGAGATATACCGCATCAGCGAAGGCGGAAGGCCCGAACGCTCCGTTCTGCACCGCAGCGCTGTAAACCCCAAGGTAGCGACTTTCCGAAGCGCCCTGGGAGCTACCCAGCACCAGCTCCAGACCGCCCTGAAAAGCGCCCTGCTGAAGGTCTAACACCCCATAGCCGAACACCTGCTGGGTGCTAAAGCCCGCCCCCGCCTCGACAGAAAAACGCTGGGCCGCCCCTAGGGCGGGCCCAAACCCACCCCCAAAAGTAGCTGATGAGGGTGAGGATTCGAGGCTCACTCCACCGTCAAGGGAGACAAGTGCCTCGCTGGTCGACGCGAAGAGAAGCGCACTTGGAACGTTAAAGAAAATCTCCGTGGTAGCGGTGAGATCTGCCAGGTTGGTCGGAGTTCCTACGGCAACCAATAAGGCTCTATCAAGGTCGGAAAACAGCTCTGAGTTACGGGGATCTGAAAAGACGCGAACAGGCGCGGGCCAGCGATACCAAAACAAGCCCTCCACCCCGCCCGGGTTGACCGCCGCCTCCGTAAAGCCCCCACTGAGGTTGCCTGAAAGAAGGACGGTGCCCTCAGGAAACACCTCTGCGTTCCGCGCGCTCAATATTCCCGCTACGGGATCGGGTCCGGTGGCCGTTGCGACGAGCGGTCCATCGGGGCCGTTAAAACCCAAGCCGAAGCGAAGACCTGGCGCCTGAGCTTCTTGGGCCAAGGTCGTAGTCAGAGCTAGCTTCGAACTCCCAAAGAGCGCTGCGGTCTGATCGCCGTCGAAAACTGGAGCGAGAGGGAAACGACTATTCACAAATAAGCCAGACACTACCGGCCCATCAGGCTGATTGGTCGCAAGGGAAAAAGCGCCCGCGAAGGCCTCGCCCTCAGCGCCAACAAAAACCCTCCAAGCAAGGATTGCTGGGGATCGACCTCGAGGCCCCGCAATATGCCTTGCTCGACAAAAAGCGCTACCGAATTTCCCGATTCCGCCGCAAACACCTGTCCCGAGAACAAAATCTCCGTTTCAAAAGCTGGGTCGCTCCCGAAGCCTAAGTGACCTTGAGAAATCAGTCCGGAACCAAAATCGATATCGAAGCTGACAGAAAAGCCTGCAAAGGGGTCAATTCCTCCGGGCTCTGTCGGTAGAGGAAATCCTATAAAGGCAGCGTCAATTAAATCCGTATCTCGGTAGGTCGCAGTCCCCTGGAGTGCAGAGAACCCTGTGGGAATTCCCGATAGGGTAAAGAGCGTGTTCGTGAGCTCAGCGTTGGGAAGTAGCGCCCCGGATGAAGCCAGGAAGACGTCGATAGAAGATCCGGCGACTTCGTCCATCGGACGATCCCAGCGCTGGGCGATCAGCCCCTCCGTTCCCGGGCGGACGGGAAACTCGAGTGCAGTGACCAGATCCCCGGAAGCCGGGCGGATAAGAACGAGCGACTGCTCCTCACTGGCGGGGGTAAAACGAGCGAAGCCTGCCACGCCAGGGGCAACTGGCTCTCCCTGGGCGTCGACCATGACCGCGAGCAATGGGGGCGCCGTGGGGTCAGAAGCAAGACCACCTAGCAAAGTGATGTCTTCATTATCGCAACAAAGCGCGCCGACAAACCCGTGGCCAGTGGTCAGAGCGCTTTGCTCCGCCGCCGTAACGGCATTGCTTTTCAGCAAGGCAAGGCCCTGAACGCCGGCGCCTTCCCGAGCCGTCGTATCAAAGCCGAAGGCAAGCTGAAGATACTCCGCGCTATCTCCAGTAATGAAGCCTGCTATTTCCGCAAGGGCAGGGAATCGGAGCGTGACCGCTACGGAGGCCCCATCGTCAAGGACTGA
Organism: Candidatus Salivita marina; assembly: GCA_038144425.1. Classification (GTDB taxonomy): domain Bacteria; phylum Pseudomonadota; class Gammaproteobacteria; order Pseudomonadales; family Azotimanducaceae; genus Salivita; species Salivita marina. The sequence continues at coordinate 634 of JAYQNS010000007.1, read as the reverse complement.
GGCAGAAGAATCGGTCAGCAGATATTCTGCTCCCGTGCTATCTACCGCTGCAAGCTCTCCCTGAGCCAGCTGCGCCGTGAAAGTGGTGAGGTAGCGTGGAAAGGCGGCCTCCGGTGAAGCGTCCGGATCAGCGAGAACCAGATCCAAAGCCCCAGTCATTTCACCCGTCACAAGGTCTATGGCGGCAGAGCCATAGAGTTCCTCGAAGCTTAGGCTTTGGGTCAGGACCTCCGCAGCACCCGCGCGATCACCCAGTAACTGCGGCGCTCCAGCGTCATCAAACCGCACCCTCCCAAAGGTCAGGTGCAGGCGGTCTTGAAAGAGGGTGAGGTTTTGCGGCACCCCAGAAGCCAGCAAAAGATCCTCTGAAAGGGTGCGAAAGGACCGATCATCTTCGAAGCGATCAAAGATCGTGATTGGCCCCCGCAGCTTTTGCCAGGAGAGACCGGGAACCTGGGCCACAAGCCCCCCCCCTAGGGGTTCCCTGCTCGGTACGCTATTACCGTTTAGGAAATCCGAGCTTCCCTCCACTCGTGCAGAGCGATTCGCCGAGGGCAAAGCAGAGGACACCCGGGAGCCAGCAAAAAGGGAGGGCTGCTCTGGAGCCGTGGCGCTCGCCCCGACGAGCAAACCC
>JAYQNS010000006.1:0-11199 GCA_038144425.1 Candidatus Salivita marina | reverse complement strand
GAATCGTGTCGACGAACAGGATTTCGTCAGGCAGCTGCCACTTAGCAAAGGCGCTTTCGCAGTGGCGCATTACATCGCCAATTTCCACGCTCTGGCCCGGGGCCACCACCACGACGGCGACGGGACGCTCGTCCCACTTCGGATGGGGCTGGGCCACCACGCAGGCCTGGGCCACCTGAGGCATGGCCGCGATATGGTTTTCAAGGTCCACGGAGGAGATCCACTCGCCGCCAGACTTGATGAGGTCCTTAGAGCGGTCCGTGATGATGAGGTAGCCCTCGGGGTCGATCTTGGCCACGTCGCCGGTGACGAGCCAGCCATCGTGGAACTTCTCCGGCTGGGGGTTGTTGAAGTATTCGGAGCAAATCCAGGGCCCTTGATGAGGCTCGCCGAAGGCTTCCCCGTCGTGCGGCAGCGAGCTTCCACTGGTCGTCGAAGATTCAAGCTGAAGCCCAGGCATGAGCTGGCCGGCCTTTGCTTGATTGGCGATCAGCTCGTCTTCCTCGCGCTCAAGATCCGCACGCTTCGCGATGCGCCGGCTGATGGTGGCCAGAGGCGAGGTTTCCGTCATGCCCCAGCCCTGAATCATTTCCACTCCAAGGGTTTTCCAAAACCAGTCGATCAGGGAAACGGGCGGCGCCGAGCTCCGCAGGTCACGCGCTCGAGATTCGAGAAATCAAAGCCCGCAGGGTTGGCCTCGTAGGCGGCCTTCAGGCCCTGCCAAATGGTCGGCACGCCTGCGGAGATGGTGACGCCCTCATCGCTCATGAGCTTGGCGAGGCGCGCCGGATCCATGAAGCGGTGCGGATACACCTGCTTCATGCCCAGCATGTTCGCCACCCAAGGGAGACCCCAGGAGTTGGCATGGAACATGGGGACGATACCGCAGAGCGTATCTACCGCGGAAAGGCTCATGGCGTCGGTCATGGCAATGGTCAGGGTGTGCAGGTAGTTGAGCGGTGGGTGTACATCACCCCCTTCGGCTTCCCGTGGTGCCGCTGGTGTAGCACAGGCCCATGGGGGAATTCTCATCGATCTCGGGCCAGTCGTAGCAGGTGGGCTTGCTCGGCGATGAAGTCTTCGTAGTCGATCGCGTTCGGCAGGGTCGTCTCCCAGCCCTCGAGCCCCGGCTCCGTAGCCACCACGAAGGTCTTCACCGTCGGCATCTTGCCGATCAGCCCTTCGAGCTTCGGCAAAAGGTCCGCATCAACGATGATCACCTGGTCTTCCGCGTGGTTAACGATGTACTCGAGGTCCACGTCGAGAGGCGGATGTTCAGAGTGTGCAGCACGGCCCCCATGCAGGAGATGGCGTGGTAGGCCTCAAGGTGCCGAGCCCCATTCCACATGAAGGTGCCCACCCGATCGCCAATCTTCACCCCGCATCCGCGAGGGCGTGGGCCAGCTGGTGGGCCCGATTCCGCGTTTCCGCCATGGTTTGGCGCCGCCCGTCCGCGGTGGCCGTGACCACCTCCACGTCGGGCTGCACGTGGGCACCTCGATCCATGATGTTGGACATCAGCAGGGGCGTTTGCTGCATGGTCATGGCGTGATCTCCAGGTTTGGGGTTCTTGAGTTTTTTGAATTTAGGCGTCGGGGCGAAGCTTCAGAAGGAAGGTCATATCCCCTTCCATCACCAGCTCCGCCCGGTGGTTTTTGAAGGGCCGTGGCCAGGGTGACCCGCCCGCGGCGCGCTCGGCTCAGGGCGCTTACGGTCAGCTGGGGTAGAGCGTATCGCCCCGGAACACAGGTTTCACAAAACGTGAGGACTGGCCCACGAAGGTCACCAGCGTATCCTCGATCAGGTAGGAGAAGTCCGAGGCGCCGGGGGTGGTGTAGAGCAGCATCTGCAGGGGTGCACGAGAATGCTGGGAAGCCCCGCTCCTTGGCGTATTCCATATCGTAGTGAAGGGGGTGGTTATCGCCGCTCGCTGCCCGGAAGGCCGACCTCCGCATCGCCAATGGTGCGCGAGGGGATGTAAAAGGTCTCCCCAGGGTAAAATCCTCGAAATAGCGAGACTGTTCGAATTTACGTCGTAGCACCGTGGCTCCCCTCTTCACCCCTTGGCTTGGGGTCTTTCGCGGGACTATAGCGTGCTTTGCCGAGGCCCTAAACCGGGCCCCTAAGGAAAGTCATGGGTGAGATCACGCCGGTCACCGACCACACCATTGCCGAGCACCTCAGCCAGGTGCCCCACGCGGCGGCGCTCGGTATGCGGCTGGTGGGCTATGAGGATGGAAAGGCGCTCGTGCGTACCCTACGCCGAGCATCGGTGGGGATCCGGACACGGGGTCATCCATGGCGGCGTGCTGACCGCGGTGCTCGATAACGCCTCGGGCATGGCCGTGCCCCGCGCGTCCTTGAGTGAGGCCCAGCGGGCCATTGCCACGCTCGATCTGCGCATCGATTACATGCGCCCAGCGAGGCCGCAGGAAGATCTTCTTGTGGAGGCCGAGTGCTATCAGCTCACCCGCGCCATTGCCTTCGTGCGAGCCCGGGCCTACCAAGCTTCAGACGACCGCACCATTGCCAGCTCCGTGGCGACCTTCATGCTCGGCGCCAACCGGGCCACGCCACCGGGGTTTGAGGCAGCCAGCGACCCATCGGGGAGCGCTTCAAGGGCGGAGGGCGGATGAAGCTTTTGAGCGAAGTGCGGGGGGACGATGGGCGCTTGATCTCTCGGCTCTGGTTACGCGCATTCCCTATGCTCAGTTCCTCGGGGTGCACGTAGAGGAGCGGGGAAACGAGATCACCCTAGTAATGCCCTTCAAGGAATCGCTGATCGGCAACGTGATGCTACCGGCGCTTCACGGAGGCACTATCGGGGCACTTTTGGAGTTCACGGCGGTAATTCAGCTGCTGGCCGAATCCCAGCCTTCAGCGCTGCCTAAAACCATTGACTTCGCCATCGATTATTTGCGCTCTGGGCCGGCCCGAGCCCACCTACGCTCGGGCGACCATTGCCAAGCATGGGCGGCGCGTCGCAAACGTGCAGGTAGAGGCGTGGCAAAGCTACGGAGCAAGCCCATCGCAAGCGGCCACGGGCATTTCATGCTGGGAGATGGCTAGGGGCGTTTGGTCGACCACCAACCCCGCTGGGAATCTCTCCCAAACGCAAGCGCTCAGTCGCTGGGGTTGGTAGTCGTGCTGAGCGGACCTTACCTCGCTTCGCGCCTTGCCCAGTCCCTTCCGGTCATCTCCACCGCTTTTCAAGTTTGTTCATTCACGTGCTTTAGCGGGCGGGGGCAGCCCTTCGGGCGAATTTCTAGGTATCTACCGCGCAGGCTTTGGTATCCCACTTTTGCCTATTTTATCTTGGTTTCTATTATCTTAAACCCCACTATTTATCGCTCTAAAATCTGGGATTTTTGGCGGTGAGAAACCACTTTCTCGGCGTCAAAGTATCGCAGTGAACACGGCAGGAGAGGACGGCACAGAACAATCCAGCGAAGGCCTACACCATCCCCAGCTCGAGCTGCGCCTCCTCCTCATCATCTCCCGGACCAGGGGTCGAAAACGAGCTCCACCTCACCCGTTTCCACCCCAGGCACCTTCCCCACCCGGTACTTCACATCATCCACCAGTACGGGACCCATCCCGCAGCCCGGCGCCGTGAGGCGTCATGACCACCGTCACCGCCCCCGCATCGATGGCCACGTCATAAATGAGACCAAGATCGAGAAGATTGACGGGGATTTCGGGGTCGAAAATGGAGGCCAGGGCCTGCTCCACGTGCTCCCGGCTTACGCCAGCCTCGCCCCTGGGTTCAAACACCAGCTCGAGGGCTTCCAGCCCAAGTGCATCGGCATCGGTGCCATCGACGCGGGCGAGGTTGCCCCCGACGTTCACCGTGTAGGTGCCTCCAGGGCCTGGGTGAGGGTAACGAAGGTGTCCTTGGGTAGTGATGCGGGTGCCCGCGGGGACCAGGCGGGCAGGACAGTCCCGCTGGACCACGACCATGCGGCGATTCACGAAGGTGCCCTAGGAAACCGCGAAGGATTCGCCGCAGCCGCCTCCGCGGTGGCGTTGGTTCTGGAACTTCAGGACGTGATTCAGCCCTTCCGTAACCAGGTCGATCTCCGTGCCCTGCACCAGGGGAAGGCTTCGGATCAACGTAGATCGTCAGCCCTTCAGAACATAGGCCGTATCCTGCAGGCTCTGCGCCTCAACGTAATCCAAGGCGTACATGAAGCCCGAGCACCCGCTTTGCTTCACCGCAAGGCGAAGTGCGAGGGCGCCGCGCTTCGTCAGCTGGCGCTGCGCATGAGCCACCGCTGCCGGCGACATCCGCACACCCTGCGCTGCTGAAGGGTTGAAGGTTTCAACGCTCATGGCTTTTCCGCAGCTGCTTGATTAAAGCCCTACCGGGCCAGTTGGGCATGAGTGTACGCCCATCTCGCTACCAGGTTAAAGCGCCTGCAGGGCGCGCCTGTCCAGCTTGACCAGCGATGGCTGCCCGAGAATATGCAGAAGGATCAAGGCCCGCGCCTCCCCGGAGGTCTCCTGAAACACCCCCTTCAATCCAGCTAGGGGACCCTCCAGCACCTCCACCGCAGCCCCTGACCCGAGAGTAGGCGATGCGCCGTCCGATAGCTGGTGGAGTCCTGACTCGGGGTCAATATGGGCCTTCAAGGCCTCGATGATCGGCCTTGGGATCGGCTGGGGACGACCGGCCACCCGCACGAAGTCGCTTACGCCCCGTGTGGACCGGATAGGGCTGACGTTTTGCTGTTCCGTATCCGCATGAAGAAAAAGATAGCGGGAGAAGAGCGGCTCAACCCTATGGGACCAGGCGCCGCCCTTGCGCACTCGGCGGCCAATGCGCGGAAGCCACACTTCAAAGCCCTGACGCGCCAAATGGGCCTCGGCCTTGGTCTCCATACGAGGCTGGCTGTGGATGGCGTACCAACAGAGCGGCATGCGGACGGCCTCAGGCTAGGGTAGGAGCGTTACGGTGAACCCCTAGCCCGCCTTACGCAACCACCGGGGATAGGCCCTGCGGGCTTAGGGTTCGAGGGACGCCTTAATGACCGACCCCAAAGCCTCTGGAACCACGCTAACGGAGATCTTCCGTTGGCTGCCTGCTGGGATATCCACAGGCATCTGCAACGGCTCAATCCCAAAGATTTCCCGGCCCCCTTCGGAGCGCAAAAGCCGGACTTCTAGGCGATAGGACCCAGGATTAAGGGAATGTTCAATACGGTCCGCCTCGTAGAGGACGCCCAAGACTTTCCCGTCGAGGCGAGCCTCCAGAACACCCCCCGAAGCGCCCCCACCGGAACGCTCAAGCACGATCGTTCCCGCGCTTTCCGACTGCGCTTGGACCCCTAGGGCAAGGGTCAGGAAAAAGACAAACAGCGCGGCGCCCAGGCTCCGGGCGAACTGTAATCCACACCTCCTCCGTAAGGCAACGAGCAAACAATTCGCGCTCCCGGGGAAGAGCATCACCTCTCCGTAACTAAATAAAGTTAATTTAGTTATTAGATATAACCATTAGTGGGAAGTGGAAGGGCGCCCTGCCCCGTAAAGATGGGCTCATCCTTGAGCCCGTAACACATCCCTGTCCTAAAACGTCGGTGGCCCTCAGAACTCCGCCGAGCTCCGTCTCTCACGCCACGGACCTAACGATAAAGCACCTAACCCCTCCTTACAGCCCCGCAACACCTTGAATTTGTTAGGTAAAAACGCATCAAAAGCGTCAATCCTTTGACGGGGCGGAAAATGGGCGAATAGGACCAAGCACTTGTCCTTTCGAACGTTTTTCCTGGGTCTCGCGCCGGGCACCCAATTGGCGCGATATGCAAGTCTTTACAGCGTTTTATCTCCTCCCTCTCGACTTCCCTGACCGGGCAGGGGCGCTTAAAGCAAGGCTCGTCCCTGAGCCCACAGCCTTCCATGGCTAACTTTTGTCTTTCTCCCAGTGGGTCAGTTTCAGGCGCTTGTCAGCCAGTAATAGCACACGACGCCGCAATTAGGCGTAGGCGAATACTTGCCAAAGCGCGGGACGGATTCCGGTTCATAGGCGATGATAGGAAAGCAGGCCGTGCAATCGGAAGGGCGGTCGGAATTGGGGCCAAAAGTTTCCCCAAAATAGCGGTAGCCGGGCCACTCACCGCGACCCCAGGCACTCGTACAGCGCTACCACGTCTTACTGCCGCTCGCTGCCGCACTGGTGCCGGCGCAGCGGAAGCAACTTCCAGCGCGCCGGCGCCGACCATGGAGACCCCGAGCACGGCTCCGCCTCTGACCGCGCCGGTTGCTGCACCCACAATCAAGCTTGACCGGTGCCGATCAGAACCCGATACCGCCGTCCTTACAGTCTCTGAGCAAAGGTTCCCCAGCTAAAGGTGCCACTTCCTGGTTTTAGGCGTACTTGCACCGCCAACCAACCCCCAAGCCCCGCACCAATACCTCCGGATACCAGGTTTGCGGCCCCTCCCACCACTTCATCCAATTCCCGATCGTCAAGGCTACGGAGCCCTCTGTGCTCTCTAGGTGATGCGGTGGCGGCCCTAAGAGGAAACACCGGCTCTGTAACGTCACATTTCATCACTGCCATCATGGTTCGGCCCTCCAGCCGAAGAAAGGAGCGGTCACTTTCGCCCGTCCCGGGGTAGAAAGTGCAGGCCGAAGAAAACTCGCACGGGAGTTTCAGAAAAACTAGCTGGGAGGGGCAGAGTCAGGCGAACGGTCATCAGGAATTTGGAGGCGAGGAGCGCCAGAAGCTTGACGGTCGCCAGGAAGCGACTGAGGAAAGAAAGGCTTAGGCGCCCGTCTTGGTCAGGCGCTCGCTGCGCCTCGACAGGACCGTGACGCAAATTGCGAGGCCAGGTTGCTAGCCGACGAAAGCCCGCTCGATGACATAGTCCCCCACCGAACCCTGATTCGGGAAACGTGAGGCCGTGGCGATCAAGGCACTCACTCACGCTCTTGAGCATGCCATGCTTCCACAGAGCATGGCGCGGTCGTGCTCGGGATCCAGGGCGGGCACGCCGAGGTCCGTGAAGAGCTTTCCGCTGTCAATGAGTCGGGAATGCGGCCCGTATATTTGTAAGGCTCCCGAGTCACCGTGGGTAGTACAGGAACTGCTCCCGCACCATTTCCCCAAGAAGCTCGTGGTTCGGGAGCTCCTCCGTCAGGTACTCGTAATAGGCGAGATCACTCACCTCGCGCACCCCATGAACGAGGATGACTTCTCATAGCGCTCGTAGGCGTCAGGGTCACGGATCAGCGCGAGAAGGGCGCCATCCCCGTCCCCGTGGAAAGCAGGTACAGATTACGGCCGGGTTGAGGTCAGCCAGAAGCAGGGACCCCACGGGCTTCTTCCCCACAAGCACCTCATCCCCTTCCTTGATGTGCTGGAGCCGAGACGTCAGAGGACCGTCCTGCACCTTAATGCTGAAAAACTCGAGGTCGTCGGCGTAATTCGGGCTCGCGACGCTATAGGCCCGGAGGAGCGGCTTACCCTCTGCCATGAGTCCTACCATCACAAATTGGCCGCTCTCAAAGCGGAACTCGGGCGTCGCGTGGTGGCAAAGGTAAAAGACGATCATTCCAGTGCTTAATCCAAAGGACCTTTTCCGTTTCAAATGCCGCCACCGGTGCGCTGCTCCTGCTGTATTTGTGGGAAGGGCTATTGTGCCCGGGCAAAAGGAGCGTGTCAGGCTGATTAGTCAACTTTGAGTGACATCGGTGCCCGAAACTGCCCTGAGGTTTTGGGGTAGAGCCTATTGTAGGGAGTTGGAGCCTACACCAAGGGCGTCCTCGCCCGGGCAATAGGATGGGAGGCAGATTGGGGCGCCGCCCCCAATCGGTTTCGTTGTAGTGGGTGGCGAGGTAGGTGACGATCTCCGTCTCCAACGGCTCAGGCAAGGCCCAAAGGTTTTGGGTGGCTTGCATCCAACGGATCAGCCCGGTCCAGAAGGCGGCATCGCCCCGCTGCGCCGTGACCAGCCGATGGGAATGGCACGCGCCGCATTGAGCCTCACCGCTTCCCACCCTGGCGCCTTCTCCAGCCCCGTGCCGGGGTCCGTCTCCGCCCTCGCCGTGGCGGCGGCCATCGCGCTCAGCGCGGTTAGCAGGAGCAGCGCATAGCGGGGGCTTTCACGCCAGCACCTCTACCGCGATGCGGTGACTCGCGTTATTGAGATAGCCCTTCGGATTCCATCCCGGAAGGAGCATGGGCTGAATCGCGCCGCTTTCATCCGTGGCCGGGCCCAGATTTCGTAGTAGCCCGGCCCGGGAAGGGTGAGGTGTGCTCGAAGCGTTGCCAGCCGAAGCGATTTTCCGCTGCGCCCAAGCGAGCGGTCTGCCAGCTCGCGCCAAAATCCGTGCTCAGCGCCACCTCGGCGATAGCCCCAGCCCCGGACCAAGCGTGCCCTGAAAGAGAGAGTGCCTCCCCAGCCGCAATTCTTTGGCCCGACCGGGGCGCGGTAATCAGTGACTTTACGGGCATGGCTTCGATGATGCACATGGCCTCGCTGGGGACCTTCGTGCCTGGGGCCACGGGCTCACAAGGCACGCGGTAGGACGATCCTGTCATCTTGGCCCCGTCGTGAACGCGATCGCGAATGAGCAGCGTCGTCAGCCATTTGCCGCTTGCGGAGCCGGGATAGCCCGGTGCAATCAACCTTAAGGGGCACCGTGTACTTCGGGGATGGGTTCGCCGTTCATCGCAAAGGCGAGCAGGCAGTCATCTTCCAGCGCTTTCTCGATAGGTACGCCCGCGAAATAGGCTGCTTTTTGGGATCGCCGGAGAGGTGCGTATCGGCGCTCTCATAGCCCAGGTACACAGCGTTCGGGGCAACACCGCAAGCCTTTAGTACGTCCGCCAGCCGCACGCCGGTCCAGCGGGGACAGCCTACCGCACCGGTGGTCCACTGATTCCCGGAAACGCGCGGGCGAAATTCGCTGCGGCCATTTCCCCGCACTCGAGCACCAGGTGCCGCGTGACCACCTCAAAGCGCGCCTTGAGCTCATCTATAGAGAAGCGCTGGGGCGCTCGCAAGCCTCCCCAGTGATCTCGAGCATCCAGTTCGCGGGATCGGTGCTGACGGGCGGCACGCCGTTGTTGCGCACGAAAAGCTTGGAGGCCGGAGTAACGAAATCATTCAGGAGGTGAGCAGGCGTCTCCGCGTTCAGGGGACGATCCCCCAGCAGGCGTAGCCCAGCCTTGTCTTTGAGCAGATCCTGAGTCGGCACCGCAGCCCGGGCGGTCTGGGGCTGCGCCCAGAGCAAAGTGCCTAGGCTCGGCGCCAGCGCCGCTCCCCCAGCAAGAGCGAGGCTGCGGCGGATCGCCTGCCGGCGGGAGAGCCGCCGGCCGTGAGGGGGATATTTTTTCAAGGGGCCTACCTCCCGCTGTCCTGGGAGGCCGGGACTATACCCCGCACCCCGGGAGGGGAGCTATCCCACCCCAAAGGCTAAAGGCTAAGCAGGGCCGCGCAGGATTTCTCGGCTTTTTGCTCACCCCGTGTGCAGCGCTTGGAACTTGAATCCTTGTCACAGTCTTTGCGCATCCGAGCCCGGTCCGAGCCACACTTTTCACTGCTGACTTCACCGCACGTCCGTCGCCCAGGGTTTGGGCCACGTCCCCCACGCCAATATCCGATTCCTTGTAGACAATATCGGCGATGCTGAAGGAGCTGCGCACATCGACCACCTCGAGGATGCCGGTGGTCGTCTCATCCGCACCAAGGACCTCGCCCGTATCCGGGTCGACGAAACCTTCCCGAGGACCTTAATGGACAGAAACTCACCGGGCTGGAGCGTGCCTTCACCGTAGTTGAGGTAAGCCTGACCCCGAGCCACCCGCGCCACCTTGATGGGAAAAGGGCCGTCGTCATTTTATTGGCAATTCCGTCCGCCGCCTGCTCTCCGATAACGTTGACGTTAGCCAAGCTGATGCCCGCGCAGGGGTTCCCATCGGTGGGAGAGGTTCCTACCGTTTCCTGGGCGGTGATGTTTTCGCTGAAGCGAATCTCTCCCGAGTTCACATCTACCACTCGGATATTCATGCTAAGAGTAGCGTCGCAATTGAGCATGATGAGCAGGTTCTTCTGCTCGACGGTTACGTTTGAAACGCTGCCGTACACCAGGTAGTCGACGCCACTAAACCCGCCCATGGAATCGTTTCCATCCGTAATACCGGACATGGACAGGCCCCGCTCTTCGAGCAGCGAGGCTAGTCTCGTGCGTTCCATAATTGAGTACTTGCCGGTCTTGGTCAGCGCGTTTTCGATCGCGAGCTGGATACTCATGGTATTGAACGCCTGAATGGCACTTGTAATTTCACCAACCGCAATCACTGGCTTGGAGGATTCTGCCCGCAGCGGCGCTGCCAGCAGTGCAATAATTAAAACCAACAAAAAACGCATGACCTACTCCTCGCCCGAAGGCACTGCATCAATCAAATTTTCCGGCCCAGCCGCTTACGCTGCTCCGTCGCCCCGCTGGACGAACCCGCCTTGCTGTCCACGCGGGCGATGTCCCCCGCCGCGGGGCTTTGCCCCTCGACCAACTCGGCGATAGAAAAGTCCGCCGTGGTCTCTACCACCTTGACCTTTCCAAGCTGCCTCTCCCGAGCCCCGAGGGTTTTCCCCGATGCCGGATCCACCAGAACCTTTCCCTGGCGGACAACGCGTAGCACATCGCCTTTGGAAAGGATGGAATCGCCGTAGTTGACATAGATGTCCGGACCGTCGACGTCGACGATGGTGATGGGGAAAATGCTTTCCACGAACAGCGCCACAAGCTGCTGTGCGAGCTGTCGCTGCGTATCGGCCAACCCACTTGCCGATACGTCCACATTTGAGAAGCCGCGAGTCTTTATCCCTGAGCCACTTTCGTGGGTGACCGAGACAGCCTCTGCCCGCCGGTGCTCGCCCGTGGTGGCATCAACGATTTTCGCGTCCACGCTCAGTCGCGTGATCAGCTTGGCAGAGGAAAAGGAGCCCGTATTGATCTCTTGGATCTGCGAGGAGAAATCGGTGATGGATCCGTAAATCAAATAATCCACCCCGTCGATCTTTAGCGTCGTTCCGTTATCGCTCAGGGACTCTTGTAAACCTTGCTCGCTCAGAATCTGATCCAGCTGAGCGCGCTCATAAACCCGAAAGCGCCCGACCTTCATCAACTGCGTTTGCAGCATGGTTTCGATATTTTCCGTACCCGTTGATCGAGCAGAACGATACTGCTGAGGGG
>JAYQNS010000005.1:0-23626 GCA_038144425.1 Candidatus Salivita marina | reverse complement strand
GTCCTGATCGATCCCAAGGGCATCCTCGAGATAACGTTATATGGAAGTGAAGTCGGCGGCGATGGCGTTATAGGCAGCCTGGAGATATTCAGGCCGCACGCCGGCGATGGCCATGATGGCTTCTAGCTCTGGCAGGGGTCGGTCGCCGTAGTAGCGGCGCATTCGGGGAAGCACGTGGCCCTCTAGATCAAGGGCCAGGTTCGTAAACAGGTAGTCCGATAGAATTGCCGATGCCTCCACTCCGAGGGCGTGGAGAATCAGAGCCGCCGCAAATCCCGTGCGGTCCTTTCCTGCGGCGCAGTGGACCAAAAAGCCTCCCTCTTCCGTTTGCAGCAAGGCTTCGAAGAGTCGGGCGTAGTCGTCCTGATGGCTCGCAGCGAGCTCGTGGTTGATGGCGACCATAAAGTCGATTCGTGCTCGGGCGTCGAGGTCCTGATCTGCAAGGGCGGCTCGCATCGCTATGGCGCTGCCTGGGTCCATGGGAATCTCTACCCGCTTGGCGCGGATGCCGTCCGGCGTGGGCTCCTGGACTCGCTCCTCGGGGCGCCGTAGGTCGCAAATCGTTTGAATGCCAAGGGCATTGAACTGGGCAATCCCGTCCTCCCCTAGGCGATCCATGGCGCCGGAGCGGAAAAGCTTTCCGCGACGAATCGAGTGTTGCTGGTGACCTAGGTAGCCGCCGAAGTCGCGCAGGTTGACGGCGCCGGGAATGGCGATGATGCGATCTGGGGTCATGGTGGAATCCAGCGAATATGCAGGCAGAAAGAATCGCACAGCTCCGCGACGGGCGCATGGCAATTGACAACGTTGTCATTGACTGCTCTTCTCAAGAAAAAAGTGAAGGGGAGTGCCATGTCGCACAGCGTGCTGACGGTGGGGGAGGCGGATCGCGTCTCTCTGGGGCAGAAGCTGGCCTACGGGGCTGGAGCCTTCGTCAATAATCTACTGGCGGCGGCGATCGGTGGGATGACCATCGTGTTGAATCTCGGGCTGGGTATGGATCCGGCGCTCGTGGGCTTGCTGGGCGCACTGCCGCGACTCGTGGATGCTTTGACGGATCCGCTCATGGGGTACCTATCGGACCACACCCGTTCTCGCTGGGGCCGACGCCGCCCCTACATCTTCTCCGGAGCGCTGGCCGTGGGGGTGATTTTCGCGCTCCTATGGCAGTTGCCAGAGGGGCAGAGCGAGTCGTTCTATTTCACCTTCTTTTTGCTGGGTTCCATTCTGTTCTATCTCGCCTATACGGTATTTGTGACCCCCTGGGTGGCGCTCGGCTATGAGCTCACCCCTGATTATCATGAGCGCACCCGGGTTATGGGCGTTCAGAACGCCCTAGGCCAGCTGGCTTACGTGATCGCGCCCTGGTTTCTAGCCTTCATGTACAACGAGGACCTTTTCCCCAATGTCGTTGAGGGCGCTGCGGGGCTCGGGATTCTCGTGGGTTTGACGGCTATGATATTTGGGGTGCTGCCGGCGATTTTTCTGCGTGAGCGTTTCCAGCGCGCTGCGGAGATTCCGGGGGCGGAAGGCTCCAAGGTAGGTGAGGCGATCCGGGGATTCTTTCGCGGCTTTGCGCTAACACTTCGCTTCCGTCCCTTCCTACTGCTTTGCGGGGCCACCTTTCTGGTCTTCAACGGCTTTATTTTGGTCTCCTCTTTCCAGGCCTACGTCATCATCTTTTATGTTTTTGGGGGGGACGAGGCATTAGCGGCGGAATACATCGGTTGGGCTGGGACCCTTTCTGCGGTTTCGACCTTTGCGGTCATTGCCCTCGTAACGACCCTGTCTTCCCACCTTGGGAAGCGCCAGACCTTCTTTGCGGCCATCGGGGTTAGCGTGCTGGGCTATCTAGCCAAGTGGTTTTGCTATGACCCGGAGGCGCCCTGGCTTTTGCTCCTGCCGGCGCCCTTTATGGCCTTCGGGCTCGGTGCGCTGTTTACCCTCATGGGGTCCATGATTGCCGATGTTTGCGATCTCGATGAATGGGAGACGGGGGAGCGTCGGGAGGGCATGTTTGCGTCGATCTATTGGTGGGTGGTGAAGCTGGGGATGTCCGCAGCTATTCTAGGCGGAGGACTGCTGCTCAATCTGACTGGCTTTGACGTTGCCCTAGGGGGTGCGCAAGCCCCGGAAACGCTGGTTTTTATGCGGTTGTTGGACGCTGGGGTGCCGGCGTTCAGTTCCCTTTTAGCCATTGTGCTCGTGGCCCTCTATCCCCTCACGGAGGCGCGGGCTCATGAGGTTCGAGAGGCCCTAGAGGACCGGCGCGGCGCCGCCTAGGGGGTTGACAAGAGGGGTGACAACGCTGTCATCATCCCGGGATGGCAGAACGCTAGAAAAAACATGGGGCTCGTGGGCCTTTGTTTTTTCAATAAAAAGACAGCGTTGTCATAAAAAATAAGCGCTTTCCGATAGGGCGTCGGAAAGCCGCCGGACCGGCGGTTACAGTCGGCCGACTCAGGGGATCACGCCTTCCAACGGAAGTTGGGTGCCTTTACTCTCTCGAGTCCGCCAGCCTGTCTCCGCCTCCATGATCCAGGGTTACGCGGTTTGGATGCCGCAGGGAGACGAACATGCAGATGCCTATCATTGGTGTAGTACTTCGGGTACGACACCTCCTCCTGCTCGCTGGTTCCCTCGTGCTGGCTGCCTGCGGGGGCCAGTCCGATTCCGTTCCGGCGGGAGAGTTCACGGCTCCCGTGGTGGAATTCCAGCTGGTTTTTTCCGATGAGTTTGATGGCGCCGAGCTTGATGAGAGCAAATGGACCGTCGTGGAGGGGGATGGCTGTCCAGAGCTCTGCGGCTTCGGCAACAACGAGCTTCAGGTGTATTCGCGTACAATATTGAGGTGTCGGGCGGGACGCTAAAGATCACGGCGCTCGATAATCCTCAGCTCGGTGCTGCGGCCTACACTTCTGGCCGAATCAACACTCGGGATAAGTTTGAGTTCCGCTATGGTCGCGTCGAGTTCAGTGCTCGCCTTCCCAGTGGCCAGGGAATGTGGCCTGCCCTATGGATGCTCCACGCTGATGAGTCGGTTTACGGTCCTTGGCCTGCGGGCGGGGAAATCGACGTTATGGAGTCCTTTAACCCTGGGGTGACGGGTAACACGGCGACCCAGAGCACAACCACTACGGGTTGCCGGGTGCGCCTTCACGGGTACGAGTTCCCAAAATGATAACGGCGTACCCCTGGATGCTGCTTTCCACGAGTATGCGGTGGAATGGGAGCGTGATCAGCTTCGCTTCTTCGTTGATGGTGTGCACTTCCAGACCCAAACCTCCGATGAGTGGTATGCCTATTTTCCGGCGGACGAGGACGGCTTCTTTGATCCCCTTGGCGCCTACAAGCTTGGACCCCGGGACGCTCCCTTCGACCAGCTCTTCTATCTCATTATGAATCTCGCTGTGGGCGGAAACCCCGTGGGCCCGCCGGAGGGGACGCTGTTTCCCCAAACCCTTGAAGTGGACTATGTGCGCGTTTTCCAGTGCGCCAACGCCAATCCTGATACGGGCCGCGGCTGCGGGACGGGGGATGTCAGCGTTGTGCCTCTTGAGGACAACGATGGAGGCCCGCTTGAGGATGTCCCCACGGATAACCCCTACATCGAACGGCTGGATCTCTTTACCGACGGCCCCGAGGCGCTTTCCCTGACCACCCCGGACGGGACGGGCACGAATCAGCTCTTTGTCAGCGGCTTCACCGGTGACGGTGCGGAGGTGATCAACGATCCGACCTTCGCAGACCCTAGCGACGACACCAACACGGTGTGGCGCGTGGCCATTTCCGGGGGCGTGGCAAACGCATTCCTGGCATCCCAGGATCTTTCTGAAGATCCAATTTTGGCTACGGGTTTTGATTTCTCTGGCTTCCGTACACCGGGAGTTGGCGCCGATCCCTTCGGAGAAATCGCGTTTGATATGGAGATCGTTAGCATCGATCCCAATGCCACCATCTTGATCAAGCTCGACAGCGGCTTCCCGAATTTGGGCCAGGTTGCCCTACCCGCTACCGCCCTCGCGGCCCCCGGGGTTCGGAAGACCTATTCTGTCAAGTTCGATCAGTTCTTGGCGAACCCAGGCTTTGTGGACTGCTGTGGCGGGACCGGGGTCGATCTGGCCAATGTGATCAATCCCTTCGTGATTGAAGTGGTCGGGGGCGCCGCCGAGGTCTACCTCGACAATATCTACGTCACCAATGCCTGTAAGGTCGTTGGTGGGTGCGGAGCCGACCTTAAGTCCCGAGGAATTTCGGATCTTGTGGTCTTTGACGACGAAGTGAACTTGGCTGTTTGGAGCCGAGGCTTAGTGGCTTCGGACTCGGGTTCCGGGTTCCAGGACTACACCGACGGAACCAACCCGGCGAATAAGGTCAACTTCTCCATCGTGGCTGCGGAAGATGCCGAGCGCGGCAATGTCATCGAGGCAACCTTCAACGACAGCGACGCGTTCGGCGTCTTCTTTGTGGGAAGCGGCGCGGGCGTGGATGTCTCTACCTACGGCGGCGGCGCCCTCGTATTTGATCTCCGCGTCACCGATTACGGGACCAACACCACGGGCATGACCGTGAAGCTTGATTGCTTCTTCCCATGCACCAGCGGTGATCGGAACCTTGGGGTGGTTGCGGATGGGGTGTGGGAGACCATCACCTTGCCCCTCGCCTCCCTTCCGACCCTCGATCAGACGAATCTGAACACGGGTATTGTGATCTTCCCGACGGCGCCCCAGAGCGGAGGCATCACCTTCCAGGTTGATAACGTTCGCTTTGTCGCCGACACGGGAGACGCGCCGCCGACCTTTGCGAATCTCCCGCTTACTTTCGACGATCCGACGCTGACCTACAGCACGGTGGACTTCGCTGGGACCTCGACGGTTCTGGGCGAAGACCCGGCCGATGCGACCAATACGGTGGCTATCACAACGAAGGGGGACGGCGCGGAAACCTTTGCGGGGACCGTCATGATTGATCCCGCCTTCCCGGAAGCCATCGCCTTCACTGCGGATGAGCAGCGGATGTCGGTGCGCGTGCGCGCCCCCGCGGCGGGGATTCCCGTGCTGCTTAAGGTTGAGACCGCGGCCGATCCGAACATCAACGCGGAAGTTCAGGTGAGCACTACGGTTGCTGACGACTGGGAAGTGCTGACCTGGGATTTTGCGGGCTCGGGGCTTGATCCGAACATTGCCTATGACCGTGCCATTATTTTCTTCGACTTCGGGTCGATCGGTGATGGCTCTGTCTACTACTGGGAAAACGTGCAGCTGGGAGTGCCTGCGGCTGAACCGGAGGGCCTGGCTTTGCCCATTACCTTTGACGCCAACGGGGTGGACTACCCCTTCGGAGTCTTTGGGGGCGCGGAGACGGTCCTGGTGGCGGATCCCGCCAATGGGGACCTCCAGGTGGCACAAACCACCAAAACAGCCGGCGCAGAGACCTTCGCGGGCACGGTGATAGGTGGGTTCGACTCTCAGCTGGCGAGCGCAATTCCCTTCGCGGAGGGCGCTACGACCATGAACGTGCGGGTGCAGACGCCCAACGCCGGGACACCGGTGCTGCTTAAGCTCGAGAATGCTGATGCCTCCTCGACCACGGAGCTGCTGGTGAACACCTCGGTGGGTGGGGCCTTTGAGACCCTGACCTGGAACTTTGCCGACGCGCCGGGCTTCAGCTTGGATGTGGACTACGTCCGCGTGGTGATTTTCTTTGACTTCGGCAATCCAGGGGATGGCGCAACCTATCTCTTCGACGATGTCCAATTCGGAGCGGGGGAATAAGCATGGAAACGATGAATAACGGACTGATTACGTCGCGTCTCCGGCCCCGCGCGCTCGTTCGAGCGCTCGGCCTAAGCCTGGTGCTGGGGGCCGGCGGCGTCTGGGCAGCGGAGGCGGAGGTCGAAGAGGAGACCGTGGCAGAGCCCGTGCGCCAGGCCATCGAAGAGATCGTGGTGACGGCGACGCGGACCGAAACGGATCTCATGAAGACGTCCATCGCGATCTCTGCCTTTGACCAGGACACGCTGACGCAAAACGGCGTTCGCGATATTCGGGACGCCTCTGATTTGGTGCCGAACTTCGACGTCGCCTTCTCCCCCTCCGATTCGGGGGTGCAGCTGACGATCCGGGGCATCAATAGCAACAACTTCACGGAAATCGCTGATCCTTCCGTGGCTTTCCATGTGGACGGCGTCTATTCGCCCCGTCCCCAGGGGGCGACGGCACTCATGTTTGATCTCGAGCGTCTTGAGGTCATGCGGGGTCCCCAGGGCACGCTCTTTGGCCGTAACTCCGCGGCCGGTAGCGTAAACGTGATTACGGCTAAGCCGGCCTTTGATGGGGTTTACGCCACCGTGGGGGCTGAGGTCAGCAGCTACGGCTATCGGAATGTGCTGGGGACGTTGAATCTTCCCGTTTCTGACACCCTTGCGCTTCGCTTCAACTTCTTTGACGAAGAGCGGGATAGCTGGATTTCACAAGATACGGGGACGAAGGACCTCTTCGGGCAGGGCTTTTCTGGCCCCGACGGGATTCCCGATATGGACCAGCGTTGGAACGAGAACGTTGACCAGGACGGCCGCTACGGGGCGGCGGATCGCTATGCCTACCGGGCCAGCCTCCTTTGGGCGCCCACGGATCGCTTCGACTGGCGTGTTACCTATGAGGTCGGCCAGGACGACAACCCCGGCTGGGCCATGGCGCCGAACTGTGAGGAAAACCAAGACC
This sequence comes from Candidatus Salivita marina, assembly GCA_038144425.1. Classification (GTDB taxonomy): domain Bacteria; phylum Pseudomonadota; class Gammaproteobacteria; order Pseudomonadales; family Azotimanducaceae; genus Salivita; species Salivita marina. The sequence continues at coordinate 16,904 of JAYQNS010000005.1, read as the reverse complement.
TCTGCCGCTTCAACGGTGGAAGTATCGATTACATTGATCCGAACATCCCGGGCTTTATGGATATGCGCCAAACCGCTGCGCGGAGCCATATGACCTTCGCGCTCACGGACACCATTGATGTGGTCTACAACGCCGGTTGGGCTCGGCAGGAGCGGGAGCAGCGTTGGGACGGGGATATGGGGTGGCGTGCCCTTCCGGGGAGACCACGGGCTTCCTCAATCGTAATCAGCCCTGGCCCAGCCTTTACCTCGCAACCGCTGAGTCGCAATACGACTCCTGGTCTCATGAGCTTCAGCTCCAGGGCCTGACCGGGCGGGTTAACTGGATTGTAGGATTCTTCGATTTCCAGGAAGACAACGCTATTATCTTTGATGTGGAGCAGCCCTTCTGCTGCAGCACGGGCGGATTGGGAGGCATCTCCTTTGTCCAGCCCGAGCGGACCCTAGAGTCGCGCGCCTTCTTCGGCCAGGCCACCTGGCACGTTACCGATCGTCTGCATCTCACCGCTGGCTATCGCTCAACGGAAGATACTCGGGAAGACGTTGGGGGTCGCAACATCGGCTGCTACGGTGGTGCGGGCTGCAGCTGGAGCAACGGTCTGATTCCGAACGACGGTTTCCCCCAGGGAATCACGCAGACGAACGAGCTGTTCCTACCGCTCTTTACCTCCGCCGATATCAACGTGCCCGGGCTAGGGTCGCAGGATCGCTTTGGGAATTATCAGCTCTTTGACGTTAACGACAACAAGGAGAGCTTTGACGCTGACAACTGGCGTCTGGGCATTGATTATGACCTCAGTGATGAGACGTTCCTCTACGCTTACGCGGCTACCGGCTCCAAGGCCGGCTCCTTCGGCGACGGGGTGGATGTTTGCCGTTGCGGAAGAATCGAGTTCTTCTCCTTCGAGCCTGAGGAGGTTCTCAACTACGAGATCGGACTGAAGACCAGTCTGCTTGATCGGCGCCTCAACCTGATCTTTGCCGCTTTCATCACGGAGTACACCGATAAGCAGGTCTCCCAATTCCGTGAAGTGGGCTTTGTTGAAGATCCCCCGGGGACCCCCCTCGAGCCCCTCCAGCCCATTGGGACCTTGGTGACTTCCAACGCGGGAGAAGCCTCGATTCAGGGTGTTGAAGTGGAGTTCGACTACATTCCCTGGGAGAACGGTCGGTTCACCGGCGGCGTAGGCCTGCTGGATGCCACCTTCGATTCCTGGCCCGGCTATGCCGGAGAGGCGTACTTCTGCGAGCAACGAGCTGCGGCGGGCCCCCAGTTTGCTTGCGTCGCCCAGGATGATGGAAGTGGTCGTTCGGATATCGAGGGGAATGATCTCCCTTACGCGGCCCCGTATTCCTATACGGTGACCTACTCCCATGCCTTCCCGTTGATCAACGGCGGGCGTATTACCCCCTGGATCAAGCTTCATGGGGAAGGGGATACGCATATGACCGAGGGTAACTTCGACGCCATTCCGTCGCTGTCGGATAAGCGCGAGGCCTACACCACGGTGGATCTCTCCCTGAAGTACACGGCCCCCGACGAGTTGTGGTTCGTGGAGGCCTTCGTGCAAAACGCGACCGACGAGCGTTTCCAGACCTTCTATGTGGGCGGACCGTCCCCTGACGTGCCCATGTTTACCTGGAATGCACCCCGCATGATGGGCATCCGGGCGGCTTGGAATCGTCGCCCCTAAGGGCACCATTCATTCGCTGTAGTGAGGCCGGATCTCCCGCGAGGGGTCCGGCTTCAGCGAAGTGTTGGAGAAGCTTGTGACGTCCCATCCAATGGCCTCCGAATCCATCTCGGACGCTTCTGTGGCGCCGTGCTGGCCAGCCTTGACTCGCCGCCCTCCTCCTGGCCCCGATCTTGAGCGACAGGTCGAGGCGTTGCTGGGCACCTTGTCCCTTCGGGAGAAGGTTGGGCAGATGATTCAGGCGGAAATTCGCTCCGTGACCCCCGAGCAGGTTCGGGAACATCGCCTGGGGTCGATCCTGAGCGGCGGCGGAGCCTTTCCCGGTAATGACAAGCACGCCTCCGTGGCGGCCTGGCAGGCGCTCGCCGACGCACATTACGAGGCGTCCATGGCCCCTCGGGCTGGCGGACCGGCGATCCCCATGCTCTGGGGTGTGGATGCGGTGCACGGCCATAACAATCTGTTTGGCGCCACGCTCTTTCCCCACAATATCGCCCTTGGGGCGGCCCGAGATGGTGATCTCCTTGAGGCCATTGCGGAGGCGACTGCGCGAGAGCTCCTTGCGACTGGGGTGGATTGGAACTTTGCCCCCACCGTCGCCGTGGTTCGGGACGACCTCTGGGGCCGATCCTACGAGGGTTACGCCGAGGATCCCGCTCTCGTGCAAGACTACGCGGGACGCTTTGTCCGAGGGCTCCAGGGGGATGTGAGTGATCCTCAGTGGATGCGCGGCGCCCGGGTGCTGGCCACTGCTAAGCATTTCATCGGCGATGGGGGCACCACTGCAGGGGTCGATCAGGGGGATAACGTCGATCGGGAAGAAGTGCTCTGCAACATTCATGGCGCTGGGTACTTTTCAGCTATTCAGGCGGGGGTGCTGTCGGTCATGGCCTCCTTTAACAGCTGGCAGGGCCTGAAGGTTCATGGCCATGGCTACTTGCTGACAGAAGTGCTGAAGGGGCGCCTGGGCTTTGATGGTGTGGTGGTAAGCGACTGGAATGGTCACCAGCAAGTGGATGGCTATCACAGCGACTCCTGTCGACAAACCGTGCTGGCGGGCGTCGACATGATTATGGTCCCGGAGCAGTGGGCCCCCCTTTTGGAGAACACCATTGCCGAGGTCGAGCGAGGGGATATCCCGCTCTCCCGGATTGATGATGCGGTTCGCCGCATATTGCGCATGAAGCTCCGCGCCGGCCTCTTCGAGCGGGGAAAGCCTTCCCAGCGCCCGGTGGCAGAGGCAAGCGTCGTGGGCTGCGATGCCCATCGAGCCCTGGCACGGGAGGCGGCACGAAAGTCTATGGTGCTGCTGAAGAACGCTGGGGGTCTACTGCCGTTGGCGCCCGGCCAGCGAATTTTGGTGGCTGGGGACGGGGCTCATAACGTTGCGAAGCAGTGCGGCGGCTGGACCCTGACTTGGCAGGGTACGCAGAATCAGCTGGAGGACTTCCCTGGCGCTACTAGCCTTTGGGAAGGCATTGAGGCCGCTATAGGCGCGGCCGGGGGCAGCGCCGAGCTTGCTCCGGACGGCGCGTATGAGCAGCGCCCCGATGTGGCCGTGGTGGTGTTCGGCGAAGATCCCTACGCTGAAGGCGTTGGGGATCGGACCCACCTGAGCCACAGCGCCGAGCGCCCGGAGGACCTTGAGCTTCTGCAACGGTTGAAGGCTGAGGGTATTCCTGTGGTGGCCGTGCTGCTGTCCGGGCGCCCCCTATGGGTGAACCCGGAGTTGAACGCGAGCGATGCTTTCATCGCCGCTTGGCTACCCGGATCGGAAGGCGGAGCCCTGGCCGACCTCCTGTTTGACGAATCTCGGCGCTTTGATTTTACCGGGCGCTTAAGCTTTTCCTGGCCCGCTCGGGCTCTCCAAAGCACGGTAAACCGCGGTGATCTGCGAGAGACTCCGCTCTTCCCCTACGGCTATGGGCTGAGCTTTGGCGACGAGCACGCCCAAGGCGTCGACCTTCCCGAGCAGGATGAGGCGGAAGTGGTGCTGGAGAAGGGTGAGGTCGTGGTGTTCGACCGTACCCCTCAGGGGCCCTACGGCCTTTATCTCGGCGATCCCCTGAATTGGCGCTTACCGGTGCGCGGAACTTTGACGGAATCAGCTGCGGGGGCGCTTTCCCTGCGGACCGTTGACGTGCGGCGTCAAGAGGACGCCCGGCGCGCCTGCTGGAACGGCCGGGCCCCTGCACAGCTCTACTTCCAGACCGCGACGCCCCATGACCTTAAGGCCCTGGGAGAGCTCGGGGGCGTGCTGACAATCACCCTGCTGATCCACGAGGCGCCCACGGCTCCGGTATTTCTGCGAATGGATGGAACCTACCCCCGTGCCGGTGCTCTAGATGTGACGGAGGCCTTGGCGGCCCAGCAGCTGGAACAGGAGGTGGTGCTGAGCTGGCCCTTGCAGGCCTGGGCTGATGCTGGCGCACCTCTGGAACATATCGATACGCCTTTCCTGCTATGGACGAAGGGGCGCCTGGAGCTCACCCTGCTGACCGTGAAAATCACGGCGGTGAGCTCCGCCTAGATGCTTCGGATCGCGTTCATCGTTGCCCTGGGGGGATTCCTCATGGGCTTCGACGCGTCTGTTATCTCTGGCGTTTTAGGTCCCGTGGGCGAGCGCTTTGGGCTCTCGGAATTTGAGCAGGGTTGGTTAGTTGCGTGCCTCGCGCTGACCTCGTCCTTCGCCATGCTGGGGGCCGGAGTATTCAGCGACGCCTTTGGCCGCCGCCGAACCCTTCAGATCGCGGCCGCGCTCTATCTGCTTTCTGCCGTCGCCTCGGCGCTGGCGCCCAGCTTCAGCGCGCTGGTGCTGGCGCGCATGCTGGGAGGGCTTGGCGTTGGCGCAGCGCTCATTGTGGCCCCGCTCTATATCGCGGAACTTGCCCCGGCAAAGGATCGGGGGCGCCTGGTTTCTATCAATCAGCTGAATATCGTGGTGGGAATCTCGGCGGCCTTCTTCTCGAATTATGTGATCGCTCAGGTGTTTGGCGATCCTCTAGAGGCCAGGGCTTTCCCACCCTGGCGCTGGATGCTCGGTATTGAGGCCCTGCCGGCGTTGGCCTATTTCCTGGGCCTTGGGGCGGTGCCGGAAAGCCCTCGCTGGCTAAAGCTCCGCGGGGAAGGAGAAAAGGCGTTTGCCATTTTGGCTGCTACGGCGGGCGAGACCGAGGCGCGGGCGGCGCTTGAGCGCATTACGCCCTCTGAGCCCAAGGCTGGGGCGCTTCAGGCCATGCTGCTCCGTCTCCTCGACCCCGCGCTCCGGCCGATCCTTGCGGTGGCCCTGGGCGTTGCCGTGCTCCAGCAAATCACGGGCATCAATGCGGTATTTTTTTATGCCCCAATGATTTTCGAGAAGGCGGGCGCCGGCGTGAATTCGGCCCTCTGGCAGGCGGTGCTGATCGGGGTGGTTAATCTTCTATTTACCCTCGTGGCGCTGCGCACCATTGATCGTCTGGGGCGGCGGCCCTTGCTGTTGATGGGTCTTGGGGGCATCGCCCTGGCCATGGCTCTGCTCAGCTACGCCTTTGATCAGGCCTTTTACCAGCTTAGCACTCAGACTCTAGTGTCCCTGGAAGATTCGGACCTGGCCGCCGCTCTCAGCCAAATCGCTGGGCAGCCCTTCGGGGACAAAGCGGCCTTCCAGGGGGCGCTCGCGCAAGCATTGGCCCCCGAGGCGCTTGCGCAGAGCGAGAAGGTCCTTCTGGCGTTGGCCATTCAGATTGATGCCCCGACCGTACTCGCCGCAATTATGCTCTTCGTAGCCAGCTTCGCCCTCTCCCTGGGACCGGTCATGTGGGTGCTTTTCTCCGAGCTTTTTCCCCTTCCCGTGCGAGCCTTGGCTGCGGCCACGGCGGGGCTGGTCAACTCCCTAGTCAGCTTTTTAGTTCAGCTTCTCTTCCCCTGGGCCTTGGCAGCCCTTGGGCCTGCCCAGACCTTTGCCTTCTTCGGAGCTTTTGCGCTCCTGGGTCTGTTCTGGGTATGGCGCGCCGTGCCGGAGACGCGGGGGCGCCCTTTGGAGACGATGGAAGGGGCTCTGTTTCGATCACCCTGAGGAGGTTCTAGCCATGGGGGCATTCGCTCGTTGTTTTCTTCCGCTGCTTGGGCTGGCTGCTTTAACCGCTCAGGCGGCGCCAATCCCCGTTACCCTTGAGCGCCAGGGCGACCAATGGATGCTCCTGCGCGGGGGCGAGCCTTATGAGATTCACGGCGCGGGAGTCGATGGAACGGACTTCGATGCCCTGGCCGCCCGCGGGGGCAATTCTCTTCGAACCTGGGCTGCGGATATTCCTGGCCGCAGCGCGCAGACCGTACTTGATGAGGCTCATCGTCTCGGTTTAACGGTCTCTCTCTGTTTAAACATCGCCCGAGAACGACATGGCTTCGACTACAGCAACCCGGATGCTGTGGCTGCTCAGTTCGAAGAAGCTCGGGCAACGGTCGAGCGCTATAAGGATCACCCGGCGCTGCTGACCTGGATCATTGGTAATGAGCTGAATTACGACTATGAGAACCCGGCGGTGTATGACGCGGTCAATGACATTGCCACCATGATCCATGAAGTGGACGGGCAGCACCCGGCAACCACTACCACTGCCGGTATTTCCGCAGAGCTCCTTACCGTGATTCGCGAGCGCGCCCCGGCCCTCGATTTCCTGAGCATTCAGCTCTACGGCGATCTCTTTAATCTCCCGAAATACCTCAAGGCCTTCGGTGATCCTGGACCCTTCTTCGTTACGGAGTGGGGGGCCATCGGTCACTGGGAAATGCCTTCAACGCCCTGGGGAGCGCCCATTGAGCAGACGAGCACGGAAAAGGCCCGTACCTATAAGAAGGCCTTCGATCGTGTGCTGGCGCCAAATCGGGAGCAAATCGTTGGCAATTACGTCTTCCTCTGGGGGCAAAAGCAGGAGCGCACCCCAACCTGGTACGGCCTCTTCACGTCCGAGGGAGAGGCGACGGAGTCGGTTGACGTTATGACCTACCTTTGGACCGGGGCCTGGCCGGAAAACCGGGCCCCCGGGTGCTATCCATGAGCCTGGATCGTCGGCCCTCCGGTGCCGGAATTATCTTGAGTGCGAACGACGCTACCAGGCCGCATGCGGGTAAAGGATCCGGATGGCGATGCGCTGATCTGGCGCTGGGCCGTGAAGCCCGAGAGCCAGTCCCAATCCCACGGCGGTGATCTTGAAGCCGTGCCGCCCGATATTCCTGGGGTGGTGGAGGATCTGGGGAAAGGGCGGGTAAAGGTATCGACGGCCCTCCCCCAGGGCGCCTATCGGCTTTTTGGCTACGCCAGCGACGGCAAGGGCAGCGCGGCCCACGCCAACATTCCCTTCTTCATTCGCTAGGCGCGATGCCAGAAGAGGCGCGAAGGACCAGCTCGCAATCGTAGTGCCGCTCCTGGTCCTTCGCTGCCACGGGATGACCTCGTAGGCTTTTAATCAGGCTTCGGGTGATGGCGTCGGCCATGGTAGTTACCGGTTGGCGAACCGTCGTCAAAGGCGGCCAGGTGCGCTCCGCAACCATGGAATCGTCGAAGCCTACGATGGAGAGATCCTCGGGAACGTTTAGGCCGAGTTCTCGAGCCACATAGAGCACCCCTGAGGCCATCTCGTCATTGCTGGCGAAGATCGCCGTGGGCCGATGCTTCCTTTTCAGCAGCCGCCGGGCGCAGGCCTTTCCTGATTCGAACTCAAAGTAGCCCTGGGCAATGAGGCCGGCATCTTTTCGAAGGCCGTGGCGCTTCAGGGCCCCAAGGTAGCCGGCCAAGCGTTGGGCCGAGGAACTGTGATCGGGGTGCCCAAGGATAAAGCCAATTCGGCGATGACCTAGGGATAGAAGGTGTTCCGTTAATGCCCGGGAAGCTGGCTCGTCATCGGCGTGAGCTGACAGTCCGCCGGGCCGGTGAGCCGCCGGCGATAGCTGGCAGAACGGCACGCCCCGCTCCGTAAGCAGCGCCATTACCTGCTCGTCATCACAAATCGGAGCCGTGAGTACGGCACCGTCTATGCGGGTCTGGGCCAGGAACTGGTCGATGCCGTCGGGGTCCAAGACGTCTTGGCAGGGTCGCATAAGGAGTGCATAGCCTTCGGCTTCGCAGGCGGCCATGACGCCATCGAGGGCGTTGCGGACGTAACCGAACTCCCGTGGCGCCTGGTAAAGGATGCCAAGGGAATAGGATCGGTTGCCCGCGAGGCCTCGCGCTGACGGGTTTGGGCGGTAGCCGAGGGCTTGAATAGCGGCTTCAACCTTTTCCCGCGTCCGATCGCTCACGCTGGCCTCTCGGTTCACGACCCGGGAAACGGTTTTGATCGACACGCCGGCCGCTGCGGCCACTTCCACAATGGTCGCTCGTGGCGCTGCAGCGCTCGCTTTGCTGTCGTTTAACCCCCGCTTCATGGCCCCCCGCCACGCCGGCGCGCTCACCGATTTCTCTCAGGGGCTAGTGTGCCAGTAAGCGGCCGCGCCGGGGACCCCTGCGCCTTTAAGCGCTTACGCACGGGTCTGCCGTGGGTCGAGGTCGCGCAAAAGGGCGACGGCGCCCAGAAGCCCAGGCTGGGGGTGGGTAATGAGGGCTGTGGGAATCGAAGAAAGAAGGCCGCGGTGTCGACCCTTCGCTTCAAAGCCTTCCCGAAAGGGCCCCGAGGCTAGGGCGGCCCCTAACTTCTGGGCCACGCCGCCCGCAAGAAACAGGCCCTGTCGGGCGCCCACGGCGAGGGCAAAGTCGCCGGCAAATTGTCCTAGGAGGCGCTGAAAAAGGATGACCGCCTCCGTGGCGAGGGGATCCCCCGGATCCTGTGCGCTGGCCACAATGCTGGCGGCGGAGCGTGTCTCAGGGGCGAGCCCCTGCAACTCGCAGAGGGAACTATAGAGATTCTCGAGTCCCGGTCCGGATACGAGCCGCTCCGCGGACACGCGCCCGAAGCGCTGCCGTAAGGCGCTCAAGATGCTGTCTTGGAGAGGGGATTCGGGAGCAAAGCCGACGTGCCCGGCCTCGCTCACGGCCACCTGCGCGCGGTCACGCTGGCCCAAAAGAGCGGCAGCGCCGAGGCCCGTACCGGGCCCGACCACGGCATAGCAGAACGGCTCGTCGCCGGGGGCGGTTGGCGCCCTGGGGCCGAGCACCTGGATATCTTGCGCCCGAAGGTGGGGTAGGGCGTGGGCAATGGCCTCGAAATCATTGCTCACCCGCACCAGGGGTGCGCCGAAGCGGGCTTTCAGATTGGTCTCGCAGAGCTTCCAGGGATTATTCGTAAATTCCGCTGCGCCCTGGCGTACGGGGCCCGCGGCGGCAAGGCAGATGGCGTCGGGGTCTGGCAGGCTCTTGCTTTTGAGGAAGCTTTCTATGGCCGCTTCCGGGGTCTCGAAGGCTTCGCAGGGAAAGGTTTCGGCGCTGTGGAAGCCCATAGCTGAGGCCTCAGCGATGGCAAAGCGGGCATTGGTTCCCCCCACATCTCCGATCAATTCAAGGCGTTCAGCCATAAGCTAGGCTCCAGGCCTCCGCCGCGGCGGCCGCAAGGGAATCGTCGTCCCCCGCTTGCAGCGCCGCTTCGGAAACGAACCAGGACCCGCCGACCGTGGCGACGGCTTCGAGGGCAAGGTAGGTGGGGAGCCTTGCGCTATTGATGCCCCCAGTGGGGAAGAAGCGAACCTCCGGTAGGGGCGCGCTGAAGCTCCGCAGAGCCGGCGCCCCACCGAGAGTTTCCGCCGGGAAGAATTTTTGAAGCCGGTAGCCGGCTTCCAAAAGGCGGAGCATCTCCGAACCGGTGGCGGCGCCGGGGACGAAGGGCAGGCGCTCGTTGTGCACCGCAGCGAGCAGGGTCTCCGTGTGCCCCGGGGCCACCAGGAATTGTGCGCCGGCGGCCTTGGCCTCGGCGATTTGTACCGGGGAGCGAAGGCTCCCGGCGCCCAAGGTGAGTTCCGGCAGGGCGCGTGCCAAGGCCTTCAGAATGCTGAGTGCCTGGGGCGTGCGCAGCGTGATTTCCAGCGCTCGGAAGCCAACATCTCTAAGGACGTGCCCAAGGCGAAGGGCTGAAGTTTCTTCGCTTAAAGCCAGTACGGGCATGAGGCGGAGGCCGGCGAGGCATTCGGTGGCATCCATATCAGGGCGCTCCTGCAGGGGAAAAGGCACGCACCGGCCTCCGCGGGGCCGACCCCGGTGCGGAAGGTGGAGAAGAGCTCCCGTCCCATGCCCGTGTGTTGGGAGGAGAGATCGAGGGTTTCCGCTGATCGGCTGGCAAGGTCGGCGTCTACGGACAGCAGGCCTTGTTCCGCGTCGAGGGTGATGAGATCGCCGTCACGGATCTTAGCTATGGCGCCGCCGCCGGCGGCTTCTGGCGATAGGTGGAGGGCAGCCAGGACCTTCCCAGAAGCGCCAGACATGCGGCCGTCGGTGACCAGCGCAACCTTCGCTCCCCGATCCTGCAGCACCGCAAGGTAGGGCGTGAGCTGATGCAGCTCGGGCATGCCTCGGGCTACCGGGCCCTGAAAGGACAGGACGGCAACGAAGTCTCCTTCTAGCTCTCCCGCCTGAAAAGCCGCCACGAAAGCCTCCTGGGAGCTAAAGACCCGGGCCGGCGCCGTGATACGGCGGTGCTCAGGGGCTACGGCGGAAACCTTAACCACGGCCCGACCGAGATCGCCCGCTACGAGGGCAATCCCGCCTTCGGCCTGGAACGGATCGGCGGCCTTCCGCAGTACGGTGTAGTCTCCCGAGCGGTCCGAGGCAGGCGCCCAGGACAGGCTGTCACCGGTCAGCACCGGGGTCGTGGCAAAGCGGCTGAGCCCGGGCCCGGCAATGGTTTGCACGTCATCATGCAAAAGGCCGGCGGATAGCAGCTCGCGTACCATGAAGGGCAAGCCTCCGGCGTGATGGAAAGCGTTCACGTCGGCGGCGCCGTTGGGATAGACCCGGGCAAGCAGGGGCACGACCTTCGAGAGCTCCGCCATGTCTGACCAGGTGACCTCCAGCCCCGCGGCGGCGGCGATGGCCACCAGGTGGATCGTATGGTTGGTCGACCCCCCGGTGGCTAGCAGTCCGACGATGCCGTTCACAAGGGCGCGCGCGTCAAGCATATGGCCAAGGCCGTGCGCGGGATTTTGCGCTTCCACCAGGGTCAGAAGGTGTTCTACCGCCGCGTCCGTTAGCTCAGGCCGAAGGGGATCCTCGGGGTTGATGAAGGAGCCCCCAGGGAGCTGAAGACCCATGAATTCGAGCAGCATCTGATTACTATTGGCCGTGCCGTAGAAGGTGCAGGTGCCCGGGGCGTGGTAGGCCGCGGACTCGGCGGCGAGCAGCGCGTCTCGGCCCACCTGTCCGGCCGCGTGGGCCTCCCGAACCTGGGCCTTTTCCTTGTTGGGCAGCCCCGAGGGCATGGGCCCGGCAGGGACGAAGATCATAGGCAGATGGCCGAAGGCCAGGCCGCCGATCAGTAGTCCGGGCACGATCTTGTCGCAGATGCCCAGGCACAGGGCGCCATCGAACATGTTGTGGGAGAGGCCGACGGCGGTGGAAAGGGCAATGACATCGCGGCTAAACAGGGAGAGGTCCATGCCGTCCTGTCCCTGGGTGACGCCGTCGCACATGGCCGGCACGGCGCCGGCCACTTGGGCTACGGCGCCTCGAGCACGGGCGGCGGCTCGTAGCTGATCTGGGTAGGTTTCGTAGGGCTTATGGGCGCTGAGCATGTCGTTGTAGGCGGTGACAATGGCCAGGTTCCGAGCCTCGGTCCCGGAGAGCGCATCCTTGTCGGCCTTTCCGCAGCCCGCCATTCCGTGGGCAAGGTTGCTGCAGGATAGGTTGCCCCGCTGCGGCCCCTGGTCCCAGGCCTGGCGGAGCTGGTCGAGGTAGCGTTGCCGGCGCGTTTGACTGCGCTGCTTTATCCGTTCCGTAACCGCATGCAGGGTGGGGTGCATGGAAAACTCCTTTTTGGAATCAGGGGGCCCAGAGGATTTCCAGGGGGCGCTCGCGTTGACCCAGCAGCGTTGCTACGGGGGTCCTTCCCGGTTCTTCTAGAACGGCGCGCTTTGCCTTGCCAAAGGCAAGAAGCAGCAAGCGGTCCGTGGCCAAAAGGCGAGCAAGGGTCAAGCTTCGTCGCGGATGGGGGCTTGCGGCGGTCCGCACATCGATAACCGGGGGACCGCCGGGAAGCGCGAGCCCTTCATTTAAGTTGGCCGCATCGGGGAAGAGGGACGCAAAATGCCCGTCCTCGCCCATACCGAGAAGCACGGAGGCTAGGCAATCCGGAAGGCTTGCCACGTCCTCGTCGCTCAAGGGCATGAAGTGCGCTGCGCTCGCCGCACCTTGGAGGAGGCTTCGACGAAGCAGGCCCTCATTGCTTGCGGGGTCCGTTGGGGGAACACAGCGCTCATCGGTCAGAGTGACAGAAATACGTTCCCAAGGAAGGGGACACTTTGCCAGAGCCTGGAAGACCGGCTCTGGCGTCGTGCCGCCGCTGACCGCAAAGGCAGCCTCACTGTCCCGGTCGAGGCGACCGCGGAGGGCTGCTTCGAGTCTTTCGGCCGCGGCCATTGTGGCCTGAGAACGATTAGGAAAGACGGTAAGCATCTTAGGATCCCGTGTGCCAGCTGCGACCGTCCCGATCGAGCAGATTGGCTGCAGCGGCCGGGCCCCAGGAGCCTGCGACATAGCGGTCTACGCGTTGCTGGTTTTCTTGCCAGCTTGCAAGGAGCGTATCGGTCCACTGCCAGGCGGTCTCGACTTCGTCCCGGCGCATGAATAGCGCGGGATTACCGCGAAGCACCTCGATGAGCAGTCGCTCATAGGCATCGGGGTAGGCGCCCCCAAAGGCTTCCTCAAAGCTCAAATCGAGGTTCACGGGAATGAGGGAGAAGCCCTCCGGTCCCGGACGCTTCGCCATGATGGTGAGCTTCATTCCTTCGTCGGGCTGGAGTTGGATCAGGAGCTGGTTCGGAAGGGTGTCGTAGCTGGCGTCGAAAATGGCGTGGGGCACGGGCTTAAACTGAATCACGATTTCCGAGAGCTTCCGAGCCATACGCTTGCCCGTTCGCAGATAAAAAGGAATGCCTGACCAGCGCCAGTTTTCCACCTCCATCTTCAGGGCGACGAAGGTTTCCGTGTTGCTGCTTCGACCGAGCTCATCGAGATAGCCCGGCACCACCGTGCCTTCCACGGCGCCGTTTTGGTATTGGGCCCGCACCGTTTGGCTTCGCGCTTCGGAAGCGGTCATGGGTTGGAGCGCCCGGAGAACCTTCAGCTTCTCGTCCCGCACCGCGTCGTCGTCGAGGCTTGAAGGGGGCTCCATGGCGACCAGGCACAGCAGCTGCAGTAGGTGGTTCTGGACCATGTCTCGGAGCGCGCCGATGCCATCGTAATAGTCGACCCGGTTGCCTACGCCCAGATCCTCGGCCACGGTGATTTGGACGTGGTCAATGACTTCCCGGCGCCACAGAGGTTCAAAGAGGGAATTTCCAAAGCGCAGCGCCAGCAGGTTCTGCACCGTTTCCTTTCCCAGGTAGTGATCAATGCGGTAGATCTGATTCTCTTCAAAGCACGCGCCGACCTCATCGTTAATGCGGCGGGCGGAGGCTTCGTCGTGGCCCACAGGCTTTTCTAGCACGATCCGCATGTTGTCGGTGATCAGGGCGCGCGCTTTGAAGCCCCGGGCAATGGCGCCGAAGAGGTGTGGCGGGGTAGCCAGATAAATGGCCCGGAGCCGATCCTCGAAGCCCGCAAGGTGGTCGCATAGGGGATCCCAGCTGGCGCTGTCCTCGGCGTTCAGGGATAGGTAGCTGAGTCGCTCCGCAAAACGTGCCCACTGATTGGGATCGAGGTCTTTTAAGTGAGCCCGCAGGGTGTCTTCGACCAGGTTAAGGAAGGCCTTCCGGGATAGCTCGTTGCGGCCGATGGCCAAGATGCGGCTGCCGGTCGGAAGCTGGCCCGCACCGTCTCGGTGATAAAGCGCCGGGAGCAGCTTGCGCAGGGAGAGATCTCCCGCGCCTCCGAAGATCAGCAGGTCGAAGGTGTCAACGGGCTTTAGCGCGGCCATGGGTACCCCCGGGGGAAGCGAACATTGAGTTGCTCATCGTCTTGCCATTGCGGTGCGCCGCCGTCCCTAGGCCAGGCGAAGGGCAGGCGGCCGGGAAAGAGGGCTTCCCCTTCTGGTTGGGCAGCGAAGAGGGCCTCGCCAATGCCTGCGCCCTCGGACCCGGGCAGCCAGGCAACCACGAAGGCGTCGGACTGGGCCAGCTCCGAGTCCGTGGCGAGGGGGCGACCACAGAGCATGACCGTGACCACGGGAACCCCGGTCGCTTTGATGCGCGTCAGCGTTTCCAAATCTTCCGGGTGTAGCGCCTCCAGGGACGCGGCTTGGCCGTAGGGCTCAAGCTTCTTCAACTTACCTCGAATCTGCGAGCCTTCCCGGATCAGCACGTCTTCTCCGCTGCGAATGTCCCCAAGGCCTTCAGCGTAAGGACGCTCTCCGATCACCACCACCGCTACATCATGCTTTGCCGGATCAGCGCTATGTCCCTGAGGATCGAGGTCGCAGGCGGTGGCCAGGGCGCGTACCCCTTCGAAAACCGTACTACCCCCCTCAATAAGGTGGTTACCCGAGGCGCCTTGCCATTCGACGGTAAAGCCCCCGCATTGGTTCCCAAGGTCGTGCGCGCTCTTCCCCGCCAGCAGCACCCGGGCGCTGCGAGCTAGGGGGAGGAGGGCATGGTCGTTCTTTAGAAGGACTAGGGACCGACGCACCGCTTCTCGGGCGAGGCCCCGATGCTCCGAACAGCCCAGCACCGGCTGCTTCGCGAGGGGGCGCTGAGCTGGGCGGGGCTTTTTGAACAGGCCGAGGGCGACCTTGACCCGAAGGATGCGGCGTACCGCGTCGTCTAGACGGCTCTCGGGGACGATGCCTGCTCGCACCTTCTGCTCCGTCGTTTTGAGGAAGGTCCGCCAGTTTTCTGAAACCATGAACAGGTCGATCCCAGCATTCAGGCCCCGGGCGACGCACTCGCCGTAGTCGTCATCGAGGTAGTCGATACCGTCCCAGTCGGAGATCACCAGCCCTTCGAAGCCTAGCTCCCCCTTCAGCACCTCCGTAAGAAGGTAACGATGGCCGTGGCACTTTTCGCCGTTCCAGGAATTAAAGGAGGCCATCACCGTGAGGGCTCCAGCGGCCAGCGCCGGTGGATAGGGTGCTAGGTGAATGCGGCGTAGCTCCGCTTCAGGGATGCGCGTGTCCCCCTGTTCGATGCCTTCCGATGTGCCGCCGTCACCCACAAAGTGCTTGAGGCAAGCTGCGATGCCCTCGTCTCCAAGGTCCCCCTGCAACCCTTCTACGAAGGCAGGGGCTAGCCTGGCTACTAGAGCAGGGTCCTCGGAGCAGCTTTCGTAAGTGCGACCCCAGCGCCGGTCCCGGGCCACCGCGAGGGTGGGCGCAAAGGTCCAATCGACCCCGGTGGACAGTACCTCCCGCGCCGTGGCTCTCCCAATCTCTCGTACCAGGTCCGGATCGTTGATCGCTCCAAGGTTAAGGTTGTGGGGAAACACCGTCGCCCCGCGCACGTTGCTGTGACCGTGAACTGCGTCCACGCCGTAAAGGATGGGAATGGGGAGCCGGCCCGGGCCCTCGGCCATGGAGGCGGCCCAGTAGGCATCGTTCATGGAGACCCAATCGCTCGGGCGGTTGTCCCCGGGACAGGAGCCGCCCCCGCTCAGCACGGACCCCACGTGGTGGTCTCGCACTTCCTCTGGGGTGATCACCAAGCGCTCCGTTTGAAGAATTTGCCCAACTTTCTGCGCCAGGCTCATCTGATCGATGAGACTTTCGATAAAGGCGTGGTCTTCAGGGCATAGGGACAGCATGGATCTCAATCCTCAGGAAAAGGGGGTTAGGCCTGGCAACGCAGGGTTTGTAGGGTGCGAGGGGGTGAAGGAAGCGCTGCCTGCCGATCCCCAAGCGTGCAGTGCACCATCTCTGCTTGATCACTTTGATTTAAGAGGAAGGCCACCACGGTGCCGTCGGGATTTCGAAAGGCCACGGTACGGAGGGCGCTGCGCGTGGTGCTGGCGGCAATCCGTTGCGCGCCCGGCGCGAGGTGCCGAGAGAATTGCCCGAGCACGGCATGGGACCGGGTAAATTGCACTTCGCCCGTTTCTGGATCGCCGTGAATGGGCGCGAAGCAGGTGTTCCCCACGTGGTTGGGGCCGCCCTCGAAATCGAGCAAGACGTTCCAGGCAATCCAGGCCGACGCCCCCGCCGCCAGGTCCCCGATAATCTCCGACGCGTGACGCTCCGCGTGAGCCAGGCGTCGATTTCGCTGCCGGTGAAGCCCTCCACACAGGCCTCGGTCATGATCAGCGGAGTGTCTGGATAGGCTTCACGGACAGCGGCCACGTTGCCGTGGAGGGGAGCGGAGCCGCTCCAGGTTTCGTACCAATGAAAACCTACACCCCAGACGTCCGGGGCTCCACCGTCACCGCTGAGCAAGGCTCGTGCCCGTGCCGGAAGAAGATCCCGGTTGTGGTCCCAGCCCAGCACCTTCAGGTCCTTGAAGCCTGTCGAGGCCAGGGCGGGAGCCAGGTGGTCCCGGAGGAAACCGTGTTCCTCTACGCCGTCCCAGAGCATGGACTCCCAGCGCTGAGTTGCGGCGGGTTCGTTCTGCACCGTGAGGCCCCAGAAGGGCAGCCCCTCACGCGTCCACGCTGCAAGAAAGCGCGTGATGTAGCGGGCCCAGGTGCCCCGATGATCGGGTCTTAGCCGACCGCCCTCGAGCATAGTGCCCGTGTCCTTCATCCAGCCCGGCGCGCTCCAGGGACTGGCAAGAAGCTGTAGCTGTCCTCCGCTTGCTTCTCGCGCGGCTCGAATCATGGGAATGCGATAGCGAAGGTCCGGGGCGATGGAAAAGCTCTTTAGCTCTTCGTCGTCCTCGTCGCAGTAGGTGTAGCTGGCCGAGGAAAAATCGCAGCTATGGATGGATGTCCGGCAAAAGCGATAGCCGTTGCCCTCCGTGGGGCTCCAGCAGGCCTTCAGTACGGTGCGCTGAGCCTTTTCTGGAAGCTTGGCAAAGACCTCTGCGCTGGCGTCCGTAATCGCGGTACCGATGCCCAGGAAACTTTGAAAACGATGCTCAGGATCGAGGAAGAGGTTGGGGACCTCCTCCCGGAGCGGCGGCGCGGCGGTAAAGGTAAAGGTGCCACAGGCTTCCCGCGCAGCGTCTGGAT
>JAYQNS010000004.1:540000-1052124 GCA_038144425.1 Candidatus Salivita marina | reverse complement strand
CTATCTGGTTTTACAGGTGGATCAACTAGATTTGACCCTGCTGAAAACAAAAGATTAGTAGCTGCTGTTGATGTATATGAGTCTGATTTCGGTGCAATGACTGTTGAAACCAATGATTTAAAGAGCTAGAGATGTATTTGTTTTTACAACCAGATATGTTTGCAACTGCTTTCCTAAGAGATTTCCAACTTATGGATCTTGCAAAAACTGGTGATGCTACAAAACAAGCATTATTAGCTGAGTACACACTTGTTTCTAAAAACGAAAAAGCAAGTGGTGCTATCTTTGATGTAACTACATCATAATCATTTTAATTATAGGGGAGCAATCCCCCTATATTCAATTAACATTTTTGTTTGGTCTTTGAAGATTTTTTAAAGTCGGAACGAAGCAAATAAAGGAAAAAAACATGAGAACTTTAAACGATTATTTTTTAGAGTGTCATTTAGACGATGTTTCAACTGCTGGAACTGTAAGAGTTGCAGTACCTGATGCAGGTAGGAGTAATTAAAATTACTTCTGTATTAGGTGGAACTATCGCTACTGCTAATGCAGTATGTACTGCAAAAGTTGGTACAACAAATATGACTGGTGGAACAATTACTATTGCACATAGTGGAAGTGCTGCTGGTGATATTGACACTTGTGAGCCTACTGGTGCTAACTCAGTTGTAGAGGGTGATTATATCGCTATTGCAACTAATGGTGCATCTACAGGAACTCATTCTGCTCATTTTACAATTGTGATCAGAAGATAAACAGAATTTGGGGGATCTTGCTTAGCCAGTACTTCCCCCAGATACACAACAAAATTTTTTAGGAGAAATATTATGCCGATGGTCGGAAAAAAGAAATTTGTTTATACAAAAAGGAAAAGCTGCTGCAAAAAAAGCTGCTAAGAAAATGGGCAAAAAAGTTAAGATGAGAAAATACTAATGAAAGGTAAAATGAAAAAGCTGTGCTTACAGCTAAACAAAGAACTTTACCAAAAAAGCTTCAAGCAAAGATTGTCAAATCTAAAATGAAGAAAAGAAAATAAGGAGAAAACTAAGATGGCTTATAATTATGGATTATTTCCAATTAAGACACAAAAAGTTACATCAAGTGGATCAAGTGTTGCAACATCTGATGGTATGTTAGCTCATACACAGTTTGTAAGACTTGTAGCTTCTGCTAATGGTCATGTTGCTTTTGGTGGATCACCAACTGCTACTACATCATCTATGTATATACCTGCTAATGATATTGAAATAATAAAAATTAGACCAGGTGAA
Source organism: Candidatus Salivita marina (assembly GCA_038144425.1). Lineage (GTDB taxonomy): Bacteria > Pseudomonadota > Gammaproteobacteria > Pseudomonadales > Azotimanducaceae > Salivita > Salivita marina. The sequence continues at coordinate 1,050,850 of JAYQNS010000004.1, read as the reverse complement.
AAAGTTGCATTTATAGGTAGTGGCGATTTATATGTAACTGAATTAAGTGGCTAAGAAATTTAAAGACTTCGTTGCACATGAACCTGTGCATCACAAAACTTCGATTGGTCGTAATCCCAGTCTTTGTAAAAATGAACAAAAAAAACGCAAGAACTTCCAAGGTTACAAGGGTCAAGGTAAATGAGTAAGATTGTTGAAAATAATGGTTTAGTAAGTGAAACTTTTACAGGCACAGAAAAAGGTGTCATACAAGAAAGAAAAATTAATCATAAGCCAATATTAGACCACAATAAAAAATTATATACTCAAAACGATGGGTATAGCCCAGATAAAGGTCTTAAAAGAATTGCATCTATACCTTTAATTATTTTAGAGATATGGGCAAAGGAATATAACAAAGATCAAAACAATGGCAATTTGGTTTGCTTTGCCTAAAGATGTTCAAACAAAAATATTAAAAGAAAAATTAAACAGTTCTGATTATAGATATTTTAGAACTGCACCAGGTAAATTTTAATGGCACTAACAAATTATACAACACTTAAAACTTCTATTGCTAACTGGTTAAACAGATCAGATTTAACATCTGAGATAGCAGATGATTTTATAGTATTAACAGAAGCTGATTTTAACTCAAAATTAAGAGTTAGAAAAATGATAGCTTCTGCCGATGTAACAATTAATGCAGAAACTGCTGCCTTACCTACAGGTTTTTACAAGTAAGAGATTTTTTTATTTTAAGTGGTAGTACGAAATATCCTTTACGATACATGACTCCACCACAAATGGATCAAGTAAAAGGTACATCTACTACTGGAATACCACAAGCTTATACAATACTTGGCGATAATTTTAGATTTATGCCAAAAACCAGATAATACATATACTGGTAAATTAAATTTTTATAAAAAGTTTGATGCTTTATCTAACAGTAATGCAACTAATTTTATTTTAACAGATCATCCTGCAATATATTTGTATGGATCATTATTTCATGCTGCTAATTTTTTAGGTGGTTATAATCCACAACAAGTTCAAACTTGGCAACAAATGTATGCAACAGCATTAGAAAGATTAGAATTAAATGATAGGAAGATCAATTTAGTGGATCTCCATTACAAATTAGAAGTGAAGATACAATAGCATCACCATTTAAAAATGGTTTTACAACAACAACTAATTCGGCTTAATTATGCAATTACCTTTTTGGCGAATGGCTACCTGATCAACCTGAGCATCTAAATCCAGGTGCAACAGTAGCTACTAATGTTTATCATGCACAAACAAGTTATAAACCAGTAAAAGGTTTAGTTGCTTATAGCTCAAACAATATTGTTAAAAATGCAAAAGGTGCAGGTAGTTTTAGAAATAATACAAATACAGTATTTACATTTGTTGCAACTAAAACAGATATATTTCAATTATCTGCTGGTACTTTTACATCAAGAAAAAGTGGCTTAACTGGTGGTGATACAGATTTTTTTACTTTTTTACTCAATTTGGTAATTATGTAATTGCTAGTAATGGAGTAGATGCACCACAATATTATTTAATGGGTACTTCTACTAACTTTGCTACACTACAAAGTATAGCAACAAGTGGAACTGTGCCATTATTTAGAACAAGTGGTGTCATAAGAGATTTTTTTAGTTACAGGTAACATAAACAATGCACAAAACAGAGTTGCTTGGTCAGGACTAAATGATATTGCGACTTGGGAAGCTGGTGTTAAATCAAGTGATACACAAGATATGCCAGGCTCAGGTGGACAAGTAGTTGCCATAACCTCTGGTGAGGTTGGATATGTATTTAGGCAAAACCAAATAGTTCGTATGGACTTTGTAGGTGGAAATGTAGTTTTTAGATTTTCAGTTATATCACCAAATAGAGGAGCTGTGTATGGACAAACAGTTTGCCAAGACAACAGGCAAATATTCTTTTTATGCAGACGATGGTTTTTTTCAAATTAATGGTGATCAAATATTACCTATAGGTTCTGAAAAAAGTTAATAGATTTTTTGATAGTGATTTAAACAAAGCATTTAGTGATAGAATTGCTGCTGCTGTGTAGATCCTTTTAATACTTTGGCTATATGGTTATATCCTAGTAAAAATAATCCAGGTAACACAACTGGTATCTGTGATAGATTATTAATTTATAATTATGTAACTCAAAAATGGTCTATTGCTAATGTACAAGCATCACAAATTTTTGAACAATTTGTAACTATCAATACAGTTGAGCTAATGGACTTAATATCTGAAAACTTAGATGATATTAATATTTCATTAGACACACCTTATTGGACACAAGGACAATTATATTTAGGTGCTATAAATGAAGATTTTAAAGTTGCTATATTTTCTGAAAAATTTAGAAGCAGAATTAGAAACTCAAAGAAACAGAATTATTTCCAGGCACAAGAGCAAACATTACAAGTGTTAGACCAATAGTAGATGCAACATCTAATGTAATAGTTAAAACAAGAGATAAACTTGCTGATACAGTAACTTCATCAAATTCAAGTACAATCAACAGTACAGGTATTGCACCAGTAAGACAATCAGGAAGATATTTTAGAGCAAATGTAAAAATACCTGCTGAGAGTGTTTGGACAAATGCACAAGGAATAGATTTAACAGCATCGCCAGGTGGTACAAGATAATGAGTGATAAAGTAGATATAGATAATGTTAGATATTCATTTGAAGCACAAGAGCTTTTTCAAAGACAAGTAGAGGAAGCTGTAAATACATTAATTAACAAAAATAATACTGAAAGCGATAAAGCTTTTAGTTGGTTTATGAATTAGGAGAAAAGATGGCAGGAATAAAAGATTATTCAACAACCCAAGCTAATAACACATCTTTAAATGGAATAAATACAGCAGAGGGAATGTTGCCTAGTGATTTGAATAATGCGATTAGAGCATTAATGAAAAACACAAGAGAATGGTACAACGATGCACAATGGGTTATTTATGGTGATGGTGATGCAGCTTTACAAGTGCTTATGCAAGTGCAAGTTCATTTACAATAAATGGTGTAGATGTAACTGCATTTTATCATGCAGGTCGTAGAGTAAAAATTATAGGATCTAGCACAGGAACTGTTTATGGAACAATATCAAGTTCATCTTTTTCTTCAAACACTACAGTAAATGTAACTTTAGATAGTGGTACATTACAAAAATGAAACATTAACAATTTATTTAGCTATCTTAACTAAAACAGGTAACTCAATACCAACAGATGTTATTGGTGCAGATAATTTAAAATCTAATGCAGTAACTTCTGCTAAGTTTGCAGACGACTCTGTTACTAATGCAAAAATTGCAGACAATGCAGTTCAAGCTGCACAAATAAATGCAAATGCTGTAACAGAAGCTAAAATAAATGCAGGTGCAGTAACTAATACTAAACTAGGTGCTGATGCTGTAAATGGTTCTAAAATTGCAGATGATAGTATTGACTCAGAACACTTAGTTGATGGTTCAATAGACACAGCTCATATTGGCGATGACCAAGTAAGAATTGCTAAGATTGCAGATGCAGCAATAATAACAAATTCAGAACAAGCAGCACACACACCAAACGATACTACTTTCTATACAACATCTGCTGCTGACACTAGATTTTTAAACAAAGATACATCAGAACTAATTAACTCTGGTCAATCTTGGACTAGCAATGATAATTTTATTGCAACAACAGGTGCTATAGATGCAAGAGTTATAGATTTAGTAGATGATGTTGGTGGTTTTGTACCGATTGCAAATGAAACAAGTTTTCCAAATACAAACCCAGATGTAAATAATGGTGTTGGAACAATTGTAAGTGTTCAAGCACTTGCAAGTTCACATACAGCAAATGGCTCTGGTGTTGTAACTATTGCAAATGGTACAGTTGGTAATTCTACAGTTACATTAAATAATTGTGGTGCAAACGCATCTTTACCAGCAGGTTTTGGTATTTTAGTTGAATCTACAACTACACAACACACTTACAATTTTCATAGATTAGTTCCAAAGCTACAGAGGTAACTACTGTTGCATCTAAAGCAACTGAAATAGGATTACTTGGAACAGCAGATGCAATATCAGATATGAATACTTTGGGTACTTCTCAAACTGTATCTGACATGAATACACTAGCAGGAATAAGTGGATTAAATTCACTTGCTTCAAACTCTGCTAACGTAACGACTGTTGCAAATAATTTATCTTCTGTAAATAATTTTGCAGAAGTTTATAGAATTTCTTCATCAGCTCCAACAGATTCACTAAATGTTGGCGATCTTTTCAATACGACAGCTAACGAATTAAAAGTTTTTAATGCAAATCTAGTGGTTGGGCAGCATGCAGGTTCTTCAGTAAATGGAACAGCAGCTAGATTTAGATACACAGCTTCTGGTGGACAGACAACATTTACAGGAACAGATGATGTAGGTAACACACTTGCCTACGATGCTGGAATTCATAGATGTTTATTTGAATGGGTCTAAGCTTGTAAATGCAGTTGATGTAACAGTAACATCTGGAACTTCAGTAGTTTTGGCTAGTGGTGCAACAGCAGGTGATATAATTTCAATAGTTGCTTATGGTACATTTAATGTAGCTGCAATTAATGCTGCAACATCATTAACTGCTGAACTTTAGCAACAGCTAGAGGTGGTACAGGTTTAAGTTCAATTGGATCAGCAGGACAAGTAATTAAAGTAAACTCTGGTGGAAATGCTTTAGAATATGGAAATGCAAGTTCAGCAGAAGTTTATGGTTTTAATAAAGATAATGTGGAAATTGATTGCACAACAACTAATCAAGGTGCAGACAACATCTCAAGTTCAACTTTCGCCTCTTTTGATGATGTCTTATTTAGTGCTAGTGGTTTTACCTTTAGCATTGACTCAAATGGCGATCTAATAGCAACAATATAAAGGAAACAAATATGGCAACAGTAAAATCTAGGTGCTATCAAATTTAACTGGAAAGGTGCTTCTATAACAACAGTCAAACAGTACCAAGTTGATGATGTAGTTTCATCAGGTGGCTCTAGTTATATTTGTATTTTAGCATCACAAGGCAACGCAAAAGTAATGGTACTTATTGGGAACAAATGTCGGCAGCAAGAATGGAACTGACTTAACATCAACTTGACGACACAAGGTGATTTAGTCTACAGGGATGGAAGTGGATTACAAAGACTAGGTGCAGGTACTTCTGGACAATTCTTAAAAACACAAGGCACAGGTGCTAATCCTGTGTTTTGGAGAAGTACAAGCAGGTATGACTTCTGGTACTGCAACTACTGGGAGTAGTTCAGTAATAACTTTTACTGGAATACCATCAACTGCAAAATTAATTACTATTGTAAGAGTAAGGCATTTAGTACAAACTTCTGACAACACTCATTGGGATTTCAATTAGGACATAGTGGTGGAATAACTACCTCTGGATATAAAGGAAGTGCTATGTATTTTTATCCATCATCAAATAATGGTAATGTTCCTACAGATGGATTTTGGAGTTTTTCTGGTGCTACAAATCATGTTTGGAATGGTATATCTATAATTAGTCTTATTAAATCTTCTGGTTCTGACAATATGTGGTCAGCAACTAAAATTTTTATTTATCTGATACTACAAGACTTGATGTTGGTGGTGGTAGTATCAACATGGAAAAGTAATGTTGTAGACAGAATAAGATGTCAAAGTAAAGCTGGTGGAACAATTACAGCTGGTATTAGTTAATATTAATTACATTTAAGGAGAATAAAAATGGCAGACGTTAAAGAAATAAATATTCAAACTGGGAAATTGTAGAAAGAGATTTTACACCAGATGAAATAAATGCAAATACTTTAGCAAAACAACAACAAGATATTGTTGATGCAGATAAACAAGCATACGAAGATTTAAAAGCTAGTGCTAAAGCTAAGTTAATTGCTGGAGAGCCATTAACTGAAGAAGAAGCTAATACAATAGTATTGTAAATTATATGGCTAGGTAGAAATATCTAGCCATTACAAAATTCAAAATAATAAAGGAAAATTAAATAATGTCTAAAGCAAGGAATCTTGGAAATATAGTTTCAGGAACTACCAGTACGATAGAAAATCCAGTATTAAAGATTAAAGGTGATGGATCTAGTGCTGATGCAAAACTTACTTTGAATTGCAGTCAGAACAGTCATGGTGTGTCTATACAAGCACCACCTCACTCTGCTGGACAATCTTATAATTTAATTTTACCACAAAATGTGGGTACAAATGGACAGGTACTTGCTACCAATGGAAGTAATAGTAATCAATTATCTTGGGTTGATGCTGCTGAAACAAAACCAACAGTAGCTGATGTATCACAAACAATTGCACCTGCTACTGCTACAACAATAAGTATTACAGGAACAGGATTTGTTTCTATACCACAAGTTACTTTGTTAATGGCTCTACTGGAGCTATAACAAATGCAAACACAGTTTCATTTACTAATGCTACAACATTATCAGTTAATGTAACTTTAGCTGCTGGTAATTATTTTGTTAGAGTTGAAAATCCAAATGGTCTTGCTGGTAGATCAACAAACAATATTATAACAGCTTCAACTGCACCTAGTTTTACAACAGCAGCAGGTTCATTAGGAACTATTGCTGGTAATTTTTCTGGTACAGTTGCAACAGTTACAGGCTCATCAGATAGTGCGATAACATTTAGCGAAGTTACATCTGGTGGAAATGTTTTAACTGCTTCATCAGGTGCTAATTGTAGTTTAGCTTCAAATGGTGTAATAACTACAACTGATTTTGGTGGAACTTCTACAGCAGCAACTTTATATAATTTTACATTAAGAATAACCGATGCAGAAAATCAAACTGTAGATAGAGATTTTAGCTTAAATCTAGCTTCGGTGCAACAGGTGGGGACAATTTAACTAATGGCTAGAACACAATTATCAGTATCAACAACTTCAAGTGGAACAAGAACTAAGTGGACAACTAGTTTTTTTGTTAAAAAGATGTTCTACAGGAGCAGAACATAGTATATTTGGTTTATACCTAGACAACAATAATAAAGATAAAATAGCTTTTGATTCAAGATAGATTACAATTTGCTAGTTTTCAAGCAGGTGGTTATTCTAATGATGGTGGAAATTTAGTTACTAATAGAGTTTTTAGAGACACTAATGCTTGGTATCATATTGTTTTAAGATGGGATACTACAACTCTACAGCAGACAATAGAATGAAAATTTGGGTTAATGGTGTAGGAAAGAAACATCTTTTAATTCAAGAACCAATCCAACATCTGGTAGACAAAGTTTAATTAATTTGACAACTTATACTAGATTGGAAGTAATGGTAGTTCTGGTAATTATCTTAATGGTGTTTTATCTCATATTCATTTTTGTGATAATTATACTTATGCTGCATCAGATTTTGGTTCAACAGATAGTACAACTGAGAATGGAAAAATAAATACTTCTCCTAGTGTATCTTATGGAACTAATGGTTGTTTTGTTTTAAAAGATGGTAATTCAGTAACAGACCATTCACCAAACTCAAATCCATTTACAGTTAGTGGTGGTACACTTACAAAAACAGAAGATTGTCCAAGCAATGTTTTTTGTACATTTAAAATCCTTTAAACCAAACTAATTCTGGTTATGTTTTTAGTAATGGTAATACTAAAGGAACAGTAAGTGGTGCATGGTTAGGGGTACTGGCACATTTAGCTATGTCATCTTTAGGTATTATTGGGAAGTAAAATATGGTAGTGGAAACTATGGTATTGGACTTTAGGTTGGGGTGCACCTCTGAAAAACATCAGATGTATCAGATGCTAATTATGGTTACATAGGTAGATATAACTTATGGTTGGAACTTTTTCAAAATGGTGGTCAACCTAATAAATTAAATGCATCAACTAATAATGGTACTTGGAACACAAGCAACAGCAGGAGATATTATAATGGTAGCTTTAGATGATGATAATTTTAAATTGTATACTTTTTAAAATGGTACTTGGTATAATAGCTCTGACCCATCTAATGGAACAAGTCCAATGTTACACCAGAACATAATTCAAGTGGATTTTATACACCAAGTGCTTCAATAGAATCAGGAAGTTTACAATTTAATTTCGGCAATGGCTACTTTGGAACAACAGCAGTATCTAGTGCAGGAACTAACGCAAGTGGAATGGAATATTTGAATATAATGTTCCATCAGGATTTACTGTTTATCAACGAAAGGATTAAATTTATAATGGCTTATACTACAATTAATAAATCTACAGATTATTTTAATACAGTTACTTACACAGGTAATGGTTCAGCTAGAACTATAACAACAGGTATGCAACCAGATTTAAACTGGATAAAAAGAAGAAATGCAGTTGATAATCATTGGTGGACAGATAGTGTTAGAAAGGTGCAACTAAATATATTGGTTCTAATAGAACTAATGCAGAAGCTACAGAATCAACAGCAGTAACAGGAATAACATCTACTGGATTTACATTAGGTGATGATAGTAATCAAGGCGAAGTTAATGCTAACACATATACATATTGTTCATGGAACTGGAAAGCAAATGGTCAAGGTTCATCAAACACAGATGGTTCTATAAACACTACTTACACATCAGTAAATACAACAGCAGGTTTTTCAATATGTTCATACACAGGCACAGGAAGTAATGCCACAATCGGTCATGGTTTAGGTGCAGTACCACAAGTAGTTTTAATTAAAGAATTAAATGGAACTAATAATTGGTTAATGAGCCATCAACCATTAAGTGCTTCACTAGGAGATTATACAAGATTTTTAACTTTTAAATAGTAATAGTGCTGTTTCTGGTGCAGGTAATGTTGTTTTCAAAGTTCTGCATTTACATCTTTCTGTATTTAATGTTGGTACATCAGCAGGTTCAAATGGAAGTGGTCAAAATTATATTGCTTACTGTTTTGCAGAGAAAGCTGGTTATAGCAAGTTTGGTAATTTATACTGGTAATGGTAATGCAGATGGTTCATTTATCTATACAGGATTTAAACCTGCTTGGGTTATGGTAAAAGAACTGATACAACAAATAATTGGATGATGATAGATAAAAAAGAACACCATCAAATACAGGTTGCTGTACCAGAGCTTTTTGCTGATACTAGTTCTGCTGAAAATAATTCAACTGATGGAAGATTTGATTATCTTTTCTAATGGTTTAAAAGCTAGAGGAACAAATGCTGTAATTAACGCATCAGGTGGAACATACATCTACATGGCATTTGGTCAATCATTAGTAGGTTCAAACAATGTGCCATGCACAGCTAGGTAGTCATGGCTAACTCATATAGATTTTTAGGTAAAGCTTTAGCTACTGCATCAGAAACTACTTTAGTAACTGCTGCTAGTAATGAAACTATAATTATAAAATCTATAAGAATTACAAACAATACTGGTAATACACCAACTGTATCTATGGATGTAGCAGATAATTCAGCTAGTGCAGAATTTACAATATTTAATACAAAATCACTTACAGCAAATAATTCAGAGGAGCTATTAAGTGTGCCTTTAGTTTTAGAAAACTCAGATGCACTTAAAGCAACAATTAGTTCAACAGATAGTGTTCACATAGGAATAAGTTATTTGAGCATTACATAATGAACATAGTACAAAATACCACATCAAATATAAATGATGTTTGGGGTTTAGTTTCTAAAAATATTCAAGAAGCTTTATCATACTCAGGAAATTATACTGATAGTGATTTTATTTTAGAAAAATTAAAAGAAAAGAAATTTCAACTTTGATTATTTGGGATAAATCTAAATCTACAACATTAGATAAATATTATGGTGTTGTAGTTACAGAAATAATACAAAGAAAACTTAAACGATCTTGCAATATATTTATTGTTACAGGTAGGCACAGACAAAAATGGCAGCATTTAGTAAGTGAGCTAGAAAAGTTTGCAATAGATAATGACTGTAATTCTATGGAACTTTTTGCAAGACCAGGTTGGGATAAAATAATGCAAAACTTAGATTACAAAGAACTCATGTAGTTTTAGAAAAACAATTAAATAAAAAGGAGAATGATTAATGTCATTTGGTGGTGGAAATAGTGGTGGTGGACAACAGATACAAACTGTAAATCCATACGAACCTGCAAGACCAGCTTTAAATCAAATTATATCAGAAGCTGGAAATTTATATGGACAAGGAGTAAAAGCATCAGGTTATGTAGCTCCCTCACAGCAAACAATAACAGGACTTGCTGGACAAGAATTAATGGGTACTGCTGCACAACAACAGCTATCAGATACATTATCTGGTGCAAATATCTAAATCCATTTTTATCACCTTTATTACAAGGTGCAGGAGCAGATATAGCAACTGCAATTAATACAGAATTTAGTGGTGCTGGTAGAACACCAGGATCAGCAATGAATCAACAACAAATAATACAAGGTGTTGCAGATGCAGCTATGCCAAATGGCATTTGATGCTTACGAAAGAGAACGACAAAGACAATTAGGTATTGCTAGTGCTACACCTACTTTAGTACAAACTGGAGCTCAATTAGAAAATATTGAAAGACAAAAAAACCTAGCACCTTTTGCTTCACTACAACAATACAGTAGTTTAGTAACCAATTGCTAGTGGTTTTCCATACAAACAGGCTCAACACAAACACAAGCTAATCCTGTAACAACTGCTATGGGTGGTGCATTAATCGGATCAAAATTTGGTGGATTTGGTGCAGCTATCGGTGGTGGTTTAGGATTTTTAGGAGGGTTACTATAATGGATAAATTAAAAAAAAATAATTTTTGATATTGAAGTTGATATAGATAGAAAAACTTCAAAGTACATAATGTTATTATTAATACTTAGTGTTCTTGGAATTATATTTTAATGGAAAAAGATTACGCAGTTCAAGGTGGTGTAAAAAACTATTTAGGCAAAACAGAAGAAGTTACTGCACCTAAATTTTGGAAATCATCACCAGATAGTCCAGATACAGAATTAGCATATATCACAGATGCTGAAAAAGGTTTATTGTTAGAAGCTAATTTACATGGCTCTCTATTAAACAATGAGCCTAATATTGGTGCATCTGGGTTATTAAGTTTTGATGGTTTTGGTTCTACTGACTCAAGTCAAAACAGAGCTGGTGGTGATGTATCAAGAGATATGGATAGAGGTAGAGATGATAGTGGTTCACAATCAAGTGGTGGTGGATCTACTGATGCTTTTCAAGGCACACAAAGTAATCAATATAATACAGCAATGACAGAAAGTCTCAACAAAAACTGCTGTTGCACAAAAACATAGTTGATCTTGTAGATCAAGGTGTAAATATTAATGATGCACTAACTGGCAAAACAACTTTTGAAAGATTAACAGGCTCACCATTTTTTTCTATTAATGCACTAAATGAAATTTTATCTCCATTTGCTAATTCTGCTAACAAAAAAGACGAAACAATTACATGACTACTGCTATGATAAAAGAGTATGAGTTAGGTACTGGTTTAAATTGGAATCCTAATGGGAGAATTGTTGAGGATCACCAGAGTACAATTATTTATTTAACGAAACTGATTATAGAAGCACATTACCTGATAACTCAAAATAATAATACTGGTGGTGGTGGTGATGGTCAAAATAACAATACAATTACATTTGATAATCCTGATGATTTTAGAACTGTTGAAACAAATGAAAACTCAATGGTAAATGATTATTTTTCTAATACATCTAATAATCTTGGCATATCAAATGATTTTTAAATACATATAATGCAGCAAAAGAAAAATTAGCTAAAACATTAAACATGACAACTAATGCAAGTCAGTTTGGTTACAATGCTAATATGTCAGCAAGTAATATTTATTATAACTACTTAAAAGAACAAGGACTAATCTAATGGCAGAATCACCCTTTAAAGGTTTATTATACTCACCAGAAGTTTTAGGTGGTATTGGTTTATTAACTGCTGGACTATCAGGTCAAAAATCCTGGTGCAGCTCTACCAAATTTAATTCAAGGTATGAAAACAGCATCTATGTTTTCTGCTATGGAACAAGAGGAAGAAAAAGAAAATTAATAAAAGATTATGCTGATAAAGTACCAGAAGAAGATAAAGCATTGTTTAAAGCTTTTCCTTTAGAGTATTTAAAGAAAATGAATTTGCCACACCTAAAGCTGCTAAGTTTACAACATTTATAAATGCAGATGGTGATAAACAAACATTAAATATTTCTACAAAAGATGGTCTAGCAAAAGCTACTGAACTAACAGCAAATGGTTATGATATAGTTTCACAAAGTATAACTGGTAAAAATGTAGATGATATAACACAAAAAATCAAACAAAACAAAATTAGCTGAAACAGTTATTAAAGGTGAAAATTTATTAACTAATCTTAAAAGACAAGAGCTTCTTTTTGATGATGAATTTTTAAGTTTAGATGGTAAAGCAAAATTTTTATTTTTAAAAGAAAAAAGACAAAGTAGCTAACCTTACAAACAAACCATTAACTATTGAAGAAAGAGGTTATCTAAATCGTTATTCAACTTGGCTACAAACTAACCAACAATACTTTAACGACTACAGAAAATCTGTTACTGGTGTTGCTGCTGGTGAAAAAGAGATTGGTTGGATTCAAGAGTCTATTCCAAGTGATAAAGATACTCCATCTACATTTAAAGCAAAACTTAAAAAATCAAATTATTATTCAAGAAAAATTAATTAATAATGCTAGAGAATTTTTAGCTACTAAAGGTAAATCTGCAACTAATGATAAAGGTGAATATACAAAAGAGTACTTAAATTATATTAAAGGCAAAGTTAAACCATCTGGTGAAATGATAGAAAATTTAATTACAAGTTATGCTTTAGATGGTTATGATGAACCTACAATTAAAGCATTACTAACCGATGAATACAAAGGTATAGATTGGGAAGAAATATATGAAACTTACTATAATGCTAAAAAGGAGTTCATAATAATGTCAGCTATATCTGAATATTTAAAAAATTTTGACAAAGAAGAATATTTAAAAAAACAAGAAGAACAAAAAATATTAAGTGAGGGAACTAAACAAGATGAACAAATTGTAACAGAGGGTAATCTTACTGGTTTACAAACAGCAGAAGATGTTGCTGTATCTGGTGCTGTAGGTGCTGCTAAAGGTATTACTTATGTTATTGATTTACCATTTTATTTTAGTACAAGCAATAGACTCAGGTAGTGAATTTGTTTTTGATAAAGCTGCTGAAGCTATTGGCTTTTCTAATGATGAAGCTAATGAAATGAAATCAGATGTGCAAATTGCAGTAGAAAAAGCTGATAAGTTTTACCTGGCGAATATATAAGAGATAATTTTTTAACTTATAAAAGTAAATCAGACTTAGGTAAGTATGCTATGACTATGGGTGAGTATGCTGCACCTGGTGGTATTTTAGGTAAAACCACTAAAGCAAAAGCTTTGTTTACAGGTACTGGTGCTGCTAGTGGTGCATTAGACCAATTAGTTACCAACAATTCAAATGAAATGGCAGGTACTGCTGTTGGTGTTGGAACTAACATTATGATGGACTTGTATGCACTTAAAAAGGTAATCTTGCTGTTTTAAGTAAAGATATGTTGCCAACAAAAGCAGTTATAGAAAAAGCAAAAAAAATAGAAAAAGATGCAAAAAATAGATAAAGAATTTAATTTATCAGCAGCAGAAGTTACAGGTTCTTCTGCAATTAAATCAGCAGAAACCAATGTCCAATCTACCATAATTGGTACAAAAGTTATGGATAAATTTTGGACTGAACGACCAGAAAAATTAAAAAGATTTATTGAAAAATGGGGTCAGGAAAAATGGTATTGTTATTACAAATAGACGATTTGTTTCTGATAAAGAATATTACACACAATTAAAAAAAGCTGCTGTTGCATTATCATCACAAAGAAGTACAGCTTGGAAAAATGCAGGTGGTGGTAAACTTGAAAAGTTTTACGACTCTCAAGATGTAAATAATCTTGTTATAAGTTGGAAAAATTTAGCAAAAAATTTAGAGCCATCTGATGCAAAAACTATTGTACAACTTGCTAACAAATTACAAAAAACTGAGGGTAATGGTCAAGCAATGCACCAAATTTATAGAGAGGTTAGAGATATATTTTATTCCACAGTTGGTCAAGGTGTAAAAAAGCTTCTGATGTTGTAGCAGTTAAAAAATATAAATTTATGTCAGATAGTTTAAATACTCTTATGAGTACAAACAAAGATTATGTCAAAGCTCAAAAGCATACATTAAATATAATGATGAGTATGTAAAACCTATTACAAAAGGATCTGTAACAGAATTATTTAAAAGTTTAGAAAAAGCTAAAAATGCAGAAGATGTAAATAAAATTGGTACAATGTGGAAATTCTTAGAAACTAAAGCAGTACCATCAGATATAAATGCTATGGCTAAATCTTTAAATAAAAGTGGTGTAGCTGGTGCTTGGGAAAATGTAGTAACTGGTTATATAAATAATGCTTTTATAAAATCACAATCTAAACATATAGATAAAGGTTTAAGTCAAGGTGTTATATTCCATGATGCTATAATGAAAGATCCTAAACAAAAAGCTAATTTAACACAAATGATGTTTGAATTAGCTAAACAAACAGACTCAAATGTTAAATTAACAGATGTTAAAAAAGCAATAGAATTTTGCAGATATATTAAAAGCAACTGCACAAGGTGGTAAAGCAGGATCACCAACTGCAAGTAATTTATTATTTAAAGAACAAGCAAGTAAAAACAAAGTTGCTTTTGTTGCTGGTGGCTTTCCAGTTAAAGATGGTATTGTTAATTGGTATAATGATAAAACTTTTCCAAAATTCTAAAATAATTGCAGAAGCATTAACAAGCGACAAAGGTATTCAAGCTTTTATAGATTTAACACAAGATTGAAAGATTATAATACAGCACTATCATTATTAAGAGCTGTAACAGTTGGTGCAGGACAAACAGAATAATGGCTACACAATCACAAAAAAATTCTGAACAGATTATAAAATTACAAGGTGAGATCAAATTAATACACAACAAGATTTCAGTAATAAAGGATAATCATTTAACCCACTTAGATACTAAAGTGGACAATGTTTATAAACTTTATGGGCAGTCGGTCTAGTAAGTCTAAGTTCCTTGATAAGCCTAATAGTAAACCTATTAAGCTAAGCACAAATATTAAAGGCACAATTGCAGAGTACCAAGAGATTGTAAATCTAAGTAGGCAAGGGTTGTGGGTAGCAAAAGCTTGTGATCCACAATGTCCATTTGATTTAATTACTGTTTCACCTACTGGCAAAGTCCAATTGCTAGACATAAAAACAAACACATTTAGAAAAAATGTAAAACTCCACAGACGAAAAATTTGGCGATCACCCACTGCCAAACAAAAAAAACTAGGTATAAAAATTTTTAATGGTAGATCATTCTAATGACTAGGGAGCTAATTATGAATTACTATTTTACAGGTGTTCTAATAATACTATTTGTGTTGTTAGTAATATTTGGCAACCCAACTAATTACTAATGAAAAACTTAAAACTATCTGAGAACACATATATACAGTTACCAGCTAAGAACCTTTTAATGATCGTAGCTGGTGCAGTTGTTGCAACAATTAGTTTTTTTGAATTAGAAAATAGGATTGGTAGTTTAGAAACAAGTAGAGAATTATTTGAAGCTGATTTATTAAAAAAATCAAATCAGTTACCAGTAGATCAAGAACAATTTATGTTGCTAGAACACATAGCATCACAAGTAGAAAATATACAAAAAGAAATGGAAACAATGAGAAACAACAATGTCAATATTAATTATGCAATGAAAGACATTGAGAAGATAAAAGAATCTTTAGAACATTTAAAAGATAAAGTTAGAGCTAATGGGAGTCATTAATGGAACAGGTAGTTATAGCTTTACTTCTCCTGGTCAACAATGAGATCAAGGAGGCAAGAATACAAACAGATTTATCTACTTGCCTTAAAGGTAAGAGAGTTGCAATGCGTAGTAACACAGGCTCAAATGTTGAATACAGATGTTTGCGTACAAAGGCAGAATTAGAAAAAATATTGATGGCTCATTATCTATAAAAAAACTTATTGTAGAATAATGCGTAAAGTAATAAAAAGAAATCCTATAGCTAAACAGCTAAGGCATTTTTTTCAAAAAAAATTATTAAAAATAAAAAGTTATACAACAGAAAGAAACTAAAAATGTTAGATAGAATTTTATATACATTTTTTGGTTGGCTAGATAGCCTTAGTGAAAAGCTTAATGATGTATTAACTTTTGATTTTCCTAAACCAAAGAAAGAACACACAAAAAAAATGTAAGAGTTGCCATTGTAATTGTCATTGCAAGGCAGAGTTTCACCTACATCATTGGGATGGTGATGTATGTACTTGTGAGGATTGTATATGTACGAAGAAGTCAAAGAAGAAATAAAAGCCTGGAGGGTTATGTAAATAAAATTTATAAATGTAGTGAGGGTTTTGACACTATATTTTATGGTCATAAGATTACACCTGATGACGAATATGAACATGGTATTGAATATACTAAACAAGAGGGTGAGCTTGTATTTGAAAGAGATTTTCAAACAACATTAAGTGCAGCAGAAAGAATGATAGGGATAGACCAATTAATAATACAGCTAAAGAAGTTATTATTAACATGGTTTACCAAATCGGTGAGGGTGGAGTTAGTAAGTTTAAAAAATATGTGGAAAGCACTAGACACAGAAGATTATGGTGAAGCTAGTTTCCAAATGCTTGACAGTTTGTGGGCAAAACAAACTCCTAATAGAGCAAATAAACTTGCTGCAAAAATGCAATCAGCAAAAGAAGTATAGGAGATTATTATGTGGTTTAATATAGCTGCTAAGCTAGTTCCAGGTATGATTAAGACTGAAGTATGTCATAGCTGCCAACAGAAGAAAAGTAAAAAGAACTTCAATCAGTTGCAGAAATGCGTCATGCAGAAAAGATGGCTTCTGGAGAAATTGAATGGAAACAACAAACTATTTCTGCTCAAAAAACGGATCTGAAAGATGAATTTGTTTTTTAATTTTAATTTCAATTCCTCTGTTGATTGCAGGATGGGGAGTCTTTTCAGAAGATGAACAAATTATTGCAAAGCTAGATACTTTCTTTGAACAAATAAATAATTTTCCCCTTTGGTTGCAGGGATTAATTGTTGGTGGCTATTCAACTGTTCTAGGTATCAAAGGTGTTTCTACATTTAAAAAGAAAATAATGTCTGACAACTTAGATTTGATTAACGAATATAAAGATCAAGTTCGTATATTAAAGCAAGAAGTAGCTGAGCTGCAAGATGGTAAAGTCTAAGGACTCTGCTAATAAACGATGCTTACAAAAATTAGAACACTCACAACAAGACTTAGATCAAGCTAATAAAAAAATTACAGAGTTAGAAGATCAAGTGCACAAATTGACTAAGAAAGATGATGAATGAATTTTGTATTAAATTTAATAATGTGTTCTGCTGTAGCAAACACTTGTTTACCACCTTTTACAAATATCCAGATTTATTTGTTGATGGCTACTCATGTATGATAGTTGGAAAACTATGAATCTATTTCTAAGTTAGAAGAAATAGGCTATGAAGAAGTAAACAAAAATAAAATTTTTATTAAATTTGTATGTACTGAACAACAAATAGTTCCACCCCCAAAACCAAAGGTTAAAGCATAATGGCAACTCCAGCATGGCAAAGAAAAGCAGGTAAGTCTAAATCAGGTGGTCTTAATGCAAAAAGGCAGAGCATCTTACAATAGAGCTACCGGTGGTAATTTAAAAAGCACCTGTAACTACTAAACCAAGTAAATTAAAAAAAGGATCTAAAGCTGCTAATCGTAGAAAGAGTTTTTGTGCCAGAATGTTAGGCATGAAGAAAAGACTTACTTCTAAGAAAAACTGCAAGAGATCCTAATAGCAGATAAATAAAGCACTTAGAAAATGGAATTGCTAAGTGGCTAAGAAAACATGGAAGAAACCTGTTCACTATGTAGGAATTTGTAGGTACTGCAAAAAAGAAATCACAAACGATATGAGCTTTTTATCATTCTATGGTGGAACTCATGCACATTTTAAATGCGATAGAGAACAACACAACATTAACAATAAAGGATAAACAATGGCAAAAAGAAAAGGCTTATACGCAAATATTCATGCAAAAAGAAAAAGAATTAAAGCTGGTAGTGGTGAAAGAATGAGAAAAGTTGAACTGCTGAGCTCCAACTGCTGCTAACTTTAAAGCTGCTGCTAAGACAGCTAAGAAACAAAAAAGAAAAAAGAGGTAAATAATGGCAAGTACATTTTTAAAAGATAATTTTAAATCTTTAAGTATGTCTGAGGAAGATAAAGAAAAATTAAAAAAATTTAAAGGTGTTGTATCAGATGGTGAATGGATTTTATTAAATCTGTTACACCTGGTGGATCTGCGTTAAATGCAATTAGTAATTTAAAAAAATTATTAGAGGAAGATAAATAATTACCGAATAGGAATATCTACTTATTTAGTAGGTATAGTTCTAGCTTTAGCTAGTGGGCAAGGGTGGGTACAGAATCAGTTGCTATTGGTATAGCAAAAAAAAACATATAGCCGAATTGAATCAAAGATTCTTTTCGGCTTTTTTTTTATGCCTGTAATAAAAGCTTTTAAAAAACCTAATAAATATAAGCAAAAAAACACCAATTGATTATTTGCAATACTGTTATAGGTATAGTATAACATTGTTATAACTTAACTAATAGAGGAGAGAACAATGAACAAACAAAACATTTATGACATTTTAAAAAGACAAAAAGTAATTCTTTTAAAAAGTATGGGGAAACAGAAAGTAAATCTGATCCAAGAATGAAAGCTAAGAATGATGGTGTTAGTTACCAGGAAAAACTTTATTAAATATGTTCCTAATGAAACTGATAGAACAAAAAGCAAAATCTATGGTTATTATTGAGTGATGTAGAAATACTTTATTGGGATGATAATGAATTTTCTTATGGTACTGAAGAATTTGTTTTTAAAAGAGAAGCAAAGAACTCCATTAGGTCAGCATATTAGAAGTGTGTTTAGAGTTTTAAATTTAGTAAACAAGATGTTCAAGCATTTGGTACTATATATGATTTAAAAAGAACAAAAGTTAAATTACCCATAGATAAATTAGAGGAATGTCAAAAAGAAAATGAGTCTAACTATTATGGAGGGAGAGCATGACATTTGTTTTTAAGCACCCAAAAAATATAAAAGAAAAAGCAATTACATCTGATTTGTTTGGAATTGAAGAATGTCCAAACTGTGATGGATCTGGTCAAGCACCTGTTCAAGGTAAAGAGCATGAAGAAAGAACAGAAGATTGCGATATTTGTAATAAAGAAAATTAATAAGGAGAGAGTATGGAACTACAAATAAAAAACCAATTACAAAAAATGGTAAGAGGATTCTATAGACATTCTTACTGGGTTAGACAAAGTTAAATTTATTTCTAACAAAAGCAAATCAGTTGTAGAAACTTTAGCTAAAGAAAAAGTAAATGATGTAGGTATATACAAAACATCATCATCACAAATTTTTCTTTAGTGAAGCTAATATAAGTTTTATGCAGCACCAAGATTACAAAAGAGCAGAAAGTAAAATAGGTACATCTACTATAGGTAACTATAGCAGCTTCTACCTAAATCATATACTGCCTTACTTTGGTAATGTAGATATTAGACTCACTGATAAAGATAAGGTTTTTAGTTTTGTTGATTTTCTAAAAACAAAATTGTAAACAAACAGATAAAACTTGGATACTGTTAGAAAAATCTTTAACACACTTAGCCTTATTATACAGCACCAGGTAGATACTAATAAATTATCTAAAAATGTTTGCAAAGATAAGGATTATCTAAAAAACTATAGTAACTTCTAAAAAGGTAGCTAAACCTATAGATTTTGATGATTGGTCATTAGATAAGGTTGCTAACATTGTTAGTAATATAAGTAATCCAATGGTTCAAACTATGTGTATGGTTATGCTTGAAACTGCTGCTAGACCAAGTGAGGTTAGAGCTTTAGATAGAAAAAGCTTATTGTTTAAAAACAATATACCTATGATTAGGTTTGATAAGGCAGTCAAAGCTAAGAAAAAATTAGGGTGGTAAATCAAGACTGTTAATGGTGTCAGAACTATGGTTATTTCTACTGCACTAAAGGATAGATTAACTAATTATCTTAATACTTTGCCTAGCAAACAAAATAGCTTGTTTCTTAATAGCAAGGGTAAATATATATGTATAGAAGCCATTATAAGCCACCTAGAGAGGGCATTAGCTAAGAATAGGGTACAACTACCCATAGATAGAAAATCGTAATTCTTTAGGCACTATACAGCTACTTACTGGGCATACACTAAGAAATATACTAATGCCTTAGATTTAGCTAGAGCCTTAGGTGATAAGGATATCAATTTTGTCCAGGACACTTACATTAAACCATTTCAATCTAATGGTGATGAAGTGCAGAACATTGATTATCAAAACAAACACTACAATTGGAAATAAGGAGAGAGATATGGATATAATAGCAAAAGCAGTAGCAGAAGCATTAGCTAAAAAAATATAGATGTGCAAGGTGAGTACACAATAAAGCTTGTAGAGGAAGTAGGCTTTGTGGAAAAAATATACCAATGGGTAATCCAAATAAAAGAAACATTTTACACAAAGGTATTTTGCACACAGATCACATAATTGAGCAACCAACAACTAAAGAGGACTAATGACTGATTATAGAATAAAATTACAATTAGAAATAATCGTTTGTTAGAAGCTTTAGAAAACAAAGGTTATGTAAATAATGGTAAAGCATCTGTAAAAAAGTTTTGTGATAAAAACAACTTCTACTCATATCCAGGAACTAATTTAGTATTTAGTGGAAAAAGTTCAGCTTTAACTCAATTTGGAAAGCTAACACCCACAGCTCAAAGAATTTTAGATTATCTTGGACTTACTGCTGATGAAGCTTTTACTGCCAGACAACTTAAAGGTTTTCGTAAAAATAGTTTTGAAGTTAAAGCTAAAGAAAAACAATTGTTGCAAATTGTAGATAAACAAACAATGGAAATTAAGTTAATGCAATCACAAACTGATAGCTTAATTGATAATATAAGAAATGTTGTTTTATCTGAATTAGGACAAAGGTATCAAATTGTTTGGGATGGTATAAATCAGGGTAGAACTCTACAATCTTTAGGTGATGAATTAAAAGTAAGTAGAGAAAGAGTAAGGCAAATGTATGAAAGAGCAGAACTTAAAATTAAAAAAATAGAATTATCTTTAATAAAGATAAATTAATACAAGCTGGTGCTAAAGAAGTGTAACCCAAAAGTTAATATACATTGATAGGAAATAATATGACAATTAAAAATGATCTATATGTTTATAGAGTAAGGCATGGCAGTACAAGAATAAGAAAATATAAACTTAGTAAATTCTTAGCCAATGTTAATGACATTATTTACTAAGAAATTTTTTATAAATAAAAAAGATGCAGAGAGGTATATTAAAAAATGATTGAAGCTATTATTATTATAGAGTTAGTGGCACTTAGTTATTATCTAATTAGTAATTAATTATTTGTACCAATACTTATCGTAGTTCTCACTATTGTAGAGAACTACATCCCATTCTATTTTTCGTTTAATACTTTTTTTAGCAAACTCCCTAGCTTCTTTTTCTAAAGCAAATATGGTGTTTGAAAAAAGAGTAAATTTATCTTAGGTTTCCAAATTACAAAATACATAAAAAAAGGGGAGATTTCTCCCCCAATCACACAACAAATAATATAAGAGTTCTTTTACAAAGCTCTTATAGTTTTCACATTTAATGACACTTACTTTTTATATTGATCCCAAACTCTTTTAAAGAGGGAGCTATTGGGTTATTATTTGGAGAAGTGTCTTGCCCTAATAATTCTTCTAAATTAATATCTTCTAAAAATAAGTAATTGGTTTTT
This sequence comes from Candidatus Salivita marina, assembly GCA_038144425.1. Lineage (GTDB taxonomy): Bacteria > Pseudomonadota > Gammaproteobacteria > Pseudomonadales > Azotimanducaceae > Salivita > Salivita marina. The sequence continues at coordinate 1,028,777 of JAYQNS010000004.1, read as the reverse complement.
GAAAAAATGCTGCAATCATTAGCAGCTTAGGTAAACTACAACCATTGCCACCTTTCTCATATTTTTGAATCTGTTGAAAAGTTACACCTAAAAATTTTGCTAACCTTGATTGAGTAATTAACATTTTAACTGGTTTGTAAGTACCTCTAAACTCACCATCCACTATTTCTTTAACTGATCTATAATAATTTTTCTACAATATTTTATTTTTTACCAACAGCTTTTGCAATGGTTACTTCAAAATCTGTTTTTGATTTACTCAATGCCATCTTTCTCTCCTTTATAATATGCAGACTCTAGCCTACAGTTTGTTACAACTTTTAAGTTAATCAGTAATTAAGGTTGTGCATGAATGAATTTTGAGTCTTCATTTTCAACACAAACAATTTGTCTATAAGTTTTGATATACTTTTTAAAAGCTTGTAATGAGTGAACACATTGCCTATTTTTAGTTTTAGGCTTTTGCATAATCTCATTATGTAGTTTATCAAGCTTGTCATATCTTCTTAATAGACTATTACTCTTTGCCATCCTCAGTTGTTCCTTTGTTTAATTTAATCCTAGATTTATCAAACTTAATATCCAGGATACAGTTCCCTAGCATCATTGCTAGGAGTATTTGATTTTGCAGCTATTTCTGCATTGTCAAATTCTTCATCAACTTTAAAGTTAGCTTCAAAAAAACTTTCTTTTGTTACTTTGCTCATTTTCTAAACTCCATCGTTGAATAACTTTTATTAACTTTAAGTGTAGGTATTAATTTTAATTGTTTTTTAGTTAAGGAAATATTTCTGTGTGCTTGGTTGCTTTTGCTTATTAAATTTAATTTACGAAACTCTGCAATCAAAGCACCAGCTCTTGCTCTAGTAAAATTAAATTTTTCACTAATTTCTTTATAGGTTGGAGCATAGTCATAAGTTTCAATAAAGTGCTTAATAAAATTAAGTACATCCTTTTTAATTTGGCTTAGGTAAATAATATGACCATTGCCATTACCATTTTTTAAAATCATTTCTTATCCTCAAATAAATTTGTTACATTCGCTGTAGTGTTTCGTAAGTCAGAACCATCATGTTCTAATGCTTTTAAATAATTAATTAATTTTTGCGTAAACCAATTAGATTTTTCTAAATCCATTACTGCTTTTGCAATAGTTTGACCCCCCCTTAGCACCAAACCTACTAAGGTATTTCATTGCAGACCCTCTTAAAAAACCTATGTTTTCTTCTCTGGAGTCATTTGACTCATAATGGCATCACAAGTTTGTATTGCTTTTTGATAATGAGGGGGGTTTTTACTTTCCATATTATTTTGCTATTGGGTCTTGTAGTTTAATATTAATATCTGGTTGTCCTGACTTAGCTGGGTCAGTTGTTTTTTCAGTATTAAGCCATGCAAGCATTTTTTTTTGCACCATTAATTGTTACATTGCCTGTGTAGTGTGGATAAGATTTACCAGGTTGATCGTTTTCCTTAGCTTGTCTTTTCCATAATGCACCAGAATTATCAAATTTATTATCTGACATTTGTACCTCTTGATTGTATTTGTGATTTTAGTTTGTTGTATTCTGTATCAACTCTTAACTGTTCTATTGGATCAGTTGCTATTAATAGAAATTCTTTTTTATATTCTTCTTTAATAGGAGTTAAATTTTTTCAAAATAATTGTGATTTAGAGTGTTGAGCCACAGATTGTAATTGTGTTATCCAATTATCAGTAGCAATAACATTAATTGGTAAATTAGTAGCAATTTTGGTTGATTATTAGATGGTATTATTTGTGTTTTTGTTTTTTTAGTAAAGGGTTTAGCTTCAACACCATCATCATTATCTAATCCAGTTTTTTAAATTAAGTGCATTTAGAAAAGCATATTTTCTTGCATAGCTCATAGCATTACCAGAACCAAACTTATCTAGTTTACCCATTGCTGAACAACCATTTATCTCTACAAATTGATTTGGCTTCAACATCATAAATTTTCATATTACATTCTAAAAAAAAAATTATCACTTACTTGGTTTTTGTAAGTACAAACAGGATATAGTTTGTGTTTTCTTAAAGCTTTCATTGCAACTTTTTAAACTTCATCATGTTCTAATGGATTAAAGTGCATCCCAGGAACTTTTTCACCTTTAACTACAGGTGCAGCTTCCTCACTTGCTTTGTGTAATTTATCAAAAATATTTTTCATTATTAACTCTCTCCTTTTAATTGTTTTATTTGTTCTGTTAGCTCACCATTTATTTTTTTATGACCATCTTCTACTTCTGTGAACGTCTTTTGTTTTCGTCTTGTAATTTTTCTATGACATTATCTTGGGTAAGAAGCTTTGCATTTTTGTAAACTAATTTTTCTATTAGTTCAGATTTATCTAAAGTTTCGTAATGATCAACTAAGCCTTTAAAGTCCATAATAACTTCTAAACCTTTCTATGATTTCTGGACTAATACCTTTCCACCAAAAACCATCTTTTCTAATTTCACTAAGATCAGGTTTACACAACATTGCTAGAACTTTTAGGATCTCCATCTGCAAGTTCTAATTTCTTTCCCAACATTGTTGGTACAGCACAAGTTCCTCATAATAAAATTGTAAGCTTTCTTTTCTAAGTTCAACACAGTTACCTGGTGTAAAAACGACTCTATCACAATCACTAGCATAAGTTAAAAATGGTTTATGTGTTGGCAGCAGTTTTGAATATAAAGCTATTTGCAAACAATCAGAATGATATGGAACTTTAGGACATTTTTTTTTGGAATAACTATAACCTTTTTTGTTTTTGTTAGTGTACCAAATACATTTTTAATATCGCCAAAATCTACTTTGCCAACTAAATCTACATAAGCTAAGAAATAAGTTTTAATACCATCTGCCCAATGTGTATATTCTAATTCAGATTGCCACTTTTGTTTTCCTACTTCATCAATGTTAGCTAAATGGTTATTAACTAAATCTTCCATATTATCCATTATATGCCCAAACTTATAGGTCATCTTTTTCATCTATACTTACATAATTAATTATTTTTTTCAACAGCTTTTAGAGCTTGTTCGTAAGTTAAATTTTCACATAATATTTTTTGAATAATTTTCATGTGAAATCGTACCACCAGTAAAAGAACAGTTACTTGGTAGGTTAGCTTTTTCTTTTGGAGTAAGTACGATGTAATTTCTAAATCTTATGTCGTCAGAATTGTGTTTTGGCTTTTGCTAGTATGTGCCAAATTAAATTTTTTATAGCAATCTCCTAAAATTTTAGGGTGATCTCGTCATATAATTTATCTATATTATAATTATAAATTTTTTACAACTTTTATATATTTTTTAGATAACTAAATTATATTTAGAAATAATTTGTATAGTAGAATAAATTTTAATATAACGAATCTACCTATGATTCTGAAAGAGATTAAATATCGTAATTTTAAGGTAAAAATCGTTAAATTAACTAGGAAACAAGCCATAAAAGACAATATTTGGGGTTATTACGATTCTAACAAATCAGTCATAGCTATCCAAGAAAATCTAAAAAAAATCACTTTGCTAGACACCTTGCTACATGAAATAGCACACATGATAGCTCACAAGTCAGAGATTCGTTTAAGAAATCTAGGTGAGGAGGGTGTAGCTAGTTTTATAGGTTCTGAGTTTTCTAAAATATTTTTACAAAATCCAAAATTATTAAATTTAATAAAAAGGTGTACTGCCAAATGAAAGCCTTTTTGTTTTTAGTTTTACTTACACAGCAAGGTTTACATTACGAAAAATACCAATTAAAAATTACACAGATTGTGATGCTGCTTATGAAAGTAAAGCTACCTGGTATGACAACCCTAAATTTAAAGATGGAAATGGTGAGCTCTGGGGTTTTTATATTTACAACAATAGACCAATTGTAGCTTCTTATTGCCAAGACCAGGAGGGTAACTGGTTGCTATGAAAAAGTGTTTAAGAATATTAAGTTTAGATTAACAGTACAATCAAAAACATTGTATGCTTATTGAACAAGGTAAAGTTCCTAAAAAAAACCATGCAGCAATATTTGCAGATGTTGGTGCAGAACCTGACAATGTAATTGAATGGTTAGAGTGGTTAAAATACAAAAGTTTCTTATCCTATTTACATAGTGCAATGGAGAAACCATAAAGAAGATTTAATAAATGTTAGTTAGGTAAAGAGAAAAGAAAACCTTTTTACCATTAATTAAGATGGTAAAAAAAATGATTAGGCAATGCAAATGATTATAAAATTCAACCATTAAAAAAAAAATTAGACAATTATTAAGTTTGCAACCAGGTGAAAAAGCTAAAAAAGATAAGTTGTAGAACTTTAATGGGTATTTAGATGAAGTACAAAGAATGAAAGTAAATCAAATAAAATACATACAAAATCAATATTATTAATTGATATGGTAAAATAGACAACAATGTATTTATTGGTTTAAAGAAAATTTTAAAAGACCCACCAAGAATCAGCTTGTACTTTCTGTCCATTTCATAACAAAATGAATGGTTAAAGTTAAAGAAAAATAAAATGGGATGATGTAGAAAAAATAGAACAAAATGATAACAAAGAATTAGTCCAAAGTTTATGGTGTTAAAGATCAAATATTTTTTACTAGAGAATGTATTCCTATTGACCAAGTAGATTTTGACCAAAAAAATCAATTAGATTTATTTAACTAATGAGTGTGAGGGTATGTGTGGAATATGATTGAAGTAAAATTAGATTTATACGATATTATGGCAGCTTCACAAACTGGGTTGCTTAGAGTATTTGAGTCATTAAGACTTAAACAAGATTGGGGTCATAATTACAAAGGTAGTGTCAATGACCAAATATCAAAATCAATTAGTGGTGCTTGTGCAGAACTTGCAGTTTGTAGGTACTTAGAAACAGAGTTTAACTTTCATGTCAATCATGGTGGTAAGGCAGATATAATTTGGCATGATATTCACTTACAGGTTAGATCGCAGCTACCTAAAAAAAATAATAGTTTAATTATTAGACCCAAAGGCAGTAAGCCTAATGAAATTTATATTCTAGTAATAGATAAAGCACCGAATTTTTGAAATACATGGTTTTATTAATAGCACCCATGTTTTAGGCACAGACAGATTTTTAACTGACTTTGGTATTGCTGACAGACCAAAAGTTCATTCACTAGAGCATAGAAACTTTAACACCGATTAAATTTTTTGAAAGATGGAGCATGGAATTAGATATGTATGGTGATCCAGCAAAAAAATGCTCTGTAAAAGATTGTGAGGATGGAGCTGTGCTTTATGAAAACAATAGATACTATTGCCCAGACCATTATGCAGAAAAGGTATTAGAAATTCCATTAAGTGAATTAGGTAAAGGTGGTGAAAAAGATGAAGATTAAGCTGCCTGATAAAAATACAATATTATTTATGCAGATCCAGCTTGGACATTTCAAAACCTGGTCAAAAAAGGGTGAAGTTAAATCACCTAAATACGATTTAATGACAATTGAAGATATTAAAAATATGCCTGTAGATGATATAGCAGATAAAAATTGTATTTTATTTATTTGGGTAACTTATCCATTATTAAAACAAGGTTTAGACACAATTACAGCTTGGAACTTTAAATACAAAACTTGTGGTTTTAGTTGGATTAAAAAAAACAAAAAATCTGACAGTTTATTTTGGGGTTTAGGTTATTGGACAAGAGCCAATAATGAGATTTGTTTACTGGCAACAAAAGGTAATCCAAAAAAAATATCATCAAGAGTCCACCAGGTAGTGCTTGATAAAATTAGAGAACACAGCAGAAAACCTGATTGTGTAAGGGATAGAATCGTACAGCTTTGTGGTGATTTACCTAGAATTGAACTTTTTTTTCCAGACAAAGAGTTGATGGATGGGATTGTTGGGGTAACGAAGTATGAAATATTTTGAAAAATTTGACAAAGATTTAATTAATAACAAAAATTTAAATAGCCATGAGAAGCTAATTTATGTCATTTGCAAATCCTTTGAGTTTGCACCTAATGGTTGCCGAATATCAATAAATATTTAATGAAAAGAACAGGTATTAAAACTGAGATACACTTACTAAGTATTTAGATAATTTAAGCTATTTTGGCTTACTTGCTAGGAAACAAATTAACAATGGTAGCTAACAACTATGTTTTTGAGAAAAATAAAATGCAAGATTATATACAACACAATCTAAATAAGCAAAGAAAAAGGATCAGTAAGCTATTAAATAAAAAATACATAAGAAAAAGTTATCCCAAGAAATCCACAAACTGTTATTCAACATAAATTCAAAAGTTCGGTGGATGTATCAAAAACTTTATTTGGGAGTATCAAAAACCATTTTATAGAACTATAAATATAATATCTTATAGGGTTATCTATGACTAAATATGGATCCTAAGATAATTCAAAAAAGAATTATCTAAATTAACTAAAAAATACTAATTTTTATTATTCTAAAGCTAAAGAAAGTAGAATTAAAATAGAAAACAACATGATTTAAACAAAGAAATCAAAACATAAACAAAAAACACTAAGCAAAGATAGATTCACACAATACATACAGGGATTGTATAGAAGTAATGATAACAGCTAGATTAACTACAGAAGAATTAGATAGATTTTTAGGTATTGCAGCATTTGTGGATAGAAAATTACCAAGTGTTAAGAAACCATTATGTTCAACAAATTTTCAAATGTTTACAGTATCACCAGACAAAGATACTTACAAAGATTCGGCAGACCCACTTGCTAAACCTAAAATTATTCCTACTTCAAAACAATTATCTATATATGATTTTGTGTTATTACTTCTGTTAGATGTAGCAGCAGATCAGAGAGAATTAATTTATTTAAGAATTTTCCTTACAGATCATTTAGACAGCTTAAAAGATTTTACATTGGTGATAGTCATGAAAAGATTAGATACACATATCACAGAGCTTTAGTACAAGCTTGTGAACTAGCTAATAAAACTTAAAGAAATATTTGCAATAGATTTGACAAGTTATCAAATTAGTAAGAGAAAAAATTATACTTAATTTAAGTGTTTTTTTATAAAACTCTTTTTTTTAGTTTGAATCATATTGTGGGGTGGTCAATCCTTTCTTTCTTTCTCTCTCTCTTAGGTTACACCCCACTATGATTATTTCTGTTCTATTGGCTTAAAGTCATGTAATTTAAGCTTATTTAACACTTTCCTATTTTTTAATGCTGATTGGAACTTATCCTTGTTCCTGTAGTATTTAATAATAGGAACATTAAACATCACTATAGGAGTCATAAGTATTTTATTTTTTTAAACATATTTCTCTCCTTTGATCTGTTAGAATCAGTTTATAATAGTATTAAATACTATCGCTAACAGTATTACAACCATTAATAAGTAAGGAATATGGCTAATAAAACTAAGTACAATAAGACTTTGATTAAAGAAATTCTGTCAGAACTAGCTGTAGGTAAATCAATCAGAAGCTGTCTTACACCAATAAACAAAGCTAAAGATAGACCATGTTGGGAAACATTTAGATCCTGGATGAGAAAAGATCCAAGCTTAGGCAGCAATATGAAGATGCTAAAACAGATGGAATTGAATATTTATTATCTGATGCACAAGATTTATTAAATGAAAGCATTGAGAACAGTAAGTTCAAAGAGAAAACAGATTTAGGACAAACTCACTTAATTAAATCATTTGTTGATCTAAGTAAGTGGAAATCTGAACGAATTGCACCCAAATATTATGCAAAAAGGGATGCAACTACATTAAATTTTGATAAAAATACACCACTTGTCGTTAAGTGGGATAAATAATACCAATAAAAGTATTGTAATTGCTAGGATAAGTGTAAGATTTTGTAAGTGGCGAATGAAACTAGCACAGCAACACTTATAGGTTGGTTGATGTTCTTGTTTTGTTCTAGAATCATTCTAAACTACAGAGATAGTACAAAATAATTTATACCAAATTTATACCAGGCATAAATAATTGTTATTTATCTAGGTTAATTAGCCAAACCAATTGATTACATATCAATTTGTTAAATAAAACACAGGATTTGGGGGGTTTTGAAGCGATGGCACACCCAAACCAATATCGGCTACTAAAAAAAAAATTAGGGATGTTACACACAAATAAACAAAGGTTTTAAATATGTTCGATTTTGAAGATGGCAAACAAGGTTACTCAGCAGTTATCTACATCATGGAGTCTAGCAACAGTGTAATTGTACACTTTGGCGGTTTCAATGATTTAACTGAGTGCAGATACTTTAGCCATAACATCATGGATGATCTTGGAATAGAGAACTTATTGAACGTACCTAAAGGTGTCACTGTACATTAAGGGGGTTTTGTTTCAAAATGACAAACATAGTCATTCCATACAAGCCAAGAGAATTACAAAATTTTTTGCACAAAAAAATTGATAAGCACCGATTTAATGTTTTAGTATTACATCGTAGAGCTGGCAAAACAGTAATGACCATAAATCATATGCTGAGAGCAGCTTTAACAAATCCCTTGCCTAACCCCAGATATGCGTTTCTTTCCCCCACATTCAAGCAAGGAAAGGCCACCGCTTGGGATTATATAAAAACCTACGCTGGTAAAATACCTGGCACTAAATTCAACGAAAGTGAGCTTAGGTGTGATTTACCAAATGGTGCAAGGATAACAATATTAGGTGCTGAGAACGATCAATCACTAAGAGGGATATTCTTAGATGGTTGTGTGTTTGATGAAACTCAAAGTATTAAGCCTACCATATTTCCAGAAGTCATAAGACCAGCTTTGGCAGACCGAAAAGGGTGGTGTGTGTTTATAGGAACACCAAAAGGTAGAAATTACTTTTTTGAATTATACGAACAAGCAAAAGAAAACAAAAGATTGGTTTGCTTGTGTGTTTAAGGCAAGCGATACTAAAATTTTAGATCAAGAGGAACTTGACGCTGCTAAAAGTGTCATGTCACAAGATTTATACGAACAAGAATTTGAGTGCAGCTTTCAAGCAGCAATTACTGGATCTTACTATGGAGCTATCATAGAGGGTCTGGCAAAAGAGGGTAGAATTACCGATGTACCTTACGATGACAACCTGGACACAGAAGTTTGGTACGATTTAGGTTTGAACGACTCAACCGCAATGTGGTTTGTGCAAAAGTACAAAGGTGAAATAAGATTAATAGACTACTACGAAAACAGTGGTTATGGCCTGGATCATTATGCAGATGTTTTAAATGAAAAGGGTTACGAATATTCTAAACATATATTTCCTCATGATGTCAAAGTGAGAGAGCTTGGTAATTTTGGTAAAACAAGATTAGAAAGTTTATTAGAATTAGGAATAGCTGGTGAAGTAGCTCCAAAGCTGTCAATTGAAGATGGAATTGAGGCAGTACGAAAAGCATTGCCGAATTGTTGGTTTGACAAAGAAAAATGCAAAACAGGAATTGAGTATTTAAAAGCCTACCAGAAAAGGTGGGATGATAAAAACCAATGCTTTAAAAATAAACCCATGCACAACTACGCTTCGCACTGTGCCGATAGCTTTAGAACTGGGATAATAGGACAAAGTGCTGAAATTTCAAATTGGAAACAAGAAGTTCCAATTAACACAAATTATATAGTTTAATATGGCAGACAAAGTTACAAACGAACAATTAAGAGCAATCATCAACTCAGAGATTAATAACTCTATAGGTTTCATGGGAAGTAACCTTACTTCGCAAAGAAAAAAATCTATGGAATATTACATGGGTGAAAAGCTTGGTACTGAAATAGATGGCAGATCACAAGTAGTATCAACTGATGTTGCAGACACAATTGAAACAATATTACCAAACCTATTAAGAATTTTTACAGCAAGCGACCAGGTAGTTAAATGTGAGCCTGTTAAAAGTGAAGATGTACCTTTAGCAGAACAAGCTACTAATTATATTAATTATATCTTTAACAAAGATAATAATGGTTTTAGTGTTTTATATACTTGGTTCAAAGATGCACTTTTAGAAAAAAATGGAATTGTAAAAGTTTATTGGGATGACACTTCAAGTGTTGAGCAAGAAACTTATGAAAATTTAAACGATCAAGAATATCAATTATTGCTTGACGATGAAAACGTAGAAATAGTTGAAGAAGAGTCTTTTGTTGATGAAAAGATGAAAGCAGCTATGGACTTGTTATTGGTAGAAGCAACAGCACAAGGTAAGTTAGTTGCAGATGAGCCAATACCGATGCTACACAACTGCGTTATCAAAAGAACATCCAAAGGTGGTAAAGTTAAAATAGAAAATGTTCCACCAGAAGAATTTTTAATACAAAGAACTGCTAAGTCTATTGAGTCAGCAAACTTTGTAGCTCATTGAGTAGCTAAGACTAGATCAGAACTTATTGAAATGGGATTTGATAGAGAAGTAGTAGAAAACCTACCAACTACAAATAACATAATTTTAAATAACGAAAGATTAACTAGATACTCTGATATAGACCAATCCCCATTTGACAATGCACCAGATAACTCAACAGCTGAGATTGAAATTTATGAGTGCTATGTAAGATGCGATATGGATGGTGATGGTATTGCAGAACTTAGAAAAGTTATTGTAGCTGGTGAAAGCGGTTATGAAATTTTGGAAAATATGCCTTGTGATAATATTCCATTTTGTTCATTAACACCTATCCCAATGCCACACAGATTTTATGGTAGATCAGTTGCAGAGTTAGTTGAAGATGTGCAGCTAGTTAAATCTACAGTAATGCGACAGTTGTTAGATAATATGTATTTAACTAACAACAACAGAGTTGCAATAATGGATGGTATGGTAAATTTAGATGATTTACTTACTTCAAGACCAGGTGGTGTAGTTAGAACTAAACAACCACCATCACAAGTTATGTTGCCAATGCAATCGCAAACAATTTCGCAACAAGCTTTTCCATTATTAGAATACTTAGATACGATTAGAGAAACTAGAACTGGTATCACAAGATATAATCAAGGCTTAGATGCTGATAGCTTAAATAAAACTGCTACTGGTGTTAATGCAATTATGACCCAATCGCAAATGCGTATGGAACTGATTGCTAGAGTGTTTGCAGAAACTGGTATCAAAGATTTATTTAGACGTATCTTTGAGCTTACTTGTAAGTACCAGGACAAAGAAAGAATTGTAGAATTAAATAATCAGTTCATTCCAGTAAAACCTACTGAGTGGAGAAACAGATTTAATATTAGTATCACTGTTGGTTTAGGATCAGGTTCTAAAGAACAACAAATAATGATGCTAAATAATATTTTAGAAAGACAACTCCAGGCTTTCCAATTGCAAGGCAATAGAGAATACCCAATGGTTAGTCTTAAAAATATTTATAACAGTTTAGCTAAGATAATTGAAAATGCTGGCCTTAAAAATGTTGAGAATTACTTTGTAAATCCTGACATGGGTAAAGGTATGGTTACACCACCACCTGAGCCACCATTAACACCAATTGAAAAAATTGAGTTTAGAAGAATTGCAAGTGAAGAACAGCGTAAGATTGCTGAACTAGAAATAGAACTGAAAAAAGTTAAATCACAAAACGCAGAAATTCTTTACGAAAATGAAATTAAACTAAAAGAGCTAGAACTTAAATACAATGCTCAATTAGACTCACAACAAATAAAGGCAGATGCTGACTTAAATAAAATGTTAGTTGCAGAAAGCACAAACGATTTTAGAAAAGCAGCAGAACAATCGCAGCAAGTACAAGATCAGATAAGACAATTATATGGACAAGGATCAGGTGGGCAAGCTCCAAAAGGAAGTGAGCCAGGCGAACAAAGCTAAACAGCTTTTTGAAAACCCTTTATTAAAAGAAAGTTTTGATAAATTAAAAAAGCTTTACGCAAATAGTTTATTTAATACTGGAGCTAAAGAAACTGAAGCAAGAGAAAAGCTTTGGTTGGCCTACAATGTAGTGGGTAAAGTAGAACAAAATTTATTAGAAATGATTGATACAGGAAAACTAGCTAACAAACAGCTAGAAGATTTTCGTAAAAATATCAAAAATCAAAAATTCTAAACAATCAAGTTTAGGATAAGCCAACCTACACAACAGGAGCTTAACTTAAAGGAGAAAACAATGGCAGACAATTATGCTAATCCGCTTGCGGAAGCTGAAACTGACATTTCAAAAGCAACAAAAGCAATAACTGGTTTGCTAGACCCAAAACAAGAGGCACAACCAGAACAACAAGAACAACAAAATTCTCCTGAGCCTACTGAACAGGAATCTTCAACAGAAGATCAACCTGAGGAACAGGAAAAATGGAAGCTGAATCGCAAGAAGAAGCAACCGAAGAAGTATCTCAAGACGAAGAACAAATTGAGACTCAAGAGAAACAGGATTCCACCGCAGAGCCTACCTACAAAGTTAAGGTAGCTGGTCAAGAATACGATGTTACCCTTGATGAGTTGAGAAATGGTTACTCAAGAGATGCTGATTATAGACGTAAGACAGAGGAACTTTCTTATGAAAAGAAACAATTCATGTCAGAGTCTGAAAAGCAAAGGCAAGACTATTCTGCAAAGCTTAATGAAGCTAGTCAGATGCTTTCAATTGCACAACAACAACTCAATCAAGAGATCAGTTCTGCTGATTTAGAGAAGTTGTACGAAGAAGATCCAACAGAAGCTGCTAGGATTGAACATAGGCTAAGAAAAAGCAAGAAAAAATAAATTCTGCTCTAGCTAAAAACCAATCTGAGCAAAAAAAACAGTTTGATAGCTATTTGAAAGATCAACAAACTAAATTGGTATCTAAAATGCCAGAATTTAGTGATCCAGACAAAGCAAGTCAGCTAAAAACTTCTATGAAATCAACTTTGAACGCTTATGGGTTTAACGACACAGAAGTAGCTCAAGTTTATGACCATAGAATAGTGATGTTGGTGAACGATGCCATGAAATATCGTAATTTACAAAAAGCAAAACCAAATATTGCTAAAAAAATTACAAAGCCTGGTAAAGTTTTTACTTCTGGAGTGAAACAAAGCAAATCTGAGATAAGTTCTAAAGCTAGAAAAGAAAAGTTGAGCCGACTAAAAAAATCTGGAAGCGTTAAAGACGCTACTAGCATCTTTTTAGATATGATTAACAAACAATAACTCAACAACTAAGGAGAACAATATGGCTCAGGTAACAAATACTTACAGTACATATGATGCAGTTGGTGAAAGAGAAGATTTATCAGATATTATCTATTCAATCTCTCCAACTGACACTCCATTCATGAGTGGTATTGCAAAAGAAAACGCAACTACTGTATTTCATGAGTGGCAAACAGATGCTTTAGCTGCTGCTGCATCTGACAACTATCAGATTGAGGGTGATGAAATTTCTTTCGCTGCTCCATCTGCTACTACTAGACTTGGAAACAGAACACAAATTTCTAGAAAATCTGTGATCGTTTCTGGTACTTTAGATTCAGTATCTAAAGCTGGTAGAAACAATGAGTTAGCTTACCAAATCTCTAAAGCTTCTAAAGAGCTAAAAAGAGATATGGAAACATCGCTAACTGCTAACCAAGCACCAGTAACTGGTGATGACTCTACACCAAGAAGATTAGCTGGTTTAGAATCTTGGATTAAATCAAACACATCAAAAGGTGGTGGTTCTGGTGCAGATCCAACAACTTCTGGAACTAACGCTAGAACTGATGGAACTCAAAGAGCTTTCACTGAAGCACAGCTTAAAGACGTTATTAAGCAGTGTTGGGATGAGGGTGGAGATCCATCTATGATTATGCTTGGTTCATTCAACAAGCAAGTGCTATCTGGCTTTACTGGTGGTTCAACTAGATTTGACCCAGCAGAAAACAAAAGATTAGTAGCTGCGGTTGATGTTTATGAATCTGACTTTGGTGCGATGACAGTTGTACCTAACAGATTCTCAAGAAGCAGATCAGCTTATGTGTTACAACCTGATATGTGGGGCGTAGCGTTTTTAAGAGATTTCCAACTTATGGATCTTGCGAAAACTGGTGACGCAACTAAACAGGCATTGTTAGCAGAATACACACTTGTTTCTAAAAACGAAAAAGCAAGTGGTGGTATTTTTGATTTAACAACATCATAATATTAAATTTTTGTGGAGGGGAGCAATCCCCTCTACTTTTCATTAACATTTTGTTTGGTCTTTGAAGTCAATCAATGGCGGAACGAAGCAAATAAAAAGGAACAAATCATGAGAACTTTAAACGATTATTTTATAAATGCTGAAATAGAAGATATATCAACTGCATCTTCTACATTTGTTGCAGTGCCAGATGGCGGTAGAGTTATTAAAATTATAACTGCTCTACAAGGTGCTATCTCTGGTTCTGATGCAGCTATCACTTTTGAAATTGGTGGTACTGCTATGACTAACTCAGCAATTACTGTAGCTCAATCTGGTTCAGCTGCTGGCGATGTAGATACATCAGAGCCTACTGCTGCAAACTCAGTTTCAGAAGATGGAACTATTGAAATGATTACAGATGGTGGTTCTACAGGAACACAAAAACTTTTAGTTACATTTGTAGTTAGAAGATAACAAAATTTGGGGGATCTTGCCTAGCGGTACTTCCCCCAAGTACACAACAAAATTTTATTAGGAGAAAACACTATGCCAATGGTTGGAAAAAAGAAATTTGCGTACACAAAAAAAGGTAAGATGGCAGCTAAAAAGTATGCCAAGAAAAAAGGCAAAAAAGTAAAGAGTAAATACTAATGAAAGGTAAAATGAAAGGCAAAGCAGTTCTTACTGCCAAACAAAGAACTTTACCTAAAAACTTCAAGCTAAGATTGTCAAATCTAAAATGAAGAAAAGAAAAAAATAATAAGGAGTAAATAAGATGGCTTTTAATTATGGTTTAAGACCAACAACAGTACAGATGTTAGCATCATCAGGAACATCAAGCCAATCAAGTGCTTTTGGTGACTATTCTTACTATGTAAGAGTTTGTGCAGATGCTGATTGTCATATTTTGTTTGGTTCAAATCCTACAGCTACAGCTAACAGTATATTTATACCAGCAGATCAACCAGAAATATTTAAGGTTAATCCAGGTGAGAAACTTGCAGCTATAGGTTCAGCAAATGTATCTATTTCTGAACTAAGCTAGTGGCTAAGCAAAAATTTGTACACTTTGTTCCAAGAGATAAGCCTCCAAAAAGAAAAGGAGTGCATAAAAAATCTCAATCAAAATCGGAAAAAAGGCAAAAGAAACAAACAAGGTATAAAGGCGGTGGCCGATGAGTAAAATTGTAGAAAAAAATGGTTTAGTTACAGAAACTTTTTATGGAACTGAAAAAGGGGTTGTCCAGGAGAGAAAAATTGACCACAAACCAATTTTAGAACACAATAAAAAGTTATATACTCAAAATGATGGTTACTCACCTGATAAAGGTTTGAAAAGAGTAGCTTCTATACCCACAATCATTTTAGAGATTTGGGCAAAAGAATATAATGGAGATCAAAACAAAGGTAATTGGTTTGCTCTACCAAAAGATGTTCAAACAAAAATTTTAAAAGAAAAATTAAATAGTTCTGATTATAAATATTTTAGAACTGCACCAGGTAGATTTTAATGGCACTAACTAATTACACAACACTCAAAGCATCAATAGCTAATTGGTTAAACAGATCAGATTTAACTGATGAGATTGCAGATGATTTTATAGTTTTAACAGAAGCTGATTTTAACTCAAAATTAAGAGTTAGAAAAATGGTTACACAAGCTACAGTCACTGTTAATGCAGAAACTGCATCTTTGCCTACTGACTTTTTACAAGTAAGAGATTTTTACATATTAAGTGGTAGTACGAAATATCCTTTACGTTACATGACTCCATCACAAATGGATCAAACTAAAGGTACTTCAACAACTGGCATACCACAAGCTTACACAATATTAGGTGATACTTTTAGATTTATGCCTAAGCCTGATGCAACATATACAGGCTATGTAAATTATTATAAAAAATTTACAGCGTTATCTGACAGTAACACAACAAATTTTATATTAACAAATCATCCAGCTATATATTTATATGGCTCATTATTTCATGCAGCTAATTTTTTAGGTGGTTACAATCCGCAACAAGTTCAAACTTGGCAGCAGATGTACGCTACAGCTCTTGAACGACTAGAATTAAATGACAGAGAAGATCAGTTTAGTGGATCTCCTTTACAAATAAGAAGTGAAGATACAATCGCTTCACCATTTAAAAGTAATTATACATCAACAACTAATTCGGCTTAATTATGCAATTACCTTTTGGAGAGTGGCTACCAGATCAACCAGATCACCTTAATCCTGGTGCTACTGTAGCAACCAATGTGTACCATGCACAAACAAGCTACAAACCAGTAAAAGGTTTAGTTGCTTATAGTGGTGCATCTAATGTAACACAAAATGCAAAAGGTGCTGGTAGTTTTAGAGATAATACAAACACAGTATTTACGTTTGTTGGAACTAAAGACAATATTTATAAATTAACATCTGGAACTTTTACAAGTGTTAAAGGTAGTTTAACTATTAGTGGTGGTGATACAGATTTTTTTACATTTACTCAGTTTGGCCAGTATGTAATTGCTAGCAATGGAGTTAATCCTCCAATGTATTACGAAATGGGTACATCAAGTAATTTTGCAACTTTGCAAAGTTTAGCTACAGCTGAGGGAAGTGGTACAGTACCAGCTAAGTTTAGAGTAAGTGGTGTTGTAAGGGATTTCTTAGTAACTGGTAACATTGAAAATGCAAAAAACAGAGTTGCTTGGTCAGGTTTGAATGACATATCAACTTGGGAAGCTGGAGTTAAATCTAGTGATACTCAAGACTTACCTGGTTCTGGTGGACAGATTGTTGCCATAACGTCAGGTGAAGTAGGTTATGTATTTAGGCAGAACCAAATTTTGAGGCTAGATTTTGTTGGGTGGGAACGTAATATTTCGATTCTCAGTTATATCACCTAATAGAGGTGCTGTTTATGGACAAACAGTTTGCCAGGACAACAGACAAATATTTTTCTATGCCGAAGATGGTTTTTTTCAAATCAATGGCGACCAGGTTTTACCGATTGGTGCAGAAAAAGTTAATAGATTTTTTGATAGTGATTTAAACAAAGCTTATACAGATAGAATTACAGCTGCGGTAGATCCATTTAATACTTTAGCGTTATGGTTATATCCAAGTAAAGATAATCCTAACACTACTGGTATTTGCGATAAATTATTAATTTATAATTATGTAACGCAAAAATGGTCAATAGCTAACGTAAAAGCTTCACAAATATTTAAACAGTTTATGGTGGTTAATACTGTAGAACTGATGGATATTATCTCAGAAAACTTAGATGATATAAATATATCACTAGACAGTGCTTACTGGACAAGTGGTACTTTATATTTAGGTGCTATAGATGAAAACTTTAAAGCAGCTATATTTTCTGGAAAAGCTTTAGAGGCAGAACTAGAAACAAAAGAAACAGAATTGTTTCCTGGCCTTAGAGCAAACATTACAGGAGTCCGACCATTAGTAGACGCTTCGTCAAATGTAGTAATTAAAACTAGAGATAAACTTGCAGATACAGTTACAAGCTCATCTTCTAGTACAATTAATGCAACTGGTATTGCACCAGTAAGACAATCAGGCAGATACTTTAGAGCAAATGTTAAAATACCAGCAGATAGTATTTGGAATCATGCACAAGGAATTGATTTAACTGCTAGTCAAGGAGGATCTAGGTAATGAGTGATAAAGTGGATATAGATAATATTAGATATTCAATTGAAACACAGGAGTTCTTTCAAAGACAAGTAGAAGAAGCTGTAAATAATTTAATTAATAAAAATAATAGTGAAAGCGATAAAGCTTTTGCTTGGTTTATGAATTAGGAGTTACGATGCCAACAAATATTAAAGATTACTCAACTACACAAGCAAACAACACATCTTTAAATACTATTGATGTAGATGAGGGAATGTTACCTAGTAATTTGAATAATGCCATTAGAGCATTAATGAAAAATACTAGAGATTGGTTCAACGATGCACAATGGATTGAATATGGTGATGGCGATGGTGCTTACACTGCAAGCTATGCTTCATCAACTTCTTTTACAATTGCTGGTGCAGATGTAACTAGTATTTACCATGCAAACAGAAGAATTAAAGTTACAGCAACAACTCCAGGTACTATCTATGGTACAATCTCAAGCTCATCATTTTCAACAGACACAACAGTAAATGTAACTTGGGATAGTGGCAACTTATCCAACGAAGCAATATCTAATGTTTATGTTGCAGCATTATCAGCAACTAATAATTCTATACCTGAGGGTGTGGTTGCTACCGCAACTCTTGCGGATGGATCAGTAACAACTGCCAAACTTGGTGCAGATCTGTAAATGGATCTAAGATTGCAGATGACAGTATTGATAGCGAACACTATGTAGATGGTTCAATTGACACAGCTCACATTGCTGACTCACAAATTACAAACGCAAAACTTGCAACAAACGCAGTTCAAACTTCAAACATTACAGATTTGAATGTTACTACCGCCAAGATTGCAGCGGATGCAATTGATGGAACTAAAATAGCTGACGATAGTATTAACTCAGAGCATTACGTTGATGGAAGTATAGACACAGCTCACATAGCAGATTCACAAGTTACACTTGCCAAAGCTTGCAGCTAGCTCAGTTAATTCATCTAAAATTGTAGATGGTTCAATTGTTAATGCTGATGTAAATGCAAGTGCTGCTATTGATGCAACTAAAATACATGATGGTACAATCTCTAATACAGAGTTTGGTTATCTTAATGGTGTAACATCAGCTATACAAACTCAACTAGATGGCAAACTTACTGCATCAAATAATTTATCAGATGTTACAGCTGCTACTGCTAGAACTAATTTAGGCTTAGGAACGATTGCAACTCAAAACGCAAACAATGTTTCTATATCTGGTGGTTCTGTTACTGGTTTAGGTGATCCATCATCTACATCAGATGCTGCTACTAAAAATTATGTAGACCAGGCGGTTGCTGGATTACGAACAAGAATTATTGCTGAAGCTGCTACTACAGCTAATATAACATTAACAACAGATTTACAAAATGGTGATACACTTGATGGAGTTACTTTAGTAACTGGTGATAGAGTTTTAGTTAAAGACCAAACTGATGCAACTGAAAATGGTTTATATATTGTTGTAGCCTCAGGTGCAGCATCAAGAGATCCTGAGCATGATACGATTGCAGAACTATCAGGCCAGATGATTGTAGTTAATCAAGGTACAGCAAATGATAATAAAATATTTTTATGTACTACAGATAGCGATGCAGTAATTGGATCTAGCAATATTACTTATTCTCAGGTTACACCAGCTAATGTTGGTACAGTAACTTCAGTAGCTGTTGCAGACTCAGGCTCATCAGAATTTACAGTAACTGGTTCGCCAATTACTTCATCAGGTACAATCAACCTTGCAGTTAATTCAATTGCGAACACTAAAATTACAGGATTAGGAACTGCATCTACACAAGATGTTGGAACTTCTGCTAATAACGTAGTTCAATTAAATGGATCAGCTCAACTTCCAGCTGTTGATGGAAGTAACTTAACAAATTTAAACGCAGCAACAAATGGATTTGCAATTGCTATGGCGATTGCACTTTAACAAAGAGGAAAAAATATGGCTCAAAATTTTAGACGATACACAAGCAATGATGTAGGCACATCTGCTGCTACTTTATTTACAGCAGACAGTTACGATACTGTTGTTGGTATATCAGTTTCAAATGTAACAACATCATCTGTTGTAGCATCTGTATATATTAATGATGGTGCAAATGACATCTATCTTGTTAAAGATGCACCAATACCAAGTGGTTCATCATTACAAGTATTAGATGGTGGTGCAAAGTTTGTAGTTCAATCTGGTGATGCTTTAAAAGTAATATCAGATACAGCTTCATCATTAGACGTTTGGGTATCAACAGTAGACGCAATTAGTTCATAGGAGAATAAATGCCTTTTATTGGAAACCAACCAGCATTAAGTTACACAAGTTTTGCAAAGCAAGACTTTACTACAAGTGCAACTACATCTTACACACTTGACCATCCTGTAACTAACGAAAATGAAATTGCACTTATTTATTAATTTTGTTCGTCAAGAACCTACAACTGCATATTCTGCTAGTGGTACAAGTCTAACTTTAACAAGTGCTACATCAGCTAGTGATGATATGTACTGTGTGTTTTTAGGTAAAGCTGTTCAAACAGTAAATCCTCCAAACGCATCAGTAGGTAGTTCTCAAGTTTCTGCTGATTTAATTACTGGTCAAACTGCTTTAACATCTGAACCAGCTACAACAGACGAACTATTAATTAGTGATGCTGGAACTTTAAAAAGAATAGATTATAGTTTAATTTCAAATAGACCAGCATTTGAAGCAATTAATTCAAATGCTCATCAATCTGTTAATGATAATTACTAACTGACAAAGTTCAATTTGATACAGAAATTTTTGATACAGATAATTGTTTTGATAATTCAACTAATTATCGTTTTACACCAACAACTAGCTGGAAAATATTTTGTATATTTAAGAACAACTATAGATGCTGCTGCTGGAGAATTAAGAAATGCTACTTGTTATTTATAAAAATGGTACTTCTATAGCAATAGGAAAAATAAATTTTCATAATGCTTCAAGCACAACAGATGGAGAAGGTGCATCACCAGTAGTAACAGCTATTGTAGATATGAATGGTTCATCTGATTATTTAGAAGGTTTATGCTAACTTATGATACTAATATGGAGGAACTTGTAATGTTCAAGGTCATGGAACTGAAAGAACAAATCATTTTTTGGAGCATTTAAATTAATCGGAATTAACAGGAATAGGATAAATTATGGCAATAACAAAAATACAATCTGAAAGTCTGAACCTAGCAGACACTTACGCATTTACAGGAACTGTAACTGGTGCTGGTGGTGTTAATACTCCAAACTTTGCTGCTAGAATGGCAACAAGTCAATCACTTTCAAATGGCTCAACTACAAAAATGCAATTTGATACAGAATTTTTTGATACAGATAGTGCTTATGATAATTCAACTAATTACAGATTTACTGTACCAAGTGGTCAAGCTGGAAAGTATTTTATTAATGCAAAATTAAGAATAATGATGTTGCTTCAACTGATGAGCACAAATAATAGAATTTATAAAAATGGTTCTCAAGTCGCAATAGGTGTTAGAAGAAACAGTTATTCAACTGGTAGAGATGGAACAATTCATGTTAGCTGGAATTTTAGATTTGTCGGTTAGTGATTATTTTGAAATTTATCATTTTCACAAATGCTGGAAATACAACTATGGGAAACGATATTACACAAAGTATTTTTGAAGGTTTTAAAATTATAGAATAAGGAGGTAAAACTATGGCACAACTAAGTAACAAAATAAAAGAATACTGCGAAGCTAATGGAGTTTCAAATGTAGATTTTACAACTGATGTTAAGTTGCAAGACGACAGTAATGGTCAAGGTGCGTATATCAAAGAATGGAACTTAGATATTGCACAACCAACTGATGAGCAATTAGCATCATACGAAACTGCTGCAAATACTGCTGAGAGTAATGCTCAAGTAGATGCAACAAGACGACAAGCCTATGGTTCTTGGGGAGATCAGTTAGACGAAATCTACCATGACATTGATGCTTGGAAAGCAAGAATACAAGGAATTAAAGAATAACAATCCTAAGAGTTAATTATGGCATATATAGGTAAGACACCAGTAATAGGAAACTTTGTAAAGCTAGACAGTATAACTGTTGTTAATGGTCAAGCTGCATACACTATGCAGAATGGAGGTGTGAACTTCACATCTTACGATAATGTTAATCAGTTCTTAGTTTCATTAAATGGTGTACTACAAGCACCAACAGATAGTTTTACAGTGAGTGGATCTACACTTACATTTGCATCTAATCTTTCTACAGGAGATGTAATAGATTTTGTATTGGTATTAGGTAACAGCTTAGACATAGGTACTCCTTCAGATAATACTGTTACTGCTGCCAAAATTGCAAGTGATGCAGTTACTACTGCTAAAATTGCAGATAGCAATATTACTTCTGCTAAGATTGCAAGTGGTGTAATACAAAATCAATCAGCATTTAAAAACATCATCATCAATGGAAATATGACCATTGCTCAAAGAGGAACTTCACAATCTTCCATTACAAGTGATGGTTATTATACTGTTGATAGATTTTTAACTGAATTAGGTGGTTCAAGTGTTTGGACACAATCTCAAGCTTCAGATGCTCCTTCAGGACAAGGTTTTACTTATTCATTAAAAATGGATTGTGTTAACTGCTCAACCTTCTCCAGCAAGTAATTATTTGTTAGGACAATCTATAGAAGGATTTATGTTACAGCCAATAAAACAAGGCACAGCTAACGCAGAATCTACTACCTTATCTTTTTGGCATAAACATACAAAAACAGGAACAAATATTGTTGAATTATTAGATGCAGATAATTCTAATGCTGTAAGTGGTTCTTATACAAATCGGTCTCTGATACTTGGGAAAAAGCAACAATAACTTTTCCAGAAATACATCTGGTACTTATGACAATGACCAAAATAGGTCATTAAGAATAAGATTTATAATGTCAGCTGGTTCAGATTACACTTCTGGAACACTTACAATTTTTTGGCAAACATCTATTACAGACGCAAATAGATATGCTGGACAAGTAAATAACGCAGATAGCACATCAAATAATTTTATCATTACAGGAGTAGAATATGAAGTTGGAACAGCAGCATCTGATTTTGAGTTCTTGCCTGTTGATGTTACTGAGGATAGATGCAGAAGATATTATCAAATTGGAGGAAATTGTTCTGGTAGAACTTATAGTACAAATATGGTGGAGAATTTTATTATGCTTTTGAAAAACAAATGCGTTCTGGACCATCGGCAACTTTAACTGGAACAAGCATAGGAGAAAAAGCTGGAAGAATACATTTATCAGGAATATCTGGTTATAATATAACAAGCATGTCTTCTTCAAACTCAACAACAAAAAGCATAAATTTAAATTTAAGTGGATCTGGTTTAACAAGTGGTTCAACTATGGGTGTGTTAGGAAATCCAATAGCATTTAGTGCGGAGTTATAATTATGATTAATACAGTTACAAAAAATTACGATATTACAACAAATGAATTTTGTAGTTATCAAGTTACTTATTCAGATGGTACAACTTGGTCAAATGCCACTAGATCCAGACAATACAGATTACCAAGCAATACAAGAATGGATAGCAGATGGTGGAACTGTTATTGACAATGGAGGTGGAGAGTAATGGCAATCATAACTTTAAATAATAATTCTTTATCTAGTGTAACATCATTACCAGCTGGTGTAGGTGGTAAGGTTTTGCAAGTTGTTAGTTTTTCTACTACAAGTCAAACATCTACAACAAGTACTTTTTTGTAAATTCAAATTTAACTGCTTCTATAACACCAACAAGCACTTCAAATAAAATATTAATTAATGTTACAGCTAGTACTTACGCTGAAAGTTTAGGTACTTATTCTGCTAGATTTAGTGTTTTTAGAGGAGATGCTAGTGGAACAAATTTAGGAAATGCAAGTACTGGATTTTTAAATGTTTATAATGGAAGTGGTAATGGTTTTCAAGGTTTTGGTGGTGCTAACATTTAGATTCTCCAAACACAATTTCAGCGACAAGTTATACATATTGTTTACGTTCAGAAGGAAATAGTTCTGCAGCAATAGCTGTAACTGATGGAACAGTAGGTACAATAACATTAATGGAGATAGATGCATGATAATAATAAAATCAATACAAAAAATAAATCCAAATGCAGAAGTTACTGTAAGAGGTTCAGATATTAACACTTGTGAAATAACTTGGCACAATGGAACAACACCTATCTCTAAAGCTGACATAGAAGCACAATTCACAGCAGTAGAATTTGATATGGCTATGGAAGATTTAAGAGCTAAGAGAAATAAAGATTTACAAGATTCTGATTGGACACAATTACCAGATAACACATTAACATCTGCACAAAGAAATGCTTGGATGTTATTTAGAACTGAACTAAGAAATATTACAGATGGTTTAACTACTGTAGAACAAGTTAATAATATAGATTACCCAGATAAACCTAATGGCTAATAGTTATAAATTTTTGGGTAAAGCACTTGCTACATCTAGCGAAACAGCAATACTAACAGCTGGTGCTACAGAAACTATTATTATTAAATCTATTAGAGTAACCAATAACACATCTAACACTCCAACTATATCATTAGACGTTAATGATAATTCTGAGAGTGCAACAGATTTTACAATATTAGATACAAAATCACTTACAGCAAATAATTCAGAAGAATTGCTTACAGTACCTTTGGTATTAGAAAAATCAGATATACTAAAAGCAACTATAAGCTCAACAGATAGTATTCACATAGGTATAAGTTATTTAGTTATTACTTAATGAATATAGTAGAAATACCAGCATCAAATCTTAGTGATGTTTGGAATTTAGTAAAAAAAGATATTGCACAAGCTTTAGCATACTCAGGTAACTATACAGATACTGATTATGTTTTAGAGCAATTGAAACAAAACAAATTTCAGCTTTGGGTTCTTTGGGATAAAACAAAAAAAACAACTATAGAAAAATACTATGGTGTAGTTGTTACAGAAATTATTCAAAGAAAATTAAAGCGGTCTTGCAATATATTTATAGTTACAGGCAGACACAGACAAAAATGGCAGCACCTGGTCAAAGAACTAGAAAGCTTTGCTATTAAAAACGAATGTGATTGCATGGAACTTTTTGCTAGACCAGGTTGGGATAAAATAATGAAAAACCATAACTATAAAAGAACTCATGTAGTTCTTGAAAAACAATTAATAAAGGAGAATGAATAATGTCATTTGGTGGTGGAAACTCAGGTGGTGGATCGCAAGTACAAAGCGTTAATCCATACCAACCAGCAGAGCCAGCTTTAAATCAAATTTTATCAGAAGCTAGCAATTTATATGGACAAGGCGTAAAAGCAGCTGGGTACGTTGCACCCTCACAGCAGACAATAACTGGTCTTGCTGGACAAGAATTGATGGGTACTGCTGCACAACAACAGTTAGCAGATACGTTATCTGGAAAATATTTGAACCCTTTTTTATCACCTTTATTACAAGGTGCTGGAGCAGATGTTGCAAATGCAATCAATACAGAATTTAGTGGTGCTGGTAGAACTCCAGGCAGTGCAATGAATCAACAACAAATAATTGCTGGTATTACAGATGCTGCTTTACCGATGGCTTTTGAGCAGTATGAAAGAGAAAGAAATCGTCAGCTTGGAATTGCACAGACAACACCAACACTTGTACAAACAGGATCACAATTAGAAAATATTGAAAGACAAAAAAACTTAGCACCTTTTGCTGCACTACAACAATACAGTAATATCGTAAATCCTATAGCAACTGGCTTACCAGTACAAACATCATCAACACAAACATCAGCTAATCCTATTACAACTGCTATGGGTGGTGCATTGATTGGTAGTAAGTTTGGTGGCGTAGGAGCTGGAATAGGAGCTGGCTTAGGATTTTTAGGAGGGTTACTATAATGTTTAATAAATTTAAAAAATTTATTTTTGATTTAGAAGTAAGCATAGACAGAAGTTCGTCTAAATACATTATGCTTTTATTCATACTTTGTATCTTAGGAATTATTATTTAATGAAAAAAGATTATGTAATACAGGGTGGTGTAAAAAATTTTTTAGGTCAGACAGAGGAAGTCACTGCACCTAAATTTTGGAAATCATCACCTACATCACCAGATACAGAATTAGCATATATTACAGATGCTGAAAAAGGATTACTGTTAGAAGCAAATCTACATGGTTCATTACTTGATAACAAACCTAATATTGGTGCATCTGGTTTATTAAGTTTTGATGGTTTTGGATCAACCGATCCTGGTCAAAATAGATCTGGAGGCGATGTATCTAATACTATGGATAGAGGTGGAGATGATGGTAATGATAGATTTGGATCAAGCACAGGAGGAGGTTCAAGTTTTCAAGGAACATCACCAGATCCACAATTGCCACCTGGTGTAACTGATAGAGGAAACAATGTTGAGGATATAGATTCTACTTACACATCTACAAGCTTTGACGTAACTCCAGAAAAATCAGCTATGGATCAACTTAAAGATTTTATTTCTGGTGGTGGAATTATTGGAAATACATTTAAAGCTATATCTAATTTTGCAGATAATTTTAATAAAAATAGAAGAAATAAATTTATGTCTACAGCAGATATAAAAGAATATGAATTAGGTACTGGCAAAAATTGGAATCCTAACAATGTCACAGATAAAAATTCTGACGAATATAAATATTTAAAAAACGAAACAAATTATTTTCAACAATTTAACAATGATGATAATAGAAACGAAGATGATTTGTCTACTTTTTTGATGATCCACAAGATGCTACAATTCAAAACTTTTCAAATAATCCAAACCCATTTTCACAAGTAGATAATTATTTTTCAAATAATATGGGTACAAACAATCTTGGAATGTCAAACAATTTCATGACTAGCTATAATCAAGCTAAAGCAGATTTAGCACAATCATTAAACATGACATCTAATGCAAGTCAGTTTGGTTACAATGCTAATATGTCAGCAAGCAATATCTATTACAACTATCTTAAAGAACAAGGACTACTATAATGGCAGACTCACCTTTTAAAGGCTTACTATACTCACCAGAAGTATTAGGGGTATTGGTTTATTAACTGCTGGGCTATCAGGTCAAAATCCTGGTGCAGCACTTCCTATGCTTACACAAGGCATGAAAACAGCTGCAATGTTTAATGCTATGGAAAAGGAAGAAGAAAAAAAGAAATTAATTAAAGATTATGAGTCACAAGTACCAGAAGATCAAAGAGCATTATTTAAAGCTTTCCCTTTAGAGTGGTTGAAAAAAAATAAATTCACAACACAAAAACCAGACTTAAAAGAAGTTTTTGATCCAGAGTTAAATGATGGCAAAGGTGGATTTAGATATGAAAAATCAAGTGTTATTGCAAATGATCCAGAAAGATTTCAAAGCAAACCAGTAAAACAATCAAAACCTGATGTGATTACAATGTTGTCACCTGATGGAAAGGATAGAGTAAGTTTAAATTTATCTAATCCAGATAGTGCAACTCAATTAGAAAATTTACTAAAACAAAACTATACAGAGTTTGAACAAAAAGTTACAGCTTCGGATGTAACTGGTTTGCAAAAATCAACACAAAATAAAATTGAAAAAGATATAAGAAGTAATGATGTATTGCTTGGCCAGCTTCAAGCTACTGAGTTAATGTTTGAAGATGAGTTTTTAGAATATGGAGGTAAAATAAGATATCAAAAAGTTAAACTACTTGATAAAGCTGGTGTTACATTAAGTGAAGAAGATGCTGCATATTTAAGAAGATATAGCACATGGGAGCAAGGCAACTTACAATATTTCAATCAATACAGAAAAGAAATTACTGGTGTTGCTGCTGGTGAAAAAGAGATTGCATGGTTAGAGTCTTCTATACCTAGTTCTAAAGATACTCCAGCTGCTTACAGGGCTAAGATGAAAAATCAAATTAGAATACAAAAAGAATTAATTGAAAAAGCTAAAGCCTTTAAAGCTTCTGGCGGTTCACCTTTCAAAATTAATGATAAAGGTGAAAAAGTTTATTCTGAGGGATTTGGTAAATACATAAAAAATAAAATAAAACCAAGTGGTGAATATTTAGATGAAATGTTTAAGTCATACAAAATTGATTATCAATACTCACCAGATAAAGCAATTGAACTTATGAACATACAATTCCCTAATCAAAACTGGGAAGAAATATTAGAAATGTATATCAAAGGTAAAACAGGAGCTGGTTTATAATGTCAAATTTTTTATCTAATTATTATAAAACTATTGAAGTTGAAAAAGAGGCAGAAAAACTTTTACCATCAGATCAAAAAAACAATAATTCTGAATTAGTAGAAAACCAAGATTTATCTACTATGGAACAAGCTTTAGATCCTATTTTAGCTGCATCAAACAAGTTTGTTGGTAACGCTGTGCAAATATTAGATTTACCTTTTATGCTTTTAGATGCTGTTGATACTGGTAAAGATTTTGTTTTTAAAAATGGCAACTGCATCTGGAATGTCAGAAGCCGATCAAAACGAAATTATTGAAAAAGTAAATTACCAGTAGATGTAACTGAGTTTAGACCAGGTAAATATATTAATGATAATTTTTTAGGTGATGCTGCTAACTATGAGGCTAAAACAACAGTTGGTCAGTTTGCTGGTACAGCTGGTGAATATATGCCTTATGGATTACTTGCCAAGACCCCAAAAGCCAAAACAGTATTAATGGGAACTGGTGGAGCAAGTGGTTTAATAGATGAAACTGCTACACAAACTTTACAAAGTGAGGGTATGGGTACTGGTGTTGGTGTTGCTACTAATGTTCTATTAGATGTGCTTGCTTTAAGAAAAGGTAACTTAGCTGGCATGATAGAAAATGTAATACCTGATGCAGCAACAGTTAAAAAAGCAAAACAAATACAAAAAGACGCAAAAAAATATGGTCTTGATATTACTACTGGTGAGGCAACAGAGTCTGGATCTATATTAAAGCTAGAGGGTTCTACTAATGCAAACATTATCGGTAATAAAGTATTAGATGCTCATTGGAAAAATAGACCACAACAATTAAAAAATTATATAACTAATTGGTGTAAAGTTAATGGCTTATTGCCTGACTCAGGTTCAATAACAAGTAGTAGTATTAACGAACAAGTTAAAAAAGTTGCATTACAATTGGATCAACAAAGATCAAAAATGTGGCTTAAATCTGGTGGTGAAAAATTTAATAAATCTTACTTTGATTCACAATCAGTAGACAATATAAAAATAGCTTTGTTAGAAGTTGCACAAAATGCACCAGATGATATTGCTAAATATTTAACAAGACAAGCAAATGCTATTGGTAAATCTAATGGTAGTGGTGCAAAAATAAATAAAATTTATCAAGATTTAAGAGATGGTGGTATTCAATCAGCTAAAAGTGAAAACTTTACTGCTGCTAAAAGTTTTGAAGAAGCTAAAGATATTTTAAAAGGATTATTAGTTACTAACAAAGATTGGGTTAAAGCTAATAATAAATACAAAGTATTCTCTGAAACTTTTGAAAAACCTTTAAGTAAAGGATCGGTAACTGAATTATTTAATGATCTTAAAAAAGGTAAGTGGATTGAAAGTTCTAAGACAAACGCAAATATTTATAAATATATTACATCACCAAATGTAAGACCAACAGATATACAAAAGTTAGCAACAGCTGTAAATAAGAGTGGCGTTGAAAATGCTTGGGAAAATATAGCAAGTGATTTCTTCAATAATGCTTTTAACAAAGCTGCTATAGATAATATGAATAGAGGTCTAAATACTGGTAAGAATTTTTATAATGCAATATTAAAAACACCTAGAAACAAAGAAAACTTTACTGAGGTAATGTATCAGTTAGCATTAACAACAAACAAAAATGTTAAAAAATCTGATGTTCAAAAAGCAGTAACTTCTTTTGCTAATGTTTTAAAAGCTAGTGGAGCTGGTGGTAAGGTAGGTTCTACAACTGCAACTAATATAGGTACTAAAGAACAGTTAAGTAAAACATCGTTAGATGTAATAGAGGGTATTGGATTTACTGGTATAAAAAAATGGTTTGGTGAAAGAGCATATAGTAAATCATCAGCTGAAATTGCAGAAGCTCTTGTCAGCAAAGATGGTATTGATGCTTTTATAGATTTAGCTCAAAATTGGAAAAACAAAAACAAAGCTGTAACTTTTATAAGAGCTTTAACTATTGGAACTGATGAGTTAGAATAATGGCTACACAATCACAAAAAAACTCAGAGCAGATTATAAAGTTGCAAGGTGAGATCAAATTAATTCACAACAAAATATCAGTAATTAAGGATAATCATTTAGCTCACTTAGACGTTAAAGTGGACAATGTTTATAAACTTCTATGGGCAGTAGGATTAGTAAGCCTAAGTTCCTTGATAAGCCTAATAGTAAATCTACTAAGCTAACAACAAATATCAAAGGCACAGTTGGTGAATATCAAGAAATAGTTAATTTAACTAAACAAGGGTTTTGGGTTGCAAAGGCTTGTGATCCACAGTGTCCATTTGATTTAGTTACAGTTTCACCTGATGGCAAAGTTCAATTGCTAGACATAAAAACAAATACTTATCGTAAAAATGTCAAATCATACAAAAGAAAAATCTGGCGTACACCTACTGCTAAGCAAAAGAAACTAGGTATTAAAATTGTAATGGTAGATCATGGTAACGAATTATGAAAAAAGATAATGATACATTAAGAGTAAGTTCTGATTCCAAATTACAGCTACCTTTAGCTAACTTAATTGGAATCATAATTGTAGTTTCTGGTGCAGTATTTGGATATGCAAATCTTACAGGAAGAATTACAGCTTTAGAAACACAAGATCAATTAATGAGTTCTGATCTTTTAAAAAAAGCAGATCAAACACCAAAAAATTTAGAAATTTTTATGTTGCTTGAGGAATCTTTTTCTCAACTAGAAAAGTTAGAAAAAATCAAGAAATGAATATGAGTAACAAAATTAAAATATCATTTATTGAAGAACAACTTCATAAAGCATTGACAGATATTGAAAAACTGAAAGATGCTAACAGAGAAATGAAATACACAAATGGAAATTAATGGAACAAGTAGTTATAGCTTTACTTTTATTAGTTAATAATCAAATCACAGAGGCAAGGTTGCAACCTGATTTAAGCTCATGCCTTAAAGGCAAACGCCAGGCTAACAGAAATACATCAAGCAATATTGAGTATAGATGTATTAAATCAAAAGCAGAATTAGAAAAAAACATAGATGGTTCATACTCTATTAAAAAATTAATTTTAGAGTAATGCGTAAAGCAAATAAGAAACGTAACCCTGTTGCTAGACAACTAAAACATTTTTCCAAAAAAATTATAAAGAGCAAAAAATTATACGACAGAAAGAAAATTAAAGATGTTAGACAAAATTATATATAAATTACTAGGCTACCTGGACTCATTTGGTGAACACTTAGATAAAATATTTTTTCCAAAACCAAAGAGAAAAAAAAAGAAATGCAAAGATTGTAATTGCAATTGTCATTGCAAAGACGATTTACATATAAATAAATTTGACCAGGAGCTGTGCAACTGTGAGGGTTGTAAATGCTAGGAGAAGATTATGAGAGTAATAGAAAAAATTCTTTTAGCAATAGAGTGCTTTTGCCGAAAAATCTATTCTAAGGTTTGGTATTACAGAATTGTATTCACAACAAATCTAACAAGGAAAACTAATGTACGAAGAAGTAAAAGAAGAAATTAAACTTTGTGAGGGTTATGTAAATAAGATTTACAAATGCACAGAGGGTTTTGATACTATATTCTATGGGCATAAGATTACACCTACTGACGAATATCAACATGGCGTTGAATATTCAAAAGAGGAGGGTGAGCTTGTATTTGAAAGAGATTTCCAAAGAACAGTAGAAGCTGCTGAAAGACTTATTGGTGATAGACAAATTAATAATACAGCTAAAGAAGTTATTATTAATATGGTCTACCAAATAGGTGAGGGTGGCGTATCTAAATTTAAGAAAATGTGGGAAGCATTAAACACTGAAGATTATGGTGAAGCTAGTTTTCAAATGCTTGACAGTTTATGGGCAAAGCAAACTCCAGCTAGAGCTGGTAAGCTTGCTGGTAAAATGAGAGCAGCAAAGGAGGCATAATGTGGTTAAGTGCAATTAAGTTAGCGTTAAACGCTGGAACTCATATCTATAAAAAGAAACAAGAAACTAAAATGCTAATGGCAGACGCTCAGGCTAATCATGCTGAAGATGGCTCAAGGACAACTTGAATATTCTGGAAAACTGCTAGAAGCCAGACAAAACGATTATAAAGATGAGGCGGTACTTGCCATACTGACATTACCAATTTTGGTTTTAGCGTATGGTGTTTGGTTTGGTGATGAAACTTCTATGGATAAGATTAATTTATTTTTTGAACATTTTAACAATTTTCCCCAATGGTTCGTCAATCTTTGGATTCTTGTAGTGGCTTCAATTTATGGAATTAAAGGAACTCGAATATTCCGAAATAGAGGTGTAGGCAAAAAATAATTCATGCCTGATAACTCAGATTTAATAAACGAATATAAAGATCAAGTTCGTATCTTAAAGCAAGAAGTAGCTGAGCTACAAGATGCTGGTAAGTCTAAGGATAGTGCTAACAAAAGATGCTTACAAAAATTAGAACACTCACAACAAGATTTAGAACAAGCAAATAAAAAAATAACAGAACTAGAAGATCAGGTTAAAAAGCTTACTAAGAAAGATAATGAATGAAATTTGCATTAGTGGTGATTATTTGTACAGCAATCAATCCAAGCTGCTTACCACCACAAACAGTATCACAACACAGTACCTGGTATGATTGTATGATGGGTGGCTATGAGAAAGCAGAAAGCTACACCAGAGAAGTAGGTATGACACAAACAAATGAATATAAAATGTATGTACAGTTTCAGTGCAAAACTATTAAGGAGATATAATGGCAACTCCAGCATGGCAGCGTAAAGCTGGCAAATCTAAATCTGGTGGACTTAATGCCAAAGGTAGAGCTAGCTATAACAGAGCTACTGGCGGTAATTTAAAAGCACCAGTTACTACCAAACCAAGTAAATTAAAAGCTGGATCTAAAGCTGCCAAAAGGCGTAAATCGTTTTGCTCTAGAATGAAAGGGATGAAGCGTAAGCTTACTTCTGCCAAGACCGCAAGAGATCCTAATTCAAGAATTAATAAAGCTCTTAGAAAATGGAACTGCTAAGTGGTAAAAAAATTATGGAAGAAAACTAACATCTTAGTTGATGTTGGTAAGTGTAAGTATTGCTCAGGCAATATTGTTAATACAGATTCATTTGTAAGTTTCTATCCCAAAGGTCATGCACACTATCAATGTATGAAAGATGATGACCATAAAAAACAATTAGAAAAGGAATAACATGGCTAATACACCAACTAATAAAAAACTGTACGCAAGAGTAAAAGCAGAAGCTAAAGAAAATTTGCAAAATGGCCAAGTGCTTATGGTTCTGCATGGCTAGTTAAAACTTATAAAAAAAGAGGCGGTGGTTACAGGACTAAATAATGGCAAAGTCAGGTGGATTAAATAAATGGTTTTCTCAGAATTGGGTTGATATTGGTTCTAAGAAAAAAGGGGGTGGCTATCAAAAGTGTGGTAGATCATCTGCATCTAAATCTAAACGTAAGTACCCCAAATGTGTACCAGCTAGTGTTGCTGCTAGAATGACAGAGAGTCAAAGAAGATCAGCAGTTACTAGAAAAAGAAAAGCACAAAAAACATCAACTGGTAAAAAACCAACTAACGTCAAAACATTTACATAAAGGAGCAACATGGCAAGACAAAAAGTTTTTAAATAAAAATTTTCCATCAATGAATATGTCAGAGGAAGAAAAATTAAAAAAATTAAACTCTATGAGAAAAGCTATTACAGGAGTAGCAGCTGGTGAAAAAGAATTATCTTTTTTAAAACAAAGCTTACCTAAGTCTGTAAATACAGTAGCAGAAATGAAAAAATTATTAGAAGAACAAATGAAGTAATAACCGAATAGGTTGAGCTGTGTTTTGGCTCAAAGTTTTAGTGTTCACTAAAGGGTTGGGGAGGGTACAGAATCATTTGCTGTTGGTATAACCAATAAATTATAAAGCCGAATTGAATCGAAAGATTCTTTTTCGGCTCTTTTTTTGCCTGTAATATAAGGTTTATTTTAACCATAAGCTAGAATCCTTATAAATTAAGCGTTATTTACCAATTGATTATGTTTGTAATATAACTATAGGTATAGTATAACTTTTCGTATAACTTAATAAATATAGGAGGAAAAATGAGTAACTTAACATTAAAACAATTAGAGAAAATTTTAATTTCTTTAATTAAAAAAATAGACACACAAGCATCTAACATCAGAGTAGTAGAAGAATTAGGTGTTCATCATTCTAAAATCATTGTTGATTATGTTTATGAAGATGAATTTAAAGACTTAAATGAATATGACAAAGAGTGGGTTTCATTTGGTGTTGGTAGAGATGGATATATGTTCTACGATGTTGATGGAGTTCAGGGCAGACATTATTTTGGTAATCAAGATTATTCTGCTGACTTGCAAATCGCTTGGTCTTTTGTTCAACTACAATTATATAAATTTGGTGTTCACTCTGAATCTTATTATGGTCAAGATGGAATCCATGAACAAATAAGTGATGGAACTTTTTTAAATCAAAAAGATTTAGAAGAAAATGTTTTTGACAGAAAACCTAGTGAAGCTGTTAGCAAAGCTTACTCAGAAGCTTTTTACAAAGACTTCCCAGAATATAGAGAGGAGAAAGCATAATGTACGACCCAAAAATCCCACACAGCTATCATATCTCTAAAGGTGCTGATAGTGTGTTTTACATCTTAAATTGTGGAGAGGAGTTTGTGAGAACTCTCTCTACAAATTATGATACTGCAAAAAAATTAGCAGTTGATCTTATCAAAAAAAATGACCCTGATTTTTTTAATGAGGGTAACAAACTATCAACTTACATTTGGAACAGAGATAAGTGGAATATATCTAAAAATCAAAAACCTTGTGAAATACATTTTGACCAACACATTTGTAATTACAACAATCATATTATTAAATTAAAAAAGGAAAAAAAGATTGCAGAAGCTAAAGCTAAATATTCTTATGTTGGAGAAGTTGGAGATATATTAGATTTAAAACTTACAATTACAGAAATTTTTTGGTTTGATGGTGACTATGGTGTTTGCTGTGTTCATAAATTTAAAGATGCTGATGAGAATACTTTAATTTATTTTGGTAATTCAAAACAACTTATTTCAGAATATGATTCTAAATTTAAAGTTGGAGATAAAGTTAATTTGACAGCTACAATTAAAAGACATACAAAATCTGAAAAAGACGTTGCTTGGACAGATGGTTATGATTATGTATTCAAGCCTGTAACATTTATAGCTAAACCTAAATTAATAAAGGAGAAAGCATAATGGCATTTTTTACTAAAGGTAGATTGTTTAAAAGTTACAGATGTAAGTCTTGGAGCTTTAAGCCAGATTGCTCTGCAAAGTTTCCAAGTTTTTATCAAGGCAACTGGAGTGATGATAATATAAAGGTCAGAAAAAGAAACAAAGCTACTTCTTGAGTCATAACTGGCAATATGTATTACTTCCATATTACAAAAAAAGGTGTCAAACCAAAATTTATTGAACAGATAAAAGATAGTTATTATCATCAAATTCAATTTGCACCTGGTAAAAAACAAATAACTAATATTGTTTTAAGGAGGTGTAAATGACATTTGTTTTTAAGCACCCAACTAAATACAAAAAAGAGAGAGAGGAAAATATGGAAACTTGTAGAGGATGTGGAGAGGATTTAGGATTTGATGAACATGGTATATCTAAGTGTAAAAATAAATCTTGTGATCTTTATTTTAAAAAAAAACAAATTGATCCAATAAATCATTTAGAAAATCAAATTTTGTTAGATAAGCAAATGAATGGGGAGGAAGTATGAGTCTATCAATCAGATCAGTAAGTAAGAAAGTTAATGGTAAAACAAAAAGGTTATGGCGTTGGGCATACTTTGGTGTAGATGGTAAGCCTAAATTTATAACTGGTAAAACTAAAAGTGTTGTAGAAGTTCTAGCTAAAAAGAAAGTAGATGAGATAGGTTTAGAAAAAACATCATCATCGCAAATCTTTTTATCTGAAGCTTGGCAGCAATACTACAGAAGTCTTAACCAAAGAAAGCTAGACTTTAACGATGGTAAAAATGTTAAGGCTATTAGCCAGAACACAATTGATGAGTACACTAGCCAATACCTAAATCACATCATTGCTAAGCTAGGTAATATTGATTTAAGATTATTAACTGACTCTGTACTTAATGATTTTGTATCTTATCTAGTTAATAATACTAATTTAGATAATGGTACTAGAAGAAAAATCTTTAATGTTTTAACCAACATTGTGCAGCACCAGGTTAATCCACCTCAATCTAAATTGGCTAAAAACGTATGTAAGGACAAAGACTACATGGTTTCTGTGCAAGTAGTTAGAAGTAAAAAAAGCCTGTAATAGACTTTAATACCTGGTCATTAGATATGGTGTCTAATCTTGTTAGCGATATAAGTAATACTCAGGTTAAATTAATTAGTGAGATTATGTTGCAAACTGCTTGCAGACCCAGTGAGGCCAGAGCTTTAAATAGGAATAGTTTTAAGTTCCATTTAAACATACCTACTATTCTATTTGATAAGGCAGTTAAAAAAGGCAAAGTAATTGGAGGCACTAAAACTGATAGCGGTGTTAGAACTCTTACTATTTCTACAACCCTAAAAGATAAGATCCAGGATTACATGAATAATATGCCTGTAGACCAGGATTACTTGTTTCTTAATAGTAGGGGTAATTTTATATGCGTAGAACAGCTTATAAGCCACCTGGACAAGGCTCTAGCTAAGAATGGGGTAGAACTACCCATCAAAAGAAAATCGTACTTCTTTAGGCATTATATGGCTACTTACTGGGCATATACCAAAAAGCATAAAGGTAATGCTTTAGATTTGGCTAGGGATCTTGGTGATAAGGATATTAACTTTGTTAATGAGAATTACATCAAGCCATTTAAACAAAACGATAATTCTGTTGAAGATTTAGATTATCAAAACAAACACTTTAATTAAATCTTATGACAATCAAAAACGATCTATATGTTTATAGAGTAAGGCATGGCAGCACAAGAATAAGAAAATATAAACTTAGTAAATTTATAGCAAATGTTAATGATACATTATTTACTAAGAGATTTTTTATAAATAAAAAAGATGCTGAAGCACATATAAAGAAACAATAATTACTTATACCAATACTTATCGTAGTTCTCTGTATCATAGGGAACTACTTTAAATTCAATTTTTCGTTTTTTATTTTTTTCCATAAATTCATTAGCTTCCTTTTCAGTTGCAAACAATTTATTAATAAAGCTAGTAAATTTATCTTTTGGTTTCCAGATAACGAAGTACATAAAAAAGGGGGAGATTTCTCTCCCCCTCATCACAACAAATAAATATAAGAGCATGAGATCAACTCTTATAGTTTCACATTTTTAATGACACTTACTTGATGTATTATCCCCAAACTCATTTAAAGAGGGAGCTATTGGGTTATTAGTGAGAGAAGTGTCTTGCCTCATTAATTCTATTGCTTCATGTAAGAAGTAAGCTAATGGCTTTTTAAAGAAAGCACATATTAAAAGTAATTTGTCTGTACTAACTAAATTTTTACCTTTTTCATATTTCTGTACTTGCTGAAAAGTAACACCAATATTTTTAGCCAACTTAGTTTGTGTGCATAATTTTTTAATTGGTTTCTTTAAAACCATTTGAGTTTCTTTATCAAATTGATCTACTAATATTTCATAATTTAATCTTGCTTCTTTGATTTTTTTACCAATACATTTACTAACCAAAATTTGAAAATCTGATTTGGTATTATTGTTTGACATCTTTCTCTCCTTAATTTTTGCAGACTCCAAGCCTATAGTTTTTTACAACTTTTAAGTTTATTGTTACTTAGCCGCTAGAGTAAATGAATTTTGCATCTTCATTCTCTGTGCCAACAATCTGCCTATAAGTTTTGTCATACTTCTTTTTCGCTTTTAAAGTATGTACACACTGCCTACTTCTATTTTTTGCTGGCTTCATAATCTCATCATGAAGCTTTTGAAGCTTGGCATACTTTCTTATAAGGCTATTACTTAAAGCCATCCTCTTTAGACTCCTCATCTTTGGTTAATTTAATTCTTGATTTATCTAATTTTAAATCAAGAACAGTAACCTTAGCATTATCGCTAGGGTATTTGATTTTGCAGCTAACTCTGCATTGTCAAATTCTTCATCAACTCTAAAGTTCGCTTCATAAAAACTTTCTTTTAAAACTTTAGTCATTTTCTGAACTCCATTGTTGAGTAACTTTTATTAACTTTTAATGTTGGAATTAATTTTATTTGCTTATCTGATAAGGCAATATTTCTATGTGCCTGATTGCTTTTGCTAATCAAATTTAACTTACGAAACTCTGCAATCAAAGCACCAGCTCTTGCTCTAGTAAATTGAAATTTTTCACCAATCTCTTTATAGGTTGGAGCATAGTCATAAGTTTCTATAAAGTGCTTAATAAAGTTCAGCACATCCTTTTTAATTTGGCTAAGGTAAATATGACCATTGCCATTACCATTTCTAATTTTCATTTATTATCCTCAAATAAATTAGTCACATTTGTTGTATTGCTTCGTAAGTCATTGCCATCAGTTGCAAGACTTTTTAAATAGTTAATTAACTTCTGGTTAAACCAATTAGATTTTTCTAAATCCATAATTGCTTTCTCTAGTGTTTGCCCTCCTTTAGCACCAAACCTAGATAAGTATTTCATTGCTGATCCTCTCAAAAAGCCGATGTTTTCCTCTGGAGTCATTTGACTCATAATTGCATCGCAAGTTTGTATTGCTTTTTGATAGTGAGGAGGTTTTTTACTTTCCATAACTTAATCCTTTTTTTCCATAAAGTCTGATATTTTCAAACTGATGTCAGGTTGAGTATCTTTTGTTTTTTCAACATTTAACCATGCAGCAACTTTTTTTGCTACCACCAATAGTTAAGTTACCCTCATAGTGTGGATATTTTTTACCAGGATCATCATTATCCCTAGCTTGTCTTTTCCACATTGCACCTGAGTTATCGTAATTATTATCTGCCATTTGTACCTCTTGTTTGTATTTGTGATTTTAGTTTGTTGTATTCTGTATCAACTCTTAACTGCTCAATTGGATCAGTAGCTATCAAAAATAAATCCTCTTTTGTATTTATCTTTGATTGAGTTAAATTTTTTCAAAATGATTTTGTGTTTTGCAATGCTCAGCAACTGTTTTTAATTGTTCAATCCAATCGTTAGCAACTTGCTTGACATTTTTTTGAATTTTTTTGGTTGCAGTTTTTTCTTTTGTAGGTTCAGTAATAGTTTCATCAGTTCTATAGAACTGATCCATTTCTTCTTTAGATGCAATCTCATCACCCATAAATCCAAGAAAAGCTAATCCTCTACCAATTGCTACAGTTTGAGTTTTTTCAAAATCTTTTTCTTTATTGTGCATTTGCTTAGACTCACCAACTGCTAAACAATTATTATCTATAAAAATTTCAGCTATAAATTTATGAGAGCCATTAGATAGCTCAACACTCTTAGTAAGTATTTGGAGTCTTTCACCAAAAAATTCTCTACAAAATTTTAATCGGTAAGCAACACCAAGATAATCTCTGTTGCCTTTTACTTTTTCATAATCTGTTTTTTTAATACTTGCTTTAAATTGAGCTATAGCTTCTTGTAAAGTTTTCATTTTCTCTCCTTAGTTTGTCTAGTTCTTTTTGTAAGTTGCCATTTAATTGTTTGTGATCTTGTTCTATTTCTCTAACGTCTTTTAATTCTTTAGTGAGCCTGGTGATTTCATTTTCTTGTTTAAGCAGCAAAGCATTTTTATCTACTAGCTTTTGTATTAGCTGATCTTTTGGTAAAGAATCGTAGTGTGCAATTAATGTTTTAAAGTTCATAAATATCTAAAAATTTTTGTTTGTATTCCTCAGGAACATTTTCCCACATGAAAGTATTTTTTTTAATATCAGAAACATCAGGTACACAAAGCCAGGCTAACTTCTCTATATCACCATCAGCTATCTCTAGTTTTTTTTGCCAAGCTTTTTCATAAACAAGTAAAACTTTTAACGATTGATCTAAGTTCTCTTGCTTTAACTCATCACAATTATTTTCGGTAAATAACTTTCTATCTGTGTTACTTGCATAACTTAAAAAGGGTGGTAGCTGGCAAGAGTTTTTGTACAAAGCAATTTGCATAACATCGCTGTAGTAAGGTCTGGTTGGAACTTTAACATTTGTATAAGTCCAATCATCAATTCTATTATCTATTGGTTTGCCATCTTTTTTCTTAACTGGTTTAGCTGGATTTTTAAGTGGACTTAACTTTGCAGTACCAAAACAATTTTTTAAATCACCAAAGTTTTTTTTTCACCTACCAAATCTAAATACATCAACCAATAAGTATCTACATTGGGTAGCCAGGCAGTGTACTCAAGTTCTGTTTTAAATTTTTGTGGTTTAATTCTTCTATATTTTTTAAGTGATTTTCGGCAGTTGCTCTTAAATTTTTAATAATAAATTTAAACTTATATTTATCTTTTTCATTAAATGGATAATAAGCATCTATATCTTTTTGAATTTCATCGCTGTTAATTACTTCGTCTAAACTTAATTTACTTGTAACAACTTTTTGACAACATTATGAATAGTTGTACCACCTTGAAAACTTGCATTGTTTAAATTTTTTGTTTCTTTTGGAAATAATATTTTTTTAAAAAATCTGTCTGAATGTTTTAGACAAGCAGTGGACTTGGATGTGTTCTAATCCAAATTTTTTATAGCAATCTCCTAATATTTTAGGGTGATTCGTCATATAAGTTTCTTATAATTTATTTATAATTAAATACAAATAATAATTTACAACTGACTCAAAATAGCTATTGTTTAAAAATGAAGTTGATGAGTGAGATTCGATACAGAAATTACAAAGCAAAAATAGTAAAAATTACCAAAAAACAAGCCGAATCAGGCAATATGTATGGTTGCTACAACCCAAACACACAAACTATATCAATACAAGAAAACCTTAGTAAATTGATATTATTGAACACAGTTTTACATGAAATTGGTCATTTTATAGCTGACAAGTCATCGATTCGTTTAAAAAATTTAGGTGAGGAGGGTACAGTTACTTTTGTAGCTGATGAGTTTTCTAAAATATTTTTACAAAATCCTGAGTTATTAAATTTTATAAAAAGGTGTATAAAAAATGAAAGCTTTTTTTAATTTTAGCATTACTCACAGCTCAAGGAATAAATTACGAAAAAATTAAAATAGATAATTTTACAGATTGTGATGCAGCGTTTGAAAGCAAAGCAACCTGGTATGACAACCCAAAGTTTGAAGATGGCAATGGTGAGATTTGGGGTTTTTATATTTACAACAACAAACCAATAGTAGCTTCGTACTGCAAAGACCAGGAGGGTAACTGGTTGCTATGAAAAAGTGTTTATTTTGTAATAAAAAATTTGTAGATTTTTCTGTAAATAAAGTAAAAAAATATTGTAACTATAAATGTAAATCAAAAGGTAGAAGAACACTACCAATAATAATTAAAAAAAAATGTTTAGGTTGTCAGACAGAATTCAATGATAGTAGCTATGCAAAAAACAGGAAGTATTGCAAAAAAAGTTGTTTTGAAAAAACTGATTACCACAAATCATTAAGAAAAGAATATTTAAAAATATATAGAAAAAAACCTAAATACATTGAATACATAAAAAAATTAAAAGAGAATGGTGCTTTAAGCAAATATTATAAGAAATATCGTAACAGTACAAAATTTATTTTTCATATTGTCAGATACAGAAAAACAGAAAAATTTTTACTTTCTCATAGAATTAGACAAGCCAAAAGGAGAGCAGATAAATTAAATGCAATTCTCGCCGCGAGGCCCTAGGCGCTGGAAATCTAAGGCCACGGCGTCCAGGGAGGTGGAAAGGTGGTGCTCCGCCTCAAGCTTGACTCGAAGCTCAAGCGCTTCCTCAGAAAGCCCCCCATCAAAGGGGGCCAGGGAAGTCAGCACCGCCGACTGGGGAACGGCCAGGGCCACGCGACGGGTTTTTACGCCAGCGGTTCGGATACAGTTCCGAAGCACTTCTGTCCACGCCGCGCGCCGCGCTTCCGGGGGGAGAGCTGCTAAGGCATCAGCCCTCGCCACGCCCACTGCCGTCACCACCGGCTTTTCGCCGCCGGGACGGCTCTGAAGCTCAAGCACGCGAACCTCTGAACCGGTGAGCTCAACCCCGAGCATTCCGTGCTTTTCCCTGTTCCTAGAGATCTGCAGGCTCCCCTTCCCTCCCGTTCTTTTTCTCCCGAGTCTACTTGTCCCCATGCGTCTTGGACGCGCCCACCGTATGATGGCGCCCTTGAGAAATAACGCCCACGGCAAGGAACGACGGGGATGGCCCTTACCCGGAGCCTAAAGATGCTGGTGCCCTGGCTCGCGTTTCTTGGCGCCGGCCTGATGCTGGGCCTGGCGGGAACCTATCTGTACCTTGATCCACAGGTGCCCCGGGCCGAGAGCTACCGCACTCTGCGCCTCCAAACCCCGCTACGCGTTTTAGCGCCGACGGCGCGTTCATGGGCGAATTTGGGGAACGGCGACGCATCCCCCTGCCCCGGGAGGCCTTCCCGGAGCTTTTCGTGAAGGCCGTCCTCGATACGGAAGACAAGCGCTTCTATCGCCATCACGGCATTGACTGGATCACCCTGGGCAAAGCCGTACTGCTCCTGATTGCCAACCCCGGAGAAATCGGCCCCGGGGGCAGCACCGTCACCATGCAGCTGGCGCGAA
Organism: Candidatus Salivita marina; assembly: GCA_038144425.1. Taxonomy (GTDB): domain Bacteria; phylum Pseudomonadota; class Gammaproteobacteria; order Pseudomonadales; family Azotimanducaceae; genus Salivita; species Salivita marina. The sequence continues at coordinate 985,932 of JAYQNS010000004.1, read as the reverse complement.
ACATTTCCTTCACCCTTGAGCAAACCTTTATTCGGAAATTCAAGGAAATGCTCCTAGCGCTGAAGCTAGAACGGACGCTGACCAAGGATGAAATTCTCGCCCTCTACCTGAACGTCATCCCCTTCGGAAAGCGCGCCTACGGAGCGGAGGCCGCCGCACTGACGTACTACGGGAAGCCCCTAAAGGAACTCACCCTGGCCCAATGGGCCATGCTCGCGGGCATTCCCCAGGCCCCCAGCATCGGCAATCCCATCAACGGCCCGGAGCGGGCACTGCGCCGTCGTAATGTGGTGCTCGCTAACATGCTGCGCCAGGGAAGCATCGATCAGGCCACCTATGAAGCCTCGAAAGCCGAGCCAATCACTGCGGCCATCCACGATCGGGTCATTGAGCTCGACGCGCCCTGGGCCGCGGAAATGGCCCGTCGGGAAATCCTCGCCCAATATGGCCGGGCCGCTTACGAAGACGGGCTTGAGGTGATCACCACGCTCCATCGCGGTCGGCAGGAGGCCGCGCAAGCGGCATTACGAAGCGGCCTACGAGCCTATGACGAGCGACACGGCTACCGCGGCCCGGAGCGCATGCTCACGCCACCGGAGAACGGGGCGGATGAGGCTACCCTAGAGCGCTGGAGAGCGACGGTCGCGGAGCGGCCCATTTACGGAGATCTCCACCCCGCAATCGTTCTCGCTGTCGAGGAAGATCACTTCGAGGCGCTCCTCGGAACAGGGAAGCGGGTTAGGGTCGGGCTGGCCGATCTGCGCTGGGCGCGTCGCTATTTATCGGAAAACGCCCGGGGCCGGCGCCCAAGCGCGCCGGCGGACGTCGTGGCCGAAGGCCATATCCTACGCCTGGCCCAGGAGGACGGAGCCTGGAAGCTCGCCCAGCTACCCCGAGTGCAAGGCGCCTTAGTAGCCCTTGACCCGGACAACGGCGCACTCCGAGCCCTCGCCGGAGGCTTTGATTTCTCCGCAAACCAGTTCAACCACGCCACCCAGGCCGCGCGCCAGCCGGGCTCAAACTTCAAGCCCTTCCTCTATGCCGCCGCACTTGATGCAGGGAGGACCCCCGCCAGCATCTACCTTGATGCGCCTCTGGTGTTCGAAGACGCTAACTTGGAGGGGCTCTACCGACCGCGCAATGACAGCGGAGAGTTCAGCGGACCCCTTCGCCTTCGGGAAGCCCTGACTCGCTCCGTGAACCTCGTTTCCATGCGCCTATTGCTCGATATCGGTGTCGATCACACGCTGCGCTACGCCGAACGCCTGGGCTTCAACACCACGGCCTTTCCTCGCAACCTTCAGCTGGCCATCGGAGGCGGCACCATGGCCCTTACGCCGCTGGAGGTTGCTCGAGGCTTTGCCCTCTTCGCCAACGGCGGCTACGCCGTCGAGCCCTACCTAATCGAGCGGGTTACGCTCCAAGGCGGAGAAACGCTCTTCGAAGCTGCCCCGCTGGAGGTCTGCCCCGCGCCCTGCGCGACACGCCCGGAAGCGCTCCGCGCGCCCCCGGTCATGGACGCTCGGGTGGCCTACCAGATGAACGATATTTTGGGGGACGTCATTCGCAAGGGAACGGGTCGGAGAGCCCTCAGCCTCAAACGCAACGATCTCGGCGGAAAAACGGGAACCACCAACGCTGCCGACACGTGGTTCTCTGGCTATCAGCGGACGCTCGCCGCAACGGTTTGGGTGGGCTTCCCGGATAACAGCCCCCTCGGCAACGGCGAGTTCGGATCCAACACCGCACTGCCGATCTGGATCGATTTCATGGGAAGCGCCCTGGCCGGTGTCCGGCAGCATACCCCGCTGCAGCCCCCGGGGTTGGTGCAGGTTCGCATTGACTCGAAAACGGGAGAGGCCGCAGCTTCCAGGGCCGAGGGAGCCCTTTTTGAGGTCTTCCGGGAAGAGTACGCCCCCCGGGCCACCCCCGGAGAATCGGAGGCGCCTCGCCCGGAGGAGATTTTCTAAAAGGCTAGCGAGATGGCGCGGGGCGCGTCGCCACGCCACTGGATACCGCTGCCTCCGCCACAGCGCCGGCGACGGCGTTCTTGAGGCGAGGGTCCATGGGCTTGGGCAGGATGTACTCGGGGCCGAAGCTCAAGGTGGAAACCCCGTCATAGGCCGCCAGCACCTCCGCAGGTACGGGCTCCCGAGCCAGGGCCGCAATGGCTTCTACGGCCGCAATCTTCATCGCCTCATTGATATCCGCGGCCCGAACGTCGAGGGCCCCGCGGAAAATGAAGGGGAAGCACAGCACGTTGTTTACCTGATTCGGGAAGTCCGAGCGCCCCGTCGCGACGATGACATCGTCCCGCACGGCCCGAGCGGCCTCTGGGCGAATTTCCGGATCCGGGTTCGCCAGAGCAAAGATCACCGGGCGCGGCGCCATGGAAGCCAGAAGATCGGCGCTGAGGAGGTTCGCTCCGGAAACGCCGATGAAAACGTCAGCGCCTGCGAGGGCATCGGCGAGGGTCCGAGCCTCCGTAGTGTTGGCAAACTCCGCCTTGTAGGGCGGCAGGGGGCCCCGGGCATCATGGATAACCCCCTGCCGGTCTACCACCGTGATGTGCGCCTTAGGCATGCCCATGGCACGTAGCAAGCGCAGACAAGCGGTGCCCGCAGCGCCACCCCCTAGGCAAACCAGCTTCACGTCCTCTAGCTGTTTGTCCTGCAGTGCCAGGGCGTTTACCAGCCCCGCAGCTACACAGATTGCGGTGCCGTGCTGATCATCGTGAAAAACAGGGATCGAACAGCGCGCCTTCAGCGCCGCTTCAATCTCGAAGCACGCAGGCGCGCCGACGTCTTCAATGTTGATGCCGCCGAACGTGTCCGCGATACGGGCGACGGTGTCGACGAAGGCCTCCGGCGTATCCGCGTTCACCTCGATATCGAAGCAGTCAATATCGGCGAAGCGCTTGAACAGCAGGGCCTTGCCCTCCATCACCGGCTTGCTCGCCAAAGCCCCGAGGTTCCCAAGCCCGAGAATGGCCGAACCGTTGGTTACGATCCCCACAAGGTTGCCCTTGTTGGTGTAGTCGTAGGCGAGCTCCGGCGCCTCGGCAATTGCGCGCACGGGCTCCGCGACGCCCGGGCTGTAGGCCAGGGACAGATCGCGGCTGGAATCGGAGGGCTTGTACACCTCCGTACCGATTTTTCCAGGGCGGGGCTCAGCGTGATAGGCCAGCGCGGCGCGGCGCAGTTCGTCGTCCGACATGATTTAACCTTTTAATCAGAGGGGGCGGGAGCAGGACTATGCCCCCTTGGCTTCGCCGAGGAAAGGGCAGGCTAGCGTATAACCTTCAACCAGTCCCCAGCCCGGGGCTGGCCTCGAGGGTAGTCACCATTTAACAGGCGGAGCCGATCGGCGCCCCGCGCACCGAGCCGGAGGGCCGCCGCCAGGCTTTCATAGCTGTCCTCGGGAGTGGCAAGGTACAGCTGCACTCGCGTCGTGGTGGCCTCGGCCAAATCCGCTTGACGCATCCGTCGGAAGGACAACACGGTGGCGGAAAAGGCTCGAAGGAAGGCGTCGTCAAAGCCCTCCCGAGTGTTTTCCCCCTTGAACACAAAGTAGCGATTGCCCTTTTGCACCACGGCGATCAGGCGACGCGCCTCTCCTTCATGCTTTACGACGGCGAGGTAGGCCGGCAGCTCGTCCACGGTAAAGGGCCGACCGCCCTCGATGGCGGTTTCCATCACCTCAACGACCATGGCCTCCGGCGTCGGCAGAGCATCCTCCTTATCCGATTCTTCCCGCAGCTCTAAGGTAATGAGCGATGCGGCGCCATGGGGCGCCGTGGCGCTCAAGGCCGAGGGGCTGTCCTTCACCCGCCAGGTTTCGGGGAAATCCACCACGAAGCCCAGACCGCTGTGATAATAGCGACGGTCCACCAGCACGCCGTCGGTGGCTGGCGCTCCCCAAGGAAGACCTTCCAGCAAGGTCAAGAACGGGCCCTCTGACGGGGTACGCTCCGGCGGCACGCCTTCCGCCGCTCCGGCCTCGATGACCTCGAAGAGCCGGCGGTCGTTCCTGGGATGGGAGGCAAAGAGACCGTGATAACTGACGCTCCGTCCCTCCACCTCCCGAGCAAATTCCTCCTGATCCGCCAGCACGCGGATAACCTCAAGCATGGCGATGGGGTCATAGCCGGCGTCGGCGAGGTAGCGGGCCCCTAGGCCGTCGGCCTCAAGCTCCTGCTCCCGGCCGTAGCCACTCAAGGCCGCCTCGCTATAGGCTCGCGCCGTCTGATAGAGGGCACCGCTGCGGGTGAGAAAGCCGAGGATGGTGGAGCCTATGCGAGAACTGCGGCTGGCCAGCTTGCGTTCCTGGGGGTGGCGGGCCACCAGGTGGGCGATCTCGTGGCCCAGCACTGCAGCCAGCTGAGCTTCGTTCTCAAGGTAAGCCAGGAGACCCCGGGCAACGAAAATGTAGCCCCCATCCACAGCGAAGGCGTTGATAGAAGGATCGTCTAGGACCGTGAAGGTGTAGCGCTCCGGATCCTGCCCCGCGGCCTGCAGCATGCGTTGGCCCACCCGGGTCACGTAATCGGCCAGGGCGCCGCTATACACCGCGCCCTTCTCCTCAAACTCGTCGAACGCCTTTTCCCCGTCTGAGCGCGCCGAAGCGCCACTGGCGAATCCAAGAGACAGGAGAAGGAAAACAGTGAGAAAACCGCTTCGGGCCATGGCAAAGCACCTTAGGGTGGGTATGAGCCTAGCCTGAGCTTTGGGTCTGAATTGATGCTGAACCCGAAGGCCAAGGGACCGCGGGGAGGAGAGAGGACGGCGAAAACGGACGCCGCGAAGCGCCCTGGGGGGCGCTCCGAAGCCACCGCGGCCTTAGCGAGCGGACCGAGCGCCGAAACGCTGGCGGAACTTCTCGACGCGCCCGCCCTTGTCGGCCATCTTCTGCTTACCCGTGTAAAAAGGGTGGCAGGCCATACAGACGTCGACCTGGAAATCTTGGCAAAGGGTGGACCGGGTAGCGTATTCCGCGCCACAGCTGCACTTCATGGTCACCATTTCATACTTTGGATGGATGTCCGCCTTCATGTTGTATCCTGCCTCGCCGGAGCGTTCACCCAGCGCCGCTGCGCTGGGCCAATCAAGGACCACGGTCCCGAAAAAAGGTGGCGAAGTGTATCAAAGGTTCCAGGGAGCGCAAGGGGAAGGCGCAACGGATCCGGAGGGGCCGCGGCTCGCACTTGCTGTGGCCGTGCCCGGCCCCTTCCGGGGCGCCCTGACCTATGGCCTCGTCGGACAGCCATCCCCTCCCCTTCCGGGGAGTCGGGTGCGCGTTCCCCTCGGCGCCCGAAGCGTCCTAGGCATTGCGCTCGACACCCTGCCCGAGCCCATGGACCGAGCCCTTAAGCCTATCAGCGAATGCCTAGACCCTGCGCCACTCCTCGACCCAACCCAATTGGCCCTTGGCCGCTGGCTGGCCCAGTACTATCACGCGCCCCTGGGGGAGGCGCTGCGACTTTTCCTGCCTCCCGAGGCGCGGCGCCGGGAGCAGAGCACCCAGGCTCGGGCCGACGCCCTTCGCCTCACCGCCGAGGGCATCGCCCTGCTGAAAGCGCTCGCTGCTAACCAGATGCCCCCCGACCTTAGCCGGGCCCCGGCTCAGCAAGCAGCCCTTAAGGCCCTCGGCTCCGGTCCCCAGCGCCGGGCCGAGCTGCTTGCCTTGGGGCACAGGGCCCCGACCCTACGAACCCTTCTTAAGAAGGGCTGGCTCGAGCCCTGCAACGCGAGCCCCCCCGCGGCAACGGCGCCTGCGCCCCCGCTCCACCCGGAGCAGGCGGCCGCGGTGGCGGCGCTCACGGCAGACCTGGGCATCTTCCGCGCGACCCTCCTTCAGGGCATCACGGGCTCGGGTAAGACCGAAGTTTACCTTCGGATGATGGAGCGAGTGCTCGAGGCGGGGCAGCAGGTGTTGGTGCTGGTTCCGGAAATAGGCCTGACGCCCCAAACAGCGCAGCGCCTCGGGGCCCGCCTGAGCGCCCCCGTTCATACCCTACATTCGGGCATGGCGCCGGGGCTCCGAAACCAGCGCTGGGAAGCCGGACGCAGCGGCGTGCCCATGGTGCTCCTCGGCACCCGCTCAAGCCTCTTTGCGCCCCTCCCTGCCCTGGGACTGATTATCGTCGACGAAGAGCACGACGATAGCTACAAGCAGCAGGACGGGGTCCGCTATTCGGCCCGGGACGTGGCGGTAAAGCGGGGGCCCTCCAGGGTTGCCCGGTGGTGCTGGGATCCGCGACCCCTTCCCTAGAGACCCTGGAAAACGCGCGCCAGGGTCGTTACGGCCATCTTCGCCTACGCCACCGCGCTGGCCCAGCCCAGGCGCCCAGGCAGCGATTTGTCGATCTGCGCAAGCACGCGGCCCCGGAAGGCTTTGCCCAGCCGACCCTTGACGCCATCACCGAGACTTTGGCCCGGGGGGCCCAGGCGCTGGTCTTCCTCAACCGCCGGGGCTACGCCCCGGCGCTGCGATGCCACGCCTGCGGCTGGCTGGCGGACTGCGATCGCTGCGACGCTCGCATGACCGTGCACCGGGACCCCGCACGGCTGCGCTGCCATCACTGTGAACGCAGCCAGCCCATTCCCGGCGCCTGCCCCAGCTGCGGGGAGCCGAGCCCCATGCCCGTGGGCCAGGGCACGCAGCGGGCGGAAAGTTTGCTTCAGCACCGCTTCCCTGAAACGCCAATTCTTCGCCTCGATCGGGATAAGGTCCGAAGCATGGCGAGGCTGGAGGCGGAACTCGCCGCCATCGCCCATACCCCGGGGGCGCTGCTCCTAGGAACGCAGATGCTCGCCAAAGGCCATCACTTCCCGCACGTAGAGCTGGTGGTGATCGTCGACGGCGATAGCGGCCTCTTTAGCGCTGACTTTCGCGCCCCGGAGCGGCTTGCCCAACTTTTGGTACAAGTGGCGGGGCGAGCGGGGCGGGAGCAGGCGCCCGGGACGGTCCTGATCCAAACCCATGACCCGGAGCATCCCCTCTTGCAGGCGGTGGTCACCCAGGGCTACGAAGCCTTCGCCGAGGCCGCCTTGGAAGAGCGCGCCTTGCTCGGCCTGCCCCCCTTCGGTCCCCTGGCATTGCTTCGGGCTGAAGCCCCCCAGTGGGCCCCAGTAGAACGTTTCCTTACCGAGGCTAAGGCCGCCTTGCTCGCAGCCCCAGGGGTGGAAGCGCAAAGCACCCTCGGCCCGATCCGCGCGCCCATGGCCCGGCGCAGCGGCCGCTTCCGAGGGCAGCTGCTTCTCCAAGGCACGGAGCGCGCTTCCTTGCACCGGAACCTTACCCACGCCCTGCCCCAGATCGACAAACTGCCTTCTGCTCGACAGGTTCGCTGGCACTGCGACATCGATCCCAGCGATACCTACTAACGGTGACCCCTGCAGGCCCGCTATCATGGCGGCCTCAGCACAGGAGGATCCGGGCCTTGGCAAAAGCCGCATCCCGTCGTCATGCGCCCACTTCGGGTGCCCGCCGTATCGAAACGCCGCCCCCCGCTCAAGGAGGCCGGGGCGTACCTTTTTTGCTGGGGCTCTGCTGTGGCATCGCCCTCACCCTGCTTTTCACCCGGGGCGAAGGGCGCACCCTGGAGAACCCGCTACCCAAGGCCGGCACAGCGGAAAGCATTCCCGAGGTGCGCTTTGAGTTCCCCGAGGTGCTCCGGGATGCGGAGGTCCTCGTGCCCTATGTGGAGGAGTATCTCGACGGGGAGGCGAAGCCTGAGGACGTCGGCGAATATCTCCTTCAGGCCGGGGCCTTTCGCAGCTCGGAAGATGCGGATCGGCGCCGAGCCATGATCCTGCTGCAAGATCTCCCGGCCCGCACCGTGGCCGTGCGCCGGGATGGCGGCACCTGGCACCGGGTGCTGGTGGGCCCCTTTGAAAGCCGCCGGGCAGCCCGGGGCGCCCAGCTGGCCCTCCTCCGGGAAGATATCGACTCTCTGGTGCTGCGCAGCGAGCCCTAGGCCCTCCGCGCACCGGCTATGCAAGGATCGCTATGGAACAATTCCACGGAACCACCATTCTGACCGTGCGCCGCGGCACCACCGTTGCCATGGCCGGCGACGGCCAGGTGTCCCTCGGGGATACGGTCATGAAAGGTAACGCACGCAAGGTACGCCGGCTCCATAAGGGCCAGATCCTCGCTGGCTTCGCCGGCGGTACGGCGGACGCCTTCACCCTTTTTGAGCGCTTCGAGGGTCAGCTCGATAGCCACGGCGGCCAGCTGGTGCGGGCTGCCGTGGCCATGGCTCGGGAATGGCGCTCGGACCGCGCCCTGCGCCGCCTCGAGGCCCTGCTCACCGTGGCCGATCGAGACACCTCCCTCCTCATTAGTGGCAATGGCGACGTACTGGAGCCCGAGGACGGGGCCTTGGCCATTGGCTCCGGCGGCAACTATGCCCTTTCGGCAGCTCGGGCCCTCCTCGCCCACAGCGACCTCGACGCAGAGGCCATCGCCCGGGCGTCGCTGAACATCGCTGCAGACATCTGCGTCTACACCAATCACAGCTTGACCGTGGAAGTGCTGGGGGGGTCGGCATGACGGAAATGACGCCCCGAGAGATCGTCCACGCCCTCGATCAACACATCGTGGGGCAGGCGGAGGCCAAGCGCGCCGTGGCCATCGCCCTGCGTAACCGCTGGCGGCGGCTGCAGTTGGCGCCGGGGCTCCGGGAGGAAGTCACGCCTAAAAACATCCTCATGATCGGCCCCACGGGGGTGGGTAAAACCGAGATTGCCCGGCGCCTCGCCAGGCTGGCCCGAGCCCCCTTCCTGAAAGTCGAGGCCACAAAGTTCACGGAGGTCGGTTACGTCGGGCGCGACGTGGACGCCATGATCCGGGATCTCTCCGAAGCCGCCTACAACCTCCTGCGCCAGGAGGAAATCGAGGCTCAGCAACCTAGGGCGCAGGACGCAGCAGAGCAGCGCCTGCTCGATGCGCTGCTCCCCGCAGCTCGGGGTGAGACTGAAAGCCGAGCTGATTCCAGCGCCCGCCAGCTCCTCCGCAAGCAGCTGCGGGAGGGCACGCTCGACGAGCGAGAGGTCACGCTTGATTTGACTGCCCCCCAAAGCACCCCGGAACTTATGACGCCCCCGGGCATGGAGGAGATGGCCTCCCAGCTTCAGGGGCTCTTCGCCGGCCTGCAGCAAGGCCGGCGACGGAGCGAACGGCTCCCCGTTAAGGAGGCCCTTAAGCGCCTCGAGGCCGAGGAGGGGCAGCGGCTCCTGAACGAGGACCGGCTCCGCTCGGCCACCGTCGACGCCGTCGAGAACCGGGGCATCGTTTTTATCGATGAAATCGACAAGGTGGCCCGGCGAGGGGACGGCGCTCAGGCCGACGTGTCTCGGGAGGGCGTCCAACGTGATCTATTGCCTTTGATCGAAGGGAGCACGGTGACCACCAAGTACGGCCCGGTACGAACGGACCACATCCTGTTCATCGCCTCTGGCGCCTTCCACCTGTCCCGGCCCAGCGACCTCATCCCCGAGCTTCAGGGCCGACTGCCCATTCGGGTGGAGCTTAAAGCCCTGACCCCCGACGATTTCCGCCGCATTCTTACCGAGCCTTCGGCCTCCCTGCTACGCCAGTACCAGGCTCTGCTTGCCACGGAAGGGGTGACGCTGACGCTGACGGACGAGGCCATCACCCGCCTCGCGGAGCTGGCCTGGCAGATCAACGAACAAACGGAAAACATCGGGGCTCGGCGTCTTCACACCATGCTGGAACGGCTCCTCGAGCCCGTGGCCTTTGACCCAAGCGCCGCGGCCACGGACGGCGCCCTAGTCCTCGATGCCAAGGCCGTGGACGCACAGCTCAAGGACGTCGCCGGCGACGAAGATATGGCGCGCTACATTCTTTAGGGGGAGGCTCCATGACCGCACCCGTGCCCAAAGCCATCACGCTCCATAAGCAGTCAAAAATGCTCGAACTTCGCTGGGAAGATGAAACGCACCATCTTCCCGCAGAACTACTGCGGGTACTCTCACCCTCGGCAGAGGTGCGGGGCCATGGCGCCGGCGATCGGATCCTGCAGACGGGAAAAAAATACGTTGCCGTCACTCACCTCGAGCCCGTGGGGCGCTATGCCCTCCGCCTGGTTTTCGATGACGGCCACGACAGCGGTCTTTACACCTGGGCCTATCTCCGAGACCTCGGCGATCGCCAGGAACGTCACTGGGCCGAGTATGAGCGAGCGCTCAAGCAGGCCAACGCATCCCGCCTCCCCGCGGTTGCCTTAAAAGCTTGGACCCCCGACCCCTAGCCCTCGGGAGGGGAAGGGAGGCGGTCCGGGGGCGCAGGGTTTACACTTCCTTCCCGAGCCAACGAAACGAGACCGCCATGGTGCCCCCATCCTCGAGCCCTCCCTCAACGGACGAACCCTCTGCGAGCGACGGCACCGTCGATTTCGGCTACGAACGGGTAAAAGCTGAGGAAAAGGCGGCCCGGGTGGCCGAGGTATTCCGGTCCGTGGCACCTCGCTACGACCTCATGAACGATCTCATGTCCCTCGGCACGCATCGCCTCATGAAGCGACTCACGGTCACCCTAGCCGGGGTGCGGCCGGGTCATCGGGTATTGGACCTGGCAGGCGGTACGGGCGACGTTGCTTCCCTCCTCGCAGAGCGGGTGGGGCCTACAGGGCAGGTAATCCTCGCAGACATTAATGAAGCCATGCTCATCGTCGGGCGGGATCGCATGATCGACCAAGGCCACCTGAACATCTACCCGGCCCTGGCCGACGGCGAGGCCCTACCCTTTGGCGACGACAGTTTCGATGCGGCGACCATCGCCTTTGGGCTCCGCAACGTGACCCGGAAAGATCAAGCCCTCCAGGAGCTGTATCGGGTGCTAAGGCCCGGCGCGCCCCTCTTAGTTCTCGAGTTCTCGAAACCTCGCGGCGCCCTTCTCGAAAAGGCCTATGACGCCTTCTCTAGCCTCTGGCCCACGGTGGGCGGCGCCCTTGCCGGGGACCGGGAAGCCTATCGCTACCTGAACGAATCCATTCGCATGCATCCGCCACAGGAAGCCCTCGCTGAGATGATGCGCGACGCCGGTTTTGGCGCCGTTCGCTTTCACAACCTCATCGGTGGCATTGCGGCCATTCACCAGGGGCGCAAGCAGTAAACATGGCGCCTCCTGGCGAAACCCCCGGGGGCCCGCGCCTGAAGGACGCCTTGCTGTGCGCGGCGCTAGAAGGCGCCCTCCGCCTCGCCTTGAAGAGCGCCCCGGATACCACCCGGGCCCTCCGACACCTTGCCCCCGCAAGCTTTGCCTTCGAGAGCACCGTTCCAGCCCTGGCCCTCACGCTAAGCCTCGGGCCACAGGATGATCCGATCTTTTTAAGCCCGGGGGCGGACCCCGAAGCGGAGGCGAAGGCCACCCTGCGCCCAGGCGCCTGGCAACGGCTTCTGGAGCGAGGCCTTGAGGGCGCCGTGCTGTCGGGGGCGGTCGTGGTAGAGGGCGATCGCCAGGCCCTCGAGACCCTAGTCGAGGTTATGCTCAGCAGCCCGCCGGATCTCCTCGGCCCCATCGCGGCCCTCTTCGGCGACGCCGCCGCCGGGGCCGCCGAAGCCCTGGGAAGGGACCTCCTCGGCCGGGGCCGCTATCATGCGCGGGAAAGCGCAGCCAAGCTACGGAAGGCCGCGGAGGGGCCCGGCGGGCTTTTTCCCGCCCCGGAAGAAGTCGCGCGGTTCTTCGACGAAGCAGACGATCTTTCCCTCGCCATCGATCGAGCGGCCGCGCGGCTACGCCGCCTCGAGGGCGGGCATTCCTCGTGACCACCCCAGCGGCGGGAACCGCGCGGCGCAGCGCCCTGCGCATTGCCTGGGTTATCCTGCGCTTCCGCCTCGACCAAATTCCCCGTGACCTGGGTCTCTCTCCAGGGGCCCTACCTGCCCCCCTGCGCTTCTTCCTTGCCCTGCTGGCCCTCTTCCCTGCGGGGCGCCGCTCCGGACCGGAACGGCTGCGCCTCGCCATTGAGGCCCTTGGACCCATCTTCGTGAAATTTGGCCAGCTGTTGTCATCACGTCCGGACCTCCTCACCCCAGCCTACGCGGCAAGCCTCAAAAAGCTTCAGGACCAGGTAACCCCCATCGATGAATCGCTGGCTCGCCGAACGCTGGAAGGCGCCCTCGGCGGCCCCCTCCCGAACTTCTTCGAAAGCTTTGAGGCCACGCCTCTGGCCTCCGCGAGCATTGCGCAGGTTCACGGCGCTCGGCTTCCGGATGGCGAGGCCGTGGTGGTTAAGTTGCGCCGCCCTGGCATCGAACGCACCATCGCTGACGATCTGGCACTGCTGCGCACCCTCGCCCGGGCCCTGCCACGGGTTTGGCCGGAGGCTCGCCGGCTCCGGCCTCGGGAGGTGGTTGAGGACTATGCGGTCACCATCACCGGCGAGCTCGACCTCCTCGCCGAGGCCGCGAATACCTCCCAGCTTCGCCGGAATTTTCGCGCCTCTCCGCTGCTCTACGTCCCCAAGGTGCAGTGGCCCCTATGTCGGGAAGACGTACTCGTCCTAGAGCGCATCACCGCTACCCCCATCGGGGATCTCGAAGCCCTTAGGGCCGCAGATACCAACTTTGAGGTCCTCGCCAACCGGGGCGTGGAAACTTTCTTTACCCAGGTCTTCGAAGACAATTTTTTCCATGCCGATATGCACCCCGGCAATATCTTTGTGGACCTCACGGACCCTGCCAACCCCAGCTATATCGCTATCGACTGCGCCATCATCGGCACGCTAACGGAAGTCGATCAGGATTACCTCGCACGAAACCTCTTGGCCTTCTTCAATCAGGATTACGCGGAGGTCGCTCGGCTCCACATCGCCTCCGGGTGGGTACCGCCCCATACCGACGCAGCCGCCTTCGAACGGGTGATTCGCGAAGTCTGCGAACCGCTCTTTGAAAGGCCCCTGGCGGAGATTTCCTTCGGGCATTTTCTCCTAACCCTTTTCGACACTGCCCGGGCCTTTGATATGACGGTGCAGCCCCAGCTCGTGCTGCTGCAGAAAACCTTGCTCAATATCGAGGGCCTCGGGCGCCAGCTATACCCAGAGCTCGATCTTTGGAAGACGGCCAAGCCCTTCATGGAGCGCTGGCTCGCCCGCCAGCTGAACCCCTTAAACCGGGTCCGTCGCACCTTGACGCCCATGCTGGAGGTGGCCCAACGCTTACCGGGCCTGCCCGAACGAGAGGCGGCCCGGGATGAGAAAATCGCCGCGCTGCAGCGCGAGCTCGAAGCCCTTCGCCAGCCAAAGCCCACGCCCTGGGCACCGGTGCTCGCGGGCCTGACAGCGCTGGGGCTTGGCGGGGCGCTGCTGGCCGGCGCCCCCCCGGCGCCCGTGGGCCTCGCCACCCTGGGCCTGGGCCTGGCGCTGACGATCCTTTCCCGGCGACACTCCTAGGAGGAGTCGGGTATGCTGGCGCTTCAGGTCGCGAGAACAGTCAGGTCATGAACCACCCAATCTTCCAGGCCCTAGATACCCTTCTTGAGGCGCGCCGCGGCGCGGCCCCGGAGTCGTCCTACGTGGCGAGCCTCTACGCAAAGGGCGTGAATAAGATCCTGGAAAAGATCGGAGAGGAGAGCACGGAGCTTCTCATCGCGGCCAAGGATTGCGCGACCGGGGGCGACCAGAAAGCGGTGGTACACGAAGCTGCGGACCTCTGGTTTCACTGCTTAGTGCTGCTGAAATCCCTAGACCTCAGCTCAGAGGATATCGCCGAAGAGCTACAACGCCGCTTCGGTGTATCGGGCCACGACGAGAAGGCCCAGCGGGCCCCAGCCCAAGACCTATAGGAGAGCGACCATGTTTGGCCTGAGCGTTACCGAACTATTGATCATCCTGGCAATCGTGCTGCTCCTCTTCGGCACCAAGCGTCTGCGCAATCTCGGCGGCGACCTCGGCGGCGCCATCAAGGGGTTCCGCAAGGCCATGAAGGAGGAGGATGGCAAGGCGGCGGAAGCGAGCCCAGAGGTCCTGGAAGGCCAGGCCCAGGCGAGCAGCGCCAGCGAGCAAGAAAAAGCCAAAAACACCGTTTAAGCGGAACCTGCCCTCGCCATGTTCGATATCGGCTTCCCTGAGCTGCTGATCGTTGCGCTCGTGCTCCTTCTGGTCGTCGGCCCGGAGCGCCTGCCCGAGGTCCTGCGGACCGTGGGCCGGGTGGCGGGCTCGGCGCGGCGCAGCTTCGATACGCTGAAGGCCGAACTTGAGCGAGAAGTGGGCGCCGACGATCTTCGCCGAGAGCTCCATAACGCACGCATCATGGAGGACGCTAAGCGCCTCGAGGAGGACCTCAAGGGGGCAGAGCAGTCCCTGAAGACGCTGGGGCAAACCACCAAGGCCGAACTCACGGCGGCAGAGGACGCGCTCCGTCCCCCTCCCGCGGTCGAACCCCCTTCCACCGAGGGGGAAGGGGAATCGGAAGCAGACGCCGAAGCGGAGGCTTCTCAGCAGCCCCCCCAGGACGAGCTAGCCCTTCCCAGGGAGACGCATGACACGGGCGGCAAGGCGTGAAGAAAGACGATTACGCGGTGGACGAAGAAACCCAACCCCTGCTGGCTCACCTGGCGGAGCTTCGAAGCAGGGTGCTGCGCGCCGTGCTATCGGTGTTGGTGATCTTCTTTCCACTGTTTTACTTCGCCAACGACCTTTACGAATTCGTTTCCGAACCGCTGCGGGCCGTGCTGCCGGAAGGCTCCACCATGATCGCCACGGAAGTGGCCTCTCCCTTCCTCACACCCTTTAAGCTGTCCCTGATCATGGCCTTTTTTCTCGCCATTCCCTACGTGCTTCATCAGCTCTGGAGCTTTGTTTCCCCCGGGCTTTACAAGCACGAGAAGCGGCTAGCGGTACCGTTACTGTTGTCGAGTATCCTGCTGTTTTACGCAGGCATTGCCTTTGCCTACTTCGCCGTGTTCCCGCTGATCTTCGGCTTCTTGACCAGCGTCGGCCCCGCCGGGGTGGCGATCATGACCGACATCAACCGCTACCTCGATTTCGTGCTGAAACTGTTTTTTGCCTTTGGCTTTGCCTTCGAAATCCCCGTAGCCACGCTGCTCCTTGTCGCCTCTGGGGTCACTAACGCCGAAGCACTGCGGGAAAAGCGGGCCTACGTGATCGTTGGGTGCTTCGTGGTGGGCATGTTGCTAACGCCCCCGGACGTGATCAGCCAGATCCTACTGGCGGTGCCCATGTGGGCGCTTTACGAGGTGGGGATTTTCTTCGCGGCCTTCGTCCGGCCAGAAAGCGAAGGGGATCCAGAGGACGCGGCCTAGCCTTCGAGCCAGAAGGTCAGAGGGCCATCATTCACCAGCCCCACCTTCATGTCCGCACCAAAGCGCCCCGCCTCCACCGCGCCTCCGTGCTGCCGATGAGCTTCCTTTAAAAAGGCTTCGTAGAGGGGTTCGGCCACCGCGGGCGGCGCCGCGGAGGAAAGGCTTGGACGGCGACCGCGCCGCGTATCCGCCGCGAGGGTGAACTGGGACACCACTAAGAGCCCGCCCCCGACCTCGCTTAAGCTTCGATCCAAGGGCTTATCCAGCGGCCGCCCCTCACTCGGGAAAATCCGAAGCCCAAGTACCCGCTCGACCAGGCGGGGAATTTGCGCTGCCCCGTCCCCCTGCTCGATGCCGAGGAAGAGCAACACGCCGGGGCCGATGGCGCCGACGGACGCGCCCTCCACCCGCACTTCGGCTTGAAGAACGCGCTGCACCAGGGCCTTCATGCCTCTTTACTGCGTTCCTGGCGGCGGCGCTCGTGCTCCTTTAGGAACTTCTTGCGCACGCGAATGGCCGCAGGGGTAAGTTCCACAAGCTCATCTTCCTCGATGAACTCAAGGGCTTGCTCAAGGGTCATGCGCACCGGCGGGGTCAGGATCATGTTTTCGTCGCTGCCCGCGGCGCGGATGTTGGTCAACTGCTTCTCTTTCGTGGGATTCACCGGAAGATCATTCCCGCGGCTGTGAATGCCCACGATCATGCCTTCGTAAACGTCGATCCCGGGCTCCACCATCATTCGGCCACGCTGCTGGAGGTTGAAGAGAGCGAAGGCCGTCGCCTTCCCTTGTACGTTAGACACGAGCACGCCGTTGATCCGCTCCCCTGCCGACCCCGGCTGATAGCCATCCCAGTGGGAGAAGGTCGAAGTCAAAATGCCGCTGCCGGAGGTCATGGACAGAAACTGTCCGCGCAGGCCGATCAGCCCCCGGGAGGGAATTAGATAATCCAGACGCACCCGGCCTCGGCCATCGGGCACCATGTTCTGAAGATTGCCCCGGCGCTGCCCGAGCACTTCCATGACCGTACCCTGATGCTGCTCTTCTACGTCGATCACCAGGGATTCGATCGGTTCTTCCCGACCGTTTTCGCCCTCCCGCAGGACCACCTCGGGGCGAGAAACCCCAAGCTCGTAGCCCTCCCGGCGCATGGTCTCGAGAAGGACGGAGAGGTGCAGTTCGCCCCGGCCCGATACACGAAACTGATCAGGATGCGCGGTATCTTCGACCCGAAGCGCCACGTTATAGAGCAGCTCCTTGTCGAGGCGGGCGCGAATCTGCCGGCTCGTCAGGAATTTGCCATCGCGCCCGGCAAAGGGCGAGGTGTTGACCTGAAAGGTCATGGACACCGTGGGCTCGTCCACCGTGAGGGCTGGCAGGGCTTCCATCGCCGAGGGGTCGCAGAGCGTGTCAGAGATCGCCAGCTCATCGATGCCTGTGATGCTGACGATATCTCCCGCCCGCGCTTCCGCGACGTCCTTGCGCTCGAGCCCTGCATAACCCAGCACCGAGAGGATACGAGCATTTCGTCGTGCCCCTTCCCGATTTTCCACGGTAACGGGCATGCCCGGGCGCGCGACACCACGCTGAATGCGGCCAAGACCGATGACGCCCACGTAGCTGGAGTAATCCAGCGCGCTGATTTGCATCTGGAAGGCCCCTTCCGGATCCACCTGCGGGGCGGGGACATGTTCCACGATGGTGTCGAGGATGAGGCGCATATCCTCTTCGAGATCATCCGGATCGCTACCGGCACGTCCAAGCAGCGCAGAGGCATAAACGGTGCGGAAGTCGAGCTGCTCCTCGCTGGCGCCAAGGCGATCAAAGAGGTCAAAGACTTCTCCCTCAACCCAATCGGCCCGTGCCCCTTCCCGGTCTACCTTATTGATTACCACGATGGGGGCGAGCTTCTGAGCGAAGGCCTTGCGGGTAACGAAACGGGTTTGCGGCATGGGGCCGTCCACGGCATCCACCAGCAGGAGCACGCTATCCACCATGGAGAGCACGCGCTCGACTTCGCCACCGAAGTCCGCGTGTCCCGGGGTATCCACAATATTGATGCGCACCCCTTTCCAGTCCAGCGCCGTGTTCTTCGCGAGGATCGTAATACCCCGCTCCTTTTCTAGATCCTGGTTATCCATAACCCGCTCCGCCTGCCCGGGGGCTATGGCCCCGGCGAGCTGAAGCAGGCGGTCGACAAGGGTCGTCTTGCCATGATCGACGTGAGCAATAATGGCAACGTTTCGAATGGCCTGAGAGAAGCCAGAATCTTTAGCGTGCACGGGAAACCGCCTGGGGGTTGTTGGGGGCGGCGCATTATAGGCAGGGTCGCGCACAAAGGGGACGACGAATCCAGAAAACCTTTGAGGACGCACGGGACCCGGCCCTAGATACGCCTTAAAATAGTGCACCGTCAATTTTACGCACTATTTTAGCGCGCTCCATGGGCACCAATCGAGGCAACCTGCCGCTAAATCCCCGATTTGAGACCGACTTGGACACGGCATGATCCTTGCGTCTCACCTTCTGAATGCCCAAACCGGGTGCGTCTAGGCGTCCGCGCCGTCTGCGACCCAGGCCTCGGGGCGTTAGGTCCCCTTGGGGGGCAATCCATTATGACACCAACGTTTTTTGCGGAGAGCGAACCATGTCGTTGAAAACCCTGGCGATGATTGAAGAACACAGTGTGAAGTGGGTCGACCTCCGCTTCACGGACCCCCGGGGCAAGGAGCAGCACACCACCTTCCCCGCTAAGGTTGTGGACGAAGACTTCATGACCAACGGTGCCATGTTCGACGGCTCCTCCATCGCCGGGTGGAAGGGCATCAATGAGTCGGACATGATCCTCATGCCCGACGACGAGACTGCAGTGCTCGATCCCTTTGCGGAAGACACCACCCTGCTTGTCCGTTGCGACATCGTTGAGCCAAGCACCATGCAGCTTTACGCCCGGGACCCCCGGAGCACGGCAAAGCGCGCCGAAGCCTACCTTCAATCTTCGGGCCTCGGCGAAGAAGCCTACTTCGGCCCGGAAGCGGAATTCTTCGTCTTCGATGACGTTCGTTTCCAGGTCGAAATGGGCCGCGCCTCCTATGCCGTGAGCGCCGAGGAGGCTGCCTGGGAGTCCAACGCGGAATTCGAAGGCGGCAACATGGGCCACCGCCCTCGGGTGAAGGGTGGCTACTTCCCCGTGCCTCCGGTGGATTCCTCCTTCGACCTGCGGAACGCCATGTGCAACGCCATGGAGCAGATGGGCCTCACCATCGACGTACATCACCACGAAGTGGCCACGGCCTGCCAGAACGAGATTGGGGTGAAGTTCAATACTCTGGTCAAGAAAGCTGACGAACTTCAGATCTACAAGTACTGCGTGCACAACGTGGCACACGCCTACGGGAAAACGGCGACCTTCATGCCCAAGCCGTTGGTGGGTGACAACGGTTCTGGAATGCACGTTCACCAATCCATCGCGAAGGGCGGCGAAAACCTGTTCCATGGCGACGCCTACGCAGGCCTGTCAGAAACCGCGCTTTACTACATCGGCGGCATCATCAAGCATGCTAAGGCCCTGAACGCTTTCACCAACGCCAGCACCAACAGCTACAAGCGCCTCGTTCCCGGCTTCGAAGCACCGGTAATTCTGGCCTACTCGGCGCGGAACCGCAGCGCGTCGATCCGAATCCCCTACATCCAGGGCGGCAACCCCCGCGCCTACCGCATCGAGGTGCGCTTCCCCGATCCGACGGCAAATCCCTACCTAGCCTTCTCCGCCATGCTCATGGCCGGCCTTGACGGGATCAAGAACAAGATCCACCCCGGCGAAGCGATGGACAAGGATCTCTACGATCTGCCCGCGGAAGAGCTGGCGGGCCTTCCCACGGTCTGCGCCGGTCTCGACGAAGCCCTTGCGGCCCTTGACGCCGATCGAGCCTTCCTCACGGAAGGGGGTGTTTTCACGGATGATCAGATCGACGCTTACATCGATCTTAAGATGGAAGAGGTCACGGCCCTGCGCATGCAGACCC
The DNA here is from genome assembly GCA_038144425.1 of Candidatus Salivita marina. Taxonomy (GTDB): domain Bacteria; phylum Pseudomonadota; class Gammaproteobacteria; order Pseudomonadales; family Azotimanducaceae; genus Salivita; species Salivita marina. The sequence continues at coordinate 966,620 of JAYQNS010000004.1, read as the reverse complement.
ACCCCGTGGAATTCCAGCTCTACTACTCCTGCTAAGCGATTGTTTTCAGGATCAAAAGGGGCGCCACAGGGCGCCCTTTTTTATGCCTGCTCTTTGAGGCTAAGCGCCAAACATGAGAGGTCTTGCCCCCACCCTTCTTCTTCTCCCGGGCCTCGTCGCCAACCCGGCCGGCGCCGATGCGCCAATTTACCGGCTCGATTACCCCAACCAGGCGCCGAAATTTACCGATCGTCCCGCGACGCAACCAAACCCGTCAGTCACCCTAGGCACACCCTCGGCCTTCCCCGCCCTGCAGGTTCCAAGCTCCGATCACGAGTCGGGCCCGCCGGCCACCGACGACCCCTCTGCGCCTTCCGAACCCTCCGGGCAGATCTCTCCGAAATCCGCCATCGCGATTCTCTCCCCGAGCCCTGGGGAGGCGATTCGAGCCAACAACGGTGCGGTTCCCCTATCCCTGTCCCTGAACCCTGGTCTTGCGCCCGGGGAGCGACTGCGCCTGCAACTGGACGGGCAGACGCTCATGACCACCGAGACCCCAGCGGCAGTCCTGACACGCCTTGCCCGGGGCGAGCACACCCTCCTCATTAAGCGATTGGATGCAGGGGGCCGCACCCTCGCAGAAGCCGAGCGAACCTTTTACGTGCTTCGCACCGCCCTAGGGCGCAGACCCTAGGACACTATACGCACCGATTTAGTGCATTATGCTCTCAGCCCTCGCCGCCGAGCACCACCGGAAATCGAAGAAAAGCGCACTTTTTGAGCGCAGGCCCGGGCCCGATGCCTCCGCCAAAGAAGGCAGCCAAGGTGGTGCAGAACTTGCTAGCGTCCTCCAGGAACTTTTGGGAGCGAAGCCGTGAACGGTCCACCGGTGCGGAACCTGCTTAGTGCCATTCTCGATCACCAAACCACCAGCGTGGTGATGGTAGACGATGCGCTGCGCGTTCAGTATTTAAATCCGGCCGCGGAATTCCTCCTTGCTGCCAGCTTTGAGCGGGCCCGAGGGGAAAGCCTGGGCATGCTCCTACGAGACAGCGACGCCTTTCTTGGTGAGTTAACCAGCGCCCTTGGACGGGGTCAGGGCTATACCCACCGCCAGCTGAAGCTGGTCACGGCAGCCCAACATCAGCGGCTGACCGTAGACCTGACCGTAACGCCTCTCAGCGACTGGGAGGCACCAGGGCTTCTTCTGGAGCTGCTCCCGGTAGATCAGGTCCTCCGCATACACCGGGAAACGCAGCAGCAAAGGGTGCAGGAAACCACGCGGGAGCTGGTCCGCGGCCTCGCCCACGAAATCAAAAATCCCCTTGGGGGTATCCGCGGCGCAGCCCAGCTGCTCGAACGCGCCCTAGCGGCCCCGGAGCTTAGCGAATACACCCAGATCATTATTGAGGAGGCGGACCGGCTCCGATCCCTCGTAGATCGCATGCTCGGACCTAACAAGACCCCCAAGGCCCAAGCCACTAACATTCATCGCTTGCTGGAACGCGCACGGCAGCTGACCCAGGCCGAACATGGAGAGGGGCTTCGCTTTCTTCGGGACTACGATCCCTCCCTGCCCGAGCTGTCCTGCGACCCAGATCAGTTGATGCAGGCTATCCTCAATATCGTGCAGAACGCGGCGGAGGCGCTGGAGCATACGCAGCGCCCGACCATTACGCTTAGAACCCGAGCCTTGCGCCAGGCCTCCATTGGCCAGCAACGCCATCGCCTCGTTCTACGCATCGATATCTTTGACAATGGGCCCGGGGTTCCCGCGGCCCTCGCGGATCAACTTTTCTATCCCATGGTGAGCGGCCGGGCAGAGGGCACGGGGCTGGGCCTATCCATTGCCCAAACCATCGTTGGCCGGCACGGCGGCATCATCGAGTGCGACAGCCATCCTGGGGATACACGCTTTACCCTTAGCCTTCCGCTGGAGCAACCGCATGACGGCTAAAGATCATGTGTGGGTCGTCGACGACGACCGATCCATTCGCTGGGTTCTCGAACGGGCCCTTGAGCAAGCTGGTATGGCCGTCACGCTTTTCGAGAGCGCGAGTGCCGCCCTCCACCGACTGCGCACGGAACGCCCAGATGCGATCTTAAGCGACATCCGCATGCCTGGCATGGACGGCCTAGAGCTCCTTGAGCGCTTGCACAGCGAGCATCCCGAAATTCCGGTCATCATCATGACCGCCCACTCGGACCTTGATTCCGCTGTGTCTTCCTATCAGCGCGGCGCCTTCGAGTATCTTCCGAAGCCCTTTGACGTGGATGAAGCCGTCGCCGTTGCCAAGCGAGCAGTGGCCCATACCCAGGAGCAGCGCAACGCCCGGCAATTCGAAGAAGGGCTTGGCCCAGAGTCAGAAATCATTGGTCAGGCGCCGGCGATGCAGGAGGTCTTCCGCGCCATCGGCCGCCTCTCAAACTCCAACATCACGGTGCTCATCAACGGTGAGTCGGGCACCGGTAAGGAACTGGTCGCCCAGGCCCTACACCGCCACTCGCCGCGGAGCGATAACCCCTTTATCGCCCTAAACATGGCCGCCATTCCAAACGAACTCATCGAGTCGGAGCTCTTCGGCCACGAAAAAGGCGCCTTCACCGGGGCCACGGCCCAGCGCGTAGGACGCTTCGAGCAGGCGAACGGCGGAACCCTCTTCCTCGACGAAATCGGAGACATGCCCGCGGACACGCAAACGCGGCTCCTTCGCGTCCTGGCCGATGGCGAGTTTTATCGCGTGGGGGGCCACCAGCCCGTGAAGGTGAACGTGCGCATCATCGCCGCGACTCACCAAAATCTTGAAGACCTGGTGCAGGCCGGGCGATTCCGAGAGGACCTCTTCCACCGCCTCAATGTCATTCGCATTCACCTCCCTTGCCTCGCGGAGCGGCGCGGGGATATCCCTCTCCTGGCGCGCCACTTCCTCGCCAGCGCCGCCCAGGAGCTGGGTGGGGAAACGAAGATCCTGCGCCCGGAAACGGAAGACTACATCTCGACCCTAGGATGGCCCGGCAACGTTCGCCAGCTGGAAAACACCTGCCGCTGGCTGACGGTCATGGCTTCGGGGCGTGAGATTCACGTTGGTGACCTCCCCCCGGAACTGCGCCGCGGCGAAACGGAAGTACTCACCACCACAAACTGGGAGTCGGCGCTGCGCAACTGGGCGGATCAGGAGCTTGGCCGGCGACCGGAGACCGACGGCAGCCCGCTCCTCGACGTCGCCGTCCCCAAATTCGAACGCATCATGATCGACGTGGCCCTAAAGCACACTGGCGGCCGGCGGCGCGATGCCTCCAATCTGCTCGGCTGGGGGCGCAATACGCTAACCCGGAAGATCAAGGAGCTCGGCATGGAAGCCGAAAATCCCGAAGGCGACGCCCCCGGGGACGACGCAGAGGACGGGTGACCACCAGAGTAAAGGCGGTCACACTGGGCCTTCCTTGGGAGGGAGGCTCATACCATGCGAAGCAAAACCATTCTGACCACAGCGCTATGCGCGGTCCTTCTCCTCGGCTGCGAAGGCACCTCGCCTACCCCCTGGGCAGTCACGACCTTGGTGCCTCCAGGCCCCTTTCACGGCATTCACGGCCTCGGCTACGACCGGGACGGTCGACTCCTGGCCGGCAGCGTCGTTGGCGCCGCCACCTACGCCGTAGATCGGGAGAGTGGCGCCGTCACCGTGGCCCTGCCCGCCCCCGATGGCATGGCCGACGACCTCGCCCTGGCCCGCGACGGCACCCTGGCCTGGACCGGTTTTCTTTCCGGCACCCTTTGGATACAGCGCCCAGGAGAAGCCCCGGAGCGCATCGCCGCGGGCTACCCCGGCGCCAATTCCCTCGCCTTTACGGATGACGGGCGTCTGTTCTTCACCCAGGTATTTCTGGGCGATGCGCTCTACGAGGCAGACCTCTCCGGTACCCAGGCGCCGCGCCTAATCATGGAGGACATGGGGGGGCTCAACGGTTTTGAGATCGGCCCCGACGGAGCCCTCTACGGCCCCCTCTGGTTCAAGGGACAAATCGCTCGGGTCGATCTCGAGATGGAAACCTTGAGCGTCATCGCCGACGGCTTCGCTATTCCCGCGGCGGTGAATTTTGATAGCCAGGGCCGGCTATTCGCCGTAGATACGCAGAGGGGGGAAGTCCTTGAAGTAAACCGGGAAGGCGGACCGCACCGCCTTATCGCCGCCGTGGCGCCCGCGATCGACAACCTGGTGGTCACCCCCGACGATCAAATAATCATCTCGAACATGGCCGATAACGCCCTGATCGAAATAGACCCGGACAGCGGCACCACCCGCACCATCGTGAGCAGCGTCCTCGCCGTGGCCGGCGATCTCGCGGCGAACGAGGCCGGGGACGGCGCCTGGATCGCCGACGTTTTCTCCCTACGCCGGGTAGACGGAAAGGGCATGGTGACCGAACTGGCGCGGCAGTATGTCGGGGCGCTCGAGAATCCTCTTGCCGTGGGGACCGGGGCTGGGGAGGTGGCCACAAGTTCCTGGTCCGCGGGGGTCATCCAACGGTTTGATGGGACTTCCGGAGCCATCCTCGGCACCTATCATGGGATACCGAGCCCCATGGACGTTCTGCCCCTCGGCGGCGATGCGCTGCTCTTCCTGGATTTTCTCGGCGGCAGGCTAGTGGAGGCCCAGGGCCCACAGCTAGAAGACCAGCGCGTGATCCTAGGCGGCCTCGCGGAGCCCGTGTCACTGCTTCGGGAAGACGCCGAGCATGTGCTGATCAGCGAACGCGGGGCCGGGCAGGTACGTCGCGTCCGCGTCAAGGATGGGCGCTCGACAGTGGTGGCTGAGGGGCTGAGGGCGCCGGAGGGCCTCACCCGCACCCTTGACGGCACTCTGCTGATTGCCGACGTCGATCAGCGCGCCGTGTTCGCCGTCGAAGAAGGAGAGCTCCGGGCCATCGCCGAGGATCTACCTATCGGGTTTGAAGCACCGCCAGGAACCCCCGCTGCCTTTATCCCCACGGGCCTCGCCACACTGAGGGACGGTACGGTGCTTCTTTCCGCAGACCAAAACGCCAGCGTGCTGCGCCTGACGCCTCCATGAGGCCCCCAGCGGTCATTCTCTATGAGCCGGAGATCCCCCCGAACACGGGAAACGTGATCCGGCTCTGCGCCGTCACCGGAGCACCGCTCCATCTGATCGCTCCCCTGGGCTTTGAACTTGACGATCGGCGCCTGCGCCGCGCAGGGCTCGATTACCATGAGTTCGCCTCCCTCGCGGTCCATAACAGCCTGGCCTCATGCCTAGAGCAGTTCTCCCCCGGGTCGGTCTATGCCTTTACCACCAAGGGTGCCCACTCGGCCTTCGATGCGCCCCTAGGGGCCGCAAGCGCCCTCCTCTTTGGGCCAGAAACGAGAGGCCTACCGGATGTTGTGCTCGCCGGCTTCCCCGAAGCGCAGCGGCTGCGCCTCCCCCAGCTACCCGGGCGCCGATCCCTCAACCTCAGCAACGCGGTGGCCGTCGCAGTCTTTGAAGCCTGGCGCCAACAGGGCTTTCCCTCCCCCTGACCTTGCCGCCGGAGCGGTTTACACTTGGGGCCAGGGGAGGAAAGGTTATGAATGATTCATCACATCGCGCCTACTGGAGCGCCAACCTTGCGCTCATCGCTCGTTGCTTGAGCCTCTGGTTCTTTGCGTCCTTTGGCGGCGGCATTCTCTTTCGCGACGCCCTGGACGCCTTCACCGTCCTCGGCGTCCCCGCGGGCTTCTGGTTTGCCCAGCAGGGCGCCATCTGGGTTTTCCTCGGGGTGCTGGCCTATTACGGCTGGGCGAGCCACCGCCTTGACCAAAAATTCGATGTCGACGACGGCTAAGCCATGACCCTACAAACCCTGACCTACCTCGTGGTGGGGGCAAGCTTCGCCCTCTACATCGCCATCGCCCTGCGCACCCGCGCCGCCAGCACGGGGGACTTTTACGTCGCCGGGAGCGGCGTTCACCCCATCGCCAACGGCATGGCCACGGCCGCAGACTGGATGAGTGCGGCGTCCTTTATTTCCATGGCGGGACTCATCGCCTTCCTGGGCTACGACGGCTCGGTCTACCTCATGGGCTGGACCGGCGGCTACGTACTTCTGGCGCTACTACTCGCCCCCTATCTGAGAAAGTTCGGGAAGTTCACCGTTCCCGATTTCATCGGGGATCGCTACGACTCGTCCGCGGCGCGCCTTGTGGCCGTGCTCTGTCTGATCTTCGTCTCCTTTACCTACGTTGCTGGGCAGATGCGCGGCGTGGGCATTGTGTTCTCCCGCTTCCTCGAGGTGGACTTGGGCCTGGGCCTTGTTATTGGCATGGCCATTGTTTTCTTCTACGCCGTGCTCGGCGGCATGAAGGGCATTACCTATACGCAGGTGGCCCAATACTGTGTGCTTATCACCGCCTATACCGTTCCGGCCATCTTTATTGCCCTCCAGGTCACCGGCACGCCCATTCCCCAGCTGGCCTTCGGAGCCACCCTACCTGGGGAAAGCGTAACGGTGCTGGAAAAGCTCGACGCGGTGGTCACGGATCTGGGCTTTAGGGCCTATACGGAAGGGGCAAAAAGCACCCTCGACGTTTTTTGCGTGACCGCAGCCCTCATGGCTGGCACCGCCGGCCTTCCCCATGTCATCGTGCGGTTCTTTACCGTTCCGAAGGTCTCCGATGCCCGGCGCAGCGCCTTTTGGGCCCTGGCCTTCATTGCCGTCCTCTACACCACGGCGCCAGCAGTAGGCGCCCTGGCACGGCTGAACCTTCATGCGACGCTCCAGCCCGGACCCATGGTGGAAAGCACCGGCAGCCTTAGCTACGCCGAGCGGCCAAGCTGGATGAAGACCTGGGAGGCCACGGGGCTACTGCGCTTTGAAGACAAGAATGGCGATGGGCGCATTCAGTATTACGGGGATAGCAACCCGGCCTTTGAGGCGCAGGCGGAGGCCTACGGCTGGGCGGGCAATGAGCTCACGGTAGACCCGGATATTCTGGTGCTGGCCAATCCGGAGATTGCCGGGCTCCCGGACTGGGTGATTGCGCTCATTGCCGCCGGGGGCATTGCCGCAGCCCTTTCCACCGCCGCGGGGCTGCTTCTCGTGATCTCCTCCGCCGTTAGTCACGATCTTCTAAGGCGCACCTTTGTGCCCGAGCTTACGGATAAGCAAGAGCTTCGGGCCGGGCGCCTTGCGGCAGCCGGCGCCATCCTCCTTGCGGGCTACCTGGGCTATAACCCCCCGGGCTTCGTCGCCCAGGTGGTGGCCTTCGCCTTCGGCCTTGCAGCCGCGTCCCTCTTCCCTGCGCTGCTCCTGGGGATCTTCAGCCTACGAATGAATGCGGCGGGGGCCATCTCCGGCATGCTGACGGGGCTGCTCTTCACCCTCAGCTACATCGTGGCCTTCAAGGGAGTCTTCATGGAGCCCCTTTTTCCCAACACGGCCGAGGCTTGGCTGCTGGGGATTTCGCCGGAAGGCATCGGAGCCGTCGGCATGGTGCTCAACTTCGCCGTAGCCCTCTCCGTAAGCGCCGTGACGGCGCCGCCGTCGCCGGCCACCCAGGCTCTAGTGGAAAACCTTCGCATTCCCCGTGGCGCGGACCAGGCAAAGGCGCACTAGGCTGAAGGGGCCTTAATGAGGCTGGGCGCCCTCCGCAGCGGGGGCGCCGGCCCCTTCGGATTGCTGCTTCAACGCCTCGTTATAGAGGGCGTCGAAGTTCACGTGAGCCAGCATGAGCGCCGGGAAGCTACCCCGAGTCACGAGCCCATCCACGCAGGCCCGAGCGTAGGGGAACAGAAGCGACGGGCAGTAGGCCGATAGGGTGTGCTGAAGCTGGGCACCCTCGACCCCTTCTACGAAGAAGATCCCCGCCTGGGATAGTTCGCAGATGAATCCAACCTGGTCTTCGTCGTCTCGCGCCTCAAGAGACAGGGTAAGCACCACCTCGTAGGTGTGCTCGTCGACCTTCTTCGCCCGGCTGTTGATATCCATCTTCATCTTCGGCTGCCAGGGCTTGGTGAAAACCTCCGGGGCCCGCGGCACTTCGAAGGACACGTCCTTCACATAGATACGCTGAATGCCAAACTGCGGCCCTTGCGGATCCACCGGGGTCTCACTCATGGGGTCTCTCCTTTAGCTGGCGTGTGAAGCAACGCCTCGAGGGCGCCCTGTTGGTGAAGTGCAAGTACGTCCGTGAAGCCCCCAACGTGCTGGGCGCCAATCCAAATCTGCGGCACCGTGTGCTGTCCGCCCGCGCGCACACGCATCTCTTCCCGCCGCGCCGGCGCCAAATCAACGCGAATTTCCTCAAAGGGCACGCCAAGATCGCTAAACAGCGCCCGGGCCGCCTGGCAATAGGGGCACGCCGCGGTGCCGTACATGAGCACGGGCGCCATCAGTCGCGCCCCTTAACCAGGGGCAGGGACGCCGCACGCCATCCTGCGAGGCCGCCCTCGAGGCGGAGCACGGGCTCAAACTTGTGCTTGCGCAACACCGTGCCCGCTGCCCCCGCCTGCTGGCCGTGCTGACACACCAGCACCAGCGGTCGGCCGCGATGACTTTCGAGCTCGCCCAAAGATTTTTCGAGGGTAGCAAAGGGGATATTGAGCGACTGGGCGATGTGGCCCGTGCTAAAGGCCTTCCGATCCCGCACGTCGAGGACCAGGGCATTGCGCTGGTTCACCCAGTCCACCAGCGCCTGAGCACCAATGGTTTTGCCCCCGCGCCGGGTCTCGTTGACGACAAAAAGAACGAGGACCGCCACGAAGCTTCCAGTGAGCAACGGATGGACGCCAATGAAGGTCAGAATGTGATCCATGGAACGCTCGACGGCGGCAGAACTTAGGGCGCGAAGTATACACGTCCCTACTGCCTCGCTGGCCCCCGTATTACACTAGTGACCTTCATTGATCCGGGAGACCCCCGTCCATGACCGCTGGCCCTACCCTGCTCATCATTCTTGACGGTTTTGGCCACGCGGAGCCGGGGCCCGACAATGCTATTTCCCTGGCCCACACCCCTACCTGGGACCGGCTCTGGACCGAAGCCCCGCACCGTTTAGTCGATGGCTCGGGGCTCGCCGTGGGGCTCCCGGACGGGCAAATGGGTAACTCCGAGGTGGGCCACATGAATCTGGGCGCGGGCCGAGTGATCTACCAGGAGCTCACGCGAATTAATCAGGACGCCACCTCCGGCGCCCTCGCAGAGAACGCGACGCTCCTGGGCGCCGTGGATGCCGCTAAGGCCACCGGGGGGGCAGTGCACCTGCTCGGCCTTTTGTCCCCCGGCGGCGTACACAGCCACGAGGACCATATCCTCGCCATGGCCCAGGCCGCCGCGGCCCGGGGCGCCGAGCGCGTCTACATCCACGCCTTCCTCGACGGCCGGGATACACCCCGCGCTCCGCCGGGCCCTCCCTAGAGGCTGCCGATGAGGCGTTGAAAGGCCTTGGGGTGGGCCGGGTGGCCAGCATCGTGGGGCGCTACTACGCCATGGATCGAGACAAGCGCTGGGACCGGGTGGCCAAGGCCTATGCACTCCTTACGGAACGCGTGGGGCGCAGGGCCCCCAGCGCAGCGGAGGCCCTCGCCGAGGCCTATGCCCGCGACGAATCGGACGAATTCGTGGACGCGACCTGGTGCGGCGGCCCCGAGGGCACCATCAGCGATGGGGACGCGGTAATCTTTATGAATTTCCGCGCGGACCGCGCCCGGGAGTTGAGCCAGGCCCTTGTGGACCCTGCCTTCACCGGCTTCCCGCGGCAAAAGACTCCGGCTCTGGCCGCTTTCGTCACCCTGACGCGCTACGCTGAAAGCCTGCCCGCCCCCTGCGCCTATGCGCCCACGCGGCTGGAAAACACCCTTGGGGAGGTGATCAGCCAAGCGGGAATGCGTCAGCTGCGGGTGGCGGAAACGGAGAAATATGCTCACGTCACCTTCTTCTTTAACGGTGGAGAAGAGCAGGTCTTCCCTGGGGAGACCCGAGAGCTCGTGCCCTCCCCTTCCGTCGCCACCTACGACCTGGCCCCAGAGATGAGCGCGGAAGCGGTTACGGACATTCTGGTGGACGCCATCGAACAGCGTCGCTACGACCTCGTGGTCTGCAACTACGCCAACGGTGACATGGTGGGCCACACCGGCGTCCTTCCCGCAGCCATTAAGGCGGTGGAGACGCTGGATAAAGCCCTAGGTCGGGTAGAGGCGGCGCTTCAGAAGGCCGGAGGCCAGGCCCTCATCACCGCCGATCATGGCAACGTCGAACAAATGACCGATCACCGCACAGGCCAACCCCACACGGCCCATACCTGTGAGCCCGTGCCTCTCATCTACCTGGGCGCGGGCGCCCCCGAGTTTCGCGAGGGGGTTGGTACGCTGGCGGATATCGCCCCGACGCTCCTCGCGCTCATGGGCCTTCCCCAGCCGGCGGAAATGACGGGGCAGTCCCTGCTCGCGACGCACCCTTGAATTCGGCGCAGGCCCCCAGCCCCCGCTGGCGCCTAATCACCCTCCTAGCGGTACTGCTGTCGCCCCTCCCCGGAGGCGCCGCGCCCAGCGTAGAAGCCACGGCGACACAGCTCACCACACTGAAACGCGAGCTGGCCGAGGTCGAGCGCTGGCTTGCGGAAAGCGCTGGCGATCAAGCCGCACTCGATCGTGCCCTGAAACAGGCGGACCAAGCCCTCAGCGAGCAGGCTCGGGCCACCCGCGCGGCCAGCCAAGCCCTTGCCGAGACTCAAAGAGCAGTGCGTGACCTCGAAAGCGAGCTGGCGAAAACGGAAACCGCCTACGAGGCCCAGCAGGCGGCCCTGGCGACAACGGTACACAGCGCCTGGCTTCTGAGCCGGCGCTCGCCGCTCCAGCTCGCCCTGGAAGGAGAGAGTCCCGATGCCAGAGGACGGGTCCTCACCTTCCAAGCATTCCTAGCCGAGCACTACGGCACTGCCGCTGCGGAGCTCGACGCCACGGCCCTAGCGCTTAAGGGCCAACGCGCGACCCTCGAAGCGGAGCGGCAAGTCCGGGTGGCTCGGCAAAGGGAGGCCACCGCCTTCGAGCACCAGCTCGCCGCGGCACGAAGCCAACGCGCCCGGAGCCTTGACGTTTTTCGCACACGTCTTACAGAGAAAAAGGCGCAGCGCACGGCGTTAAGCCAGGACGCAAGCGCCCTCGCAGCGCTGCTGAAGCGCCTTGAAGCGGAGGCCGCGAAGCGACCCTTTACCGCGCGCCCCGGCACCTTTCCCTGGCCCCTGGAGGGCCGAGTCCTTCAGGCCTTTGGGACACCTCTAGAAACGGGGCAGCTTCGCGCCAACGGCCTTCGCCTCGGCGCCGAGGAGGGAACGCCGGCACGGGCCATCGCCAACGGCCAAGTGGTTTTCGCCGATTGGCTCCGAGGCTTTGGGCTCATGATCATCATCGATCATGGGGAAGGCTGGCTCTCCCTCTACGGCCAGGCCGAGAGCCTGCTCTACCGGGAAGGGCAGCAGGTGGAAGCAGGAGAAATCATCGCCACCGCAGGCCGCTCTGGCGGTGCTCGCAGCGCCGGTTTATGGTTTGAGCTTCGTCAAGACGGCGCCCCCCAGGATCCCATCCGCTGGTGCGTCGCGCGCCGCTAGAACGCCTTCGCCACGAAAGAGATCGCCACCTATGCTTCCTGCCCCCGCCCTTCGCCTTCTCGCCCTGCCCCTTCTCTTAGGAAGCGAGCTCTTCCTTGCACCGGCGCTTGGCGCAGCCGAGAACACCTCCCCCACCCCGCCCAAGCCTAGGGGTGCCGTGGAAGGCAGCTACGCCATTGAGTCCCTCCGGGTCTTCGTGGAAACGCTGGATCGAATTCGAAGCCACTATGTGGAACCGATCGACGATGAGACCCTCCTCGAAGACGCCATCGAAGGCATGGTGCAGCAGCTCGACCCGCACTCCAGCTACCTAACGGGAGATGCCTACGCGGCCCTGCAGGAGGCGACGGAAGGGGTGTTCGGGGGCATTGGCGTCGAAATCCTAGAGGAGGACGGGCGGCTGAAGATCGTTGCGCCCATCGACGGCACGCCCGCCGCTAAAGCCGGGCTGCGCTCCGGGGATTGGATTGAAGCGGTGGAGGGAGCGCTCACCGAGGTGGTAGGCACGGAGGCGGCCCTGGGTGCGCTTCGGGGTGAGATCGGCGAGCCCGTCACCCTGACGCTGCGGCGGCCCGGCGCAGAGGAAAGCTTCACCGTCACCCTAACCCGGGCCCTCATCGATATCCCCTCCGTGAGCCACCGCTGGTTGATTCCGGGCCTGGCCTACCTGCGGGTCACCCAATTCCAAACCCACACCGGCGAAGATCTTCGCGGGGCCCTGGAAGCCCTCAAAGGCGAGCAAGCCCTAGAAGGCCTGGTTCTCGATCTGCGAAATAACCCTGGCGGCGTCCTTTCAAGCGGGGTAGCCGTAGCCGATGCCTTTCTAGACGGGGGACTGATCGTGGAAACCCGGGGCCGCGGAGCCGGGGCAAATGAGCGCTATGAAGCCCAAAGGGGGGATTTAACGAACGGCGCGCCCGTGGTGGTACTGATCAATGAAGGCACCGCAAGCGCCTCGGAAATCGTTGCCGGCGCTCTCCAGGACCACGGCCGGGGCCTCCTCCTCGGGCAGCGAAGCTTTGGCAAGGGCTCGGTGCAGACGCTCATGCCTCTGTCCGAAACCCGTGCCCGGAAAATAACCACCGCGCGCTACTACACCCCTGCGGGACGCTCCATTCAGGCCCAGGGAATCGTTCCAGACCTTCCAGGCCGGGGCCTTGGGCCCTCACCCGAGCGCCTGGAGGCGACCCGGGAAGCGGACCTTCCAGGCCACCTAGACGCCCCCAGCGAAGACGCCTCGGGGGGGCTTCCGCCCTTCGCCGATGAGGATGACCTACTGGTAGAAGCCGTGCGCCTGCTCCAGGCCCACGGGCGCCTTGGGGGCGCCTAGGATCCGAGCAGGGCGAGCCCCGCTTCGAAATCAAGGGAGCCCTCATAGAGGGCGCGGCCACTGATGGCCCCCAGCAGGGCTCCGGGCGTTTCCGCCGCCGCCACCCTTAACCGAGTCAGATCATTCAGATCATGAAGACCGCCAGAGGCGATCACTGGGCAGCTCAGGGCCTCCGCGAGGGCTAGGGTCTCCTCGAGATTGATGCCCGTCCCCATGCCGTCGCGATGAATATCGGTGTAGATGACCGCTGCTACCCCCGCTTGCTCGAGGCGGCGGGCAAGCTCAAGGGCCGATAGGCGGCTGGCCTCAGCCCAGCCCTCCGTTGCGACGAAACCCTCCCGGGCATCAATGCCGACGATGACCCGACCGGGAAACTGCCGGCAGAGCCCTTCAACCCAGCGAGGTTCCTGGGCAGCGCGGGTCCCGACGATACCCCAGCGGACCCCGGCCTCAAGGTAGGCCCGGAAGGTGGCGTCATCGCGGATGCCGCCCCCGATCTGCACGGGAATGGAAAGCGCAGCGCAGATGCCTTCCACGGCGGCCCGGTTCACTGGCTCTCCCGCGAAGGCACCATCCAGATCCACCACGTGAAGCCGCCTCGCCCCCCGGGCTTCCCAGCTCCGGGCCATGGCCACGGGATCGTCGCCGAAGACCGTGGCGTCATCCATGCGCCCCTGGCGCAAGCGAACGCACTTCCCGCCCTTCAAATCGATGGCAGGAATAAGCTCAAGCGCGCTCACAGGGATCCCTTGGTCGACGGAATCCCCCCGCTCCGAGGATCGAGTTCGCAGGCCATGCGCAGAGCGCGGCCGAAGGCCTTAAAGACCGTCTCAGCTTGGTGATGGGCGTTTTCCCCTCGCAGGCAATCCACGTGCAGGGTCACCAGCGCGTGATTGACGAAACCTTGAAAGAACTCGTGAAAGAGGTCCGTATCAAACTGACCCACCCAAGCCCGAGTGAAGGGCACCTCAAAGACCAGCCCGGGGCGGCCGGATAGGTCGAGCACTACTCGGGAAAGGGCCTCATCAAGGGGGACGTAGGCATGGCCGTAGCGACGCAAGCCGCGCTTGTCGCCCACAGCCTGGGCAAAGGCCTGGCCCAGGGTGATCCCAATATCTTCGACCGTATGGTGCCCATCGATGTGCAAGTCCCCCTTGGCAGCGACGGTGAGATCCATCAAGCCATGGCGGGCGACCTGATCGAGCATATGGTCGAGAAAGGGAAGACCCGTCGCCAGATCGCTCTTGCCATCCCCATCAAGGTTGAGGGAAACGGTAATTTGCGTTTCCAACGTATCTCGGGCCACTTGCGCGCTTCGCGAAGCCATAGCTGCTTCCTCCCTAGTCGGCGCGGATTATAGGGCCAGGAGGTTAGGGGCTCCAGCAAAGCCTATCGCACACCGCAGGGCCATCACCTATGCTTTTCTCCTTTCAAACCCTTGGAGACCGATCCGTGCGTCTTCTCGCTTTGCTCGCCTACGGCCTCATTGCGCTGCTCTTGCTGCTGGGGCTCGGCCTCTACGGCCTCCTCTCTCAGCTCGATCTTGAAGCGCTGACGGAGGCCGGGGATGAGGCGCTGCGGGAGCACTACGCGCTTACCCTGTCCGTCTCCAAGGAGAGCAGCCTCACGCTTTTTCCCGAACCCTCGGTAGTGCTCCGGGATGCCGAACTGCGGGGCCTCGACGCACCCGATGCGCCCCCCCTCGCCCAGGTGGGAGAGCTCGCGCTGACCGTGGATCTCCAGGGGGCGCTGAAGGGCGCCCGGGCCCCGGTGCGAGGCATTGCCCTTCGGGATGTGGAGATCGCCCTTGACCCAGCGAGCCTCGCCGGGGGCCCAAGCGCCTCAAAAGGGGACGGGGTCCAAGCTGGAGACTTGGAAGATGGCCTTACCCTCACCCTGCCGACGCTGGAGGGCTTTCCCGTACAGCGTATGGAGCTCGCCAACGTGACGCTGCATTTGGCCGCTTCTGAGGGCAGGGCACCCGTCGCCCTGGAAGGGTTGGAAGGCGCTTTAGTGCAGGAGGGGAACAGCCTTGCCCTGAGGCTCGCCGGGGCCCTCACAGGGGGGGCAGACTCTTTCCCAATCGCCTTGGAAACGCGGCTTTTCGGCGATGAAAGGCAGCTCAGCGCAGAGACCCTAACCCTTCAGCTCGGGAGCGATCGCCTCCAGGGGACGGCTTTGCTTCGCAGCGAGGACGGGGGTCGGCGGCTAGAAAGCGCCCTGACCCTGAGCGGCCCCACGCTGCACCTCGATCCCCTCGTCGCCCTCGTCGAGCGCTTCGCCGATGCCCTAGCGGCCGGCGCCCCAACCCAAGGGAAAACCCAGCCCACGGCCACCCCTTTGCAAGCGCACCACTGGCATCGAACAGTTGAAGCAAAGATAGAAGCCCTTCACTTCCAGCAGCGCACCCTAGGGCCCGCGACCCTTACTCTGGATCTCGACGCCGCGGGGGGCTCGGGCACCCTATCTTTGTCCCGCTTTCTCAAGGGCAAAGCGAACGCCCGCTATGTTTATACGTCAGGCAATCCCGGGGCCTTGCGCCTCCAAGCTGAAAACCTAGCGCCTGAGGCCTGGGATCCTCGGCTCCGGGGCCTGGGAGCCCTTGCGCTCCAAGGGGCCTTTATCG
The DNA here is from genome assembly GCA_038144425.1 of Candidatus Salivita marina. Lineage (GTDB taxonomy): Bacteria > Pseudomonadota > Gammaproteobacteria > Pseudomonadales > Azotimanducaceae > Salivita > Salivita marina. The sequence continues at coordinate 951,086 of JAYQNS010000004.1, read as the reverse complement.
AGGACAGCAATGCCGCCTTTGGGCTTCGCGGCACGCTGGCCCTGACCGGTGCTTCGGGCTCCCTGGAGACCAGCGCCCTTAAGGCCCCCCTGTCCCTCGCGGCTCTCCTCCTAGGGGACCAGAGTGCCGTTGCCCGCTGGCCCGAGCGCCTTCGCTATGGGGGCTTAACCGGCGATCTCACCCTCGGCGCCAAAGCCAGCCCCCAGCCGTTTACCCTCGCCATCGACGATTTGTCTCTCGCGGGCGCGCTCCAGCTGGGCGCTAAGGGTACGACCCTTAGCGCGGAAGGACGCTTTGCCCCAGGGGGAGCCACCTTTCCTGTGCCAAAGGCGCTACGAGACGTGCCCCTTCCCCTGCGCTGCCCCAAGCTTGAGGCCGGGCTCACGACCTGCGTGCTTGATCGCCCTGCCTTCTTGAACGCCCTTCGACAGGGGGAGGGCAAGGCCCTTCGAAACGCACTGGAAGCCGCGGCGGAGGAAAAGCTTCCCGACGCCCTGAAGGGCCCAGCCCGGGCCCTCCTCCGAGGCCTATTCCAAAAACCTCGGGACGGGGGCGGGCGATGAGCACTCCGCCGCCTATCGCTCCATCGCTCCTGGCTTGGTTCGCCAAGGAAGGGCGGCACGATCTTCCCTGGAAAAGCCCGCCCTCGCCCTATCGCATCTGGCTCTCGGAGATCATGCTTCAGCAAACCCAGGTGCAGACAGTAAAGCCCTATTTCGCTCGCTTTATCGAGGCCTTCCCCACACTCCAGGACCTCGCCGCGGCGCCCCTCGACGCGGTGCTGAGCCTATGGTCCGGCCTTGGCTACTACGCGCGGGCACGAAACCTCCACCGCTGCGCCCAAGCCATCGTCCACGAGTACGGGGGACACTTTCCCGAGGATCCAGCGGTGCTCGTCACCTTGCCAGGCATCGGCCTCTCCACGGCCAATGCTATCGCCGCCCAGGCGTTTAATTGCCGGGCCCCGATCCTTGACGGCAACGTAAAACGGGTCCTGGCCCGCTACTTCGCCGTGGACGGCTGGCCCGGCAGCCCTGCCGTCGCCAAGGCCCTATGGGCCCTCGCCGATCAGGAAACCCCCGCGGCGGCCCCGGCGGACTACACCCAAGCCATCATGGATCTCGGTGCCCTGCTGTGCCGGCGCAAGCCCGATTGTGCCCACTGCCCCGTGCAGGCGGGCTGCGAAAGCTTCCGCACCAGCACGGTCGCGCAACGCCCGACGCCTCGCCCTCGCAAGGATCGTCCCCTGCGCCGGCGGTGCTTTCTGTTTGCCTTCAATAGCGAGGGTGCGCTCTTTCTGAAGGCCCGGCCCCCGGAGGGCCTCTGGGGCGGGCTGCTCTCCCTGCCGGAGTTCGAAGCCTGCGAGGATCTAGACGCGGTGCTAGCGGCCGAGGGGCTGCCCCCGGGAGCGAACGATTGGGCCCAGGGAGCGCCCTTTGAACATGGTTTTACCCATTTTCGCCTTGAAATAACCCCCGTCCATGTCCACCTTACGGGGCTCGGGGAGCCCGGGGCCTTCTATGCCGCTGAGCGCTGGCCCACCCTCCCCCTTCCTGCCCCGGTGAAACGATACCTTCGGGGCCTGAGCGAAAGGAGCACGCCCGATGGCGAGAACGGTGTATTGCCGCTATTTCCAGAAAACCCTGGACGGCCTTGAGGCTCCACCGTTTCCCGGGGACGCTGGGCAAACCATCTTTGAGGGGTTCTCTAAGGCCGCCTGGGAAGCATGGCTCGCTCACCAAACCATGCTTATTAACGAGCGGCATTTGAATCTCATGGACCCGGAGGCCCGAAGCTACCTGAACGACCAGCGGAGGCGCTTCCTGGAGCGGGAGGGGGTCGACGCAGCAGAGGGCTACGTTCCGCCGGAGGCTTAGCCCGCCGCCTCCCCTCGTACCAGCAAGACCCGCTCCGCCCGAAGGCCCAGAAACAAGCTCACCATCATCATCATCATGATCAGCACGAAGGGAAAGGCGGTCGCAAGGGCCAGGGCCTGGATGGATGACAATCCACCCCCGAGCAGCAAAGCGGCGCCCAGCAACCCAAGGAAAACGCACCAAAAGACCCGCTGAGTGAGGGGCGTCTCGATCTTTCCCCCGGCGGTCATGGTATCGACAATGAGCGAGCCCGAATCCATGGAGGTGACGAAAAAGATCAGGACCAAAATGATACCCACCACGGAGGTCAGACCGCTTAAGGGAAATTCCGTCAGGAAGACGAAAAGGGAGAGTTCGGGCTGAAAGTTTTGGACCGTATCGGCTACCCCAGCGAAGCCCTGGAGGAAATATTGGTCCATGGCCGTTTCTCCGAAGGTGGTCATCCACCAGATAAAAATCGCTGACGGGGCCAGCATGGCAGCGAGGATAAACTCGCGCACGGTGCGCCCCGTGGAGATGCGCGCCACGAACATTCCGACGAAGGGGGAAAAGGCGATCCACCAGGCCCAGTAGAAGGTGGTCCAGTCATGCATGTAGTAATCGTCGTCCCGGCCGACCCAGTTCGACAATTCGGGTAGGTAAGCGAGGTAGGCCACGGTGTTGTGCCATATAGCCTCTAGGATCCCACTGGTGGGGCCTAGCACGAGAATGAAAGAGCCCAGGGCAATGGCCACCACCATGTTGATTTCGCTCAGTACCTTGATGCCACCATCAAGCCCCCGGAGCACGGAAATCAGGGCCAGGGCCGTGATCACGGCTACGATAGCGACCTTAAGCCCATCACTGGGCTGAACTCCGAAGAGATAGCGAATACCCCCAGCTGCCTGCTCGGCTCCGAACCCCAAAGACGTGGCTAAGCCAAACATGGTGGCGATGACCGCCAGCACGTCGATGGTGTGACCCACGGGCCCCCAGATGCGCTCACCAAAGAGGGGATAAACCGCCGAGCGGATGACCAGCGGCAGCCCTTTGTTAAAGCAGAAAAACGCGAGGGACAGGCCGACGAGGGAATAGATTGCCCAGGGGTGGAAGGCCCAGTGATAGATCGTCGCCGCCATAGCCAGGGACCGGCGCGCCTCCCCTTCCAGGCCCTCAGCCCCAAGGGGCAGTCGGAGCGCATGGTTCATGGGCTCGAGCACGCCGTAAAACATGATCCCGATGCCGATGCCCGCGGCGAACAGCATGGCCACCCAACTTACATAGCCGTAGTCCGGGGTAGCCCGCTCTCCCCCAATGCGCACGCTCCCTAAGGGTGATAGCACAAGAAAAAGGCAGAACAGCAGTACAAGGTTGGCCGCGCCCATAAAGAACCAATCAAGGCGGGTCGTGAGCCAGAGCCGAAGGTCACCAAAGTTCTCCGCAGCCCATGCGGGAAAGGCAAAGGTAAAGAGAACAAAGAGAACAATGGCGCTGCCAGAGACCACAAAGACCGGGTTATGGATATCCAAGCCGAAGGGCTGAATGTTGTCCTGACCCACCACGTAATCAGAGGAATAGTCAGGAATCTCCTGACTTTCCCCGTTTTCTAACGGCCCGCTCGATTCACCTTGCACAACGCCCCCACGATTTTTAGGGCGAAGCCGAGCCGCCCTTTTGGTCTTTACTTACAGGAAATTTGTTTACTGATCGAAAGGTACGGACGGCGCCGCCCGGACGCAAGGCGCGGCCCTAGCCCTAGAGAATAGGGCGATGAAGCTCAGATTTTTCGCCTTGATTCTCGCCGCCCACGCCGGTTAAATACGCCTCCCCTGGCCAGGTAGCTCAGTCGGTAGAGCAGCGGATTGAAAATCCGCGTGTCGGCAGTTCGATTCTGCCCCTGGCCACCATTCTCCTTCCCGCCCTTTGTATTGTTCCCACCCCCGCTCGTGCTTAGATAGGGCCTCTCGAGGCATGGAGGAACCCCTGTGAGCGATCAAAACTTTCCCGCTGGCTACGTCCCGGCCGAGGTTTGGCAGCCCAATCCAGACAACGGCGGACGCTTTGCCAATATCAATCGTCCGGTGGCAGGCGCGACCCACGAAAAAATCCTTCCCGTGGGCGAACACCCCTTCCAGCTCTACTCCCTTGGAACGCCCAACGGCGTCAAGGTCACCATCATGTTCGAAGAGCTTTTGGGGATGGGCTTCACCGATGCGGAATACGATGCCTGGCTGATCAATATCGGCGAAGGGGACCAGTTCTCCAGCGGCTTTGTGGCGGCGAACCCTAATTCAAAGATCCCTGCGCTGGTGGACCGAAGCACCACGCCGGAAACGCGGATCTTTGAGTCCGGCGCCATGCTCGTTTATCTAGCTGAGAAGTTCGGCGCCTTCCTCCCGACGGAGACCAGTGCCCGGGCCGAGGTCATGTCTTGGCTGTTCTGGCAGATGGCCAGTGCGCCCTATCTCGGCGGCGGCTTCGGGCACTTTTACGCCTACGCCCCCATGAAGATCGAGTACTGCATCGATCGCTACGCCATGGAGGTGAAGCGCCAGCTCGATGTGCTCAATCAAAATCTGGCCACGCGGGAATACCTTGCGGGCGCGGACTACACCATCGCCGACATCGCCACCTACCCCTGGTACGGGGCGCTGGCGAAGGGGTTGCTCTACGGGGCGGGAACCTTCCTAGAGGTGGAAAGTTACCAGCACGTCCAGCGCTGGGCTCAGCAGATTAGCGATCGCACCCCCGTGAAGCGCGGCAGCAGAGTGAATCGTCCCTGGGGAGAGGAAAGCCAGCAGGTACGGGAGCGCCACAGCGCCGCCGACATTTCCTAGGCTGCACCTTCCCCGCCAGCAAAGAGGAAGGTGCCTTCCAGTGCTCGCTCCCCCGGGGCGAGCGGGTTTCGCAGTACCGCCTCGACGATCCACTGATCTTCGAAGGGTCGGAGAGCGCTCTCAGTCCAAAGGCCCATCTCGCCGAGGCTCGGGACTCTCCCTTTGAAGGCGCAGTGCAAACGGCGGCCCAGGGTGACCCCGAGCGCCTCCCCTAGCTGTCCGACACTGAAATCAAGCGCCAGCATGGCGAGACCATAGCCCGGCACGCCGACCTCAGAAAACTCCCAAGCCAGCGTGAGGCGCTGCCCTCGACGATCCACATTGATCAGTCGGCAATCGCACAGGTCGCCGGCAACGGGCCTTGAGGCATAGCGCTGAAGCTTTTCCATGCCTCAATCAACGTCGAGGCGAAAAACATCGCCATCGCGCACCACTCGCCCCGCCGTAGGGCCCGCAAAGTGGGTTCCGATCAAAAGCTTATCCGTCCCTGCGTAAGCCTCGAGCATGCGCCAGCGCGTAGCAGTGGACGCCTCGGAATCGTAGTCAACGGCCGAAGCCCACTCGGGATGAGCCATCTGGCAGGGATGGTGCAGGAAGTCTCCGGTAATGAGCGCTTCCTCCCCCTGAGATTGAATCCGAACGCTGACGTGGCCCGGGGTATGGCCCAGCGTGGGCACCAAGCTCACCTCCGGGCAGACCTCGTGAGTCGTTTCCACAAGATCCACCAAGCCGGCGTCTACCACCGGGGCCACGGAATCGAGGAAAACCTGGTGAGGGGTTACGTCATCTTCGTGGCTTTCCCAATACTGAAATTCACTTTTGGCCATAAGGTAGCGCGCGTTCGGGAAGGTGGGCTTCCAAGCTGAACCATCCCAAAAGGTATTCCAGCCCACATGATCCACGTGGAGGTGGGTGCACAGCACCGCATCAATTTTGTCTGGCTCAAAACCCGCAGCACGGAAGTCTTCGAGGAAGCGGGTCTGCATTTTGTGCCAATTCTTATTCGGCATGCGCTCCTTGTCGTTGCCGATGCAGGTATCCACCACCACGGTGAGGGTGGGCGTTTCCACCACGAGGGCGTGAACGCTTGCGATGAGCTTGCCCTCTCCGTTCATAAAATGCGGGATCATCCAGGAAAGGGGCTTCACGGCCTCTGGCTGGGCCTGGGGCAAGATGAAGGACATCCCTCCCAGCGCTTCGATTTCCACAATCTTCGTGATGCGCACATCACCAATCTGCCACTGCTGCATGCCTAACTCTCCCCAGAATCCAAGTGCCTGAGCGTGGCTCAAGGGGCTGTCAGACACAACCCAGGGCTACGGGGTTCCGGGCAGAGCCCTTGGGGCAGCTAGCTACCAGTACGGGCTTTTCCCACCGTCCATGATTTCACCGTCCCCGCTTCAGTCGGCTCTATATTTCTTTTCGGAATATAAATTCGGAAAATTCGCTCAATGTGAAATATATGCAAATCACGCTGTCCTAAGTCCTTAGCACGTTATGTTTCAATTTATGTCAAAGCATTATTGACAGCTTGGTGTTATCCCCGGATTCTTTAGCTTGCTCAGGAGAGAGCCTGAGGAACATCCCTGCATCAGAGAGCCCAAGCTCCGTGGGGATGGAACGATCAACTGGGGAGGAACCTAATGTCCAAGCTGTCCCTACGGCGGGCAATCGCTGCCTGCACCCTACCTGCCGCCGTTTTGGCCGCACCCACCGTAGTTTTCGCGGAGGAGGCGATCGAAGAGGTGGTGGTCACCGGCTCCTTTATCCGTGGCACCCCTCAAGACGCGGCCCTGCCCGTCGATGTGGTTAGCCAGCAAGACCTCATGGATATCGGCAACCCCACCATTGCTGAGATGGTGAGAAACCTCAATATTTCTAACGGTAACTTGGCCGAAACAAACCAATTTAACGGTTCCGGCGGTCAGGGTAACGAAGGCGTTAACACCATTAACCTGCGGGGCCTCGGCTCGGCCCGCTCGCTGGTTCTGATCAACGGACGTCGCCACGTGGCAGACTCCAACATCGGCGTGGATATCAGCGCAATCCCCAGCATCGCTATTGGCCGCCTTGAGGTTCTCAAGGATGGCGCAGCGGCGCTCTACGGCTCTGACGCCATTGCCGGAGTCGTGAACTTCATCACCCGGGAAAACTTCGAAGGTATCGAGGCCCGCGTTTCCGGTCAAACTTTCGAAGAATCCGATGGGGAGTACCAAGCCGGCATCATCTGGGGCGGCGGCAACGACCGCTGGCACGTCACCGCGGCAGCCGAGTATGAGCGCCGGAGCGAAGTGAGCTTGGGTGACCTCGACTGGGCCGTGCGTCCCTTCGCCTCCAACCCCCAAGGCGGCTATTCGGGCATCGGAAACCCGGGAACGATCTTCCCCTTCGGCGTTGGGGCCACCGGGAACGTCGGGATCATCGGCCGTGTTACGGACCCCCGCTGCGAAGAGTTTGGAAATACGAACGACAACGGCACCTGCCGCTTCCAATTCACCCAGTTCGACAATCTTGTCGAAAAGCAGGATACCTACAAGCTCTTCGGCCAGGTGACCTACGATCTGTCCGAGAACGTCGAGTTTAACCTCGAGGGTCTCTACACGAAGATGGAGATCCCCGAGTGGAAAACCTCGCCGTCCTATCCGCCCCAGGCCCTCTTTGGTGCGGACCGCTTCGTCCAGATGGACCACCCCGGGGTGCTCGATCTTCAGGCTAAATATCCTGGCATCTTCCCCGACGGTACCCTGTTCCTCGCGCCGCTCGTGCGTCACGCGGGCGCCGCGGGCTTCGTGGGTGGACAGGCACGGGAAGCTAAGCGGGAAACGGACACCTATCGCCTTGCTGCCGGCATCGAAGGTACGGCCTTCAATGACGAGCTCGGCTTCAACATCGCCGTCTCCTGGTCGAAGCGCGAGCGTTACACGACCGGCGTCGATATGTATGTCGAGCGCATGGCGCTGGCCTTTGACGGACTTGGCGGACCGAACTGCGATCCCGCTACCGGGCTCCCAGGCCAGGGTGGCTGCCTCTACTTCACTCCGTTCAGCAATGGCTGGGCAACCTCGGCACTGACAGGTTTCCAGAACCCCGACGCCAACCCAGAGCTGGTTCGCATGAACCGCGAGCTCCAGCCTTGGCTCGATACCGGGCAGCTGGGCACGCAAACCGATTACGAGCTCATGGTATTCGACGCCACCTTCGACGGAACCACCGGCATTGAACTCGCTGGCGGAACCGTTGGTTGGGCTGCAGGGATCCAGGCGCGTCAAGAGAAGTACACCCTTGACCCGAATGACATTAACGATCTAACGATCAACCCCTGCCCCTTCGTCGACCCGATCTCCGTTACCCTTGGGCACGTGGACACGCTGGACTGCACCCAGTCCGCCACCACGACCGATACCGGTTTGTTTGCGTTCCTGTCCGGTACCATCCCGGGTGACACGGAACGGACCGTCTACGGTGCCTTCGTGGAGTTGAGCCTCCCGATTTCTGAGAAGCTTACGGGTCAGCTGGCCGCCCGCTTCGAGGACTACGGCGGCAACGTAGGCGAGACGGTGGATCCGAAGCTGGCGCTTCGCTACCAAGCTACGGACAACATTGCCCTTCGCGGCTCCGTGTCCACCACCTTCCGGGGTCCCCCGCAGAACTTCCTGCAGGGCCGGGGCACCGCATTGTCGTTTGTGGCTGCGACCAGCGCATTCAAAGCGATCGACACCAGCGGTAACCCAGATCTTTCCCAGGAAGAAGCTGTGGCGTCGAACTTTGGGATTATCTTCGATTACCCGAGCTTCTTCGGCTCCATCGACTACTGGCAATTTGACTTCACTGATCCCCTGCAGGTCGAGAACTTCAACGGGATTGTTGGGGCTTATACCGCCAACGGATGCGCCGATCCCACCGTGGCCTCAGCCGCATGCGACGAGCTCCGCGGCAAAATCAGCTTCCAAGCAGGTACGGATCCCGTTCCCGGAAACATTACCCGTATCTCCCGAGTCTTTACCAACGGTGGCGATATCACCACCGCCGGGATCGACTGGTTCGGTCAGTACGACTGGGATACGAGCTTCGGGCAACTGTCCCTGGGAACCCAAGGGACCTATACCCTTGAGTACGATGTGGATAGCTCCACCACTGATGGCGGTTTGTTCCTCGCTGCCGGCGGAGATTTTGCCGGTAACCTCAACGACAATCGGAACGAGATCACTCCCATCACCGAACTCCAGGGTAATGTGTTTGCTCGCTTGACTCGGGACGCACACCGTCTCACGGTCACCGCCCGGTATTGGGGTGAGTACGATGACGAGGGCGCAATCGCGGCTCTGCAAACCGTGGATGAGCACCTCAGCATTGACCTCAACTACAACACGACGCTGATGGACGATCAGCTTGGGATCAACGTCTCCGTGTTCAACGTGTTCGATAACCTGGCACCGCGAGCTCAGACTGACCTGAACTACGATCCCTACACCCATAGCCCCTTCGGGCGCATGATCAAGGTGGGCCTGAGCTACTCGCTCTAAGACCACTGGAAGATCACCAAAGGCGGCCGCAAGGCCGCCTTTTTTTTCGCCCTCGCATTGCCCATGCTGGGGCCTAGGCCGAAGAATCAAGGACGTAAAAATGCTCGCCGCCATTACCGCCGATGAAATCAACGCCTACCTAGCGGAAGCCTTTCCAATCTCCGGACAACGTTGCGTTGAAGTGGGAGGACGCTGGGCGGTGGCGGCCATCACGCCCGATGAGCGGTCTCGCCGCCCCGGCGACATTATCAGCGGCCCCACCATTTTCGGCCTTTGTGACGCCGTGCTCTGGTACGCGCTTTTTGGCGCCGTGGGCCTCGAGCCCATGGCCCTGACCAGCGAGCTGTCTATTCGTTACCTCCGTCCCGCCCGAGGGGATACGGTTTTTGCCCGCGCTGAGCTTCACCACGTGGGGAAGCGGTCGGTCATTGGAAGCATTCGCTGCTGGGTCGACGAGGCAGAAGACAAAACGGTCGCCGTTGCCCAGGGCACCTATATTCGTCCTCAACCGCGGAGCTAGGGGCATGCGGGAATCGCGACCGGCCAGCACCCGTACAGGAAGCCTTGCCCTTTTGGCCTGCCTCACGCTTTTGGTCAGCGGCTGCACCAGCGCGCCCGCGGGCATCACCCCCGTACAGAACTTCGACCTACAAGGCTATCTGGGCGCCTGGTACGAAATCGCCCGGCTCGACCACAGCTTTGAGCGTGGCCTTTCCGACGTTCGGGCCGACTACGCCCTCTTGCCCGACGGGGCGATTTCCGTGCGCAACTCAGGCTATGGGGCCGAGGGCTGGGAAGTTGCGGAGGGCCGTGCCCTACCCGTGGGAGACCCCTCCGTAGGCCATCTAAAGGTCAGCTTTTTCGGTCCCTTTTACGGGGCCTACGTGATATTCGCCCTGGACCTGGATGCTGGCTGGGCACTGGTTTCCGGGCCAAACCGGGACTTTCTTTGGCTTCTCGCCCGGAGCCCGGACCTGCCCCTTGAGGAACGGAGCTCGGCCCTGGCTTTAGCCGAGGGGGCGGGCTTCGAGGTAAGCGCGCTCATCTTTCCAAGCCATGCGCGCAGCCGCCAGAGCACGCCCTAGGTCGAAGACGACGAACCCTCCAGGGGCCTGGTGCTGGGCCAACGCAGGGAGCCGAGCACCATGCCCAGGCCACCGGCGAAAAAGCCCCCGAGAACCGACGGCATGACCTGCCCATAGACCGAAAATTCTAAAAGGCTCCAAACCCCGAGGCCTGCCGCGATGGAGCATAAAGCCCCCTCCCGGGAGGCCTTCGCCCAATAGAGCCCAAGGGCAAGGGGCCAAAAGGCCCCCACCACGGGGAACTGATAGGCCTTCCCCACCAGATCGTAAATAGGCGTACCTTCCATAGCTCGGGCGTAGATCAGCACCGCAAGGGCGAAGAGCGCGAGGGTCCAGCGCAGCACCTGCAGCCGGTGCCTAGCTACGGCGGGCACCAAATTCATGAGAATGTTTTCCACGAAGGTGGTGGTAGGGGCCAAAAGCGTTGCCGAGGCCGTCGACATGATCGCGCTCAGAAGCGCGCCAAAGAACAGCACCTGCAGGGCCAGGGGCATGGTGGAAAGGACCAGGGTGGGAATGAGCTGCTCCGCGTCTTCGGCCAGGAGCGTTTCCGCCGTGGGAACGACCATCATGGCCGCTACCCCTAGAAAAATCGGCACCGCCGCAAAGACCATGTAGGCCGAGCCCCCGATAATCGGGCCAAGTCGGGCCGTCCGTTCATCCCGCGCTGCCATGACCCGCTGAAACACATCCTGCTGGGGAATGGAGCCGATCATCAGGGTGATGGCCGCAGCAAGCCAGGCGAGCCAAGCGGTGAGATCGCCCTCGGGGAAGAAGCGCAGGAGATCCCGGTGCTGAGCTTCGGCCCAAACCGCCCCTGCACCGCCAGCGCTTTGCCCCGCCAGCAACGCAATTACCATTAGTCCCAACACCATCACGGTCATCTGGAAGAGGTCCGCCAAGGCGATGGACCACATCCCTCCAAGGGCCGTATAGATCAGAACCACAAGGGTGCCCACGAGCATGCCATCGGCGGTGGTTAATACCCCCTGGGTGAGCACTTCAAGCACCAGCCCGAGCGCCGTAATCTGCGCCGCCACCCAGCCCAGATAGGACAGAGAGATGACCGTCGACGCAAAGATTTCGATGCCCTGGCCGTAGCGCCGCCGATAGAAGTCCCCAATGGTCAGGAGTCGCAGGCGATAGAGCCGGGAAGCGAAGAACATCCCGACGAGCACGAGGCCGAAGCCCGCGCCATAGGGGTCCTCGACGGTCTCGGCGAGCCCCCCCTCGAGCACCTTCGCAGGCACGCCCAGCAGCGTTTCCGAGGCAAACCACGTTGCAAAGGAGGTGGTAACCACCATGAAAAGGGGAAGCTGCTGCCCCGCCAGCATAAAGTCCCGGGCATTCTTCACCCGGCGCTGGGCGAGAAGCCCTAGGCCGAGGGTCACGCCCACATAAAGGCAAATCAACAACGCAAGGAGCATGCTCGGCCTCGCGCAACGATGGGTCGAAGCGCGACTTTACGACGGCTTTCCGGCGGCGCGAAGCGCTATTTTCATTGCCCCCCGCCCGCCCTGCTTAGGAGAGGAGCGCGAGCCCTTCCAGCTCCCGAGCCATCACCGCGCTGCGCTGCGCCATGGCCATAAACATGTGGTCCCCGCGATCAGTCTGGCCGACGATCATGGACGCCACCACAGCCATGACCAGCCCCGCAAAGCTATAGCGGCGATGGGCACGCCAAAGGGCGTCCTCGCTGAGGGAAACGCCATAGCTTTTCAGTACGTCCCGGTAAACCCGAAGCAGGGCTCGCTCCTCCTCGCCCCGAAGCGCAGGATCCAGGGAGGTTCCGAGGAAGTAGGCGACGTCCGCCGGCCCCTGGCCCAGGGCCGGGGATTGCCAGTCGACTATCGCCAGCGGCGTCGCCCCGGGGGTGCGGCCGAACAGCATATTGTCGAGGCGAAAATCCCCGTGGGTCACCGTGCGCGGACCGGGCTCGGGGGACAGGTAGGTGGCAAAGCGCGCGCCCAAAGCGCGGGTAAGGGCGACGTCCTCCGCGCTCAGTCGTTCAGCATAGCGCGCGAGATAAGCCTCCATGGCCGCGTCCCAAAGCGCCAGCGTACCCGCCGTGCCGGCGTCCTCATCGAGCCCACCCAAAAAATCGTAGCTGCGAAGGGTAGGATCGTCCCAGCGCGGTCCGTGCAAATGGGCCGCCTGCTCCATGGCCAAAGCCGCGTCATCGGCGCTGCAGCCCCCAAGTTGATCCCCCTGCTCCGCCGGCGCCAGGTCTTCCATCATGAGCAGAAATTCGTGGGTTTCCTCGTCAATCGCCCCGAAGTAGAGGGCAGGAATACGCACCGCGAGGGAAGGAGCGAGCTCTCGATAAAAGCGCACCTCCTTCAGGTAGTTCTGCAGCGCGATGCCCGTTTGCCGGCTGGCGGGGTCATCGGAGGCAAATTTACCCACCACCGTTGCGGGCCCGGCCCCTGCCTCATAATCCAGGGCGAAGCGAATATTTTGCCCCACCTGTCCCGTGCCGATATTGCTGGCAGAAAAAGTTCCCACGGCTACGTCGGAAAAGCCCGCATGGCGTAGAACGGTGGTGAGGTAGGCGGCGTCGATGTCCGCCGGCGTGCCCACCAGGGCCGGTGTCGTTGTGGCACCCATGTGCTGCTCCTCTCCCCAGGCTTTTCGCTATGCTACCCCGGAACCCCTTGGGAGGAGAGAGCCATGTTTTCCCTTACCGCCGCCCTGCGCCGCGCTGCCCAGCTGAACCCTGCCGGCGATGCCCTTCGCCATGAGGGCCGGAGCCAACCTTGGCGGACCTTTCCTGATCGCGTCGCCCGCTTGGCCGGCGGCCTTGCCGCCCTAGGGGTGGGGCCAGGGGATCGGGTGGGCGTCCTCGCGCTCAATTCCGATTACTACTACGAGTTTTACTTTGCCGTGGCCTGGGTGGGCGGGGTGTTTGTGCCCATCAATACGCGGCTCGCGGGGCCAGAGATCGTCCACTGGCTGAGTGACTCGGAGAGCAAGGTGCTCTGCGTGGACGAGGCCTTCGCAGCGCAAATTGAAGGCCTTCGGCCCGAGCTGCCCCTCCTGGAAACGGTGGTCACCCTGGGCGATGCGGCTCTACCCGGCAGCGCGACCCACTGGGAGGCCCTAGCCACGGCAGAACCCATCGCCGATGCGGGGCGCTGCAACGACGACCTCGCGGGACTCTTTTATACCGGGGGAACCACAGGGCGCTCTAAGGGGGTCATGCTCAGCCAACAGAACCTGCTGGTGAACGCCATGCAGGCCGCCCCTATTCTCCAGCTCCGCCCCGGCGATCGATGCCTCCATGTCGCGCCCATGTTCCACATTGCGGACTGGTGCATGGCCGTGGGCATGCTCCTCATGGCAGGCACGAACTACTTCCTGCCGGCCTTCGAGCCCGAGGCCGTGATGGCCACCATCGAGCGGGAGAAGATCCAGCGCATGCTCATGGTGCCTACCATGATCAATCGCGTGGTCCATGACCCTACCCTGGCCAACTACAACCTACAGAGCCTCGAAGGCGTGCTCTACGGCGCGTCCCCCATGCCTGAGGCGGTCATTCGCAAAGCGCTTGAGGCCCTGCCCAGCACCCGCTTCTACCAGGCCTATGGGCAAACGGAGGCGGCACCGATCCTCACCATGCTAGCCCCGGAATACCATACGGTGGACCCCGCCTCCCCCTTCGCGGGCAAGCTGACCAGCGCGGGTCAGGCCATTCCCGGGGTCGAAGTCACCGTGCTGGACGAAAACGATCAGCCCGTGCCCCCGGGCACCGTCGGCGAGGGCTGTGCCCGGGGTCCGAACGTCATGCTGGGCTATCGAAATCTGCCCGAGCAAACGGCCAAAACCCTCGCGTCCAGCTGGCTCCATACCGGGGACGGCGGACGGATGGACGAAGATGGCTTCCTCCATATTGTCGACCGGGTAAAGGACATGATCATTTCCGGGGGGAGAACGTGTATTCCGCAGAGGTCGAAAACGTGCTGATGCTGCATCCGGCGGTTGATCAGTGCGCGGTCATCGGCATCCCGGATGCGGACTGGGGGAGAAGGTTCACGCCATTGTCGTTCCCAGCGCGGAGCTCGAGGATGACGCCCTCGACGAAGCGGCCCTCATCACCCACTGCCGGGCCCACATTGCGGGCTTCAAGGTCCCCCGGAGCATTACCTTCCAGCGCGAGCCCCTGCCCCTGTCCGGCGCCGGAAAAATCCTCAAGACGGCCCTTCGGGCGCCCTACTGGGAGGGTGCGGAGCGGCAGGTGAGCTAGGGGCGCATCGTTTTTATCCAGCGAAGGGGCTATGCTTCGCGCCCTTGAAGGGGACCGCCATGTTTACCTACATCGATCCGCGGGTGCGCAAGAAGCTTCTCGCTGAAGGCAAAATCCAGCGCATTGATAGCGCTGGAGAGCACCTGCCGGCCTCCGAGCGGGAAGCTCAGAGCCCCGGCGCCCTGGAAATCTTAGGCCCCATCCCCCTGCCTTTGAAACTGGGAAGCGTAGAAACCACAGCCCAGTGGTACGCCTTCGTTCGCCGCACCGAGTTGCACGAGGTCCAGGCCCTTGCAGACCAGCTGCGGGAAGAGGGCGCCGCTCGGGACTTCGCCGCCCTCACCGCGCCCATGGCCGTGAATAGCCTACTGGTAATCGGGGACGCCGATGCAGCGAGTGCGCCCTTGGTCCGGGTTCATTCCAATTGCCTGACCGGCGACGTCTTTGGCTCCCTGCGCTGCGAATGCGGGCCCCAGCTGGCGGCCGCCATTGGTCGCATGACGGAAAGTGACGGCGGCGGCTACCTCGTATACATGGCAGGACACGAAGGTCGGGGCATTGGGCTCTGGGCGAAGGCCGCCACCTACCTCCTGCAGGACGATGGGGAAGATACCTACCAGGCCAATCAATCCTTAGGCCTACCCGATGATTCCCGAGATTTCTCCGACGCTGCCGCCGTCCTTCGCTGGCGCCTGGGCAGTCGGGCCTGCCGGCTCATGACCAATAACCCCAAGAAAATTCGGGACCTCACCGCCGCCGGAGTCCGGATTGGGGACGCCGAGCAGCACGTAGTAGGGGTCTCTCCTTTCAATACCCGTTACCTCAAAGCCAAGCAGGCCAAGGGGCACGCCATCGACCCAGCTCTCATCGACCCCCCTCAGGACTAAAGCTCGCAATCGCTCCAATGTAGTGCGCAAGCATCAACCAAAGTGCGCAAACTGTGAAACTTCTCGCCCTTCAGCCCATCTGCACCCTAAAAACGAGGGCAAATGCCCTTTTCTAGGGCACAATGATCGCTCCGCCTTGGGTCAGGGACCGCAGCATGGCAATCGTTTCACGGCGACGGTTCCTCGAACTGGTCGGGGCCGCTGGCGGATCCACGGCGGTCTACCGAACCGCCAGTGCCCTCGGTTTGATGGCGGCGCCCGGGGCCATGCCCCTCGCCGACCTTCAGCCGCTTCAGGGGGCCAAGCGCAAAGTGCTCATCCTCGGCGCCGGCATTGGCGGCCTCACCGCCGCCTACGAACTTCGAAAGGTCGGCTACGAGTGCAAAATCCTCGAATCGTCCCATCGCGCAGGCGGCCGTAATCTCACCCTCCGCCATGGCGATATCGTCGACGAGCTCGGCCAGCAGCAGGTGTGCCGCTTCGACGACAACGAAGATCTCTACCTGAATGCAGGGGCCGCGCGCATTCCCCCGGACCACACGCTGCTCATGAGCTACTGCCGAGCCCTTGGGGTAGAGCTACAGCTCTGGAACAACGATAACCGCAACGCCTACTACCAAGACGACAACGGCCTTCGGGGGTAAGCCGGTGCGACAGCGGCAGTACATTGCGGATACCCGCGGCTTCATGAGCGAGCTGCTTGCCAAATCGGTCTCTGCCACGTCCCTCGACGCCCCCATCAGCGAAGTGGACACGCAGCGCCTGCTGGAACTCGCCAAGGCTTTCGGCGATCTAAACGACAGCCACCTCTACGCCGGCTCCTCTCGAGGCGGCTACAAGCGCGGCAGCTTCGTGCTCCACGGCGAACACCACGAACCCTTCGATTTCTCCGAACTCATGAACGCCAGCTTCTGGCGCTGGGCCATGCACTTCAATGAAAGCTCCGATCAGGCGGGCACCATGCTCACGGCCAGGGGGGGCATGGACCATATCGTCAAAGGCTTTATGCGCCACGTCGGCGATGCAGTGCACCTGAATGCCTGGGTGAAGGGGGTCGAGCTCACGGACCGAGGCGTCCGGGTGAGCTACATCGAAAATGGCGAACGGAAAACGGAAGAAGCCGATTACGTTCTCAACAGCATTCCCACCCACCTCCTTCTGGGCCTGCGCCACAACTTCCCGAAGGACTACGTTGAGGCCCTGTCCAAGCCCAAGCGCGGGGAGCTCTTCAAGATGGGGCTCCAAGCCTCGAAGCGCTTCTGGGAAGACGATCGTATCTATGGCGGTGTTACCTGGACCAGCCAGCCGATCACGCAGATTTGGTACCCGAATCACGGGTTCCACAGCCAAAAGGGCATCCTTCTCGCGGCCTATACCTTTTTCCCGGGCGCCGGCGCCTACTTCACGCGCCTGACCCCGGAGGAGCGCTTCCAAGAGGTGCTTCGACAGGGTGGAAAAATCCACCCGGGCTGGGAGCAGTACATCGAGAACGGCGTGAGCATCGCCTGGCACCGCATGAACCACATGATGGGGTGCTCCGCGGAGTGGTCCGGGGAAGATGTGGAAAAGCACTTCAAGCGCCTTCAGCGCCCGGCGGGCCGTCATTACCTGATCGGGGACCAAATCACCTATCACACGGGGTGGCAGGAGGGCGCCATGCGCTCAGCCCATCTTGCCATGGCCGACATTAACCAACGGGTCCAGGCGGAGCTTCGCGGCGACGCTACCCACGCCTGAGAGGAATTTCCCCATGGCTCCATTCGGGACGCTCCGCCCCCTTCAAGGCCTCCTGGCCGCCGCAGCGCTCACCCTTGGCGTTTCCGCCAAGGCCGACGATCACCGCATTCAGCACAGCCTCATGGGTAGCGACTTCCCCATTGCCCGGGCCGTGGAAGTGCCCCCGGGGGTGCAGCTGGTTTGGCATAGCGGCCAAACTCCGGCCCCCGCGGACCCCAGCGCAGAGCGTTTCAGCGCCGCCTTCTGGGGCGACACGGAAACGCAGGCGCGCAGCGTTTTCCAGGGCCTGGAGCGGTCCCTCACGAACCTGGGCCTTGGCTGGGACGACATTGTCAAAATGACCGTCTTCCTGGTCCCCGACCCCGCCAACGGGGGCCGCATGGACTTCGCGGGCTTTATGCGGGCCTACACCGAAGTGTTCGGCGCGGAAGCCGGGCGAAGCAACTTGCCCGCCCGCTCCGCCGTGGGCGTGGCTCAGCTGGCGGCCCCGGGCATGCTGGTGGAAGTGGAGGCCGTCTTTGCCCGCCCCGGGGAGTAAGGTCACGGCCCGACTTCGACACGGGCTGGCTGCGGCGAGCCTGCTTAGCCTGACCCTTGCGGTCCTGAGCGCTGCCGCGGCAAGTCCCGTGGATGTCGTCGATGCCCGCTTTAGCTTCTGCATCACCTGCCACGGCGCCAATGCCCAGGGGAATCCCGGGGTCGCTGCACCGCGGCTTGGCGGGCTACCAGCTTGGCATATCGAAACTCAGCTGAAATCTTTTCAGGCAGGCTGGCGGGGCACCGCGGAGGGCGACGAACACGGGGAGGTCATGCGGACCATGGCCCTCGCTTTAGCCGATGACAAGGCTGTGCAGGACGCCGCCGCTTGGGCCGCGGCTTTAGAGGCCCCGCCCCCCGCGGCCACTGTGCTCGGCGGCGACGCCGCCGCCGGGAAGGCCCTTTATGCGCCCTGCGCCGCCTGCCACGGCGTGGAGGGCCAGGGCCAGGAAGCGCTCGGCGCTCCACCGCTGGCAGGGCAGAACGACTGGTATCTTGAAACCCAGCTTGAGAACTACCTTGCCGGGCGTCGCGGCTTCGATCCCGCGGACAGCCGGGGGCAGCAAATGCGGGCGCTTGCCGGCACGGTGAGCACCGCGCAGCACCGCCGCGATCTTCTAGCCTACCTGGCCACCCTAAGCGCGAAGGCGCCGTGAGCCCGCGGCCGCTCCATCGTGTCCTGATCGCCGGGGCCAGCGGCGTGGTCGGCCAGGCGGCGGTGCGCCACTTTCAGGCCCTCGCTGACTGGGAGGTCATTGGCCTGTCTCGACGGGCACCGCACGGGGTCAGTGTTGCCCACCTCGCTGCTGACCTCTTCGACCCAGCTTGCATCGCGCAAATCCAGGCCCTGCCGCCCATCACCCATGTGGTCTACGCGGCCCTCTATGAGGCCCCTGGCCTCTTGGAGGGCTGGCGCTCCGCGGAGCAGATGCAGCGCAACGACACCATGCTGGCCCATTGCCTCGAAGGGCTCGAAGCCCACCCCGTTACTCACGTAAGCCTGCTTCAGGGCACTAAGGCCTACGGCGCGCATATCCATCCCATGCGCATTCCCGGGCTCGAGCGCCGCCCCCGCGATCCCCACGACAATTTCTATTGGCTGCAGGAAGATCGACTCCGGGCAACGGCCGCTAGGGTCGGCTTTAGCACGACGATCTGGCGCCCCCCAATCATCTTCGGGCCGAGCCTCGGGGCACCCATGAACGTCCTGACCACCCTCGGGGTCTATGGTGCGCTCTGCGCCGCCGAAGGCTGTCCCTTTTCCTTTCCTGGGGGCCCTTGCGGGCCCCTCGATGGGGTCGACGCGGAGCTCCTCGCTGAAGCCTTCGCCTGGGCTGGGACCGCTGCGGAGGCCAGAAATCGCACCTTCAACGTCAGCAATGGCGATGTTTTCCAGTGGGACCACCTCTGGCCCGAGCTGACGGAAGGGCTCGGCCTGACGCCTGGGGCTCCGGAGCCCCGATCCCTCGCCCACTGGCTACCCACCCAGAGCGACGCCTGGGATCGGCTCCGGGCGCAACACGACCTTCAGGCCCCGGGGCTTTCCGAACTGCTGGGCGATTCTCCCATCTACGCCGATATGCTCCTAGGCTACGGTCGGGATCGTCCGCCTCCGCCGACCCAGCTCAGCACCATTGCCCTGCGTCAGGCCGGCTTTGCGGGCTGCCGGGATACGGAGACCATGCTGCTGGGGCAACTCCGCGCCCTTGCGACGGCCCGGGTGCTGCCGCCCTGGCCCCTTAACGCCTGAAATTTTTCGCTTTTTCGCCCGCGAGGGGGCCTTGCACCTTGAATATCCCGGGGCGGTGCCTAAAATGGCGAGCGCTCACCTCAGGAGGGATATTGCACATGCGCCGTACCCGCGCCTTCGGGCTGACCCTAATGCTTTCGCTGGCCGCTGGCGCCAGCGCCGCCGACGCGGAAAACGGCCAAGCACTTGCCTGGCAACACCGCTGCATGACCTGCCATGGTCCGGAAGGCCATAGCAAGGATGATCGCTACCCTCACCTGGCTGGGCAGAAGGCGGCCTACATTGTGGATCGCCTGAAGTACTTCAAGGCGGAAACGGAACACTTCAATCAGATGAATGGCCAGGCTCGGCCGCTCTCCATCGAAGAGATGGAAGACCTCGCCGCCTATTTCTCCGTGCAGCGCTGAGGAGCGATCCGTGATGCGTAATTCCCCTTTGAAGCTTCTCCTGATCGCCGGTAGTGGGCTGCTCCTGGCCGCCTGCGATCGCCCCGCGGACGACGTTGCCACAAGGGGGCTGCCCTCGCCGAGGAAAAGGGCTGCCTCGCCTGCCACGGCCTGAATGGCAAGGGCACGGCCCCGACCTTCCCGAATATCAATGGGCAGTGGGCCTCCTACCTGCACAAGCAGCTTGAGAAATACCGCTCCGGCGAGCGCCAGAATATGATCATGGCCGCCCAAGCCACGGGCCTCAGCGACGAAGACATCAAGATTCTCTCGCGCTACTACGCTGCCCAGTAGGTTCTGCGGGCCTCAAGAAACCCCGGCACGCCGGGGTTTTTTTATGAGACGGAGAACAGCTCACCCAGAGGCACGTTAACCTTCGTTTGGGCGAGCCCGTCTCCGCGGGTGACACCCTGCGTTGCAATAAAGATTGGCTTGCCCAAAGCGGCCGCGTCCCGACAAAAGCGAAAGCCGGAAAACACCGCCAGAGAGGAGCCCAGCACCAGCAGGCCCGAAGCCTCCTTAAGGGCACTTCGCACCTGGGCCACCCGCGATCCAGGGACCGACTCTCCGAAAAACACCACATCGGGCTTGAGCACCCCATCGCAGCGAAGGCACGGCGGCACCCGGAAGGTGGCCAGGACCGCTTCGTCTTCCAGCTCAGCATCGCCGTCCGGAGCTGCAACCACGGGCCGCGTCAGCTGGGCGGCAAAGCTAGGATTCAAGGCTTCCAGGCGCCGTTGCAGCACGGCTCGGGACGAGCGGTGCCCGCAGTCAAGGCAGCGGACTCGGGCCAATCGACCATGCAGATCAAGCACCTGGCGCTGCCCGGCGGCGGTGGAGATCATCCACGTTTTGCGTAACCAAAAGCCCAAGAAGACCGCGCGCTTCGAGGTTAGCCAGGGCGCGATGCACACCATTAGGCGTGGCCTCAGCCATTCGCGGATAGCCCACCATGCTCCGGGCCCAGTAGCGCTGCCGAGCCGCCAGCTGGGTGCGAAAAGGTTGGAACTGGATAGGCTGGCGGGACCGCCAGGCCCCGCTGGGGCCTCGATAGTCGGGAATGCCTGAATCGGTGGAGCAGCCCGCTCCCGTAAGCACCACGGGGCGCCCGGGCAGGCCGAGAAAACGCTTAAGGGCTTGGCGCGCCGTGGAAACGGCCGCCTCGCTCTTCCTAATCGTGGACACCCCTTAGGCCCTCCCTCGGGCCCGACGGGCCCTACAGTACGATGGCGACCAACCCGGCGACGCCGAAGGTCGTTAGCACGAGCGTCGCAAATAAGATCACGAGACGGCGTACGGTTGTTGCATCATCTGGTGAATCAGACATCTCTCTCTCCCTTAAACCAGTTCTCCCGCGAAAAGCTTCGCACGACTACAGTTCGGCGCCAAGGGGCGCAAGCTACGCAGGAGCGGTCATTTCTGCTGTTTTTGTCTCACTCCCCAGGCCATGACACACTGATCTCACATTCACCGGAAAGACCGGAAGGAGAGGCCCATGGCCACGGCACAAAACGGGGATACGGTCCGCGTGCACTACACCGGAACGCTCGACAGCGGCGAGCGGTTCGATTCCTCGGAAGGACGCCAACCCCTGGAGTTCACCCTCGGCGAAGGCCAGATCATTCCAGGCTTCGAAACGGCGGTGCGAGGCCTCGCCCCCGGGGAGAGCTGCAGCACGCGCATCGAGGCGGCCGACGCCTATGGGGAGCGGGACGAATCTATGGTGGGCGCCCTGCCCCGGGATCAATTCCCCCCGGACCTCACCCTCTCCGTAGGGATTGATCTCCAGCTGCAAGATCAGGCGGGCAATCCCGTGCAATGCAAGGTGGTGGGACTGACGGAGGAGGCCGTGACCCTCGATGCCAACCACCCCCTGGCCGGGCAGGCCCTAACCTTCGCCATCGAACTGGTCGAGATCGCCTAGCACAAGCCTCGAAGCACCGCCGCCAGGGGGCCCGCTGGGTCCCCCACGGCCCAAAAGTCCGGGTTTAGATCGCTCTCGAGCTTGTTGTAGCGAAGAGGTACTCCTTCGAAGGTGAGAAGCTGCCCGCCGGCCGCCAGAAGCACTGCCTCTCCGGCCGCGATGTCCCATTCGCTGCATGGCCCTCGGCGAGGGTAAGCATCTGCCTCCCCGGCCGCCAGTACCACCAGCTTTAGCGCACTGCCCACGGAACGAGTTTGCAGCCCCGGCGCCGCCTCCCTAAGGGCCTGAAGCAGGGACTCAAGGGCCTCGCCACGATGACGCCGGGACGCCACCACCACCGGCGGCGTCGCGCAGGGGCGTGCGCGCAGCGCCGTTCGAAGCCCTGCCGCGGTGATGCACAGCGCCCGCTGTGCTGGCACCCACCCCAGGTAGACCCGACCCTGCCCCGGTACCCCCACGAGCCCAAGCACCGGGCGCCCATCTTCTATCAAGGCCACATTAACCGTGTATTCGCCATTGCCCGCTAGAAATTCCTTGGTGCCATCAAGGGGGTCGATGAGCCAGAACCGCGTCCACTGAGCGCGCAGCTCCGGCGACGGCGGGGCCTGCTCTTCCGAGCGCTGAGGCCAGCTCGGAGTCAATCGCCGAAGGCCCGCGGAAAGAATCGTTTCTGCGGCATGATCCGCCGCCGTCACGGGGGAGGCATCAGCCTTTTCCTCCACCGCCAGCTGCCCCCCTTCCGCCACGGCTTGGATCGCATCCCCAGCCTCGAAGACCAGGGCAATGAGGGCGTCAAGCCAAGCCTCGGAAAAGGGGGCGAGGGCGCTCACGAAGCGCGCGCATCCAAATGGAAGGCGGCCAGCTGAAGGGCCGCGATAGCACGAGCCTCATCAAAATCCTCCAGGGCGTAGAGCGCCGGCAGCGAGGCCACGGGCCAGGGCACCACGGTGAGCGGTTCCGGCTCATCCCCCGGGAGAGGATCGGGGGTGAGCCCCTCCGCCAGCACCGCGGTGATGGTGAATCCCATGTGCCCCGGGGCTACGGAGAGGGTTTTCAAGGGGGTGAGCGTCTCAGCCCGCATTCCTACCTCTTCTCGTAGCTCCCGCTGCGCCGCTTCTAGCAGTGACTCCCCGGGATCCACAGAGCCCTTGGGCAAGGTCAGGCGGTAGTCATGAAAGCCGGCCATGTACTCTCGAATCAACAGCACCTCTCCGCCCTCCGTGAGGGGGATCAGCATCACCGCCTGATGCCCCGTATCCGGAAGGCGCTCGTAACGACGCTGCACTCCGTTGGAGAACTCAAGCTCGAGCGCTTCAATACGAAAGAGCGCGGACCGGGCCACCTCCTCGCGGGCTAAGATCTTCGGCAGCTTCATCGCCTTTCCCTCCTTGACCGCGCTAGCATAGCAGCCTCCCGGGGCCGCCCCCGCCGTCCCTTACCGCCGAGAACGCCATGGCCGACGCCGTACGCTTAGACAAATGGCTTTGGGCCGCCCGCTTTTTTCGGACCCGGGCCAAAGCCAAGGCCGCCATCGAGGGCGGTAAGGTGCACTGCAATGGGCAGCGCGCGAAGGCGGCGAAAACGGTGGCCCTGGGAGATCAGCTCACCATCCGCCAGGGCTTCGACGAAAAAGCGATCACGGTGCTTGGCCTCGAGGACCATCGGGGGGATGCCACCCGGGCCGCGACCCTTTATGAAGAATCGGCAGAAAGCGTCGCCGCCCGGGAAGCCGCCGCGGCCACCCGGCGGGCCCACAGACTCGCCCTTAGCCATCCCCTGGGGCGCCCCGATCGGGACGATCGGCGCGCGCTTGAAGCCCTAAAGCGCGGGGGAACGGACGAAAGCTAAGGCACACCCCACGGACACGAAAGGACACCATGGTGGAAAACGATATTGGGCAGCGCTTTCACTTCGAAGCCCTTGGCATTCGCGGAGAATATGTGCGCCTAGACCAAACCTGGGCCGCGCTCTGCGACCTTCACCCCTATCCCAACGCCGCCGCGGCGCTCCTCGGCGAGGCCCTCGCCGCTGCTGCACTTCTATCTGGGACCCTAAAGTACCCCGGCACGCTGACGCTCCAGGCAGCCGGAGACGGTGCCCTCCGGGCGGTCATGGCGGAGGTGCGGGAAACGCGAGCGCTTAGGGGCATCGTCCGCTTCCGGGACGATGACGCGGCCCTCCCAAATATTCCCGCGCCCCTCCACCATCTCGGGGAAGGGCTTCTAACCCTGACGCTACGCCCGCCAAAGGGGGAGCCACACCAGGGCATCGTGCGCCTCGGCGGCGACCACCTCGCCGAAGCAGTGGAACGCTACTTCGAGCAAAGCGAGCAGCTCCCCACCCGGCTCTGGCTCAGCACCACCCATGGGGTGCAGGGCCTTCTGCTACAGGCCCTTCCCGGGGGCGATTGCGGAGCTGAGGGCTTCGAGCGCCTAGCCCTTATGGCGAGCACGGTGAAGGACGAGGAACTCGCCCAGCTCGACGCCCAAACCCTGTTGAAGCGCCTATTCCCGGAGGACGATATTCGTCTTCATCCTCCCCGCCCTCTGGCCTTTGAATGCACCTGCTCACGGGAGCGCACCCAGGAAACCCTCGCCGCAATGGCCCCGGACACCCTTGAGGAGATCCTCCGGGAGGACGGGGAAATACTCATGACCTGCCAGTTTTGCCAGGCAAGCTACCGCTTCGACCCGATCGACTTCGCCCTCCTCACTCAGGGCCCGGCGTCGAAGGCCTCGGGGCCCCACTAACCCACCACCCCGAGGGCTCTCGCCAACAGCCGGGAGCCTCTGGCATACTCCGGCCCCTCCGCGGGTAGCCGCAGCGATCGCCCTCGGCGAGTGACCATCCCGGTTCGAATAGTTCCCCGCGGCTTCGCCGGTGAATCAGCATGAGGTCTCCTATGGCAATGGATACGAACACCGCAAACGCGGTGGTGCACCATAATTTGGCAGAGGCCGAACTGGTCGAGCTCGCGGTGCAACGCGGCGAAGGTGGCTTTGCGGATACCGGTGCCCTGGTGGTCAGAACCGGGGCGCGTACCGGCCGCTCCCCAGCGGATCGCTTCGTTGTGCGGGAACCCAGCAGCGAGACATATATTGACTGGGGCGCGGTGAATCGCCCTTTCGACGCCGATCGCTTCAGCGCCCTCTGGGACCGTGTCAGTGCCTATATCGGCGAGCAGGAGCGCTTCGTGTCGACCCTACACGTGGGCGCCGGCCCCGAGCATTACATTCCTATCGAAGTCACCACGGAAACGGCGTGGCATAACCTCTTTGCTCGCTTACTGTTCATTCGACCGGATAGCTACAACCCCGCCGGCCGGGACCCCTGGCAAATCCTGAATGCCCCAGGCTTCGTGTGCGATCCCGAGCGAGACGGGACGAACTCCGAAAGCGTGGTCATCCTGAACTTCGCCGAGCGGAAAGTGCTCCTGGCGGGCATGCGCTACGCCGGGGAAATGAAGAAGTCCATGTTTGCGGTGCAGAACTACCTCCTTCCGGAGAAGGACGTACTGCCCATGCACTGCGCGGCCAACGTCGATGAAAAGGGCGACGTCTGCCTGTTCTTTGGCCTCTCCGGCACGGGGAAAACCACCCTCTCCGCCGATCCCACGCGCCTTCTCATCGGCGATGATGAGCACGGCTGGGGGGAAGGCACGGTCTTCAACATCGAAGGCGGCTGCTATGCAAAGTGCATTAACCTGACCCGGGAAAACGAACCGGTCATCTGGGATGCCATCCGCTTCGGCAGCATCATCGAGAACGTCATGATTGATCCGGTCACGCGGGCGGCGGATTACGCCGACACGACGCTGACGGAGAATTCCCGAGCCTGCTATCCCCGGGAACATATCGAGCTTCGGGCCGAGGAAAACCGAGCCGGAGAGCCGAAGGCCATCATCTTCCTGACCTGCGATGTGTCCGGCGTGCTACCCCCCGTCTCCATACTGTCTAAGGAAGCGGCGGCCTATCACTTCCTCTCCGGCTACACCGCAGCCGTGGGATCCACGGAGGTAGGTTCCACGGAGGCCTATCGGGCCACCTTCTCTACCTGCTTCGGCGCGCCCTTCTTCCCCCGTCCCGCAGGGGTTTACGCCGACCTGCTGATCAAGCGCATCGAGGCCTTCGGGGCGAAGGTGTATTTGGTGAATACGGGGTGGACAGGTGGGGGCTACGGGGTCGGCAAGCGCTTTCCCATTCCCGTCACCCGCGCCGTGGTCAGCGCTATTCAAAGCGGCGTTCTGGAAGGTGTAGAGACGGAGGCCCTTCCGTCCTTGAACCTCGCGATCCCCACTTCCGTGCCTGGGGTCCCTAGCGAACTTCTGAACCCCCGGGATACCTGGGCCGATCCAACGGCTTACGATGCTGCCGCCCGCGCCCTGGCCGAGAAATTCGCTAAGAACTTCGAGCGCTTTGAGGTATCTGAGGCCATCCGGAGCGCCGGGCCCAGCGTCGCCTAGGACGCCAAGGCCAGGCTCCCCAGCCGCCGCCCGTGCTGCTACCCTCTCGCCTCCGCGGGCGCGCTGCGCCCGCCGGGTCCCTGCGCCAGAACGCGCAGGCCCGCGACCAGCTGGGGGACTAGGGTGATCGCACTATCAACGGCGCTGGAACACGCCCTCGCCCAGGGCGCTGCCGACGAGGGTCTGCGTCAGCTCCTGCGGGGGATCGAAAAGGAAAGTCTGCGAGTCGATGCCCACAGCAGTTTGGCGACCACGCCCCATCCGTTCTGCCTGGGCTCGCCCCTGACCCACCCCACCATCACCACGGATTTCTCCGAGGCCCAGCTCGAGCTGATCACCGGGGTTTCCCCCTCCGCCGCGGACACGCTGGCCCAGCTTCAGGCAACGCACCGCTTTGTTGTGCACTGCCTCGATGAGGAGCGGCTGTGGGCGTCGAGCATGCCCGGGCGGCTGCCGGAAGATAGCGCGATTCCCGAGGGCCGCTATGGCAGTTCTAACGTTGGCATGGCCAAAACGGTTTATCGCCGCGGGCTGGGGCTCCGCTATGGCCGCACCATGCAGACGATCTCAGGAATCCACTACAACTTTTCCCTTTCAGAGGCCCTCTGGCAGTGGCTCGCGGAGACGGAGGGGGAAGGGACGCCGAATCAGGCCTACCGCACCCGTCGCTACTTCGATCTCATTCGCAACTTCCGCCGCCATTCCTGGCTACTGCTGTACTTGTTTGGCGCTTCCCCGGCGCTGTTCGAAGGTTTCCTCCAGGGCCGGCCCCATCAGCTGGAAAAGCGCGGCGAGGACACGCTTCTCTTGCCCCATGCCACCACCCTCCGCATGGGCGGCCTCGGCTACCAAAGCGATGCTCAGGCTTCCCTTAAGGTGTCCTACAACGGTCTTGCACCCTATGCGGAGACACTCCAGGGGGCGCTGACCCGCCCCTACGGTCCCTATGAGGCCTTGGGCCTCGAGCAGCAAGGGGAATTCGTTCAGCTGTCTACCAGCCTGCTGCAGATCGAGAACGAGTTCTACGGCACCATTCGGCCCAAGCGCAGCATTCGGCCCGGAGAGCGCGCGCTCCACGCCCTGGGGGACCGCGGGGTGGAATACGTGGAGGTGCGCTGTCTGGACCTGAACCCCTTTTTACCCTTGGGCATCGACGCCCCAACCCTCCACTTCCTCGATACCTTCCTCCTGCTGTGCCTTCTGCTGCCCAGCCCGGAGGACAGCCCGACGGAAATCGACCAGCTGGCCCAGGTGCACCGGGCCGTGGTGGAGCGGGGGCGCGATCCCGCCCTACGCCTGGCTACGGCCGCCGGGGAAGGCTCGTTGAAGACCCTGGGCACCCCCCTTTTGGCCGCCGCGGCACCCATTGCAGAGGCGCTGGATAGGAGTCAACTCACCACGGCCCACGGCGACGCCCTCGCCCGCGCCGCCCATACCCTTTCCCATCCCGAAAGCACGCCGAGCGCAGCGGTGCTGGCGGAAATGCGCCGGGAGGGAGACAGCTTCCTAGCACTCACCCAGGCCCTAAGCGATCAGCACCGGGCAAGCCTCCAAAGCCTGCCCCTAAGCGACGCCGAAGAAGCGGAACAAGCCGCAATAGCCCGGGAGTCCCACACAGCCCAGGCAGCGATTGAAGCGCAGGACCAAGAGAGCTTTGCCACCTACCGCAAGGTCTATATGGAGCAACCGCTACTGCCGCCCCACGGCGCCGCTTGAACATCCTGGCGCACCTAGTACTGGCGGGGCCAGATCAGGATCTCCGCCTAGGCGCCTTTCTTGGGGATTTTCTTCCCGGGCCCCTTCCCGGCCCCCATCCTCCGAGCCTCGCCCGGGGCCTCGCCCTCCATCGCTATATCGACCGCATCACCGATAGCGAACCCGCCTTCCGGGCCCTGAAGAACTTGGCGCCCCCACCCCTTCGTCGGCTCATGCCGATTGCCTTGGACGTGATCTTTGACCATTGCCTGGCCCGGCGCTTTGAGGCGCTCACGGGTCACGCTCTGGAGGCCTTCAGCGCCAAGGCTCTAAACGATCTGAAGGCGCAACGCCACCGCATGCCCCCGCCGGCGCAGCAGCTTCTTGCGGTGCTCGACACCCACGGCGTGCTTCCCGCCTATGCCCGCTGGCCCGCGGTGGAACGCACCCTACGGGCCATCGCCCGGCGACGACCGCGACTGCTGGCCCTAGTGAATCTCACCCCGGCCCTGGCGCCCCACCGGGAGACCATTGCCGCTACCTTTGAGGATCGCTTTCCAGCCCTCGAAGCCGCCTGCGCCGCCTGGCTCGCCGATCCCTCCCGGTTCCCGAGCGAGGACGCTACACTGGCGCCATAACTCGCTGGCTCGGAGGACGCTCTATGAAGGCGCTGCTTTGCAAACAGGAAGGGACCCCGGAAAGCCTGGTGCTAGAGGATCTCCCCGAGCCGACCCCGGGGCCTGGGGAAGTGCGCGTGGCCGTGCGCCACGTGGGCATCAATTTTCCGGACTGCCTTATGATCGAGGGCAAGTATCAGGTGAAGCCTCCCTTCCCCTTCGCCCCCGGCGGCGAGTTTTCCGGCGTAGTCAGTGCCGTCGGTGAAGGCGTAACCTCCGTCGCCGTGGGTGATCGGGTCGCCGGCGGCTCCGGGCATGGCGCGCTGGCCGAGGCCTTGGTAGTTAGCGCCGCAGGTCTGCGGAAGGTGGCCGAGGGCATGCCCCTGGCCGTTGCTGCGGCCTGGAATACGACCTACGGAACGAGCTATCACGCATTGAAGCAGCGGGGGCAGCTGAAGCCCGGGGAAACACTGCTGGTGCTCGGGGCCGCTGGGGGCGTGGGCCTAGCCGCGGTGGAGCTGGGCAAAGCCATGGGTGCGCGGGTGCTGGCCGCAGCCAGCACGGAGGCGAAGCGCCAGGCGGCTCTGGAGGCAGGGGCCGATGAGGTCATCGACTATAGCGACGGCGGCCTTAAGGAAAAGGTGAAGGCCCTCACCGATGGCCGGGGAGCGGATGTTATCTACGACCCCGTGGGCGGGCCCCTTTTCGATCAGTGCCTGCGCTCCATCGCCTGGAACGGGCGCATCCTCGTGGTGGGGTTCGTCGGCGGAGACATCCCCAAGGCGCCCATCAACCTGATTCTTTTGAAGGGCTGCCAGGTGGTCGGGGTTTTCTATGGCGCCTTTACGGGCCGGGAACGCGCCGCCGACGCGGAGAACTGGCGGGAGCTAAACGCCCTGTGGGCCAGCGGCGCGATTCGGCCGAAGATCAGCGCGCACTATCCGCTGGCCGAGGGAGGCAAGGCCCTCCGCGCCCTCATGGACCGGGAAGCCATCGGTAAGGTGGTGGTAGACCTATGAGCACGCTGCTGGCGCCCCGATCCCTCTTCCTGGCCATGGCCCTGGCGAGTGCCGGGCTCATGGCCTTCGCCCTCTATCTAGAGCACGTCTATCTCCTGGACCCCTGCCCGCTTTGCATGATGCAGCGCATTTGGGTGGTGATCGTGGGCGTTCTGGCTCTAGGGGCCGCCCTGCACGGCCAGGGCCTTGCGCGCTGGGCCCTGGCGACGGGCGGGGCAGCGATGATCGGCAGCGGCTTCTCCCTCCGCCAGCTTTGGCTTCAGAGCCTCCCGGCAGATGAGGTACCGGCCTGCGGCCCAGGCCTTGATTACATGCTCGAGGTCTTTCCCTTAAGCGACGTGCTGAAGGCCATGGTGATGGGGACGGGCAATTGCGCCGAGGTTACCTGGACCTTCCTTAGCCTAAGCATTCCCGCCTGGGTGCTGCTGTCATTCTTGGGTTTCATCGTGGGGAGCCTTCTGGCTCATCGCGGCGCCCGAGCGCCCCTCGCCCCCTGGGCCTAAGGGCGGAAAGTCCCTATCCTATATTTTATTTCTTTTCGCCTCCGTCATCGGAGGCGCCGTCATCCGCACACCGGAGCTCGCCATGCCTTCGATCTTGCGTCACCTTTCCTTGCTTGCGCTTGCCCTGACCTTCGCCCCGGCCCAGGGCCAGATCGCTCAGACGAAGAATGATTTCGAGGACAAGTTTCGCCAGCTCGACGAAAGCTGGCCCACCCCCACGGCGACCCGCAGCGCCACCGGTGCACCGGGGCCTGCCTACTGGCAGCAGCAGGTGGACTACGACATCGACGTGCGCCTCCTGGAAGATGGCCGGCGCATCGAAGGGGAAGCTCGGGTTCGCTACCACAACAACAGCCCGGAAGCCCTCGCCTACCTCTGGTTCCAAATGGACCAGAACCGCTTCAAATCCGACTCTGACGACAGCCTGACCCGCACCTTCGGTGCCAAGGACCGCATCACTTACCGCACCCTCCGCCGCGAGCAGTTCATGGCCGATGTCCCGGGCGGCTACGACCTTGGCGCCGTCACCGACGGCCAGGGTAAGGCCCTACCTTTCGTGGTCCGGGATACGCTCATGCGGGTTGATCTACCTAAGCCCCTGCCCCCGGGAAAGGAAACGGAGGTCCGCATCCAATGGGCCTTCAACATCCAGGAGACGAAGGCCACTGGCGGCCGCGCGGGCTTTGAGCACTTCGCCGAGGACGGCAACGACATCTTCCTCCTTGCCCAGTGGTACCCACGGCTCGCGGCCTTCTCCGATTACGAGGGCTGGCACAACAAGGCCTTCCTCGGCAATGGCGAGTTCACCCTCGAATTCGGCGACTATGACGTCGCTATTACGGTCCCCGCGGACCACGTCGTGGCCGCCACAGGCGTCCTTCAAAACCCCCGGGACGTCATGAGCGAAGAAGAGCGGGCACGCATGAAGGCCGCGGAAACGGCCGAGGATCCGGTTTTCATCGTCACCGCCGAAGAAGCCTTGGTGAAGGAAGGGCGACGGGCGACGGAGGCACGCACTTGGCGCTTTAAAGCGGAGAACGTCCGCGATTTCGCCTGGGCCAGCTCCCGGAAATTCATCTGGGATGCGCAGGGCTATACCCAGGACGGCGAGGGCGTCGCCCCGGATCAGGTCATGGCCATGTCCTTCTACCCGAAGGAAGGGGAACCTCTCTGGTCCCGCTACTCCACGGAATCTGTGATCCATACCATGGAGGTCTACTCCCGCTACAGCTTCCCCTACCCCTATCCCACGGCCCAATCCGTTAACGGCCCCGTGGGGGGCATGGAATACCCCATGATCACCTTCAACGGCCCCCGCACCGATCCCCACAAGGACGGGGACCGCACCTACTCCCGAGGGGAGAAAGAGTTCCTCATCGGCGTGGTAATCCACGAGATCGGCCACATCTACTTCCCCATGACCGTGAATAGCGATGAGCGCCAATGGACCTGGATGGACGAAGGCATCAACACCTTCCTCCAGCATCTGGCGGAAATGGAATGGGGCGAAGGCATGCGCTCCGATCGCGGCGACCCCCGCTACATTACCGACTACATGACGAGCAGCCGCCAGGTGCCGATCATGACCAACTCGGAATCTATTTTTCAGTTTGGCAACAACGCCTATGCCAAACCTGCGACGGCGCTAAATATCCTTCGGGAAACGGTCCTCGGCCGGGAGCTCTTCGACTTTGCCTTCCGGGAATACGCCCAGCGCTGGAAGTTTAAGCGCCCCACTCCCTTTGATCTCTTTCGCACCCTCGAAGAGGCCTCCGGCGTGGACCTCGACTGGTTCTGGCGCGGCTGGTTCTACTCCACGGATCACGTGGACATTAGCCTTGACCGGGTGGTGAAGATGCGCCTCGATACGAGTGACCCGGAAATCGAAAAGGCCTGGGAGCGGGAACAGCAGCAGGCAGAGCCCACCTACCGGTTCGGCGCCAAGAACGAGGCCGCCGGTCTCGTGCCACGCACGGAGCGCTACCCCGAACTGAAAGATCTCTACGCTGAGAACGACGAGTTCACGGTTACCAACAAGGATCGCAACGGCTTCGATGAATTCCTCGAAGGCCTTGTGGATAAGAACGACAGCGATCCCGAGTGGCCCCGCCGAGTTTACGAGCGCGCTGTGGCGGAAAACGCTAACTATTACATCCTCGAGTTTTCGAACCTCGGGGGCCTGGTGATGCCCGTGATCCTTGGTATCACCTACGCCGACGGCTCGGAGGAAGAGCTGCGCATGCCCGCAGAAATCTGGCGCCGCTCCCCCAAGAGCGTGCGTAAGCTCCTGGTCAGGGATAGGGAAATCACCCAGATTATGGTCGACCCCCACTGGGAGACGGCGGACGTGAACGTGGAGAACAACCACTACCCGCGGCAAATTGTTCCGTCCCGCCTCGAGATGTATCGCTACAAGCGCAAGGAGCGGAACCTCATGAGCGATCTACGGGTGGAGCGGAAGACCGACACCCCAGACGCAACGCCAGCGGAGGGGGCGGGCAGCGTCGCCAATGACGCCGTCCCCATGTCCGAGGAATAGGCACCCCGTGCTTCGGCGCGCGTGCCTTCTCCTTCTTATGCTGAGCAGCGCGCCCCTGGGCGCGCATCAGCAGAAGGCGGCCCTCACCACCCTTCGCTACAACCCCCGCAGCAATGAGGTGGAGATTGCCCATCGCTTTGCCCTACACGACGCCGAGCATGCTGCCCCAGAGGTGACCGGGGGAGATGCGATCCTTCGCACGGACACGGCGCGGCAGTGGGCCTTTGCTCGCTACGTCCACGGCGCCTTCCGCCTGACGGACGACAGAGGCGCGGAGCTGGCCAAGGACCTGGTAGGGGTAGAGGTGGACGGAAGCCTGCTCTGGATTTATGAAACGCTCCCGGGAGAGGCCGGACCGCGCATTGCGCGCATCCGCCATGATGCCCTCCTCGCCCTGTGGCCGAGCCAGGAGAACTGGGTGAACGTGGTGGACGCCGATGGGGTGCGGACCCTAATCCTGCGGCGGGAGGCGCCGGAGCAGGCGCTGGCCAGCGCCCCGAGCCGCCCCCTGCCGCAGTAGGGGTTTGCTAGGCGGTCATGCCGCCGTCAATGACAAGCTCCGTGCCCGTGATGTAGCTGGCTTCATCGCTAGCGAGGAACACCACTCCGTCCGCAATCTGCCGAGCCGTGCCCGTACGCCCGAGGGGCACGGCCAAGGCTGCCATGGCGTCAATATCCACCGTGTTCGCTCCCTCTGCCAGGGGAACGGCGTCAATCTTGCCCCAGATCGGCGTGTCGATGATGCCCGGGTGCACGGAGTTCACGCGGATATTCCACCCCGAGCGGGCGCACTCCAGCGCAACGCCCTTGGTGAAGAGGCGAACCCCGCCCTTGGTGGCGTTGTAGGCCGCCAGATTGGCGGCGCCCTTGAGTCCCGCCACGGAGGACAGGTTAATGATGGCGCCGCCACCAGCCTCGCGCATCGCGCGAATGCCATGCTTCACCCCGAGGAATACGCCGTCGAGATTGATTGCCTGCTGGCGCTGCCAGTCCTCGAGGGTCATATCGACAATGCTGCCCCCGATGCCTATGCCGGCGTTATTCACCAGAATCGACAGCTCCCCAAGCTCCCCCTCCACGGCGGCCACAACCTGCTCCCAAGCTGGCTCGGAGGTGACGTCATGGGCATAGAAAGCGGCCTTTCCGCCGGCCCCTTGAATGCCCGCCACCACTTCCCGGCCAAGGGCCTCCTGAATGTCGGTGACGGCCACCGCTGCCCCCTCCTCCGCGAGGCGCTCGGCGCAGGCTCGGCCAATGCCGGAGGCCCCGCCGGTGACCAAGGCCACCCGTCCTTGTAAACGTGCCATGGTGCCCCCCCCTAGAGCATGTCGCCGCCGCAGGCCCCAGCGGTGGTGCCCGTGGCTTTAAAGGCCTTAATGACGTTCCGCCCCGTGGTCCACTTATGGACCTCATCGGGCCCATCTACCAAACGCTGGGAGCGAATGTGGGTGTACCAGGCCGCCAAGGGAGTATCCCGGGAGTAGCCAAGGGCGCCGTGGAGCTGAATGGCGGTGTCCACCACCTTGTGCACCATGTTCGCGAGGAACACCTTCGCGATGCCATTCTCCTGGCGGATATCCATTTTGTTCTCCGCCTTGTAGGCGATGTGCAGCAGCATGAGACGCGCGATGTAGAGCTCGCTGGCGCACTCCGCCAGCATAAACTGCACCGCCTGGCGCTCATCGAGGCCCTTGCCGAAGGTGGTCCGCTGGGTGACATGAGCCGTCGCCATATCCAGAGCCCGCTGGGCCATGGCAACGTTGTGCATGCCGTGGCGAAGACGGCCGTAGGCCAAGCGATGCTGGCCCATGTTGAAGCCGTTCCCCTCGCCGCCGAGGAGGTTTTCCGCCGGCAGCTCAAGGTCTTTGATCTCTATCTCGGCGTGCCCGCCGCCTAGGATGTGGGATAGAGGGCCTTCCATAGCCATGGTCGGAATGTTGCGCTTGATGTTGTAGCCCGGGTTAGGCAGCTCAACAAGGAAGGTTGAAAACTGTTGATGCCGCGGCGCATCGGGATCGGTTTTAGCCATCACCACGGCAATGTCAGCCACGCTCGCAGCAGAGGAGAACCACTTCTCCCCGTTCAGCACATAGGTGTCGTTGTCCTTCTTTTCCGCCCGAGTTTGCATCCCCGTAGCATCCGCCCCCGCAGCTTTCTCCGTCATGGAGTAGCAAATACGCTTCTCGCCGTTCAGCAGCGGCTTGAGGAATTTTTCCTTCTGATAGGGCGTGCCGTGCTCCAGGAGGGTCATCATGGTGGCATCGTCCGGGCCCTGCGTATTCATGGACAGGGCGCCGAGGTAGCTCTCCCCCAGCTCCATTTGCACCAGGGCATTGGCCAGCGGGCCCAGACCCATACCGCCGTACTCCTCGGGGATGAACGGGCACCAGAGCCCCTGGCCCCTGGCCTTAGTGCGCAGTTCCCCGAGCACGGATTTATAATCGTCGCCGTCAAGCAGGCGCTTTTCCGCGGGAATGCACTCATCCTGCACCCACTGGCGCACGCGTTCCCGTAAAACCTTGGCTTCCGCTGGAATCTCAAAATCAATGGCCACAGCATCCTCCCCCTTTAGTGCGGCTAGAACGGCGCACCCCTTGCGCCCCTGCCCCGAGCCTAGCAGAGCGCACCGGTCCCCCGCATCATCGCTGCGAGGGGTGGGGGCGGGGTGCTAAACTCCGCGCTCCTAAAGACCAAGGCAGATTTCCGCTCCCATGAATGATCGTTACCGCGCCCCCCTTCCCGGCTTTGATCTCGATTTTTATGACACCCGCTCCGCCGTGGAGGCCCTTAAGCCCGGTGCCTACGCCACCCTGCCCTTCACGGCGCGGGTGCTCGCCGAGCAGCTGGTGCGCCGATGCGATCCGGAGACGCTCGACGCCAGCCTCCTGCAGCTGATTGAGCGGAAGCGCGATCTCGACTTCCCCTGGTATCCGGCGCGGGTGGTGTGCCACGACATCCTGGGGCAGACGGCGCTGGTGGATCTGGCGGGGCTTCGGGACGCCATCGCCGAGCGCGGCGGGGACCCGGCCGCGGTGAATCCCGTGGTGCCCACGCAGCTGATCGTGGATCACTCCCTCGCCGTGGAGCATCCTGGCTTCGAGGAAGGGGCCTTCGAGAAGAATCGCGCGGTGGAAGAGCGACGCAACGCCGACCGCTTCCACTTCATCAACTGGTGCAAGGACGCCTTCGACAACGTCGACGTCATCCCCCCGGGGAACGGCATCATGCACCAGATCAACCTCGAGAAAATGTCCCCCGTGGTGCAGGCCCGGGACGGCGTCGCCTTCCCCGACACCTGCGTGGGCACGGACAGCCACACCCCCATGGTGGATGCCCTGGGCGTGATTTCCGTGGGCGTCGGCGGCCTTGAGGCCGAATCCGTGATGCTTGGCCGGGCCTCCATGATGCGCACCCCGGATATGGTGGGCGTGGAGCTGACCGGGCGCCTGGCGCCAGGGGTCACGGGGACGGACCTGGTCCTGTCCCTCACGGAATTCCTCCGCAAGGAGCGGGTGGTGGGGGCCTACCTCGAGTTTTATGGCGAGGGTTCTCGGTCCCTCAGCCTCGGGGATCGCGCTACCATCTCCAATATGACGCCGGAGTACGGCGCCACGGCCGCGATGTTCGCCATCGACGAGCAAACCCTCACCTACCTGCGCCTCACCGGGCGCGAGGATGCGCAAATCGCCCTGGTCGAGGCCTACGCCAAGCACTGCGGCTTATGGGCCGATGATCTGGGCCAGGTCGAGTACGAGCGGGTGCTCCGCTTCGACCTCAGCACCGTCACCCGCACCCTGGCCGGACCCTCCAACCCCCACGCGCGCCTGCCCGTGAGCGAGCTTGCGAGCCGCGGCATCGCCGCTCCCTACGCGGAGAAAACCGGGGAAATGCCCGACGGAGCGGTCATCATCGCCGCCATCACGAGCTGCACGAACACCTCGAACCCCCGCAACATGATCGCCGCGGGGCTTTTGGCCCGGAACGCCAATCGCGCCGGCCTCACCCGCAAACCCTGGGTAAAGACCTCCCTGGCGCCGGGGTCGAAGACGGTAAAAACCTATCTCACGGAGGCGGCCCTGCTGCCGGAGCTTGAGCAGCTGGGCTTCGGCGTGGTGGCCTTTGCCTGCACCACCTGCAATGGCATGTCCGGCGCCTTGGATCCGGTGATCCAGAAGGAGATCATCGACCGGGACCTTTACGCTACCGCAGTACTCTCGGGCAACCGCAACTTCGATGGCCGCATCCACCCCTATGCGAAGCAGGCCTTCCTGGCCTCGCCGCCCCTGGTGGTGGCCTATGCCCTCGCCGGCTCCATTCGCTTCGACATCGAAAAGGACGTGCTGGGCACGGACAGCGCCGGCCAGCCGATCCGCCTCGCCGACATCTGGCCGAGCGACGAAGAAATCGACGCCCTGGTGACTGAGGCCGTGAAGCCCGAGCAGTTCAGGGACGTCTACGACCCCATGTTCCTGAAGGTCGAGGATGTCACCGATGCGGTGAGCCCTAACTATGACTGGCGGCCCCAGAGCACCTACATCCGGCGCCCGCCCTATTGGGAAGGGGCCCTCGCGAAGCCGCGCACCCTTAGCGGGATGCGCCCCCTCGCCGTGCTCGGGGACAACATCACCACCGATCACCTGTCCCCCTCCAACGCCATTCTAGGCACGAGTGCCGC
Organism: Candidatus Salivita marina; assembly: GCA_038144425.1. Taxonomy (GTDB): domain Bacteria; phylum Pseudomonadota; class Gammaproteobacteria; order Pseudomonadales; family Azotimanducaceae; genus Salivita; species Salivita marina. Next base: position 913,751 of record JAYQNS010000004.1, on the reverse strand, counting down.
CGGGGAATACCTCGCGAAAATGGGCCTACCGGAGGAAGACTTCAATTCCTACGCCACGCACCGAGGGGATCACCTCACGGCGCAGCGGGCCACCTTCGCCAACCCGAAGCTCCTTAATGAGATGTGCCGGGATGAGAAGAGCGAAGTGATCCAGGGGTCCCTGGCCCGTCTCGAGCCCGAGGGCACGGTGCAGCGCATGTGGGAAGTGATTGAAACCTATATGGAGCGCAGCCAGCCCCTGTGCATCATCGCCGGCGCCGACTACGGCCAGGGCTCGAGCCGAGACTGGGCCGCCAAGGGCGTGCGCCTGGCCGGCGTCGAGGTGATTGTGGCCGAGGGCTTCGAGCGCATTCACCGCACGAACCTCATTGGCATGGGCGTCCTGCCCCTCGAGTTCACTGGCGGCGACACCCGGCAGACCTACGCCATCGACGGTACGGAAAGCTTCAGCGTGGAAGGGGAGCTGGCCCCCGGATCCCTCATGACCCTCGTCATTACCCGCACCAATGGTGATCGGGTTGAAGTGCCGGTGAAGAGCCGCCTCGACACCGCCGAGGAGCTCCACATCTACGAGGCCGGGGGCGTGCTCCAGCGCTTCGCCGAGGACTTCCTCGAGGCCCAGGGGTGAGCGCCTTCAAACCGCAGCAGAAAATCCGCGCCACCTATATGCGCGGGGGCACCTCGAAGGGGGTGTTCTTCAACGTCGCCGACCTGCCCCCCGAGGCCCAGGGGGCCGGGCCGGCCCGGGATGCCCTGTGCCTTCGGGTCATCGGCAGCCCGGACCCCTACGGCAAGCATACGGACGGCATGGGGGGGCCACCTCAAGCACCTCCAAGGTGGTGCTGGTCAGTAAGAGCGATCGCCCGGACCACGACGTGGACTACCTTTTTGGTCAGGTCTCCATCGATTCGCCCTTCGTTGATTGGTCTGGAAATTGTGGCAACCTGTCCGCGGCCGTGGGACCCTTCGCCATTGCCGAAGGCCTCATCGATGAGGCCCGGGTCCCCGCGGAGGGCCCCTGCGAGGTACGCATTTGGCAGGCGAACATCGAGAAAACCCTGCTCAATCAAGTCCCCATGAGCGGCGGCGCGGTGCAGGAAACAGGGGATTTCGAGCTCGACGGCGTGACCTTTCCCGCGGCGGAGGTACCCGTGGATTTCCTCGACCCCGCTGACGGCGAGGGCGCCCTCTTCCCCACAGGGCAGCTCGTGGATCACCTCGAGGTCCCCGGGGTGGGAACCTTCGAAGCCACGATGATCAATTCGGGCATCCCGACCATCTTTCTCCGCGCTGCCGAGCTCGGCTACACGGGGACAGAACTTCAGGATGCGATCAACAACGACACTGAGGCCCTCGCCCGCTTTGAGACTATCCGCGCCCACGGCGCCCTTGCCATGGGGTTGATCCAGGACGTGAGCGAAGCGGCCACACGCCAGCACACGCCCAAGGTCGCCTTCGTCGCGCCAGCCACGACCTATGCTGCCTCCAGCGGTAAAGTGGTGGCAGCCAACAGCATTGATCTGTGCGTGCGCGCCCTGTCCATGGGTAAGCTGCACCACGCCATGATGGGCACCGCCGCCGTGGCTATTGCCACCGCTGCGGTCATTCCCGGCACCCTGGTGAACGAAGCCGCAGGAGGCGGGGAGCGGGACTCGGTGACCTTTGGCCATCCCTCCGGCACGCTACGGGTAGGCGCCGAGGCCGCGGTCAGCGGTGACGGCAGCTGGGCGGTGAAGCGGGTGCGCATGTCCCGGAGCGCCCGGGTTCTCATGGAAGGCTGGGTGCGTATCCCCACCAACCATGGCTAAGGCGGCGTCCGAACTCGTCGTTTTTGACCTTGACGGCACCCTGCTGAACGCCGATTCCGAGATCTCAAGCTCTACCCAGGAAACGCTGGCGGCACTCCGGGCCCGGGGCATTCCCTACACCGTAGCCACGGGGCGCGCCCGCCACGGCGCCGCGGATCTTCTCGAGGGCCTAGGCTTTGACCTTCCCCAGGCCTTTAAGAATGGCGTGCTGCTTTGGCACCCTCTCGAGGCGTTCTACAGCCACCATCATCACCTTCGCTTGGAGGAAATCCGCTCCGTGCTGGCGGCCTCGCGGGCAGAGGGCTTAAGTCCCTTCCTTGCCACCCTCGAGCCCGGGAACGTCCATCGCATCTATCACGCGCCAGAGCTCAACGAGACGGAGCTGGCCCTGGCCCGGGCCTTCCGAGAACGGGACCAGGTCGACCTGGCGGACCTTGCGACCCTACCCGCCGACGCGGAAATCACCAGCATCAGTGCCCTGGGTCCCCGGGAGGCGGTGGATCGCCTCGCCGCCGTTGTAGCGCCCTTCCCGGAGCTCGTGGCCTACGCCGGAGATGCCTTTGAGGGGCCTGGGCTCGGCTGGATCGATATTCACCACGGCGCCGGCACAAAGGGCGCGGCCGTAGAAGCCCTCAAGGCAATGCTGAACGTCAAACGCCTTGTGGTTTTTGGCGACGGCAGCAATGATCTATCCATGTTCGCCGTGGCCGATGAGGCCTATGCCCCGAGCAATGCGCGGCCTGAAGTGCTGCGGGCGGCCACGGCGGTGATCGGGCACCATGACGAGGACGGCGTTGCTGCCTTCCTCCAAGAACGCTTCAGCCTTTAAGCCCAGAAGCCCTTAGGAGCTTTTCCCATGTCTTGCAGCCGCTCTCCGCTACGACAACTTACGGCCCTTGCCCTCGGCGCCCTGACTCTAGCCAGTGCCGCCCTGCGCGCTGACCATCACCTTGAAGATCAGGCGAGCCTCTAGGGGGCCCTTACCGGCCCCGCCCGAAGCGCCGATCACGTACGCCGCGACGTATACCGCAAACCCCTGGAAACGCTTGAGTTCTTTGGCCTCAAGGCCAACATGACAGTGCTCGAAAGCTGGCCCGGCGGTGGCTGGTACACGGAAATTCTTGCGCCCTACCTAGCCGAGCAGGGCCAGTTGATTGGTGCCACCTACAACCGGGACCCCGCCACCCAACTTGAATGGCAAGGGCGCTATAACGCAGCCTTCGATGCCAAGCTGGCCGAGGACCCGGCCAGCTTCGGTGCCGTCCAGATCAGTAGCCTGAAGGACGGCACCTCGACCATAGCGGAGGCGGGCTCCGTCGACCTTATCCTTGACTTCCGTAATGCCCACAACTGGCTACGCCAGGGGGGAACGGTGCCCGAGGCCTGGTTCAAGGCGCTGAAGACCGGGGGCGTGGTTGGGATCGTCGACCACAGCGCGCCCCCCGAGGTGGCCTATGATCCGAGCAACGGCTACCTGCACGAGAGCCAGGTGATCGAGGCAATGGTCGCGGCGGGCTTCCGATTCCTTGGCCGCTCCGATCACCTCGCGAATCCCCTGGACCGAGGGAATCACGCCAAGGGCGTCTGGACTCTCCCCCCCACCCTCCGCCTGGGGGAAGAGAACCAGAACCACTACCTGGCCATCGGCGAGAGCCACCGCATGGCCCTGAAGTTTCTAAAACCCGCCAACTAACGGGCGGGCTTTTCCCCTTGGCCTGGGCTGCGCGACGTGCCGCGCCGGCCTCGGCCAGGGCTTTCCGATCCCGAATGGCCATGAAGTTCTCCCTCCAGTGACGATCCGCGGCCGGATCCTCCACCCAGCGCTCCGCCACCTGCATTGTGGTGCGGGGCCCATAGGCTCGCTCCAAGAGCGTTAGGGCCTGAGAGAAGAGCCCCTGCTGCTCCTCCGGAGCCCAGGGCCGCCCGCAAGGGTTCCCCAGGGGATAATCGACGAAGAGAAACCGCGGCACACCGCAGGTTTCCACGATGTCTCGCGCCGAGCCCACCACCACAGTGGGGATTCCTGCAGCCTCAAGATAACGTGCGACCAGGCTCACGGACTGGTGACACACGGGTCAAAGGGCGGCAAGGAAGGCGATATCGACCTGGTCTTCCTGAAGCCAGGAGAGGATCGCGGGCGCGTCCTCTTCTCGGGTACGGCGCTGGCTATATTCCGTAGGCACCCCATAGAAACGGGGGCTCACGCTACCCAGCACGCCCTTGGCGACGGCGGCGTCCGCGGCCGCGAAGGGCAGAATGGTCTCCGGGTCATCGGTATGGGTCGCATCCCGGTCCCAGAACATTTCCGTGTGGAAGGCCCCCCGGGACGCTAACGGTTGCGCGTAGAGCATGCCGTCCCGACCCTCGGATCGGGGCGCGCGATCGGCGGTGGTGATCAAGCCCAGGCGTAGCGACTTCAGCGGCCCAGGCAAGGGGACAAAGGGCACGGTGGCTTCCGTGGCCCAGCGGTAGGGGGCTTCGTAGCCCTGAGCTTGGTAGTACTCGCGGCTTTTGTCGATGTAGCTGACAAAGCGCGGGTGCGTGGTGGTCATTAGCGACTCCCCAAATGGCAGACACCCCAGGAGCCTAGCGCCTTTTCTTCCCCGCTGCCTAGGCGTTGCTCCTCAGGCGCCGGTGGGGGCAGCGCCCCGGCGATAGGCCCAGAGGGGACTCCGGGCCATCAGCGCAAGGATCACCAGCAGCATGAGCCCCGCAGGCGTGATCAGCGCCAAGCGCGGCCCGAGGCTCTCCACCAGATAGCCCGATAGAAGCGCCCCCAGGGGCCCCGCCCCCATAAAGGTGAGCGTAAAGAAGGCCATTACCCGGCCCCGCTGGCCCTCCGGAGCGCCCTCCTGCATGAGGGCCCGGGCCATGGCCATCACCATCCCGCCGGTCACCCCCCAGCAAAAGTTAAAAAACAGCACCCAGGCAAAGCTGGGCGCCAGTCCCATGCCGGAGAGCCCACCCACGCCCAGGAGCACCCCTAATAGAAGCAGGCGCCCGGGATGGAGCACATCACCATAGCGCAGCAGGCTGACCATGGTTACCACGGCCCCCACCACGTGCACGGCATTCAGGGCCGCCAGCTCTGCGGCCCCGGCGTTGAAGACATCCCGTACCAGCAGGGGAATGCCCACCTGAAAGCTCCCCATAAACAGCAGGCCCACGGCCAAATTCATTAGCACTACCGTGCGTAGCGCGGGCACGGCCAATACCGTTCGGATGCCCGCCCGAAGCCCCTGGGTAAGGGGCTCGGCACTCTGGGCCGAGGCCTGCACCTTAGGCAGGCGCCGGTGCAGTGCCCCAAAGCACAGGGCCCCAAAGGCCAAAAAGAGCCCTTGCAGGCTGAGCACCCCGAGGGGGCCCAGGGCATCGGTGAGCCCGGCCACCAAAAAGCCCAGAAGCTGAACCCCAAACTGCACCAGGGAAACCTGCACCACGGCGCGCTGAAGCCGATCCCCAGCGAGCTGCGCCAACAACCCATCCCGAGCCGGGGTCAGAAAGGCCTGCACCACCCCCATGGCCAGGGCATAAACCAGCACGCCGCTGTAGGACAGGGCATCCTGAGCCAGCAGCGTGAGCAACCCGAGCACGGGCAAAAGAGACACGCTCTGGGCCCAGGTGGCCAAGCGGGCACCGCCCAGCCGATCCGCAGCCACCCCCGCCCAAAGAATCAGCGCCAGGGTCGGTAGCATCATGGTGAATTGGGCGAGGCCGACCTTATCGGGGCTTTCATGGAGGGCCAGGGTTACAAGCCAGGTGAAGAAAACGGTCTGCACCCCAAGGGCGGCGAACCAGCTTCCCGTTGCCAACAGATACAGGGTGAGGGGGCGAACAGGGGATAAAGCGAAGGCTTTTGACACAGGCGGGTCCGACCAGCGCGGAAGCTCGAGTGTACGCCGATCCACCGCGCAAGAAAAAAGGGCGCCCTCGCGGACGCCCTTTTCCTAGCGCGAGGCGCGTACTTAAGCGCCCATGGCCTCGAGTACCCGGGGCAGGGCGTCGACATAGCGCTGTACGTCCGGGATCCGGCCCGTGCTGACCCGCGACCAGTTGGTGTAGTCCTGGTAGATACCGCGAATCAGAACGTTCTGCTTGGCCATCTCCTGGCGGAAAGTCTCGGCGTTCAGGCTGCCAAGGTTTACGAACACGAAGCTGGTCTGGGAGGGGGCAGCGGTGAGGCCGTTCTTCTTGACCGCATCGTTGATCATATCTCGGGCTTCCCAGATCTTGTTCCGGGAATACTCAAGGAACTTGTGATCGTTGTAGGAGGCCACGGCCCCAGCCACGCCGGCCTGGTTCATAGCGTAGCTGCCCAGCCCAAAACGTTCGATCTCTTCGATCTTTTCCGGCGCAGCCATCATGTAGCCCACGCGCATGCCCGCCATGCCATAGATCTTGCTAAAGGTCTTGGCGACGTAGACGTCGTAGCCTTCCTTGATCAGGGACACCATGGAGTTCTTCTCCGGGTTATCCGTGATTTCGTTGTAGGCCTCATCCACTAGGACGGTGCACTTCTTCGACGCCTTGATGCAGAAGGCCCGCAGCTCATCGGGATCGGACATGATGGCCGTGGGGTTGTTCGGGTTACAGATCTGCACCATGACCACATCGTCGGTGATGGCGTTGTAGAGCGCATCGAGGTCGACGGTGAGATCCTGAGTTTTCGGCAGGCGCTTGATCTCCCCCAGACCCTGACCCATGGCCTTCCGCGAGGTCGTATCCCAGAACAGATCCGGACCTAAAATTTTCCCTCCCTTGAATTTCGCAATGGCGAGGGAGGTGAGCACACCGGAGGAGCCCGAACTCAGGGAGATATGGTCTCGGGTCAGGCCATTCCGCTCAGCGATCATGTCCATAAGCATGGGCACGGTGCCGCCAACGTAGTAGGCGCCCTGATTAATGGCCGCGGTCATCGCCGCCACCGCTTCCCGGCTGGGGCCATAGGGGTTTTCGTTGGCATTGAGCTTAGCCACGCCGCTGGCGGGGCCGTAGGGCACGGCTAGGCTTGCGGCCTGAGCACTCGGCGCCAGGGTGACCAGCTGCGTACCGCCCACGGCGGCTGCCGCCGCGACGAGGGAGCTCTGCCCGAGAAAACGTCGTCTAGAAAGTTGGAAGCTCACGGTTTAGTCCTCACTTGTCGCTTAGGAAAGCCATGGCAAAGCGCCATGATTCGTTCTTACACAAACTTTTGAAACATAGTCCCGGAAATCATCAGCAAATACAGCCCAAAGGCTCGCTTAAGATGCACCTCGTTCAAGCGCCGTGCAATACGCGCACCAAGCGGGCTCGTGAATAGGGTCATGAAAGAAATCGCCAGCAATGCGGGGATATGAATGTAACCGAGGGCGCCCGCCGGGAGCGGTTTGGGATCGAGCATCCCAAGCGCCAGAAAGCCGATAGCCCCGGGCACGGCAATAATGAAGCCAACCCCCGCTGCCGTAGCCACGGCCTGATGGGCCGTACGCCCACACACCACCATGGTCACCACAAAGGGCGTCCCGCCGCCAATGCCCAGCAACGCCGAGAATCCACCTAGGGCCGAAGCCAAGAGAGCTAGGCCCCCGCCGGTAGGGAGATTCCAAGGATTCTCATTCCGCTTAAACCAGTTCGGGAAAATAAAGTAGATCGAATACACCGCTACGCCCACAGCGAAAACCAGCACCAGACGCTGGGCGTCGACCTTGGAGGCCACCCACAGCCCCAGGAAGACCCCAAGGATGAGCCAGGGCGCCCAGCTGCGCAGCACGGCAAAGTCTACGGCGCCGTGGAGGCGATGGGCCTGCACGGCACGCACGGAAGACACGATAATGCTCGCGAGGGAGGTGCCCACGGCCGTGTGAACGAGCGTATCGGGCGTATCCGTAAAGATCGGAAGAATGGCAAGCAGGGTGGGGACAATAATGAACCCGCCGCCGACGCCAAAAAGGCCTGTGGTGATGCCCGCGATGCCCCCCGCCCCCAGAAGGGTGAGAAGCATCACCAGCGTATCGAATGTAAAGCTCATCAAACTGCTCTTTCCCCGTCAGCGTAGCGACTCAAACTACGCACCCCTCCCGTCCAAGCGGGGGATGCAAGAGCCCAGCACTGAAGCCCCTCCCGAGCCTGCGCATAGGACCCACCTCCGCCTTCGCCCAGAGGGCGGAGTGTGCTGTAGGCGAGGCAGCTTAAGCACGATTAACGAGCAGATTCTATGCCAGCTCTGCAGGGTCCTACAGTTTCGTTATTTACAAATTACAACAACTCGAACGACCGTAAAAGCGATCCTCTTTAGTGCACAAAGACTTCTTTATGCACCAAAACAGGAAGGCTTTTGCTTCAAAGTGGCGCTATGGAGAAAAGCGTACTAACCCCGCCCAGCCTTTCGCTACACTTTACGTCCCTAGTCCCCATTCGGTCGCAAACGTCATGGCCTCTGATCTTTACGATGATCTCTGCCAACGCCTAGACGCCCTCTGCGCGGGCGAATTTGATCCTGTGTCACTGATGGCCACCTTTGCCTGCGAGGTTCACCAAACCCTGCCTCAGGCTCATTGGACGGGCTTTTATCGTGTGGTCGCTCCGGGGCTCCTAAAAATCGGTCCCTACCAGGGTGGTCACGGGTGCCTGGCGATTCCCTTTGACCGGGGAGTCTGCGGCGCCGCAGCGCGCACGGGGCGAGCCCAGCGAGTGGACGACGTACACCAGTTCCCAGGACACATCGCCTGCGCTGCCAGCACTCAATCGGAACTCGTGCTGCCGGTATGGAATCGCCGCGGCGATCTGCTCGGGGTCTTCGATATCGACAGCGATCTGCCGGCGGCCTTTAGCGAAGCCGACGAGCTCGCCCTGACTTCCCTCCTCGCTCGCTGCTTCGCCTCCTGCGCCGGCCCCAGCTAGGGCGCTTGCGCCAGCGGCGATGGGCCGCCATGCTGCGTTTTTAAAGGTGTTCACGAATAACGATAAGGACGGGGCGCTATGGGAATGCTTATGCTGTTGGCGGGGCTATTGCTGTGGTCCCTTGCCCACCTCTTTAAGCGTCTAAACCCGGACAAGCGTGAGGCTCTTGGGGATCGGGGCCGAGCGCTCGCCGCCTTGGGCATTGGCGCTGGTCTCGTCCTGATGATCCTTGGCTACCGCAGCGCCCCCTTTATCCCTATTTGGTGGCCTCCGGTTGGAATGATCCACGCCACCAACCTGCTAGTGCTGCTGGCCTTTTGGTTTTTCGCCCTTTCCATGGTGCCAGGGAAGCTTTCCGCCAAGGTACGCCACAAGCAGCTTACGGGGGTGAAGCTCTGGGCCACGGGACACCTCCTGGCGAACGGCGATCTCGCCGCCATGCTGCTCTTCGGAGGCCTCCTCGCCTGGGCCGTGATCACGGTCATCGTGATTAAGCGTCAGGCCCCGGAATGGGAGCGCCCCGCAGCCCCGGCGCTGAAGTACGACTTCCTGGCCTTCCTGATCGCTCTGGGACTCTTCGGCGCCGCAGCTTGGGTCCACACTCAGCTGGGAATCTACCCCTTCCCCCGCGGGGGCTAAGGGTCTAGGGGTAACACTCGTTGCCAAAAGGCCAGCATGTCGCCGCGAAAGAGCGCTGGCTCCTCCTCTCCTCGCGCCCCTAGGTGAGCCCCCTTGCGCCCGTAGCCCGCCTTCATGGCTGCGACCATAAGATCACGCTCGGACAGGGTCGGATCCGAGCTAAGGCCGGTGGGCGAAAGGAAGACCCCCTCGTCGGTGAGGTAGGCCGTGGGCGCCGCCGGCGCCACGGCAGCCGCGGGCTCTAGGGCTACGGGCTCCTCCCGATCAAAGCTGTGGTGGGCGCCGGACACCACCCGCCAAGAGACGGTGCCGCCAGTGAGCCGCATGGCGTTGAGGTAGCCCTGCATCTGCTGTGCTGAGCACCACTCATCCGCGTCGCCGATGATGCCGCGTACCGCTGTGGTACCAACCTCTGGATTTAAGAACTGGTGCCCGCACCAGGGGTATACGGCGTACACCCCAGTCAGCGCTGCCCCCCCCGCCGCTTCCCGGAACCGGGATACGGCGGCCTGAAGCACCGCGCTGCCGCCACGGCTATGCCCTTGAACCCCCACCTGCCCGCCCCGCACCTCGGGACGCTGAGCCAGCAAGGCCGAGGCCCGACACACGTCGAAGGCGCTGGCGGCAAAGGTGTATTGGGTCTGATTGGCCACCGTGGACGCCACGGACCGGCCCCCGAAGGGATCAAGCACAGCGGTCGCATAGCCCGCCCCGTGCAAAGTTTCCGCATGGGCCCGATGCGATTTAGCCACCCCCACGCTTCCCGGGACCACCAGCACGAGCGGGGCGGGCTTGGCCTGGGGGAAGAGGAGGCCCTGCAGCGTCACCGGGCTTTGGTCAAGGCAACCTACGCCGTCGCGTAGCACGGCCTGATAGCTCTCAGGATTCGCGGACGGGACGGTAAAAGGTACCCCTTCTACGCCGGAGGCAAAGCGGTGGGCGAGGGTGGTCATAGGGCAGTCTCCGAATCCTCGGCGGTAAGGGCCGGATTGAAGCGCCGGGCCACGGCATAGACCAGTAGGCCCAGGGCGACGATGGCCAGACCCAAGAGGGCTTCCCGGGTCTGGGCTTGAAGCAGATAAACCATGGTCCACCCCGTTAGCCCCAGATAGATCAGGGGCGGAACCGGGTAGAAGGGAATGCGATAGGGCCTGGAGCGCTCCGGTTGACGCCAGCGCAGCAGGAAGGCCCCGGCTACGGCCATGAAGGAATTCAGACCTAGGGTAAAGCCCGCGAATATGAGGATGGACTCAAAGGAGCCGGTGAGAATAAAAGCCATGGCTAACGCCGATTGCACATAAACCGCCCGGGCCGGCAGACCATCCGTGTTGGTTTTCGCCAAGCTACGGAACAGAGGGAAGTCCTCCCCCACGACCTGCAGCACCCGGGGGCCCGCAAGGGTCATGGCACTTACGGTCGAGATCAAAAGCAGAGCCAGCACCGTGCCCATGACCGTCGCCCCCACGGGACCGAAGACGCTTTGCGCCGCCACGTAGCCCACCTCCACCTTGCCCACCATGGCCTCCGCTGGGGCAACGAGAAGAAAGGTCACGTTCAAGGCGACGTAGAGCAACGCCACGATTGCCGTACCAAACGCCAGGATGCGGGGCAGATCGCGCTGAGGGTTTTCAAGCTCACTGGTGAGGTAGGTCGCGGCGTTCCACCCTGTGTAAGCGTAGTTCACGTAGATCAAGGACACGGCAAAGGCAGCGGAAAACACCTCATGCCCGGCCTCGAGGGTGGGCCAAAAGCTCACAGGCTGGGGCGCCTCGAGGCTCAGGGCTGCGGCAAAGCAAAACAAAACGATGAGGGCGATTTTAAGTACCGTAAAACTGCGCTGCACCCCGCCGGAATGGCGCCGGCTATTGGCGTGAATGACCGTGAGCACACCTACCAAGCCAAGGGCCAAGGGCGTCGCGGACAGGGCGGGGAATATGCTGGAGAGGTAGGTCCCAAAGGTGATGGCTGCCAGGGCCACGGGCGCTGCAAAGCCCACGGTAAAGGACACCCAACCGGACGTGAAGCCGGCGGCGGGATGGTAGACCTGGCTCAAAAAGTTGTACTCCCCACCGGACCGGGGCAGGGCCGCCCCGAGCTCCGCGTAGGTCAGGGCACCGCAGAGCGCGGTTAGCCCTCCCACGACCCAGAGCGCAATGAGGGCGAAACCCGTATTGAGGGTCACCAGCTGAAAGCCAAGGGAGGTAAACACCCCGGTACCGATCATATTGGCGACTACCACGGCAGCCGCCGTCGCGGCACTGAACCCGGCCCCTCGTTGACCTTCGTTCATGAATCACTCCTTTGCGGGCCCGGGGTATCTTCGGTGAGCCATTGAAGGATGGCTGGCCAGGCCGCCCGATCCTGGCGAAGGAAGAGGTGCCCCCCCTCAAAAACCTGAAGGGTCGCCTGGGGCGTGGCCGCCGCCAGCGCCTCCATATTGGCCAAGGGCGCAATGCCATCGAAGCGCCCCGCGCACAGCAGGGTTGGCATCGTCAGCCCCGGGAGGGCGTCATAGCAGTCGTGGTCCCTCCGAGCCGCGAGCTGAAGCGCGGACCCTCGAATCAGGGCCGCGTTGCTGACACGGCGAGCGTTCCGCCACTGCAGGTCTTCCCAAGCGGCGGTAAGACGCTCGCCCTGCCGCGCCTGCCAGGCGGCGTCATGGCGGAGGTCGGTCACGGCCACCTTGGCAGCGAAACGGGCTGCCGGGGCCAGCTTTTCCAGCTCGTGCAGAGGATAGGAGGCGCCGCCGGCGCCGCCGGAGGAGGTGCAGCACAGCACCAGCTTCCTGACCTTCTGCGGATGGCGCAGGGCAAAGTGCTGCGCCACCATGCCCCCGAAGGAAATCGCCACCACGGGTACGGGCGGCAGACCCAGGGTGTCATGGAGCGCCGCGAGGTCATCGGCATAATCCGCCATGGTGTAGGGCCCGGGCGGGACGTCACTGCGTCCCTGCCCTCGCTGGTCGAGGCTCCACACGGCAAAGCGCTCCGGGAGCGGCCCATCGAGGGGGCCGGGGCGCGCTCGCAGGTCCGCCCCCGTGCCGCTCACCAGAAGCAGCGGATCCCCGGTCCCAGCGCAAGCCGTTTGCAGAGTGATGCGGGCCGTTTCGACACGGGCCTCCCGGAGCGCTCTCATGCCGCTTCGAGGGCGCAGCCGTCGAGGGTGATGCGGTGCATCTCCCGGCGCTGCCCATGATAGTCGTTGACCGCATAGTGCCAGGTACTGCGGTTATCCCAGAAGGCCGCCATGCCTGGCGCCCAGCGCACCCGGCAAACCCCTGGGGCCGCGGAGATGTGCGCGTAGAGCTGGCGTAGCAGGGGCTCCGATTCTAAGTCCGTCCAACCTTCAAAACGAAGGGTAAAGGCCGGGTTCACATACAGCGTCGGCCGGCCACTGAGGGGATGGCGCACCACCACAGGATGAACGACGTCCGCGAGGCTCTCTGCGGCTTCCGCATTCCCCAACCGCTCGCCGTCGACCTGGGCGAGGGCCGCGGGCGTGGCCCCGAAAATATGCTTCGCCGAGTGCACGGCACGCAGTCCGCGGAGCATGGTCTGGAAGCCTGGAGACAGGCGATCGAAGGCATCGCTAGTGTTTAGAAAGAGCGTATCACCCCCGGTCTCCGGCAGATCCCGAGCCACCAAAATCGAGCCCAGCGCCGGGTCCAGGTCGTAGGAATGATCCGTGTGCCAGCCGCCGCCGATGTTCTGGAGCTGCTCGCGCTCCTTGCGAACCATGGCAATTTCCGGGTGCGCGGGATGGCTCTCGAAGAAGCGATTGATATTGATGCGACCGAAGCGCTCAGCGAGTGCAATGTGATCCTGCTCGGTGAGCTGCTGCTCATGAAAGATCAACAGGCCGTAGGTGGCGAAGGCCGCCTTCAAGGCGTCGAGCTCATCGGCGTCTATTCGCCGCAAATCTACTCCACCCACATCCGCACCTGCGGATGACCGCGCTTTAATCTTCATGGTCCTTTCCCCTACCCCTTAGAACCGCCCCGGTTGACCCCTCCGCTCGGCCCCGCTAGCGTCCCAGCGCTACCTCCGGAGCTCCCCATGCTGACCTTTTCAAATGTGTTCTGCCGCCGCGGAGAGAAGGTCATCTTAGATGGCGTCTCCTTCACAATCCACGCCAAGCAGCACGTCGGCCTCGTGGGTGCAAACGGCGCCGGCAAGTCCTCCCTCTTCGCCCTCATTCGGGGCCAGCTTCTGCCCGAGGACGGTGACGTCTCCTACGCGGACCGCCTTCGCCTGGCCCACCTAGCGCAGCAAACCCCGAGCTCCGAGCGCAGCGCCCTGGACTTTGCCCTCGACGGCGACCGGGAACTCCGACGCATTCAAGGGGCCCTGGCCAGGGCGGAGGATAGCGAGGACAGCGAGGCCATCGGCAGACTCCACAGCGAGCTCGACGCCATCGATGGCTACGCCGCGGAAGCCCGCGCCGGCGCGATTCTCCACGGCCTCGGCTTTCGGGGGCAAGATGCGCAGCGCCCGGTCAACAGCTTTTCCGGCGGTTGGCGCATGCGCCTGGCCCTGGCCCAGACGCTCATGACCCCCGCGGATCTATACCTCCTTGACGAGCCCACTAATCACCTCGACCTCGACGCCACGCTCTGGCTCGAGCACTGGCTCAAGAAGCTCGATGCGACGCTCATCATTATTTCCCACGATCGGGATTTCCTGGACGAAACCGCCGCTCACGTGGCCCACCTCGAGAGCAGCGCGGTGACCCTTTACCGGGGGAACTATTCGAGCTTTGAGCGCCAGAAGAGCGAAGCCCTCGCGCTGCAGCAGCAAACCTTTCTGAAAAGCCAAAAGCGCATGGCTGAAATTCAGCGCTTCGTAGACCGCTTTCGAGCCAAGGCCACCAAAGCCAAGCAAGTGCAAAGCCGGCTCCGCACCTTAGAGCAGCTGGCCGCGAATGCCGCAGTGCACGCCCGATCGCCCTTTCGTTTTGCCTTTCGTAATCCGGAAAAGCGCTCGAACCCCCTGGTAGAGGGGGAAGGGTTGAGCCTCGGCTACGGGCCCGAAGTCATCCTCGAAAAGGTGCGCTTCCGCATCGCTCCTGGGGCGCGCATTGGTATCCTCGGCCCCAACGGGGCCGGCAAATCCACGCTTCTCAAAACCCTAGCAAAGGAACTCGCTCCCCTCGCCGGCACCCTTAGCTTTGGCCACCACGCCGCCGTCGCCTGGTTCGCCCAGCACCAAATGAGCCAGCTAAAGCCCGACGCGCCGCCCCTGGCCCAGCTGCAGGCCATCGACCCCGCGGCTCAGGAACAGGCCCTGCGCAATCACCTCGGGGGCTTCGGCTTCGGGGTAAATGCTATGGAAAGCGTGGCCTACCTCTCCGGCGGGGAGCAAGCCCGGCTCGTTCTTGCGCTTCTCGCTTGGCAAAAGCCCGCGCTCCTCCTGTTGGATGAGCCCACAAACCACCTAGATATGGAAATGCGCCAGGCCCTCGCCCTCGCTCTGGCCGAATTCGAGGGGGCCGTGGTGCTCGTGTCCCACGATCGCCATCTGCTTAGAGAAACGGCCGATGAGTTTTGGCTTGTGGCCGATGGGGCCGTGGCGCCCTGGACCGGCGATCTTCAGGACTATGCACGATGGCTGCTCGACCGGGGGCAGGGGCCCGGGCCCGCCAAGGTACCGGCCGAGGACGCCGCCCACACCCGCGCGGCCCGACAGGAGGAAAAGCGCGCGGCGGCCGCGCAGCGGGCAGCCCTGGCGCCGCTGCGGAAGAAAATTCAGGAGACGGAACGCGCCTTAGAAGCGGCGGAGGCCCAGCTGGTCTCCCTCGAAGCGCAGCTGGCTGATCCCGATTTATACGACGATCCCAAACAGAAGGTTCAGCTCACGTCGCTCATGCAGCGCGCCGGCCAGGCCCGCCAGGACCGGGAGACTCTGGAAGGGGAATGGCTGGCGCTGAGCGAGGCGTATGAGGCCCTCGGCGGTTAGGCCTCCGGGGTCATGGCGCCCATGAGCGTTTCGAGGCGCGTGAGGTCCTCCGCCTCCGGCGTGCCGAAGGCTTCGAGAAGCTCGGCCTGCCGTGTCTCCACGGGAAGGCGCATCTCGGGGTGGGAAAGGAGCCAAAACTGCCCCTCCCGAATGCCCTCAGCCACCAGCTCCCCAATGCGCGTCGGGGGGATGCTCGCGGCCATGGCCCTGCGCATCCGTTCAATCTGATCCTCTGCTGCTGCATCGGAGCCGGGATCGGCGAGCGCCTCGGGGCGGATACGTTCGCTACGGATGATCTCCGTATCCACCATAGCGGGACAGAGCACGGACACCCCAATATCCGTTTCCGCAAGGTCAGCCCGAAGGGCCTCGGACAGCCCAACTACGGCGAATTTACTGGCGTTATAGACGCCCATGCCCGCCCCCGCGGTCAGCCCAGCCATGGAGGCCGTATTGACGATGTGACCCCCTTCCCCCGTGGCCTTGATGCGAGGCAGCACGGCCTGGAGCCCGTTCACCACCCCGCCCACGTTGACGCCCAGGATCCAGTCCCAGTCCGCGTAGGTCATGGCGTCTAGGGGGCCGCCGCGATAGACGCCGGCGTTATTGCACAGCACGTGCACACCCCCAAAGGCCGCCATGCAGGCCTCTGCCGCGGCTTCGAAGGCGTCCCGGTCGGTCACATCGAACTCCGCCGTTTCGATGGGGACGTTCCGCGCTTGGAAGGCCTCCTTCAGCGCAGCCAGGGCGGGGCCGTCCACATCCACGGCAAAGATCTTCATCCCTTCCCCGGCTAGGGCCTCTGCCATGGCCTTTCCTAGACCGCTGCCGGCCCCCGTAATAAAGGCCACCCGGCCCGCCATCTCAAACGCCATCGGAGCTCTCCACTCGACCTACCCTGCTTCCAGTGAACGCGAGCCCGTGGCTCAGCGCAAGGCTAGCGCCACAGCCCATGCCAGTGGCGCAGAAGATCGAGGGCCTTCTCCGGCGCGTGGGCCTTACGCCAGGCGCTGGCCACAGCCTTGTTGAGCTCGGCATAGGTTGGATAGGCGTGGATCGTTCCCATGATCTTCTTCAACCCGAGGCCGTGGGTCATGGCCAGCACCCAGGGCGCCAGGAGCTCCCCGGCCCGGGCGCCAACAATGGTGACGCCAAGGATGCGGTCCTTCCCAGGAGGTGTCAGCACTTGGATAAAGCCCGCCGTTTCCCCCTCAGCGATGGCGCGATCATTGTCGTCATAGCCCACCCGGGTCACGGTCACGGCAAGGCTGTTCTCCTGCGCTTCCCGCTCCGACAGCCCCACTCGCGCCACCTCCGGCGCCGTAAAGGTGACCCAAGGCACGACGGCCCCGGTCCACTTGAAGGCTTTTAGGGGTCGAAACAGCGCATTCAACGCCGCGACCCCGGCCTGATCTGAGGCCATATGGGTAAATTGATAGGGGCCTACCACATCGCCACAGCCATAAATCGTCGGGATAGATGCGCGCAACGTCTCATCCACATCCAGGGCGCCGTTGGGGAGGCGGGCCACCCCAAGCGCGTCCAAGCCCAGGCCCTCGGTGACGGGGCGTCGCCCCACGGCCACCAGAACGCGGTCGAAGGGAAGGGTCTCGCCATCGGCCAAGGTGAGGGTTCCCGATCCGGGCGCCCCGCCGGGGGTAAAGGCCTCCGCCTTTGCGCCGAGGCGCAGCGTGAGGCCCTCCGCCTCCAGCGCCTCCGCCACCACGGCCCCCACCGCGTCGTCCTCCCGAGGAAGCACCTGGCTGGCTTGGTCCACTAAGGTGACCGACGACCCCAGGGCCGCGAGGCTTTGCGCCAGCTCGCAGCCAATGGGCCCGGCGCCAAGGACGAGGCACCGTTCCGGGGCTTCGGTCAGCTGCCAAAGCGTATCGGAGGTCAGGGGGTCGCAGTCCTCGAGTCCTGGAATGGGGGGCACGAGGGGCTCGCCCCCGGTGGCTAGAATGATCGCCCGGGCCGTGCGCCGGGCGCCATTGACCTCAACGGTCCAGGGATCGACGAGGGTCGCGGATCCCTTGAGCACCTTCACCCCGAGGCCCTCGTAGCGCTCTGCCGAATCCTTGGGTTCGATGGTGGCAATGGCGCTATGTACCTGTCCCATGACCTCGGCGAAATTGACCTCAACACCTAGGCTCCGCACCCCTGCTCGCCCCCGGCGCTGGTCCGCAGCGAGATGGGCTGCGGAGAGCAACGCCTTCGAGGGCACGCAGCCCCGATTGAGGCAGTCGCCGCCCATAGCGTCACGCTCAACCAAGGTCACCTCAGCCCGGGCCGTGGCCGCGACGAGCGCTGCGATCAGGCCGCCGGAGCCTCCGCCGATCACGATTACGTTGTCGTCGAAGCGGCGGGGCCGGGCAAAGCCGCGAAGGGCCCGACCCCGGGCCAGCACCGCCAGGAGCCCCCGGGCGAGCCAGGGGAAAAGTCCCAGGGCCGCAAGGGCCAGGAGGAGGGGGGGAGACAGAATGTCCTGAGGACCGGTCAGCGCGCCCAATTCCGTACCCGCCAACACGTAGACCACCGTGCCCGGCAACATGCCGAGCTGACTCACCCAGTAAAACTGGCGCAGGGGCAAGCGGGTGAGCCCAAACACGAGATTCACAACAAAGAACGGGACCACGGGCACAAGGCGCAGGGAAAGAAGATAAAACACACCGTCTCGGGTAAGGCCCTCGTTAATCACCGCGAGCTGGCTTTGGAAGCGCTGGGATACCAAGGGGCGAAAGAGGCTGCGGGCTAGGGCGCAAGCGAGTACGGCACCGAGCGCGCTAGCGAAGGAAACCAGCACGAGGCCCTCGGCGAAGCCGAAAAGCGCACCCCCAGCAAGGGTCAGCACGGCAGCGCCAGGGAGGGAGAGCCCCGTTACTAGAAGATAGACTGCGAAATATCCTCCGGCGAAAAGGAGAGGCCGGGCCTCAGCCAGGGCCCGCAGGGCGCCGGCCTCGGCCTGCAAAGTCTGGAAGCTCAAAAGCTTTGGCCCGCCGAGGAAGAAAAAGGCAGCGAAAAAGCCTATTAGGGCGATCAGCAGTACAAGTCGTTTCATAACGTCGTCTATCCTTCCATGGTCAACGTTGGCTCCCCGGCGTCCTAAACCAACTCATTTGGTGCACCTAGGAGCCCGCGCTACACTTCGGCCATCGAGATTCCTGCCGCGAGCAACTCCATGGCCTTCACCCTCACGCCCCGCATCTATCCTGGGACCCGCCTTCGGCGCATGCGGAAAGATGAGTTTTCCCGTCGGCTGATGCGGGAAAACCGCCTCAGCACCGATGATCTGATCTATCCCATGTTCGTGGTGGATAGCGCGGAGGCCCGCACGCCCGTGACCTCCATGCCCGGGATCGATCGCCTTAACTTAGACGAGGCGGTGCGCGAAGCAGAGCGGGCCCATCGCCTAGGCGTGCCCGCCATCGCCCTCTTCCCCAACACCCGAGCGGAGCTGAAAACCGCCGACGGCCGGGAAGCCTACAATGAAAACGGTCTGGTGCCACGCACCGTAGCTGCCATTAAGGAAGCGGTACCTGCGCTAGGCATCATTACGGACGCCGCCCTCGACCCCTACACCACCCACGGGCAGGACGGCTTGCTTAACGAGGCCGGGGACATTCTGAATGATGAAACGGTGGACGCCCTCTGCCGCCAGGCCCTGACCTGCGCCGCTGCAGGCTCGGACGTCATCGCCCCCTCGGACATGATGGATGGGCGCATCGGCGCCATTCGGGAGGCCCTCGAAGGCGCGGGCTACGGCAACGTGCGTATTCTTTCCTATGCCGCGAAGTACGCCTCCAAATACTACGGCCCCTTTCGGGATGCGGTGGGATCGGGGCAGCAGCTGGGCACGGGGGACAAGAAAACCTACCAGATGGATCCGGCGAACAGCGATGAAGCGCTTCAGGAAGTCGGTCTAGATCTCTCCGAAGGGGCTGATGCGGTCATGATTAAGCCGGGCATGCCCTACCTCGATATTGTGCGCCGAGTGAAAGACACCTACGCAGTCCCCACCTTTGTCTACCAGGTGAGCGGGGAATACGCCATGCACATGGCGGCCATTCAAGCGGGCTGGCTAGACGACGCGGTGATGGAAGAATCGCTCCTTGCCATGAAGCGCGCCGGCGCCGACGCCATCCTGACCTACTTCGCCCTGCGCATCGCGGAAGGCCTAGCCTAAGCCCACTCAGAAGCGGGTGCGGAGCGCTCCGTCAGCGAGGGCACCGGGCACAACGGGCAAAAGGGACTGCCCCAGAGCGCGTAGTAGGCCTCGCAGCAGGGCCAGCTCCCCCAGCACCACAGCACCGCGCCCCGCGGGAAGGCCCGCGGGGGCGAGGCAGCCGTGGCTGCGGAGCTGACGCCAAAGCCCGTCTAAAAAACTCAAGGACACTTGGTTCCCATGCAAACCCTGGGCGCCCGCCAGCGCCAGCGCCGATAGCACCGAGCCGCCGGTGGCCAGACAGGCGCCCGGCCCCACGCGAAAGGCGGAAAGCTCTGCCTCCGCCAGCACCTTCGCGACCAGCGCCTCGGCCCGGGCTGAACGATCGCTAGCCGGTCCAGCGGCTTCACTCACGGTCACGCTGCCCAGGGGAAGGCTCAGCACGCGGGTAAGCCCCGCCGCCGAACCCAGCGCCAGCTCCGTGCTCGCGCCTCCCACGTCAAGGGTGCAGCGCAGCGCCTCGCCTAGGGGTCGCCAAGCCGCGACCCCGTGCCAAATCAGAGTCGCCTCCTCTTCCCCGGTCAGCACCTCAGCGGGCATGCCTAAATACGCGGCCACACGCGCCTGCAGCGGCGCAGGATCGCGCAGGCGTCGGAAAGTCGCCGTCGCGAGCACCCGCCGCTGGGCGAGGGGGATCCCCCGGAGCGCGTCCTTCATCTGAGCAAGGGCGGCCTCTGCCCGGCGCAGGGCTTCCGGCGCGAGCTCACCCTCTGCGGATAGGCCCGCGGCTAGCGCCACGCGGAGCCCTCGGCGCTCGAAGGTCTCCACCGCGGCCCCGGAGGCTTTAACCCAGTGGAAGGTGTGGCTCCCCAGATCGACGACCACGCGGGGGTAGGTCATGACGACTCCTAAGGTGAAGGCTTCAGAAAGGGGAAAGGACCGTTGCAAGCGATGTTGCTTTGCCGCGGCGATGGTACACTGGCGTCACGCCTAAGCTGAGCCCTGGAGCACTCCCCATGAGCGAAAACATTGTCCATGTCAGCCAAACGTCCTTCGACGAAGACGTGCTGAACGCAGACCGTCCCGTCCTCGTCGACTATTGGGCGGAGTGGTGCGGACCCTGCAAGATGATTGCGCCCATCCTCGATGAGATCGCCCAGGAATACGGCGACCGCGTGAAGGTGTGTAAGGTGAACGTGGACGAGAACCAAAACGCAGCCGAGCGCTATGGCATCCGGGGCATTCCCACGCTCATGCTGTTCAAGAACGGCGACGTGGAAGCCACGAAGGTGGGCGCACTTTCGAAGAGCCAGCTTGCCGCATTCCTAGACAGTCACATCTAGCCAGGCCCGCTAAGCTAAGGAAGCTACGCGCTCAAGGGGGGGCGCGTAGCTTCCGCGGAAAGGCCTTGACGACGCCGAAGGCAGAGGCCACCATAGCCAAGCCTGATAGGGGGTCAGCAGGCACCGCAGCACCTAAACCCCGTCTTCTAATTTCCCGAGCAATTTCACGCAACGCCACTCTTAAGCGCGGGCGCCAGCCCATACGCGTGGAGCACGCTCCCATACTGATCACGTGGATATGAATCTCACCGACCTTAAACGCCTGCCCGTCCCTGAACTACTCAACATGGCTCAAGAAATGGGCCTAGAAAATCTCGCTCGGTCTCGCAAACAGGAAGTCATCGCTGCCATTTTGCGCAAGCACGCAAAGAACGGCGAAGACATCTACGGAGACGGCACGCTGGAGATTCTTCAGGACGGCTTCGGATTCCTTCGCTCCCCTGATACGTCCTATTTGGCCGGGCCCGACGATATCTACGTCTCCCCGAGCCAGATTCGTCGTTTCAATCTGCGCACCGGCGATAGCATCGCAGGGAAGATTCGCCCGCCGAAGGACGGAGAGCGCTACTTCGCATTGCTTAAGGTTGATGAGATCAACTACAGCGAACCGAACACGAAGAAGCACAAAATTCTCTTTGAGAACCTGACGCCCCTTTTCCCCCAGGAACGGCTGCGCCTCGAGCGCGGCACGGGCAGCACGGAAGACCTTGCCTCCCGCATCGTCGATCTGGTGGCGCCCATCGGGAAGGGTCAGCGAGGCCTAATCGTTTCGCCGCCGAAGGCGGGGAAAACCCTGATGCTGCAGAACATCGCTCAGGCCATTACCTACAACAATCCGGAAGTCATGCTCATCGTGCTGCTCATCGATGAGCGCCCGGAAGAGGTGACGGAAATGCAGCGGACGGTGCGCGGGGAAGTGGTCGCCAGCACCTTCGACGAGCCGCCAGCGCGGCACGTGCAAGTGGCCGAAATGGTCATTGAGAAGGCCAAGCGCCTGGTCGAACATAAGAAGGACGTGGTGATCCTTCTCGACTCCATCACCCGCCTCGCTCGGGCCTACAACACTATCGTGCCCTCCTCCGGCAAGGTGCTCACCGGGGGGGTGGATGCCCACGCTCTGGAGCGCCCGAAACGCTTCTTCGGCGCCGCGCGGAACATTGAAGAAGGCGGCAGCCTGACCATCATCGCCACGGCACTCATCGAGACCGGCTCGAAGATGGACGAGGTCATTTACGAAGAGTTCAAGGGCACGGGCAACCAGGAACTGCACCTGGAGCGCCGCATCGCGGAGAAACGAGTCTTCCCGGCCATCAACATTCGCCGTTCAGGCACCCGTCGCGAGGATCTTCTCACCACAGAAGACGAGCTCCAGCGCATTTGGATTCTGCGTAAGCTTCTCCATGAAATGGATGACATCGCGGCAACGGAGTTCCTTCTCGATAAGCTGAAGGACTTTAAAACCAACGACGAGTTTTTCTCGTCCATGAAGGGCCGCTAGCCGGCCAGCTATGGAGATCCTCGCGGATCTTGAGGCGGTGGAGGCGCTCCCCGATCGGGTGCTCAGCCTCGCCCTGCGGCTTCGGGGCGACGCCCCACCCGTGGCCCCTGGGCAATACATTTGCCTCGGCGCGCCTGGAGACGCGCGTCTGCCGCTCTCCCTGGCCTCCGATCCCGCAGATCTCCCCGCCTTAACGCTCCACTTTCAACCCACGCCCGGGCACAGCGATAGCGCCTACCTGCTCAAGCTTTTGGAACAGGGCGGTCCCCTGGGGGTGGATCTGCCGCATGGTGAGTGCACCTTCGCGGACCCTCTTAGCGCCCCCCTTTTACTTTTGGGAGGCGGCACGGGCATTACCCAACTCCGAAGCGTTGTGCTGGCGCAGCTGCGCCTTGGGGGCCAGGATGGCCCGCCCCTAAGACTCTACTGGGGCGCCCTCAGCGGCGAGGGGATCTACCTGAAGGACGAACTGAATTTGCTCGCCGAGGCCTACCCGCGCTTCAGCTGGGTGGGCTGCGCAGAAGCGGGCGCAAGCGAGGATTCGGATCTCAGGGAAGGCCGGGTCAGCGATGCTGTGCTCAGCGATATTGCTGAGGCGCGCCTTAGCTTGAGCGGCTGGCAGGTGCTACTGGGAGGGGGACCGGGCATGGTCTGGGGCACGGTAGAAGCCCTACTGCCTGCGGGCCTTCGCCAAGCTCAGTGCCAGGCGGACGCCTTCAGCTACGCCCCGCGCAGCGTGGCTTGGCCCGACGCTCCCTAGCGATCTCCGCGTAGTAACGCGAAGGCCTTGCTGTGCTCGCCCGTCGCCGCCAGCCAATCCGCTTTCAGCGTCCGAAGCGCCCCGCGATCAACCTGGGCGTCCCTGGAGCTTCCCTCAGAATCCAGCGCTTCGCTGGCCTCTAGCATCTGCGCAGTGACCTCCAACGCGCCGGCTACCAGGGCCAAGCGACCCACGGCCAAGAGCACCACGGGGTCATCTCGGCGTCCCTGAAGCCACCCCTGCGCGACCTTCAGGGCACTGGCCGGGTCCGCGCTGCTGAGCTGCCCAAAGGCGGCCTGCAACCGATGATCAGGGGTCTGCTTCAAGGCGCCCCGAAGCACGGATTCAGCTGCAGCGTGAGCACCGCCACGCTGAAGTGCCTTGGCATAAGCGGCTTGAATGCTTACCCGGCGCTTCAGCGCCTTCGGTAGCGTGCCCAGGGCCTCCGCGAGCTCGGCCTCGGAAGCACCACCAGTGGCGTCAAACGCCGCGACCACCAGGGTTTCCCCGGAAGGACCCAGAGCGCCAAAGGCCTGAAGCGACTTAAGGGGCTCGGGGTCGGCAGCAAGGAGGGTTGGCACCCAGCGCTCTGCCCAGGACGTGCGCAACAGCGCAGGCGCCGCGCGAAGAGCTGCGAGAGCTTCCTTATGATCGGCCTTGGGGGCAAGGGCTTTGAGCCAGGTCGCGGCATGGGGCGCCGCGCTTAGGCGATCATCAGCGAGGGACTCACCCCCAAGCCCCGCCACCAGCGCGTCGAGAGCTTGCAGCGCGGGCAGGGCTTCGGACGACAAGGGCGGGGGAGCGACCTCCCCCCCGAGCGTAGCCTCAAGACGACGAAGAAGCAGGCTCGGGGCCTGGGCCGCAGCCCGGCGGGCACGCCAGCCCTTGAGCCCCCGGGAAAAGCCGAGCAGCCCCGCGACGGAGAACGTCAAGGTACGCAGCACAAAAGCCAGCAGTGCCAACCCAAGAAGGCCCAGCCAAAGACTGCTTTCAAACAACCAGCCGCCGTAGGCGACGCCCAGGTAGCCAGGGTCACGCACCATGAGGATCCCGAGGCCAGCGGCCAGGCCCAGCGCGATGACCGCGACCAGCAGGGGACGCGTCATGGTGATGTGCCCAGCCGCGCTTCAAGCGCTTCGTTCAAGGCCCCGAGCGCTTCCTGCGCTGCCACGACCGCCTCCTCTTCCGCCGCTATGGGCGTTGTCACGAGGACCCCCAGCCTTTCGAGTAGGCGGCTACGATCTCGAGAGGGACGTCCATATTTTTCCACGCGCTGCGCCGCCGCCTCGAGGCTCGCCCGCCACAGAGCGCCATCGCCCCGGAGCAAGGCAAGCTGCGCCTGGCTTAGGGTCAAGCGAAGACCATGCTGGAGCAGGGGCGCGGCGCCCTCGGGAAGAAGAGGGCTGGCGCTGGGCATTTCTGTTCGCCGCAGGCGGAAAAGGCCCAAGAGCTTCTCCCAGAGCCAGACACCGACGCTCGCAGGCTCTGGTGCTCCCGCTGCTTGCGGCGCCTCCACGAGAAAAACGGGCGCAGCAAGGGGCAGACGATCGGTGAGGCCCGAGAGCTGCTCGACTTCAAGATAGAGTCCCACCGTATCAATGCGTGGGGCGCTGCGAAGCGCGCCGACGGCCGCTCCAAGGGCGCGGCGGAGGGGGACATCCCTAGCCTGGTCCCCTTCCGCGAGCACTGCATCGGCTCGCTCAAGAAGGCGCACCGTGCCCGGCACGTCCCGCTCGAGGCGAAGACGCTGGGTAGCGACGGCGCTGAGATAGCGCACCTCTGCGAGACGTACCGCCTCCAAGCTGCCGACATCGGCTTCTGCACGCTGGCCCAGGGCCGCGAGCTCCGCCGCCAGAGCCTGCTGCCCCAAGCTAGCCTCCGCGAGCGCATCTTCCGCTACGCGGAGCGCGTCGCCCTGAGCCGCGAGCGCCAGGGACTGCGCCCGAGCCTGCTGGCGTAGTTCTCCAAGCTCGACGCCGAGGGCCGCCTCAAGTTTCTGGACCTCAGACTGGCCCTGCTGAGCCAGATAAAAAGGGTAGGCCGCGCCGCCCGCCGCCCCGAGGGCGAGAAGAAAGGTCAGCCCACCCAGCGCGCTCCTTCGAGCCTTCAGCGGCTTTATATCCTGCGCGGTTTCCGTCACGTCGGTTCCCCGTCAACCCCGGTGGTTTCATTATCCCCCGCCCGGGGGAAGCTGGACAGTTGCGCCAGCGCCTCCGCTAGCGGGTCCGGGGCCAAGCTCGGCACGGCTTGAGCCCGCGGAAACCCCTGCTGCCGGGCCCACCCAGCTACCCGTTCCGAGGGAGCTAGAAGGACCTTTTCTCGAAAGGCCTTGCCCCCGGTCGCAAGCAGCGCCTCTAAACATTCCCCGCTACCCACCACCACAACGTCGATGGACTCTGGCGGCGGCAGCGCGCAGGAAGCGGCGGCGCGGGTATACAGGGACAGGACGGTGACCTTTTGGCCCCAGCCTTTCAACGTCTCTTCCAGCGCCGGACGCCCCCCCGCGCCCTTGAGCAAGAGCGTTTCCCGCGCCTCCGCTAGGGCCGGAAGGGCAAGCAGACCTTCCGTGCTTTCCGGGGACGGCACGGTCACGGTAAGGCCTCGGGCTTCCAAGGCCCGGGCGCTACGCGCGCCCACGGCATACCACCGGGGGTGGAGAGGCCACTGCGGCCAGAAGGCTTCAAGGCGCTTTAGGCCCAGTTCGGCGGCGGCTTCAGAAACAGCGATCACCGCATCGAACTCATCAAGGCGCTGAGCCGCCCCACGATCGGCGACCCGTTGCTGTTCCGGGCGAAGGGTCAGCACAGGCGCGGGCACCACGGAAAAGCCCCGATGCTCGAGTGCCTGTTGAGACTCTGGAAGGGTGCGATCGGTGCGGGCCAGCAGAACGCGGAGCATTAGGGTTGGACGGCAAGCACCGCCTCGAGCAGCGGCCCCGCGCCAGCATCGAAAAGGGCCTTGGCAACCTCATCGCCCACAGCGAGGGGGTCCGGGCCCCGACCCTCAGCGCGAAGGACCGGCGCACCGCTGGGATCGGCGACCAGGGCCTGAAGCCAATAGCCGTCACCCTCTTCCACACAGTAGGCTGCAAGGGGCACGGAGCAATTCCCGCCAAGGCGCGCGGACACACGGCGCTCCGCAGACACGCAGGCAGTGGTTACGGAGCAGCCTAAGGGCGCGAGCAGGGCCTGAAGTTCCGCGTCATCGCTGCGACATTCAATGCCCACGGCGCCCTGCCCTCCCGCCGGGAGAAATTCCGGGGCTTGTAAGCGCGAGCGGATCCGATTCCCGAGCTCCAAGCGCAAAAGCCCCGCACTTGCGAGCACGATAGCGTCGAATTCGCCGCCATCTAACTTCGCGAGCCGAGTCTGCACGTTTCCTCGCACCGGCGCGGTTACCAGATCGGGTCGAAGGGCCATGACCTGGCTTGCGCGGCGCAAGCTAGCCGTGCCCACCCGAGCTCCGGAAGGGAGCGCATCGAGGGTTTCCGCGGCAACGTCATCTCGGGCGACAAAGGCATCGCTAGGGTCTTCCCGGGCGCAGATGACGGAAAGGCCAAGCCCTTCCGGAAAGGCTACGGGCACATCCTTCATGGAGTGAACCGCGAGATCAGCTCGGCCGTCGAGCATGGCCGTTTCAAGCTCCTTAACGAAGAGCCCCTTGCCGCCTACCTTGGCGAGGGGCGCCGCGAGAAACCGGTCCCCTTCCGTGGTCATTTCCAGCAGCGTGATATCCAGCGTGGGATCCCGGGCCAGCAACGCGTCACGCACCCAATAAGCCTGCCAGAGAGCGAGCTTCGATGCGCGGGTGGCAATTCGGATGGGCCGCTGGGCCATAGTGCTTTCCCCTGGGCGCGGCCCCGAGGCTCAGCGCGCCTTTAGAAATCGACGTAGAGCGCCCGCCTGGCGCCGCGAAACGGGAAGGGGTTCGTCAATATCCGCAAGCACCGCCTCGTAGAAGCCCTGCGGCGTACGCTGCAATCCCTGTAAATGGGCAACGCTCACCAGGGCATTGCGGTGAATGCGGCGAAAACGCGGACCGAACTCTCCCTCCAACGCGGCCAGCGTATCCTCGATCAACACCTCAACGCCAGGGGCTCGGACGGTTACGTATTTTTGATCGGCTTGAAGGTAGCGAACCTCCTCGAGAGGAATGAGCACGAGGCCCCGGCGCGTTCGGGCGCTTATGTGGGTGCGCGTTAAGCCTCCGGCCACCAAGTCGGTCCAGAGCGCCTCAACGTCCGCGCGCCGCGGTCGGCAGGCCTGAGGCAGCAGCTGGCGAAGTTGCTCACTCGTTGCTCGGCGCGGCAGCAGCGCCACAGGATGCTGGCTTAGGCACTGGGCCAGCGGATCCGTGTCATCCAGCAAAAGGTAAATGGCCGGGTGGTTATCAAGGTGCCCAAGATGCAACAGAGCCTCAAGGCCCGTCATGCCGGGCAGGCGCGCGCCGAGGAGCACAATTTGCGGGCTACGGCCCTCTACCTTGCGGAGAAGCTCGAGGCCATCGGCCGCCTCCCCCACCACATCAAAGCCCTGGAGCGCTGCGAGCTCCGCCTTTAGGTGGGCGCGAAGGGACGGGTCACCGTCCGCCACGAGCACTTTCATCGTTTCCCTGCCTCAGGCGCTTGCGCTGCGCCATCCCCCCGGCAAAGCTAGACCATAACCCGATCTTTTCAAAAAAACCCGAAAAACATGTTGCAAAAGCAAACATTTCGAAAACGTCGAAGGAAAAATTCGAGAGCACTTTTTCAGCCCGCTTAGCAATACTTCGAGGTTACGAGCGTTTTCCTATCCTGGGACTTCGCTGTGACCCCGGCGCCAGAAATGCTCACTGTTACCTTCGAAGGCTCGGCCCCCGCCCTCGCGGCGCTGCTTCACGCCTTTCCCATCGCATCGAAGTCACTGAGCGGGACACCCTCCACAGCGCGCCTGACAGCAAGGGAAGCCACGCTTCGCCGCCGACCACCACCAAATCGCTTTAGTGATCGCTGAGGCCCGGGCGATAGCCTTCTCCAAAAATCCCGGCCTCGCGCCACTTTGGGAAGAAGTCAGGCGAAAAAAAGGCGGGCCGAAGCCCGCCTTTGCATACCTCGAAAGGTTTTTAGCTCTTTGTGAATTCCGGGTAGGCCTCGAGGCCGCACTCGGAGATATCCGTACCTTCATATTCCTCTTCTTGAGAGACGCGGATCCCCATGGTGGCTTTTAGGATCGACCAAATGACCAAGCTCGCGCCGAAGGTCCAGCCAAAGATGGCTACGATCCCGAGCGCTTGGCCACCAAAGGAGGCATCACCGTTCGACAGAAGGACGGCGAGAACGCCCCAGATACCCACGACACCGTGGACAGAGATGGCGCCTACGGGGTCATCAATCTTCAGGCGATCAAGGCCGATGATCGAGAACACCACCAGCACGCCACCGATCAGACCCACAAGCACGGAAAGCTCTGCACTCGGGCTGAGCGGGTCCGCGGTAATGGACACAAGCCCCGCAAGCGCTCCGTTAAGCGCCATGGTGAGGTCGGCCTTGCCAAAGAGGGCACGGGCCGTCAGGAGTGCAGCCACCACACCACCGCAAGCCGCGAGGTTGGTATTTACGAACACCTGAGCCACGGCGTTTGCTTCATCAACATTGGAAAGCTTGAGCTCCGAGCCGCCATTGAAGCCGAACCAGCCGAACCAAAGGATGAAGGTACCCAGCGTTGCCAGAGGCATATTGGCCCCGGGGATAGCGCGAGAGCTGCCATCTTCCCCGTATTTCCCAGCTCGCGGTCCAAGGACAAGAACGCCCGCCAAGGCCGCAGCAGCGCCGCACATGTGCACCGTGCCGGAACCCGCGAAATCAAAGTAGCCAGCGGCAGCAAGGGCACCCCCGCCCCAATTCCAAGCCCCTTGGATCGGGTAGATGAAGCCAGTCATCACCACCGCAAAGGCCAGAAAAGCCCAGAGCTTCATGCGCTCTGCCACTGCGCCGGACACGATGGACATGGCCGTCGCCACGAAGACGACCTGGAAGAAGTAATCCGAACGTGCGGAGTAGTAGGTGTCCCCGCCGGAGGCCAAAACGTCGGCCGCCGTGTTTTCTTCGCCTATCCCCATGCCGAAGCCTGGGATCCACGCCCCTTCGGCGACGTTGCCGTACATCAACGCGTACCCGAAGAACAAATACATGATGCAAGCAATGGCAAAGAGCGCAACGTTCTTGGTCAGGATTTCCGCCGTGTTTTTCGCACGGACGAGCCCCGCCTCGAGCATGGCAAAGCCCGGGGCCATGAACATAACCAGCGCGCCCATGACGAGAAAGTAAAAGGTATCAATTGAATAATTGGTTTCGACTAACGCTTCCACGTGAATCCTCCTTGCGAGGTCCTTTTAAGCCAGAGGGCAGCCAGCAGCCGGCCCGATTTAAACGGCATCCGCGCCGGTTTCCCCGGTCCGAATGCGAATCACCTCATCAAGGGTGGAGACGAAGATCTTGCCGTCACCCACCTTTCCCGTATTTGCTGTTTTGGTGATGGCATCGACTACGGCATCGAGCTGACTGTCATCAATAGCCACTTCTATACGAATCTTGGGAAGGAAATCGACGACATATTCCGACCCCCGGTAGAGCTCCGAGTGGCCCTTTTGCCGGCCGAATCCTTTGACCTCTGTAACGGTCATCCCCTGGATTCCAATTTCCGAGAGAGCTTCTCGGACGTCTTCACTCTTAAACGGCTTAACAATGGCCGTGACTAATTTCATGACGCGCTCCTCACGCTGCAGGGCGCGCCAGGCGCCCGGGACAGGACAGAGACCACATCACCAGCCCTTCGCCGGCGGTGCTCCTGAGGGCTTCAGCAAAGACCGTGCCGTTTTGTCTCCTGGCTTGAAATTGGTCGCCTCAAGCTCACTTTGTGGCTCACCTTGCCCCGGCCTTGCGCAGAAAACGGAGAGGTTTCTAGCAGCGCACCAAAAAGCAGCAGAAAGCTCTAGGGGAGGAAGCTTGGAAAAACCAGGGCTTTTTACGCCTCATGGGATATCGCACCAAAAGAGCGCAAGCATGCCCATGCCCTCATGGCATTGAGCGATTTCGGGGCGTTACCTTCCAGGGTCGCGGAAAGGGACAGAGAGAAGGGGTCACCGGAACCCGCTAAGCGCTGAATTGGCATGGGATCTGCAGATGCCCCATCACCGCACATCGAGCGCAGCTGCGCCCGGCGCGCGCAAAGGCTTAGTCCCCTGACCCCCGTCGAACCAAAGAAGGATGATGCAAATGTTTCCGAAACCCCACGCAGCGCTGATCGCCCTTAGCGCCCCCCTAATCGCCGCTCTCCCCGTGGCAAGCCAGGCGGCGGAGAATCCCTTTGACAGCTTGCTCGCGGGCACGGAGGTTTCGGCCTGGGCAGCGGGCAGCTACATGCATCGCTTAAAAGAAAGCAGCGACGCAAATCTGGGCACGGGCTACTTCTCCCATCCCGACGCCAACACCTTCTCCCTGGATCAGGCGTGGCTGTCCATTGATAAAGCAGCAACGGAAGACAGCCGCGCGGGCTTCCACCTCGACTACACCTACGGAAAGATTGCTGAGCAGCAAGGTGGCAACGAAGACTCCGGACTCATCTACTCCGGTTGGGTGAGCTATCTTGCACCCATCGGCGAAGGGGTAGAGATTAAGGCCGGACGCCTCACCACGCTGCTGGGCGCAGAGGTGCTCGAGACCAACGCCAACTACAACATTACCCGCGGCGCGGTATACGGGCTCCAACCCATTACGCACAGCGGCGTCATCGCTTCCACCACCATTGGCAACACGGGTGTGGCCTTTGGGGTGGTAAACGACCTTTACAGCGATACCTTTGACGACGATAGCTCGCAGAAAGTCGTGACGGGTCAGCTGTCCTGGGATATCGAAGGGACCTACGTCGGCGTTAGCGCCATCTATGGTCAAGATAACAGCCAGGGCTGCGCCCCCAGCGCCGACTGCCAGCTGGGTGTTTACGATCTGCTTGTCAGCCGGGATATTTCCGATGCCTTCTCGGCTTGGCTGAACGTCGACTACCTCGCCACTGATGGCGACGATCTCGCGGAGACTGGTTCGGCTTTAGGCGTCGCGGCAGCGGGGCGCTATGCCTTCTCCGACACCACGGGCTTCGCCGTGCGGGTTGAGCGTGTCACGGCCGAGGAGGACTTCCTGATCGCCGACGACGACCTCGAGTACTGGACCATCACCGGCACGCTCGATCACAAGCTCACGCCGGAGCTCATGATTCGGGCCGAGGGCCGCTTCGATAAGAGCGATGAAGTCGCCAACCTAGGTTTCGCCGATGGCGACGGCACGCTCACGGAAGACAAGCAGTTCACCGCCATGGTGGAAGTGATCTATCAGCTTGGTGGCTTCTAACGGGAAGCGTGTCGAAACGCACCAGTCGAGCGCCCCTGCCCTGGGGCGCTTTTCTTTGCGGCGAGCATTCGCACACGCCGCGCCCTCCATGGGAGCGAATGGTCGCTCTAGCTCAGTCGTCGACGCTTACCGCTGCTCCCCCCAGCCCCTTTAGCACGGCAGCAAAATAGCGAATGCCCCCAGGCGCTAGGCTCTTAATCGGTCTTCTCCTCATTCCCGGCCGGGGCGCCGAGCTAGGCAACGGGCGCTTGCTGCCGTAGGCTCTGCGCGGCTTAAGGAGAGATGCCTCGATGAGCCACTTTCACAATGAACGTCCCCTTTCCCAGGCCGCCCAGGGCCACTGGGTCAGCCAGGTGTCACCTCACTGGAGCATCGGCGCGAACCCCAACGGGGGCTATCTTCTGGCCCTGGCGCTCAAGGCACTTGGCGCGGAATTGCCCCAGCCCCATCCCGTGAGTATTGCCGCTCACTACCTCCGACCGGGCGAGGGAGCAGCGCCTTGCGACTGTTTCGTTGAGGTACTTAAGACCGGAAAGCAATTCGCAACGGGGCAGGTGCGGCTCGCGCAAGAGGGGAAAACGCGCCTGGTTGTGCTCGCGACCTACGGAACGCTGCCCACCGAAGCTCCGGGGCCATCCGACCGCCAGCCCAAAGCCCCGACACTGCCGGCACCGGAGCTCTGCATGGACCGCGGTTCCGCCCTACAGGGAGTCACGCTCCCCATCGCAGAACGCCTTGACGTGCGCCTGAACCCCGCCCAGGCCGCACCGGGACAAGCCGAGGCTGCCGCTATCAGCGGCTGGATACGCTTCCGTGACGGCACCGATCCGGACCCCCAGGCGCTTGCCCTGTTTTGCGACGCCTTTCCTCCGTCGGTCTTTGGACTTCTCGGCGCCGTAGGTTGGGTGCCCACGGTTTCGCTGAATGTTGAGCTGCGCCGGTGTCCAGCTCCCGGGTGGATTGCCGGCGCCTTCTCCAGCACGGACCAGCAAGGTGATCGCATGCTTGAGACCGGTGGCCTCTGGGATAGTCGCGGGGCGCTCGTCGCCTCCGTACGGCAACTTGGCCTCGTCCGCCACGCCTAAGCAAGCGCTGACCACCCTCCTTAGACAGCTTCGCCCCTACGCTGAAGTATTAGCTTCCGCCGAGGCTTCGAAAACGGCGCTAGGAATACCGAGCTGGCCGAAGCGTCCGTCGCCCTAAAGCGAGAGCAAGGGCAGGGCAAACTCAATCGCCGCTGTAGAGGGCCCCCATGATCGTCTCAAGCGACTGACGGTCAGTGGTTTGGGTCATGATTTGCCTTAAGGCTGATGACGCTTCTGGGAGATGGGGGACCTGCCCCGCCAGGGCACCGATCGCCGCACGACGAACCGCAAGGGGCTCGCTGGGCACAGCTTTCTCGATAAGAGGGGGCAAATCCTCTCTTGCCAACGGCCGGCGGCCGAAGCTCTCAATCATGGCGCCGAGCACCTGGGGCTGACGCTCTGCACTGAGATGTTCCGCAAGGGCCAGCTTCGCGGTGTCGCCCGGAATCTGCCCCAGCGATTCCGCTGCCCGCCGCCGGAGGCTGGGAGAAGGATCGGAAAGATAACGACCGAGGATCTGCCCGCTGCTCTCGGTGCCAGAATTGCCGAGGGCAGAAAGGGCAACTAGGGCACTGCTTTCATCCCCGGCACTCATCAGCCGGTCAGCCAGGCGACGCTCGAGCCCCCGATCTCGCGTAGTACCTGACAGTGTCCCGAGTACTAAAAGCGTGGAATCCGCGAGCTGCTGATCCACCTCGTTTAAGTTCGAGAGGTTGGCGTAGTCGAACAGGGCGTCCTGAAGCTCAGGCTCGAGCTTATCCTCCGAATAACGCATACCCATCAAACTTCCGAAACGGGTTTCTGGATTGACGGCGTCGTCCGTAATCAAACTTGTGAGCAGACCCCGGGCGTTAGTGCTGTTCGCCTGCCCCAGGCGAAGCAGCAACTCCTGCTCGAAATCCGAGCTAAAGCCGGAATTGGCGAGAGTTGGGCGTAAACTCTGAAGGAAGTCGTCATTATCAAAAAGCAGACGCTTAAGCGCTTCTCCATCGAAAACTTCCACAGCACCCAAACGGTTTAACTGCTCCAGAAAAAGCTCAGCGCTGGCCAGCGGTCGGCGGACTGGTCGGGGATAGACATCTGCTACCGTGAGCGGCGGCCAGGTCCGCGGGTCCGGGGGAAGCAGGGCAAGGCGAAGTTGGTCCGGTACCGGCTGGGACCCAAGGCTTGTCTCATGCTGCTGCTGCGTCAGTACCGTCAAACCGCCATTAAAGCGAGCTGTTACGCGAGCCCTGCCCTTAAGTTCCCGGAACCCGCACGCCTGCTCCCTGAACTCCGTTCGATCTTCCTCAAGCTCCACCGCTTCCAGCAAGCCATCCCCTTCCCGGCTTCCGCCTAGGCTGACGTACGCTTGCCGCCGCCGTACCACCTCCCCAAGCCGTGGGCTCAAATATTGCGTTTCTACGACCCCGACTCGATCACGCTCCCGCACCACCACCGGGGATTGCGCGTCTAAAAGCTCACTGGGAAGGCTATGTAGCAGATCATAGAGCGCCAGAAGGCGAGCCTCGTCCTCGCCCTTCAAGGGCGCATTCACCACCACTTCTTCAAAGGCTCCCGTTTCGCGGTTAATGCGCACAGCGAAGGGCACGGTGTAAAAAATCGGCGAAGCGATCTGATCGTTTTCCTGGAGGCCAGCATTCTGGAACTGATATCCCACCCAGAAGTTTTCTTCCTCGGCCAATAGAGTCCGGGTGAAGAGCGTTGCAGAGAAGGTCACCTCAGACTCATTGATCTGATTATCCTGGGACAAAAAGATCCGAGCTTTAGAAAGG
The DNA here is from genome assembly GCA_038144425.1 of Candidatus Salivita marina. Lineage (GTDB taxonomy): Bacteria > Pseudomonadota > Gammaproteobacteria > Pseudomonadales > Azotimanducaceae > Salivita > Salivita marina. The sequence goes on along the minus strand of JAYQNS010000004.1, from coordinate 879,468 downwards.
AACGTTCCTCCGCTAATGCAGACTTCCGCACCAAAGGTGAGCGATGGGTAAAAGAAAAGCAGCAGGGCAAGAATCCCGCGGGCAGGCCGCCAGGAACGCATGTTCATAAGCTTGGAGCTCCTCGGATCCTGAAGAGCGAAATTAAGGGGCGACCGCCACCGCTGGTGACGGCCCCCTTCGCACGATCAGAAGGTGACGGTCTGGGAAGCGCTAAGCAGCGTCCAATTCTTCTTAAAAAGTGCCCCCGTGTTGTAGAGCGTCACGCGCTTCTCGCGCTTCTTAAATTTACAGCACCACTTAAAGTAGCGATAGAAACCGTATAGATAAAATCTCCCCTCCACCGCCCGAATTCGATTTTGAGCATTGGCAGAAAGGGTGACCCGACGACTCGTCAGCTTGCTGAGATCCGCGGCACCCGTGACCCGAAAAGTATGCTGGAGGAGAAGGAGCTCGGCGCGAATACCACCGCCAGCGAAACCCGCATCCACCCCACCCTGCGCATAAGCGTCCAGGTCAGCATAAAAGAGATCCCCGTAGCCCTCGATCACCCCACCATCAAGGGAAAGGCCGGCGCCAAAGCCCACCGTGCCCGAGGCGCCAGCAGAAACTCGGATCGGAACGGGGCCGGCGAAAAAGGTGGAGCTCGCAAAGGTTCGCTCCTCACGCCAAGACAGCCCCCAGTCTCTAGAAATGCTAGTGGAGGCGCTTCGACTTTGGTCAAGTACGACCCCGCCAAAGACGTAGGCATAACCGCGGTAACCCGCAGACCCCGCCCGGGCGTTCGCCTCAATATTCCCGAAGGCGCGAGCTAAGGTAAGCCTCTTACCCAGGGCGTAGCCGTCGACACGGGCATTGTTATACACACGGCCCGTGCCTGCAGAACCGTTCAAATCATTGAAAGATTCAGCGGCGAGGCGAATCGCAAACTTTTTCTTACTCCCATAAGTTTGGGAATACTTACGATGGAAACGCAGCGCGCCGCTGCTTTGTGCGCCGCGGGTGGCCCCCGAGCCGAGCTGCTTGAGGGCAGTTGCCGCGCCCGTCGCGGCAACCGCGCTCTCGGAGACGTTTTCCGTCGCCACCTCTTCCGGCGCCTCTCCGGGCAGGAAGAAGCGGAAGGGCACCTCTAGCTCAAAGCTGTTGTTATCCGGATTCTCGTCTTGAGCACCATCGGTTTGCTGGATCCGAAATCGGAAGGTCGCCACGTTGCTCTCCGCGGCAGGATCGTAGGCCGCGAAAAGTGCATTCCGTTGGGCTTCCGACAGCCGGATATCCCAGGGAACAAAATGTACGTCGTTTGGGTTGGGGACGGTGTAGGGCGCTTCATTGACCCACTCGTCGTTTTCCCCCTTCCACATAAATGCGGCGGTTTCCTGGCCATCAATGATTACATCAACTTGGATGATGGCAGACATGGCATCACCGCCAAGCTTCCGTACGTCGATATGACCAACGGCATTAGACTCGTTAGGATCGTCAGCGACTCGCACAATATTGGCGGCGGAGCGACTACCCGAGGCAGCGACGGCGTTTGCTGGCGTCTCCAGCAGAATGAAGCCCTCCCCCACCGCGGCGTCTTCGATGGACAGATCGTTGATGAACTCGTCCGCAACGGTGATCACCTTGGTCGTGGGATCATCGAAAGTAGCGCTGAAGTTTCGCGAAAGGTTATCGGAGAAATCGCCGTCCGCGGTTGCTCGACCTTCCGGGTCGAGCGACCCCATGATCACATACTCCTGCCCCCCTACGATGTCGTTTGGAATAGTGAAATCGGCGGAGAGATTTACAAAACCAGGAGAAATGGACTCGATTAGCGTATCGCCGAGGGCTATAGCTGAGGTCTCTTCATCGGCTAAAAGCAGGGCCAGCTCGCTGGTGGGAACCAGGGAGAAGTTCATAATGACATCTTGCGCGTCGACCCCGGAGGAGCCTACAGAGTACTCGATGGTGATTGGCTCACCCTTTCGGTAAACGGACTTTGTGGGGCTTTGGATCCCCGTCAAGGAAATAGATCGCGGCCCGAGGGGACCCGCAAGGGGATTGGCCTCGGGGCCAGACCCACCCCCTCCACAGCCCGCCACAAGCATTGCCGTAAGCCCCAACAAGAGGGCCCCAGATCGAATCTTGACCATAATGCGTCTCTCTTTTCTTGAGCCGCCAAAATCGATGGCGACGAACTGCCCAGGCTCCCACCCTGCCCGGAATCAGCGCTCCCAACAACTGCAGGGCGCCGCGGGGTGCCTAGGGGCGGTAAATGTAAGCGTGGCTTTCGGATAACGTCAGGATGAATTTCTCATTGCCTAAGGCGAGTGAGGCTGGCGGTTTAACCCATCTCGGCCCACGGCGCCTTCTAGCGCATGGCATATCATGAGGGTCCGGCGATTCCGAGCTGCGACACTATCGCGTCCAAGTGCATCATCGAGCTCGGAGGCCTTTAGTTGCAGTCTCCCACGTCCGCTGAATTGGGGGTGCCGTCTGCTTCGAGCTTGACGGTCGCAAACATCGCAGCGCGCGGCCGGCAACGCACAGTTCGTTTAGAAAGCCAGCCTCCAGGCGACGCTCATGCCGAAAGCTACACCCAGCCTCTGCGCTTCAGTCTATGGGACCGGCAACCACCCGAGGCTTTGTTTAATTACTCGCCCAAAAAATGTCTTTACAGTCTTTAAAGGCCAGCCCTGAGGAAACAGCACCAAAACCGGCATGCCCCCTACCATGAGTGCGTCAGAGTAATCGCTGACACTCAACCACGATCATCCCCAGAAGAGCTGCCCAGGCGACCAGAAACACAGCAAAGCGCACAAGCACCACGTTGATCAGCGCTTGGACCAAAGAATGGACGATCCTTGCGGCTACGAAAGCCCAGGCCAGCAGCACCAGCGTTTCCGTAGCGTGGCCTAGCACCGCAACTGCTAAGCAGACCGCGTAGAAAATCGTCGGCTGCTCATAAAGATGATTGTGATTGTCAGAGATGCGGCGGACGTGAACGGGAAGCTTTGCCATATCAAGCGGATGGCCAAAGCCACCTACCCCGCCCTGGGCGTTAATCGCTGGGATGCGGGTGACCAGCGTCCACAGCAGCATGACGACAGTCCACAGGGCCAGCCCAAAGACAGGAAGTAGGATTGATTCGTTAGTGACCATAGATGCTCCTCCCCAGGTTGCGTCGACCACCTTAACCGGGAGGGCGTCTACGGTTCAAAACCAACTCTTCCAAAGCGAAGCCAAGGCCTCCGTCGTCCAAATAGCGCCAACAGGTCTCTCCCGGTAGGCTGGGGCGAAAGAGAAAAGTACCCGCCCCTCTCCTTTAAGCCGAACGGCCCAAAGAAGCGCTAGCGATCATTACTGCTAGGCCCATGCTCCGCCAGCCAGGCCTTCATCCACGCGATTTCATGCTCCTGCGCACGGATAATTTCCTCAGCCAGTGCGCGCACTTCTGGGTCCTCGCCGTAGTCAAGCACCACTTCCGCCATGGCTACGGCGCCCTCATGGTGGGGGATCATTCCGGCCACAAAATCTATGTCAGCATCGCCGGTGAAGCGAATGTTCATGCCCCGGTGCATGGCCTCATTGCCTTTTTGAAAGGCCTCCGCAGATGGGGATTTTTTCGCCGTTTCTTCACCCATCGGATCGTGGTGCTGATGGTGCGCCTCATGGGCATTCGCAGCGTTTGCGGGAGCGCCGGCCAATGCCAACAAAAAAGTCAAAACTGCAGATAATGAAGTCGAGAAGTTCACGGTTTACTCCCTGGTAAGAATCCCTAAAGCGCCCGTGGTAGGAGAGCGTAATCAAACCAGCATCCCTTTAAAGGCGCTATGGTCGTCCTCGCCACAAAACCGAATCTTCTCAAACGAGAAGGAATGGTAGGTGAGGCCAACCCGGGGCCCTCGAGCTTATTTGCCTCGGAGCCAGCCGGTAATGCTGTAGCGCCCCTCCTGCGCCATGGAAGCCACTTGGGTCACCAAATGAGGTGTTGGTACGCGAAGCAAATTTAGCACGTTAAAGGATGGCGCAAAGGCCTCATGAAAATGACCAAACTCATCGGGGAAGGCGAGAAAGCCCCCCCATTCGGGGCGCCAAATTGGAGTGAAGTTGAAAACATAGGCGGCGTAACGCTTCTTTCCCGCGACGTTGTCATCATGAACGCTCAGAAAGTCGCCCGATCGGTATAGCGTTGCCTGCGCATCCGCAAAGGCGATCTCTGAAACCCCGGTCACGGCACGAGCAAAGGCTAGGAAAGGCTCGGAATTGAGAAACTCAAAGAACCGCATCAAATACCGGTGCCGGTACGCCTCCTGTTCGTAGGCTTCGTCGATACGAAAGTTACGGTAACGGTAGGAAAAGACCCCCGGCGGCAGATTGTCTATGGCAAGCAGGGCGGGAAGATCTTCTTCTAAATCGGTGGTGCTTGAATAACCCAGATCGCGGGCGCCCTCCTGATTGCACAGGGTCCGGCGCCAAGGGGTTTCGGCCTGAAGAGCTTAGTAAACTTTCTTTGCGCTCCAATCCTCGAGCACCCCAGAAATGTGCGCTCGGCCGTATTGCTTGAACACGCGGGCGACCATGGATGTATCAATTCGGGAATCTAGCTTCGGCATCTCGGAGCCGTTGGATGTGGGCGGTTTTGGGGTCATCTGTTCCGGCGGCGACAGCCTAATCGCGGAGTGGAGATGTCGCGTGCCCGAAGGGAAGGGCTTGAACAAGAGCGTCCCCAACCTACCAGAGGTGGCTACAAGTCGTGCCTAGGGACGTGCTGGCCGACGTGGAAAGGAAAACGCGGCGTGTAGCGGGATGATTTGGGGTAACTGGCGCGCCCCCGGGGGCGGGACCTTTATTTCCTTCCGTAGACGCCGACAGCTTGTTGAACCCTTTCAACGTAGGCCTTTAGGTCGACGTACCCTTCTGCAGCCTCCGACAACCAAGTGCCGGGCTTGTTGTCGTAAATACCTGCCATCAATGCGGCAATGGAAAAATCAAAGGCCGATGGTCGATCGCTGAACAGAAATCCGTCTCGACCTACCGCGCCCTCAAGCGCTTTTAAATCTCTGTGGGCAAAGGCAAGTTGCTCGCTCAAGCTATGGGCTCCTAATCCCTGCAAGCGAATAGTCTGCGCCATTCGCCTGCGAATAAGAGCCGACCCCAGAGGCCTGAGCGGCCAGGGGATTACCTTCATAAAATCCCGAACGACATTCGGCCACCAAGCGTCATCAAGCCATCGGGCCGCCGCCATCAGCCAATAAAGGTGTTCCTCTGCTAGCCGAACTAGGCCCAAGCCGAAAGCTTGGTCTTGCTCCGACAGCCCATCAAACACGCCCCCTCCAGTCAGTCGGTCAATTTCAGCCAATATGATTTCAGAATCGGCGAAGACCGCTCCATTAATTTTCGCCCAAGGCATCTTCCCTTTCGGGGCGGACCTAGGGTCGGCCTCTACAATCAGGGTGTAGTCTAAGCCGAGATGCGCTAACAGCATTTCTAACTTTAGGCAGAAAGGGCTCACGCTTCGCATACCGAAAGCTTCACCCAGCGTGTGTAATTCAATCTGCGGAACCGACATAAAGCAAAGCACTCCGTCAGTAATTTGCCCGAATTTTGAGTCAAGCTTCTTAAGAGCGACCGTAGAGACGCGTGCGTCAGAGTATCCGCTGGCACTCAATCACAATCATCGTAAGCAGGGCTGCCCAGGCGACCAGAAACACAGCAAACCGCACCAACACCACGTTGATAAGCGCTTGGACTAAAGAGTGAACGACCCTTGCGGCCACGAATGCCCATGCCAGCAACACCAGCGTTTCCGTAGCGTGACCCAGCACCGCGATAGCCAAGCAGACCGCATAAAAAATCGTCGGCTGCTCGTAGAGATGATTGTGGTTATCGGCAATCCGGCGCACATGCACAGGAAGCCTCGCCATGTCAGGCGGATGACCAAAGCCGCCGACCCCGCCCTGGGCGTTAATGGCTGGGATGCGGGTGATAAGCGTCCACGCCAGCATTACGACTGTCCATAGAGTCAGGGCGAAAACGGGTAGCAAGATAGATTCGTTGGTGACCATGAGCGCTCCTCCCCAGGCGGCTTCATCCACCATACCTGGGCGGGCCCCAACGGTTCAAAACCGACTCTTTGCAACCGACACCGCCACCCCCGCGTCCTCATCGCCCCAAACAGGTTTTCAAAACTGCTCTTTGCAAGCGGGGGCGGCACCCTGCGGCACGCCGTCGCGCAACAGCCCCTCCCCAGGGGTGGTCACTGGGACGAGCCCAAACAGTCATCGGGCATCGCCGCGATTAGCGCAGTGAAATCGTCTGGCATCCAGCTTTTTCTTGCCTCATAAAGAGGTCGGAGGTCGCAATAATTGTAAAAGGACCGAAATGCCCGCTTTTTGGCATTCCAAACCTCTTCGTCCAGGAGACCTAGCTTGTGCTGGGCAAAATCGTTTTCAAAGAGAAACCACGACATGTGGTAGGTGTTTCGCCGGGCAATCAAGTCGCGGGAGTAGTCGTATTCCAAACTGTTTTCTAGCATGAAGGATTGCCAATCTAAGCCAGCAGCTGACAACTCGTGAAACATCGCTTGCGTTGAGTTTGTCCGCTCCTGAAGGGTTGCTGCCACAGCAATTGTCTTGCTTTGACGCAGCTCCAGACCAACAAAGACAAGCGAACCAATTACGCCGAGCACCCCGATGACGTTCCCGAGCCTTCCTAACGAGCGAATCAGCGCCGTGCGAGCTTTCATTTAGTTACTCCGTCGCCTGATAGCGCTTAACCGTAGCGATGCGGGAACCTACCTTTCAACCGGCGACCTCTTTGCAAACGACACCGCCACCCTGGCGCACGCATCGCCGCCAGCGAGTTTTTAAAACTGCTTTTTGCAAACGGGGGCGGTACCCTGCATCGGGGAATCGGGCAACAGGCCCTCCCCGGGGGTCGTGATGGGGGGGCCCCTGCGGGGCAGTTTGAGCTGGTCTCAACACTATATGGCGTGGTTTGACTTGTGGCTTCCGACGGCTCCCCTGAAATATTCAGCTGAACGTCACTGCATTCGACGAAGAGTCCACAGGCTCTGGCCGCGACGAGGCCTGAGGAGATTTCTCGAGATCGGACGGCGACCAGTTCCCAGCGCACCCGGTTAGGAGCGCCCCGAAAAATAAGCCTGCAGCAATCTGCACTTCTGCTATTTTTTCCATTAAATGGTCTCTTTCCAGTCGCAAGGATCAAGAGTTCTGTGATTACCCTCCTATAGTTGATAAAGACGGAACGATCGTAGACATTTTCAACCTAGTCCCAGCCGCCAGTGACCTAAAGACTTCGCTAGGCGTCCCCACCCTTAGAATGTTGTCAAAACAAAAAACCCTCGGGCGGCGCGGTCTTACATAAGGACGAAGCCAAAGCCAAAGGGCGAACCTAGGGGAACACCTTCTTGCTTTCCAGGATTGGCGTTCGCTGTAGAAAAAATCCGGTGAGAGGCTCTCCGCAGCTCTGTCATGTTGGACAAATTTTTTTGAAATGCCGAAAACTTGGGCTTCGCCCTACAAAAGCAGCTCCCTAGGGAGGGGTTGTCTGCCATTTGCCGGCACCCAGTTCCCTAGACAGCGAATCATTCGACATCGGAGCGAGGACTATAGTGCTGTTTCTCGAAAAGGAACGACACACGAAAATAGTCGAACGAAGTGATCAATTACCGCTCGCTTGGCTGCAACGTGAATCGTCTGAGACCTAATCCTGATCAGAGGACTCTAGCAGGTCCGTTAGCGATTCGACGCAGTCTAGAATCTTGCTGTAGCAGTCCTCGCCGGGAATGATGCTACCGCCATTTTCAACTTCCTGCTTGATTGAATTCAGCGAATCAATGACTTCTTGGATTTTCTTTGCCAACATCGCTTTTCCTCTCTTTATTTGTCTGTCGTTGCTGCTGCTATTTTAAATCTAACCTTTTCTGTCGGCATTAGAACTCGCTTCGCAGCGCGATTTAAAGAATTGCTTGAAAGTGGTTTTTTATGCGAATCAAATTGTTAAGCAGACAGAGTCAAAGCGACTATCGCGATGCAAAAACTGCGATAGCATATGCATGCGCGAACGCGTCACTCCAGCTTACGAGACGCCCAATACGGTTGCTGCCCTAGTGCCCGATTGGAGGATTTCCTCCGCCGGCACGGGAAGCTTTTTTCGGCGCAACTAAATCCTTTTGATTTCGTCTCGAAAAACTGAATCAAAAGTGACGAGCGTTTTCTCAATCCATTGAAAAGCCTTTAACCAGTTTGCCTCGTCAGATATTGATTCTTCCTTTACGAAGACGATGCGGGTCATCTTTTTTCCGTGAAGCCTCTGCCAAACAGGAGCGAAACCCAGGGCCTCTTCAATAGCCTCTTTTTTCGCGTACAGAGCGTCAAAGGCATCTTTGCTATCCATCGTCGTTTCAAGGCCCACGCCAATTTCGCCGCGTTGTGCCGACAACATTGCGGTTAACTGAAAACCAGAGCGTCCGATTGCGAAGTTCATCCAATGCTGCATCCGTGGCGATTGTGGTCTGACGGTGGAGCTCCGTTCCGCTACGTGCTCAACAAAGCCTGTCCAGAACCTCTGGTAATTGCTCAAGCGCCCAGTGGGGTCAGCTCGTGTCGCACTCTTTCCGTAAGAGCGTGTCCAATCGTTAGGCTTGGACACAATATTGAACTTTGGGGCCGCAGGAGAGTCGCCGATTCGCCAAAGCTCAACTTCAAGTCCAAAAAATCGGAATTGGTCATCGGTGATTTTGTTGAGCCAGTCCAGCGCCGCTCTGTGGTCATCCTGAAATTTGGCGGCAATCCAAACGATAGTTACTGACTGCAGGCCTGCAGCGTAGGCCATTAGCTGGCCGAGGTGAGTGTGGTCCGTGCGTTCAAGTTGATTTTCTACTAAGACGCGGCTTCCATCAGCTAAGTTGGTACAGAGGATGTCCGCTCTGAAAGGGCCAACGCTTACTTCCTGCCCGTCTAGCTCCAGCTCAAGGTCCAATGCCTCACCTAGCAGCCCAAGGTTGTCCTCCCTGGCGAGCCATGGCGTGAAGTCTTGGGCTTCAGAGGTCCAAATCTCTCGCAGCTCAATTTTCTTTAGTCGGCCAAGCATTGTTCCAGAGGTCCTGTTGTCCAGTTGGCTTGGAGCTAGTGGTCTACCACTCACCCGCCGCATCGGTACGCCATGCTGAGGCTTGGTCGCCACTTGGGTCACTGTGCGTGTAGTGCCTTACCATGTAGTGCGCGGGGCGAGCATTGAGGGGCTCGCATCTGACCAAAATAGAGGTTTCAAAACGTTTGAACTTGAATTGTCCGCATTCACGAGCCCCGATTTTTGCCTGTGCTTTTTGAATCGCAACGAAACTCTCCGGGTCGTACTCAGACCAGCTCATGTCGGCTAGCTTTTCCTGTATCGCCTTCAGTCGGTCCTCTCGCTTGGAGCTGCTCTGAATCGCAGCTGTGGTGATGAGAGCGATGACCAAGACTAATGCGAAGAGCTTTTGCATATCGTTGCCGTCAGGGTCTAAGGAGTTGCGCCTAGGCTGCTTTCGCCAACAGTACCAAAATTGCTAACCAACATAGATTTCAAAACTTTCTTCGGCAAGCGGGGGCGGCACCCTGCAGCACGCCGTCACGCACCAGGCCCTCCCCCGGGGGTCGCGATGGGGGCCCTCTGCCGGGCAGTTTGAGTCGGTGTCGTTCGCTGAAAGTGTGGCAAAAACGTGCGCTTGCCCTGCTCCGCTAACCCCAACGTTGCCAAAAAGCCCTGGATTTCAGGGGGTTTTGAGGAGGCCGAATAATGCGGTGGCGCGCCCGAGAGGATTCGAACCTCTGACCTCTGCCTCCGGAGGGCAGCGCTCTATCCAGCTGAGCTACGGGCGCGTGGGCCGCGAAGTGTACTCGCCCCATGCAAGCGGGTCTACGGGCTTCAACGGGGGTAGCCCCATCCTTATACTCCTTTCGTTTTCTCCCCAAGCAGCCCAGGAGCTCCCATGGCGATCGAAGAAGGCAAGGCCCCCCCGGCGTTTACGCTGAAAGATCAAAACGGCGAGAAGGTCGCGCTCAAAGACCTGAAAGGCCAGAACGTGGTGATCTATTTCTACCCGAAGGACGACACCCCAGGCTGCACTAAGGAAGCTTGCGGCTTCCGTGATCTTTGGGGCGAAATCCAGGGTACCGGCACGGTGGTGCTCGGCGTCTCTCCGGACGACGGAGAATCTCACGAGAGGTTCATTAGCAAGTACAGCCTGCCCTTCACCCTGCTCTGCGACCCGGACAAAAAGGTTATGGAGAAGTACGGCGCCTGGGGCGAGAAGAACATGTACGGGAAAAAGACCGTCGGCGTCATCCGCTCTACGGTGATTGTCGGCAAGGACGGGAAGGTGGCGAAGCATTGGAAGAAGGTTGCCAAGGCCGAGACCCACCCGGAGAAGGTCCTGGACGTCCTAAAGACGCTTCCCTAGCGTCTCTTTACTTTCCTGGAGGTGGCCACCATTGAGCTCACCCCCGGAGAAGCATAGGCTTGGGGCAAACCCCGGTGTTTTGGGAGGACACCACCATGAGCCTTGCCTTCGCCTCACCCGTACAGCCTCTATCGCTCGACGAATACTGGATGCCGTTCACGGCCAACCGCTGGTTCAAGAAGAATCCCCGCATGATCGAACGGGGCGAGGGGGTGCGCTACTTTACGACGAAGGGCGATGCGCTCTTTGATTTCGCCTCCGGCCTTTGGTGCACAAACGCCGGCCACTGCCATCCGAAAATCGTGGAAGCGGTGCAGAAGCAGGCCGCCACCCTCGATTACTCCATGGCCTTCACGCTCGGCCACCCCACGGCCTTCCGCCTGGCGACTCGGCTCACGGACTTCTCCCCCGATCCGCTAAACAAGATCTTCTTTACCAATTCGGGCTCGGAGGCCGCAGACTCGGCCCTGAAAATCGCCCTGGCGTGGCATCGCATGCGCGGAGACGCGGGGAGGACCCACCTCATCGGCCGGGAGAAGGGTTATCACGGGGCAGGCTTCGGCGGCACGAGCGTCGGCGGCCTGGGGAACAATCGTCGCCTTTACTCCATGCTCCTGCCTGGGGTGGATCATCTGCCTCACACCCACGACCTCGACCACATGGCCTTCTCCCGTGGCCAGCCCCAATGGGGCGCCCACCTGGCCGACGCGCTGGAGCGGCGCATTGCCCTGCACGGCGGCGAATCGGTCGCCGCCGTGATCGTCGAGCCGGTGGCCGGCTCCGCTGGGGTCATCGTCCCCCCCGTGGGCTATCTTCAGCGCCTTCGCGAGCTCTGCACGAAGCACGGCATCCTGCTGATTTTCGACGAGGTCATTACGGGCTTCGGCCGCCTCGGAGAAAATTTTGCGGCCCAGCGCTTCGATGTGGTTCCAGACATGATCTGCTGCGCCAAGGGCATAACTAGCGGCATGATCCCCATGGGGGCGGTGCTGATCCGCGAGGACATTTACGACGCCTTTATGCAGGGCCCTGAGCAAGCCGTAGAACTCACCCACGGCTACACCTACTCAGGCCATCCCATCGCCGCCGCCGCGGCCCTGGCGACCCTAGATGTCTACGAGGAGGAGGGGCTCTTTGCAAACGCCCGTGCCCTCGAGCCCCACTTTGAAGCGCGCATCCACGCCCTTCGCGATAAAGCGCCGCTCACGGACATTCGCAATATCGGGCTCATGGGGGCCCTAGACCTCGAACCGGACCCAGCAGGGCCGGGCCTTCGCGCCATAGGGGTCTTTGAGCGGGCCTGGGAGGCGGGGGTGGTCGTTCGCATGACCGGGGACACCATCGCCCTGTGTCCGCCGCTCATCACGAAGCCAGACGAGCTAGACGCCATGTTCGATGGCCTCGAGTGCGCCCTCGCGGGCATCTAGCCCGCAAGGGAGACCCCCATGGCAATCCTCACTGCCGAGGCCCGACCGGGCCAGGAGGCCTTTGCGCGCTACGAAGCCCACCATAAGGCCGAGGCTGAAGCGCTGCGAACCGTCCTTCAAAGCGCCCAGGCCGGGGGCGACGCCCGCAGCCGGGAACGGCACGAAGCCCGCGGGAAGCTCCTTCCCCGGGACCGGGTAGAACGCCTGCTCGACCCCGGCACGGCCTTTCTCGAGCTCGGCGCATTGGCCGGGCACAAGCTTTACGAAGACGCGCTTCCCGCTGGAGGCCTCATTACGGGCATTGGTCAGGTGGCTGGTCGACTCTGCGTAATCGTCGCTAACGACGCTACGGTGAAGGGCGGCACCTACTATCCCATCACCGTGAAAAAGCATCTGCGAGCCCAGGAAGTCGCGCTGGAAAACGCTCTGCCGTGCATTTACCTTGTAGATTCCGGCGGCGCGTTCCTGCCCCTCCAGGCCGAGGTATTCCCAGATAGGGACCACTTCGGCCGCATCTTCTATAACCAGGCCCAGCTGTCTGCTCGAGGCATCGGACAAATTGCTGTGGTCATGGGGTCCTGCACCGCGGGGGGCGCCTATGTCCCCGCCATGTGCGACGAAACCATCATCGTCCGGAACCAGGGGACGATCTTCCTCGGCGGCCCGCCCCTCGTAGAGGCCGCCACGGGGGAAAAGGTGGATGCGGAAACGCTCGGCGGGGGCGATGTGCATACCCGTCTTTCTGGCGTCGCCGATCACCTAGCGGAAAACGACGAAGACGCTATCGCCATGGCCCGGCGCATCGTGGCCCAACTGCCCCGGGGGCCAGACCCGCGCCCGGCCCAAGCCTCCGTGCCCCCTCGCTATGCAGCGGCGGAGCTCTACGGCGTAATGCCACCGGATACGCGCACCCCCTACGATGTGCGAGAGATCCTCGCCCGCCTTCTCGATGGCTCCGAGTTTGACGAGTTCAAGGCCCGCTACGCGGAAACCCTGGTCTGCGGAGTCGGGCACATCCACGGGCACCGGGTCGGCGTCGTCGCCAATAACGGCATTCTTTTCGCCGAGAGCGCACGCAAGGGCGCCCACTTCATCCAGCTCTGCGACCGCCGAAGCATTCCCCTTTTGTTCCTGCAAAACGTCACAGGCTTCATGGTTGGGAAAAGCTACGAGCACGGCGGCATTGCCCGGGATGGGGCGAAAATGGTGAACGCGGTAGCCAGCGCCTCCGTACCCAAGCTGACCATCATCACCGGCGGCGCATTTGGGGCAGGCAATTACGCCATGTGCGGCCGGGCCTATAGCCCCCGTTTCCTCTTCAGCTGGCCCAACGCCCGCATCTCGGTGATGGGCGGAGAGCAAGCGGCCCAGGTTCTCGCGACGGTGCGCCAGGGCGGCCTCGATGTCCGCGGGGACGAGTGGGATCCGGAGGACAAGGCCGCCTTTATGGACGGCATCCGGGCCCGCTACGACGCGGAAGGCCACCCCTACTACGCCAGTGCGCGGCTGTGGGACGACGGGGTTATTGATCCCGCCCAAACCCGGGACGTGCTTGGCCTCGCTCTAGCCGTGTGTCACCACGGCCAGGGAAGTCCGGAGGTGCGCAGTGACTTTGGCATATTCCGGATGTAGGGCCGGCCCATGATTCAGCGCGTCCTCATCGCCAACCGGGGCGAAATCGCCCTTCGCATCCTTCGCAGCCTTCATCGCGAAGGTCGGGAAGGCGTTGTGGTCTACTCCGACGCCGACGCCCAAAGTCCGGCGGTGCGCGAGGCCGATGCCACCTTCGCCCTAGGCTCCGCGCCGGCTCGGGACAGCTACCTTCGCACGGACCGGCTCCTCGAGGCCGCCGCGGCGACGGACTGCGATGCGGTGCATCCGGGCTACGGCTTTTTGTCCGAGAACCCAACCTTCGCCGACGCCGTTCGCGCCGCGGGGCTGACCTTTATCGGCCCGAGCAGCGAAGCCCTCCGGGTCATGGGCGACAAGGATCAGGCCCGAAGCGCCATGCTGGAGGCCGGGGTACCCGTCCTCCCGGGCGCAACCGGCGAGGAGATCAGCGCCGATTTAAACGGCGCGGCTGCGCGGGTGGGCTTTCCCCTTTTGCTAAAGGCGGCTGCCGGGGGAGGGGGCAAGGGGATGCGCGTGGTACCCGAGGCCAGCGACCTTGCGCCAGCCCTCGCCGCGGTGCAGCGGGAGGCCGCCAGCGCCTTTGGCCACGACGCGGTGCTACTAGAACGCTGGCTCCCCGCTGCTCGGCACGTGGAAGTTCAAATCCTTGCGGACCAGCACGGCACAACCCTCGCCCTCTACGATCGGGATTGCTCGACCCAGCGGCGACACCAGAAGGTGCTGGAGGAGGCTCCCGCTCCAAACCTGAGCGACGCGGTGCGAGCCGAGCTGGAAACCGCTGCCATAACCGCGGCAAAGGCCGTGGCCTATGAGGGCGCGGGCACGGTGGAGTTTTTGGTGGCGGACGGCGCCGTGTTCTTCCTCGAGATGAACACCCGGCTCCAGGTCGAGCATCCCGTGACCGAAGCCATTACGGGCTGGGACCTCGTGGCCTGGCAGCTCCGCATCGCGGAGGGCGCGTCCCTTCCCGAGCGCCCGCCGGCCCAAGGCCACGCTATCGAAGTCCGGCTTTACGCCGAAGACCCCGAACATGGTTACCTGCCGAGCACGGGGACCCTCGAGACGGCGCAATGGCCTTCAGGACCTGGCATACGCGTAGATAGCGGCGTGGAGCAAGGGAGCGAGATCACCCCCTACTACGATCCCATGTTGGCCAAGATCATTGCCTGGGGCCCTGACCGCCCTAGGGCCCTGCGGCGACTCCGCGACGCCCTGGCCCACTGCGCCCTGGATGGCGTTAAGCATAACCTCCCTCTGCTGCGCCGCCTTGCGGCGGCTCCGGCGCTTGCTGAGGGGCCGGTGCATACGCGTTGGCTTGAGGAAGAAGGCCAGGAAGCCCTAGCGCCCCGGGGCCCCGACGAGGGCTCTCGCTGGGCCGCAGCCCTTGCCATCGCCGAGGCGCATTGGCGCGCTGGGCTAAACCAGGCCTCCCCCTTCGGCACGCTTTCGGGCTTCCGCCTCGGCACCCCCGCAGCACTAACCATCCGCGTCCGGGAAGGGGAAACCCTCTGGACGCGTTCCGTGCCCGTGGGAAGCGCAAAGGACGAGGTGAGCCTTGCCACCCTGCGCTGGGAGGGACCGGTCCTTCACTTTTCCCATGGCAACCAACGCCTTCAACGCGTAATTCACTGGCACACCTCTGGGCGCCTATCCGTCATCCACAGCGGGGAAACCCACCGCTTTGAGGATGAAACGGCAGCCCAAGCTGCCCCTGCCAGCCAAGGGGCGGGGGACGGCCTCATCACCGCGCCCATGCCTGGCATGATCACGGCATGCCCCGTGGAAGAAGGGCAGCCCGTGGAAGCGGGCGCCGTGCTGCTAATTCTCGAAGCCATGAAAATGGAACACACGCTCCGCGCCCCCTTCCCAGGGATCGTGACCCAGCTTGCCATCACGTCGGGGCAGCAGGTGGTGGAAGGCACCACGTTGCTGGTGCTCGAACGCCAGGAAGAGGACTAAACCATGACCAGCCTCCCCGCCTTCGATTTCGACCTTGGGGAAGATATTGATGCGCTGCGTGATCTAACGGCCACCTTCGTCCGCCGAGAGCTTGCGCCCCGCGCCGACGCAATCGACCGCACGGACACCTTCCCCCGGGACCTTTGGCCCCAGCTTGGAGCGCTTGGCTTACTCGGGCTCACGGTAGAGCCAGAATGGGGCGGTGCCGGGCTGGGCTATCTGGCCCATTGCGTGGTTATGGAGGAAATCAGCCGGGGATCGGGGAGCGTTGGCCTCTCCTACGGCGCCCACGCCAACCTTTGCGTGAATCAGCTGAGACGCTGGGGCACAGACGCGCAAAAAAGCCGTTACCTCCCCGGACTGATTAGCGGGGAAGCACTCGGCGCCCTCGCCATGAGTGAACCCAATGCGGGCTCGGACGTTATGAGCCTCAAGCTTCGAGCCACGGAGGACGGCGATGGCTACCGCCTAAACGGCCGGAAGTTTTGGATTACCAACGGCCCCAGCGCTGATGTGCTGATCGTCTACGCGACCCTCGATCCTGCCCTCGGCACCAAGGGCGTCACGGCCTTTCTGATCGAGCGCGCTGACGCCGGCTTCTCCTGCGCTCAGAAGCTCGACAAGCTGGGCATGCGCGGGAGCGAAACGGGGGAGCTGGTCTTCGACGACTGCTGGATTCCGAAGGATCGGGTGCTCGGCACCCTCGGTGGGGGTGCGGCGGTGTTGATGAGCGGCCTCGACTACGAACGGATCGTCCTTGCCGGAGGCCCCCTGGGCCTGATGGCCGCCGCTCTGGATTGCATGGCGCCCTACCTGCAAACCCGCGAGCAGTTCGGCCAGCCCATCGGGCAGTTCCAGCTGATGCAGGGCAAGCTCGCAGACTGCTATGTTGCGATGAATTCCGCCCGTAGCTACGTCTATGCCGTAGCCCGGGCAGCAGACCAGGGCAAAACCACTCGCTTCGATGCCGCCGGCTGCATTCTGTACGCCTCAGAAGCCGCCACTCGCGTGGCCCTAGAAACGATCCAGGCTCTCGGAGGCAATGGCTATACCAATGACTATCCCGCCGGACGCTTGCTTCGGGACGCGAAACTCTACGAGATTGGGGCAGGGACCAATGAAATTCGGCGCATGCTAATGGGGCGAGAGTTACTGCGACCTTGAGCCGCTCAACCCTTGGGCCCAAGGGAAAGAAGCGTCTATAATCCGCGTCGCACGGCACGGGCTGCCCCCAAAGCGCCTCGCGCACCACTTACCTAGGGAGTCCCCATGACCTTTTTTCGCTCTGCTCGCCTGACGATTCTTGTCTTTGCTGTTCTAGGCCTTGCTGCCTGTGCGCCGGAGCCTCAGGGGACTCGAACGGAGATCGCCCAGCGCATTGCACCGGTAGGCGCCGTCGACACCAGCGCCCTAGAAATGCTGGCGGCAGCGCCCGCGGCGCCCGCCGAACCCCGCAGTGGCGAAGCGGTTTACGGCACCTATTGCGTGGCCTGCCACATGTCTGGCGCAGCCGGTGCACCGAAGTACGGCGACGCCGTTGCCTGGGCGCCGCGCATCGCAAAGGGCAAGGACGCGCTGTACGAGAGCACCTACAACGGCCTGAACGGCGTGATGCCCGCCCGTGGCACCTGCATGGATTGCAGCGACGAAGAGCTCCAGGCCACCGTCGATTACATGGTCGCCGCGGCGGAATAACCCCCTAACCGTCAAGCAACGCCCGGAGCGCGTTCACCCCGCGCTCCGCCTTCACCGCTTGCTCCGCTTCCGACGGCGCCTCCAGCCCTTCCCAGCGCAGGAGTTCGTCAGGGATCTCTCCCAGGAAGCGGCTAGGCGCACTCTCCAACGTTGATCCGCGCTGCCGGCGCTTACGCGCCACGGTCATGGCCAGCGTTTCCCCCGCTCGCGTCAGCCCCACGTAGGCCAGGCGCCGTTCCTCAGCGAGGGCGCTCTCCTCAAGGCTGTTGCGATGGGGCAGGAGCCCCTCCTCCATGCCCATGAGCCATACATGGGCGAACTCGAGGCCCTTCGCCGCATGGAGGGTGAGCAGCTGGACTTCGGAATCGCTCAGCTCCATGTCATTGCCATCATCAAGCATGAGGCTCCGGAGCACGTCCTCGGGGGCATCCCCCTCCTCTGTGCGCCGATCCATCGCCGAGAGGAGGAGCTCGACATTCTGCCAGCGCGCCAAGGCCCGGCTGCGATCGTCCTTTTCCTGACTGCGCAGATAGCCTTCGTAATCGACGGTTTCCAGAAGGCTACGAAGCACCGCCGCCGGGGGATCGCGGCGCAGCGCATCCCGGGCCTCGTGGATTAGCGCCTTAAAGCGCGCAAAGCGCGGATAGGCTTTTCCGAGCGGCTCGGCCTGGTGTTCATGGACCGAAGGCAGGAGTGCCGAAGCTGTACCGGCGGCAACGCGGGTCAAAGCCGCAAGGGCCCCGGCCCCAAGCTGGCGCCGGGGCACGTTCACGATGCGCAGGAAGGCCATATCGTCGGCCAGATTTAAAACGAGCCGGAAATAGGCCAGGGCGTCGCGCACTTCGGTCTTATCGAAAAAGGAGCCGCCGCCGGAAATGCGATAGGGAATGCGCAGCGCCTGAAGGCATAGCTCGAGGCGTCGCACCTGATGATTGGAGCGGTAGATGACGGCGTAGTCGCCCCAGGCGCCCTTCCGGGCTACCCGGTCGGCGGCGATCTCCGCAGCAATGCGCTCCGCTTCAACGTCCTCATCTTCTACGGAGACAACGCGAAGGGGATCCCCAGCGCCGCGCTGACTCCAAAGACGCTTCTCGAAAAGGTGCTCGTTATGGGCAATGAGGGCGTTCGCGGCACGGAGAATAGTTTGTCGGGAGCGGTAGTTTTCCTCCAGCTTCACCACCTCGAGGGTGGGGAAATCGGCCGCCAAATCCCGGAGGTTCTCCGGGCGCGCCCCGCGCCAGGCGTAAATGGATTGGTCGTCGTCCCCCACCACGGTAAGGGCCCCGGCGCTCCCTACGAGGGCGCGAAGCAGTTGGTATTGAGCGCCGTTGGTATCTTGGTATTCGTCCACCAGCAGGTAGCGCACCCGCGCTTGCCAGGTCGCCTGCCAGCTCGGATCCCCCCGTAGCAGGCGTGCTGGGAGCACAATCAGATCGTCAAAATCCACGGCGTTACTGGCTTCGAGCCGCGCTTCATAGGCCTCATAAAGGGCAGCGCTGGCCCGCTCCCCGCTGGACCGCGCCTGCGCGAGGGCCGCCTGGGGCCTGAGATCCTCGTTCTTCCACCGCGAGATGAGGCTGGCGGCCAGCCGGGCTTCCTCTTTTAGCAGGCTGGGCTCGGCGGCATCCCCAAGCTGCTGCCGCAGCAGGGCCCGAAGCAGGCTGTCGACGTCGCCCCCATCAAGGATGGAAAAGCCGCTACGCCGCCCACAGCCCCGGGGGTTCTCTCGAAGAATCCTCAGGCCCAGGCGGTGAAAGGTGGAGATCGCTACGGCCTGCGCCGCCTCCCCCGCCTCGTCCAGCAAGCGCTCGCGCATTTCCCGGGCCGCCCGATTGGTGAAGGTGACGGCGAAGATCGTTTCCGGAGCCCAGCCCTCCCGAAGCAGATGGCGGATCTTGCGAATGATGACGCGGGTTTTCCCGCTGCCCGCGCCCGCAAGCACCAGCAAGGGGCCATCAAGATAGGCAACGGCGCGAGCTTGGGCAGGGTTGAGTTGCACGGAGGCCTCCGGGAATGGGCGCGGGAGTTTAGCAGGGCGGGGCGTCGGAAAACCGGGGGCGAAAGGCCAACGCCTCCTGCACCGCCGGCACCTCGACGGCAGGCTCACCGGCAAGATCGGCAACGGAGCGGGCAAGGCGCAAAGCCCGATGAAAGCCTCGAGCTGAGAGGCCCAGGGTGGTGCCTAGGGAAGCGAGCAGGCCGAGAGCGGGCTCAGTGGGGGCGCAGGCCCGCACGGTGCGCTCCGGGGACAGCTCTGCGTTCAAACAACCCTGACGGACCCGCGCCCGCTGCTGGGCCTCGGAGACGGTATGCGCGGTCGGCACCCCGGCGTCCTCCCTAGCTCGCACCGATGGGCGGCTAAGCAGGTTCAGCGGCACGGGAGCAACGGAGACAAACAGGTCGATACGATCGAGGAGCGCTCCAGAGAGGCGGGCCCGATAGCGGGCCGCGGCCCCGGGAGGGCACTGGCAAGGAGCCCCGCTTTGGCAGTCCACGGCAGCAGGGCAGGGATTCATCGCCGCCAGCAGCTGGAAACGGGCTGGATAGCGCGCACGACGACGGGCCCGAGACACCGCCACTTCGCCAGCTTCCAGGGGCTCGCGCAGCGCCTCGAGCGCGGCGCGGGAGAACTCTGGCAGCTCATCAAGGAATAACACGCCCCCGTGAGCCAGGGAGACCTCCCCAGGCATAGCCTCCGCACCGCCACCAATGAGGGCCGCCTGAGAAATGGAATGGTGGGGTGCCCGGAAGGGGCGACGCGGTCGATGGCGAAGGCCTTCGCGCTGCGACAGGCTTTGGACCATCGCCACCTCCCGCGCGGTTTGATCACTAAGGGGCGGAAGCAACCCGGGCAGGCTTTCCGCAATCAAGGTCTTGCCTGAGCCCGGGGGGCCCACCATCAGCAGGTTATGCCCGCCCACGGCAGCGAGGGCGAGGGCTCGCTTGGCTAGCACCTGCCCCTGAACCCGGGAAAGGGTCGGCCATTCTTCTGGCGGCGGCGCCTCCGAAGCGACCGGGCGAGGGAGCGACCCCTTTCCCTTCAGCCAGGCCAGCACCGCAGAAAGTGAGGGGGCCAAACGCCCCTGGGGCGCGGAAAACAGCCCTGCCTCGGTGCCATTACCCTCGGGTAATACGAGTAGGCGGTGCGCCGCCGCCGCGGCCTCGAGCGCGGGTAGCGCCCCGGCGACGGGGCGAAGGGCCCCATCAAGCGACAGCTCCCCGACAAATTCGCAGTTCGGCGCCGGTGGCACCCCCACCCCTTGGGCTTGCAGCAGCGCTAGGGCCACGGGGAGATCAAAGCGTGCGCCTCGCTTAGGAAGATCCGCGGGGGCGAGATTCACCGTAATGCGGCCCTGAGGGAAGGCGTAGCCAGCGGCAGACAAAGCGCTATGAACTCTGTCTCGCAAATCGCGAAGCGCGCCCTCGGCAGCGCCCGCCACCTGGAAAGTAGGCAAACCGCCGCTCAGACGCACCTCCACCTGCACCAGAGGAGCGGTCACGCCCAGCGCCGCGCGGCTGTAGACCGCGCCGTAGCCCACGGGCTAGGCAGGTTTGCCGGAAGACGCAGGGCCTTCGAGCGCGTCTAAGCGCGCTTCGAGTTCAGCAAGGCGGGCCTGGGCGCGATGCAGCACTGCCACCTGGGCGTCGAAGGCATCCCGGGTAACCCACTCCCCCCGAGCAAGCACCCCCTGGAGCAGTGCACGGAGTTCCTCCCGATAAGCGTCAGGAAGGGCGAGGCCCCCAGCGGGCAGGAGCGCAGCAATGCGCTCGACCAAGTCACGGAGGGGATCGGTACTGGCCATGGGCAGGTCCTATTGCAACGGTCACGATGGAACAAGCCTAGGGGGGCGGCGATGGAATTGCGAGAGACAGTTCCTCAGGGTGCGTGCGCCATTTCTGCGCACGACCTAAGCGCACTAAATGCACCAAAAGTGATCACTTGTAAACCAAGCATGCACTGTTAAATTGCACTTAATGCTCCCCGCGCAGGCCATTTTTCCCTAAATTTCCGGGAGTTGCGCTGTTCTTGGGCCAGGCATTAGTGGGCATAGAACCTGCACAGAAAAGACGCCAACACGGGGGTGGGCCGCATCGGCGTGCTAGCCGCCCTTAAACAGCTAGCCAACGGTCGCCCTCTGCCATCGGGCCGGGGTCGACAGGAGACGAACCATGAAATTGGTCACGGCAATTATCAAACCCTTCAAGCTCGATGACGCCCGAGAAGCGCTCTCGGAAATTGGCGTGCAGGGCATGACGGTCACGGAGGTGAAGGGCTTCGGCCGGCAAAAGGGCCACACGGAGCTCTATCGCGGCGCGGAGTACGTCGTCGATTTCCTGCCTAAGGTCAAAATCGAGGTAGCCATCGACGACGGCCAGCTCGAAAGCGTCGTTGACGCCATTACCAAGGCTGCCAACACGGGCAAGGTGGGGGACGGAAAAATTTTCGTTTCGCCCCTCGAAGAGGTGGTTCGGATCCGCACCGGAGAGAGCGGGCCAGACGCCGTCTAACACACTCGAAGCGCGCTGCTCGGACAGCAAGCTCGACACCTAAGAATGTCGCCCAGCCAACGAGGGGCCTCCGGCATCTACCTTCTAAGGTAGGCGCTCCGCCCTGGCGAAGCAGCGACGCGCGGTGCAGGAAAAGGGGAGCAATCCGCATGCTAAACACTGGCGATACCGCTTGGATGATCGTGGCCACGGCCCTCGTCCTTCTTATGACCTTGCCGGGACTCGCGCTGTTCTACGGCGGCCTCGTTCGTAGCCGTAACGTCCTATCGGTCTTCATGCAGTGCATGTCCCTCGCCGCCCTCATGAGCATCCTTTGGCTCATCGCCGGCTACTCCATTGCCTTCGGCAGCGACGCTCCCTACTGGGGCGGGCTCGGTAAAGTCATGCTCGCCGGCGTCGATAGCAATAGCCTGTCGGGCACCATCCCGGAGGTTCTTTTCTTCGCCTTCCAGATGACCTTCGCCATCATCACCCCAGCACTCATCCTGGGCGCTTATGTCGAGCGCATTGGCTACGGCTTCGTCCTGCTCTTTTCTAGCCTCTGGATGCTCCTGTGCTATGCGCCCGTGGCCCACTGGATTTGGGGCGGCGGCTGGCTTGCGGCCATGGACGTCAAGGATTTTGCAGGCGGCATCGTAGTGCACGAAACCGCCGGCCTTGCCGCCCTGGTGCTCGCGCTCATGCTTGGGCCGCGCCGGGAACAGAAGCCCCCCACAATCCGGGCTATGTCATGCTTGGGGCTTCGCTCCTCTGGGTCGGCTGGTTTGGCTTCAATGGTGGGTCTCAGCTCGCCGCCGATGGCGGGGCCGCCATGGCTCTAACCGTCACCCACATTTCCGCCGCGGCCGCGTCCCTTACCTGGGCCCTCTGGGAGCGCATCAAGCTTGGCAAGGCCTCCCTCGTGGGCTTGGTCACGGGCACCATTGCGGGGCTCGCCTCCATCACACCGGCCTCGGGCTTCGTCTCTCCGGGCGAAGCCCTGCTCATCGGCGCCATCGCAGGCATCCTCTGCCAGTGGGCCGTGCGCGCCATCAAGGAGCAACTGAAAATCGACGACACCCTGGACGTCTTCGCCGTCCACGGCGTGGGCGGAATATTCGGCACCCTGATGATCGGCGTGCTGGGCCACGGCAGTCTGGAAGCCCAGGGCATCGCCCTTTTGGCCGTGGGCGTGTTCACCGTGGTAATCACCTGGATCCTCGCTAAGCTCTGCGCCCTGATCACCCCGCTTCGGGTGAGCACGGAAGACGAAGTTGACGGGCTGGATTACGCGGCTCACGGGGAGCGGGCCTACGACCTCAACTCCTGAGGCCTCAACGGAGCATTCTGGCGCTGCGCTCGAGGTTCGGGCGCGGCACCTTATCGCCAGACAGGCTGCCCCTCCTTGGGTAAACTGCGCCCCGCTTACCCAGGAGAATCACAACCCATGCGCTATGTCAGCACCCGAGGCCAAACTGAGCCCGTGGCCTTTCAAGATGCGGTCCTCATGGGCCTCGCTTCCGACGGCGGGCTGCTGATTCCCGAAAGCATTCCCAAGGTAGGGGATAAGCTGGACGCTTGGGCCGCACTCTCTTTCCCGGACCTCGCCTATGAAGTGCTGTCGCCCTACGTGGGCGATATCCCCGAGGCCGATCTACGGCGCCTGATCAATGCCGCCTATGCCACCTTCGACTGCGAAGCCGTGGTACCGCTTCATTCCATGAAAGATCTTTACGTTCAGGAGCTTTGGCACGGTCCGACGCTCGCTTTCAAGGACGTGGCGCTTCAGCTACTCGGCCAGCTTTTTGAGTACATCCTCGAAGCCCGGGGGGAACACCTGAACATTCTCGGCGCCACGAGTGGCGATACGGGGAGCGCCGCCATTGCCGGAGCCCGAGGTCGGAACAACATCGACATTTTCATAATGTTCCCGGAGGGCAAAACGTCCCCAATTCAGGAACTGCAAATGACCACGGTGGCGGACGAGAACGTCCACGCCCTTGCCATCGATGGCACCTTCGACGACTGCCAAGCGATTCTCAAAAGCATCTTCCGGGATTTGCCCTTTAAGGCCCGCTGGCATCTGGGGGCGGTGAACTCCGTGAACTGGGCCCGGGTGCTGGCGCAGGTGGTCTACTACTTCCACGCCTATTACGCCGCAGGACAAAAGCCCCTGGCCTTCTCGGTCCCCACGGGAAACTTTGGCGACATTTTCGCCGGCTGGCTAGCGGAAAAGATGGGCCTACCGATCACCCAGCTCATCCTGGCCACGAACGAAAACGACATCCTTTCCGTGTTCTTCAATACGGGGCGCTACGCCCGGGGCGACGTGAAATTCACCATCAGCCCCTCCATGGATATCCAGGTGGCGAGCAACTTCGAGCGCTTCCTCTTCTACCGCCTCGGGCAAAGTGCCGAAGCGCTTCGGGAGGCCATGGAAAGCTTCGCCCAATGCGGCGCGTTCCATTTAGACGACGGAGCACCCATCGACGATCTCATCTGCGCCCGAGCCGTCGGTCGGGAAGAAACCCTAGAGACCATCGCAGCAGTGCACGAAGAAGAAGATTATCTGCTCGACCCCCACACGGCCGTGGGCGTAGCCGCCGGGCGAGCTCTCCGCATGGGAGACGAGCCGCTCGTGTGCCTAGCCACGGCGCATCCTTCGAAATTCCCAGAGGCGGTAAATGGCGCCGTGGGCGCCCCCCTCGCGACCCACCCCCGGGTGGAGGGACTGGCGGGGCTGCCGAAGCGCTCCACGCCCCTGCCCGCATCAGAAGATGCCGTAAAAGCCTTTATCGAAGCCCACGGCCGAAGCTAGAAGATCCCCAGAAGCGCCGGGACGTCGGGCACGATCCAATCCGGCGCCGGCCCGGGGCCAGGCCAGGGGGCTCCGCTCTCGTTCACCCATACGGTTTTGATACCCAAGGCCGCGGCGCCCCCCACGTCATCCACAGCGTTATCGCCAATATGAACGGCCTGCTCCGGGCCAAGCCCCGCCTGCCGAAGCGCGGCCTCAAACATGGCGGGCTGAGGCTTCGGCGCCCCGACGCCCTCCGCATTTAAATGAAAGGCAAAGATCCGCTCGAGCCCCAAGCGCCGGATATCTGCGTTTCCGTTGGACAGGGCTGCCAAGGTGTAGCGCCGGGACAGCACCTCGAGTGCCTCCAGCGTGCCTTCGAAATAGGCGACGTCGTTGCGCGCATCGAAGAACACCTCGAAAGCCTCCACCGCCAGGGACTCCGCATCGGCGTAGCCAACATTGCGGAGCGCATCTTCGAGGACCAGGCGGCGCAGCGCCGATAGCCGATGCCGCAGACTGGGATCGGCCCCAAGCCGTGCTTCCCGAAGCGCGGTGAACTCCTCCGGGCCCAGGCGCTGATGAACCCGTGGGGCCACTGCATCCAGGTGGTTCCGCAGGCGGTGTTCCGCGCGGATGATCACCGGGCGCACGGGCCACAGCGTATCGTCCAAATCAAAGCACAGCAGACGCAGCGGTTCGGCCATGGCTTATTCCTCGTCCTTGGCCCGGCGCCGGGCCCGAGGGTGGGCTTGATCGTAAACGCCGCTCAAATGGGAAAAATCAAGGTGGGTGTAAATCTGTGTGGTTGAGATATCAGCATGCCCCAGGAGCTCCTGTACGGCGCGCAGATCGCCACTGGCTTCAAGCATGTGGCTGGCAAAGGAATGGCGCAGGGCGTGGGGATGGACCCGCTGTCCTGGCGCCCGGGTCTGGGCCCGAGCCTTCAGCCGGGCCTGCACGCTTCGGGGACTCAGGCGCTGCCCCCGAGAAGAAAGGAAGAGCGGCCCCCGCTCCAGAGGCTCGGCGGGGAAGCGCTCGGCGCGAAAACGACGCCAAGCGACGATGGCCTCCCGAGCTGGCCCGCCGAGGGGAACGCGGCGGGTTTTTTGGCCCTTTCCTGTGACCTGCACCAACCCCTCAGCAAGATCGCAATCTTCCACGTTGAGGCCAACCAGCTCGGCCAGCCGCAGCCCACTAGAGTAGAAAAGCTCGAAGATCGCCTGATCCCGGCAGGCCAGCCACGGTTCGCCCTCGCCCTCGGGGGTCAAGAGCTGAGCCATAACATCCACATCGAGGGTGCGCGGCAGGCGCCGGGCGCCGCGAGGCGGCCGCACCCCTTCGGCGGGATTACGGGGCAGGTCCGCTTCCTGAATCAGGTAGCGAAAGAAGCTGCGCAGCGCCGCAAGGGCCCGGGCGATGCTTTTGCTTCCCAGGCCTCGGCCGTGCTCCGCCGCAACGAAGGCCCGAAGGTCGTGAGCGGTGAGAGAGGCGTAGTCTCCGGCTCCGCTCCCTAAGCCTGCCCACCATTCGTGGAAGCGGGCGAGGTCCCGGCGATAGCCTTCCACGGTGCGGGGAGACAGCTGGGCTTCCCGCGCGAGACGCTCGAGGAAAGCCTCCACGGGCGCCATGAAAGGCTAGCGCTCCCGGCTGCCGGCGGGCGCGGGGTCGAGCAAGGCCGCGAGGGTTTGGCCCAAAAATTCGAAGAACAGCGTGCCCATGGCGGCAGTGAAGTGCCCCCCGTCGCGGCTGCCAAAGGCGAGAAGGAGCGCGCCCTGCCCCAGGGGGAAGCGCGCAAAGATCGCCGAGGGATAGCGCGCCTCGTCAAACAAGAGGGTCTGCTCCTCCGGGCGCAGGGCGCCGCAGGCAGGCTCCTCCGAAAGCAAAGGCCCCAGGATATTTTCTAGCGCCGAAGCGCTCACCGCTGGGAGCGCCGGCACGGGGCTTTCCGCTCCCTCCGAGACCACGGTCTTCAAGGCGATGGCGTCGGCCGCAAAATGGCTTTGAAGAATGGCAAGGGCTTCTGCGCCGCGCACGCTACGGGACAGGGCCAGCAGCGCTTGCGTGGCCTTCAGGGTAGCTTCGAAAAGCGCATGATTGCTCTCAGCGCTTTCCAGCACATCCCCAAGCCGTGCCCGGAGGGCCTGGTTACGCTCCCGTAGCACCCCCAGCTGACGGGTCACGAGGGACGTGGCGCCGGGAACGTCGTGAGGCAACATGAGCTTGTTCAGCAGCTCGGGCTGCTTTTGGAAGAAATCCGGGTTGGCCTCTAAAAAGGCGACCACTGCGGCTTCCGTCATAGGCGAACCTGTCCTTCGTAAGCAAAAGCCGTGGGTCCAGCCATCATAAGAGGGGATCCGGGGCCCTGCCAGCGCAGCCGTAGCTCCCCGCCGGAAAGGGAGACCGTCACCTCATCCCCAACCCACCCCTGCTCCCGGGCGGCGGCCATCGCCGCGCAGGCGCCCGAGCCGCAGGCTTGGGTTTCCCCCACCCCGCGTTCGTAGACGCGAAGGCGCAGGCGCTTACGATCGACGATCTCGCAAAACCCTACGTTTAAACTTTCGGGAAACGCCTCGTGGGCCTGGAGCGCCGCCCCGAGCGCCGCCACGGGGGCGTCCACGACGGACGGGACGAAAATGACCCCATGGGGGTTGCCCATGGATATGAGCGTAAGCACCGCGGGCCCGGCGTCCGTGGCCATTTCCAGGGAAAGGCCCTGGGCCTCGGCCCGAGAACCGAGCGTAACGGGGAAGGCATCCAGCGCAAAGCTCGGCGACCCCATATCAACCTCGACCCAGCCCTGATCCTGAAGCGTAGCGGTGATCGTCCCCCGGGGGACCTCGAGCACCAAGGTCTGTTTCTTCGTCAGCCCTCGCTCCACCACAAAGCGGGCAAAGCACCGCGCGCCATTGCCGCACTGCTCGGCCTCAGAGCCATCCGTATTGAAGATGCGATAGCGAAAGTCCGCCTCCGGTCGCTGGGGAGGCTCAACGGCAAGCAGCTGGTCGAAGCCAATACCTCGATGCCGATCCGCGAGCACAGCAATTTGCGCCGGAGTCAGCTTGGCGCGCTGGGTTAGGAGATCAACGACGGCGAAGTCGTTTCCTAGGCCATGCATTTTTGTGAAGCTGAGTTTCACTCGGCCCCCGAAAGCGCGAGGCTTTCCAGGGCAAATTGATCTTCGTAGCGCTCCCGGCGCCGCACCAGATAAGCCTGCCCGGCTTCTAGGAGCACCTCCGCGGGGCGATTTCGCGTGTTGTAGTTCGAGGCCATGCCGAAGCCATAGGCACCGGCACCAAGAATGGCAAGCCCGTCCCCTTCCCCCACGGCTAGGGGTCGATCCCTACCGAGCACGTCGGAGGATTCGCAGACCGGGCCCACAACATCTGCCAGGGCGCCCTCTGCATCAGCGATAGGCTCAGCCAGAGGCACAATGGGATGCCAGGCGTCATAGAGCGCCGGGCGAAGCAGCTCCGTCATGGCCGCATCCACGATCAGAAAGCGCTTTCCTTCGTGGTGCTTTTCGTACTCTACGGTAGTGAGCAGGGCGCCCGCCTCGGCCACGAGCCAGCGGCCTGGCTCAAGCACGAGCGTTTGGGGCCGGCCCTGAAGTGCCCCCTTGAGCCCCGCCGCATAGGCCACCGCGGAGGGCGGCGCTTCCTTGTCATAGCGCACCCCCAGACCGCCCCCGACATCAATGTGGGAGAGCGTAATGCCGTCTGCTTCTAGCTGATCGACCAGTGCGAGCACCCTACGGAGGGCATCGATAAAGGGTGAAAGAGTGGTGAGCTGGGAGCCAATGTGAAAATCGATGCCTACGGCCCGAAGCCCCGGATGGGCAGCGATACGTGGGTAAAGGGCCGCGGCCTGGTCCACCGCGAGGCCAAACTTGTTGTCCTTCAAACCCGTGGAAATATAGGGATGGGTTTTAGGATCCACATCGGGGTTCACCCGAAGGGACACAGGCGCTTCAACCCCGGACGCCTCCGCGAGCGCCGCCAAGCGCCAAAGTTCGGGTTCAGACTCTACGTTGAAACAGCCGATGTTGGCGTCGAGGGCCGCCTGCAGCTCCCCGGTGCTCTTTCCCACCCCGGAAAAGACGATCTTGGCAGGATCGCCGCCGGCGGCCAGCACCCGAGCGAGTTCACCCCCGGATACGATGTCAAAGCCCGAGCCCAGGCGGGCCAGGCGCGCCAGCAAGGCCAGACTGCTGTTGGCCTTAACGGCGTAGCAGATGCGATGGGGCTGATCTCCGAGAGCTTGCGAAAAGGCGCCGTAGCGCGCCGCAATGGCATCGAAATCATAGATATAGAGTGGTGTGCCGAAGCGCTCGGCGAGGGGCGCAAGGGGGACAGAACCGGCGCAGAGGGTTCCGCCCTCGTAAGCGAAGGAGCCGAGCGTCATGGTGCCTACGCCTGCACCTGGGTGTCGCCGTGGCCCGGCGCCGATAGGGGCCCCTTGATGCCACAGCTGGCCACCGCTCCCGATAGGAGCACGGCGAAAAGGGCGAGTCGTAGCATAGACTTAGCTCCCGAAGGCAGAGGGCAGAAGAGCGAGGTGGCGCATCATAGCAGCCCCTGGGCCAGGCGCTCCCGACCCCGCGCCACGGCGGCGCGGACCTGGGACGGCGCGGTGGCCCCGAAGTGGTCCCGGGCCGCCACGGAGCCTTCCACCGTAAGCACGGCGTAGACATCTTCCTCGATGCGGTCTGAAAAGCCTTGGAGCGTCTCCAGGGACAGTTCCGCGAGATCGCACTCAGCGGCAACCGCATGGGCCACGGCCCGCCCCACCACTTCATGGGCATCGCGGAAGGGAAGCCCCGCTCGAACGAGGTAATCCGCCAGGTCCGTGGCCGTGGCGAAGCCGGAAATGGCCGCTTCCCGGAGCGTGGCGCGGCGGGGGACGAGGGCCGGAACCATATCGGCGAAAGCTCGGAGGCAGTCGGACAGCGTATCCGCACAGTCGAAAAGGGGTTCCTTGTCCTCCTGGTTATCCTTGTTGTAAGCCAGAGGTTGCCCCTTCATGAGCATGAGCAGAGCCATCAAATGCCCCACCACGCGGCCGCTCTTTCCCCGCACCAGCTCGGGCACATCGGGATTTTTCTTCTGGGGCATGATCGAGGAGCCGGTGCAAAAGCGATCGGGCAAATCGATAAAGGCAAACTGCGCGGAGGCCCAAAGAATAAGCTCTTCCGAGAAGCGCGAGAGATGCACCATGGTGATACTGGCCCAGGCCGTGAACTCCATGGCGAAGTCCCGGTCACTCACCGCATCCAGGGAATTCTCCACCACCCGATCGAAGCCGAGCAGGCTTGCGGTCCGTTCCCGGCTAATAGGAAAGGTGGTGCCGGCGAGAGCCGCCGCTCCCAGCGGGCAAGCGTTCAGACGCTTGCGGCAATCCTGGAGGCGGGAACGATCGCGAAGGAGCATTTCAAACCAGGCCAGAAAGTGGTGGCCGAGGGTCACGGGCTGGGCCGTCTGAAGATGGGTAAAGCCCGGCATGATAGTGTCGGCGTTGGCCTCAGCCTGGGCCAGAAGGCCCTCACAAAGACGCAGCAGCTCAGCGTCTAACCCATCAATGGCGTCCCGCAGCCAAAGGCGAATGTCCGTGGCAACCTGATCATTGCGGGACCGGCCCGTGTGCAGCTTTTTCCCGGCAGCGCCAATGCGGTCAGTTAGCCGGGCCTCGATATTCATATGCACGTCTTCAAGTTCGACGGCCCACGGGAAGGTGCCATCCTCGACGGCGCGGGCAATCTCGTCGAGACCAACGAGGATTGCGTCCCGCTCCTCAACGCTAAGCACCCCCTGCTCGGCGAGCATGGTGGCATGGGCCCGGGAGCCGGCAAGGTCGTGGCGTGCGAGGCGCTGGTCAAAGCCTACGGACGCGGTGAAACGCTCCACGAAGGCATCGGTGGCTTCCGTGAAGCGGCCACCCCAAAGTTTCCCGCCGCCTTCGCTCATGGTTGTTCCTTCCTACCCGTGCGCAAAGGGCAAGTATAGCGCGGGGCGGGGCCTTAGCGGCCGCGAAAGGTCGGGGCGCGCTTCTCGAAGATCGCCCGCACCGCTTCCTTCCCATCCTCGCTCCCCAATCCGCGGCGAACGTAGGACAACTCATCCCGAAGATGGCTGTGCACTTCCGCGCCTAGGGTTGCCCGCACCACCAAGCGCTTGGTCTGACGCACACCCAAGGGAGCGAGGGCAGCCAATTGCGCTGCCTGGCGAGCGACAGCGTCTGAAAAGGCGTCATCGGCAACCACCTCCCCCACTAGGCCGCGGGCCTGAGCTTCCTCCGCAGGAACCATCCGCGGATCCCATAGAAACCGAAGGGCGGCCTCGTGACCAAGGAGGGTGGGTAGGGTCCAGGAGAGGCCACCGTCGGGAGAAGTGCCCGCGCGAATATAGCCCGGGTGAAGGGCGGCGCTTTGCGCCGCGATGCGAAGATCTGCACACAGCGCGAGGGCCACGCCCGCCCCGACGGCGACTCCGTTGATCGCAGCAATCACGGGCTTATCGCAATGAAGACGAAAGGCCACGAGGAACTGACCAATCCAGTCTGTGTCGTCTAGGACCGCACTGGTGCTCTTCTCCTGACTTTCATCAGAGGAAGGCGGAGCTAGGTCAGCCCCTGAGCAAAAAGCCTCTGAGGGGCCCGCATCTCCACCGGTGATCACGATTACCCGTATTGCGTCGTCGTCGGTTGCTTT
Source organism: Candidatus Salivita marina (assembly GCA_038144425.1). Lineage (GTDB taxonomy): Bacteria > Pseudomonadota > Gammaproteobacteria > Pseudomonadales > Azotimanducaceae > Salivita > Salivita marina. The sequence continues at coordinate 848,317 of JAYQNS010000004.1, read as the reverse complement.
CTTCATGGTCTCGACTAGAGCCCAGCCGAGTTCAGAAGTGAGCGCGTTTTTCCGCTCTTGCCGATTAAGGGTGAGCGTTAAGACCCCGCCACTAACCTGCTCAATTAGGTCCTGGGACATGGACGTTCCTCCAACTGGGTAGGCCGATGGCACAGTCGATACGAAATCCGCAGTTTACTTTCCGTAAAGGCCGAGTCTTTTACTTTGGGAGGCAGGTCCCAAAAGACTTAAGACACCTCTATCACAACGCAAAGGTCGCGTTCAGTCTACGAACCACTAATCGAGCGGTGGCTCGCAAAATGGCGCGCAGCATTGCGTCAGAACTTGATCAAGCATGGGCCTCAGCGCGAGCTGAAAACTTTTCAGTGGAATCCAAGCTGATTCGAAGAGGATATACCTCAGTCCAAACGCCAACGTTTTCAGAAGTGTTCTCGCGATACATCGACAAAAGATCTCCCTATCGCGCACCTCAATTCAGAACCCGGGCAAACTCCTACTGGTCTCACGTTGCCCCCCTATTTGGCGAACGATCCGCCTCATCGCTTGAACGAGGCGATGCCATACGGCTTAGAGATCAGCTAACGAAAACTGGTCTATCAAGCTCAACCGTGGCTCATACGCTTGGGTTCTGCCGGACTCTCACAAACTTTGCGATCAACGAGCTTTCGCTAAAAGTTGATAACCCTTTTTTGAGAGTCCCCGTGGATGTCAGCGACAAGAAGAAGCGACCGTCCTATGAGTCAGAAGTGATTATGCAGCTTCAGTCGAAGCTGCTGGAGGATGGAAGCGATGCAGCGTTGGCCCTAGTGCTGTTATCCGAAACCGGAATGCGGTTATCTGAGTGCGCATACATGTCCAAGCGAGAGTTGATGCTGTCTCACAAGATCCCTCACGTTGCATTGAGATGGACCGACGTAAGACGGTTGAAAAACAGAAACAGCGAAAGGGATATCCCTTTAACCGGTAACGCGCTCGAAGCCGCTCGCCGGACAAAGCCAAGACTCACCCCAATCGGCGAGGTAATGGTCTTCCCGGAACTAATGGGTCGAAACAGAGTGCTGTCGCAAAATGTAGGCTCTCTACTTCGAAGGCGCCTGGCCAAATTGGGGTATGGAGACCTAGTTATCCACTCTTTCCGTCATACATTCCGAGCTCGTATGCGGGAGCTTGGAGCCCCTTCCTACATCGCGGACCAGCTAGGCGGTTGGTCACCAGGGACGGTGGGCGAGCGCTACGGAGCCGGCGTCAGTCTTGAGATTCTTTCAAAATGGATGGCTCGACTCAGCAGGTTAGTGGCGGGGTCTTAACGCTCACCCTTAACCGGCAAGAGCGGAAAAACGCGCTCACTTCTGAACTCGGCTGGGCTCTAGTCGAGACCATGAAGAAAGCAACCGACGACGACGCAATACGGGTAATCGTGATCACCGGTGGAGATGCGGGCCCCTCAGAGGCTTTTTGCTCAGGGGCTGACCTAGCTCCGCCTTCCTCTGATGAAAGTCAGGAGAAGAGCACCAGTGCGGTCCTAGACGACACAGACTGGATTGGTCAGTTTCACTTGGAGTGCGATTGTTTTTCAATATCTTAGAGTTGGCCGGCCGTTCAGCAGTCGCAATAACTGATACGAAAAACCTACGGCTAGGGCACGAAGTAGTTTATTCAAATCAATCTCTTATCGACAAATGTGCTTGGAAAGCCGTGAGGGCTTGAGCCTTAATCTTGCCAACAGAGCCTGGCGAGGACCCCTTAAAGCTCACCTGGGTCGATCCCATAGCGCTGAAGGACCGCTAGCGCATCCTCGATGCCATGCTCGACCGAAACTTGGCCGATGTGCTCCGCTGAGACTGCCGCCTTTTCAGACCATCCAGCGCGATTCTTTAGGTAAAAGATCGCAGCCGAGGTGTTCTGCTTTTCGGTCGCGTTCAGCCAAAGCGTGTTAGTCACCTCTTCAATGCCTCGCACTTTGCCCCTGTTAAGAGCCTCGGCAAATTGGTCAGAAGTACGCTTCCTGCGGGTGATGGTTGACTGGCTGACCCCAAGGCTCGTCGCCACCTGCTCATCCGTAAGCCCTTGGGCAGCGAGGCGCTCAACGCGTGCAAGGTCAATATCGATGGAGTTTCTTCCGGCCATAGTAGTGCCCTCAAAGGCTCAAAAGACGGATGCCTATTATACCGTGAATCCTCCTAGGTCATTGTTTTTATTTACTTTAAACGCATCTCTCAGCATGTGCCCGAGGGATGACTTCGTCTATCAAACGTGACGCCTGTAAGCCTGTGAAGGGGGGGGTAGAAATTGGCAAAACTGGAAAAACAGCGCCGTTGCTGAGTTTGGCCAGTTTTGCCTGTTTTCTCTCTTCTTCTTCTTTTTATGTATAGCCCCCTAGCACCCCCCCCCCCCTGCTCCGGTCTCGGGCCAGGGAGGGGGCACTCACTGCGTCTTTATTCGAAGAAGTCGTCGATGAGCCTGTAGCGAATTGCATTCTTTTCGCTAGGGAAGCGCTCGACTCTCCAAATGGGATCCTCTCCCTCGTTGCTGTAGAAATGAAGCACTTTGCTGATTGTTTTAGGACCGCCTAAGCCTAAATTCGAGCAATGGCTCGTGATCTGCCCCTTGAGGGTTGTCCCATGGAGGATCGCGTTCATTATAGCTTCAACGATCGGCTTGTCTTTCTTCCGCTGTTTCTCTTGTTCTACGAGACGGCTGACGTTGGTCCATTCCTCCAGAGCCTCAACGGTTCGGTCCTCATGAATTCGAAAAGATCGCTCCTTCATTACGGCCCGCTGCTTATCAACCTTTGTTGAGACTAACAACGAGCCGTCAGGCTCCTTAAGCGGAATGAGAAAGATCATCTCCCACATCAGCTCTTAGATCTTGGGTTCCCTCAAAGACGTAGTTCCCTTCCTTATCCTTCTGCTTGTTGGTATGGCCCAATAGCAGGAGCGTGGCCCCTCGGCTAGAGAGCTTGCGGAAGATCTGAGTAGCTTGCTTCAAATTACTTTGTCTATCATGTTCGCCGTCTTTTTCAGCGTATCGATCACGAAGACTTGGTCATAGAGCTCCTCGGCGCTATTGGCCTTGCTTCGGTGAAAACTTCATCACATCTTCCATAGACTTGCCGACTACCATATCTGGTGTCGCATAGTTCATCGCCGTGCTTCCAAGCCCGCTCGTAGTAATCCTTTGCGTCCCCTGGGTTCGTGTCAGCGTGGATGTAGTTGACCTCGTACTCCTCAGATATCAGGCAGCACAGATGGAACATGATGGTTGTTTTACCGGCCCCTGGGGCTCCCACAATCACCACAACATGCCCCTGAGGGCGATGTCATCTATGACCCAAGTAAGGTCATGGATCTTCTCAACCTCCTCCTTCGAAACATGAAGTCCTGCATAATCGGTTTCGGTGGTCTTCTAAGGGAGAAATAGGAACCTCTGATGCGTAGCGGCTCACGCTCTTGGCGATGGCCGCTACCTCCTCATCAGGTAAGGGAGGCGAGCAATTTCGTTCGTTGAAAAGCTTGAGGTGTTCCTCAAGCTCAGTGTCTTTGACCCCCCTTCGATTAAGAGATCCGGCAAAGCTCGCGAGCGCCTGATTCCGTCCTCCCTCGTAGGTGACGCCAGATTCGATCGGTAAGTACCCTCTCTCCGAAGTTGACCCCACTGCCGGTTTCGCTTCGAGAGCCCGGATGATCCATTCAGGCGGATCACCGATCCGGGGAAAGGCGCCTTCAACGGGCAAGCCCTCAGCGGGCCACCAGATGATGTAACCCCCTTCACCGCGGGTATCGACGCCAAGCGCCAACCTTCCTGCTGTGTTTTTCAGGCTAGCTCCATCTGATGGATACCGGTAAAGCAGGTGTTTACCCCTCCTCGTGCTGTGGATGCACTTGGAGTCCAGCTCTGCCTGATTCTCGTTAAGCCATTCGAGGCCGTTTGGATCAACATCAACAACGAACAGATCGTTTGTTTTCCCTGTCGGGACGCCAATGAGACGGCCTGGCTTCGCAAACCACCCTTTGATGACCTCCGGATCGCAAGAAGCATCCTTAAAGCCGCGCCGGGTGGCTGGGGCCTTGTTTTCTTTGCAGGGAAAAACGGAGATCCCTGCTTGGGCAAGGGCTAGAGCGGTTTGCAGTGTGCGGTTTGCGGGAACAGTCATTACTTGACCCTCCCGCGGTTAAGATCGATCTGTTGTTCTATCCAATGATCTATATCGCTCGAGAGCCACCCTACCGCGCGCCGGCCTAGCGTAACTGGCTTGGGAAAATCCCCTGTAGCCATGCGTAGGTAGATTGTCGATCGTGAGAGTCCTGTACGGGACTTAACGGACGGAAGTCTTAGGATTGCAACGGCCATGGATGCGCCTCCTTAGGCGTTAATGAACATGGCCTGTATTTTTCGGATCAGTCTGGAGAGCCTTCGACTTTCATACAAAAATCAAATTAGAGCTAAGATAGGTCTCTCATTAATTTGCGGTATTCGTCCCAGCACGTCTGGACCAGTCGTTCAGAGATGCCCATCTCCTGTGCGACGTTTTTTTGATGTCCTTTTTCACTCCCCAAGGACGTTTGAGGCGGACTTTCATGACGCGCGACGGTGGCTGGTCGTCGCTAAGGCCTTGGTCCGTTTGTAGCGCGAACTGAATGTCGTCTTTGTGATCCTCATACTCCAAGGATCTAGTCCACTCAGGCCGCTTCTCAATCGGTACGGATCCCGCCTTTTCGTGCTCGAGGCGCACTGCCTTAGTGGCCTGAGCAATTTGGTCTGAACTGGCTGACTTCTGGGCATCGCGATAAAGCCGCTCACACATTGAGCCAACCCTAACGCGATCAAGGTCCGACAATGCGCGAGGTCGTCCTGCTCCGGGTCGTTTCCCTCCGTGTGACATTTCCGAGCCCAACCCGCCGAATTCGCCGATGACTGAGACTACTACCTTCCTGAAACGTTGGTAGCCGCTTTGATAATGGAGGAACTCCTGAGTGGTACCAGAGCGCCATGGGCACCATTCCCCTCCGCATGGGACAGTTACGACTAGCCGTTCCACTCCTATAGAGAGGCCCGGGGAGGGCCTGTTACGTCAGGGCGTGTTGCAGGGTGCTGCTGCCGCTTGCGAAAACCAGTTTTTGAAAGCCCGCAAGCAAACCGCCTCGATTCACAGGCGCTAACTCATCTCCAATCAAGAGCGGCAGATTCAAAGAGAGGGCAGTTATGAGATTCGCGGTGGTCTTTCTGGTCCTCTTCGGTCTGGCAGCGACCAGCAGCGCCTCCTGGAAAGGTGCTAAGAACGCAGCTGATGACATCGTATACAGAGGCATAACGGCAACCTTCTACTGCGGCTGTACGTATAAGTCTGACGGAGACTCGGACGGAAGCGGAAAGATCACAGACACGAAATCGTGCGGCTACGCTGGACCGGCTAAGCACAGCCATCGTGCCGGACGGGTGGAGTCACATTGTTCCGGCTTCCCAATGCCCGCTCGCCAATTTGAGTGCTGGACGAATCCCCCAAACGGTCAATCGGGTCGCAGCCACTGCGAAAAAGCGATCCACGGGCGCAGGCAATGATCTTTGACCTTCATAACCTTGCGCCTTCTATTGGGCAGGTGAATGCCCTCCGCAGCAACGACAGGTATGGCGATTTGCCCGACAATGCAAGCGACTTTGGCGATTGCCCGATTGAGGACGCCAAAGGTCTGTTTGAACCGCATGACTGCATTAAGGGTGACGTGGCGAGGGTCTGGTTATACATGCGCATGCAGCATGGCGTGCAAATCCAACCTGCTGAAGAGGCCATGTTTCAAGCGTGGGCCCTGGCCGACCCGGTTTCGCCTTGGGAGAGACAGCGTCAAGACCGCATTGAAGCGGAGACCTCCATCGGCAACCCTTTTGTGAAGATCCCGAATTCGGCTGGCTCTTGCCCCTGGGAGTGATCGTAAGCGCAGGCTCTTAATAGTGAAGCTGACTCTTTCGCACCCCCGGGGAGGGCCTTTTGATGCGGTCACGGTTTTGCCCTCGAGTCGGTACAGCAGCAATGGCGTCGTTGATACAGCCAAAGTTTAAGCGTAAAACTGCTTCCGAACCCCTGCTGCTGCTTCAACCCTTTCAAGCCGATGGCGAAACTCTGAGACAGCCGGCTTAGTTATAAGCCTGATTTTATTGATTATTTCTGACGCTGTGCTTCGCAGGCACGTCTAGGCATCCGTGCCGCAGTCGCAAGACAATACTCTGCTAACGTAGCTGATCAGTTGTTCTGCTGAGTATCCGTCTCCGTACGAAGCACCCACTCCTCGTCGCGCCCAGCCGCCTAAAAAATCAATTGCTTCGGATGGGACTTCTGCAGCCCTTAGGCGATCTCTGAAAGAGTGTCGCAGACCATGCACTGTCGCCCCTGAACCCAAAGCGACTTTGAATCGCTTGTTCAGTAGTTGGCTCACAGTAACCCTTTGCATGTCTGGCTTGGTCGCATACTTTGGAAAAAGAGGACCAGTTGGATGCAACGTAAGCTGATTCTTTAAAGCCTGAGCCGATGCCCCGACGACCGGTACGGTTCGTCGGCTGCTAGCAGTCTTGAGCCGTCGCAGCTCGTTAGGAGCCAGTCGAATAATAAAATTCTGTCCGACTGCACTGCAGTCCCCAGGCTAGCACCCCCAAGCCTTCCGACAACCGCATTCCAGTGTGCAATAGAAGCATTGTTATCCTGGAGAGCTCATCATCACGACTTAAAAAGCGTTCCTCCAGAACCTGGAGCTCCACCCCCGTCAGAGGGCGTCTAGGCCGACGGAGGTTTGGCTCTTGGGGGAGAGCTATTCGGCGGAAAGGATTCTTTGGCAGAGCAGCCCCCGTATCTTCGATAAATGCGTAGATAGCCGCCAGAATCGCAAAGTGACGCTTCATCGTTGCAGGAGAGAAGCCACGGTTAGTCATGTCCTCCCGAAACCTTAAGGCGTGCTCACGAGAGGTCCTCTCTAAGGGCACATTGTCAGTTACTTCGACGAATCGTGAGACCGTTCTGTTTGTAGAGACCGTAAAACGCTGATCACGACCAATCGCCCTATCCCTCAAATACTCTGCTGCCGCCTTCTTAAAGGATGTTTCGGTTGATTCGGTGCTCGACAACTCTACAGTGACCTGCTCGGCCTGTTCACGTTTAAAAAACCGGGCCAGTTGTCTTGTTGAGTCCTCTGCTCTCAGCTGGCTCCACTTCTTTTCCAGCTCCGCGTTGAGAATAGTGGCCAGCATGTCAGCCTCCTTTCTACTCTTTGTGCGCAATGCGATCTGGATGCGGCCAGAGGTGTGAAGGTCAATGAGGTCTAATGGGACCTTCCGTGTGAAGTAGTAAAAGCCTCGCTTTTGCATCAAGTAAGCGGCCATAAGTGCTCCTCGTGTCTACCATCGGAACACCCCTTGCGACTGCGGCACTGATGCCTAGACGTGCCTGCGAAGCACAGCGTCAGAAATAATCAATAAAAACAGGCTTATAACTAAGCCGGCTGTCTCAGAGAATCGCCATCGGCTTGAAAGGGTTGAAGCAGCAGCAGGGTTATAACCCGCAGATCGCCGTAGAGTTTGGACGCAAAATCATGGCGAGCGAGCTTCGCCCCTCTTTTTCTGAACTTGAAGAGTTTCTTCGGGGTGAGGCATGAGTAAGCCGGCGCCCATTATCGTCAAGCGGGTGATCAAGAAGGGCGACGGTCACCATGGCGGTTCGTGGAAGGTGGCCTTCGCCGACTTCGCCACGGCGATGATGGCTTTTTTTCTTCTCCTTTGGATCATGAACACAACCACGCCGGAACAGCGGGGAGCGATCAGCGAGTATTTCAACAACCCTAGCCCAATCTTCGGCCAGAGCACCGCTCCATCCCCCAGCCCCCTCCTGGGAGAGGGAGGGAGTTCGCCAACGCTGATTAATCTGGAAGCCCCTGCCTCCGCTAAGGCCTCGGAGCCAAAAGATGCCTCGCCCTTTGAGGATCGCATGACCTCTAAGGAAGAGGTTGCTCAGGGCCTCGATCGAGAGCGTTTAGAAAGCCTACTTGAATCCCTTCGGGAAGCCACGGAACGAAGCCAAGCGCTTCGTCCCTTTAAAGATCAGCTTCTCCTGGACATCACTCCCCAGGGCCTTCGCATCCAGATTATTGATAAGGAAAACCGACCCATGTTCGGGAGTGGGTCTGCCGCCCTAAAGGAATATACCGTTTCCATTTTGCGAGAGATCACCCAGGTCATTAACGCGGTCCCCAATAAAATCAGCATCACCGGGCACACTGATGCCTACCAATTCCTGAATCGGGAAAATTACACGAATTGGGAACTGTCAACGGATCGAGCAAACGCCGCGCGCCGCGCCCTGGGCGATGGCGGGCTTGCCGCGGGTAAGGTTCAGCAGGTGGTCGGGTTTGGGGATTCGGTGCTTTTCGTCCCCGAGGATCCCTACTCCCCGGTCAATCGCCGGATCAGTATCGTCGTGCTAACGGAAGATGCCGCTCGAACCCTGCAGCGCCGAAGCCGCCAACCCGTCTCCCTGGACGCCTTAAGGCCCCTCGACAAGAACGGTGACCTGGCCGCCCTCGGCGGCTAAGCACGGTTCTCAGTAGCTCGCCGAATCCGCCTTCGCCAGGTTCAGGCCCTGGGCCTCCGCAAAGGCCACGGCGGTGCCTGAGGAAACGGCCCCCTCTCCCTCCAGGAGCCCCAGCGCTGCGTGGGCAATCCAAGCGGCAGAGACCTCGAAGTGATCGCGGAGCGCATCCCGGGATTCGGATAAACCATAGCCCTCCGTGCCCAACACCGCGTAGGGGCCCGGTACCCAGCGACTGATCAGCTCCCCGAGGGCGCTCATGTAGTCGCTGGCGGACACAAAGACCCCCTCCGCGTTTTCGAAGGCCTCCGCCACATAGGGTCGGCGCGCGGTTTGGGGATCGAGGCGCTTGGCCCGCTCTGCGGCCCGCCCGTCCCGGGCCAGCTCACCGTAGCTGGTGACGCTCCAGACCGTCACGGCGACCCCTTCCGCAAGGAGCAGTTCTGCGGCCGCCCGCACTTCCTTCATGATCGCGCCGCTGCCCAACAAGTTCGCCACCGGAGCCGATGCCCCTGCTTCCGGCAGGCGGTGCTCGAAGGCGTAAAGCCCCCGGAGGACGCCGTCAATAACCGCCCCTTCCTCGCCCGTTCCCAGTCCTGGAAGGGCGGGCATGACTTCATTCTGATTGGTGACCGTGAGGTAGTAGAAAACATCCTCACCTTGACCATACATGCGCTCGATACCATCGCGAATGATGACGGTCAGCTCGAAGGCGAAGGCCGGGTCGTAGGCTTTCAGCTTCGGCACGGTGAGGGCGAGGAGCTGGGAATGACCGTCCTGGTGCTGCAGCCCTTCGCCGTTCAAGGTGGTGCGCCCGGAGGTGCCCCCCAGCAGGAAGCCCCGGGCCATGGCGTCTCCGGCGGCCCAGATCATGTCGCCGACGCGCTGGAAGCCGAAGATCGAATAGAAGATATAGAAGGGAATGGTGGGCACGGCGAAGTTGGCGTAAGCCGTCCCTGCCGCCAGGAAGCTGGCCATGGCGCCGGTTTCGCAAATGCCCTCCTGGAGGATTTGCCCGTCCGAAGCTTCCCGGTAGGGGGCCAGGGTATCGGCATCCACCGGCTTGTAATGCTGCCCCGCCGGCGCGTAGATCCCCGCTTGACCAAAGAGCCCATCCATACCAAAGGTGCGGGCCTCGTCAGGAACGATGGGAACCACATAGCGCCCAAGGGCGGGATCCTTCAGGAGCGTGCCTAGCAAGCGCACCACAGCCATGGTGGTGGAAAGCTCCCGTTCCCCCGAGCCCTTGAGGAACGTCTCAAAAGCACGGAGGGGCGGCACGGCAAGGGTTTCACAGTTCACTTCCCGCCGGGGCAGGGACCCGCCGAGGGCCTCGCGCCTTTCCCGAAGATAGGTGAGCTCCGGGGCCGCCTCTTCCGGGCGGTAGAAATCCGCTGCCTCCGCAGCCTCCCGGGGCAGGGGAATGCCCAGGCGCCGGGCAAAATCGACCCGCTCCTCCGGGCTCAGATTTTTCTTCTGATGCACCGTGTTCCGACCCTGGGAGCCCACCCCCATGCCGTCACCCTTCACGGTTTTTGCGAGAATCACCACGGGCTTACCCACGGAGCCGGCGGCTTCCGCATAGGCCGCGTAGAGCTTCTTCACGTCCTGACCACCGCGCTTGATGGTGGAAATCTCTTCGTCGGAAAGGGAATCCATAAGCGCCTTCAGAGCTGGCGTCTGCTCTACCCAGTGCTCCCGCTGAAGGGCCCCGGGGGAGACGGAGTACATCTGATAGTCCCCGTCCAGCGCCTCTTCCATGCGCTTCGCCAGATGCCCCGCCGTGTCCCGGGCCAACAGGGGATCCCATCCCGAGCCCCAAATCACCTTGATGACGTGCCAATCGGCGCCCCGGAAGCTCCGTTCAAGCTCTTGAATGATTTTCCCGTTGCCGCGCACCGGGCCATCCAGGCGCTGCAAATTGCAGTTGATCACCAAGATCAGGTTATCGAGCCCTTCTCGGCTGGCCATGTTGATGGTGCCCAGCACCTCGGGCTCGTCGCTTTCTCCGTCGCCGAGGAAACACCAGACCTTGCCACCGTTCGCGGGCTTGAGGCCCCGGTGCTCTAGGTACTTTGCGAAACGCGCCTGGTAAATGGCAGAGGGGGTGGAAAGGCCCATGGACGCCGTGGGCAGGGTCCAGAAATCGGGCATGCGTCGGGGGTGGGGGTAGGAAGACAAGCCGCCCCCAGGGGTCAGCTCCCGGCGGAAGGCACGAAGGCGCCCTTCCTCAAAACGTCCCTCAAGAAAGGCGCGGGCGTAGACCCCTGGAGCCGCGTGGGCCTGAAACAGGAGTTGATCGCCACCGTAATCGGCGCTGCGTCCGCGGAAGAAGTGGTTAAAGCCCACCTCCATAAGCGTCGCCGCAGAAAGGTAGGTGGCGATGTGCCCCCCCACGCCCTCCCCCGTATCGAAGGCCTTGAGCACCATGGCAGCGGCGTTCCAGCGAAGGAGGTTTTCCAGCCGCCCTTCCACGCCGGCCTGTCCGGGATAGCGGGGCTCTAGGTGGGAAGAAATGGTGTTTAGGTAGGGTGTATTGAGGGCCGCCTCGGGCATGACCAGCCCGGCTTGAGAAGCGAACTGTTGGAGACGCCGCAGAAGTTCTCCGGCGCGCTCGTCGCCTTGGAAGCGGAGCACCGCCGCCATGGCATCGAGCCACTCCTGCACTTCCTCCGCCCAAGCGGGTTCTTCCTGCGGACCCGGCGTTTCTTGCTTGCCCATGGTGACCTCCCTCGCCTCCCCCACAGTATACGGAAGCAAGACGCCGTGGCAGGTTAGGGGCTCCGCTTTTTGCCTTGGAGCCCTGCCATGAGCCAACGCCTTGCCGGCAAAGCCATCTTCCTAACCCACGCCGATCGCTACATGGGGCCGGCCATTCACACGCGTTTCGAAGCGGAAGGCGCCCGCGTGCAGGTCAGTACGGAGCGGCCCCGGAGCGCCGAGGCCGGGGAGGCACTCCTCGATAATGTGGAAAGCCTCGATGTGCTGGTGGCCAACCTGGCCTTCCCGCCCCAATCTGCCTTGGTCGACGCCATTGAAGATGGAGACTGGCATGCCCTCTTCGACCACCTGGTGCATCCCCTCATGGGCCTCCTGCGGGGCGCCGCAAAGCGCATGAAGGCCGCCGGCGGGGGCCGGATAATTGCCGTAACCAGTGCCGCGCCCCTACGGGGCATTCCCAAGAACGGCGCCTACTGCGCCGCCCGGGGGGCCCAGAATGCCTTCCTTCGCGCCGCGGGACTGGAGCTGGCCCGGGACCACATCGCCGTGGCGGCCATTGCCCAGAACTACATCGAGAACGACACCTACTACCCCCCGGAACTGCTCAAAGACGAGCGCTTCCTTTCCCGCATGCGGGAAGTGGTCCCCGCGCAGCACATCGGCGACCCCAAGGCGACGGCCGATCTGGCCCTGTTCCTCGCGACGGAAGCCCAGTTCATGCCCGGGCAAATCTTTCCCCTCTCGGGAGGGTGGACCACCACGCTCTAGCGCTGCGAAGAGCAGGTGCAGACCGGCGTCGCTCTGGGTACCATCAGGAGGTGCACACGGGTATCAATAGGGGAGCATTGGGGATGACAACAAGACAGAACGCGCCCGCGCGCTGGGCCCTTGCGCTGCTTGGCGCGGCCTTGCTAGCCGGCTGCGGCCAGGAGGCTAGCAACAGCGCACCGGCGGAAGCGGCGGCCAGCGCCAGCAAGCTGAGCGCTGATGCTATCCGTGCGAAGGTGGCCACGGTGGATGAAGCGGCCATCATCGCCGCCGATCCGAACAACTGGCTGGCCCACGGCCGCACCTACGACGAGCAGCGCCATAGCCCGCTTGCGGAAATCAACGCCGACAACGTGGGCGAGCTGGGTCTGGCCTGGTACTGGGATACGGGAACCACCCGAGGACTAGAGTCCACACCCATCGTGGTCGACGGCGTCATGTTCAACACCGGATCCTGGTCTACCGTATTTGCGCATGACGCTCGTACCGGCGAGCTGCTGTGGAAGTACGATCCAGAAGTCCCCCGGGAGTGGGGCGTTTACGCCTGCTGTGACGTGGTGAATCGCGGTGTCGCCGCCTGGAAGGGGCGCATCTACGTAGGGACTCTCGATGGTCGCCTCGTCGCTCTAGACGCGGGCACGGGAAAACCGGACTGGTCCGTTCAAACCACCCCGAAGGATCGTCCCTACACCATTACCGGCGCACCGCGGGTGGTCGACGGAAAGGTCGTCATTGGTAACGGCGGGAGCGAGTACGGTGTCCGGGGCTTTATCACCGCCTACGACGCGGAGACCGGCGATCAGGCCTGGCGCTTCTACACCGTGCCTGGCAACCCTGACGATCCCATCGAGGGCGAGCACCTCCAGGCAGCGATGAGTTCCTGGCGCGGCGGAGAATGGTGGAAGGTCGGCGGCGGCGGTACGGTCTGGGACTCCATGGCCTACGACCCCGAACTCAACCTTCTGTACATCGGAGTCGGTAATGGTGCGCCTTGGAATCGCCACATCCGAAGCCCCGGGGGCGGAGATAACCTGTATCTGTCCTCCATCGTTGCGATCAATCCCGACGACGGCAGCATGGTCTGGCATTACCAGACGACACCGGGAGACAACTGGGATTACACCGCTACCCAGCACATGATCCTCACGGAACTTGAGGTCAAGGGTGAACAACGTAAGGTCATCATGCAGGCGCCGAAGAACGGTTTCTTCTACGTGCTCGACCGGGAGACGGGGGAATTCCTTTCTGCCGAAGCTTACGTTCCCATTACCTGGGCGAGCCATGTAGATCCGGAAACGGGGCGCCCCGTGGAGAACCCTGGGGCGGACTACGCGGAGAAGCCGGCGCTGACCATGCCGGCGCCCTATGGCGGCCATAACTGGCACCCCATGACTTACTCGCCGAGCACGAATCTGGTCTACATCCCTGCGCTCGACCTGCCCTTTATGTATGGGCAAGACAATGCTTTCCGCTACAACCCGGCGACTTGGAATACGGGGGTTGAATTCGCTCTCACGATCCCACCGGATTCCATTACGGAAGAAGTGGCGCTGCGGGCTATGGTAAAGGGCCACCTCGCCGCCTGGGATCCGGTCGCACAGCGGGAGGTATGGCGGGTTCAGCACTCGGGCTCTTGGAACGGCGGCCTCCTGTCCACCTCCGGCGATCTCCTCTTCCAGGGCCGCGCCGACGGCATGTTTGCGGCCTACCAGGCCAGCACCGGCGCCCTCCTTTGGGAGACCCCGGTCCACACGGGGATCATCGCGGCGCCGGTCACCTGGGCCGTGGACGGGGAGCAATATGTGACCGTGGTCGCCGGTTGGGGTGGCGCCTTCGGCGTCGCCTCGGGCATCCCGGCTCAGGATGGCAACGTGATTCGCGGCGGCCGCATCCTGACCTACAAGCTGGGCGCCACCGCATCCCTACCCACGCCGCCCATGCCTGAGGCGCTGCCCACGCCCCCGCCCATGACCGCCTCAACGGATACGGTGGACCAGGGCGAGTTGCTTTATCACCAGAACTGCAGCGTGTGCCACGGGGGGGGCGCAGTTTCCTCCGGCGTGCTTCCCGATCTGCGCTACATGGATGAGCAAACGCACCTGATTTTCCAAGGCATCGTCCTGGGCGGCGCTTACAAGGAGAAAGGCATGGTGAGCTTCTCCCACGTGCTCGATAGCGAGGGCGCCGAGGCCATCCACGCCTATCTCATCAAGCGCGGTCACGACGCCATCGAAGAGCGCCGCCTGTTGGCGGAGCAAAGCCAAAGCGATAGCGCCCCCGCCGGCGGCTAAGGCTTTTGGACCCTCAAAGCGCCCGGCCTTGCGCCGGGCGTTTTTTTTGGCGCTAGTCCTTCGTTAGGGCCACCAGCACTTCGCGCTTGCGTGCGCCAGCGTAGGGGAAGCGCCCGTGCATGACCTGACGGTTGTCGATCAAGGCAAGGTCCCCGTCCTGCCAGCGCAGGGGAACGGTCAAGTCCTTCGCCAGCGTGACCAACGTCTCGAGGAGCCCGTCGGGGATCACGGTGCCATCCCCAAAGCTCACCGGCGGAGGCTTCCCCTGGCCCACAGCCGTCCAGCCCCGGCCGGCGGCGATTACCTGATTAAAAAACGTTTTTCGCCCATCGGGCAGGGTGTCCACGGCCGGCAGCACGGGGGACGTGGCGAGAAGAGCATCGTCCCCTAACCACTGATAGTCATAACCAAGGTCTTCTAGGCGTTGCTCCGCCTCAGCTCGGGAATCGGCTCGAAGCGTGCTCCCCCAACTCCGACCTTGCCCCGACGCCGCTTCGTTCTGCCCCGGCATCCGCGTGGTGTAGCGCACGCCCTTGGCTTCGAAGGCCGCCGCCCCAAGCGGATCGACTTCACCCAGACGGCGATAGAGCACATCGGACCGACAAAGGGGCGTCTCTCCCCCCTGCTCAGCAGCGCTCAGGCAGAAGAAAAAGAGCTTTTCCGGCGGAAACGGCGTCTGTGCCATCTCGTGGTGCAGGAGAATGCTCACCTCTGGCGGTGCTTCATTCGCCGTAAACACGCGTGGGGTCTTGTTAATCCGCACCGCGTTCGAGAGGGACTCCTGGTAGGTAAAGGGCGTAAATTCGAAAGACCCAGAGAAGGCATCGAAATCTTCCGCAGACCGCATAGGAAAGCCGCGAAGCAGCAGAGCCCCCTCCTGCGCCAGCGCCCCCAGCAGCGCACCCCGGTGCTGCCCCAGCCACTCGCAAGCGTCGTCCACCGTCGCCAGCGCCGCCGGCGCCTCAACCATCGGGGGAAAGGTTGGCTCAGTCATAGATGGGATGAAAGGTGCCGAAGGCCTCTTCACAGAAGGCCCCCGGATCATTGAAGCGGCGGTTTCGGTTCAACGCGCTGAGGGCCGCCATGGCGTCCGCATCGAGCGTGAAGTCGCGAGCGGCCAGATTCTCTGCCATGCGCTCCGGGCGCGTGCTCTTCACTACCACGGAGGTGCCGCGCTGAAGGGCCCAACGCAGCACCACCTGCGCCGGGGTTCGGCCGTGGCGCTCTGCGATGGCCAGTACTACCGGATCTTCAAGAATCTGCTCCCCCGCCTCGGCCATGCCGAGCTCAAGGTAGGACCCTGCGCCAAGGGGGGAAAAGGCGGTCACGGCTAGGCCATAGTCCTGCGCCAAGCGGACAAGACGTTCCTGCGTGAGGTAGGGATGGGCCTCGATTTGCAAAACGGAGGGGGCGCGCTGCGCATAGGCCATGAGGTCGTGCAGGAGACCCGAATTGTAGTTGGCCACCCCGAGGTGGCGAACCTTCCCGGCCGCCTGAAGCTTCTCCATCGCCGCCCAGGTGGCCTGAAGACTCACAGGCGCACGCACCATGGCCGGATCCGGCGCCTCGGGATCATAGACCCACTCCGGCGGATAGCGCGTTTCAAACGGCACGTAGGCCAGGGCAATGGGGAAATGGATCAGGTAGAGATCCAGGTAATCTAAGCGTAGATCCGCCAGCGTTCGTTCCAAAGCGAGGGGTACGTGCTCTGGATCGTGGTAGGTATTCCAGAGTTTGGACGTGATCCAAAGGTCCTCCCGACGGCAAAGGCCATCCCCCAGAGCCCGGGCCAAGCCCTCCCCCACAGCCGCCTCATTGCCATAATCGCAGGCCCCGTCAAGGTGCCGATAACCCGCCTTAATGGCTTCGTAAACCGCATCGGCACAGGCCTCCGGCGCCAGCTTCCAAAGCCCAAAGCCCAGGGGCGGTATGGGGATCGGGGTTCGCGTCGTCATGCTGAAAAGCCCTCCACTTCTGAAAGATCCACGGTACGACCGGTGGCGATGGACTGCTGCGCCGCGAGGCCGATGGCGACGGCCAAGCGCCCGTCCTCAACCGTCACCCGCGCCGGCGTGCCCCTTTCCAGCGCCTCAAGAAACGCCAGGTGCTCGAGATAGCTGGCCCCATGGTGGAAACCGACCTCCCGAACCTGGGGGCTCAGGGGCGCTGGGATAGCGCGATGGGTGCGGGCAGTACGATCGCTGAGAAAAACCTCCGTCCCCGGTACCGTGGCCTCAACCTGACCCCGATCGCCCGTGACGACGATGTGCTGCTCCTGGCGGGCGCCCTCCGCAAACATGCACAAATCAAGCATGGCCCGCTGCCCCCCCTCGTATTCCACGATAACGTAAGCGTTGTCGAGGATATCGGGAACTTCGCCGTCGTAACGCTCCTGGAGGTGATTGACGTTCTGCCCCCCGGACGCGATCACGCGCCGGGGCGTCGAAGGGACCATGAGGTTCATCAAGTCGAAAAAGTGACAGCACTTCTCCACCAGCGTTCCTCCGGAATAGCGATTGAAGCGATTCCAGGCGCCCACCTTATGGAGGAAGGGAAAACGGTGTTCCCGAATGGCGCACATGTGAATGGCGCCGAGGTTGGGAAGCAGCTCTAGGGTCTTAGCGATGGGCGCCATGTAGCGATATTCAAGGGCCACCCACACCAAGCCCCGATGGCGTTGAGCCTGGGCCACCAACGCGTTGCAGTCGGCCATGGTGGTCGCCAGGGGCTTTTCCAAAAGCACGTGCTTATCCGTTTGAAAAACAGCAGCCATCACGGAATGGTGGGTGTAGTTGGGGGTCGCGATCACCACCGCATCGACGTCGTCTCGGGCGAGAAGGTCATCGTAATGTTCGTAGCAATCGGGGCTGAAGCGGCCCGAACAGGCCTTTAATGCCGCTCGACGGGAGCTCTCGTGGGGATCGGCGATGGCGACCACGTCCGCCGCATCAATTTGGGCCAGGTTTCGGATGTGCTCGCAGCCCATCATTCCCGTGCCAATGATCCCAAAGCGCGTTGTCACTGCGTCTCCCCTAAACGCCGAGCTCCGTCACCCTAAACCGGGGACGGCCGGCTGTCATCAAGAGAGGGGTTCTAAGCCGATGAAGGGCGAAGGATGCTAGGGCGTGGACGCCTTTTCGGCTCGGCGCTTCTCGATAAGGGCATCGGCGACCTGGAGCATGCCTTCGTTGCTCCCTGCGCTTTGCCCGTCGGTGCGGAAGGCGCCATCGATGATAAGCGCAGGAACACCCCGTGCCTGATAGGCCTTCGCGCGGCTCTTCGACTGGTTGATAGCACTGCGAACCCCAAAGGACTTAAAGGTCTTGAGAAAGTCCTCTTCCGTGGTGCAGGACGCTCCCGGTACCGGCGTTTCATCAACCTTATCGGCAAAGAAGCGAGCAATGGCTTCCTGGCTTCGGAGGGGCTTCCGCTCAAGGTGAAGGGCCCGGAACAGGGGTGTATGGGTCACGGGAAGCACCTTGCACGCGCGAGCGACGTAGTAGGCCTCGGCCAAGAGCTCGTAAAGGGGAGAGAACGCCGCAGGTACGCGCTCAAGCACCACATCCTCCGCCGTGCCTTCAGCCCAATGATCAAGCTCCGGGTCAAACTGGAAGCAATGACCGCAGGCGTAGGAGAAGAACTCCGTAACCGTCACCGCGTCCGCCGCCGTCGCCACGGGGACCGGTAACCGGTGGTAATGCGTACCCTCTTCGAAGGGACCCTCGTCGGCAGCCAGGCTGCCAGCAGCGGCCAGAGCAGCCCCTAAAAGCGCCCGGCGCACCGCCCTTCCGAAGGCCTGGGGCGCCATGGCTTAGCGAAGCCCCTGCACGTAGGCGCTCACCGCTGCAATTTCTTCGTCGTTTAGATTCCGAGCCACACCACGCATCATCTGACCATAGCTTTCGTCGGTGGCACGCTCGCCGGCCCGGTAGGCCTTCAGCTGCTCATCCACGTAACCCGCGTTCTGCCCGGAGACCACCGGGAAGCCCGCGGGACCGTTGCCCAGGCCTCGAGGGGAATGGCACGCGCTGCATGCGGGGACGCCCTTATCGAGTAGACCGTCTCGATAGATCTTTTCCCCAAGAGCGAGATCGGCCGTGCCCGGGTCGCCCTCCTGCAGCGCCTTGTCGGCATAGAAGGCCGCAATGTTTTTCAGCGTTTCATCCGGGAGGTTATCCACCTGGCCCATCATGAGTTGCGCGTAGCGATCGCCGCCTTTGAAGGCACGCATCTGCCTGAGGAGGTAGCTATAGTGCTGGCCGCCAAGGTTCGGATAGGTCGGCAGGATGGCCTTCCCTTCCTGACCGTGGCAAGCAGAACACACAAGCACCGCCGCTTGACCCGCGGCCGCATCGCCACGGGCTTCCCCTGCCGGAGGCATGCCCGGCGCCGCGGAGGCTGCAAAGGCCGCGGAGCTCACCAGGAACGAGAGCGGAAGAAGCGTTCGGGACAGAATGGACAACATGTTCGGTTCCTTCGCTAAACGGAGCGCAAGCCTTCACCCGGGTAGAAGCGCTCATGGTTGGGTCGATAACTGCCACGAGGCCCGGGCAGTCCGCTTTGGGACGCGGAGTATAGCTAATGTGCTTGCCCTACTGAACCTCCCCATGCCAGTGTCTTTCACCCGTGGTTTCTGAGAGCAATCCCATGGCCCGGCGGCCCCCAACGCCCAACGCACGCCATCGTGCAAAGCGCGACCCTCATGCCCCCTATCCCTATGCACGAAAGGCGGCAGAGGGTGACATCTTCGACCCCCGGCTGCGCATTACCGCGGAATTCGTCCTCAGCGCCCCTAGCCTGGCGGAAACCCCCGAGGACGCGGGACGAGAAGTGGCCTTCGCAGGACGCTCCAATGCGGGCAAATCCAGCGTGCTCAATCGCATTACGGGGCAACGGGGCCTCGCGCGTACCGGCCGTACGCCGGGAAGAACGCAGGCCCTGAACTTCTTCCGCGCCGGAGAGGACCGTTTCCTCGTGGATCTCCCAGGCTACGGCTACGCCAAGACCGATCGCCAGCTTCAGGCCGATTGGCAGGCCCACGTGGAAGCCTATCTTGCCCAGCGCCAGGCGCTGGTGGGGATTGTACTGGTCATGGATGTCCGTCATCCCTTCCAGACCTTCGACCGCCAGCTGCTACGTTGGGCAGGGCAGGCGGCCCTCCCCGTACTCGTGCTGCTGAATAAGGTCGACAAGCTTGGCTTCGAAGCTCAGCTCGAGGTCATGCGCCAAGCCGAAGCGGAAACGGCGGCCCACCCCACGGTTACCCCGGTGCTATTTAGCGCCCTTCGGGGCCAGGGGGCGGTAACCGTTCTGCGCCAGCTTCGCGACTGGTTGAATCTCCCCCTGCCCGAGGGTGACGAAGAAAGCGGCGCATAAAAAAACCCCAGGGCCGGGGAGCCCTGGGGCGAAGGCTGGTCGCGCCAAAGGGGTTGGCGCCGCGGTCATTAGGGTCTTGGGGAGGGAGGGGCAATGACCTGACCAGCCCTCCTTAGAGCCCTGGGAGCCGGAAAAGTTCCAACGCCCCCGGCCCTAGTGCGCCTCGTCCCAGTGGGCGCCCACCCCCACGTCGACCTTTAGGGGTACGCGAAGCTCCGCAGCGCCCTCCATGTAGCGACGCACCTCGGCCGTCACGGCGTCCACCGCCCCCTCGGGAACCTCAAAGACGAGTTCGTCGTGGACCTGCATGATCATGCGTGCAGCATCCGGAGCCTCATGGAGCCAGCGATCCACCGCGATCATGGCCCGCTTGATGATGTCCGCCGCCGTGCCCTGCATCGGCGCGTTGATGGCCGTGCGTTCCGCAGCCTGGCGCCGCTGCTGGTTTTGCACCCGAATCTCCGGCAGGTAGAGGCGTCGCCCAAAGAGGGTCTCTACATACCCCTGCTCCGCCGCTAGGGCTCGGGTGCGGTCCATGTAGGCCTTTACCCCGGGGTAACGCTCAAAGTAGCGATCGATGTAACCCTGGGCCTCCCCCCGCTCTAGGCCCAGCTGACGCGCCAGCCCAAAGGCCGACATGCCATAGATCAGGCCAAAGTTGATGGCCTTGGCGCGGCGGCGCTGCTCGCCGGTGACCGCCTCAAGAGCGACGTCAAAAACCTCCGCCGCCGTGGCCTGATGTACGTCCCGATCCTCGGCGAAGGCCCCGCACAAGCTCGGATCCTCGGACAGGTGCGCCATGATGCGGAGCTCAATTTGCGAGTAGTCCGCCGCCAGGAGGCGATGGCCCGGGGGCGCGATAAAGGCCTGGCGCACGCGCCGCCCTTCCTCCGTGCGGATCGGAATGTTCTGGAGGTTGGGCTCGGAGGAAGACAGGCGCCCGGTTGCCGTCACCGCTTGGTGGTAGGAGGTGTGAATGCGCCCCGTTTCCGGGTTCACCTGCTGCGGGAGAGTGTCCGTGTAGGTGCTCTTGAGCTTCGCCAGGGTGCGGTAGCGCATGATTACCGCCGGAAGCGGATAGTCGTGGGCCAGCTCAGCGAGGACCGGCTCCGCCGTGGAGGGCGCGCCCTTAGGTGTCTTCTTCAGCACCGGTAGCTCGAGCTTTTCGTAAAGCACTTCCTGAAGCTGCTTAGTAGAGGCCAGGTTGAAGGGACCTCCCGCTAATTCATGGGCCTGCCCTTCGAGGCCCACGAGGGCCTCGGCGATCTCCGCGCTTTGGGCGCGAAGGCGCGCCGTGTCGATGAGCGCGCCATTGCGTTCGATGCGGGATAGCACGGGAACAAGGGGCGCCTCGAGGGTTTCGTAAACCGACAACAGGCTCGGGGTTTGGGCCAAGCGCGGCCAGAGGGCTTCGTGAAGACGGAAGGTGACATCCGCGTCCTCTGCCGCGTAGGGGCCCGCCTGCTCCAGGCTCACCTGATCGAAGGTCAGCTGGTCCTTCCCCTTCCCAGCCACCGCCTCGAAGGCCGTGGTGTGATAACCGAGAAGCCGCAGGGCCAGGTCGTCCATGTTATGACGACCGCCTACCGCATCGAGCACGTAGGACTCGAGCATGGTGTCGTAAGCAATGCCCTGGAGCATGATGCCCGCCCGCGCCAGGACGCTCGCGTCGTACTTTAAGTTTTGGCCAATTTTGGGCTTCGCAGGATCTTCTAAGAGGGGCCGCAGGGCTTCAAGCACCTGGGTCTGAGAAAGCTGCGCTGGCGCGCCTAGATAGCGATGGCCAAAGGGGACGTAGGCCGCCTCACCGGCGGTAACCGCAAAGGACACGCCCACGAGCTCCGCTGCCATGTAGGCGAGGCTCGTGGTTTCCGTATCAAAGGCAAAGCAGGGCGCGTCCTCAAGACGCTTGATCCATCGCGCAAGCGACGCTTCATCCAAGATGATTTCATAGCGCCCAGGCTTAGCCTTGGGCAGATCGGGCTCGCCTTCGCGAGCCGAAGCCTCGGTCTGGACCTCCCCGCGGTTGCCCCCTGCCCCGTCGTCCCCCTTGCCCTCAAGGGCCCTGAGTTCCGCTTTGAATTCTAGGCGCTGAAACCAGTCCCGGAGCACCGCATCGTCAGGGGCAGAAGGCCAGAGGTCCTCCGGGCCCTGCTCCAGGACCACATCGCACTTGATCGTGGCCAGGGTACGGGACAGGGGCAGCTGGTCGAGGTGGCTGCGAAGGCTTTCGCCGATCTTGCCCGTCACTTCCTCGGCCCGGGCCATGATCTGATCAAGGCTGCCAAACTGGTTCAGCCACTTGGCAGCGGTTTTCGGCCCCACCTTAGGAATGCCCGGGATGTTATCGACGCTATCCCCCGTGAGGGCGAGAAGGTCGATGATCTGCTCCGGGTCCACGCCAAACTTTTCCCGCACCCCCGCCCGATCAAGGATAGTGTCGGTCATAGTATTGACCAGCGTGACCTGGGCAGTCACTAGCTGGGCGAGATCCTTATCCGAGGTGGAAATGACCACCGGCCGCTGGCCAGCGGTCTCGGTGGCGAGGGTACCAATTACGTCATCCGCCTCGACCTCGGGCACCATAATCAAGGGGAAGCCGTGGGCGCGGATCACCTCGTGGAGCGGGGCAATTTGTGCCCGGAGATCTGGATCCATGGGCGGCCGGTGGGCCTTGTAATCCGGGTAGAGGTCGCTACGAAAGGTTTTTCCCGGCGCATCGAAGATCACCGCAAAGGGGCTCTCGGGGTAGCTTTGGCGCAGACGCCGCAGCATGTTCACCACCCCCCGGATTGCCCCGGTCGGCTGACCTTCACTGTTGGTCAAGGGCGGTAGGGCGTGAAACGCTCTGAAGAGATAGGACGAGCCATCTACTAACACCAATGGATGTTGTGCGTCGCTCATTGGTGTCACCATAGTCACCAGGGCCCAGGCGGGCGTCATCGGGAGGCCCCATGCCACGGGCCCACAAACCGGGAGAGCGGATTCGCTTAGGGCTCCAGGGAATCCTGGGCCTTATCTTGATCCTGCAGGCACCCCTTCTTCGGAGCGAAGAGGCCACCTCACCCCAGCTTCGGGGACAGGATATCACCGTGGTTCAGGGGACGGACCGAACGGTCTACGAATTTCGCCAGAACGGCGAGCTACGGGCGATTCGGGTGGTGCCCAAGGTAGGAAAGGCTTACACCCTGGTGCCTGCTGATCCCACAAAAGGCTACGGAAACCTAGAACGGGCAGACCGCTGGCTGCCCCAATGGATTCTCCTTGAGTTCTAGGCGCTGCCCCTAGGGTCCCGCAAGAAGGGTCGTCGGGCAGCTTAGTAATGCATCGGAGCCCGATTCGTGCCACTGCCACTGGCAGGCCACCCAAAGATACTGAAAACGTGACACATCACTATGCGCTGAGCGAGGCGTGCCCTGGCGGCCCTCTCGGTCGATGGGCACCTCGAAGTAGCGGCCCCGACGGTAGCCAAACTCGATGCGCCCCGGACCCTGGTCGTCTTCCCGGATGCAACTCCAAGCATCGAGGTCCATGATCTGGCACGCTTCCTTTGGGAAATGCACCAGCTGGTCCCCGACCTCAGCGACAATGTGATCATCGATCAAGCGATAGGTCACCGGCGGACGAAGACGGAGCCGGGGTGCTGCACCCACCCGCGCCTCCACCGCAAAGCGGTCCTCCAGGGCGTATCGGACCCTGGCGTCTGACGCGCCGGGCATGAATACGGAAGCGATAACTGCGCTGGTCCCCCCAAGGGCGAACAGTAAGACGAGGGTTCTCGTGAAGCTCATTAGCGTCTACTCACCAATTCACCTCGTAAAATATTACTGTCAGCATCCCTGGAATGCAAAAAATACTGTTATATTTCAATAGTTTATTGTCAATAAATTGACGTTTGGGCAATATTAAATGGACTTGTCAAAACTGTCAGAGGTGGTCGAGGCTTGGGATCAGGGCGTGCTCCTCGACGCCCAAGCGATCGCCCTGGGTATCGAAAACCGCAATGCCTTCGTTACCCTTGCCGGGCCTTCCCTCCAGCGCTGGGTGCTCACCCTGCGCGACGCGCCGCCCGCGGAAGACGCTTTTCGCTTGATGACGGCCCTCGCCGCCGCCGGCTTGCCCGTGCCCCTTCCCGAACCTGGGCGCGACGGTCTAAGGGCTCAGCCCTTTCACGATGAGTTCGCCATGCTCATTCCGGTGGTCACCGGGGCGCACCTTACGCACCCCGATACCGATGCCCTTTACGCTCTCGGCCGGACCCTAGGCGAGGCCCATCGCCTCGGGCGCGACCTTCCCGGGCGGCCCCACCCCCGAAACGTCCCCTGGATGAACAGCATTGTAGAAACGGTTGAGGGCACGGCCCGATCGGTGCTCGACCGCGCTCTTGCCCTACAGGCGTCCTGGGCCCTTGGCGAGGCTCTACCCCAGGGCTTGGTTCACGGGGATTTGTTTCGCGACAACGTGCTTTTTAAGGACGGGCAGGTCTCGGGGCTCATCGACTTCGACCACACCGCGCGCGGGCCCCTGATCTTTGATCTCGCCGTGGTGGCGCTGGATTGGGTTTATCTCGCTGACGGAGGTGAGGCCGAGCTTGCCGCTCTCGCAAGCGGCTATGAAGAGGAAAGACCCCTTGAGGCCGCAGAGCATAGCGACTGGGGCCGGGCACTCGCGCTGGCTGCCCTGCGCTTCGCTCTCGCGCGAATCGCGGCGCCAAAGAAGGATCCGGCACCGATTATTGCGTGGCTGTCTCGCTGGGCCGACGCCCCGCCATCCTGGCCGGGGAAGGGCTAGCCTTCGCCGGCGCGGCGCGCGAGGGTTTTGATTGCCAGCTCCACCTGCCCTGGACTTTGGGGCATGCGCAGTAGCCCAAGGTAATGCCCCTTGGGGTTAAAGATGACCACGTTCCCCGTGTGATCGATGGTGTAGTCCCCGTCGTCCGTAGGGACCTTCGCAAAGGCCACGCTGACCTGGGCCCCGAGGTTTTCAATGGTGTCCACCGCTCCCGTTACGCCGTGAAAGGACGGATCAAAGTGGCTCACGTAGTCGTGAAGGCGCTCGGGCGTGTCCCGTTCCGGATCTACGCTGACCAGTAGACCTCGAAAATCCGGGGCGCCCTCGGCCTGAAGCCGACGTCGACCCTCGGCCAGTACGGAAAGGGCAACGGGGCAGATATCAGGGCAGGAGGTAAAACCGAAATAGGCGAGGGTCCAGCCCCCGGCAAGGCTTGCCTCCGTAAAGGGCTGGCCGTCATCCCCCACCAGGGCGAAGGGCGCCACCTGCCGGGGTTGGGGCAGCAGCACAATGCCTTTTTCCCGGAGCTCCGCGTCCGACAGCACCGGTTCCCGGAACATGTTATTCGTGAACAGCCCCAGCATAAGCGCCATGAAGGCAAAGCAGCCTAAAAGCGTGTTGCGAATGCCAGCGTTCATGCCCCAAACCCCCATTGCGTCGGCAGGGCCCCGGCCACAAATTGGGGCAAAAGGTAGTGATCTACCAACAGCGCCAGAAAGAGCAGCATTAAATACAAGATGGAGTAGCGGAAGGTTTCCATGGCCGCCCGAGGGTGGCGATCGAGCAGCAGCACCACGGACCAATAGAGAAACCCAAGCCCCAGAGCGATGGCTGCCGCCAGGTAGAGCCAGCCGCTCATTCCGATGGCGAAGGGCAGAAGCGTCGTCGCCACCATGATTAGCGTATAGAAGAAGATGTGCCACTTCGTGTACTGCTCGCCGTGGGTCACGGGGAGCATGGGCATAGCGATATCTTCGTACTCATCCTTCCGAGCAATGGCCAGGGGCCAGAAGTGGGGTGGCGTCCAGGCGAAGATGATCAGCACGAGGAGCAAAGCCCCGGGCTCCACCGTCCCCGTGATCGCCGCCCAGCCGAAGAGCGGCGGGGCAGCGCCAAAGAGGCCCCCGATCACGATGTTTTGCGGCGTCGCCCGCTTCAACCATAGGGTGTAAATGAAGCCGTAGCCGACCCAGGAGGCAAAATTCAGCCAGGCCGTTAGGGGGTTTACGAAAGCGAAGAGCACCCCCATGCCCAGGGCGCCGGTGGCCGCGGCGAAGGCCGCGCCCTTGGCGAAGGGCACGCGTCCGGTCGCCACGGGCCGATGTTGGGTACGGGCCATGCGCGCATCGATTTGCGCATCGGCAAGATGGTTAACCGCAGCGGCAGATCCTGCCACCAGCGCGATTCCCAAAAGAGACCAAAGCAAGGGACCCAGGGGCGGCAGCGCCGGAGTGGCCAGAAAGCTGCCCACGGCGGCACTAAGGAGCATGAGCATCACCACCCTGGGCTTGCACATCTCGTAGTAATCACGCCAGGACAGGGCCAAGGGCGCGCCGGCCAAGGTACTTTGGCTCATGAAACGCTCGCGCGGGTTGCGGTGTGGAGGCGGTAGTTTACAGCGACGGTGACCAGCAGCAAGGCCGCCCCGACGGCGTTATGAGCCGTAGCCACCACCAGCGGCAAGCCCAGGACGACATTGCCAATGCCCAGGGAAATCTGCAGCGCTAGCACGGCGCCAAGCGCCTGACCCCAGCGACGAAGCCCGAGCATTTCCGGGGCCCGGAGCAGACGAAGGATCATCCAGACGCCGAGGGCTGCCACGACCAGCGCGCCGAGGCGGTGGACGAAGTGGATGGCCACCCGCCCTTCTCCGTAGAGGGCGCCGCCCAGGTAGTTGGGCCCCACCTCCTGGGCGAAATCAAATCCGTGGGCGAAGTCCGCCTCGGGCACCCAGGACCCCTGACAGGTGGGAAAGTCCGGGCAGGCGAGGGCTGCGTAGTTAGAGCTCACCCAACCGCCAAGGGCAATTTGAGCCACTACGGCCACCAAGAGGGCTAGCGCCCAGGGGCGAAGCGCCTGCGCTGCCCCCTGAAATGCCACCGGTGCCGGCAGCCAGCGCCACCCCAAGCGCAGGGCGAGAAGCCAAAGCAAGGTGAGGGTGGTGAAGCCCCCCAGCAGATGCGCCGTCACCACCTGAGGCCAAAGCTTCAAGGTGACGGTCCAGGCCCCGAAAGCCCCCTGCAACATCACCATCCCGAGAAGGGTTAGGGGTAGCTTTAAGGGCTGCCCCGGGCCCCGGTTTTTGAGGGCCAGGGCAACGATGCCCAGGATGAGCAGCCCGAGGCTCCCTGCAAAATAACGGTGGATCATCTCGGGCCAGGCCTTGTCGGCCTCGAAGGGTGCGTCGGGGTAAAGACGCTCCGCCTCAGCAATATCCTCCGCCGCCTGTGGTACCCCCAAAAAGCCATAGCAGCCAGGCCAGTCTGGGCACCCGAGGCCCGCGTCCTCAAGGCGGGTCCAGGCCCCGAGAATCACCACCACTGCCGCAAAGCCTACGGCGAAGGCCGCCAGCGTGAAGCCCGGACGTCGTTGCTGTTCCATAAATCGCCTCTTAGCCGATATTCGAAAGGCGGAGTAAGCGGCGCAAATCGCCTAGCAAGGGCGGCCCAATCTGGTCCCAGCTATGCAACATCACGACGTTACCCAGCGGATCGATCACCAACAGCCCGTGTTCCGGTAAGCCCGTTTCAAAGGAAGGATCATTGCCCCCAGCGAGGCGCCGACCGGTCACCGCCAAGGAGAGCAGCTCGGCGGGGGCGTCCAACAATTCCATGCGGGGAAAGGCCTCGCTCAGGGCCGCGCGGGTCGCGCGATCAAAGCCCGGGGGGAGCGCCGCAACCCGGGCAATTCGGTCATTATCTCGGCCGAGGAGTAGGTGAAGCTGGCGAAGAAGGGTCACCCGTTCAAGGCAAGCGTCATCACAATCGCTGTCCATCACCAGCACGAGGCGCCATAGGCGAGGGCCTTCCACGGATGCGGGCAAACCGCCATCCCTTAGGGAAAGGTCCATGAAGTCTCCGGGCGGCGACAGCAGCGCCCCGGAGTTGGTCTGTGCACCCGAGATGCGATCCCCGGCACCGTAATACATCACGATGGCCGCGAAGAGGGGCATCATGCCCAAGATAACTAGGGCGACGAGGAAGACACGATTACGGTTCCGCCGCTTGGTGTCGATCACCAGAGGGGACGTGTTGTCAGAGTTTTCCGTCATGAACCGTGCTCTCGCTGTGGGGTACGCTCAAAGGACGCAAGGATCCATCCAAGGACGAGGACCAGGGCAAGCCCCAGCCACTGGAACCGGTAGCCCCGGTGCTGTGCTGCACTCATGGGCGGCGTGAGGCCCTGGTAAAGCTCAACGCCTTCCACTTCCGGGGACGCCACCAAAAGGGCCTCGCGGAGGGTGACCGCCGGGCCAAAGGCAGCGCCAAGCTCTGGCCAACGCAAGGCCTGCACCCGCCGAGGCCATTGGGTGCTTGGCGCCTCAGCCCCGAGCACCGGGCGATTCGGCGGGGTCGCGCGCAAATGACCGCTGACCGCCACAGGCCCAGAAGGCAAGTTCAGGGCCGGCAACTCACGCCTTCGCGCCGGGGCAGGGCGAAAGCCCAGATCCACCAGAATCCAGGTGCCATCGCCCAGGGCCAGCGGCACATAGAGGCCATAGCCTGCTCGCCCCCCGGCCGTTTGGTTATCGAGCCAAAGGGCACGCTGCGCCTGCCAGCGACCTTGAGTGAAGGCCGGTGCGTAGGCCCAGGCGTCCGCCGCCTGGGTCAGCCATGCTTCCAAGCGCTGCGCGGGCTGCGTACCCTGGGTCGCTAAGCGTGCTTCAAGCACTGCCTTTTCCGTCGCGCGGCGATCCTGCCACGCCGCTAGGGACAGCACCAGCGGCAAAAACACCGCGACAAAGATCGTCAGGCCACGCCTTGGACGAAATCTCATGGCATTGGTTCCCGAGCTTCGCGCCCGGCTGCGCTATACTGCGTGCCTCGGGCCTTTGCGGAGTTGGCGACGGCCAACCCCACCGCTTACGCAGGACCTTCTATGCCGACCCCGCTCCTAAAAATTTTGATCCTGATTCTTTTCATCGCCGTACTGGCGAGTCTTTCCAGCGCGCTGATGTTCCTCTTTAAAGACCACGAAACCGGTCGCAAGCGAACCCTCTATGCACTCGGCTTGCGCATTACCTTGGCGATCGCCTTGATGGGTTTGGTGGGCTACGGACTGCAGACGGGGCAACTGACCTTGGGCGCGCCTTGGCACGGGGCCGCTCAGTAAGGATGCGGAGGCGGCGCAATGCCACCCCCGCAGCACGCCTCAAAAGATATAAACGAAAATAAAGAGTCCCATCCAAACCACATCCACGAAGTGCCAGTACCAAGAGCACGCCTCAAAGCCAAAGTGATCTTCCGGCGAGAAGTGGCCGCGAAGCACCCGCACGAGGCACATGAGCAGCATGAAGGTGCCCAGGGTCACGTGGAAACCGTGAAAACCCGTCAGGATGAAGAAGGTCGAACCGTAGATGCCGGACTCAAGGGTCAGCCCCAGCGCCTCGTAGGCGTGGATATATTCCTCCACCTGGAGGAACAGGAAGATGATCCCGAGCAGCACCGTGAAGCTCAACCAACCGGTTAGCATGGCCCGCTTGCCAGCCTTCAGACCCGTGTGGGCCCAGTGGATGGTGAAGGAGGAGAAGAGCAGGATGGCCGTGTTCCAGAAGGGCAGGTAGCTCAGCCAGCTGGCGCCGAGGGCTGGCGCCGCCATGGTTTCTGCTGGACCCGGTCGATATTCGCTGGGGTTGGTGCCGGTGGCCCACTCCGGGCTAAAGGCGGGCCAAAGGTACTGCCCCGCCATGCCCTTGTCCCCTTCACCACCAAGCCAGGGCACAGCGAAATTACGCACGTAGTAAAGGGCGCCGAAGAAGGCAGCGAAAAACATGACCTCAGAGAAAATGAACCAGCCCATGCCCCACACGTAGGAACGCTTAAGCTGGGGACTGGCGAGACCGGCGTGGTTCTCCTTGATCACCGTCGAGAACCATACATAGAGCACGGCGCCGATAATGCCGAAGCCCGCCCAGGTAAGGACGCTGCTGGCATCACCGCCGTCGGCGCTGGCGTTCAGGGAAGACCCGAAGCCGTACATAAACATGATGAGGCCCAGAGCAAGCCAAACAGGCAGCTTGCTGTCATGGGGCACATAGTAGCTTTCGTGGCCCGTGTGATGTTCGGTCATGCCGTGTTCTCTCTCCGTTTAAACTGGCGTGGGCGCTTTAGCCGCCCGCCACCCCGGTGTCACCAGCTGCGACGGCAGCAGGCGCGCGCTTCATCGCCAGGGCCTTTTCGAGGGCATAGCGCCCGGAGGCCTGGTCGGTTATGTCAAACATTGTGTAAGACAGGGAAATGGTCACCACGCTCTCGGGCAAGTCCCGATCGACGATAAACCGCATGGGCATTTCAACCTTTTCCCCAGGCATCAGCACCTGCTGATCAAAGCAAAAGCATTCCGTCTTGTGGAAATAAGACGCTGCGCGCCCTGGGGCAATGGACGGAATAGTCTGCGCCACCATGGGACGATCGGTCGGGTTTTCCGCATAGAACATAGCAACGTTTACGCCACCGGGATTTACCGCCATACCTCCCTGCTTCGCCCCAAAATGCCAAGGCATGGCTGCATTGGTATTGGTGACGAAACGAACCTGCACGTCCCGGGAAAGATCAGGCTTCAACGCCGCCGGCGCCGCCTCATAGCGGCCTCCGGTTTTGCCATTAAGGCCCGTTACTTCACAGATCACGTCGTAGAGCGGAACGAGCGCAAAGGCGAAACCGAACATTCCCACCCCTCCAAGGATGAGGCGAAGTACGGTGCCTTTGGTCTGTCCTGCGCTATCGGCCATAACGTCGTCCTAGGCCCCGGCGGCATAGCGCCGGGGCACGGGTCCTTAGGATACCTTCGGAGGCTCAGCAAAGGTGTGGTACGGCGCCGGCGACGGCACGGTCCACTCAAGCCCTTCCGAGCCTTCCCACACTTCCGTGGTGGCCGTCTTCCCGGCCCGGGTGGCCTGCACCAGGATCCACAGAAACAGGAGCTGGGAAAGACCGAAGACGAAGGCGCCCACCGTGGACCAGGCATTGAAATCTGCGAACTGAAGTGAGTAGTCCGGAATCCGCCGGGGCATGCCTGCAAGACCGGAGAAGTGCATGGGGAAGAAGGCCACGTTCACCCCAATAAAGGACAGCCAGAAGTGAAGCTTGCCGAGGCCTTCGTCGTACATGTAGCCGGTCCACTTAGGCAGCCAGAAATACACGGCGCCAAAGATGGAGAAGAGGGCGCCTGACACGAGCACGTAGTGGAAGTGCGCCACCACGAAGTAGGTGTCGTGGTACTGGAAGTCCGCGGGGGCGATGGCCAGCATGAGCCCGGAGAACCCGCCAATGGTGAAGAGGAAGATGAACGCCAGGGCGAACAGCATAGGCGTTTCAAAGGTCATGGAGCCGCGCCACATCGTGGACACCCAGTTGAACACCTTCACCCCCGTGGGGACGGCGATGAGCATGGTGGCGTACATAAAGAACAGCTCACCGGCCAGCGGCATGCCGACGGTGAACATATGGTGAGCCCACACAATGAACGACAGGAACGCGATGGAGGCCGTGGCGTAAACCATGGAATCGTAGCCAAAGAGGGGCTTCCGCGCGAAGGTGGAAATGATGTGGGACACGATGCCAAAGGCCGGCAGGATCATAATGTAGACCTCGGGGTGACCGAAGAACCAGAACACGTGCTGGAACAGTACGGGGTCACCGCCGCCAGAGGCGTCAAAGAAGCTCGTCCCGAAATGAATGTCGAAGAGCATCATGGTCACGGCGCCGGCGAGCACGGGCATCACCGCAATGAGCAGGTACGCCGTGATGAGCCAGGTCCAAACGAACATGGGCATCTTCATAAGCGTCATACCCGGCGCCCGCATGTTCAGAATGGTGGCAATGATGTTAATCGCCCCCATGATCGACGAGGCGCCGGCAAGGTGAATCGCAAAGATAAAGAAGGTGACGGAATCGGGCGCATAAGTCGTGGAAAGGGGCGCGTAGAAGGTCCATCCAAAGTTCGGCCCACCGGACTCCATGAACAGCGTGGAGATCAGCATGGTGAAGGCGAAGGGGAGGATCCAGAAGGACAGGTTGTTCATGCGGGGCAGCGCCATATCCGGCGCCCCGATCATGAGCGGAACCATCCAGTTCGCCAGGCCCACGAAGGCCGGCATGATGGCCCCAAAGACCATGATTAACCCGTGGTTCGTAGTCATCTGGTTGAAAAAGGCGGGCTCGACAAACTGCAGGCCCGGCTGGAAGAGCTCGGCGCGAATAACCAGCGCCATGAGCCCACCCACAAGGAACATTATGAAGCTGAACCAAAGGTACATCGTGCCGATGTCCTTGTGGTTAGTCGTATAAAGCCAGCGAGTGATGCCCTTCGCCGGACCGTGATCGTGATCGTCGTGATGGGCTTCGATAACCGCGCTCATATCAGTGTCTCCTGGTCGAAGGGTTAGCTTAGTTGGCCATCGCTAGCGCAGCGGCGGCGCTCGGGTCTAGCTGCCCGGCATACCATTCTTGGAATTCCGCCTTAGGCACGGCGCGCACCACCACGGGCATAAAGCCGTGATCCTTGCCGCACAGCTCCGTGCACTGGCCGCGATATACGCCCGGCTCCTTAACGTTAACCCAGGCTTCGTTGATGAAGCCGGGGATGGCGTCCCGCTTTAGTCCGAAGTCCGGCACCCACCAAGAGTGAATCACGTCATTGGACGTCAGTAGGAAGCGAACCTTAGTGTCTGTGGGGATCACCAGCTCGTTATCTACCTCAAGAAGGTAGTTCTCGCCTTTCTGAGATTCGCCGAGGATCTGCTGGCGAGGCGTGGCGAGGTTTGAGAAGAAGGACACCTGCTCATTAAGCTCTTCGTCCAGGTACTTGTATTGCCACTTCCACTGATAGCCGCGGACCTCCACAACCATGTCTTCGCCGCCGGTGTCATAAATCTTTACGAGCACGTCCGTCGCCGGGTAGGCCATCACCACCAAAATGACGATGGGAATGACGGTCCAAAGGAGCTCGAGCTTGGTGCTCTCATGAAAGGTGGCCGGCTCCGCCCCTGCCGCCTTGCGGTGGAGAATCATGGAGACCAGCATCGCTCCGAAGACCAGGACCCCAATGGCGACGCAGATCCAGAAGATGGTCATGTGAAGCTCTTGGATTTCTCGGCTTACGTCCGTGACGCCGACCGGCATGTTGTACTCCGCGGCAACCGCAGCGGCACCGGCTAGAGCAAAAGCGGAGGCGAGCACGGCGCGCGCAAGTGAGCTGATTTTCGACATCATTGCGGTACAACTCCGTCTGTTCGACTTCGAGGTTTGACAGCTGTGTTAGGCAGGGCTTGGGCGTGGCGGCAGGCCGACGGTTGTCCGACTGCGGCTCCAGGCGTTCCCCCTACCCCTTTATCGGTGCTGGGCACCGTCCACCGCCCGTGGATGTTTGTCGGCCCTAAGGGCCCGCGGGTGTTTCTGGCCCCTTTGGGGCAGACTTCCGCGAGGCGGGAGTATAGCAGCGAGGCAGCTCAAAACAACGAAAGGCTGCGTTTTTTCCTGGGCGAAATCCGACCAAAAGCGTCTGATAATCAGTTTCTTGGTCGTGCGATGGAGAATTTTTGTAGATTCATGACAACCTCCCACCACGCCCCGGCGCAGGGCACGCTATGGTCCCTTGCCTGGCCTATGATGCTGTCCAATCTGAGCCTACCCGCCCTGACCTTGGTCGATGCGGCCGTGCTCGGGCACCTACCCGAACCCCAACATCTAGCTGCCGTGGTGCTTGGAAGCACCCTATTTAGTTTTTTCTACTGGGGCTTCGGGTTTTTGCGCATGGGGACCACGGGCCAGGTGGCTCAGCTCCTGGGCGCCGCTTCAGCGCAGCCGCCCCGGGTTACAGGGCGAGCGCTTCGTAAGTTGCTGGGCCAAGGTTTTGGTGTGGCTGGCATTGCCACTGCGGGATGTTGGCTTTTGGGACCTTTTTTGATTCCTGAAGCCCTGGGCTGGCTGAATGGGCGCGGCGCCGTTGCCGAAGAGGGCGAACGCTATGCGCTGATTCGCCTTTTCAGCGCCCCGGCGGTGCTGGTCACCTACGTGATGGTTGGGACCCTGATTGGGCTTGGGGAGACGCGCCGCGTCCTCGCCCTTACCGTTTTCACTCAAGCCCTAAACATCGGATTTGACCTGCTTTTTGTTCTTGGGCTGGGCATGGCAGGCCCTGGCGTCGCCCTGGGGACGGCTCTCGCCGAGGGTCTTGGCGCGCTGTTTGCGGCGTCCCAACTGCGCCCCGCACTAAAGCGTTGGCCAGGATCCATGCCCTGGCAAGGCCTTCGCCAGGGCTACGGAGCTTTTCTCCGGGTGAATGGGGATCTTTTTCTCCGAACCTTAACCCTTTTGCTCTGCCTTTCCGTGTTTACCGCCCAAGGGGCAGGCCTAGGCACAGCCGTAGTGGCCGCCAATGCACTTTTGATGAACCTCTTCATGGCCGTTTCCTATGGCCTCGATGGCATCGCTCACGGCTGCGAGACCTTAGTGGGCCAGGCGCTGGGGCGCCGGGATCTCAAGGAAGCAAGGGCCTGGGTTTGGCTGGCCTTGAAGCTGGCCTTCGTCGGCGCAGTGGCGAGCACGGCCATTTTCTGGGCCTTTGGCCCAGAGCTGATTGCCCTGCTCACGGACATCGACCACGTCGCCACCACGGGAGAGGCGGCCCTGCCCTGGCTTCTCGCCCTCCCCCTACTGGCCGCCGGGGCCTTTGTTTTTGATGGGGTATTTATTGGCTCCACGCAGAGCGCAGCGCTGCGCAATACCATGCTGGCGTCTGCGGGTCTGATCTACGCGCCGGCGCTAATGGTGCTCTCGCCCTACGGCAACGCCGGGTTGTGGTCGGCCCTGGCCCTCTTCTTTCTTGCTCGGAGCGTCAGCCTGGGCTGGGTCTATGGTCGAGGGGGCCTCGCCCTCCCTCCCGCCTAGGAAGGGCGCAGCACATCGCTCAGGAAGAGCGCTTTGGCGCGGGGAAGAACTTGAGGGGCTGAGCCGTGCTTTGCGGGGCCGGTCGAGGCTGATCGTGCTTTCCCGCGGGCGCCTGTGGCACCGGCGGCGCCGGCGCCATGGCCTCTTCAAAATCACAGGCGACGCAGGCGCGCCGCGGAGGTTCCGCACCGGAGGGATCCTCAAGGATCACCACCCGGTCCATGGCGCTGCACCGAGGGCATACCGCCCCAGCAATAAAGCGTTTGCGCCGGGTCACGGCGTGGTTCCCATCCCTTCAATGCCGCAGTGCCGTAGAAGCGCGTCGATCTTAGGGGGGCGGCCCCGAAACCGCTCAAACAGAACTTCTGGCGCCTCGCTCCCGCCCCGTTCAAGGATGTGTTGGCGAAAGGCCCCCCCGACGGCCGGATTCATTACCCCCTCTTCCTCGAAGCGGGAGAACGCGTCCGCTGCCAGCACCTCAGCCCACTTGTAGCTGTAATACCCCGCCGCATAGCCTCCTGCGAAGATATGCGCAAAGCTGTTTTCAAAGCGGTTCTCTGAAGCGACGGGGACCACGGTGGTTTCCCGGCGTACAGCCTCGAGCACCGCGCGAAGGTCGGTGACGTCCTCTACCGGCGTTTGGTGGAGCCGAAAATCAAAGATCGAAAGCTCGAGCTGGCGCATGAGCCCGAGGGCGGACTGAAAGTTCCGGGCGGCCAGGAGATTCCCTCGGAAGGCCTCAGGAAGGGGCGCGTCCGTTTCATAGTGGCCGCTGATGGCGTTTAGCCCCGCTTCCGTCCAACACCAGTTCTCTAAAAACTGGCTCGGCAGCTCTACCGCGTCCCAGGGCACCCCGTTGATGCCGGCGAGGTCCATGATGTCGACCTGGGTCGTGAGGTGGTGCACCGCGTGACCAAACTCATGGAACAGGGTGAGCACTTCGTCGTGGGTCAGGAGCGGCGGCATGCCCTTGCTCCCGGGGGCAAAGTTGGCCACCACATAGGCTTGGGGGTTCTCCACCGTATTACCCAGGCGTCGGCGACTGAGGACACCGTCCATCCAGGCGCCAGCCCGCTTGCCCTTTCGAGCGAATAGGTCGCAGGTGAGGTGGCCCACCAACTGTCCCTCCCGACGCACGGAAAAGCGTTGGAGATCGCGGTGATAAGGGGTGGGGTCGGTTTCCCGGGCCAGTTCAATGGCAAAGACGGTGCTTAGGATCTGAAAGAGTCCGGTCAGCACTCGGTCGAGGGGGAAGTAGGGCCGAAGTGCCTCCGCATCAAGGGAAAAGGTGGCCTTACGCAGTTGTTCGCTGGCATAGGCAACATCCCAGGGGGCCAAGGTTTCGAGCTCAAGCTCGGCCTGAGCGAAGGTCGCAAGGGCTTCAAATTCGCGTTCCGCCTGGGGCTTGGCCCGGTGCGCCAGATCCTGCAGGAAGCTAAGAACCGTGTTGGCATCTCCGGCCATGCGATCCACCAGCTGGCGCTCGGCATAGTTTTCAAAGCCAAGCAGCTCAGCGAGGCGCTGGCGAAGGCGAAGGATCTCCACCATGACGGGCGCGTTATCCCACTGGCCGTCCCCCTCCCCCAGTTCCGATGCTCGCGTTATCCATGCTTTGTGGAAGCTTTCCCGGAGGGACCGGTCTTCGGCGTAGGTCATCACCGCCAGATAGGTGGGGGTGTTCAGCAAAAGGCGCCCAATCCCTGTCTCGCTCCCCTCAGCGAGGGCCCGCTGGCAGACATCCTCAGGTAAGCCCTCAAGCGCAGCCGCCTTCACCTCTAAGGAAAAGGCATCGGTCGCATCGAGAAGGTTTTTTGTGAAGCAGTTGCTTAACTCTGAAAGCTGATGCGTCAGCTCCCGGTACTCCGCCTGCTCCTCCGGGGGTAGTTCAATGCCACTCAGACGAAAGCCACGAAGGGCCTGGGTCAGGGCCCGCTGAGCCCCCGGTTCAGGCCCGGCACCTGCCTCCGCGAGCCTTTCGTAGGCCCCATAGAGACCCCGATGCTGCCCTAAGGTATTGAAATAATTGGTTAGAAGCGGCAGGCAGGCGTCGTGACAGGCCCGCAGGGGTTCGCTATTGCTCACCGCATTTAGATGCCGAAGGGGGCCCCAAAGGGCGGCGAGCTCAGCTTCTAGGGCTTCTAAGGGCCCCATAATCCCCGACCAGGTCGGGGGGGCATCCGCCAGCGCATCAACTTTGTCCAAGTTCGCCTGAAGCACCGCTTCAAGGCGCGCGGGAAAGGTTTCCGGATCCAGCGTTGATAGATCCAACAGTTCAAGGGCAGCCGCTGCGGCCATGGGGACTCCTAGGGTGTCTTGTCATTAGGGGTAGGGGCTAGGGTTTTAAGCGACGCCGAACACCTTCCGTACTCGGGCGAACGCCACGCCACAGGGCGAAGGCTTCCGCGGCCTGCTCAACGAGCATACCGAAGCCGTCGGCTCGGGCGCCAATTCCACAGCTTTCTGCCCACTGAAGGAAGGGGGTCGCCGTCGCGCCATACATCATGTCGTAGGCGAAGGCCTCCGGGGCCCAAAGGGATCGGGGGAGAGGCGGACGCTCGCCGGAGAGGCTTGCGGCCGTGGCGTTGATCACCCCGTCAAAGGCAAGACAGGTATTGAGCCCCCCAGCGACGAGCTTGCTGGCCCCGGGAACATTTTTGAAACGATTGCATAGCTCGTCGGCGCGGGCCTCGGTCCGGTTGAGGATCACGAGCTGTTCGGGCTTCTCCGCGAGGAGCGGCGCGATCACCCCCGCCGCAGCGCCTCCGGCCCCCACCAGAGCCAAGCGCCGGCCCGCCAGAGACCAGCCCAAAACCTTCAAATCATTGATGAGCCCAAGGCCATCGGTGTTGTGCGCCTCCCAGCCCCCGTCGGCCCAGCACAGGGTGTTGGCGGCCCCGGCGAGGATGACAGCGGGGCTGCAGCGCTGGGCGAGCCCCGCGGCGGCGGCCTTGTGGGGTACGGTAACGTTCGCCCCCCGCCCACCAGCGGCGGCAAAAATCGCCAGGGCTTCATCGAAGCCCTTCGGGGCAGCCTCGATTGCTTCGTAAGTGAGCGCTTGCTTATTTTCTAGCGCAAATTGGGTATGGATTTTTGGGGAAAGGCTATGGCTAACGGGGAAGCCAAAGACGGCGTAGCGATCCATTGCCTCTCCTGTGATGGGCGGCATACGGGGGCAACGACCCCGAAAGGCGCTACCATCATAGCCCGCTCAACCGCCCCACCCCAACGGGGCCCGAGCCCCCTAACGCAAATAATGTACCTGCTCGCCCCTAAGCCAAAGGCGCCCAGCAAGCTCTAGGGCACTTACCTGAGCGAGCAGTTCCTGAAGCGAAAGGCCCGGCAAAGCCGTGAGAAGCGCCTCCAGCGCTTGTGGCGAATGATTTTGTAGCATTTGCATAATTTTTTGGGGCCCAGCGTCTTCGCCACCTATTGAAGCAGGCGCTTCATAAGTGCTCTCCTCCCCGCAGGCCAGGACAGCTGGCGCTTCGAGCCCTAAACAAAGTCCAGGAAAGAGGGACCGCTGCTGACCGTCGGGAGCAAGGCTCTCCTCGATATCCCGTGCATCTCGGATGAGCGTTGCCCCTTCGCGAAGCAGGCGGTGCCCTCCCACCCCCGCAGGATCGAGCGCATGGCGTGGCACCACGAAAACTTCTCGCCCCTGCGCAACAGCCAGGCGGGCCGTGATCAACGCCCCGGAG
Source organism: Candidatus Salivita marina (assembly GCA_038144425.1). Lineage (GTDB taxonomy): Bacteria > Pseudomonadota > Gammaproteobacteria > Pseudomonadales > Azotimanducaceae > Salivita > Salivita marina. Next base: position 809,997 of record JAYQNS010000004.1, on the reverse strand, counting down.
CGATAGCCCGCTTCGATGACCACAACCCCCTGGCTAAGCCCACTCACAATGCGGTTTCGTGCCGGAAAGTGGTGGGGGCGGGCGCTCATGGTGGGGGGGAACTCGCTCACCACAGCCCCCTGCTCAAGAATCGCTTGGGCAAGCGGACGGTGAGCCGCCGGGTAGATGCGTCGATGGCCACTTCCGAGCACTGCTAAGGTAAGCCCCCCGGCTGCGAGGGCTGCACGGTGGGCGACCCCGTCAATACCAAGCGCCAAGCCGCTGGTGATCACCCAACCGCTGCGGGCAAGATCGCCGGCGAGGCGGCGAGCGTCTCCCTCCCCGAGGGCGGTCATGCGCCTCGGGCCGACGATCGCCAGCTGCGGTTTAGCCAGGGCCGTGAGGTCCCCTTCTACGTAAAGCACGGCCGGGCCATCCGCGCTGGTCAGCAGGGCCGGGGGATAGGCCGGATGCGCTGGGGTGAGGAGGATCAACCCGCAGGACTCTGCCTCTTCGCGCGCTTGCTGAAGCTGGGCCTCAGAGACCGTTTCCAGGAGCCGCGCCGCGAGGCTCGCGCGGGCGGGCCGGGGAAGCGTTCCCACCCGGCCGGGGCCCAAGGTGTGTTGGCCTTGCAGCGCAGCCGCTAGCCAACAATCTTCCGTGAAGGGCTTGAGGTTCACTCTGTTCATGAAACGAGTATGGGCGCGCCCAGGGCGCCCCGGGTCAGCGTTTATCGATACGAACGCGCCGGCCCTGCTGATGTTGACCTGCGCCCTTTCCTAAGAAGGTCCAGGCATTCGCGGCGTCTGGCGGAGCGCGGTAAACTGGTGTCATCTGGTTTTTCAAAGGTTGTCCCATGGCTCGCCTGGAGATTTTAGAGTTCCCCGATCCGCGACTGCGCACCGTGGCTAAGCCCGTTGCCGTCGTCGACGACCGCATTCGAACGCTCTGCGATGACATGCTCGAAACCATGTACGACGCCAAGGGCATCGGCCTCGCGGCAACGCAAGTGAATATCCACGAACGCGTCGTGGTCATGGATTTGAGCGAAGAGCGGGACCGTCCGCAGTTCTTTATCAATCCAGAAATCGAACCCTCCGGCGAATTCGTCGAGGGCGAGGAAGGGTGCCTGTCCGTTCCCGGCTATTACGACGCGGTCACCCGGGCGGAGCGGGTACGAATTAAAGCCTTAGATCGGGAAGGAAACCCCTTCGAGATCGACGCCGAGGGTCTGCTCGCCGTGTGCATTCAACACGAGTGCGATCACCTCGCCGGGAAGGTCTTCGTCGATTATCTCTCACCCCTCAAGCGCACCCGAGTCCGGAAGCGGCTAGAGAAAAGCAAAAAGCAGTCTGCCTAGGTGAGCCTTCGCCCCGAGCGTGTGGTCTTTGCGGGTACGCCGGTCTTCGCCGCAACCCTGCTTTCCGCCCTTCTAGAGGCTAGAGTGCCCCTGGTCGGCGTGTTGAGCCAACCCGACCGCCCCGCCGGGCGGGGCCGTAAGCTCACCGCCAGCCCAGTAAAAAGCCTGGCGCTTGAAGCGGGCCTACCGGTAGCGACGCCCCCATCGCTCCGCAAGCCCGAACACCGGGAGACCCTCGAGGCCTGGGCCCCCGATCTCATGATCGTGGCCGCCTATGGTCTCATCCTGCCCCCGGTGGTGCTGTCCTTCCCCAGGCATGGCTGCCTCAACGTTCATGCCTCCCTGCTACCCCGGTGGCGTGGGGCCGCACCCGTGGAGCGGGCCCTCATGGCCGGTGACGATGAAACGGGGGTGTGCATCATGCAGATGGACGAAGGACTCGATACGGGCCCTGTCCGCTATCGCAGGAGCGTTCCCATCGAAGACACCACAACGGGAGGCGCCCTCGAAGCTTCGCTGGCCACCCTTGGGGCCAAGGCGCTGCTCACCGTGTTGAGCGATCTGAGCCTTCCTGCTCATGCGCCGGAACCCCAAAACCGCACCGGCGTTACCTATGCCGATAAGCTCGGCGCCGAGGATCGCGTTTTAGATTTTGCCCAGCCCGCTCCGGTCATAGCACGTAAAATCAACGCTTTAAGTCCCCGTCTTGCCTGTTCTATGGAAAGCGAAGACTCACTCCGAATCCGCTGCCTAGGCGCCGTAGCAGCCCCCGAGATCCCCGTGGAAGCGGCAATCCCAGGCACCGTGCTGTGCTGCAACAAAGAAGGCCTGTATCTCGCGACCGGATCCGGCGCCCTGCGCCTTCATCAGCTTCAGGTGCTGAAGGGCAAGGCCGCGGTGCTCGATGCGCCAGCCTTCTTTAACGGCTATGGCCGCCACTTGCCGGTAGGGTTGCGCTTTGCCTCCGTCCCCTAAAGGCGGCGCCAGTCGGGCCTGCGCAGCCCGAGCGCTGGGGGCCGTGCTTCAAGGCCAGGGCAACCTGAAGAGGCAGCTCGAAACACAATTTCAGCGAACCCCCAGCCTGTCCCCCCTGGATCGACGCTTCGCCACCCAGCTGGCCTTCGGGGGTGCCCGGGTCAGCCTTCGCCTCTTGCCCCTGATTAATGGAGCCCTTAAGCACCCTCTGAAGGAACGGGACCAGGATCTCGGCGCGCTGATGGTGGGGGCGCTCTACCAAATGCACTGGCTGGGGGCGGCCCCACCCCTATGCGTTAACGGCGCCGTGGAAGCAACGCGGGCGCTGAAAAAGCCCTGGGCCAGCAAGCTGGTAAACGCGGTGCTCCGAAAGTTTCCCGCCGAGGCCCTTAGCGCCAAGCTGGCGGAGCAAAGCCCAAAGGTGCAAAGCGGCCTCCCCCCCTGGTGGTACGACGCCCTGGCCCTGGCCTACCCAGATCGGCTTGCGGAAATCATTGCCGCGGTGAATAGCGAACCTCCACTGACGCTCCGAGTGGACGGGGACCGGGAAGCGGTGGTTGCGGAAATGGAAAGCTTAGGCTTTGAGCCCCGCCGAGGGACCCTAAGCGGCCAGGCCCTCTACCTTGATAAGGCGCCGTCGCTTCAGGAGCTTCCGGGCTTTCTTGAAGGGCGTCTTACCGTTCAGGATGAAGGCGCGCAGCTCACTACCGAACTCCTAGATCTTGCGCCGGGGCAATGGGTGCTCGATGCCTGCGCGGCCCCCGGGGGGAAGGCCAGTGCCATGCTGGCGGCCTGCCCCGGGGTTCGGCTCACCGCGTTAGATCCAAACCCGAAGCGCGTCGAACGCTTACTCGACACCCTCAAGCGGACCGGAGGCGAAGGGTTTTCCGTGCACTGCGCCGATGCTTTAGAAGCCGGCCCTTGGCACCGGAAAGAAGGTTTCGATCGGATTTTGGTTGATGCCCCCTGCAGCGGAACGGGGATCCTACGGCGCCAGCCCGATATCCGCCTGCTGCGGCAACCCGAGGAGCTTGCTAAGCTCAGCGCACTCCAGGGAGCGCTTCTTCGCGCCCTCTTCCCCCAGCTCAAGGCGGGGGGACGCTTGGTGTACTGCACCTGCTCCGTGCTACCGGAAGAAGGGGAAGCGGTGATCGCAAAATTTGTTGCGGAAACCCCCGAGGCACGAGCGCTTTCCCTCCCGGAAAGCTTCGGCCTAGCCGCAGGCCCCGGTCGGCAAGGCCTGCCCACCCACAAGGGTCCCGATGGCTTTTTCTATGCCGTTCTTGAGAAGGTACCTGCGCCATGAAGATTCTCATCCTAGGGGCTGGGCAGGTCGGCGGCACGCTGGCGGAGAACCTGGCCAGCGAGAATTTTGACATCACCCTCGTAGACACCAACGGTGACCGGCTCCGGGAACTCCGGGACCGACTCGATATCCAAACCATCGAAGGCATGGCCAGCCGCCCGGACGTCCTTCGGGCCGCCGGAGCCCAAGATGCTGACATGCTGGTGGCCGTGACCAACTCTGACGAAGTAAATATGGTCGCTTGCCAGGTGAGCTTTTCACTCTTCAAAACCCCCACCAAAATTGCCCGAATTCGCGCGAGCGCCTACACGACCCAAGCGGGAGGCCTGTTCTCCAAAGAACATATGCCCATCGATGTCCTCATCAACCCTGAACAGGTGGTGACGGAGCACATCGAACGCCTTATCCAATTCCCTGGCGCCCTTCAGGTGCTGGATTTCGCCCGGGGGCGAGCGCAGCTGGTAGCGGTTAAGGCCTATGAAGACGGGCCCTTGGTGGGCCAAGCCCTCGCTACCCTTCGCGAGCACGTGCCCGGGGTCGATACGCGAGTGGCGGCGATCTTCCGTCGTGATCGGGCGATCATGCCCCAGGGGGATACGGTCATAGAGGCCGACGACGAAGTGTTTTTCATCGCGGCCAAGCGCGACATCACAGCGGTGATGAGTGAACTTCGCGGCCTCGAAGCGCCTTATAAGCGCATCGTAATCGCTGGCGGAGGCCATATTGGGGAGCGCCTTGCCAAAGTCACGGCGAAGGGCCATCACGTGAAGATCATAGAATATGACGCCGACCGGGCTATGGGCTTGGCTGATGCCCTCGACGGCGCAGTGGTCATCGAAGGAGATGCGACAGACGGCGACCTCTTAACGAACGAGAACATCGAGCGCACCGACGTCTTCTGCGCCCTAACCAACGATGACGAAGCCAACATCATGAGTTCTATGTTGGCAAAGCGCCTTGGGGCCCGGAAGGTCATGACCCTGATCAGCAAGCCAGCCTACGTTGATCTGGTTCAAGGGGGGGTCATTGACGTCGCGATTTCTCCTCAGCAAGCCACCATATCGGAGCTTTTGGCCTATGTTCGCCGGGGCGATGTGGCTCGCGTCCATTCTCTGAGGCGAGGCGCCGCGGAAGCCATGGAGGCCATCGCCCATGTCGATAGACACTACTCGAAGGTCGTAGGGCGACGCCTTGATGAAATTCGCCTACCCCCGGGCGCCAGTATCGGAGCCCTCGTGCGCGGCGATGACGTGCTGATTGCACATGATTCCGTAGTCGTCGAAAGCGATGACCACGTGCTGCTCTTTTTGACGGATAAGCGGCAGGTTCGGGCTGTGGAGAACCTTTTCCAAGTGGGTCTGAATTTTTTCTAAGGTCTGCCATGTTACGTAGTGCGCTATTCCTTTTGACCTACGCCTTTCTGACTATCTTCTGGGGGTCGCTAGGGGTGCTTGTCGGTTGGATGCTTCCCTATCGTCAGCGCTTCGCCTTTATCATCGGTGCGTGGACCGCCATGGTGCTGTGGGCCTTTGAGCACCTTTGCCAAGTGCAGGTCGAAGTGGAGGGCCAGGACGACCTGCCCGCTACGCCCTGCTTGGTACTTGCTCGGCACGAAAGCACCTGGGAAACCCTCTTCTTCAGCAGCTCTTTGCCCCCAAGCCACGGTGATCAAAAAAGAGCTGCTCGCTATTCCTTTCTTTGGATGGGCCTTCAGCCTCCTCAGGCCCATCGCCATTGATCGTAAAGATGGCCGCGGCGCCCTGAAAACGCTTATTCGCGAGGGAACAGCGAGACTCAAGAGCGGAAGCTGGGTGGTGCTCTTTCCGGAGGGCACTCGCCTAGCGCCAAAAGAGCAACGACGCTTCGGTCGCGGGGGTCCGGCCCTCGCCCTTGCGGCGAAGGTACCTGTACTTCTTGTGGCCCATACCGCCGGCGATCGCTGGCCCGCACGGAAGTGGCGCAAGTCTCCCGGGAAACTGCGTGTCCGCATTTCCCCGCCCTTTGTGGCAGAAGGAGAGAGCTCAAGCGCCTTTACGACGCGCTTAGAGCACTGGCTCGAAGAGGCCCAGCGCGATCTGCGGACCTAAACGTCGAGGTTCGCCACGGAGAGCGCGTTGGTCTCGATAAACTGGCGGCGAGGCTCCACCGCATCCCCCATTAAGGTCGTGAACACGCGATCTGCAGCAATCGCATCTTGCACGGTGACGAGCAACATCCGCCGGGTTTCCGGATTCATGGTGGTTTCCCACAGCTGCTCCGGGTTCATTTCCCCAAGGCCCTTGTAGCGCTGAATATCCTGACCGCGGCGGGAGTCCTTCATCAGCCAAGCCAAAGCATCCTCAAAGCGCGCCACGGCAGCAGAACGCTCCCCACGACCGATGCGGGCCCCCGTACCCAAAAGGCCCTGAAGGGCTTGCCCAAGCTCCGCAACGGCGCGGAAATCCCCAGACTGGAAGAAGTCTACGGAGAAGTTCACCGGCTTGTTCAATCCATGCTCTCGGATTTCGACCTGAGGAACATACCGGCTGCGCTCTGCGTCAAAGCGTAGGGTGACGTGATACTCGGCACCATCGTCTCCCTCCTCCGAAAGCCGAGCCTGCAGACCGTCACAGAACGCTTGCACCTCGGCCTGATCAGCCCAGCCCCCTTCACCCGGCGCCGGCACCCAAATCATCGCTCGCGTGATGACTTCCGGGTAAGTTCTAGAAAGGCGCTGCAGGCGCTTTTCCACCCCTTGGTAGGCGTGTACCAGCTGCTCTAGCCGCTCCCCCGTGATGGGCGGGGCGCCTTCATCGGGGTAAAGCGCAGCGCCATCGAGCGCCTGTCCCGTAAGGTAAGCCATCAACGCGTCATCGTCTTTCACGTACTGTTCTTGCTTACCCTTCTTCACTTTGTAAAGCGGCGGCTGAGCAATGTAGATATGTCCCGCGGTGATGAGTTCGGGCATCTGGCGGAAAAAGAAGGTGAGCAGCAGCGTTCGGATGTGGGATCCGTCCACATCGGCGTCGGTCATGATGATGACTTGGTGGTAACGCAGCTTCTCAAGACTGAACTCATCACGGCCAATGCCGCAGCCCAGGGCGGTGATCAAGGTACCCACCTCCTGGCTTGAGAGCATCTTATCGAAGCGCGCTTTTTCTACATTTAGAATCTTACCCTTCAACGGCAGTATCGCTTGGGCGCGCCGATCCCGGCCTTGCTTTGCAGAGCCACCAGCGGAGTCACCCTCCACCAGAAACAGCTCCGATTTAGCGGGATCCTTCTCCTGGCAGTCCGCAAGCTTTCCCGGAAGGCCGGCGATATCCAAGGCGCCTTTCCGACGAGTCATCTCCCTCGCCTTTCGGGCCGCTTCCCGCGCGCGCGCCGCATCAATGATTTTTTGCGCGATGCCCTTCGCATCCGCTGGGTTCTCCAGGAGGAAGTCAGCAAAGGCGCGACCCATCTCCTGCTCCACCACGGGCTTCACTTCGCTGGACACCAGCTTGTCCTTGGTTTGGGAAGAGAATTTGGGATCGGGGACCTTCACGGAGATGATCGCCGTGAGCCCTTCTCGGGCATCGTCTCCAGTCATTCCAATTTGTGCTTTCTTCCCCAGCCCTTCCTGGTCAATGTAGTGGTTAAGCGTCCGCGTGAGGGCGGCTCGGAATCCGGCGATGTGGGTGCCCCCGTCGCGCTGGGGAATGTTGTTGGTATAGGCGAAGACATTTTCCTGGAAGCCGTCATTCCACTGCATGGCGATTTCAACGGAAATGCCATCTTCTTCTCGCTCAGCGGCGAAGTGAAAGGGCTTGGCCACCACTTCTTTGTTCGCGTTGAGATAATCAACGAACGCCTTTAACCCGCCATCATAGAAGAAGACTTCTTCTCGTCCGCTGCGTTCGTCCGTAAGCCGAATCCGCACTCCAGAGTTCAAAAAAGCCAGCTCTCTCAGCCGCTTAGCTAGAATATCGTAGCTAAACTGGATGTTTCGGAAGGTCTCAGCGGACGGCTTAAACCAGCACTCCGTTCCCGACTCCTCCGTTTCTCCAACCACCGCTAAGGGGGCATCAGGGACGCCATGGCGATAATGCTGCTCATGAACCTTTCCGTCTCGGCGGACGGTCAGGCGAAGCGACTCGGAAAGCGCATTCACCACAGAAACGCCGACGCCGTGAAGCCCGCCGGAAACCTTATAGCTGTTGTCGTCAAACTTCCCGCCGGCGTGAAGGATGGTCATGATGACCTCAGCAGCAGACACACCCTCCTCCGGGTGCAGATCGACTGGAATGCCCCGACCATTGTCTCGAACCGTAACGGCCTCTCCTTCATGCACAATGACCGCAACTTCCGTGCAGTAGCCTGCAAGGGCCTCATCAATAGCGTTGTCGACGAGCTCCTGAACCATGTGGTGCAGGCCCGTCCCATCGTCCGTGTCGCCGATGTACATGCCAGGACGCTTACGCACCGCATCAAGGCCCTTTAGGACTTTGATGCTCCCGGAGTCGTAGCGATTTTCCTCAGCCATGCCCTATCTCCCTCGCCTTAGGTCGGCGTTATTTCACCCCGTTCCACGTGGAACAGTGCTATTTCTTCTGCGAAGCTCAGCCCACTTAGGACCAGCTTCGGCTCAACAGCAGTCATCAACACCTGACCTTGTTGGGCCATCAGCGCGGCGGCCAGCCTTTGTCGATGGATCTCATCCAACTCCGCCGCAAGATCATCCACCAACACCACCGCCCCTGAGCCCCGGCTATCCTTCAACAATGCGTTTTGGGCCAGCAATAAGGCGCAGGCCAACACCTTTTGCTGCCCTCGGGACAGGCATTCCGATGCCTTCCGCCCCTCTATGTCGAAGCGCAGCTCCGCTCGCTGCGGTCCAGACCGGGTAAACCCGCTTTGCCGATCGAGCTCAAGCTGATCGGCAAGCGCTTCTCGTAATGCTCGCCGGCGATCCCAGCCGGCCTGATAGCGAAGCACTACACCCTCAACACCCCGTAACTGCTCAAGCGCAAGCTGTAGGGGATCCCTTAGCCGTTCTACATAACGCTCCCGAGCATCATGCATTTGCTCCGCAACCATAGCGAACTGTCGAGTCCAGCTCTCTAGATCTCGGGAACCCGTCCGCAGGGCCGCGTTTCGGTGCTCCAGCGTCCGGCGAAACGTCGCCGCTACAGATCCGAAGGGTTGTTCCACGTGGAACACGCCCCAATCGAGGAACCGGCGGCGTTGCTCCGGACTCCCCATGATCAGATTCATGGACTCCGGGTGGATCAACAGAACGGGGAGCGCCTCTGCGAGGGGCCGGTTTGAAGAGACGCGTTCACCGTCAACCTTCAGCACCCCAGCCCCAGAGGCTCGGCGAGTTACTCCTAGCCTCGAAACCCGTCCAGAATCGTGGACCACCTCACCAAAAAGCGTCAAAGCCTCAGCGCTGTAGTTTAGCACCGAGGAGAGACGATTGCTGCGGAAGGAACGGCCCGTGCCAAGGGTATAAATAGCTTCTAAAAGACTGGTCTTACCGCTTCCATTGGGCCCATGGATGAGAGAAACCCCTGGCGGAAAAGAAAGCTCCAGGGGCGCAAGGTTTCTCAGACCTTGCGACTGAAAACGGCGCAGGACCACCCAGCGCCCCTGGCTTAGAGCCGCATAGGCATAACAACGTAGCTGGCCTCGGAAGATCCCTTGTCTTCCAAAAGCGCTGAACTATTGGAATCAGAAACCTGCATCGCAACCTCGTCCGCCTCAAGCGTGCTTAGCACCTCGAGCAGATAGGAGACGTTAAAGCCTATTTCAAGCGCAGGTCCCTGGTAGTTCACAGGCATGCTTTCTTCGGCCTCTTCTTGCTCGGGGTTGTTGGCCTGGATCGTCAAATTTTCCGGAGACAACACCAGGCGCACGCCCCGGTACTTTTCGTTAGAAAGGATGGCCGCTCGTTGGAAAGCTTCTCGCAACATCCTTCGGTCTGCCTCAACCACGGTGGTGTTCCCCTGAGGAACCACCTTTTCATAGTCGGGGAAACGACCATCAATGAGTTTAGTGGTGAAGGAAAACCCCCCCACCTTAGCGCTCAGATGATGCGTACCCAGGGATAGGGCGACAGGATCGTCCCCGTCGGCGATCAGCCGCGCAAGTTCGAGAACCCCCTTTCGCGGCACAATCACCTGGCGCTCAGGCCCTGCGCCGGGGCCCGGCGTGAGGGTGCACATAGCCAAACGGTGCCCATCGGTGGCGACGCTCCGGATGTGCGCCGGGGCAAGCTCGAGTAACATGCCATTTAGGAAATAGCGAACATCCTGCTGAGCCATGGAGAAGCTGGTTTTCGAGATCAGTTGGCGAAGCTGCGCTTGAGACAAGGTAAAGTCCGCGTCGGTCGTGCCTTCCTCGAGGGTGGGAAACTCTGCCGCCGGCAAGGTGGCCAGCTGGAAGCGGGACCGCCCAGATTTGAGCGTTGCTCGCTGCTCATCGACGCTAAAGCTCACCTGCGCACCATCGGGGAGCGCGCGCCAAATGTCCATGAGCTTGCGAGCGGGAACGGTGATCTCACCGTCTTGTTCCGCGGGTGCTTGAAGATCAACCTCGGCTACCAGCTGAACCTCAAGATCCGTGCCCGTCATCATCAGTTTTTGCCCCGTAACCACCAGGCAAAGATTGGAGAGCACCGGCATGGTCTGCCGCCGTTCCACCACCCCCGTCACCAGCTGTAAAGGCTTCAATAGGTCTTCGCGCGAAACGGCAAATTTCATGAACGGTCACTCTCTCGCTGTTCGCTTCGGTAACGGCCCCGAAGCCCTGTGGCTAGTGTAACGAAATCAACGCCCTAGGCGGTAAGAAGGCGGACGAGATTTTTGTAATCTTCCGCCAAGTCTCCGCTACTCTCCCGAAGTTCTCCTACCTTTCGGCAAGCATGAAGCACCGTCGTGTGGTCTCGCCCCCCAAAAGCGTCGCCAATTTCCGGAAGGGAGTGACTCGTTAGTTCCTTCGCCAGCGCCATGGCCACCTGCCGCGGCCGCGCGACAGCCCGGTTGCGTCGCTTTGAGTGGAGATCGGAGAGCTTAATTTTGAAGTAATCCGCCACGGTTCGCTGGATATTATCGATCCCAACCTGACGCTCCTGGATAGCAATAAGATCCCGCAAAGCAAGGCGCACTTGGTCGATATTTATGGGCTTACCGGTGAAGTGAGCGTTCGCTATCACGCGCTTTAGGGCACCTTCCAACTCACGCACGTTAGAGCGAATGCGCTCGGCTATGAAGAAGGCAACGTCCGATGGGAGTTCGACGCCCTCCTGCTCAGCTTTCTTTAGAAGAATGGCGACCCGATGCTCAAGCTCGGGCGGCTCCACGGCCATAGTCAAACCCCACACGAAGCGCGACTTTAGCCGCTCCTCCAAACCTTCGATTTCCCTGGGGTAGCGGTCGCAGGTCAGCACCATCTGATGCCCACGCTCGAGCAAGGCATTAAATACATGAAAGAACTCCTCCTGGGACCGGAGCTTCTTTGCAAAGAACTGGATGTCATCGATCAGCAACGCATCGACAGACCGGTAGTAATTCATAAAGTCCTGCATCGTGCCTTGCTGGAGCGCCGTCACCATATCTTGGACGAAGCGTTGGGAATGGAGGTACACCACGGTCTTTCCAGGACTGTTCTTCTGAATCTGGTTTCCTACGGCCTGCATGAGGTGGGTTTTCCCCAGACCCACCCCCCCGTAAAGCAGAAGCGGGTTATAGGACTGGCCCGCATTCTCCGCGACCTGCTGCGCCGCAGCCTTGGCCATTTCATTAGACCGACCAACTACGAAGGACTCGAAGGTAAAATCAGGATTGATATCGTAAGCACTGGGTGCCGCGCCCCGACTCGCCATACCTGGAGCAACCCGTGCTTCCTCCGCCGAAAGGGGAAGCCCTTCCGCTGCCATGGATCCCACCTCGAGAACCACGGAGAGCGGCTCCGTTGCCACCCGATCGACAAGCCCTCTGATTCGGCCTAGAAATTCCTCAGACACGCGATCTCGGACGTAAACGTTAGGCGCAAGAAGGCGAAGGGATTCCTCACTGGAAACGGGATGAAGAGGGCGAATCCAGGTGTTGAATTGCTGAGCGCTGAGCTCGTCTTGGAGGTACCCAAGGCACTTGCGCCACACCACTGATTCCATCGCCCGTCCCCCGGTTTTTATTGATCAAAAATCGACCAGATTTTCTTGTTTTTTGCAGAACGGACGCCAATTTACCGTGCTGCCTTGGTTCTTGGACAGGTTTTTCGAAAAAAACGCAGCATCCAAGGAAGTCCAAGAATCATTGATGCATCAACGACCTGTGATGAAACGAGTTTCCGAAGCGGAGTGCAAGGCACAACTCTGTGCGAATCCCTGGGGACAGCCTTGGTATAAGCTGTGGATAACTTTTTCCGAACCCCCGTATGTGGATAAGTCTCCTACCTATCCCCGGCCTCTCCCCCACCTATTCCTAGGATTCCCCGAGGTTTTTCACATGCTTTGGATCGCGCAATTCTCTGTAAGAATAAGCACCTAAGGTGTCTATCCACATGACTAAGCCACCCCAAGGGATAACAAGAAACAATCAGTTTAAAAAAAATTCTATTTTTTTATCTCAGAAAAGCCGTCTTACTGAGACGAGGGGTATCGCTTTTCATCTAGCGGGGCGCCGGAGATTGACAGGGACTTAGGGCACTTCTAGAATCCGCGTCCCTTTTAGGAAGAGGGCCTTCTAAGGCGAAGGCCCGCTTCGAATAACTTAAGCTTGGATGTGCGCCATGAAGCGGACCTTTCAACCCAGTGTGATTAAGCGCAAGCGGACCCACGGCTTTCGCGCTCGCATGGCCACCCGCAACGGCCGCAAGATCATCGCTCGCCGTCGTAGCCGGGGCCGTAAGCGTCTGAGCGCCTAAGCATTCCCTTGCCAACGGCGCCTCATGCATTTCCTCGGGCGCACCGGCTCCTCGTCAAAGCTGAATTCGATGCCGTCTTCGCGTCGCCTCATTTAAGGCAACGGGGCGCCGGCGTTCTGCTTCTTGTCCGTTTGCGTCCCCAGTCGGGCCCTTCCCGGCTCGGTTTCGTCCTTGCTAAGCGTCATCTCAAGCGAGCTGTCGACCGTAACCGGATTCGTCGTGCCTGCCGCGAAGCGTTTCGGCGGCACCGCTTTGTTCGCCCGGTAGACGTGGTTGTTTTGGCCCAGGGGAACGCCACGGTTTATCTTAAGGACCCCTTAACGGGGAAATTTGCCGCCCTTTTCCAGCGCGTAGACAGTAAACTGGGCGACGCTGCGAGCGACGAAGGGTAAGGCCCGTGGGAAAGACTATCCTCCTTCGCCTGCTTGAGATTTATCAGTGGGCGCTTTCGCCCTTGCTTCCTCGGTCTTGCCGTTTTTATCCGACCTGCAGCGCCTACGCACGGGAAGCGGTTATGGTCCACGGCGCGGGTCGAGGCAGTCTGCTCGCGCTCAAACGCCTGTTAAAGTGTCATCCGTTTCACCCTGGAGGGGTCGATCTAGTACCTCCTTACCACCCAGCTGAGCAGAAGGACGGCCCATGAATGTGAACGAAATCGCCCGCTACGGCTTAATGGCAGCGATGGCGGTACTGGCCTATTTCATGTTGCTGGCGTGGAACGAAGACAGTGCGCAGCGCCAGGCGGTAGAGCAAAGGGAAGTGGCCGCGCCCCTGGCCCCAGGCGTTTCCAGTCCCTCTGGGGCGCCAGAAGAGAGCGTGCCTAAGGCCTTCGAGGCGGAGCCAAGCGCCGACGAGATCCCCGGCGTGTCGGCGGTACGCCGTCCCTCGGCGGTGCCTGAGGGCGTGCTTGTCGAAACGGACGTGCTGCGACTCCGTTTGGATGCTTTCGGCGACCCTGCCTTCGCGGCGCTTCGTGATCACCCGGTGGCTCTCGATGCGACGGATCAGCCCTTCGTGGTTCTCGAGCAGCGGGGCGGCTTCACCTACCTGGCGCGCAGCGGTTTGGTCGGTACGGATGGGCTGGACCGCGCGGGGCGTCGGGCGCGCTTTGACGCTTCCCAAGAGGTCTTTCGCCTGGCTCAGGGAGCCTCAGAGCTTGAGGTTCCGCTAGTCTATGAGGATCTGGAAAGGGGCCTGCGAGTGGAGAAACGCTACTCCCTCACTCGAGGCGACCACGCGATTCGTGTGACCTACCGCGTGGATAATCGCGGCTCTGCGCCCCGAGCCCTCGCCCTTTACGGACAGCTCAAGCGATCTCCCGGCCTTGCGCCGGGGCAGAGCGAAAGCGGCATGGGCCCTCGGTCTTACGTGGGCGCTGCCTTCACGACAGCAGAATCGCGGTATGAGAAGGTTGATTTCGATGATCTTGATGACGGACCCTTCTCCCTGAGCCAATCCAATGGCTGGCTCGCCATGCTTCAGCATTATTTCCTAACCGCTTGGGTACCATCGGCCGGGGACCAAACACTACGCTATAGCGGGCGGGCGCTGGGCGATGGCACCTATGTGGCGGAGTTTGTGCAGCCTCAGGTGACCGTACCCCCGGGGGCAGCCGTAGACTTTGAAGCCACCCTTTATGTTGGTCCTAAGGCTCAGGCCCGACTGGAGGCCCTCGCGCCGAACTTGAGCCTCACCGTGGATTACGGGTTCCTGTGGTGGATCGCCGTTCCCCTTTTCCAGCTCCTTGAGCTTTTGAATCACTTAGTAAACAACTGGGGCCTCGCCATTATCTTGCTCACCCTAACGGTGAAGCTCTTCCTCTATCCCCTTTCCGCAGCGGCCTACCGGTCCATGGCGAACATGAAGAAATTCGCGCCTGAAATGCGCCGGCTTCAGGAGCTCCATAGCGATAACCGGCAGAAATTGTCGGAAGAGATGATGGCGCTTTATAAGAAAGAGAAGATCAACCCCATGGGGGGCTGCCTCCCCATGCTGCTTCAAATGCCCGTTTTCCTGGCGTTGTATTGGGTGCTCTACGAATCAGTGGAGCTTCGCCAAGCGCCATTCCTCTTCTGGATCCAGGATCTGGCGGCGATCGATCCCTATTTCGTTCTTCCCCTTTTGATGGGGGCGACGATGTACTTCCAGCAAACGCTGAATCCCCCACCCCCGGACCCCATGCAGGCCCGGGTGATGAAGCTGATGCCCGTGATGTTCACGGTGCTGTTTCTCTTCTTCCCCTCCGGCCTCGTGCTGTATTGGTTGACGAACAACGTGCTGTCCATCGCCCAGCAATGGTGGATTACGCGGCAAATCGAAGCGGCGGCGAGCCGCTAGGCCCTCATGGGCGACACCATCGCGGCGATCGCTACCGCACCAGGACTTGGTGGCATCGGCGTTATCAGGCTATCGGGACCGGACGCCCTAGCGATAGGCCTCAAGCTTAGCGGCCGAGGCTCTCTGATGCCTCGCTATGCGCACTATGGGCGTCTGCGCGATGGCGCGGGGGACACCCTCGACGAAGGCCTCGTGATCTACTTTCCGGGCCCCCATTCCTTTACGGGAGAGGATGTCGTCGAGCTTCAGGGCCATGGTGGTCCGGTAGTGCTCGCCGCTCTGCTTGAGCGCTGCCTTGATATCGGGGCCCGGCAAGCGAACCCTGGGGAGTTTTCCCAGCGGGCGTTCTTGAATGATCGCATGGACCTTCTCCAGGCTGAGGCGGTGGCCGACCTTATTTCCGCTCGGTCCCTTGGGGCGCATCGGGCTGCGCTTCGATCCCTCTCGGGCGCGTTTTCGACCGCGGTTCATGCTTTGGAAGCCCAGCTGAGTTCGCTCCGTGTTTGGGTAGAAGCCGCCCTCGATTTCCCTGACGAAGACCTCGACCTTCTTGCGGATCCCGCCGTTGCGGAACGGTTAGGAACCCTCGAGACGGATCTCAAGGAACTCCTTACGCGAAGCCAAAGCGGCCGTGTGATGAATGAGGGGGTACGGGCGGTGCTACTCGGGGAACCTAATGTTGGTAAGTCTTCACTTATGAATAGACTCACGCAGTATGAGACTTCAATAGTCACCAATCTCCCAGGAACCACGCGAGACATTGTACGGGAACAAGTGCTTATCGATGGGATCCCCCTGCTTCTTTTAGACACCGCGGGGCTTCGGGATAACGCTGATGTGATTGAAGCGGAAGGCATCCGTCGAGCCCAAGCGGCGGCTGGGGAAGCTGAGCTTATGCTGTATGTCAGCGACTCCCGGGATGCGACCCTTGGAACGCTTACTCGCGAAGAGCTAGGCGCTCGCCTGGGCTGGGTTCTGCCTCCCGTGGTCCTCCATCTGCGCAACAAAAGCGATCTATTGTCAGAGACGCTTCGGGCTTCGACCGACGAAACCGGGGAGTGTTTACCTACCGTGGTGTTGAGTGCGCGCACCGGAGAGGGGCTTGAAGACCTAAAAGCTGCCTTAAAGGCTGCCCTGGGGGCTCAGGCTCCGGAGGGCAGTTTTTCAGCGCGTAGCCGGCACCTCGCACTGCTGGAAACGGTCGAGGGGTGCCTCGCCGATGCCCGTTTCACGCTTGAGACCTTCCCCAGCGCGGATCTTGTAGCCGATCAGTTGCGGCGGGCTCATGACGCCCTTGGGGAGATGACGGGAGAAGTGACCCCCGATGATCTTCTTGGGCGCATTTTTTCCACCTTCTGTATTGGGAAATAGGGCCCATGGGCACGGAGGTCTTTCGACATAACCAGGACGCTTGGAACCGGGACGCGCGGGCTGGAAAGCGCTGGTCAACCCCAGTGTCCGAAGCGGCTTTGAGCGCCGCTCGGGCCGGGTGTCCGGAGATTTTTCTAACCCCCAATCGACCGGTGCCAGCGTCGTGGCTCGAGTCCTTAGCGGGGTCCCGGGTGCTGGCCCTCGCCTCCGGTGGTGGTCAGCAGGCCCCCCTGCTCGCCGCCGCTGGCGCTGAGGTTTGGAGCTTGGATGCCTCCCTTGAGCAGCTCCGTCTTGATCAGGCAACCGCGGCCCGTGCGGGCCACCGCGTGCGCTGCCTAGTCGGGGATATGGCTGACCTTGGCGCCTTTCCGTCGAACCTCTTCGACTGGGTGATCAACCCGGTCAGCACGGTTTTTGTTCCCGATGTACGCCCCGTTTGGTCCGAGGTGGCCCGGGTGCTTAAGCGGGGCGGGCACTTTTTAACCGGCGTGATGAATCCTGCCTTTTTCCTCTTCGATCACGAACCGTTAGCGCCGGAGGGGCGCCCGGAGGTTCGCTACGCCCTCCCCACCAATGACCTTTTAGAAGGGGCCGATGTCAGTGCCCGAGCCATCGAGTTCAGCCATAGCCTCACGGATCTCATTGCCGGTCAGCTTGAGTCTGGCCTCGCTCTGGAAGGGTTCTTCGAAGACGACTGGGACGATGACGCCAGCCCCCTGAATCGGTACTTTCCCATTTATTTGGCGATGCAGAGTCGTAAGCGGGGCTAGGGGCCCCGCAGGGAGGGGATGATCATGGAAAAGCGGCAACCGGGAACGGCAGAGCATGAAGCGTGGCTGTGCCAGGTGTCGGAGCCTATCATCGACCCCGAGCGGCCGATTTGCGATCCCCACCACCATCTCTGGGATCGGAATGGCTATCGCTATCTGCTGCACGAACTCCTGGCTGATCTCCAGTCCGGCCATCGCATTGTCAGCACGGTCCACATTGAGTGCGACAGCATGTTCCGCGCCGAAGGCCCCGAGGCCCTTCGCCCCGTGGGAGAAACGGAATTTGTGAATGGCATCGCGGCCATGAGTGCCAGCGGCGCCTACGGGGAAACGCGAGTGGCGGCGGGAATTGTGGGCTTTGCGGACCTTTGCCTCGGGGAGGGCGTAGGGGCGGTGCTTGATGCTCACCTCGCGGCGTCGCCGCGCTTTCGGGGCGTTCGCCATGCGGCCAGCTTCGATCCCAGCCCCGAGGTGCGTAATTCCCATACCAACCCACCCCCGGGCCTCTATGGCCGCGAGGACTTCCGCGCTGGCTTTCGCCAGCTGGCGCCCCGGGGCCTGTCCTTCGAGGCCTGGCAATATCACCATCAGCTTCCCGAGGTAACGGCGCTCGCGCGCGCCTTCCCCGAAACCACCATTATCCTCAATCACTTCAGCGGACCCTTGGGTATCGGGCCTTACCTGGGGCAGCGCGAAGCGATCTTTGCGCAGTGGCGAACGGACCTCGTGGAGCTGGCGCGCTGTCCGAATGTGCTGGCCAAGCTCGGAGGGCTCGTCATGCCCATCAACGGCTTTGGCTTTCATCACGCGGCCTCACCCCCGACTTCCGATGTAATCCTTTCGGCCACCGAACCCTTTTACCGGGAGGCGCTCGCCTGCTTTGGCGCCGATCGCTGCATGTTTGAATCGAACTTCCCCGTGGATAAGGCCAGCGTGTCCTACCCCGTGCTCTGGAACGCCTTTAAAAAACTGGTGGCCGACGGCTCCGAAGCCGAGCGGGCAGACCTTTTCCACGACACTGCAGTGCGTTGCTATCGCCTGGGGACGCCCTAGGCGGTCCTTTAGGGGCCCTATGGCGATTGCAGAGCCTTCTTTATACTTCCGCGCCCACAACCCCGGAGGGCAGGCTGGTGGACTTCGAAAAACGCTATGACGTGATCGTCATCGGTGGCGGCCATGCAGGGACAGAAGCGGCCTTGGCAGCGGCGCGCCTGGGGGCGGACACCCTACTGCTTACGCAGAGCATCGAAACCATTGGGCAGATGTCCTGCAACCCGGCCATCGGCGGTATCGGAAAAACCCACCTGGTTCGAGAAATCGACGCCCTGGGGGGCGTGATGGCTCTGGCCGGGGATCGGGCAGGCATTCAATTTCGCACATTGAACGCGCGGAAAGGTCCTGCGGTGCGGGCCACCCGGGCCCAGGCAGATCGCGCGCTGTACCGAGCGGCTATCCGGGAGTTTGTTGAAAACCAGCCCGGCCTCTCCCTCTTCCAGCAAAACGTGGTGGATCTGGTGTTGCAGGGGGACCGGGTTACGGGGGTCGTGACGCAGTTAGGACTGACTTTCCGGGCGGCCACCATCGTGCTCACCACGGGGACCTTCCTTGGGGGGAAAATTCACGTCGGTGAAGCGCAGCACGAAGGGGGTAGAGCGGGGGACGCCCCTGCAAACGCGTTGGCCCAGCGCCTTCGCGCCCTTCCTTTCCGAGTGGGAAGGCTGAAGACGGGAACGCCGCCGCGGATCGATGGTCGCACCGTAGATTTTTCCGTGATGACGCCCCAGCCAGGGGATGAGCCGCGGCCGACTCTGTCCTTCCGTAGCGACCGAAGCGCGCATCCACGCCAGGTCCCCTGTTGGATTACGCGCACCAACGAAGCCACCCATGCCTTGATCCGCAGTGGGCTCGATCGGTCCCCCATGTATGCCGGGCGCATTGAAGGGGTAGGGCCGCGCTACTGCCCCTCCGTGGAAGACAAGGTGGTGCGCTTCGAAGACAAGGACTCGCATCAAATCTTCGTGGAACCGGAGGGGCTCAGCACCCACGAGCTTTACCCCAACGGCATCTCGACAAGCCTGCCCTTTGAGCTCCAGCAGGCGTTCCTGCGCACCATTCCCGGCTTTGAAAAGGCGCACATCACGCGCCCCGGCTACGCCATTGAGTACGACTTCTTTGATCCCCGGGATCTTAAGCCGACCCTCGAGACCCATTGCGTCGAAGGACTTTATTTTGCGGGGCAAATTAACGGCACCACGGGCTACGAAGAAGCTGCGGCCCAGGGCCTTCTGGCGGGAACGAACGCGGCGCTGCGGGTGAAGGGGCTCGCGCCCCTGCTTCCGGAGCGGGATGAGGCTTACCTTGGGGTGCTGGTTGATGACCTGATTCGCCTGGGAACCCAGGAGCCCTATCGCATGTTCACCAGCCGCGCGGAATACCGCCTGCTACTTCGCCAGGATAACGCTGATCTTCGCCTCACCCCTAAGGGTCGAGCCCTGGGCCTCGTCGGCGATGACCAGTGGGCCGCCTTTGAGGCGAAGCGTCGCACCGTGGACCACACCATCGAAACGCTCCAGCGCACCCCAGTGTTGCCCGGGAGCCCCCTGGCCCAGGCGCTGGAGGCCCGATGCGGGGTGGCCTTTGATAAGGACGGCTCTCTTGCCCAGGCGCTTCGGCGCCCCGAAGTGCAATGGGAGGATGTGGAAGCCGCCCTTGGTTGGGCGCCCCTTGGGGAGGCCGAGGCGGAGCAGGTGGCGGTGCAGATCAAATACGACGGCTATATTGCTCGCCAGCGCGCCGAGGTGGAGCGGCTTAAAGGCCAGGGCGCCACCTCCCTCCCCCATGACCTTGACTACAGCGCCGTCGCAGGCCTTTCCCATGAGGTTTGCCAAAAGTTAAGCGATGCGCGCCCCGATAGCCTCGAACGGGCAGCCCGCATTCCCGGCGTCACCCCCGCAGCGGTGGCGCAGCTTGCAATTCACCTGAAGAAGCAAAGCCTTCGGTCCGCCGCGTGCTAGCGGTCGACGGGGCTCTCAAGGCCCGCCTCGAGGCAGGTCTCGCGGAGCTGGCGGTGCCCCATGATGGCCGCGCAATCGATCGGTTGTGGCAATGGCTTGCGCTCCATGAGCGCTGGTCCCGAGCCTTCAATCTTACCGGGACCCAAGACAGGGAAACCCTCGTGGAAGGCCATCTTTTGGACTGCGCAGCGGTGCTCCCCGCCTTGACGGAACCGGGCGTGCTCTACGACGTTGGTACGGGCGCAGGGTTGCCTGGACTCATATTGGCTGCCCTGGCCCCGGAACGCCCCTTCGTGCTGGTTGAATCGTTGGGTAAGCGGGTGCGCTTTCTCGAGCAGGCCATTGACACCCTGGCCCTCCCTCAGGTCACCGTTCTCGAACAGCGGGCTGAGCAGGCGGCCTTTGCCCCCGGGGCTGCAGGCATACTGGTCCGGGCCGTCGCCCCCCTCGAGCGGCTTTGTGCCCTCCTCCAAGCGCCCCTGGAGGCGGGTGGCCGGCTCTTGGCAATGAAGGGTGCGCAATGGGAGCAGGAATGGGCACCCCTTGAAGACCGTTTCGCGCTGGAAGCGCGCTATGCTTATCGGGTGCCCAGCTACGATCACGAGCGGGTGCTCCTAAAGGTTCGATCCAAGGACGCGAAATGACGGGCCAGGTCATTGCCATTACCAATCAAAAAGGCGGGGTTGGGAAAACCACCACCAGCATTAACCTGGCTGCCGCGCTGGCAGGGCTTGGGGACCGGGTGCTGCTGGTCGATCTAGACCCTCAGGGCAACGCCACCACGGGTTCAGGGGTGGATAAGCGCGCTCTTGACCGTACCCTCTGTGACGCGCTGCTAGATGATGGGCTGCCTTTTGGGTCCATCGTCCAGCCGGCCCCCGGGGGATACGACCTTCTTCCAGCCAACGGGGATTTGGTAGCGGCGGAGGTGGGCCTTCTCGAGCGCCCAGGACGGGAGCGGCAGTTGAAGCGGGTGCTTCAAAGCACCCCTACACCTTACCGCTGGGTGTTCATTGATTGTCCCCCGGCGCTCTCCCTCCTGACCGTTAACGCCTTGGTTGCGTCCACGGGCGTGCTGATTCCCATGCAGTGCGAATTTTACGCCCTCGAAGGGCTTTCCGCCCTCCTCGAAACTCTGGAGGGGGTCCGGGAACACAGTAATCCGTCGCTAGAGATTCTGGGTCTGCTGCGCACCATGTATGACCCTCGAAATGGCCTCACCCGGGATGTTTCTCGGCAGCTGTTGGCCCATTTCGGTGACCGCGTCTTCCGGACGGTGGTCCCAAGGAATATTCGCCTAGCGGAGGCGCCGAGCCACGGCCTGCCTGCCGTGGCCTACGACCGCCTTTCCCGAGGGGCTGTTGCCTACGAGGCCCTGGCCCAGGAGCTTCGCCGCCGACACTCTCGCCCAGCTGAGGAGCCTGCCCAGCGATGAGCACAAAGAAGCGGGGCCTTGGAAGAGGCCTAGAATCCCTTCTCGGGGCGGCACCGGCACCGCTGACCCCAGCGCTGGAAAACGCCACCGGGGGAAGCCCGGAACCCAAGGAGGCCGCCGCGGTCGACGGCGCCATGCTTCGGGCTCTACCCATTGAGCAGCTTGACCGGGGTGCCTTCCAACCCCGGCAGCACTTCGATGAGGAGGCCCTTGAGGAGCTCGCGGCCTCCATCCGTAGTCAGGGGCTCATGCAGCCCCTGGTGGTGCGCCCCCTAGGCGATCAGCGGTATGAAATCATTGCTGGGGAGCGGCGCTGGCGGGCGGCCCAGCGCGCGGGTCTGGATCGGGTCCCCGCTCTGGTCCGTACCTTGGACG
Organism: Candidatus Salivita marina; assembly: GCA_038144425.1. GTDB lineage: Bacteria > Pseudomonadota > Gammaproteobacteria > Pseudomonadales > Azotimanducaceae > Salivita > Salivita marina. The sequence continues at coordinate 788,189 of JAYQNS010000004.1, read as the reverse complement.
ATCAGAGCGCCCTGGCTCTGGCGCTGATTGAAAATGTTCAGCGGGAAGATTTAAGCCCCTTGGAAGAGGCAGCTGCCCTCGAGCGCCTTATGACGACCTTTTCCCTGACCCAGAGCCAGGCAGCGGAGGCTGTGGGTAAGCAGCGGGCCACGGTCGCCAATCTTCTTCGGTTGCTTCGCCTGGGCAGCGAGGCCCGGCGCCTGCTTGAGCGGGGCGATCTGACCATGGGGCATGCCCGGGCCCTCCTCGCCCTGGATGACCCTCGGCAGGGAACCCTCGCCCGGGAGGCCGTGCAGCGAGGCTGGACCGTTCGAGAAATGGAGCGCCAGGTGCAGCGTGCTTTAGCGCCTTCAAAGGAGGGAGCGGGCAGCGAAGCGACCGGTCCCTCTCGGGAAACTCGTCACTTAGAGCGGTCCCTGTCGGAGCGGCTCGGGGCCCCGGTGCGCATCGAACACGGGAAGAAGGGCGGCCGTATTGTTATCCGCTACGGTTCCCTCGATGAGCTAGATGGCGTGCTTGCCCACCTCCGGTGATGCTTGACCCCCGAGGGGGCGCTGGGTCGCCTTGCCCCAGGCCAAGGGTGTGCCTATAATTCGCGCGCTTTTCCCTCGGGGTTAGAAAAACGAGCGCCGCTGGCGAGGCCCAGAAAGGCCGCAGGTGCGGGCGTCGGAGATGACCCTGGGGTGGAGGAAGCCGTCGTCGTGCGCCGAATCGTGGGGACGCAGCTTGCAGCGCTTGGCCTTGCCGCTCTGGGGGTTTGGAGCCTCCAGCTGGGCAGCGAACGGCAGGCACTTATCGGCGGCCTCGTAGCCCTGGCGCCGAATCTTTGGATGGCCCGGCGCGTTCAACGCGCGGGGAGAATCCCCGGCCCCTGATGGCAGCGGGGGGGCTCTTCGGAGCCATGATTATAAAGTTGCTGATTGCAGTGGGCCTGCTCGCCTTGGCCCTCAGGCAGCTCCCGGAAGAAGAGGGGGTCGCCTTTTTTGTCGGCTTCATTGCTGTGCACCTTGCCCACCGGGTGGGGGCGGTCCTGAAGCCGGCTTAAGAGTCGCGGCAACGCGGCAAAAAACGAACCAATTGGAGCCACATATGGCATCTGGCGGCCCCCTCACCGCGGAAGGTTATATCCAGCACCACCTGACGAATTTGGTCTATGGCCAATTCAATGAGGGGCATGCGCGTGCCCAGGCCGGTTGCCAAGAGCATTGCGTGGCCGTGGGGGATTGGGGTTTCGCGCAAACGGCGGAAGAAGCGTCGCAAATGGGCTTCATGGCCATTAACGTCGACACCATGGGGTGGTCCCTGGTGCTTGGGCTGATCTTCCTCTTCATTTTCGGCCGGGCGGCGAAGCAAGCGACCACCGGGGTGCCTTCAGGGCTCCTGAACTTCGTTGAGACCATCGTCGACTTCATTGATGACCTGGTTCGCAGCACCTTCCAGCACTCCGGGAATGCCCTCGTGGCCCCCATGGCGCTGACCATTTTTGTGTGGGTGTTCTTCATGAACCTCATGGATTTGATCCCCGTAGATTGGATCCCCTTTGTTGCTGAGCACTACCTACATATTCCTTTCATGAAGGTGGTGCCGAGCACGGATCCGAACATTACCCTGGGCATGGCCTTTGGGGTGTTCATGCTCATCGTGTACTACAGCATTCTTAAGAAGGGGGCTTGGGGCTTTTTTTCCGAGCTCGCCTTCCATCCGTTCCCGAAGTGGATGTTCCCCGTCAACCTCATTCTCGAAGGCGTGAACCTCATCGCTAAGCCTGTTTCCCTGGGCCTGCGACTCTTCGGCAATCTCTATGCAGGGGAAATGATCTTCATCCTAATCGCGCTGATGTATGGCGGTTTGGTGATGAGCGTGGCGGGTGGCGTGCTCCAGCTCGCCTGGGCCCTCTTCCACGTGCTCGTGATCACCTTGCAGGCCTTCATTTTTATGGTTTTGTCCGTCGTGTACCTGAACCAGGCTCACGACGTGATGGAAGAGCACTAAGGCCCCGCCGCCCTCGGGCGAACGGGATTCTTACGCACACTGCGGAACCTAAAGATTTCGCGACAACACTCGGGAGCAGTCATGGAGTACATCTACATTGCAGCTGCGGTTCTCATGGGCCTTGGGGCCCTGGGCGCCTCCATCGGCGTGGCCGTGCTTGGCGGTAAGTTCATCGAAGGCGTGGCCCGCCAGCCTGAGCAACTGCCGACCCTTCGGACTCAGCTCTTCATCGTGCTCGGCCTCGTGGACGCCGTTCCGATGATCGCCGTGGGTATCGCTCTGTACCTTCTCTTCGCGGTAGCAGGCGGCTAACTACGCCCTCGGCCGCTTACTAGGCGGCCTCGCAAGCGCGCAGCGGAGGACAAAGCGACATGAGCATTACCCTCACACTCATCGGTCAATCGATCGCCTTTTTCGTCTTCGTGTGGATTTGCATGAAGGCCATTTGGCCGCCGATCACCGAAGCTATGGCTGCCCGGCAGAAGCAGATTGCTGACGGCCTCGCCGCCGCTGAGCGGGCCTCCTTAGATCTCGAACTGGCGCAGAAACGTGCCACGGACGAGCTCAAGGACGCGAAGGCGGAAGCCGCTGCCCTGGTTGAGGAAGCTCGCCAGCGCGCTGCGCAGATGGTGGACGAAGCGAAAGAAGACGCTCGCGCTGAAGGGGCGAAGCTCCTGGAGGCCGCGCGGGCCGATATCGAACGCGAAGTGAACCGGGCCCGGGAAACGCTCCGCAAGGACGTTGCCGTCCTCGCTGTAGCGGGTGCGGAAAAAGTTCTCGGGCAGGCCGTCGATGCAGGCGCTCACGCGGCGCTCCTCGACGACCTCGCCAAGCAGCTTTAAGGCACGGAGGCCGGCATGGCAGAGCTTGCGACCCTTGCACGCCCCTACGCCCGAGCGATCTTTGCCGTGGCTCAGGACAGCGGCACCGTGGATGCCTTCGGCCAGGGGCTTACGCTCCTGGGCGCGGCGGCTTCGGCGCCCGAGGTGGCCGCCATGCTCGCGGCGCCTCGCCCGGGCCCCGCGGTTAAGGCCCAGGAGCTGGCGGCCTTCCTTCCAGAAGGCGCTCCCGACGGGCTTAGGGCCCTGCTGACGGTGCTCGCGGAAAACAAGCGTCTGGCGCTTCTGCCGGAAATCGCTACGCAGTACGCCGTTGCGCGCGATGCGCTGGAGCAGAGCCTGGACGTCGAGGTGGTTCTGGCTCAGCCCGCTGACGATGCGGCCCTCGAGGCACTAAAGACCGCCCTTAAGGCTCGCTTTAAGAAAGACATCGTGCTTACCCATCGCATTGATCCCGCCCTCCTGGGCGGTGCCGTGATTCGCGCGGGTGACACGCTCATTGATGGTTCCGTACGCGGCCGCCTCGGCCGCTTGGCCGACGCACTGCGCGTCTAACCGAGGTCCGGGGCCCCCGGATTCGAACGCATTCTGAGGATGGACCGATGCAGCAACTGAACCCTTCCGAGATCAGCGACATTATTAAGCAGCGCATCGCGTCGATGGATCTCCAGACCGAAGCGCGCAACGAAGGCACGATCGTGAGCGTGTCCGACGGCATTATCCGGATTCACGGCATGGCAGAAGCCCGCTACGGGGAGATGATCGAGTTCTCCGCCGGGGGCTTTGGTCTCGCCCTGAACCTTGAGCGCGACTCCGTGGGCGCCGTGGTGCTGGGGGATTATCAGCACCTCGCCGAAGGTCAAACGGCACGATGCACGGGTCGCATCCTTGAAGTGCCTGTGGGCCGGGAACTGGTGGGCCGGGTGGTCGACGCGCTGGGTAACCCCATTGACGGTCGCGGCGATCTGGGGACGACGGAATCGGACGCCATCGAAAAGGTAGCCCCCGGCGTTATCGCGCGGAAGTCCGTGGACCAGCCGGTGCAAACGGGTCTGAAGTGCATTGACGCGATGGTCCCGGTAGGCCGGGGCCAGCGGGAGCTCATCATCGGTGACCGTCAGATCGGTAAAACGGCCATCGCGGTTGATACGATCATCAACCAGAAAGGCAAGAACATGACCTGCATCTACGTGGCGATTGGACAGAAGATGTCCACCATCGCCAATGTAGTGCGGAAGCTCGAGGAGCATGACGCGTTGGGCCACACCATCGTGGTCGCCGCCTCCGCCTCGACCCCCGCGTCGATGCAGTTCCTCGCGCCCTATGCGGGCTGCACCATGGGGGAATGGTTCCGAGATCACGGCGAAGACGCCCTGATCATCTACGATGATCTTTCCAAGCAGGCCGTGGCCTATCGTCAGATCTCCCTGTTGCTCAAGCGCCCGCCAGGTCGAGAGGCCTACCCAGGAGATGTTTTCTATCTCCACTCCCGTTTGCTCGAGCGCGCATCTCGCGTCAACGAAGAGTACGTGGAGGCCTTCACCAACGGGGCGGTCAAAGGCAAAACCGGTTCGCTGACGGCACTCCCGGTTATCGAAACCCAAGCCGGGGACGTGTCCGCCTTTGTACCGACGAACGTGATTTCCATCACCGATGGTCAGATCTTCCTCGAGACCGACCTGTTCAATTCTGGTATCCGCCCGTCCATGAGCCCGGGTATTTCCGTGTCTCGGGTGGGGGGCTCGGCGCAAACCTCTTTCATTAAGAAGATCTCTGGCGGGATCAAGCTCGCTCTTGCCCAGTACCGAGAGCTCGCAGCCTTCTCCCAGTTCGCCTCCGATCTCGACGAGACGACCCGGAAGCAACTTGAACACGGCCGGCGCGTCACGGAACTCATGAAGCAGCGTCAGTATGCGCCCATGTCCGTTTCCGAGATGGGCGTGAGCCTTTTTGCCGCGACCCAGGGCTTCCTGGAAGACGTCGAGGTGGACAGGGTGCTCGCCTTCGAAGCGGCCCTCCTCGAGTACATGCACGAGGCCCACGGCGATTTCATGAAGCAAATCGACGAGAGCGGCGCATACAACGATGAAATCGTTGAAACCATGCGTTCCGCGATCGCGCGCTTCAAGGAAACGCGCACCTGGTAACCCCCGGCGAGCGAGCACAGCCATGGCCGTAGGAAAGGAAATACGCACACAGATCAAAAGCGTGCAAAACACGCAGAAGATCACCAGTGCGATGGAAATGGTGGCGGCGTCTAAGATGCGGCGTACTCAAGACCGCATGGGGGAAAGCCGCCCCTACGCGGATAAGGTGCTTCAGGTCGTGGGCCACTTGGCCAACGCCAACCCGGAGCACCGATCCGTTTACATGCAGTCCCGGCCCGTGAAGCGGGTGGGCTACATCGTGGTTTCTACGGAGAAGGGTCTCTGCGGTGGCTTGAACGTTAACGAGTTTCGGGCGCTGGTTAAGGATATGAAGGGCCATGCGGACGTGGGCGTGGAGATCGACCTCGCGCTGATCGGCCGTAAAGCCCAAAGCTTCTTTCGGAGCTTTGGCGGCAACGTGGTGGCCAGCATTGATGGCGTTGGTGAGGCGCCGCAGGTCGACGAACTCATCGGTGGCATTACGGTCATGCTAAACGCCTATGAAGCCGGCTCCATTGATCGGCTCTACGTGGTGTTTAACACCTTCGTGAATACCATGACGCAGGCGCCTACGATCCGTCAGCTGGCGCCTCTCCCACCCATGGAAAGCGATGAGTACAGCCACGCCTGGGATTATCTCTACGAGCCGGACGCCGCAGAGCTCATTGAGGGACTGATTCGGCGTTACCTAGAAGCCCAGGTGTATCAAGCCGTGGTGGAGAATGCGGCCTGCGAACAGGCCGCCAAAATGATCGCCATGAAGAATGCAACGGAGAACGCCGGAAAGCTTATCGACGATCTCCAGCTCAGCTACAACAACGCACGACAGGCGGCGATCACGCAGGAAATTGCGGAAATTGTTGGCGGCGCGCAGGCGGTTTAAGCACGCCTGTATAACGGTATTGTTAGAGAGGAAACGAGCATCATGAGCAGCGGACGAATCGTTCAGGTCATTGGCGCCGTCGTCGACGTCGAGTTCGAGCGCAACGAAGTGCCCAAGGTGTATGACGCCCTGCGGGTTGCCGACGCTGAACTTACCCTTGAGGTGCAGCAACAGCTTGGCGATGGCGTGGTTCGGGCCATTGCCATGGGGGCTTCCGAGGGACTGTCCCGCGGCCTCGCCGTGGAGAACACCGGCGCGCCGATTACCATTCCCGTCGGTCAGGAGACCCTCGGGCGGATCATGAACGTGCTCGGCGAACCCATCGATGAAAAGGGCCCGGTGAACGCGGCGGACAGCATGCCGATTCACCGAGCTGCCCCTAGCTACGAAGATCAGTCCGGAGCGGTGGAAATCCTCGAAACGGGCATCAAGGTTATCGACCTTGTGTGCCCCTTCGCCAAGGGTGGCAAGGTCGGCCTCTTCGGAGGCGCTGGGGTGGGTAAGACCGTAACCATGCTTGAGCTGATCCGGAACATCGCTATCGAGCACTCCGGTTTGTCCGTATTCGCTGGCGTCGGGGAGCGGACCCGGGAAGGGAACGACTTCTACCACGAAATGCAGGACTCCAACGTTCTCGACAAAATCTCCCTCGTCTTCGGTCAAATGAACGAGCCGCCGGGGAACCGCCTTCGCGTGGCGCTCACGGGTCTGACCCTCGCCGAGAAGTTCCGGGACGAAGGCCGGGACGTGCTCCTCTTCGTGGATAACATCTATCGTTACACCCTCGCAGGAACGGAAGTCTCTGCGCTGCTCGGCCGGATGCCCTCCGCCGTGGGTTACCAGCCCACCCTCGCGGAAGAGATGGGCGTGCTCCAGGAGCGGATTACCACGACCAAGACCGGGTCTATTACTTCCATCCAGGCCGTTTACGTGCCGGCGGACGACCTCACGGACCCCTCTCCGGCCACGACCTTCGCCCACTTGGATGCGACCGTAACCCTTTCCCGGGCCATTACGGACCTCGGGATCTACCCTGCAGTGGATCCGCTCGACTCCACGAGCCGTCAGCTTGATCCGCAGGTGGTGGGCCAGGAGCACTACGAAGTGGCCCGTGGGTGTCAGCAGGTGCTGCAGAAGTACAAGGAGCTCAAGGACATCATCGCCATTCTCGGGATGGACGAGCTCTCCGAGGAAGATAAGCAAACGGTATTCCGGGCTCGGAAAATTCAGCAGTTCTTCTCCCAATCCTTTTTCGTGGCGGAAGTCTTCACCGGCAACCCGGGGCAGTATGTCACCCTCAAGGATACGGTGCGGAGCTTCAAAGCGATCCTCGACGGCGAGGCAGATGATCTGCCGGAGCAGGCTTTCTACATGGTCGGCACCATCGAAGACGCGCGCGAAAAGGCGGCGAAGCTTAAGGATTAAGGGAGACGTCCCATGGCAATGACGATCCACTGCGATGTGGTGAGTGCTGAAGCGGAGCTCTTCTCCGGGCGCGTAGAGATGGTTGCGGCCACCGGCGTGCTCGGGGAACTGGGCATCATGCCGGGTCACGCGCCCTTGCTGACTAAGCTTAAGCCGGGTCCGGTGCGACTTATTCTCGCCGGTGGGGAGGAAGAGACGATCTATGCCTCCGGTGGCTTTCTTGAGGTGCAGCCCGGGGTGGTGACCGTCCTCGCCGATACGGCCGCTCGCGCCGCGGACATCGACGAAGCGGCGGCGCAGAAGGCTATGGAAGACGCGGAGCGGGCCATGGCCGATCGTTCTGGCGACTTCGACTTCTCCGTGGCGGCGGCCCAGCTCGCGGAAGCCGCTGCCCAGCTGCGAGTGCTTCGGATGCACAAGCGCCGGGGCGCTTAAGCCTTTGGACCGGGAAGCCTTGCCACCGGCGGGGCCTCGAGAAAAGGCAGCGTAAGCTGCCTTTTTTGTTGCTGGCGCCGGTAAAGTAGGCGCTGCTAACCATTTTGGAGCTTTTTCCATGGCCGCCCCTTCCCCCCACACCCTCGCCTTGATTTTGGCTGCCGGTAAGGGAACGCGGATGCGCTCGGCGCAGCCCAAGGTGATGTTGGATTTGGGCGGCGCCCCCATGCTGGCCCATGTGTTGACTGCTGCGGGAGCTGTGGCCAGCGCTGTGCGAGTGATCCACGGCCCCGATATGGCGAGCGTGATGGCCCTTGCCGAGGCCGCGGGGGCGTCTTTAGCGTGCCAGCACAATCAGCGCGGTACGGGGGATGCGGTGCGGGCGGCCCTTCCCCTGCCCGAGGGCACGGAGCGCGTACTGGTGCTCTCTGGGGATGTGCCCCTGCTGGAAGCGCCGGCCCTTGAAGCCTTCCTTGCCGCCGTGCCCGCGAACGCGGTGGGCGTGATGACGACCACCCTCGCTGACCCCACGGGCTTTGGACGCATGCTGCGCGATGACGCAGGCGCCTTGGTGGGTATCGTCGAGGAAAAGGATGCCACGGAGACCCAGCGCGCCCTCCGGGAAATCAACGCCGGAGTCTACTGCTTCCCTGCGGCCCCCCTCTCTCGTTGGCTGGGCGCCCTTACGGCGGATAATGCCCAGGGGGAGCTCTACCTCACCGATTTGATTGCTCTTGCCCGGGCCGATGGCGTGCCCTGCCTTGCTCAGCACGAGGCCGATGCGGAGAGCCTCCGCGGTGCCAATACGCGCGCCCAGCTCGCGGAGCTTGAGGCCACCCTTCAGCACCGGCGCCGGGGCGCGGTCATGGCCGCTGGGGTAACGCTCCGGGCCCCGGAGACGGTCATCATTCGCGGCACCCTCCAAGCGGGCCAGGACTGCATCATCGATGCGGGTTGTGTCTTCGAAGGGGATGTCATCCTCGGCGAAAACGTAAAAGTGGGGGCTCACTGCGTGATCAAAGACGCAGAGCTTAAGGAGGGCGCTCAGGTTGCGCCGCTTACCCATATCGAAGGCGCCACGGTGGGTCCGGAGGCACAGCTGGGGCCCTTTGCCCGCCTGCGAGAAGGCACGGTGCTGGGCCGGGGCACGCGCATTGGCAACTTCGTCGAGACGAAAAAGGCGACTCTAGGGGATTACAGCAAGGCCAACCATTTGGCCTACCTTGGGGACGCCACCCTGGGCGAGCGGGTGAACGTGGGCGCCGGGACCATCACCTGTAATTACGATGGCATCGGTAAGCACCCCACGGTGCTCGGCAATGATGTTTTCGTCGGCTCGAACAGCACCCTCGTGGCGCCTCTTACGGTGGGCGATGGCGCCTTCCTTGGGGCTGGGTCCACCATTACCAAGGACGTTGACGCCGAAACCCTCGCCGTGGGCCGGGGCCGGCAACGCAGCATTGCGGGTTGGCAGTCGCCTAAGGCCCGTGCCCGGCAGATCAAGGATGAGGACTAGGCTATGTGCGGCATCGTAGGCGTCGTCGGCGCTCGGGAAATCCAGGAAATACTGCTCACTGGCCTCGAGCGCCTTGAGTATCGCGGCTACGACTCCGCTGGGGTGGCCACCCTTGAAAACGGATCGGTCCATCGCACGCGCCGCCTCGGTAAGGTCGCTGCGCTGCGGGAGGCGCTCACCGAGTCCCCTACGGCGGGATCCATCGGCATTGCCCACACCCGCTGGGCCACCCATGGGGTCCCCAGCGAAAAGAACGCCCACCCGCACATGTCCGGGGACGGCCTGGCCCTGGTTCACAACGGGATTATCGAAAACCATGAAGCCTTGCGCCGGGAGCTTCAGGGCCTGGGCTACGTCTTTGAATCGGAAACGGACACGGAAACGGTGGTCCACCTGATTCACCACATCTATGCCGATTGCGGCGATCTCCGGGAAGCCGTACGTCAGGCGGTGCAGCGGCTGGAAGGGGCCTATGGGCTCGTCGTGCTCCACCCGGACTACCCGGACGAGCTGATCGCCGCGCGCCAGGGCAGCCCCCTGGTGGTGGGGGTGGGCATTGGGGAGATGTACCTCGCGTCCGACCCCCTGGCCCTGCGCCCGGTCACGGACCGCTTCGTCTTCATGGAAGAAGGGGACCTGGTGGTGGTGCGCCGGGAGGGCTTTGAGGTCTTCAGCGTCGACGATGAAACCCAGGTGCGGGCGACGGTGCGCATCGAGATGGCCGAGGAAGACACGGACAAGCGCGGCTACGCCCACCACATGCTGAAGGAAATCCACCAGCAGGCGAAGGTGGCCACGGCGACGCTGGAGGGACGGATTTCCAAGGATCAGGTCCTGGAAGGGGCCTTCGGGGTGGGCGCGAAGGCGATCTTCGATGAAGCCCAGGCCGTCACCCTGGTGGCCTGCGGCACGAGCTTCTACGCGGCCTCCGTGGCCCGCTACTGGATTGAGGCGCTCGCGGGCCTTCCCTGTTCCGTGGAGATTGCCAGTGAATTTCGCTATCGCACGGTGGCCGTCGCGCCGAAGACGCTTTTTGTGACCCTGTCCCAATCTGGGGAAACGGCGGACACGCTGGCCGCCCTTCGCTTGGCGAGGGAGCGGGGCTATCTGGCCCTCCTCACCCTCTGTAACGTGCCTACCAGCACCATGGTGCGCGAAGCGGACCTGGCCCTCATGCTGGAAGCGGGTACGGAGGTGGGCGTGGCGTCCACCAAGGCCTTTACGGCCATGCTCATTGACCTGCTGCTGCTTGCCCTGTGCCTTGGGCGTCGAAAGGGCCTTCCCGCGGAGGAGGAGCGGGTCATTGTGGAAGCCCTCCACGGCCTTCCGGCTCAGATCAAGCACGCCCTAGAGGTGCTCGAGCAGCCCGTGCGGGCCCTGGCGCAGGCCTTCGTTCCGCACAGCAATGCACTGTTCCTGGGCCGGGGCGAGATGTACCCCATTGCCCTCGAGGGGGCGCTAAAGCTCAAGGAAATCAGCTATATCCATGCGGAAGGGTATCCCGCCGGGGAGCTCAAGCACGGCCCCCTGGCCCTGGTGGATGAGCACATGCCCGTGGTGGCCGTGGCCCCTAACGATGAGCTTCTCGAGAAACTCGAGTCTAACCTCCAGGAAGTGCGGGCCCGGGGCGGGCAGCTTTACGTCTTCGCCGACGAGGACACGCCCTTTGAGCCCGAGCCTGGGGTGGAGATAATCCCCGTGCCGCGTTGCCCGGCCCTCCTCGCGCCCATCATTCATACCCTTCCGCTGCAGCTCCTGGCCTATTATGTGGCCGTGCTTCGGGGCACGGATGTGGACCAGCCTCGAAATCTCGCCAAGTCCGTCACGGTGGAATAAGGGTAGGGGACGAGCGCTACGTGACAAATAAGCTAAAAAAAGCAGGCGTTGTAGGGAACGGGATCGGCGTAGGGACGGCGATTGGGGCAGTATTTTTCGTGCTCACCAGGGAGCCGGTGTGGATCGCGCTTGGCGTTGCCATAGGTGCGGCGCTGGATTGGGAAAGGCCCAAAGGTAAAACGGACGAAGAAGAGCGATAATTTCCCAAGGTGTTGGCCACCGCCTTGGCTCTTTCGTGGGCTGGACAAGTAATACAAAAGGAACATGCTATGACTGATGCCGCTGCCCCCGGGGCCCGCAGCCAGCTGCTGCTCGAATGGCTGGGGGTTGCCACTGCCATCGCCTACTCCCTGCTGGTTGCGTCCAATACGGGCTTTGAGTTCCTGGGCTTTGTTCTCCTTTTTGTTTCCTCCCTCGCCATCGGGCTCTGGGCCCACCGGGGGGCTCACCGGGGCATACTGCTCCTCCAATTCTTCTACGCTGCCGCGGGCCTTATCGGTATGTGGCGCTGGTACGGCGGCTAGCTGGTCAGGAATTTCATCCCTTTGGACGTTACGCACCTCCTGGATGGCTTGAACGATGCGCAGCGGGCGGCGGTCACCGCACCCCGCGGGCACATGCTCGTGCTCGCCGGCGCTGGCTCGGGGAAGACCCGGGTGCTCACCCATCGCATGGCCTGGCTTGTAGAGGCCGAGGGGCTGTCTCCCCACGGCCTTTTGGCCGTGACCTTTACGAACAAGGCCGCCGCGGAGATGCGGGCGCGGCTCGAGCGGCTTATTTCCGTTCCCCCGCGCCAGCTCTGGGTCGGCACCTTTCATGGCCTCGCCCATCGCCTCCTGCGAACCCACTGGCAGGAAGCGCGCCTTCCGGAAAACTTTCAGATTCTCGATGCGGATGATCAGCAGCGCTTGATCAAGCGGATCCTCCGCAGCCTCGATCTTGACGAAAAGCGCTGGCCCCCGCGCCAGGTGGCCTGGTTCATCAATGGGCAGAAGGACGAGGGGCGTCGGGCACGCCATGTAGAACCGGGGGGCGACCACTTCACCGAAACGCTTCTGAAGGTCTACGAAGCCTACGAGACCCTTTGCTTTCAGGGGGGACTTGTGGATTTCGCCGAGCTCCTTTTGCGTAGCCATGAGCTCTGGCTTGAGGATGCCGCCCTTCTTGCCCACTACCAACGCCGCTTTTCCGAGCTCCTGGTGGACGAATTCCAGGACACCAATGCCATCCAATATGCTTGGCTCCGGGTCCTCGCCGGCAGCGCGGCCCATATCACCGCCGTTGGCGACGATGACCAATCCATCTACGGCTGGCGCGGCGCTCGGGTGGAGAACATCCATCGCCTCCAGCAGGATTTAGGCGATGTGCAGCTGGTACGGCTCGAGCAAAATTACCGTTCCACGGGAAATATTCTTACCGCCGCCAATGCGCTGATTGGACACAACGGCGATCGCCTCGGAAAGGATTTGTGGACCGAGGGAGAGGCGGGTGATCCCATCGCTCTCTATGCGGCCTACAACGAGCTGGATGAGGCCCGCTTCATCGCGGACCGCATCAGTGAATGGCTGTCTGGGGGTCGGCGGGCCGACGAGATTGCCATTCTCTACCGTTCGAATGCCCAGTCCCGAAATTTAGAAGAGGCGCTGCTCCGAAGCGATATCCCCTATCGAATCTACGGGGGCTTGCGCTTCTTCGAACGCATGGAGATTCGTAACGCCCTGGCTTACCTGCGCCTTACGTTGAACCGGGATTCGGACCCGGCCTTTGAGCGCGTGGTAAATACGCCGACCCGAGGCATCGGGGAGAAAACTCTCGAACAGCTGCGTCAGCAGGCCCGGGTGCGGGGCTGCTCCCTTTGGGCGGCGGCGCGCCAGGCTCTGGGGGATGGCACCTTTAGTGGCCGGGGGGCGTCAGCCCTTGCGGGCTTCCTGGCGCTGATTGACGACTTGGCGGACGCCGTGGCCCAGCTGCCACTCCACGAAGCGGTGCAGCACGTGGTGGAGCTGTCCGGGCTGTATGAGTTTCACGGCCGGGAAAAGGGCGAGCGGGGTGTGGCTCGGCGGGAAAACCTCGATGAGCTGGTCACCGCGGCGCGGCAGTTTGTGCCCGAGCCCTTGCTGCCCCTGGACGAAGGGGGCGAGGTGCAGCACGCGGAGGCCCCTCCGCTGGAATCCTTTCTCGATTTGGCCGCTCTGGAAACGGGGGAAAGTCAGCATGGGGACGGCGACGCCGTGAACCTCATGACTCTACATACAGCGAAGGGCTTAGAGTTCCCCCTGGTGTTCCTCTCGGGCCTGGAGGAAGGGCTCTTCCCGCACCGGATGTCGCTAGAGGAGCCCGGGCGTCTCGAGGAGGAGCGCCGGCTTTGCTACGTGGGCCTTACCCGGGCCATGGAAAACCTCGTGCTGAGCTACGCGGAGGCCCGGCGGCTCCATGGCTCTGATAACTACAACCGGCCCTCTCGCTTCCTTCGAGAGCTGCCTCCCGAGGTCCTAGAAGAGGTGCGTCTAGGGGGCAGCGTCGCGCGTCCCGTGAGTGCGCCCTCTGCGGGACCCACACCGGAGTTGATGCTCGGGGGACGGGTGCGGCACGCTGCCTTTGGCGAGGGGACTCTGCTGGATGTGGAGGGGGACGGGGCGCGCACCCGGGTACATGTCAATTTTGACGAAGCGGGGCCAAAGTGGTTGATGTTGGCCTACGCAGAATTACAACCGGCCGATTGAGCCTGTGAGGAGGAATCTGTGAATCAAATAGGGCGATGGGGACGGTGGCTGTCTCTTATGGTGGTAGCGGGGCTCCTGGGCGCCTGCGCTGGCGGCGATGAGCCTGGGGCCTCGGGAGCAGGGGCGGAGAGCCAGCGCTACGAATGGAAGCTCATCACCACCTGGCCGAAGAATCTCCCGGCCCTCGGAACCGCGCCGGAGAAGTTGGCGGAGCTTGTGGATCGCATGTCCAACGGGCGCCTGAAGATTAAAGTCTATGGCGCCGGGGAGCTGGTGGGTGCCTTCGAGGTGTTCGACGCGGTGCTCGCCGGGGACGCCGAGATGGGCCACGGCGCTGCCTACTACTGGCGAGGCAAGGTGCCCGAGGCGGCCTTCTTCACCGCCGTGCCCTTCGGGCTGACGGCCCAGGAAATGAACGGCTGGCTCTACTATGGCGGTGGCCTTGAGCTGTGGCAGGAGCTCTACGCACCCTTTGGGCTGATCCCCTTCCCCGGAGGGAATACGGGCACGCAGATGGGCGGCTGGTTCAATAAGGAGATTAAAACCCTGGCCGACGTGCAGGGGCTTCGCATGCGCATACCTGGCCTCGGGGGTGAGGTATTCCAGCGCGCCGGCGGGGAACCCGTGGCTATGCCCGGGGGTGATATGTACACGGCGCTGCAAACCGGCACCATCGACGCCACGGACTGGGTGGGTCCTTACAACGACCTGGCCTTTGGTCTGCACACGGTCGCTGAGTACTACTACTATCCCGGTTGGCAGGAGCCCGGCGCAGTGATGGAAACGCTGGTGAATAAGGAGGCCTTCGAAGCGCTTCCCGATGATCTCCAGGCCATCATCGAAGTGGCCACTCGAGCCATCAACGAGGACATGCTGGCGGAGTACACGGCGCGAAACAACACGGCGCTGCGGGAGCTTGTTAACAAGCACGGGGTGAAGGTTCGCCCCTTCCCGGAGGATGTGCTGGCAAAGCTTCGGGACGTGTCGAACGAGGTGCTCGTGGAGATGGGTAAAACCTCCCCCATGGCGGAGCGTATCCATGCCTCCTTTACGAGCTTTTCCGCAGACGTGAAGGCTTGGACGGCCATCGCCGAGCAAGGCTACCTCGATGCCCGGCGGGCGACGGACTAAAGCTGTTGGGGGTTTTGGGGCTGGGGCCTAAGAGCCCTAGCCCCGCTTCGCCCTAGGGCGCCTTCGGTAGGGCTTGCCACTCGGCCCAGGGAATGCCCCGATCGGGCCAGGCCACCGCCTCGAAGGGCCATTCCTTTTCGATCCAGCGCCGAGTCCAGTTCTCCAGTTCTCCATCAAAGCCCGCTTTAAACTCCCTTTCCGTCACCCAGAGGCGCACCACCGCGTCATAGCCTGCCTTAAGGCTCGGGCGCACATAGATGCACCCGCGCTCCCGGGTCCCGTCAGGGGTCAGAACAGCGTAGGCAAAGGCCCTCCGGCTTTCGAAGAGCGCGGCTTCCTGAGCCATATCGGCCACTGCGTCTTCCGTGGTGAGATCGGCTCGAGGCCAGTTCTGGCTGTGGGTGAAGGTCCGCTGGAGGTGATCGATCGAGCTCATGTAGGCCTCGAAATCCACCTCAAGGACCTCGGGCCCGAGAGGAACGAGCACGAAGCCTTCGGCCTTTACCTGCTCCGGTACCGGGAAGGTTTCGGGAACGAAGGGCGCGGCGAGGGCCTGGGCACCTAGGAGCAGAAGAAGCGCCCCCAAGCCAGCACGGAACCTTAGGGCTTCAGCGATGCGGAGCATGGGCGTTCTCCTGTTCCCGTCAAGTTGAGTTAGCCGTAGAGCCGCTCCGGCAGCCAGGTGGCAAGCTCGGGCCACAGGGCCAGGAGCGCCAGGAGCAGCACCTGAATGACGATAAAGGGTACCACCCCGCGGTAAATCTCCCCCGTGGCCACGGAATCCGGGGCCACGCCGCGCAAATAAAATAGGGCAAAGCCGAAGGGGGGCGTGAGGAAGCTTGTTTGCAGATTCACCGCAATCATCACCCCTAGCCATACGGGGTCTAGCCCCATGGCCAGGAGCACGGGGCCCACGATAGGGACCACCACGAAGGTGATTTCGATGAAATCGAGAATAAAGCCGAGGAGGAAAATCACCAGCATGACCACGATGGTGGCGCCGACAACTCCGCCAGGCATGTCTTCGAAGAGCCCCTGTACCAACTCATCGCCGCCGAAGCCTCGGAAGACGAGGCTGAAGACTGCGGCGCCAATGAGGATGAAGAACACCATGGCGGTGGTTTTCGTCGTGCTGTCGACAATTTCCCCGAGCGTTTGCTTCGATAGCTGGCCCTGGGCCAGGGCAAGGAGGAGGGCGCCGAGGGCGCCGACGCCAGAGGCTTCCGTTGGCGTCGCGATGCCGCCCATGATGGATCCAAGCACCGCAATAATTAGGAGGAGGGGCGGAAAGAGTCCCTGGGCCAGGGTTCGTCCCAAGCTGACGCTTCCCCCGGCGCCAAGGGCCTCCGGGGCTACCCGGGGCGCCCGAGCGGGCTGAAGGAGGGCGGTGGTGGCCACGTAGATCATGTACATGGCGACGAGCACGAGCCCGGGGAACAGGGCGCCGGCGAAGAGATCTCCGACGGACACCGTATCGGGTGAGAAGATCCCCATGGTCAGCTGGGCTTGCTGATAGGCGCTGGAAAGCACGTCTCCGAGGAGCACGAGGGCAATGGAGGGCGGAATGATCTGCCCGAGCGTCCCCGTGGCGGCGATGGCCCCCGTGGCCAGCTTGGGATCGTAGCCGTGGCGCAGCATGGTCGGCAGGGACATGAGGCCCATGGTGACAACGGTCGCTCCTACGATGCCCGTGCTGGCGGCCATGAGCATGCCCACGAAGGTGACGGACAGGCCAAGGCCGCCGGGGAAGCGGCCGAAGACCAGGGAGAAGCTGTCCAGCAGCTTCTCGGCCACCTTCGATTTCTCGAGCACTACCCCCATGAAAACAAACAGAGGCACAGCAATCATGGTCTGGTTGGTGATCGTTCCGAAGATGCGCCCGGAAAGAAAGCCAAGATCGCTGGGATTGAAGGAACCCCCAATCATCCCGCCGAAGCCAAAGAGCAGGGCGACGCCGGACAAGGTAAGGGCCACGGGATAGCCTAGGAGCAGGCAGGCGAAAACCGCCAGAAACATGATTAAGGGGATCCACTCAATCATGCGCGCAGGCTCCGAAGGATTTTCACTTGCTTGGCCAGTTCAGCGAGCCCCTGAAGCAGCAGCAGGGCCCCGAGCACGGGAATCAGGGTTTTCAGCAGGAATACCAGGGGGATGCCCCCGACTTCCGGCGAGCCTTCGAAGATACGCCAGGCTCGAGCCGTATAATTCCAGCTGACGTAAACGATGAAGCTCGCTAGGGGGACTAGAAATAGGCAGTGGCCAAGGATGTTGACCTGGGCCTGCTGGCGCGGGGTCATGCGGCTATAGAGCACGTCCACCCGGACGTGGGCGTCATGCTTTAGAGCGTAGGGAATGCCCAGCATGAACACGAGGCCATGGAGATAGATAACGCTCTCTTGGAGCGCAATGGAACCCACGGAGAAACCGTAGCGCAGCACCACCACGAGGCACGTGACGGCGGTCATGGCGAGCACGAGCCAGCTAACGCTGCGGCCGATCGCTTCCGTTAAGCCATCCACCCAGCGAACGAAACGGTCCATAGGGGCCTCCCCGACGCCCAAAAATGCGCCTGCGAGTATACACAAGGGCTCGAAGGACAAGTCCTGTTCAGAGTGCTTCGAAGGCGATGCCGAAAAACACCAGGGCGCCAAATAAATTGTTGCTGCGGAAGGCGGTTAAGCAGGCGTCGAGGTCCTGGGGGCGAATTCGCCTGAGCTGGCCTAGGGCCTGGGCCGCCGCCAGCAGCAGGCCAGCGTAGTAGGGCCAACCGAGCCCATGGTTCAGCCCAGCCTGCACAAGGCACGCCCCCGTGCCCAGGAAAGCGAGGGCGATGGCCGCGCGATCAAAGCGGCCGAAGAGTCGGGCGGTGGACTGAATGCCCACGGTCTCGTCCCAAGGCCGATCGACCATGGCGTATTCCGTGTCGTAGGCGAAGGTCCAGAACATATTGGCCGCCACGAGCCACCAGAGGGCTGGCGGTAGGGCCTCGAGCACGGCGGCATAGGCCATGGGGATCGCCCAGGAGAACGCCGCGGCAAGGAACAGCTGGGGAAAGGGCAGGAAGCGCTTCGTAAAGGGGTAGAGGGCTGCCAGCACCACAGCCACCGGGGTCAGGGCCACGGTGAAGGGGTTCGTGAACAGCACGAGAATAAAGGCTAAAACGGTCAGGGCGGCGGCAGTTAGGAGGGCATCCCGGGGTTGCAGGGCCCCGGTGGCCAGGGGGCGGTGCTGGGTTCGCGCCACGTGGCCGTCGAAGTTCCGATCGGCGTAGTCGTTAATCGCGCAGCCGGCGCTGCGGGTCAGCACCACACCCGCTAGGAAAATGCCGAGGATGGGCCAGGCTGGGCGCCCCTCCGCGGCGAGCCACAGCGCCCAGAGCGTCGGCCAGAGCAACAGCCCAATGCCCACGGGCTTGTCTAGGCGCGTGAGCTGAAGGTAGGGCCGAAGGGAAGAGCTGGGGGCTGCGGTCGTCATAGGGCAGCGATTATCCCGAAAAACCTCGCCTAGCGAACCCCCTGGGCGTGGTCGATGGCCGCGGTGGTGGGGCTTTCGAGCACCAGCAGGGGATCGCCCTGCACACGATAGGTGGTGGCCCGTAGCCACCCGCCGGCGGCGTTGCGAAGGGCGCAGCGACGTTCGCGCGTCACCCCCGCTCGCAGCGCTTGGCCCAAGAACAACAGCTCGCCTAGGGGGCGGCGGCCAAGGCCCCGGAGGGCCGGAAGGATCTTGGAGGCGCTCCGGGGGACCACGGTTCGCGCATGGAGCATCACCTCGCCGCCAGCGGCCAGGGTGATCTCCCGAAGCCAAGCGCAGCGCAGCCCTACCCTGGCCAGCAGCGCTGCTTCCAGCGCCGAGGGTCGGCCGAACCCCTCCCGAAGCGGCGTCACCGTCACCCTGCCCCGGGTAGCTCGGAGCTGCCCGGTAATGGAGAGGTCGTAGCGGAGCCAAGGCGCAGCAGGGCCCGCCCGAAGCGTCAACAGGGCGTCGGGAACGGCGCCCAGGAGCGGATCCCGAAGCCAGGGCTGGGGGCGAAGTTCGGGGCGTGGGGGGGTGATCAGAAGCACGGTCGGACTCTGCGCCTTTCCCGCCCTAAACTCAATCGCTGCCCCAGTGCATTGATTTCCCAGCCACCTCTGCTAGGGTGCGCGCGGCGCCGGGGCACGAAGCTCGCGCCTGGCCAAGGAGACCCCCCATGAAGAAGTGGCAATGTATTGTGTGCGGCTGGATCTACGACGAAGCGCTCGGCTGCGAAGAGGAGGGCATCGCCCCGGGTACGGCCTGGGAAGACATCCCCGAAGATTTCGTCTGCCCCGAGTGTGGCGTTGGCAAGGCAGACTTCGAGATGATCGAGATCGGCTAAGCCCCTCCCTCCCCCATTGCGTGACGGGTGGGCTTGCCGGTAGCGTTGTTCCTTTTAGGGGAGGCAGGCCATGAGCTTAACCACGCGGATTCTCATCGGGATGATAGCGGGGTTCCTCCTGGGCTCCGTACTCCATGGCCTCGACCTCTCTGCCACGCACCCCATTCGCGCTGTCTTCGTCGATGGCTTTTTGGATGTTGGCGGCAAGATCTTCATCGCGTCACTAAAGCTCCTCGTTGTGCCTCTGGTGTTCGTTTCCCTGGTCTGCGGTGCCAGTAATCTCTCCGACGGAGCGGCCATGGGCCGGGTCGGCGGCAAGGCCCTCGGCCTCTTCCTTTTGACCACGGCCATTGCCATCTCCCTCGCGCTCATGGTTTCCCTCACCATTAAGCCTGGCGAAGGGATGAGTCAGGAGGCACCGCAAAGCTTTGAAGCCACCGAACCCCCGGCCTTCAAGGACGTGGTCCTCGATATGTTCCCCACCAACCCGGTGGCGGCCATGGCCAACGGGGAAATGCTGCAAATCATCGTTTTTGCGCTGCTCTTTGGCTACGCAGTGGCAAAGTCCGGGGCGCCGGGAGCCCGCATTAAGGCGTTCTTTGAAGATTTGAACGACGTGATCATGCGCCTTGTGGTGGCCCTCATCTCTCTCGCGCCGTACGGCGTTTTTTGCCTCATGACAACCATCTTCACGGCTCTGGGGTGGAGCGAAATTGGCGCCTTGGCGGCCTATTTCTTTACTGTTGCCGGGGTTTTGGTGCTTCAACTGGTGGTGGTCTACCCCTTGATGTTTACGGCCCTCACCCGCCTTTCCCCCATGATTTTCCTTCGGAAGATGCGAGCTCCCATGCTTTTTGGCTTTTCTACGTCGTCCAGTAGCGCCACCCTCCCGGTGACCTTAGAGACGGTGGAGCAGCGCATTGGGGTGCGCAACGAGGTGGCTTCCTTCGTGGTGCCCCTGGGGGCAACGATCAACATGAACGGTACGGCGATCATGCAGGGCGTCGCGACGGTCTTCATCGCCCAGTACTTCAACATCACCCTTGAGCTCACCGATTACGTGATGGTGATTGTCACGGCCACCATGGCGGCGATCGGCACCGCTGGGGTGCCGGGGGTGGGTCTGATCATGCTCACCATGGTGCTCCAGCAGGTGGGGCTGCCCGTTGAAGGCATCATGCTCATCATCGGCGTGGACCGGCTTCTGGATATGGCGCGTACCATCGTAAACGTCGCCGGTGATGCCATGGTGGCGACCATCGTTGCCCGCTCGGAAAACAAGCTGGATCTTGAGCGTTACGCCGATATGAACGCTGGCGCCGAGCTAAACAACTAGTCCCTAGGCGTTGATGAACTGCTGCCTCGTCCCGAGCCAGCGCTGCATGATAGGGGCCGCGGCAGCGGGGTTTGAGGCCAGCAGGGTCCGCGCGGCCTCTTGAATCCCCGGAGGCTGTTCCTGGTCTCGCATCAGGTCCGCTACCTTCAAATCGAGCGCGCCCGTTTGCCGAGTCCCCAGCACCTCACCTGGACCTCGGAGGGTCAGATCTTTTTCCGCGAGGTAAAAGCCATCGTCAGAGGTCCGGAGCGCCTCGAGGCGGGCCTTCCCATGACGTCCTAGGGGCGATTGGTAAAGCAAAACGCAATGGCTTGCGGCCGCGCCCCGGCCTACCCGGCCCCGAAGCTGGTGTAGCTGGGCAAGGCCCAAACGTTCGGCGTTTTCGATGATCATGAGGGAAGCATTGGGGACGTCGACCCCAACTTCGATGACCGTGGTCGCGACCAGCAGCTGAGTGTCGCCGGCGGCAAAGGCCCGCATGGCGGCGGCCTTGGCATCGCCTTTTAGCCGACCGTGGACCAGCCCCACGGTGAGTTCCGGTAGGGCCTTCGCGAGGGTTTCCGCCGTCTCCTCCGCGGCCTCTGCTTCGAGGTGCTCGGAGCGTTCGATCAAGGTGCACACCCAGTAGGCCTGGCGCCCGGCCTTGCAGGCCTCTCGAACCCGGTTGAGCAAGGCCTCCCGGCGGCTAGCGGGGAGCACCACGGTGGTGACCGGGGTGCGCCCGGGCGGGCGGCTATCGATGACGGAGACATCCAGGTCCGCGTAGGCGCTCATGGCCAGCGTGCGGGGAATGGGGGTGGCGGTCATAACCAGCTGGTGGGGTACGCCGTCGCTCGAGGTGCCTTTGTCCCGAAGGGCCAGGCGTTGATCGACCCCGAAGCGATGCTGTTCATCAATCACCACAATCCCCAGGCGCTGGAAGGCTACGCTTTCCTGAAAGAGCGCGTGGGTGCCTACCACCACGGGGATGGCCCCGGAGGCAAGATCGGCCTCCAGAGCGCGACGCTGCTTAGCGCCTAGTCGTCCCGTGAGGGCTGCGCAGCGCAGCCCCAGGGCCTCGAGCCAGGGCGCCAGCGTTTTCAAGTGCTGCTCCGCCAGCAGTTCCGTCGGGGCCATGAGTGCGCCCTGGAAGCCGCTGCCCACGGCGCGAAGGAGCGCCAGCGCAGCGACCACCGTCTTTCCCGACCCCACGTCGCCCTGGAGGAGCCGAAGCATGGGCTGGGCTCTATCCAGATCGGCAGCGAGCTCCGCGTTGACGCGGCGCTGGGCCCCCGTGAGCTCGAAGGGCAGGGCGCTTAGGAAGCGCGCCTCGAGGGTTGGATCTCCGGTAAGGCGAGGTGCTGGCTGGGCCTGGAGTACGGAGCGGGCCGTCATCATGGCCAGCTGATGGGCCAGCAGCTCGTCAAAGGCCAAGCGCTGCTGGGCGGGGTCTAGGCCCGCTTCGAGGGTCGCTAAATCCGTCCCCAAGGGCGGGGTATGCAGATGGCGAAGATCGGCCAGGAGGGTCTCCGTCAGCCCCAGGGCTTCCGCGCCTGCCGATTCCAGCAGGGCGAGGGCGCGGTGCAGGAGGCTCCGGAGCCGGGCTTGCCCAAGCCCTTCCGTAGTGGGGTAGATGGGCGTCAGGCGATCGTCGAGGGCAGGGGCTGCTCCGCTGTCTAAAAAGGTGAGCTCGGGGTGCACGAATTCGATGCCTCCGGCGCCCCCGCGCCCTTCCCCAAAGCCACGTAGGGGTCGGCCCGGCTGGAGCTGTTGCTGCTGGGCCTTGGAGAAGTGAAAGAGACGTAGGGTGGCGAGGCCGCTTCCGTCTTGCACCTTGATCACCAGGCTGCGTCGGCGTCCAAAGGTCACCTGGGCGGCTCGCACGGTGGCTTCAAAGACCACCGCCTGACCCGGGCGCACGGCGGCGAGGGGCGTGATTCTGGTGCGATCCTCATAGCGAAGGGGCAGGTGGAAGAGGGCATCCTCAAGGGTGCTGAGCCCGAGACGGGCAAAGGCCTCGCCCACCTTTGGCCCCACGCCCTTCAAGGTGCTTAGGGGATCCCTGAGCCGTGCCACGGTGCGGGTCCTACGCCTTAGGCGGCGTCCGGGAGCACTAGGATGGCGTCGAGCTCCACCACGGCCCCTTTCGGGAGGGCCGCCACCTGTACGGCGGCGCGGGCTGCATAGGGGGGCTTAAGCACCGCGGCCATCTTCTCGTTCACGGCCCCAAAATTGGCGAGATCGGTGAGGAACACGGTGAACTTCACGGCGTCATCGAGGCTCGCGCCCCCGGCCTCGGCTACCGCCGCCAAGTTGATAAAGACTTGCTCAAGCTGGGCGCCGAAACCCTCGCGGAGTTCCCCCGTGGCGGGGTCAAGGCCAATTTGCCCGGACAGGTAAAGGGTGGTGCCGGTGCGAACGGCCTGGGCGTAGGGCCCAAGGGCTGCGGGCGCCGCATCGCTATGAATGGCGCGCTTCGTCATGAGGATCTCCAGCTTAGATGTTTCGGGTTCGGGCGAGGCCAATAACCGGGGTGAGGCGCCGGAGCCGGCGCATGATGCGGGCCAGATGGACCCGGTCCCGGACCAGGAGCGCAATAACCACGGTGGAGAGGTGGGCGTTGCGCTCAGCAATGTTGATCCTTTCGATGTTGGCGTCGGCGTCGGTGATTTCCGCAGCAAGCTCGGCGATGACACCCTTTCGCGCTTCGACCTCGACCCGAAGTTCGACGCTGTACTCCCCGTCCACTTCGGCGGCCCAGCGCACGGGGATCAGCGCTTCATTACGTTCCCGGAGTTCGGCGAGATTGCGGCACACTTCCAGATGGACCACGAGGCCCCGCCCTGAACTCAAGTGGCCCACTACCGGCTCCCCAGGCAGCGGATAGCAGCATTTGCCGTAGGCCACTACAAGCCCTTCCGTGCCCCGGATGGCCAGGGGCCCGCCATGCTCAACGGTCAGGGCGGCCTCTTTGCTGCTGCCCTGGGTAAGGTGCTGGGCGACGACATAGGCCATGCGGTTACCCAGGCCGATGTCTTCGAGCAAATCGTCCAGGGTGTCGAAGCCGAGCTCATCAAGGACGTGGGAAATGCGCTGGCTGGGAAGGTTTGCGAGATTGGTATCGACGTTTGCCAGGCTGCGGTTAAGGAGGCGTCGCCCGAGGGTCCGGGACTCGGCGACCTGCTGATGCTTGAGCGCATGGCGAATGGAGGAGCGGGCCTTCCCAGTGACCACGAAGGAGAGCCAATCGGGGTTCGGCCGGGCGTCCTCGGAGGTGATGATCTCCACGGTCTGGCCGCTTTGCAGCTGCACGGACAGGGGGGCGAGGCGCCGGTCTACGCGGCAGGCTACGCAAGTGTTGCCGATGTCCGTGTGTACGGCGTAGGCGAAATCCACGGGGGAGGCGCGCTGGGGCAGTTCCAAAATGCGCCCTTTGGGCGTGAACACGTAAACTTCGTCGGGGAAGAGATCGATCTTCAGATTTTCGATGAATTCCAGGGAGTTCCCAGCGCGCTGCTGGAGCTCCAGTAGACCCTTTACCCATTCCCGGGCTCGGGCTTGGCTTGGGCTTTGCTCATCGGACTTATACAGCCAGTGCCCGGCGATGCCATTGCTGGCCACGGCCTCCATCTGCTGGGTACGAATCTGAATTTCGATGGGCACCCCGTGCATGCCGAAGAGCGTGGTATGCAGCGACTGGTAGCCATTGGCCTTCGGGATGGCGATGTAGTCTTTGAAGCGCCCGGCCAGCGGCTTGTAGAGCCCGTGCACGGCCCCGAGGACCCGGTAGCAGGTGTCTGGCCTATCGACGATGATCCGGAAGCCGAAGACATCCATGATGTCGGCGAAGGCCTTCTGCTTTTGCCGCATCTTTTGATAAATCGAGAAGAGGTGCTTTTCCCGGCCGAGCACCCGTGCCTCAATGCCTTCGCTGGCGAGGCACTTTTCCAGCGCTGCGGCGATTTCTTCCATCAGGGCCTTGCGATGGCCGCGGGCTGCCTTCACGGCCCTTCCGATGCGCTCCGCGCGCATGGGATAGAGCGCTTGGAAGGCGAGGTCCTCGAACTCCATGCGAAGCTCGTTCATGCCCAGGCGACTGGCAATAGGCGCGTAGTAATCCAGGGTTTCCCGGGCAATGCGCTCCTTCTTTTCCCGCGCAAGGGCGCCCAGGGTCCGCATGTTGTGGAGCCGGTCGGCGAGCTTCACCAGAATGACACGGATATCCCGGGCCATGGCCATGGCCATCTTCTGGAAGTTTTCCGCTTGGGCTTCCGCCCGGGATTTGAAGATGGTGGTGAGCTTAGAGACGCCGTCGACCAGTTCTGCGACGTCGCTGCCGAAGGCCTCGGCGAGGGTTTTCTTGCCGACGCCGGTATCCTCGATGACGTCGTGCAGCAGGGCTGCCATAAGCGTTTGGGGATCCATGCGCATGCCCGCAAGGATGTGGGCCACCGCCGTGGGATGGGTGATATAGGGATGGCCGGTTTTCCTCATCTGCCCTTCGTGGGCAGCCTCCGCATAGCGGAAGGCGCGTTCCACCTCGGCTACAGCCTCGGGGCTTAGATATTCCTGCAGGCGCGCAGAGAGCTCAGGCAAGGTAATAATGGGCTCCCCGGTCTCCGCAGGCGCGAGCCGGGGTGCGGGCCGGCGGGGGCCGGGGGATTTAGTCGATGAGGGGGTCGTCGCCGACGTCATGGTGGCTGGGCTGGGGCTCCGGAAGCTTGAATCCGAACTCGTCCTCTCCTCGCCGATCAACTTCATCAAGGATGGCGGCGGTTACGTGGCCATCGGCAATTTCCCGAAGGGCGAGCACCGTGGGCTTATCGTTCTCTTCTTCCACGTGTGGGTCCCGGCCACCGGTGGCCAGTTGGCGGGCCCGTTTTGAGGCAATCATCACGAGCTGAAAACGGTTTTCGACTTCCGTCAGGCAATCTTCGACGGTAATGCGGGCCATGGGGTGCTCCTGCAGTTTTTGAGCTTTCACTTCTAACCCCGTCAGTTTAGGGGCTTTTACCCTCAAGCCACAAGGAGTAATCCCTTTACCTAGGCGCCGAGGAGGGGGGGGAGGCGGTCCCCGAGGTGCGCTTGCTGCCGGGGTCGGCGGAGCCGCTCGGCCTGAACGATAGCCTTGAGCTCGCCGAGCGCCGTATCGAAAGTGTCGTTCACCACGAGAAAGGGATAGGCCTCATGCGCCCGCATCTCCAGCGTGGCTTCTGCCAGGCGCCGAGCCATGGTGGCTTCGTCGTCCTGGGCGCGCAGGCGCAATCGGGCCTCGAGGGTGGCCAGGGAGGGGGGAAAGATAAAGACGCCCACCGCCTCCGGGCGCTTCTCCCGCACCTGGCTAGCCCCTTGCCAGTCGATCTCGAGGATGACGTCCTGTCCCCTGGCGAGGGTCTCGTCGACAAAGGCTTCCGAGGTCCCGTAAAGATTGCCAAAGACCTCCGCGTACTCCAGAAAGGCGCCAGCGTCGATCATGGCTTCGAAAGCTGGCCGATCGACGAAGTGGTAATTGACGCCATCCTGCTCCCCCGGGCGCTGGGGCCGGGTGGTGTGGGAGATGGAAACGGTAAGGGCTGCGTCGTCCCGCAGGAGCGCCTGGACTAGGGAGGTTTTCCCGGCCCCGGAGGGGGCGGAAATCAAAAATAGCGTTCCGCCGGGCTGGGGCTTCATGGCCGTTCTCCTGCCGGGCCCTCAGGCCACATTCTGGACTTGCTCCCGGAGCTGTTCCACGACCACCTTAAGGGCCACCACTGTCTCCGTGTGGGCGCCGTCGCTAATCTTCGCGGCGCAGGTGTTGGCTTCCCGGGCGAGTTCCTGGGCCAGAAAATCCAAGCGCTTACCTTGGGCGCCGGGTTTTTGCAGGCTGGCCAGGAACGCGGCGCGGTGGGTGACAAGGCGATCGAGCTCTTCGCAAATATCGGCCTTTTGGGACAGCAATGCCAGCTCCTGGGCCAAGCGCTCCTCCGTGAGGTCGAGGCCGAGGGCCTCGGCGCGCTGCTTAAGTTTGGCCCACAGCTGCTGCTGAAGCCCGTCCTGCACGGCGCGGAGCACGTTCACGAGGTCTTCTAGGCGGGCCAGCTGCCCTTCGAGGGTAGCCTTTAAACCGGCGCCTTCTCGCCGGCGCTCTTCGAGGAAGGCTTCGAGCACGGGCTCGAAGGCGGTTTCAAGGGCAGCCCGAAGCGCCTCCTTGGGCAGCCGCTCGGAGGCCCATACCCCTGGCCAGCGTAGAAGCTCCAGGGCATGGGGAAAGGGCGCGTCAGGAACCTCGGCCTGCATGACCTTCAGGGCGGCGAGGAGGCCTTGGAGCGCGTCTGGATTCAACTGCCCACCCCCCGAGCCTTCGCCCTCAAGGCGAGCCAAAAGCTCTACCTTTCCCCGACCGATGCGCTCCCGAAGGCGGTTCCGCAGAGCCCCCTCCTGATCCCTGAGGGCCTCCGGGAGGCGCAGGGACAGGTCGAGGAACCGATGATTGACGCTGCGCAGCTCAAGGGTAAGGGTCATGCCCCCCAGGGCGTGCTCGCCTCGGGCATAGCCGGTCATGCTTTCGATCACGGAGCTCTCCTTGCTGAGACCCCTAGTGTAGCGGGCCCAGGCGCGGGCCGCGCGGTGCTATGATGGCCGGTTAGGAAAACTGTTATTAACAAAAGGAAGTGCTATGCACGAGCGGCCCAGTGGACGGGCACCGGATGCTCTCCGTCCCGTTACCTTCACCCGAGGCTTTACCTGCCATGCCGCGGGGTCCGTGCTCGCGGCCTTCGGCCGTACCCAGGTGCTGTGCACCGTCTCCGTGACTCCGGGCGTGCCGCCTTTTTTGCGCGGTAAGGGGCAGGGCTGGCTTACAGCGGAATACGGCATGTTGCCAGGCGCTACGCACACGCGCAGCGATCGGGAGGCTGCGAGAGGAAAGCAAAGCGGTCGCACCCAGGAAATTCAGCGTCTGATCGGCCGCTCCCTTCGCATGGCTGTGGATCTCTCAGCCCTTGGGGAGATCACCCTCAAGGTGGATTGCGATGTGCTCCAGGCGGACGGCGGTACGCGAACTGCAGCGATTTCCGGGGCCTGCGTTGCCTTGATGGACGCCCTCGCCTCCCTCGAAGCCGCCGGTCGTCTGCCGAAGCCTGCCCTCACACAGCGCATCGCCGCGGTGTCCGTGGGCGTAGTGAAGGGCGTCCCGGTGCTCGATTTGGACTACGACGAAGACTCTACGGCGGAAACGGACATGAACGTGGTGCTCGCCGAGGATCTCCGTCTCATTGAGGTACAGGGCACGGCGGAGGGCGCGCCCTTCTCGGCGGAGGAGCTCACGACGCTGGTAGCCCTGGCGCAGCAGGGGGGGCGCCAGCTCTTTGCCGCCCAGGACGAGGCGCTCCGCGCATGACCGAGAGGGCAGGAAAGGCGGCAAAGGATCGCGTTCGCCACGATTTCTTGGCCCTGGCGGCGGCTCAGGAGGCGCTTCGCTTTGGCTCCTTCACCCTAAAGTCCGGGCGGGAAAGTCCATATTTTTTCAACGCTGGCGCCTTCTCCAGCGGCAGTGCCATGGCTGGTCTGGGGCGCGCCTACGCCGCCTCCGCCCAGGGTCTCGGGGTGGAGTTTGATCTGGTTTTTGGCCCGGCCTACAAGGGCATTCCCATTGCCACGGCCATGGCCACGGCGCTGGCGGAGCACCACGGCCAGGAGGTTGGCCTCGCCTACAACCGAAAGGAAACCAAGGACCACGGCGAAGGGGGCCAGCTGGTGGGGGCGGCCCTGGAGGGGCAGCGCGTTTTGCTGGTGGATGACGTGATTACGGCTGGAACAGCGATTCGCGAAGTGCTTCCCCTTCTTGAGGCCGCGGGCGCTCAGCTCGTGGCTGTGCTTACTGCCCTGGATCGCCAGGAGCGCGGGGCCGAGGGGACGCGTTCCGCGGTGCAGATGCTCGAGGCGGAACTCCAGGTTCCGGTCCGGGCGATCGTCACCTTAGACGATATTCTCGACTGGCTTGCTACAGAGAACCAGCTGGGAGAGCAGGCGGCGCTCGCCGCCTATCGGGCGCGCTACGGCGCCCGTGTCTAGGGTGCCAAAGGCGCAGGCCCAGGCCTCGCTAGGTCGGGGGGTGGGGGGTCAAAACAGGCCTCTGCCAGGGTTTGCCACTGGTGAGGCCAGTGCTCCAGGGGCGTGGGCTCAAACCCGCCGCGGACAAACTGGGCAATGCGCCCTTCGGCGGCGGCCAGCATAAGGTTGGCGCAGAGGGCCGCAGGGAGCCGGGTGCGCTGGCCTTGGGCGAGCTCCCCGTCCCGAATAAACTGCCGAAGCTGCGTTTCGATGCGCTCAAAGAGCTGGGCCATGCGCTTCCGAAGGCGCTCCGTTTCCCCTGCCAGCACGTCCCCCGTGAGTAAGCGGGCAAAGCCCGGGTTCTTCGCGCAGAAAGACAGCAGCACGGTGAGCAGCGCCCCGCAGCGCTCCGGCGCCTGCGAAAGCTCCTGCTTGATGGCGGGCACCCGGCCTAGCACCGTCTCCTCCAGAAAGGAGATCAGCCCCTCGAACATCTGGGCCTTGCTAGCAAAGTGACGATAGAGCGCGGCCTCCGAAACCCCCACCTCCCGGGCGAGAGCTGCGGTAGTGATGCGTCCCCCGGGATGTTGCTCAAGCATGGTCGCAAAGGCCTTTAGGATGTGCGCCTTTCGCTCGCCGGACCGTGAGCCTGCCCCTGCCATGGACTAGCGCTCCTCGTCGCGGGTGATCAGAGTGCCAATCCCCGTATCGGTGAAAATTTCTAGCAGCACCGCATGTTCTACCCGACCGTCGATGATGTGGGCGCTTCGGACGCCATGCTCGACGGCCTCAAGGGCGTGGGTGATCTTCGGGAGCATGCCCCCGTGAATGGTGCCATCATCGATGAGATCGGCGACCTTCTTGGCCGTGAGACCGGTGAGTACCTGGCCTTGGGCATCAAGGAGCCCAGGGGTGTTGGTAAGCAGAATCAGCTTTTCCGCATCCACCGCTTCCGCCAGCCGTCCTGCCACCACATCGGCGTTAATATTGTAGGAGGCCCCATCCTCCCCGATGCCGATGGGGGCGATAACAGGGATGTACTCCGAGCCCACCAGCAAATCGATGACCGCGCGATCAATGTGAGCCACATCGCCCACGTGTCCTAGATCCACGGGCGCAGAGCCATCGGCCTTCGCTTTGAGCTTCATGGGCCGGGCTCGGACCAGATCCGCATCCTTTCCCGTGAGGCCGATGGCCCGGCCGCCGTGGGCGTTGATTAACCCCACGATGTCCTTGTTGATAAGCCCCCCAAGCACCATCTGCACGACGTCCATGGTGGCCTCGTTCGTGACCCGCATGCCGTCGACGAAGTGGGACTCGATCTTCAGTTGCTCAAGCAGATCGCCAATCTGCGGCCCTCCGCCGTGCACCACGATGGGGTTCATGCCCACAAGCTTCATCAGCACTACATCGCGGGCGAAGCTGGCTTGGAGCGCCTCGTCGGTCATGGCGTTACCACCAAATTTTACGACGATGGTTTTGTCCTGGAAGCGCCGGATGTAGGGCAGCGCCTCGGTGAGAACTTCCGCGACCGTGGCAGCTTGGGATGAGGAAAGGGGCATGGCAAAACTCCCGGGGGGTGCTTAGGGCCGTAGAGCTGCGGCGAAGCGGTTTAGCAGCTGTGCGCTAAGGGCCCGCTTGCTCATTTTCGGAAGCGCTTCCGCCCCAGCGGGCCCGACCACGGTGACGCAATTGTCCCGGCTATTAAAGCCGATATCGGCTCGAGATACGTCATTGGCAACCACAAAATCGACGCCTTTACGGCTTCGCTTTCCTTCCGCGTGGGCGACCATGTTCTCTGTTTCTGCGGCAAAGGCCACGAGTACCGGGTAGGTGCCCTGGCCCCGGCGGGCGCCGAGGGTGGCAATGATGTCGGGGTTGGCAACGAGGTTGAGCGTGAGCCCCTCCGCGCCCTCCCGCTTGAGCTTCTGTGGCGCAACCGTGTCTGCGCGGTAATCGGCCACGGCAGCCACGGCAATGACGAGGTCCGCGGCGTCGAATGCCGTCTCGGTAGCAGCAAGCATCTCCAAGGCGGACTCCACATTGACCCGAGTCACCCCTGGGGGCGTGGGCAGGGCGACGGGCCCGGAAATTAGGGTTACCTCAGCACCGGCTTCGGCGGCAGCTTCGGCAAGGGCGAAGCCTTGCTGCCCGGAGCTTCGGCTGGTCAGGTAGCGCACCGGATCAAGGGCCTCCCGCGTGGGCCCGGCGGTAATCACGATGTGGCGCCCCGCCCAGCGTGAGGGCTCGACGGTCGTCTGCGCTTCAGCGCCGGTGGCCCAGGCGGCCAGGGTGCTCACCAGGGCGTCCGGCTCAACCATGCGTCCCGGACCCTCGTCGCCGCAGGCCTGCACGCCGGTGGCCGGGCCGAGCACGGTGACCCCATCGGCTTCGAGGGTTTCCACGTTGCGCGCCGTGGCGGGCGCCCGCCACATGGCCTGATTCATGGCGGGGGCGATAAATTTCGGGCCATTAAAAGCTAGGTAGCAAGTGCTTAGAAGATCGTTAGCCTGGCCCTGGGCCAGCCGAGCGATGGCATCCGCGCTTGCCGGAGCGATGAGCATCACTTCGGCCCAGCGGGCGAGCTCGATGTGCCCCATGGCCGCCTCCGCCGCCGGGTCGAGGAGGGCAGTGCGCACGGAGCGCCCGGATAACGCTTGGAGCGTTAGGGGGGTTACGAAGGCCGTGGCAGCTTCCGTCATCACCACCTGTACCTCAGCTCCCGCCCCGGTCAGCTGGCGAAGGAGATCGCAGCACTTATAGGCAGCAATACCGCCGGTGATACCTAAGAGAATACGGCGCGCAGCCAAGCTCGACATGACCCGGGGGCTCGCGATAGCTAAAAGGGCGCAAACCATAGCATTCGCCGCTGGCCTTGGCATGACCCCTGGGCAGATAGTTGCGGCCGTTGCCTTGAGCCTTGGAAGGGGCTCTGGTATAAAGCCGCGCTCTGTTTGACGCGCTGGGTGCGTCGATTCTTATTTAGCGAGAGGCAAGCCATCATGTCTCAGGTGTGCCAAGTCACCGGGAAGCGTCCGATTACGGGGAACAATGTGTCGCACGCGCACAACAAAACGCGCCGCCGGTTCTCCCCCAACCTCCACTATCATCGTTTCTGGGTGGAGAGTGAGAAGCGCTTCGTTCGTCTTCGGGTGTCCGCAAAAGGCATCAGGGTCATTGATAAGCGCGGCATCGATGTGGTCCTTGGTGAGCTTCGCGCTCGCGGCGAAAAGGTCTAAGGAGACACGCCATGCGTGACAAGATTAAGTTGGTGTCGTCCGCCGGTACGGGCCACTACTACACGACGGATAAGAATAAGAAGAACACGCCGGACAAGCTCGAGTTTAAAAAGTTCGATCCCGTGGTTCGTAAGCACGTGATCTACAAGGAAGCGAAGATTAAGTAGGAATCTTCCGCAGGCGGAGATGTCCCCCGCGTTGACACTCCGCCCTCCACCCCACTGCTAGCCAGTGGGTAGCCGTACTCTCCTGAATAATCGCTGGTCCCCGAATTTCGTCTCCTGCTTGAAGCCCGGAGCGCGTCACCCTTTGTACGTCGCCGTGGCCTTCCACGGGCCAGGGCGTCAGGCTGCTGGTGACTTTTTCTCCGGAGGCATCTGGCAAATCGCTGATAAGCGCCGGCGCTGTCCGAACCGTTAGGCGCAGGCGAACCATGCTGACCGCCTTCCCTAGGCGATAGCCGTAGCGGGCGTCGTGCGCCGCTTCGAAGGTCTCCCGTAGCCCTTCGAGGGTCGCAAGGCTCGGATCAAAGGGCACTTCCAGGGCATAGCCCTGCCCCGCGTACTGCAGCGCAAGGGTACTTTCCAGGGCGGCCTGCCCGGCCTTTGCGTCCAGAGCAGCGAGGCCCTCTCCGGTGAGATCCCCATGGGCGCCCTGGGCGCGGCGAAGCCCTTCCTTATCCAAGGGGCAGCGCAAATCTTTGCTGAGTACCCGGGCCGGGGGGCTCGCGAGCATCCCGAACGCCGAAAGCACGCCCCCGTAGGCGGGAATCAAGGCTTCGACCATGCCCAGGGCATCGGCGAGATCACATAGATGAAGGCCACCAGCCCCCCCAAAGCTCGCGAGGACGCATTGCCGCGGATCGATGCCGCGCTCCAGCGACATCACCCGAAGCGCCTGCGCCATATGGTCGTTTGCCACCGCCAAAATGCCTTCCGCCGCGCGCTCTAGGGAACAGCCCAGGGCCTTCGCCAAGGGGCTCAAGGCAGTTCGGGCCGCGTCGTCCTGAAGCGACAAGTGCCCGCCGAGGGCCTGATCCGTGGGCAGGCGCCCGAGCACGACCTGGGCATCGGTGACCGTGGCCGCCGTGCCGCCTTGCCCATAGCAGGCGGGTCCTGGGCTGGCGCCTGCGGAGGCGGGCCCGACCTGTAGTGCTCCGCCTTTATCCAGGCTTGCTATGGATCCCCCGCCAGCGCCAATGGTGTGGACCGCTAGCATGGGCACGGCCACGGGATAGGGGCCAATGCGGCTTTCCTGGGATAGCTGGGGTGAGCCGTCGACCAAGGCCACATCGGTGGAGGTGCCCCCCATGTCAAAGCTCAGCACCGGATTTACCGCGAGGGCCTGGGACACGGCGGCAACGCCGGCCACGCCGCCGGCGGGGCCCGAAAGCAGAAGCTGTACAGGGTGGCTGGCGGCGAAGGCTGGCGCCAGGGTCCCGCCGTGGGAGGCCATAATGTCCAGGCGCGTCGGCCCCAGAGCTTTGCCGAGGCGCTCAAGGTAGGCGCGAACCTTCGGGCTCAGGCTCGCATTGAGCCAGGTGGCCATGCCGCGCTCATACTCTCCCGCTTCGGCAAGGATTTCGCTGCTTCGGCTGATGCAAAGCGCGGGGTCGAAGCCGGCGTTCTCGAGTCGCGCCCGCAATCGCGCCTCGGCGGCCACCTCGTGGGCCGCGTTCTTCCAGGAGAAGAGGAAGTTAATAGCCACGGCGGCGGGCTTTGCCGCAAGCAGAGCGTCGAGCACCGTATCCAGAGCCGCGTCACCGAGGGGCTGAAGCTCCGTGCCCTGGGCATCTAGGCGCCCGGGGGCGCCGAAGCACAGGGCCCGGGGGACGGGGGGAGGGGTTGGCGCTGGGGTGAGTGCATAGAGCGCCGGCCGCTGCTGGCGGGCGAGGGTCAGGAGATCCTCAAAGCCCGCCTGCCCCAGATAGGCCGTTCTTGCGACCTTGCCCTCGAGGGCAGCATTGGTGGCTACGGTAGTGCCGTGAATGAGCTGTGTTTCGGGCCCCAGGGTGGTTGGATCGAGACCAAGCTGCCGCAGCCCCTCCAGAATGGCCTGCTCCGGCGCCTCGGGCGTGGAGAGCACCTTGGCTACCCGTAGCCTTGCGCCATCGAAGAGGATCAAATCGGTAAAGGTGCCCCCCGTATCCACCCCAAGAAGGCAGGCTGGGGCTTCCGAGCCTGTGCGATCATGATCTGACGGAGCCGTCGGGGGCGATGCCATGCCTGAATTACCCGAAGTCGAAACCACCCGTCGAGGCCTGGCCCCTCACGTGGAGGGCCAGCGCATCACCCAGGTGCAAGTTTTTGAGCCGCGCCTGCGCTGGCCCGTGGACCCGGGCCTTGCCCAGGTGCTGACGGGGCTCACGGTAGCGCGCCTCGAGCGCCGGGCAAAGTATCTGCTTTTTCGCCTTGGCCCCGGCGCGCTTATGGTCCACTTGGGTATGTCCGGGAGCCTCCAACTGAAGCACCCCCCTTTCGAGCGGCTGCGCCATGATCACGTCCTGCTGACGCTAGGGTCCGGGGCCGTGCTGGTTTTTAACGACCCGCGTCGTTTTGGCTCTATGCACTGGCTGGGAAGCGCGCCGGAGGACCACCGCCTACTGGCGCACCTGGGCCCCGAGCCCCTGTCCCCGGCCTTTGATGGCACCTACCTGGCGGCGCAGGCCAAGGGCCGGAGCGCGCCGGTGAAGGCCTTTCTGATGGACGGCTCGGTGGTGGTGGGGGTGGGGAATATCTACGCCACGGAGGCTTTGTTTCTAGCGGGCATCCATCCCCGGCGACCGGCTCGGCGCATCAGCGCCGCCCGCTATGACCGGCTGGCGACGGAGGTCAGGACCGTGCTCACCCAGGCCATTGCCGCGGGGGGCACCACCCTTCGGGATTTCGTTGATGGCTCGGGGCGCCCGGGCTATTTTCAGCAGACCCTGCACGCCTATGGTCGGGCGGGCCAGCCGTGCCCCCGCTGTACAACGCCTCTGAAGGGCGAGCGTCTCGCCCAGCGGGCGACGGTGTTCTGTCCCCGCTGCCAACGCTAGCCGCTGTGCTGGGCCCTTAGGGCCTTGGCCACGGCGGGGTGCACGAATTGGCTCACATCACCGCCATAGGCTGCGATTTCCCGCACCAGCGTGGATGAAATAAAGGAGCAGTTCTCCGACGGGGCCAGGAATACGTATTCGATGTCTGGCGCAAGGGCGCGGTTCATGTCCACCATCTGGAATTCGTATTCGAAGTCGGCGACGGTGCGGATGCCACGGAGAATGAAGCCCGCCTCCTTACGGCGGACATAGTCCACGAGGAGCTCGTTAAAGCCGTCGACTTCCACGCCGGGGATGTCCGCAAGGACCTCCCGGCACAGGGCGATGCGGTCTGCGAGGTCCACCTCTGGGTTCTTTTGCGGGCTCGTGCCAATGGCCACAATCACCCGATCAAAAAGCTTGAGCGCCCGCTTCACCAGATCGGTGTGCCCCACCGTGATCGGATTGAACGTGCCTGGGTAAACCACCGTACGCATGCGAAACCCCTCCCTTTGCTCGCGCCGCGATGCTAGCCCATTGTTTCCGGGGTCACAAACGCGCTTCCACCGCCTCCGGGGTCACTCGGAGGGGCCTCCAGTGCACGAGCTGGGCAACACTTTCCCCCGCTTGGGTTTGGCGTAGGAGATCGAAGCCGCGGGGTAGGGTGAGCTCGGTGCCCTTGGGCATTTCCACGTAGACCTTCGCGCCGGGGGCCAGGAGGGCCCCGGCGGCCAGGGCCGTGAGAGCTGCCAGCGCCAGGGGGGTAGCGAAGGGGGGTCGATGAACACCAGGTTAAAGGGCTGGGGAAAGGCGGTTTTCTCGAGAACCGTTAGCGCATCGCGCTCTAGAAGTGTGGTGCGCTCGCCCCCGAGGCGCTCAAGGGTGGTGCGGAGCACCAGGGCGGCCCGGCGATCCTTTTCGATAAAGGTGACGGCGGCGGCGCCCCGGGACAGCGCTTCCAGGCCGAGGGCGCCGCTACCGGCAAAGACGTCGAGCACTCGGGCGTCCTGAAGGTCTTCCCGAAGCCAGTTAAACAGCGTTTCCCGGCTCCGCCCTGGGGTAGGACGGAGGCCTGGGCGAGGGGCTACGGGCACGCGCTGGCCCCGGAGCGCGCCGCCGATAATGCGCACCTCCCCGCCCCCTTGGGTCCCGCGACCCCGGCCACGCTGGTATCCTTTTTCCGTTTTCAACGCCCCGTCTCCTCGGCGCCGTGGCGGCAAGCCTTTCGCGGAGTATCCCATGTTCCGGTTTTTACGTAAGAAGAAGGCTGAGAAGGCGTCTCAGCCTGAGCTTTCCGAGGCGCCCGAGTTGGAACTTCAGCCTGACGTCGAAGCGGTCTCCGCGCTCGCCGAGGGAGAACCTGCCGCGTCAGAGGACAGTCCGAAGGTGCGCAAGGAAGGAAATGATCGGGAAGGCGCCGGGCTGTTTGATCGTCTTCGCTTTGGTCTCGCCCGGAGCCGGGGTGCCTTCGGGGATTCCCTCGGCACGCTTTTGCTTGGCAGGAAGGAAATCGACGAAAGCCTGTTGGAAGCGCTGGAAACGCAGCTGCTCACGGCGGACGTGGGCCTTGAGGCTACCGAGGCGGTCCTTGAGCGCTTGACGGCGCGGGTTAAGCGCGGGGCGCTGAACGATGAAGATGCGCTCATGAGCGAGCTGGCGGAAGTGCTCTCGGAAATCCTGGGCGAGCGCCACGCGCCCTTTTCCCTTGGACCCGCCGAGCCCTTCGTCATCCTCGTGGTCGGCGTGAATGGCGTGGGTAAGACCACCACCATTGGCAAGCTGGCTCAGCGCTTCAAGGCCGCGGGGCACCGTCCCCTGTTGGCCGCTGGGGATACCTTTCGCGCCGCAGCGGCGGAGCAGCTCAAGCAGTGGGGCGCTCGCGCAGATGTTCCTGTGATTGCCCAGGGGGAGGGGGCGGACAGTGCATCCGTGCTCTTTGATGCGGTGTCCGCGGCCCGAGCCCGAAGCGCGGACGTGGTGCTGGCGGATACGGCGGGGCGGCTTCATAACAAGGGCCACCTTATGGAGGAGCTCGCCAAGGTGGTTCGGGTGCTGAAACGCTTTGACGAGGCGGCGCCCCATGCGGTGCTCCTCGTGCTGGATGCCGGGACCGGGCAGAACGCCCTGGCGCAGGCCAAAACTTTCTCCGAGGCGGCACCGCTCACGGGGCTGGTGTTGACTAAGCTCGATGGCACCGCCAAGGGTGGCGTCGCCTTTGCCCTGGCCAAGCAGAGCGGCCTGCCGATTCAGTTTATTGGGGTGGGTGAGCAAGCGGACGACCTGCGCCCCTTCGAGCCTCGGAGCTTCGTGGCCGCCTTGCTAGGGGCTGAAGCCCCGTGATTCGCCTGTCCCAGGTCGGCAAGCGCTATGGCGACCGGGATGCGCTCCGGGGCGTCGATCTTGAGCTTCCCAGGGGCTCCCTTAATTTCCTCATGGGTCCTTCGGGTGCCGGGAAAAGCACGCTGCTTCGCCTGCTCCTGGCCTTGGAGCGCCCGGACGCGGGGCAGGTGGAGGTGGCTGGGGTTGACCTCGGCACCCTGCCCCGGCGCCAGCGGCCGGCCTATCTGAGGCGGGTGGGGGCGGTGTTCCAGGATCCTCAGCTTTTGGCCGATCGGACAGTCTATAAAAACGTTGCCCTACCCCTTCAGCTGGCGGGCTACCCCGAAGCTTCGCAGGGCCCCAGGGTGCGGGCGGCGCTGGCCCAGGTCGGCCTTGCCGGCGCCGAAGGGCGCCTTCCCCGGGCCCTATCCACGGGGGAGCGGCAGCGCGTGGGCATCGCCCGCGCTTTGGTTCACCGCCCGGCCCTGGTGCTGGCCGATGAGCCGACGGGAAACCTCGATCCCGTCCTGTCTACCGAGATCCTGGGCCTCTTCCAGCGTTTCCAGCAGGTGGGGGTGACGGTGGTGATTGCCACCCATGATGTGGATCTTGCCCAGCGTTTCTCTGGGCTTGCGCTGCACCTTGAGGGCGGGCGGCTGGTGGGGCGGACCGCCCTTAGGGGGGCCTCGTGAGCGCCCCGCTCCCGGGAGAAGGGGGCAGTCTGAAAGGCCTGGCTCGCTGGTGCGCCGATCAGCGCTATGCCTTGGGAGAGGCTCGGCAGACGCTGGGTGCCCAGCCCCTGGGAACAACCCTAATCGCCCTTACCCTAGCCCTTGCCCTGCTGCTCCCGGCAGCGCTGGGGCGGGTGCTCGCGCTCACCGAAGGCAATCTTGCACACTGGCCAACGACCCCGCGGATCAACGTTTTTTTTGATCGTCCTGAGCCACCGGCTAGGCTGCTTGCCCGCTGGCGCGCGCATCCGGAAATCGCGGCCCTGGAAGTGCAGTCCTCAGAGGCCTCCCGGACCGAGTTCCTGGCGGCGTTGGGCATGGAGACCGCCCTGAGCCGCGGCCTCGCGGGGGAGGCTATGCCGCCCCTGCCCTCGGTGGTCCTCGTCACCCCGCGCCTCGAAGCCCAGAGCGCGGCCCGCCTGAAGGCACTGGCGGAAGGGCTGGGCCAGGAAGCCGGCGCTATGGGGGTGCAGGTGGATCTGGCCTGGGTGGAACGGCTCCAGACCACGCTCGGCTTTTTCACCCAGGTGCTCGTGCTGTTCCGGAGCCTGCTCACGGCCGCGGTGGTGCTCCTGGTGGGCGCCCTCACCCGCATGGCGCTTCTAGAACGCCTGCCCGCGCTCCATACCCTGCGCCTGCTCGGGGCTAGCGACGGCTTTCTCCTCGCGCCCTTCCTCTACCAGGCGCTGGCCTACGGGGTGGCTGGGGGCCTGTTGGCGGCGCTTTCTCTCCTGGCCTTGGAAAGCAGCCTGACCCCAGCCCTCCAGGCCCTGGCCACGGCCTATGCCTTGCCCCTCGCCCCTGGGGGATCGGGGGGGTTGGCAGCCCTTTCCGTGCTGGTCCAGGCGGTGGGTTTTGCCTTCTTCGGCGCCCTGAGCGTTGGGCTGTGGGTGTTGGGGCGCCTCGACCGCTTAAGGGCCCCGAGCACCGCCCCTTAGCACTCTCCTGTAAAGACTGCTAAAATGGCGCCATCAAGTTTGGAGGTTCCATCATGAGCACTCGCCTTTTGGCTATGGATGCCTTATCGCCGGGCCGTGATCTGGACCACTTCATCCATACCGTGAGCTCCTTTGAGATCCTCAGCGCAGAGGAAGAAGCGGCCCTAGGCCGAGCTCTGCGCGACGAAGGGGATCTCGAGGCCGCTCGTCGCCTTGTGCTTTCCCACCTGCGCTTCGTGGTGCACATGGCCCGCTCCTACGCCGGCTATGGTCTTTCCCAGGCTGACCTCATTCAGGAAGGAAATGTGGGCCTCATGAAGGCCGTCAAGCGCTTCGACCCGGACTTCGGCGTGCGCCTCGTGTCCTTCGCGGTGCATTGGATTAAGGCGGAGATGCATGAGTTCATTCTTCGCAACTGGCGCATCGTGAAGGTCGCGACGACGAAAGCGCAGCGCAAGCTGTTCTTTAATCTTCGCAGCCAGAAAAAGCGCCTGGGTTGGATGAACGCGGAAGAGGTCGCCTCCGTCGCAGAGACGCTGGGCGTGAGCCCAGAAGAAGTCACTCGCATGGAAGGGCGCATGGCGGCCTTTGACGCGCACTTCGACCTCGACAACAGCGAGGACGACAGCGCCCCCATGACCGCCCCCGCCGCCTATCTGGCTGCCGAGGGCGCTGACCCGGCTGAGCAGGTCGAGGCTGAGGATTGGGAAGACGCCACCGTCGGGGCCCTACAGAACGCCCTGGCGGGTTTGGATGATCGAAGCCGAGACATCATCCAAAGCCGCTGGCTGGCGGAAGATAAGGCCACGCTCCACACGCTCGCGGATCGCTATGATGTCTCCGCCGAACGCATCCGACAGCTTGAGCTTGCGGCATTGAAAAAGCTCAAGGGCGCGATCGCCGCCTAAGGTGCGCGATTGGCTTCTTGTAAGCGCGGGGTTCCTCGGCGCCTCCGGGGTGGCCCTTGGCGCGTTCGGGGCCCACGGCCTTAAGACGCGCCTCGGGGCTAGCCTCTCGGTCTGGGAAACGGCCGTGCAGTACCATCTAATCCACGCTCTCTTTTGCCTGGCCTTGGCGCTTGTCCTGCGCTTGGGCGCCCCCCCGGGGCTTCGCCTTCCCGCTTGGCTTGCGGTGGCAGGGGTCATCCTCTTTTCCGGCAGTCTCTACGCGCTAGCCCTTGGCGGACCTCGCTGGCTGGGACCCATCACGCCCCTTGGGGGGCTGGCCTTCATCCTGGCCTGGGGCCTGGTCTTGGTGCAGGGGCTACGCGCGTGAACGAGCGTTGGCGGCCGATTCGCAGCTTTGTGCTGCGGACCGGCCGGGAAACCCCTGGCCAGGCTCGGGCCCGGGCCGAGTTGGGGGAACGCTTCGCCATCCCCTGGCCTGAAGCCCCGCTTCCGGCCGACTACTGGGATGGGTGCTTCACGGAGCGTGGCCCCATGACCCTCGAGATTGGCTTTGGTATGGGCGGCTCCCTAGCCGCCATGGCCGCAGCAGAGCCCGAGCGTCGCTTCCTTGGGGTTGAGGTGCACACCCCCGGCGTGGGCGCGCTGATGGCGGCCCTAGAGGATCAGGGCCTTACCAATGTACGCGTGCTCGAGGGCGACGTGGTGCAAGCGCTAGATCGCCTTTTCCAGCCCCGTTCCCTCGATCGCGTGCAGATTTTCTTCCCCGATCCCTGGCCGAAGAAGCGCCATCATAAGCGTCGCCTGATTCAGCCCCCTTTCCTTGAGCAGCTAGCCTCCTTAGTCCGGCCGGGCGGCCACCTCTGGCTGGCCACGGACTGGGTGCCCTATGCCGAAGCTATGGGTGAGGCCCTTGCACAGGTACCGGTTTGGAAAGCCCTGCCCGCCGCCCCGGCGCGGCCAGAAACGCGCTTTGAACGGCGGGGGTTACGGAAGGGTCATGTTGTGGTGGATCTGTTCCTTGAGTGCCTGCCCTAGCGCAGGGAAGTGCGTCCTAGCGTGAGAGGGCAGCCAGCAGGGGATTGAGGAAGCGAAGGCCCTTATCCGTCGGCGCCAGTCGCTCTGCTCGTAGCAAGCCCGCCCCGACCTGCGCTTCGCGCTCCGGCTCCAGGCAGGTCCGGGGCAGGCCCGTGTGAGCCTCGAAGTCCTCAAAGCTGATTCCCTCTCGAAGCCGCAGCACGTTAAGCAAACACTCTTCTCGAAGGGTTTCTCCCTCTACCTCGATCTGGGCGCTGGGCGTGCCATCTCCCCGGAGCCAGTGCTCGGGCACCCTGCTACGCTGGAGGCGCGTTACTCGAAGCCGGCCCTCTCCGTCCCGACGGCTTAGCTTGCCATGGGCCCCGGGTCCCAGGCCGTGGTAATCCCCAAAGCGCCAATAGGTCAGGTTGTGCCGGCAGTGATGCCCGTCCCGGGCCCAGGCGGAGATTTCGTAGGGCTTAAAGCCTCCTGCTTCGAGTAGGCGCTGCCCCCGGTCCTCGAGGCGCTCGAGGATCGACTCCGCGGGGAGCGTCGGTGGGCGGCGGTAGAAGGCCGTGTTGGGTTCGATGGTGAGCTGGTAATAGGACAGGTGGGAAACGCCTGCATCGAGGGCGAGTTCGATATCCCGCTGCCCCTCCGCCACCGTTTGCCCCGGCAGGCCGTGCATAAGGTCCAGGTTAATGCGTGGAAAGCCCGCCGCCTTGGCCAGGGCCACGGCGTTCAGCCCGTCCTCCCCATCATGGATTCGCCCTAGGGCCGAGAGCGCGCGGGAGGAAAAGCTTTGTATGCCCAGAGAGAGGCGATTGACGCCCGCGGTCCGATAGCCCTGAAAGCGCGTGGCCTCGGCAGTGCCCGGATTCGCTTCCAGGGTGATTTCGCAGTCCGGAGCGAGGGGGAGGCGGGCAGCGATGCCCTCGATGACCGCCCCGATTGTTTCTGGCTGCAGCATGCTAGGCGTGCCCCCGCCGAAGAAGAGGCTGGTAACAGGGGCCGCTGGCGGGCCGAAGTGCTCAAGATCCCAGGTGAGATCGGCAAGGATACGGCGAAGGTAATCCGCTTCTGGCAGGTCGTCCCCGCGCTCATGGGAGTTAAAGTCGCAATAGGGGCATTTGCGTACACACCATGGGACGTGGATATAAACGGCCGTCGGCAGGGCGGGCGGTTTCACGACCTGAGGGGTCGCTCGGCGAGCTGGGCTTTTAGGGCGGCCACGGCGCGGCCCCGATGGGACTGGGCGGCCTTCTCCTCCGGGGCCAGGCGGGCGGCGGTGCGTCCGTGGCTAGGTACCCAGAAGACGGGATCGTAGCCGAAGCCCCCCTCGCCCTCCGGCGCTAGAGCAATTTCCCCGGCCCAAAGCCCTTCGGCGATGCGCGGGCAGGGATCGTCCGGGTGGCTCATGAGCACAAGCACGCAGTAGAACGCGGCGCGCCGATCCCCGGGCCCCTCAAGGGCTTTCAAAAGGGCCTGCCAGTTGTCCCGGTCCGTGGCCTCGGGTCCGGCGTAGCGGGAGGAGTACACCCCAGGGGCCCCACCGAGGCGCGGAACAATGAGCCCGGAGTCATCGGCCAGGGTGGGGAGGCCTGAGGCCTGGGCTCCGGCCCGGGCCTTGATGAGCGCATTCTCGATGAAGGTCTGCCCCGTCTCCTCTGGTGCGTCCAGCTGGAGCGCGCGGGCCCCGGTGAGGGCAAAGTCGGGAAGCAGGCGAGCGAATTCCTGGACTTTGCCGTCATTATGGGTCGCGAGCAGCAGAGGCGTTCTCATTGGGCCCAGAGGGTTTTCTGGAAACTCAGGGGGTGGCGCTCGCCCCGCTCCAAATCCTCCACGGTGAGCTCAAAGCGAAGCGCTTCCCGATCGGTGAAGCGCGTGGTCGCGAGGTAGTAGATGGCCCCGGGCTCGCGCACCTCCTGGAAGGTGAGCGTGATCGTTTGTCCTAGGAGATTCCGCACCGTCCCCTTGACCGCGAGGGGCACGGGAGTCGTATCCCCGGGTTCGCCGGATTCCCGGCGGCCCGCGATGTTGATGAGGGCGACCTTTTCCCCCCGATCTAAATCGTAGTCTGCGGCGACGTTCGCCGGAACGCTGGTGCTGTTAAGCGCAATGTAGTGCACTGATAGATCGCCGAAGCCTTTGACCTGCTCGGCCTGAGCTGTTCCGGCGAGGGTCAGCAAAATCAGTAAGCGCAGCAGCGTTCCCATAAGCGAAGTCTCCCAGGGTAGAGGGTGGCCTAGGTGCCCGGGCGCCTAAGCCCGTAGACCGCAATGGTACCGAATAGGTTAGGCCATTGGTTCATGGCCCAGGTGCTTTCATATTGGGCATTGACGACCTTTCTATCGTAAATAGTCAGGGAGCGCTCAGCACAAAGCGCTTCGAAATCGGCGAAGGTGCAGAGGTGGATATTGGGGGTGTCGTGCCAGGCATGGGGTAGGTGCCTAGCGATGGGCATGCGCCCGGCACTGGCCAACTCTAGCCGGCAGCGCCAGTGCCCAAAGTTCGGGAAGGTCACGATGCTCCGCGGTGCGATGCGAAGCATGTGCTGGAGCACGGCGCCGGGCTTGCGCACCGCCTGAAGCGTTTCCGCCATCACCACGACGTCAAAGCCATCGGTAGGGAAATCGGAGAGGCCCTCGTCGATGTCTCGTTCCAAAACGCTCACGCCTCGAGCAACGCACCGGGTGATCTGCTTTTCATCAATCTCAATGCCGTAACCCCGTACCCCATGGTGCTCCGCCAGCCACGCCAGCAAGGCGCCATCGCCGCAGCCGAGGTCGAGCACTCGCGCGCCTTCGGGCACCATGGCTGCGATCAGTTTCAGGTCCTGGCGAAGGGTCATGGGCTCGGCTCCAGGCCCCGAAGGTAGGTCCCGAGCACCTCAAGGTAGCGGGGCACCGGGAGCAGAAAGGCATCATGGCCCTGGGCGGCGTCGACGTCGACGTAGCTCACCTCCCGGCCCGCGCGGAGGGCCGCCAGGGCCATTTCCCGGGATCGGGCCGACGGAAAGCGCCAGTCCGTAGTGAAGGAAATGAACAGCAGCTTGGCTTTCATGGCAGCGAAGGTGGCCACCAAATCGTCCCCATAGGCCCGGGCAGGATCGAAGTAGTCCAGGGCTCGGGTCATGAGCAGGTAGGTATTGGCGTCGAAGCGACGGGAGAAAGATTTTCCCTGGTACTGGAGATAACTTTCCACCTGGAACTGCACGTCTTGGAGGATATCGAGATCTCCGGTGCGCACGGCTCGACCAAACTTTTCCCTGAGCCCGTCATCGGATTGGTAGGTGACGTGGCCTAGCATACGCGCCAGGCGCAGCCCCGCCGTGGGCACCACGCCTGCCTCCAGGTAGCGGCCCTCCCGAAAGTCTGGATCGGCGGTGATGGCCTGCCGGGCAATTTCGTTAAAGGCGATGTTCTGGGCGGAAAGGCGTGGCGTGCTGGCAATGGCCACCGCGGAGCCCACCCGGTCGGGATAGGACAGGGCCCATTGGAGCGCCTGCATGCCTCCCAGGCTGCCCCCTACCACCGCTGCCCAGCGCTCGATACCCAGGCGATCGG
Organism: Candidatus Salivita marina; assembly: GCA_038144425.1. Classification (GTDB taxonomy): domain Bacteria; phylum Pseudomonadota; class Gammaproteobacteria; order Pseudomonadales; family Azotimanducaceae; genus Salivita; species Salivita marina. The sequence continues at coordinate 743,825 of JAYQNS010000004.1, read as the reverse complement.
CCAGGGCGGCTTGGGCGTTCACCCAGTCCGGAACGGTCACCGTGGGAAAGTCCGGCCCGTAGGGGCGTCCCGTGGCCGGGTTCGAGCTTATGGGCCCGGTGCTGCCGTGGCAGCCCCCGAGATTGTTCAAGGCGACGACGAAGAAGCGATTGGTGTCGATGGCCTTGCCCGGGCCAATGGCCGTGTCCCACCAGCCGGGCTTGGGATCTTCCAAATCGTAGTAGCCCGCGGCGTGATGATGGCCGGAGAGCGCATGGCAAATCAGAAGCGCGTTGCTTCGCTCTGCGTTGAGGACGCCGTAGCACTCGTAGACCAGCGTATAGGCGGGCAGGCTTTCGCCGCTAGCCAGAGGAAAGGGGCCAGAAAAATCCGCGCTCTCCGCCGTCACAAGGCCGACGGAGTGATGATCGCTGGGCGCCGCTTCAGCCATCAACTGCCTCTCCCAGAATGGGCGCGAAGTCTAGCGAGGGCCCTGGGGCCCTCGCAAGGGACAAGGCCCCGCCGCTAGGGTAGGAGCATGCGGGGGATGCCCACTTCTAGGGCGAGGCCCGGCACCAGGTAATCCCGCAGCAGGGTCAGGAGCAAAAACAGGACGAGAACGGAGAAATCGAGGCCCCCTGCCGGGGGTAGCAGCCGACGAATCGGTGCGAGCACGGGGCCCGTGAGCTGCTCCAGCAGCTCGGCACCGGGGTGTCGGCTCATGGGCGCCACCCAGCTTAGGATCACCACGATGAGGAGCGCCCAGAAATACAGCTCCAATAGTCGCATGGGCAGGCGAAAGGCGGCCACGAGGATCGCCGACCCCAGGGGAAGGCCGAAGGTCAGCATGCACAGGAGGATTTCCGCTATGAGGGTCAGCCCAAGGGCCGCGATGTCGAGCCCGCCGAGGTAGGGGATAAGGGTGCGCAGGGGCTTAAGGAGAGGCTCCGTGAAACGCACCACGCCTTGGGTCAGCGGGTTGTAGAAGTCGGCCCGCACCGCCTGGAGCAAAAAGCGCAGCAGGAACAGAAAGCTGGCGAGACTGAGGATGGTTCGCAGCAGAAAGAGGCCGCCGCCGGAGAGCGCTTCGTTCATGCTCCATCTCCTTGATACTGCGCTGGCGCAGCGCTGTTTACGCCGAGTTCTTCGGCAAGGGTGTTGGCGCGATGGGCCGCCGCTGCCATCGCCTTCTCCACCATGGGGGCAAAGCCCGCTGCGTCAAAGGCCGACAGAGCCGCGGCAGTTGTGCCCCGGGGGGTGGTGACGGCGGCGCGGAGCGCCGCCGGGTCTGCGCCAGGCGCCGTGGCCATGCGGGCGGCGCCAAGAGCGGTTTCCGTGACCAGAGCGCTCGCCAGCGCCGGGGTTAGCCCCTGGGCGACCGCTGCTTCGATCATGCACTCCATGAGCCGGAAGAAATAGGCAGGGCCACTGCCGGAGGCGGCGGTCACCGCGGCGAGATCCCCTTCCTCCTCGAGCCAATAGGTCGTCCCGGCCATAGCCATGAGCGCTTCGGCCTGGGCGCGTTGCGTCGGGCTTACCTCCGGGGTGGCAAAGAGCGCCGTTGCGCCGCTTCGAAGGAGCGCCGGGGTGTTAGGCATGGCGCGCACGACCGGTGCCCCGCCGCTCCAGTTGAGCAGGCTTGCGCAGTCGATGCCGGCGGCGATGGATAGCACGAAGGGTATGGTTGGTTGCGCCGCCAAAGTCGGGGCAAGGGCCATAAGAACGGGCCCCAATACCTGGGGTTTCACTGCCAGTACCACGGCCTCTGCGCCCTCTACGGCGGCGGCGTTGTCTTCAAAGAGCGCGATGGGCCCGAGCGCGGAAAGGGCGTCCCGGCAGGTAGGGCTTGGGTCCGAGACCCGCAGGGCCGTGGGGTCGGCCTTGCTGGCCAGAAGGCCCCCGAGTAGGGCCTGGGCCATGTTGCCCCCTCCGATGAAGGCGACGGTCCTCGGAAGCGCAAGGGTCGCTCCCGGAGCGGTGCTTTCGGTCATGGTGTGTTTTCCCGTTTGGAGGCCCGGGGGCCGAAGAGGGCCGTGCCGAGGCGAAGGTGGGTGGCGCCGGCGGCTACCGCCGCCTCGAGATCGTCGCTCATGCCCATGGACAGCACGGTGGCCGTAGGCGGAAGGGCCGACGCCAGGGCCTTGAGCCGTGCCAAGCTTTCGCGCTGGGCTTCAAAGCCTGTGCGGGGCGCAGGAAGGGCCATGAGTCCCAGCAGCTCGAGTCCGGGGCAGCCCTGCACGATCTCCGCCAGCGTCACAAGATCTTCCGGGGCCACCCCGGCTTTTGTCTCCTCTGGGTCAAGCTTGACCTGGAGGCACACCTTAAGGGGCCCTAGGGCCCGCGGCCGCTGAGCGGAAAGCCGCTCCGCGAGCTTTGCCCGGTCCACCGTATGCACCCAGCTAAAGTGCTCGGCCACGGCTCGGGTTTTGTTGCTTTGCAGGGCGCCGATGAAATGCCAGCACAGGGGCTGGGTGGCCAGGGCCGCCTGCTTAGCCAGCGCTTCCTGAAGGTAGTTCTCCCCGAAGTCCCGCTGGCCCAGGGCCGCCACCTTGGCCACGGCTTCCGCCCCTTGGGTTTTGCTCACGGCGATCAGGGTGAGGGATTCCGGCGCCCGGTTGGCTGCCTGAGCGGCGATGCGGAGCCGTTCCCGCACCGCTTGCACCCGTGCTTCAAGACCAGCCATGGCCCGAGATCCGTTACAGTGAGAGAAGATAAAAGTTTAACGGGTCTGGGAAGGTCCGTCAGGTCTGGCGGGAGGAATCGGGGTGACCATCACGGAGCTGCTGGCCTTTGCTCAGGCGCAGGAGGCATCGGATTTACATCTGTCCGCGGGCTTACCGCCCATGGTTCGGGTCGATGGCACCCTGCGTAAGCTGGCGGCGCCGCCCCTTGATGACGCCGCTGCCCTGGCCTTGATCGAGGCAGCCATGACGGAGGCGCAGCGACAAGCCTTTGCCGAGGACGGGGAAAGCGACTTTTCCCTGGCCGTTCCTGGGGTCGCCCGCTTTCGGGTAAACGCGTTCCGCCAAAACCGGGGCCCGGGGGCGGTGTTCCGAACCATTCCCACCACCGTTCTCAGCCTGAGGGATCTTGGCCTAGGGCCAATCTTTGAGCGGCTCGCTTCCCTAAGCCGGGGCCTGGTGCTGGTCACGGGGCCCACGGGGTCCGGTAAATCGACCACCCTTGCGGCCATCATGGACCACATCAACAACACGCAGCAGCAGCACATTCTCACCATTGAGGATCCCATCGAGTTCGTTCACACCCCCAAGCAGTGCCTCATTAACCAGCGGGAAGTGCATCGGGATACGACGAGTTTTTCACGAGCCCTTCGCGCCGCTCTGCGGGAAGATCCGGATGTAATCATGGTGGGGGAGCTTCGGGATCTAGAGACCATTCGCCTGGCCCTCGAGGCGGCGGAGACTGGGCACGTGGTTTTTGCCACCCTCCATACCCAATCGGCCGCCAAAACCATCGATCGCCTAATCGACGTCTTTCCCGGATCGGAGTAGCCCATGGTGCGCGCCATGCTGTCCGAATCGCTTCAGGCTGTGGTTTCCCAGACCCTCCTGAAGAAAGTTGGCGGGGGGCGAGTGGCGGCCCAGGAAATCATGGTGTGCACGCCTGCGCTTCGAAATCTTATCCGGGAGGACAAGGTGGCGCAGATATATTCGGCAATCCAAACGGGGGCTCAGCACGGCATGAATACGCTTGATCAGGCTCTTGAGGCCTTGGTGACCTCAGGGCAGGTGGCTGCTTCTGAGGCGAGGAGTCGGGCGCGCTTCCCAGAGAATTTTTAGGCCTCGGGGCGGCGCAGGTAGTCCTCAAGAATGATTCGGGCCGCTTCTCCGTGGCGATTGTTTCGGTCTCGGTCGGGGAAGCGCTCTCCTGCTTCCCGACTGGAGAGGCGCTCGTCCTGGAACGTTACGGGAATGCCAAAGCGCCCTTCGAGGCGCCGGGCGAAGCGTCGGGCCCGGGTGCACATGTCGTTTTCCGTGTCGTCCATGTTGAGGGGCAGGCCCACAATGATGCGCACGGGCTGCCATTCCTCCAGCAGGGCGTGAACCGCTTGCCAGTTCGGGGTGCCCTCCTGGGCAGCGAGGGCGCTACCGGCGGTGGCGCTGGCGGTGAGATGCTGCCCCGTGGCCCAGCCGATGTGGCGCAGGCCAAAGTCGAAGGCGAGGAGAAGCCCTGCTTCAGCCATGGCCGGGCGCGCCGGGGAAAAGGGCAAGATCAATGCCCAGGCTCTCCGCAGCGCGCTGTCGCCGTTCTTCGAAGGGGATTTCGAATAGGGTTTCGAAGTCCCCCGCGCAAGATAGCCAGGCGTTTTCCGCCATCTCCTGTTCGAGCTGCCCTTCCCCCCAGCCGGCGTAGCCCAGACACACGAGGAACTGACTGGGTCCCGACCCCTCGGCGATGGCCGTGAGCATTTCCCGGACTGTGCTGAGGGCGAGCCCGGGCTGCAGTTTCACCGTTGCCGGCAGGCAGCAATCATCACTGTGGAGCACAAAGCCCCGGTCTCGCTGCACCGGGCCGCCGTCAAGTACGGGCACGTCCCGGTGGGCCGTCCCGGAGATGGACAGCTGATCGAAGATGGCGCCGAGGGTGACGCTCTCCAGGGGTCGATTGACCACGAGGGCGAAGGCGCCCTCGTCGTTGTGCTCGCAAAGATAGCTGAGCGTGCCTCCGAAGGTGCTCCCGTCGAGCCCGGGCATGGCAATAAGGAACTGGTGCTTGAGATCCATGGGGCCATGATAGGGCGGCAGCCCAGGCCCCGGCTATATGCCGCGCCCCTAGGGGAGGCGAAAGTTAAAATCTCGCACGATCTCGAGGCGCGGGTGTTGGCTGAGGGCTTTGGGGAAGGGCAGATAGGGGTGTGCGCTACGCACCAGCGTCAGTGCCGCTTGATCCACCGCCGCGTCGCCGCTGCCAATCACCACGGCGAGCGCTCCTAGGCGGCCGTCGCGATGGAGTTCGGCGCGAAGGCGCAGGGTGGCCTGGCCCCCGGCCCGTTCTGCAGCGCGGCGGGCTTCCGGGGGAAAATTGACCATGCCCAGGCGCTCGATACGGGTGCGCCAGCCTCGAAGGTAGGCATCCTCTGCTGGGGTGAGCACGGTGCCGGGCCCGAGGCGGCGCACCTCCGGCGCCTCGCTGTAGCGTCGGGCCGCAGCTAACAGATCGCTCAAGGCAGGCCGCGGGGCTTCCGCCGGCGGGGCTCCGGGGGCGGTGGAGCGCTCAGCCAGGGCTGGACGTTCGCCCGTTTGTCGCGTCGCCGCCTTGGCGGACTTTGGGAGTCTGGGGGCATCCAAAACCGTAGGCAGCGCTTCCTGCAAGGATTCGAGTTTGGCGCGCTCTGCGTCCATGGGCTGGGGAGACCCGGTCAAACTGATAGTGAGCATGCCCGGGGCCGTAGGTTGGGGCGTCTGGGGCGGGGCGCGTTCCAGCATAAGCAGGGCCCCGTGGCACAGGAGCGCTGCTCCGAAGGCGGCGGCGAGGCGATTTTGGGGGGAGGCGAGGATCGCCATGGCCCTGCCCTAAGCGACGGGCTTCAGCCGCGCGGAGATGACGTCGAGAAAATCCCCAGCGATGTCGAGGCCGCACTGCGCATCGAGTTCGCGAATGCAGGTGGGGCAGGTCACATTTACCTCCGTGAGGTGGGTGCCGATTACGTCCATGCCTACGAAGCTCAGGCCTCGGCGGACCAGTTCAGGCCCCACGGCCTCAGCAATTTCCCGATCTCGATCCGTTAGGTGCCGGGCTTCGCCCCGGCCGCCGGCGGCCAGGTTGCCCCGGCTTTCCCCTGCGGCGGGAATGCGTGCCAGGGCGTAGGGCACGGGTTTGCCTTCGATCATGAGGATACGCTTATCGCCGTCCTTAATTTCTGGCAGATAGCGTTGGGCCATGATTTGCTGCGAGCCCCCGGCGGTGAGGGTCTCGATTACCACGGATAAGTTCGAATCTCCCGGCTTAAGGCGGAAGATGGAGGCGCCCCCCATGCCGTCTAGGGGCTTCATTACCACGTCTCCCTCGGCCTCGGCGAAGGCCCGAAGCTGCTCTGCGCGTTTGCTCACAATGAGGGGCGGGGTGAACTCGGAGAAGGCCGTGGCGAAGAACTTCTCATTGCAGTCTCGAAGGCTCGCGGGACGATTGAACACCGGGACCCCTGCGGCCTCTGCGCGTTCTAAGAGGTAGGTGGTGTAGATATACTCCATGTCGAAGGGAGGATCCTTCCGCATGAGCACACCGCTGAAGCTGGCGAGGGGGCGAGTCACCGTTTCTCCCAGGTGCCAAAAGGGGTCCGCCGAAAGATCTACGGTCATGGGCGTCGCCAGGGCTAGGACCTGCCCTTCGGCGAAATACAGCCCGTCCTGCGTGACGCTGTAGATCGTCCACCCTCGCGCCTGGGCGGCCAGGCACATGGCCAGGGTGGAGTCTTTTTTCTTCGATAGCCCTTCGACGGGGTCCATAACTACAGCGAGGTCGATCATGGTGAGCGCACCCAGGGAGAGATTGCCGGCGAGCGTAGCGGGCCCCCTGCGGTGGAGCAAGGGAGCAGCCCTAGTGGTGCGCTGGGCGCCGGCGACGGCGCGGGTGCTGGTTCCCCGCAGCGCGCTCCTTGGCCTCGCGGCGCCCAAGGCCTGGCTGCGGTCCGACCGCGCCTACCCCTGGTGCCTCGGGTTTGCGCTGGCGGCAGGCCAGCCCTGGTGCGTCCGCGCTCCGGGAGCCTATCTGTGGGGGCGCCTTGGACGCCCACGCACGCTCTTGCTTTTGGCCGGCGGGAAGTTAGCTCTTGCCGCCGAGCGGGTGCTGGGCTGGGCGCCTCTCCCTGAGCCTGACGCCTCGGTCTTTCCCTTGGCGACGCTCCTCGAAGACCCCGCCTTTAATCCCTTTACCGGAGATCTCCCCCCCCATGGTTGAACGGGCAGCGCGGCAACAACGGCTTTGGTGGCAGCTCTTTATGGTCGCCCTCGTGCTCGCAGGGGGGACCGTAGCGGCAGCCCTAGTGCTTGGGTCGGGGCAACCGGCCCCGGCGACGCTGCGCTGGGCTGCGGGGGCCTTGGCTCTGGCGCTGCTGCTTGGCGCTTTGCTACTTCGAAGCACTCAGCAGGCCGTTGCCGAGGAAGCAGCGGCCGGGGAAGCCCTCCGCCAGGCGATAGCGGTGCTGCAGGGAAAGGTCGGAAGCGCCGAGTCGACGCTGGCGGTTTCCCTCGAGTCCCTCCCGCTGCCCCCCAGCCTTCAAGGCCTGGGAGCGAGCCTGGAGCGGCTGCTACGCCAGCGGGATGCCCAGGCGCGGCAGCTGGGCACCCTGCTTCAGGAAGCCGAGGGGCTTCGCAGGGGCCTCGCCGCTTGGCAAGCGGCCAGCGCCGCGGGTCGGGACACGTTCAAGGCGATCCTGGCAACGGCGGAAGGTGAGCTGCAGCATTTGGTGGCCAGCCTGCGGACGGCGGAGGGTGAATGCGGCGCGTTGGCGGCGACCCTTCAGGCCAGCGAGGGCCTAGCGGCCGAGGGCGCCTCACACCGCTTGGCCCTAGCCCGCCCCGGGGAAGCCATTGTCGCCCAGGGGGCAGGCTTAGGTGCGCTCTTTTCCCAACTTCAGGAGGGTTTTGGGCGGCTGGATCAGCAGCTGAACCAGGCTCTAGATACGCTGGCAGAGGAGGCCGCGGAGCTCGAGGGCGGCGCGGCCGTGGCGGACGCCTGCGACCAAGCGCTCGAGGCGTTGCCAGCCTTTCGGGACTCGCTGGCCCTGGCAAGGGATTCCCTGTCCCAGCGCAGCGCAGCCCTAGCGGCGCAGCTGTCAGCCTTCGCTGAGCCATTGGGTGCCCTCGGGGAACAGCAGGCCGCCCTTTCCGACCAGCTCGCGGCCCAGGGGGCGCCCCTAGCGGGGCTCGCGGCCGTACTTGAGGACACACCTAAGCCCCTTGCTGATCAAGCAGCCACCCTCCGGCAGACTGAGGGAGACGCCCCTGCCCCGGTGGCTTTGGAATCCTTTGAAGCAGCGCTGGCGACGGCGCAGGTCACCCTGAAGGGGTTTGAGAAGGATCTCGCCCTTCGTCCCCGTGGCACCGACGAGGCCTAGGTCCTTGATTTCTCCGCCCATGGATTTTCGCCGGGCCAGCGCGGAAGCGCTCGCCGCCGCTCGGGCGGGCGCCGACGCCCGGCCCTGGGCTTGCTTGGCCCTCGCCGCGCTCCAGGGGGGATCTGACTCGGAAGCCCTTGGGGAAGCGGCGGCGGCCTGGCAAGCCGCCTCCCTCGCGGATCGCCCCGCGCGACAGAAGACGCTTGAGGTTCTCGCCTTGGCGCACCTCGACGCTGGAACGCCCCATCGCATTTTTCGCCGAGCTTTCAGCCTGATCTCGGCGACCCCGGGCCTTTGGAGCGCGTTGCTCCCTAATCTCTTTGTGGCCACCTGGGTGCAGGGCTGTTTCGCGGAGGGGGCGGGGCCAGCCTTTTGGGCAGGGGCCGCGAGCGCCGTGCTGGACGCCGCTGATGCGGAGCCCGCCACAGTGCTGCCCGGCCTGCGGCGTCTAGATGAAGCCTTTTTCGAGGCTCGGTCCCAGCCAGCGTATGTGCCGGAGGGGGGCGCAGAGGCCTTGGCTCAGGGTCTCTTGCCCACCAGGGCACCGGTGGTGGAGCAAAAAGCGGCCCCAGCGGCGGTGCTGAACTCGCCAACCTTTTGGGCCTTGGCCCAGGTGCTGCGCGCCACCCCCGGAGAGGATCGCGCCCTGGGGGAAGCACAAGAGCGGCTTGCGGCGCTGTCTGCTCAGCCCCAGGGGGATGCCGCGGCCCAGCAGCGCTGGGAGTGGGCCTGGGCCCTAGGCAACTTGGTGGCCCAGCGGCGTAGCGGCGTGCTTCCGGCGCCCGGTGCCCTCGATGCGCGCCTGCCCGAGCTCCTAGAGGTGTTAGCTGAGCCCCGGACGGTCCTAGAAGCCGACCTGTTCTCGGCCCTGATTGAGGAGATCGATCTCTGGGCCTCGGGCCTTGAGGCCCCGCCGGCGACGCTACCCGCACCGCCGGCCCCCCCAGTTGCCACGCCTCTGGCCCCCTCTGCCGCCGCACCGGAAGCGTCGCCGAAGGCATCGCCCCCGCCTGCTCCGAGCTCGAGTGGCGCCGCCCTGCCGCCGGATCCCCCGCGAATTCCCGCCCTCGGCAATGACGGAGCCTTGTTGGCGGCCCTGACCGCCCTCGAAGCGGAGGCCCAACGGGCAACGCCAGCTCTTCGGCGGCGCCTTGAGCAGCTTCGGCGAGCGCTAAATCCCTTGCTGTGGTTGGACGCGGAAGCCCTCGGGCGCGCCCTGGGCCACCCCGTAGCGCTGGCGGCGCCCCTGGCGGCGGTTGAGCCATCCGTTGCCGTTGCCCTTAAGGAGCTGGAACGGGAGGAGTTAGGGCCTGTCGCGGTGCTCGCCCTTGACGGTGCCACGCTTCTGGCCAAGGGCTCGGGCGGCGCGCGCACCCTTTCCTGGAACGTTCTCAGCCTGGCCCCAACAGAGGTGATGCTCCATCCCCCGGTGATAGCGCCTAAGGGGAAAGGCGAAGCGTCTGCGCTACTAGCCTATCCCCTGGGCGCGGGCGCCCAGGCGCCGGCGGGCGCCTTGGCCGTGACCGCCTGGGAGGGTGCATTGCATTGGGTGCTTCCGAAGGCGGAGGGCTTAGAAGTCGCCGAAGCGAGCGGAGAGGGTGGCGACGGCGGCTAAGGGCGCCGTTTCCGCGCGGAGAATGCGCGGTCCCAGACGCCAGCGGACAAAGCCCATGCGCGCTAGCGTCTCGCATTCCTCCTCGCTGAGCCCCCCCTCTGGCCCGGTGATCAGCGCCACCGAGCGTGGGTTTGGGTTTGCGAAGGTTTCCAGAGGGGCACCCTCAGGGTCGAGCACAACCTTGAGTGTCTCCGAGCGCTCAGCGGCGAAGTGCTCGAGGGGTTGAGGCGCATGAAGCTGGGGCAGCACGGTGCGGCCGCTCTGCTGCGCCGCATGAACCAGTACCCCTTCGGCGTGGGCCAGGCGCCGGTCCCCGCGGGCTCCGGCTTCGAACTTCACCTCCGTGCGCCGGGTTTGGAGGAGAGTGATTTCGGAAACCCCAAGCTCGCAGGCCTTCTGCAGGGCCACGTCCATCCGTTCACCGCGCAGCAAGGGCAAGCCGAGGTGAAGGTGGAGCGGCGTTTCGCTGCGCCGATCCTCCCGCGCATCAGCCACGATCAGCTGGCCGCCCTTTGGTGAAACGTTACAAAGCGTGGCTTGGGCCACCGAGCCCGCGCCGTCGAACAGCTCCACGGGATCGCCATCGCGGCGGCGAAGCACCTTCAAAAGGTGCCGGGCAGCGGTATCGGGGAGGGGTACGGTGCCCGTGGGCAGGGGCGCGGGCCAGTATAGCCGGGGCGTGCGCATGGCTAGCGTCCGAGGCGGTCGAGAAGGGCCTCGGGGGCTTCCGCTTGGTTCATGGTGTAGAGATGAAGGCCTGGAGCGCCGCCGGCGATCAGCCGTTCGCACAAGGTCGTCACCACGTCGAGGCCAAAGGCCAGGAAGTCAGGAGACCCCTCTTCGTAGCTGTCCAGGCGTTGGTCGAGCCAGCGGGGGATTTCCGCGCCGCAGGCGCGGGAGAAGCGGCGCAGCCCCGTGCTGTTGGTGATGGGCATGATTCCGGGAATGATGGGCGTGGTGACGCCCAGGGCAGACACCCGGTCGCAGAAATCGAAATAGGCATCGGCGTTGTAGAAGTACTGGGTGAGAGCACTGTCCGCGCCGGCGGCGCATTTCTCGGCGAAGAAGCGCAAATCCGCCTCCGGCGAGGGGGCATCGGGGTGGATTTCCGGATAGGCGGCTACCTCAATGTGGAAATGCGCCCCGGCGTGTTCCCGGAGTAGGCGCACCAGCTCCGCGGCGTAGTAGAGGCGCCCCGTGCCCATGCCCGAGGGGATGTCGCCGCGGAGGGCGACGATGCGCCGGATGCCGAGGTCGCGGTAGCGGTCGATGAGCGTACGCACCGTGTCCGGGGCATCGCTGCCCATCGATAGGTGCGGAGCGACGTCCAGCCCTGCCGCCACCATGGATTCCACCGTGCTGAGCGTGCCCTCTCGAGTGCTGCCTCCGGCGCCATAAGTGACGGAGACGTACTCGGGATCCCGGGCCGCGAGTCGATCGCGCACCGCGGCCAGCTTTCGCACCCCCGCCGGCGTTTTCGGCGGGAAGAACTCGAAGGATAGGGGGAGGGGCGTGGCCATGGGCTTAGCGCGCGGCGCGCAGGGCCTCGGCCTTGTCCGTGCGCTCCCAAGTAAAGGCATCTTCTTCTCGACCGAAGTGGCCGTAGGCCGCGGTGGCCCGGTAGATGGGGCGCTTGAGATTAAGCATGGCGATGAGGCCCTTCGGGCGCAGATCGAAGTGCTCGCGGACCAGCGCGGCGATGGCGGCATCGTCCACCGTGCCCGTGCCGAAGGTGTTGATGGAGATGGAGGTCGGTTCGGCGACCCCAATGGCGTAGGAGACCTGGATCTCACAGCGCTTCGCCAGTCCCGCTGCCACGATGTTCTTTGCCACGTAGCGCCCCGCGTAAGCGGCGCTCCGGTCCACCTTGGAGGGATCCTTGCCGGAGAAAGCGCCGCCGCCGTGGCGTGCCATGCCGCCGTAGGTGTCCACAATGATCTTCCGCCCCGTGAGGCCGCAGTCGCCCACGGGCCCACCGATCACAAAGTTTCCCGTGGGGTTGATGTAGACCTTGGTCTGCGCCGTCATCCATTCCGCGGGCACTACGGGCTTGATGATCTCTTCCATCACCGCTTCCCGGAGGTCTTCCAAGCTGATGGTGGGATCGTGCTGAGTCGAAAGGACGATGGCGTCCACGCTTTGGGGCCGGCCCTCGGCGTCGTAGGAGAAGCTCAGCTGGCTTTTCGCGTCTGGGCGCAGCCAGGGCAGGGTTCCGTTCTTCCGCACTTCCGCTTGCCGCGCGACGAGGCGATGGCTGAAGGTGATGGGCGCCGGCATGAGCACGTCCGTCTCGTCCGTGGCATAGCCGAACATCAGCCCCTGGTCCCCGGCCCCTTGCTCGTGGTCCGCGGCTTCGTCCACGCCCATAGCGATATCCGCCGACTGAGCGCCGATGGCGTTGATGACGGCGCAGGTCTCTGCGTCGAACCCCATTTCGCTGGAGGTGTAGCCGATCTCGGCGACGGTGCGACGGACGATGCCCTCGTAGTCCACCGCGCTCCCCGGGGGCAGGCGGATTTCCCCCGCCAGCACCACCATGCCGGTCTTCACGAGCGTTTCAACGGCGACCCGCGCGTCCGGCGAGATGCGCAGCATCTCATCCAAAATGGCGTCGGAAATTTGGTCGGCCATCTTGTCGGGATGGCCCTCGCTGACGGATTCAGAGGTAAACAGTTGGTACTCGGCCATGGATAGCCCCCTTAACGGATGTACTTACCCCGTCCTGGTGCCCTTAGGGGGACCGCCCGCGGCGCAAGGTCAAATTGTGGAACGCCATCCTATGCAAGGGGCCTCCTGGTCGCCTTGAGTCTTTCACAAGTCACCGTGAGGGCGCTGCATGAAAGCAGCGCCGTTGCGCATCCCCCATGGGGCTGGGAAACTACGCGCCCTGCGCCCCTCTGGTCCGGAGACCTGCCCCATGATCACCCGTCGAACCCGCGCCGACGCCCTTCGCGTTCTAGCGATGGATGCGGTACAGCGCGCCAATAGTGGCCACCCCGGGGCCCCCATGGGCATGGCCGATATGGCCGAAGCGCTCTGGTGTGGCCCCTTTAAGCATCACCCGGAGGTTCCCAGCTGGTTCGACCGGGATCGCTTTGTGCTCTCTAACGGCCATGCCTCTATGTTGCTTTATGGCCTCTTGCATCTCTCGGGCTACGAGGTGAGCACGGAAGATCTGAAAAACTTCCGCCAGCTCCACGCCCCGACGGCGGGGCACCCGGAATACGGCGAACTCCCCGGGGTGGAAACCACCACCGGGCCCCTCGGCCAGGGCGTGGCCATGGCCGTCGGCATGGCGCTGGCGGAAAAGGTGCTGGCGGCCCGCTTCAATCGCCCAGACTTCCCCCTGGTCGATCATCACACCTATGTTTTCCTCGGGGATGGCTGCCTCATGGAGGGCATTTCCCAGGAAGCCATCTCCCTCGCCGGCACCCTTGGGCTCGGCAAGCTGATCTGCTTTTACGATGCCAACGGAATCAGTATCGATGGGAAGGTTGACGGCTGGTTCACGGAAGACGTACCAGGCCGCTTCCGCGCCGCGGGCTGGGAGGTGTGGGACGGGATTGATGGCCACGATGGGGACGCCATTGCTGCGGCGCTCGCCGCTGCGCGGAGGAGCGATCGCCCGGCGCTGCTCGTGTGCAACACGCAGATTGGCTTTGGCTCGCCGGCGAAGGCCGGTACGGCATCGGTGCACGGATCGCCCCTTGGGGATGAGGAAATCGCTGCCACCCGGGCGGCCCTTGGCTGGACCGCCGCTCCCTTCGAGATCCCCGGGGACCTGCGCACCAGCTGGGATGGGCGGGCCCGAGGTGCCGAGGCCTACGCGGCTTGGTGCGATTTGAAGGTGCGTTATGCCGAGGCTTACCCGGAAGAGCACGCTGCGTTTGAGGCGGCTTTGGGGACCGTCCCGGAGGCGGTGCTTTCGGCCCTCACGGCCTTTGCGGAGGCCGCTCAGGCGGAAGGCAAGGTGCTGGCCACGCGGCAAAGTTCCAAGGCGGCGCTGGACGTTATCGCTGCGGGACTTCCCTCCCTTTTCGGGGGCTCGGCCGATCTGTCTGGCTCCAACGGCAGCCGCTTTGACGGCGCCCGGGTGCTCAGCGCCGACAACGCTGACGCCAACTATTTCTCCTGGGGCGTGCGCGAGTTCGCCATGACCGCCGCGTGCAATGGCATGGCCCTTCACGGGGGCCTTCTTCCCTATTCCGCGACTTTCCTAACCTTTATGGACTACGCCCGGAATGCGGTGCGCTTGGCCGCCCTCATGGGGGTGCAGAACATCTTCGTCTACAGCCACGATTCCCTGGCCGTGGGCGAGGACGGCCCTACGCACCAGCCCGTAGAGCAGCTGGCCACCCTGCGCATGACCCCAGGCCTCGAAACCTGGCGCCCCTGCGATACGGTGGAAACGGCAATTGCCTGGCGCGAAGCCCTTGCCCGGGCCGACGGCCCCTCGGCGCTGATTTTGTCTCGCCAGGGTCTTCCCGTGCAGAACCGGGACAATGCCCAGGTGGCCGCCGTTGCCCAGGGTGCCTACGCGCTTGAGGACGACGAGGCCCCGGAGCTGGTCCTTGTGGCCACGGGGTCGGAGGTTGCCCTGGCGCAGGCTGCGGCGGCCATGCTCCGGGCCCAGGGCCGGCGCGTGCGCCTGGTCTCCATGCCCTGCGTGGAGCGCTTCCTGGCCGCGGGGGCTGAGGCCCAGGCTGCCCTTCTCCCCCCGGAAGTACCCCGGCTCATTATCGAGGCGGCCCATCCGGCGCCCTGGTGGCGCGTCGCCGGGAGCCGCGGTCAGGTCCTGGGCGTCGATCAGTTCGGCGCCTCTGGGCCTGGAAACGAGGTGCTGGCGGCCTATGGCTTCAACCCGGAGAACGTGACCGCAGAGGCTCTGGCCCTGCTTAGCACCTAGGAGACACGGCCCATGCCCCTGGCCTTTAATCGCATGAGCGAGCTGGATCTGGCGGGGCGCCGGGTCCTTATGCGCGAGGACCTAAACGTTCCTGTGGAAGACGGTGAAGTGCGCAGCGATGCGCGGCTCCGGGCCGCGCTGTCGTCCATTCAGGCGGCGCTGGCCGCAGGCGCCTCCGTACTGCTCTGTTCCCACCTGGGCCGGCCTACGGAAGGTGCTAGCGCCGCGGAGGAGCCTGCCTTTTCCCTAGCGCCGGTGGCGGCCCGTTTGGAGGCCCTGCTTGGCCAACCCGTGCCCCTGCTGCCCTCCCTAGCCGCCGCGGAGGCCCAGCCTCCGGCCCCGGGATCCGTGGCACTCCTGGAAAATATTCGCTGGGAAGTGGGCGAAAAGGCCGACGAAGATGCGCTTTCCGCGCGCCTCGCGAAGCTTTGCGACATCTTTGTGATGGACGCCTTCGGCACTGCCCACCGCGCCCAGGCCAGCACCCATGGAGTGATGCGTCATGCCGCCCAGGTGTGCGCGGGCCCCCTGCTTTGCACCGAACTCGATGCCCTAGGGCAGGCTTTGCATACCCCAGCGCGCCCCCTGGTGGCGATCGTTGGAGGCTCGAAGGTGTCCACCAAGCTGACGGTTCTCGAGCGGCTGGCGCAGGTTGCTGATCAGGTGATTGTGGGCGGCGGCATAGCAAACGCTTTCATTGCTGCCGCCGGGCACAGCGTTGGGGCCTCCCTGCTTGAGCCGGAGCTCGTGAGTGCGGCGGCGGAACTGGCCACCAAGGTCTCCATCCCCGTCCCCCAGGACGTGGTGGTGGCGAAGGGCTTTGCGGCCAATGCGCCCCATCGAGTATGCGCCGTAGATCAGGTCGGGGACGATGAAATGATCCTCGATATTGGTCCGGCGACGGCCGCGGCCTATGGCCAGCTTATTGCTCAGGCCGGTACGGTGCTCTGGAACGGTCCCGTGGGCGTCTTTGAATTTCCCGCCTTCAGCGCCGGGACGGAAGCCCTAGCCCGGGCGATTGCCGCCAGCCCCGCCTTCTCCATCGCTGGAGGGGGTGACACCCTCGCGGCGATCGATCAGTACGCCATCGCGGACCAGCTTGGCTATATCTCCACCGGTGGCGGAGCTTTCCTGGAGTTCGTGGAAGGCAAAACCCTGCCTGCGGTTGCCGCCCTTAGCGCCCGCGCGGGCGCATGAACGCGTCCGCGGCGCCTTATCTGCTGCAGCCCCGGGCGCCGCTGCTGGAGGGGCGCTTCACAGCGCGCTTCGATCGCTTTATCGCCGAGCTAACCCTAGCCGACGGCACCCCCATTCGCGCCCACTGCGTGAACCCCGGGCGTATGGAAGGCCTGGTAATTCCCGGGACAAAAGCATGGGTCTCAAAAGTACCAGATGAAAGTAAGCGCAAACTTCGGTACACGCTAGAGCTGCTTGAGGCCGATGGCCGGATCGTCGGCGCGAACACCGTGGTACCCAATTGGCTCGCAGAGCAACTTCTCCTGGCGGGGGTGATCCCAGGGCTGAAGCGCTTTCGCAGCCTGCGCGCCGAGGTACCCTACGGAGAGCGCTCCCGCATCGATTTCTGGCTGGAGACCGCCTCGGGTCCCCACCTCGTGGAAGTGAAAAATTGCCACCTGGTCTACCCCGATGGGCGTGCCTACTTCCCCGACTCCGTGAGCGTGCGCGCGTCTGAGCATTTAGATGCACTAATGGAGGTCGTCGCCTCCGGCGCCAACGCCACCGTGCTCTTTGTGATTCAGCGCGATGACGCGAAAAGCCTTCGTCCTAGCGACCTCCACGACCCTCGCTTCGCGGAGAAGGCCCGGGAGGCCGCAGCGAAGGGCGTGCAGTTTAAGGCCGTGGCCCTGGCCCCGGACCCCCAGGGATGGACCGTCCTGGGCACCCGACCCGTGGACCTGAGGCCCTATGATGCGAGCCGCCTGAGCCCCTACCGCAGCGCGCTCGATGCCTACTCAGGCTGGCGACGCGGCCCCCGTGCTCCCAAGGTGGAACCCAAGGTAGACTGATCCCAAACCCACCTGGAAGCGGAGTTTCTTCCCATGGCCCTAATTACCCTGCGACAGCTCCTCGATCACGCCGCGGAACACGGTTACGGTGTCCCGGCCTTTAACGTGAACAACCTCGAGCAGATGCGCGCGATTATGGAAGGCGCGGCGGCAACGGATAGCCCGGTGATTGTTCAGGCTTCCGCCGGCGCCCGGAAGTACGCGGGCCCCAATTTCCTCCGCCACCTCATTTTGGCAGCGGTGGAGGAGTTCCCCCACATTCCCGTGTGCATGCACCAGGATCATGGGGCTTCTCCGGCGGCTTGCCAGCAATCCATCCAGCTGGGCTTTAGCTCTGTGATGATGGACGGCTCGCTGAAGGAAGACCAGAAAACCCCGGCGGATTATGACTACAACGTAGCCGTGACGGCGCAGGTGTCGGCCATGGCGCACGCCTGCGGCGTGTCCGTGGAGGGGGAGCTTGGCTGTCTTGGATCCTTGGAAACGGGCACCGCTGGGGAAGAAGACGGCGTGGGCGCCGAAGGCACGCTGAGCCACGATATGCTGCTCACGGACCCGGAGGAAGCCGCAGCCTTTGTAGCGGCGACCAAGGTGGATGCGCTTGCCATCGCCATCGGCACCAGCCACGGCGCCTATAAGTTCTCCCGGCCGCCCACGGGGGACATCCTTGCCATCGACCAGATTAAGGCTATCCACGCCCGCATTCCCAGCACCCATCTGGTAATGCATGGCTCTTCTTCCGTGCCCCAGGAATGGCTCGAAGTGATCAACCGCTTTGGCGGGGACATTCCCGAGACCTACGGCGTGCCCGTGGAGGAAATTCAGGAAGGGATTCGCCACGGCGTGCGCAAGGTCAACATCGACACGGATTTGCGCCTCGCGTCCACGGGCGCCACGCGCCGTTTCCTGGCGGAGAACCCTGCGGAGTTTGACCCGCGCAAGTTCCTGAAGGAAACCATGAGCGCCATGAGGGCGATTGTGGAAGCCCGCTACGAAGCCTTCGGAACCGCGGGGCAGGCGAGCAAGATCACGCCGCTGTCCTTCGATGGGATGAGCGATCGCTACCGCGCGGGAAGCCTAGACCCCGTACTGGCGTAGGCGAGGCTAGAACAGCACTCGGGTTTTGATGGTTCCGGGAACGGCGCGCAGGCCTGCTAGGGCCTGCTCGCTGTGTTCGGCGTCCGTGTCGATCACTACGTAGCCGATATCCGAATTGGTTTGCAGCGTCTGCGCCGAGATATTGAGGCCGTTCTCTGAGAACACGGCGTTGATGCCGGACATCACCCCAGGCACGTTGCGGTGAATATGCAGTAGCCGGTGCGAGCCCTCGTGCTGGGGCAGGGCCACCTCGGGGAAGTTCACCGAGCCTACGGTTGAGCCGTTGTCGCTGTAGAGCGCTAGCTTTTCCGACACCTCTGCACCGATATTTTCCTGCGCCTCCATGGTACTGCCGCCGATGTGCGGCGTCAGAATGACGTTACGGAGCCCCTGCAAGGGGGATTCGAAGGGATCATCGTTGCTCTTGGGCTCCACGGGAAAGACGTCGATCGCTGCGCCCAGGAGATGCCCCGCCCTCAGCCGGTTTGCCAAGGCGTCGAGGTCCACGATCTTTCCCCGGGAGGCGTTGATCAGTACGGCCTTGGACTTCATACGATCGATCGCCGCGGCGTCGATCAGGCCTTCCGTGGTCTTCGCAGCAGGCACGTGGCAGCTGACCACGTCGGCCTGGGCGAGCAGCGTCCCCATATCGTCGATTTGCTTTGCGTTCCCCAGCTTCAGCTTGCGCACCACATCGTAGAAGCACACGCGCATGCCAAGGGCTTCCGCCATCACCCCCAGCTGAGCCCCGATGTTGCCATAGCCAATAATGCCAAGGGTCTTCCCGCGAAGCTCGAAGCTGTCCGTTGCGCTTTTAAGCCAGCCGCCTTCGTGGGCCGTGAGGCTCTTTTCCGGGATTCCACGGAGCAGAAGGATGGCCTCGGCGAGCACGAGCTCAGCGACGGAACGGGTATTGGAAAAGGGGGCGTTGAAGACCGGAATGCCAAGGTTCAGGGCGGCTTTCAAATCAACCTGGTTGGTCCCGATGCAAAAGCAGCCAATGGCCATGAGGCGCCGCGCTGCCTCAAGCACTTCAGCGTCGAGCTGGGTGCGCGAGCGAATGCCGACCATGTGCGCCTGGCTCACCTTTTCGAGCAGCGTATCTCGGTCTAGCGCGCCCTTTAACTGTTCGACGTTTTGGTAGCCCGCGCGGGCAAGGTTGTCCACCGCGGAAGCGTGAATGCCTTCCAGCAGAAGGATACGAATTTTGTCCTTCGAAAGAGACGTGACGGGGGCGACCATGGGGGATCTCGCGAGGGGGGTGGGAAGCCGTCCATGGTAGCATAGCGGCCTTCTGCGCATAGGCCGGAGAGCCGACCATGACCACCGCTGCAGCGCCTCCCCTCACCCTCTCGAGCGCCGGAGCCGCGGCCCTTGCTGAGGCCTTTGGCGAACGCTTTAGCACGGCGCCTGAGGATCTTGCCCACTGGGGCCGGGATTGGACCCGAAGCTTTACCGTGGCCCCCAGCGCCGTGGTTTTCCCGGAGACGGAAGGGGAGGTTCAAACCCTTGTGCGGCTGGCTCGGGCGCACGGCTTTAAGCTCGTGCCCTCGGGGGGACGCACGGGCCTCTCCGGCGGCGCGGTGGCGCCGGCGGGAGAGGTTGTAGTCTCCTTTGACCGTATGAATAAGGTGCTGGGCTTCGACCCCGCGGGGCGCCTGCTGCGCTGCCAGCCTGGGGTGGTCGTCGCGGAGGTGGCCGCCCGAGCCGAGGCCGAGGGCCTCTACTACCCCGTGGACTTTGCCTCCGCGGGCAGCGCCCAGCTTGGGGGTTCGGTGGCCACCAATGCCGGTGGCATTAAGGTCATCCGCTATGGCATGACCCGGCAATGGGTCGCGGGCCTGCGCGTGGTAACGGGTGGGGGGGAGGTGCTCGAGCTGGGCCGGGGCCTGGTGAAGGACAACACCGGCTATGACCTGAAGCACCTGGTCATTGGCTCCGAGGGCACGCTAGGCCTCATCACCGAGGTCACGGTCCGCCTGACCACGCCACCGGGTCCCTTGTCCGTGCTTGTGCTGGCCCTCCCGGCCTTTCCCGACGTGATGAAGGTGCTGTCCACCTTCGAGCGCGCCGTGCCGGTGACGGCCTTTGAGTTTTTCTCCGAGCTTGCGCTCCAAAAGGTGGTGGCCCGGGGCGATCTCAACCGCCCTTTCCCTGAGCCCGCTCCGTTTTACGCCCTTATCGAATTTGAAGGGGATGGGGAGGCAGCTCTTGAGGCGTTCGAGCATTGCCTCGAGGCAGGTTGGGCGAGCGATGGCGTTATAAGCCAGAGCGGGGAGCAGGCCGCGCGCCTGTGGCGGCTGCGAGAGGATATCTCCGAGACGATCTCCGCCTGGACGCCCTATAAAAACGATATCGCCGTGCCCGTGGTGGCGGTGCCCGAGTTCCTGGCGGCGGTGGACGAACGGGTGACTGCGGCCTACCCCGATCTTGAGGTGGTGTGGTTTGGGCACATTGGGGATGGCAACCTGCACCTTAATATTTTGAAGCCTGACGAGGTGTCCCAAGAGGCGTTCTACGAACGCTGCCACCGCGTCTCTCCGGAAATCTTCGCCGCCGTGAAGGCCCTGGGGGGGAGCATTTCTGCGGAGCATGGGGTGGGCCTGCTGAAGAAAGACTATCTGCATTTCTCTCGTAGCGAAGCGGAGCGCGCCCTCATGAAAACCGTGCGCCAAGCCTTTGACCCTGATGGCGTGCTGAACCCCGGGAAGCTCCTCTAGCGGGGGGCGGTCTTCACCGTTACGCCTCGGGGGCTGGCAACGAACAGCTGGTCGGCACGGCGTAGCGCGAACAGGCCGTTGCACACCACCCCGGGCCACTGATTGAGCGCTTGCTCCTGAGCGGTGGGGTCGCGGAGATCCAGGCCCCGAACGTCGATAATAGGGTGGCCGTTATCCGTGGTGACCCCAGCCCGGCGCGTGCCCTCGGCGCCCCGGGCGGCCAGGGATCGGCGCAGGGGCGCTTCCGCCAGCTCGATGTATTCGATGGGCAGAGGGAAGGCGCCTAGGGTCTCGACGCACTTACTTTCGTCCACAAGGCAGTAGAAGGTCTCCGCGGCGCTGGCGACGATCTTTTCCTGCGTCAGGGCTGCGCCGCCGCCCTTGATCAGCGCAAGGTTGTGGTCTGCCTCATCGGCCCCATCGATGTAGAGGGCCAGGGGGCCGCTTTCCTGGAGAGACAGTACGCGAATGCCATGGCCCTCCAGCCGCCTTGCGGAGGCGACGCTGCTGGCGACCGCCCCGTCGAACTGATCCTTCACGGGCGCCAGGGCATCGATAAAGCAGTTCGTGGTGGACCCGGTGCCTATGCCCAGCACCACCCCAGCCCCAAGGGCGGGCCGAAGCGCCTCTAGGGCAGCCTCCGCGGCGAGACGTTTTTGCTCATCTTGGGTCATAGCGTTCTGTCCGCAGGTCCGGGGAGCTGGCTCTGGGGCAACGGAGTGTTTAGTCTTGCGCCCCCTGAGGCCGCCGGCATGCGCATTATGCTTGAGCAAACAGTTAAGCGCATTCTTGAAGCGAAAGTTTACGATGTGGCGCAGGAGACGCCCCTGTCTCCCGCGCCCTTCCTGTCTGCGCGTCTGGGCCATGAGATTTGGCTGAAGCGCGAGGATCTCCAGCCCATCTTCTCCTTCAAGATCCGGGGCGCTTACAACATGATGGCGCATCTCGACGAGGATGCGCGGCGCCGAGGGGTCATCACCGCCTCCGCCGGCAATCACGCCCAGGGTGTGGCCCTTGCGTCGGCGAAGCTGGGCATCAAGGCCACCATCGTCATGGGGAACAATACCCCGGACATCAAGATTCGCGCCGTGCGTGCCCGGGGGGCAAACGTCGTTCTTCACGGGGACAGCTTCGACGATGCCCGGATTTTTGCGGAAGCCCGCATGAAGGCGGAGGGGCTGACCTGGGTGCCGCCTTACGACCACCCCCTGGTGATTGCGGGGCAGGGGACGGTGGCGCTTGAGATGCTGCGCCAGCACCCCGGGCCCCTAGATGCCATTTTTGTCCCCGTGGGGGGCGGCGGATTGCTGGCGGGGATTGCAGCCTATGTGAAATACCTCCGCCCTGAGGTGAAGGTAATCGGGGTGGAATCGGAGGGCTCGGCCTGCTTCGCGGCGGCCCGGAAGGCGGGTCGACGCGTGCGCTTGCCCTTTGAATCCCTGGATCTTTTCGCGGATGGCGTGGCCGTGGCTCAGATGGGGTCCCATACCTGGAAGCTCGCGCGGCGCTGCGTCGACGACGTGGTGACCGTTTCCACGGATGAAATTTGCGCCGCCATTAAGGATGTTTTTGAAGACACCCGGTCCCTCGCCGAGCCAGCGGGAGCCTTGGCCCTCGCGGGGCTAAAGAAGTGGGCGGAGGCCGCCCCGCCAGGACTGCGCCTCATTGCGATCCACAGCGGGGCGAACGTGAACTTTGATCGCCTCCGCCACGTCGCCGAGCGGGCCGAAGTAGGGGAAGCCCGGGAGGCCCTCCTGGCGGTCACCCTGCCCGAGCGCCCCGGCGCGTTCCGACGCTTTGCCAAGGTGCTCGGCAAGCGCGCGGTCACGGAATTTAACTATCGCTACGCTGAGGCCGGCGAAGCCCAGGTGTTTGTGGGCGTGAAGATTGCCGAGCGAAGTGATCGCCCCGCCCTGGTGGCCCAGTTGCAAAGCGCTGGCTACGCCGTGCAAGACCTGACGGATAACGAAATGGCCAAGGTCCACGTGCGCCATTTGGTGGGGGGGCACAGCGCCGCCCAGATTCCCGAACGCCTTTTCCGCTTCGAATTCCCGGAGCGCCCTGGCGCCCTCGGTCAATTCTTGGGTGTGCTGGGCACGCGCTTTAACATTTCCCTCTTCCATTATCGGAACCACGGCGCCGCTTGGGGCCGGGTCCTAGTGGCCTTCCAAGCCCCCCCAGCGGACCGCCTCGCCCTCCGGGAAGCCCTTTCCGCCACGGGCTACCGCTTCTGGGAAGAGACGGACAACCCTGCCTATAAGGCGTTCCTAGCCTAGTCAGCCTCGAGCGGCTTCCAGTAAGCGTTGCGCCCGGAGGGAGAAGCACTGAACGCCGGCCTCTGTTACCACCGCATCCAACCGCACATCATGGGGCGCGCGCCTCCAGGGGGCGCAGCCCTGGAAGGCGTAGGCGAGCCCGAGCAAAAAAGGTTGGTGGGGCCAGTGCGCGGCGAAGCTGCTGTCGTAGAAGCCGCCGCCGCGACCTAGGCGGTCGCCGGCGTCAGAAAAGGCCACCAAGGGTAAGATCACCCAGGAGAGCGTCCAGGCCGGTCGCAGGCCCCGGTTTGGGGCGGGGATGCCGTAGCGGCCCGGGGCAAGGGATGCGGGATCTCCGAAGCGTAGCTGGGGCCGCCGGCTAAAGGGGCTGATACGGGGCAGATAGGTTCGGGTGGCGCCGGCGCTTAGGGCCGCGGCTAGGGGTGCGGGATCGATCTCCCCGTCGCTGGGACTATAGAGCCCAAGGTGCCGGGGCGGCGGCGGCGCACAGCGGGCTAGCGCGGCGGCGGCGCTCGCGGCTGCGGTGGCGCGAAACTCGGGGGAAAGCCCCCGGCGCTGCCGGCGGAGGGTGCGACGAAGGCGGCCCAGCTCGGCGTTGTTGCGCATGAAAATCCCCGGGAATGCCGCTGCTGACTGTGCCCTTGAACCCAGCGGTCCAAGGTGGAGGTTCAGGTCTGGCCAAAGGCTTTCCGACGCGCGGACATGCACACCGGCTTCAACACTTCACCTCCGGGTAGTGCTATAAGGCTCGAGAGCTGCATCAGCTGGCGAACATCCCAGGGCGCCTGAAGATTATAGCGTTTTACCGTGTTACCCGGGGCCCTAATTGAGCTTTAGCTGACGTAACTGACCAAGGGCTTGTCCCACGCGCTCGGCGAGCCGATCGATCTCTCTCTGACTATCGACCTTCAGATCTTCCTGCCCATCTTCCGCCGCGATGAGTTCGTAGGTGAGATTCAGCGCCGCCATTACCGCGATGCGCTCAAGACCAATGATCTTTCCGCCGTTGCGGATCGTTTGCATCTGCTGGTCGAGCCGTTGGGCGGCGGACTCGAGGGCGCGCTCCTGCCCGGGGGGGCAGCTGACTTGGTAATCCTTGCCGAGGAGATGCACCGAGAGAGTTTTGGCGTCGCTCATCCGTCTTGCTCCAAGCCCCTCAGGCGCCCAATCATGGCTTCGATCTTCGAGCGGGCGAGCTCATTTTTTTCGATCAGCCGGGCGCGCTCCTGGGCCCACTCCTGGTGGCGAGCGAGCAGCGCTTGGTTGTCCCGAGAAAGCTGATCGCAGAGGCGAATCAGTTCCTCAAGGCGGCGCTCTAGCGTGGCAAGATCGAGCTGGCTCATGGGGGACCTGGGTGACGGCAATACGGGACGATCATAGCAGGTCTGCTTTTGCGCACCAGAGCGCACCGAAGGCCGTGCTAAACTCCTAAAAACTGGAGGAAAGGAGCAGGAATGTGGGCGATTTTGATGCGGCCGTGGAGGCCCTTAGCCCGCTCGCAACCCCCATGGAGGTGCAGGGGCTCTTCTGTGGCGTCTATTGCGTTAGTAAAGCGGCACCGACGCAGGCCCATTGGCACGAAATGCTTCGCACCCATTTTGGGGACGAGGCGCCCCTCGTCGACGCCGTAGATGCGATCGCCGGGGCTCAGGGGCAGGCCCTTGCCGATGAAAACCTGTCTTTCCAACTCTGGCTTCCCGACGATGAGGCGCCCCTAGGAGATCGCGCCGATGGCCTCGCGCGCTTCTGCGGCGCCTTTCTTTCGGGCTATGGCTTGAGCGGCGGGCAGCTCGATGCCGCGGACCGGGAAGCCATGGAGGATCTTGCGGCCATCGCTCAGCTGTCCGATCAGCTCGATGATGATGAAGAGAACGCACAAAATCTTGAAATGCTCATAGAGCACGTGCGCGTGGTGGTGCTGAATCTGGCTGAACCGGGTGCAACAGCATGACGGCTAGGAAGCCTGTTCAAGGGCTCTCCGCCAAGGAATATGCAGCGCGCCGTCGGGCTGTGCTTGACGCCGTGGCGCCGCAAAGCGCGCTGCTTCTTCCCGCGGGGCGGGAGCTGCTTCGCAACGGTGATACCCACTATCCCTTCCGGCAAAGCTCGGATTTTCTTTATCTCACGGGGTTTCAGGAGGCGGACGCGATTTTAGTGCTCCTGCCTGGCCGCCGGGCGGGGGAAACGGTTCTATTTTGTCGGGACCATGACGCCCGTCGGGAGCGCTATGACGGTCCTCGTCTAGGCCCCGAGCAGGCGGCCGAAGCCCTGGGCCTCGACGACGCCTTCCCCCTCAGCGATATCGACGACATCCTTCCCGGGCTGCTCGAGGACCGCAGCCAGATTTACCTACCCCTGGGGAGCGATGAGGTGTTCGAAGGCCAGCTGCAGGGCTGGATTGACGATTGCCGGAGCCGGCGTGGGGGCCCCGTAGCGGCCCTAGAGCTTACCGATTCGGGGCACATCCTCCATGAACTTCGCCTCTTCAAGAGCCCCGCGGAGCTTCGTCTTATGCGCGAAGCGGCGCGCATTTCCGTTTTGGCTCATGAGCGCGCCATGGCGCGCGCGGCGCCGGCGGTTCCGGAGTACGTCCTAGAAGCGGAGATCGCCTACGCCTTTCGGAGCGAAGGGGCGACGGGGCCGGCCTACCCCAGCATCGTGGGCAGCGGCGCCAACGCCTGCATCATGCATTACGTCGATAATGCCGCACCTTTACCTGAGGACGGGCTCGTGCTTATCGACGCCGGCGCTGAGTACCAGGGCTACGCAGCGGATATCACGCGAACCTTCCCGGCTTCCGGGCGCTTTACGGCCCTCCAGCGCCAGCTTTATGACCTCGTCTTTGCCGCGCAGACCGCGGCGATCGAGGCCGTGCGCCCTGGGGCGACTTTCAACGATCCCCATCTGGCCTCCCAGCGAGTACTCATCGCAGGGCTAATCGAACTTGGTGTTCTCACGGGCACGGTGGAAGCTATCTTGGCCGACGGCAGCGCCATGCCGTATTTGGTGCATCGCTGCTCCCATTGGCTAGGGATGGACGTCCATGACGTGGGCGAGTACCGCTTTGGCGAGGCTTGGCGGGTCCTGGAGCCGGGAATGGTGCTGACCATCGAGCCGGGTCTCTACTTCCCTGCCGATCTCCCGGAAACGCCGCCAGAGCTCGCGGGCATCGGTATTCGCATTGAGGACGATGTGCTGGTCACGGCCTCAGGCTACGAGGTGCTCACGGAGGCGGCGCCCCGGGATGGCGATGCCATCGAGGCGCTGATGGCGGAAGGCGGGTCGTGAGTCTCGCCTCCGACGCCCCTCCGCTGGCGGTCATTGGCGCGGGCATTGTGGGCTGCGCCCTCGCCCTGGCCTTGGATCACGCCGGGGTTCCCGTGGTGCTGCTCGATCAGGGACCGGCCCCGGGGCCCGAGAGCGATCCTCGTCGGGGCGTGGCCCTCGCGCCGGATGTGCTTGCGTTCCTAGCCGGGCTTGGGGTTGAGGTGCCCCAAACGCCCTACGAGCACATGACAGTCTGGGACCATAGCGGGCCGGCGGCCCTACATTTTTCTGCGGCGGAGGTGGGGCTTCCTCGCCTCGGGGCCATGGTGGAAAACGACCGGCTGCGTTGGGCGCTTACGCAGACCCTCGGCGCCCGGGGTGTCCCCCTTCGCTGGGGGACTCGGGTGGCCCAGGTTCGCTGGCCAAGCCTCGGGGCGTCCCCGCAGCTGACCCTTGCCAGCGGCGAGACCCTGCCCGTGGCGCTGGTCTGTGCCGCCGATGGCGGCCACTCGCCGCTTCGCGGCCTTGCGGGCCTCGGGGTGCGGGATGAACCCATGCATCAGCGCGCTGTGGTGTCAGCGGTGGTGACCGAGCGGCCCCACGAGGCGACGGCCTGGCAACGCTTTCTACCCACCGGACCTCTCGCCTTCCTGCCCCTTGATGATGATGCCGAGGGGCGCCACCGGTGCTCCGTAGTATGGAGTGCCGATGAAGATCGGGCGCGAGCGCTTGAAGCTCTGGACGACGAGGCCTTCTGCGCAGCGCTTAGCGAGGCCTTTGAGTATCGCTTGGGCTCGGTATTGTCCGCGGCGCCCCGGGCGGCCTTTCCCTTGCAGCAGCGCCACGCGGAGCGCTATGCGGCTCCGGGTCTCGTGCTGCTGGGGGACGCGGCCCACGTGGTCCACCCCCTAGCCGGGCAAGGCGTTAACTTAGGCGTGCGAGACGTGATGGCCCTCGTGCCCGCGCTGCGGGCCGGGCTTCGCCAGGGCACGCTGGGCGACCCCGACCAGTTCGCGGCCTATGAGCGGCATCGGCGCCGAGATAATGCCCTTATGCTGCGCGCCTTCAGTGCTCTGAAACGAGGCTTTGCGCCTGCGTCCGGTCCCACGGCATGGCTCCGCCAGCAGGGCCTGGGCTTCCTTGATCATCAACCGACGTTGCGACGGCGCTTCATGGCGCAGGCCCTGGGGCTTGGCCCCGAAGCCGGCGCTGTCTAGCCCGAAACCCCAGGAGTCTCCCCATGAGCAGCGCTTTGAAACGCACCCCCCTCGCTGCGGCCCACGAGGCCGCCGGCGCCAAAATGGTCCCCTTCTTTGGCTGGGAGATGCCCCTTCACTATGGCTCGCAGCTTGAAGAGCACCATGCGGTGCGAGGCTGCGGTGGCATTTTTGACGTTTCCCACATGACCGTGGTCGATATCTCAGGCATTGACGCGACGGCCTACCTCCAGCGCCTGTTGACGCAGGACGTGGCGACCCTTGCCCCGGGGCAGGCCAGCTACGGCGCTTTGCTCAATCAGGCCGGCGGCGTAATTGACGACCTCATCGCCTATCGCCGGGAAGAGGGTTACCGCCTTATCGTTAACGCGGCGACCCGGGACGGAGATCTCGCCTGGCTCGAGGCCCATCGCACGGGCAACCTGGAGATTACGGAGCGCGCCGAGCTGGCCATGCTTGCCGTGCAGGGTCCGGAGGCCCTCGCCCGGGCCGCGCCGTGGCTGGGCGCGGCGGCTCCGGCCCTGGCGGCTCTGCCCCCCTTTGCCTTCCTTGAGGACGGCGATCGGTTCCTCGCACGGACGGGCTATACGGGAGAGGACGGCTTTGAGGTGGTGTTGCCGGCGGCGGAGGTCATCGACGCCTGGGCTGCGCTTCGGGCAGCGGGGCTGGCCCCCGCAGGGCTGGGCGCCCGGGATACGCTCCGCCTCGAAGCCGGCATGAACCTCTACGGGCAGGATATGGACCAGTCCGTATCGCCGCTGGAAGCCAACATGGGCTGGACCGTGGCCTGGGCCCCAGAAGATCGTGACTTCCTGGGTCGGAGCGCGCTTGCTGCGCAGAAGGCGGAGGGGGCGCCCACGCGACAGGTGGGGCTGCGCCTGGAGGGCAAGGGCGTGCTTCGGGCCGGCCTCGAGGTTTTCCAAGAGGGCCCGGACGGTGCCTGGGCCCCCGTGGGCACCCTGACCTCCGGGGCCTTTTCCCCCACCTTAAAGGAGGGCATCGGGTTGGCGCGCATCAAAGCGACCGCGCCCAAGGAGGCAAGCCTCGCGGTGGAATTGCGCGGCCAGTACCGGCGAGTGCGCCGTTGCCGCCCACCCTTCATCAAAAAGCGTTCCTGAAGGCATGAACGGCCTTCATGCTGCCCAGAGAAAGGCTCCCATGACGCGCCTAAGCGCGTAGAATGCCACGCGAATTCAGTCGATCCGATCAACCCCGGGAGAGCCCGCCCATGAGTGATATCCCCGCCGATCTCAAGTACATCGCTTCCCATGAATGGGTGCGCGTGGAAGGGGATGGCACGGTAACCGTAGGGGTTACGGACCATGCCCAGGACGCTCTCGGGGATGTGGTCTACGTTGAGCTCCCGGAGGTCGACGTTGTGCTGGCGGCCGGGGATGAAGCCGGCGTCGTCGAGTCAGTGAAGGCGGCTTCCGACATCTATACGCCGCTCTCGGGCACGGTCATTGCCGTGAATAGCACGCTGGAAGATGCTCCAGAGCAGGTCAACAGCGATCCCTACGGTGAAGGCTGGTTCTTCAAGCTCCGCCTTGCCGATGCTGGGGAGCTCGGCGAGCTCCTCGACGCGGATGGCTACGCGGACGTCTGCGACGCCGACGCTTAAGCCCTCGCCCCGGACCCGGGGCGAGTTTTTCCACGGGCCCTCCCCTAGCGGGCATCCGCTCAGCTAGGCCTATGGGAGCATTGTGAAATGCCGTTCATTCCTCACACGGAAGGTGACACGAAAGCCATGCTGGAAACCCTTGGGGTTCCCAGCATCGATTCGCTTTTCGATGAGATCCCTGAGGGCTTCCTGGCTGCTCCCCTAGGGCTCGCCAAGGGGGAAAGCGAGATGGCGCTCATGGCGGACTTTGCCGCCCGAGCCCGCCGCGATGACAACGTCCTGTGCTTTGCCGGGGCCGGCGCTTATGACCACCACATTCCGTCAGCAGTGTGGGATTTGGTGAGCCGCGGGGAAATTATGACGGCCTACACGCCCTACCAGGCGGAAGCAAGCCAAGGCACGCTGCAAACCATTTACGAATACCAGTCCATGATCGCCAAGTTGACGGGCATGGACGTAGCCAACGCGTCTGTTTACGACGGTGGGTCAGGCCTCGCCGAGGCAGCCCTCATGGCTGTACGGTCCGCGCCCCGCAAGCCCGCCCGCACACTCCTGCTCGCCGGCGGCCTAAACCCTCGCTATCGCGCGGCCTGCGAAGCGATTGTGCAGCATCAGGGTCTTACCCTTCGCGATTTACCCTTGGAGGCCGACGGGTCCCTTTGTCCGGCTACCCTTGAGGCGGCCATGGACGAGGACTGCGCCGCCCTGGTGATCAGCCAGCCGAATTTTTTCGGCGTCCTGGAAGACGTCCATGCGCTCACGGACCGGGCTCAGGCGGCCGGGCTTCTGGTGATCGCGGTGGTCAATCCCATTGCTCTGGCGGTGCTGACGCCTCCCGGGGCCTGGGGATCGGCGGGGGCCGATATTGTGGTGGGCGACGGCCAGCCCCTGGGCATTCCCATGGCTTCCGGCGGTCCCTACTTTGGCTTTTTGTGCGCCCGGCAGAAGCTGGTGCGGCAGATGCCCGGGCGCATCGTGGGTCGTACCGTGGATCTCGAGGGAAAGACGGGCTATGCCCTCACCCTTCAGGCCCGGGAGCAGCACATCCGTCGGGGCAAGGCGACTTCAAATATTTGCACGAACCAGGGCCTGCTCATGACCGCAGGCACGATTTACATGGCGCTGCTGGGGCCGGAGGGGTTGTCCCGAGTGGCTGGCCACTGCTACGGCCAGCTTCGCGCCCTGCTTCAGGCCCTCACAAGCCTGCCCGGGGTGCGTTCCGTGCACAGCGGGGTGCACTTCCACGAGGCAGTGATCGAGCTTCCTATCCCAGCGAAGGCGGTGGTGGAAGCCCTCGCCGAGCGGCGCATCCTCCCCGGCGTGGCCCTGAGCGATTTCTGGCCCGAGCGCACCCACGAACTGCTCGTGTGCGCTACGGAAAAGCGCACGGCTGAGGATATCGCGCTGTATAGGGAAGCCCTGGGGCAGGTATTGGAAATCTTGGGTACGGAGGTCGCCCAATGAGCGAGCAACTCGATGATGGCGGGATCGTCCCCGGCGCGACCCTATTTGATCAAAGCGTCCCGGGCAGGAGCGCGGGTGCGCAGCTTCTTCCCCCGCCCCCTCCCCTTGAGGAACTGCCCGAGGGCCTCCGCCGGACGGCGCCGCCGGCGCTTCCAGAGGTTTCTGAGCTTCAGGTGGTGCGTCACTTCACGCGCCTATCGGGGCGTAACTTTGCTATCGATCGGCAGTTTTACCCCCTGGGCTCCTGCACCATGAAGTACAACCCGCGGGGTGCGCACCGAGCGGCGAGCCTGCCTGGGTTCCTCGGTCGTCACCCGTTGGCGCCGGCGTCCCTGTCGCAGGGGCTTCTGAGCGTTTTCTATGACCTCCAGGAGATGCTGGCGGAAATCACGGGCATGGACGCCGTTTCCCTCGCGCCGATGGCCGGCGCTCAGGGAGAATTCGCTGGTGTTGCCATGATCCGGGCCTACCATGAAGCCCGCGGCGATCACGAGCGGCAGGAGATCATCGTTCCCGTGGCGGCGCACGGGACGAACCCGGCTACCGCGGTGATGTGCGGCTATCGGGTCCGCGAGGTAAAGGTCGACGCGTCCGGAGATGTCGATTTCGATGATCTGATGACGGCTCTGGGGCCTCAAACCGCTGGGCTCATGATGACCAATCCGAGCACCTGCGGGGTATTCGAGCGCAACATCGGTGCCATTGCCGATGCGGTGCACGAAGCCGGGGGCTGCTCTACTACGATGGGGCCAACCTGAACGCGATCTTGGGTAAGGCGCGCCCCGGGGACATGGGCTTCGACGTCCTGCATATGAATCTGCATAAAACCTTCGCCACCCCTCACGGCGGAGGCGGGCCTGGCGCCGGCCCCGTAGGCGTTGGGGAGCGGCTCCGGCCCTACCTGCCCTCGCCCCGGGTAGTGAAGGAAGAAAGGGAAGGCGAAGCACCGCGCTATCGCTGGGAAACGACGGTGGAGGCGCCGAACTCCATTGGTCCCCTGTCGGCCTTCATGGGCAATGCGGGTATTTTGGTGCGAGCCCTGGCCTACGGCCGCATGTTAGGCCGGGATGGGCTGGTGCGGGTGGCGGAATATGCCACCTTAAACGCGAACTATTTGGCCAAGCGGCTCAGCGATGCGGGCCTCACCCTCGCCTACCCGGAACGCCGGGCTAGCCACGAGTTCATTTTGACCTTTGGGGCGCTGGAGAAGCGCACGGGGCTGACGGCAATGGATTTGGCCAAGCGTCTTTTGGACTTTGGCGTCCATGCGCCTACTACCTATTTCCCCTTGCTAGTGCCCGAGTGCTGGCTCGTAGAGCCCACGGAAACGGAAACTAAAGAGACGCTCGATCACTTCGTGGCCGTGCTCCAGCGTCTGCTGGAAGAAGTGGACAGCAATCCGGAGCAAATTCGCGGCGCACCCTGGACCCTGCCCGTGCGACGCCTTGACGACGTTCGTGCAGCGCGCCAGCTCGATCTGGTCTGGCAAGGCCCGCCCGCAGCCGCCTAGGAGGGGGGTTTCGCTTTCGGCCCTGGGAAGGCTAGAACCCTCGCGCCGCCCCGGGGGGCCTTGGAGTCCTCAGTGGACGCGACGCTTTGCACAGGCCCTGCGGCCGTCAGCCGCAGCTGATCCCAGCTGTCCCCCGCCTCGGTCACCTGCGCCGCCACCCACGGCGCGGGGGGGGAGAAGGTCCAGCGCCGGAACCCCGTTCGGTCCTCGGCGCTCTGGCGAAGGGCGGCGGCTCGAGTCCGGGCGTTGGGGCCCCGAAGCACCACCACTTCCGGCAATTGTCGGGCTAGGGTAAGAGCGGAGGCGTAGTGCAAGGGCCGGCCTCGCGCCGGGCTGCTCAGCTCCGTGAGTGTGTTCCGCCCGATCTCCTCCCACGTCGAATTTTGGAAGAGCGCCGCGGCAATCAGAAGTGCCTCCAGCGCCATCACGAGGGGACTTTGCCGCGCGCCGTCCTCGGCATCCACAGCTTCGAAGCTTAGGCCCTCCGCCAACGCGGCCGCGAGCTGCTCCCCCCGGGCGGCGAGGAGGGGATGCCAATCCTCCTGCAGTGCCTCGAAGATACCGAGGAGGAGCGCGCCCTGGGCGCCAAGGCGGGACTCTGGCGTCGTCGGAGGGGCGGCGGGGTCTCCGAGCCAGCCTACCTCGCCGAGGCTCCAGGCAAGGGGCACGTCGTCGACGCCATCCTGCAGGAGCTCTTCCAGCAGGGCTTGGCCGTGGGTGAGGGCGCGCTCGTCGGGAAGTGCTGCCCCGGCCCTTAAAAGCGCTCGGGCCGCGAGCGCGTTGCCCAAGGTGGGATAGAGGGCTGTGAAGTCGAGGGCCGGGCGCTGGTTTTTCAGCCAATCGAGGCCCGTTTCGAGCGCTTCCCGGGCGGCATCGCTCTCGAGGCCGAGCCGGTCCACCACGGAACGCCAGGAATCGCGGCGTTCAAGGCGCCAGAGCCGTCCGGCGTTGGCTGCCTTGTCCAAGCCATAGAGGGTTTCGAGCACCGCATAGGCCGTTTCCGGCAGGCTGCGCTTCAGTTCCGCCCGGTGGTAGAGAAAGAAGGCCTGGGGGTCCTCTCGAAGCACCGTGTGTTCTGCCACCGGCAGGCGGCCGCCGTGGGCCTCGATGAGATCGCACAGCCACGCCGTGCCCCGGCTTAGCGCCTGGGAGAAGAGCGGGTCTGGCCCGTAGCGAAGCGCTTCCGCCAGGCTCATCAGCAGCAGGGCGGTATGGTCAATGCGTCGTTCCGGGTAGGGCTCGCGCCAGCTTCGATCGAGGCTGTGGTTAAAGAAGCCGCCCCCGGCGTGGTCCTGGAGTCCCCGGCGGCAGAGGGCCGTCAGGGTCATCATGGCGTCGTCCCGAAGCTCCGGGATCGCCAGCTGGGCGCGAAGGAGCGCGGGAAAAGGTTGCTTGGGCCCGGTTCCCACGCCGTATTCCCGGCGGTCCGTGGCCTGAGCGAGGGCCGCTCGAAAGGCTTTTTCAATGGGCCCCCAGCCCCCTTGGGCCGGGAGCGCCCCGAGGGCTTCCGCCTCCGCTTTGAGGATTGCTGTGCCCTGCCCTTCCACCGCGTCCCGATCCGTTTCAAGCTGCTCCAGGATGGCCGAGAGGACGCGCTCGGCCTCGGGTCCGTAACCGCCCTGGGAGCCGCTTAACGTGCTTGCGGTTAAAAAAGGCCGGCCTTCGGGACTAAAAAACACCAGGAGCGGGCTTGGGGCCGGCTGCTGGTGCACAATGGCATGCCAGCGAGCAAGGCGTTCCGGCGCGATGCCATAATCCCGGTCGAAAAAGGCGAAGTGAAAGGCGTCGGCCAGCGCTGAGCCCGCAAGGGGGGCCAGAGCCTCCTCGAGCATACGCCGGGTGCGTAGGCAGCGACCGTCCCCGACCAGCAACAGTGTGGGCTTTTCGCTTGGGGAAGGGGCGGCGGACCCCCGGGCCCAGGGCAGCGGGTGGTGCGCAAGGAGGGTGGTCAGGCTCCAATGCTGATGCCCACGGGGGGCTGGCGGCTCGAGGGGGTCCAGGGGCATGGGATCGCCTTATTTCCAGAATTCCAGAGCAGCATAGCGCACCCCGTGGGCTGCGCCGAAGTCTTGAACCCTGCGGGGATAGGAGTAGAAGCGGTGACGGAACGATTGCGCTTAAAACCCCGGGAAGAACGGCGTCTTCGGGGTGGGCACGTATGGATCTACTCCAACGAGATTGATACGGCAGCGACGCCCCTGAAGGCCTTCGCACCTGGGGATGAGGCCGTGCTGGAAAATGCCCAGGGCCGGCCCCTTGGCCGGGTTCTGGTAAGCCCCCAGGCACTCATTTGCGCCCGGCTGTTTAGCCGTGATCCTAAGCAGGGCTTCGACGAGGGCCTGGTGCTGGAGCGCCTTCGGAATGCCCTTGCCCTTCGGGAAGCCTGCTACGGGACGACGGGGTGCTACCGCCTGGCGTACGGAGAGAGTGACGGCCTGTCAGGGCTCGTGATTGATCGCTTCGGCCCCGTGGTCGTCGTGCAAACGGCCACGGCGGGTATGGACCGGCACCTGCCCCTGATCCTGTCGGCACTGGAAACGCTGCTTGCACCCCGCTCCGTCGTGCTGAAGCAGGACAGTGGTGCGAGAAGCCTCGAAGGGCTGGAGGAGGCGGTGGTGGTGCACGGCGAGCCCCTGGCCCACGCCGTGCCCCTTGAGGAAAACGGCGTGCGCTTTCTGGCCCCGGTGCTTGAAGGGCAAAAAACTGGCTGGTTCTATGATCATCGGGAGAATCGGGCCCGGCTAGCGTCCCTAGCAAAGGGCGCGCGGGTTCTCGACGCCTTCAGCTATGTAGGGGCCTGGGGCCTGACCGCCCTCGCCCGGGGCGCTGACGCTCTCGTCGCTGTGGATGGATCGCAGCGGGCGCTGGAGCACCTCGACGCCAACGCGGCGGCGCTAGGTCTTTCGGACCGGGTCGAGACCGTCCGGGGCGATGCCTTCAAGGTGCTGGAGGCGCAGGCCGATGCGGGAGAGCGCTTTGACCTGGTCATCGTCGACCCCCCGGCCCTGATTAAGCGTCGCAAGGACCTCAGAGCTGGCCAGCACGGCTACGAGCGGCTGGCCCGGCAAGCCCTTAGGCTTACGACGCCTGGCGGCCTGTGCCTCTTTGCCAGCTGCTCTTTGCACTACGACCGCGCCATGATGACCGACACCCTGCGGAGCGCCGCGCGGCACACGGACCGGTCCCTGCAAATGATCTGGAGCCATGGCGCCGGGCTGGATCACCCCGTGCACCCGGCCATTCCGGAAACCGACTATCTCAAGGCCACCCTGGCTCGGGTAAGCCCCCCGGGGCGGGGTGGGGCCTTCTAGGGCGTTGATGAATACTGCGTGACTGCGCAATGATGCGGTGACGGTTCTACCCTGGGGAAAACGGTGATCGACCGAGATGGTTTTAGGCCCAACGTCGGCATTATTCTCGCCAATGACGCGGGTCAGGTGCTTTGGGCTCGACGTGTCGGCGGTCGAGACGCCTGGCAATTCCCCCAGGGAGGGATGAACCCCGGGGAATCTCCCGAGGAAGCGATGTACCGGGAGCTCTGGGAAGAAATCGGCCTGAAGGAGGACGCCGTTGCCGTGCAGGCCTGCACCCGGGGTTGGCTTCGCTATCGGCTGCCTCGGCGCATGTTGCGACGTCAGGAAGGCTCGCCCTTTGTGGGGCAGAAGCAGAAATGGTTTTTACTGCGCATGATCGGGGACGACAGCGCTGTGCGCTTTGATCGTTCCGATAAGCCGGAGTTCGACGTTTGGCGCTGGGTGTCCTACTGGTATCCCCTGGGCCAGGTGGTCTCCTTTAAGCGAGAGGTATATCGCCGGGCCCTCGCGGAACTCGCCCCGAGGCTCACGCCCCGATAACTTTTCCCTGGAGCTGGGAAGCGCATGCTCGATACGTTGCGAAGCATTGTGCAGGAAGTAAACAGCGCCCCTGATCTCGACGCGGTGCTGAGGCTCATCGTGGCCCGCGTTCACAGCTCCATGGGAACGGAGGTTTGCTCCGTTTACCTCGCTGACAGCGAGGATGGCCGCCTTCGCTTCATGGCCACGGAAGGGCTCAACCGCGCCATGGTGGGGAAGCTCTCCCTCGCCCCGGGAGAGGGCCTCGTGGGTTTGGTTGCCCTGCGCGCCGAACCCCTAAACCTTGACGACGCCCAACATCACCCGCGCTTTCGCTACCTAGAGGAAATTGGGGAAGAGGCCTACAACGCCTTCCTTGGGGTGCCCATTATCCACCAGCGCCGGGTGCTTGGGGTCTTGGTGGTGCAGCAGCGTCTCCAGCGCCGCTTTGATGCAAGCGAGGAAGCCTTCCTGGTTACCCTGTCAGCGCAGCTGGCGGGCATTATTGCCCACGCCGAGGCCACCGGTGGCATGGCGCGCCTTGGGCGCCGCCGGGGCCAGCGCCGGGATGCACGCTTCCCCGGCGTTCCCGGGGCGCCGGGAGTGGTGCACGGTACCGCCGTGGTGCTCTTCCCCTCCGCGACCCTCGAGGCCGTTCCGGACCAGAAGAGCGATGACGTTGCTCAGGAGCTCGAACTCTTTCACCGTGCCCTTCGCGCGGCCCGGCAGGACATCGAAGGGCTCGGCGCCCAGCTCCAAGATCGTCTTAATGCTCAGGAGCGCGCCCTTTTTGATGCCTACCTGGCCATGCTTGACGACCGAGCCCTGGGCGAGGAAATCCGCCGACGCATCGAAACGGGCCAGTGGGCCCAGGGGGCGCTCCGGCAGGTCATTGAAGAGCATGTCGGTCACTTTGAGGCCATGGAGGACTCCTATCTCCGGGAGCGGGGCGCCGATCTCCGGCAGCTTGGGCAGCGAGTGCTGGCTCACCTGCAGGCGGAGAATCGCCCGCGTCAGCGGTTCCCCAAGAATACGATCATCGTTGGTGACGAAATCACCCCGGCGCTCCTGAGCGAAGTGCCCCCGGAGGCCCTCGCTGGGATCATTTCCCGCCGCGGCTCGGGGAA
This sequence comes from Candidatus Salivita marina, assembly GCA_038144425.1. Taxonomy (GTDB): domain Bacteria; phylum Pseudomonadota; class Gammaproteobacteria; order Pseudomonadales; family Azotimanducaceae; genus Salivita; species Salivita marina. The sequence continues at coordinate 707,088 of JAYQNS010000004.1, read as the reverse complement.
CTCTCACATTGCTATTTTGGCCCGGGCCCTCGGGGTGCCGACGGTGATGGGGGCGGTGGACTTCCCCCTTTCCGCGGCCCAGGGCACTTCGGTCATCGTGGACGGCGCGGAAGGGGTCGCGATCCTTAATCCCTCCCGCGCCCTGCAAAAACACTATGGCGCCCTGGCGGCGGAGGAGCGCGAATTTTCCGAAGGGCTCCAAAGCCTGCGCGATGCGCCCTGCGAGACCTCGGACGGCCACCGCGTGGCTCTGTGGGTGAATATCGGTCTTACCCAGGATCTCGCCCGGTCCCTCGATCAGGGGGCCGAGGGGGTAGGCCTTTACCGCACGGAAGTCCCCTTCATGTCCTCCGATCGGTTCCCCACGGAGGATGAACAGTTTGCGCTCTATCGGGCGTCCCTGCAGGCCTTTGGAGCCCGCCCCGTGACCATGCGCACCCTGGATATTGGTGGCGATAAGGCTTTGTCCTATTTTCCCATCTCTGAGGACAACCCCTTCCTGGGCTGGCGGGGCATTCGGGTGACCCTCGACCACCCTGAGATTTTTCTCATTCAGGTGCGCGCTATGCTCCGGGCCAGCGTGGATCACGAGGGCGCGCTTCGGATCATGCTGCCCATGGTTACCAATCTGGCGGAGGTCGACGAATCCCTAGCGCTAATTGGTCGGGCCTATGACGAAGTGCTCGAGGAACTTGGGGGGGCTCGAGAGCGGCTAAAGCGACCCGATGTGGGTGTGATGGTAGAGGTGCCCGCCGCGGTATATCAGGCGCCCCAGCTTGCCCAGCGGGTGGACTTCCTCGCTGTGGGCAGCAACGACCTCACCCAATACATGCTGGCGGTGGACCGGAACAATCCCCGGGTGGCGGACCTCTACCAGGATCTCCATCCGGCGATCCTTGGGGCCCTAAAGGCGGTGGTGGACGCGGGGCGTCAGGCGCGCATTCCCGTGGGCATCTGCGGCGAATTGGCCGGCAACCCCCTTGCGGCGGTGCTGTTGCTGGGGATGGGGGTGGATGTGCTTTCGATGAACAGCACGAACCTGCTTCGGGTGAAGTGGGTACTTCGGGCCTTCACCTTCCGGGAAGCCCGGCGCCTTCTTAAGGCGGCTCTTACCATGGAGAGCGCTGACGCCATCGAGCGCCATATGCGCGAGGTACTGGCGGCGAAACAGCTAAGCCGCGCTTTGGTCCGCGGTGTGCGGCCCAGCGCTCTCCCGGTGGCGCCCTAGGGCCTGGGACCCTTCCCAGCGGCCGCGAGGGCCAAAGCGGGACTCCTGAATCCAAACCTTATCCTCTCCCACCGCGGCCAGAGTGCTGGCCCGCGTTCCGTAGGCCTCGCCGCTAATGAAGCAGGTGGCCGTAGGGCCAAAGCGCGTCGGCTCCAGCCCGACGGCGCTTAGGGCCTCGGCCCCGACGGGGGTTCGGTCGCTTAAGAGCGCGCGAAGCTGTGCCCAGGGCGGGGCGGCGGCGGTTCGAAGCCGAGCGGCGAAGCCCTCCGTAATGCGCTGCTGCTTGGGCCAGGCGCTTCGAAGCCCCGCATTGGCCAAAGCATAGATGCCGGGAGTGAGGGCCTCGGGTGTACCGTTGCCCCGATTGCTTCCGTAGGCCAGCGTTTCTCCGTCAAAGGTCAGCAGGTTGAACCCCCGATAGGCATCATGCTCAGCCTCGAGGGCCTCGAGGTACCCATGGGACGGCGCATCTCCGGCGAGAAAGCGCTCGACCAGCGCACCCCGGGAGGCAGGAGGTGCGGGGTCGAGGGGCGCTTCCGTGACGTTGGTGACGGCGGCAAAGCGACCCCGGGGATGTATCCCAAGCCAAGTTCCGCCTGCTTCAAGATCCCGTCCGGCCAGGAGACCGCTATCGGGCCACGGGGCGAGGGCTGCGGCGGGGCGCGCGTAGAACTCGTCTCGGTTGGCCAGCACCAGAAGGGGCCAGCCCGGCAGCATGCGATAGGCTACGGCAATCAAGCACATGGCGGAAAAATCCGGGATCCGGTTCGATCGGAGAGGCAGGGTAACGATTTCTCCGCGCTGGGCCCAGAGGGCGGCGTGGGCCACGGTGTGTTGCCGGGCTGGCGAAGCCCAGCCTTCGCCCTGCTAGACTGGCCCTATGTGGATCTATCCTGACATTGACCCTGTGGCGCTCCAGCTGGGCCCCCTGGCCCTGCGCTGGTATGGCATTACCTATCTCCTCGCCTTCACCACGGCCTGGGCGCTGGCCCGGCGACGAAGCGTAGCTGCGGGGCAGAGCCGGGACTGGGTCGACGATCTGATTTTCTACGGCGCTTTGGGAGTCGTTCTCGGCGGGCGTCTGGGCTACGTGTTCTTCTACCAGTTCGATCGGCTCCTGGCCGAACCCACCTACCTGCTCCGTATTTGGGAAGGAGGAATGTCCTTCCATGGCGGACTCCTGGGCGTCATCGTGGCCCTCGCCTGGCTGGCTCGGCGAAGCCGCTTGCCCTTCCTGGCGGTGGCCGATTTCACCGCGCCCCTTGTGCCCCTGGGTCTGGGCTTTGGTCGCCTGGGGAACTTTATCAACGGCGAGCTGCCAGGTCGTGTCACTGAGGTGCCCTGGGGGGTGGTGTACCCCGGGGAAGTGCTAGCGCGCCATCCCTCAAGCCTCTACCAGGCGACCGCGGAAGGCCTCCTCTTGTTCACTGCGCTTTGGCTGGTGACGGCTAGACCCCGCCCCTTGGGCTTTGCTTCCGGGGCCTTTTTAGTGGGCTATGGGTCGCTTCGGTTTGTCACGGAATTTTTCCGCGCCCCGGATCCCCACCTGGGCTTCCTGTCCCTGGGGCTGACCATGGGTCAATGGCTCTGCCTACCCATGCTTTTGGGAGGGCTAGGGCTCCTCCTTTGGGCGCGTCGTGGTGCCCAACCTTCCTTAACGCATTCCTAGGAGCGACGTCATGGACGCTTACCTTGGCCTACTGCGCGAGCTGCGCGAACACGGGGTCTATCGGGAAGATCGCACGGGCGTAGGAACCTACGGCTTGTTTGGTCGGCAGTTGCGCTTTCCCCTGGCTGAGGGCTTTCCCCTCGTCACCACGAAAAAGGTGTTCCTCAAGGGCATCATCCACGAGCTTTTGTGGTTCCTCGCTGGCGAGACCAACGTCAAAACGCTCCAAGACGTTGGGGTGCATATCTGGGACGAGTGGGCCGATGAAAACGGCGAGCTGGGCCCGGTTTACGGTGCGCAGTGGCGCTCCTGGCCAGCGCCGAACGGCGAGCGCATTGACCAAATCGCCCGACTCCTGCAGGGGCTACGCACGAGCCCCTATTCCCGCCGCCATATTGTCAGTGCTTGGAACCCGGCCGAAGTGGACAATATGGCTTTGCCCCCTTGCCATACCCTTTTCCAGTTTTACGTCGCCGAGGGGCGCCTGTCCTGCCAGCTTTATCAGCGCAGCGCCGATTATTTCCTCGGGGTGCCCTTTAACATCGCGAGCTATGCCTTGCTAACCCTGATGATGGCCCAGGTGCTCGACCTTCAGCCCGGCGACTTCGTGCACACCTTCGGGGACGTGCATCTCTATGCCAATCATCTTGAGCAGGCCGATCGTCAGCTGAAGCGTACGCCCTACCCCCTACCCACGATGCACCTGAATCCCGAGGTGAAGGATCTTTTCGCCTTTCGCTTCGAGGACTTCCGCCTTGAGGGGTATCAGTGTCACCCGGGCATCCTTGCCCCCATCGCCGTTTGACCGTGGACGGAAAGGCCCCGGCCCTGGCCATGATCTGGGCCATGGCGGAGAATCGGGTGATTGGCGCCGAGGGGGGATTGCCCTGGCGCCTGCCTGGAGAACTGGCCTACTTTCGGGCCATGACTCTCGGAAAGCCCGTCATCATGGGTCGGAAAACCTACGCGTCGCTGCGGAAGCCCCTTCCCGGGCGCACCAATATCGTGATCACCCGCGATCCGGAGTTCACTGCCCCGGAGCGGGTCTGGGTGGTGCGTTCCCTGGAGGAGGCGCTTGCCCGGGGCCAGGAAAAGGCTCGGGAGGATGGGGTCGCCGAGGTTATGGTGATTGGCGGCGCGACAATCTATGAGGCCTGCTTACCCTTAGCGGACCGCCTCTATCTCACCGAGATCCATGGTGCGCCGGAGGGCGACACCTTTTTTCCATGCCTTCCTAGGGGCCTTTTCGAGGAACGCCGGCGCCTGCGCCCCCCTCGAGAAAGCGATGATAGCTTTCCCTATTCCCTCGTTTATCTCACCCGTCGCCACCCGGTCCCAAGAGGCGCCTAAGGAAGGGCAATCGTGGCGCCGGGGCCAAGGGGCCAGTCGAAGACGATCCAGACGCCGAGTAGTGCTGACCAGCACAGCAGGAGGGTAAGGCTGTAGGGCAGCATGGTGGCCATAAGCGTGCCGACGCCAGCGCGACGGTCGTAGCGCTGCATAAAGGCCACGACCAGGGCGAAGTAGGGCATGAGGGGGGTGAGCACGTTGGAAACGGAATCGCCGATGCGGTAGGCCATTTGCGATGCCTCTGGACTGATACCCAAAAGGTATAGCATCGGCACAAAGACCGGCGCCATGATGCCCCACTTGGCCGAGGCGCTGCCGATGACCAGGTTGATGAGCGCTGCGATCACGATGAAAGTGAGGAGCAGGGGCAGGGTGCCGAGGTCGAGGGTTTGCAGCACCGCCGCGCCGTGGATCGCCGTGATCACGCCCAGCTGAGTCCAGCCAAACCAGGCCACGAACTGAGCGGCAAAAAACATCAGCACGAGGTAGCCCGCCATGGTGGCCATGGTGCTTTCCATGGCCTCCATCACTGCGGTGGTGGAAGGCAGGGTCCCCGCGGCTCGGCCGTAGGCGATACCCGCTGCGGCAGCAAAGAGGGCAATGAGCACCACGATGGCGGAAATGGCCGTGGACCCCAGAATGCTTCCCGTCTCCGGGTTCCGGAGTACGCCGTCGGCGGGCAGTAGGCCCCAAAGCACTAGCCCTAGCCCCGCAAGGCTTACCCAGCTAGCGGCCCGTAGCCCCTTTTCCGAACCCGCTAGGGCCGCGGGGTCTTCGCCGTCCTCTGCAGCCGTTCCCGTATAGGTGCCAAGGCGGGGGGCGGTAATCCGTTCCGTCACCCAGGTGCCGGCTGCCGCAATGAGTACGGTCGAGGCGATGATGAACCACCAGTTAGCAGCGGCAGTCACCTCGTAGGCAGGATCGATGAGTCGCGCGGCTTCCGTCGAGAGACCGCCGAGAAGAGCATCGAGGGAGCCGATCATGAGGTTCGCGGAGTAGCCGGCGGAGACTCCAGCGAAGGCGGCGGCGATGCCCGCAAAGGGATGGCGTCCGGCGGCGTGGAAGAGCCAGCCGGCCAGGGGAATCAGTACCACGTAGCCTGCGTCGGCGGCGAGGCTGGAGAGCACCCCGGCAAACACCACAAGAAAGCTGAGCTGGGAGGGTCGAGCCGCGCCGACGAGGCGAGCCAGGAGGGCCCCGAGAAGGCCGGAGCGTTCCGCAATGCCGAGGCCCAGCATAGCGACGAGCACGGTGCCAAGGGGTGCGAAGCTGGTGAAATTCCTGACCGTTCCCTCGAGCATGCGGCGGATTCCGGGGCCGTCGAGGAGGCTGATTGCCTTGACCTCGGCGCCGGTGACGGGATGGATTGCCGACCAGCTCAGGGCTCCGCCTAGGCCCGAGAGAAGGACCACCCCAAGGGCCAGGGCGGCAAAGAGCGCGGCGGGGTGGGGCAGCGAGTTGCCTAGGCGCTCAATCCGGTTCAGGATGCCGGCCACGCTTGTCGCGTCATCTCTAAGGGGTCCCGTGTCCCGATTCATCCTGCTCTCCTGTAGCCGCTGTCGAAAGGGGCATCCTCGCCCGCCGCGGCCGGTGGCGGCAAGTTGATGGCGGCTCGTCGTGGGCGCATCGGCATCATTGCGAATCCCATGGCTGGTCGGGATGTGCGCCGCTTGGCTGCCCGGGCCTCCGAGGTCACCCATCAGGCGAAGCGGGAAATGGTGGCGCGCATTGCTGCTGGGGCCGATGCCGCGGGGGTGGAATGCCTCGTCGTCCACGCCGAGCCTTGGCGCATAGGGACCGGAGCGCTGGAGGGCATGGAGCTCGGTGCTCGGGTGGAAGTGGTGGAGCCGGGCACCCTAAAGCACGGGGGCGAGGATACGGCGGCCGCAGCCCTAGCCATGAAGGATCTTGGGGTGACCGTACTTGTGGTTCTGGGGGGCGACGGTACGCACCGCGCCGTGGCCCAGGTTTGGCCCGAAGCCCCTATGGTCGCCGTGTCTACGGGAACCAATAACGTCTTTCCAAGCCTGGTGGAGCCTACCCTTGCGGGGTGGGCCGCGGGGCTCGTGGCCAGCGGCAAGGTGCCCCTGGCGGCCCACTCCCGGCGCAGCAAGGTGGTGCGGGTGCGCCCCTACGAGGGGCCAGCGACCTTGGCGCTCATCGATGCGGTGCTGCTTCGGAACGATCACGTGGGTAACCGCTTGCCCATGGCGCCGGAAACTATCGATCGTGTGCTGCTCACCGTCGCGTCCCCTGCGTCCGTGGGCATTTCGCCCCTCGGTGGCATGTTGGCGCCCCTGAGCGCCCATGAAGATGGCGGTGTACTGGTAACCTGTAATCGCAGCTCGAGCGATCGGCGCCTCACCGTACCCCTGTCTCCGGGGCGCTTTTGGAATGTGTCCGTTGCCGAGGCTCATCGTGTGGCCAGCGCCGTCACCGTGCTCTTTGAGGGTCCGGGGGTGATTGCGCTAGACGGAGACCGGGAGATCAAGCTGGGCCTTCGGGAGCGCGCGCGTTTGCACGTGGAGCGCACGGGCCCTCGGGTTATCGACGTCTCTGCCGTGCTTCATAGCGCCGCCGAGGCGGACCTTTTCTAGACCGGCTTGCTACACTTGGCGGTCATCGAGCGAAAAGGAAAACCCCATGATCGTTAAGCCTCGCATCCGCGGCTTCATCTGCACTACGGCCCATCCCTTGGGTTGCGCCGAAAGCGTTGATGCACAGGTGCGGACGGTGCAGGGGCAGGCGCCCCTGAAGGGCGGTCCGAAGCGTGTGCTTGTACTCGGCTGCTCCGCGGGCTATGGCCTTGCCTCACGCATTTCTGCCGCCTTTGGTGCCGGGGCGGAAACCCTCGGGGTGTCCTTTGAAAAGGCGCCCTCGGAGGGGAAAACGGCCAGCGCGGGCTACTACTGCAACCGCGCCTTTGAGCGGGCCGCGGAGCGCGCGGGTCTTTGGACCCAAACGTTGGAGGGGGACGCGTTCTCTGACGCCCTGAAGGCTGAGGTTGTGAGCACCTTAAAGGCTCGGGGCCCGGTGGATCTGATCGTATATAGCTTGGCCTCTCCGGTGCGCCAGGATCCGGCTACGGGGGTGCTTTGGCGCAGTGTTATCAAGCCCATGGGGCAGCGTTTCCACGTTAAAACCTTAAACGTGGATAAGGGTGAGGTGCACGACCTTGACCTCGAGCCTGCCACGGAGGAAGAGGTGGCCGCCACCGTGAAGGTGATGGGTGGGGAAGACTGGGAGCGCTGGGTGGCTGCCCTCGCAGACGCTGACCTGCTCGCCCCAGGTTGCCAAACCGTGGCCTACACCTATATCGGCAGCGAACTGACCTGGCCAATCTATTGGCATGCAACCTTGGGAAAGGCGAAGGAAGACCTCGACCGCGCGGCCGCGGCACTGCGCCAGCGCCTGGCGGCGAAGGGCGGTGATGCCCGGGTGGCGGTGCTGAAGGCCGTGGTGACCCAAGCCAGCGCCGCCATTCCCGTGGTGCCTCTCTATGCCTCACTCCTGTTTCGTGTCATGAAAGAGCAAAATCTCCATGAAACGATCATCGAACATATTTGGCGCCTCTTTGCTACGGGCCTTTACGGCGATCAGGCCGGGCTCGATGAGGTTGGCCGGCTGCGCCTAGATGACTGGGAGCTGACGGAGGCGGTGCAAACGGAGGTGAAGCGCCGCTGGCCCCTGGTGACCACGGAGAATCTTGGGGAGCTCGCCGACCTTGAGGAGTTCCGGCGAGCCTTCCTTCAGGTGTTTGGCTTCGCCATAGCCGGCGTGGATTACGACCAAGCGGTGGACCCTCTCACCATTGAGCCCCCGGCCTCGGCTTGAGGGCTCCGCGCGCCGAAAGGCGGTGGAGGCGTCTTCCTAAGGAGCGGATGCGGACATGCTGTACGCCTATCGAATCCAGCAGGGCAGCCTCGAGCAGGTGGAAGACCCAGCCCTCCATGCCGAGTGCGATTGGCTTGATCTAGTCGCCCCCGATGAGGCGGAGCGGGCGCTGGTGGACGTGCGCTTTGGCGAGGTGCTGCCTACCGCTGACGACATGGAAGAGCTGGAGGCCTCCTCCCGCTACTTTACCGACGAAGATGGCATTCACGTTCACTCCCTTTTTATGTTCCGCGCCGATGGCCGGCCCCGGAATGGCACCGTTGCGTTCACACTCACGCAGGCGCGCCTCTTGTCCTCCCGGGACAACGAAATGCCGGATTTCCGTCTCATGCGCCTGCGGGTGCGCAATGCTCGGGTGCTGGCCGAATCGCCCCTTCAGGTGCTCCTCGCGCTGCTGGCGCAGAAGGTGGATCACCTCGCGGACGAGCTTGAAGAGCTCTATGCCACCCTAGAGGCCGTGAGCCAGTCCGTGCTCAAGGAAGACGAGGACGGAGACCGCAGCCTCGAAGATGACATCGACGAGCTGGCAGAAATTGAGGACACGAACGGTAAGGTGCGCTTGTGCCTTCTGGATACTCAGCGCTCCGTATCTTTCCTGATGCGCCACATTCGGGAGGACAATGAGGCTCTGGCCACCTGCCGCGAGATCCTCCGGGATGCGGAATCTCTGCTCACCCACACCACCTTTGTTTTTGAGAAGGTGAACTTCCTCATGGCCGCGGCCCAAGGCTTCATCAGTATCCAGCAGAATCAGATCATCAAGATCTTTTCCATTGCGGCGGTGGTTTTCCTACCGCCCACGCTCGTGGCCAGTATCTACGGCATGAACTTCGCCTTCATGCCCGAACTGCAATGGAAGGGAGGCTATCCCTTTGCCCTGGGCCTTATGGTCCTGGCGGGTATGGCCCCCTACCTTTTCTTTAAGCGAAAGGGCTGGCTCTAAGCCCCATGCAGAGCAAAGAGCCGGTCCCGGTCAGCGGTGAAGCGACGCCCCGCTAGGAAGAACAGGGGCATGGCCAGAAGGCTGATGACCGTGAATACCACCAAGGTCCAGGTGTAGGGGTGGTCCACCCCGGCCTCGAGCATCCAATCGATGCAGATTCCCCCGGCCGTAATGCCAAAGCCCAGGCCCACAAGGTTCAACATTAGGATGTAGAAGGCTACTACGGTGGCGCGAATCTGTGGCGGCACCAGCTCCTGGACAGAGGCGAAGGTGGGGCCGTAGAACGCTCCGAGCTGGAAGTAGCCGACGAAGACCCCGAGCCAGAACCAGATCGTGTCCGGATCCACGATGCGATAGAGCACGTTGAAGGGCGCCAACACGAGGAGAATCCAAAACAGGAAGGTGGCACGCCCTTGCCCCGTGCGCTTCTGCCACCAGTCCCCCCCCATGCCCCCAAAGAGGTTTCCCAGGACCCCCGCCGCCACGGCGATCCAGCCAGTGGTTTCGGCAATGTACGCGCGCTCAAAGCCCCGCTCCTGCACGTACCAAAGTTGATCAAAGGCTGCCGCGCCGAGAATAAAGTGCAGGGCGACACCCCCGGCCATGGTGAGGGCCAGGGCTGGAGAGGAGCGCAGGGCCTGGGCGGCGGTGGAGAAGATTTCCTTCAGCTTAGGCCGCCCCCCTGTTTCTCCGGCGCTGTGGCGTCGCGGCGTCTCCTTCACAAATAGCATGACCACGGCCAGGGCAATGCCGAGGGCCCCCAGCAGATAGAAACAGTTCCGCCATCCAATGCTGGGCCCAAGGGTGCCCGCAATGACCAGGGACGCGCCGACTCCGATGGGCACCCCCATGTAGTAAACCCCGGCGGCAAAGCCCAGGCGCGCTGGCGGGAAGCGATCTGCGAGCATGGACATGGAGGTGGGGGTGAGCACCGATTCCCCGACCCCAATGAACATGCGCGGCACAGCTAGGGAGGCAAAGCCCCGGGCGGCCCCGGAGAGGGCAGTGAGGGCGCTCCAGAGAGCGAGTCCTGCGGCCACTAGGCGCGGGCGGTGGAGCAAGTCGGCGGCGGCGCCCATAAATAGGCCCATCACCGCATAGAAAACAATGAAGGCAAAGCCCGTGAGCAAGCCAAATTGTGCGTTACTGAGACCTAGGTCCGGAACAATGAAGTTGGCGAAGCTGGCGAGCAGCTGCCGATCAACGAAATTCATGACGTTCAGCAGGGCCAAGAACGCCAGGAACCCATAATGGCGCAGGGCTACGGCTTCGTTTTGATCGTTCATCAGGCTCCCCTCCCTCGAACTATGAATAGCCTCCCCGATTTGGCGTTAAACGCCCTCCCCCGGGTGGATGTGCATGCGTCGCCCGGTGAGCTCCGGGAGCTGTTCGTTTGACCAGATCTTGCGCAGAAAGCGCGGATTTTTCGATGACATGTCGATCTGGTAGAGGCTGTCTTCTCGCAAAGCTTTAGCCCGACCGTCTAGGCCGAGCAGGTCCGCGAGGTAGCGCGCCAGCCAGCGCTCGATCTTCAGCACCACCATTTTTCGGCGCAGCCGCCCCTGCACGTCTCGGTTTAGCACCGTCGGCAGGGTGTTTAGGGTCAAAATTTCGTCGAGGGCGCCGTCGGCCATCTTCTGTCGGCCTTCATCGCTGGCGTAAAAGTGGGTCACGCCAAATACCACGCGCCGAGGCTGAAGACTGCGAAGGTAGCGGCAGGCCTTCACCACCGTGGAGCCCGTGCGCACCATATCGTCGAGCAAAACCACGTCCCGCCCGGCCACCGCTTCCGCCGCATCGGCAAAGTCCGGGTGCAGGGTGATATCCACGCTGCGCTCCCCGGAACGCGCCTTATCCAGCACTACGAGCTTCGCTTTGCTTAAGCCTAGGCGCTCGAAGAGCTCGGTGACAAAAGGCCGAGCGCCCTTATCGGGGGCGCACAGCACAAAGCCTTCCCCGTGCTGACCGTGCTGCACAATGTTGGCATTTAGCAGGTAGTCAGCGTAAAGCTCATAGGGAATGAGGTTGTGAAAGCGATCTTCGAAGATGTCGGCGAAGACCCGCTGTACGGAGCGACTGTGGTTATGGACGGTGATGACCCGGTCAACTCCGGCTACGTGCAGCAGTTGCGCGTAGAGCTGCCCCGTAAAGGGTTGGCCGTCGAATTTTTTGAGGTCGTGGACATCACGATCGAAGTCCGTTTTCCCAAGGTCCGCGTGGGGGCCCCGATCCTGGGCACTGTAGAAGAGGTCGGGCTCTACAAGGATCACCTCGCTCGCGCCGTTTTCCTTAGCGGCCCGGGCCATAACTAGGGTCCGCATGGCCAAGTTCTGCCGGCTCATCACCCGGGACGTGGTGGATACGATCACCACCGTCTTTCCCGTGAGCTGGTGACCGATGCGGGTCAAGTCATTTTCGTCGGAAATAAACCGCGGACAGAACTCGCCGTTCGCGAAGGTCTTCATGCTGATGAGATCAGCGATGTCCGTGTTTTGCCCGATGGCATAGGCCAGGTCGATGGCGAAGGGGTCGTCGGAGGCGTTCCCGACGATGATTAGCTTATCGGCCAGCGCTTCGGTCATGGAGGGTTCCTTAGGCGCTGGGGAGCCAGCCGCCGCTTAGGCTGGACCCGTAGCCCAGGCTTTCGTAGGTAGCATCCACCAGGCTTTGCCCGCGATCGTTCAGCAAAAGCCCGGCGCCCATGGCGTTCATGGTGTAGCCGAAGGCCAGGTTGCAGGCGGGGTCAGCAAAGCCCAGAGAGCCCCCGGCGCCCACATGACCAAAGGCCGTTTCGCTTAGGACGCAGCTTTCGATGGCACCGTGGGGCCGGGCTCGATTGTCCATGCTTTTCATGAAGCCCAGCGCGAAACGGGAGGGGATAAGCAGGGTGGCGTCCTGTTGCGTGGCAGCCGATACCGCGCTCATACGAGCGACCTCCTCTGGCGCGAAGAACGCTCCGCCGCCAGCGGCCAGGGGGGCGAAGAGCTTGGCTACGGATCGGGCGTTGCTCACCCCGCCGCCGCCGCCGAGTTCCGCCGCCAGGGCCTTCGGTGCGTTGGAATTGTGATCGCCGCTGTTCAGCAGGGACAGAGCGGAAATGGACGTCGGGTCGCTTAGGAGCGCCTTGGTGAAATCCGTGATTGGCGTATCGGGCCCGGGCTTGAAGGGCACCATGGGGGCCACCCGGGGCAGGTCCTTCGCCGGCAAGCCAATGGCAAAGTCGAGGCCCAGGGGCTCGGCGAACTGCTCCTTGAAGTAGGTGCCAAGGGATTTTCCGCTTGCCCGGCGTACCAGTTCGCCGACGGTCCAGCCGAAGCTCATCATGTGGTAGCCGTTGCGCACCCCGGGGGTCCAGAAAGGGGCCTCCTGGGCGAGACGGCCCACCATGTAATCCCAGTCGAGGTAGGCGCCGGGTTTTAGGGCTTCCCGAAAAGCAGGAACCCCCACGGAGTGGTTCAGCATCATGGCCACCGTGGCGTCTTCTTTCCCGGCCTGAGCGAATTCCGGCCAAATGTTTCGCACCGGGTCGTGCAGGGCGAAGGCGCCATCGTGCACAAGGCGATGGGCACAGAGTGCCGTGGCGGCCTTGGTGACCGAGAACACCAGGGAAACGGTGTCCGCCTCCCAGGCCTCGGTGCGTGCGCTGTCCTTATGGCCCCCCCAGAGGTCGACGCAGGGGTGCCCCTCCAAGCTCAGGGCGACGGAGGCGCCGAGCTCGCCGCGAGTTTTAAAGTTCTCAATAAACGCGTCGAGGACCGGGGAAAAGCGAGAATCTAGGGTGCCCTGAATGCGCCCCTGGTCTAGCTGGATGTCGATGGTGTCCACGATGCGCCTTGCCCCGGGGTGCTTCGATAGGTGTTCAGTCTACCTGCTGCGCTCGCGTTTTTCCCGGCTTCCTTTTCCCTCATCGCACCCCGGAGGTGGGGCTCTGGCGCCCTACCTTTTCCTGGCCCCGTGCAGCAGCGTGCTAGGCGCCTGGGTTTGCCTGAGGGGCCTTCGCCGGCGCGGTTGAGCGCTGAAGCGGGCGCTGGCGTCAACGGGTCCGGCTGTCAACTTTGGTTGACCGTCTCTCCTTGCCGCGGCTATCGTCAATGTTTATTTCTGCTGTTGAGCCGCCATGGACTCCCGCCTTCTTGATTCGCCCTATCTTCGCGCCTGCCGGGGCGAGGCCACCGCCCACACGCCCGTTTGGCTAAACCGACAAGCGGGGCGCTACATGCCGGAGTATCACGCTCTGAAGGGAAAAACTCCGTCCCTGGCTTTCTTTAAGAACCCGGAAATGGCGGCCCAAGCCACCCTGGATGCGCAGCGCATCCTTGGCGTTGACGCAGCCATCATGTTCGCGGACCTCTTGCCCATGCTCGAGCCCATGGGCCTTGAGCTGGATTATCTCGAAGGTGTGGGGCCCCGTTTTGCAAATCCCGTTCGCACTCCGGAGGCCATCGCCGCCCTTCGTCCCCTGGTAGCGGAGGAAGGCACGGCTTACATCAGCGATACGGTGCGCTTTTGCCGGGAGGGGCTACCGGCCAACATTCCTCTCATTGGCTTTGCCGGTGCCCCTTTTACTCTCGCGTCCTACGCCGTCGAAGGGGGTGGGTCCCGCAACTACATTCACTGTAAGCGTCTGATGAATAACGCTCCGGAGGCCTGGGGCGTACTGATGGATAAGCTTGTGGACGCGGTAGCCGCTTATCTTGGGCAGCAAATCGAGGCCGGGGTGCAGTCCGTACAGTTGTTTGATTCTTGGGTGGGTGCGCTGAGCCCGGTGGACTTCGAGCACTTCGCCCTGCCCTATACGAAGCGCCTCATTGCCACGCTTAAGGCCCGCCCCGATGCGGTGCCCGTGGTGTACTTCGGTACGGGCAATCCGGCTCTGGCCCCGCAGATGAAGGCCCTCGGGGCCGACGTGCTTGCCCTCGATTGGCGCGCCCCCTTCGCGGAAACCTGGGATGCGCTGGGCGTGCCTGCGCTCCAGGGCAATCTTGACCCGATTATCCTCTGCGCCGATTGGCCGGCGGTGGAAAAGCAGGCCCGGGCCTTCATGGCCAGCGTCGGTCGCCGCCCTGGGCACATCTTTAACCTGGGTCATGGCATTGTCCCGGAGACCCCCGTGGACAACGTTAAGCGCCTGGTGGAGCTGGTTCAAAGCTACCAGCTGTCCTAATTCCAGGGAGAGCTCGATGGATCGGATTAGGGGAAAGACCGTCGTCGTGACGGGGGCTGCGAGCGGCTTCGGACGAATTTTATGTGAGCGCTTACTTGCTCGCGGAGCTCAGGTTGTAGGGGGAGACGTCGACGGGGAAGGGCTCGTCAAGCTGGCTTCGGCCATGGCGTCTTCGGCTCTTCACACGCAGCTCACGGACGTTTCTGATTTAGCTCAGCAAAAGGCTCTGGTTGCCGCGGCCCTCGAGCGCTTCGGCGCCCTGGACGTGCTTGTGAACAACGCGGGAACCATGCCTCTGGCCTTTTTCTCCGACCATGCCAAAGCCGTGGGTGCCTGGGATCGCTGCATCGATGTGAATATTCGGGGCGTGCTTTACGGCATGATTGCAGCCTTCGATCCCATGATGGCGGCGGGGCGCGGTCAGGTGATCAACCTGTCCTCTATTTATGGAAACTACCCCACCATCGGCGCAGCGGTGTACGGCGCCAGCAAGGCCGCTGTGGATTTCCTCTCCGAGTCCTTCCGCCAGGAAACCCGGGGCAAGATCAAGGTTACGGTGATCAAGCCTACGGGGGTGCCGGCCACCAATCTGTCTTTGAATATTGTGAACCCCGAGGCCCCCAAGGGCATCTGGGGCCACTACCTCGTAGAAGATGGGCCTCGCTTTGAGGCCATGGCGGCGGGACAGTTGCCTGCGGCAGAACAGGACCCCGAATCCCCGGCTTACTTCGCCCTCGACCCCGAATACCTCGTAGACGCGATCCTCCACGCCATGGACCAGCCTCTTGGGGTTTCGGTCAGTAGCGTTACCGTTCGAGCGACTGGCGACGGCTACGTCCTTTAGGGCGCTTACTCGAACTTATCCGTCACCGCTCCTTCCGACGCGGAGCGTACCGTGAGGGCGTATTTGGCCAGGATCCCCCGGGTCGCATAGGGCGTCGGGCGCGTCCAGCGGGCCTTCCGGGCGGCCAGGGAGGCTTCATCCACGTGCGCCGTGATGGTGGCGGCCTCCGCGTCGATGGTGATTTCGTCACCGTCTTCAAGCAGCCCAATGGGTCCGCCGTCGAAGGCCTCCGGTGTCACATGCCCAATCACAAACCCGTGGGAGCCCCCGGAGAAGCGTCCGTCGGTGATAAGGGCCACTTGATCGGACAGGCCCCGGCCATTGATGGCGCTGGTTGGGGAGAGCATCTCACGCATCCCCGGCCCGCCCTTCGGGCCTTCGTAGCGCACCACCACCACATCACCAGCCACGACCGTGCCATCGAGAATAGCGGCGAGGGCCGCCTCCTCCCCATGGAAGCACCGTGCCGTGCCCTTAAAGTGTAGCCCTTCGTGCCCAGTGATTTTTGCCACGGCCCCCTCCGGGGCGAGGTTTCCCTTGAGGATGACCAGATGGCTGTCCTTTTTGATGGGTTCGGAAAGGGGGCGAATCACCCGCTGCTCTTTGGGATAGGGCGCCACTACGGCAAGGTTTTCCGCCAGGGTCTTGCCCGTAACGGTAAGGCAGTCCCCGTGCATCAGCCCTTCCTGCAGCAGCATCTTCATGAGCGGTTGGATACCGCCGATGGCGATGAGTTCGCTCATGGCGTAGTGCCCGGCGGGGCGCATGTCAGCCAGCACGGGGACCCGTTTGCCAATGCGGGTGAAGTCCTCAAGGCTCAAGGGAATGCCCGCAGCGTGGGCGATCGCTAGAAGATGAAGCACTGCATTGGTGGAGCCTTCTAGGGCGATGGTGATGGCAATGGCGTTTTCGAAGGCCTCCCGGGACAGGATGTCCGAGGGCTTGATGCCCCGCTGCACCAGGTGGGCCACAGCGGCGCCGGCGGCTCGGGCATCGGCGAGCTTGTTCGGGGACACGGCTTCCTGGGCCGAGGAGTTGGGCAGGGACAGGCCCATGGCCTCAATCGAGGAGGCCATGGTGTTCGCGGTATACATGCCACCGCAGGAGCCCGGCCCCGGGATGGCGGTGGCCTCGATTTCCTTGAGTTCGATGTCCGACAGTTTGCCAGCGGCGTGTTGGCCTACGGCCTCGAACACCGAGACCACGTCTCGTCGCTCCTTACCGGGCTGGATTGTGCCGCCGTAAACAAAAACGCTTGGGCGATCGAGGCGAGCCATAGCAATGGCGCAGCCGGGCATATTCTTGTCGCAGCCGCCGATGGTGACGAAGCCGTCAAAGCCCTGGGCCGCCACCACCGTCTCGATGGAGTCGGCGATCACTTCCCGGGATACGAGGGAATAACGCATGCCTGGGGAACCCATGGAGATGCCATCGGAGACGGTGATGGTGTTGAAGGTCACGGGCTTCGCGTCGGCGCTGGCCACCCCCTCCGCAGCCGCTTCCGCTAGGGTGTTGATGTGCATGTTACAGGGCGTGAGATTGCTCCAGGTGGAAGCAATCCCTACCTGGGCCCGCTTGAAGTCCGAGGCGTCAAAGCCCACGGCATGGAGCATGGCCCGGGCAGCAGCCTTCTCTACGCCG
The DNA here is from genome assembly GCA_038144425.1 of Candidatus Salivita marina. GTDB lineage: Bacteria > Pseudomonadota > Gammaproteobacteria > Pseudomonadales > Azotimanducaceae > Salivita > Salivita marina. Next base: position 690,355 of record JAYQNS010000004.1, on the reverse strand, counting down.
TCGACCACCGTGGCGGAATAGGGGCGTTTAGTATCGTTGTCACTCATGAAGGCTCTCTTTTACAGCGATTCGGCCTTGGCCGAAGGGTCAGAGGGATTTGGTCAGCACTTTCGACGCGCGCTCGGGCGTCCACTGTTCTCGGCGAGCTTCCGGGAGGTCAGCCACCGCACCAATGCGATAGCCCTGTTCCATGAACCAGGTTGCGGTACGGGTGCTTAAGGCGAAAACCTGCGCAAGCCCTTGGCGTTGTGCAATCCGCTCTAGGTGGCGCAGCAGCCGTTCCGCCCGATCCTGGCCTTGGTACTCCCGGTGGGTAACCAGGCAGGCGATCTCTCCGCTGCCCGCGTAGGGAATTAGGGCTGCACAGGCCGTAAGCAGGCCGTCGAGCTCAAGCACCCAGAAATGGGCGATTTCTCGCTCTATGCGCTCTCGAGTTCGGGGGAGGAGCACGCCGGCGCGCTCTAGGGGCGCCGTTAGTTCCATAAGCCGGCCCACGTCATCGAGCTGCGCCGGGCGCAGGCGCTCCGCGCTGTGCTCCGTAATCTGCGTGCCCGAGCCCTGATGGGTGAAGAGTTCTTCAATCAGGGCCCCATCTTCACAGTGGCTTACCACATGACACCGCCGTACCCCGGAGCGCACGGCCCAAAGCAGCGCTCGCGCTTGCCGGGCCCGTTCGCTGGCCGCGTCGGAGCCGTCTTCGGCAGTGTCTAGCCAGTGCTCAAGCTCCTGCGGCGTCATCTCCGTGAGCAGTTCGCCGTCGTCGTCTAGGAGGCCACGGGCATCGTCCAGGGCGATGAGTTTATCCGCCTTCAAGGCCGCGGCCACGGACGCGGCAACCTCCTCATAGGCGACGTTATACACATCGCCGGAGGGGGCGTAGCCAAAGGGTCCCAGCAGCGGGATACAGCGAGCATCGAGTTGCGCGATAAGCCCGGCCGTATCTACGCGGCGCACTTCGCCGGTGAGCTCGTGATCGATACCGTCGATCACCCCCAGGGGCTTGGCCGTTACCCAGTTGCCGCCGGTGGCCGTGATGCGCGACTGTGCCATTGGCGTGCCAGGAAGGCCCATGGAAAGCTTGGCTTCGATTTGCATGCGTAGATCGCCCACCACCCGGCGCACTAGGGCGAGGGTGGCAGGATCGGTGACTCGCAGATTTTTGTGATAGCGGGCTTCCACGCCAGCCTGGGTAAGGGCGCAATCGATCTGGGGCCGAGCCCCGAAAACCAGCACCAGGCGAACGTCCAGGGAAGCCAGGAGGGCCACATCATGAATGACGTTATCGAAGTTTTCGTGGGCGAGCGCGTCTCCCCCAAGCATGAGCACCATGGTGCGGTCGCGGTGCGCGTTAATGTAGGGTGAAGCGCCGCGGAACCACTGGACGTAGGGCAATGAGTTGTCAGTCACGCAGTCACACTCCGCCGAAGCGTCGGATTGCGGGTAGGCCCTGTGCCGCAGCACCGAGGCCCAAAGGCGGCGAGATAATGCCACGTCCCCGGTCCTAAGCCCATGACTTCCAGGGCCCATTCCTTCGATCCCCCCACGCCTCGACCCACCCTCGGGTTCGCGCAGGAAGCCTTGCTGGCGGACCTGTGCGCGCGTTTTCGGGAAGCGGAAAGGCCCCTAGAGCCTCTCCTTGCGGGCCCTGAAGGCGCGCTCTGGACCGCCCTCTTGCTGGGGGCCTCCTGGGCTCGGGATCGGCTCCACGCTGATGGTGCCCTTTTCGAAGCGATGGCCGTCCCCGGTGCGCTGAGCACGTCGGTGGATGGCGCGAGCCTCGAGGGGCTTTGGACGCCCTTCGGCAACGATCTGCCCCGTGAGGCTGCCGCGGCCCTGGAAGGCCCTCGGGGGCTTGCGGAAGCGCCCTTAGGTCGGGCCCTTCGCCGATTCCGCCAGGCCGTCATGCTGAGGATCCTGGCCCAGGATTTTGCCGGCCTTAGAACCCTCGCGGAGACCACGGAGTCCTTAAGCGCCCTGGCGGACTTTTGCCTTGAACGGGCGCTTGCCGGGGCTGAGGCGCGGCTCGGCGCCCTTTGGGGCACGCCGGAGAAGGTTGCTGGGGTGCCCCAGCGAATCGCCATTCTAGCCCTGGGAAAGCTGGGGGAGCGGGCGCTGAATCTTTCCAGCGATATCGATCTCATGGCCGTTTACGAAACCCCCGGGACCCTCCCCGGAGGGCGGACCTACCAGGCCTTTTACGTGCGCGTGCTTCAGGACGTCATTACCCTCCTCGATGCACGAACCGCCGAGGGTTTTGTGTTTCGCGTAGATTTTCGCCTGCGCCCCTTCGGCGAGAGCGGCCCCCTTGTTCAGCACGAACAGGCGACTCTCGCTTATTACGAAAGCCAGGGGCGGGAATGGGAGCGTTATGCGCTCCTAAAGGCTCGGCCTGCGGCGGGAGATTTGGTTCTGGGGGCCAGCCTTTGCGAGACCCTAAGGCCCTTTGTCTATCGTCGCTATCTCGACTTCAGCGCCATCGACGCGCTTCGCAGCATGAAGCGCCTGCTGCGCCAGGATATGAAGCGGCGAGGGCTCGCGGAGGACTTAAAGCTGGGCGTGGGGGGCATTCGGGAAATCGAGTTTATCGCCCAGGTGTTTCAGCTCATTCACGGGGGCCGGGATCGACGGCTGCGCACCGCGTCCCTTCCAGCGGCGCTTACCCAGCTCGCGCAGAGCGGGTTCCTGGCAGCGGACGACGAAGCGGCGCTCCAGCGGTCCTATCGCCTCCTGCGAGCCCTGGAGCATCGCGTGCAAGGCTGGCGTGACGAGCAAACCCAGCGCCTGCCCGGGCCCGGGCCTGAGGAAGAGACCCTGGCGTTTCAGCTGGGCTTTGCCGATGGGGCCGCGCTGCGGGAGACCCTGGGGTTGGAGCGGGCCCGGGTAGCGATGATCTTTGATGCGCTGATTCATGATCCGGCGCCTCCCGAGGGGATGCCCCTGGGGCCGTGGGAGCGGCTCTGGGCGAGCCCCGAAGCGGCGGAGGAGCTGGAGGACGCAGCCCTCCCAGAGTGCGCGGCTGAAGGGCGAGAGGTGTTTCGGTCGAGGGTCCCCGAACTCTTACGAGCGCTTCGGCGCCAGGCAGAGCAGACCATAGGTCAGCCTCTCGGCTTCGAGCGCCTCGATGCGCTCGCGCCCCGGTGGCTCGCCGCCGCTGCGCAGCGCCCGAACCCCCTTTTGGCCCTGGAGCGCACCCTACCGGTTTTGCAGACTGTGCTCCGCCGCACGACCTACCTGGTGCTTCTTTGGGAAAATCCGGGGGCTCTAGAGCAGCTACTGCGCCTTGCCGAGGGGGCGAAGGGCCTCGCCGACACGCTGGCGCGTCATCCCATCTTGCTCGACGAGCTTCTCGATGGCCGAAGTCTTTTTGAGCCGCCCACGGCGGAACGCTTGCGCCAGGCCTTAGATGATCACGTGCAGAGCTTGGCGCCGGGGGATCTCGAGCGGGCGCTGGAGGAGCTTCGCTACTTTAAAGAGGCCACGCTTTTGCGCATTGGCGCCTGCGAGCTCGCCGGGGCCCTGCCCACGGCGAAGGTGAGCGATGCCCTAACGGCCCTGGCAGAGCTGCTCTGCGAACGGACCCTTCACCTAGCCTGGGAGGAGACCCTCGCTCGCTATGGGGCACCCCGGGACCACGCCGGGCAGCCCGGGTCGAAAGCGCTCTGCGCACTGGCCTACGGCAAGCTCGGGGGTTTCGAGCTGGGCTGGGGTAGCGATTTGGATCTGGTCTTCCTCCACGACCTGCCCCCCACGGGACAAACGGTGGGCCCCAAGGTCGTGAGTAACGTGCAATTCTTAAACCGCGTGGTGCAGCGCTTCATGCACTTTCTGTCTCACCGATCCCACAGCGGTGTGCTCTACGAGATCGACCTTAGGCTGCGCCCGGAGGGCGCCTCCGGGCTGCTCCTCACCACCTTCGATGCTTTTGAGCGCTACCAGCGCGAGCGCGCCTGGACTTTTGAGCATCAGGCTTTGGTGCGGGCTCGGCCGATCCTGGGTCCGGCGCCCTTGCAGGCCCGCTTTCGTGCCTTCCGAGAGACCATCCTGGCGATGCCGCGGCCGGAAGGGGCGCTTCGGGAAGCGATTTTGGCCATGCGCGAACGCATCCGGGAAGCCAAGGGCGGCGCCCTCTCGCCCGTCGCGAAGGGCTTCGCCCTGAAGCAAGATCGGGGCGGTATCGTGGATATTGAATTCATGGTTCAATATTTTGTGTTGGCGTGGAGCGCCGAAGATTCTGGGCTCCTCGCATGGACTGACGTCCTCCGCATTCTCGCCGCGGCGCAGGCCTCGGGGCGGCTTCAAGCTCCCCTAGCCTCTCTTCTTCGGGATGGCTACCTGGCCTTGCGCGCCGAAGGTCATCGCCGTGCCCTGCAGGGCACCGATTCCCGCACCGACGATCCCTCGGTAGTGGCGCTGGCGCAGCAGGTTGCGGAGACTTGGGCGGGATTCGCCGCTGAGGGTGGGCGTTACTTTGGGCCCAAGGGCCCGTGAGGGAGTAAAGAGATGGCAGTGCCGAATTTCGCCGACCGCGATGGGGTGATTTGGTTTGACGGTGAGCTGGTCCCCTGGCGCGACGCTCGGGTGCACGTACTCACCCATACCTTGCACTATGGCCTGGGGTGCTTTGAGGGCGTACGCGCGTACGCCACCCCCAAGGGTACGGCCATTTTTCGCCTCAAGGCCCACACAAAGCGGCTCTTCAACAGCGCGCATATTTTGCAGATGGCCATGCCCTGGACCCAGGCGGAAATCAACGAAGCGCAGCGTCTGGTGGTGCGGGAGAACGGGCTTGAGGAAGCCTACCTGCGGCCCATGTGCTTCCTGGGCTCGGAAGGCATGGGGCTCCGGGCCGAAGGCCTATCCACTCACTGCATTATTGCCGCCTGGCCCTGGCCTTCCTACATGGATCCGGAGGCCAAGGAACGAGGCATTCGCGTGAAGACCGCTTCCTACACTCGCCATCACGTCAACATCACCATGTGCAAGGCGAAGGCCAACGGCAATTACATCAACTCCATGCTCGCGCTCCGGGAAGCCCTCGATGCCGGGGCCGAGGAGGCGTTGCTGCTGGATAACGAAGGCTACGTAGCTGAAGGCTCCGGGGAGAATATCTTCCTGGTGCGTGACGGCGTCTTGCATACCCCGGAGCTCACTTCCTGCTTAGACGGCATTACCCGCAATACGATCTTCGCCCTGGCAGCAGATCAGGGCTTGGAAATTCTGGAACGTCGCATCACCCGGGACGAGGTCTACATCTCTGACGAGGCGTTCTTCACTGGCACCGCCGCCGAGGTGTTGCCCATTCGTGAACTCGATGGCCGGCAGATCGGTACGGGCGCTCGGGGCCCCATCACCACGGCCCTTCAGGATGCCTACTTTGAGCAGGTGCGAGGACAGCGCCTGGGCCATGACGACTGGCTGACGCTGGTGAAGGACTAGTCCACCATGGAGCGCCGGGACCTTCTCCGTGCCGCCGCACTCCTACCCATGGCGGGCCTTGCGGCGCCGAGCCTCGCGGCGTCAGGGGGCTCGCCGGTGGGCCCCGCCGCCCTTCGTCCCCGGGGCCTCGCCCCGGGTCCCGGGTCGCGCTCCTGGCCCCGGCCAGTAATCTGGAAGAAGACGTCGCCATCGAGGCCAGCGCGGCATTTCTTCGTTCCCTCGGCTACGAAGTGACTCTTGGGGCGCACCTGTTCCGCCGCAATCAGTACCTCGCAGGGACAGACGAGCAGCGCGCGGCCGATTTGAACGCCGCCTTCCGAGACCCCGATCTCGACGGCATTGTCTGCCTTCGCGGGGGCTACGGCGCCGCACGGCTGCTTCCCTTTCTCGATTTCGATGCCCTTCGCCGGGCACCTAAGGTCATTCTGGGTTACAGTGACATCACGGCCATTCTGAACGCCGTTTACGCGCACACGGGCCTCATCACGTTCCACGGACCCATCGCCGCGACGAACCTGTCTCCCTATGCGCTGGCGGCCTACGACGCCATTTTGACGACGCCCACGGCGCCCCTAGCGTTGGCCGCCCCGCCGCCCTTCGAGGCCGGCCGGGGTCAGGTGCGGCGGGAGAACCGCCTGCAGACCTTTCAGCCTGGCGTCGCCGAGGGGGTGCTTGTGGGTGGCAATCTGTCCCTCATCGCGAGCCTGGTTGGAACGCCTTATCTGCCAGGTTTCCGAGATAAAATTCTCTTTCTCGAAGACGTTTATGAGGCGCCCTACAGCATCGATCGCATGCTTACCCAGCTTTGGCTGGCAGGGGTGCTCGATGAGATCGCGGGGCTGGTTTTCGGTAAGTTCACGGACGCGGAAGACAGCAACAACACCTTTAGCGTCGAAACGGTGCTCCGGGAGCGCACGCGGCCAGGGACGCCCTGCCTGCGCGGGCTCATGATTGGCCACATCGACGATCAGGCCGTGGTGCCGGTGGGGGCGCGGGTCCGCCTCGACGCAACGGCGCAGCGCCTGACCCTTCTCGAGCCGGCGGTGGCCTAGCCCATGGCCTCGGCGAGCTACCGCGTTGATCTCAGCCGCCACATGGCGGAATGCGACGCGAATTACCGCCGCCTTCTAGCGCTTTTACCCAGCCTCTTCGATGAAGACGTGCGCCGGCTGCGGCTGCGGCTGCCGGGCGCCCAGGCCCCGGAGCTGCGCTTTTTGGTGGAGGACCGGGCCCCGTATACCACCACCCTCGCGGTGCAGTTCAAGGGTGGGGCCAGCGCCTGGCATCCTCTCATTTGCCCGCCTGCGCTGCGCCTGCGCCTTTACCACGACTGCCAAACGGCGGAGGTGCTGGCCTATCAGGGCCAGGATCGCTTTGAGGCACGCTACGCCTATCCCAATGCCCAAATGCGCCTTCCCGATGAAAAAGCCCAACTGAATGCCTTCCTCGGCGAATATCTGGCGCTCTGCTTGGCCCAGGGCATCGACGCCGAGCCCCTCTCCCTTGGGGCCTAGGCGCTTGGGCCTGTCCTAGGACCGGCGTAACATGCCCCACGACTCTCGGTGGGATCCCTCCGCCGCCCGATCCACCCGCTAGCTCGAAAGGAAGGTCATGGCGAAAACAGCCTATTCGGCCGAGTCGATCCAGGTACTCACCGGCCTTGAGCCCGTTCGTAAACGTCCTGGGATGTACACGGACACGGCCCGGCCCAACCACCTGGTGCAGGAAGTGGTGGATAACAGCGTCGATGAAGCGCTTGCGGGCCATGCCCGGCGCATCGAGGTGGTGCTGGAGAAGGGGGGCGCCGTCGCCGTGCGCGACGATGGCCGGGGTATGCCCGTCGATGTGCACCCGGAGCACGGTGTCTCCGGGGTCGAGCTGATCCTTACCCGCCTTCATGCCGGGGGCAAGTTTTCCGATGAAAATTACCGCTTTTCCGGTGGCCTTCACGGCGTGGGGGTTTCGGTCGTGAACGCCCTGGCGAGCTGGCTGGAGGTTGAGGTGCTGCGCGATGGGCAGCGCTGGCGTCAGCGCTTCGAGGGCGGCGTGCCCCAGGGTGCCCTCGAAGCGGTGGAGGAAGCGCCCCGGCGGCGCTCCGGCACCACCGTGCGCTTTTCGCCCGACGCTAGCTTCTTTGATTCGGCCAATATTTCTCGGGGCCGGCTGACCCATTTACTGCGGGCCAAGGCCGTGCTGTGTCCAGGCCTCGAAATCCTCTTCACGGACGAAGCGAATGGCTCGCCGCCGCAGCGTTGGTGCTACGAGAACGGTCTGAAGGCCTATCTCGAGGAAAGCACCCAGGGGCTCCCCAGCTGTCCCCAAAGCCCCTTCTGCCACGAGTTCTCCAGCCCGACTGAGACCATCAGCTGGGCGGTGCAATGGCTGCCGGAAGGGGGGGAGCTGCTGCAGGAAAGCTACGTCAACCTCATCCCTACGGCTCAGGGGGGGACCCACGTTAATGGCCTGCGCACGGGGCTTACGGAAGCCCTGCGGGAGTTCTGCGAACTCCGCAATCTCCTGCCCCGGGGGCTCAAGCTGGCTCCGGAGGATCTCTGGGAACGCTGCGCCTACGTGCTCTCTCACAAGATGCAGGAGCCTCAATTTTCTGGGCAAACCAAGGAGCGGCTGGCCTCCCGTCAAGCCGCGGCCTTTGCCACCAGCGTGGCCCGGGATGCCTTCAGCCTATGGCTTAACCAGCACACCGCAGAGGGAGAAGCCCTCGCTGAGCTCGCCATTCGCAGTGCCCAGCGCCGGCTCCAGGCTGTCAAAAAGGTGGCACGAAAGCGCATTACCGCGGGCCCGGCGCTGCCCGGCAAGCTCGCGGACTGCAGCAGTGACGATCTCGAGCGGGGGGAACTCTTCCTCGTGGAGGGGGACTCCGCCGGGGGCTCGGCAAAGCAGGCCCGGGATCGGAGCTTCCAGGCGGTCATGCCTCTGCGCGGGAAGATTCTGAACACCTGGGAGGTAGCCCCCGCGGAGGTGCTCGCCAGCCAGGAAGTGCACGACATTGCCGTGGCCCTTGGGGTCGATCCGGGAAGCCGCGATCTCTCAGGGCTACGCTACGGCAAGGTCTGCATCCTCGCTGACGCCGATTCCGACGGGCTCCACATTGCGACCCTGCTTTGTGCTCTCTTCCTGCGTCACTTCCCGGCCCTCGTAGAAGCGGGGCGGGTCTTCGTGGCCATGCCGCCCCTCTACCGCATCGACCAGGGCAAAACGGTTTATTACGCCCTTGATGCCAGCGAACGGGACGCGCGCCTCGCTCAGCTTGAGGCCGAGCCAAAGCGCGGCAAAATCCAGGTGCAGCGCTTCAAGGGCCTGGGGGAAATGAATCCCATGCAGCTCCGGGAAACCACCATGGCCTCGGATACCCGACGCCTCGTGCAGCTCACCGTGGACTCGGACGCGGAAACCCGGGAACTCATGGATATGTTGCTCGCGCGGAAGCGGGCCAGCGATCGTCGGGCTTGGCTTGAGGCTAAGGGCGATCAAGCTGAACTCGACCGCTAGCTAAGGAACGCGCATGACCGACGAAACCATGGTGCCGGCGACCGATGGCGGCTTTGAGCGAGTGCCGCTCCGAAGCTATACCGAGCGGGCTTACCTCGACTACTCCATGTACGTCATCAACGACCGGGCCTTGCCCCACGTTGGCGACGGCATGAAGCCCGTGCAACGGCGCATCGTTTACGCCATGAGTGAGCTGGGGCTAAACGCCACGGCTAAGTACGCGAAGTCGGCGCGCACGATCGGGGATGTGCTCGGAAAGTTCCATCCCCATGGAGATAGCGCCTGCTACGAGGCCATGGTGCTTATGGCCCAGCCCTTTTCCTATCGCTATCCCCTCGTGGATGGGCAAGGGAATTGGGGCGCTCCGGACGACCCCAAATCCTTCGCGGCCATGCGCTATACGGAGGCGCGGCTGACGCGGTTTGCGGAGCTGCTGCTCGATGAGCTCGGCCAGGGGACCGTGGACTGGGTACCCAACTTCGATGGCACCCTCGACGAGCCCAAAACCCTGCCAGCTCGGCTTCCCGTGGTGTTATTGAACGGCGCGACGGGAATTGCCGTGGGCATGGCCACGGATATTCCCCCGCACAACGCCCGGGAGGTGGCGGCGGCGGCCCAGCATCTTCTCGAGAATCCGAAGGCGGAAACGGAAGACCTCCTCGCCTTTGTGCAGGGCCCCGACTTCCCGACGGCGGCGCAGATCATCACCCCGCCGGAGGAGCTCAAGACGATCTATGAGACGGGCCGGGGCAGCGTGCGAGCCCGGGCGGTCTGGCATCTGGAGGAGGGAGAGATCGTTGTTACGGCCCTGCCCCAGCAGAGCTCTCCGGCCCGAGTGCTCGAGCAGATCGCGCAGCAGATGACGGCGAAAAAGCTGCCCATGCTCGTGGATCTTCGGGACGAGTCCGATCACGAGAACCCTCTGCGGCTTGTGCTGGTGCCGAAGAGCAAGCGCATCGACACGGACCGGCTCATGAGCCACCTCTTCGCGACCACGGACCTGGAGCGGAGCTACCGGGTGAATATGAATGTCCTGGGCCTCGACGGACGGCCCGGGGTGCGGGGCCTGAAGGCCCTTTTGGCGGAGTGGTTAACCTTCCGGGAAGCCACGGTGCGGCGCCGGCTTCAGCATCGCTTCGACCGTATCGCCGAGCGGCTTCATGTGCTCGACGCGCTGCTCGTTGCCTATCTCAACGTCGACGAGGTCATCAAAATTGTCCGGGAGGCCGATTCTCCGAAGGCGGCGCTCATGGCCCGCTTTTCTCTCACGGAAGCCCAGGCCAACGCCATACTGGAGCTGCGGCTGCGGCAGTTAGCGCGCCTTGAGCAGATTCGCATCGAGGGGGAACAAAAGGCGCTCCTGGCCGAGCAGGACGATCTCGGAAAAACCCTTGGGTCCCCCCGGCGCCTACGGACCCTCATGCGCAAGGAGCTGGCGGAGGCGGCGGAGCGCTACGGTGATGACCGCCGGTCGCCTCTGGTCACGGGCGAGGAGGCTCGAGCCTTTACCGAAGAAGAGCGCCTGTCCTCCGAGCCCATTACGGTCATCGTGTCCGAGATGGGATGGGTACGGGCCGCCAAGGGCCATGAGCTCGATCCCCGGGAACTCGCCTATCGCAGTGGCGATCAGTTCGCGCACATGGCGCGGGGGAGAAGCAACGAACCTTTAGTTGTCTTTGATTCCACGGGGCGCGCCTACACCCTTCCCGCCCACGGCCTTCCGAGCGCCCGAAGCCAAGGAGAGCCCCTCACGGGGCGCCTCACGGTCCCCTCTGGCGCCAGCTTTGCGGGGGTCATGATGGGTCCTGCGGACAGCACGGTTCTGATGGCCTCGAGCGCAGGCTATGGCTTCCTCTGCCGTCTTGGAGATTTGGTCGGAAAGCAGAAGGCCGGGAAAGCCGTGCTCACCCTCCCAGAGGGCGCCTTGGTGCTGCCGCCGCAGCGGGTGGAGGCGCCGGAATCGGATCTTCTGGCGGCGGTGTCGAGCGCTGGGCGCATGCTGGTTTTCCCCGTTTCCGAATTGCCGGCGCTGGCCCGGGGCAAGGGCAACAAGATTTTGAGCCTTCCCAAGGCCAGCGTAGTTAGCGGGGAAGAGGTGCTTCGTGGGGTAGTCGCGCTCCCGGCCGATGGGGTCCTTCGTGTTCATGCGGGGGCGCGCTATCTGAATATGAAGACCAGTGACCTCGATGCCTATCGCGGAGAACGGGCGCGCCGGGGGCAGCGTCTCCCCCGAGGCTTCCAGCGAGTGGACCGGATCGAGCGCGTTTAAGGCGCCTCTTCTCCATGTCCCTCTTCTCCATGCCCCTCTTCGCCGGCCTTTGGGTCCCAGTCGGCGGAGGCTGGGGGCCTCGACGCTGGCCGGTCGGCGACGCGCCAAGCCGGGTCCTGGGCGCCCAGGGCTGCCAAGGCGCTGGCGGCCACCGCTTCGGCTTCGAGCCCCGCCACCTCGTCGACGGCGCGCATCACCGCATCTCCAATCACCAGGCTTCCTGGTCGGGCCAGGGCCGCGAGCGTGATGGTTCGATAGACCGCGTCCCTTGCCGTGGTCAGCAGGGTCTCGGGATTTGCGGTGGCCGCATGTTCGTCTTCAAGGCGCTCGAGCCCAAAGCGTAGCTCCGCCGGAATGTCCCCGTCCGCCAGGGCCCCCTGGGCGGCCCGCTGCAAGGCTAAGCTGCGTTCTATGGCCTCAAGGGCTGGGTCAAGGCTGCTGGAACGTTGCGGTAGCAGAACCACCATCCCCGTGCCTGCGAGGAAGCCCCGGCGCCCGGTTGTGCCCGCTAGCTGGCTTTCGAGGGCCTGGCCCAGCTGGGCGAACAGGGTTTGCCGCGCCTGGGGGCTTAGCTGGCTTTGGTTAAAGAGATTGATCACCAGCAGGTAGGCCTGGTCCTGCTGCTCTTCTCCAATGCCTTCTTCGTCGCCCTCAAGTGTTGAAGCCTCGGGCAGCTTCCCTGGCTCTGGGGCGCGCACGATTTGCTGGGGCGGATCGATCAGCTGGATAAGGGCTTGAAGCGGATCCCCGGGGGCGACGGTACGCCCAAGCTTTGCTTCCAGGCGTTGGCGCAGCTGCTGCAGCCGCAGTTCTGCGCGGTGGCCTAGCAGGCCGCTGAGGAAGGTGAGGAGGACAATGAGTCCTGCGGCCACGGCAAAGGTAGCGCTAGGGCCCTGGCGCTCAGCGCTTAGGGTAGGGAGGGCGACCACAGCCCTGCCGAGGGCCTCGCGCCCAAATATCAGCGGCTGTTGAAAGCGTGTCTCCCCATCGGCCTCTGGGGCCTGCGCGGGGGCGCCCTCGCCGCCGGCGAGGCGCCGCCCGTCGAGATCGTAGAGGGCGGCCCAGGCGACCCCGGAAAGCTGACTCATTTCCTGACTAAGAGAGGTAAGCCGCAGCGCCTCATTCGCGAGGAGCGGGTCGATGGCGCTGGCAGCAAGCTGCTCCGCCAGGGTGCTGCCATAGGTGCTCCGAAGGGCCTTATGGTCAGCATCGTAGGCCCAGCCGCTCGCGGTAAGGGCGATCGCCAACACGAGGGCCGTCGCAAGGCCGCCCGCCAGGGCGCAACGGGTAACAAAAGGGGTCATGGCTTCCTTGGGTTAGCTAGCTTCAGGCTCTAAGCCCTAAGCAGAGTGTAGTGAGTCCGCCCCGGGGCTGCAGCCCCATCTTTCGGGGCGTTCGAACAGTCACGCAGATTTTCAACTTTCAAAGGCAATTTTTTGGATTGAGGTAAGAAAGGGGTTGCGCGTTATGCCAAAGCGCACCGGCTGGGTCCCAGAGGTAAAGCACCTTTTGCCTCCAGGGTTGGCTTTCGGGCGGTTTTGCCAGAATGCCAAGAGATTCAATGAGTCCGCTGCTTTCAACCTAACGGCAAAATCTTCAGACGAAACAAAGGCCCTGAAATCTAGTACTCCGACCATCTTCATGATGCTCATACCTGTTCACCCATCACGACATCTGACGCTTTAAACGCTAAGCTAGCGAAGGAAGGAGGTGTTATGTCGGAAGCCGGTCCATTCCAAACTACGCCACCCACAACCGAAGCCAGTCGGATCGAATCTCTCGACGTTCTTCGCGGCTTTGCGCTGCTCGGTATCTTGCTACTCAACATTATCGGGTTCGGCATGTTATCCCCCTCCTATTCGAACCCGGGCTTCGACTTGATAGGTTCCAGCGCCTTAAATATCGGCGGCTGGTTGACGGTAGAGCTGTTCGCCGAGGGCGCCATGCGCTGCCTGTTCTCGATTTTGTTCGGCGCCGGCGTCGTGCTTTTCACGGACACTAAAGCCGGCTGGGTTCATTACAAACGAACCTTCTGGTTGCTGATGTTCGGTTTTGTTAACGCCTACATCCTGGTGTGGAGCGGCGACATTCTCGTGGTATATGCGGTGGCCGGCGCATTGCTGTACTTGGCGCGTAACCGGTCAGCCAAATCCTTGTTCACCCTGGCGGGAATTCTGATTCTTTTGATGTCACTGCTTCATGCCATGATGGCCTTTGGTTTAGGCGAAGCAGAGAAGGCGCACCAGCGAGTCGTCGCCGCGGAGGCAAGCGGTGATGAGATAAGCAAAGTTGACCAAGAAACCGCCCAGAGTTGGTTAGACTTTATTAGTGACTTTGAACTGAACGATAGTGATGTGAAAGCAGAGATTGCGGCGCGCACCGACAGTTATCTGAGCGTGTTCAGCTGGACTGCCGGCCAGAATGCTGAGGTTTATGCTTTTGTACTGCCTGTATTTTTGTTGTGGGATGCGCTTGCCATGATGATGTTAGGCATGGCGCTCTACAAGACCGGGGTGTTACAGGCCACTCGAAGTCGAGCGCTTTATACCAAGCTTATGGTGGTGGGTATCGCACTGGGATTGTTGATCAATGGGTACGAGATCAATCGAGCCATTTCAAGCAACTTCGACGTGTTTGCGACCTTCGCGCAAATGCAGCCGACCTACCATCTCGGCCGTATGGCCATGGCACTGGGGTATATCGGCTTGTTATGTCTAATTTGCCAATCGAACGGGCTGCATTCACCAGCCGACTTGCGGTGGTGGGCCGGATGGCGACAAATGCCAACTACCTCATGCAGTCGCTGATTTGCGCAGTGATCTTTACCGGTCTCGGCTTTGGGCTTCTGGGGGACTGGCAGCGTGTTGAACTGTACGGCGTGGTCATCGCCATCTGGGTTTTCCAGATGTGGTTTAGCGCGTTCTGGCTGGAGCGGTATCGCTTTGGCCCCTTGGAGTGGGTTTGGCGAGCCTTAACCTATGGCTCGGCACCCTCGATCAAACGGTAGCGCTCGCCCAACTAGCGCCCGTAACCGTCCGCCAAATACATCGTCGGATATCGCTGAATATCCGCTGGCGGCGGGTGTTGTAAAAACACCGTACTGAGCTCGTGGGTCGGAATGCTGACTACTATGGGGAAACAGGGAGAACTTTGTACGTGAATGCGCCCCGTGCTGTGCTGACCGTTAGGGGCCCCGAGCACCCTGCCCTGCTGTCCACCGTCTGCGCGATATTGGCGGAACAGGGGGTGGCCCTTAATGACGTGTCCCAGAGCGTGCTTCAGGGCCAGGTACTGCTGACCCTGGTGCACGAGGCCACCGAGGATGCCTTTGCGCCGGTGCAGCAGGCCCTTGAAGCGGCCCTCGAGCCCCTGGGTGCGCGCGTGAGCTCCGCGGAGCTCACCGCCGGCGCCTGGGACCGTTGGGCCCAGGCCCTTCAAGAACCCAGAATCATTGTGACCGTGCTGGCCCGGCGCCTGGGCGCATTGGAATTCGCTGCCCTCACCGCGCCCCTCGCAGCCCTTGGCCTTCGGGTGGAGGCGCTTCGCCGCCTGTCCTCCCCGGCGGCGGCCCAGGCTACCCAGCAGCCCCGAGCTTGCGTGGAGTTTGCCCTCCGTGGCAGCACCGATCAGGCTGAGCTGCGCGCGGCGATGCTAGAGGTCGCGCAACGCTTTGACCTCGACGTGGCCGTGCAGCGGGACGATGTCTACCGGCGGAACCGGCGCCTCGTGGCCTTCGACATGGACTCCACGCTCATCGAGACGGAAGTGATCGATGAGCTGGCCCGCCGGGCCGGGGTGGGGGACGCCGTGGCCGCGATCACGGAACAAGCCATGCGCGGGGAGCTCGACTTTCAGGAGAGCTTCCGGGCTCGCGGGGGCTGATCCTGCTTAGGGCCTTCCGGAAGCTGCGCTGGATGAGATCGCTAAGGCCCTGCCCCTGTCGGAGGGCGCCGAGCGCTTGGTGAACGCGCTTCATCGTTTGGGCTACAAAACCGCCATCATCAGCGGCGGTTTCCAATTTTTTGGGGAACAGCTGAAGGCCCGGCTGGGTATCGACTACGTTTTTGCCAATGAGTTGCCCATGGACGATGGCGTGGTGACGGGCGCGGTGGCGCGCCCCATCGTCGACGGAGCGCGGAAGGCGGAGCTCCTTCAGGCCCTGGCGGCGCAGGAAGGGCTGGCCCTTGAGCAGGTGATCGCCATCGGCGACGGCGCGAACGATCTTCCCATGCTGGCCGCGGCGGGGCTGGGCATTGCCTACCGGGCGAAGCCCCTGGTGCGGGCTCGGGCAAGCCATGCCATTTCCACCCTTGGCCTCGACGGCCTACTGTATTTGCTGGGGTTTACCGACGATGACTTTGCCGCCTGAAGCAGTACAGCCTGGTTGAGCCGGGTCACCCCTGCGGCGCGGAGCGCTTTGGGAGTGCGCAGGGCTTCCCGCAGCATCGCGCGCCAATCCTCGGGCTGCCCAGATTCCAAGCTTATAGGTATCATCACGCCCGGCTGCCAGGGTAAGTAAGAGGGGAGCAGCGATTTCGTCCCCCGCAACGCCCAGGCCTTTGGCCTCTGCCCAGAGTTCGCTGCTGGCGGGCCCCTATTATCCGCCTTGGCGACTTGGGAGACATCATGGCGTCCTACTCTACTAACGAATTTCGCTCAGGGCTGAAGGTGCTCCTTGACGGAGAGCCCTGCGCCATCATGGAAAACGAGTTTGTGAAGCCGGGGAAGGGCCAGGCCTTCAACCGTGTGCGCCTTCGCAATCTCAAAACCGGCCGCATGTGGGAACGCACCTTCAAGTCCGGAGAATCCATCGAAGCCGCGGACGTGATGGAGCTCGACATGGAGTATCTCTACACCGACGGCGAGTTTTACCACTTCATGAAGACCGACGGCAGCTTCGAGCAGGTCGCCGCGTCCGCGTCCGCGGTGGGCGATACGAAGGAGTGGTTGAAGGAGCAGGAGTCCTATCAGATCGTGCTGTGGAACGACGACCCCATCTCCGTGACGGCGCCGAACTTCATTGAGCTTGAAGTGGTGCAGACCGATCCGGGAATTAAGGGGGATACGGCGCAGGGCGGTTCCAAGCCCGCGACCCTTTCCACCGGCGCTGTGGTGAAGGTGCCCCTTTTCGTCAACCAAGGTGAAATCATTCGCGTCGATACGCGCAGCTCCGAATACCAGAGCCGGGCCAAGGGATAGCGATGGCCGAGCGCTCCTGGGCCCCCGGGGGGGACCGGGCGCGGTGGCAGCGCCGCGCTGAGCTCTTCGCCTATCTGCGTCAGTTCTTCGGTGAGCGCGGGGTGCTGGAAGTCGATACGCCCGTGCTGGGGCGCCTGGGGGTGACCGATCCGGCGCTGGAGGCCCCGGCGGCGGAGGGCGGTAGCCTCCAAACCTCTCCGGAATACTTCATGAAGCGCCTCCTGGCGGCTGGGAGCGGACCTATCTATCAACTGGCCCGGGCCTTTCGCAGTGGCGAAGTGGGTCGGCGCCACAATCCGGAATTTCTACTGCTCGAGTGGTATCGGCCGGGGTGGGACGATGAGGCCCTACGAGGGGAAATGGATGCGCTCCTGGCGCCGCTCCTTCCCGGCTTTCCTGCGGAGCGTCTTCCCTTCGACGCCCTGCTTAAGCAGGTATTTGGGCTTGCCTGGCGTGAGGCTCCGGAGTCCGCCTGGGCCGAAGCCCTTGCGGCGCACTGGGGGGTTCTCGGGCGAGAGGGGGATCCCCTGGCCCTTGCCGAGGGCGACCCCTTGACCGTCCTCGAGTGGCTCTATGGGGAGGCGTCGGAAACCCTTCAGGCACCGACCTTCATCACGGATTTCCCCCCGGCCCTCGCCTCCCTGGCGGCGCTGCGCCCCGGCGGTGAGACGGCCGCGCGCTTCGAGCTTGTGGTGGCCGGGGTGGAGCTGGCCAACGGTTTTCAGGAATTGTGCTGCGCGAGAACCCAGCGGGACCGCTTTGAAGCCGATCGGGTCCGGCGCCGGCAGCTCGGCAAGCCCGATGTGCCGGTGGATGAAGCGCTCCTCGCGGCCCTCGAAGCAGGTTTGCCCCCCTGCGCCGGGGTGGCTCTGGGGGTAGACCGGGTGCTGATGCTGATGACTGGAGCCGCCAGCCTCGATGAGGTCATGCCCTTTACTTGGGAGCGGCGTTAGCTTTCTAGTAGCGCTTCCCCGAGGCGCAGGGGTGCGCCGGGGCCCCGGGGCTGCCATGGCTTCCCGAGGGCGCTGTGAAGCTCGGCAGAAAGCAGCACAATCACCGTTGAGCCCAGCTCAAAGGCCCCGAGCGCCTCCCCTCGCGCCATCTCAGTCTCCCCCTTTTGGCGCCAGTGAGGAGCGCTTTCCTCCGTAACCCGGCCGGTCCAGCGGGTGCGCATGGCCCCTACGATGAGGGCGCCCACAAGCACGAGGGCGAAGCGCCCAGCGGGGTTTTCAAACTCGAGCACCACCCGCTCATTACGGGCAAAGAGCCCCGGGCGCGTAGCGGCGGTGGCGGGGTTCACGGAGAACAAATCCCCAGGCACATAGCGCAACGCCGTGAGCGTGCCCGCGAGGGGCATGTGGATTTGATGGTAATCCCGGGGGGCGAGGTAGATCGTCGCGAAGGCGCCGCCGTCGTAGGGCGCGGCGTCTCCGGTCAGCAGTGCCGCCGCGGAGTAATCGATGCCCTTCGCTTGGAACAGCTGGCCGGCGCGGACGGTCCCCTGTGCCGATAGCGCACCATCGCAGGGGCTCGCCAGCATCGTCGAATCTGCGGGCCAACTTCGGGCCCCGGGCTTTAAATCCCGCGTAAAAAAGGCGTTGAATCGGGTAAAGGCCTCGGGTCGGGTTTCCACGGCCTCACTCAGGTCGACTTTGAATACGGCCACGAAGGCTCGAATAGCCAGGGTTGTGAGCCAACCTCCCTCCCAGCGCGCGAAGGCTCCGGCGAGGCGGGTGAGCAGCGCCTTCGGTAGGCGGTGCTGGAGCCAGAGGAAGCGCTGGGCGCGGGCAAGATCAGTCATGGGGGTGCGGTCCTTCCGTAATCGGCGTCGTCGGGTGGTTGCCCCACTCGCCCCAGCTTCCAGCGTAGGCACGAATAGGCCAGCCGAGGAGGCGGCCCGCAAGGTAGCTTAAGCCTGAGCGATGATGGCTGTGGCAATGGGTAATGATGGGGCGGGTGCCGTCGATGCCTGCCTCCGAGAGCCAGTCCTTTAAATCGGCGCGCAGCCGTCCGCTCCTTTTGGAATCGAGAAGGGTGGTGATGGGGACGTTCACCGCACCGGGGATGTGGCCGTTGCGCGCCGCAGTGCGCTGGAATCCCGCATATTCTGCGGGGCTTCGGGCGTCCCAAAGGCAGTGCGTATCCGCGGCCAGGGCGACCTCAACCCCCTCCAGGGTGGCCCAAGGCTCGGGGTTCGGGAAGGCGCTTAGGGGTGGCCCTTCGGCTACGGTGAAGGGCGCCGGCGGTGGGCCCTGCTCTAGGGGGCGGCCGGCCTCGGCCCAGGCGATAAGGCCACCATCAAGAACGGCCCATGTTTCAATGCCGAAGAGCTCCAGGGTCCACACCGCACGCCCGGCCCAGGCGCCCCCTTCGTCATCGTAGAGCACCACTCGCGCCTTGCCTGCCCAGGCCTCCGGGCCGAGGGCTCCAGCCAGGGTTTGGCGCAGGCTCTCCGGCGCTCTGGGATTTCCGGGCGCGGGCCCAAAGCCCAAGAGTAGATCCGTGGGATTCAGAAGCCGGGCACCGGGAAGGTGGGCCTGGGTAAAACGCTGGGGCGTGCCAACATCCAGCAGGCAATGCCCAGGCGCCGCAGCGGTGAGGGCATCAAAGGCGTCCAGGGAGAGGCAGCGATTAGGGTTCATGGGGCCTCCGGGCCAGCTTGGCACTGGCGATAGCGAGTCGCACGCTCGGCGCTGAGGGTGCCATCAGCGAGGGCGGCCTGCACCCCGCAGCCGGGCTCCTGGTCGTGGGCGCAGTCGCGGAAGCGGCAGTGCTCGGCGGCAGCGGCCACGTCCGGGAAAGTTCTGGCTAGGGCCCAGGCACTGACGGGCAGGGGGACGAAACGTCGAAGCCCTGGGGCGTCGATGAGGGTGCCATCCGTGAGCGTGGCGCCTAGGGGATAGAGCCGCACCACGCTGGTGGTGTGCCGGCCCCGACCAAGGCCTCGGTTCAGCCGTTCCGACAGGCTGCCGACCTTGGCGGCGGCTTCCGGGACGAGGGCGTTAAGAAGGGACGATTTCCCGACCCCAGACTGGCCGGCGAAGGCCGCTCGCCGACCCTGGAGGGCCGCATGCAAAGCCTCGATACCCTCCCCAGCCTGGGCGCTTAGGCGAAAAACGCGAAAGCCCAGAGCCTCAAGCTCTTGGTGCAGCCCTTCCGCCTCGGGGCTGGCTAGGTCGCATTTGTTGTGAAGCAGCCAGGGCTCGAGGCCCGCGTCGAAAGCGGCGGCGAGAAGCGGGTCTAAAAGATCGCCGTGGGGCGCCGGGGCGCTGGCAAAGGTAATGAGCAAGGTGTCGAGATTGGCGCAGATGGGGCGCGTCCCCCGCGCTGTTTGCCGCTCCAGCAGCGTTTGCCGGGGTAGGGCCTCCACGGCGAGCACCGTGTCCCCGTCCTCAGCCAGCCGCACCTCATCTCCAGCCACGAGGGGGGGAAGGGCGCTGCGTAGCGCGCAGCGGGTGGGCGCCAGGGAGGGCTCTGGCGCCACGAGCAGTTCATGACCAAGGTGGGACAGCACGATGGCCCGGGTCACGGGCGCGTTCCTCTTACGGCCTTTGCTAAACTGTCGCCCAGCGCTGCGGCCGCTTGCCGCGAAAGGAGCTTCCCATGGCCGAGCACCCCCCCATGATCTGGATGGACTTGGAAATGACCGGCCTCGATCCCGAGGACAACGTCATTATCGAGATCGCCACCCTGGTCACGGACAGCGAGCTTCAGGTTCTGGCCGAGGGTCCGGTTTTTGCCATTCATCACGGTGAAGCCGAGCTGGATAAAATGGATGAATGGAACTGGACCCACCATGGGGGCTCGGGGCTGGTGGACCGGGTGCGTGCGAGTACCGTGTCCACGGCGAAGGCCGAGGCGGAAACCCTGGCTTTCCTCCAGCGCTTTGCGGAACCGGGGCAGGCACCGCTCTGTGGCAATTCCATTCATCAAGATCGTCGTTTCCTTCGCCGACACATGCCGACCCTCGAGGCCTTCTTTCATTATCGCCTGATTGACGTCAGCACCGTGAAGGGATTGGCGGCGCGCTGGTATCCTGAAGCCTTTGCGGGGGTGCAGAAGCAGGGGCGGCACCTGGCCCTGGACGATATCCGCGATTCCATCGCCGAGCTGGCCCACTACCGGCGGACGATCTTCAAGGCGCTTTAGCAGCCTGCTCTGCGAGGGCCCAGGTCAGGTGCTCCCGCACCATCGGGCTTGCAGTTTCTAAGCGTTCCTGAAGGGCGGCGACGATCGCAGGATCAAAGGGCGCATTCCCCAGGCCCACGGCCAGATTGCGTTGCCAGCCTTCAAAGCCGGGGCGGCGCAACGGGCTGCCGGCGGTACGGGCGGACCAAGTGGCTTCATCCCAGCGGAAAAGCTCCAGGAGTTCGCTACGATCGAAGTCGTGGCGCGGGGCGAAGTCCCCTTCCTCCGTGAGTCTTGAGAACTTCGTGAACGGGCACGCTAGCTGGCAGTCGTCGCAGCCGAAAATGCGATTGCCCAGGGGACGGCGAAGGTTTTCCGGAATAGGTCCCTTGTTCTCGATGGTTTGGTAGGCGAGGCAGCGTCGGGCGTCGAGCTGCCGAGGTCCGCGGAAGGCGTCCGTGGGGCAAGCGCTTAGGCAGCGGCTGCAGGAGCCGCAGGGGTCGCCGGTGCTGGGGTCGTCGATGGGCAAGGGAAGGGTGCTCAAAATCTCTCCGAGCAAAAACCAGGAGCCGGCTTCTCGGTTCAGAAGCAGCGTGTTCTTGCCGATCCAGCCTAGGCCGGCCTTCTCCCCATAGGCTTTTTCGAGAAGGGGCGCAGAGTCTGTGAGGGCCCGGTGCTGCCCTCCGGCCTCCCGTTCGATGCGTTCCGCTAGGCGAGCGAGGCGGGGCCTAAGTACCTTGTGGTAGTCCCGGCCAAGGGCATAGCGTGCGATATAGGCCTGCCGGGGGTCGGCGAGCACGGCCTCCGGATTGTCGTCCCTGGGCCGATAGTTCATGCGAACGCTGATAACCCGAAGGGCCCCGGGCAAAAGCCCTGCGGGGTCGCTCCGCAGGGCTTCATGGCGCTCCATCCACAGCATGGAGCCGTGGTGACCCTGAGCAAGCCACTGGGCGAGATAGTCCCGGTGGGCCCCGGCGTCCACGTCCGTGACCCCCAAGGCCTCAAAGCCGAGTTCCCGGGCCCAGCCGTCGAGGCGGCGACGCAGTGCGTTAAGTGCCGCAGGGCTGGCGGGGGTGACTCCGTCGCTCATAGCAGTCCTGCAGGGGAGAAGGGGAGGCCCTATACTGCCCCGGCCCTGCCACGTGGAGAAAGCCCCCATGACCTGCGCCCCCGTTCCGGGTATGAGCGATGCCTTGGCCTACACGGCCGCCGCCGCCCAGGCGCACGATCGCGCGCTCCAAGCCGAGGGCATGCCTGGGCTCCGGCTCATGCGCCGGGCAGCCCGGGCGGCGCTGACGACGCTGCAAAGATCCTGGCCCGACGCGCGGCAGGTGGCGATCCTGGCGGGGCCAGGCCATAACGGAGGGGATGGGGCCGTGCTGGCGGGCCTGGCCCAGGGGCGGGGTCTCGCCTGTACCCTCTTCTATCTTTCGCCTCCCAAGACCGCGGACGCGCAACGCGCCCGGGACTATGCGGAGGCCGCCGGCGTCGCCTTTGCCCCCTTCGATCAGTTTGATCCTTCGACCTTCGACCTGGTGGTCGATGGCCTCCTGGGTACGGGCCCCGCGCGCCCCGTGCGGGGGCCCCTGGCCCACTGCTTTGAGCGGGTAAATGCCCAGAAGACGCCGGTGCTGGCGCTGGACCTGCCGAGCGGCTTGGATGCCGATACGGGGGCAGCCCCGGGCGCGGTTCTGCGGGCGACGGTGACCCAAAGCCTGCTGCTTCCTAAGCGAGGGGCTTTTACCGGGGAAGCTCGGAATTGGGTCGGGACGCTGACCCACGCTGACCTTGCCTGCCCGCCTCCTGCCGATGCCCCCGAGGGCACGGTGACCCTCCTGGGCCCCCGGCCCGCCGGAGCCCTGCCGCGGCCCGCCGCTGCCCATAAGGGTATTTTTGGCCGCGTGCTGGTGGTCGCCGGTGGTGTGGGCATGGGCGGGGCAGGTCTCTTAGCGGCGGAGGCCGCCCTGCGCGCGGGCGCCGGCGCCGTCACCTTGGCTACGGCGCCGGATCACGTGGCGCCGGCCCTGGCCCGGTGCCCGGAACTGATGGTGCGGGGCGTCACCCATCGCCGAGACCTTGCGCCCCTCCTGGCCCGCGCCGACGCGGTCCTGCTAGGCCCGGGGCTTGGGCTCGATGGCTGGGCCCGGCAGCTCTTCGGGGCGGTGCTGGAGGCGCGGCTGCCCACGGTTTTTGACGCCGATGGCCTAACTCTCCTAGCGGAGCGCGGGCCCCGCGCCCTGCCCTTCCCGGCGCTGCTCACCCCTCATCCTGGGGAGGCGGGGCGCCTTCTTGGCTGCTCCACCGCGACGGTGGAGTCCGATCGCTTCGCCGCGGCCCAGGCCCTCGCCCAGGGCTATGGTGTGCCCGCCGTGCTTAAGGGCGCTGGGGCGATCATTGCCAGCGACGCAGCCTCGGCCGTGAGCCTCGGGGGCAACAGCGCCATGGCCACCGCAGGCATGGGGGATGTGCTCGCCGGGCTGACCGTGGGGCTATGGGCTCAGGGGCTGGCGGCGGAGGCGGCGCTCACCGCGGCGGTGCAGTTGCACGGGGAAGCCGGGGATCGGGCCGCGGGGCACCGGGGGCCGTGCCTCCTGGCGCGAGATCTTTTTGACGAACTCGGGCCCCTGCTAAAGGCCTGGGCGCAATGAGCGCGCTTGCGGGGGAGCACTGGCTGGCGGATGAGGCGGCCACCCTCGCCCTTGGCGCTCAGCGCGCCACCCTTCCCTATCCCCAGGTGGTTTACCTTCATGGTGATCTTGGTGCGGGGAAGACGACCCTGGCGCGAGGCACGCTTCGGGCTTTGGGCTACGAGGGCGCAGTGCGCTCTCCGACCTATACCCTCCTCGAGCGTTATGAGCTGGGCAAACTCGTTATCGTGCACTTCGACCTTTATCGCCTCGCCGATCCCGAGGAGCTCCACGCCCTGGGGCTCCGGGAGCTGCTTGAGGAGGCGGCCATGTTGTTCTTCGAGTGGCCCGAGCAGGGGGAAGGCCTCTTGCCCCCGGCCAGCCTGCCCCTGCGCTTTGAATTAGAGGGCGACGGGCGACGAGTTCACGGGGCCCTCTCCCAGCCTTGACCCCTTGCGAAAGGGGGAGGGACTGCCCAGACTGATGACGTCTCTGAGCGGTCAGCGTGCGGGGTTTGCGTTCCCCATGGGTCAATTCCTAGCCGGATTTGCGCGGCCTCGCCTTCGACGGCCCCGGGCGGGGGCCTTGCTGACGCTGCTGCTTCTCGCTGGCCCCCTGGGCGCCACGACCATTGAAGGCATGCGCACCCACGCGGGCCCGGAGCACACCCGCCTTGTGCTTGATCTGTCCGCTTCGGCGCGCTGGTCGGTCTTTACCCTCGATAATCCGGCGCGTCTGGTACTTGATTTGGCAGACGCGGACCTCGCGTTTGATCCTGCCCGCTTGCCCCTGGCCCAAACCACGCTGGTGGGGGTGCGGAGCGCCGAAAAAGCCGGGGGCGAGCTTCGCCTCGTGCTCGATCTCACGGGTCCTCACGACCATACGGTTTTCGCTCTAGACCCGGTGGCGGGGATGGGACATCGCTTGGTGGTCGACCTTCGCCCCCGGGGCGCCGAGCCTGCGGCGCCGCCGCCCGTGGCCGATGCGCAGCGGGCCGTCGTGATTGCTATTGATGCGGGGCATGGGGGCGAGGACCCGGGCGCCCTGGGTCCGGGCGGGGTTCGGGAGAAGGACGTGGTGCTGGCCATCGCTCAGCGCCTAAAGAAGAAGTTTGATGCCACCCCTGGCTTTCGTGGAGAACTCATTCGCACGGGCGATTATTACGTGCCTCTCCGCCGTCGCACGGCCCGGGCTCGGGATCTCCGCGCGGATTTCTTCATTTCCATTCACGCTGATGCCTTCGACTCCCCCCGGCCACGGGGTGCCTCGGTCTATGCCCTCTCCCAGCGTGGCGCTACGAGTGAGAGCGCTCGCTGGCTCGCTGCCAAGGAAAACCAGTCCGATTTGATCGGCGGCGTTGGTGCCGTGAGCCTCGCGGACCGGGACCCGGTGCTCGCCCAGGTGCTCATCGATATCGCCATGACCGGGACCCTTAGCCAAAGCCTTTTGGCTGGGGGGCGAGTGGTGGATGCCCTTGGGGCGCGGACCCGGCTGCATAGTGAGCGGGTGGAACAGGCGGGTTTCGTGGTTTTGAAGTCCCCGGATATCCCTTCCTTGCTAGTAGAAACGGGCTTTATCTCCAACCCCGAAGAGGCCCGGCTGCTGCGTTCCCCGCGGCATCAGAGTCGCTTGGCGGAAGCGATCTTCGAGGGGGTTCGGGCTCACCTGGAGCAGGCGCCGCCGCCGGGAACGCTACTCGCCGCCCGGCAGGCCCAGCTGGCCGATGCGCCGCGCTACAAAATTCGCCGGGGTGATACCCTGTCCACCATTGCGGCGCGCTATGGCATTGATACGGCGCGCCTTAAGTCGGCGAACAATCTCGCCTCGGACCGCATCCGCGTGGGGCAG
This sequence comes from Candidatus Salivita marina, assembly GCA_038144425.1. GTDB lineage: Bacteria > Pseudomonadota > Gammaproteobacteria > Pseudomonadales > Azotimanducaceae > Salivita > Salivita marina. The sequence goes on along the minus strand of JAYQNS010000004.1, from coordinate 665,338 downwards.
GTGCTGGTCATTCCCCGGAGCTAAGCCGTGCCCATAGCCCTGTTGCCGCCGCAGCTTGCGAACCAGATCGCCGCCGGAGAAGTGGTCGAGCGGCCGGCATCCGTGCTGAAGGAGCTGGTGGAAAACGCGATCGACGCCGGGGCCACCCGCATCGAGGTGGAACTGGAAGAGGGGGGCGTACGGCGCCTCCGGGTTCGGGACAATGGCGCGGGCATCCCCAAGCACGAGCTCACCCTGGCCGTAGCGCGCCACGCCACCAGCAAGATCGCCCGGCTCCAGGACCTCGAGGCCGTGGGTACGCTCGGTTTTCGCGGCGAGGCCCTGGCCAGTATTTGCTCCGTGGCCCGGGTCACCCTGACCTCCCGCCACCGCGATGCGGAGGAAGGCTGGCGCCTGGTGGTCAATGGGCACGCCGAGAATGTCGATTGCTATCCAGCGGCCCACCCCGTGGGCACTACCGTCGATGTGGAAGAGCTCTTCTTCAACACTCCAGCACGGCGAAAATTTTTGCGTACCGAGCGCACGGAAAGCACTCGGATCGATGAGGTGCTTCGGCGCTTGGCCCTGGCCCACCCGCAGGTCACCTTTGTCCTTCACACCCCAGGGAAGGCGGTCCGCCATTTCCCCGCCGTGGCGGGGGAACGGCAGTTAGAGCGAGTCGGCGCCATTTGCGGCGAGGCGTTCCTGGCTGCGGCCTTTGCTTTAGATGGCAGCCGGGACGGGCTGCGGCTCCACGGCTGGGTGGCCGAGCCCACCTTTTCCCGGAGCCAGGCCGATCTCCAATACTTTTTTGTCAACGGCCGAGCCGTAAAGGATCGGGTGATCGCCCACGCTGTGCGTCAGGCCTACAGCGATGTGCTGTACCACGGTCGCCATCCGGCTTTCGTGCTCTTCCTGGATCTGCCCCCGGATGCGGTGGATGTGAACGTCCACCCCACCAAGCACGAGGTGCGCTTCCGCGAGCAGCGCCAGGTTCATGATTTCCTTTTCGGGACCTTGAAGCGCGCCATTAGCGATATGCGCCCGGAGCATCGCTTGGCGGCCAAGCGCAGTGTATTTGGCGCTCCAGCCCCTGCTCTGGCGCCCGAAGGCGATGGGACGGTGGGCCAAGCCTTTGGCTCGGCGCCGGCTGGCTCTTCGCCCCGGCCCCAGGGGGCTCTGGCGTTTGGGGCGTCCGCGCAGGCTTCCGGCGCCACCCTCGCCCTTTACGAGCGTTTAGCCAGCGCCGGAGCTGAGCCCATCGGAGGTTTTCCCCCCGTGGCCGGTGGTCCTACTGCCAGCGCACCGACCCTGCCTCCGGAATCGGAGGAGGGGCCACCGCCCCTGGGCTACGCCTTGGCTCAGCTTCACGGCATCTATATTTTGGCTCAGAACGAAGACGGGCTGATCCTCGTCGATATGCACGCGGCCCACGAACGTATTACTTACGAGGGTCTGAAGGAGGGACGGGAAGCGGAGGGGGTGCGAAGCCAGCGCTTGCTGGTGCCCGTCGCCGTGGCCGTGAGCGAGGGGGAAGCGGACCGCGCCCAGGAGGCGCGGGCCGCCTTGGAGGCGCTCGGTCTGCGGGTCGATCGCGTCGCTCCGGGGCAGCTGTTGGTGCGGGAAGTCCCGGCGCTTTTGGCGGAGGCCAACGTGGAGCAATTGCTGCGGGACGTGCTCGCCGATCTTCAAGCGGAGGGCAGCACCGCTCGGGTGCAGGCGGCGGAAGACGCGCTCCTGTCCACCATGGCCTGCCACGGCAGCGTGCGGGCGAACCGCACGCTTACCCTCGCCGAGATGAACGCCCTGCTCCGGTCCATGGAGCACACGGAGCGCAGTGGTCAGTGTAATCATGGTCGCCCCACCTGGGCGGCCTTAAGTCTGCCGGAGCTTGATCGTCTCTTCCTTCGGGGGCGCTAGCGTGTCCTGGCCCGCCGTCGCTTTGCTTGGGCCTACTGCCGTGGGGAAGACGGCCCTTGCCTTTGCGCTTGCCGATCGTTACCCGGTACATCTCATTAGCGTGGACGCTACCCTGGTCTATCGAGGCTTGGCCGTCGGCGCGGCACAGCCCACGGCAGCGGAGCTCGCCGCCTATCCCCATGAGCTCATTGATATTCGCGACCCCGCGGACCCCTATTCGGTGGCCGATTTCCTCACCGATGCCCGGTCTGCTATGGCGCGGGCCCGAGTGGCGGGACGCATCCCGCTGCTCGTGGGCGGGACCATGCTCTATTTCCGCGCTTTGCAGGAGGGGCTCGCGGAGCTCCCAGAGGCTCGCCCTGCTTTCCGCGCGGCCCTCGAGGACCGGCTGGCGGCGGAGGGGCTCTCGGCGCTCATCGAAGCCCTGCGGGCCCAGGACCCGGATGCCGCTCGGCGCATTGATTTGAAGAACCCTCGGCGCGTACTCCGGGCTCTGGAAATCATGGATGCCAGCGGGGAGCGGGCAAGCGTACTCTGGGATCGTCCGGTGGTGCGGCCCCTTGAGGAAGACGGCTTTTCCCTTCAATGCTTTGGCCTTTGGCCCGAGGATCGGGCGGTACTCCACGCCCGTATCGAGACGCGCTTCGACGCCATGATCGCTGCGGGCTGGCTGGAGGAAGCGGAGTTGCTGCGTGCCCGGGGCGATCTGTCTCCGGCGTTGCCGGCCCTGCGCGCCGTGGGCTACCCGCAGTGGTTTGCCCACTTAGATGGGACCCTGTCCTTCGAGGCGGCGCGGGCGGCGGGGCTTGCCGCCACCCGGCAGCTGGCTCGGCGCCAGCTGACCTGGCTCCGGGGCTGGGATGGGCTAGAGCGCCTGCCCCTTGGTGCAGATTTCGCTCTGCCGTCGGTCTCCAGCCTGGCAAAGGCCTTCCACCGCCCTTGAATTCCCTCGGGGCGGGCCCCATGATTTCAATGTGGTCGAAAGCTTTACTCCCCACCTTTGGCGCTTGCTGTTGTCTTAAGCGCTACGCCTAGGAGCCCCACCGATGTCCAAAGGGCAATCCCTTCAGGATCCGTTTCTAAATGCGCTACGGAAAGAGCGCATCCCCGTCTCCGTCTACCTGGTGAACGGCATCAAGCTTCAGGGGCAGATTGAATCCTTCGATCAGTTCGTGGTGCTTTTGAAGAACACCGTGAGCCAGATGGTTTATAAGCACGCCATTTCCACCGTGGTGCCCTCGAAGAATGTGCGCATGCCCGGGGCGGGTGGCGGCGACGATAAGGGGGGCACGCCCAGCTAGGGCGCGAGACCACCATCGCCAACCTCTTTTTTGAACGGGAAGCGGGCGGAGAACGCGCCCTGCTGGTCTCTGTTGCCTTGGAAGGGGAGCCGGACCCGGAACCGGAGGAATTTCTTGAGCTTGCCCGGGCCGCCGGCGCCGAGGTGCTGGCCCTGGAGTCGGCGAAGCGGCGCCAGCCCGATCGGCGCACCTTTCTCGGATCGGGTCGCGCGGAGGCGCTCCGGGATCAGGTGAAGGTCCTCGAGGCCGATCTGGTGATCTTCGACCAAGACCTGTCCCCAGCCCAGGAGCGGAACCTCGAGGCGCTCGTGCAGGCCCGGGTGCTATCGCGCACTGGCCTGATCCTAGATATCTTCGCTCAGCGGGCCCGCACCCACGAAGGGAAGCTTCAGGTGGAGCTCGCCCAGCTGGACCATTTGTCGACGCGCCTGGTGCGCGGCTGGACCCACCTGGATCGGCAGAAGGGCGGGATCGGCATGCGTGGGGCCGGGGAAACGCAGCTTGAGCTTGATCAGCGCATGGTGCGCACGCGCATTGGCCAGGTGAAGCGGCGCCTCGCCGACGTCCGAGCTCAGCGGGCCCAGAGCCGCCGAGCGCGGCAGCGCCGCCGCGTGCCCTCTGTGGCGCTCGTGGGCTACACCAACTCGGGGAAATCCACCCTCTTTAACGCGCTCGCGGAGGCCTCGGTGCTGGCCGCGGATCAACTGTTCGCGACCCTCGACCCAACGCTGCGCCGCCTGGCCATTCCCGGGCTCGGCCCCGCGGTGCTCGCGGACACCGTGGGTTTTGTGCGTCGCTTGCCTCACCGCCTCGTGGAAGCTTTCAAGGCCACCCTGGAGGAGGTGTCGGAGGCCGATGTACTGCTGTTGGTGATCGACATCGCTGATCCGGGTTGGGAGGACAAGCGGGCCGAGGTGCTGGCCGTGCTCGAGGAGCTTGGCGCGAGCCGGGTGCCGCGCATCGAGATCCACAACAAGATCGACCTGACCGAGGACCGGGAGCCCCGCGCTCAGACGCGCCGGGAAGCGCCGCCCACGGTGCGCGTGTCTGCCGCTGATGAGCGGGGTTTCGGGCTGATTTTCGACGCCTTGGCGACGGAGCTGGGTAAGGCCCTGGGCGGATCGATTCGGGGCCGGGGCACCCTGCCCCCGGAGGCAGGGCGCCTGCGCGCGGAACTCCACCAGAAAGGCTGGGTCGAAGACGAGGTCTTTGGCGCCGAGGGGCAGATTTCCCTTGCGCTTCGCCTGCCTCGTGACGCTTTGGAGCGCCTGACGGCGGAGGGGCTCCGCTTTGAGCCCACCTAGGGCGCCCCTTGCCTTGCAGCGGCCTAGGGGGCTCCCTAGAATGCAACGGATACGGAGTGAAAACCTTTTTCTCACGGGCGTTTGCGCATCCTCTCGGGGTAGCGCGTCTTCGCAAGCGCAGACGGCAATGGAGCATCGGATGTCTTGGAATGAGCCCGGCGGTGGTCGCCAGCAGGATCCCTGGGGTGGGGGTCGCGGCGGCGATCAAGGCCCCCCAGATTTAGACGAAGCCTTCCGCAAGCTGCAGAGCCAGCTGGGCGGCCTCTTTGGTGGCGGCGGTGGCTCCGGTGGTCGCGGCGGCGCTGGGGGCTTTGGCGCTAAGGCCGTGGCCCTGGTGGCCGGCGTTCTGCTCGCCCTCTACGCCGTTGGGGGTTTCTATACCCTCGATGAGCAGGAGCGGGGCGTGGTGTTCCGCTTCGGCGCGGTGCAAAACGAGGTCATGCAACCGGGTCTGCGCTGGCGCCCTCTGGGTGTGGATTCCGTGGTTCCCGTGAACACCACTCGCGTGTTCGTGGAAGAGCACCAGGCGCAAATGCTCACGGAAGATCAAAACATCGTCGACGTCAGCTTGACGGTCCAGTACCGCATCGCCGATCCCGTGGCCTATGTAGTGAACGTGCGGGAGCCTCGGGAGAGCCTCAAGCAGGCGACGGAGAGCGCCCTCCGCCACGTCGTGGGGTCCTCCACCATGGATGACGTCATCGGCCAGGGTCGGGAAGCCATGGCGGCTACGGTGCAGGAGCGGCTTCAGGTCTACCTCAACGTTTACGGCACGGGCATGAGCGTGCGTTCCGTGAACCTTGATCGGGGGGCGCCACCGCGGGAAGTGGAAGCAGCTTTTGATGACGTACAAAAGGCTCGGGAAGATGAAGAGCGCTTCATCAACGAAGCCAACGCGTACGCCGAGCAGGTGGTTCCGGAGGCCCGCGGAGACGCCCAGCGAATTATCGAACAGGCCAATGCCTACCGAGACGAGGTGGTGGCTCGGTCCGAAGGTGAGGCCTCCCGCTTTACTGCGCTTCTGGGCGAATACCGCCAGGCTAAGGACGTCACCCGGGATCGCCTCTACATCGACGCCATGGAAGAGGTGCTTGGGCGGACGAGCAAGGTGCTCCTCGATGTGCAGGGCGGAAACCAGATGCTGTACCTGCCCCTCGATAAAATCATGCAGGGCCGGGATTCGGCTGCCCCCGGGGGCGGTGTGCGGCCTTCCCAGAGCACCGTGGACCAGCTGACGGACGCCGTGCTGCGAGAACTTGAGGCACGAAGCAATAATGGCAGCTCTCGGAGGCCCCGCTAATGTCTACCCGTGCAACGCTGCTCACCGTTATTGGTGTGATTCTCTTTTCCCTCGCCACCGACGCGGTATTCGTGATGAAGGAAACGGAGCGCGCCGTGCTGCTGCGCTTTGGGGCCTTGGAGACGGCGGATATCGCCCCGGGGCTCCATTTCAAAATGCCTTTCGCTGATGAGGTCAAGCGCTTCGACGGCCGTATCCTCACGCTGGATTCGGAAACCCAGCGCTACTTCACCGTCGATAAGAAGCCCCTGAACGTCGATTCCTACGTCAAGTGGCGGATCAAGGATGTGGCCCTGTACTACACGGCCACCTCCGGGGATGAGCGAAACGCCTCGGACCGCCTTGCCGAGCGGGTGCGCACGGGGCTCCGGAATGAGTTTTCCCGTCGCGATGTCTACGAGGTGGTTTCGGGGCAGCGCGATGAGCTCATGGACAACCTTACCGCGAGCCTCTCCGAGGTGATGCAAACGGAATTTGGCGTTGAGGTCATCGACGTGCGCGTGAAGCGTATCGAGCTACCCGGGGATGTGAGCAGTTCCGTGTTCCAGCGCATGAGCGCGGAGCGGGAAGTACTCGCTCGGGAGCATCGGGCTCGGGGCCGGGAGATGGCCCAGGGGATCCGCGCCGACGCGGAGCGCCAGGCTGTAGTGATTCGCGCTGACGCCGAGAAAACCGCTGAGGAAATTCGGGGGGAAGGAGACGCTCGGGCTACGGCGACCTATGCCGAGGCTTTCAACGCCGATCCGGAGTTCTACGAATTCACTCGGAGCCTAAATGCCTATCGTCGAGCCTTTTCCGGCAAGGACGACGTTTTGGTACTTGATCCGAGCAGCGACTTCTTCAAGTATCTCGGCGCGAACGACGGCAAGGATTAATCCCCGGTGGAAGCGCTGTTGACAGCGCTGAGCTTGGTGTTGGTTTTAGAGGGTCTGCTGCCCTTCGCAGCCCCGGCCCTTTGGCGTCGGGGCATGCTTCGGATGCTGGACAGTGACGACGCGGCCTTGCGCCGGGTGGGTTTAGTGAGCATGGCCCTGGGGCTCTTGCTGTTGTATTCGGTGCGCTAGGGCAGCGCTCTGCCTCACGGATAGGAAAGAAAAGCATGGGCGAACCCACGGACGGCGACCGCTGGCTACTGCCAGAGGGCGTCGATGAAGTCTTGCCGCCGCGAGCGCGGGCGCTGGAGCGCTTGCGTCGTGCTCTCCTTGATCTCTTCCATCTGGCGGGCTTTGAGCTCGTGGATCCACCGCTCCTTGAGTTTGTGGATTCCCTCACCGTTGCCGGTGGGGCCGAGCTCGATCTTCAAACCTTCAAGGTCGTGGATCAGTATACGGGCCGCATGATGGGCTTGCGTCCCGATATCACGGCCCAGGTGGCGCGCATCGATGCCCGCAGCCTCCAGCAGCCGGGCCCGGCGCGGCTTTGCTACGCCGGCCCGGTGTTCCGCGCTCGCCCCGAGGGGCTGTTCCCCTTCCGCACGCCGGAGCGCGTCGGGGCGGAACTCTATGGCGTGCCGGGCCCCGAGGGGGACGCCGAGGTGCTCTCGCTCATGGGGGCGGTGCTGGAAGCCGTGGATGCGGGGCCGGTGGTGCTTGAGCTGGGGCACGTCGGCCTCTGCCGAGCCCTGCTCGAAGCCGCAGCGCTGCCCGAGGATCGGGAGCGTGCCGTATTCGATGCGCTTCAACGCAAGGCCACGGCGGATCTCGACAGCCTCCTGGTGTCCGTGGGGGATCCCTGGGCCAGCGCACTGAAGCTACTGCCAAAGCTTTATGGCGATGCGTCCGTATTGAAGACCGCGGAGCAGATCCTTGCGCCCCTGCACCCGGCGCTGGGGAAGGCTCTGGAGGAGCTTCGAGCCATCTCCTCGGCGCTCGCGGAGCGGGCCCCGGGGCTTCAGGTCACCTTCGATCTTGCTGAACTGCACGGCTATGCCTATCACACCGGTGCCGTTTTCTCCGCCTACGCAGGTCAACAGGGGTCCGCCGTGGCCCGCGGCGGGCGCTATGATGCGATTGGCGGGGCCTTCGGCCGCGCTCGCCCGGCTACGGGCTTTGACGCCGATTTAGCCGCTTTGCTCGCCCTAGCGCCGGAGGGCGCGAGCCCGCCGGGCGAGGTGCCGGTCATCGCCGATCCCGCCTCGGCGCCCAGCGCGGAGGCCCGAGCGGCCCTGCCCGGAGCTGTCGCGTCCCTGCGGGCAGAAGGGGTGCGAGTGGTGATGGGCCCGGGCGCGGGCTCCGCACGCCTTCAATGGAACGGATCCACTTGGACTTTGACGCCTTTGGCGTTGGAAGAGGAATAGCCATGGGCCGTAATGTGGTGGTGATCGGAACCCAGTGGGGGGACGAAGGAAAGGGTAAGGTGGTTGATCTCCTAACGGAGCATGTCGCTGCCGTTGCCCGCTTTCAGGGGGGCCACAATGCGGGCCACACCCTGGTCATCGATGGCAAGAAAACCGTGCTTCATCTGATCCCCTCGGGGATTTTGCGAGAACACGTGACCTGCCTCATCGGCAACGGCGTGGTGCTGGCGCCGGAGGCGTTCCTGCAGGAGCTGCGGACTCTTGAGGCCCAGGGCGTACCGGCTCGGGAGCGGCTGTACCTGTCCCCGGCCTGCCCCCTCATCCTTCCCTACCACGTGGCCTTGGATCAGGCCCGGGAGGCCCGCCGCGGCGCCTCGAAGATTGGTACTACGGGGCGGGGCATCGGCCCTGCCTACGAGGACAAGGTCGCTCGCAGGGGGCTCCGGGTAGGCGATCTGCTTAACGAGGTGCGCTTCGGGGAGCAGCTGAAGGAAGTGCTGGATTATCACAACTTCGTGCTCACGGAGTACTACAAGGCGCCAGCTGTGGATTATCAGCAGGTGCTCGACGACACCCTGAAGGCGGGGGAAGAGATTCGGCCCCTCGTCGCCGACGTGGTCGATTTACTCCACCAGAGCCGCCTGGCGGGGGACCATATCCTGTTTGAGGGTGCGCAGGGGGCGCTGCTGGATATCGACCTTGGCACCTACCCCTTTGTCACCTCGTCAAATACCACCGCCGGCGGTACAGCGGTGGGGAGCGGCTTTGGGCCCCTCTACCTCGATTATATTCTCGGGATCACCAAGGCCTATGCCACCCGGGTCGGTTCCGGGCCTTTCCCTACGGAGCTCTTTGACGATGTTGGCGTGCGCCTCGCGGAGCGTGGCAACGAGTTTGGGTCCACCACGGGCCGGGCGCGGCGCTGTGGCTGGTTCGACGCCGTGGCCCTGCGCCAAGCGATTCGGATCAACTCGATTTCTGGCCTGTGCCTTACTAAGCTTGACGTGCTTGATGGCCTAGAGACGATCCGGGTCTGTGTGGGCTATCAGGATCAGGGCGGGGATGCCACGCCGGCACCCTCCGGGGCCGAGGGCTATGACCGCATCGTGCCCGTCTACGAAGACCTCCCGGGCTGGTCCGAATCCACCGTGGGCGCGAGGCGCCTGGAAGACTTGCCTGCGAACGCTCGAGCCTATTTAAAGTGTATCGAGGAAACGGTAGGGGCGCCCATCGACATCATTTCCACGGGCCCGGACCGCGCCCAAACCATCGTGCTTCGGGATCCCTTTGACGCCTAGCGGCTCGTGTCCTAGGGCACCCGCTCCACGCGCAACGTATTGGTGACCTCCGCGGCCCCAAAGGGCAGGGCGGCGGTCACCACCACCGGATCCCCCGACGCCAAAATACCTTCGTTCCTGAGCCGGACCAGCTCCCCGCGCATTGCGGCCTCAATGTCCCGGGCCATGTCGGGCTCCGTGGGTAGGGCGCGCACGCCCCAGAGCAGCGCCGAACGGCGGCGGATCGCCTCGGTAGCGGTGAGGGCGATGAGCGGCGTCTGGGGTCGAAGGCGGGACAGTTGGCGCAGGGTGGCACCGCTGCTGCTGAGGCAGAAGATTGCCTTGGCGCCCAATTGTTCGGCGAGGCGGCAGGCAGCCTCCGCGACAGCGTGATCGGCGCCGCCGGACAGCTGGGCGTTCTCTGGGCCTCGCCACCCCGGAGGCAGGGCCTCCTCGGCGAGCTGGGCGATGCGGGCCATGGTTTCCGCCGTTAAGGTTGGGTAGGCGCCGCTCGCCGTTTCCGCTGAGAGCATCACCGCGTCCGAGCCGTCCAGCACGGCATTGGCTACATCCGAGGCTTCGGCGCGGGTTGGGGTGGGGCTGTCCACCATGGATTCGAGCATTTGCGTGGCAGTGATCACCGGTAGGCCCGCGGCCCGGGCAGCGCGAATAATGGTTTTCTGAATCAGAGGCACCTGCTCTGCGGGAAGCTCCACCCCGAGATCCCCCCGGGCCACCATGATGCCGTCCGCCGTCGCAAGGATCGCTGGGAGGGCGGCCACCGCTTGGGGCTTCTCGATCTTCGCGATAATGGGAATGGTCGCGCCGAGCGCGGCGAGGGCTTGGCGCAGGTCCTCGATATCCTCCGGGCGCTGCACGAAGGAAAGGGCGATGTAATCAACCTCCGCCTCCACCGCGAAGCGGAGGTCCTCGCGATCCTTTTCTGTGAGCGCAGGAAGGGATAGAAGGGCCTCGGGCACGTTTACCCCCTTCCGCGGTTGAAGCCAGCCACCGATCTTTACTTCGACCTCCAGGGCGTCAGAGGCTTTAGCCAGCACCGTGAGGGCTAGACGTCCGTCGTCGAGCAGAATGCGTTGCCCTACGGCCAGATCGTCCACGATGGCTTCGTGGCTTACCGCCAGCCGACTCGTGCTGGGGTCGGAGGCGCCCCTACCCGCCACCGTGAGCCGATCCCCGGTGCGAAGGGTCCAGCCTTCCGCCCCAAGGCCGGCGACGCGAATTTTTGGGCCCTGGAGGTCGAGGAGCGTCGCCAGGGGGCGGCGGCGCTGGGCAGCCAGGGCGCGGAGCCGGGCGAGGCGCTGGGCATGCTCTTTGTGAGCGCCGTGGGAGAAATTAAGCCGGGCAACGTCCATACCCGCAGCCAACAGGCCCTGGAGCGTCTCGTCGTTGTCACAAGCCGGGCCGAGGGTGCAGATGATCCGCGTGCGCCGGTAACTGGCCATAACGTCCAAGGCTCCTAGGTGTCCATGAGAGTGCTAGCATACGCGCCTGCTACCTCAGGGGACGACCTCAACATGTTCGATCGCGACCTTTTGTCTATTTTGGTATGCCCCGTCAGCAAAGCCCCGCTGAAGCTCATCAGCGATGAGCAGGAGCTGGCCTGCATTGCGAGTGCTCTGGCCTATCCCATTCGCGATGGTATTCCCGTGCTTCTAGCTGACGAGGCGCGCACCGTTGGGCCGGAGGAGCTGGACACGCTTCGGGGCGAAAGCTAGCTGTCCGCTTTTTGTCCTTGACACCGTTGCGGGGCTCCGAGTCCCAGCCTATACTCCGACTACCTTGGTCGGATATTAGCCGGCCCACCCCCAACGGAATCCAGCCATGAATAGTCTCAAGCTTCCTGAGCGACCGGGCGGCATGCCCGACATCGCAACTCACGGTGGCGCTGGCCTTGCGGAAACACTCGATTGGGTTGGCATGGCCGCCATTCATCTTCCCATGACCCTCGCGCTCGAGGCCGGTTCGGTCGCCGTCGCGGCGAAGGCCCAGGCCTTTGTGAATCTGGGTGATCCGGAGGCCAAGGGCATTCACATGTCCCGGCTTTACCTTGCCCTGGATGAGGCCAGCGCTTCGGGGCCTGTCTCTCCGGCGGCCCTAGGCGCACTGCTAGAAAAGTTCCTCGAGAGCCACGCGGAGCTCTCCACCCACGCGTTCATCGAAGTCAGTTTCGATTTGAACCTGCGGAGGCCCGCGCTGGTCAGCGATAACAGCGGCTGGAACAGCTATCCCGTTCGCCTCCGAGCCGAGCGGCGGGGGGCGCAAACGCGCCTTGAGCTGGCCCTCTCCGTGACCTATTCCTCTACCTGCCCCTGTTCCGCGGCGCTGGCGCGGCAGCTTATCCAAGAGCAGTTCGATGAGGATTTTGCGGGACAAACGCAGATCGACGCCGAAGCCTTTCGGGCCTGGTTGGGTACGGAGCAAGGCATCATGGCCACGCCCCACAGTCAGCGGAGCGTCGCTGAGGTGCGCCTTAGCCTTACGCCTACGCTGCGCACGTTCCCGATCGAAGCCATGGTGAATCGCCTCGAGGGCGCGCTCAAAACCCCCGTTCAAGCGGCGGTAAAGCGGGAAGATGAGCAGGCCTTTGCCCGATTAAATGGCCAAAACCTCATGTTCTGTGAAGACGCCGCTCGGCGCCTTAAGGCGGCGCTCCTGGCGGACGAGCAGGTGGTGGATTTCTGGCTTCGGGTGAATCATTTCGAAAGCCTCCACGGTCACGATGCAGTGGCCGTGGCCACGGCAGGAGTTGCCGGGGGCTATACGCCTGATCCCGGTTGACATCGCCTCGGGGCGTTTGTACATTTCGCCGCCCCGCGGGTGCGCCCGCGGGAAAAGCCGAGGTGGCGAAATTGGTAGACGCGCCAGCTTCAGGTGCTGGTGGGGGAAACCCCGTGGAGGTTCAAGTCCTCTCCTCGGCACCATCTTTTTCGATTGAGCAGTTCCCTAAGCGCCGTGCGTGATCCCTTTGGGTCCGCTGGACGCGGCGCCACCCCCGGGAGGCGCCGATGGCTAAGCTCTACTTCCTCCCCCGCGTAGCCCTCAAAGCGCAAGATGCCCTTTTGCCCCTGGCCTGGCGCCTCGAGGCGGCCGTGGTGCGCTGGACCTTCCGCCACCTGAGGCGTCTGCCCCTGGAAGATGCCCAAGGCCGGGCGGCGCGGTGGTTTCGCCGCATCGGTCCGCGCACGCCGGTGGCGCAAAAGCTACTCAGGAATCTAGCGATTCTCCATCCCGAGGCCCCCCTCAGTGTCCTAAAGGTTGAGGCTCGGGACAGCTTCGCTGCCCTGGGCCAGGCCGTCGCGGAGCTGGCCCACAGCGATGCCATCAGCGAAAACCCCGAACGGTTCTGCGAATTTACGGTCGATCCCGCAGCCGAGGCGGCGTTATCGGACCCTCAGGCACCGGCGGTGCTGATTACGGCCCATGTTGGCCCCTGGTCCTTCACCAACCTCATTGCGGCCTGGGGCCGCTTTCCCCTGTCCATCCTTTATGCCCCGGAGTCGAACCCGGGGGTGCGGGAGGAATTCCTGCGGTTGCGGGGTGCCTTACCGGTAACCCTGATCCCCCGGGATAACAGTATGCGCGGCCTGCTGAAGGCCTTGGGGAAGGGGGAGAAGGTGGGCCTTGCCTCGGATGTGCGGCTCGATAGCGGCGAGCCCCTCCCCTTCTTCGGTCATCCCATGCTCACCAATACGGTGCCCGGGCGCTTGGCTCTGCGCGCTGGGTGTCCCTTAATCCCCATTCGAGCCCAGCGCCTGGGTCCTGGGCGCTTCCGCATTCACGCCGAAGCCCCCCTGGATCCTGGGCCGGAAGACCAGCCTCTAGAAGATCGGGTACAGCATCTTGCGCAGCAGGTGCTTGGCACCTATGAGCGCTGGATTCAGGAGGCGCCCGGGGAGTGGATGGCCATGGCTCGGCGCTGGCCAAAGGCTCTGGAGCTTGAGGCTTATCAACGCGCCGAGGCTCGGGATCGCGCCTCGTGAAGCTGATCTTTGCACAGCGCCTTGGGCCCTGGCTTGCACGCAATCCTGGGATACTCCACGCCGTTTGGCGCCTAGAGGCGTTGCTGGTGCGGGGTCTCATTGCGCTGTTTCGAGCCCTGGGGCCGGAGCGGAGCGCGACCGTGGGGGCATGGCTGTTGGCGCGCTTTGGCCCCAGAGCACGGAAGAAACAACCCGTGGTGGCAGCAACGCTGCGCCGGGTCACGCCTCAGCTGTCGGAGGCGGAGCGAGCAAAGGTGCTCCGAGCCAGCTGGGAAAGCACTGGTGCCGTGTTCGCCGAATATGCCCACCTTGAGGCCCTCGCCTCTCCGGAGCGTCTCACCCTAAACGATGAGGCTGACCTGCCTCGTCTGCTGGCGGAGAAGCGGGGCATCATTTTCGTCGGGGCTCATTACGGTAACTGGGAAGTGCTGGCCATGGCGGCCAGCCGGGCAGGCTGTCCCACCATGGCGGTCTATGCCCCGCTGCAGAATCCCTACCTCGATGAGCTCCTCCGCGCGGCCCGAGCCAGCTTTGGCGCGGACACCATGCCTCGGGGGGCGCCCCTTCGGCCTATGCTGCGCCACCTTCGTGGGGGTGGGACGACGGGGCTGCTCATCGATATTCGCGTGCCCGATGGCATCCCCGTAAACTTTTTCGGGGCGCCCACCACCTTTTCCGCGACCCCGGGGCGTTTGGCGCAGCGCACGGGGGCAGCGATCGTGCCCATCTGGGCAGAACGCACCGCCTTAGCCCGCTACCGGGTGACCTTCGAAGCTCCCCTTTTCGTGGGAGATGACGAGCAATCCGTGATCCAGGTCACGGAAGCCTTAACCGCGCGCTGCGAAGCTTGGATCCGCCACGATCCCAGCCAATGGCTCCTGGCCAACCGCCGCTGGGACAAGGCGACCCTCGCGACCTTCTAGGGCGCGCCCTTCCTTCTATCCGCCGACGAGAGTAACGTGCGGCGCAACAGCAGGAGAGACCGGATCTGTGAGTACGCTTGTCGTTGTGCTTTTGGCCCTGGCCGCGGCTGCCATCCTAATGCTGCGCTGGTTTGAAGGGCTGCCGAATAAAAAGAAAAAGAAGTGGTTTACGAAATCTGTGAACCGCTATTTCGTGCTGCTCGAAAATCTCGGGCTGCTGCGACGCACGGCGGCCTACGATCGGGACTACCACCGCCAGTATCCGGGGCTGGCTAGGCTTGAGGAGAACTACGCCGATGTGCGGGAAGAGTGCTTAGCGCTCCTGGGTATCAAGGATCAGCTCACAGACATGACGGCCTTAGGGGCCGGCTATACCAATGGGGGTATTCACACCGCCCAGTGGAAGGCGTTCATGTTTAAGTCGGGCAACCGCTTTATTGAGGAAAATTGTGTGCAGGCGCCGAAAACTACGGACCTGCTCCGGGGCATTCCGGGCATGGAGACGGCCTTTTTCTCCATCTTAGATCCACGGCAATACATCACGCCCCACTGGGGCTATTACAAGGGCTACATGCGCTATCACCTTGGGGTGATCATCCCGTACAACAACGCTGAGCAAAAATGCTGGCTGCGGGTGAATGACAACCTTGCGCAGAATGCCCTCAAAGATAAGGATCAGATCGCTCTTGGCGAAAAATATCATTGGCATGACGGAGAAGGGATCCTCTTCGACGATAACTATCTCCACGATGCCTCCAATGAGTCGGACCAGGTTCGGGTGGTCCTTTGGCTCGATCTTCGGCGCAAGATGCCCTTCTATGCGTCGCTCTTTAATCGTTTCGTGCTTTGGCTGGCGGGGCGGGATAAATCCGTGGAGAAGATTCGCAAGAAAGCGACCGTTAATGCCTAGGGGGCCGCGTGGCCACGGAGGTGACCGTGGCCAAAGGTAAGACGCCGCGCCGCCGCACGCCGAAGGATCCTCACGCCGAGCGCGAAGCCGAACGCTACGCCGACCCCATCGCCAGTCGAGAGCTCATCCTAGATACGCTGGGAGAGGCCCGTCGCCCCCTTACCCAGGACGCTATCGCCGCTGCGCTTGCGCTCCAAGGCCCCGGGCCCCTCGAAGCGCTCCGCCGGCGCCTTCGTGCCATGTGCCGGGATGGGCAGCTCATGGTGGATCGCCGGGGGCGCTACATCGTGGCGGAAAAGCTCGCCATGGTGCGGGGCAAGATCGCTGCCCACCGCGACGGCTTCGCTTGGCTACTGCCTCAGGACGGCAGCGCTGACGTTTACCTACACGATCGAGCCCTAGGCTCCGCCATGGACGGAGACGAGGTGCTCGTGCGCATTACGGGCACGCGCCGGGATGGCAAGCCCGAGGGGGCCGTCGCTGAGATTCTCGAGCGTGCCCATGAGGCCCTGGTGGGGCAATTTTTTGATAGTGGTGGCGTGGGCGTGGTCCATCCTGCCCATCCTCGCCTCCACGGTGAGTTCCTCGTGCGCCCGGGTGGCCCCCTGAGCCCGGCCTCGGGCAGCTGGGTTCGTCTGCGGCTGACTGCCTACCCGGAAGGGCGCCGCCCCGGCTGGGGCGAGGTGGAAGCGGTGCTCGCGCCTCCGGGAGACCTCAACTACGAAGGGCAGCTCGCCGTGGTGCTCGGCGCCCATGATTTGGAGGAAGGCTGGCCCGTTGCTGTGGAAAAGCAGGTGGCACGGCTCCCTAAGCAGGTGCCCAAGGCGGCGATCGCAGGCCGGGTGGATCTGCGCGGTACGCCCCTCGTCACTATCGACGGGGAGGACGCCAAGGACTTCGATGATGCGGTCTTCGCCGAGCCCCGAGGGCGCACGGGCTGGCGCCTGCTCGTGGCCATCGCCGACGTCAGCCAGTACGTCCAGCCTGGAAGCCCCCTTGATGACAGCGCCCAGGCCCGCGGCACGAGCGTCTACTTCCCCGGACGGGTAATTCCCATGCTGCCCGAGCCCCTCTCCAATGGCCTGTGCTCCCTCATGCCTAAGGTGGATCGGCTGGCCATGGTCTGCGAGATGAACATCAGCGGGGCCGGCCGGGTAACGGGCTATCGCTTCTTTGAAGCAGTGATTCGCTCGGCGGCGCGGCTTACCTACACCCAGGTGGGCACCTTCTTTGAGGACCAGGATTCGGGGCGCGATCCCTCCCCCGCGGTAGCGTCCTTAGCGCCCCAGCTCCGGTCCCTGCGCGCGCTTTATAACGCGCTCTGGGCAGAGCGCGAGCAGCGCGGCGCTCTCGATTTTAGCGGGACGGAAGCGCGCATCGTACTCGATGAGGCTGGGCGCGTGGCTGACGTGGCACCGGTGACCCGTAATGATGCGCACCGCTTGATTGAAGCCTGCATGATCACGGCGAACAGCTGTGCCGCGCGGCTGCTGAGCAAGGCCAAGGTGCCCACGCTTTACCGTAATCACGCGCCTCCTGGCCCCGGAGGGCTGGAAAGCCTTTCGACCTACCTGGGGAATCTGGGCATTGAGTTTGCTGTGCCCGACCCCATCACGCCGAAGGCTCTGCAAGGGCTTTTGGAGCGCCTTGCTGCCAAGGCCGAAACCCAGCCCCTCGAGACCATGGTGCTGCGGTCCCTGTCCCAGGCCGATTACGGACCGGAGCGCCTTGGCCACTTTGGGCTGGCGTTGAGCCACTACGCCCATTTCACCTCGCCCATTCGGCGTTACCCGGACCTTTTGGTGCATCGCGCGCTGCGCGCACTTTTGCACAGCGACCGGGACCTTCCGGAGCTCCACCGAGTGCCGGGTATGGCGCCGGGAGATTTTGCGGAGCTCTACCCCTACGACGTGTCCACCATGCTGAGCTTGGGAGCGTCCCTGTCCCTCCGGGAGCGAGGCGCGGACGCCGCGGCCCACGATTTCGAGGCGTGGCTGAAGTGCGAATACGCCAAGGATCATCTCGATACGGTGATGGTGGGCACGGTGACCGCGGTAACGCACTTTGGACTTTTCGTCACCCTCGACGATCTCCGCTTAGCCGGTCTTCTGCACGTGACTCAGCTTCCTGACGACTATTACCACTTCGAGGAGGTGGATCGGCGTCTGACCGGGGAGCGGGGCGCTGGGGACTTCGCCCTCGGGGACCGGCTTAAGGTGCGCCTCAGTCAGGTAGATAGCGAAGAGCGTCGCATTGATCTCGCTTATGAGGCCCAGGTGAGCCGGGGCCCGCGCCCCGCCCGAAGGGGGCGGCGCCGGACTGCGGAACGGCAGGGCACGCAGGGGCGGGGCTCTCGGGGCGGCTCGCGGAAGCGGCGTCGATGAGCGAGGGGATCTGGATTGGCGGCATCCATGCTGTGGAAGCGGCGCTGCGCGCGGGCAACGTGCGCCGCCTGCGCATCGCCACGGGCCGGGGCGGAGAGCGGCTCGGCCCGGTGCTGGATCGGGCGAAGCGCGAGCAGATTAAGGTTGAGCGGGCGGAGCGCCGCGCTCTCGACAGCCTCGTACCGGAAGGCCATCAGGGGGTGGTTGCGGAGCTTCTCGAAGCCACCTTGACCCTGGGTGATGAAAGCGCTTTGGAGGCGCGCCTCGAGGCGCTGACCAACCCCTTTCTGCTGATCTTGGAGGGTGTGCTCGACCCTCGGAACCTGGGGGCTTGTTTGCGTAGTGCGGAGGCGGCGGGGGTGCATGGCGTGGTCTTGCCGCGCTCCCGCATGGCGCCCCTGAACGCGGCTGCCCGAAAGACCGCCGCCGGCGCCGCGGAGCGCGTCCCCCTTTATGCGGTGGCCAACTTGGCCCGCACCCTGCGTACCCTGCAGGAGGACTTCGCCGTAGGCTGCTACGGGTTGGCGGGGGGCGGGGAAGCGCCGCTTTGGACAGCGGACCTTTCCGGTCCATGCGCTCTGGTGCTCGGGTCGGAAGATCGGGGTCTGCGGGCCCTCACCATGCGTCAGTGCGACGGACTTCTCGCGCTGCCCATGGCGGGGGAGGCTGAATCCCTAAATGTCTCCGTGGCCGCCGGGGTTGCCTTGTTCGAGGCCGTGCGTCAGCGCCAGCCGGCCTAGGGCGCTGACCGATGCCCTTGCGCTTGGACGAGGGCCTCCGTATCATCCGCCGCCCCTGGGCGTGGACTCACGCCCTTCCCTGCTCCACGCCAACCTCGGCGGGGGCAATACCCAAAGGGAGCATTCATGCGTCATTACGAAGTGGTTTTTCTGGTCCATCCGGATCAGAGCGAGCAAGTCCCCTCCATGATCGAGCGCTACAAGGGCGTCGTCGAAGCCGATGGCGGCGCTGTGCATCGTCTGGAAGACTGGGGTCGCCGTCAGCTGGCCTACCCGATCAACAAAATCCACAAAGCGCACTACGTGCTCATGAACATTGAGTGTGGCGAAGCGCCGGTGGCCGAGCTGGAAGGCCTCTTCCGTTTCAACGACGCCATCCTCCGTAGCATGGTGCTGCGCCAGGATGAGGCCGTCACGGAAGCGTCCCCCATGATGAAGCCGGAGCGCGAAGGCCGGGACCGCGGACCCCGTAGGGATCGCGAAGATGCCCCGCCGGCGCACGACGATGACGATTCTGGTGTTGACGCGGACAAGGAGGACTAAACATGGCTCGTTTTTTCCGTCGCCGTAAGTTTTGCCGCTTCACCGCGGATGGGGTGAAGGAGATCGACTACAAGGATCTCGAAACCCTCAAGCAGTACATCACCGAGACCGGGAAGATCGTTCCCTCTCGTATCACTGGCACGCGCGCGAAGTACCAGCGCCAGCTGTCTCGGGCCGTGAAGCGGGCGCGCTATCTTGCGCTTCTGCCCTACACGGACCGCCACAACTAGGCGCAGGGAGGAGACTAGGCAATGGACGTTATTCTTCTTGAGCGCGTGCGCAACCTGGGAAACCTCGGGGACGAAGTCTCCGTAAAGAATGGCTACGGCCGGAATTTTCTCATCCCCCAGGGCAAAGCGGTTCGCGCTACCGCTGCAAATCGGGAAGTCTTCGAAAGCCGTCGAGCTGAGCTTGAAGCCCAGGCCGCCGGTCAGTTGAAGGCCGCCGAGGACCGGGCCGCTGGCCTCGCCGAGCTCGCCGTGACGATTGCGGCGCGCGCGAGCGACGAAGGCAAGCTCTTCGGTTCCGTGGGTTCCCGGGAAATCGCTGATGCGGTCACGGAAGCGGGTCAGGAGGTCAGCAAGGACGAAGTGCTGCTGCCCGTGGGTCCGCTGCGGAGCATCGGCGAGTTCACCGTCGACCTCCAGCTGCACTCCGATGTCACCGCTTCGGTGACGGTCAACGTAATCCCCGAGTAGCGCTTGGGGCTAAGCGTTGTCTCGCGGGGGCCTTTGGGCCCCCGCGCTGTTTCTGGACCGGTAGCGTGCTCGGCCCTTGACCCCTCGCGGTCCCTGGCCGACGCTAGCGGTCTTATTCACGAGGGGAGCACCCATGGCCGAAGAGCCAGCTGCGCCTGCGGCGCCGGAAGGGCGGCTAACGGGACTCAAAGTACCGCCCCACTCCATTGAAGCTGAGCAAGCGGTGCTTGGGGGCCTGCTCCTGCACGCGGCGGCCTATTGGGAAATTGGCGACCTGCTGGGGGAAGGGGACTTCTACCGCACGGATCACCGCCTGATTTGGCGCACCATCGGTAGCCTCATGGAAGATGAGGGTGCGGTGGATGTACTAACCGTGGGTCGGGCCCTGGAAAACCTGGGCAGCGCCGCCCGGGGCCTCGATATGGCCTATCTCGCGGAGCTCGCGGAGAGCACGCCGGGCATCAGCAATATTAAGGCTTACGCGGAAATCGTCCGGGAGCGAGCCACCCTTCGCCAGCTCATTTCTGCGGCCAATCGCATCGCGGAAGCGGCCTTCTCTCCCCAGGGGCGGAAAAGTGCGGAGCTCCTCGATGAGGCGGAGCGAGAAGTCTTCCAGATTGCCGAAGGGCGGCCCAAGGCTGGGGGCCGCAGGATGCTCGGGCCCTTTTGAAGCAGGCCGTGGACCGCATTGACCGCCTCGTGGCTTCGAAAAGCGCCATTACGGGTCTGGCCACGGGTTTTGCCGACTTGGACGGTATGACGAGCGGCTTACAGCCGGCGGATCTGGTGATCGTTGCCGGGCGCCCCTCCATGGGAAAGACCAGCTTTGCCATGAACCTGGCGGAGCATGCGCTCATGCTCGACGGCGCTGGCCCCGTGCTCGTCTTCTCCATGGAAATGCCCGCCGATGCGCTCATGATGCGGATGCTGTCGTCCCTTGGTCGCATCAACCAGAGCCACATGCGCACCGGTCAGCTTACCGATGACGACTGGCCCCGCCTGACGTCCACCATGGCTTTGCTTCGCGATCGTCCCCTCTATATCGACGACACTCCGGCCCTGTCCCCCACGGAACTTCGGGCCCGGGCTCGGCGTGTGGCCCGGGAACACGGAAGCCTGGGCGTGATCGTGGTGGACTATCTTCAGCTCATGCAAGTGCCGGGAAGCAACGAAAACCGCACCGGAGAGATCTCGGAAATTTCTCGATCTCTGAAGGCCCTGGCTAAGGAAATGGGGTGCCCAGTCATCGCGCTCTACCAGCTCAACCGCTCCCTAGAGCAGAGGCCCAATAAGCGGCCGGTGATGAGCGATCTTCGGGAGTCGGGCGCCATTGAGCAGGACGCGGATCTCATCATGTTTATCTACCGGGACGAGGTCTATAACCCCGAATCGGCAGATAAGGGCGTGGCGGAGATCATCATTGGCAAGCAGCGGAACGGCCCTATCGGTTCCGTACGCCTCGCTTTCGTGGGCCCGCTGACGAAATTCGAGTCCCTCGCCCCGGACCGTTACGACCAGTTCTGATGGCCAGCCATCGCTACGCTCGGGCCCTCATCGACCTTCCGGCCTTCCAAAGCAACCTCGCCCTGGCCCGGCGCTGCGCCGGAAGCCGCGCTGTTTATGCGGTGGTGAAGGCCGATGCCTATGGCCATGGCATGGCGAGCATTGTAGGGGCTGCGGAGGCGGCGGATGGCTTTTGCGTAGCAGACCTGGATGAGGGGTTGCAGCTCCGCGCCCTGGTTCCCGAGCGGCCTATTGTTGTGCTGCAGGGCGCCCATGACCGCGCCGGCATGGCCGCGGCGGCGCAGGCGGCCCTGACCCTCGTGCTGCATACCCCGGAACAGGTCGCGGGCTTTGCCGATGGCCTGCGCTCTGGCGATGCGCCAGCGGTCCCTTGGCTGGAGCTGGATTCGGGCATGCACCGCCTGGGGTTAGACCTCCCGGCGCTGGCGGCGGCGAAGGCTCAGCTTGAGGCGAAGGGGCTTTCCCCGACCGTGATGACGCATTTTGCCTGCGCCGATACGCCCGGGGCGCCGCTGCACGAGCAGCAGCGAAGCGCCGCCGTGGCCCTTGCGGCCCCGAGTAGCGCCTGTAATTCCGCCGCTCTGTTGGCGGGCGAGGTCACCGGAGATCAAGTCGTGCGCCCGGGCATTATGCTTTACGGAGGCGCTTCCCTAGCCGAGCAAACCCCCGAGGCCTTGGGCCTCGCTCCCGTGATGACCCTCACCTCTCGGATTCTGGCTGTGCGCACCGTGCCCGTCGGGGGCAGCGTGGGCTATGGGGCCAGCTGGGCGGCGCCCCGGGAAAGCCGCATCGCCACCGTGGCCCTCGGCTATGGCGATGGCTATCCGCGAACCCTGCCCCATGGCACCCCGGTGCTGACGGCGGCGGGCATCGCCCCGTTGGTAGGGCGTGTCTCCATGGATTCGCTCACCATTGATGTCACCGATCTCCCAAGCGTGGGCCTGGGAGATCAGGTCACGCTATGGGGGAAGGGTCTTCCCGTGGATCGACTGGCGGCGGCCCTGGGCACCATTGGCTACGAATTGCTAACCCGCCTAGGGCCCCGGGTGCCACGGGTGGTGGAGGGCTCTGCCCATGGCTAAGGCGCCGAAGGTACTGTGGGTGTGCCGCGAATGCGGCGGTGATCATGCCAAGTGGCAGGGTCAGTGCGCTCATTGCCAAGCCTGGAACACGCTCGATGAGGTGCAGGGCGCGCCAAGCCGCAGCCGCGGGGCGGCGGGCTGGGCCGGGGAGCGTAGCGCAGTGACGGCCTTGTCCGAGGTGCGCCTAGAAGAAATGCCCCGACGCCCTTCGGGCCTAAAGGAACTGGACCGGGTGCTTGGGGGTGGTTTCGTGGCTGGCTCCGTGGTGCTGCTGGCCGGCAGCCCCGGGGCTGGAAAGTCTACCGTGCTGCTGCAAGTCTCCTGCGCCTTGGCGGAGCAGGCGACAGTGCTTTATGTCACGGGGGAAGAATCTCTGACCCAGCTCGCGCTCCGGGCGGATCGGCTAGAGCTTTCCCGGGATCGGCTCCGGGTCGCGGCGGAGACGCGGGTGGAAGCGATCCTCGCTCATGCCGCGGAGGAAAAGCCCGCGCTTATGATCCTTGATTCCGTCCAAACGCTGCACACGGACGATGCCGACGGCGCGCCTGGGGGCGTGACCCAGGTCCGTGAAGCTACGGCGCGCATGGTGCGCTTTGCCAAGCAGACGGGCACGGTGGTCATTCTCGTGGGCCACGTGAACAAGGAAGGGGGGCTCGCTGGGCCCCGGGTGCTCGAGCACATGATCGACACCTTCATGATGCTTGAGGACGCGTCGGACAGCCGCTTCCGCATGCTTCGGAGCCTGAAAAATCGCTTCGGCGCTGTAAACGAGCTCGGGGTGTTCGCCATGACCGAGCGGGGGCTGCGGGAAGTGGCGAATCCTTCGGCGATTTTCCTTTCCCGGGCAGGGACACCGGCGCCGGGCTCCCTCGTGGTGGTGGTGTGGGAAGGCTCCCGACCCCTATTGGTGGAAGTCCAGGCCCTGGTGGACGATGGGCAAAGCAGCCATGCCCGGCGCCTCGCCGTGGGTATCGAGGGTAACCGCCTCGCCCTCTTGCTGGCGGTTCTGCATCGCCATGCGGGGCTGGCCCTCGGCGATCAGGACGTTTTCTTAAATGTGGTGGGGGGCGTGCGGGTCGCGGAAACGGCAAGCGATCTTGCTGCGCTGCTGGCTACGGTCTCGAGCTTCCGGAGCCAGGCCCTGCCCGGTTCCCTTATTGTCTTTGGGGAGGTCGGCCTCTCCGGAGAGGTGCGCCCCGTACCCCAGGGGCTGGAGCGCTTGCGGGAGGCGGCGAAGCACGGATTTACTAGGGCCATCGTGCCCAAGGGCAATGCGCCCCGACAGGCTCCGGAGGGCCTGACCGTGGTTCCCGTGACGACCCTCGCTGAGGCGCTGAGCGCCGCTGGCTTTAGCTAAGAAGGAGTAACGCCATGGTGCTGTCCACACTGCGGTGGGGCCTTTGGGGCGCTCTATGCCTGGCGGGCGCCGCCGCTGCGGCGCAGGTGGAAAGGGTGTCCGGCTCCGTGGGCTTTTCCGCCGTCGCGGCCCTCCCCGTGCCCAGCCCCGTGGCCACGGTGCGCTACGGGCCCGCCGGGCCCCAGCATGCGGAGCTCTATCTGCCCGCGGGCTCGGCGCCGGCACCGGTTGTTGTACTGGTGCACGGCGGCTGCTGGCTGAACGCCTACGGGCTCGATCATATTCGCGCCCTCGCCGGGGCCCTCGCGGCCGAGGGCTATGCGGTGTGGTCCCTGGAATATCGGCGCGTAGGCGACGATGGTGGCGGCTGGCCCGGCACCGGGAACGATGTGCAGGCAGCGGTCGCCGCCCTAACCTTTGCGCCCTTCTCCGAGCGCTTCGATCTTCAGCGCCTCGCCGTGCTTGGCCATTCTGCTGGGGGACACCTGGCGCTGTGGCTCGCAAGCCATTGGCCCGATCCCCTTCCGGCGCCTAAGCTGGCCCTGGGTCTCGCGCCCATTACCGATCTGCCTGCCTACGCCTTGGGTGATAATTCCTGCGAGGTGGCCACGCCCCAGTTCCTTGGGGGGCTGCCGGAAACGGCGCCCGCGGCCTATGCAGCAGCCGACCCCCTTCCAAAAACGCCGGGGACAACGGCCTTTGCGCTCATTCACGGCGCCCAGGATCCCATCGTAGCGCCGAGCCAAAGCGAAGCCTTCGCCCAGGCCCTGGGTCGGGCAGGGCGCGCCGTTACTCTCGAAATCCTTCCCGACCACGGCCACTTCGCCCTGATTCATCCCCAGAGCCCGGCTTATCCGGTGCTCACCGGGGTTCTGGGGGAGGCGCTCGCGCCGTGAGCGATCGGGCTCGCTTTGAGGCGCTGGATGCGGCCGATCCCCTCGCAGCGCTTCGGGAGGCCTTTACCCTGCCCGCCGGGGTGCGCTACTTCGATGGCAATTCCCTGGGCCCGCAGCCGAAGACGGCCCGGGCGGCGGTGCTTCGCGCGCTCGAGCGGGGCTGGGGGGAGGCCCTCATTCGCGGCTGGAACGACGAGGGCTGGTTTGACCTGCCAGACCGCACCGCGGAGGTTCTTGCACCTCTCCTCGGGGCGGCGCCGGGCTCTGTGGCCGTGGCTGATTCCACCTCTCTCAACATTTTTAAGCTACTGGCCGCGGCCCTGGCCGCGCGCCCCGGGCGGCGCCGGATCTTCGCCCTCAGGGATACCTTCCCCACGGATCTCTACATGGCCGAGGGCTTGGCTGCTTGGCTGGGCGAGGCCCGGGCCGAACTGTGCACCTTCCCAAGCCTAGAGGCGTTGCAGAGCGCCCTCGACGCCACGGTAGCCGTGGTGCTCCTGTCCCACGTGGACTTTCGGTCCGGCGAGCGTTTGGCCCTCCCAGAGATTACCGCGGCGGTGCACGATCACGGCGCTCTCGTGCTCTGGGATTTGGCGCACAGCGCCGGGGCGATGCCCCTGGCCCTGGAGGCTTGGGGCGTGGACTTCGCGGTGGGCTGCGGCTACAAGTTTCTCAACGGCGGCCCCGGTGCGCCGGCCTTTGCCTACGTGGCGCAGGCGCTGCAGGCGACCCTCGCCCAGCCCCTGGCGGGGTGGTTTGGCCATGCTCGGCCCTTCGCCTTTGAGCCCAGCTACGACCCCGCCGCGGGCGTCGATCGACTAAAGTGCGGCACGCCCCCCATCCTCTCCCTCGCGGCCCTAGCCGGGGCTCTTAAGCTCTTTGAGGGTGTCTCTCCGGCTGCGCTGCGGGAAAAGTCCCTGGCGCTCACCTCGGCATTCATGGAGGAAGTCGCTGCCCGCCCTGCCCTTAAGGACTTCCACTGCTTAACCCCCTGGGACCCAGAACGGCGCGGTAGCCAGGTCGCTTTCGTCCATCCCGAGGCCTATGCCCTCATTCAGGCGCTGCAGGACGACGGGGTGATTGGGGATTTCCGGGCGCCGAACATCCTGCGCTTTGGGGTATCCCCTGCCGTGCTTCGCTTTATAGATGTTTTTGATGCCGTGGAATGCCTGGAAGCCACGGTGCGCAGCGGTCGCCATCGGGCGGCCCGCTACCAAACGGCCAAGGAGGTCACCTGATATGGCAACGGAATTGCTTCGGCGCAGCGTGAGCCTAGCGGGGCTGCTGGCGGCCCTCGCTGTATTCGCTCCAGCGAAGGCTTCACCGCAGGCAGAGGCAGAGGCTGTGCTCGATAGCCTGCACCGCTATGCCTCGGAAGCAGCCCTCGAGCCCTACCTCAGCCTGTTTACGGAGGATGGAGTTTTCCTCGGTACGGACCGCAGCGAGCGCTGGCCCTTGGCCGAGTTCGCCCCCTACGTCTCGGCTCGCTTTGCGACCGGTACGGGGTGGACCTACCACCCCGCGGAGCGCCACCTGGATTTCAGCGAGGACGGGACCCTGGCTTGGTTTGACGAGGTGGTGGTGGGCACGCGCATGGGGCCGTGCCGGGGAACGGGGGTGCTTCGGAAAACCGCCGACGGATGGCGCATCGCCCAGTACAGTCTGACGCTTTTGGTGCCGAATGATCTGGCCCAGAGCGTTGTGGATCGCATTCAGGCCTACGAACAGGAGCGGGCCCCTTGAGCTTTAGCCGCGCCATTGCTCTCACGGAAAGCCAGCCCGGGCACTATGCGGGACAGATCGCTGAAGGCTGGGATATCGGGGGCAACGCTAACGGCGGCTATCTCTTGGCGCTGGCGGCGAACGGCCTTCGCCAACATCTGGGTCGCCCCGATCCCGTGAGCATCACGGCCCATTATCTGCGCCCTGGGAAGGTGGGGCCAGTGGCCGTGCACTGCGAAACCGTGAAGGAAGGCAAACGCTTTGCGACGGCCCGGGCCACGCTGGAGGGCCCGGGGGGCGCGGTGCTGAGCGCGCTCGGCACTTTTGGCAATCTCGAATTCGGTGCGGCGGGGCCTACCCAGGTGCGTCTTGAGCCGCCGGCCTTGCCCGCGCTGGAGGCCTGCCGCCCCCTGGGGTCGAGCGGTGAGGGCTTTGCACCTTCTCTCATGGATCGCATTGAGGCCCGGCTTCATCCCGAGGACGCGGGCTTTCGCAACGGCGATCCCCGGGGTATCCCGGAGATGCGCGGCTACTTCCGTCTGCCTGAGGAAGACCCCTGCTCCGTGCTGGGGCTGCTCCTGGGGCTGGACGCATTTCCCCCCACCATCTTCAACGCCAACCTCCCCGTGGCCTGGACGCCCACGGTGGAGCTCACCTGTCACCTGCGGTGCTGTCCTGCGCCGGGCTGGCTCCGGGCGCGCTTTGCCACCCGGGTGATCTCCAGTGGCTTCCTCGAGGAGGATGGGGAGCTGTGGGATAGCACGGGCCAGCTGGTGGCCCAGTCTCGGCAGCTTGCCTTGGTGCCAAAGGCGGCCACCCCCTGATGGGCGCCCTGGCCCAGCGCCTGAAGCCGGTCTTGATGCCCGCGCTCCTGGCGTTGCTCTTAGCGCTCCTTCCCGGGCGAGCTTGGCTGCCCGGGGACTGGCGTCTGTTGGAAGGGCTGACGGCCTTAACGCCCCAGTGGCTGGCCCTGGCGCTTGCCCTGGGGGTGCGGGCGCTTTGGCGGGGCCGGCGATTGCGGGCCATGGCATTCGTGCTACTGACTACGCCGGATTTGGTGAGTGCCCTGCGCCCCGATGCTGGGGTGCCCATCGGGACGGGTACGGACTTCACCCTTTATGCGGCGAATCTCGGGGAGGACCCGGCGGCTCTTGGGGTGGCGCTGGAGACCCTTCAGGCGACGGCCCCGGATGTGATCTGGCTCAGCGAGGTGCCGGCGACGCGTCCGGCGGCGCTGGAGGAAGCGTTCGACATTATGGCCGCGGCCTATCCCTACGGCATGGCCTGGGCGCCGGCGCCGGGGCGGGAGCTTCGCTTCTTAAGCCGCTATCCCCTGCGGGCACGGGAGGAGTTCAACCCGGAACGAGCGCGGGGGCGGCCGGGCATGCGTCTGGTGCTGGATGTGGAAGGTCAGCTCCTGACGGTCTATGCCCTGCACACCCACCCCCCTACTCAGCCCTGGAGCCTGAAGGCGCGGAACGAAGCGCTGAGTTGGGTGGGGGCCCGGGTGGCCGCAAGCGACGGCCCCGTGCTCGTGCTGGGGGATTTGAATACCTCGGCCTTTTCGCCCTTCTTCCGGCGCTGGGTCCGGGACAGCGGCCTTCACTGTCCCTCCCCCTGGACTTGCGCTACGGGCACCTGGCCCGCACCTTGGCGTCCCCTCCTGACGCCTATCGACCATGTGCTGGCCAAGGGAGCCCTTCGGGTGCAAAGCCTTAAGCGGGGCCCGGCCACGGGCTCTGATCACTACCCCCTGCAGGCTGAGCTGACCTTAGAGCCGCCCAAGTCCTAAAACCGCAGACCTAGCTGCTGTGCTGCGCGAAACCTGCTTCCGCCGCGGCCATGATGCCTAGGGTGCGAGGATCCCCCATAAGGGTCGACACCATACGGTTCATAACGAAGGAAACGGTGATGTGCCGGTCCTGATCCACCAGGATCAGGGAGCCACCCCAGCCGCCCCAGTAGCACATGCTCGGAGGCAGGGGCATGTTCGGGTTGGCGAGACCATAGCCCATGCCGAAATTGATGGGGTTATTCAGCACCAGGTCCACGCCGGAGATTTGCGATTCGAGGGCGCGTCGGCAACCGGCTTCGCTAAGGATTCGTTTGCCGTCAAGCGCACCCCCGCAGGCGAGGACGGCCTGCGCCCGGGCCACCGACCGGGCATTGCCGTGGCCGTTGGCCGCCGGCAACTCCGCCCGGCGCCAACCTATGGTGCGGGAGTCGAGGGCCATGGGCAGGGGACTTTTAAAGGTTCGGGCGGAGATGCTGTCGGGGCTACCCCCGGTCGCTTCGCCAATGTTTTGCTCCGGAGGAATGAGGTCGCCGATGCGGGGATCGACCGTTTCCGGGGTGCCAATGTGGAAGTCGATGCCCAGGGGATCGGCGATTTCTTCCCGGAAAACCGTGCCCAGGGTTTTCCCCGTGGTGCGCCGCACCACTTCCCCAAGCAGATAGCCCTGGGTCAAGGCGTGATAGCCGCTCGCGCTGCCGGGTTCCCACCAAGGGGCCTGGGCGCCAAGGCGCGCCGCGATATCATCATGGTCGTAGAGCGCTTCCCCCTTGGCTGGCGTGTCTAAACCTGACAGGCCGGCGCTATGGGCAAGGAGCATGGCGATGGTGACGTCGCCCTTCCCTTCGGCGGCGAACTCGGGCCAGCACTTGGCGACGGAGTCTTCCAGGGCAAAAATGCCCCGGTCCGCCAGCAGCAGCATGGTGAGCGCCGCCATGGTCTTGGTGGTCGAGTAGACGTTGACCACCGTATCTTCTTCCCAGGGCAGGCTGTGGTCCGCATCCCGGGTGCCGCCCCAGAGATCGACGACGGGGGTGCCGTCGATCGTGATGCATACGGAGGCGCCGTCGTCCCGGTTCTGATCGAAGTTGTTTTGGAACGCGGCCTTCACCCCTTCGAAGGCCGGTGCGCAGTGTCCGTAAACGGTGGTCATGGTCATCCCTCCCCGGATGGTGATGCGCGCCTCAGGCGAGGCGCTTGTACTTGATGCGCTGGGGGCGGTCCGGATCGAGCCCGGCGGCGCTGAGGCGCTTCTTATGGTCTGCCTCATATTCCTGGTAATTGCCCTCGAAGAACACCACCTGGCCTTCCCCTTCGTAGGCGAGGATGTGGGTGGCGATGCGATCGAGGAACCAGCGATCGTGGCTGATGACGAGCACCGTGCCGGGATACTCCAGCATGGCGTCTTCCAGGGCCCGGAGCGTTTCCACGTCCAGATCGTTGGTCGGTTCGTCGAGCATGAGCACGTTCGAGCCCTGCTTCAGCAGCTTCGCCAGCTGGAGCCGGTTGCGCTCCCCGCCGGAGAGGTCGCCCACGCGCTTCTGCTGGTCCGAGCCCTTGAAGTTGAAGCGGCCGATATAGGCCCGGCTGGGGATTTCAAAGCCCCCCACTTCGATGATGTCGAAGCCTTCCGAGACCTCTTCCCAAACGGTCTTGCTGTTGTCGAGCTCGTCGCGCATCTGTCCCACGTTGGCGATCTGCACCGTTTCGCCGACCGTGACCGTGCCTCCATCGGGCTGCTCGTCGCCGGTGATGAGGCGGAAGAGGGTGGTTTTACCGGCGCCGTTCGGCCCGACAATGCCCACGATGGCCCCGGGCGGGATGATGAAGGAGAGATCCTCGAAGAGGACCTTGTCGCCGAACTGCTTCTGCACGCCGTCGAAGTTGATGACCACGTCGCCTAGGCGCGGGCCCGGGGGAATGAAAATCTCGTTGGTTTCGTTGCGCTTTTGGTATTCCTTCGAGTTCAGCTCGTCGAAGCGGGCGAGGCGGGCCTTGCTCTTCGCTTGCCGTCCCTTGGGGTTTGCGCGCACCCACTCCAGCTCGGCCTTCAGGGCCCGCTGGCGGCTGGCTTCGCTTCGGGTTTCCTGGGCTAGGCGCTTCTCCTTGGCCTCGAGCCAGGTGGAGTAGTTGCCTTCGTAGGGAATGCCCCGACCCCGGTCGAGCTCGAGGATCCACTGGGCCGCATTATCGAGGAAGTAGCGATCGTGGGTGATGGCCACCACGGTGCCCGGGTATTCGGTCAGGAAGCGCTCGAGCCAGCCCACCGATTCCGCATCGAGGTGGTTGGTGGGTTCGTCGAGCAGCAGCATGTCCGGGTTCGACAGCAGGAGGCGGCACAGGGCCACCCGGCGCCGCTCTCCGCCGGAGAGCTTGGTGACGTCCGCGTCCCAGGGCGGCAGGCGCAGGGCGTCGGCGGCGATCTCGAGGGTGCGCTCGAGATCCCAGCCTTGTGCCGCATCGATGGCGCTTTGCAGCTCCCCCTGGCGCTCGAGCAGACGGTTCATTTCGTCGTCGTCCATGGGTTCGGCGAACTTCATGGAGATCTCGTTGAACTCGTCCACGAGGGCCTTGGTTTCTCCCACGCCCTCTTCAACGTTGCCGCGCACGTCCTTGCTCGGGTCGAGCTCCGGCTCCTGGGGCAGGTAGCCCACCTTGATATCGGCCTGGGGCCGGGCCTCGCCGTCAAACTCCCTATCCACCCCCGCCATGATGCGCAGGAGGGAGGATTTTCCCGCGCCATTCACACCGAGCACGCCGATTTTGGCGCCGGGGAAAAAGGAGAGGGAGATGTCTTTTAGGATCTCGCGCTTCGGGGGCACGATCTTCGAGACCCGATTCATGGTGTAAACGTACTGAGCCATCTAAAAACCTTTTTTGAACAGGGGCCTAGGTGCCAAAGGGGGGCGCACCGAGTGCCGGCCAAGCGGGGTAAAACCGTTAAAGCCAATGATACCTGACGCCATGCCGAGTCGGCGCGCCCTCGGAGAGAAAAGGCGACTGCGGGCGATCGATTCTGGAATGATGGGCGTCACCCCCACCGCAGCGGAGGTGGCGCCCAGGTGGGCCTTACGCCTGCGGCAACACCAGATACTTCTCGCCGGTCTTCATCTGCCGGTAGTCCGTCACCGCATCCTTGGTCAGCATTTCCTCAAGGCTCACCTTGCGCTTGTAGTGGCTGGCAAAGGTCGTGGTGATGTTGTCCAGCACACGCTGGCGCATGCGCATCATGGTTTCGATGCCCGCCACCTGCAGGAAGGGGGTGAGGAGCCACCCTGAGAGGGTAAAGCCAAAGCCGTAGGAGGGCGTCAGCGTGGTCGGGCCCAGGTCTAGCCGGCCGTAGATGTACATCTTCTTCTGCTGGTTAGAGCCGTAGCGGGAGAATTCGCTCATCTTGCCCACGGCCACCTGCTCCATGGCCTTGAAGCAGGCGTCGGTGTTCATGCCGCCGCCGATGGGGTCGAAGCCGCAGAAGGCGTCCGTGGCGTCGATGGCCGCGCGCAGCTGATCCATGAAGTCCGGTGCCGAGGAGTTCACGATGTATTCCGCGCCGAGGCCCTTCAGGAGTTCCACCTGGGCATCGCTGCGGACGATGTTCACCAGGGGGCGCCCGTCTTCCTGGCAGATCTTCACTAGCATTTGCCCGAGGTTCGAGGCCGCTGCCAGGTGGATGATGCCCTTCTGGTTTTCCATGGCCGCCGTTTCCACGAACCCAGGGCCGTCATGGGGTTCACGAAGGCGGAGGCGCCATCCTCGGAGGAGACGTCCCCCAGGGGCAGGCACATGCCGGCATCGGCGATGGCGTATTGGGAATAGGCGCTGCCGGGTACGCAGGCCACGCGCTGGCCGATGAGGGCCTGGGCCTGCTCGCCCGCGGCGACCACGACCCCGGCACCTTCATTGCCCGCGGGCAGGCGCTGGCCGTGCCGGGCCTTCTGGGCGCTGTAGAAAGGCTCGGGCATATCGGCAACGAACTTGCCCGGGGTGTATTCGGCGTTCTCAAGATCCGCGCTGCTGGTGAGGATGGCGAGGTCCGAGGGGTTGATGGGCGCCGCTTCCATCTGCACAAGCACCTGGTTGCCCGTGGGCTGGGGGAATTCCCGCTCCACGATCTCGACGGTCAGCTTGCCGTCGGCGAGGGTGGTGAAAAGCTGCTTTCCAGTGGTCATGGCGGTCGCTCCGTGTGGTGATGCGTTGAGATTGGCGCCGAGCATACCCTGAGCCCGGCTCAAAGCGAATTGAGCCTGCCTCAGTGGGGCTGTTTGCCAACCTCGGGTACACTGCGCCTTTAACCTTTTGGCGTGCCGAGGACCCCTGTCCATGACCGATGCAACGATTGCTGCCTTTGATTCGGAACTGTCCGCTGCCATGGTGGCCGAGGCCGCTCGGCAGGAAGCGCATATCGAGCTGATTGCTTCCGAAAACTACACCTCGCCGCGGGTGCTCGAGGCCCAGGGCAGCGTGCTCACGAACAAGTACGCCGAGGGCTATCCGGGCAAGCGGTACTACGGCGGCTGCGAGCACGTGGACGAAGTGGAGCGCCTCGCCATTGAGCGCGCCAAGGCGCTCTTCGGGGCGGCCTACGCCAACGTCCAGCCCCACTCCGGCTCCCAGGCCAACGCTGCCGTGTTCCTCGCCCTGCTCCAGCCTGGCGATACGGTGCTGGGCATGAGTCTCGACGCTGGTGGCCATTTGACCCACGGCGCCGCGCCGAACTTCTCTGGGAAGACTTACCAGGCAGTGCAGTACGGCATCGACACGGAAACGGGCCTTTTGGACTACGACGCCATCCGCGCCCTGGCCCTGGAGCACAAGCCGAAGATGCTCATCGGCGGCTTCAGCGCCTACTCGCGCATCGTCGATTGGGCCAGGCTCCGGGAAATCGCCGACGAGGTGGGCGCCTGGTTCCTGGTGGACATGGCTCACGTCTCAGGCCTCGTGGCCGCGGGCGTCTATCCCAGCCCCGTGCCCCATGCCCACGTGGTCACCTCCACCACCCACAAAACCCTCGCCGGGCCCCGCTCCGGAATCATCCTCGCCTGCGACGACGAAGCGCTGCACAAGAAGCTGAATTCCGCCGTGTTCCCAGGGAGCCAGGGTGGCCCGCTCATGCACGTTATCGCCGCTAAGGCCGTTTGCTTTAAGGAAGCCATGGAGCCAAGCTTCAAGGCCTACCAAGCCCAGGTGGTGAAGAATGCCCAGGCAATGGCGGACACCTTCCTGGCCCGGGGCTATAACGTGGTCTCCGGCGGCACCGATAACCACCTGTTCCTCCTCGATTTGATCGATAAGGACGTCACCGGCAAGGCCGCCGACGCGGCCCTCGGGGAAGCGCACATCACGGTGAACAAGAACGCCGTGCCGAACGATCCCCGCTCCCCTTTTGTCACCTCGGGCCTGCGCATTGGCAGCCCCGCGGTCACGCGCCGGGGCTTCAGGGAGGCGGACTGCCAGGCCCTCACGGGGTGGATGTGCGACATCATCGACGTGCTGGCGGCGAAGGAAGATCCCGGCTCGATGATCGCCGAGGTGCGGGGTAAGGTGGCGGCGCTGTGCGCGCGCCATCCCGTCTACCAAGCCACCGCGCAGGCGGCGGCGGTCGCCTAGGGCCCGGCGGTGCATTGCCCCTTCTGCCGAGAAATCGACACTAAGGTCATCGACTCCCGTCTCGTAGCGGGCGGTGACCAGGTGCGGCGCCGGCGTGAATGCGTCACCTGCGGGGAGCGCTTCACTACCTTCGAGTCGGCGGAGCTGGTCATGCCCCGCATCGTAAAGCGCGATGGTTCCCGGGAGCCCTTCAACGAAGACAAGCTCCGAGCGGGCATGCTTCGGGCCCTGGAAAAGCGACCCGTGGGCATGGACGCCATTGAAGCCTCCTTAAACGAGCTGAAGTTCGCGCTGCGTCTGCGCGGCGAGCGGGAAGTCGCGGCCCAGGAGCTCGGCAGCCTAGTCATGGATGCGCTGCGGGCCTTGGATGACGTGGCCTACGTGCGCTTCGCTTCGGTCTACCGCGATTTCCAGGACGTCAGCGAGTTCCAGGAGGAAATCGAGCGCCTCGGCCGGAGCGACGGCGAGCCCAAAGCGTGAGTGACCGGGGCCCCGATCACGCCTTCATGCGTGAGGCCTTGGCCCAAGCAGAGAAGGGGATCTATCGCACCTGGCCGAATCCTTCCGTGGGCGCTGTGGTGGTGGCCGATGGGGTCATCATTGGCCGGGGCACCACGGCCCGCCCCGGCGGTCCCCACGCGGAGGTTGCGGCGCTGAAGGAAGCGGGAGACCGAGCCCGGGGCGCTACCCTCTACGTCACTCTCGAACCTTGTAATCACTACGGCCGTACGCCGCCCTGCGTGGATGCAATCCTCGCTGCGGGCATCGCCCGGGTGGTGGTCGCCGGTGGCGACCCCCATCGCCAGGTGGCCGGCGCGGGGCTGGCGCGGCTTCGGGAGGCGGGCCTTGCCCTCACCGTTGGGGTCGAAGAAGACGCCGCGGAGCTTTTGAACGCGGGTTTTCTTTCCCTCCAGCGCCGGGGCCAGCCGTTCCTTCGGTTGAAGCTCGCCGCCTCCCTCGATGGGCGCACGGCCATGGCTAGCGGGGAAAGCCAATGGATTACGGGGGCCGAGGCCCGTCAGGACGTGCAGCGCTGGCGGGCCCGGAGCCCTGTGCTCCTCACCGGCGTGGGGACCGTTCTCGCTGATGACCCCCGCCTGACCCTTCGCCCGGAAGCGCTCTCGGAGCTGGATGACACGGATCGCGCCGCCCTTGCGGAGCGACCCCACTACCGGCTGGTGCTCGATCGCCAGCTGCGCACCCCGCCCACGGCTCAGCTTTTGTCCTCCCCTGGGGTTGTGCTCTTCCACGGCCCGGAGGCGGACTCGGCCCGGGCGAAGGCGCTGGAAGACGCTGGAGCCACCCTTGTAGCCCTAAGCGGAGCTGAGGCCGAGGCACCCTTTGACGCCGTGGGCGCCTGGTGCGCCGCCCGGGATCTGGGTGATGTGTTGCTGGAGTGCGGTCCGACGCTTGCCGCGGCGGCCCTTTCGCGGAACGCCGTGGACGAGGTGCTTTTGTACCAAGCGCCCCTGATCCTGGGCGCCGACGCTAGACCCCTCGCTGCCCTGACCCTGGCCACGCTGGCCGAGGCCAAGCGCTTCACCCTCTTTGAGCATCGCCAAATAGGCGCCGATCTTCGGCTCCGGCTGCGTTATAGTGCCGACCCCACGCGGTCTTGAACCGTGATCTAAGGATTAAAGGAACGAACGCTATGGCCTTTTCCTCCGTAGAAGAGCTCGTCGAAGACCTGCGCGCAGGTAAGATGATCGTGCTTCTGGATGACGAAGATCGGGAGAACGAAGGCGATATCGTCATGGCGGCGGAGCACGTCACCCCCGAGGCCGTAAACTTTATGGCCCGCCACGCCCGGGGCCTCATTTGCATGCCCATGACCATTGACCGGTGCCGGGAGCTGCGGCTTACCCCCATGGCGACCAGCAATCGTTCAAAGCACCACACCAACTTCACCGTGTCCATCGAAGCGGCCGAGGGGGTAACCACGGGGATCTCCGCGGCCGATCGTGCGAAGACCATCGCTGTGGCTGTCGATCCGGTCGCGACCGCCGATGACATCGTGACGCCGGGGCACGTCTTCCCTCTCATGGCCGAGCCTGGTGGGGTACTGAGCCGAGCCGGTCATACGGAAGCGTCCGTCGATTTGGCACGCCTCGCGGGCTGCGCGCCGGCGGCGGTGATTGTGGAGATCATGAACGAGGACGGCACCATGGCCCGCCTCCCGGATCTCGAGACCTTTGCGGAGGAGCATGACCTGCGCCTTGGCACCATCGCCGACCTGGTCCACTACCGAGCCCTCCACGACTCCACCGTGGAAAAGGTAGGGATGAAGGAAATCGAAACGGCCCACGGTCCCTTCCAGGTTCATGCCTTCCGGGACACGCTCCACGGCCAAGTGCACCTGGCGCTCGTGCGCGGGGAGTTGAATCCCAGCGATCCCACCCTGGTGCGGGTCCACGTGCCCAACACCCTGCTGGACATCGTGGGGGCAAAGCGCCCCGGGCCTCCCAGCTGGTCCCTGGATCAGGCCCTGGCTCGTGTGGCGGAGGAAGGGACGGGGGCCGTGGTGCTTCTCGCCGGCGGCGACCGGCCGGAAGATGCGCTGGAGCGCTTTGAACTCTTTCCCGCCACCCCAAGCTATAATCGGAGCCTTCGGGCCGACGGATCCAGCGTGTATCACTCCGTGGGCTTGGGGTCGCAAATTCTGCGGTCCGTGGGGGTGAAGCGCATGCGGCTCATGTCCTTCCCCACCCGCTACAACGCTATCTCTGGCTTTGACCTCGAAATTGTCGAGTACGTCATGGCTGATGGCACGATTCGATCGGCGGAGGAGGGCGCAAAGGACGCCGCCGCCCAGGGGGAAAAAGCATGAGTGGATCGGTGACCTTCGAGGGGCGCTTCGACGCCAAGGGCGCACGCTTTGCTATCGTGGCAGCGCGCTTCAACGCTTTCGTGGTGGATTCCCTGGTGGCCGGGGCTGAAGACGCCCTGCGGCGCCACGGCGTTACCGCTGAAAATATCCTTCAATTTAAGGTTCCCGGTGCCTGGGAACTGCCTCTGGCCGCAAAGAAAGTGGCCGAGCAGGGCACCTTCGATGCGGTGATCGTCCTTGGAGCGGTCATTCGCGGGGGCACGCCCCACTTTGAATTCGTGGCAGGGCAGGCGGCCTCCGGGCTCATGGCGCTTCAGCAGGCCACGGGCGTGCCCATTGCCTTCGGGTTACTCACCACCGACAGCATCGAGCAAGCCGTGGAGCGCAGCGGTACCAAGGCCGGTAACAAGGGTGCCGATGCCGCCATGACGGCTCTAGAGATGGTCAGTTTCCTCCGCGCTCTGGATGGGAAAAGCTGAGTCGTGAGCGATCCAGAAGAGGGCGCCTCCGCGCCCGCCAGCGGGGCTGATGCCCGGCTCCGGGCAAGGCATTTTGTGGTGCAAGCCCTCTATCAACAGCAAATGAACGATACCTCGGCCGCAGCCTTAGCGGCTCAGTTTCTGGCCGAGCAGGATTTTGCCCAGGCCGACGGGGGCTATTTTCAGGAGGCGCTGCTGGCCATCCTGAAGGACCTCCCGACGGTCGACGCGTTCTACGGACCGGCGCTCGATCGCTCCCCGGCCAGCCTTGACCCCGTGACCCGAGCGATCCTACGCCTGGGCAGCTGGGAGCTTGCGGAGCGCATCGACGTCCCGGTGCGCGTCGTCTTCGATCAGTGCATTACCCTGGCCCATCGTTTTGGGGCCAGCGAAAGCCACCGTTTTATTAATGCCGTTTTGGACGGCGTCGCGCGCCAGCTCCGCGCCCCGGAGATGAGCGCCCAGGGTAAGCGCTAGGGCGGGCCATGGCCTCGGAATTCGAATTGATTGCGGCGCTGCGCCGCCGCCTTCCCGCATCAGGGCCCACGGTGCTTCTGGGTCCCGGCGACGACGCTGCGCTGATTGAGCCGCCGCGAGGTCAGGGACAGGTCCTTTCTACCGATACTCTCGTAGCCGACCGCCACTTCCCCGGGGACCTGACCCCAGCCCTGCTGGCCTGGCGAGCCCTCGCCGTGAACCTCTCTGATCTGGCGGCCATGGGCGCGGAGCCCGGACCTCTCTTGGTCGCCCTAACGGCCCCGGACCTTACGCCCCGCTGGATCGACAGTTTCTGCGATGGTGTTCTGGCTTGCCTAGCGGCCCATGCCCCAACTGCGACCCTTGTGGGGGGCAACCTCGCACGCGGCCCCTTGCAGGTTTCCGTCACTGTCACCGGCTGGGTACCTCCGGCCCAGGCGCTGCTCAGGAGCGGTGCTAGAGACGGGGATCGGGTCTTTGTAAGCGGCGTTCTCGGGGCGGGCCTGGCGGGGCGGGCAGCGCTGGCCAGCTCTGGGCTTGCGCCCGGGGGCCTTGGGCTCCTGGGCCTTCCCGCGGGTCTGGCACCCTATCTGATGCCCGAGCCCCGGGTGGCCTTGGGCCTCGCCCTCCGCGGCAAAGCCTCAGCGTGCATTGACATCTCCGATGGGCTGGTGGCCGAACTTGACCATCTGGCAGCCGCCTCCGGGGTGGGATTGCGGGTTGATCCCGAGGCCGTACCCCGAGTGGGCTCGCTTGAGGAGGCGCTGACCGGCGGCGATGACTACGAGCTGCTTTTTACCCTGCCCCCGACGGAGGCTACGGCGGAGAAATGCGCCGCCTTGGCGGCGGCCGGGGGCATAGGGATTCGGGAGATCGGCGTGTGCGAGGCCGAGGCTGGGCTTCGAGGCCTCCCGCCTCTTGGGAAGGCGGGGTGGGATCACTTTTCTGAGCCCTAGAGGGCGGCGAGCCGCGTCCGCACCGTTTGGATAATCCCGTCCCGGTCAAGCCCGACCTCCGTGAGCACCGTATCCGGGTTGCCATGGGGGAGCCAGCGATCGGGAAGGCCCAGGGTGAGGCAGGGCGGCGCTTTCGCCAGCGTGCCCAGATACTCCAGCACGGCAGAGCCCGCGCCCCCGGTGATGACGTTCTCTTCCAGGGTCACCAGCAACTCGTGCTGCTCGGCCAGCTCGGCGATGCAGGCCTCATCCAAGGGCTTCACGAAGCGCATGTTTACCACCGTGGCATCTAGCGTTTCCCCCGCAGCTAGGGCCGTCTGCACCAGGGGCCCGAAAGCCAGGAGCGCCACCCTGGAGCCTTGTCGCAGCACCTCCGCCTTGCCGATGGGCAGGGCCGTGAGGGCTTCGTCAATGGGCGTACCTGGCCCCGTACCCCGGGGATAGCGCACTGCGGCGGGCCCGGGATGCTGATAGCCCGTTGTGAGCATGGCTCGGGTTTCGTTTTCGTCCGCTGGCACCATGATCACCAGATCGGGGATACAGCGAAGGAAGCTCAAATCGAAGATCCCCGCGTGGGTGGGGCCGTCTTCCACGAGCCCAGCCCGGTCCAGAGCAAAGAGCACATCCAGCCCCTGAATAGCGACGTCGTGAATCAGCTGATCATAGGCGCGCTGGAGAAAGGTCGAGTAGATCGCCACCACGGGCTTTGCCCCTTAACAGGCCAGCCCTGCGGCTAGGGCTACGGCGTGCTGCTCGGCGATGCCCACGTCGAAGTAGCGCTCCGGGAAGCGCTTGGAGAAGGCAAGGAGATCCGAGCCTTCGGCCATGGCCGGGGTTATGCCCATGAGCTTGGGATCTTCCGCCGCCATATCGACGAGCCACTGCCCGAAGACGTTGGCGTATTTAGGCCCGTTGCTGGGCGGTGGACTGCCCTTGGGCTTTACCTTTGCCAGGGAATGCATGCCGTGGGGATCCTGCTCCGCAGGCTTGAAGCCCTTCCCCTTCTGCGTAATCACGTGGAGGAACTGGGGCCCCCGGAGATACTTCAGGGTGCGGAAGGCCGATAGCAGTTCGTCTAAGTTGTGCCCGTCCACGGGGCCGATGTAGTTAAAGCCGAGCTCTTCAAACAGCGTGCCCGGCACCACCATGCCCTTCATGTGCTCCTCAGCGCGGCGCACGACGCCGCTCGCCCCAGGGATGCGCTTCAGGACCCGCTTGCTCCCCTCGCGCACGGAGGCGTAGAGCCGGCTGGCGAAAATGCGGGCGAAGTAACGCGAGAGGCCCCCCACGTTTTCCGAGATGGACATGGCGTTATCGTTCAGGATCACCAGGAGGTCTTCGTCTACCTCTCCGGCATGATTCAAGGCCTCGAAGGCTAGGCCGGCGGTCATGGCGCCATCGCCGATGACCGCGATGGCCCGGCGGTCCGAGCCAGCCCGGGCCGAGGCCAGGGCCATGCCTAAGGCGGCGCTGATGGAGGTGCTCGAATGGCCCACGCCAAAGGTATCGAAGAGCGATTCATCACGCTGGGGGAAGGGCGCGAGGCCGCCGTATTGTCGGATGCTGGGCATGGCTTCCCGCCGCCCAGTGAGAATTTTATGGGGATAGGCCTGATGGCCCACGTCCCAGACGATGCGGTCCTCCGGGGTGTTGAAGCTGTAGTGCAGGGCAAGGGTGAGCTCCACTACCCCGAGGCCGGCGCCGAAGTGGCCGCCGCTTTGGCTGACGCTCCAGGCTAGGAAGTGGCGGAGTTCCTCGGCCAGCTCCGGGAGCTGTTCCGGGCGCAGGCGGCGGAGCGCTTCCGGGCTGTCGATGCGATCGAGAAGCGGGGTAGCCGGCCGCTCGCTGGGAATGGCTTCAATCATGCCGTGCCTTAGACCGATGTCGCAGTGTAGTGCGGACGAAATTGACTGTTTACTTTACCTGACACTTTCCCGGCCGTCCCATTAAAAGCGGCGATTCCTAACCCAGTGCAAGGCAGCAGCTAAGCGGTCGCCCTGGGGGAGGGGCGAAAGGGCTTCGAGACCGGCCTCGAGAAGGCGATCAGCGCGGGCCTCGGCGCCCGCAAGGCCCAGGATCGATACATAGGTGGCCTTCCCAAGGGCAGCGTCGGCGCCAGCCGTTTTACCTAAGGTGGCCGTATCCCCCGTGGCATCAAGAAGATCGTCCGTCACCTGAAAAAGCAGCCCAAGCGCCTCGCCGTAAGCCTCTAGGGCTTTGAGGTGCGCCGGGGGGGCCTCCGGGGTGGTGAGAGCGCCCAGGGTGAGGGCGGCGCGAATGAGAGCGCCGGTTTTCCCCTGGTGTAGCGCGCTTAGGGTGTCTTCCGTGATGTGCTGCCCCGTGCTGGCCATGTCCAGCGCTTGGCCGCCGACCATGCCCGCCACCCCCGCGGCGCGCCCTAGGGTGTGTAGCATCTGCAGGCGCTGGAGAGCCGGTAGCGGCTCCAGTTCCGGTGCGCTGGCCAGATGCTCAAAGGCGAGGGTGAGGAGGCCGTCGCCAGCGAGAATTGCCGTGGCCTCTCCGTAGGCAACGTGCACCGTGGGCTGACCTCGGCGAAGGGCGTCGTCGTCCATAGCAGGTAGGTCATCGTGAACCAGGGAGTAGGCGTGGATCAGCTCCACGGCCACCCCGGCCATGAGCGCTGGTTCTGACCCTGCGCTGGGGGCCAGGGCTTCCCCTGCGGCGACCGCCAAGGCCGGGCGAAGGCGCTTCCCGCCTAGGAGTACGGCGTGCGTCAGCGCTTCCCCTAGGGGTTTCGTGGCGGCCCCGGCGCGGGCCAGCACGGCCGCGAGCGCGCCGTCGATGGCCGGGCGCTGCGCCGCCAGCCAGGCGTCGAAGGGTTCCGGGCTCAAGGGGCGTCGCTAGGGCTGAGGGGCTCGGTGCGCAGGGCGCCGTCGTCCTCAAGGAGGACACGCACCCGCTGCTCCGCTACGGAAAGCACCTTCTGGCATTGGCGCGTCAGGGCGATGCCTTGCTCGAAGGCACCAAGGGCCGCCTCAAGGGAAAGATCGCCGCTTTCCAGCTGCTCCACCAGGGCCTCGAGGGCATCGAGGGTGTGTTCAAAGTTGGCCAGCGCATCAGCGTTGGCGCTGTCCTGGGCGGCGGGGGTTTCGGTCCCTTCCGTCATGGCGCGCAGTCCTTGGATAAAAAGAGGACCCTACCCCGGCCCCGCGGCCCTCGCAATCGGGGCTTGCGTTCTCCTAGGGGCTGGGCACACTGAGGGTGCAAGGAAACGCTCCATACCCCAGAATTTTTAGGAGATGCACCATGGCATTTTTTAAGGCTCGGCCCCTTCGCGCGGCCATCCTGTCGGCGGCCCTCCTCGCCAGCGGCGCCCAGGCCGCGGACGAAGGCGCCGCGGAATATCGGGAAGCGATTTTTGAAGCGATTGGCGGCCACATGAGCGCGATGGTGGGCATTATCAAAGGTGAAGTGCCCCATCGGCAGGATCTGGCCCTCCATGCCAAGGGCATTGCGGCCCTGGCTCCGGTCACCCAGCATATCTTCCCGGCTGATTCTTACATCGAAGGGGGCCATGCCAAGGCTGAAATCTGGAGCGATCCGGACGCCTTCGCCGAGCGTCGGCAAAACTTCCTGGACGCCGCGGCGGCCCTCGGCGCCGTGGCCGATAGCGGCGATCAGGCAGCCTTCATGGGGGCCTTTAAAACCCTCGGCGGCGCCTGCAAGGGCTGCCACGACAACTTCCGTGCGAAGTAAGCCCCAGGTACAGGGGGCCTAAGGCAGGTAGGTCAGCATAGCCCACACCGCCCCCGCCGCCAGCACCATGAGCCCGCCCCCCAGGAGGGGGCGGCGCTGGATGTCCTCCCCCGTATATTCCGGCCGCCGGCCGCTGACCATGGCGCCGAGCAGGCGCTCCTTGAACACCCCGCGATGGACGGCCAAGGCCAGCAGATGGAGGCCCACCACGCCGCCCACGGTCCAGGGGCCCAGGCCATGGATCTGGTTAGCGAGCCGTGCCCAGCTGTCGCTTGCAAGATCATAGAGCGGCCCTTCGACGAACAGGTCGTCTGTAGTGAAGAGCCCTGTCACCCCCTGGAGGCCCACCACCAGGAGGATCAGCACCACGGCCCAGCCGCCAAGGGGATTATGCCCCCGGCGCTGGGGCGCCTGGCCGGGGCTTAGCGTCTGAAGATAGGTCAGCACCGCCCTAGGCCCCCGGAGAAAATCGCTAAAGCGCGCCGTCGCGGGGCCGGCGAGGCCCCAAAGGAGGCGGAAGAGCACAAGGGCAAGCACGGTGAAGCCGCCCCATTGATGCCAATCCATGGCCTCAAAGCCGCCAAAGAGGCCCGTGTAGACGCACATCGCCACGGCTCCGGCGAGGGCCCAGTGAAATAGGCGCAGCCAGCCATCCCAAACCAGCGTGCCCTTAGGGGCGCTGTCCCTTGCACTCGTTGAGTTACTCAAGCAGCAGTTCCTTGCGTTCATAGGCCACGAGGGCCCGCTGAAGGGGTTTGGGGTCGGCGGCGGAGGCCAGGGCGCGCTTTTGCCAGCGTAGAGCCTCCGCAAAGTCCCCGCTGGCGGCGTGGGCCGCGGCGAGCACGGCCAGATGGGAAGCTGTGGGTGCCGCCTGGGCCAGAGGTTCTGCAAGGGCCCGGGCGTAGG
Source organism: Candidatus Salivita marina (assembly GCA_038144425.1). Lineage (GTDB taxonomy): Bacteria > Pseudomonadota > Gammaproteobacteria > Pseudomonadales > Azotimanducaceae > Salivita > Salivita marina. The sequence goes on along the minus strand of JAYQNS010000004.1, from coordinate 622,420 downwards.
CGCCATCGCGAAGCTCCGGATTCGCGGCGGTGGCGAGATGCCAAGCGAGGGCGCGCCGGGCGTCCTGATAGCCCGCCGCGCTGGCCTTGTGCAACAGCGCTAGGGCGCCGGTTTGATCCTTAGCGAGGCCCTGGCCGGTCCACTTCAGTCGCGCCAGGGCCGTTTGCGCGTAGGGGTCGCCCTTGGCCGCGGCCCGACCGTACCAGCGTAGGGCTTCGGGAAGATTTTGGCGCGCTAGGGTGCCGCTCTCCAGGGCCCAGGCTAGGCGGCGCTGCGCACCCTGATGGCCTGCCTTGGCGGCGGCCTTGAGCCATTGCAGAGCCTCCGATCCTTTTCCCGTTGCTTCGAGTTCTGCCGCGAGTTGGAATTGTGCTCCGGGAACTCCCGCGATGGCGGCTCGCGTTCGCCAGGCGCTTGCCTGCTCTTCGTCGCGGGGCGCCCACAGGATGGCGAGCAGCTGGGCGGCTTCTCCCAGGTTGGCTTCCGCTGCGGTGGTCAGGAGCGCTTTGATGGGTGCGGCGAGGGACTCCGGAGCCTGCCCCTGAACCAGGAGCTCGCCTGCGCGAAGCAGCGAGGCTTCATGGCCCTGCACCGCGGCCTCGCGATAAAAGGCTAGGGCGCCGGGAACATCCACCGGTCCCCCGAGCCCTTGCTCCTTCAGTACGGCGCCGTTGAACAACGCCTCGAGATGGCCCTGGTGAGCCGCTTGAGTATAAAGGTGGCGAGCCCGGCGAGGATTAGGCGCAACCCCAAGGCCCTTCAGGGTAAGCCAAGCCAGGGCGTTCTGGGCCGGCGCGTGGCTCGGGTCGAACTCGAGCGCGCGTTGGTAGTCCTGGGCCGCAGAGACAAATAGCTGATCCCGGTAAAACAAAAGGCCCCGGAGGAAATAGGCGAAGGCGCGCTGCTCCCGGGGGAGGCGGGGTCGATGGAGTAGGGGCTCGAGGGCGAGCCGTCCCTGCAGGGCGGCACCGGCCTGGGCAGCGTTTACGGCACGCTCGTAGTAGTCCGCTGCCGGGGGAAGGGGGACGGTGGCGCGAGCGCTGAGGCTGGCTAGCAGGAGACCCCAGATAACGAGGGCCGAGCAGGGCAAAGCTCGGGCTCGAGAAAGGGGGTAGGGCAGGCGCCGTGCGGTCATGGACAGTCCCCGCCAAAGCAACGAACCGTAGGGTGCCACAGTCCCCGGGGCCCTGCAGCTGTCCGAGGGTGCTTAGGCGTCTTCCGAATCTCCGTCCTTCGGGTGCTTGCCCAGGGTCCAGTAGGTAAAGGCCAGTACCTCGGCAACCGCGCGGAAGAGGGCCGGGGGCACCTCGTGGGTGGGGGGAACCAGGGCCAGCAAAGGGGCAAGCTCCGAGTCGGGATAAAGCGGCACGCCGGCGGCATCGGCGCGGCGGAGAATTTCCTCGGCGATGGCGGCCCGGCCGCTGGCGACCACCTCCGGGGCCCGCTCCCGAGTGCCCTCCCACTTCAGCGCTACGGCGACGCTTTGTCCCGGGTTCTGATCCATCATGGCTCCGGCGCGATCCTGGCGACCCGCAGGTGCGCTGGAGCCTGTCCACAGAGAACGCCAAAACGGTCAACCACAAAACCCTGCTCCGCGAGGTGGGTGCGCAGACTCCCGAGGGCTGCCCCGAGCCGCGCCTCCGTCTCTTGCGCGGCGCACCAAAGCCGACCGCTTAAGTGTGTCCCCGCAAGGGTAATTTGCCCTTCTATGGCGTTGGGTGTGCCGGGCTCCACGGCCAGCCGTGCCATCCAGCGTGCGCTTCCTCCGGGCTGGTCTCTTCGAGGCGCCTCCCGTCGAATTTGCACCTGCCAGAGCTGCTCTCTGTCGCCTAAGGCGACGGGTAGTTCTAAGAGCCAGCTCGGCTGATCGGGCGGCTGGCTCAGGCTGTGATGCTGAAACAGGCGCAGGCGCGCGAGACCCTGGTCAATCTGCCGCTCGAGGCGCTGCAGCTTCACGGTGTCTTCCTCGAGGGCGTGCTCGAGCTCCCCTAGCGGGAGCTCCCGGGACGTGCCTTTTCCCTCGGCCTTTCCCGGTGCCTCCCCAACCCTCCTCCGGCCTTCCTGCCTCGGCGCAGGGCTTAGCTGGGGCGATTGCAGTTCGCTTCCTAGGCGCTGGGCGGCGCTGGCTTGCACCTGCGTGCTTTGGTCATGGGCGACACCGGTCCGGGGCGGCTGGCCTTGCGGAAACGCGGTGCTGCCCTGCCGTCGCTGGGCAAGGGCTTCCTGTATCTCCCCCCGCAGCTTAAGGAGTGCCCCGCGCTGATCCGATGCCGGGGCCTGCCCGGCCTTGAGCTTGCCCTCAAAGAAAATGCCACTGTCTTCGAGGGCCGCTCGCAGGCTGTTCGCGGATAGGGCATTCAGGGACAGGGCCGGAAGTTGGCTGCTGAGGGCGCGGAGACCCTGGGCCAGCCCTTGAAGGCGAGGGTCGGAAAAGGTGCTCTGGGAGGCTTTCTGACTCACAGCGCGAGGACTTTGATCCCGCCCCGCAGCGCCTCGCCAGAGCCGGTCGAGGGCGGCCTGATTGAGGCTCTGGCCCTCCTTCCGGAGCAGCTCCCGCACCTGCAGGGGCTTGCCTTCACCGCCCCCTTCCACGAGGAGCTGGTCCCCGGGCCGAAGGGACGGCGCCCCCTGTAGCGATGCCTTAAAGCGCCGGCCCCCTAGGGCGAAGGTGCCCTGACTGCCTTCCTGGGATAGAAAGGTAGCGACCCGTCGCTGCTCCGCCCCGGGAAGGGCGCCGCCGGGGGACGCCTTGCTGGCGGCCGGGTTGCCCTGGGGCGCCGCGTTGGGCAGGCGCGGACTATCGACCATGGCGCTTTTCCTCCTTGGAGGGCCCCGGTGGACTGTATCTGAGGGCTATCGGCTAGGCGTTGGAAAGCTTAAGGGGCCGCCTAGAGCAGCCGACAGACGGGGCTTCGCCCCGCGGCTCGGGCCTGTGCATAGCGAGCTTCCGCTGCCGGTAAGGCCTGGCGCAGGGCACCGAGGCGCGTGGTGGACGCCGGGTGGGTGGAGAGCAGCTCTGGCGGGCGCTGTCCGCTCCCCCGTTGGCTGCCCATGGCTTCCCAAAGGCGAAGGGCGCCAACGGGGTTGAAGCCTGCGTCGGCCATGAGGCCTAGGCCCAGGAGGTCCGCTTCGCTTTCCTGCTGGCGAGAAAAGGGCAAAAGGATGCCCACCTGGGCCCCCAGGCCCAGGGCCGCGAGGAGATCATCGCCCCCAGCGCGACTCTCCATGCCGCTTACCGCGGAAAGCACCTCGAGCCCCGCCTGGGTGGCCATTTGCGTGCTTACCCGGGCATTGCCGTGGCGGGCGAGCACGTGGGCGATTTCGTGGCCGATGACCGCCGCCAGGGCATCGGCATCTTGGGCGACGCCGAGGAGTCCGGTGTAAATGCCGATGTGACGCCCAGGTAGGGCAAAGGCGTTGACGTCGTCGCTTTGGAACACCCGCACCTCCCAGGCGCCCCCGACCTGGGCCGTTAGGGGCGCGGTCACGCAACGCACATAGGCGGTGACCTCCCCCTCGGGCAGAAGCTTTTCCTGCGCTTTGATCTCTTCAAAGCTCTCGTCCCCAAGCTTTGCCATGTCCTCTTCAGAGAAAAGAAGAAGCTGCTGCTGGCCCGTGGGGCTGGTGGTGCAGCTGGCTAGGAGGAGCGTTAGGATCAAGAAGGGGAGGGGTTGGCGCATGGGCTCGGTCCTTAGCTGGGCGGCCTGCTCGGGCAGGCAACAAGAGAGCTAAAGATGAGTCCCTTCGGCCGACCCTTCAAGGGGCGCTTGCACGGGCACTTGCAAGGCACAGAAGGGGAGATTCCGCCGATGATGACCGGGGAGCAATACCGGGCCTCGCTGCGCGATGGTCGGGCCACATACTTTGAGGGGCAGCGGGTGGAGGATGTCACCGCCCACCCGCTGCTGGGGCAAACGGTGGATTCCGCCGCCGATGGCTATGATCGTTTCTTTGATCCTAGGCCCGGAGCTATTGGGGCTTTTATGGAGGTGCCGAAAGACGCCGAGTCGCTTCGGGCCCAGGTCGAGCTCCACGAAACGGTGGATCTGCTGACCCACGTCACCTACGCCTCCATCATGACCCTGCTGACCGCCGCCGATCGCATCAGTGAAGCCATGCCTGAGTACGCGGCGCGCATCCGCGCCTGGGTGAAGCAGGCGCAGGCTGACGATGTGCGCATTACCCAGTGCATCACCGATGCCAAAGGCGACCGGAGCCGCCGCCCAGGGCAGCAGGACGACCCTGACGCCTATGTACGCGTCGTCTCCCGCAACGATCAGGGGGTGGTGCTTCGGGGCGCGAAGCTCCATATCTCCGCGGCCTCCATGGGCCACGAACTGATGACCATTCCCACCAAGGCTATGAAGCCTGGGGAAGAGGCCTATGCCATCGGCGCCATGGTGCCCGTGAATGCTCCAGGGGTGCGGATCGTCAATACGACCTATGCACCGCGTCACGAGGATACGCGGGATTTTCCCTTCTCCGGAAAGCATCACACGCCGGAAGGTTTCGTCATTTTTGACGATGTCTTCGTGCCCTACGAGCGCGTCTTTCTCGATGGGCAGGTGGAGCATGCGGCGGTATTTGCCCATTCCCTTGGGCTGTGGGAACGGCTCGGGGGGCTTGCCGGCATGGCCACGGGCTATGACCGCCTCACGGGCTTCGCCCAGCTCATTGCCGAGGCCAATGGGCTGCAGCGCGTGGCGCACATCAAGGAGAAAATATCCGAGATGATCATCAACGCCACCCTAGTGCGCGCCTCCCTTGAAGCCGCGATTAGCCACTGCCATGTCACCGCCGACGGCGAAGCCTTTCCCAATGAGCTGTTCACCAACGCTGGGAAGTATCACGGGGCCGCGAACTACAGCCTCATGGTTCGGCACCTCCACGACATCGGTGGCGGCGCCATCCTGACCACCCCCGCCACCGCCGATCTCGAAAACGAAGAAACGGGCCACCTCGTGCGCAAGTACATGGGAACCATGCAGGCCGTGGACGGGGCCTATCGCATGAAGCTCTTCCACGCGATTCGGGACCTCACGGCCGATGCCCTCGGGGGCTGGCACGCCGTGACCCAGATTCAGGCTGGGGGTGGGCTCTATGCCCAGCGCATTGTCTCCCGTGCCCATTACGACATCGAAAGGGCTAAGCGCCTCGCCCTCGAGTCCGCGGGGATCGCACCCCCTGAAGGCTAGGGACGCCGAGGGGCTGGCGCTTCCCTCGGGACCCTGGTCTGATAGCCCGCCGACGGAGCGCGGGGAAGATGGAATAAAGTATGACGGAGTTCTCGGAAGCCAGGGCGAAGCGAATTCTTCTCATCTCCCTGGTGGTGGTGGGCATGGGCTTTACCGTGCTCTTCCCCATTTTGGCGCCCGTGGGCCGGGAAATGGGGCTCACGGAATTTCAGATCACCGCCATCATCGGCGCCTCCTCTATCACGGTGTTTTTGGCCAGCCCGCGCTGGGGCCGGCTGAGCGACCGCCTCGGCCGGAAGGCCGTTATTCTCATCGGGCTCTTTGGCTTCGCCTTCGGCACCTTCCTCTTTAACGGAGTCATCTACCTGGGCCTTTCCGCCGCGATCACCGGGACCACCCTATTTGCAGCGCTCGTGGCCTCGCGCATGGTCCATGCGGCGGTGATGTCCGCCACCATGCCCGCGGCGAACGCCTTCATGGCCGATATCACGAGTCCGGAAAACCGTACCAAGGGCATGGGCGCGGCGGGCGCCGCGAACAACCTCGGCTCCATGCTGGGGCCTGCGGTGGCGGCCTTGGCGGTGTTCTCCCTCCTCATGCCTCTGTGGGTAATGGCGGCCCTGGCCTTTCTGAATGGCCTTTTCCTCTGGCGGTTTCTTCCCGAGCCGCCGCGGCACAATGCCCCACGCCTTGGCGCCAAGATGCGCTACCGCGACCCGCGCATTTTCCCCTTCATCATCGTCGGCGTGACCATGTTCTCCGGCATGGCCCTGGTGCAGCAAACCATGGGCTTCCGCTTTCAGGATGCGCTGAGCCTGTCGGCCACGGAGACCGCCCAGGCCGTGGGCCTTGGCATGATGCTCTCCGCCGCGGCCTCCCTCCTGGCCCAGGGGGTGGTGGTGCAGCGCCTGTCCCTGGCGCCTTTTACCCTCCTCCGCGTGGCCATGCCCTTGATGTTTCTGGCCTTTCGCCACCATGGCTCTCACGGAGTCGCGATGGGTGCTGACCGCCGCCATGATGGTGCAGGGCTTTGGGATGGGGCTTGCGGGGCCTGGCTTTATGGCGGGGGCGTCCTTGGCCGTTTCCGCCGAGGAGCAGGGCGCGGTAGCGGGGGTGGCGGGCTCCTGCGGCCCCCTGGGCTTCGCCATTGGTCCCATGCTCGGGGGGGCGCTATACCAGCTTCAGCCGACCCTGCCCTACGCCGTGGCGGCGGGGGTTTACGTGGTGCTGTTTCTGTCCATGGGCTGGCTGGGGCGCCGCCTAGAGAAGGGCGCTCGGGGCCCGGAGCCCCGAGCGTAAGCGCACGCTAGCGGCGTACGCTGAAGGCAGGCGGGAGGGCGTCGAAGAGCGCCTTGGCTTCTCCGAGCAGGCCCTGCGCGGCCCGGGGCGTGGCCCCCAGTTCGAGGAAAGGCCGGGTGTCGGGGGTCCACTTGGGCCACTGCGGAGCGCCCTCGTGGTTCGGATCCCCAGTTTTCGCAAAGGCTACCCAATAGCCGCTCATCATCTTCCCTAAGGCGTAGTCCGCTTCCGTCGCCGCGGGGTTTAGCGCCACGTTGTCGAAGGCGTAGAGAATTTCCCCGGCGTGAAAGGCCCGTAACTGGGCGGCGTAGGGGCCGCTTGGATGATGGGTAAAGTAGTAAAGGTAGGCGGGCTGCTCCGCCGCTGCCGCCGCATCTCCCCAGCTCACCATTTCCCAGCCGAAGCGCTGATCCCGGAAGGCGTCGAGCCAGGCCCGTTCCGGGTCCCCGGCGTAGTGCGCCAGGAGACGCGGGGCGTGGGGGCCAAAGCGGCGCTCAAAGCGCGCCCCCAGGGCCTCCCGAGTTTTTGGGCGCCAGCTCGGCGCTGTGAGGGAGGTGCCCTCGTCCTTGTTGAAGCCCAGGAGCGCGGGCACCTTCGCCGTCTGACCGGCACGGTACAGGTCCCCAGGTTGGGCGGGCATCACCACCCCATCCACTACGGTGGTCAGGGGCAGGGCGAGGCCTTCCGCCGCCCTTTGAACGGCCCTGGCCGGCAGCGCCCGCAGCGCCTCGGCGCTTTGCGCTCCGAGCCGGTCCCCGAGCTCCGTGCCCCAGTCTTCGGCGCTGCGGAGCCCGTGCACCTGATCTCGGAGGGCCTGGGATGGGGAGAAGCCGCCGCCGGATTGGGCAATGGCGCGATGAAACAGGCCCCGGGCGCTGGGCATGGCCAGCAAGGCGTGAACGCTGCGGGCTCCCGCCGATTCCCCGAAAATCGTTACCTGCTCGGGATCTCCGCCATAGTCGCCAATGTGATCGCGCACCCAGCGCAGGGCCTGGGCTTGATCAAGAAAGCCGTAGTTTCCAGAAATCCCCCGGGGGTCCGTGGCGGAGAGGGCCGGATGGGCCAAGAACCCCATGACGCCCAGGCGATAGTTCAAGGTTACGACCACGACCCCTTGCCGGGCGAGGGCGGCGCCATCGTAAGCCTTGGTGGCACCGGTCCCCCGGGTGAGGCTACCGCCGTGAATCCACACCATCACCGGCGCCTTCCCCTTGGGATTAGCGGTCCAAACGTTCAGGTAGAGGCAGTCTTCCGAGGTAGGTCGATGCGGCCGAGCGAAGACACTGGCGGCGGGGTAGGGGGCTTGGGTGCACTGGGGCGAGAAGTCCCGTCCATCGCGCACCCCCGCCCAGGCTGGCGCCGACTCCGGGGCTGACCAGCGCCGGGGCCCGGTGGGGGGCAGGGCGTAGGGAATGGCTTTGAAGGCGGCGACGCCGTCCTCGCCATGCGTGCCAAGGATCGGCCCCTGGGGCGTGCTTAAGGTGATCGGCGCAGCGCTAGCGGCCGCGGCCAGGGTGGTCAGCAAAAGCAAAAGGGCGGGGCGCATCATGCCTTGGGCTCCGTGGTGAGGGTCATGCCGTCGAGGGTCCCTGCCTCGCGCCAGCGCCCCAACAGATCGTTGAAGGCGTTAATGCCGGGGGCATAGGGCGAGTTCTGCATGGAAACGCCTTTCCCCACCTGCCCTTCCCGGTTGTAGTAGCCCGGGGTGCAGGCCTCGAGGAACTCCGCATTGCCGCCCCCGGCGAGGCGTACAATTTCCGCCACCCAGGCCTTTTCCGCCTCGGCGTCCACTTCAATGGTGGTGGCGCCGCGCTTCTGCGCCTCGTCGATGATGTAACTCACGTGCACGGCCTGGTCGTCGAACATGGCGGTCATGTTCGGCGAGAGGCCGTTTTGATTGATGCCGATGGTGAACCAGTTGGGGAAGCCATGGCTGGAAAGACCGTGGAGGGTCCGGAAGCCCTCACCCCAGTGGTCGTAGAGGCTTTGACCGTTCCGTCCCCGGGTATCGAAGTCCACGCGCCGATGGGCCGAGGTGGTGATTTCAAAGCCCGTGGCAAAGATAAGGCAATCGAGCTCGATCTCCTCGCCATTGGCCATCACCCCCTTCTCCGTGATGCCGTCCACCCCCTTGCTGGCGGAGACGTCGACAAGATGAACGTTGTCCCGGTTGAAGGTCGCCAGAAAGTCGTCGTTAAACGTAGGGCGCTTGCAGAATTGGCGGTACCAGGGCTTGAGCGCTTCCGCGGCGTCGGCCTTGCCGACCTCCGCATCGACCCGGGCCCGGATCTCGTTCATCTTTTGGAAGTCGGCGATTTCGCTACGCAGGGCGATCTCTTCCATATCGAGGTTGCCTGCATCGCTGCGACGATTCATCAGCGAAAGCCCAATGCGCCTCGCGATGTCGGTCCAGCCGTCGGCCACCAAATCCACGGTGAAGTTCTGCCCCGCGAGCACCGCGGCGAAGTTTTCCCGGCGCTCCCGCTGCCAGCCTGGCGCCAGCCCTGCATACCACTCCCGATCCGTTTGGCTGTTGCCCCGTAGATCTACGGAGGAGGGGGTGCGCTGAAACACGTAGAGGTCCTTGGCGTGCTTCCCCAGGAAGGGAATGCACTGAATGGCCGTGGCGCCGGTGCCGATGATGCCCACACGCTTATCCGTAAGCTTATGCAGATCGCCCTGGTGATCGCCGCCGGTGTACGCGTAATCCCAGCGGGCGGTGTGGAAGCTATGGCCCTTAAAGCGATCGATGCCAGGAATTTGAGGCAGCTTCGGCCGGTTAGCGGGGCCCGTGGCCTGGATCAGGAAGCGCGCGTCGAGCACGTCCCCCCGGTCCGTGGTGAGGCGCCAGCGCTTTCGGTCTTCCTGCCACGCCGCATCCTTCACCCGGGTTTGGAAGAGCGCGAGCTCATAAAGGCCGAAGTATTCCCCGACCCGGCGGGTGTGCTCGAAGATCTCCGGAGCAAAGGAATATTTCTCCTTCGGCATGTAGCCCGTTTCTTCCAGGAGCGGCAGGTAGCAGTAGGATTCGATATCGCATTGGGCGCCGGGGTAACGGTTCCAGTACCAGGTTCCGCCGAAATCGCCTCCGGCTTCGATGAGCAGCACGTCCTCGACGCCCCGCTCCTTCAGCCGGGCCGCGGCCATAAGGCCGCTGAAGCCGCCTCCCACGACCACCACGTTGACGTCGCGTTTAAGGGCCTCCCGAGGCGTTTGCAGCGTGTAGGGGTCTTCGTCGGCGTAGCGGGCGAGGTTCTCCGCAGCTTCTAGATACTGATTCTCGCCGTCGTCCCGAAGCCGCTTGTCCCGTTCCTCCCGGTAGCGCTCCCGAAGCGCTTCGGGATCGAAATCCAAATCGGGGAACAAGTTGTGCCAGCGCGGTGACGCGTTGCTCATGGAGTCCTCTCTTAAACCGCCGGTGTTAGATGCGCCGGAGCATAGCCTCTAAGGTAGGCGCTGGGCGACATAGAAGCCGTAGCCCACCTGGTCGCCAAAACGCCGATAAAGGGCTGCCTCCTCCCGCACCTCTCGGGCAAGGGTTTCCGCTTCTGCCCTTGAGCCTTGACGCGCCAAGAAGGCTGGGAGGCTGGCTTCTAGCGGTTCATAGAAGCCCTCCAGTCAGCAGGGCGTCGGGAGGGGGAAATAGCCTAGGGGGCGAAACCCCTGCTGCTCGAGGATCGCGAGCTTGGTGCTTGCCGTACCCACCTCTGGATAGGCCTTATCCCAGAAAGCCTGGAGGGGCTCGGCGCGAAAGTCCGTCAGCCAGGTGAGCTCTGTGACCGCGAGGAAGGCCCTCTCCTTCAGAAAGGGACGCCAGGCTGCAAGGCCCGCGGCAAAACCGAGGGTGTAGATCGCGCCCTCGGACCAGATTAGATCGAGGCTCTCCCGAGGGAAGGGCAGCTCTGAGAAGTCTGCGGCGTGCGTGACCACCGAGGCCAGAAGGGGGGTGCGGGGGCGCCTCATCCTTAAGGCGCTGAGAAAAGCGGGCTGTTGATCGATGGCGGTGATCGTTCCGGAAAGGGACTGGGCGAGCACCCAAGTAGCCGCACCGGTGCCACACCCTAGGTCGGCGACATGAAGGGGTGCTTGCCGCGAGAGCCCGGCGACCTCGGCAAGGGCGAGGGCCTGAAGGGTTGCCGCCTCGCTGCCTGGACCCAGGCGAGCAAGGCCCTGATATAGATCGGTGATGAGTTCGAGCACGCTTGGCTCCCCCGTTAGAGCAGGGGTCGAGTATAGCTGGGCGCTCTTTGGGTGCAGGGGTGAGCACCATGAGCGCTCTTTTTGTGCGGTCTAATCAATCCCAGCAGCGAGGAACTATTTTCTTCCTTGCACGCTGCTAGTGCGCCTCCGCTACCCAAAATCGCCCCTTGCATTCTTCTTGTTCCGTCCTGGTGCAAAAATCGCCTTACTAGCCCTTGGTCTGATGCCTTCTTGGAATTTTCCTGGCGCCTTCTGCGTCGAAAGGAGGCGCGTCCCCTCAAATTTCGCTTTGGCATCAATCTTGCGAAGACTCCCGTGCGCTCGCGGAGCGAGCCGCGGTTTCAGCCAAGCGCTGGAGCGTTATGACAAGAACACGCGCTGAAATAGCGCAGGTCACCGACCTGATATTTGGAGAACGACTATGAAGACTGCGAGTGTCAGGGGGCGACGCCGAGCTCTAGCGATTGCCATTGCCGTATGCAGTGGCCTCGGAGCGGCGGGGGCGTGGGGAGAAGAGATCGAAGTAGAAGAAGTGGTGGTGACGGGATCCCGGATTAAGAGCGCAAGTGTCTATGCGCCCCAGCCGGTTTCCACCATTACCTCGGAAACCATTACGCAAAGCGGGCAGGCTGACATCACGGAGATCTTGAACGACAACCCAGCGCTGCTGTCCTCCGTGAGTTCCTCGAACTCCATCGATGCCACCGCCGCCAACATCGGGGATGTTGGAGCCATAGGAGGTGCGTCCCTTAATCTTCGCGGTCTGGGTATTGAGCGGACCCTCACGGTGGTGAACGGTCGCCGGCATGTGGCAGGGTTCGAAGGCACGAGCGCCGTGGATGTGGGGTCCATTCCCCGGGCGCTTATTGATCGGGTGGAAGTGCTCACCGGTGGTTCTTCTGCAATTTATGGCGCGGACGCCGTGACCGGAGTGGTCAACTTTATTCTCAAGGACGATTTCGAAGGCGTTCAGTTCGACTTCCAGCCTGGTATTTCCGGAGAGACGGACAACGAGTCCTACAGCCTCTCGGCGGTATTTGGACGCAACTTCGCAGACGGAAAAGGCAACGTTACCGTTGCGGTGCAATATGACTACGACGACGGTTTGAAACAGGGCGATCGAAACTTCTTCCGAGAAGATGGGGTTTGGAACAACGATACGAATCCAGCGCTTCGCTTCCAGACCGGCGATATTGACGCGGGCGCTACCCCAAACTTTTCCCGCTATTACAATTTCGATAACACCGGGCTGTTTCCCGTTGGGCTGCGCATTCCCACCGTCGCAGAAGATTTCGTTGCAGATTACACCGGCGAATTCGGAGAAGCTCCGACGCTAACTGCGGGAGAGCTCGCGATCATAGAGCGCGCGGCATCCGCGCCCCCTCAGGCCTTTCTCCCCGGCCGAACCTTCAACATCACGTCGCCCTACGGCGTGGTTGCTCTGGGGGACTTCGGGACGGCGATTCCCCTTGGCTCGGAGCCCGACTTGGATGGGAATGGCACCAGCGACTGTCTACAAAGCTTCACCGGTTACAACAGCTCCCTCGGGGGCGCCGGCTCCTTTGGGGCCGCCGGAGGCTGCTGGTTTATTAACGAGAGCGGCGTTGTAACGCCTTACGAAGACGGTCTTGTGTCAGACAATTTCAACCAGTTCGGGGCTCGGCAAAGCTACATCGCTCCCGAGACGCCCTATGTGCTCCCGCAGTATGAGCGTTACTCGATTAACGTGAACGGTCACTACACCTTTGACCCCCGAGCGGAGGCGTTTTGGGAGACCAAATACGTCTATGGGGAATGGGAGTCCGGGGGCGGCGGCTTTAATTTCACAGACCTGCTCTATGGGGCGCCCGATAATCCCTTCCTCCCCGATTCTCTTCGGCCCTTCATCGACGAGGCGAATGGCGTGGGTTTTGTGGGCCCCGGCGGCCTCTACATGTCTCGGGACTCGGATGACTGGGGCGACAACACTACGACCACGGAGCGTGAAACCTATCGCGTTGTGGGTGGCCTGCGGGGCGCCTTTGACGAAGTGGGGATCGAGTATGAGGTCTCCGCGAATTACGGAAAGTTTGAGCGGGATGTGATCGACCGCAACGACATGATCGCGGATCGCTTTTTTGCCGCTATCGATGCGGTCACGGACCCTGCCACGGGTCAGGCGGTTTGCCGGTCCGACCTCGACCCGACGGCGTATCCGCGCACTACCCCCTTCGACATCTTCTCCTTTGTTGGGGGCGGAGTCCGCTCCTCCTTCTTCACCTTTACCCCTGGAGATGGTCAGTGCCAACCCATGAACATCTGGGGTGGGCGGGGAGCGATGAGCCAAGCGTCCCTCGACTTCGTAACTCGGGACCGGTTGATCTCCGAATCCATCGAGCAGACCGTTTTTCAAGCCATTGTCAGCGGCGACTCCTCGCGCTTCTTTAGCCTGCCTGCCGGGCCCATCGGCTTTGCAGTGGGCTTGGAATATCGGGAAGAGAAGACTGCACAGGATTTTGATCCTTTCGACCGCGGGATCTTGCCGGTCAGCGGCGTGACCTCGGAAGGGGTGGCATTCAGCGCTGGAGATTTTGTGGGCGATGTGTCAAACGCCGGGAGCCTCGGCGAAGACCCCTCGATTACCCTGCTTTCCGGCGCTTCGGAGTATGACACCACCGACTATTTCGCTGAGGTCAGCATCCCGCTTCTGGCAGATCTTCCGGGAGCACAGGAGCTCACCGCGACGGGGTCCTTTCGACGGTCTGACTATTCGACGTTTGGGGAAAACGATACCTACGGCTATGGCATGGTTTGGCAGCCCATCGAAGATGTGCGCTTCCGCGGCAGCTTCTCCCGGGCAGTTCGTGTACCCAATCTCTTTGAGCTCTTCTCTCCCGCCCAGGGGGCCTTCTTCCGACCCGACGATCCGTGTGACGCTACGCAGATCGCCACGGCGCCGGACCCGGCTCAGCGCCAGGCGAACTGCGTCGTCGATCTGCAGGCAAACAACGTGTCTGATGCGGAGATTTTCGCCCCCGACGGCACCTATGCCTTCCAGGATCCGCTCTCTGCGGGCTTCCCGGGCACTACGGGCGGTAACTCCGCGTTGACGGAAGAGGTTGCGGACACGGTGACCTACGGGGTTGTGGTTCAGCCTCGCTTTGTGCCCGGATTGACCCTTTCCGTGGACTACTGGGACATTGAGATTGAAGACGCCATCGTTGCCATCTCCGCCCAAAACATCGTCAATGGGTGCTACGACTCTCCGTCGCTCAGTAATGCCTTTTGCCCCCTGATTACCCGAAATCCGGCGGCGGATTCTGCGCAGAATGGGGGCCTAACGTCCCTAAACCAAACTCAGCTCAACTTTGGTGCGGTGGAAGCGAAGGGCTATGACCTTGGCGCGCTCTACCAATTCGAGGTGATGGGTATTGGCGTGGACCTCTCTGTGAACGCTACACGCCAGGACAAGTTGGACCTCATCGAGCCTTCAAGCCCCGGGGAGCCCCCGGTGGTTAACCCGGAGCTCGGGGAAATGCGTCGGCCCGAGTGGGCCTCCCAATTTGGCGTGGGCCTTAGCTATGGCCCCTACAGCCTCTCCTGGTCTGGGGTGTACTACGACGAAATGACCCTTGCTTACGAAGATGGTGGCGAGATCGAGACCATCGAGCAGAACTACGGGGGTGCTGGTGTGGCAGATGCCCGGCTGATCCAGGACATCCGTGGTGCTTGGCAGGCTAGCGACGCTCTCACGGTTTATGGCGGGGTTTCCAACCTCACCAATCGCCAGCCCTACGTGACGGAGTTCGGCTATCCCGTGAGTCCTCGCGGAGCCTACTTCTTCATGGGCGTGACCTACAACGGAGCGGTCCGCTGAGGCGGGCCTAGGGTGGGAGGTTCTTCCTGATGGCCGAAGCAATCCTGGGGGCAACAGCCCCCAGTGACCGTTCCGAAAGCGCCAGAGCTTCCTGGCTCTGGATGCTCCCCCAGCCCCTCTTGGTACTGGGCTCCATGGTGGCCGTCGCCACCATGATTACCCAGCGGTGGATGAATCCGGATCTCTTTACTACCTTAATGATCCTTCTTCCCATCCCGCTGCTGATCGTGGCGGAGCGGGTCTGGACGAAGCGTGAGGATTGGCTGCTCACGCCTAGGGAGTTTGCTGAGGACGCCTTTTGGCTGGGATTCGCTGCGCTCCTGTGGATTCCGCTGTACGACGACGTCTATCAGACGCCGCTTTCCGAGGCCTTCACCTGGCTGCGCGACCGGTCGCCCCTTGAGGTGACCCTGGCGCCAACCACCGTGACGGGTTTGCTGGGCGCAGTCATGTTGGTGAAGCTGGTCGAAAGCTTCATCTACTACTGGTGCCACCGGATTCAGCATGAGTCGCTGTTTTTCTGGCGCATGCATGCTACCCATCACCACATTACGAAGATGGGCTGCCTTCGAGGGGATCGCACCCACCCGCTCGAGTACCTCACCTTGGCGTTGGGTACGCCCATCGCACTCGCACTCTTTGGAGCCAGTGAAGATGTCATCGCAGTGACCGCTGCCTTCCACTTCTGGAATGGCAATCTGAATCACGCCAATCTGCCCCTGCGCTCCCTGCCCGGCTATGACTGGATCTTCGCGACGGCGCCCCAGCACCACGCGCACCATGCGCTGGAGCTTCGCCAGAGTAATTCCAACTACGGATGCAACATCATCCTTTGGGACCGGCTTTTCGGCACCTACTGCGGCGACGAGACCGTTGGACAAATTGGCGCCGGAACGGGCAAGCCGCTTTCCATTCGAGAGCAGCTGGCCTTAGCCTTTTACCCCACCAGACGACTGACGGAGCTTTGAGCCCGCGAAAGGAGACTCGCCATGCTGGCCCGAGATCGCGCGTTTTGGGCGCCGGGGCTTCTTGCCCTGGCGCTCCTTGGTTGTGCCCCCGCCTCTGAGGAGGCCCCAGAATCAGGAGCTGCGCCCATGAGCACCGAAGCCCCCGCGCGGGCTGCCACGCCAGAGGCGCCGGCCGCGCTCGCCCCGGAGGTGGCCCTCGCAGAGACCTTTATTGACGCCTTCTATGCCTTTGACCGCGAGGCGATGGCGGCCCTGGTCAAGGATGCGGGGGACGCTGGAAATCGCATCCTTTGGTATCAGGGTTGGGCCGAGGGCGGAAACTACGCCATTGTGAAGCGAGGCGCCTGCGAAGTGCTTGAGCCTGGGGTGGTGGAATGCCCCATCACCGTCGATGACGACCCCGTGCTCGCCTTAAAAACGGGCTTCAAGGTGACGGACACCTTTACCCTTAGCATCGAAGAAGGACGCATCGTTGACATCAAAACCCGCTCGAACGATCAGCCCATTTACTACGAGGCCCGAAAGTGGGTGGAGGCGAATCACCCTGAGCTGATCGAAGGGCCCTGCGCCGAGCGCGGGACCGCCGGAGGTTCTCCGGGAGACTGTGCCCGAGCGATGACGGAGGGCTATCGGCGCTTCGCAGCAAGCCCGGACTATACGGGTCCGAACATCACAGATGATGAGGGCGCCTAGGCGCCCCTTTCCTTTCTAAGTTAAGCGCTCTCTAAAAGGGCGATGGTGGAACCGGGGGTTACGGGAGTTCCCGGCGCCACCGCAAAGGACGAGAGGCGCCCAGCCTCCGGCGCCAGCACCGCAATCTCGGTCTTCATGGATTCCACAAGGGCTACGGGCTCCCCCGCTTCCACCCAGGTCCCGGGAGCGACCTCGTGCTTCCAGAGCGACCCCGCAACAGGGCTCTCCACGGCCGTAAACCCTGCCTCCACTGCAACCGTCGGGGCCGGTGCAGGAGGCTCTGCGCTTACCCCAGAGCTATCCTGGGCAGACCAGCGGCTCCGTTCTTCGTTGAAGGCCTGCTGCTGGTTGCGGCGGAAGGCGGCAATGCTTTCCTCTTCTCGCTTGAGAAAGGCGTCGTAGTCCCGGGGGCTAAAGGTGGTCTCCGTAATGCGTAGGGGCAGACGCCCCAGGGGAAAGGCGCGACGCATCTCGAGGAGCTCTTCGTTGCTCACTTCGTAGAAACGCAGCTGGTCAAAGGGTCTGAGGAGCCAGGGCTTCTCAAAATGATCGCCCTGGCTGTAGCGGTTCCATACCTGAATGGTACGGCCGACAAACTGGTAACCCCCGGGCCCTTCCATGCCGTAGATGCACAGATAGGCGCCGCCGATGCCGACGGCGTTTTCTGGGGTCCAGGTGCGCGCGGGGTTGTATTTGGTCGTGACCAGCCGGTGCCGAGGATCGAGGGGCGTGGCCACGGGCGCGCCGAGATAAACGTCCCCAAGGCCCAGCACGAGGTAGCTCGCGGAGAGGACGATGTCCTTTACCGCCTGTTCGTTGGGCAAGCCGTTGATGCGCTGGATGAACTCCAGGTTCCGGGGGCACCAGGGGGCGTCGTCCCGGACCGATTGCATGTAGCGCGCCGTGGCCTCCTGGGTCGCGGGATCGTCCCAAGCAAGGGGCAGCTCAACGATGCGGCTCGGGAGGGTCAGGGCATCGCGCTGCTCCACAACGCCTAGGCCTTCTTGGATGAGCGTAAGAATGGGTCCCCGAGGTGCTTTTAGGGGTACGCGCAGCTGCAGGGAGCGCACCCCCGGCGTCATTTCTTCCAGGCTTGGGTGGCGCCGCTCGGCCAGCCAGCGGTGAAGCGCTTCAATCTTGATCCGCGCCTGCAGATCGAGTTCCGTGGGGCCAAGCTCCACGAGGAGGAAGCGATCACCAGCGGCGCGGACTACCAGGGCCCGGGCTGGATCCTTAAGCAGCACCACTTCCTCCGCGCTTTTCCGCCAGCGGCCGGCGACCGGCGAAGGCTGGGCGGCCCGCGGGGCGTCCAGAAGGCGCTGGGCCTGCTCCAGGGAGATCGGTTCGAAACGGAGCTTATCCCCGGGGCGGAGCTGCCCCAGCTTCCAGCGGTCGGCCTCGGCCACCGCGGCGGGGCAAACAAAGCCCCCCAGGCTGGGCCCGTCGGGGCCAAGGATAATGGGCATATCGCCGGTGAAGTCGATGGCGCCGAAGGCGTACGCGTTATCGTGGACGTTCGAGGGGTGAAGCCCCGCATCGCCGCCGTCTTCCCGTACCCACTCGGGCTTGGGCCCAAGTAGGCGAATGCCCGTGCGGGAGGAGTTGTAATGCACTTCCCATTCACTGGCGTAGAAGGTGTCGAGATACGCCGGCGTGAGGAAATCCGGCGCGAGAAGCGGGCCTTGCACTACGCGGACCGTTGTGCGGTCTGCAAGGCTGGGGGGCAGGGGAAGGGGCAGCGCCCCCTTGGCCTCGGGCCGCGGCGCCAAGGGTAGGACATCACCGGTGCGGAGGGCGCGACCGCTATGGCCCCCAAAACCGCCCAGCTCAAAGGTCGCCGTGCTCCCCAGCACGGGCGTGATGGCAAAGCCGCCCTCGATGGCGAGGTAGGCGCGCAAACCATCGCCCTGGGCACCGATACCCTTGAGGCTCAGCGTCTGTCCAGCGTCCACGGTGACCGCTTGGTTTTGCGGTATGGGAGCCCCATCAAGCTGCGCCGTGAGCGCGGCGCCGCTTAAGGCGATGCGCCGCGCCGCCGTGAACTTCAGCGTTGGGCCTTCGACGACCATTTCCAGCCCCGGAAGGTTGTCGTCATTGCCAAGGCATCGATTGGCGTGCGCCAGGGCCCGGCTATCGAAGGCGCCGGAGGGGGGGACGCCCACGTGCCAATAGCCCAGCCGTCCCCGCACGTCTTGTACCGTCGTTTGCGTGCCCGGGCTTAGGACCTCGATGGACTGCCCTGGAAGCGTGACCCCATCAGCGGTTTTGGTGTGATGGGTAATGCCTTGGAAGCTCTCAAGCCCGAGTGCTTCATGAAGGAAGGGGAGGTTGGTGGGGATGCCGCCCACTTCACAGTCCCTAAGAACCTGGCCGAGGGCTGGGATGGCCGCTTCCCGCGTTGGAGCCCACACCAAAATCTTCGCCAGCATGGGATCGTAGGCGGCGGGTACGGTGAGCCCCGCGCTGACCCAGCTATCAACGCGCACCGTGGTGCGGTCCGGGGCGTCCGGTAGCTTCAGATGGGTGATCAGCCCGGGCGCCGGGCGGAAGGCGCGCTCCGGGTCTTCAGCATAGAGCCTCGCCTGGAGCGCTGCCCCTCGGGGCGTGGGCGCTTCAGGCAAAGTGCTCTCGCCGGCGCCGATGCGCAGCATCCAGTCGACGATATCGAGCCCCGTGACCATTTCCGTCACGCCGTGCTCCACCTGTAAGCGCGCATTCACTTCGAGGAAGTAAACCGCTTCCCGGGCGGCATCGTAGAGAAACTCCACGGTACCGGCGCTTCGATAGTTCACGGACGCCATGAGCCGTGCGGCGGCTTCGTGCATGGCCTCACGCACCGCCTCGGGCAGCCCTGGAGCGGGAGCTTCCTCGATAATCTTTTGGTTGCGGCGCTGCAGGGAGCAGTCCCGCTCCCCGAGCCCCCCCACATCCCCTTGGCCGTTACCCAGAATTTGCACCTCGACGTGGCGTGCCTCATCCACAAAGCGCTCTACGAACAGTCTTGCGTCGCCGAAGTTGGTTTGCGCTTGCTGGGCGACGCTGGCGAAGGCGCGGGCAAGGGCTGCTTCGTCTTCGCAGCGCTGCATGCCGATGCCTCCGCCCCCCGCGCTGCTCTTAAGGATGACGGGGTAGCCCGTTTCCTCCCCAAACTTAAGGGCTTCCTCCCCGTCGTTCAGCACACCTGATCCAGGCAGAAGCGGCACCCCGGCCTCTTCCGCCAAGGTCCGGGCCTCGTGCTTTAAGCCGAAGGCGTTGATCTGCGCGGCCGTGGGGCCAAGAAAGATCAACCCGGCCGCTTCCACGGCCTGCGCAAAGCTGGGGTTTTCGGAGAGAAATCCGTAGCCGGGATGAATAGCGTCGACCCTCTCCCGAAGGGCAATAGCGATGAGGGCTTCCCCATTCAGATAAGTTTCGGCCAGGGGTCCGTCCCCCAGACTGACGGCTCGGTCAGCGAGGTCAACATGGGTCGAGCCATAGTCCGCTTCCGCGTAAACCACGACGCTCTCGAGGCCCCGGGCCCGCAGGGTGCGGAGGATTCGGACGGCAATGGCGCCGCGATTGGCAATGAGCACGCGCTTAATCATGGGGAAGGCTCCGCGTTAGGCGTCCCAGAGCAAAAACTCCACGGGGGTGGGGTTAAAGCCGCTGCAGGGATTGTTCAATTGAGGGCAGTTGGAGATCAGGATGAGCACATCCATGTGCGCCACCATCTCCACGTACTTGCCCGGGCCGGAAATGCCGTCGGCGAAGCGCAGGCCCCCGTCCGTGGATAGGGGAACATTCATAAAGAAGTTGATGTTCGGTCCTAGG
This sequence comes from Candidatus Salivita marina, assembly GCA_038144425.1. Classification (GTDB taxonomy): domain Bacteria; phylum Pseudomonadota; class Gammaproteobacteria; order Pseudomonadales; family Azotimanducaceae; genus Salivita; species Salivita marina. Next base: position 602,399 of record JAYQNS010000004.1, on the reverse strand, counting down.
TCCCGCTTGCTGAAATTCTCATTCCAGTTCAGAAGCGCGAGTAGGAAGTTGTCCCGGCAGGAGTGCATGAACTTGCGGTCATGAGCGTAGCGGACCGAATTGCTTTCCGAGGCGCAAGCGCCCCCCAGGGTGTCGTGGCGACCGCAGGTGTCGTCGACGATGGTGAGTAGGGTGCGGTCTTCATTAGAAACCAGCTCCGTCCCCGTCGTGAGGTAAACGTTGCGTTGGCGCCGCACCGTGTCTACGGCGGAGTAGCGTTCCCGCGGATCCTCGGCGTTGAAGAAGAAGGTATCTACGGCTTCATTGCCTTCCGTGTCTACGAGGCGTACCCGCTGTCCCGCATGGATGCGGGCCATGAAGGGATCGCCAGCGCGAATTGTTTCCTGTCGCAGTAGGGTGCTCATGCTTTCGGACCTCCTTCCGGTAGGGCAAACCAAGCTTCGGCGTTTTCGAAGCCCCGGTGGTTCTCGCCGCAGGCGGTGCGACAAACGTCGGAGGCTGGCACTTCGCCAGCCCAGAATACCCCCGCCTCGATTTCCCCCTCGGGGTAGGCCGGGCCCTCCCGGAGGGGGTGGGGCGCCGTGCTGAGGATTACGAGGACGTTTAGATCGGCCCGAAGCTCAACCCAGGCGCCGGGCTGATTGCTGGCTTCGGACAGGGCAATGTTTCCCTCGTCATCCACGGTCACCGTGCTAAAGAAGTTGGCGTTCGGCACAAGGTCCCGGCGCCCGAGGCCCCAGCGCCCGAGCTCCATGAGGAACCCGTCCCGGCCGTTTCGGTAGTAGTCATTCCGCGCCAGTTGGAAGTCGTTTAAGCCGTAGGTGGCCTCAATCATGGCGGCGTTGGTGGTACCGCAGATGGTGTCATGCCAGCCGAAGTTGTCCCCTATGATCGAGAGCAGGGGTCGCCCCATATCTGAATAGAGCACGTTGCCCAAGGCGAGCTTGTGGGTGTGCTGGGCCTTTAGCGTGTCTCCCATGTTGTAGCGTTCGCTGCGCTCGTCAGCGTTGAAGGCGAGCAGACCTACGTTGCCGTCGCCGGAAAGATCGGTAAGGCGTAGGGCGTAGCCGCGCTTGAGCAGTAGCGCGTGATGGCATCCCGCGGGGATGCGTTCCTCTAGCAAAAAGGCGTTCGATGGCATGGGGGCTCCTAGGAGACATGGGGGACCGAAGCCGCCTCGGGCGGGGCGCCTCGATCCGCGGGGAGGTCGTAGGTAATTGACGCGCCGAAGCGCTCCGGGCTGTGCGGGTCCTCTCGTACCTTGTCGAGCACGAGCACTCGAGTACCGAGGGTGAAGGCCTCGCTGAGATCATGGGTGACCATTACCACGGTCATGCCACGCTCGGACCAGAGCTGTTTCAGCAGCGCGTGGGCGGTCTGCTTGTTCCCCGGGTCGAGGGCCCCAAAGGGCTCGTCCAGAAGGAGCAGCTCAGGCTTCAGGGCCAGGGTTTGGGCGAGGGCTAGGCGCTGCTGCATGCCGCCGGAGAGGGCGCCGGGGTAGCGGTCCGCAGCGGCGAGGAGGCCTACGGCGTCGAGAAGATTTCGGGCTTCCGCGCAAAGGGCGCGGCGCTTGGCGCCCCAGGTGCGCCCGAATAGGGGGTCGCCCTGGGTGCGCTCGAGGCCAAAGCAGACGTTTTCCAGCGCCGTCAGATGGGGGAAGACGGAATAGCGCTGATAAACCACGCCGCGCTCTGGGCCCGGCTCCTGGGGCAGGGGCCGCCCACCGAGGGTGATGGATCCCTCCGAGGGCGTCAGTTCGCTCAGCAGCAATTTCAGAAAGGTGCTTTTCCCCGCCCCGCTGGCGCCCACCACGGCGCAGAAGGTGCCTGGGGTGAGGGTCAGGTTCAGGCGCTCGAGCACTACCGTATCGCCGTAGCGCATGCCTACGTTTCTGAGGACCAGTTCGCTCATCGTGCGGCCTCAGCGCCATACCAGGGAAAGAGGCGGCGGTTGAACGCCCGGAGGGCGTAATCGAGGAACCACGCGAGCCCGGTCATCCAGGCGACGTAGGGAAGAATGAGATCCATGGCAAGGTAGCGGCGCATGAGGAAGATGCGATACCCAAGCCCTTCCGTGGAGGCGATGGCTTCCGCCGCAATCAGAAAGAGCCAGGCAGCGCCGAGGGAAAGGCGAACCGCGTCAAACAGCCGAGGCAGGATTTGTGGCAGTACGACATACCACAGGGTCAGCCAGGTGCCGGCGCCGAGGGTTTGGGCCTTAATCAGTTGCTCCCGGGGCAATTCACGCACTCGCCCCTCGAGCTCCCGGGCGATAAAGGGCGCAACGCCGATGGCAATAAGCATCACCTTCGCAAGCTCGCCTACCCCAAAGGCAATGAGCAGGATCGGAAGGATGGCCAGGGGTGGCACCATGGCAATGATGGCCAGCAGCGGCGACAGGCTGGCCCCAGCGAGGGGAATAAGCCCTGAGGCAACCCCAAGCATCAAGGCCGTGAGGGCGCCGAGCCCGACCCCCAGCGCTAACCGTTGGAGGCTAACGCCCGTATCTAGCCAGAACAGCAAATCTCCGGAGCGCCGATCGGGCTCCGTAGCCATCCGCAGTACGGTATCCCCCATGGTGGAGAACGCGGGTAAAAGCCGATCCTGCGGGTTTTCCGCCAGCCGCGCGTCAGAGAAGGCGAGGTAGGTCACGAGCATCGCCGCCACGGGCGCTAAAAAGAGCGCGAGGCGAAGGGGGCGGCGGGGCTGGAGATTCAGCAGGCGACGCATAACACGGGTGCCTAAAGGCCCGCCTCCGCAGCCAAGGCCATGAAGGCCGGGGAAAAGTGCAGCTGCGTATTGCTGCGATCACCCCAGGTCGAACCATCCCCGAAGGTCATCCCGACAAAGCCCGGGTCTGGGGCAAAGGGCCCGTAGAGGCCGTGGGACCAGCTGAATTCCGCAACCGATTGCATGATTTTTCGCGGCGCGTCACTTCGCACAAAGGCCAGGGCTTCCGCAGGCGTGGCAAAGAGGTGGGTGGTGGCCAACTGGCGCTCGAAGCTCTCGCTGTCCGTGCCCGTTACTGCGGCCATGGCAGCCACCGCGTCCTCGCGCTGCCCCGTTTGTAGCTGGGCAAGGGTTTCATACCACGCCCCGGCCAGAGCCTGGCCAAACTCCGGGTGAGCCTCCAGCACCGCGCTCTTGGCCACGGTGAGATCGAGGATTTCCCCGGGCAAGGTGCTGGAGTCGAACACCAGCGCCGTATCGGGTTGATCCTTCAGCTGCATGAGCATGGGGTTCCAGGTGACCACGGCGGGAACGGTGCCGCCGGCCCAGGCGGCGACCAGGTCCGCCTCGGCCATGTTGACGATCTCCACGTCCTGTTCCTGAAGACCGAGGCCCTCTAAGGCCCGGGCGAGAAGATAGTGGGACACGGAGAGTTCTACGAGATGCACGCGTTCGCCCTGGATATCGGCGAGGCCTTGGCCCTTGCGGAGGATGATCCCGTCGTTGCCATCGGAGTAATCCCCCACGATGACGGCGGTGCTTTCCACGCCGCTGGCGGCGGCAATGGTGAGGATGTCCATGTTCGTAGCGGTGACGGCGTCGAACTGCCCCGCGGTGTACTGGTTAATGGACTCGATGTAGTCGTTGACTTGCACCAGCTCGATTTCGATGTTGTAGCGGTCCGCCCACTTTTTCAAAATGCCGGTTTGCTCGGCGTAATCCCAGGGCGCCCAGCCCACGTAGATGGACCAGGCGAGGCGAAAGGTGGGGCGTTCCTCGGCCAGGCTCCAGGGCGTCAGAAGGAAAAGGGCCGCGGCCGCGAGGACGCTTCGGAGGCGCGAACATCGGGACAGAGGGCGGTGGGCATGTCGCATGGTGAATTACCTTTGGCGAAGCGCAGAGCGCTGATCGGAAAGGAACTAGCAAGGGTTTTGCCAAGTTGCTGTCCCTCCCGAACCTTGGGGGCGTGCGCCAAAACGGTTCGGCGCCTATGCCCTCCCGTTGTGCAGCGCGCTTTTCCCTGGCAGCGCTGCGCGCTAATTCAGTGCGGTGTGCGTGGGGGGCTTCCCTCGCCATGGGCCGCGATGCCCTGAGCCCTTAGCGCCGGGGGTAAGCGGAACGGTCCTTGCTTCAGTCGCTGCCATTGCCCCTTGGGCACCAATGGAAGATGAAGCGAGCCGATCCATGGCTACGGTCCCCGTCTATGCTTTGCCGCCCGAGGCCTTCCGCGAGGCGCGATGGTTTGCCGCGGAGCAGCGTTGGGTCTTTGGCGCGAACTGGAACTTCGTGGCCCACGCGTCGGCGCTGGAAGCCCCTGGGTCCTACCGGGTCGTGCAGGTGGGGCTCGATAGCCTTGTGCTGGTGCGCGATCAGCGCGGTGTGCTGCGCGCGTTTCACAACCTTTGTCGTCATCGCGGGGCCCCGCTCAAGGCTGGGGCGGGGCGCTGCGCGTCCCTAACCTGTCCCTATCATCGCTGGAGCTTTGGCTTGGATGGGCGCCTGCGCGGGGTGCCCCAGGGGGAAGCCTTCCCCGATTTGGACCGGGAGGCGCTGGGGCTGTTTCCCGCCGCCGTGGGGGAATGGCATGGCCTGCTCTTTGCGCACCCCGATCCCGAGCCTGCGCAAACATTGGAGGCGGCCCTTGCAGGAACGGCGCCGGCCCTTGAGCCCTTCGCCCCGGGGACCTTGTCTCTGCTTCATGAAGAGCGCGTGCCCTTTGCGGCCAACTGGAAGCTCTACGTCGAAAACCACGTGGATTGGTTGCATCTCTGGCATCTGCACGAAAACACCTTGGGGGCTTTTGATCATCCCCGGGGGCAAATCACCCAGGCGGGCCCGCACTGGCTGTCCTTTGAAACTCACCGCGACGATGCGGAGGCTGCGGGCTTTGGGGGCGTGGATGAAACGCTGGCGCCCCTCCCAAGCCTGGCGGTCGCTGAGCCGGCGCTGAAGGGTATCGGCGCCCACTACCTCTTTCCCAATCTTTTGCTCTTTTCCGGGGAGCGCTTCTTCATGACCGGCACCCTCGTCCCCCAGGGTCCGGGGGAAACGGTACTGGAGCTTGCGCTTTACGGGGTTCCTGGTGGCGACCCTCGGGAAACTATGGCGGCCTTTAACGCGATTACCAAGGACGAGGACATCGTCATGATCGAAGGGCTTCAGCGTGCCATGGCCGGAGATCGCTTCCGTCCGGGCCCCCTTGCCCAGCCTTGGGAAGCGGCCATCGCCCATTTTCACCACCACCTACTGAGGGCGCTGGCTCCAGCGTCCCTCCTGGAGTCGATTCCCCATGGCTGAACGTCTTTCCCTCGCTGCCGTTTCCCGTGCCTATGCTGCGGGGGTCGCACCCCGGACCCTCCTCACCGACTGCCTGGCCCGTATTACCGAAGATCGGTCGTTTAACGCTTGGATTACGGTGCTGTCCGAGACGCAGTTGGAGGCCTATGTGGCGGCGCTGGAGACCCGGCCCCGGGGGCCCCTGTGGGGTGTGCCCTTTGCGGTGAAGGACAATATCGACGTTGCTGGGCTCCCAACCACCGCGGGCTGCGAGGCCTTTGCCCATACCCCCTCCGAGTCGGCGCCGGTGGTGCAGGCCCTTATCAACGCCGGCGCCATTCCCCTAGGGAAAACCCATCTGGATCAGTTTGCGACGGGCCTCGTGGGCACCCGCGCCTTTTCCGGCCCCTGCTTAAATAGCGTCGATCCCGCCTACCTTAGCGGTGGCTCAAGCTCCGGATCTGCCGTGGCCCTCGGTCGCGGTCATGTGGCCTTCTCCCTCGGGACCGACACCGCTGGGTCCGGGCGTGTGCCCGCGGCCTTTAATGGCCTTTATGGCTTCAAACCCTCCCGGGGGCTCTTGAGCACGAAGGGGGTCGTACCAGCCTGTGAAAGCCTCGACTGCGTGAGCATTTTTGCCCCTGATTTAGAAACCCTGGCCGCGGTTGCTGAGGTGGCCGGTAGCCATGATCCCGCCGATGTTACGCAGCAGGCGTGGCTGCCAGGGCTGCGCCCCGTGCCTGGCGCTGGGCGGGGGCGCCTGGCCGTCCCCCTCCGGGAACAGGTGGCCTTGGATGGGGCCTATAGCCTCGCCCTGTGGGATGAGGCGCTGGCGCAGGCGGAGGCGGCAGGCTTCACCCTCGTGCCCTTTGACGCCGAGCCCCTGCTCGCGGCCGGGCGGCTCTTGTACGAAGGGCCTTGGGTGGCTGAGCGCTACGCCGTGGTGGCGCCTATCCTAGAAAGCGCACCGGAGTCGCTCTTTCCCGTGACCCGCGCCATCGTCGAACCCGCAGCGGCGTTTAGGGCGACGGAGGCCTTCGCCGCCTTTGCCAAGCTCAAGACCCTGGGGCACGCCCTTGCCGACGCTATCGCGGACACGGAGGCCATGCTCCTGCCCACCGTGCCCGGTCTGTACACCCAGGACGAGGCGGCCGCGGACCCCGTGGGTTTAAATTCCCGGCTGGGTACCTGGACGAACTTTATGAATTTGCTGGGCTATTGCGGCCTGGCCGTGCCCACGGGGCACACGGATGCGGGGCTGCCCTTTGGGATCACCCTTGCTCGCTCGGAGGGGGAGGATGCCGCCCTCCTAGCCCTGGCGGCCCAGTGGTCTGGTACCGCGGCTCGGCCCTGGGCAGGTCGGGACCCGGGGCTGACAATCGCCGTATGCGGCGCCCACATGTCCGGGCTCCCCCTGAACGGGCAGCTGCAAAGCCTTGGGGGGATCTTTCTGGAGGCTACGGAAAGCGCGCCGCTCTATCGCTTCTGCCACCTGCCTGGTGGTCCCCCGGAGCGCCCGGGTATGGTGCGGGAGACCGAGGGCGCAGCCATCGCCGTGGAGCTCTGGCACCTCCCCTACGCTGGCGTGGGGCAGCTGCTGGAAAAGATTCCTTCCCCCCTAGGCCTGGGCACCGTCCCCTTGGCCGACGGCCGGGAGGTAAGGGGCTTTATCTGCGAAGCCTTTGGCGCCGAAGGAGGGCTAGATATCAGCGCCTTCGGCGGCTGGCGGGCTTACCTGGCGGAGCAGGACGCATCGGTCTAAGTCTTGACGTTCCCGTTGAAAGGCCGTTTCCTGCCGGCCCCTCCCCGATGAAGGTGCGCGCGTGCTCAAGCTTTTCATTCTGGCGGCTCGCCTTGAAGCCCTGACCTGGGCGGGCCTCCTTCTGGGCATGGTCCTTAAATACAGTCCCCTGACCAATGAAGCCGGGGTTTGGCTTTTTGGACGGCTCCATGGCGGGGCCTTTCTGGTTTATTTTTGCGTGGCGCTGCTCACTGCCTTCGCGCGGCGCTGGCCTTGGTGGGCTGGGCTTCTCGCTGTGCTGGCGGCGGTGCCACCCCTCGTCACTATTCCTTTAGAAGCGCTCCTTCGCCGGCGGGGCCTCCTAGGCGCCGCCTAATGCGATTGCTGCCGTTCTGCGGGCATTGGCTCTGACCTTAGCCGGTGCCCTAGAGTTGCTTAGGTATTGGTCCTAAGCTACCTAGACGCGGGGGAGACAGAGCCGATGCGAGGCAAAAGCGTGCTTAGCCAGCTAAGCGAAGGAAAGGTCCTCCTCCTATCTCTGTCGGTGACGGTGGTCTTGACGGCCCTCTTTCCTGTGGTGGCAGGACACTTTGGGCTGACCTTTCTTGATGCCCTTGCGGATCCGGCAGAGGCTCGGGCTCTGATCCAAGGACTTACCGGTGATCAGAGAGAGGTTCATGCTTGGATGACGGGAACCTTGGATGTGGCCTATCCCTTGGCCTACGGGGCGCTTTTCCTTGGCGCCACGCTTCGGTTCTTTCCCGGCCGCGGACCGGTCTTGGCGATTCCGATCTTGATTGGCGTTCCCGCGGACGTTTTGGAAGGACTGGTACAGATTCTGGCGCTCACGGGCCGGGCGGATTGGCTTGTAGCCAAGGCCGTGCTAACGCCGGTGAAGGGTGGGGCATTTGTCTACGGGGCAGGGGTGGCGCTTCTCGGCGCTAGCCTGAGCGCGTGGAGAGGGCGGGGAAAAACCGCCTAGCTCGCTTCCAAAGGCCGGGCGCGGCGCTTTGAAAAGAAGGCGGCGAGGCGGAGGGCCCAGGCAGCGCTAGCGAGACTGAAAAGCAGGAGGTAGACGAGCGCGCCGGACGCCTGGAGCCGTCCTAGGTAGGTCGTAAAAAAGCCCACAAAGAGCGCGTAGCTCGCCACCCAGTGGGTAGGGCGCCACAGTGTCCCGAGGGCGCGGGCCGCAGGCGTGTTTGAGGTGGCCACTTGGACGCCCAGTAGGGCGTAGATGAAGAGCGCAGCGCTATCCTCTGCGGTAAACCAGGTTCCCTGGTGCCGGTGAAAAAGCAAAATCGCTCCGAAATGACATAGATGGGCGATCCCAAAGGTGATGCCGAGTTGGCGACGCCGCGGTCGCAGGGCGAGCACTGCCGGGTGGCGCAGGAAATGATTCAGTGCGCTAAGGGTAAATACGGGGAGAAAAAACAGAAACGACACGCGCGCGGTGTAGCGCGTGAGGCGTTCGTAATCCAAAACGGCGGGGTCGCTTCCCGCTAGGGAGCTCCCCGACGCAACACAGAGCCCCAGGGCTAAAAGCCCGAGGGGCCCTAGATAGCCTTTCGTTCCTCTCTCCCCGTCTTCCGCCTTTTCTCGAGTCCCGTTTTTCTGGCGAAGCCCCTCTAAGGCCCTCATCATAGCGCCCGGGTTTCCTCAAAGGACAAGGAAAATCGGTTATGGCGCACTTTTACCAACCAGGCCACCGCGCTCTGCAAAGTGAGTTTGAGTCGACGGCGCTGGCCGATCGCCTCGAAACGCTGATCGTTCGTTCCGAGCTCGATGCCGAGGCCCAGGCGTTTATAGAGCAGCAGGATCACTTTTTCCTGTCGACCTTGGGCGCCGATGGCTTCCCCACCGTTTCCTATAAGGGGGCGATACGGGCTTTGTGAAGGTTGACGATCCGAAGACGCTGCGCTTTCCCTGTTTTGATGGCAACGGGATGTGGCTGTCCATGGGCAATATTGCCGATCACGGTAAGGTGGGACTCTTGTTCATCAACGCGGTGACCCCCCACCGTGTGCGAATTCATGGCGTCGCTAAGTTGGTTCGCGATCCCGCTGTGCTGAGCCGTTGGAAAGACGTGGGGCTTGCCGTGGAAGTGACCATTCAGAGCGCCTGGATTAATTGCCCGCGGTACATCCACCCCATGGAAAAGCGGGGTCAGTCGAAGCATGTGCCTGGGGATGATCGCGAAACGGCGCCCGCCGATTGGAAGGCGCTGGAGGTTGTGGCCGATGTGCTGCCGCCCCAGCCTCACGAAGTGAAAAAATGAGCGTGGCGAGCGCCATGCTCAGGGATTTGGTGGAGGCGGCGGGAATCGAACCCGCGTCCGCCAGTATTCAGCCTTCGGCTCGTCACATGCTTAGTCGCGTTATTTCGTTTAACGGCCCCCACGCCAACGGACAGGCTTGGAAGACGCGATCCCGATAAGTTTTAACGACTTGGCCTCGGTCCAGACCGCACCGCGAGCCTATGTTTAGCGACCCCAGGACTTAGCCCATAGGCAGGCGTTCCGTGGGGCTCACAGCCGCTTAGGCTGCGAGAGCGTAGTTGTCGTCGTTGGCAACTATATTTTTTGTAGGCTTTGATTAACGAGAGTGTCTACCCTCTCGGCATGCACCTAGGGCCTCCTCCCCGACGTCGAAGCCAGGTCGCCCCCAAAGCTGGCCGAAACCCCAGCCAGGGGTAGAGCATAGCATAGGCGAGGGAGAGTAAGGTGAGGGAGCTGGGTAGACCGCTCAGCCGTTGTGGGCCTTCATGATGCGGGCTTTTTCCCGCTGCCAGTCATGGTCTTTCTTATCCTGCCGCTTATCGAATTCCCGCTTACCCTTGGCCAAGGCGATTTCGGCCTTGGCTAGGGGGCCCTTCCAGTAGAGGCTGGTAGCGACGCAGGTGTAGCCCTTGGCGCTGACCGCGCCGTGGATGCGTGCGAGCTCCTTTCGGTGGAGCAGAAGCTTGCGCTGGCGGTCGGGGCGGGCGATCTCATGGGTGCAGGTGCTCGTACTCGGGTTGATGCGGGCGCCGAGAAGCCAAGCCTCGCCGTTTTGAAGCAGAACATACGACTCGACCAGCTGGCCCCGCCCCTCTCGGAGGGATTTAACCTCCCAGCCTTCAAGGGCAATCCCCGCCTCGAAGCGCTCCTCGAGATGGTAGTCGAACTTCGCCCGCCGGTTGAGCGCAATGGTGCTGCCCCCAGGGGATTTTTTCTTCTTCCCGCTCATGGGAAGGAGTATACGCCTCCCCAAGGTAAAGCGCTGCGGTCTTCCCTTGAGAGGGGGTGCGAAACCCCGCACAATCTTTCGCGTTGCTCCCGCGGGAGCCCTCAGCAAAAAGGCAGGTGCCATGGCCCTCGGAGGCGATACTTCTCAGCACGGCATGTGGAGCAGCCGCTGGATGTTCATCCTAGCGGCGGCGGGCTCGGCGGTGGGCCTCGGCAACATTTGGAAGTTCCCCTATATGGCCGGGGAGAACGGCGGCGGCGCCTTCATTCTGGTCTACCTAGCCTGCATCTTCCTCATCGGTATCCCCATCATGATGGCCGAAGTGCTGATGGGGCGGGAAACTCGGCAAAGCCCCATCAACTCCATGCGCCAGCTGGTCAAGCTTTCCGATGCCTCCCCGGCTTGGACATTGATTGGCTGGATGGGGGTGGCCGCTGGCTTTTTGATCCTGTCCTTCTACGGCGTGATTGCGGGCTGGTCTCTTTATTACCTTTTCGAGGTTAGCGCCGGTACCTTCCAGGGCACTACGGGGGAGGCAGCCTCCGCGGCCTTTGATGGGCTGCTCGCGGATCCGCTGCTCATGATTGGGCTCCAAACGGCGTTCATGGCCGTGACTATATTCATCGTGGCTCGGGGGGTGTCCGGAGGACTAGAGCTCGCCATTCGTTGGTTTATGCCCCTGCTGCTGCTCCTGCTGCTCGTGCTCCTCGGCTACTCCCTGACCTCCGGGGGCCTCGCCCAGGGCCTCGATTTCATGTTCTCTTTCCATCCCGAACGGCTCGGTGTGGAAGGGGTGCTCGATGCCATGGGGCAGGCGTTTTTCACCTTGTCCCTGGGGATGGGCGCGATTATGGCCTATGGCGCCTACGTGCCCTCGAACGCCTCCATCACCTCCACCATCTTTACCATTGCCTTGCTAGACACCTTCGTGGCCGTGGCCGCGGGCTTAGTGATTTTTCCCCTGGTCTTCGCCAATGGGCTGAACCCCGCGGAGGGCCCGGGACTGATGTTCGTGACCTTGCCCCTGGCCTTTGGGCAGATGCCCTTTGGCGCCATCTTCGGCGGCGTCTTCTTCTTGCTGGTCAGCTTCGCGGCCCTCACCTCCGCCATCTCCCTCACGGAGCCGGCGCTGGCTTGGTTGGTGGAGGACTACAACGCGAAGCGCGGCCGAGTGGCCGTCACCCTCGGGGTGATCTCCTGGGCCCTGGGGCTCGGCACCGTGTTCTCCTTCAACATCTGGGCCGACGTGCAGATTTTCTTCGGGAAGAACTTTTTCGACACGGTGGATTTCCTCGCCAATAACACCCTCCTGCCCCTGGGCGGGATGTTGATTGCCCTCTTCGTGGGCTGGGTGCTGCCGAAGAGCACGGTGGTGGGCCAGCTCGGTTTTGACGGCGGTCGCTACGCCCTGTGGCAGGTGCTGAGTCGGTTCGTGGCGCCGGCGGGCGTTCTGGTGGTCTTCGTCTACACCGTGATTTCGACCGTCTAAGGCGTGGCGGCCCTCGAACGCAGTGCGCTCGTGCCCTTCTCGGCGGAGCGCATGTTCGCCCTCGTAAATGACGTGCGGCGCTACCCGGAGTTTGTGCCCTGGTGCGCCGGCGCCGAAGTGCTGGCTGAAACGGATGCGCTCATCGAAGCTTCCCTCCGCTTGAAGCGCGGCGGGGTTGAGCACCGTTTTACCACGCGCAATACGCTCGCCCCCGTCACCGCCATGCGTCTGGAGCTGGTCGATGGTCGCTTCACCACCTTTACCGGTGATTGGAACTTTAAGGCTCTGACGGAGGATGCCTGTAAGATTAGCCTGACCCTCACCTTTGAATATCGGGGGCGGCTGGCTACGGCGGCCCTAGGCGCCCTGCTTAACAGCAGCGCGGATACGCTAGTGGAGGCCTTTTGCCAGCGGGCGAAGGCCCTTTACGGATGATCCATATCACGCTGGTGTCCGTCCCTGAGCCGCGCAAAAGCGAAATTCACCGTCTCACCTTGCCCCTTGGGGCGACCGTGCGGGATGCGCTAAGAGCGGTAGGATGGCCAGCCACGGACGAGGCCCTGGTGGGGATATTCGGGGAGGCGGTGACGCTAGACTGGCTCCTGAAGGACGGAGATCAGGTCGAAAGCCATCGGCCTCTTTTGCTCGATCCCAAAGCCCAGCGCCGAGCCCGGGCCGCGCGCTAAGCGTCCGGTTCGGCCTCGCGGGTTTCTAGGCTGCCCGGCAAGGCGGCGCCTGGAGCTTGCTCCGCATTTTGCGCATCTGCGATGGCCGTCGGGATGAAGTCCCCCTCGAAGCCTACGAGGGCGTCGGCTTCAAAGTAGAGCGTGAGGCGCTGGGCCAGCCGCTCTCCGCCACCGGGCTGGACGGTGTAGACGTAATCCCAACGGTCGGGGCGGAAGGTATTGCTGATGACCGGCTCGCCCATGATGAAACGCACCTGCCGCCCCGTCATGCCGGGCTTAAGCCGGTCCACCATGTCCTGAGTGATAACATTTCCCTGCTGCACGGTCACGCGGTACACCCCGGGGAAGCGGAAATCCCGGGGGTCCGGCAGGCTGCAGCCAGCAAGGGCGACCATAAGGCCGGCGATTAGTAAGGCGCGTGTCATAGATTTGGGCCCAAAGCGAAGGCGCCGATGATACGGCCTTGGGCCTTCCGGGTCACGAACCCTGGGCCCGCATTTCCGCGGCGTGGGCGCGGGTTTGAGCGGTGATTTTGAGGCCCCCAAGCATGCGGGCCAGTTCTTCGATGCGCTCTTCTTCGCTGAGCACTTCGATGGCGGCCTCGGTGCCCGCCTGGCGTACCCGCAGATGATGGCTGCCCCGCGCTGCCACTTGGGGCTGGTGCGTGACCGCCAGCACCTGGGTATGGGCACCCAGGGTTTTCAGGAGTTGGCCTACAATTTCTGCCGTGCCGCCACCAATGCCCACGTCCGCTTCGTCCAGTACCAGGGACGGGGTCTGCGCTGAAGCGGCGGTAACCACTAAAATAGCCAGGGAGATGCGGGAAAGCTCCCCCCAGAGGCAATCTGCCCCAGGGCCCCGGGGGTAGCGCCCTTCCGGGTGGCAATCTGGAACTCGATGCCCTCCTGACCGTGGCGTCCCGGCGCTTCCATCGCCGGAAGGGCGACGACGAAGCTGGCGGCCTTCATTCCTAGGCGCTGCAGCTCCCCGCTGACTGCCTTCTCTAAGGCCCTCGCAGCCGTGCTGCGCGCCTTCGAAAGGCGCGTCGCGGCGTCTCCGAGGGCTTGAGCCAGAGCGGCCTGGGCAGCGCTGAGCTGCTCAAGGGCACCGTCGTCAGCGTCGAGGCTGGCGAGTTCTTCGGCCAGCGCCTCGCGGTGAGCCGGCAGGGCGTCGAGGTCTACGCGATGCTTTCGGGCCGCGTCGTGGAGTGCGGACAAGCGGCTTTCTGCTTCTGCAAGCGCTTCCGGATCGGGGTCGAGGCCGTCTTCGTAGCGCCGGAGCGCATCGGCCGCTTCCTCCACGTTCACCCGCGCTTCCGCCAGCAGGTTTTGTGCCGAGGTTAGGGCCGGGGCTTCGTCCCGCAGCTGGCTAAGCTGGTGCTCCAGGCGCCGAAGCTGGTCTGCTACGGCGCCCTCCTCTTCTACCAGGGCGCTCTGGCTTTGCCGGAGGGTCAGCAGCGTTTCCTCGGCGTGAGCTAGGCGCCGCTGGGTCTGCTCGAGGGTGGCGCCTTCCCCTACCTGGGGGTTCAGCGTGTCAAACTCCTCCAGCTGGTAACGCAGAAGCGCTTGCCGATCCTGACGCTCAGCCTGGGCGCTGCGGAGCCGCTCAAGCTCCTGAGTTGCTTCCTGACAAGCTTCAAATGCCTTCGCCACGGCCTCGGCGAGGGCCTCGTGTCGCCCGAAGCTATCGAGCTGCTCTCGCTGAATGGCCGGGCGCAGCAGGGACTGGTGAGCGTGCTGGGCGTGGATGTCGATGAGTAGCTCGGAGAGGGCCCGGAGCTCCCCCAAGGTGACGGTCCGACCGTTGATATAGGCTCGGGAGCGGCCGTCCTCCGTCAGCGTGCGGCGAAGCAGGCACCGTTCCGGGTCGTCCGGATCCTGGAGGCTTTGGTCATCAAGCCACGCCTGAGCCTTGGGAATGGCGGCCACGGAAAATTCCGCGGCGAGCTGCGCGCTGGGCCGGCCTTCCCGCACCAGTCGGCCCTGGGCCCGATCGCCGAGCACAAGGCCCAGCGCATCGAGCATGATGGATTTTCCGGCGCCCGTTTCCCCGGTAATCGTCGTGAAGCCCGCCTCGAAGGTGACAGTGAGGGCATCGACGATCGCAAAGTCTTGAATTTCAAGGTGACAGAGCATGCATAAGCTCCCGGGCGCCGCGGGCCCTGCGGCGGCCCGTAGTGTGCGCTGGCGCCGAAAGCGGGGCAAGGGCGGGGCCTGCCGGACGGGAGCCATTGCGCTTCGTGCCGGACTTCGGTAAACCCTATTGCGTGTCCCCAACTCATGTTTCCCCGCCCTATGGACAAAGCGACTGCGAAGCGAGACGACCGCACCGCCGATCCGCGCGCCGAGCGGGCCAATGTCTTGCTGAAGCTGTTGGTCGAGCACTACATTGAAAAGGGTGCGCCCGTCTCTTCCAAGCAGCTGGCGACGGAATCGGCGCTGAAAATTTCCTCGGCCACCGTGCGAAATGTCATGGCGGACCTCGAGGCCATGGGGCTCGTGACGTCCCCTCACACTTCTGCGGGGAAGGTGCCCACGGCTCAGGGGCTGCGTTTCTTTGTTGATTCTTTGATTCAGGTGCAACCCCTGGGGTCGGACGCCCTGTCCTTGATTCAGCATGAGCTGAAGACTGAGCAGAGCCCTAAGGAGCTCGTGGCCACGGCCTCCTCCCTCCTGTCCGGCATTACTCGCATGGCTGGTGTGGTGACGCTTCCGCGGCGGGAGATAACGACCTTACGGCAGGTGGAATTCCTGCCCCTCTCGGGAGAGCGCGTCTTGGTGGTGCTCGTGGTCAATGACTACGAAGTGGAAAACCGCATTATCAGCTGCCCTCGGCCCTTCGAGCGGGAAGAGCTCCAGCAGGCGGCGAACTTCATCAACAGCCACTGTGCCGGCGCCTCCGTCGCGGCGCTCCGGAGCACGCTCTTGGCCAGCATGGAGGCAGACAAAAGCCGCCTAAACACGCTGCTTACGGAAATGCTCCAGGTCGCCGCCGACGCCTTCGATGATGGCCCTCTGGGTCAGGACGGGGATTACGTGGTGGCTGGGGAGGGGAATCTCCTTAACTTCGTGTCCGGGGATGATATGGATACGGTACGGGGCCTCTTCGACGCTTTCGGCCGCAAGCGAGATGTGCTGCGCCTTCTGGATCGCAGCTTCGACGCCGAAGGCGTGCACCTCTTTATTGGCGACGAGTCGGGTTATAAGCCCTTTTTGGATTACTCCATGGTCACCGCCTCCTACGACGTCGACGGTCAGGCAGCGGGGGTCCTCGGCGTGATTGGGCCAACCCGCATGGCTTACCAGCGGGTGATCCCTGTGGTCGACGCGACAGCTCGGCTCCTCAGCGCGGCGCTTCGTCACCAGCTTTAGGGAAGGGGCGTCCAAGCCCTTGAAGCCTTCCCTCCCTGTCCCCATATCGCTGCTTTGCCGTAGGCGTCGCGCCCCGCGCGTTCCCTGGGGCCTTCACGCATTCGAAGGAAAGGACGAGTGATCATGACGAACGAGGCAGGGGACCGGGAGCAGGACGGCGGCGACGGCCGGGCAGGGGCATCGGCGAAGGCTTACGAAGATATCGCCAAGGCAGCCGGGGACGGCGTCGCCGAAGCGGGGGCTCCTGAGGTCCCGGAGCCGATCGACGGAGTGGACCCGGCGCTGCTGCAGGCTCAGGAGGAGGCCGCCAGTTTCCGGGATCTAGCCCTGCGGGCCCAGGCGGAGGCTGAGAATATCCGTCGCCGGGCGGCGCGGGATGTGGAGCAAGCCCATAAGTTCGCCCTTGAGAAGTTCGCCGGCGAGCTCTTGCCCGTGCTCGACAGCATTGAGAAGGCCGTGGAAGCGGCCGGGGCCCTCACGGAAGGGGAGGACACCAAGGCCATGGCAGAGGGGGTCTCCCTGTGCCATCGGCTTTTCCTCGACACCTTCGGCAAGGTGGGTATTACGCCCATCGATCCCCATGGTGAGCCTTTCGATCCGGAGCAGCACCAGGCCATGGCCATGATCGAGGCCCCCGACGCGGCGCCGAACTCCGTGGTGGACGTGCTG
The DNA here is from genome assembly GCA_038144425.1 of Candidatus Salivita marina. Classification (GTDB taxonomy): domain Bacteria; phylum Pseudomonadota; class Gammaproteobacteria; order Pseudomonadales; family Azotimanducaceae; genus Salivita; species Salivita marina. The sequence goes on along the minus strand of JAYQNS010000004.1, from coordinate 585,994 downwards.
CAGAAAGGCTACTCGTTGAATGGCCGGCTCCTTCGGGCCGCCATGGTGGTGGTTGCGAAGGGCGCCTAGCCCTTGAAAGCGGCCCCCGCCGTACCGATATAGGGATCAGACAACGCGGCTGGGCCGAGAAGGCCCGCCCCCCACAGCTTGGAGACGCTCTCATGGGCAAGATTATTGGCATCGACCTCGGCACCACGAACTCCTGTGTGGTGGTCCTCGAGGGCGGCAACCCCAAAGTCATTGAAAACGCCGAGGGGGACCGCACCACCCCGTCCATCGTGGCCTACACGGACGATGGGGAGATCCTCGTGGGTCAGTCCGCCAAGCGTCAGGCGGTGACCAACCCGACCAACACCCTCTTCGCGGTGAAGCGCTTGATCGGTCGCCGCTTCGACGATGGCGTCGTGCAGAAAGACATCGGCATGGTGCCCTACAACATTGTGAAGGCGGACAACGGGGACGCCTGGGTGGAAGCGAAGGGCCAGAAGATGGCCCCGCCTCAGGTTTCGGCTGAAGTGCTGAAGAAAATGAAGAAGACCGCCGAGGATTACCTCGGGGAAAAGGTTACGGAAGCGGTCATCACCGTTCCGGCCTATTTCGACGACTCTCAGCGTCAGGCCACGAAGGACGCAGGGCGCATTTCGGGTCTTGAGGTGAAGCGCATCATCAATGAGCCCACCGCCGCCGCCCTGGCCTACGGCATGGACAAGAAACGCGGCGATTCGAAGATTGCTGTTTACGACCTCGGGGGCGGGACCTTCGATGTGTCCATCATTGAAATCGCCGAAGTGGACGGCGAGCACCAGTTCGAAGTGCTCTCCACCAACGGCGATACCTTCCTTGGGGGAGAAGATTTCGACATCGTCCTCATCGACTACCTCGCAGAGGAGTTCCAGAACACGAACGGCATCGACCTGCGGAGTGATCCGCTCGCGAAGCAGCGCCTGAAGGAAGCGGCGGAGAAAGCCAAGATCGAGCTGTCCTCGAGCCAGCAGACTGAAGTAAACCTTCCCTACATTACTGCGGATAGCACGGGGCCGAAGCACCTGGTGACCAAGATCACCCGGGCCAAGCTTGAATCCCTGGTGGAGAGCTTGGTGGAGCGCACCATTGCCCCTTGCCAGACCGCGCTCTCCGATGCGGGGCTGGGCGTTTCTGAGATCGACGACGTGATCCTTGTGGGGGGGCAAACCCGCATGCCCCTTGTGCAGGAACGAGTGAAGGCCTTCTTCGGCAAGGAGCCGCGCCGGGACGTAAACCCCGATGAGGCCGTGGCGCTGGGCGCCGCCATTCAGGGCGCAGTCCTGGCTGGGGACGTGAAGGACGTACTCCTCCTCGACGTGACGCCTCTGTCCCTAGGGATCGAAACCCTGGGTGGCGTGATGAGCCCCCTCATCGAGAAAAACACCACCATCCCCACGAAGAAGACCCAAACCTTCTCCACGGCGGACGACAATCAGACCGCGGTGACGATCCACGTGCTCCAGGGGGAGCGGAAGCAAGCCTCTCAAAACAAGTCTCTCGGACGCTTTGACCTGAGCGACATTCCGCCGGCGCCCCGGGGCATGCCGCAGATCGAGGTGGCCTTCGATATCGATGCCAACGGCATCCTCAACGTGTCCGCGAAGGACAAGGCTACGGGTAAGGAGCAGTCCATCGTCATCAAGGCGTCCTCCGGGCTGTCCGATGAGGAAGTGGAAGCGATGGTGCGGGACGCCGAGTCCAATGCCGAAGAGGACCAGAAGTTTGAGGCGCGGGTGAATCTGCGTAACCAAGCTGATGGTCTACTTCACGCCACCAAGAAGACGCTGGCGGAAGCTGGGGACAAGGTGGACGACGACGAGCGGCAGAAGGTCCAGGGCGCCATCGATGGGCTCGATGAAGCTCTGAAGGGTGAAGACAGCGATGCTATTGAGGCGAAGATGAATGCCCTTTCCGAGGCCTCCGCGGGCCTTGCCGAGAAACTCTACGCCGACGCCGATCCCGGCGCCGCTGCAGCGCCCGGCGGTGACCCGGGGGATAGCGCTCCCGAGAACGACGACAACACCGTTGACGCCGAGTTTGAGGAAGTGAAGGACGAAGATAAGAAGTAAGCACCCCTACCTCGGCCAGCCCTGGCCGGCAGTGGGACTCTGGCGCCAGCGCCCTTCCGGGGGCTGGCGCCTATGATTTTCCTGGAGATCGCCCATGGCGAAGCGTGATTACTACGAAGTGCTTGGGGTCTCCCGTGATGCTTCCGAAGCTGACGTCAAAAAGGCCTATCGCCGCCTGGCGATGAAATATCATCCTGATCGAAATCCCGGGGACGATGTAGCGGAGGAGAAGTTTAAGGAAGCGAGCGAGGCCTACGAGGTGCTCTCCGACGGGGAGCAGCGGGAGGCCTATGATCGCTTTGGTCATGATGCCGTAGGCGGGCAAGGGGGCATGGGCGGCTTCGGCGGTGCCTCAAGCTTCTCTGACGTGTTCGCCGATGTCTTCGGTGACATTTTCGGGGGCGGCGGGGGTGGCCGGGGGGGTGCCCGCGTGCATCGCGGCGCCGATCTTCAATACAACCTTGAGCTTGACCTTGAACAAGCGGTCCGCGGCGACTCCGTGACCATCAAGGTGCCAACGCTGGTTCAGTGTGGTGATTGCGGTGGCTCTGGGGCCGCGAAGGGATCAAAGCCCGAGACCTGCTCCGACTGTAAAGGGGCGGGGCAAATCCGCGTGGCGCAGGGCTTCTTTAGTCTCCAGCAAACCTGCCCGCGGTGCCGGGGCACGGGCAAAATGATCAGCGATCCCTGCCGTCGCTGTGGTGGCAGGGGGGTTGAGGAAGAGGCAAAAACCCTCTCCGTGAAAATCCCGCCCGGCGTGGATAACGGGGATCGCATCCGTTTGACTGGAGAAGGAGAGGCCGGTCCCAATGGCGGGCCCTCCGGTGATCTATACGTCCAGGTCATGGTACGCGAGCATGCGCTCTTCAAGCGTGACGGGCGACATCTGTTCTGCGAAGTGCCCATTGGCTTCCCCGATGCGGCCCTGGGAGGGGAGCTTGAGGTGCCCACGCTGGACGGGCGAGTGAAGCTGAAGATCCCTCCGGAAACGCAGACAGGTCGTGCCTTTCGCCTCCGCGGGAAGGGCGTAAAGCCCGTCCGGGGCGGCGAAGTCGGTGATCTCCTCTGCCGCGTGGTGGTGGAAACGCCGGTTAAGCTAACGGGCGAGCAAAGGGCGCTCCTTGAGGAGCTCCGGGGCACGCTAAAGGGGGGTGAGCACGCGCCGAAGGAGAAAAGCTGGTTCGCCAGCGTGAAAGACTTCTTTGGCGACTTGGCATCCTAAAGCCCTTTCCAAGGCGAAGGCCTCATGGGGATCCAGAAAAGCGGCCAAAGGGCCGCTTTTTTTTGCCCAAGGGAATGGTTATATTTTATAAAAGACCGGTCGGTTTATAAAAATGGGTAGGAAAGTACAGCATCGAAGTGCCTTGCTTCGAGCGGCGCAGGACCTGCTCCGTCAGCGAGGCTTTCGCGCCATGGCCGTGGCGGACGTGCTGGCCCTCAGCGGCGCACCTCGGGGGTCGCTTTATCACCATTTTCCTGAAGGCAAGGTGGCTCTGGCCGCGGCGGCGGTGAAGGCTAGCGGAGAGGCGGTGCGGCGCCACCTGCTCCGTCTAGCGTCGCGCCACCCGAAGCCGGAGGCGTTCTTTCGGGCCTACGGGGAGGCGCTAGGGGACTGGATGGCCGCGTCCAACTTCCGCGACGGCTGTCCTTTGGCAACGGTGATGTTGGAGGCCGCTAGCGAGGAGCCTAGCCTTCAGTCCATAGGGCAGGCGGCTTTTGTGAGTTGGCAGGCCGTTTTCGCTGCGCTCTTTCGAGATGCCGGGGAGTCCGCCGCAGGGGCCGAAGCGCGCGCCCTGAGGTGCTTGGCGACAGTGGAGGGCGCCCTTTTGCTCGCCCGCGTGCAACAATCCCCCGAGCTGCTGCGGACCCTCGTGGCCGCCTGCGGAGAAAATCATCGGCCCTCTAGGGCCGCAGAGGATTCGGCCCATGAGTGATGTTCCCCTTCTTTCCTTGGCGATTCATGGCGCGGCGGGTCGCCTCGGAGCGGCGGTCCTGAAACTTGCTCTGGCGTCTCCGGCCTGTTCCGTTGTTGGGGCCACGGTATCGCCAGGAAGCGAGCAGCTGGGGCGCGACCTGGGGCCTGGGGAAGGGCTGCGCTATGGCGAGGTACTCGAGCCTAGGACGATGCCGGCGGAGACGGTGGTGTTGGAGCTGTCCCGGGTTGATGTGCTGCCTGCTCATGCCCGGCAGGCAGTGGCGGAGCGCTGGCCTCTCGTGGTGGGGGTGACGGGTCTTGACGGCGCCGCGGAGGCGGCGCTGACCGCGGCCGCGGAGCAGATCCCCGTGCTGCTGGCGCCGAATTTTAGCCTTGGAATTGCCCTGTTGAAGCGCCTTGTGCAGGTGGCCGGGCATGCCCTGGGAACAGAATTCGATGGGGCGATCCTCGATGTGCATCACCGCCATAAGGTGGATGCGCCCTCGGGTACGGCGCAGGCCCTCGCGGAAGCGCTGGAGGTCACGGGTCGCACCGTGCCCATTGTCTCCCAGCGCCTTGGCGAGGTGATCGGAGATCACACCGTGACCTTCGCGGGCCCTGGGGAGCGCTTTGAACTGCGGCATCAGGCCGAGGACCGCACCCTATTCGCCCGGGGCGCCCTGGCGGCGGCGGCGTTTCTCCGGGGCCGAGGCGCCGGCACCTACACCATGGACGATGTTTTGGCCGCGCTTGAGGACGACGCGAGGGCGCCCTAAAACCCCTCTGCAGGGGTATTGTGTTGGACAAGCTGCGGCGCGAGCGATTATCATTTGGCTGATGAACAGACCAAGCGGCCAACCCTGTGCGTGGGCCCGATAAGAGCGGGGCGGAAGCAATTCCCCCCGCTTTTTTTCAACCTCACGCCGGGCCGTCTCTGCATCGCCCTAAACCTCTTCACCCAGCGTAGGACGCGCTAACCGCAACCCCCAGGGCGGCTGCGGAGGCGAAGGAGCGCGCGCCATGGGTGAAACATAAGAAAAGGGGACGCATGTGACTCAGCCAGCCCTCCTCGCCCTCGAAGATGGCAGCCTCTTTCCGGGAATTTCCCTTGGCGCCGAAGGGGTCTCCGCTGGAGAAGTGGTATTTAACACCGCCATGACGGGGTACCAGGAGATCCTCACCGATCCCTCCTACGCTCAGCAAATCGTGACCCTCACCTATCCGCAAATTGGCAATACGGGCTGCAATGCGGAGGACAGCGAATCGGATCGCGTCTGGGCGGCGGGGCTGGTGATTCGCCAGGGCACGCGCCGAGTGTCGAACTTCCGCGCTGAGGAAAGCCTTGAAGCTTTTCTCTTGCGCCAGGGCGTGGTCGCCATTGCCGACGTTGATACCCGGCGGCTCACCCGGCACATTCGTGAGCAGGGCGCGCTTTCCGGGGTGATTATTGCGGGGGAGGGCGCGCGCGACGGCGATGCGGCCATTGCCCAGGCCCGGGCCTTCCCCGGCTTAAAGGGCGCTGATCTCGCGAAGGTTGTAAGCCGAACTTCCCAGGAAAGCTGGACCCAGGGCGTCTGGCGCCTGGGCCAGGGGCTCGCTGATCACAGCGGCGCTGAGCGCCCTTTTAAGGTGGTTGCCTACGATTTTGGGGTCAAGCGCAACATCCTGCGGCTGTTGGTAGACCGGGGCTGCGATGTCACCGTGGTGCCGGCTGAAACCCCCGCCGAAGCCGTGCTTGCCATGAACCCTGACGGCGTCTTCCTGTCTAACGGGCCAGGGGATCCGGAACCCTGCAGCTACGCGATCGAAGCCATTCGCCAGTTCCTTGCGGTGAAAATGCCGCTCTTTGGCATCTGCCTCGGACACCAGCTGCTTGCCCTGGCCAGTGGCGCGCAAACACTGAAGATGAGACTTGGACACCACGGGGCTAACCATCCCGTCAAAGATCTGAAAACGGGCCGGGTCATGATCACGAGCCAGAACCACGGCTTTGCCGTGGATCTCGACTCCCTGCCGCCGCACCTTGAGGCGACCCATCTTTCCCTCTTTGACGGGACCCTCCAGGGCCTAGCGCACCGGGAGGCCCCGGCCTTCGGCTTCCAGGGCCATCCGGAAGCGAGCCCCGGCCCCCAGGATGCGGAGGGGCTTTTTGATCGCTTCACTGCGCTCATGACCGAAGCGCGTCGGGTAAGGGGAGCCTAGGGCCATGCCAAAGCGTAACGATATCAAGAGCATTCTGGTCCTCGGTGCCGGCCCGATTGTGATCGGCCAGGCCTGCGAATTCGATTACTCCGGAGCCCAGGCTTGCAAAGCGCTCCGGGAAGAGGGCTACCGGGTCATCCTGGTGAATTCCAATCCGGCTACCATCATGACCGATCCCTCCATGGCCGATGCCACCTACATCGAGCCCGTGGACTGGCCTACGGTGGCCAAGGTCATCGAGCGGGAGCGCCCGGACGCGCTCCTGCCCACCATGGGCGGGCAAACGGCGCTGAATTGCGCCCTCGATCTGGCCCGGGAAGGGGTGCTCGAGCGCTTCGGCACGGAGCTTATCGGCGCGAGCCGCGATGCCATCGACAAGGCGGAAGATCGGGAGCTTTTCGACAAGGCCATGAAAGCCATCGGCCTGGAAACGCCTCGATCGGGCATTGCCCATTCTATGGAGGAGGCCTTTCAGGTGCAGGCGGCCATGGGCTATCCCTGCATCATCCGTCCCTCCTTCACGCTGGGCGGTTCCGGGGGCGGGATCGCCTACAATGCAGAAGAATTTGAAGAGATCTGTAAGCGCGGCCTCGATCTTTCCCCCACAAAGGAGCTCCTTATCGATGAGTCGCTCATCGGATGGAAGGAGTTCGAGCTCGAGGTCGTGCGGGACAAAAACGACAATTGCATTATCGTGTGCACGATTGAGAACGTGGATCCCATGGGCGTGCATACCGGAGACTCCATCACCGTCGCCCCGGCTCAAACCCTTACCGATCGGGAATATCAAATTCTTCGGAACGCCTCCCTCGCCGTGCTGCGGGAAATCGGAGTCGAGACCGGCGGTTCGAACGTGCAGTTCGGCATCGACCCGGACACGGGGCGCATGGTGGTGATCGAGATGAACCCCCGGGTGTCCCGGTCCTCGGCCCTGGCGTCTAAGGCTACGGGCTTCCCTATCGCAAAGGTGGCGGCAAAGCTGGCCGTGGGCTACACCTTAGATGAGCTCATGAACGATATTACGGGCTGCACCCCAGCCTCCTTTGAGCCCACCATCGACTACGTCGTCACGAAGATTCCGCGCTTCACCTTCGAGAAGTTTGAGCAGGCCGACGCGCGCCTCACCACGCAGATGAAGTCCGTGGGGGAGGTGATGGCCATTGGGACCACCTTCCAGGAATCCCTTCAGAAAGCCCTCCGCGGGCTTGAAGTGGGGGCGACCGGTCTCGACGAAAAGATCGATCCGGCAGAGCCCGAGCTGCGCCGCGGGCTCGTGGGCGAGCTCACCGTGCCGGGCCCGGAGCGTATGTGGTATCTCGCTGATGCCTTCCGGGCAGGGCTTACCCTAGAAGAGATCTTCGACGCCAGTCGCGTGGATCCCTGGTTCCTCGCGGAGATCGAAGATTTGGTGCAGGAGGAGGCCGCCCTCCAGGGCGTCCCCCTCTCCGCCGTCGACGAAAGTCAGCTGCGCCGGCTGAAGCGCAAGGGCTTCTCCGATGCGCGCCTGGCCAAGGTGCTTAGCGTGGAGGAGCGGGCTCTCCGGAGCCATCGCCATGCCCTCGGCCTTCGCCCCGTTTATCGGCGCGTTGATACCTGTGCCGCGGAATTTCCCAGCGCCACGGCCTATCTCTACTCCACCTACGAGACGGCCTGTGAATCGGCGCCCACGGATCGGCAAAAGATTATGGTGCTTGGGGGCGGCCCGAACCGCATTGGTCAGGGAATCGAATTCGACTATTGCTGTGTCCATGCAGCCCTCGCCATGCGCGAAGACGGCTACGAAACCATCATGGTGAACTGTAATCCGGAAACCGTCTCCACGGACTATGACACCTCCGACCGTCTTTACTTCGAGCCCGTGACCCTCGAGGACGTGCTCGAGATTGTGGCGCTTGAGCAGCCTTCCGGGGTGATCGTGCAGTTCGGTGGCCAAACGCCTTTGAAGCTTGTGGAAGCGCTCGAGGATGCGAAGGTGCCGGTAATCGGAACCTCTGCGGATGCTATCGACCGGGCCGAAGACCGGGAGCGCTTCCAGGCATTCATTCGCCAGCTTGGTCTCAAGCAACCGCCGAATAAGACGGTCATGAGTGAAGCCGAAGGGCTCGCGGCCGCGGAAGGTATAGGCTATCCCATCGTGGTGCGACCCTCCTATGTGCTGGGGGGGCGGGCCATGGAGATCGTTTACCAGCCCTCTGAGCTCATCCGCTACCTTCGGACCGCGGTGGTGGCCTCGGCGGCGTCGCCGGTGCTGCTGGATCACTTCCTCGACCAAGCGGTGGAAGTGGACGTGGATGCGGTGAGCGATGGCAAGGACGTGGTGATTGGCGCCATCATGGAGCACATCGAGCAAGCTGGGGTGCATTCCGGCGACTCCGCCTGCGCCCTGCCGCCCTACCGCTTATCTCGCGAGCTTCAGGATGTGATCCGTGAGCAGGTCCGGGCCATGGCTCGGGAGCTGGGGGTCATTGGCCTGATGAACGTGCAGCTCGCGGTGCAAAACGGCGAGATCTTCGTGCTCGAGGTGAATCCCCGGGCGTCCCGTACCGTGCCTTTTGTCTCCAAGTGCATTGGGGTGTCCCTGGCTAAGGTGGCGGCACGCTGCATGGCTGGCCAATCCTTGGTGGATCAGGGCTTTACGGAGGAAATCATCCCCAACTACGTCAGCGTAAAGGAATCGGTATTCCCTTTTGCAAAGTTCCCCGGGGTGGATCCGATTTTAGGGCCAGAGATGAAATCCACCGGGGAAGTCATGGGGGTTGGGGACAGCTTCGCAGGCGCCTTTGCTCGAGCCACCCAGGGGGCGGGTATCCGCCTTCCCGAGGGGGGCACGGTCTTTTTGTCCGTGAAAGAATCGGACAAGCCCTTCGTGGCGCCGCTGGCCGAGGAGCTCGTGGAGCTTGGCTTCCGCATCATCGCTACCCGCGGGACGCGGCGTTGCCTGCAAAGTGCGGGCATCGACGCTGAAGTGGTGAACAAGGTGACGGAAGGACGCCCGGACATCGCTGATATGTTGAAGAATGAGAAGGTCGACTTCATTGTGAACACCACGGAGGGCCGGCAGTCCATTGCCGATTCGGCGGTGATCCGTCGCCTCGCCCTGCAAAACCGCGTGTGCTACTCAACCACCCTCACGGGCGGTGAAGCACTGTGCAAAGCCATGCGCTTCGGTAGCGGCGACAGGGTGCGCCGTCTCCAGGAGCTTCACGCAGGATTAGACCCATGAAAACGCCCATGACCATGGAAGGGGCAGAGGCCCTCCGGGAAGAACTGCAACGCTTAAAGCATGAGGCGCGGCCGCGCGTGGTGAAGGCCATCGCAGAAGCCCGGGAGCACGGCGATTTAAAGGAAAACGCTGAGTACCACGCGGCGAAGGAAGAGCAGGGCTTCATCGAAGGTCGTATTCAGGAGATCGAGGGCAAGCTATCGAATGCCCAGGTGATTGATGTCACGAAGATCGCACCCTCCGGGAAGGTGATCTTCGGCACTACGGTCAAGGTGATCGACCTTGAGAAGGACGAGAGCCGCACCTATAAGATCGTCGGCGACGACGAGGCGGATCTGAAAGAGAACAAGGTCTCCGTATCATCGCCCATTGCCCGGGCCCTCATTGGTAAGGAAGAGGGGGACGTGGTGGTGGTGCAGGCGCCGAGCGGCGCCATTGAATATGAAATCGAAGAGGTCCTACACCGCTAGCGGGTGAGGTGAGCGAAGCGCAGAAGGTTCGAGGTTTTCGGGTTGGGCTTCTCTGCCGCACGATAAAGAAGCGCCACCCGGCCAATTTTCTGAACGCAAGCTGCTCCGGTGGCTTGGCAAAGGGCCTCGATGAGGGCGCCCCGTCCCTCCCTATCCCCCGCGGGGGTGCGGATTTTAATCAGTTCATGGTCCTCGAGGGCTCGGGTCGTTTCGGTCACTACCCCCTCGCTGACGCCGCTGTCCCCCACCAGAATAATGGGATTCAGGTGGTGTCCGAGGGCGCGAAGTTGGCGTTGTCGCTGCGCAGAAAGGGGTGCCGTCGGGGTCATGCCGGGTCTCCTGAGTGGGCGCGCAGTGTACGCCGTCTCGTCCCCTAGGCCCAGCGGCGAAGGAGAACACCATGGCAAAGGGTCGACGCGGGCGTTGGATTCACGATCACCTATCCGACCCTTACGTTCAAAAGGCGCAGCAGGACGGCTATCGCTCCCGGGCGACTTATAAGCTTCTCGAGCTCGAAGAAAAGCACCGCTTTCTGCGCGCCGGCAAGGTCGTCCTAGATTTGGGGGCGGCCCCGGGAGGCTGGTCCCAAGTGGCTGCCAAGAAGGTAGGCTCCAAGGGGACGGTGCTGGCTCTTGATCGCCTGGCCATGGACCCCATCGAAGGGGTCACCATCCTGGAAGTGGACTTCGAAACGGAGGAGGGCTACGCCGCCCTTCGCGCGGCCCTGCCCGAGGCCGGCGCCGATGTGGTGCTCTCGGACATGGCGCCGAACCTGTCCGGCATTCATGCCGCAGACCAGGATCGGGCCATAGCCCTCGCCGAACTCGCCCTCGATCTTGCCGCGCAAGTCCTGGTTCCCTCGGGGGTGTTGGTGGTGAAGCTGTTCCAGGGTTCGGGGTTCGATCCCTGGCTGGCTGAGGCTCGGAAGCTCTTTACTCGAGTGACGGTCCGGAAGCCTAAGGCGTCCCGCCCCCGGTCCCGAGAGGTCTACGCGGTTGCCGAAGGGCTACGGGCGGGCGCTGGCTAAGGGCGGCGTCAGTGAGTAAGGTGGCAAGTCGGGCCTTGGCCTGCCCTTGTAATGCCTGAGGGTGGGCCCCATATCCCCAGAATCGCGCGGGGTTCTCCCCGGCGCATGGAAGCGAGGTGGCTCTCTTGAATGATATGGGCAAAAACTTGCTCTTGTGGCTCATTATCGCCGCGGTGTTGTTGACCGTATTCAACAACTTCAGCCCAAAAACCCCGTCTCAAGAGCTGCTCTACTCGCAGTTCGTGGAGGCTGTGCAGCGAGACCGGGTGCGCGAGGTCGTGATTGATGGTCTGGTGATCAGCGGAGAGTTCCGCGATGGCGACGCCTTCGAGACCGTCCGTCCTCAGGTCGACGATCCCAAGCTCATGGATGATCTCATCGCCCACGGGGTGTCCGTCCAGGGCGCCCGGCCGGAGCAGCAGTCGCTCTGGGGTCAGCTGCTCGTCGCGAGCTTCCCTATCCTCGTGATCATTGCGGTCTTCATGTTCTTCATGCGTCAGATGCAAGGTGGCTCGGGAGGCCGGGGCGGTCCTATGAGCTTCGGTAAATCGAAGGCTCGGCTCCTCAGCGAAGATCAAATCAAGACCACCTTTGCCGACGTGGCAGGGGTGGATGAAGCCAAGGATGACGTCCAGGAGCTGGTCGAGTTCCTGCGAGACCCCGGGAAGTTTCAGCGCCTCGGGGGGCACATCCCTCGCGGCGTGCTGATGGCGGGCTCCCCGGGGACGGGTAAAACCCTGCTGGCGAAGGCGATTGCGGGGGAAGCCAAGGTCCCCTTCTTCTCTATTTCAGGCTCGGATTTTGTCGAGATGTTTGTCGGCGTTGGGGCCTCCCGGGTGCGGGACATGTTTGAGCAGGCTAAGAAGCAAGCGCCCTGCATCATCTTTATTGATGAAATTGACGCTGTGGGTCGGCACCGGGGCGCGGGCCTTGGGGGCGGGCACGACGAGCGCGAGCAGACCCTAAACCAGCTGCTCGTGGAAATGGATGGCTTTGAGGCGAACGACGGCATCATCGTGATCGCCGCCACCAACCGCCCTGACGTGCTCGACCCGGCGCTGCTGCGCCCGGGCCGTTTCGATCGCCAGGTGGTGGTGCCCCTCCCCGATATCCGGGGCCGGGAGCAGATCCTCAAGGTTCATTGCCGGAAGGTGCCCATCGCCGATGACGTTGATCCCTCCGCCCTGGCTCGAGGTACGCCGGGGTTCTCCGGCGCGGACCTCGCCAACCTTGTCAATGAGGCGGCGCTCTTCGCAGCCCGGGCAAGCCGCCGACTGGTCGGCATGGAGGAGTTCGAGCGCGCTAAGGACAAGATCATGATGGGGGCTGAGCGAAAGTCCATGGTCATGAGCGAAAAAGAAAAGCGCACTACGGCATTTCACGAGGCGGGGCATGCCATCGTGGGGCGGCTGGTTCCGGATCACGACCCCGTTTACAAGGTCACCATCATTCCCCGGGGTCGTGCGCTTGGCGTCACCCAGTTCCTCCCGGAGCAGGATCGCTATAGCCACTCGCGGCAGTACATCCTGAGCTCGATCTGCAGCCTCTTTGGCGGTCGCATTGCCGAAGAGATGGTGCTCGGAGCCGACGGCATTACCACCGGTGCCTCCAACGACATTGAGCGCGCCACTTCCCTCGCGCGGAATATGGTCACCAAGTGGGGGCTCTCCGAGAAGCTCGGACCGCTAAAGTATGATGAAGACGACGACCAGCCCTTCCTAGGCCGTTCCGCATCGTCTCGATCCCTAGCCGTGTCCGAAGAGACCGCGCGGAAGATCGATGAGGAAGTGCGGGTCATCATCGACGATTGCTACGGTCGCGCGAAGACCGTGCTGGAGACGCATAGCGACAAGCTCCACGCCATGGCTGATGCGTTGATGGAATACGAGACGCTGAACAGCGATCAGATCAACGACATCATGGAAGGCATGCCGCCCCGGCCCCCGGAGGACCCGAGCAATCGCCGGCCTCCCAGCGCGCCGGAGGGGTCCGATGCTGCCCCAGGGACGTCCCCCGATCCTGCCGTAGGAGGCTCCGCCTCCGGTTAAGCGCATGGCATGGGATGGGCAAACCCTGCCCGTGACCTGGCAGGGGGCACCGGAAATTATGGGGGTGCTAAATCTCACCCCCGATTCCTTCTCCGACGGGGGTGAATTGCTGTCCTCGACTGGCGCGCTGAAGCGCGACGCCCTACTGTGGCGAGCGGAAGCTTTCGTGGAGGAGGGCGCGGCCTATTTAGACCTCGGCGCCGAATCGACGCGCCCCGGGGCCCAGGGCCTTCCCAAGGAAGAAGAGTGGGCTCGCATTCAGGAAGCGCTTGAGCTTCTGGCCCCGCGCTTCGACGTTAAGCTTTCTGTGGATACCAGCACGCCCGAGATTCTGCGCCATGCGCCGGCTCTGGGCGCTGTGCTGCTAAACGATGTTCGAGCCCTTCAGCGGCCCGGTGCGCTGGCCGCTGCCGCCGAGTCGTCGGCGTCCGTTTGCCTCATGCATATGCAGGGGTCGCCGGCGGAGATGCAGGAAGCACCCCACTATGACGATGTGGTCGCCGAGGTGCTTGCTTTCCTTGAGCAGCGCATGCGCGAGGCCGAAGCTGCGGGCATCGGCCGCTCCCGAATTGTGCTGGATCCCGGCTTCGGCTTTGGAAAAACCCTTGCGCATAATTTGAGCCTGTTTCGTGCGCTCCCGCGCTTTGTCGCCATAGGGGTTCCCGTGCTCATTGGCGTTTCCCGGAAGCGCATGCTGGGGGCGTTGACGGGCCGGGACTCCTCGAAGGCGCGGGTGGTGGCCGGGGCCGTGCTGGCAGCCGAGGCCGCCCGGCACGGGGTGGCGATTATTCGGACCCATGACGTTGCGGAGACCCGCGACGCCCTAGCAATGGTGCAGGCCCTCGAGGGCCCGGCTTAGGACGCCCTTTCATGGAACGACAGTATTTTGGTACGGACGGCATCCGGGGACGGGTCGGGGCTTACCCCATTACGCCGGATTTCATGATTCGGCTGGGTTACGCGGCCGGCCGCACCTTAGCGCCGGAGGGGGGGATCGTGGTCCTAGGCAAGGACACTCGAATCTCCGGCTACATGCTTGAGTCTGCTCTGGAGGCTGGGTTTTCCGCGGCGGGGGTTGGGGTTCGGCTGACAGGCCCCATGCCCACCCCCGCCATCGCTTACCTCACCCGCAGCCTACGGGCGCAGGCCGGCGTGGTGATCAGCGCTTCCCACAATCCCTACGACGACAACGGCATTAAGTTTTTCTCCGCCCAGGGCGACAAGCTGAGCGACGAGGAAGAGCTCGCCATCGAGGCCGCGCTGGAGGCGCCCTTGCAAACTCGCCCTTCCGCCGAGCTTGGCCGCGCCGCGCGGGTGAACGATGCGGAGGGTCGCTATCTTGAGTTTTGCAAAAACACCACGCCCGACGGCTTCCACCTTCGTGGCTTAAAGCTGGTGGTGGATTGCGCCCATGGAGCGACCTACCACCTGGCGCCGGCGCTCTTTGAGGAACTCGGCGCTACCGTGGAGACCCTCGGGGTGAACCCCGACGGGCTCAATATCAACGAGGGTTGCGGCGCTACGGCGCCCGCAGCCCTGCGGGCCCGGGTGCTCGAAACGGGCGCGGACCTTGGGCTTGCCTTCGATGGCGACGGTGACCGGCTGATCATGGTGGATCGCACGGGCACGGTACGGGATGGAGACAGTCTGCTTTATGTGCTGGCTCAGCATCAGCTGCGCGAGGGCACGCTGGCCGGCGGAGTCGTGGGTACCCTGATGTCGAACCTCGGGTTGGAGCAAGCGCTTCAGGCGTCCGCCATCCCCTTTGCCCGCGCCGGCGTGGGCGATCGCTATGTGCTGGCGGAGTGCCAGGCCCGGGGTTGGCGCCTTGGAGGCGAGGGGTCCGGACATATCCTCTGCCTTGATGCGCATAGCACCGGGGACGGCATGATCGCCGCATTGCAGGTGCTGGTGGCCCTGCGGGCAGCGGAGCAGAGTTTGGACGAGGCGCTAGCCCCCATGACCCTGTGCCCCCAGGTGCTCATTAACGTTGCCGCGGAGAGCGCTGTGTTAAACGCCCCTTCCGTCATGGACGCCGTGGCCGACCTCGAACAGGCCCTCGGAAATCGAGGCCGAATCCTTCTTCGGGCCTCCGGAACTCAGCCTTTGGTTCGGGTGATGGTAGAGGGGCTAGATGGCGAAGAGGTTCGGGGTGTTGCGTCGCGCCTGGCGGACACGGTGCGTAGCGCTGCGGCGGGCTAGGGGTGAACGAATTGCCTCCCCCGGGTCCCTTGTCTACCATACGCGCCCCCGGGGATTGCTCCGCGCCGAGGGGGTTGCCGTGCTGATTGCAGCAAACTGGAAAATGCACGGAGATCGCGCGTTCCTAGCCGCGTACTTTGAAGGCGCAGCGGCGCTCTCCTGGCCGACGGCGCAGACGCACTTGGTGTTTCCGCCGGCAACGCTTCTTGAGCGTGCCGCGGAAGCGGCAGCGAGAGCGGGCCTGGTTCCTGGAGCCCAGGCGATCCACGGTGCTCTGGACGGGGCTCATACGGGCTGCCTGTCTGCCGAGCAGGTGGCCGAGGCCGGGGCGCGCTGGGCCCTCCTTGGGCACTCCGAGCGCCGCGCCCTGGGAGAAACGGATTTGGACGTGGCCGCCCAGCTTGAGGCGGCGGCTAGGGCAGGGCTGCGCGGCCTGGTGTGCGTCGGGGAAGGGTTAGAGGTCCGAGAAGGGGGCGGGGCCGAAGCGCATGTACTTGCCCAGCTGGCGGCGGTGCTGAGCGTGTCAGCGCCGGCGCTCGAGGCCCTGGGCGCCATTGCCTATGAGCCGATCTGGGCCATCGGCACGGGCCGAACGGCGACCCCGGAAGTTGCCCAGGCCATGCACCGGGCATTGCGGGAGATGCTCGAGGCCGCTGGGCTAGGAGGGCTTCCCCTGCTCTACGGTGGTAGCGTGAAGCCAGATAACGCGAAGGCGCTGCTTTCGCAGCCGGATATTGATGGCGTCCTCGTGGGGGGCGCCTCCCTAGACATTACGGCGTTCAACGCCATTGCAAGGGCAGCAAGCGAATGAACATGGAAACGCTAGAGTTGGTGCTTCGAGTCCTCTTGGTGCTGGATGCGCTGGCCCTTATTGGGTTGGTGCTTCTTCAGCAGGGTCGGGGCGCGAGCATGGGCGCGGCCTTCGGCAGCGGTGCGTCAGCCACAATGTTTGGCTCCGCCGGCGCGACGGGTTTTCTGACTCGACTGACGACCTTTCTCGCCGTGGGTTTCTTTGTGCTGACCTTCGCCCTCGCCTGGTCGGCGAAGGCGCGCAATGAAGCCTCCCTGGAGCTCTCCCTGCCTAAGGCGTCGGCCCCGGTGGAAACCTCCGAGCTTCCCGAGTCCGAGGCGCCGGCCGGGGAGGGGTCGGAGGAGCTTCCGGAAGCGCCGTAATTTTTGGGAATTGGCTATCGGGGGTATTGAAATCGCCGAGCGAACGCCTAAGATACGCATCCCCTTGCCGAAGTGGCGGAATTGGTAGACGCGCTAGCTTGAGGGGCTAGTGGGCATTAGCCCGTGGAGGTTCAAGTCCTCTCTTCGGCACCATTCAAAAAGCCTTCGTTGCGCCTTAAGCGGCGAAGGTTGTTCGAAAGTTCGCGGTTCTCTATAATCCGCGTCCCTTAGGTGCGGGGTGGAGCAGTCTGGTAGCTCGTCGGGCTCATAACCCGAAGGTCGCAGGTTCAAATCCTGCCCCCGCTACCAACGTATCAGAGGCTTGTGGTTAGAGCCTCGGTGCCGGCGGCAACGCTAGGCATCACGGAAATGGGCCTTGTGCCCATTTTTTGTTTCTGGAGCAAGCGGAGCGGGCGTGCCGGAGCAAAGCACCAGTAAGCGCTTAGGGGTAGATGCCTTAAAAACCCTGTTTTCCCCGGCGATCGTTGCGCTGGGATGTCGGCTTTGGGGCATCGAGCTCATGAGCCCCGGACGCCAGCCTCTGCTTCGCGTGTTTATCGATCGGACCGATGGCGTCAGCATCGAAGATTGCGAAGCCGTGAGCCGCCGCCTGGGAGCGCTCCTGGATGTGGAAGATTTAGTGCCGGGAAAGTTTACCCTCGAGATATCGAGCCCGGGCATGGATCGACGGCTTTTTGAGCTGGCGCAGTTCGAGGAAAGTATCGGAGAACAGGTCTCCGTGCGCTTGGAGCAGCCCTTTGAGGGGCGGCGAAAATTGGTCGGTGTGCTGCAGGCCGTGGAAAGGGATGAAATCGTATTGCGCGTCGAGGACGACGAATACGTTCTTCCCTACGAGTGGGTTGCGAAGGCACACATCGTTCCTACCTTTGCGTAGCGCGTGCGCTGCCGGCGAGGATTAAGAAATGAGTAAAGAGATCCTTCTGGTTGTTGAATCCGTCTCGAACGAGAAGGGCGTGGAAAAAGAGGTCATCTTTGAGGCCCTGGAACTCGCCCTCGCGTCGGCGACCAAGAAGCGCTACGCCGAAGAGGCGGACGTGCGGGTAGCCATCGATCGCGTTAGCGGTGAATACCGGGCTTTCCGCCGCTGGACCATCGTGGAATCGGAAGCGGAGATGGAGACGCCGGCGGCGGAGCTGAGCTTTGCCGCGGCGAAGGAAATTGACCCCAGCCTGGAGCTGGGGTCGGTCTATGAGGATGAGATCGAGCCTGAAGCCTTCGGGCGCATCGCTGCGCAAACGGCAAAGCAAGTCATCGTTCAGCGCGTGCGTGAGGCTGAGCGGGCGAAGGTGGTCGAGCTGTACACCCCGCGCCTCGGCGAACTCGTGAGCGGTACGGTGAAGAAAGTGACCCGGGAAGTGGTGATCGTTGATCTGGGCAACAACGCCGAGGCCGTCCTCCCCCGAGATCAGCTGATTCCCCGGGAAACTTTCCGCATTAGCGATCGCGTGCGCGCGCTTCTTCAGCGGATCGAGCCCGAGGCCCGGGGCCCCCAGCTCATTTTGTCCCGCACGGATTCGCAAATGCTGGTGAAACTCTTCGAGCTCGAGGTGCCGGAAATTGCCGAGCAGGTCATCGAGATTAAGGGCGCCGCCCGCGACCCGGGCTCTCGCGCGAAGATCGCCGTGAAGACGAACGATGGCCGTATCGACCCTGTGGGGGCCTGCGTTGGCATGCGGGGCTCCCGTGTGCAGGCCGTTTCTGGAGAACTGGCAAACGAGCGCATCGATATCGTGCTGTGGGACGACAACGTTGCCCAGCTCGCCATTAACGCCATGTCCCCGGCCGACGTCGCGTCTATCGTAGTGGACGAGGACACCCACGCTATGGATATCGCCGTGGCGGAAGACAACCTCGCCCAGGCGATCGGCCGGGGGGGGCAGAACGTTCGGCTGGCCTCGGAGCTTACCGGTTGGACGTTGAATATCATGACCGAGGAGGAAGCCGGCCAGAAGCAGGAAGCGGAGATGGTCGATCTCCTCGAGCGCTTTATGGGGGCCTTGGATGTCGACGAAGATGTTGCGGGCGTGCTGATTGAGGAAGGCTTCGCCTCCCTTGAAGAGGTCGCCTACGTTCCTCTTGAGGAAATGCTGGCAATTGAAGGCTTTGATGAAGAAATCGTCCTCGAGCTGCGAAATCGCGCCAAGGATGCACTCCTCACCCAAGCCCTTGCTTCCGAGGAAGCGCTTGAGGGGGCTGCTCCCGCGGACGATCTCAAAGCGCTGCTGGATGAGCAAGGGCAGGAGGGACGCTTGGCCTTCGTGCTGGCGAAGAACGGCATCGTCACCCAGGAAGACCTCGCCGAGCAGGCAACCGACGATTTGGTTGAGCTGGAAGAGCTTGGCCTGGACGAAGCGCAGGCTTCGGCTCTGATCATGGCTGCGCGGGCGCCCTGGTTTGCAGAGGAAGCGGGCGAGGCCTAGGCCCTGCCGTTGCCTAGGAACAGAATTTCCGGAGAAGTCAGATGGCAGAAGTGACCGTCAAGCAACTCGCCGAATCCGTAGGCGCCCCGCCAGAGCGCTTGCTGAAGCAAATGGAAGAGGCGGGCCTGCCCCAGCGCGGCCTTGAGGACGCGGTGACCGAGGAGCAGAAGCAAGCCCTTCTGACCTATCTCAAGACAGCCCATGGTCAAGCGGCTGAGGGGCCGAAGAAGATTACGCTCAAGCGTAAGACCGTTAGTACTTTGCGCACCGACCGCGGTCGGGGTAAGGCCGTCGCTGTGGAGGTGCGGAAGAAGCGCACCTACGTGAAGCGCGATGCCACGGCCGCCGCTGCGCCGGAAAGCGCCGAGTCCGAACTGGCTCGGCTGAAGGCAGAGGAAGCAGAGCGCGAGGCGCAGCGCCAGGCCGCGGAGATCGAGCGCCGGGCCGAGGAAGAGCGGCGGAAGCTAGAAGCCGCGGCGAAGGCAGAAGCAGAGGCAGCGGCGAAGGCCGAGGCGGAAGCTCAGGTCGAAGCGGCAGCGAAGGCTCCGGCGGGGGCGAGCCCTGCGCCGGTGTCCGAGGAGGAGGCTCGCCGGGCGGCTGCGGCGGCCATCGTGGAGGCCGAAGCGGCCACCGTGAAGAGCGAGAAGCGCGGCGGCAAGCCCGTGAAGCGCCGAGACGACGACGACCGGTCCCGGAAGGGACGGCGCATGGACGATGATGGTCCGGTACGCGATGGTGGACGAAACAAGCGTGCGGGTACCCTCTCCCGAGATCGGCTTGCAGAGCGTAAGCGTCGTGCAGCGCCGAAGGGTATGCCGAAAACCCAGAGCTTTGAGCGGCCTACGGAAATGGTGGCCCGGGACATTGAGGTGCCTGAGGCAATCGCTGTTGGCGACTTGGCGCAGCGTATGTCCGTTAAGGCTGGCGACGCCATTAAAAAGCTCATGGGCATGGGGGTGATGGCCACCATCAACCAGGTGCTTGATCAGGATACCGCCATCCTCCTCGTAGAGGAGTTTGGTCACCGGGCGAAGACCGTGGCCTCCGATGCCATCGAGCAGGAGTACTTCGAATCCCTGAAGATCGAGGGAGACGGTAAGGCTCGCGCACCGGTGGTGACCGTGATGGGTCACGTCGACCATGGTAAAACCTCCCTTCTCGACTACATTCGTAAAACTCGCGTGGCGAGTGGTGAGGCGGGCGGCATCACCCAGCATATTGGGGCCTACCACGTGGATACGGGACATGGAGCCGTTTCCTTCCTCGACACCCCTGGCCACGCCGCCTTCACCGCAATGCGAGCGCGCGGTGCCAAGCTCACGGATATCGTGGTTCTCGTTGTTGCCGCAGATGACGGCGTAATGCCGCAGACGGAAGAAGCCGTGGCCCATGCTCGGGCGGCAAACGTCCCCCTCGTGGTTGCGGTCAACAAGATGGACAAGGAAGGCGCCGATCCTCAACGAGTGAAGACGGAACTTGCGGGCCGGGAGGTGGTGCCGGACGATTGGGGCGGCGATACGCAGTTCGTTCACGTCTCTGCCATGACCGGGGAGGGGATCGATACGCTCCTCGAGGCGCTGCTGCTTCAAGCGGAGCTGCTCGAGCTCACCGCGGTGGAGGATGCGCCGGGTCAGGGATCGGTGGTGGAATCCCGCCTCGATCGAGGCCGCGGGCCCGTGGCAACGGTGCTGGTGCGAAACGGAACCCTCAAAAAGGGCGACTTCATTGTGGCCGGGGAGCACTACGGTCGCGTGCGTGCCATGGTGAACGATGCCGGCGAAAACGTGGATCATGCGCTGCCTTCCTACCCCGTTGAGATCCTCGGCCTCTCGGGAACGCCCGATGCGGGGGATGAGTTCTCCGTGGTGGAGAACGAGCGGGGCGCGAAGGAACTGGTGGAGTTCCGTCGGAGCCGGTCCCAGGAAGCGCGGATCAAGCAGCAGCAGGCGGCTCGCCTGGACAGTTTCTTTGACAACATGGGCGAAGGTGAAAAGCCGACCATCAACTTGGTGTTGAAGACCGACGTTCGGGGTTCCCTGGAGGCGCTGGTTGCCGCGGTGGGCGAGCTGTCCAACGATGAGGTGAAGGTTAAGGTCGTGTCCTCCGGGGTTGGAGGGATCAACGAGTCCGATGCCAACCTGGCGGTAGCTTCCGGAGCCGTGGTTCTGGGCTTCAACGTTCGGGCCGACGCCTCCTCTAAGAAGATCATCGAACAGGAAGGGCTCGATCTGCGCTACTACAGCGTGATTTACGAGCTCCTGGACGATCTAAAGGATGCCCTGTCGGGCATGCTTGCGCCGGAACTGCGCGAAGAAATTGTGGGCATCGCCGAAGTGCGCGACGTTTTCCGGTCTCCGAAGTTTGGTGCCGTGGCGGGCTGCATGGTCACCGAAGGTACGATCTACCGCAGCAAGAAGATTCGCGTGTTGCGTGACGACGTCGTCATCTACGAGGGGGAGCTTGAGTCGCTCCGTCGCTTCAAGGATGACGTCCAGGAGGTCCGGAACGGCTTTGAGTGTGGTATCGGGGTTCGCAATTACAACGACGTTCGCGAAGGGGACAAGATCGAAGTCTTTGACGTGAAGGAAATTGCGCGCTCCCTTTAAGCGCCGCGAGGATCTATGCCGAAGGAATACGGGCGCGATCAGCGCGTCGCCGACTTTATCCAGCGCGAGTTGGCGACGGTTTTGCAGAGCGAGATGCGTGACCCGCGCGTGGCCATGGTGTCGATCAATGAGGTCCGGGTGTCTCGAGATCTGGGCTATGCAGACCTCTACGTCTCATCCCTGCAGGCCGGGGATGAGGCTGGGCAGAGGGAGGTAGTGAAGGCACTCGCCGGCGCCGCAGGGTATCTGCGGACGGCCCTCGCGAAGCGCAGCACCCTTCGAGTTACGCCCCGCCTGCGCTTTCACTGGGATAGCCTACCGGGTCGTGCTGGCGCTTTGAGTGAGCTCATCGATACGGCGCTGGCAGAGGATCGGGCCCGGGAGCAGGACCGCGAGGGCGACGCATGAGCGGCGTTGATGGCGCGGTACCCGACCGTAAGGGCCCGCCGCGACAGCGCGGAGGGCGGCGTAAGCCGCGCCAGCCCCGGGGCCGGGACGTCACTGGCATTCTTTTGCTGGATAAGCCTGCAGGCATGACGTCTAACGGCGCGCTGCAAGCGACCAAGCGAATTTTCGGGGCGGCGAAGGCAGGGCATACCGGCGCCCTCGATCCCCTGGCCACGGGCGTGTTGCCCTTGTGCTTCGGGGAAGCCACGAAGTTTTCTCAGTATCTCTTGGATTCCAACAAGCGCTACTGGACGGAGCTTCGGCTGGGTGTAAGTACGGAAAGCGGCGACGCCGACGGTGAGATCATTGATACGCGCGCCGTGCCGCCGCTCACGGAAGCCCTTCTCGATGAGGCCCTAAAGGCCTTTCGAGGAGACATCTTGCAGGTGCCGTCCATGTATTCGGCGCTTAAACACCAGGGCCAGCCGCTCTATAAGCTGGCTCGGCAGGGCATCACGGTGGAGCGGGAAGCGCGCCCCGTGACGATTTTTGAGAACCGGTTGCTCGGCTTTGAGGGCGATCGCATCACCTTGGATATTGCGTGTTCCAAGGGCACCTATGTGCGCTCCATTGCCGAAGACCTTGGTGAGGCCCTTGGCTGCGGTGCCCACGTGACGGCCCTGCGTCGCACCGCCGTCGGCCCCTTTAGCATCGACAACGCGATTACCCCGGGGCAGTTGGAAAGGGCCCGGGAAGAGGGCGGCTTTGAGGCCGTCGACGCTTTTCTCCTTCCCCTGGCGGCAGGGGTGGGGCACTTCCCGGAGGTGCTGCTGCCGGAGGCCACGGCCTACTACCTGAGCAAGGGGCAGGCGGTGCAGGTGCCGGGAGCCCCGCGGGAAGGTTGGGTACGGCTCATGTTGAAGGAAAATCCCGAACCGACCTTCCTGGGCGTGGGCGAAGTAATTGATGACGGACGCATTGCGCCGAGGCGCCTTGTCGTCGGAAAATAGCGGCGCGCCAATGCGCTTGAATCAGAGTTTAAAACCGTACCCTTTGGGGTACACGAGAGCGTCACTGTAATCATGCGCGGTGACCCAGGGGGCCGCATGGGGCGTTTCCCTGACTAGCATGTTCGGAGTCCAACACCATGGCACTAAGTGCGCAGACGAAAGCTGAAATTCTCAAGGAATATCAGCTCGCGGAGGGGGATACGGGTTCGCCGGAAGTGCAGGTCGCCCTGCTGACGGCCAACATCAATGGTCTTCAGGGTCACTTCAAGACCCACGCCAAGGACCACCACTCGCGTCGCGGCCTGATTCGTATGGTGAATCAGCGTCGTCGTCTCCTCGATTATCTCAAGGAGAAGGACACCGCTCGCTACGCAAAACTCATCGAACGTCTCGGTCTCCGTCGCTAAGGGCGGGGGCAGGCATCGGGGCCCTCGGGCGCCCGTGGTGATGAGCTTGCAAGCACGCCGGCCGCGATGCGCGGCCACTTGTTGAAACGGGCTGCCCCGCAGGATTGCGGAGCGGGCCCGTTTCTTATTGGAGGATAGACTGTTGTCAGCTGTTGCGAAGAGTTTTCAGTGGGGTGATCACCGGATCACGTTAGAAACCGGAAAAATTGCACGCCAGGCCACCGGGGCCGTGATGGCGCACATGGATAACACCACCGTGCTGTGCACCGTGGTTGGGATGAGGGACGCCAAGCCTGGCCAGCCCTTCTTCCCCCTAACCGTGAATTACCAGGAAAAAACCTACGCCGCGGGGAAAATCCCTGGTGGGTTCTTCCGCCGCGAGGGCCGTCCCTCGGAAAAGGAAACGCTCACGAGCCGGCTCATCGACCGGCCGATCCGTGCGCTCTTTCCGAAGGGCTTTATGAATGAGGTGCAGGTCATCTGCACCGTGATGTCCGCCGACAAGGACCAGGATCCGGATGTTATCGCCATGATCGGCGCCGCTGCCGCTCTGGCCGTCTCCGGCATCCCCTTCAGCGGGCCCCTCTCTGCCGCTCGGGTGGGCTTCGCCGATGGTCAGTATCTGCTGAATCCTGGCTTTGAAGCGTTGAAGTCCTCGGCCCTCAACATGACCGTTGCTGGTACGCGTCAAGCGGTGCTTATGGTGGAATCGGAAGCAGAAGAGCTCACGGAAGATCAGATGCTCGGTGCCGTGCTCTTTGCCCACCAGCAAATGCAGCCCGTGCTCGATGCGATCGATGCGCTCGTTGCGGAAGCCGGCAAGCCGCGCTGGGAGTGGACGCCGCCGGAGATCGATCAGGCCCTCGCCGACCGCATCGCTGAAGTGTTCGCCGAGCCCATGGGTGCGGCCTACCGCATCACCGATAAGCTCGAGCGCCAGGACGCCGTGGCGGCGCTTAAGGCCCAGTGCCTTGAGCAGTTCGCCGGGGAAGCCCTGGGCGAAGACGCTGCGGATAGCAAAACCGTGGAGGGCCTCTTTGGCCGCCTTGAGAAGTCCGTGGTCCGCAACGCCATCATCGACGGCGCGCCCCGCATCGACGGTCGTGATCTCAAAACCGTACGCCCGCTGGCCATGGAAGTCGGCATGTTGGCCAAGGCCCACGGGTCCGCGCTCTTCACTCGTGGGGAAACGCAGGCCATTGTGGCCGCCACCCTCGGGACGAATCGGGACGCAGCCATCATCGATGCCCTCGAAGGCACTTATCGTGAAAGCTTCATGCTCCATTACAACTTCCCGCCTTTCTCCGTTGGGGAAGCGGGTTTCATGGGTGGTCCGAAGCGTCGGGAAATTGGCCATGGCCGCCTCGCGCGCCGCGGCGTGCAGGCGGTGCTTCCGAATGCGGAGGATTTCCCTTACACCCTGCGGGTCGTGTCGGAAATCACTGAGTCCAACGGCAGCTCCTCCATGGCCTCGGTGTGTGGCACAAGCCTTGCGCTTATGGACGCCGGCGTACCGATCAAGGCCCAGGTGGCTGGGATCGCCATGGGTCTAGTGAAGGAGGGGGATCGCTACGCGGTCATCACTGACATCCTGGGCGACGAGGACCACCTTGGCGACATGGACTTCAAGGTGGCTGGAACGGCTAAGGGTGTCACTGCGCTGCAGATGGACATCAAGATCGAAGGCATCAACGAAGAGATCATGGAGACGGCGCTGGCCCAGGCCTATGAAGCGCGGTGCCACATCTTGAACGAGATGAACCAGATCATCGCCGAGCCCCGGGCTGCGGTATCGGACAATGCGCCGAGCATCGCGACCATCGAAGTGAACCCGGACAAGATCCGCGACGTGATCGGTAAGGGTGGGGTTACCATTCGAGCCATCCAGGAAGAAACCGGTGCGCAGATCGATATCGATGACTCCGGCTTGATCCGGGTGTACGGCGAGAACGCGGAAAGCCGGGATGCGGCCATCTCCCGGATCGAAGCCATCACGGCTGAAGCCGAGGTGGGTCAGATCTACCTTGGGACGGTGTCCAAGATCGTCGACTTCGGCGCTTTCGTGAACATCATCCCTGGCAAGGACGGCCTGGTGCATATCTCGCAGATTGCCCAGGAGCGGGTCGAGAACGTTGAGGACTACCTCAAGGAAGGCCAGCAGGTGCGCGTTGTGGTGCTTGACGTCGATGCCCGGGGCCGGATCAAGCTGTCCATGAAGGAAGTTCCTGAGGAAGAAGGTGTGGAGGACAGCGAAGCGGTTGATTCCTAAGGCCTAGGGCCTTTGCAAAACCCGGCTTGCCGCTTGGCAGGCCGGGTTTTTTTTCGCCTTCCTAAAGGCGGAAGAGGAGCTGATGGGGATAGGCCAGCCCTGGGTTTGCAGGAACGAGGGGCGTGAAGCCCTGCGCCTTAAAGAAGCCTACGGCGTCTTTCTGAGCTCGAACGGTCAGGTAGGCTACGCTGTCGGCGTGGGCGCTGCGCTGCGCATCGTGCAGCAGCTGAGCGCCGAAGCCCTGACCCTGCGCCTTGGGGGTGACGTAGATGCCGTGGATGCGCCAGGCGGGTTGCCGCGGCGCTTCCTCTACGCCAACGGTTTCTAGGGCCAGTACTCCCGTGAGCTTTTCCGAATCCCCGAGGTAGCGAATATCCATGGTGGCTAGGTCGACCTCATCGTAGCAATGGCTGGGGCCGGCGAGCCGTTTTACCCGCGGGGGAAGATCCCAGCCATCAATAGCACGCAGAATCAGTGCGTTGACGGCGGGGAGGTGGCTCGGTTGCACGGCGGGTAGAGGGTTCAAGGGGCGGCTCCTTTTGCGCTAGGGGTCGCTCCCAGGCATGCTCGAGGCCTTGGGAGGGATCGGTGCGCAATTTACAACGTCTTCTAATTCCTGGGGCAGTGCTTCAGTCCGTCATGATCGGCGGTGGCTACGGCACGGGCCGGGAGGTGGTGGAGTACTTTACGCGTTTCGGTGCTGGTCCTGGACTCCTTGGGCTTGCCCTGGCAGGGGTGGGTATCGCTGTGGTCTTCGCCCTTTCCCTTGAGCTTGCCCGCCGTGCTGGCGCCTATGACTACCGCACGTTCTTCAAAGCGCTGCTCGGTCGGTTCTGGATGAGCTATGAGGTGCTGTTACTGCTCCTAATAATGCTAGTCCTGGGGGTGATCAGCGCTGCCAGCCAGGGCATGCTGCTGCGCCTTTTACCAGACCTTAGCCCTGTGCTGTCTGCCATGCTCTTTGTGGCGGTGACCGTGAGCCTGCTTCTCTTCGGCCGGACCTGGGTCATGCGGCTCCTCACCCTCTGGAGCTTTGTGCTCTACGCGGCCTTCGGTGCCTTGCTCACTGTGGTGTGGGTGCGCTTTGGGGAAAACCTAGGGTCCGCCTTCAAAACCCCCGGGGACGGCGTAGGCTGGGTGCTTAGCGCCCTGCGCTACGTGGGCTATAACGTCACGGCCGTGCCCGTGGTGCTCTTTGCGGCGCGAGCGCTGCGCTCAAAGCGGGATACGGCCATCGCTGGGGCGCTAGGAGGTGTGCTGGCTATTTTGCCGGCCGTGGCCCTTCATCTTTGCTTTCTTGCTCTCGGGCCCAGGGTGTACGACGGTGTAGCCCTGCCCCTCTTCGCCCTGCTCGACGTGCTCGCGGCGCCCCTTCTGACCCTTTGCCTCTCCGTAGTGCTTTTGGGGACTTTCCTCGAGACCGCCCTGGGGGATTTGCAGGGGCTTATAGAGCGAATGGACCGGTGGCGTGAGGAGCGCCAGGGCGCCCCCTTTTCTCCCTGGGGTCACGGGGCCATGGCCTTGGTACTGCTGGCGGCGGCGGCGGTGCTGGGTCAGCTGGGGGTGGTGGCGCTCATCGGCGAGGGCTATGGGACCCTCGCCTGGGGCTTCATTCTAGTTTACATCCTGCCCGTGCTGGTCTGGGGGCTCCGCCGCTGGCGGTCGCCCGAAACCCCCGAGAATCTGAGCTAATAGCCAGCGGCGCCGCCGTCTGGGGCCCGACCGTCGACGCCACCCTCAAGCACACCCGTTTCTGGGTTAACGACGATGACCTCTGCGACCCCCTGGCGGCTCTGGGCGCGCGTTTTGTGTCCCATCCCCTCGAGGAGCTTCACCGTGTCTGGAGAGAACAGCTGCGCCTCATAGCTGATGCGGTCTGGTAGCCACTGGTGGTGAATACGGCCCGCGTCCACCGCTGCCTGAGCATTCATGCCGTGGTCGACGACGTTCAGGATGGTTTGCAGGGTTGTATTGATGATGGTGCGGCCGCCGGGAGAGCCGGTGACCATGAACAGCGCGCCATCCTTCGCAACGATGGTGGGCGACATGCTCGACAACATACGCTTGCCCGGCTCCGCTAGGTTCGGCGCCGTGCCAATGAGGCCTTGGGTATCCGTTAGCCCGGGCTTGGCGTTGAAGTCCCCCATTTCATTATTCAAAAGGAAGCCGGCGCCGGGAACCACGATCCCCGAGCCGTAGCCGTACTCTAGCGTATAGGTTACGGAGACCGCGTTGCGCGCCCCATCCACTACGGAGAAGTGGGTGGTTTCCGGGCTTTCATAGCCCCAGCTGAAGCGGCTGGGATCGGATGGGGAGGCGGCGTTTCGATCAATAGAATCGCGAACACGTGTGGCGTACGCCTTCGAGAGAAGATCTGCGATGGGCATGTCTGGGTTGAAGTCCGGGTCGCCCAGATAGCGGGCCCGGTTGGCATAGGCCCGGCGCATCGCTTCAGCCATGAGGTGCAGAGTCCGGGCCGAGCCAAAGCCCGAGGCGGCGAGATCGTAGCCTTCGAGGACGTTCAGCATTTGCACCATGGTGACGCCGCCGGAGCTGGGAGGCGGCATGCTGATAATGTCGTAGCCCCGGTAGGTGCCGAGGATCGGGGCGCGGCGCACGGCCGCGTAGGCCTTCAGATCGTCATGGGTGATGATCCCGCCGTTGGCGGCCATCTCCTTCACGAGCAGATCCGCCGTTTCTCCTTCGTAAAAGCCCTTCGGGCCGGCTTCGGCGATGCGCTCCAGGGTGGCCGCCAAATCGCTCTGCACGAGCCGGTCTCCGGCTTCATAGGGCGTGCCGTTCTTGGTGAACTGGGCGACGGAGGCAGGGTAGGGCTTAAAGCGTCGCAGGCCCCCAGTGCTCAGGGAGCGGGCGAGGCCGTGGGTGACAACGAAGCCGTCCCGGGCCAGGGCAATGGCCGGAGCGACGAGGCGCGCCCAGGGTAGGGAGCCACCGTCCTCCCAAGCCAGATACAGACCTGCCACGGTGCCCGGCACCCCCACGGCTAGGTGGCTTGAATGGTGCTTTTCCCGGTCGTAGTTCCCCGCTTCGTCCAGCCACATCTCCGGATGGGCCCCCGCCGGCGCCGTTTCCCGGAAGTCATAGGTTTGGGCGTCACCTTCTGCCGGACGATGGACGAGGAACCCGCCGCCGCCGATGTTTCCGGCCGTGGGATGGGTCACGGCCAGGGCAAAGCCTGTGGCTACGGCAGCATCAATAGCGTTGCCGCCCTCTCGGAGGACCTGCGTGCCTACCTCTGACGCTAGCGCATTTTGCGAGACCACCATGCCATGGCTGGCGTACTGGGGGCCGTTGACCGCAAGCGCCAGCTGGCTGAGGGTGAGGGTCAAAAGCCACAGCAGACCGCGGCGCAGCGTTTTCCGAAGGTTCATCTACGAAGTTCTCCCGAGGGGCCTAGCCCAGTTATTGATAGGCGCGTTCGCGGACGAGGGCATCCACCACGCTGGGGTCCGCGAGGGTGCTGGTGTCACCAAGGGCGTCGATTTCGTTTGCGGCGATCTTCCGAAGGATTCGGCGCATGATCTTGCCCGAGCGCGTTTTCGGCAGCCCCGGTGCCCATTGGATCACCTCGGGCTTTGCGAAAGGGCCGATCTCTTGGCGGACCAGATTCACCAGGGCCGCTTCCAGCGTAGAAAGGGCTTCTGTGGTTTTGTCCGCGTCGACCATGAGGGTCACGTAGGCGTAGATCGCTTGGCCCTTTACATCGTGGTCGAAGCCCACCACGGCAGCCTCTGCGACGGCGGGGTGGAGCACGAGTGCACTCTCTACCTCTGCGGTGCCAATGCGATGGCCGGAGACGTTGATCACGTCATCCACGCGCCCCGTAATCCAGTAATCTCCATCCTCGTCCCGGCGAGCGCCGTCGCCGGTGAAATAGACTCCGGGGTAAGTGCTGTAGTACGTATCGACCACCCGTTGGTGATCGCCATAAACGGTACGAATTTGGCTGGGCCAACTGCTTTCGATGACCAGGTTCCCAGCAGCGGCGCCTTCGTCGGGCAGGCGCTTTCCCTCGGCGTCCATGAGCGCGGGGCGCACTCCGAAGAAGGGTCGGGTTGCCGAGCCAGGCTTTAGGGTCGTCGCGCCGGGAAGGGGCGTAATCAGGACTGCGCCCGTTTCCGTCTGCCACCAGGTATCGACGATGGGGCAGCGCTGCTCGCCCACCACGGTGTAATACCAATTCCAAGCTTCCGGGTTAATCGGTTCGCCGACCGATCCCAGAAGGCGCAAGGACCGGCGGTTGCTCCGGGTGACGAAGCGGTCCCCTTCGCCCATGACCTGGCGAATCATGGTGGGCGCGGTGTAGAAGATGGCCACCTGGTGCTTGTCGATGACTTCCCAAGCGCGTCCGGCATCGGGCCAGGTGGGCACCCCCTCGAACATCAGGGTGGTGGCCCCGTTTGCCAGGGGGCCGTAGACGATATAGCTGTGCCCCGTAATCCAGCCCACGTCGGCGGTGCACCAGTAGATTTCCCCCTCCCGATAGTCAAAGACGTAGCGGAAAGTCATGGCCGCCATGAGCAGGTAGCCCCCGGTGGTGTGGAGCACTCCCTTGGGTTTTCCCGTGGAGCCGGAGGTGTAAAGGATGAAGAGCGGATCCTCCGCATCCATGGGTTCCGGTGGGCAGTCTTTTGCTTCAGCGCCGGTGGCTTCGTGGTACCAAACATCTCGCGGGGCCTGCCAGGGAACCTCCGCGCCGGTGCGCTGCACTGTGAGCACCGTATGCACGTTGGGGCATTTCTCCAGGGCGGCTTCGACATTGGCCTTTAGAGGGATGCGCTTGCCACCGCGCACCCCTTCATCCGCGGTGATCACCACCTCGCAGTCCGCGTCGAGAATGCGATCCTGTAGGGACTGGGGGGAAAAGCCTCCAAAAACCACGGAGTGAATTGCGCCGATGCGGGCGCAGGCCAGCATGGCGTAGGCCGCTTCGGGAATCATGGGCATGTAGATGCAGACCCGATCCCCCTTCTTAACGCCCCGGGTTTTTAAAGCGTTGGCGAGCTGGCAGATGGCCTCGTAGGCCTCCTGATAGGAGATGGCTCGGCTGTCTTCGGGGTTGTCTCCTTCCCAGAGGATTGCCGTTTGCGATGCCCGTTCCGGAAGGTGCCGGTCGATGCAGTTCACGCAGGCGTTCAAGGTGCCGCCGGCGAACCACTTCACTTCGCCTCGAGCCATGTTCACCTCAGACACCCGATCCCACTGATCGCTCATCCAGGTGAGTTGGCTTCGCGCTTGCCGATCGAAGAAGCCCTCTGGGTCTTCGATCGATTCAGCGTACATGGCCTCATAGCGTTCGGCGTTGATTTGCGCCGTGGCGGCCCGGTCGGCGGGCACGGGGTAACGCTGCGCCTCGGACATGACTTCTCCCCCTCCGGTTTGGACTGTTATGGCTTCCCGTCAGTGGTGAGGGTCGCGCGAAGGCTCGCCTCGGCGCTTGCGCTGAGCGCTGGGACGTCGCCCTGCGGGGCCTGCGCGGCATAGAGCGTATCTCCCAGCACTTTGCCGAATTCCACGCCCCACTGATCGAAAGAATTAATGCCCCAAAGCATACCGTGGCAAAACACCTTGTGCTCGTGCAGAGACAGCAGTGCTCCCAGGCTGTGCGCATCTACCTGATCCATGATGAGCAGGCTCGACGGATGATTGCCGGGGAGCCGCTTGTGGGGGGCGAGACGCTTGGCCTCTTCGGGCTCGACGCCAGCTTCGGTCAGGCTCGCGCGGATTTCGGCCTCGGTCAGCCCCCGGGCGAAGGCCTCCGCCTGAGCGATGCAGTGGGCCCGAAGCCACCGGTGATGGTCCTCGAGCCCTGGCGCCCCTTGGCGTGGGAACACAAAGGTGGCACTGAACGGCTGGGTGCCCTGATGGAGCAGCTGGTGCGTGGCGTGCTGCCCATTCGTGCCCACGGTTCCCCAGAGGATGGTCCCCGTCGCCTCGGGTACGGGCCGCCCCTCCACCGTGACCGACTTCCCGTTACTTTCCATCTCAAGCTGCTGGAGATAGGCCGGCAGCTGGGTCAGGGCATCGGCGTAGGGCAGGAAGGCGTGGGACTGGGTGCCCAGCACGTTCTGATTCCAAAATTCGAAGAGGGATAGGAGTAGGGGCAGGTTCTGTGCCCCATCCGCCGTTCGAAAGTGCTCATCCATGGCCCGAGCGCCGGCAAGCAGCGCTTCAAAGGTCTTCATGCCCTGGGCAATGGCGACCGGAAGGCCCATGGGGGACCAGAGGGAGAACCGACCCCCGACCCAATCCCAGAGGGGCAGGCACTGCTCCGGTGGAATGCCAAAGGCCGCAGCCGCATCGAGTTGGGTGGTGATGGCGAGGCAGTGGTGCTTCAGGTCGCCTTCGCTGAGGCCTCGGGTCAAAAACCAGCGTCGCACGGTACGGGCGTTCACCTGAGTTTCCAGGGTGCTGAAGGATTTCGACGCCACGATGATCACGGTGCGCGTGGGGTTCAGGCCCGCCAGGGTGCGTTGCGCGGCAACTCCGTCGACGTTGGCAAGGAAATGCAGCCGCGGTCCTGTGCTGGGTCCGAGCGCCTCGCAGGCCAGGGCGGGCCCTAAAAAGCTGCCCCCAATGCCGATATGCACCACATCCGTGATGGCTGCGCCGGTGGCACCGCGCCAGCGGCCGCTTCGGAGATCCTCGGCGATGCGGCCCATGCGACGCAGGGCTTCGGCAATGGCCGCGGAGATATCTACGCCGTCGAGCACCAGAGGCGTCGCCTCTGGCGCGCGGCGCAGTGCCGTATGGAGCACCGCGCGCCCCTCCGTAGGGTTCAGGCGGTTCGGCCCAAAGAGTTGCTCCGCACCCTGGGTTAGGCCCCGCTCGGCCGCGTAGGCAAGGAGGGCGTCCCGGTCTTCGAGGCGCACCCGTTGTCGGGAGAAATCGGCGGTGATGCCCGCACCCTCGCAATGGAGGGCGGTGAGGCGAGCCGGGTCTTCGAGTAGCTCCCGGAGGTTCGGAAGTGCAGCGGTACCGCTGCGGAGAGTTTCGAGGCTGGCGTCCGTCATGGGGCGTCCTTGCGAGTGAAGCACAGGTTATCGATCAGGCGTGTGCGGCCCAGTTTTGCCGCCACCAGAGCAATAAGCGCCGAGTCGCCGGCCTCCGCAGGGGCCAAGTCGGCCTGGCGGCGCACGGTGAGATAGTCCACGACGAAGCTCTGAGCCTCAAGGGCTTGGCGCGCCCGTTCGCAGCGTTCGAGCCAGGCGCCCCCGGGGCTTTCCGCAAGGGTCCGGAGGGCCCGGTGGAGCGCCGGAGCTTAAAAGCATCTCCACGAAGCAGGCGTCGTAGGCGGTAAGGGCGGCGAACTTCTCGCCCCGGTGCTTCATTTTTTGGAGCGTCGTGAGGGTGACGCGCCGAACGTCCGTTTGGCTGCTCATGGGGACTCCTGTGGAGGTGAACTAAAGCAGGCTGGGGTGGGGGTTAAAGTACTGCCGAGCGCTGAGCGGACCCTTGATCCGGGTCAGTAGGGCATCAAAGTGATCATCGTTGTGAACCCAATCGAGCTCCGCGGCGTTGACAATAAGCAGCGGGGCTTCGTCGTAGAAGTGGAAAAAGCGTGCGTAAGCCTCGCTTAGGGATTCTAGGTAGGCGTCGTCCAGGCCGCGCTCCATGGCGCGCCCTCGGAGCGCGATGCGGTTCTGGAGCACGGGGAGGGGCGCCTGGAGATAGATTACCAGGTCGGGCTTTGGCGCCTCCAGGGTGAGACGGTCATAGACAGCCTGATAGAGATCAAGCTCAGCGTCGTCAAGCGTAAGTTCGGCGAAGAGCCGATCCTTCGCCATGAGGTAGTCCGCAATATGCCCCGGGGTGAAGAGATCATCGGTGGCCAGGGCCTGGAGCTGCTGCGCCCGCTGAAGGAGAAAATGCAGTTGCGTGGGCAACGCATGGCCGCGCTGATCCTGGTAGAAGCGCTCTAGAAAGGGGTTCTCTTCAGCCTTTTCTAGCAGCAAGGCGTAGCCCAGAGCGTCCCCGAGGCGCTGAGCGAGGCTGGTCTTGCCCACGCCGATGGGGCCTTCCACGGCGATGCGCTGCGGAACTCCAGCGCTCACGGGGCTTGGAGGCTCGCGGAACGGCGGTGTCGGCGTCGTCGGCGGGGCCGCCGTTCTTCCCGGGGCGCGTGACTGGGGACCGGGGTTCCGTGGTCCTCCTGATAAGTGGTCCACCATGCACCCATGTCATCCGTAGCCTCGCCCACCGACTCCCGCAGGACGAGGAAATCATAGGCCGCGCGGAAGCGAGGATGCGCGATGAGCTTGTCAGCCCGTCGTGCCCCTCGCTGAAGGCGGCTTTGGAGGGTCCAGGTTTCCTGCATAAAGGTGGTGAGGCGACGGGGAATGGTGGTGTGCTGCTGCTGCTCGGCCAGAAGCGCCCGCATGGCTTCCTGAAGCGCTTCGAGCGGGCGAAGGCCATCGTCTCGAAGTTCGAGGGTCCGCTGTTGAAGTGGCGCCCAAAGGAAAGCGGCGAGGAGAAACGCGGGAGTAACCGGCTTACCTTCCCGAACCCGGGCATCGGTACTTTCTAGGGCGGCTTCCGCCAGGGCCAGGGCCGTGGGCTGCTCCGTGAAAGCTTCCTCCGCCTCCGGGAATAGCAGGCCAAAAAGGCCGTAGTGACGCAGGAGCGTGAGGCTTTTTTCGCCGTGGCCGTGAAGAAATAGCTTGCCCACTTCATCGAAAAGGCGAGCTGGGGGCACATCCATAAGGCGCTCGCGCACCGGGGCGATGGCGGCGTCGGTCTCCGGGGCCAGGTCGAAGTCCAATTTCGCCGCGAAGCGAAGGGCCCGGAGCATGCGCACGGGATCTTCCCGATAGCGGTGCTCCGGGTCGCCGATGAGTCGAATCTGCCTGGCTTCGAGATCCCTCAGGCCGTTGGCAAAGTCGTAGATCGCGAAATCGGCGGGGGTGTAATAGAGCGCATTGATGGTGAAATCGCGGCGCAGGGCGTCGTCGTCGATGGTGCCGTAGACGTTGTCCCGGAGGATCATGCCCCCTTCGCTGAGCGCTGAAGCGGGTTCGTCCTTGCCCCGATCTCGGCGCCGGGGCAGGGCGCTGGCATCAACCGGGGCGGCGGAGGCATCGTCGCTTAAGGCCCGGAATGTCGCGACTTCAACGATTTCCCGCCCAAAGCGAACGTGAACAAGCTTGAAGCGCCGACCAATCAGCTGGGCATTGCTAAAGAGATCGCGCACCACCTCGGGCGCCGCATCGGTGGCGACATCGAAGTCCTTGGGCTCGCCACCCAAGAGGAGATCGCGAACACCGCCGCCGACGAGAAAGGCCTGATGCCCCGCACCGAGCAGGCGATAGAGCACCTTCATGGCGCCATTGCTTATCGCCTTGCGGGAAATGGGGTGGTCTTGCCGGGCCACAACGGTCGCTCGCGTATTTGCAAGGGCCGGGGGCCGCGGGAGATCGCGCGGGTTGCCTTCTTTATCCGTCACCGGGCTTAAGGTCTCGGTAAAAGAAAGAGCATAGCAGGCTTCGGGGGTCCACGGACCCTCGCGGTGGAATTGGCGAACTGGGTAAGTGACTGAAAAGAAAAAAGGGAAAGGCCCCCACGACCTTTCCCTTTTATGCTGCCGTCACCGATTTTTTCTTCTCACCCTTGCGGGTTCGGCTGTCGGACAGCGACGGGCCCTATCCCGTCTGGGCTAGGCACGGAGTCAGGTGCCTTAACCCTTAAGAGAGCAACTCGACTATCCGTAGACAGGGCCCTGGCTCTCCGGCGTTCGGGCCGCGGTCGAAACCGCTGAGTTGACCTCTTGATCAGCCCCTCCCCCCCAAGAGCTGGGCTGAAAGCAACGCCCCACGCGTCGCTGGATTAACTAAAGCTAGGACCGTGCCAAGTTTTGGGCGCCCTTAGTGTTACCATAAAAAACAATTAGTTAGGAATTTTTTGGCGGGTAAACTGGGGGGTGATGGAGAAAATGTTACCGCAAGGAGTGTTACTTAGACGCCTAAAAGTGTTACTTCCCAACTAATTTGGGTTCTTCGGTAACACTTTTGTCTAGAGCTTGCTCTTGCGCCGCGGGATACCAAGGCGCTGCCGCCGCTCCCAAAGAGACTTTCGGCTGATACCGAGCTGCTCGGCGAGCGCTGTCTCGGTCAAGCGCCCTTCATTCTCTTGCACAAAGCGGACGAAATAATCCTCCAGGCTGGCCGTGCCTTCCTGCGCGGCTGGCGCTGAGGTGGCCTCCGTCACTAGAACTGGGGTCGGCTCTATAGGGGCGCCCTGGCCCCCAATAGCGAGATTATCCGGCGTGATTTCTTCCCCGTCAGTAAGGATGACGGCACGTTCTACCGCGTTTTCGAGCTCACGAACGTTGCCTGGCCAGGAATGGGCCGCCAGCGCCGCCAGAGCCGTGTCGCTAAAGCGCAAACGGATCTTTCGCAGTTTGACGCAGGCGCGTTCGAGAAGACGCTCGGACAGCTCGAGGATATCGTCCCCCCGGTCCCGGAGGGCCGGAAGAGTTAAATTCACCACGTTCAGGCGATAGAAGAGATCTTCGCGGAAGCTTCCGGTTTGGGCCAGCTGGCGCAGGTCGCGGTGCGTGGCAGCGATGAGCCGCACGTCTACCTTTCGTGTTTCCACCGCGCCGAGGCGTCGAATTTCGCCTTCCTGGAGCACCCGGAGGAGCCGGGCTTGGGCTTCGAGGGGCAGTTCTCCAATTTCATCAAGAAACAGCGTGCCTCCCGTGGCCGCCTCCACCAAACCCCGCCGGGCACTGCCTGCCCCGGTAAAGGCGCCTTTTTCGTGGCCAAAGAGCTCGGATTCGATGAGTGAATCGGGAATAGCGGCGCAGTTCAGGGAGATCATGGGCGCTGCCGCGCGGCCACTTTGCTCATGGAGTGCGCGGGCCACGAGTTCCTTCCCCGTTCCCGATTCCCCAAGCACAAGGACCGTTGATTCCGTGGGCGCAACCTTTCGAATGCGCTCGTAAAGCAGGCGCATAGCGCTACAGGAGCCGATCATGCCTGCTACCGGGAGCCCGGGCCGGGCCGGGGCCGGCACCGGACCGCGAGGCGTATGCTGATCCCTTGCGACCCGCTGCAGCAGATGTTCGAGCTCATCAATACCGAAGGGCCGGGGCAGGAACTCCGCCGCACCTAGTTTCATGACATCCACCGCCGTGCGGATAGTGGCATCGCTCGCGAGCACCAGCACGGGTGTCCCTTGCGCCCAGGGGATGAGATCGGTGCCGAGGCCCCCAGCCACGCGGAGATCCGTGACCACAACAGAGAATTCCGTGGGTTTCTGTCGCCGCGCTTCTAAGAGGGTTCGGGGCTGGTAAATGGCATAGCCGAGCGCCTCAAGCTGGCTCGCCAGCTCGCCCGGTGCGACATCGTCGTTTTCAACCAGCAGTAGGGTGCGCATTTCCACCAGCTCGCCCCGGGAAACGCTACCGATGGTAACAGAAACTGGCCCTAACCGAGGGTTTCCTCAAGGGCAAGGGCGCCTTTGCGCAGCGCGACCGCAGGCCATTGCCGGCAGCCGTCGTCGAGCTGGCGGTGGCAGGGGTCCTGAGGATCGCTCTGGAGGCCCAGCAGGGTCAAAGCGCGATGTAGGTTGCTTCGCGCTTGGGCATTATCCAGGGCGGGGGCGCCGGTCTGCTTCGCCCACTTTTGACCGGCGGCGTCGACCACCAGGGGCAGGTGGAGATAGCGCGGCGTTGGGTAGGCGAGGGCCTTTTGCAGGGCGATTTGCCGTACCGTGGAGCTCAAAAGATCTTCGCCCCGAACGATATCCGTGATGCCCTGCGCGGCATCGTCTACCACCACCGCCAGCTGGTAAGCCCAGAGCCCATCCCGGCGCTTCAGAATGAAGTCGCCGCTGGTGGTGGGTAAGTTCTCGCACTGGTGGCTGTGCAGCCGATCTTCGAAGCAGAGGGGCCCATCGGGGACGTGAAAGCGGATCGCATGGGCTCCTGGTGAGGGCGTGGTGCGCCCCCGGCAGGTCCCTGGGTAGGGTCCCCCCTGGGCTCGAAGAGCGCGCCGGGTGCAGTCGCAGGGGTAGGTCAGGCCAGCCTGGCGAAGGTGGTCTAGGGCGGCGGCGTAGGCTTCGGAGCGTTGGCTCTGAAAAAGTACGGGGCCATCCCAGCCCAGATCGTGAGCTTCAAGGCAGTGAAGAATGGCGGCATCGGCGCCCGGGACCTCCCGCGGTGGGTCAATGTCTTCGATGCGAAGGCACCAGGTGCCGCCGGCCGCCCGGGCGTCTAGCCAGCTCGCGACGGCGGTGCAGAGCGAACCCAGGTGGAGGGCACCCGTAGGCGATGGGGCAAAGCGACCGCGGTAGGGGGACGCGCTCACGGCTCCGGCCCTCGACAGGGCCCAGAGGCGCAGGGACAATTCTCCCCCCGGCCCGCCACGAGACCCTTGCCATGCGCCTTGCAGAGCGACTGCGCCATATCCATTCCTTCCGCGTTATGGACATCGTTGATGCCGCGCAGCGCCTAGAGGCTGAGGGGCATCGGGTCATCCATATGGAGGTGGGGGAGCCGCGGGAGCCCTCCGACCCCTTCATTCGCGATGCGGGGGCCGCTGCGCTGGCCCGGGGGGAAACGGCCTACACCCCGGCCCTAGGCCTGCCTGCCCTGCGCCGGGCCATCGCCACCTACTATGGCACCTATCATAACGTTGATCTCGACCCGGAGCGGGTGGTGGTGACCGCCGGGGCCACGGGGGCCTTGATGCTCCTATCGGCCTTGCTGCTAGATCCGAAAGACGAGGTGCTTTTAGGTGATCCGGCCTATCCCTGTAATCGCTATTTCCCCCTGCTCTTTGGGGCGAAGGCGTCCCTAATGCCGCTTTCGGCGGAGGCGGGCTTTGCGTTGACGGAACGCGACGTGACCAAGGCCTGGGGCCCCCGAACTCGGGGGTTGGTGCTCGCGTCTCCAGCGAATCCCACGGGGGCCGTGAGCAGCCGCGCGGCGCTTCAGGGCCTGTCCGAGGCGGCGGCCTCCCGAGGAGGCTGGGCGCTCTTTGATGAAATCTACCAGGGGCTGACCTATCCCCAGGGGCTCGACGATCAGCCCGCCCTGCCGGCTCATGGGGTTGTAGATCCGGATCGGGTGGGTACGGTCCTCAGCCTTCAGGGTGGTGCGGACCACGAATTTCTCGTGAACAGCTTCTCGAAATACTTTGGCATGACGGGGTGGCGCGTAGGCTGGCTGGTCGCGCCTCGGGCGGCCATTCCCGCAATCGAGAAGCTGGCCCAGAACGCCTACATCGCCCCGTCTACCGTCGGGCAGCATGGGGCGCTGGCCGCCCTAGCACCGGACGTGATGCCGCGCCACGAAGCGCGGCGCTTGGCCTATTTCCGGGCGCGGAATCGCCTAGTGACTGGGCTTCGGGCCCTGGGGTTCTCCGTTCCCGTAGTCCCTGAGGGCGCCTTCTACGTCTATGCGACGTTGCCCCCGGAGCAGCCTGACAGCGAGCCCTTCTGTCGTGCGTTGCTGGAAGGGGCCGCGGTAGCCGCCACACCCGGTACAGATTTCGGGGTGCAAGGCGCGGCCCGGAGCGTGCGTTTCTCCTATACCGCGCCCCTGGCCGATCTAGAAGAGGCGCTCGCGCGCCTCCAGGCCTTTCTTGCGGGGCGCCCCGTCGCGACGCGAGGGGCCTAGGCGCTCAGGAGCCCCGGGTAGTCTTCCACGGGCAGGCGCGCACCAAAGCGAGCAACCAGGCGGGCTGCGGCGCGGCTTGCCAGCTCTGCGGCCTTCTCGTGGGGCCACCCCTGGCCGAGGCCATAGAGGTACGCTCCGGCGTAGATATCCCCTGCTCCGTTGGTATCCACGGGCTTGATGGGCGCCGTAGCCACGGTGTGGCGCGCGCTGCCGTCCCACAGCAGGGAGCCCTCCGCGCCCCGAGTGATGGCAAAGCTGCCGGCAAAATCCTTCAGGCTTGAAAAGGCCTCCTCGAGGGTGCTGGCCCCGGTCCAGGCGAGGGCTTCTTCCTCGTTGCAGAATAGGTGGTCGACGTGGCTGCCCAGCATGGCGCGCATTTCTTCGCCAAAAAACTGCACGACGGAGGGATCGGAGAGGGAGGCAACGGTGCGAATGCCTCGGCGCTCCGCGAGCTCTCGGGCATGGATTACCGCATCCCGGGCCGTCGGCGACGTGCAGAGATAGCCTTCAAGGTAGAGCATGTCCGCGGCTTCTAGGGCCTCCGTATCCACATCCTTCTCGCTGAGGCTTCCGGAGATACCCAGGAAGGTGTTCATGCTGCGCTCGGCGTCCGGAGTGATGAGTACAAGGCACTGCCCCGTAATGCCTTCCCCCCGCTGCTCGTGGGCGTTGGTTTCCACGCCTGCGGCCCGCATGTCCTCCACGAAAAAGTGGCCCACTTCGTCGTCCGCGACCTTGCAGCTATAAAAGGCTTCGCCCCCCAGGGCACTGACGGCCATGAGGGAGTTCGCCGCGCTACCGCCGCTGCAGCGCCGGGGCGCGTGGTCCGCGAGGTCTCCGCTGAGCTGGAGGAGGCGTTCAGCCTCCACCAGCGTCATGTGACCCTTGGCGATCTCGCGCTGAGTGAGAAAGCCATCGTCGATCTCGTACTCCATGTCGACCAGGGCATTGCCAAGGCCGTAAACGTGATAATGCATGGGGGCGTCCTTTACGCTAGCGGCAGGCCGCGAAGGCGCGGTCCATCGCGTTTAGGGTGGCGTCGATGACCGCATCGTCGTGTGTTGCGGAAATAAAGCCCGCTTCGTAGGCCGATGGGGCGAGATAAACCCCGGCCTCGAGCATGGCGTGGAAGAAGCGAGTGAAGCGCGAAACATCGCACTGCTGAACGTCGGCGAGATTTCGGATCGGCCCTTCGGAGAAGAACATGCCGAACATTCCGCAAACGTGCTGGGTCGTAAAGGGAATCTGGTGCGCCTCGGCCCGCTCCCGGGCACCGGCCATGAGCCGGTCCGTTTGAGCCCCTAGTGCGGTGTAGAGCTCGGGATGGGCGGCGAGGGTTTGCAGCGTGGTGAGCCCGGCCGCCATGGCCAAGGGGTTCCCAGACAGGGTGCCCGCTTGGTACACCGGGCCTACCGGTGCCAGCGCCGCCATCACGTCCTCGCGACCCCCAAAGGCGCCCACGGGCAGACCGCCCCCAATCACCTTGCCGAGGGTCGTCAGGTCCGGCGTGATGCTGTAGAGGCTCTGGGCGCCGCCGGGGGCCACGCGAAAGCCCGTCATGACCTCATCGAAGATCAAGAGGGCGCCAGCGTCCGAGCAAAGGGAACGAAGGACGTCAAGAAAGGCCTGATCCGGGGGGATGCAATTCATGTTGCCCGCGATGGGCTCGACAATGACGCAGGCGATTTCCGAGCCTCGTGCGGCGAAGAGTGCGGTGACCGCCTCCACATCGTTATAGGGCAGGGTCAGGGTGTGCTGCGCTAGGTCTGCGGGCACCCCCGGGGAGTCCGGCTGGCCCAGGGTTAGGGCGCCGGAGCCCGCCTTGACCAGCAGGGAGTCAACATGGCCATGGTAGCAGCCTTCGAATTTCACCACGCAATCGCGTCCCGTAAAGCCCCGGGCAAGGCGCAGGGCGCTCATGGTCGCCTCCGTTCCCGAGTTCACCATGCGTATCTGGGCCATGGATGGCACCATGCTCATCACTTGCTCCGCCATGGCCACTTCGAGGCCCGTGGGGGCGCCAAAGCTCACCGCTCGATCAATCTGTTCGTAAAGCGCAGCCTTCACCGCCGGGGCGCCATGCCCAAGGATCATGGGACCCCAGGAGCCGATGTAGTCGATGTAGCGGTTGCCGTCCTCGTCATAGAGATAGGGCCCCTCCGCTTCGCGCATGAAGATTGGCGTGCCGCCGACGCCACGGAACGCCCGCACCGGAGAATTAACGCCGCCGGGGATGGCTTCGCAGGCGCGGGCAAAGAGCAGTTCGGAGCGGTCGAGGGTCAGCTTGGCGTCGGTCATGGTCTTAAGGGTTCCCTGGGAACGGTGACGGGGTGCAGGCCCGCATTGTGCGGGCCGAGCGACGGGGGGCTCAAGGCTCAGAAGGGCTTCAGTACCACCAATAGCACAATGGGGAAGAGCGCCAGCACGGGCAGTTCATTGAAAATGCGATAGTAGCGATGGCTGTGGGGGGTCGGCCCCAGAGCCAAGGCGCGAACCAGCTGGCCGCAGCGAAGGTGGTAAATCACTAGCAGCGCCACCAGGGCGAGCTTGCCGTGCATCCAGCCCTGGCTGAGCAGCCCTGGGACCAGCCAGAGCATCCAAACCCCGAGGATGAGGGTTAGCGCCATAAAGGGGGTTACGAAACGGTAAAGCTTGCTTTCCATAATTGCGAGCCGTTCTTGGGTTGGGGCGTCCTCACTCATGGCGTGGTGCACGAACAGGCGGGGGAGGTAAAAAATGCCCGCAAACCAACAGACCATAAAGATGATGTGAAAGGCCTTAACCCATAGGTACACGGACCCTGCCCCCGCAGCGCATAAAGGCCCATACTAGCAGGGCCGCTCGCGGGGCGGGCAGGCAATATCCGACTCTCACCGTTTGAATTCCCGGGCAAGGGGTCCATAATTTGAGGGCGAGGTCGAGGAATCCATCATGATCGAAACGCAAGTGCCCCAAACTCTATCCGTCACCGAAGCCGCTGCGGCGAAGGTGAGGGAACTCATCGAGGGAGAGGGTAATGAAGCGCTCAAGCTGCGGGTGTTTGTCACCGGGGGCGGCTGCTCGGGGTTTTCCTATGGCTTCACCTTCGATGAGGACCAGGCGGAAGACGACGCCTCCGTCGAGCGGGATGGCATCACCGTGCTCGTCGACCCCATGAGCTATCCCTATTTAGTGGGCGCGAACATCGACTACCGGGAAGACCTCTCTGGAGCCCAGTTCGTCATCGATAACCCCAACGCCACCGCCACCTGCGGCTGCGGAAATTCCTTCGCTATCTAGCGCCGCACGAGCCCTAGGCGGGGAAGTAGGCGCCCAGCACCCGGGGCCCTCCGGCGCCGGTGACCGCCGGCACGTTCCCCGGTTCGCCGCGACAATAGGCTGCCGCCAGCCAGGCGAAAGCCAGAGCTTCTAGCTGATCTCCATCAAAGCCCGCTGCGTCTATGGGAGAGACCTGTGTTTTGGGCGTAAGCCGTTGCTCCAGGGCTGTCACCAAGCCTTGGTTATGACGGCCACCGCCGGCTAGCCAAAGCGTCTTCGGAGTCGGGTAGGCAAAGCGCTCCAAGGCGTCTGCCACGGACGCCGCCGTGAGCGCGCCGAGGGTGGCCTGGACGTCTGCCGGGGGCCAGCGATCGGGGCTAAAACGCTCGAGCCAGGGCAAGTTGAACATCTCCCGCCCCGTACTTTTTGGTGGCGCCCGCTGAAAGAAGGGGTCCGTGAGGAAGGCCTCGAGAAGTGCGGGCTGAACCTTCCCGCTTGCGCCCCAGGCCCCGTTCCGGTCCATGGGCGCGCCCTGATGCTTTTTATGCCATTGATCAAGAAGGGTGTTCCCCGGGCCCGTATCGAAGCCCCTGATTTCCGCGGCGTCGCCCGCTAGGAGGGTGAGGTTCGCCATCCCGCCGATGTTGAGCACCGCCTGGGGGTCATTCTCCTGGGGCAGCAGGGCGCGGTGGAACGCGGGTACGAGCGGTGCACCCTGTCCCCCGGCGGCCACATCTCGGCGGCGGAAATCCGCTACCACAGCGATGCCGGTGCGCTCCGCGATGCGGTGGGGGTCGCCGATTTGTAGCGTGAAGGGACGGGTTGCGTCAGGCCGGTGGCGTACCGTTTGCCCGTGGCTGCCCAGGGCCCGGACAGCGCTCGGGGGCACGGCGCTGTCTTCGAGGAGGGCAAGGCAGGCATCGGCGATAGCGTCGGCGAGGGCCCCGTCGGCGTCCCCCAGGCGATCGATCTCCCCGGGACCCGGGCTACACAGGGCGAGCAGCGCCTCTCGGAGCGCAGGCTCAAAGGCGACGGCAGCGCTGGCTTCGATACGGGGCCTCGGCTCCTGGAGATCGGCGAGGACGATGTCCAGCCCGTCAAGGCTCGTGCCCGTCATGACCCCCAGGTAGTACTCAGGGTGCTTCATGGCGCGCGGGCTTCGTCCCATTGAGCGCGAGGCGCTGACCTGAGGGCAGGGCGGCCAGCCGCGCCAGGGCTAGGCGCGTGAAGTCCGCTTTCGCTTCGGGGGCAATGGGATCAGCCTTTGGCAGAGCAACGGTACGGGGGTTTTGGTGAACACCCCCCACCAAGAACTCATAGTGGAGATGGGGACCTGTAGCCCACCCCGTGGACCCAACGTAACCAATCACCTGCCCCTGCTTGACCTGCTTCCCTGCCTTAAGGCTTTTGGCGAAGCGGGATAGATGAAGATATTTGGTTTGGTAGCGCTCTCCATGCCGCAGGACCACATAGTTACCGGAGGGCCCGTTGCGGGTGGCCTTGACCACCTTGCCATCCCCGGCCGCAACCACGGGGGTGCCCGTGGGCGCGGCGTAGTCGATGCCCCGGTGGGGGCGCGCGGTGTTCCAGAGGGGATGCTTCCGGCGGAGGTTGAAATTTGAGCTGATGCGCGTGAACTGCACCGGCGCCCGAAGGAAGGCCTTGCGGAGGCTCCTACCCTCGGGGGTGTAGTAGCTGCCGTTGCCCGCAGGATTTTCGTAGCGCACGGCCTCGAAAATCTCCCCCTGGTTGACGAAGCGTGCAGCTAGGATGGCGCCAGTGCCGATGACTTCTCCGTCTAGCGATTGCTCCTCGTAAAGGAGCTCAAAGCGATCACCCTTGCGGATATCAAGGACGAAATCGATGTCCCACTGAAAAATTTCAGCGAGGGCGAGGGCTAGGCGATCATTGAGTCCTGCCTTCTGTGCGGCTAAGAACAGCGCGTCTTCGATCACCACTTGGGCCGTTCGCTCCGTCACCGTCGGGCTGCGCAGTTCCTGCTCAGCCTCAAAGCGCGAAGCGTCCCCGGAGTCTCGGGAAAAGGTAAGGGTTTCGAGGCGAGACGGTCGAAAGCGAAATCCTAGCAGCTTGCCGTTCTCCTCCCGGAGTTCGAGCCGGTCCCCGGGGCGTAGGTCCGCGAGGCGCTTGGCGAGAGGCCCAGAGGCCATTAGAGCCGAGAGGGCTCGGGCGCTGATCCCTTCTCTATTAAAAATCCGAGCGAGCGACTCTCCGGAACGCACCGTGAGGCTCAGCCAGGGCGACGCCTCAGGAACAGAGACATTCGGCGTCAACTCCGCCGCTGCAGTTGAATCGGGCGGGGAGGGCGCGGGTAGGATTTCCGGCACGGAGTCAGCGAACTGCGCCGCCTCTTCCGGAATCGAGTGGGCCTCGGGCCACAGACCGAGGGCAAGG
This sequence comes from Candidatus Salivita marina, assembly GCA_038144425.1. Taxonomy (GTDB): domain Bacteria; phylum Pseudomonadota; class Gammaproteobacteria; order Pseudomonadales; family Azotimanducaceae; genus Salivita; species Salivita marina. The sequence goes on along the minus strand of JAYQNS010000004.1, from coordinate 541,209 downwards.
CCAAGAGTGAGGGCAAGGCCTGTGGCTGCAAGGGCATGAGTGCGGGGCACGGGTCGGCGCCAGGGACTGTGGATCCCCGTGCGCCGCGCCATGGGCGCCCTGTCCTCTGCACGTTGCCTGTCCATGCCCATTCCATAGCGCCCCGCGGGTCGTTCGGCGCGAGTATAAAGAGTGCGCTGACCATTTCCCACGGGGGCGTGGGGGCCCTTGTTTTTCCTGAGGGCGTCGTTCATTTTGCGCCCTCCGGAACAAAGGACCCCCCTCATGCACGTGCTTGATGAGTTTAAATGGCGCGGCTTGGTGAACCAGAGCTCGCCGTGGGAAGCGCTTCAGACCCAGTTCGCCTCGCCGGGGCAAACGGTTTACTGCGGCTTTGATCCCACGGCGGACAGCCTTCATATCGGCAGTCTTGTTCCCTTGCTCGCCCTTCGCCGATTCCAGCTTGCGGGACATCGTCCCATCGCTCTGGTGGGAGGGGCCACGGGGCTCATCGGGGATCCAAGCTTCAAGGCCAATGAGCGCAGCTTGAACGAGGCCGATGTGGTGGCGGGCTGGGTGGAATCACTCCGAGAGCAGATGAGCCGCTTCATTGACCTCGATGGGGGTGCCGGGCTCCTGGTGAATAATCTGGATTGGACTCGCGAGCTCGACGTGATCGCGTTCCTTCGGGATGTGGGCAAGCACTTTTCTATTAACGAGATGATTCGGAAGGAATCCGTGCGCTCCCGCATTGACCGGGAAGGTGCGGGCATCTCCTTCACCGAGTTCAGCTACATGCTGCTCCAGTCCTACGATTACGTGGCTCTCGCGGAGCGCTACGACTGCGTACTGCAGCTCGGGGGGTCCGATCAGTGGGGGAATATCACCGCAGGCATGGACTTGACCCGGCGCATGCTGGGGCGCTCGGTGCACGCGCTGACCCTGCCCCTAGTCACCCGCTCCGATGGTGGGAAGTTCGGCAAGACGGAAAGCGGCACGATCTGGCTAGACGGTAAAAAAACTTCGCCTTATAGCTTCTATCAGTTCTGGGTTAACTGCGCGGACGCCGACGTGCCAATCTTCCTTCGCTACTTCACCTTTCTTGGGGAGGATGCGATCGAGGCCACCCTCGCGGAAAGCGCTGCCGACCCCTCTAGGCGCATCGCGCAGCACTGCCTCGCGCGGGAGGTCACTGCCCTTGTCCACGGCGCTGAAGGCTGCGCGGCGGCG
>JAYQNS010000004.1:0-535000 GCA_038144425.1 Candidatus Salivita marina | reverse complement strand
CACCTCGATGTCGGCTCATCACATCCTGGGGCTGAAGCCGGTCCCAAGGGTATGGCTGTTCGCCATTTAAAGTGGTACGCGAGCTGGGTTTAGAACGTCGTGAGACAGTTCGGTCCCTATCTGCCGTGGGCGTTTGAGGTTTGAGAAGAGCTGCTCCTAGTACGAGAGGACCGGAGTGGACGAACCTCTGGTGTTCGGGTTGTCACGCCAGTGGCATTGCCCGGTAGCTATGTTCGGACGGGATAACCGCTGAAAGCATCTAAGCGGGAAGCCTCCTTCAAGATGAGACCTCACTGGGGCCTTGAGCCCCTGAAGGGCCGTCCAAGACTAGGACGTTGATAGGCGGGGTGTGTAAGCGCTGTGAGGCGTTGAGCTAACCCGTACTAATTGCCCGTGAGGCTTGACCATATAACACCGAAGTTTTCTTGGCTGTTGATCAGCTTTGGCTTTGCATCGAACTGACTTCACTTCACCGGCGTTGCGGTTGCAGCGCGACGGAATTGGGCGCTTAGCCCAGCCGCTTCGCCTGACGATCATTGCAGACTGGAACCACCTGAATCCATCCCGAACTCAGAAGTGAAACGGTCTAGCGCCGATGGTAGTGCGGGGTTTCCCCGTGTGAGAGTAGGTCGTCGTCAGGCTTTAAACGAAAGGGGGCTAGCCCACAGGCTAGCCCCCTTTTTCTTTGTCTCATACCCGGCGCTTTGTTCCGAGATCTAGGGCTGTCGCTCGATGTCTTCTGGATCGATGGTGCCCGAGGCCACCTCAAGCACCTTTAGGAGGGTGGCTCCGGCGTTCGCCAAGCGGTGCTGGTCCCCGGCGGCGATGCTGATGGCATCGTGGGGCCCGAGCAGCTGTGTCTTGCCATTTCGTGTTACTTCCGCCGTGCCTTCGAGCACAATCCAGTGTTCTGCGCGGTGCTGATGGCGCTGGCTGGCCATGGCCCGGCCAGGTTGTAGGGTCAGTAGATGGGCTTCGAAGGCCTCCCCTTCTGCGAGCCGGCGCGCCGAACCCCAGGGCGCTCGCCGCGTTGGATGGCTTCGAAGCTCTCGCCGCCCAGCGTTCTTCAAGCTTTCCGCTAGGGCCTTAACCCCCTGGGCGGCAAAGCGGTGGGCGACCAGGGTTGCATCTTCCGTATCCACCACCAAAAGATCGGAGACGCCGACGGTGGCGAGGAGCCGGCCGTCGCTTCGAAGGTAGCTGTTGTGCGTGCCGACCGCCAGCACGTCCCCCTGGGCCACATTGCCTGCGCCATCCTTCTCTCCCAGGTTCCAGAGTGCGTCCCAAGCGCCGACGTCACTCCAGCCGGCGTCGAGAGGAACCATGACAGCGTGGTCTAGCTTTTCCATGACGGCGTAGTCGATGGACTCGGATGGAGCCTCGGCGAAGGCCGACTCTTCTAGGCGAAGGAAGTCGAGATCTTCCGTGGCATCAGCCACTGCTCGGCGGGCAGCGCCCAGGGCGGTGGGGGCATGGCGCTCAAGGGCATCAAGGAGCACGCCTACGGGGAACAGAAACATTCCGGAGTTCCAGAAGTAGCCCCCTTCGGCAAGAAACGCATCAGCGCGATCCTGATTCGGCTTTTCGATGAAGGCCTCAACGACGCGTCCACCACCCTGGGGGGCGCCGGCTTTCAGGTATCCGTACCCTGTCTCGGGGTGCGTTGGCACAATGCCAAAGGTGACGACTTCCCCTTTCTGCGCAAGGTGGTCCGCCAGAGCAACGGCCTCGGTAAAGGCCGTCTGGTTAGGAATAGCGTGGTCGGCGGCGAGGACGAGCATGCGGGCCTCAGGGCCCTCCGACGCCTCTAACAGGCAGGCCGCGGCGGCTATCGCCGGCGCCGTATTCCGGGCAACCGGTTCTAAGACTATGCCCCGGGGCGTCGTGCCCAGCTCCGCTAACTGCTGGGCCACGAGGAATCGGTGCGCCTGATTACAAACGACGAGGGGCGCGCCCGCGCCGGCTTCCCTGGCTCGGAGGGCGGTGCGCTGTAGAAGGCTTTGCGGCTCCATAAGCGGTAGAAACTGCTTGGGGGCCTCCTCCCGGGAGAGGGGCCAAAGGCGTGAGCCCGAGCCCCCGGAGAGGATAACTGGCACCAGCATTAGAGCCCGTCCTGCAATTCAGCGCTGCGGGCTTCTACCGCGGCAATCTTGCCTTCCACCGTGTCCACCATGGCCGCCTGATGGGCTTCCAGGCGGGCGGAAAGGGCGCCATCTCCGATGGCCAGCATGCGGGCAGCGAGCAGGGCCGCGTTTGTTGCGTTGTCAATGGCAACGGTGGCTACGGGGATGCCCGCAGGCATTTGCACAATGCTCAGGAGCGCGTCCTGACCGGCGAGGGCCGTGATGTTCACGGGCACGCCGATGACCGGCAGCGTGGTCATGGAGGCCACCATGCCCGGTAAGTGGGCAGCGCCCCCAGCGCCGGCAATGAGTACCTTAATGCCCCGGGCCTTTGCGCTTCGCGCGTAGGTCATCATGCGATCGGGGGTGCGATGGGCCGAAACCACGGTCATCTCAAAGGGGATGGCAAGGGCCGCGAGCTGCGCGCCCGCCTTTTCCATGACCGGCAGGTCCGAGTCGCTGCCCATCAGGATACCCACAGCAGGGGATGTGCTCATTCTGGCTCTCCAAAGCGTAGGGCGGTCCGAAGATTTTGCGCAGCCTCCAGGGCCGCTGCGGGGGACGAGGCGAGGAAGGTGGCATGGCCCATCTTCCGGAAGGGGCGGGCCTCAGCCTTTCCATAGAGATGCACCGTGCACCCCGGAACGGCGAGGGCTGCCTCTAGCCCCGTGATCGTGGCCGGGCCGGAGGCACCTGCCCCGGCGACAAGATTTAGCATTGCGGCGGGCCTCAGCTGCTCCGGACTTCCCAGGGGCAGATCGAGAATGGCCCGCAGGTGCTGCTCAAACTGGCTCGTGAGGCAGGCCTCGGCGGTCCAGTGGCCGGAGTTATGGCTTCGCGGGGCGACTTCATTTAAGAGGAGCGATCCTTCCCGAGTCAGGAAGAGCTCAACCCCAAAGAGTCCAACGCCTCCGAGGGCCTCCACGGCGGCCAGGGCCAGCCTCTGCGCGGCCTCCGCGGTGACCTCGGGAATGCGCGCCGGCGCGAGGAGCGTATCGAGCAGGTTTGCCGTCGGATCAAAGACCATTTCCACCACGGGGTAGCAAACCCTCTCCCCTCCCGGAGTGCGGGCTACCATGACCGCGAGCTCGTGGGAGAAATCGACGTGGGCCTCCAGCAGGGAGGGAATGGGCAGGATGGCTTCCTCGCGAATAATGTCCGTGAATACGGCGACGCCCTTGCCGTCATAGCCGCCGCGTCGGGCCTTCTGCACCAGGGGCGCGCCGAAGGCGAGGAGGGTATCGACGCTGGGTTCATCGCAGCGGACGAAGGGCGCCGTAGCGAGGCCCGCCTCTACGAAGGCCTCTTTCTGTTTCAGCTTATCCTGGATGGTCGCCACGGTGCGGGGAGACGGCCATATGCAATGCCCCTCCGCCTCAAGGGTCAGGAGGGTGGTGGTGTCCACGGCCTCAATTTCGTAGGTAGTGACGTCGTTGGCTTCCACCAGCGCTCGGAGCGCTGCGGGGTCATCCAGAGCGCCGCGGGTAAAGCGGTGTGCAAGGGCACTGGCGGGGCACTGGGGGTCCGGGTCAAGCACATGAATTTCGCAACCGAGGCGCGCCGCCGCAGGAAGGGTCATGCGGACCAGCTGGCCGCCGCCGAGGAAGCCGATCTTTGCCGTGGGGAAGGGCCGGGTCATGAGGCGCTTCGCGATCGCTGCTAAACGCCAAGTATAACCCGAGCGAGGCCCTGGGGCTGCTATGATCGCGCCCCTCACGGGTAAGGATGGAGCAGCCATGGCTCCCGAGCAGCTGATTGCCATCGCTGAGCTTCTCGCAGCGTCTGGCGCCGCGAGTGCCGCAACCCTTGAGGCTCGCTTGAGCCTTCCCGCCGGGGCGCTTCAAGCGGGTCGTGAGGCGCTCCAGGCCCTTGGGCTGCGTTATTGCGCGATGGATGATCACTGGGGTTGGCCGCGCGCCCCTCAATGGTTGTCCCTGGAGCGCCTAAAGAGTCAGGCGCGGCAACGCGCGCCTCGCCTTGAGGTCCACTACGCGCGCCTTATGGAATCCACCAACGATGTCGCCTGGGCGCGGGCACGTCGCAATGGTGCGCCCCAGCTGGTGCTTGCGGAAGGGCAGGTGGCAGGGCGCGGGCGGCGAGGTCGGCATTGGCGTTCCCCCCTTGGCTCCGGACTCTATCTGTCCCTAGCTTGGCCCCTAGCGCCTGATGCGGCGCTAGCGGGCGCTTCCCTGGCCGTGGGCGTGGCGACGGTAGAAACCCTTCAGCGCTTCGGGGCGCCGGGCCTCGCGCTTAAGTGGCCCAACGATATTGTTCACTCCCAGGGCAAGGTTGGGGGCATTCTGCTTGAGCTTCAGCAGCAGGGCTCGGCCCGCTGGCTCATTCTTGGTCTGGGGCTTAACGTGATGCCCCTCCCCGCCGCTTCGGATCAAGCCCTTGGGCTTCGCGCCCTTGGACTTCAGACGTCGCGCGAGGATCTCCTTGAAGCCCTTTTTTCTGCGGTCCTTGACGAGCTTCAGGCCTTCCTTCGCGAGGGTCTTGTCCCCGCGCTACGCGAGCGCTACCAGGCGCTGGATGCTTACCAGGGAGCTTTTGTGCAGGCGGAGCTCGGGAACGATCGGATTGAGGGGCGTTACCAAGGCATCAACGAGGAGGGGCTACTGGTGCTTGAAACAGCGGCAGGCCAGAGAGTTCTGGGGCATGGGGAAGTTTCCCTGCGTCGCCTAGAGGGCGCGCGGACGCGTTATGTCTGAACGTTAATTGCTCATCGACGCCGGAAACACGCGGGTCAAGTGGCAGCTTCGTGAAGGGACGGCCCTGCGGGGGGAGGGCGCCCTGTGTCTAGAAGTGGTATCGACCTTGCCGGAGGGTCCCGGCTTGCTCTTTCTTTCGTCCGTCCTGCGCCCGCTTCGGGAATCGGAATTGCTTAGATCGCTCGCGGCCCTGGGCTGGACCTTGGTCTTCCAGGCTGCCAGCACCCATCCCTTCCCTGGTTTGGCGCCCGGTTATCATGAGCCCGCACGGCTGGGGTAGATCGCTGGCTGGCCTTGGTCGCCCTCAGAGCGCGGGGCGTTCTTCCTTCCCTAGTCGTTGATGCGGGCAGTGCACTCACCGTCGACTGCCTTACTGCGGAGGGCAGGCACGAGGGCGGCTGGATCGTGCCCGGACTCGCCCTGGCGCAACGGGCGCTCTTCCAGGGTACGGATGGCGTTCGGGGAGAGTGGGGGTGGTGTTGGGATGCCCCGCAGGCACCGGCGCGTCATACGGCCGCCGCCGTGGCTCAGGGGTTGCTGCAGCAGGCCATGGCATTTATTTCCGAGGTGGCTCAGCAGGGCACGACACGGTGGGGGCGAGCTCCAACGATTGTCCTCACCGGCGGCGACGGGGAAGCGCTTCTGCCGGGACTGCGGCGGCGCCTGCCTGGCCATGCGGTCAAGCGAGAACCTGGACTGGTACTCGAGGGGCTTCGCGCCCTGGGAGAGATCCATTGCGGCCACCCCTAGGACTCCCTACACTCCCCCCCCGCGCCGCCTTAGCTCAGGGGTAGAGCAGCTCACTTGTAATGAGAAGGTCCAGCGTTCGAATCGTTGAGGCGGCACCAGCTTCGAAGGGTCCGAAGGAGTCCCGGGCAGAGGGCAACTATTTCCGACGGAGAAATGCGTGTTGCGCATTGACAGGGTGGCCCTTTCTCGGCAGAATCTGGCGCCTTTTCTGGAGGGGTACCCAAGCGGTCAAAGGGACCAGACTGTAAATCTGGCGGCTCAGCCTTCGAAGGTTCGAATCCTTCCCCCTCCACCAAATTAAGAGTGAGACGGAAAGCCCGTAGCGGGAAAAATGAAGCGCCACGCTAAGCGGGTATAGTTCAATGGTAGAACCTCAGCCTTCCAAGCTGATGATGCGGGTTCGATTCCCGCTACCCGCTCCAAATGCATGATTTGGAGGAGGTTTTGCTCACATAGCTCAGTTGGTAGAGCACTCCCTTGGTAAGGGAGAGGTCGGCGGTTCAAATCCGCCTGTGAGCACCAGTTGACCGTGTCGATCGCCCCAGGGGTGTCGGCGGTCTCGGCACCGCAGGCCCTAGGGTAGGCGGTGCAGGGTGTGGGTCCGCATGGGGCGTATCCACTTTTTTATCGTTAAGGCCCGACAGCCGTGGCCGGTCAAGGAAATCACAGGAGACGCTCTCCATGTCCAAGGCAAAATTTGAGCGCACTAAGCCGCACGTAAATGTGGGAACGATTGGTCACGTTGACCATGGCAAGACGACGCTGACGGCGGCGCTCACGAAGGTGTGCCATGAGACCTATCAGACTGGTGAGGCGCGCGCCTTTGACCAGATTGACAATGCGCCGGAGGAGCGCGCCCGGGGGATCACGATTGCGACGTCGCACGTGGAGTATGAGTCCCCGACGCGTCACTACGCGCACGTGGATTGCCCTGGGCACGCGGACTATGTGAAGAACATGATCACCGGTGCGGCGCAGATGGACGGTGCGATTCTGGTGTGCTCGGCGGCGGACGGTCCGATGCCGCAGACCCGGGAGCACATTCTGCTGTCCCGTCAGGTGGGTGTGCCGCGGATTGTGGTGTTTTTGAACAAAGCGGACATGGTGGACGACGAGGAGCTTCTCGAGCTGGTGGAGATGGAAGTTCGCGAGCTGCTGGACACCTATGAGTTCCCTGGGGACGACACGCCGATCGTGATTGGCAGTGCGCTGAAGGCCCTTGAAGGGGACCAGTCTGACATTGGTGTGCCGGCGGTGGTGAAGCTGGTTGAGGCGCTGGATGAGTACATTCCGGAGCCGGAGCGTGCGATTGACCAGGCGTTCCTTATGCCGATTGAGGACGTGTTCTCGATTTCTGGCCGGGGCACGGTGGTGACGGGCCGGGTTGAGCGCGGGATTGTGAAGGTTGGTGACGAAGTGGCGATTGTGGGTATCAAGGACACCACGAAGACCACGGTGACCGGCGTTGAGATGTTCCGGAAGCTTCTGGACGAGGGCCGTGCGGGGGAGAACGTGGGTGTTCTTCTGCGTGGCACGAAGCGTGATGAGGTGGAGCGTGGTCAGGTTCTGGCGCAGCCTGGTTCGATCACGCCGCACACGAAGTTTGAGGCTGAGGTTTATGTGCTGTCGAAGGACGAGGGTGGTCGTCACACGCCGTTCTTCAAGGGTTACCGTCCTCAGTTTTACTTCCGGACGACGGACGTGACGGGTTCTTGCGAGCTTCCCGAGGGTGTTGAGATGGTGATGCCTGGGGATAACGTGAAGCTTGCCGTGGATCTGATTGCCCCGATCGCCATGGACGAAGGTCTGCGTTTTGCTATTCGGGAAGGTGGCCGGACCGTGGGCGCAGGGGTCGTCGCGAAGATCATCGAGTAAGCCTCGATCTAAGGCGCGTCGTTAGACGCCTCAGTACCCCGGGTTCGCTTTCCTGCGGCCCGGGGCGTTTTTGTCAGGGGTCCCTTGGGCCCGGCAGTTGATGTAGGCCAGTAGCTCAATTGGTAGAGCAGCGGTCTCCAAAACCGCAGGTTGGGGGTTCGATTCCCTCCTGGCCTGCCATTTTTAGAAAGACGGCAGGCAACAGGCAACTCATGAGCGGAGCACAGGTAGAGCAGCGCGGGTCCGGCCTCGACATCTTCAAGTGGGTGGTCGTGGCGGCATTGGTGCTTGCGGGCGCTGTGGGCAACGCCTACTTCGCTGAGCAATCGCTCCTTTACCGGGTGCTGGCCCTTGTCGCTGTGGCCGCGGTCGCCGGCCTGATTGCTTTGCAAACTCACCAGGGTCGCGCCCTTTGGACGCTGGTGAACGAGGCGCGGGTGGAGATTCGCAAGGTCGTTTGGCCGACGCGGGAAGAAACCACCCAGACCACCCTGGTGGTGCTTGCGCTGGTTTTCGTAATGTCCCTCATCTTGTGGGGGCTTGATTCGCTTCTTGGCCTCGTGGTTTCGAGCGTCATTGGCTAGGAGCGGGAGAACAGGTCATGCGTTGGTACGTGGTACACGCCTACTCGGGCTACGAAAAGCAGGTGATGCGTGCGTTGGTAGAACGTATCGGGCGCTCCGGGCTTGAGGGACAGTTCGGCGAGGTTCTCGTTCCAACGGAAGAGGTCGTGGAGATTCGTTCGGGCCAAAAGCGCCGCAGCGAACGCAAATTCTTCCCGGGCTACGTGCTGGTGCAAATGGAGCTCAACGACGACACCTGGCACCTTGTGAAAAATACGCCTCGGGTTATGGGGTTTATCGGGGGCAAGGCCGATAAGCCTGCGCCGCTATCAGATGCGGAAGCGAATCGCATTCTCGATCGGGTGCAGCAGGTTGGCGATAAGCCGACGCCGAAGACGCTCTTTGAGCCCGGCGAGATCGTTCGGGTTATTGATGGTCCCTTCAATGACTTCAATGGGGTCGTGGAAGAGGTCAACTACGAAAAGAGCCGCCTCCGCGTAGCAGTCACGATTTTTGGGCGTTCAACGCCCGTTGAGCTCGATTTTGGGCAGGTGGAGAAGGGTTAACCCGCCGCCGCTCTAGCAGTCTGCCCCTGAGGGCAGTGTGTTGATCCGGCGCGGCGAGCGCCAAAACGGGGAGCTTGAGCTGGACTCAAGCGCTTGAACCCAAAGGAGCCTTACCATGGCCAAGAAGATTCAGGCCTACATCAAGCTGCAGGTCCCTGCAGGCCAGGCAAATCCGAGCCCCCCCGTGGGTCCGGCGCTAGGTCAGCATGGCGTTAACATCATGGAGTTCTGCAAAGCCTTCAATGCGGAAACGCAAGGCATGGAGCAGGGTCTCCCCCTCCCCGTGGTCATCACGGTTTACGCCGATCGTAGCTTCACCTTCATCAAGAAGACGCCTCCTGCTTCCGTGCTGCTAAAGAAGGCGGCGGGCCTGAAGTCTGGCAGCGGCCGCCCCAACACGGAAAAGGTGGGTAAGGTCACCCGGGCCCAGGTGGAAGAGATTGCTCAAGCGAAAATGCCTGATCTCACCGCCTCCGATCTTGAAGCCGCTGTGCGCACCATTGCCGGTAGCGCGCGCAGCGCTGGTATCGAAGTGGAGGGGCTCTAAGATGGCGAAATTGACGAAGCGTCAAAAGGCAATCGCGGAGAAGATCGAGGCAGGACGCGCTTACGCCGTGGGCGACGCGGTGGCACTGCTTTCCGAGATCTCCACGGTGAAGTTCGCCGAGGCTATCGACGTCGCCATCAATCTTGGCGTGGATCCCCGGAAGTCCGACCAGGTGGTGCGTGGCGCTACGACCTTGCCCCACGGGACCGGCAAAACCGTTCGTGTAGCGGTCTTCACCCAGGGTGAGAACGCCGATAAGGCCACGGCTGCCGGGGCCGATCTCGTGGGTATGGATGAGCTCGCCGAGCAGGTCAAGAAAGGTGAAATGAACTTCGACGTTGTGATTGCCTCCCCGGACGCCATGCGTGTGGTGGGGCAGCTGGGTCAGATTCTAGGTCCCCGGGGTCTCATGCCGAACCCGAAGACGGGTACCGTAACCCCGGACGTCGAGACGGCGGTCAAAAATGCCAAGGCAGGGCAAGTACGCTATCGCACGGATCGCAACGGCATCATCCACGGCAGCATTGGGCGCGTGGGTTTTGAGGCTGACGCCATCAAGGCCAACCTTGAGGCGCTGCTTTCCGATCTTAAGAAGGCTAAGCCGTCTTCCGCGAAGGGCGTCTACCTGAAGAAGATCACCCTGTCGACCACCATGGGCCCTGGGCTCACGGTTGATATTGGAAGCCTCGACGCCTGAGAAGATGGCGCCCTGGGGCGTCAGGCTCTGCCCTCTCTTGCTGTTGGGGTGCCTCGTCCATGCGAGGCAAGAACTTTGAGGTCTCCGGTATCCCGGAAGCCGTCAAAGACCGCAGGTCTCACCGCTGTTAGGTGAGTTAAGTCCCTTGGGGGCCTGCGCAGATGGTGAGACCCGCTGAAATGGATCTCGCCGAAACGCGCTCCGTAAAGGAGCAATTGGGAACGGCCAAGGTGCTTTGCACCGCGGCGAAATCCAGGAGAACGCCAGTGGCACTCAAACTCGAAGACAAGCAGGCCATTGTGGCCGAAGTCACCGAGGCCGCCGGCAGCGCTTTGTCCGCTGTACTCGCCGATTATCGCGGCTTGAACGTGGGACAAATGACCGAGCTCCGCAGAAAGGCCCGGGAAGCCAATGTGTATGTGCGGGTGATCCGCAATACGCTGGCTCGCCGTGCCGTTGCGGGCACCGAGTTCGCCTGTCTTGAAGAGACCTTCACCGGTCCGACTTTGCTCGCCCTGTCCCTCGAGGACCCGGGTGCTGCAGCGCGGGTGCTGAAGGATTTCATGAAGGGCAACGATGCACTCGAGGTCAAGGCGCTTGCCATCGGTGGTGAACGCCTGGGTCCCGATCGTCTCGACGCAGTTGCTAGCTTGCCCACGCGCGACCAGGCGCTGGCCATGCTCATGGGGACCATGCTCGCACCGGTCACCAAGCTTGCCCAGACCTTCAACGCCGTGCCGTCCAAGTTGGTGCGCACTGTCGATGCGGTTCGGATCCAGAAAGCAGAACAGGCGGCCTGAGGCGCTTCGGCCTTCAGGTTTCAGCGATTAATTATCCGGGAGTACGGAAAAAATGGCTCTTTCTAAAGACGAAATCCTAGACGCAATTGCCGAAATGAGCGTGATGGACGTGGTGGAACTCGTAGCCGCCATGGAAGAAAAGTTCGGCGTGACCGCTGCTGCAGCTGTGGCTGCTGCGCCGGTGGCGGCTGCTGGCGGCGACGCCGGTGCTGCAGAGGAAAAGACTGACTTCGATGTAGTGCTGGCGTCCGCCGGCGAGAAGAAGGTCAATGTGATCAAGGTCGTCCGTGGCATCACGGGCCTTGGCCTCAAGGAAGCCAAGGCCCTGGTCGACGGCGCCCCCTCTCCTCTCAAGGAAGGTGCGTCCAAGGACGAAGCCGAGGACATCAAGAAGCAAGTCGAAGAAGCGGGCGGCACGGTCGAGATCAAGTAAGACCATGCCTCTACGCGGTAAAGGCGGGTTAAGGCTGGTGGCTCCGGGAGTCACCGGCCTTTTCCTGTTGCAGGACCCTTCAATGAAAGACAGCTCGTGCTAAGAGCCGGGAGACGCTGATGGCTTATTCGTTCACAGAGAAGAAGCGAGTCCGGAAGAACTTCGGGAAGCTTCCCCAGATTATGGACGTGCCTTTCCTGCTTGCGATCCAGCTAGAGTCCTACGAGCGCTTCCTCCAGGCGGAACGATCGCCGGCTGAACGCTTGGAGTCGGGGTTGCATGCGGCCTTTAAATCCGTTTTCCCCATCGCGAGTTACTCGGGCAATGCTGCTCTCGATTACGTGAGCTATCGCCTCGGCGAGCCCACCTTCGACGTTAAAGAATGCATTCTCCGGAGCGCCACCTACGCCGTGCCGCTCCGGGTGACCGTTAAGCTTGTCATCTACGATAAAGAGTCGAGCAACAAGGCCATAAAGGAAATCAAGGAGCAGGAAGTCTACATGGGCGAAGTGCCCGTGATGACGGAGAACGGCACCTTCATCATCAACGGTACGGAGCGGGTCATCGTTTCCCAGCTTCACCGGTCCCCCGGTGTGTTCTTCGATCACGATCGGGGCAAGACCCATTCTTCCGGGAAGTTGCTCTACAGCGCTCGGGTGATTCCTTATCGTGGTTCCTGGCTCGATTTCGAATTCGATCCGAAGGATGCCGTTTTCGTGCGGATCGACCGCCGCCGGAAGCTTCCCGCCTCCGTGCTAATGCGCGCCCTCGGGTACGACACGGAAGAAATTCTGGGCATGTTCTTCGACACCAATACCTTCCACGTGAAGAAGGATGGTTATTCCCTTGACCTCATCCCCGATCGGCTCCGTGGTGATATCGCAAGCTTCGATCTGAAGGATAAGAAGGGCAAAACCATCGTTGAGGCCGGTCGCCGGATCACCGCGCGTCACGTGCGCCTGCTTGAGGAAGCAGGCATCAAGCGCCTCGACGTCCCGTCCGAGTATCTGATTGGCCGGACGCTCGCCAAGAGCATCATTGATGAGAACAGTGGCGAAGTGCTTGCTGAATGCAACGCTGAAGTCACCGCAGAGATCCTCGATAAGGTCGCTGCCTCTGACGTCAAGGCGATCGATACGATCTACACCAACGAACTCGACTGCGGGCCCTATATCAGCGACACGCTGCGTATCGATGGCACCCGGAGCCGGCTCGAGGCCCTAGTAGAAATCTATCGCATGATGCGCCCTGGGGAGCCGCCTACGAAGGAAGCGGCGGAGAATCTGTTTAACAATTTGTTCTTTTCGAGCGAGCGCTACGACCTTTCCGCCGTTGGCCGTATGAAATTCAACCGCCGTCTTGGCCGAAAGGATTCGGAAGGTGGTGGTGTGCTGTCCAATGATGACATCACTGCGGTCCTCCAAACCTTGATCTCGATCCGCGATGGCAAGGGCGTGGTGGATGACATCGATCACCTCGGCAACCGCCGGGTTCGGTCCGTGGGGGAGATGGCGGAAAACCAGTTCCGTGTCGGCCTGATTCGGGTTGAGCGAGCGGTCAAGGAGCGCCTGTCCCTGGCGGAATCGGAAGGCCTCATGCCCCAGGACATGATCAATGCGAAGCCCGTGGCGGCCGCGGTGAAGGAGTTCTTTGGGTCCTCCCAGCTCTCCCAGTTCATGGATCAGAACAACCCGCTTTCGGAAGTGACGCACAAGCGTCGCGTGTCCGCCCTCGGCCCAGGTGGTCTCACGCGCGAGCGGGCGGGCTTTGAGGTGCGGGACGTGCACCCGACTCACTACGGTCGGGTTTGCCCCATCGAAACGCCGGAAGGTCCGAACATCGGTCTTATCAACTCCCTAGCCACCTACGCGCGTACCAATGAGTATGGCTTCCTCGAGACGCCTTACCGGCGGGTAGAAGGGGGTAAGGTCACGGATCAGATCGACTACCTGTCGGCGATCGACGAAGCGGAGTTTGTGATCGCCCAGGCGAGCTCTCCCTTAAGCGATAAGGGACGTTTCGTCGAAGATCTAATCGATGTGCGGTTCCAGAACGAATTCACCAAGATGCCCTCGGAAAACGTCAACTATATGGACGTGTCTCCGAAGCAGGTGGTTTCGGTGGCGGCATCGCTGATTCCCTTCCTTGAGCACGACGACGCCAACCGCGCCCTCATGGGATCTAACATGCAGCGGCAGGCGGTGCCGGCGCTTCGCGCCGAAAAGCCTCTGGTGGGCACGGGAATCGAAGGTATCGTAGCCCGGGATAGCGGTGTGTGCGTGGTGGCTCGGCGTGGCGGTGTTATCGACCGGGTGGATGCATCGCGCATTGTGTTGAAGGTCAACGACGCCGAGACCATCTCCGGGGAAGCGGGCATCGACATCTACAGCCTGACCAAATATACCCGTAGCAACCAGAACACGTGTATCAATCAGCGGGCTCTGGTGAAGCAGGGAGACGTGGTCGCGCCGGGCGACGTGCTCGCGGACGGTCCTTCCGTGGATCTTGGCGAGCTCGCTCTGGGCCAGAACATGCGCATCGCTTTCATGCCCTGGAATGGCTACAACTTCGAGGACTCCATTCTTATTTCCGAGCGAGTGGTGCAGGAAGATCGCTTCACCTCCATTCACATCCAAGAGCTCACCTGTATCTCCCGGGATACGAAGCTCGGGCCGGAGGAGATTTCCTGCGACATTCCCAACGTCGGCGAGCATGCGCTGAATAAGCTCGACGAGTCTGGCGTGGTGTACGTCGGCGCGGAAGTCACCCCGGGCGACATCCTGGTCGGCAAGGTGACTCCGAAGGGCGAAACTCAGCTGACGCCGGAGGAAAAGCTCCTCCGTGCGATCTTCGGGGAAAAGGCCTCGGATGTGAAAGATACGTCCCTGCGGGTCCCCACGGGGGTGCACGGGACGGTCATCGACGTTCAGGTGTTTACCCGCGACGGCGTGGAGAAGGATGCTCGAGCGAAGGCCATCGAAAAGGCGCAGCTCGACAAGGTTCGTAAGGATCTCGACGACGAGTTTCGCATCATTGAAGCGGCGACCTTCGAGCGCCTGGCCTCTCGCCTCGTGAACAAGAAAGCCGTTACGGGTCCGGGCCTTGCTAAGGGCGCCACGATCCGTAAAACCTACCTCGATGAGCTGCCCAAGGAGGAGTGGTTCAAGATCCGCATGGCGACGGATGAACTTAACGAGCTCATCGAGGATGCGGAAAACCACCTGGCTGAGCGCAAGGAGCAGCTCCGGGCGCGGCTTGAGGATAAGCGAGCGAAGCTGGCAACAGGGGATGATCTCGCCCCCGGCGTGCTGAAGATCGTTAAGGTTTTCCTTGCCATCAAGCGCCGCGTGCAGCCTGGGGACAAGATGGCGGGTCGCCACGGGAACAAGGGGGTGATTTCCGTGATCATGCCCGTGGAAGACATGCCCTTTGATGAGCATGGGGTTCCCGTGGACATCGTCTTGAACCCCCTAGGGGTGCCGTCTCGAATGAACGTGGGGCAGGTTTTGGAAACCCACCTTGGTTGGGCGGCCAAGGGCCTCGGAGAGCGCATCGGCCACATGCTCGATGAGCAGGTCAAGATCGCGGAAGTGCGCAAGCTGCTCGACCAAATTTATGGCAAGGACAGCGATTTCGCCGCCTTCACGGACGAAGAAGTCCTCGAGCTCGCGGGGAATCTCCGCGGCGGCGTGCCCATGGCAACGCCGGTCTTCGACGGTGCGGAGGAGCGTGAAATCAAGGCGATGTTGAAGCTCGCGGGGCTCCCCGAGTCCGGGCAGACGGTGCTCTCCGATGGACGAACCGGCGAGCAGTTTGAGCGCCCGGTGACCGTTGGCTACATGTACATGCTCAAGCTAAACCACCTCGTGGACGACAAGATGCATGCCCGCTCTACCGGGTCCTATAGCTTGGTGACCCAGCAGCCCCTGGGCGGCAAAGCCCAGTTCGGCGGCCAGCGCTTCGGAGAGATGGAAGTGTGGGCTCTTGAAGCCTACGGTGCCGCCTACACGCTGCAGGAAATGCTGACGGTGAAGTCGGACGACGTCGGTGGGCGGACGAAGATGTACAAGAACATCGTCGACGGCGACTACCGCATGGAACCTGGCATGCCTGAATCCTTCAACGTGTTGCTCAAGGAAATTCGTTCCCTGGGCATCGACGTTGAGCTCGAGAACGAGTAAGCGCGGCGCTAGGCTCATAAAAGTTGTACCGGAGCAGGCGATGCCGCTCCGGTGGCCCCTCTAGGGAGGTAGCATGAAAGACTTATTGAATCTGCTGAAGTCCCAGACCCCGTCGGACGATTTTGATGCCTTGCGCATTGGCCTAGCGTCCCCGGAAATGATTCGCTCCTGGTCCTTTGGGGAGGTGAAGAAGCCGGAGACCATCAACTACCGGACCTTCAAGCCCGAGCGCGACGGCCTCTTCTGCGCCCGCATCTTCGGGCCTATCAAGGATTACGAGTGCCTGTGCGGGAAGTACAAGCGCCTGAAGCATCGCGGCGTGATCTGCGAAAAGTGCGGCGTGGAGGTCACCTTGACCAAGGTGCGCCGGGAGCGCATGGGCCACATTGAGCTGGCCAGCCCCGTCGCCCATATTTGGTTCCTGAAGTCCCTGCCTTCTCGGATTGGCCTGCTTCTCGATATGACTCTTCGAGATATCGAGCGCGTACTCTACTTCGAGTCCTTCGTGGTAATCGATGATGGCACCACGGACCTGGAAATTGGCCAACTGCTGAGCGATGAGCAGTACTACGACGCTCTCGAGCAGTATGGCGACGATTTCGTGGCGAAGATGGGCGCGGAGGCGGTCTTTGATCTGCTGATCCAGCTGGACCTGAACGAGGAGATCAACATTCTTCGGGAAGAAATCCCGCAGACGAACTCCGAAACCAAGATCAAGAAGCTGTCCAAGCGCTTAAAGCTCATGGAAGCCTTCCAAGGCTCGGGGAACAAGCCCGAGTGGATGGTGATGAATGTGCTACCTGTGCTGCCTCCGGATCTTCGGCCCCTCGTGCCCCTGGACGGCGGCCGCTTCGCGACCTCCGATTTGAACGATCTCTACCGCCGGGTGATCAATCGGAATAACCGCCTGAAGCGGCTGCAGGACCTCAGCGCGCCGGACATCATCGTGCGCAACGAAAAGCGCATGCTGCAGGAAGCGGTGGATGCGCTATTGGATAACGGCCGTCGCGGTCGCGCCATTACCGGTTCGAACAAGCGGCCCCTGAAGTCTCTCGCGGACATGATCAAAGGGAAGCAAGGCCGGTTCCGCCAGAACCTCCTCGGGAAGCGCGTCGACTACTCTGGCCGGTCCGTGATTGTGGTGGGTCCGACCCTTAAACTGCACCAGTGCGGTCTGCCGAAAAAAATGGCGCTGGAGCTCTTCAAGCCCTTCATCTTCGGCAAGCTCGAAGCTCGCGGTCTCGCTACTACCATCAAGGCCGCGAAGAAGATGGTCGAGCGGGAGACCCCGGAGGTCTGGGATATTCTTGCCGACGTCATACGGGAGCACCCCGTGCTTCTGAACCGGGCGCCAACCCTGCACCGACTGGGCATTCAGGCCTTTGAGCCTGTGCTCATTGAAGGCAAGGCCATTCAGCTTCACCCGCTTGTCTGCGCCGCATACAACGCCGACTTCGACGGCGATCAGATGGCCGTGCACGTGCCCCTCACCCTCGAAGCTCAGCTCGAGGCGCGGGCGCTGATGATGTCCACGAACAACATTCTGTCTCCGGCCAGCGGCGAACCGATCATCGTGCCCTCCCAGGACGTGGTGCTCGGGCTGTACTACATGACCCGGGAAGCCATTAACGTGCCTGGAGAAGGCATGGCCTTCGCCGATGTGCGGGAAGTGAGCCGGGCCTTCCGCTCCGGTCAGGTGTCCCTCCATGCGCGGGTGAAAGTCCGCGTGGTGCAGTTGGTGGAAACGGAAGAGGGGACGCAGGAAGAGCGCCTGGTGCTGACCGATACCACCGTGGGTCGGGCCCTGTTCAGTGAAATCGTGCCAAAGCAGCTGCCCTTCGACATGGTTAATAAACCCATGACCAAGAAGGCGATTTCGGCATTGCTGAATGCCTGCTACCGCCACGTTGGGCTGAAAGAGACGGTGATCTTCGCCGACCAGCTCATGTACACCGGGTTTGAGTATTCCACCCGGTCGGGCTGCTCCATTGGCGTTAATGACTTTGAGATTCCCGCTGCTAAGGCCACCGTGGTCGACGCTGCGGAAGCCGAGGTCAAGGAGATCGAAGGACAATACGCCTCCGGTCTTGTGACACAGGGCGAGAAGTACAACAAGGTCATTGATATCTGGTCCCGAGCCAACGATGAAATCGCCAAGGCGATGATGGATGGGCTCTCTAAGGAGCCCGTGCGGAGTCGTGACGGGGAAGAGGTTGAGCAGGACTCCTTCAACTCCGTTTACATGTACGCTGACTCCGGTGCCCGGGGCTCCCCTGCGCAGATCCGTCAGCTGGCGGGGATGCGGGGGCTGATGGCCCGCCCTGATGGTTCCATCATTGAGACCGCGATCACGGCAAACTTCCGGGAAGGCCTGTCCGTGAACCAGTACTTCATCTCCACCCACGGGGCTCGGAAGGGCCTCGCGGATACGGCGCTGAAGACGGCAAACTCTGGTTACCTCACCCGTCGTCTGGTGGACGTGGCCCAGGATCTCGTGGTGACCGAGCATGACTGCGGCTCCACCTCCGGTCTGCTCATGACGCCATTGATCGAAGGCGGTGATGTCGTGGAACCCTTGGCTGCGCGAGTGCTGGGTCGGGTGGTGGCTCGGGACATCCTGGGCGTCGATGGCAAGACCGTAGTTGTGGCAGCGGGCACCATGCTCGACGAAGGGATGGTGGATCAGCTCGAGCAGCTGGGTATTGATGAGATCCTAGTGCGGTCGCCCATTACCTGTGAAACCCGTTACGGCGTCTGTTCCTCCTGCTACGGCCGGGATCTGGCCCGGGGCCACCTGGTTAACGTGGGCGAGTCCGTCGGCGTTATCGCGGCCCAGTCTATTGGCGAGCCGGGGACCCAGCTCACCATGCGGACCTTCCATATTGGGGGGGCCGCCTCCCGAGCAACGGCCGTGGATAACGTGCAGGTCAAGCACGGGGGCCGGGCGCGCTTGCATAATCTCAAGACCGTGGAACGCAGCTCCGGGGAGCTGGTCGCCGTTTCCCGTTCCGGGGAGGTAGGTGTGGTCGATGCTCAGGGCCGGGAGCGGGAGAAGTACAAGCTTCCCTATGGTGCTGTGATCACGGCCCGAGATGGCGACGAGATCGAAGCCGGTCAGGTGATCGCCAGTTGGGATCCCCACACCCACCCGATTATTACGGAGCACGCCGGCAAGGTGGTCTTCGAAGATCTCGAGGAAGGGGTGTCTATCAATCGGAAGACCGACGAGCTCACCGGTTTGACCAACATCGAAATTATCGATCCGAAGGATCGTCCGGCCGCCGGTAAGGACCTTCGTCCCGCCATTCGCCTGGTAGACGGCAAGGGCGAGCTGGTGGTGCTGCAGGCCCTGCCCGCGAGCGCCATCCTGTCCATCGAAGACGGTCAGCAAATTGGCGTCGGTGACGTCATCGCTCGGGTCCCCCAGGAAGGATCAAAGACCCGGGATATCACCGGGGGTCTACCGCGGGTTGCGGACCTCTTTGAGGCGCGGAAGCCCAAGGAGCCCGCCATCCTTGCGGAAGCGACGGGGGTCGTTTCCTTCGGCAAGGAAACCAAGGGCAAGCGTCGCCTGGTCATCACCCCGGAAGGGGGAGATCCCGTGGAAACGCTTATTCCTAAGTGGCGCAATATCGGCGTGTTCGAGGGGGAAACGGTGGAGCGGGGAGAGGTGGTCTCCGACGGACCGGCGTCGCCCCACGATATCCTCCGCTTAAAGGGTGTAGATGCGCTGGCGAATTACATCGTGAACGAGATCCAGGAGGTTTATCGCCTTCAGGGTGTGAAGATCAACGATAAGCACATCGAAGTCATCGTGCGCCAGATGTTGCGGAAGGCGGAAATCGTCCACGAAGGGGATTCCACTTACATTCGCGGTGAGCAAGTGGAATACGTGCAGGTGCTTGAGGCAAACGAGAAGCTGCGCGCCGAGGACAAGGAATTGGTGGAAGTGGAGCGCATGCTTCTCGGGATCACCAAAGCCTCGCTGGCTACCGAGTCCTTTATCTCCGCGGCCTCCTTCCAGGAGACCACTCGGGTGCTCACGGAAGCGGCGGTCACCGGGAAGCGAGATCACCTTCGGGGTCTGAAGGAAAACGTGGTGGTGGGACGTCTCATTCCTGCGGGAACGGGCCTTGCGTACCACAGCGAGCGTAAGCGTAAGCGTGACGACATTCTGGCGGCACGCCAAGCGCGGGAAACGGGAGCCTCCGCGGAGGACGTCGAAGCCGCGCTCACGGAGATGCTCCGCGAGCAATAAGCCTGCGGAGTGAGTTGACCGGTTGTGGCGGCGGCCGTAAACTTCGCCGCCCTTCTAGCTGGCCCTGGGGGCTAGTGAGTCGCGGGCTTGGCCGCGACGATTGAGTTATGGAGTAGGATTTATGGCGACTATCGCCCAGCTGGTGCGGAAGCCCCGCAAGCGCAAGGCTGCAAAGAGCGACGTTCCGGCCCTTCAAGGGTGCCCGCAGCGGCGTGGCGTGTGTACGCGCGTTTACACCACCACGCCGAAGAAGCCGAACTCCGCACTTCGGAAGGTTTGCCGGGTTCGTTTGACCAACGGCTACGAGGTGTCTTCCTACATTGGTGGGGAGGGGCACAACCTCCAGGAACACTCCGTGGTGCTCATTCGCGGTGGCCGGGTGAAGGATCTTCCCGGTGTGCGTTACCACACCGTGCGAGGCACTCTGGATACCTCCGGCGTGGCGGATCGTCGCCAGGGCCGGTCTAAGTACGGTGCGAAGCGTCCTAAGTAAGGGCCTCGCAATCTTTAGCCTCTCTAGAGGCAGTAAGGTCCAGGCACTGGGTCCTGGAATCACCTGAAGACATAAGGAAAGCACCATGCCGCGTCGTCGCGTTGTCGCCAAACGTGAAGTTCTCCCCGACCCTAAGTTCGGGAACAAAACTCTCGCTAAGTTCATGAACCACCTCATGCGGGACGGGAAAAAGTCCGTCGCCGAGCGCATCGTTTACGGCGCCCTCGATCGCGTCCAAGATCGTGGCGGCCGGGAGCCGGTGGACGTATTTGAAAAGGCCCTAGAGGCCATTGCGCCGATGGTGGAGGTCAAGTCTCGCCGGGTTGGTGGGGCGACCTATCAGGTCCCCGTGGAAGTCCGTCCGGCCCGTCGCCAAGCGCTTGCTATGCGCTGGCTCGTTGAAGCCGCGCGGAAGCGTGGCGAAAAGTCCATGGTGCACCGACTGGCTGGCGAGATGCTTGAAGCGTCCGAAGGCCGCGGAAGTGCTGTGAAGAAGCGGGAAGACACGCACCGTATGGCGGAAGCGAACAAGGCCTTCTCTCACTACCGGTTCTAAGAGGCCCCATCCCAACGGTCTAAGCGCCCGGTTTATCCGGGCGTTGTCGTATAAGGCGGACCCCCGTGGCGCGAAAAACACCCATCGAACGCTATCGCAACATTGGTATTGTGGCGCACGTCGATGCCGGAAAAACCACGACCACGGAGCGCGTACTGTTCTACACAGGTATCTCCCACAAGATTGGTGAGGTGCATGAAGGCGCGGCGGTCATGGACTGGATGGAGCAGGAGCAGGAGCGGGGTATTACGATTACCTCCGCGGCCACGACCTGCTTTTGGTCCGGGATGAATCAGCAGTTCGACGAACATCGTATCAATATCATCGACACCCCCGGGCACGTGGACTTCACCATTGAGGTGGAGCGCTCTCTGCGCGTTCTTGACGGCGCGGTGGTGGTGTTCTGCGCCACTTCGGGGGTGGAGCCCCAGTCTGAAACGGTGTGGCGGCAAGCCAACAAGTACGAAGTACCGCGCATCTGCTTCGTCAACAAGATGGACCGCGCGGGAGCCAGCTTCGAGCGCGTCTTGGAGCAGATCGAGAACCGCCTTGGAGCCACCCCGGTCGCCGTGCAGCATCCCATCGGCGCGGAGGAAAACTTTCAAGGGGTGATCGATCTCATCGGTGAGCGAGCGATTTACTGGAACGAAGCCGATCAGGGTGCCACGTTCACCGCGGGCCCCATCCCCGACGCCTTGGTCGATGCCTGCGCCGTGGGGCGGGAGCTCCTGCTGGAGGTCGCCGCGGAAGCGAATGACGAGCTCATGGAGCGTTACCTCGAGGAGGGATTGCTTAGTGAGGCGGACCTTAAGGCCGGGCTTCGGGAGCGAGTGCTCCGCAACGAGATCGTGCTTGCGCTGTGCGGATCGGCCTTTAAGAACAAAGGGGTGCAAGCGGTACTCGATGCCGTTGTGGAATACCTTCCGGCGCCCCCAGAAGTCAAGGCAATTGAAGGGATGCTCGAGGACGGGGAAACCCTGGCGACCCGCACGGCAGATGACGAAGCTCCCTTTGCCGCCTTGGCATTTAAGATCGCTACTGACCCCTTCGTGGGCACGTTGACTTTCTTTCGGGTGTACTCCGGTGTGCTGAAGTCTGGCGATGCGCTGTGGAACCCCGTCAAGGGTAAGCGGGAGCGCATCGGTCGTATGGTGCAAATGCATGCGAATAAGCGCGATGAAGTCGACGAAGTGCGGGCCGGGGACATTGCAGCCGCCGTGGGGCTCAAGGAGGCCAGCACGGGGGATACGCTCTGTGATCAGAATGCCCGGATCACCCTAGAGCGCATGGAGTTTCCTGAGCCGGTCATTGCGGTGGCCATCGAGCCTCGGTCCGTGCCTGATCAGGAAAAGATGGGGGTGGCGCTGGGTAAGTTGGCCCAGGAGGACCCCTCGTTCCTGGTGAAGACGGACCAGGAGTCGGGGCAAACCATCATTTCGGGCATGGGGGAACTCCACCTCGACATCATCGTCGACCGTTTGCGCCGGGAGTTTAAGGTCGAGGCCAAGGTGGGTAAGCCCCAGGTGGCCTACCGGGAGACGATCCGAAACACTGTTGAGGTCGAGGGTAAGTTCGTCCGCCAGTCCGGGGGCAAGGGCCAGTACGGTCACGTTTGGCTTCGCCTTGAGCCCCTTGGCTCCGACGCCGAGCAAACCTTCGCTTTTGTCGATGAAATCACCGGTGGCGTGGTCCCCCGGGAGTACATCCCGGCCGTGGCTAAGGGCGCCCAGGAGGCCACAGCCAATGGGGTGCTTGCCGGGTACCCGCTGATCGGAATTAAGGCCACCCTTTTTGACGGGTCTTTTCATGAGGTGGACTCGTCGGAGATGGCCTTTAAAATTGCCGGCTCCATGGCGCTCCGGGAAGGCGCGCGGGAAGCCCAGCCCACTTTGCTTGAGCCAATAATGAAGGTAGAGGTGGTCACCCCGGAGGACTACATGGGTGACGTTGTTGGAGACTTAAACCGGCGTCGGGGCTTGGTGCAGGGGATGGAAGACGGCTACGGAAGCAAGATCGTCCAGGCCGAAGTTCCCATGGCGGAAATGTTCGGCTATTCCACCGATCTGAGGTCTGCGACTCAAGGTCGAGCCCAATACACCATGGAGTTCGCGCGCTACGCCGAGGTGCCGGACTCCTTGCTGGAAGCGATTCGGCGCCGAAGCTAGAGCGGGCGCCATGCCCATCCGTTTACCTAACGCTTAAGAAAAGGGGTTCCGTTGTGTCCAAGGCAAAATTTGAGCGCACTAAGCCGCACGTAAATGTGGGAACGATTGGTCACGTTGACCATGGCAAGACGACGCTGACGGCGGCGCTCACGAAGGTGTGCCATGAGACCTATCAGACTGGTGAGGCGCGCGCCTTTGACCAGATTGACAATGCGCCGGAGGAGCGCGCCCGGGGGATCACGATTGCGACGTCGCACGTGGAGTATGAGTCCCCGACGCGTCACTACGCGCACGTGGATTGCCCTGGGCACGCGGACTATGTGAAGAACATGATCACCGGTGCGGCGCAGATGGACGGTGCGATTCTGGTGTGCTCGGCGGCGGACGGTCCGATGCCGCAGACCCGGGAGCACATTCTGCTGTCCCGTCAGGTGGGTGTGCCGCGGATTGTGGTGTTTTTGAACAAAGCGGACATGGTGGACGACGAGGAGCTTCTCGAGCTGGTGGAGATGGAAGTTCGCGAGCTGCTGGACACCTATGAGTTCCCTGGGGACGACACGCCGATCGTGATTGGCAGTGCGCTGAAGGCCCTTGAAGGGGACCAGTCTGACATTGGTGTGCCGGCGGTGGTGAAGCTGGTTGAGGCGCTGGATGAGTACATTCCGGAGCCGGAGCGTGCGATTGACCAGGCGTTCCTTATGCCGATTGAGGACGTGTTCTCGATTTCTGGCCGGGGCACGGTGGTGACAGGCCGGGTTGAGCGCGGGATTGTGAAGGTTGGTGACGAAGTGGCGATTGTGGGTATCAAGGACACCACGAAGACCACGGTGACCGGCGTTGAGATGTTCCGGAAGCTTCTGGACGAAGGCCGTGCGGGGGAGAACGTGGGTGTTCTTCTGCGTGGCACGAAGCGTGATGAGGTGGAGCGTGGTCAGGTTCTGGCGCAGCCTGATTCGATCACGCCGCACACGAAGTTTGAGGCTGAGGTTTATGTGCTGTCGAAGGACGAGGGTGGTCGTCACACGCCGTTCTTCAAGGGTTACCGTCCTCAGTTTTACTTCCGGACGACGGACGTGACGGGTTCTTGCGAGCTTCCCGAGGGTGTTGAGATGGTGATGCCTGGGGATAACGTGAAGCTTGCCGTGGATCTGATTGCCCCGATCGCCATGGACGAAGGTCTGCGTTTTGCTATTCGGGAAGGTGGCCGGACCGTGGGCGCAGGGGTCGTCGCGAAGATCATCGAGTAAGTCTCGATCTAAGGCGCGAAGCCAGGTCCCAGAACGTCGCGAGCAAAAAGAAGGATCTCGCGGCGTTTTGGAAGAATCTTTTAGTTGACGGCATGGGGCGGCATCCCTAGACTTCCGCCTCCCTAATTCGGGATCCCAGTCTCGATTAGCTTGCTAAGAATTGTGTCCCGCTTGAGCTAGGCTCGCAGGGCTGGAGTAGTGAACCCGTGCAAAATCAGCGCATTCGAATTCGTCTGAAGGCTTTCGACCACCGGCTCATCGACGTGTCCGCTCAGGAAATCGTCGACACGGCGAAGCGAACCGGCGCTCAGGTTCATGGACCCATTCCGCTGCCCACGCGCAAGGAAAAGTATACGGTTCTGATTTCCCCGCACGTAAACAAGGATGCGCGGGATCAATACGAGATTCGTACTCACAAGCGAATGATGGACATCGTGGAGCCGACGGAAAAAACCGTCGACGCGCTCATGAAGCTCGATCTTGCCGCGGGTGTGGATGTACAGATTAGCCTGGGCTAGGGCCGAGGCCGAAGAACGGTGATGCTCGCCCCCTGGGGCATGAAACGCTGAGCATCACGGCGCGTTCCAAGGGATCGCGCCACACAGGGTCGCAAACAGCGACCAGCGTTATTAGGTTCCGGCGCAGCCACGCCTTCGGGGTGGTCTGCGCCGTTTTCATCGAGGCCTCAAATAGAGGCTCCGTGAGAGGCAAGTACCATGACCATTGGAGTCGTAGGGCGGAAAACCGGCATGACCCGTATCTTCACGGAAGATGGGGCGAGCGTTCCGGTCACCGTAATTGAAGTGAGCCCTAACCGGATCACGCAGATCCGGGATGCCGAGAAGGACGGCTATCGCGCGGTCCAGGTTACGACCGGTGAGCGTCGCGCCCGCCGCGTGACGAAAGCGCAGGCCGGCCATTTCGCCAAGGCGGGGTCCGTACCGGGCCGGGGTCTGTGGGAGTTCCGCCTGGCGGACGGCGAAGGGGCAGATCTTGCGCCGGGGGCCGAGCTGGACGTGAGCGTTTTCGAGTCCGTGAAGATGGTGGATGTCACGGGCACGTCTAAGGGGAAGGGTTATGCCGGTGCGGTGAAGCGCTGGAACTTCCGTACCCAAGACGCTACGCACGGCAACTCACTTTCCCACCGCGCGCCGGGCTCCATCGGCCAGTGCCAAACGCCGGGGCGGGTATTCAAGGGTAAGAAAATGTCGGGTCAGCTTGGCAACGAGCGGGTCACGGTGCAGAGCCTTGAGCTCGTCCGCGTCGACGCCGAGCGGGGCTTGTTGCTGGTGAAGGGTGGTATTCCGGGTGCGCCGGGTTCGGACGTCATCGTCCGTCCCGCGGTGAAGGCTCGGAAGAGCGCCTAAAGGCCCAGGCAGCAGAGGAAATTCGGATGAATCTGAACATCGCAGCGCCAGGGGCTGGTGCAGACAAAGCGGTCGAGGTCTCAGAAACGACCTTCGGGCGTGAGTTCAATGAAGCCTTGGTGCACCAAGTGGTGGTGGCCTACCTCGCAGGCGCGCGGCAGGGCACCCGGGCACAGAAGACACGGGCGGAGGTTCGCGGCGGTGGCCGCAAGCCCTGGCGGCAAAAGGGAACGGGGCGGGCCCGCGCGGGTTCCATCCGTAGCCCGATCTGGCGTGGGGGTGGTACGACCTTCGCGGCTCGGCCGCAGGACCATAGCCAGAAGGTCAACCGCAAGATGTATCGCGGTGCCATGCGCTCCATCCTGTCTGAGCTGGTCCGCCAGGATCGGCTGGTGGTAGTTGAGCAGTTCGCAGCCGAGACGCCGAAGACGAAGGCCCTGGTTGGCCAGCTGGCTGCCCTTTCGGTCTCCAATGTGCTCATCGTCACGGAAGTGATGGACGAAAACCTCTACCTCGCGTCTCGCAACCTGAAGGATGTGGACGTCCGGGACGTTGCGGCGACCGATCCCGTTTGCCTTCTGGCGCACGAAAAAGTGCTGATGACCGTTGAGGCGCTTAAGAAGTTTGAGGAGCAGCTGGCATGAACCAAGAGCGTCTGCTTCAGGTGATTCTGTCCCCGCATGTGTCGGAGAAGGCTGCCCGCGCTGCGGAGGGTGACAACGCGTACGCCTTCAAGGTCAGCAAGGACGCGTCTAAGCCCGAAATTCGCGCCGCCGTAGAGATGCTGTTTGAAGTCAGCGTCGTCGACGTGCGGACCGTTAATGTGAAAGGCAAAAGCAAGCGCACTGCTCGCGGAATGTCGCGTCGTAAGGACTGGAAAAAGGCCTATGTGCGCGTCGCCGATGGCCAGTCCATAGACTTTGCGCCGGCTGAGTAACGGGGAAATCTGATGGCCGTTATCAAAGCGAAACCTACGTCACCGGGCCGACGCTTCGTCGTTAAGGTCGTGACGCCGGAGCTCCACAAGGGAGCCCCTCATAAGCCGCTGCTAGAGAAGCAGTCGAGCACCGGTGGCCGTAACAATGCGGGCCGCGTATCCACGCGCCATCGAGGTGGCGGTCATAAGCACCACTATCGGCTTATCGACTTCAAGCGCAATAAGGACGGCGTCCCGGGCGTTGTGGAACGCCTCGAGTACGATCCGAATCGCAGCGCCCACATTGCTCTGATTAAGTACGCCGATGGTGAGCGTCGCTATATTCTTGCGCCTCGGGGCGTGAGCGCCGGTGCCCCGATCCAGTCGGGCACGGACGCGCCGATCAAGCCTGGCAATGCGATGCCGCTGCGCAGCGTCCCTGTGGGGACCATGGTGCACAACATTGAGCTAAAGCCTGGAAAAGGCGGGCAGATCGCCCGAAGTGCCGGTGCCGGCGTGCAGCTGGTGGCTCGGGAAGGAAGCTATGCCACGCTCCGGCTGCGCAGCGGTGAGATGCGCCGAGTGCTCGTGGAGTGCCGGGCCACCATCGGTGAGGTAGGGAACTCAGAGCACAGCCTGCGTTCCTATGGCAAGGCTGGGGCCACGCGCTGGCGAGGTGTTCGCCCGACCGTTCGCGGGGTTGCCATGAACCCGGTGGATCACCCGCACGGTGGCGGTGAGGGCCGGACCTCCGGTGGTCGTCACCCGGTCTCGCCCTGGGGCATGCCCACCAAGGGCCATAAGACGCGCAGCAACAAGCGCACCGACAAAATGATTGTGCGCCGCCGGCGCGCGCGCAAGTAGCGCCTGAGCGATAGGAGAACAGCGTGCCTCGTTCACTCCACAAAGGACCCTTTGTCGATCTGCACCTCGTCAAGAAGGTGGAGAAGGCAGTCGAAAGCAACGATAAGCGGCCGATTAAGACCTGGTCGCGGCGCTCCATGGTGCTGCCTGAAATGGTCGGGCTGACGATTGCAGTGCATAACGGTAAGCAGCATGTGCCCGTACTCATCAACGAAGAGATGGTCGGTCATAAGCTCGGAGAATTTGCCCTAACGCGGACCTTCCGGGGCCATGTCGCCGACAAAAAGTCGCGCCGTTAACGGGCTGGTCGAGGAAAAAGACGATGGAAGTCTCTGCAACAGCAAAGCGTATTCGGATGTCGGCGCAGAAGGTGCGCCTGGTCGCGGATCAGATTCGTGGCCTTGGGGTGGCTCAGGCGCTTGATGTCCTGAACTTCAGCACGAAAGCCGCGTCGACCCCCGTCCGCAAGGCGCTCGAGTCCGCAATCGCCAACGCGGAGCACAACGACGGCGCAGATGTCGACGAGCTCCGGGTAGCGAAGATTTTTGTGAACGAGGGAATGACCCTCAAGCGAATCAAGCCGCGGGCCAAGGGCCGGGCCGATCGCATTTTTAAGCGCACCTGCCACATTACCGTGGCGGTATCGGACGACTAAGACGTCGTCCTCAAAGCGATAGCTGGGAGAAGGACCACATGGGTCAGAAAGTAAACCCCGTCGGCTTTAGGCTTGGCATCGTTCGCGACCACAATTCGGTGTGGTATGCGGACAGCCGAAGCTACGCGGATAAGCTGCACAATGATCTTGAGGTGCGCGACTTCCTGCGGGAGCGGCTCGCGAGCGCGTCCGTGAGCAAGATTCACATTGAGCGTCCGGCGGAAACCGCCCGTGTGACCATTCACACCGCCCGCCCTGGGATCGTGATTGGTAAGAGAGGCGAAGATGTTGAGCGTCTCCGCGCCGATGTATCCCGACTGATGGGCGTGCCCGTGCACATCAACATCGAAGAAATCCGTAAGCCTGAGCTTGATGCTTACTTGGCGGCGCAGAACGTCGCGCAGCAGCTCGAGCGCCGGGTTCAGTTCCGCCGTGCCATGCGCCGGGTATTGCAGAACGCTATGCGCCTGGGCGCCCAGGGCATGCGGATTCGCGTGGCGGGTCGCCTGGGCGGCGCGGACATCGCACGGTCTGAGACCTATCGGGAAGGTCGGGTGCCGCTTCATACCCTGCGCGCTGACATCGATTACGCCACGGCTGAGGCCAACACGACCTACGGCGTTATTGGCGTGAAGGTGTGGATCTTTAAGGGTGAAATTATTGGGTCGCGGGAAGAGTCCGCGCAAGCTGCCGCCAATTAAGGCGCGCGACCTAGCTACGGGATAGAGAAACATGCTTCAGCCCAAGCGTACAAAGTTTAGAAAGCAGCAGAAGGGCCGCAACCGCGGTCTCGCCGAGCGCGGCAGCAGCGTGAGCTTCGGTGAGTTCGCTCTGAAGGCGGTGGGTCGTGGTCGCATGACGGCGCGGCAAATTGAGGCAGGGCGTCGGGCCATGACCCGTCGCGTTCGCCGGGGCGGAAAGATCTGGATCCGGGTGTTCCCGGACAAGCCGATCACGCAAAAGCCCTTGGAAGTACGTCAGGGCAAGGGTAAGGGCAGCGTCGAATACTGGGTATGCCAAATCCAGCCTGGTCGGGTTCTTTATGAAATGGAAGGGGTGTCGGAAGACGTGGCGCGTGATGCGTTCCGGCTGGCAGCGGCGAAGCTGCCCTTTGAGACCGCCTTCGTGAAGCGGACGGTGATGTGATGAAGGCAAGTGAACTGCGTGACAAGTCCGAGGTTGAGCTAAAAGAGTCGCTCCTGAAGCTTCTCCGGGATCAGTTCAATCTTCGGATGCAGAAGGGCAGCGGCCAGCTTGGCCAGTCCCATCTTCTGGGCCAGACGCGGCGGGACATCGCCCGGGTCCGCACTGTGCTGCGGGAGAAGCAGGCGGTGCAGTCGTGAGCGAGACGGAAATGATGACCGAAAAGCAGAGCAATCCCCGCACCCTTAACGGGACGGTGGTCAGCAATAAGATGGATAAGACCATCGTGGTCCTGGTGGAGCGTCGGGTACAGCACCCCCTCTACGGCAAGATCGTTCGTCGGTCGAGCAAGGTCCATGTTCACGATGCGCAAAATGAGTGTGAAGTGGGGGACGTGGTAACTGTGCGCGAAGCGCCGCCCATGTCGAAAACGAAGACGTGGCAGCTGGTCAGCATCGACGAGCGCCCCGCCAAGGTTTGATGCGAAAGACGCGATGGGGGCGCTGGGCGCCCCGAGCTGGAGAACGGCGATGATTCAGACGCAAACGATGTTGGAAATCGCGGATAACAGTGGTGCGCGTCGGGTGATGTGCATCAAGGTTTTGGGCGGTTCCCACCGTCGCTACGCGCGGGTTGGCGATGTGATTAAGGTCACGATTAAGGAAGCGAATCCCCGTGGCCGCGTCAAAAAGGGGCAGGTGGTGAATGCCGTAGTGGTGCGGACTCGTAAGGGCGTGCGCCGTCCAGATGGCTCCATCATCCGTTTCGACGACAACGCGGCAGTACTGCTTAACACCAACCTGCAGCCGATTGGTACGCGTATCTTTGGCCCGGTCACGCGGGAGCTGCGCAGCGAGAACTTTATGCGCATCGTCTCGCTTGCGCCGGAAGTGCTCTAGCGCGGGGGTTCGGGAGATAACCATGCAAAAGATTCGTAGAAATGACCAAGTCACCGTGCTCACGGGCCGGGACAAGGGTAAGCGGGGCGAGGTCCTGCGCGTGCTAGACAACGGCCGCGCGCTCGTCTCCGGCGTCAACATTGTGAAGAAGCACACGCGTCCCGATCCCTATCGCGGGATTCAGGGCGGCATTGTCGAGAAGGAAGCACCGATTCAGCTTTCTAACCTCGCGCTGTGGAACCCCGAGGCGGAGCGCGGTGATCGCGTGGGCTTCCGGGTGGAAGACGGCAAAAAGGTGCGCTTCTTCAAGTCCACCGGCAAGACCATCGGGTCCTGAGGAATTAGGCGGCCATGACTAAGCTTTACGAACAGTATCGCGGCGAGATCGTCCCGAAGCTCATGGAGCAGTTTTCCTACGGCTCAGTGATGGAAGTCCCGCGGCTTGAGAAAATTACGCTCAACATGGGTTTGGGCGAGGCTATTGGTGATCGGAAGATCATTGAGGCGGCCACCGGCGACATGGGGTTGATTAGCGGGCAGAAGCCCGTGGTCACCGTGGCGCGGAAGTCTGTGGCGGGCTTTAAGATCCGTGATGGCTATCCCATCGGCTGTAAGGTGACTCTGCGCCGGGCGCGCATGTACGAGTTCTTTGAGCGGCTGGTTGCCATCGCGATTCCCCGGCAGCGGGATTTCCGCGGCCTGTCCCCGAAGTCCTTCGACGGTCGGGGCAACTACGCTATGGGTTTCAGCGAGCAGATTGTTTTCCCGGAGATCGACTATGACAAGGTCGATACGCTCCGTGGTCTGGATATCTGCATCACCACCACGGCGAAGAATGACGAGGAGGGTCGCGCTTTGCTGGCGGCCTTCAATTTCCCCTTTCGTACGGCAGGACAAGCGTAATGGCCAAGGTTTCCATGGTAGAGCGCGAGAAGAAGCGCGCGAAGGCGGTGCAGCGCTACGCGAAGAAGCGGGCTGAGCTGAAGGCAATTATCAATGATCGCAGCGCGTCGGAAGAAGACCGCTGGGAGGCGCAGCAGAGCCTGCAGAAGCTTCCGCGGAACGCGAGCCCGAGCCGCCAGCAACGCCGCTGTCGCGTGACGGGCCGGCCCCATGGGGTTTATCGCAAGTTTGGTCTGGGCCGGAACAAGCTTCGGGAGGCCGCCATGCGCGGTGATGTGCCCGGGCTTGTGATGTCGTCCTGGTAAGGGGAAAGGAGAGGACTATGAGCATGCAAGATCCCCTGTCCGACCTCCTCACCCGGCTGCGCAATGCGCAGGCCCGGAAGAAGCCGACGGTCACCATGCCCTCTTCCAAGGCAAAGCTAGCGGTGCTGGCCGTGCTGCGGGAGGAAGGGTACGTCAATGATTTCACCGTGGTCGAGGGCGTGAAGCCCGAGGTGACGGTGTCGCTGAAGTACCACAACGGGGAGCCGGTGATCGAAGAGATCGCGCGCGTTTCGCGCCCCGGGCTCCGGAACTATAAAGCGTGCGACGCGCTCCCTAAGGTTCGGGGCGGTCTCGGCGTAGCCATCGTCAGCACCAATCGTGGGGTGATGACGGATCGGGCGGCCCGGGCGCAGGGCGTCGGCGGCGAGGTGCTCTGCACCGTCTTTTGATGAGCGAATAGAGCCATGTCGAGAGTTGCAAAGAATCCAGTTCAGCTTCCCCAGGGCGTGCAGGTACAGCTCGCCGAGGGTTCGCTGACGATTAAAGGGGCCAAGGGCGAGCTGTCCATGGATGTACACCCGGCGGTTTCGATTTCGGAAGCCGATGGCGCGTTGACCTTCGCGCCGTCGGATGAAGGTGCGACCGGCGGGTGGGCTCAGTGCGGTACGGCTCGCGCCCTCGCGCAGAACATGGTGACCGGTGTCACCGACGGCTTTGAGCGCAAGCTTCAGCTGGTCGGGGTGGGGTACCGGG
The DNA here is from genome assembly GCA_038144425.1 of Candidatus Salivita marina. Classification (GTDB taxonomy): domain Bacteria; phylum Pseudomonadota; class Gammaproteobacteria; order Pseudomonadales; family Azotimanducaceae; genus Salivita; species Salivita marina. Next base: position 503,269 of record JAYQNS010000004.1, on the reverse strand, counting down.
CACAGGCTCAGGGCCGCGCCGTGAATCTGTCCCTCGGCTTCTCCCACCCGGTGGTGTATCAGCTGCCGGAAGGGATTGACGCTGAGACCCCGTCGCAGACGGAGATCGTGATTCGCGGCATCTGCAAGCAAAAGGTTGGCCAGGTGTCGGCTGAGATTCGGCGCTTCCGTCCGCCGGAGCCCTACAAGGGTAAGGGTGTGCGGTACGCGGACGAGAACGTACGTCGTAAGGAAGCGAAGAAGAAATAATTTGTTTAGCGCCCCAAGATTTGGGCCCTATGGATGAGTGCGAGATCAGCATGAAACCGAATCAGAAAAAACTAGCGCGCCTTCGTCGCGCGCGCCGCGCTCGGTCGCACATGCGCACCCTCGGTGCGGTGCGCCTTTGCGTTCACCGCACGCCGCGCCACATCTACGCGCAGGTGATTTCCGCTGACGGCGGCACCGTGCTCGCAGCCGCCTCCACGCTTGACGCCGCCCTGCGGGATGGCGCGACGGGGAATGTGGAAGCCGCTTCGAGGGTGGGCAAGCTTCTTGCTGAGCGCGCTGTGGGTGCAGGCATTTCAGAAGTTGCCTTCGATCGTTCCGGGTACCGCTACCACGGTCGTGTCAAAGCGCTAGCAGATGCGGCGCGTGAAGCCGGTCTGCAGTTCTAAGGGAAGCATCATGGCTTATACGGAAGAAATCAAAGAAGAAGGACTGGTTGAGAAACTCGTCCAGATCAATCGCGTAGCCAAGGTGGTCAAGGGCGGCCGCATCTTCGGTTTTACGGCGCTCGCCGTGGTCGGCGATGGCGCCGGTCGCGTGGGCTTTGGTCGCGGTAAGGCAAGGGAAGTGCCCGTCGCTATCCAAAAGGCGATGGAGTCGGCGCGTCGCAACATGGCCGACGTGGACCTTGATGGCTCTACCATTTGGTACGCCACCACAGGCATCCATGGTGCCTCTAAGGTGTATATGCAGCCGGCATCGGAAGGGACCGGCGTTATCGCCGGAGGCGCGATGCGCGCGGTCCTGGAAGCCGCAGGGGTCCACAACGTATTGGCCAAGTGCTATGGGTCGACGAACCCGGTCAACGTCGTTAATGCCACCTTCAAGGCGCTGAAGAATATTCGTTCCCCGGGTCAGGTTGCGGCCAAGCGTGGGAAGAGCGTTGAAGAGCTGACGGCTTAAGGCTTCGAGGAGAAGAGCGTGGCGGACAGCAAAATTCGAGTGATTCAGATTCGCAGCACTGCGGGTCGGCTGAAGAAGCACATTGCATGCGTGCACGGGCTGGGGCTTCGTCGCATCGGTCACAGCGTGGAAGTGGAAGATACGCCGGCGGTGCGGGGCATGATTAACAAGGTCCCGTATCTCGTTCGGGTTGAGGGAGAGTAAGGGCATGCGCCTTAACGATCTAAAAGCAGGTCCCGGAAGTCGCCCCTCCAAGAAGCGGGTGGGTCGGGGAACCTCCAGCGGCATCGGTAAGACCGGTGGTCGCGGTGTGAAGGGCCAGACCTCCCGTAGCGGGTCCTCGATTCGCCCGGGCTTCGAGGGTGGCCAGATGCCGCTCCAACGTCGGGTGCCGAAGTTCGGTTTCCAGTCGCGGATCGGTCGCGTAACTGCAGAAGTACGCCTAAGTGAGCTGGCCAAGGTACAGGGTGGTGAGGTGACCCTCGAGTCCCTGAAGGCAGCCAACGTCATTCGCCGCGATATGCGCCGGGCCCGCATCATGCTTTCCGGTTCCGTGAGCCAGGCGTACACGGTGAAAGGTGTTGCCGTGAGCAAAGGGGCCCGGGCAGCGATCGAGGCGGCGGGCGGTAGTGTTGTCGACGAAGCGCCGGCCGCTGAAGCGGCACAGGACGCCTAAGGGCGTCCCGGGAGCTTCGCCATGGCCGTCGATCCGAAATCGCTAGCAGGTGCACAGGCTGGGGTGCAGGAGCTGATCCGCCGCATCCTGTTCGTCCTGGTGGCGCTTCTGGTGTATCGCATCGGTACGCACATCCCGATTCCGGGGATTGATCCCGTTCGGCTGCGTCAGCTCTTTGAGCAGAACCAGGGGGGCATCCTCGAGCTCTTTAACATGTTTTCCGGGGGCGCCCTGGAGCGCATGAGCATCCTCGCGCTGGGCGTGATGCCTTATATCACTGCCTCCATCATCATGAATTTGCTCACGGCCATGGATCCGCGCCTCGAGCAGCTTCGTAAGGAAGGGGAGGCGGGGCGTCGGAAGATCATGCAGTACACCCGCTATGGCACGGTAGCCATTGCCCTGGTGCAGGGCTGGGGTATGTCGGTAGGTCTAGCGTCCCAGGGCCTGACCTACACCACGGGCCTTGGGTTTTATTTCGTAGCGACCGTTTCGCTCGTGACCGGTGCCATCTTCATGATGTGGCTCGGCGAGCAGATTACGGAGCGGGGGTGGGCAACGGTATCTCTATGCTGATTTTTGCCGGGATCGTGGCGGGTTTCCCGGCGGCCATCGGGCAAAGCTTTGAGGCCGCGCGGCAGGGTGATATCAACATCATCGCGCTGCTGGTCATTGCGGCCCTGGCGGTAGCGATTATCGCTTTCGTGGTTTACGTAGAGCGGGGTCAGCGGCGTATCGTGGTGAACTATGCGAAGCGCCAGCAGGGTCGACGGGTCTATCAGGCTCAGTCTTCTCATCTGCCGCTGAAGGTGAACATGGCTGGCGTGATCCCGGCTATTTTTGCCAGCAGCCTGCTTTTGGCTCCGGCGACCATAGCCCAATGGTTCGGGCAAACGCCGGGCATGGAATGGCTTCAAGAAATTGCCTTGGCGCTTTCTCCGGGGAATTTTTTGTACGTTCTGCTGTTCGCTGGAGGGATTATTTTTTTCTGCTTCTTCTACACGGCGTTGATGTTTAACCCCAAGGAAATTGCAGAGAACCTTAAGCGGCAAGGGGCTTATGTGCCGGGGATCCGTCCCGGGCAGCACACGGCGAAGCACATCGACGACATCACGACGCGGCTAACCATGTTTGGCTCGCTCTACATTGCCGCGGTGTGCTTGCTACCTGAATTTTTAGTGGTGGGCTTCGACGTCACCTTTCGTTTGGGCGGGACGGCGATGTTGATCGTAGTGGTGGTCTCCATGGACTTCATGGCACAGGTTCAATCGCACCTGATGTCCAGCCAGTATGCGAAGTTGATGGAGCGGTCCAATCTCCAGAGCTATGGAAAAGGTGCGCGTCGCTAAGGGCGACCCCAGGAGCGTGTCATGAAGGTAAGAGCATCTGTTCGCAAGATTTGCCGGAACTGCAAGATCATCCGTCGCCACGGCAGCGTCCGCGTGATCTGTTCCGCCGAGCCGCGCCATAAGCAGCGCCAGGGTTAGGTAAAACATTTGATTTGTTAGGGGTTTGCAGCTAACCTTTCGCGCCCTTTTTTGGCGCAGGCTGTCGCCCTGGAAACCGAGGAGTGCCATCAATGGCTCGTATTGCCGGCGTCAATATTCCGGACAACAAGCACGCGGAAATCTCGCTGACCTACATCTTTGGGATCGGCCGCGTCACTGCAAAGAAGCTGTGCGACACCGTTGGGGTGGCGCGGACGGCGCGCATCGGGGACCTCACGGATGGGGAACTCGACGCTCTGCGGAACGAAATCGCCAAGATGCCGGTGGAAGGGGATCTTCGCCGGGAGGTGTCCATGAACATCAAGCGGCTCATGGATCTCGGTTGCTACCGCGGTATTCGCCATCGTCGCGGCCTGCCGCTTCGGGGTCAGCGGACCAAAACCAACGCGCGCACCCGTAAGGGCCCCACGCGTCCCATTCGTAAGTAATGACGGCCAAGGCGGCCCCGCCTGGCGGCCCCGTTGCGAAAGGATTGTTAGCTCATGGCAGAAGCCGGCTCTAAGAAGCGTGTTAAGAAAGTCGTGGTGGACGGGGTTGCCCATATTCACGCGTCTTTTAACAACACGATCATCACTATCTCTGACCGCCAGGGGAACGCGCTCTGCTGGGCGACTTCCGGTGGCAGTGGTTTCCGGGGCTCGCGGAAGTCGACCCCCTTTGCTGCTCAGGTGGCCGCGGAGCGGGCGGGCACGGCAGCGCTGGACTATGGCATGAAGAATCTCGACGTCTACGTGAAGGGGCCGGGGCCTGGTCGCGAGTCCGCAGTCCGTGCGCTGAACGGTGTGGGCTTCCGCATTGCCAGCATAACGGACGTCACGCCGATTCCGCACAATGGTTGCCGTCCGCCCAAGAAGCGTCGGGTTTAACGTCCGCTCGCGGACTGAACGCAGGAGAATCTGATGGCCCGCTATACCGGCCCGAGACTGAAATTAGCACGTCGCGAAGGCACTGATCTGATGCTGACCAGCGGTGTGCGTCCCCTTGATTCCAAGTGCAAGGCGGAAGCCCCTCCCGGACAGCACGGCGCCCGGCGTCAGCGTCCGTCGGACTACGCCGTGCAGCTTCGCGAAAAGCAGAAGGTGCGCCGTATCTACGGCGTGCTCGAACGTCAGTTTCGCAATTACTACAAGCGTGCTGATCGGCAAAAGGGTGCCACCGGTGAGAACCTTCTCCGCGCCCTTGAAAGCCGCCTAGACAACGTCGTTTATCGCCTTGGGCTTGGGTCTACCCGGGCGGAAGCGCGCCAGCTGGTCTCGCATAAGAGTGTCGAGGTGAACGGCGCATTGGTGAATATTCCGTCCTATCAGGTGAAGCCTGACGACGTCATCACCGTTCGTGAGAAGTCTAAGAGCCAGCTTCGGATTCAAGCTGCCCTTCAACTGGCCGCTCAACGCGCGCCCTGCGAATGGCTTGAGTTCGACGCCAGCAAGCTCGCCGGCACCTTCAAGCGTCACCCAGATCGGGGTGAGCTGTCTGCCGAGATCAACGAAAACCTGATCGTCGAGCTTTACTCCAAGTAACCGATTTTAGGGCAGGTCACGACATGGCACGATCCGTCACCGAATTCCTGACGCCGAAAAACATTCAGGTTCAGGAAGTCAGCAAGACCCGTGCGAAGGTAACGCTCGAACCTCTCGAGCGCGGCTTCGGTCATACCCTTGGCAATACGCTTCGCCGTATTCTGCTGTCTTCCATGCCCGGCTGCGCCGTCACAGACGTGCAAATCGATGGCGTGCAGCATGAGTACAGCGCGATCGAAGGGGTGCAGGAAGACGTCATTGAGATCCTTCTGAACCTCAAGGGTCTGGCCGTTCGCATGCACGGCGCCGACGAAGCCACCCTTACGCTGTCTAAAAGTGGCGCTGGGGAGGTGACGGCGGCAGATCTCCAGCTTCCGCAAGATGTGGAGCTGGTGAACCCGGAGCACCACATCGCTACGCTGAACAGCGGCGGTAAGCTTAAAATGGAACTTCACGTGGCCCGAGGACGAGGCTATGAGCCTGCCGATGCTCGTCGCGGCGAAGAAGAAGAAACGCGTCCCATAGGCGTGCTTCTTCTCGATGCAACCTTCAGCCCGATCTACCGTGTCGCCTACAGCGTAGAAGCGGCCCGGGTTGAGCAGCGCACGGACCTCGACAAGTTGATCATCGACCTCGAGACCAACGGCACCATCGAGCCCGAGGAAGCGATCCGTCGCGCTGCCACGATCCTCCAGCAGCAGCTCGCCGTGTTCGTGGACCTCGAAGGTCAGGCGGAGCCCGCAGCGGCGGAAAGCGAAGAGCAGATCGATCCGATCCTTCTTCGTCCCGTCGACGACTTAGAGCTGACGGTGCGTAGCGCTAATTGCCTGAAGGCAGAGAACATCTATTACATCGGTGATTTGATCCAGCGAACGGAAGTGGAGCTGCTAAAGACGCCGAACCTGGGCAAGAAGTCGCTCACGGAAATTAAGGACGTGCTTGCGTCCCGGGGCCTCTCTCTGGGCATGCGCCTGGACAGCTGGCCGCCCGCAAGCCTCAAGAAGGATGACAAAGCGATCGCCTAAGCGTCGCCCCTAAGCGTCAAGGAAACCGAAGTCATGCGTCACCGTAAAAGTGGTCGTCAGCTCAACCGCAACAGCTCCCATCGGACCGCAATGTTCCGCAATATGGCGGTTTCGCTAATCGAGCATGAGGTGATCAAAACCACTCTGCCTAAGGCGAAGGAGCTTCGTCGGGTCGCAGAGCCCCTGATCACCTTGGCGAAGGAAGATTCCGTGGCTAACCGACGTCTGGCCTTTAGCCGGACCCGGAGCAAGGAAGCCGTGGGCAAGCTCTTCACTGAGATCGGCCCGCGCTACGCTGAGCGTCCCGGGGGTTACACCCGCATATTGAAGTGTGGCTTCCGCGCCGGTGACGCGGCGCCCATGGCCTTCATCGAGCTGGTGGATCGACCCATGCCTGATCTCGACGATGTCGAAGAAGAGTCCGTGGAGGTGGAAGACGAGGCCTAAGCGCCTGGTTCCCCGCGGTTAAAACGGCGCCTGAGGGCGCCGTTTTTCGTTTGGGGGCTCGCTAGGCGGCCCGGCGACGCTTGGCTTTAAGGTAGGGTTTTAGGAAGCGGCCCGTAATGGACGCAGAGTGAGCCGCGACGTCTTCCGGCGTACCTTCGGCGATAATTTGCCCGCCCCCGGAACCGCCCTCGGGACCCAGATCGAGGATCCAGTCGGCTGTCTTGATGACGTCAAGGTTGTGCTCAATCACTACGACCGTATTGCCGTGATCGCGCAAACGGTGAAGGACCTCGAGCAGCAGCTCAATATCTTGAAAGTGCAGGCCCGTCGTGGGCTCGTCCAAGATGTAGAGCGTGTTGCCCGTATCGCGCTTCGAGAGCTCCCGGGCAAGCTTTACCCGCTGCGCCTCGCCCCCGGAGAGCGTGGTGGCGCTTTGGCCCAGGCGCACGTAGCTGAGGCCTACGTCCATGAGGGTTTGGAGCTTTCGGGCCAGTACGGGAATGGCCGAGAAGAAGCTAAGGCCTTCCTCCACGGTCATCTGAAGCACCTCATTGATGTTTTTGCCTTTGTACTGCACCTCCAAGGTTTCCCTGTTGTAGCGCTTGCCCTTGCAGGCATCGCAGACGACGTAGATATCCGGGAGGAAGTGCATCTCCACCTTGATGAGCCCATCGCCTTGACACGCCTCGCACCGGCCCCCTTTTACGTTGAAGCTGAATCTTCCTGGTTTGTAACCCCGGGTGCGGGCTTCACTGGTTTGGGCGAAAAGCTCCCGTATGGGCGTGAAGAGGCCAGTGTAGGTAGCGGGATTCGAACGCGGCGTTCGGCCGATGGGGCTCTGGTCGATGTCCACCACCTTGTCTAGATGCTCGAGGCCGTCGATTCGATCATGGGCCGCGGGGCTGAGGGCCGTGGCGCCGTTGAGGGCTGTGGCCGCCGCGGGGTAGAGCGTGTGGTTAATCAGCGTCGACTTGCCCGAGCCAGAAACCCCGGTGATGCAGGTCATGAGGCCTAAAGGCAGACGCCCGGTAACGTCTCGGAGGTTGTTGCCCGAGGCGCCCTGAATGGTGAGCCAGCGCTTGTCTTGAGGCTCGTGTCGCTTTTTGGGGACGGCAATGGCGCGGCGCCCGGATAGATAGGCGCCGGTAAGGGATTCGGCGCTTTTTGCGATCTCCGCGGGCTTACCAGCGGCCACGACGGCGCCGCCATGAACCCCAGCACCGGGGCCAATATCAATCACGTGGTCCGCAGCGCGAATGGCGTCCTCGTCGTGCTCCACCACCAGCACGGTGTTTCCAAGGTCTCGTAGGTGGGTCAGGGTGGCGAGGAGTCGCTCGTTATCCCGCTGATGGAGCCCGATGGAGGGCTCGTCTAGGACGTAGAGCACGCCCACAAGCCCCGCGCCGATCTGGCTGGCCAGCCGAATGCGCTGGGCTTCCCCCCCGGATAGGGTGTCCGCGGAGCGCTCGAGGGTGAGGTAATTCAGTCCCACGTCGACCAGAAAGCGCAGTCGTGCCCGGATTTCCTTGAGGATCTTGTCGGCAATTTCTCCCCGCTTTCCTTTGAGGGCCAGGCCGTCGAAATAGGTGGCCGCATCGGCAATGGAATCGTGGGTGATGGCGGGAAGGGTGCGCCCCTCTAGGAATACCGCCCGAGCCTCTCGGCGCAGGCGCGTTCCCCGGCAGGCGTCGCAGGGGGCCACGGACATGAAGCGCGCCAGGTTTTCCCGAACCATGTTTGAGTCCGTTTCCCGGTAGCGGCGCTCCATATTCGGCACCACGCCCTCAAAGGGGTACTCCCTGCGAATGACACTGCCGCGTTCCGTGCGGTAGCTGAAGTTAATCTCCGTAGCGCCCGACCCCTGCAGGATGATGTCCCGGTGCTTCTTACTGAGGGAATCAAAGGGTGCGTCCAGATCAAATCCGTAGTGCTTGGCCACTGCCGATAGCAGATGGAAGTAATAGACGTTTCTCCGGTCCCAGCCTTGAATGGCCCCTTCGCTGAGCGCGAGGCTGCCATCGGGTATTGCGCGCTTGGCATCAATGAATTGCCTAACCCCCAGGCCATCGCAGGTCGGGCAGGCTCCGGCGGGGTTGTTGAAGGAGAACAGGCGGGGCTCCAGCTCGCTCAAGCTGTAGCCGCACTGATGACAGGCGAAGTGGGAGGAGAAGACGATGGGGTCCCCGTCGCCATTGGGGTTCTCATTCATGGTGAGCACCCAGGCGTTCCCCTGGGCGAGTTCCAGGGCCGTCTCGAAGGACTCGGCCAGGCGCTGTTCGAGCCCCGCCTTCACCCGGAACCGGTCCACCACGACTTCTATGCTGTGCTTGCGCTTTTTATCCAGGCTGGGGCGGTCGTCGAGATCGAACACCTCGCCGTCGATACGGGCGCGTACGAATCCTCCGGCGGTCAGGGACTTGAAGACCGGCAGGTGCTCTCCCTTCCGATCATCGACCACTGGCGCCAGCAGCATGGCCCGCGTCCCTTCGGGCAAGGCCATGACGTGGTCCACCATCTGGCTCACCGTTTGCGCCGCGAGGGGCGTGTCATGATCAGGACAGCGGGGCTCCCCGACTCTGGCAAACAGCAGGCGGAGATAGTCGTAGATCTCCGTGATCGTGCCCACCGTCGACCGTGGGTTGTGGGAGGTGGATTTTTGCTCGATGGAGATGGCCGGGGACAGACCTTCGATGTAGTCCACGTCGGGCTTTTCCATCATGGAGAGGAACTGCCGTGCGTAGGCGGACAAGGACTCTACGTAGCGCCGCTGTCCTTCGGCGTATAGGGTATCGAAGGCCAGGGAGGACTTGCCTGAACCCGACAGACCGGTGATGACGATGAGTTTGTCCCGGGGCAGGTCGAGATCGATGTTCTTCAAATTATGGGTGCGAGCACCGCGAATACTGATGCTATCCATGGGGCGTCTCTTTGCGAAAGGGCAGCGCGCAAGCCGGGGGAGCTCAGGCTTGGGGGGCACTCCGGAGCGCGTTCTCGCACGATACGTGTCGCGTTCGATGGCGGCAAGGGACGTTCGCGCTCGGGGAGGCCCGGGAAATCTCCTCTCCTCAGGGAGAGCGCCTGAGGTACACTGGCGTAACAAAATAAAGCACTGGAGGACACCATGGCCCGCGGGATCAACAAGGTCATTCTTATCGGCAATTTAGGGGTCGACCCGGAAACCCGCTACACCCAAGGTGGGGCACCGGTGACCAACTTTCGCCTCGCCACGAGTGAGCAATGGCGCGATAAGCAAAGCAATGAAAACCGGGAGCGCACGGAGTGGCACTCAGTGGTTTGCTTCGGCCGTCTTGCGGAAATTGCTGGCGAGTATCTCCGCAAAGGCTCCAAGGTTTTCGTGGAACGGTCGCTGCGCACCAGCTCCTGGGAAAGCGATGGGCAAACACGCTACAAAACGGAAATCATTGCCAACGACATGCAAATGCTCGATAGCCGCGGCGGCGGCATGAACGGCGGCGCCCCGGCGCCCCAGCGTAGTGCGCCCCGGGCTGCTCCGGAGCCCGTCGCCAACCCCGATACCATGGATGACTTCGACGACGACATCCCCTTCTAGGTCGCGCGCTTTCCGCGGGTGGCGATGAAAAGCCCAGGCCTTGGTCTGGGCTTTTTCCTTGGGGGCTTCGCTTTAGGCGAGCCCAAGCGCCAGCAAGGCGAAGAGCAGGCCCGCCAGCGCAATGCGGTAAATCACAAAGGGCATCATCCCAACCCTCGCCACCCAGTATAAGAAGGCCTTAATGACGAGGCCCGCGGCCAGGGCCGAGGCACCCAGGCCCAGGCCCATGAGGTCCCAGGGAACGGGATCGGGGCTTTCCAAGAGCTCCTTACTGGCCAGGAGCCCGGCACCGGCAATGGTTGGTAGGGAGAGCAAAAAGGAAAAGCGGGCGCTGCTTTCCCGGTCTAGGCCAAGAGCCAAGGCTGCCGTCATCGTGATCCCAGAGCGAGAAGTGCCGGGAATGAGCGCGAGGCATTGGGCGAAGCCAATGAATACCGCCCCCCGAAGGCTAAGGGCAGCTAAGCGGTGGCTTTCGATCTGTGGGCGCCGGTCAGCCAGGCCAAGGAGGAGGCCAAAGGCCAGCGTGCTGCAGGCAATCACAGCAACGCTGCGGAGCTCCGTTTCAATCCAGTGCTTCAGCGTAAAGCCCACCAGCACCACTGGCAGAGTGGCCAGCACCAGCGCCAAGGCCAAGCGACCGTTTTCCGTAAGATGGCGCTGCCGCAGGCTTTCCCAGGCGCCGAGGGTGAGGGCGGTGACGTCCTTGCGCAACAGCCAGAGGCAGGCGCTGAGCGTGCCCACGTGCACCGCCACATCGAAAGCAAGGCCCTGATCGGGCCAGCCCAGCAGCTGAGAGGGCAAAATCAGGTGCGCAGAGGAGGAAACGGGGAGGAATTCCGTGATGCCCTGAATCAGCGCCAGTGCCAGAGCTTGAAAGCTGTCCATGGCTTTGCGTTTTCCCTCGGGGTCATGGCACGGTGCGCGCAGTTTACCGGGATCTGACCGCCATGACCGCTCTGTCCGCCGTTCCGATCTTTCCGCTCCATGCCGTGCTCTTCCCCGAGGGCAAGCTGCCGCTGCGAATCTTTGAGCCTCGCTACCTCGAACTGGTCAAGCGTTCTCTGAAGGAAGATGCCCCCTTCGTGATCGCAGCCTTGCTCAGCGGGCAGGAGGTGCTCTCTGGCGCGCCGGAAGCTGGGCTCCCTCGGGTCGCCCCCGTAGCCTGCCTCGTGCGGATCGTCGATTTCGATGCCCTTGCCGACGGGACCCTGGGCATCACCGTGGCCGGGGAGGGACGGGTTCGTATTGATCGCAGCTGGGAAGGGCCGGGGCGGCTCCTCGAGGGGGATCTCACGGCGCTCGAGCCCTGGTCCACGGTGCCGCCTCGTGCGGATCAGGCGCCCCTTCTCCAGGTGCTGTCTCAGCTGCTTGAGCATCCCGCCGTGGAAAAGCTTGCACCGGTGGTACGCTGGGAAGAGGCTTGGTCCGTGGCGGCCCGCCTAACGGAGCTGTTGCCCTTTACGCCGGGGTTTAAGCAGGCGCTCCTTGCCGAGGTCAATCCGCTGCAGATGCTCGACGCTGTAGGCGTCGAGCTTGATGAGCTTCGGGAAGCGGACGGGGCCTAGAGGGGCGGCTATACTCCGCGCCACGCAGATGTGGGACATTAAGGAGAGGGCACGGTGGACTCACTGGCCACGGTTTTTCAGGACACGGCAGCGCGGGCCCGGAACGCTGCCCGGGCCATTGCCCAGGCCTCCGCAGGAGAGAAAAATGCCGCCCTGCACGCCATGGCGGACCGCATCGATGGGGCTCGGGCCCTTCTCAAGGCTGCCAATGCCGAGGACCTGGCCGCTGGGGAGGCTCGGGGCCTCGATGCCCCCATGCTTGATCGTCTTCGTTTGGATGACCCCGCTCTCGATCGTATGATCGAAGGGCTTCGCCAAATCGCTGCGCTCCCAGACCCAGTGGGTGCGGTGCGCGACCTTTCCTATCGCCCCTCAGGTATTCAGGTCGGGCGCATGCGCGTGCCCCTGGGGGTTGTGGGGATCATTTTCGAATCGAGGCCCAACGTTACCGTGGATGCGGCGGCCCTATGCTTTAAATCCGGTAATGCCTGCGTACTTCGCGGAGGGTCGGAGGCCAACGCGAGCAACCGGGCGTTGGCATCGCTCCTTGGAGAGGTGCTGGAAGCCCAGGGGTTGCCGGCGGCCGTCATTACGCTCATCGAAAGCACCGATCGCGCCATGGTGGATCATATGGTGGCGGCGGAAGGGCTCATTGACGTGCTGATTCCCCGGGGGGGCAAGGGGCTGATCGAGCGTATTTCGAAAGCGGCCCGTATTCCCGTGCTTAAGCACTTAGATGGCAACTGCCACCTTTATGTGGATGAGGGCGCCGATCACGCCATGGCGGAGGCGCTTGTGCTCAACAGCAAGACCCATCGCTATGGGGTCTGCAACGCCCTTGAGACCCTTCTGGTTCACGAAAGGGAGGCGGGCGCTTTCCTGCCGCGGGTGGCCGCGAGCCTTGAGGCCAAAGGCGTCGCGCTTCGGGGCTGCTCTGTGGTCTGTGCTTTGGTGCCGAGCGCGACCGCGGCGACGGAAGACGATTGGTATGAGGAATACCTAGGGCCGGTGCTCGCAATTCGCGTGGTGCCGGCCGTCGATGACGCCATAGCGCACATCGCCCGCTACGGGTCCGCGCATACGGAGACCATCGTCACCCAGAACTACGCTCGGGCCCAGCGCTTCCTCGCGGAGGTCGATTCTGCATCCGTCATGGTGAATGCCAGCACTCGCTTTGCCGACGGCTTCGAGTTCGGCCTGGGGGCGGAAATCGGTATTTCTACGGACAAGCTCCACGCCCGGGGCCCCGTGGGCCTCGAAGGGCTCACTACGGAAAAGTTCATTGTCTATGGATCGGGACAAATCCGTCGCTAGCGGGCCCCGGCCCCTCATCCTGCTCTACGGCGGCGCCTTCGATCCAGTTCATCGAGGCCACTTGGCCATGGCCGCCGGGGCTTGGGCGGCCACTGGCGCCGACCGACTTTGTTTCCTGCCCGCGGGCCAGTCTCCTTTCAAGCCCTCGGGCCACGTGTCCGCGGCGCATCGCCTCGCCATGCTTCAGCAAGCCGTAGCGGCCTTGCCTGGGGCGGAAATCGACGATCAAGAGCTTCATCGCCGTGGCCGCTCCTACACCGTCGAGACTCTTCGAGCCCTTCGCGCTCGCCTCGGCGAGGACGTTGCGCTGCTGTGGCTGCTTGGCGCCGACGCAGCAGCTGGGCTCCAGCGCTGGCACGAGGCTTCGGCCCTGCCCCAGCTGACCCATATGCTGGTGGTGGCGCGGCCAGGCACCTCGATCCCTGACCTCGAGATAGGTCCCCCGCCCCGCTTTCAGCGCTGTGCTCCCGAGGCGTTTCGGGCCGCCCCAGGAGGGCGCTGGGCATCGCTGGATCTTGGCGCCTACCCCGAGGCCTCCCAGGATATTCGGGCCCGCCTGGCTGCGGGGGAGGCGGCGGATGATTTGCTCCCCCCGGCGGTGTCATCCTATATTGCGGCTAAGGGGCTTTACGGCCCCTCTGCCTAAGCCGGCCACTGCGGAGACTGCATGACGCCAGCCAATCTTCGAGATCTCGTTGTCACTGCGTTAGACGATGGTAAGGGCCAGGATATTCTGGCCCTTGATGTTTCTGAGGCCAGCAGCATCACGGACTTCATGGTGTTGGTCTCTGGCACTTCCTCCCGGCATGTGAAGTCTCTGGTTGACCACGTCGTGCGCCATGCGAAGGCGCGGGGGGAGAGTCCCCTTGGCGTTGAAGGCGGACGGGACCTTGACTGGGTACTTGTGGACCTGGGGGATGTGCTCGTCCACGTCATGCAGGATGAAGCCCGGCGCTTCTATGACCTTGAGCGCCTCTGGGCCCTGCCGGCGATCGAACAGCCCCAAGAACTGCTTTAGCTCCTGTGCGATTTCATCTCTGCGCCGTGGGTCAGCGCGTCCCTTCGTGGGTCGAGGCGGGATTCCAGGAATATGCCGGACGGCTTCGCGGGCAGCATCGCCTGGAGCTCACCACCGTGCCGGCCGCCGATCGCAAAAATCAGCGCGGGGTGGCAGCGTGGCAGGCTTGGGAGGCCACGCGCTTGCGCGCGGCAGCGCCTACGGGGACTGCCGTGGTCTTAGATGAGCGAGGGCGTGGTCTAACGACAAAAGCCCTGGCCAAGCGCCTAGAGCACTGGGCGGCGCCTGGGGCCCCGGTGGTGTTCTTTGTTGGTGGCGCCGATGGTTTGGATCCGGACCTCAAGGCTGAGGCCGTTGATGCCTGGTCCCTGTCCCCGCTGACGCTGCCCCATGCCATGGTTCGGGTGGTGCTGGCGGAGGCGCTTTATCGCGCGATCAGCCTTCTGGAGGGACACCCCTACCATCGAGGGGAGTAAACTGTCGCCCTAAGCAGCGCCCCAGCACGAGGTGGCTTTCAATCATGATGGACCGCGACGCCCTAACGCTTCGCAACCGGGAACAGGAACTGCGCCAGTTTACGGGGCGGGCGCTGACCCTGTGGGTGCTTCTTGCGCTGGCCATCCTCCTTCTCGTACTGCGCCTATTTCAGCTTCAAGTGCTCGAGCATGACCGGCACGCTGCGCGATCGGAGAAAAATCGCATTGAGGTTCAACCCTTAGCGCCGCCCCGGGGGGAGATCTACGATCGTAAGGGTCGGCTGATCGCAGGGAACCTGCCGGTATTTTCCCTCATGGTGGTGAAGGAACGGGTGGAAGATCTCGAGGCCACGCTTGCGCTCCTGGAAGCGCTCATTGGCCTTACGGTGGAGGAGCGGGAGGCCTTTCAGGGACGGCTCGCGCGTCGTCGCCGACCCCTGGAGCCCGTTACCCTGCGTCTGCGCCTGGACCCTCAGGCCATGGCCCGGGTGGCTGTGAATCGCCATCGCCTCCCGGGGGTGGAAATCGAAGCAGGACTGCTGCGTCATTACCCTGATGGGGAGCTTTTTGCCCATGCCGTAGGGAGCGTACGCCGTTTGTCCGAGGCCGATCTTCAGCGGGTGGACCCCATTGCCTACAGCGCAAGCCGTTTTATTGGTCGTTTGGGCGTAGAGGCCCATTACGAGCGCGCACTGCATGGTGCAGTGGGGCATGAACGGGTCGAAACGGATGCCCGCGGGCGCATCACCCGCATCTTGGATCGAACGCCCCCCCGGGCCGGGCACAATTTGACCCTGCATCTTGATCGCGACCTCCAGGCCGCGGCGGTGGCAGCCCTCGGTGGCCGCCGGGGCGCCGTGGTGGCTCTTGACCCGCGCACCGGAGGCATTCTGGCGCTAGCCTCCACGCCGTCTTACGACCCCAACGATTTCATTGCGGGCCTAGACACCAGAGGCTATGAAACGCTCCAGCAGGACCCGGACCAGCCCCTCTTCAACCGTTCCGTTGGCGGCCAGTACGCCCCGGGGTCTACCTTTAAGCCCCTCGTGGCCCTTGCGGCGCTGACGGTGGGAGTCACGGACTGGGAGCGCAGCCTGAAGGATCCTGGCTATTACCAGCTACCCGGGCAAAGCCGAAAGTATCGCGATTGGAGCTGGACCTCGGACGATGGCGGAGGGCAGGGCGTCGTCGATCTTCGTAAGGCGCTGTATCGATCGTCGAATACCTACTTCTTCGATCTGGGGGCCCGCCTCGGTCCCGAACCCATGGCTTCCGTGGCCCGGGCCTTTGGCCTCGGCACCAATCAGTCTGTGGATGTCTTCGGGGCGCGGCCCGGCCTAGTGCCGGATGGGGGATGGAAACGACAGGCCCAGGGCGAGCCTTGGTATCCCGGGGATTCTCTGAACTACGCAATCGGCCAGGGCGCGCTATTGGTAACGCCGCTCCAACTCGCGACGGTGGCGGCCACCTTGGCCAACCGCGGCCGCCCCGTTCGGCCCCGTTTTCTCATGGCCAGCGACGCACGGCTCCCGGAGCTCTCGCCGGCGCCCTTGCCGCTGCTCGATCAGTTCTCTCAGGCGGACTACGCCGGAGTTATTGAAGCCATGGAAGCGGTGGTCCATCGAGGGAATCAGCGCTTTGGAGAGAATGGGACGGCTTGGGCCTACATTGGGCAGGACATTCCCTACCGCATGGCCGGGAAGTCCGGCACGGCTCAGGTGGTAGAAATCCCCCAGGGCGAGGAATACGACGAAGAAGCGCTCGAAGAGCGCCAGCGCAAGCACGCCTGGTTTATGGCCTTTGCGCCGCTGGAGGCGCCGAAAATCGCCGTGGCCGTGCTCTTGGAGAATGGCGGTGGCGGATCGCAAATGGCTGCCCCCGTTGCCCGGGCTGTGGTCGACGCGTGGCTATTGCCCCAGGCCAGCCGGGTGGCGCAGCAATGAGCGCCGCCGATTTTCGCCGCACCCTAAGTCGTGAAGACGGCTTCGATCGCCGGCAGCGCTGGCTGCGGCGCCTTCATCTGGACCTACCCCTGCTGGTGCTGGTGTTGCTCACCGCTGCCTACGGCTTAGTGGTGCTCTACAGCGCTCTGGACGGGGATTGGGCGGCCTTCCAGGGACAGCTCTCTCGCCTAGCCGGGGCTCTTGTGATGATGCTGATTGTGGCCCAGCTGGATGTCGCCATGCTGCAGCGCTGGGCCCCCGTGCTCTACGGCTTAGGCATTGTCATGCTAGTGCTCGTGCTCCTAGTGGGGGTCCAGGCGAAGGGCGCGCAGCGTTGGCTGGGGGTGCCTGGGTTGCCGCGCTTTCAGCCCTCCGAACTCATGAAGCTGGCCGTGCCCCTTATGGTGGCGTCGTCCTTAGCCGATCGGCCCCTTCCACCCACGGGTAAGACCGTGGCCTGGGTGCTGGCGCTCATTGCAGCCCCCGCGCTGCTCATTGGCCTCCAGCCCGATTTGGGGACCGCAATTTTGGTGGCGGCGGCGGGCTTTGCGGTACTCCTGCTGTCGGGGCTGTTCTGGCGTTGGGTGCTGCTTGCGGGGCTGCTTGGCCTCGCGGCCCTGCCTGGGCTCTGGATGGTCATGCGGGATTATCAGCGCCAGCGGGTGCTCACTTTGCTTGACCCGGAGAGCGATCCCCTGGGGGCGGGCTGGAACATCATCCAGTCGAAAATCGCCATAGGCTCGGGAGGGCTATTCGGGAAAGGCCTGTTCGAGGGGACCCAATCTCATCTGAATTTCCTGCCGGAAAGCCATACGGACTTTATCATCGCCGTGCTCGCCGAGGAGCTTGGTTTCCTTGGGGTGCTGGGCTTGCTGACGCTCTACTTCCTCTTGCTCACCCGGGGCCTCTATATTGCCACCCAGGGCCGAGACACCTTCGCTCGCTTGCTGGCTGGCGGGCTCACGCTCACTTTCTTTACCTATCTCTTTGTTAATGTGGCGATGGTATCTGGGCTGCTGCCCGTGGTGGGTGTGCCCCTGCCCCTCGTAAGTTACGGAGGCACATCGGCTTTGACCTTGCTGGCGGGTTTCGGGGTGCTGATGGCCGTGGCGACCCAGCCCAAGCCCGTGGCTGCTTAAGTCCTTTGGAGTGTTGATGAATCGATGGCGATGCGCGCTACTGTCCCTACTGTTGGGATGCGCACCGGTGACGGCCTCCGAGGAGGCCCCGGCGGGGTTTCCTCCCTTGGCGCTCGAGACCTTTCTGGAGACGGCCGCTCAGGAAACGGGCCTTCCTCGGCCCTGGTTGGAGACGACCCTTCGGCAAGCCACCTTTCAGCCCGACATCATTGCGGCAATTTCCCGCCCAGCGGAGCGTACGCTCACCTGGGGCCAATACCGGGCGCTCTTCTTGAAACCCGATCGCATTGAGGCGGGGCTGGCGTTCTATGGCGCGCATCGGCAGACGGTGGATGCAGTGGCCGAGGCTTACGGGGTGTCCTGGCCCTATGTGCTCGCCATCCTAGGTATCGAAACGCGCTATGGAAAATTCTTCGGTCGCTGGCGCGTGCTGGATGCCCTGACCACCCTCGGTTTGGCCTACCCGCCGCGACAGGCGTTTTTTGCTCGCCAGCTGCGCGTTTTCCTCCAGCAAATGCATGCCGAGGGGCTGGATCCTACGGATCGCTACGGCTCCTACGCCGGGGCCATGGGCTACGGGCAGTTCATTCCCAGCAGCTACCGGGATTTCGCCGTGGATTTTGACGGCGATGGACGCCGAGATCTGTGGGCCGTGGCCGACGCCCTGGGAAGCGTCGCGAACTATCTGGCAGAGCATCGCTGGACTCCGGGAGCCGAAGCGGCGCGCGCCCTTCCGGCCGTTCCCGAGGCGGCCAAGGCCCTGCGCGCAACGGGGCTGGACCCCAGCACCACCGTCGGGGCCTTAGCGGCCTTGGGCGTGGAGGGCTTAGCGGGGCTCGAAGCGTCTACTCCCGTAGCGCTGCTGGAGATGGAGGGAGAAGGGGGGGTGGAATGGATCGCCGGACTGCCGAATCTTTACGTCATCACTCGCTATAACCGTTCCTATCTCTACGCCCTCGCGGTGAACGATCTCGCCCAGGCGCTCGCCCGGGGCGCGCCGTGAAACGCCCGCTCGTCTATGGTGGCCTGGCCCTTTGGCTGGCGGCCTGTGCGGCGCCGGGCCTTCGCTCGGAGGAGGATCGGGCCCCCCTGATCGTGCCGCCCGGGGCCCTTTCCCGGGAAACGCTTCAACCCCGCTGGGAGCCCCGGGCGGCCGTGGGCAATCACTCTCCCTATCGGGTGTTTGGGGTGGAGTACCGCGTACTTCCCTCCGCGGAGCAGTTTGAAGAGCAGGGCATTGCCTCCTGGTATGGCCGCAAGTTCCATGGCCGCCCCACCTCCAGCGGCGAGCCCTATGACATGTTCGCAT
Organism: Candidatus Salivita marina; assembly: GCA_038144425.1. Taxonomy (GTDB): domain Bacteria; phylum Pseudomonadota; class Gammaproteobacteria; order Pseudomonadales; family Azotimanducaceae; genus Salivita; species Salivita marina. Next base: position 484,589 of record JAYQNS010000004.1, on the reverse strand, counting down.
TGACCGCGGCGCACAAGCATTTGCCCCTTCCCACCTACGTTCGCGTGACCCGGGAGGATACGGGCGCGTCCCTGGTGGTGCGGGTCAACGACCGGGGCCCCTTCCACGGCGATCGCATCATCGACCTTTCTTATGCGGCCGCGCGGCGCCTTGGCTTCCATGAGCAGGGTACGGCGCCGGTGCGCCTAGAGGCCCTGACCTTTCCTCCACCCTCCCCGGAGGCCTCCCCGGCGCGAGAGCGAACGGCGGAGGGAAAGACCCTTTGGCTCCAGGCCGGCGCGTTCCAGGACCGGGCCGCCGCGGCGGCGCTGGTGGCGGAGCTCAGTCCCCTGCTTACCCTCGCCGCGAGCCCCGCGCCGCTTTCCATTCGCCAGGATCCTCCGCCTTTTCATCGCGTTCGTATCGGGCCCTTTGAGGACGTGCAGGCCGCTGAGCGGGTTCAGGCGCTTCTAATATTCTCCGATGTGCCGGCGACGCCCCTCCTCATCGAGGAGTAGGAGCATGGCCGTGCTAAACTTTAAAAGGAGCGAAAATAGAGGAGCGTTGCCGTGCCGCGTAAGCTGCTGGGCCTGAGCCTATTGCTGTTGATTCCTGCCTTGCAGGCCGCCCCGGCGCTGGTGCCCCGGCCCCCGGCGCTGGCAGCGGCCTCGTGGATCTTGGTTGAGGCCTCCACGGGTGCGGTGCTGGTGGAGCATGAGGCTGACACGGCCCTGCCACCGGCGTCTCTCACCAAAATGATGACGGACTACGTCGTTGCCGCGGAGCTCGCGGCGGGGCGGGCCACCCTCGACGACCTTGTGCCCATCAGCGAGAAAGCATGGCGCATGGACGGCTCGAAGATGTTCGTCCGCGTAGGCGATCAGGTGCGCCTCGAGGATCTCCTCCGGGGCGTGGTCATCCAGTCGGGTAACGATGCTTCCGTGGCCTTGGCGGAATACCTCGCCGGCGATGAGGCCGCCTTTTCCGACGTGATGAATCGTCAGGCTGCGCTGCTGGGGATGAAAAATTCCCAGTTCCTCAATGCCACGGGCATGCCCGCGGAGGATCACCTCTCCACGGCCCGCGACCTGGCGCTCTTGGCTCGGCGTTTGATTGAGGATTTCCCCGACCACTACCGCTACTACTCCGAAAAAACCTTTACCTATGGGCAGGATTTCACTACCGGTGAGCCCATCACGCAGCGTAATCGTAACGAGTTGCTTTGGGTCGACGATTCCGTAGACGGGATCAAAACGGGTTACACGGCGGCGGCGGGCTATTGCCTCGTGGCCTCCTCCGAGCGCGATGGCATGCGTCTCATTTCCGTGGTGCTGGGGACCAACAGCTCCGACGCGCGCACCCAGGAAACGCAGAAGCTGCTGCGCTATGGATTCCGCTATTTCGAAAGCAAACCCCTGCTGGCGGGCGGTGAGGCCATGGCCACGGCGCCAGTGTGGAAGGGCACCCGCGGCACCGTGGCCTACGGCCTTGCGGAGGATATTCGTCTTACCCTGCCCCGGGGTACCCACGAGGGCCTAGAAACCCGGGTCACCATGGTGGCACCCCTAACGGCGCCCCTGGTCGAGGGGGATCAGGTTGGCACGGTGGCCGTTCTGAATGGCGACGAGCTGCTGGTCGAAGCGCCCCTGCAAGCCCTGCACCCGGTGGAGGAGGCAGGGTGGTTTAAGCGGCTCCTCGATGCGCTGCGCCTTTGGTTTGGGGGCTCTTTGGCTAATAGCGTGATGGGCCAGGAGCCGCCGAAGATTGTTTTTCCTGCCCCGGCCTACCCGGTGAAGGTCGTGGGGGCGTTTACCCCGGATTTCGAAGCCTTCGTACTGGACACTTTCCAAGCCCATGCCCCGGAAGTGAGCGCGGCCCAGCTTCGCGCTCGGCCCTCAAGAAACGGTCGCTTCCTCGCCGTTACCGTAACCTTTACGGCGCAGAGCGAAGGGCAGCTCGCGGCGATCTTTGCGGATTTGCAGGCGAGCGGTCGTGTTGAGCTCGTCCTCTGAGCTGACCGCCCTCTGGTGGGGGCGTCAGGCCTACGAGCCAATGTTTCGCGCGCAGCAGCGCTTCACCAGAGACCGGGGCCCGGAAACCCCCGATGCCCTTTGGGCCCTGGAGCACGACCCTGTCTACACCCAGGGGCAGGCCGGGCGCGCTGAACATGTGCTTGCTCCCGGCGCTATTCCCGTGGTGTCCACGGATCGAGGCGGGCAGGTGACCTACCACGGCCCGGGGCAGTTGGTGATCTACCTTCTCGTGGATTGCCGTCGCCGAGGTTTAGGCGTGCGGGCCCTCGTGAATGCGATCGAGGGTTCGCTTATCGACGCGCTGACGAGCTGGGGCATCGAGGGCCATGCGCGCCGTGATGCGCCCGGGGTCTATGTGGGGGAGGCGAAGATTGCCTCCCTGGGGCTGCGGGTTCGTCGCGGGTGCAGTTACCACGGTCTGGCGCTGAACGTGGCCATGGACCTAGTCCCCTTTGCAGGGATTAACCCTTGCGGCATGGCGGGCTTGGCGGTCACCCAAACCGTCGATCTAGGTGGGCCTGCGACGCCGGAGGTCGCCCTTGAGGCGGTGTTACCGGCGCTGGCTTCGCGCCTTGGGGTGCCTTGCCCTCACCTAGCGACGGTCCCCGCAGGCGGAGCACTGGGTGCGGCGCTTTAGGGTAAAGCGGCTGAGCTCCAGGCTCAGGCCCTCGAAGGATAGGACGGCACCAACGGCGCTGGGCGCATGGCCCGTTAGCCACTTCACCGCCTCTAAGGCTTGAAGCACGCCCAGGAGACCCACCACTGGACCTAGCACCCCCGCTTCCGCGCAGGCATCGCCGTCCTGCGCGGGAAGCTTCGGCCAAAGGCATCGGTAGCAGGGGTTTTGCGCGTCCCGGGGGTCAAACGCCATCAGCTGCCCTGCGGTCCGGAGGGCAGCTGCGCTGATCCAGCGCGTCCCTGTGGCCAGGCACACCTCGTTGAGCTCGTCGCGAATGGCGAAGTGGTCCGTGCAGTCGAGCACAAGGTCCGCCCGATTCACGGCTTCCGTGAGCGCCGTCCCCGTAAGGCAGGGACAGGGCTTCCAAAGTCAGGGTGTGGTTTTGCGCAGCGAGGCGCGCTTTGGCCGCGATGCTCTTTTTTTCCCCGAGGTCCGCTTCGCTATAGAGCACCTGCCGGGGCAGGTTGGAAAGGTCGATGGGGTCGTCGTCCGCCAGGAGTAGGGTGCCTACGCCGGCTCCGGCCAGATAAAGCGCAGCCGGTGCCCCAAGGCCCCCCAAGCCCAGAATCAGCACCGTGCTGGCGAGGAGCCGTTCCTGGCCATCCATATCGATAGCGGGGAGCAGAAGCTGGCGGCTGTAGCGTAGGAGTGCGGCGTCATCCATGGGGTTGCCTCGCGAAGGTGGCTCGAGGGCGTCCCCCCGTATCTCGCTCAAGAGCCAGCGCATCATAGCCGGCACGCTGCAGCCGCGCAGCGAGGGTCACGGCTTGGCGATGGCCGTGCTCGAGACCTAGCCAGCCGCGAGGGCGAAGCCGGCTGCGTGCTCCCGTAAGCACGCGCTCCAGGGCGTCAAAGCCCTGGTCCTTCGCGAAGAGCGCAAGCGCTGGCTCAAAGCGCGCTACGGACGGTGCCAGCTCTGGGTCCCCGGGCGCGATGTAGGGCGGATTGGCCAGGATCGCATCGAGCGGGAAAAGGCTCGACGGCAGCGCGTCGTACCAGTCGCTCTCGAAGAAGGTGACCGCTAGGCCCAGCCGCCCGGCGTTCTCTTGCGCCACGGTGAGCGCTTCGGGGCTGATATCGCTTGCCATGACCGAGAGTTCGGGCCGGGCGGCTTTAAGGGCGAGGGCGAGGGCCCCGGACCCCGTCCCCAGGTCAAGAACGCGCTGGGGCCCCGCCGGGAGGCGCCGAAGCAGTCCTTCGAGCAGCACTTCCGTATCGGCTCGGGGCAGGAGCGTCGCTTGGTTTACCCTTAGGGTGAGTCCGGCAAAGTCCACCGTGCCAAGGAGCTGGCCGAGGGGGGCGCCCGCGGCAAGCTGGGCAAGGCCTTCCCGACAGGCGTTAAAGGCCGCCGGAGCGATGGGTTCCCTGCCGTGGGTGAGGAGCCAGGTAGGAGGGCGGTCTAGGCGATGCGCCAGCAGCGCCCGCACCGCCCCGGGGTCGAGGCCGAGGGCTCGGCCCTCGGCAAGTAGAGCGTCGACGGTGCCCGTCATCCCTCGGCGGCGGCGAGCAGGTCCGCTTGATGTTCCCGAAGGAGGGGGCTGATGACCTGGTCGAGGTCCCCCTCAAGAATGGCCTCGAGGGCGTAGAGCGTGAGATCGATGCGGTGATCGGTCATGCGGCCCTGGGGAAAGTTGTAGGTGCGGATGCGTTCCGAGCGATCCCCCGAGCCTACGAGGTTCCGCCGTTGATCTGAGCGGGCCTGCTGGGCAGCCTGCTTTTCCATGTCGGTCAGCCGGGCAGCGAGCAGGCCCATAGCCCGTGCCCGGTTCTTATGCTGGGAGCGCTCGTCCTGGCACTCGACCACGATGCCCGTGGGCAGGTGCGTAATGCGAATGGCGGAATCGGTCTTGTTGACGTGCTGGCCGCCAGCGCCCGATGCCCTGAACGTATCAATGCGGAGCTCCTCTTTGTTCAATTCGACCTCGGCGGTCTCCTCCGGTTCCGGGAGCACGGCCACGGTGCAGGCGGAGGTGTGAATACGTCCTTGGGACTCGGTGGCGGGCACCCGCTGCACGCGATGGGCGCCCGATTCGAATTTCAGCTTGCCGTAGACACCATCGCCTCCGGCCAGGCGCACCACCACTTCCCGGTATCCGCCGAGCTCCGCTTGCCGCTCCGAGAGAACCTCCGACTGCCAGCGTTGCTGCTCCGCGTAGCGAAGGTACATGCGGAGAAGATCGCCGGCGAAGAGGGCGGCTTCATCGCCACCGGTGCCGGCGCGAATTTCGAGAAAGACGTTGGCGCCATCTTCCGGGTCTCGAGGCATGAGTAGCTGTTCCAGGGCTTCCTCAAGGCGATCCCGTTCTGCCTGGGCTTCCGCCAGGGATTCCTTGGCCAGGGCCCTTAGGTCCGGGTCATCGTCGCTCAGCAGCTCTCGGGCGCCGGCGACCTCATCCTCCGCGGCGCGCCAATGGTGAAAAGCCACAATGATGGGGTCGAGCTCGGCGTATTCCTTTGAGAAGCCCGCGTAGCTGCTAGCGTCTTGGCTCGTTTCCGGATCCGCCATGAGGGCGGCCAGTTCCTCATGGCGATCCTTCGCCTCTTCTAGCCGAGCTAAAAGGCTGCTTCTCATGGGGTGTGGTTCCTTGCGGTGCGCCCGGGGGGCGCAGGCCTATTCGTCGTGGTAGCCGGCGTCGAGGCCAAGGAGGCGACGGCCGTGGGCCACCACCTCGTGGCGCCCGGCGGCGCTTGCTTCTCGCAGCCGTGCCGTGGGCAGGTGGGTCAGCTTATTGGTGAGGGATCGGCTGAAGCGCTGGAGCACCGCCTCCGGGGCCTCCCCGGCGCGAAGCCGCTTCAGGGCCCGCTCGAGCTCCTCTTCAGCCTGCGCCTCCGCCAGGGACCGGTAAGCCCGCACCGTCTCTGAAGCCGCTCGTGCCCGGACATCTCGAAGATAGGCGCTGACGCCCTGCTCAATAATCTGTTCCGCATCCTGCGCTGCGTGCTCTCGCGCCCGGCGGTTCTCAGCGATGATATCTGCGAGATCGTCGACGGTGTAGAGGAAGACGTCATCAAGCTCTCCCACCTGGGGTTCGATGTCCCGGGGCACAGCGATGTCCACCATGAACATGGGCCGGCGGCGCCGCGCTTTCAGTGCGCTTTCCACCATTCCCTTCCCTAGGATCGGCAGGTCTGCGGCGGTGGAGGCGATAAGGATATCGGCCTGGGGAAGGGCTGCGTTGATATCGGAAAGCAGGATGGCTTCGGCACCAAAGCGGTCCGCTAGGCTCCGTGCTCGGGCGTAGGTGCGGTTAGCGATGGTCATGCGATGCACGCCGGCCTGTCGCAGATGCTCCGCCACCAGTTCGATGGTATCGCCGGCGCCGAGCAGAAGGGCTCGGGCATCGCCTAGCTTGGTAAAGATGGATTGGGCGAGGCTTACCGCGGCATAGGCCACGGATACGGGGTGGCGCCCGATCTCTGTATCCGTGCGCACGCGCTTGGCCGTGCTGAGGGTATGCTGGGATAGGCGGTCGAGCTCCGGGCCCAAGGTGCCTGTATCCCGGGCGATGTCCCAGGCATCTTTTACCTGCCCTAAAATTTGGGGCTCCCCTAGGACCATGGAATCGAGCCCCGCGGCTACACGCATGGTGTGGCGGACAGCGGCTTGATCGTGGTGCAGGTAGGCCGATTGGGAAAGCCTTCCCCGATCCATATGGTGATAGCTGCTCACCCAGTCCAGGATGGCGCCGGGGTCGGTGTGGGGCGCCCAGCAGTAAAGTTCGGTACGGTTACAGGTTGAGAGGATAGCGACTTCTTCGAGGCGCAGGGATTCCCGCAGCGCCCGAAGGGCATCGGGGAGCTGATGGGTCGGAAAGGCCACGCGCTCGCGCAGTTCGATCGGCGCCGTGACATGATTAAATCCGAGAGCCAGCACACTCATAACTAACGTCTAGGTAAACACCCACCCCCGTGACTGAAACCGCCCTCCCTTTATCCCCCCTTTGGAGCGACGCTTGGACGGCTTGGTGTCAGGACAGCTTGACACCTCTTGAGGGGTCCATTGTGGCGGAAAATCCTGCCCCTGTCCCCCCCCGGACGGGGCGCCCCCTTCGGGCCCTTGGGGGCGTGTTGCTGGCGCTTTTTTTGAGCGGCTGCGCAGCGGCGCCTAAGCTCCCTCCGCCCACCCCCGGGGTCGCGCCGACCATGGATTTTTCAAGCGTGGAGGCGCCTTCGGAGCCTGCCCCGGTTGGCCCCCCTCGCGCGATGCCCCCGGAGCTTATGCTTGCGCTCATGGCGGCGGAGCGGCAGCTTCTCAGCGGAGACTTAGACGGGGCCCTGGCGGCCTATCGGGCGATTCTTGAGGCCGAGGGCAGCGCCTCGGACAGCGCCCTCTTACAGCGCGTGCTAACCCTGGCGGGCTATGGGGAAGATCCGGCCCTGGAGCTCACGCTCGCCCGGGCGCGCGTGGCTCAGAAGGCCGATCGTGCGGGGCGACTGGCCCTGGCTCGAGCCCTTGGGCGCGCGGGGAACTACGGGAAGGCATTGGAAGCCCTCGCGCCCCTGGCGTCAGCCGCGGGCCCGGAGATCTTTGATCGCTTCGTCGATGGCGTTTTGGCTGGGGACGAACCGCCGGCGGCGCAGCGCTTCATCGCGCAGAGTCTGGCCCGGGAAGCCTTTCGCGAGGGCGCGCCCCTTCCCCTGGCGCGAGCTCAGGCCCGCGCTGGGGCCCGGCTCTTTGTGGCCCTGCAACTCTACGAAGATGCGCTCATCCTCATGGCCGACGCGGGCCTTTCCATGATGGATAGCCCACAGGCCGTGAGCTGGCGCGCGGAAGCGCTCGAAGGCACGGGGCAGTTCCGGGCCGCCCTGGCGCAGCTCGAGGCGGGGCTCTCGATGTTCCCCGATGCTGGAGCACTCCGCTTTGCTCGGGCGCGGCTCCAGGTGCGCTTAAATCATCTCGACGAGGCGCGAGATGATTTCCTCGCGCTCTTGCAGCGCAGTGGTGAGAACGCAGATCTACTCCTCGCGCTGGCGCTGATTCATCTGGATCAGAATCGCTTGGAGGAGGCCGCAACCTATCTAGACCGGCTGGAAGCCCTTGGCGAGCGGCCGGCGCTCGTGGCCTTTCACCGCGGGGAAGTCTCCGCCCGGCAAGGGGCCTTGGGCGCGGCGTTAGCCCATTGGGACAGGGTGCCCCAGGGCAGGGAATACGGTCGCATGCTGCGCCGAGCTGCCTACTGGCTCGGGGCTAGCGACGACCCGGGCGCGCTGCTGCGGTTCGCCGACGCACAGTTTGCGCGCTACCCCGAAGCCCGAGAGCGCACGGCCCTTGCGCTTTCAGACGCCCTGCTGACGGAGGGTGAGGGGGCGGAGACCGCTCGAGGCGTGTTGTCCCTGGCGCTTCAGATCAAAGCCACGCCATCGCTTCATTACCGCCGGGGCCTTCTTGCCCAGCAGGCGGGGGAATTCGCCGCCGCGGAGGCCGACCTTCGGGCCGTGCTAGCCCTGGCACCGGTGCATGCTCAGGCGCTCAATGCGCTGGGGTTTTTCCTGGCGGAGCGCGGTGAGCGCCTCGAAGAAGCTCAGCGCCTGGTGGAGCGGGCCCTGGAGCTGGCCCCGGGAACCCCGGCCTTTCTCGACTCCCTAGGCTGGGTGGCCTTTCAGCGCGGCGCTTACGAGGTGGCCCTGCCGCCCCTGCGGGAAGCCTTCGAGCGACGCGGCGATGGGGAAATCGCGGCTCACCTGGGGGAGACCTACTGGCGCCTTGGCCGTCGCAATCGAGCTCGCCAGGCGTGGCTTGGGGGTTTGGAAAAGGACCCGGAGGATCCCGTGCTGGTGGAAACGGTACGGCGCCTGCTGGGTGATCGGGCCCTGACGGTCATGCGTCGCCAACTCAGCCGTGGCCTGGGGGGCGTATAGATGGTCCGTTACCTGTGGTGGCTTTTGGGGGTTCTCTGGCTACCGGGGTGCCAAAGCGTTCCCGTTGAAACGGGCCTGTCCCCCGCCCAATTCTTCCTTGAGGCCCGGGTTTCTCTTCGAAGTGAGGGCGCTTCCGGGCGAGGGCAGCTTACTTGGTATCAGCAGGGCGAGGCCTATCGGGTGACGGCCTTCGGGCCCTTTGGTGCGGGGCTCGTGGTGCTGGAGGGGATGGGGCAGAGCGCCACGCTTCTGCAGAATGGCCAGGTACAGGTGGTGGAGCCCGACGCCCTCCTAGCTGGCTGGATGGCTGTGCCGCCCCCCTTTAGCGCGCTGCCCCACTGGCTGTTTGGTCGTCCCGCGCCTGGGCTTGGCGCGGTGAAGAGCCGCCGCAAGGAAGGCTTTGAGCAGGCCGGGTGGACAGTGCGCTTTCGCCAGGACGCCGGGGGGCAGCCGAAGCAAGTGATCCTGACCCAGGGCACGACCACGTTTACCCTGGCGCCCTACCGGTGGGAGCGCAAGCCGTGACCCAATCCCTAACCCTTTATCCTTGCGCTAAGGTGAACCTGTTTTTGCATATCACCGGGCGGCGAAGCGACGGCTATCACACGTTGCAGACGCTATTTCAGCTCATTGACCTTTGCGACGAGCTCACCCTTACCCCCGCTGCGACCCTGGGCTTTTCCCCGGATAGTGATCAGCCGGGTGGTGAGGATGACCTCTGCCTTCGCGCGGCGCGGGCGCTTCAGAACCATTTTGACGTCCTCCAGGGCGCAACCCTAACGCTGAGGAAGCGCATACCCGAGGGCGGCGGGTTGGGCGGCGGCTCGAGCGACGCCGCGGCCACGCTTCTGGGTCTAAACCGGCTTTGGGGTCTGGGAGCGTCCCGATCCCTGCTCGCGGAGCTCGGGGCGAGCTTGGGCGCCGATGTGCCCGTGTTTGTGCACGGGCAGACGGCCTGGGCCGAGGGGGTGGGCGAGCGCCTGACGCCCTTGGGTACCGGGGAACGCCATCTTGTGGTGCTTCACCCCGGAGTCTCCGTGCCTACGAAGGAAATCTTTTCCGCGCCGGAATTGACACGAGATACCCCCCTCAGCAGAATACCCGCCTTTTTCGACGGCGGCGGTCACAATGATTGCCTGCCAGCGGTGCTGGCTCGGTACCCCGAAGTGGGGCGGGCCCAGGCTTGGCTCTCGGCGTTTGGGCCGGCGCAGTTAACGGGAACGGGGGCATGTCTCTTCACGCGGCTGTCTTCGCGAAGGGCCGCCGAGGCCTGCGCGGCCTCTGTGCCAAAGCCCTGGCGGGCCTGGGCAGTGAGGGCCCTGGCGGAAAGCCCGGAGCGGGCGCAAGGAAAGAGCACGGAAGCCTAGGGCTTCGAAACGCGTTTTTTGGGGTGTCGCCAAGTTGGTAAGGCACCGGATTTTGATTCCGGCATTCGCAGGTTCGAGTCCTGCCACCCCAGCCATATCTCGGCGCCTTAGGCGCGAGTTGAGGGGTAGCCCGTGTCCAAGCTGAAACTGTTCACGGGTAACGCCAACCCTCAGCTGTCCCAGCGCATTGCAGACCGCCTCGGCTACAGCCTGGGGCGCGCCCGCGTGGGACGTTTTAGTGATGGCGAAGTGGACGTGGAAATCCAGGAGAACGTCCGAGGGCTGGACGTCTTCATCCTTCAGTCCACCTGTGCGCCTACGAGTGATGCCATCCTCGAATTGCTCATCATGGCGGATGCGCTTAAGCGCGCATCCGCGGGGCGAATCACGGCGGTGATGCCCTACTTCGGCTATGCCCGCCAAGATCGCCGGCCCCGGTCTGTGCGGGTAGCCATTAGCGCGAAGGTGGTGGCGGACATGATCGCCACCGCAGGGGTGAATCGGGTGTTGACGGTGGATCTGCATGCAGATCAGATCCAGGGCTTTTTCAACATCACCGTGGATAACGTATATGCCTCGCCGGTCCTGCTGGAGCATGCCCTCGCAGCAGGCTACGAAGACCCGGTGGTGGTATCCCCGGATATTGGGGGTGGTACGGGCCCGAGCCATCGCAAAGCGGCTTGATGACGCGGATCTCGCAATCATCGACAAGCGGCGCCCTCAGGCCAACGAGGCGCAGGTGATGAATATCATCGGGGACGTGGCCGGGCGGAGCTGCATATTAGTCGACGATATCGTCGACACGGCGGGAACGCTTTGCAAGGCCGCGGAAGCCCTAAAGGCCATGGGCGCGAAGTCCGTCGTGAGCTACTGCACGCACCCCGTGCTGTCCGGCGGCGCTGTGGCGCGCATTGAGGCTTCCGTGCTTGATCGGCTAGTCGTCACGGATACCATTCCCCTGAGTCCAGAGGGGGAAGGGAGCGGAAAAATTGTGCAGCTCTCCCTGGATGAGCTGCTGGCGGAGTCCATCCGCCGCGTAAGCAACGAAGAGTCCATCAGCGAGCTCTTCGGCTAGGCGCTGCATGCGCCGTATGGTGCCCAAGGCCCAATTCCGGGCGGGCAAGGGGAGTGCCCTCGGTGGTCGCGCCGGGGCGATAACGCTCCCTAGGTAGAGAGGTGTTGTCATGACCGACCAATTGGTTCTGAACGCCGAGCCGCGGGAAGATGTGGGGAAGGGTGCGAGCCGCCGCCTGCGTCGTCTGGAAAAGCGTGTGCCCGGTATTATCTATGGGGGGGAAGCTGCACCCCAATCCGTGTCCCTTGAAGCTCGGGAACTGGCCAAGGCCGAGGGCGTAGAAGCCTTCTACTCCCAGGTGCTGGAGCTCAAGCTCAGCGGCAAGAAGATCGCCGCGGTGGTGAAGGACCTGCAACGCCACCCGGCGCGCGGCGATATCATGCACATTGATTTTCTGCGTGTGAACGCCAATCAGCCTCTGACCGTCAACCTCTCGCTCCACCTCCTTGGGGCGGAGGATTGCGTCGGCGTGAAGGCCGGTGGTCGCCTGAGCCAGAATATGAACGAAGTGACCGTAACGGCCCTGCCAGCGGCCCTTCCCGAGTATCTGGAAATCGATGTGTCCGCCCTCGAGGCCGGCTCATCGCTGCACATGACGGACATTGTGCTGCCGGAAGGGGTAACGATTCCTGCCTTGGCCCAGGGCAATGACCACGACCAAGCCGTTGTGTCCGTGGTCGCGGCGCGCGGTGGTGCAGCGACTGAAGCTGACGAGGGCGGTGAGGCTGCGCCTGCCGAGGACGGCGGCGGCGAAGAAGGCTAACGCCGAAGGGCCGGGGCGCCTAAGGGCCCCCGGCCGCTTGCATGACGAGGGCCCAGGGTCATGAGCACAGCGATTCGCCTGCTGGTGGGCCTGGGGAACCCTGGCGTCGAGTACGAGCACACCCGCCATAACGCGGGCGCCGACTGCGTCTCCTCTCTCGCCAACGCCCTTGGCGTTTCCCTAAAGGCGGAGAAAAAATTCTTCGGCCGCCTTGGCCGTACCTCCCTTGGGGGGGAAGATCTTCGCCTACTGATCCCTGATACCTTCTACAATGCGACGGGTCGCGCCGTGCTGGCGGTGGCCCAGTTTTATCGCATTCCCCTCGCTAATATTGCCTTGCTCCACGACGAGCTTGATTTGCCCCTGGGGGTTGCCAAGCTCAAGTTTGGGGGCGGGCATGGGGGTAATAATGGGCTACGGGATACCGTCAACGCCTTTGGCGGCAAGAACGGCTTTGCGCGCCTGCGCCTGGGTGTGGGTCACCCAGGGCACAAAGATCGCGTGACGGGTTATCTACTCTCCCGCCCCCCCGCCGGGGAGCGGGATGTGCTTGCCACCGTATTCGAAGAGGTTCGAGCCGTGTTACCCACCCTTGTCGCGGGGCAGTGGGAGCGGGCGGCCACGGCGCTACACTCGGCCACCCGGCCGGGCACCCTTTCGGAAGGAAAATAAAGCCATGGGATTTAAGTGCGGCATCGTGGGGTTGCCCAACGTGGGTAAATCGACACTATTTAATGCGCTGACGAAGGCCGGCATCGACGCTGAGAATTTCCCCTTTTGCACCATCGAGCCGAATACGGGGGTGGTACCCGTTCCTGATCCGAGAATGGACGCCCTCACCAAGATTGTGAAGCCTCAACGGCTGGTGCCCACGACCATGGAATTCGTGGATATCGCCGGGCTAGTGGCTGGAGCTTCTAAGGGCGAAGGGCTGGGGAATCAGTTCCTAGGCAATATCAGGGAAACGGATGCCATCGCCCATGTCGTGCGCTGCTTCGACGATGAGAACGTTATCCACGTTGATGGGCGCGTAGATCCCCTTGCGGACATGGACGTGATCAATACGGAACTGCTCCTCGCCGATCTCGACACGGTGGAGAAGGCCCTGGCGCGCGTATCCCGAGCGGCAAAGGTGGGGGACAAGGAAGCGAAGGCTGAAGCGGATTTCTTGGAGAAGATTCTGGGGGCCCTAGAGGCCGGGACTCCGGCCCGGGTGGTACTGGCCGAGGCTGATGAGGCCCTAAGAGCCCGCTTAAGGTTGTTGTTTCTCCTAACCGCGAAACCGGTGATGATTCTAGCGAACGTGGACGAGGACGGGCTGTCGAGCGGTTCCCCGGCCCTGGCGGCCGTAGAGGCGAGAGCCGCGGAGGAAGGGGCCGTGGTTGTCCCCTTCTGCGCCAAGCTGGAAGCCGAGCTAGCGGAGCTTGATGACGAAGATGCGGAAGCTTTCCTCGCTGATCTGGGGCTCGAGGAGTCGGGGCTGAATCGCGTGATCCGCGGCGGCTACGGCCTTCTGGATTTGCTCACCTTCTTCACCGCGGGGGAGAAGGAAGTTCGCGCCTGGACCGTGCGTAAGCCGGCGACGGCACCGGAGGCGGCGGGGCGTATTCATACCGATTTTCAGCGCGGCTTTATTCGGGCCGAGGTCGTTGGCTTCGAAGACTTTGTGGCCCACGGCGGCGAGCAGGGGGCCAAGGACGCCGGAAAGTGGCGTCTTGAGGGTAAGGACTATGCGGTGAAGGACGGCGATGTGATCCACTTCCGCTTCAACGTCTAAGCCCGTCCCTTGACACAATGCGGGGGCGGGTTGAGAATCCGCGTCCCTTCTTGGCTACGTAGCTCAGCTGGTTAGAGCACGGCACTCATAATGCCGGGGTCCCCTGTTCGATCCAGGGCGTAGCCACCATCTTTCTAAGACCGTTCCGGGTAGCGGCGAAGCCCCAGGGGTTCGCCGTCGTCCCCGTCATCTAGCACATAGCATCCCGTTCCCCGCGGACCTGCCCACCGGCCGGGCCCCGCCTCCTCTAAAGCGAGGCGCCAATAGCCTTCCCGGGGCCACCGTGCCAAAGGCGTGCCGTGGAGCGGCAGGGCTTGGGTGCTGAGCACCGCCGGCGCGCTTTGGAGCAAGGACACCGCAGCGCCGGCGGCGGCGTCGTCGGCCCAGGCCGTGAGCAGGGTCCACTGAGCAGACCCCTCGTAGGCAGCGAGGAGCGTGCCACCCAGGGGCTTGGCCCGCCCTTGGCCTTCCCCGTTCCACCATGTGAGCCAGTGCTCAAAATGCTCTCCAGCGGCAACGCGATGTTGGGAAAACAGCAAAACGGCCATGGCGGAGGCTCCCCTTCTGTGAGGCCCTACCGTGGCCCCTTGTTCCGGCCCGCGCAAGGCCTTGGACTCTTTAGGCCCGTCCTCCCTTGGGGTAGGCTTGCGTCCACCTTTGGGTGGGAAAAAGAGTGCCATGACCATCATTCGCCAGGACGACCTCATCGCAAGCGTCGCCGATGCGCTTCAGTACATCTCGTATTACCACCCCTTGGATTTCATCCAGGCTGTGCATGCGGCCTATGAGCACGAGGTGTCGCCGGCGGCGAAGGACGCCATGGCGCAAATCCTTGTGAACTCCCGTATGTGCGCCGAGGGGCACCGGCCCATCTGCCAGGATACGGGGATCGTCACGGTCTTCGTGAAGGTGGGGATGAACGTGCGCTGGGAAGGCGATTTAAGCCTCGAGGACATGGTCAACGAAGGGGTTCGCCAGGCCTATCTCCATCCGGACAATGTGCTGCGGGCCTCTGTGTTGACCGATCCGGCAGGGGCGCGGCAGAACACGAAGGACAACACCCCGGCGGTGATCCACGTGTCTCTCGTACCTGGGGACACGGTGGACGTGGCCGTAGCCGCCAAAGGGGGCGGCTCGGAAAACAAGAGCAAGCTCGCCATGCTCAACCCCTCCGATTCCATCGTGGATTGGGTGGTTAAGACCGTGCCCACCATGGGGGCCGGCTGGTGTCCGCCGGGCATGCTCGGCATCGGCATCGGTGGTACGGCGGAGAAGGCGGCGGTGATGGCCAAGGAAGCTCTCATGGGCTCCATCGATATCCATGAGCTCCGGGCTCGTGGGCCCTCCAATCGAGTGGAAGAACTGCGCCTTGAGATCATGGATGCGGTGAACGCCCTCGGCATTGGTGCGCAGGGCCTAGGGGGGCTGACCACGGTCCTCGACGTGAAAATTTTGGACTACCCCACCCACGCGGCCTCTCTGCCCGTTGCCATGATTCCGAACTGCGCTGCCACGCGCCACGCGCACTTTGTGCTCGATGGCTCGGGCCCGGCCCTGCAAACGCCCCCGGATCTAGGCGCCTGGCCGGAGATCAGCTGGAGCGCTGGGGAGGCCGCGCGGCGGGTGAATTTGGATACGGTGACTAAGGAAGAGGTTGCCAGCTGGCAGCCTGGGGAAACCATTTTGCTTTCGGGCCGCATGCTGACGGGACGGGATGCGGCCCATAAGCGCATGCAGGGCCTCATCGAAAGCGGGGAGGGGCTGCCGGAGGGGGTCGACCTGGCGGGACGGTTCATCTATTACGTCGGCCCTGTGGATCCGGTCCGCGATGAGGTTGTCGGTCCTGCGGGCCCCACCACCTCCACCCGCATGGATAAGTTCACGGACTTCATCCTCGAAAAGACGGGGCTCCTGGGCATGATTGGTAAGGCCGAGCGGGGCCCGGTGGCCGTGGAGGCCATCAAAAAGCATGGTGCCGTCTATCTCATGGCCGTGGGCGGGGCCGCCTACCTGGTCTCCAAGGCCATCACCAATGCCCGGGTCGTGGCCTTCCCGGAGCTGGGCATGGAAGCCATCTACGAATTTGAGGTGCGGGACATGCCCGTGACCGTTGCCGTGGATTCGAAGGGCGTTTCCGTCCACGAAACGGGACCGAAGCTCTGGAAGGAAAAGATCCAGAGCGAGGCCATTAAGCTCATCGGCTAGGCCCTAGAGCTCGGCGCCGGCCTCCCGGCGCCAGCGCCGCGTGAGAAAGGAAAAGCCCCAGTGCCGCAAGGGGTTGGGAGGCAGCCAGGGGGGCGCGCCGAAGAGCCCCTTCACGTCCACAGTGAGAGAGCCTAGTGCCTCATCCACCAGAAGACGCCCGAAGAGGCTGCCCTTCACCACGCCGCCCCCGTTGCACCCCGCCGCCGCATAGAGGCCATGCTCCACGCCGCCGAAAAAGGTCGTGCCGTTATAGGTAATGCCCGTCGCCCCGCCCCAGTGGTGCGTGATGTGGGTGGCGCCTTCGGCCGCAAGGGCGGGGAAGCGTCGGTCGAGGGCGTCCTGGAGGCCTGCCTGAAAGGCCTGGGGCCTAGGGGGTAGGCGGTCGTCGTAAAAGCTACGGACCAGCAGGCGATGGTCCTCGGTGAGCCGGAGGGTCGTCCCCAGGCGATGCGCCGGCAGGAGGCCCCAGCTGGGGTCCGAGCCGAGCAGGCCTCGAGCATCGGGCGTCAGCGGAGCCGTTAGCCCGGCGAAGGTAAAGACAGGGGTGACCGCCCCCACGCCTCGACCGAGGGCGCCCCCGGCCAGGCGCGCCGCGTAGCCGTTGTTTGCAAGCAGCACCGTGGGGGCGCGAGCTTCTCCCTCAGGGGTATGGAGGCTCCAGCCTCCGGCGCCCTTCTTCAGCGCCAGCACGGGACTGTTTTCAAAAAGCTGAACGGACGGGGGAAGCGCCTCAGCCAAGCCACGGATGAGCGCTGCGGGCTGTACCAGGTAGCAGTCAGGGGAGTAGAGGCCGCCTTGGTAGTAGGCCGTGCCGAGGCGCGCCGTGAGGTCTGCACCGCTGAGCCGTTCGTAGGGCAGCTGGGCCGCCTTCAGAAAGGCTTCGTAGGCGGCAAGGCTGGCGAGGCCCCTAGCCGTAGCCGCGGCGCGGTAGGTCCCCCGGTGCGTCAGATCGCAGGGGATCTGATGGTCGGCGACGAGGGCGGCGAGCTCGCCCATGGTGTCTCGGCAAAGGGCGTTCATGGCGTTCATCCGGGCCACGGCCTGGGCATCGGCGTCATCGGCAAGGGCAATCTCGAGCATAAAGCCTGAGTTCCGCCCTGGACTGCCTTCGCCGACCGTCGCCGCGTCAAGAACCACCACTGAGTCGTCGGGGCGCAGGGTGGCCCAGCGCCGGGCCGCGGCGAGCCCCGTATAGCCAGCTCCGACGATGACCACGGACGCCTTCTCGATCCCTTCCAGGGCGGCGGTCGCCGCCCGGGTGGGCAGCAGCGCGTTCCAGCCACAGAGATCGGGATAGCGCGGATAGGTGTCCATAGCATCCTGCAGCACAGTGAGGTGGTTTATAGTGTCGCCCCTTTTTTTCGACGGAGCGAGCCCTTGACCCCGCAGCGAGCCCGACGCATTCGATCCGTCCTTGATCGGCGCCAGCCCGACCTTCGCGTGCTCACCGATTCGGTCCATAAGGGTCACAACCTTTCCGCCATTGTGCGCTCCGCCGATGCCTTCGGCGTGCTGGATATGGACGTGGTGGTGGGGGACGGGGATTACCGGGCCTATCGTTCCACGGCCATGGGTAGCCAGCGATGGGTTTGCTTGCATCGCCATCCGTCCGTGGAAGCGGCTCTGGCGCCGCAGAAGGCCGCTGGGTACCAGGTCGTGGTGGCCCATCTTGACGAGCGGTCCGTGGATTTTCGCGAGGTGGATTACACGCGCCCCACGGTGCTGCTCATGGGGGCGGAAAAGCAGGGCCCGGGGACCGCCGCGCTGGCTGCAGCGGATTTGACCGTCACCATTCCCATGGTGGGCATGGTGGAGTCCTTTAATGTCTCCGTGGCTGCGGCCCTGCTCCTCTCAGAAGCCTATCGGCAGCGGGAGGCGGCGGGATGCTTTGCGACGCCGCGACTAGACATGACCCGCTACCAACAGCTCTTCTTTGAGTGGGGGGAGCCGAAGCTCGCAGCGTTTTGCCAACGCCGCAACCTCCCCTATCCGGCGCTAGATCTGGAGGACGGATCGCTCCTTGATCCCGGTTGGTTTGCCCGGATGCAGGCGCTTGAAAGCGACGGCGCTGCTATCATGGACGAAGATTCGTAAGGAGTCGGTGGCCATGGGACGTGGTGTGGATGGCCCTGCTGTTCCCAGCGGGAGCAAGTACGAAACGGAAAGCGGTCGTCGGGCCGTTAAGAATGGTCAGCGCCCCTGGGGCGAAGCGCCGCCGGCGGAACGAAAGCCCCCTTGGCTGCGCTTAAAGCTCGAACACAGTCCGCGCTATGGCGCCGTTAAGGCCCTGGTGAAGCACCACGCGCTTGCCACCGTGTGCGAGGAATCCCATTGCCCGAACATGAGCGAATGCTGGAGCCACGGCACAGCGACGCTCATGCTCATGGGCTCTATATGCACCCGGGCCTGCCGCTTTTGCGCTGTGGATACGGGGAACCCGGGAGGCTTCCTCGATGCCGAGGAGCCGCAGCGCGTGGCGGAGACGGTGGAAACGATGGGGCTGCGTTATGTGGTCCTGACTTCCGTAGACCGGGACGACCTACCGGACGGCGGCGCGGCCCACTATGCGGCTACCATTGCGGCCATCAAGGCCCGCAGCCCCGAAGTGGTGGTGGAAGCGCTCACGCCGGATTTTTCCGGGAGCGAAGCCGCCGTGCGCTGCCTTGTGAACAGCGGCGTGGATGTTTTTGCCCAGAACCTCGAGACCGTGGAGCGCCTGACCCATCCCGTGCGCGATCCCCGGGCGGGCTACGGCCTCACCCTAGCCGTGCTGCGCACCGCGAAGGCGCTTGCGCCGGCGGTGCTCACGAAATCGAGCCTCATGCTGGGCCTCGGGGAGACGGAAAACGAGCTCCTTAAGGCCATGGACGATCTGCGCAGCGCCGGCGTAAGCCTATTGACCCTCGGCCAATACCTGCGCCCCACGCTGCACCATTTGCCTGTGGCGCGCTGGGTGCCGCCGGAGGACTTTGAGCGTTACCGTGAGGCTGGCTTAGCGCGGGGCTTCCGCGAGGTGGCGTCGGGACCCCTGGTTCGTTCGAGCTACCGCGCCGATCGGGTCTTCGCCCAAAGCGGCGGCACCCTTCCGACGTTGGTCACGCCGTCGGGGGCGGAAGGGCTCATCCCCTTACGTACGCTCACTATCGATTCTTAGGAGGCCAATCATGGCAAGAGTGGTGATTACGGGCGCGAATCGAGGCATTGGCCTAGCTCTGGCCACGGCCTACGCAGCCCGGGGCGATGAGGTGATCGCCACCAGTCGGGCCCCGAGCGATGCTCTCAGCGCGCTGCCCGGGGTGACTCAGCACGCTTTGGATGTGAGCGATGGTGCCAGCGTCGATGCCTTTGTGCGTCAGATTCCGGGCCCCGTAGATGTCCTTATTAACAACGCCGGTATTAGCGGCCCCGCGCGTCCCCAGCAAACCCTCGCGGAGATGGATTACGACGGTTGGGCAGAGGCCTTTGCCGTGAATAGCATGGGGCCGCTTCGCGTGCTTCAGGGCCTGCGGGCCCAGCTCGCCGAGGCGCCGGCCGGCAAGGCCGTGACCATCACGAGCCAGCTTGGCGCCCTCAGCCTCGATTGGCCCATGTCCTACGCCTACTGCGCATCGAAAGCGGCGGTGAATAAGGTCATGCGCCTCGCCGCCCTTGATTTGAAGGACGAGGGCACGGCAGTGCTGCTGCTGCATCCCGGTTGGGTGCGCACGGATATGGGCGGTTCGGAAGCGGCGCTGTCCGTCGAGGAAAGCGCCACGGGGATCATGGCGGCAATCGATGACCTCACCCTCGAAACCACCGGCGCCTTTCTGAACTGGGATGGCCGCCCTCACAAATGGTGAGGGCTCTGCCCCCTAGGGTCTAGGGGTGGGCCTAGAGCCCCAGCGTACTCTGGGTGCTAGCGAGGGCCGGACCCGGTGCCGTCAGCCATCGGTTTAGCGTCAGCATTTCCCCAGGGGTGAGGGTCCCTGTCTGTCGCTTAAGGGCGATCACATCTTGCACGAAGTCGATGATGGAATTGGCGTGGTCCCGGATCGCTGAGTACACAGCACGCTGGGCAATGAGCACGTCTACCACGTTCCGCGTGCCCACTTCGTAGCCTGTCTGCGCCGCATCGAGTGCAGCTTGGGTTGATTTGATTGCTTGGGCGCGAGCCCGGGTGCGGGCCACATCCCGCTTCACGTTGATGTAAAAGGCGCGCGTTTGCTGTCGCACCTGGCGCCGGGTGGTTTCGAGGTTCATCGCCTGAGCATCGAAGCGCGCGTAGGCTTCTCGGCGCTGGGCGCTGATTCGACCACCGGCGAAGAGGGGCATGGTGACGTTCAGGGCGATGGAGTTTTGATCCGTGTCCCGGGGGACCAGCACGGAACTGTCGTCCACAACATTAAACTGGTCCGTTTCCGCGTTATTAACCGTTCGCTGCAGCGCGAGGCTGACCCGAGGAAGGTGGGCCGATGCTGCGGCCCGGGCCCCGGCGAGGGCCGCGTCCTTGCCGAGCTCCGCAACCTGCAGGTCCACGTTGTACTGATGGGCGAAGTCGAGCCAGGCCTCCACCCCTTCCGGCGTGGGGTCGACCACGGGGAAGCTGTCCTTCAAGGGCCAGAGGTCTGCATGGGTTTGCCCTGTGAGCACGGAGAGGGCCTCGAGAGCAACGCTCTTCGAGGCGTCGAAGGCGAGGCGATCGGCGACCGCCGTATCGAATGCGGCCTGGGCATCATAGACGTCCGTGATGGCCACCAGGCCCACGTCGAAGCGCTGTTGCACCTGCTCCAGCTGCGCCTTTAAGGCCGCTTCCTGGGCCTGGGCGGCTGACAGATTCGCTGCGGCTCGCAGTACGGTGAAGTAGGCCTGGGAGACGCGGACGATGAGGTCCTGCTGAGCCTGCTTGAAGGTGGCTTCGGCCTGCTTCGTCAGTTCGCTGCCGCTACGGAAGGTAAACCACGCGTTCAAATCAAAGAGCGGCTGGGTTAGGGAGGCGACGTAGCCATCCGAATCCTGCCCAGAGTTCGTAGCGTTTTCGACGATGAAGGTCCCGATGGCGAATTGGCCTCGAGATTTGGAATAGCTGTCGCTGTCCGAGTAGGTGATGTTGGCCTGGGGCAGGAGGGCTGCCCGGGCGATCTTTCGCTGCTCAAGGCCCACGCGGTAGCTGGCCTCGGCCATGGCGAGCATGGGGTCGTTATTCAGGGCCAGCTCATAAACCCCGGCCAGCGTGTTCTCCCAGGCTTCAGTCATCGCGGCATTGGGGGCGCTTTGGGGGAGTTGTTCATCTACCCAGGGGCCCTGGGCCTCGCTAAAGGCTGGGCCCCTTTCCGCTGCCGTTGCAGCGGTGCTGAGGCTTAGGACGGCGATGGCGATAGCAAGGGCGCTGGCACGGTTCACAGGCGAAACTCCGATTGAACGGCACGGGGCGGGGGTCGGCCTCCGCGGGTGGGCAATGTTACCAGGGTTAACAGTTAACCCCAGGTTAACATTGTCCCCCGATAGCCGATGGTCGTGAAGCCTGGGCTTGTGAGCTTCACAGAAACTTCCGAGCTGAACTTCAGACGATGGTGGTGCCTTCCTTGCCCCAGTAGCGGTCTCGAAGGAGGCGCTTGTACAGCTTGCCCGTGGGCAGGCGAGGCATTTCATCGATGAAGTCCACGGAGCGCGGGACCATGTAGGCCGCGAGGTGCTCCCGAGTGAAGGCGACAAGCCGGGCCTCTAGGGCGTCGTCTGCGATCACCCCTGGAGGGACTTCGACTACGGCCTTCACCGCTTCTCCGAGGTCTGGATCGGGCACGCCGAAAACGGCCACGTCAGCGACCTCGGGGTGGAGCACGAGGGCATCTTCCACCTGCTGGGGATATACGTTCACCCCGCCGGAGATGATCATGAAGGCCTTGCGGTCCGTGAGGTAGAGATAGCCATCCTCGTCGAGGTAGCCCACATCGCCCAGGGCGGTCCAGTTGTCATGGGAGGGGTGCTGGCAGGAGGCGGTCTTTTCCGGTGCCTTGTGATATTCGAAGGGGCGCGCCGGTTGTTCGAAATAGACCAGCCCCGCCTCTCCCGTGGGAAGCTCGGCCCCATCCTCGTCGCAGATATGGACCACGCCATTGGCCGCCCGGCCCACGGAGCCTGGGTGCTTTAGCCATTCTTCGCTGGTGATGAAGGTCGACCCGTTTCCCTCCGTACCTGCGTAGTACTCATAAAGCACCGGACCCCACCAGTCGATCATTTGCTGCTTTACGGCGACCGGGCAGGGGGCCGCAGCGTGAATGGCGACCTGATGGGTGCGGAGGTCGAACTGGCCGCGCACGGTTTCGGGGAGCTTGAGCATGCGCACGAACATAGTAGGCACCCACTGGCTGTGGGTGACGCCGTAGCGCTCGATGTGCCCTAGGGCCGTTTCCGGATCGAACTTTTCCATCATTACTACCGTTGCCCCTAGGGACTGAGTGCCGATGGAGTAGGCAAAGGGTGCCGCGTGGTAAAGGGGCGCGGGGGACAGGTAAACGCTATTCTCCGTGAAGTGGTACTGCGCCGCGAGGGCCTGGGAAATGCGCGTACCGGCCCGGATGCTTTCGCCGGAAAGGGGCCGCTTAATGCCCTTAGGCCGCCCCGTGGTGCCGGAGCTGTAGAGCATGCTATCCCCGGCCGGTTCCTCCGGGGGGGCCGTGGCGGGCTGATCGGCGAGGGCGGCGTCGTAATCGGTCCAGCCAGCTAGGGCCCCGTCGGTCATAAGGAACGCCTTTACCCGGGCGCAGGGCTCGCGGAGCGCGTCGGCGACCGTGCCTCGGGCGGCGCTGCTAATGAGGATCGACGCATCGCAGTCGTTAACGATGTAGGCCGCTTCCTCCGCCGTGAGATAGCGATTGATGCAGGTGAGGTAGAGGCCGCTTCGGTAAGCCGCCCAGGCCACCTCGAAGAAGCGCAGATTGTTTTCCATGAACAGCGCGACATGGTCCCCAACGCCAAGGCCCTGAGCCTTGAAATAGTGGGCCAGCTGCGCCGAACGGGTATTGAGGGTGGCGTAGTCGAGCACCTCTCCGGTGTTGGCGTTGATGGCTGCCGGTTTATCAGGCGCAACGGAAGCCCAGTGTCCTGGATACATAGTGATAGTTTCCCTCCCAAAGGTCGCTCCGAGCCTACGGCCCTGGGCGCGAGCCGTCTAGCGGCGCGGACGGTGCTGCGGGTGGGCGGTCGACGGGGCCTCGGCGGGACCTTAAGCTGGGAAAGCGTTTCTGCGCGGCGCGCACCAACCATCGGTGGAGAGGAGAAGCATGGGGAAGCTAACTAAGGGGAATCGGTCCTTAGAGGGGCGCGTCGCGCTGGTCACCGGGGCGGGTTCGGGTATGGGCCGGGCTACGGCCTACGTGCTGGCCGATGAGGGCGTGCAGCTGGCTCTGTTTGATCTGAACGAAGCCGGCCTCGCAGAAACCGTCGACGCGATCGAGGGCGCCGGAGGCCGGGTCAGAGGCTGGACCGTCGATCTGGCCGAGCCGGGCGTGGCCGAGCGTGCCGTGGAGGAAGCCGTGGCCCATTTTGGGGGCCTCGATATTCTCATCAACAACGCGGGGATCTCTATTTTTACCTCCGTGGACGCGGACAACTACCTGGAGATTTGGGATAAGCACTTAAGCGTGCTGCTGACGGCCCAGGTGCGCATGGTCCGCGCGGCCCTCCCGGCGCTCCGCCGTTCCGATGCGGCGCGAATCGTGAACATAGCGTCCACGGAAGGGCTCGGAGCAACCGCCTACGGCAGCCCCTACACGGCAGCGAAGACCGGGGTCACGGGACTGACCCGATCGCTGGCGGTGGAGCTGGGCCCGGAAGGCATTACGGTGAACTGCATTTGCCCCGGCCCCATCAAAACGGGCATGACCGCGGCCATTAGCGAGGAGCACAAAACCATTTTTGCCAAGCGGCGTACGGCCCTGAAACGCTATGGGGAACCGGAGGAGGTGGCGCAGATGACAGTTTCTCTATGCTTGCCCGCCGCGAGCTACCTCACCGGGGCCGTGATTCCCGTGGATGGCGGGCTGATGGCGCGCAACGCCTAGGAGATCCCATGAAGATCAACCTGCTGAGTCCTGGAAGCTTTGCTGCAGGCCATCCCCAGGACCAATACAGCTGGCTCCGAGAGCACGCCCCCTGCTACTGGCACGAAACGCCCGATGGGGATGGTTTTTGGGCGATAACGCGCTATGCAGACGTCCGGGCCATTGGCCGCGATCCTCAGCGCTTTTCCTCCGAGCCCACCATCATGATTGAGGATCCCGAGCCCGGGCTCTTTGATGACGGCGTCCATAAAATGATGCTCATGATGGATCCCCCGTCCCATACGACCTACCGGAAGTTAATCAGCCGCGAGTTCACCCAGGGCCCGGCCGCGGCCATGGCCCCCTGGATCGAAGAATTCGCCAAGCAGATCGTCGATGCGGTGATCGACAAGGGACGGTGCGATTTCATGCAGGACGTGGCCGGGGAGATGCCCAGCTATGTCATTGCCAAGCTCATGGGTCTGCCCTTGGACGACGGGCGAAAGCTCTACGCCTTGACGGAGACGATTCACAGCGCCGCGGAGACCCTCCCCCCGGGGGCCCAGGGGGAAGCCGTGGCTGCCATGTTTGGTTACGGGCAGCGAATTATTGAGGAGAAACGGGCCCGGCCCACGGATGATCTTGCCAGCCGGCTCCTCGCCGCGGAGATCGACGGTAAGCGCCTCGATGATGTGGATTTCCTTCTTTTTTTCCTTCTGCTGATCGACGCCGGGGGCGATACCACGCGCAACCTTTTGGGCAGCGCGCTTTTGGTGCTGCTCGATCATCCCGCGAGCCTGCAAGCGCTGCGGGAGGACCCGGACCGGTGGCTTGCTCCGGTGCGTAATGAGTGCCTGCGCTACTGTTCCCCAGTGACCTACATGCGGCGCCGGGCCACGGAGGATGTGGAAATCGCAGGGCAGCGGGTTCGCGCCGGCCAGCGCCTGGTGCTGTACTATGGCGCCGCCAATCGGGACGAGCGGATCTTCGCCGATCCGCACCGCTTCGACCCGACGCGCAATCCCAATCCGCATCTGGCCTTTGGCGGGGGCACGCACGTCTGCCTTGGGCAGCACGTGGCCCGGATCGAGATTGATTTCATGCTACGAGAGGTGGTCACGCGCATGCATGATATCTCCCTGGCCGGGGAGCCGGAATGGCTCGCGTCGAATTTCATTTCTGGCCCCCGGGAATTACCGGTCACCTTCCGTGGCTAAGGCGTCGGGGGATCAGCTCGCCGCGCTGCGCGAGCGCCTTGATACCCTGGATGGGGCCTGGCTCGCCGTGCTCGCCGAGCGTTTCCAGGTCACTCAGCAGGTGAGCGCGTTGAAAGCGGAGGCACAGTTACCCCTTCGCGATCCCGCTCGGGAAGCGGCCCAGCTGGCGCGCATCGAAGCCGAGGCCGAAGCCCGCGGCGTGCCGCCCGCGCTGGCGCGGAGGCTTCTCGAGCAGATCCAGGCGCAGGTGGTCGCCGACCATGCCGCCTTCCAGCAAGCGCAGGCGGGGGACGCCTCCTAACTTTAATTTTTTTGCACGGGCCTAACGCGTTGGAGTCTCTGTCATGGTGTCCGTGCCCGATCCCGCTGTGCTCACAGCCGCATTCCCGAGCCTGTCCCGCGCCTTAAAGCGCGAGATGCGCTCCAATCACGCCGGGGAGCTTGGCGCCGTGTGGATCTACCGGGGCGTGCTGGCGGTCACTCGGGATCCGGCCCTTCGGGCCTTCGCTGAAGAACACGGGCGCACGGAAGCCGCGCACCTGGCCTTTTTCGAAGCTGGCTTGCCTTCCGCGGGCAAAACGCGTCTGGCCCCGCTGTGGCGGGTCATGGGTTTTGGGCTGGGATGTTTGCCGGCGCTCCTGTCCCCGGCGGCCGTGTACCGAACTATCGCAGCGGTGGAAGCGTTCGTGGACCATCACTACGGCGATCAGCTGGGGGCGCTGGCGGGGCAGCCCGCCTTCGAGGCGCTGGCGGCGGTGCTGGCGCAGTTCCGCGCCGATGAATGCGCTCACCGGGATGAGGCCCGGGAGAAGGGGCCTGCTCCTGCCGGCGGGCCCTGGACAGCGTTGGTGTTTAAGGGCTCCGCCCTCGGCGCCGCCCTGGCCAAGCGCATCTAGCCCCCGCCCGGCGGGTGAGGCAAGCTTCCCAGAGGAATAAAGAGAAGGACGGCACGGGGAGAGGGCCATGGGCGATTCCTACGAACATCTTCAGGTCAGCACGGCAGACAAGGTGTGCACGGCGGTCATCGCTTCGCCGCCGATTAATCTTTTTTCTCTAGAACTGTTCGGAGAGCTGGCGCGCTTTGCGGAAGCGGTGAGCCAGGACGATGCGGTGCGGGTGGTGGTGCTGAAAAGCGCGAACCCCGACTTCTTTATTGCCCATTTCGATGTGGCGGCAATCCTTGAGATGCCGCGCAACCCGACGCCGTCGCGCTCTGATCCGGCGGAAGGGCCCGCAAACGATTTCCACCGCATGTGCGAGACCTTCCGGACCATGGGCAAGGCCACCATTGCCCAAATCGAGGGCCGAGTGGGGGGCGGAGGCAGCGAACTGGTCTCCTCCTTCGATATGCGCTTTGGGGTACGGGGGAAGACCCGTATCTGTCAGATGGAAGTGCCCCTCGGCATCATTCCCGGCGGCACAGGCACGCAGCGCTTGCCGCGGTTGCTTGGCCGAGGCCGAGCCCTGGAGGTGATTCTGGGCGGCGATGATCTCGATGCGGAAACGGCGGAAGCCTGGGGCTATCTCAATCGGGCCCTGCCGGCCGATGAGATTGGCCCCTTTGTGGAACGCCTTGCCCGGCGCATCGCGAGCTTCCCAGCGCCGGCCATTGCGGCCGCGAAGGCAGCCGTGGATGCGGCTGAGCGACCCCTGGCGGAGGGGCTGGCGGAGGAGGCCTATCTCTTCCAAACCCTCCTCGCCACGGAAGAGGCGCCCCGAAACATGACGCGCTTTCTCGCCCGTGGGGGGCAAACGGCGGCCGGGGAGCTTGAGGTCGGAACGCTCGCGGGGACCCTAGGGCAGGGGGATGACACCCTTGCCTAGCGCAGCGCCGCTCTACGGCGAGGCTCTAGCTCGAGTGCACGCCGAAGGGTTTGAGGAGGCGGCGCTCAGGGCCCTGCCGGCGCTACTTGCCCGGCTGAAGAAGGCGCCGCCGGGGCCCCTGCTTGAGCTGGGCAGCGGGGCCGGGGGCGTGCTCGCTGCGCTGCTCGCGGCGGGCTATGAGGCTCAAGGGTTGGAGCCTTCACCGGCGTTTCGACGCCTGGCTCGGGCGCGTTATGGGGCGCTGCCCCTGCGCGCCGGGACGGCGGAGGCTGCGCCGAAGGGGCCCTGGGCCGCGATCTTCGCGATTGGTGAGGTGCTGAACTACTGCGCTCCCTACGGCGCCTTCGAGCCCTGGTCAGAGAAGCTGGCCCGGCTGGGATCTCTCCTGGCCCCCGGCGGGGTGCTGCTGTTTGACCTCATGGTGCAGGGGCCGGAGCCCCTGGCAGGGGCGGGCTGGCGAGAAGATGAGCACTGGCTGGTGGCCCATCGTTTTTCCGAGCGGCGGGGGCGGGGACGGCGAGAGATCACCACCTTTTTGCGCCGGGGAAAAAGCTGGATGCGACAGCATGAGGTTCATGAAGTGGTGATGCCCACGGTGGCTCAGCTCGAGCAGGCCCTTCGTCGCGCGGGCCTCGCCTATCGCCTCGCACCGCGCTGGGGGCGCCAGGCGCTTCCGCCGCGACGCCTTGCCGTGGAGGCCTGGCGACGTGGTTGAGACGACGCGCCGGGCGGCGGAGCGTTCCGTGGCGGGCTAGCGGGAGTGGATATTCTGCGCTCGAACCACGGCCCGCTTGTGCTGGAGGTGAATAGCTCCCCGGGGCTCCGCGGCATCGAAGCGGCCACGGGCCTCAATGTGGCCGGCAGAATCATTGAGTTTATCGAGCGCGAAGGGGCGCCGAACCGCACCCGCACCCGCGGCCAGGGTTAGCCGGCTTTCGGGCATGGACCTCAGGGTGGCCTGAGGTAGACTCCAGCATCGGGCGTTGGAGGGAAACCCATGACCACGACTGTTGAATGCTCTCGCGAAGAGATGCTGGCGCTGCTTGAAGCGCAGCGGGCTGCGGCCCTTGCCGACGCTCCAGTGAGCCTAGCGCTCCGAAAGGATCGGCTCCGTCGCGCCGTCACCGTTTTGCTGGATAACGCCGACGATTTTTGCGAGGCCCTGCGGGAGGATTTTGGCCATCGCTCCCTGCACCAATCGCTGTTTACGGACATTGCCAGCAGCCTCGAGCCCCTGAAGGCTGCGCAGAAACGCGTGGCGCGTTGGATGCGCCCGGAGCGCCGCAAGGCCAGCATGCCCTTCGGCCTCTTCGGGGCGAAGGCTCGGATCGAATACCAGCCCCTGGGCGTGGTGGGGGTGATCAGCCCCTGGAATTTCCCCATTCAGCTCACCTTTTCGCCCCTGGCGGGCATTTTGGCGGCGGGTAATCGGGTGATGATCAAGCCGTCAGAATTTACGCCCCAGACCTCGGCGCTTATGGCCCGTGCCTTTGCGCAGCAATTCGATGCCACGGAGATTGCCGTGGTGCAGGGCGGGCCGGAAGCCGGGGCGGCCTTCGCAGGCCTGCCTTTCGACCATTTGCTCTTCACCGGTGCAACCAATGTGGCCCGGCACGTCATGCGGGCTGCTGCGAATAACCTCGTTCCCGTGACTCTGGAGCTCGGGGGGAAATCCCCCGTGGTGCTCTCCGATAGTGCGAAGCTTGAGCAGGCCACGCGGCGCCTGATGATGGGCAAGACTCTAAATGCGGGGCAGATCTGCCTGGCCCCGGACTACGTCATGGTGCCCGAGGGGCAGGTGGATGCCTTCGTGGAGGCGAGCACCGCCGCCGTGGGCAGGCTCTATCCCACGCTGCTGGACAATCCTGATTACACCTCCATCGTGAATCAGCGCCACTTTGACCGGCTTCAGGGCTACCTTGAGGATGCGCGAGAGAAGGGCGCGACGGTGCTCGAGATCAATCCCGCAGGGGAAGACTTCCGGCAGCAGCCCCACCATAAGATTGCCCCGCACCTGATCCTGAATCCCACGGAGGACATGGCGGTGATGCAGGAGGAGATCTTTGGCCCCCTGCTGCCCGTGAAGACCTATCGCGCCTTCGATGAAACAATTGACTACGTGAATGCCCACCCCCGGCCCCTTGGTTTGTACTATTTTGGCGAGACGGCTGAGGAGGAGCGGGCGCTGCTGGATCGCACCACCTCCGGGGGCGTGACTCTGAACGACGTTATCATGCACGTGTCCCAGGAGGACCTTCCCTTTGGGGGGGTGGGGCCCAGCGGCATGGGGGCTTATCACGGCTACGAGGGCTTTAAGACCTTCAGCCACGGCAAATCCATTTACCGGCAAAGCCGGCTTGATATGCACAGCTTGGGGCTGGCGCCGCCTTGGGGAGACAAGTTCCTGCGTCTTTTGAAGGGGCAGCTAAAGCCCTAGGACATCCATAAGAAAACGATATTTCGGCGGGGCCTGCCTCCGCCTGCTTGGGGAGATATGCATGAAGCAGGTCGGCGAGACCTTTTCCGACGCCACTCGGCGCTATGTGCTGGGGGTGTTGGTGGTGACCTACACCTTCAATTTCATTGATCGCCAGATCCTCGGGATCCTCGTGGAGCCCATTAAGCGGGATCTGGGAGTGAGCGATACGGCCATGGGCTTGCTCACGGGCCTAGCCTTCGCCGTCTTCTACACCTTCATGGGCATCCCCATCGCCCGTATTGCCGATCGGACGAACCGGCGGAACCTGATCGCGGCAGCGCTCGCGGTCTGGAGTCTATTTACGGCGCTTCAGGGCTTCGCTCAGAACTTTATCCAGCTTCTCCTATTCCGCATTGGGGTGGGGGTGGGGGAGGCAGGGTGCAGCCCTCCGTCTCATTCCATGTTGGCCGATTACTATCCGCCTGAGCGTCGCGCGACGGCGCTGGGCATCTATGCCCTTGGCATTCCCTTCGGCGTCCTCTTTGGCTTCTTCGTCGGGGGCTGGATGGAGGAATTCTTCGGTTGGCGTTGGGCCTTCGTGGTGGTGGGCGTTCCCGGTCTTCTGCTGGCCGTTCTGGTTCGCTTTACTGTGAAGGAGCCGCCCCGGGGCATGTCCGAGACCATCCAGCCGGCAGCCGATGCGCCGCCCGCCGTCCAACCCCCGGTAAAGGAGGTGATTGCCTATTTGCTGGCGCGCCGGTCCTTCATCCATATGGCTATTGGCGGGGGCGTGACCGCGTTTGTTGGCTACGGCCTTATTACCTTTGCCGCGGCTTTCTTCACGCGCAGCCATGGTATGAGCTCTGGGGAGCTGGGCACCTACCTGGGCCTGATTTTCGGGATTCCCGGGGGCATTGGGATTGCGCTCGGGGGCCGCCTTGCGGACCACTTTGGGGCCCGGGATCCGCGCTGGTATCTGTGGGTGGTGTCCGTTGGGCTGCTAATCTTGATCCCCTTCGCCCTGGCCGCTTTCATGGTGCAAAGCGCAGGGTCTGCTCTGCTGCTCCTCGTCATTCCCGTGATGCTCGGCAACTTCTATCAGGCCACCACCTTTGCTCAAACCCAAACCCTAGTGGGCGTGCGCATGCGTTCCGTGGCGGCGGCGATCCTGTTATTTGTGCTGAACATGATTGGCCTAGCCTGTGGGCCCTCCGTGGTGGGGATCCTTTCCGATTGGCTAGCGCCGAATTATGGCGACGAATCCCTGCGCTGGGCGCTCTTCCTGTGCACGTTCGCGAACTTCTGGGCGGCCTTCCATTACTGGCGGGCCGGCGTGCACTTCCCGAAGGATCGGGCCCGGGCCGAAGCCTAGGGGAGCGGCGTTATTTAAACGCGGCGAGGGCTTCCCGGAATCGGATGTTTTCCGGTTCCAGCTGCACGGCCTTGAGGAGATCCTCCCGGGCTGCTTTTTTCCTCCCAAGCTGTTCCAGGGCAAGGGAGCGGTTGAAGTACACCAAAGCGTTCCGCCCTTCGGAGTAGAAGAGGGCTTGGTCGTAGTCGGCCATGGCTTCCGTGAAACGCTTTAGGCGGACGAAGAGGTTCCCGCGATTGATCAGGGTGTGGATGAGACCGGGGCTGAGCTCGAGGGCGCGGCCGAAGTCACCGAGGGCACGATCGGCGCGGCCGCTTTGTCCATAGAGAATGCCGCGGTTGGTGAAAGTAGCCGCCCGATCTTTTTCCGAAAGGTTTTCCATACTGAGCGCTTTGCTGCAGAGCTCGATGGTGCTGAGAGTGCTTTGCCCAGCCAGGGCGCCTTCGAAGCAGCGTTGCGCATTGCTCACCCCGAGTACTGTTTCTGCGCCGGCCCAGAGGGGTGCGCTGAAGGCAAGGACTCCGGCGGTAAGAAGTGGCCTGGCAAAGAACGGGCTCATGGTGTGCGGGTTAGTCCAAGGCTAGGGTAGATGAAAAGCTTACGCCTCTCCTGGAGGACCCCCAAGGGGTTTTAGCGACAGTCCAGAGAAAATCGGAGCCGGCGGTCTATGGCTTTCAGGGTGGTGGCCAGGGCCCCCAGTTCTTTGGGGAGCGGTCGCCCGGGGTGAAGGTCAATATCGTAGTCAAGCCGGTCCACGCGGCCCAGGCGGTGGTCTAGGCGTTGGGCGCTAACGGTAAAGGTTCGATGGCCCAGCCATGGCCCCTCGGCGGACAGGGCGTCGTCCTGCCAGCTCAGGCTGGCGGCACCGAGGAGGTCCCGGCTGTGGTCGTAGAGGGCTTGCTGTTGGGTGAGAGAAAGGGATCGGGGGCGCTGCTTGGGCTCGTCGGAAAAGAGGCTTGGGGTGAGCCAGCGCACCGTGAGCGTATCTCCGTCTTCCGGGTAGAAAACCGCCTCCCACCACTGGGTTTCGAAGTCACAGCTCAGGGTGAAGCCTAGTCGAAGCCCCTCCGGCGGGAGCTTAGGCAGGGGGGCGCCAAGGCTCCCGGGAGCGAAGCAAAGGAGGGCGACCGCCGGGACGGCGGGGAGAATGCGGAAAGACCGCGCGATGAGGGTGGCGATCAAAGGCGTCATGAAAAAAAGGGTGGGCACGCGCCTTAGGAAGTGCAAGCCTTTTACCCCGCCTTGGCGTATGCTGGCGGCGCACGGGCCGCCTTCGTCTCCGGTATCTTTCGCCGGCGCTGGATTGTCAAATGCAGGCAAAACCACCGCTTGATCCCCCTATTGCCGAGCTCGATCGGCAGCGGTTCGACCGTCATGGCTATCTCGTGGTCCGGGGTCTTGCGCCTCCGGCTTTGCTGGCGGCGATGGAGCATACGGTCGATCAGCACCTAGACCCTTTGCTCGGCCCCGCGGAATTTGAAGCTGACGTGGCCTACCCCGGCGCCCCCGCGGACCGCCTCGCCCCCGGGGGCAAGACGCCGCGGCGCCTTTTGAACGCGCTGAGCCGGGATGCGAGCTTTCGATCCTGGGCCCTTTCTCTGCCGGTGGCGCGGCGCGTCGAGATTCTCCTGGGCGGTCCCGTGGCCCTGGCCCAAAGCCATCACAACTGCATCATGACCAAGTATCCCGGCTTTTCCAGTGACACGGCCTGGCATCAGGACGTGCGCTATTGGTCCTTTGATCGCCCAGAATTGGTGAGCGTTTGGCTCGCTTTAGGGGAAGAGCGGGAGGAAAACGGGGGCCTAAGGGTGCTGCCCGGTACCCATGGCCAGACCATCGACCGCGGGCGTTTCGATGCGGCGCTGTTTCTTCGAAAGGACCTTGAGGAAAACCAGGCCCTTCTCAATTCGGCCGTGGATCTAGAGCTTCGCCGCGGGGATGTGCTGTTCTTCCACGGGCGCCTGTTTCATGCGGCGGGGCGAAATCGAACCCAGACGGTGAAGCGCTCCGTAGTGTTCACCTACCACCGCCAAGACAACCACCCCATTCCGGGGACCCGGTCCGACGCCTATCCCTCTCTGCCCCTTGCTTAGGGGGCAAGGCTAGAGCGCGCCCCGGCCTTTCTCGAGCCGGGCCTTGGCAATACTTAAGCGCAGCAAATCCGAGGCCCCTTCCGCGAACTGCCAGCTGCGCACCTCGCGGTAGCACCGGGTGAGGGGATCATCGCTCCGCAGCGCCTGGGCGCCGCAGAGCTGAAGGGCGCCGCTGAGCACCTGCTCCGCGGTCTCGCTGGCCAGCACCTTCAAGGCCGAGAGCGCTTCGGGGGCGGCTGCAAGGGCGCCTGCAGGGGCGCCTGCCGGGATGCTGGGGATAGCACCGGAAAACTGCTGGGCGACCCGATAGAGCGTGCTTCGCGCCGTAAAGACCGCCATCCAAAGCTCGGCGAAGCGCAGCTGGGCGCCTTCCCGATCCGCAAGCCGGGTGCCGTCGGGGCGCGGGGCCTGCAGATGGCTGGCGGCGCGTTGGACCGCATAGGCCATGAGGCCTACGGCTTCAGCCGCTAGGGTCAGGCGGGTCCGATTGATTTGGTCAAAGGCCTGGCGCTGGCCCTTT
Source organism: Candidatus Salivita marina (assembly GCA_038144425.1). Classification (GTDB taxonomy): domain Bacteria; phylum Pseudomonadota; class Gammaproteobacteria; order Pseudomonadales; family Azotimanducaceae; genus Salivita; species Salivita marina. The sequence continues at coordinate 451,389 of JAYQNS010000004.1, read as the reverse complement.
CCTGGGGTGCCCAGGGAATGGGCCTCGGGGACAAAGGCCCGGTCAAGGGCCAGGGCGCAGTGCTGGCCCCCGTCAAGGGTTTCAAAGAAATCGTCCCGGGAGACGCCCGGGGCCTCGGCCTCCACCACCAGCATGAGCGGGCCCTCCGGGGTGCGGGCGTAGACCAGGAAGTGATCAGCGCGCCGGCCTCCGGTCACAAAGCTTTTACGCCCGGAGAGGCGAAAGCCGCCGGGCGTTGGCTCGGCGGTGACGGGGGCCCGGGGATCATCGGTGAAGGCAAAGGCCTGATGTTTAAGGCCGGCCATGACGGGCTGCCCGAAGCGTTCCTGGAGCGCTGGGCTGGCTTGCTGAAGAAGCCCGGGGCTTGGGCCGAGGGCCGCGTGGCGACGCCGTCCGCCGGTTGCCGCGAGGCGTTCGCGCACCACAACGAGGGAGAGCAGCGCTTCTCGCCCGGAGCGCTGGGCGAGATCGAAGAGCCCTTCTGCCTGGGCCGCCTTTCGAAGGTGACGCTCGCCCTCCGCGTCGTCAGCCATCGCCTCTGCCTCAGCCAGGGGCCCCCGCGCGAGGGCGTCGGCGGTGGCGAAGATCGCCCGCTCCCTTTCCCCCAGCCCCTCATAGGGCGAAAGGACGGTCACGAGCCGAGGCCCAGCAGGGCGGCGGGAGCCACGGTAATCAAGGTCAGGAGGCCGAGGCCGGCGATCACTAGGAGACCTGCGGTGAGGGTAAGCCGTTCCGTTCGCGCGCGCTGGGCGATGAGGTTTTGAATGCCTTCCTGGTCGAGCCCCGCGAGGGAGGACGCCAAGGCGTAGCGCACGAGCCCATCGGGAGTGCGGGGCAGGCGGACAAAAAGGGCCTGGCATCCCTCGAGGCGATCGCGGATTTCAAAAACCCCGAGGCCCGTCGCTCGGGCGAGCTCCACCGGATGCATGAAGCGGCTGGGATGGTTCAGGAAGGCCTCGACCATGCGGAGGATGGCGCCCTCCTTCCCAAGATAGGTAAATAGGGTCATTTCCTGCGAGCTCTCTTTTCGGCGACCAAAAGGGCCCGGTGGGGCGCTGGCAAGCCTTCTACGGTAAGGGACTTATCCTCCGGTGCAAGGGCCTCCCGGAGGGATTCGTAGGGCATCCAGGGCGTGGTGCGCTGTTCCTCGGGGGTGGTGGCTTTGAGGCTTGTGCAATGGCTTTGAAAGCCCAGCCGGTCGAGCCACCGTTGGAGCGCTGACACGCTGGGCAGGAACCATACGTTGCGCATGCGGGCATAGCGATCTGGAGGTACGAGTACTTGCTGCGCGTCGCCAGGGATGACCAGGGTTTCCAGCACCAGCTGGCCCCCGGGGGCCAGCTGCGCCGCCAGGGCCGACAGGTGGGCCAAAGGGTCGCGCCGGTGATAGAGCACTCCCATGCTCATCACCACGTCGAAGGACTGGGCCGCGGGTAGGGCTTCAAAGGGCAGGGGGAGAAGCAGCCATTGGGGGTCCAGGGCGTAGCGGTCAAAGGCTGCGCTTTGGCAGCTAAAGAGTAGTGTGGGATCAACGCCAACAACGGCGGCGGCGCCCGCGCCAAGGAGGCGGCGCGCGTAGTAGCCGTTTCCGCAGCCGACGTCGAGGACGCGCTTGCCCGCGGGATCAAAGTGCGGGGCGAGTCGGTCCCATTTCCAATCGGAGCGCCATTCCGCATCGACGGTGACGCCAAAGAAATCAAAGGGCCCTTTTCGCCAGGGGCGCAGACCTTCAAGTCCCCCTTTCAGAGCGGCCTGCTCTTTAGGGCTTAGGGCGCGGGGACAGGCGAGGCGCGGCGCGGGGCCGGTGAGATCTGCAGTGACCTCCGGGAGCTCAGGCAGCTGTTCCAGCGCCGCTTCCCAGCGGGGGCGATCACCGTGGCGCCCGGGAGCCAGGGCCTCGGCCAGCGCAGGCGTTAGGGCTTTGGTCCAAGGGGCAAGCGCGAGGGCCTCGAGGCGCCCGGATAGGTCTTCTGCGCTAGGCAGCATGGGGCTTTACGGCAAGGAAGGTAACGAAGTTCAGCTGCTGGAGTAGGACGGTCACGCCAATGAAGCCGGCTTGGCGAAGGCGGGCCTGATGATCCGCCACCGTCTCCCGTATCAGAACCGTTTCAAGCGCTTGCCGTTTGCCTTCGATTTCCGCCGGGGAGTAGCCCTGGGCGGCCTTAAAGTCGTGGTGAAGCGTCCCCAGCAGGGCGTCCACCTCCGGGTCCGGGTCGCGAATTTTTTCGCTGAGCACCAGGGCGCCGCCGGGGCGCAGCGTGGCAAAGAGGCGGGCAATGAGATGACCTCGGTCCTCCAGGGGGAGGAATTGGAGGGTCCAATTGAGGATGAAGAGGCTCGCCGGCGGATAGGCTAAGGCCAGGAGATCGGCGTGCTCGAAGCGGGGCCTAGGGGTCAGGGCTAGCGCGGCAAACCGTGCTTCTGCCTGGGCGATCATGGGGGCCGCGTTATCCACGCCGAGGAGCGTAACCGGTCGTCCCTCAAGGGCCTGGGCGCAGGCCAGCAGGCTATCCCCGAGGGAGCAGCCGAGGTCCACCACGGCGCTGTGGTCCTGGGCATAGCGGGCTGCCAAGCGCCCGGTGAGGGCGAGGGTCGCTTCATAGCCCGGAACGGACCGGCGGATCATGTCCGGGAAGACGGAGACCACCGCCTCATCAAAGCGGAAGCTGCCCGGCGTCGCGTTGGTCTCAGCGTAGAGCGTGTCCAGTTTCATTTCCCTGCCGACGCCATGATGAATGTCACATTTCCTTCAGTGTGGTCTGTCATACTGAGATGACGTAAAGGCTAAGTGTAGCGCCATGATGAGCCGAAAATCCGCTGCGAAGGCTGCCCCCGAACCGGCGGGCGCCACCCTGTTCTTCAATCGCGAGCTGTCCCTCCTGGAGTTTAATCGTCGGGTGCTGGAGCAGGCGAAGGACGACAGCGTGCCTCTGCTCGAGCGGTTACGCTTTTTGTGCATTGCGGCGTCCAACCTTGACGAGTTTTTTGAGATCCGGGTGGCAGGGCTTAAGCAGCAGCTCGCCTACGGCGCGACCCAGCGGGGGCCAGACAATCTGGGCCCCGGAGAGCAGCTCCAACGCATCTCGGAGCAGGTCCACGATCTGGTCGATGATCAGTATCGAGTGTTGAACGATATGCTCATACCGGCGCTGGAAGGGGAGCACATTCGCTTTATTCGCCGGAGGGACTGGGGTAAGCGTCACGCCGACTGGATCAAGCGCTACTTCGCCCGGGAACTGGTGCCCGTGCTGTCCCCCATCGCTCTCGATCCGGCCCATCCCTTCCCCCGGGTTCTGAATAAATCTCTGAACTTTATTGTCACCCTCGAGGGAAAGGACGCCTTCGGCCGGAACAGCGGCATGGCCATCGTGGGTGCGCCTCGGTCCCTGCCCCGGGTGGTGGCGCTGCCCGAATCCGTGTCCCAGGGTCCGAACGATTTCGTCTTCCTTTCTTCGATCATTCACCAGCACGTGAGCGATCTGTTCCCGGGCATGAAGGCCACGGGGTGCTACCAATTTAGGGTGACGCGGAATTCCGATTTGTTCGTCGACGAAGAGGAAATCGACGATCTGAAGCGAGCCCTGGAAGGGGAACTTTCGGCGCGTCGCTTTGGCGATGAAGTGCGCCTGGAGCTGGCTGATGATTGCCCGGAGGAGGTGGAGGAGTTTCTCGTTCGCCAGTTCGAGCTGGAAGAGGACGACGTTTACCGCTGCAATGGCCCGGTGAACCTTACCCGGCTCATGGCCATTCCCGATCTCATCGACCGTCCGGATTTGAAATACCCGGGCTTTGCCTCGGGGATCCCGGCCCGGGTGCGCCGGAACGACGACATCTTTGATGTCATTCGCCGGGGGGACCTGCTGCTGCACCATCCCTTCGAATCCTTTGCGCCGGTGATCGATTTCCTTCGCCAGGCCGCCCGGGATCCAAACGTGCTCGCCATTCGGCAGACGCTCTATCGCACCGGCGCCGACTCGGCGATTGTGAAGGCTTTGGTCGATGCGGCTCGGCAAGGCAAGGAAGTGATGGTGGTCATCGAGTTGCGTGCGCGCTTTGATGAAGAGGCCAATATTGAACTCGCGGAGACGCTCCACGAGGCCGGAGCCCAGGTGGTCTATGGCGTGGTGGGCCATAAAACGCACTCTAAGATGATGCTCGTACTGCGCCGGGAAGGGCGCATGCTCCGCCGCTATGTGCATCTTGGGACCGGGAACTATCACGCTCGGACGGCGCGCCTTTACACCGATTACGGCTTGTTTACCTGCGATGCGGCCACTGGCGACGACGTTCAAAAAATGTTCCAGCAGCTGACGGCCATGGGGCGGGTGGCGCGCCTGAAGAAGCTGATCCAGGCCCCCTTTAACCTCCACAAGCACATGGTGGACCTCGTAAACGCGGAAGCAGAGCGGAGCCGGGCCGGCGGCCAGGGGCGAATCATCGCCAAAATGAACTCCTTGGTGGAGCCGGAACTGATCCAAGCGCTCTATAGCGCTTCCCAGGCGGGGGTGGTTATCGATCTGATCGTTCGCGGGGTCTGCTGCCTGCGCCCCGGGCTGGAGGGCGTTTCGGACAACATTACGGTGCGTTCCATTATCGGCCGCTTCCTCGAGCATACGCGCATTTTCTACTTTGAAAATGGCGACGAGGAAGAGCTGCTCTACCTTTCCAGTGCCGACTGGATGGATCGAAACTTTTTCCGGCGCGTAGAAACCTGCTTCCCCATCGAAGATCGCCGTTTGCGTCAGCGCATCATTCAGGAATCGCTTCAGGGCTATCTGACAGATAACGCGCAAGCGTGGCTGCTGCAGGCCGATGGCACTTACCGGCGCGTCAGCGCGGGCAATGCACGGCGTCGCAGCGCTCAGGGAGCGCTTCTGAAAAGCTTGGCGGAGCGAGCTTAGGCCCGCTCCTCGATGGCAAGGGCGTAGCCAAGGCTCCGCCACACTCGCCGTTCGTCATCGAGGTCGAGGCGCGTTAGCGGATGGGCGCGCAGCCAGCGCTTGGGAAAGCTCAAGGTCAGCTGGCTGTCCCCGGCATCCAGGGTGAAGGCAGCGGGCACGGCCATGTCGCTTCGGGCCCGGCACAGCACCACGGCGCAGCGCAGCAGAAGGGTGAGGCGAAGCAACTGGGCTTGGGTGGCGCCCCGGAGGGGCGCGAAGAGTTCGCTTGGGAACTTTCGCCGATGTGCCCGCACCAAAAGGGCTAAGCGCTCTTGTTCGGTCCTAGAGAACCCCGCCAAATCCATGTGCGTGAGAAGGTAGGCACCGTGCTTGTGGTGCTGACTATGGGCGACGTCCATGCCCAGCTCGTGGAGGGCACCAGCCCAGCGCAGGAGGTCAGCGGCGCTGGCGCCCTTAAGGTCCCAGGCCTTGGCGACCGCGGTAAGCAGACGAAGGCTCAAGCGCTGCACGCGCTGGGCCTGGGCTTGATCGATGTGGAAGCGCTCGCGGAGGTTTGCCACCGTGCTCTCCCGGGCATCGGCGTTGCCCTTTCGCCCTGCGAGGTCCCAGAGCAAGCCTTCGCGCAGCGCACTTTTTGAGGTTTCCATGCGTTTTAGGCCCAGGGCATCGAAGATTCCGCTGAGGATGGCCAGGCCTCCGGGGAACACCGCAGCGCGCTGCTTGGGCACGCCAGTGAGCGGGGTACCCGCAAGAACCGCTTCCCTGAGGGCTTCGAGACCATCGGGCGTGATAGGTCCTGGGGCACCCAAGAGCTCAGCTTGCGCGTCCTGTACCGCGAGGATGGTTCCGGAAGCCCCAAGGGCGTTGTCCCAACCTCGGGCTCGGTAGGCGGCTTCAATGGACTCCATTTCCTGCCGAGCGGCAAGCCGGGCCTTCTTCATGCTCTGCGCCGTGGGTGGGGACCCAGGGGGGAAGAAACGCTGGCTTGAGCTCACGCAGCCCATGAACAGGCTGTCGAGGAGCTCGGGCTGGTGATCCGTGCCTATGATCAATTCTGTGGAGCCGCCGCCGATATCCACCACCAATTGACGCTGACCACCGCTTGGGGCGCTATGGGCGACGCCCAGGTAGATGAGGCGAGCCTCCTCCCGGCCCGCAATGACCTCTACGGGGAAGCCCAGGGCGGCCTCGGCAGCGCGCAGAAAGGTGCCGCCGTCGCGAATGCGGCGTAGCGTGTTGGTCCCGACGATGCGAACGTTTTCCCGGGGCAGGCCCCGGAGGCGCTGGCCGATGCGCTCGAGGCTCTTGAGGGCTCGATCGGCGATATCGTCCTTGAGCCGGCCGCTTTCCCCGAGTCCCTCCGCCAGGCGCACCATGTCCTTTAGTCGGTCGATGACCCGCAGCCGGTCGCCCTTGAACTCTGCAATAAGCAAATGAAAGGAGTTCGATCCGAGATCGAGGGCGGCCATGGGCCCGGAGGCAGGCAGGGAGAAATCTGACACGGGGGTGTTTCCAGGGGGCCGGGGCGGACACTCCGCAATGTTCCTATTGTGCCCCGCTCCCGGGGAAGGGTCGATGCTTAGCGGCGCACCGCTGGGGTTTCCACAGGGAGGCCCGCGCCGCGATGGCGAAGGAAAAGCTCGAGCTCCAGGTAGGGCTCGGCGCCAAAAGGGTAGGGCGTGGCCCGCACCGCCTCGTTGCACCACCGGAACATGCGGTGGCGAGAGCCCAGGGTTTGCCAGGTGAGACGGTAGATGGGGAAGCCGTTGATCATGCCCTCGGAAACGCGATCGCCACGTAGGCGAGCCCCCTTGTAGCGCTCATGGCAATCGGCGCAGGAGAGCCCAAGCTGTCCCCGCCTTTCCCGGAAGAAGGCCTCCCCCCGAGCCAGGGCTGGGGCCGCATCCGGGGCAACGGCCTCGCTCAGGGGCAGGCCCCGGGCGCCATGCGCCAGGCGCGTCGCGAGCGCAAGTAGCGCCGGCGACTCAAAGGGGGCCGGAGGCTGATGCTGGCGCTCGCTTTGGCATTGTCGGATCAGGCCCTCAAGATTCTCGAGGCGTTGGGTGGCGGGGTTCCACCGCGGCAAGGCAGGAACGACCTCTCGTAGGCTTTCCGGGCTCCCGTGGCAACTCGCGCAGGAGGGCACCCCTGGAGCTGGAGATGCTCGCCATAGGGCCGTGCCTCGATCAACCCAGAGTAGGCCGGGATTGGCGAAGGGGTCCGCTTGCAGAGCTTTGAGCTCTGCCCCCAGGTAGGCAAGGCCGGATTGGGCGGCGCCTGCGCTGATGCTTAGGACCAGGCCTAGGCTTAGGGCGAGGCACCCCCTGGGCAAGCGCCGAGGCCATACCCTAGGAAACAACGGTGAGCATCCGCGTTTCCTCAAGCTTGGCACCCTTATCGTCCTCTACTTCCAGGGTTACCGGTCCCGTTTGATCGGCGATAAAGCTCAAGGCGAAATAGGGATTGGCTGCGATGGCCGGGCGCAGGGTGAGGGCAGCGATCACCCGGCCGCCATAGATGACCCGAAGGGCGGTAAGGATGTGCCGCGGAACCCGTGCGCCGTCCTCCCCGATGCGATAGCCCGTTTCCATGGGGTGTTGCAGCAAAAGGCGCAGGGAGACCACGCTCCCCGCCCGGGCCTCGTCGGGGAGCGCGAGGCGCACGGGGAGGCTTAGCGCACCCATTGGCCGTAATTCTCATCGATGCAGGCGCCTCGGGTAACCAGCACTGTGACGCTGTCGAGGCCTAGCCGACCGTCGGCCCAGCGGCCCACGGCGGTGAGATTCTGGGTGGCCGACAGGCGAATGCGGGTGGCCAGCTCCGGCAAGGCTGGAGGATGGAAGTGGGCTTCCAGTCCCCAGGGTTCAGGGTTTCGGGGCATAAACAGGAAGAGCGCTTCCGGGGGATCCTGCGGATCGTCCCCGCGCACGCTCACGGCGACGGAGAGACCACTTTCTACAAGGCGAGATACGTCCAGCCGAACGCCGCCCGGGGGCGGCACCTGATCGCCGAAATGGGTTTTGAAAAGATCGCGGAGATCCCCCGTTTCTGGCACCGAGGCAGCGCTCAAGGTCCGGGGCAGCACGGTCAGGGTGAGGGCGCCCCCGCTGCCGGCCAGTACCTGGCGCCGCGTGAGGCGGTCAGCCATGGCGAAGGGTGGAAAGCCAGGCCACGATCGCTTCCCGAACGTGGGCCGGGAGGAGCGGTTTTCCCTGAAGGGCCGGTGGGACGCGAGGGCCCGTAGGGGGGCGGCCGTAGGTGGGCATTATCGTGCCTGGTCGAAGGGCTCGAGCGTCCGTGAGTAGCGCTCGAAGGGTGGCCTCGTTAAGGCGCAGCCCCACCCCTGCGAGGGAGGGCCCTACCGTGCCCTGATCTCGGGGGTCGTGCCCCGGCAGATGATGGCAAATGCCACAGTCGCCGACGGCCGGGTCCGCTGCCCAGCGGGCCCCTTGCTGCGCGAGCGAGGTGGCGGCCCGTGCTTCCGGGGCGCCCCAAGCGGCGCCGCAGTCGATTAATGCCGCTGCCAGAAGGGCCGACCTAAGGGTCTGCGAGGGCTTCACGAGCGTTGCCCGCCTTCCCGGAAGGCGTCGACGCGAATGCTGTCGTACCAGCCCCGGGCGTGGGCAGCCTCGGCGCCGCGAACGGTAGTCACCGATTCCCCCAGCGCGCTCCGAGTTGGCGAGAGGCCACTGCCGGCGGCAAGGCTTTCCATCCGCCCGCCTTTCACGGCGTAGCTGCCCACCACGGCGATACCTGCATCCGGCGCAACTAGGCTGTAGCAGGTGTTGAGCAGCACCGGATCGGGTCGAGGGGACCCAGCGAGGTCGGCGATGATTGCCGCTGCGCAGGCCTTTCCCTGACTATTGGCGGCGAAGGCGGACTTCGGCATGGGATTAGCGATGGCCGCATCACCGAGGATATGGACATCCTTTGCTAGGGGCGATTCAAAGGCCGTGGGTTCGATGGGGCACCAGCCCTGGCCGCCGTCCAACCCCGCGCGGCGTAGGAGCGCAGGTGCCCGCTGAGGAGGAATGACGTTGGCGAGGTCCGGGGAGAAGCGATCGAAATCGGTCTCGATGAGGCCAGTTTTTCCGTCCACCCGGCGAAGCCTCGCGCCAGCGCTCAAGCCCTGCCACTCCAAATTCGGATAGCGCGCTTCCCAAGCTGCCTTGAAGAGGGCGTCCTTGGTAAAGCGGTCCTTGCCATCGAGGAGGAGCAGCTTGGCCCGGGGCCGGTGCTTTTGAAGCCACCAGGCCATGAGGCTGGCACGTTCGTAGGGGCCCGGGGGACAGCGATAGGGATTTGGAGGAATGGTCATCACCACCAGCCCGCCGTCGGGGACGGCACGGAGCCGCTCGGCCAGGCGAAGACTTTCCGGCCCGGCCTCCCAGGCATGGGGAAAGCGCGCTGCGGCGGCGGCGTCGTAGCCCTCAAGGCCCTCCAGCGCGAACTCAATTCCTGGGGCCAGCACCAGCTTATCGCCGGTGAGGCGCCGACCGTCTTCAAGCACTAGGGCGCGGTACTCCGGCTCTACGGCGCGGACCCGAGCGCGGATGAGGGTTGGGGCCGCGGCCTCGGAGAAGGCGTCGTAGCGTACTTCGAGGGCCCCAAGGTCCGTTGGCTTCAAGAGCGCCGTATTGCTGAAGGGACAGGTCCAGTAGCGCTCCGGGGAAGCCACCACCGTGACCGTAAGGCTAGGGGCCCAGCGTTTCAGCGCCCAGGCTAGGCTTGCGCCGGCAAAACCGGCGCCCAGGACCAGCACCGAGGCATGGGTCCCCCGGGATGACGCGGCGGCGGGTAGCGACCTGCCCAGGCTCGAAGCGCCCAGGATCGCGGCTCCGCCCTCGGTGAGGAATCGGCGGCGATTCACTGGGCTGTTCCGTAGTGGTCCGCCAGCGCTCGTAGCGTTTCAGGCTCAAGAATGGCGGCAAAGCGTGCCATGACGTGCCCCGAGGCCGCTGCGGCTTCGGGGTCGTTCCGCCATTGCTGGAGCTTCGTTGCAATCGCGTCTGCGCTCTGCCCGCGCAGCGCCGGCATGGCGCCGCTGCCCCATCCCTCCGGGCCATGGCAGCCGTTACAAGCCGCGACCCAGCGGGCCACGGTACTTGGGGGTTCGAGGGCAGAAAGGGGCGCGGCGAGGAGAAGGCTGACCAGGGTCAGCAACGGAATCCGGCACCGCGCCATGTGTCCTAGCTCCAGCGAAGATCGTGTTGGGCGATGGGCAGGGCGCGAATGCGGCGCCCCGTGACCTTATAAATGGCATTCACCACCGCCGGGGCCGTGGGGGGCAGGGCGGGCTCCCCAATGCCGCCCCAGTGCTCGCCCCCGGAGAGGGAGAAGTGCGTTTCCACCGCTGGAGCTTCCACCATCTTCACGACCCGGTTGCGGTCAAAGTTCTGCTGCACCACCTGGCCGTTCTCGATGTCGCTCCGGCCCCAGAGGGCAGCGGAGAGGCCGTAGATCACGCTGCTTTCGACCTGCTCAGCGATGGTCCGGGGGTTCACCGTATTGCCGCAGTCGATGGCCGTGACCACCCGCTCGACCTTCACTTCTCCGCTTTGGGTGACCGTGACCTCGGCCACCTGGGCGCAGATCGAGCCAAAGCTCTCGTGAATGGCGATGCCCTGGGCGGAGCCTGGGGCCATGGGGCGACCCCAATTTGCCTTTTCCGCCGCAAGGTTCAGGGTATTGAGCATGGCGGGGTGCTTGTGCAGGAGAGCCTGGCGAAAGGCGAGGGGATCTTGCCCCGCGGCCTCGGCCATCTCGTCGATAAAGGCTTCCAGCGCAAAGCCGTTTTGCGAGCTACCGACGGAGCGCCAGAACCAAACAGGCACCGGGGTGCGCTTCAAGTGGTGCTCAATGCTGACATTGGCGATGTCGTAGGGCTGGTTCTCCAGGCCCTCCGTGCTCGAGCCATCGAGCCCGTTCTGGACCACCTCGGGGCGGAAGCCCGCGAGGATTGAGTGGGTGGCGGAGCGATTCAGGAGGGCAATGGGCTGGCCGCTCCCGTCGAAGCCTGCCTTGAAGCGTAGGGCTGCCAGGGGGCGGAAATGCCCCGTGCGCGTGTCCGCTTCCCGGCTCCAAAGCACCTTCACCGGTGTATTCCCCAGAGCTTTGGCAATGGTCAGGGCGCGGCGGGCGAAGTCGGGCATGCTGCGCCGGCCAAAACCGCCTCCTAGGAAGCAATTATGGACGTGAATGGTTTCCGGCGCCCGGCCGAGGATTTCCGCTGCAGCGCCCAGCACCGATTCCGGATTTTGGGCGCCGGTCCACACATCGACCCGGCCCGTCGCGATGGCCACGGTGCAATTTACCGGCTCCATGGCGAGGTGGGCGAGGTAGGGCGCGTCGTAGTCCGCTTCGATGACCGTTTCCGCGCCCTCAAGGCTGCCGTAGGCATCCCCTTCTTCGTGCGCGACCACACCCCGGCGGTCGAGATCGCTTTTAAATTCCGCCCGCATGGCATCGCTGCTTGCGTTGGCGTTCGGGCCCAGATCCCATTGAGGAGACAAGGCCTCGAGGCCCTTCCGCGCTCGCCAGTAGCTGTCGGCGATGACGGCGAAGCCGTCTTCCACGCGGATCACCTTCTCCACGCCCTTTAGGGCTAGGGCCGGGGCATCATCCAGGGCCGCGAGGGTGCCGCCCCATACGGGGCAGGCTTCGTAGGCAGCGTAGACCATGCCCGGCACCTTCACATCAATGCCAAAGGTGGCGCTGCCGTCGACCTTGCTGGGGACGTCCAGGCGATTTAAGGGCGTGCCCAACAGCTTGAATTCCCCTGCCTTACGAATGGTAGGCTCTTCCGCGAGCCTGATACCCGCGGCTTCCGCGGCGAGAACGCCGTACGCCGTGCGTCGGCCGCTGGCGTCGTGGAAGACTTCTCCCCCGTCCGTACGCAGCTCCGCTAGGGGCACTTCCCAGCGCGCGGCGGCGGCGGCCTTCAGCCGCTCCCGGGCGCTGGCGCCGGCCTGCTGGAGATACTCCCGGGAGCGGCGCACCGCGCCACTGCCCCCGGTGCCCATGCGCTTATATACGCCGTTTTCCCGGACGCTCCGGTTTGCGCTGGCGTACTCGGCTTTCACCTGGCTCCAGTCGCAGTCCAGTTCCTCGGCCACGAGCATGGGCATGGCGGTAAAGACCCCTTCCCCCATTTCAGACTGGGCAACGCGAATGGTCACCTGGCCGTTCGGATCGATGGTGAGCCAGGCGCTGATTTCCGTGCCCGCGGGTTCTCCGGTCCAGGGGTCAAGGGCGGCGTTGGCCTTCGGCAGGGACAGGGCAAGCATGAGGCCGCCGCTGGCGGCAACGCTGCTTTTTACGAAGGCCCGGCGGGACAGGGCGGGATTCTGAAGGGTCATCGCAGGGCTCCTTAAGCGTCGGCCATGGCGTCGCGGGCCAGGGCCGCGGCACGGTGGATGGCACTACGCATGCGTGGGTAGGTGCCGCAGCGGCAGATGTTGATCATGGCCTTATCGATGTCCTCGTCCGAGGGGTTCGGCGTGTTATCGACAAGGTGCGCCGCCACCATGAGCTGGCCTGATTGGCAGTAACCGCACTGGGGCACGTCATGTTCGATCCAGGCTTGCTGCACGGCGTGCAGCGTATCTCCGGCCAGACCCTCGATGGTGGTGATGGCCTGCCCCTCGGCCACGCTTACGGGGGTGACGCAGCTCCTTAGGGGGCGCCCATCGAGGTGGACGGTGCAGGCACCACACTGCGCAATGCCGCAGCCAAACTTGGTGCCGGTAAGATCCAGGTGATCCCTCAATACCCAAAGGAGGGGGGTGTCAGGTTCAACGTCGAGCGTGTGCGTTTTGCCATTGACGGTAAGCGTGATCATGCTAAGCATCCCTAAATCGTGGGCCACTGCGGGGCCCGAGCCATCGCCCTCCATTATCCTCATGGCTGAGCGGCGGGAGCAACCACTGAAGGAGCTCAGTGATGACAGAACCGCCTGTGGTCGGGTTGATTGACACGGAGGCGGCGCGCTTTGCCAAGGCGTTGGCGGATCTCCCGGTCACCTTGCGCCCCTATGTGGCGCCAACGCCCCCGGCGGAGCGGGCCCTTGCCACCATCGCCTACGCTCTTGCCGCGCCGGATCGCCTCGCGGCCTATCTTCCGGCCATGCCAGCCCTGCGCTGGGCCCAGAGCACCTGGGCGGGGGTGAACCCCCTGCTGCCCCTCCTGCCGTCCCGTCCCGAGCTGCTGGTGTCGGCGCTGAAGGGCCCCTTTGGCGCCCTCATGGTGCGCTACCTAAATTTTTGGCTCGACGGGTTTGAACAGGGCCTTTTGGTTGCCCTAGCAGCTCAGCGCCGGGCCCGCTGGACCCACGGCGCGGTCCGTCGCCAGAGCGCTCGGAACTTTCGCGGCGCCCGAGCTGTGGTGCTGGGCACCGGGGCCATTGGCGCGGACCTGGGGGCGGCGCTTTCTGCCCGGGGTTACCATGCCATCGGCCTAAACCGTAGCGGCACGCGAGTGCCAAGCTTTGCCGAGGTCTACCCCATCGGCGAGCGCCGCGAGGCGCTGGCGGGGGCCGAGGTGGTGGTTTCCGTGGTGCCCGCCACGGCGGAAACAGCGGGGCTGTTGGACGAGCAGGCGCTGGCCGCGCTGGCCCCCGGGGCCCTTCTGATGAACGTGGGGCGGGGAAGCGTGGTGAAGGAGGCGGCTCTACTGGCAGCGCTGGAGAGCGGCCATCTTGGGGCGGCGGTGCTCGACGTCTTTGATGCCGAACCCTTGCCCGACGATCACGCCCTTTGGGCGGCGCCCCGGTGCTTCGTGACGCCCCATATCTCGGCGCCCACGGACTGGGAAGCGGTGGTGCCGGTGTTTCGAGAGAACCTGCTCAAGGTGCTGGCGGGGAAACCGCCCACGGGCTTGGTGGACCCGGGGCGGGGGTACTGAGGGGGCGGGATCAGTCCGGGAGACCGAGCACCCGCTTGGCCACGATGTTCAGCTGAACTTCGCTCGTGCCCCCTTCGATGGAGTTGGCCTTCGAGCGCAGCCACTGGCGGGTGATGTCGAGCTCCCGGTCTTCGAAGCCTTCTCCCTCCCAGCCAAGGCCCTGCTGGCCCATGATCTCGAGCATGAGCTCGAACTTCCGCTTGTTCTGCTCGCTGCCGTAGTACTTGAACATGGCCGAGAGGTTGCCGTCGCTCTTGCCCGCCTTGGCCTCTTCGTAGGCCCGGGCCGTGGTGAGGCGGAAGGCATGATCATTCATGCGGTGTCGCGCGACCTTGTCGCGCATGACGGCGTCGCTGATCTGTCCGTCGTCCTCGCCTAGGTAGTGCTTGGCCAGGTTCTCCAGAGCTCGAGCGGAGCCACCGAGGGCAGTATTGCCGCCGATGCCGCTAATCATCTGGCGCTCATGCTGGAGAAGGCGCTTGGCGATAGTCCAGCCCTTGCCGCGCTCTCCAACCAGCTGCCCTTTGGGTACTTCGACATTGTCAAAGAAGGTTTGGCAGAAGGGGGAGGCTCCGGAAATGAGCTTGATGGGGGAGGTGCTGACCCCTTCGCTGGCCATGTCGAAGAGCAGGAAGCTTATCCCTTCGTGCTTAGGCGCGTCGGGTTCCGTGCGCACGAGGCAGAAGATCCAGTCGGCGTGGTTGGCGTAGCTCGTCCAGATCTTAGCGCCATTGACGATCCAATGATCCCCTTGGTCTTCGGCGCGGGTTTGCAGCCCGGCAAGATCGGAGCCCGCACCCGGTTCGGAGTAGCCCTGGCACCAGCGAATTTCTCCCCGGATGATCGGCGGCAGATAGGTTTGCTTTTGCTCTTCCGAAGCGAACTCGAGGAGCGCCGGCCCGAGCATCCAGAGGCCAAAGCTGTTCAGCGCGGGCCGGGCCTGGATGCGCCCGAGTTCCTGCTGGAGGATTTTGTTTTCATCGGCGGAAAGGCCACCGCCGCCGTAGGCCGCGGGCCAGGTGGGAGCGGTCCAGCCCCGGCTGGCCATGCGCTCGAGCCAAAGTTTCGATTCGGGGTTTTTGAAGGTGGCATTTCGACCGCCCCAGACCGTTTCCTCTTCGGGCATGGGGGTGCGCATGCTCGCCGGGCAGTTTTCCTCGAGCCAGGCGCGGGTTTCCGCCCGGAACGCTTCTAAATTGGTGCCTTGGCTTACGACTTCAGCGGTGCTCATGGCGTCTCTCCCCGAATGCGTGATGACGCCAGTCTAAGGGCTTCCCTCCTCGGGAGAAAGCGGTCACGAGTTGCCGAGGGTGAGCCCTTGGGGGGAAGATGGGACAGCACCGAACGTGCGGTGGGGGGCGCCGACGGGGCGCAGGAATCATAGGGGAGAGAAACGATGGCGATGAAAACCCGCATTTGCGATTTGTTTGGTATCGAGGTTCCCGTGCTCCTGGCGGGCATGGGGGGCGCCAGCACGCCGGAGCTGGCGGCGGCGGTGTCGAATGCTGGCGGCCTTGGGGTCCTCGGGGCTGCGGGCTGCGGCCCGAAGCAGCTCCGGGAGTGGATTCAGCGTACCCGATCCCTCACCGATAAGCCCTTTGGCGTGGACACGCTGCTGCCTGCGTCCGTCCGCCGGGCCCGGGATCAACAGCAGGCCGGTGAAGCGCCCTCCCCTGCGGAGCAGGTAGCGCCTCTCCAGGGTTTTGCCCAGCAATTTATGGATGAATTCGGCCTTGAGGCCCCGGATCCGGAAAGCCTTAAGGTCACCCGAGATCCTGATGAGCCCCTGCCCCTGTCCGCAGAGTTTTTTGAAGCCCAGATGGAAGTGGTTATTGAGGAGCAGGTGCCCGTTTACGTGTCGGGCCTTGGCAATCCCGGACCCTGGATGGATCGGCTCAAGGCCAACGGCACCAAGGTGGGCGCCGTGGTGGGCAAGGTGAAGCACGCGGTGCAGGTAAAAAGCTCCGGCGTCGATTTCATCGTAGCCCAGGGCCATGACGGTGGGGGCCATAACTCCCCCATTGGCACCATGGCGCTCATTCCCCAGGTGGTGGATGCGGTCGGTGACCTGCCCATTCTTGGGGCTGGCGGCATTGGTGATGGGCGTGGCGTGGCTGCGGCCTTCATGCTCGGCGCCGAGGGGGTTTGGGTGGGCTCGGCATTCCTCGCCTCCGACGAGGCGGGAATCTTCGATTTTCAGAAGCAGGCCATTGTGGATGCGGAAGAAGACGGCACCACCATTTCCCGCGCCGTGACGGGCAAGCCCGCGCGCATCATTCGCAGCCTTTGGACCGATTACTGGGTGCGGGAAGGGAAGGAGCCCCTGACCATGCCCTACCAGGGGATGGTTGCTTCTCCCGTGCTGGCCGCGGCCAATCGGGCTCAGCGGGGCGATATCAATCCGGGCTTCGCCGGCCAGGGCATCGGCATGGTGAAGGCGGTTCGTCCGGCAGCGGAGATCCTGCGGGAAATGGTCTACAGCGCGGAGCAAGCCCTCCAGCGGGCCTCGAACCTCCACCGCTAGCTTTAGCCCCGACCCCTGGGGCCTGAGGTGCCCCAGGGCGTGTCTTAGGTCGCTGGGTTCGCTAATATAAGGCACCTTCATTAATGTGGATCCTTCCCATGGAGAGCCCACCTTCTCGGCGCGGCGCGGCGTCCCCGACGCGCGATCGACTCCTCGATGCGGCGGAAACGCTCTTTGCCAAGAAAGGCTTTGGGGCGGTGACCACGCGGGCCATCCTGCGGGCTGCGGGACAGCGCAATGAGTCGGCGCTGCATTACCATTTTGGCGGACGGCAGGGGCTGATCGAGGCCCTGCACGAGCGGCGCCTGGACCAGCTCGCTGGGTATCGGGGGGCGTTGATCGAAAAGCTGCTCAACCGAAAGGAGCCCTTCTTCGTTCAGGATCTTATCGGGATTCACGTGCAATCCATTGCCAGCCTCGCGGGCCGTGATGAGGGCTTTCTCGCCTACTTCCAGGGGATCGCTGACTTGGTGTGTTCCTCTGAAGGGGAGTTTGAGACGCTCCTTGATCGTTACGATCGCGCCCCGGAACTCGAGGCGCGGCAGCGTTTAGTGAGCACCTTTTCTGAGGTCCCCTTTCCCTTGCTCCGGCAACGCTTCAATTTGGGCCGGCGCTTTATCCTCATGGCCATGGTGCAGTGGCTCCGGCGCCACGGTCATTTTCGCGGCAAGGCAGCCAAGGCGTTCCTCACTGACCTTCCCCGCCTGATGGAAGCCCTGCTCCAAGCCCCGGCCGAAGCCGTCTAGGATTTGGCCTTGATGTACCCTCGCGGTCTTAGGGGGAATACATGATTTCAGAACATCGCAGTTGGCACCGGCCCAATGGCCTCGTGCTTCGCGCCCAGGTGGAGGGGCCGGCTCAGCCCAAGGGCAGCGTGCTCCTTGCCCATGGGGGCGGGCAGACCCGCTACGCCTGGGGCGGCACCGCGAAGGCCCTGGCGTCTGCTGGATGGCTGGCCGTGGCCCTCGATCTTCGGGGCCACGGGGACAGCGATTGGTGCCCGATTCAGGACTACAGTAATGAGGCCTTCGCCGCCGACCTGGTGGCCGTGGCGAAAACCTTGCCCCAGCCCTGCATGGCCGTGGGGGCGTCCCTGGGGGGCATGGCCACCATGCTCGCGGAAGGAGAGCTCGCCCCGGGCACCTTCTCTGGGGTGATCTTCGTCGACGTTACTCCACGGCTAGAAGCGGAGGGCGTGGCCGGCATCGTCGGTTTCATGCGCGCCAACATGACCGAAGGCTTCGCCGAGCTGGAAGACGCGGCGGAGGCCATCGAGGCCTACCTGCCCCGGCGCCGGGGGCGACGGAATCTTGAAGGGCTGAAGAAGAACCTTCGCCTTGGGGACGATGGACGCTGGCGCTGGCACTGGGATCCGGCGTTTATGAAGGAGGGTCGGCATCAGGATAGGGAGCGAACGGCTCTGCGCCTCGAAGCGGCCCTGGGGGCTATCCGGTGCCCACAGTTGCTGGTGCGTGGTCGCATGAGTGAGCTGGTGTCGGAGGCGGGGGTGGCGGCGTTCCGCGCCGCGGCGCCGTCGGCAGGCTTTGTGGATGTGGCCGGCGCTGGCCACATGGTGGCCGGCGATCGGAACGACGCCTTTACCGACGCCATCCTTGCGTTCCTTGGGGACGCCTTCGCTTAAGCGTCTTCCGCTTCCGCGCCGACGGGCACGAGGCCCTTGGGGCCGACCCCAGCCGACCCACCGGGGCCCAGCCCCGGCGGACCCCCGCTTGAGGACGCAACATAAACAGGTCCCCGTTCAGGCCCGTCAAGGCTCGAATGCCGCAGTCCCGCTGGGCCAGCTGGCCGTGAGCGCGCATATGGCTGGGAGTGCCGTGGGTCGGCACCACCAGTTCGGGCCTAAGCCAGCCGTAGAGAGTTTTCAACTCCTCCTGCGCCGGGTGTCCAGAGGCATGAATTTGGTGATCTTCGGCGCTAATCACCTCCACCCCAAGGCGCTTTAAGCGTTCCACGAGCGCCTCGATCAGCGGTTCATTCCCCGGGATGGCTCGGGCGCTAAAGATCACCCGATCCCCCGCCTCGAGCAGAAGGTCCGGGTGGCGATTGCGCGATAGGCGATCGAGGGCGGCGCCTGGGTCCCCCTGGCTTCCCGTGGCCACCGCAAGGCAGGCGTCCGCCGGGAGGTAAGCGGCGTCTCGGCTGTCGATGTAGCGCCGCTCTGGATCCCAGTATCCGCTCGTCGCCGCGGCCTGGGCCATGGTGCGCAGGGACCGGCCCAGGAGGGTCGGCGTGCGGTCAAAGCGGGCGGCCAGCCGAGCAATGAGGTGGAGCCGAGCGATATTGCTGCCGAAGGCGGTAATGACCACCCGTCCCGGCGCGCCTTGAATAAGCTTCGCCAGGTCCCGCTCTAGCGAACCCTCGGACAGGGAATAGCCCGGGGTGAGGGCGTTGGTGGAGTCCCCTACCAGCGCATCAATCCCCCTATCGCCCAGAGCGCGAAGGGTGCTCTCCGGCGGGGGCATCCCCAGCCCGGGCGCGCCGTCGAGCTTCCAATCGCCGGTGTGAAACACCGTGCCCGCCGCCGTAGAGAGGACCAGAGCCTGGGCCTCCGGGAGGGAGTGGGTCATGGTGAGGTAGCGGAGCTGGAAAGGCCCGAGGGAGAAAGGGCTGTCCGGGGGCAGGACCGTGAGGGGCACCTTGCCCTGAAGACCGGCTTCCCGAAGCTTGTTGGCCAGCACCGCAGCAGCAAAGGGGGTACAGAGGACTGGGCACCGGAGCCGGGGCCAGAGGTGGGCAACGGCGCCGAGGTGATCCTCGTGGCCATGGGTGAGCACCAGGCCGCAGAGGGAGTGCCGGAGGGCCTCGATAAAGGCCGGATCCGCCATTTGCACGTGGGGATCTTTAGAGCCGTGCTCGGCAAAGGTGACGCCACAGTCCACCATGAGCCAGCGATCGTCGTGGCCGTAAAGGTTGAGGTTCATCCCGATTTCACCAGTGCCGCCGAGCGGGAGAAACCAGAGATCGCTGGCGCCAGGGCTAGCGAGGCTCATGAACTGCAGGAGAGGGCCGTACACCCGGGATGGGCTTCCGCCCAGGCCGGGCGCCTTCCCAGGAGCGGCGCGTCCTCCGCCGTGGGTGCATAGGGTCGACGGAGGCCAGCCAGCAGGCGCTGGAGCGGCGCCTCATCCCCGTCTGCTAGGCCATCGATAGCCTGCTGGGTGAGGTAATTGCGGGGAATCAGTGCGGGGTTTTTCCCGTTCATGCGTTCCTGCCGGGTGGCCGGATCCGCGGGGTCTGCATGGAGCCGAGCGCCGTAGCGCAATAGCCAGGCTTCCCAGGGTTCCCGGCGGGTAAGGTCCAAGGGGGCGTCATCGTAAAAGCACGGGGCGAGGGCTTCCGTAAGCGCTGCCCCTCGGGGGGCACCGGCGCGAACCGCTTCGATGGCGGGGACGTCGGCCAGATAGCGGAAGCACAGGGTCGGATCGACCTGCGCTTCTTCCATCAGCCCAAGAAGCTCGCTGACGAGGCCCTCGTCCCGAGGTTCGAAACGGCTCAGGCCGAGCTTGGCGGCCATTTCGTCCTGCCAGTAGCGCCGATAGTGGGTTTCGAAGTCGTTCAGGATGGCCTGGAGCGCCGGCGCGTCCTCAACCACTAGATACAGCGCATTGCCTAGCTGAGCCAAATTCCACTGGGCGACAGCAGCCTGCTGCTCAAAGCGATAGCGGCCTCCGTGGTCGCTGGTGTTAGGGGTCCAGCCTGGGGTGTAGCGATCGAGCCAGCCGTAGGGGCCATAGTCGATGGTGAGGCCCAGTACGGATAGGTTGTCCGTGTTCAGAACGCCGTGGACAAAGCCGAGCCCCGTCCACTTCGCCACCAGCGCGGCGGTGCGTTGGCAGATGGCTTCGTACAGCGCGAGATAGCGGGCCTTGTCCGTGCCAGAAATTTCGGGGAAATGGTGCGTTCTCAGGTAGTCGAGAAGCGTCCGGAGCGTTTCCGGCTCCTGCCGGGCCGCCAGCAGTTCAAAATGCCCAAAGCGCAGGAAGCTTTCCGCCACCCGGCAAACGATGGCGCCGGGCTCGGCTTCCACCTGGCCGTCGTAGAAGCGGTCGCGCAGTACGCCGTCCCCGGTCGTCAGCAGGGCAAGGGCCCGGGTGGTGGGGACGCCAAGGGCTGCCATGGCCTCGCTGCAAACGTATTCTCGAAGGGATGACCGCAACACGGCGCGGCCGTCCGCGCCGCGGGAGTAGGGGGTAGGGCCTGCGCCCTTCAGTTGCAGGCATTGGCGGCGCTCCGCTTGATCGATGAGATCCCCAAGGTTGATCGCACGCCCATCACCCAGCTGCCCGGCCCAGGTGCCAAACTGATGGCCCCCGTAGGTCATGGCATAGGGCCTGGCCCCGGGCCAGGAAGCGTTTCCCGCCAGGCAGGCCAGTAGAGTCGGGCTGCGCAGGGCCTCGGGGCTCAGGCCGAGCTCCGTACCCAGTGCTTCGTTAAGCACCAGAGCCCGGGGCGCAGCGACCGGAGTTGGTTCGACAAAGGAGAACAGGGCGTTGCGCGGGGCGCGGGGCGTAGCGCCCCGTTCCGGGTCCGCGGGGAGCAGGGCGGCGTAGTGCTGCGTGAGCGGCGGAAGCGCTGGAATATGGGTGGTCATGGCGGGGAGTGTACGGCTCGCGGAGCCCAGGGCAAGGGCGCCGCGTAGCACCGCCCACGGCCAGCGCGTTACCATAGGCCTTTTTTACCAAGGGTGTTGCCCCATGCCTCGCCGGTCCCTGGTGCTTCTGATTCTCTGCCTAGCCGTCTTGCTGGGCTGCGCGGGGGTGGGCCCTCGAGCCCTGGAAACAGCCCGGGGCAGCTATAACGAGGTGCTGAGGGATACGGCGGATGAGCAACTCCTCGCGAATCTCGTTCGCCTTCGCTACCGCGATCGCCCCTTCTTCCTTGAAGTGAGTGCTGTCACGACCCAGTTTCGCTTCGCCCCCAGCGCTGGTGCGGGATTCGCCATTGAAGGCTTCCGGATTGATGACGATATCGCCCTGTCCGTCGAAGGCGGTTTTAGCGAAACCCCAACCATTTCCTATGCGCCTCTCCAAGGGGAGGACTTCGCTCGCCGTCTTCTGTCGCCCCTCAGCCTGGATGCCCTGGTGCTCCTAAACCACTCGGGATGGAGCACGGAGCGGCTCTTCCGCCTGGCCGTGCAGCGGGCCAATGGCCTTCGCAACGCGGTTACGGCCTCCGGGCCTACGCCGGCTCAAGCGCCGGAGTTCGCTGAATTCGCCGCCTTTGCCAAGGACCTAAGGGCCCTGCAGCTGGAGGACGCCCTGTTGCTCGGCCGAAAAGGCACGGGGGATGCGGCGGTCCTTACCCTAGCCGTGACGGCGGACGGGGCCGCGCTTCCGGCCTTTCGATCGCTCCAGAAACTGCTAGGCCTGCAGGAAGGGAAGGCGGCTTACCCACTTCGCGCTGGCGCCCAGGCCGGGACCGGCGAGGAGATCGTGATTCAAACTCGGTCCCTGAACGGTGTGCTGTACTTCCTAGCGAATGGAGTGGCGGTGCCGGAGGCCCATCGGAACGCGGGGCTTGTGGTGACCACTCGCGATGCCGCCGGTCGGCCCTTTCCTTGGGATGGGGTTCTGGGGGGGCTGCTCGCGGTGCACGTCGCGAAGGGGCCTCCGGAGGGCGCCGCCGTGGCTATTCCCTACCGGGATCACTGGTTTTATATCGATGACCGGGACGCTGACTCCAAGGCCACCTTCTCACTCTTGACGCAGCTTTTTGCTCTCCAGGCGGGGCAGCGGGGCGATACCTCGGCCCCGGTGCTGACCATTCCGGCGGGCTCCTAGCCCCCTTTTCGTCCCTTCCCCACCCGCCCCATAATCGATGCATCACGGGAAAGGGAGGTCACCCATGGATCGACGCGCATTCTTGAAAGGCTCCACCCTGGCTACCGTGGCAGCGCCCCTGCTGTTATCGCAGGTGCATCAGGCTGTCGCGGCGGTCTCGGGGAAGAGCGCTGAGGCGCTCGCGCAGGACGAAGGCTTCTGGCGGTCCGTGCGCGGGGATTACCGCCTAAAGCCCGATTACATCAATCTTGAGAACGGCTACTACTGCTTCATGCCCGAGGCCACGTTGGAGCGTCAGGTGGCGCACCTGCGGCGCATCAATTACGAAGGCGCCTACTACATGCGCACGGACCGGCAGGACAATAAACGCCTCGTGGCGGAGAAGGTGGGTGCGGTGGTGGGGGCGCCGGCGGAAGAAATCGCCATTACTCGTAATGCCACTGAATCCCTTGATTTGGTCATCGGGGGGCTGGACTGGAAAGCCGGGGATGAGGCGGTGATGGCGGCGCAGGATTACGGCGCCATGCAGAATCACTTCAAGCTAGTGGCACGGCGCTACGGCGTCGTGAATAAGGTGATCTCCGTGCCGAATCACCCGGAAAGCGATGAGGCATTGGTGGCGCTGTACGCCGACGCCATCACGGACAAAACCCGCCTGCTGATGATCAGCCACATGATCAACATCACCGGACAGGTGCTGCCGGTGCGGAAGATCTGCGATATGGCTCACGCCCGGGGCGTTGAGGTGCTAGTAGATGGGGCTCACGCCTATGCTCACGTGCCCTTCCAGATGGACGAGCTTGACTGCGACTACTACGGGGCCAGCCTTCACAAGTGGCTGAGCGCGCCCCTAGGCGCGGGGTTGCTTTATGTGAAGAAGGAAAAGATCCCTGCCCTGTGGCCCTTGCTTGCGGCGCGGGATCTGCCCGATGACGATATTCGCCGGCTAAACCACACGGGGACGGATCCCGTGCACGTGGATCTCGGCATTCTCGACGCTTTGGAATACCAAGCGGCCCTGGGTCTTCCACGCAAGGCAGCGCGCCTCCATTTCCTTCAGCGCTATTGGAGCGAGCAGCTGCGCGCCGCTCCAGGCGTTGTCGTGAATACGCCGGCGGATCCGGCGCGCCATGGGGGTATTGGTAACGTCGGTCTAGAGCGGTGGGATCCCCGAGATCTGGCGAAAACCCTTCTTGAAGAGCACCGCATCTTCACCGTGGGGATCGATCGGCCGGGAGTGCGGGGGCTGCGCGTCACGCCGAATCTCTATACCACCCTTGACGAGCTGGACGCCTTCGTCGCCGTAATGAAACGCCTCGCCGCCTAGGGGTTGTGACCGGCAAAAAAACGGCGCCAGGAGGCGCCGTTTTCCGTTTAGCGAGGAAGCGAGGCGGTTTACTTGGCCGCCTTGCGCTCCTTGGTTTCCTTGATGACGTCTTCCGCAACGTTCGCCGGACAGGGCGCGTAGTGGGAGAACTCCATGGAGAACTGGCCACGACCGGAGGTCATGGTGCGCAGATCGCCAATGTAGCCGAACATCTCGGAGAGGGGGCAGTCGGCCTTCACGCGAACGCCCGTGGGCCCTGGCTCTTGCGATTTGATCATGCCCCGGCGACGGTTCAGATCGCCGATCACGTCACCGACGTGATCTTCTGGGGTGAACACGTCCACCTTCATCACCGGCTCAAGGAGCTGAGGCTTCGCCTTCGGCACAGACTGGCGATAGGCCGCCTTGGCCGCGATTTCGTAGGCGATGGCAGAGGAGTCTACGGGGTGGAAGCCGCCGTCCATGAGCGTGACCTTCACGTCGAGGAGTGGGAAGCCTGCGAGGGTCCCTTCATCCATGGACACGCGGAAGCCCTTCTCTACCGCGGGCCAGAATTCTCGGGGCACGTTACCGCCCGTCACCTTAGATTCGAACACGTACCCCGACCCTACTTCCCCAGGCTCCACGGAGTAGTCGATCTTAGCGAACTGCCCCGAACCCCCGGTTTGCTTTTTGTGGGTGTAGGAATCAGAAACCGGCGTGGTGATCGTTTCCCGGTAGGCCACCTGAGGCTTACCGACGGTGACGTCGACGCCGTGGGTCCGCTTGAGGATATCCACCTTGATGTCGAGGTGAAGCTCACCCATGCCCTTGATGATCGTTTCCCCGGATTCTTCATCCGTTTCCACCCGGAAGGAGGGATCCTCGGCGATCATCTTCGACAGGGCCATGCCTAGCTTGTCCACGGCGGCCTTGTCCTTCGGCGCGATGGCGATGGAGATCACAGGATCGGGAAATACCATGGGTTCGAGGGTGGCGGGCTTGTTGACGTCGCAGAGGGTGTGGCCCGTTTGCGTAGTCTTCATGCCGAGCAGGGCGACGATGTCCCCGGCCTGCGCCGTATCTCGCTCTTCCCGGGAGTCGGCATGCATTTCCACGATCCGGCCAATGCGTTCGGTCTTGCCAGAGGCCGTGTTGAGAACCGTGTCACCCTTCTTCAGCTGCCCGGAGTAGATGCGGGTGAAGCAAAGGGCGCCGTAGCGGTCGTCCATAATTTTGAAGGCCAGGGCCCGAAGGGGCTTCTCAGCATCCACCGTGGCCACGGATCCGGTCTCGTTTCCTTCCAGGTCCATTTCCGGCTGGGCGGGCACTTCCGTGGGGCTCGGCAGGTAGTCCACCACAGCGTCGAGTACGTTCTGTACCCCTTTATTCTTGAAGGAAGAGCCGCAGTAGGTGGGGAACCAGTCTAGAGCGATGGTGCCCTTGCGGATGCATCGCTTAAGGTCTTCCACAGAGGGCTCTTCCCCGGACTCGAGGTAGGCTTCCATAAGGTCATCGTCCTGCTCGAGTGCCGACTCGATAAGTGCTTCTCGGTATTCGGCAGCCTTCTCCACCATATCGTCGGGGATATCGGTGATTTCGTAGTTTTCCGGCAGGCCGCTGTCGTCCCAGATCCAAGCCTTTTGCGTAAGCACGTCCACAATGCCCTTGAAGTCATCTTCGATGCCGATGGGCAGGGTCATGACGAGGGGGCGGGCGCCAAGAACATCCTCTACCTGCTTCACCACGCGGTAGAAGTCTGCGCCAATGCGATCGAGCTTGTTGACATAGATGATCCGGGCTACGCGGGATTCGTTCGCATAGCGCCAGTTTGTTTCAGATTGGGGTTCCACGCCCCCGGAACCGCAGAACACGCCGACGCCGCCATCGAGCACCTTTAGGGAGCGGTAGACCTCAATGGTGAAATCCACGTGCCCTGGGGTGTCGATGATGTTGAAGCGGTGGTCCTTCCAGAAGCAGCTGGTGGCCGCAGACTGGATGGTGATTCCTCGCTCCTGTTCTTGATCCATGAAGTCCGTGGTCGCGGCGCCGTCGTGCACCTCGCCAAGCTTATGAATGCGCCCCGTAAGCTTGAGGATCCGTTCCGTGGTGGTGGTCTTGCCCGCGTCCACGTGGGCGAAGATCCCGATGTTGCGATACAGCGACAGGTCAGCCATGGCTCTTCTCGGTCGGAAAGGTTGGGTGGAGAGCCGGCCCTTCGCCGCGCGCTCCCTGAAAGTTCTCGCGATTCTCCAACGGCCTAGCTCCGGAAGCCCCGGGGGGCATCCCAAATATAGCGTAACGCCTTGAAAAATAAGGGTTTTAAGGCCTAACTTGGGAATAGCGGGGCGCAGTTTAGCACGATCGGGCCCCGAAGCTCACGCCGTTTTTCGCCGGATTTAAGCGCCGGTGAAGACCCCATCTCGACGCTCAGCCACGGACCGAATGCCCTCCTGGGCGTCGTCCGTTTCCCGGAGCCACTGCTGCTCCCGCAACTCCCGCTCCGTCGCCCGCGCTATCTCGTCAGCCAGGCCCGCTCGAAGCGTGGCGCGCACGGACACCACGGCGAGGGGCGCGCTCTTGGCGATGTCCTCGGCGAGGGTTTCCGCATCGCTGCGTAGCGTTTCGGCGCTGGCCAGGGCATCCGCGAGGCCCCAGGCCAGGGCTTGTTCACCGGGGACCCGGGCCCCGGTGTAGAACATGTGGGTCGCGCGCTGCATGCCCACGAGGCGGGGCAGGGTGACGGTTAGTCCGAAGCCGGGATGAATGCCCAGACGGGCAAAGTTGGCGGCAAAGCGCGTTTCTCGCGTGGCGATGCGGAAATCTGGAACCAGAGCGACCCCGAGGCCGCCGCCGATAGCGCTCCCTTGGATCGCCCCGACCACGGGCTTTTTGCAGCGGAAAAGGCGAACCGCCTCTCCGTACAGCTTCCCTGTAGTTGTCCGGAAACCCTCGGCGCTAAATTCATCATTGCCGTCATCGGCCTTCCCGGAGCCGAAGTTGGCCCCGGCGCAGAAGTTCTTGCCCTGAGCGGCGAGGACGATGGTTCGGCAGCTCGGCGTATCGTCCAAGGCTTCGAAGGCGTTGGCGATTTGCTCAATGAGCGCGTAATCGAAAAAATTGTGGGGGGGACGCTGAATCTCCACCGTTGCCACGGGGCCAGCTTGGGTAACGGCAATGTCGGTGTAGGGGCCTTGGGCGGTCATGGTGCGTCTCCAAAAAGCAGGGAAAACCTTGAGCGGCGGAGCATAGCATCGCCGGGCGCTGGATGAGGTAGACTGCGCCGGCGCAGCGCTATGGGGTCGCCGCGCGAAAGGCTTTCGGGGCGATGGCGCCGCCGAGGCGCGCAGCGGATAAAGGTCATGCAGGAACCACAGGGGGCTGACGCAGCCGTTCGCCGGCCTTCCATCTGGGAGCTGGCCTGGCCCTCCATTACCACTAATTTGCTGTTTTCCATCATTGGCGTGGTGTCGATTAAGGTGGTGGCCGAGCTTGGCCCCTCGGCAGCCGCGGCGGTGACCGTAGGGAATCAGATCTTCTTCACGCTGCAGGCGGTCATGATGGCCGTATCCGCCGGCACCACGGCCTTGGTGGCCCGGGCCTGGGGCGCGGAAGACAGGGACGAGGCCGTGCGCGTGACCTTCACCAGCCTCGCCGTGGGCATGGCCTTGGGGCTCGTGCTGGCCGTGCCCTTTATGGTGTTCGCCGAACCTATCGCGTCATCCTTTGGGCTTGGGCCGGAGGCTACGCGCCAGGCAGGAGATTTCATCTTCTGGCTTTCGGCGTTCAACGTCACCTTTGCCGTTAACTTCATCATGAGCGCGGCGTTGCGGGCCGCCGGGGACGCTCGGACCCCGATGTGGATCGGAGTGGGTACGAATCTCGTTAGCCTCGCTGGGCTCTACGTGTTTGTTTTTGGCCACTTCGGCGTGCCTGCCCTAGGGGTAAAGGGGGCAGCGGTGGCCAATGGCTTAGCCTTCGCTCTCGCAGGGCTGACTTTCCTTGGGCTTTGGGGTTTCGGGGCGCTTCGGCTGAGCTTCCGGCCCTCGGAGTGGCGCGGCGCTTTCGACGGGGGCCGCGTTCGGCGCCTCATTTACATCGGGTATCCGGCGGCGCTCGAGCAGGGTGTGTTTCGTTTGGGGTTCTTCATCTTCCTGGGGATCATTGGCCACTTCTATGGTACGGCGGCCTTTGCGGCTTACGGCATTGGGGTAAATATCCTCTCCCTATGCTTCGTGGTGGGCTTTGGCTTTTCCGTAGCGGGTTCAACTTTGGTTGGGCAGGCTTTGGGCGCCGACGCTCAGGAGGAGGCGATGGGCAGTGGCTGGCGGGCCCTGCGCCTGGCTATGGGGTCCATGACCGCGGTTGGGATTGCCATTATTCTGGCTGCCGAACCGATCGCCGCCTTTATGATCGACGACCCGGAGGTCATCGCCTACACCGTGTCCTTCGTCTATATCTTGGGCGCCGTACAGCCCCTCATGGCTATTGAGTTTGCTTTGGGTGGAGCCCTTCGGGGGGCCGGGGATACGCGCTTCCCTCTTAAGGCCACCATGGCTGGTTTGCTTGGCATGCGCTGCCTGCTGGCGGTGATCTTCGCTGCCCTGGGACTTTCCGTGGAGTGGATTTATGCGGCACTGGTCGGCGACTACGCCCTCAAAGGCTGGATGCTGACCCGCCGGTTCCGTTCTGGGCGCTGGAGGAATCTTCAATTAGGGAATACGCCGACATCCTGAGGTTAGAATTCGCACTGAAATGGTGCTTTTTTTCCTTAACTGAGGATGAATCAGTAGTTTATGGGTTTTTTCGGTGAAACATCTAGCCCGAGGGCAAGGCCTTGCGACATTTTCTTGGCGCATTTTGAACTAAAATAGTGCGCTTAATTACAACTTTGCACAGATTTAGAGCTAAAGTTCTGGCTTTACCTTCCGATTTAGTTAAAGTTAATCCGTTCTTTTTCGGGTGTTTATACCTACCCAAGGCCCGCGAGGCGGTTCCGCCATACTTCGTAACATATTGAAATGAACGGCGCTCTGACCGGAACGGTGGTGCTGCTTGAGTGAAAAGGTTCCCCAGGGAAGCTGTCTCTTCATTTTTTTTCCATAGATGGCCTAATTTCTGCATAATACAGCGGTCACAACACCACTTTGGTGCTGTGCGTGGTATCGATGCGGGCCACACGCGCGGTGGCTAACCGCAATGATCATAGGACCTAACGGGCTCAGGCCCTTAGCTAGGTTCGCCCAGCTGGGAGTTAAAAGTATGCAAGCAGGCAATTTTAAGGTTCTGCCCCTAGCGGTTGCGATTGCAACGGCAGGCGCTGCCTTCTCCGTGCCGACCATCGCGTTGGCCGAAGAGGCCGTCGAAGAGGTGGTGGTCACCGGTCTCCGTGGTAAGCCGCGGACTGCGACGGATTCCCCCGTGCCGGTAGATGTTTTTGACGCTGAGATGATCGATGGGGCGTCCCAGCCCGATCTCGACGATCTCATGCAAACCCTGGTGCCATCCTACAACGTGGCGCGGCAGCCGATCAGCGATGGTGCGACCTTCATCCGGCCGGCAACGCTGCGTAACCTGCCCTCGCACCACACCCTGGTGCTGGTGAACGGCAAGCGCCGTCACCGTGCATCGCTGGTGTCGATCGGCGGCTCTGGTACGCAGGGCCCGGACATCGCAACGATCCCCGCGACCGCCATTAAGAGCATTGAGGTGCTCCGCGACGGCGCATCTTCCCAGTATGGCTCTGACGCCATCGCCGGGGTAATCAACTTCAATCTCAAGGACAACCGGGAAGGCATCAGCCTGATCTATAACACCGGTGAGTTCTATGAGGGGGATGGGGCGCAAAATCGCATCCAAGGCAACATTGGTTTGCCCTTGGGCGACAATGGCTTCCTCTCGATCTCCGGTGAGTGGTTCGATCAGGAGTTCACCGAGCGGGCCGATGCCTACTGCGAAAGCTGGTGGTGCACGGATCCGAACAACGCCCGCTTTGACAACACGGCAGGGTATGCAGATTGGGTCCTCGGTCGAGCTCCCGCTGCTGGCGCCGAGGGCAACGCGGCAGGTACCGCTGCCTACCCCGGGGGTCTTCCGTCTGCTTCCGTTGAAGGCGACAACGCCATGCCCTGGGGCATCCCGAACCAAGACGGTGTCTCCCTGTTCTACAACTCCGGGATCGATCTTGATAACGGCATTGAGCTTTACTCCTACGGTAACTACACCGAGAAGGAAGGTGATGGGAGCTTCTTCTATCGTTACCCCGGTAACGGCACCATCGAAGATCTCCGGGAGCCCGATGGATCGGTCTATTCGCCGCTTGAAAAGTTCCCTGGTGGCTTCACGCCCCGCTTCGTCGGTGAAATCGAGGATTACTCCTTCGCCCTTGGGGGCCGTGGGGAAACTGCTGGCGGTCTGAACTACGACATCAGCTATCGTTACGGCTTCAACGAAATCTCCTACACCCTCTTCAACACGATCAACCCGTCGATGGGCCCGGATTCGCCGACGTCCTTCAACCCGGGTGACCTGTCGAACGAGGAAATGCAGATCCAGGCGGACTTCTCGAAGGATATGGACGTGGGCCTCTTCAGCCCGCTGACCGTGGCTTTCGGTGCGTCCTACATGGAAGAGACCTACGAGGTCACGCAGAGCTCGCAGGAAGCTTCTTACATCGCTGGGCCCTACGCTAACCCAGACCCCTTCGGCTTCTGTACTGCGACCGATGGCACCGGGGTAGCAACGGCAGCAGGCGCGGCCGTGATCGCTAACGGCTCTACCCTGGATTGCTCCAACGCCAACGATCCTGCGTTCCAAGCAGTGGGTGTGGGCTCCAACGGTTTCCCGGGCTACTCGCCGGCCTTCTCCGACGATTACGACCGTGACTCCTTTGCCGTTTACCTCGATCTTTCTGCCGACGTCTCTGAGAACCTGTTCCTCCAAGGTGCAGTGCGCTACGAGGACTACTCTGACTTTGGCAACGAGACCGTGGGTAAGGTTGCAGCGCGCTATCGCCTGAGCGAGAAGTTCGCCATCCGCGGTTCCCTTGGCACCGGCTTCCGGGCGCCGACTCCGGGTCAGCAGGGTACGACCAACGTGTCCACCCGTCTGCCCAACGGCTTCCCCGTGGCAACCGGTCTGTTCCCCGCAGGGGGTGCGGTAGCCCAGGCTCTTGGTGCGTCTCCGCTCAAGGCAGAAACGTCCACCAACATGACCTTCGGCTTCACTGCCGATCTTGAAGACATCACCCTGACGGTGGATTTCTACAAGATCGAGATCGAAGATCGCTTCAACGCGATTTCGACGCGTGACGTGAGCGCGACCGCTGCCGTCGGGACGGACGCTCGGAACAACTTCGAGGCCCTTCAGGCTGCAGGGGTTGCTGGCGCCAACACCATCGGTGGCGTGTTCTACTTCACCAACGCTTTCGACACCGACACGAGCGGTGTGGATATCGTGGCGTCTATGCCGATCGAGTGGGATAACGGCATGAACACCAACCTGACTGCCTCCGTGAACTACAACGAGGAGAACATTCAGGGCGATGCGTCGGCGTTCTTTAACATCGAGAGCCAGTATGATTTCGAAAACGCCTTCCCCAACTGGCGTTCCGTGGTCACGGCGAATCATTACTTCAACAATGCGCTCTCCATGATGGTTCGCGCTAGCTACTACGGTGAAGAGACCAACTCGGACCGCTCTGGCGCAACCTTCAGCGGCTTCCAGACCTTCAAGCCCGTGGTCTTCTGGGATCTCGAAGGCACCTACCGGTTCAACGAGAACTTCGCGCTCTCGCTGGGTGGTCGGAATATCTTCGACGAGTATCCCGATGAGATTGATCGGGTTCGTGGCGACAACGACCAGTGCTGTGGCCGGAAGTACTCTTCCGCGACCTTCGTGCCCTGGCAGGGTGGTTACTACTACGCGCGTCTTCGCGCTGACTTCTAAACCGCTTCGGGGCGCGCTCCGCGCCCCATCGGTTGGAACGCAAAGGGCTGCCTTCGGGCAGCCCTTTTTTTTAGCGGTGAAGGCGGAGTGCTGTGGAAGACAGGTCTTGGCGGAATTCAGCCTCACTGACACCATCGCAGAGGGTGCACAGCGCCTCGGGCAGAGCGAGGTCCTCTAGGGTTTCGAAGCGACCCTCCAGCACTCGTCCGAAGACCAAAAAGCGAACGTCCTGCTTGGCTAGGCGAGCGACCGCCGCATCCCGGGCGCTTTGGCTACCTCCGTAATAGCGCACATTCCCCACCCGAAGGATCGTATCTGCCCCGACCACGAAAGTGCGGCCAGGAAAAAGCTCGGCCTTATCCGTGAAGCGGGGGGCATGGGTAAGAAGCACGGACGCCCCGGCTGGAAAAGCGCTCAGTCTATCTCGCAGGTCAGCGTAGTTGAGGGGCGGCTTATCGACGTTAAACACGGAAAGCTCGTAGCTCACCGGGCACTGGAGTCGGTCAGCCGCGATTTGAGCCATGGCGCGATGGCCCTCGTGTAAAGGATTGAAGGCCCCAGGGAGAAGCGCAGCGGTTCCCTGGCCCTGGGCACTCTGGGGCACGGAGGTTGCGGAGCCTAAGATCAGGCTCTGCCAGTCAGAATCCCCTGGTACGTGATCACTGACTAGCTCATCGCCTGCGCCAAGCGGCAGGGCCGGCTCGTCGCTGTGAAGGCCCTTGGCTATAAACAGCGCATGGAGAATCAGGTGCTCGCATAGCGCCTCCTCCTCCTCCCGAGAGCGACGGCCTTTGTCGAAAGTGAGACTCCATAGATAAGAGGTGCCCGAGTTTTGGAGGGCGACGTGAAGGCGGTGATCCCCTGCCTTCTCTCGGTTCGTCGCCAGGGCCGCTGTCGCGCCGAGGCCAAAGGTGGCTTCGATGTCCAAGCTTCGGGCCCGCTGGAACGCCACCATGGCGAGGGCCCGGGCCGTGGCTGCGGAGGTCGCCTGGTCTGGCGCACGGCCGAGCATTTCCGATAGCGCACCGAGGCTGTAGGGAATTTGCGCATCGAGGACCGTACCCGAGGCCCCGGGGACGGCGAGGAGGCGCCCGAGTGCGCCCGTGCCGCCGCCGGTGATGGATAAAACCCCCCGGCCGCTGGCGCGGTGGAGCGCTTCCAGATTCATGGCCTCACCTGCTGCTGCAAGAAGGCGATGGCTTCGCGCTCGATGTCGCGATTCAGAATAAACACCCCCATGTGGCCGCCGGGGACGGTACGCAACTGGCTTTCAACTCCAGCTGCTTTCAGGGCCTCATGCACCCGCTCTGCATGGCGGGGGATCACTAGCCGGTCCTCTGCACCGTGATAGAGGAAGGTGGGCGCGGCGCCGGCGCGAACAAAATTCAGGGGCGAGGCGTCTGCCCAGCGTTCTGGTGCTTCGTCTCGGGATGCCCCCAGAAACTGGCGCAGGATCGGGCTTTGCGAGTCAAAGAGGGTGAAATCCCCCGGGGTGCCGCCGGCGACCACGGCGCGGAGCTCAGGAGAATGGGTGGTGAAGGCCGTTTTGAGGGCTAGCTGCGCCCCTGCGGAGTAGCCCCACAGGGCGAGGCGATCGCTGTCCACATCTTCCCGGGCCGCCAGCCAGCGCAGCCCCTCGCGGACGTCGGCCTCCTGCGCTGGATGCTGGTGGTCGGGGCTGAGGCGATAGGCCGTCGCGAAGGCCAAAAAGCCCGCCTTGGCGAGGGCCTTGCCGATCGGTGCCATGTGCCAGGGACCGCCACTGCGCCATCCACCTCCATGAATCAGGAGCACCGCTGGATAGGGACCGGCCTTGGCGGGTCGGTAGAGCTGCCCTTCCGGGAGCCCTGGGGGCGTCACCGGAATGATGGTGATCCCGGTTGTGGGTAGGGGTAAAAAGGCGCAGCCGGCCAGCAGGGTGCTGAGGCTCAGGGCCCCTAGGATCCCTTTCACGACGGGGTGCCGTCGCTAAGGAAGGGTTCTACGTGATTCATGAAGACCTCGAGCTGATCATGATGCACCCAGTGCCCGGCCTCAGGCACGTTGATGACCCTCGCATTCTTGAAGGCCTTGGCTCGACCGTCCGCTTCCGGGTCCGAGGCCCAGCTTTCCATGCCCCGCATGAGCAGGGTGGGCGAGGTGATCCGGCCATAGAGCGCCTGGGAGGCCTCCGCGCTCAAATAGACGGGATTAAAGGCTCGAACGTAGTTGTCGAATTTCCAGCTGTAGGTGCCGTCCTCATTCTGGGCGACCCCGTGGATGGTGAGGTGCCGGGCCTGGGGCTCGGACAAATGCGGGTTTTCCTCGCGCATCCGCGCCAGCGCGTCGGCAATGGTGGGGTACTTCCGCGGCGTGCGCGCCGACAAGCCGCGCAGCGTTTCAATCCAATGGCCGATACGCACCTCCGGTGGCGTGGCCAGGCGCTTCTCCAGCATGGCGGGGCTGGGGCCCAGGCCCTCGATGGCCACGAGCTTAGCGACCGTGTCGGGGAAAAGCCCGGCGTAGTGGAGGGCGATGTTGCCCCCAAGGGAGTGGGCGATGATGTTCACCGGGGCCAGTTTTTTTTGCCGAATCAGCTGCGCGATGTCTGCCACAAACTCCAGGAGGCCGTAGCTGCTCCCCAGGGCCCAGGCGGAGTCGCCGTGGCCTCTCAGGTCCGGGGCGATGATATGAAAGCGGTCTCGGAGGCGCTCGGCGACCCAGTCCCAGTTTCGGCAGTGGTCCCGGCCCCCGTGGATCAGCAGAAGGGGCGGGGCGCCTTCGTTACCCCAATCGACATAATGAAGGCGCAGGCGCTGGCTGATGTAGGTTTGGGAGCTGGGTCCGGTGCCGCTCAAGAGCATGGCCGATCCTTTAGTGTTATCGCGGAAAGCCTCGCAGTATAGCGCGCTGCGCCTGTCCTCCTCACAGGCTTGCTGGCATCATCAAAAGGTGGGCTGCGGGGGGGGTGATGCTATGCACGACATACTTTTAGGCGCCCACGGGCTTTTCCTTACTCTATCCCTCGTGGCCTTTGGCTTCCGGGCCCATGCCCACGTTAGCGAGGCACCCTGGGCTGGGCACCCGCGGATCCGCCTCTTGGGTCATGGGTTGGATGGGGGGCTCCTGCTATCGGCCCTCGCGCTGTGTGGCAGCGTCGGGCTTTGGCCCTTCCAGGCCGGGTGGCTCACGGCCAAGCTCTTTGCCTTGGGGGTCTACGCGCTCTGCGGCGTCTTGGCCTTTCGCATTTTGAGGGATCCCATGGCCAAGCTCGGGGCCGTAGCCGTGGGCCTCCTTGCCTTTGCCTATAGCGCAGCGTTGGCCCAGGCTCGCGCTCTGCTTCCGCTCTAGAGCGCGCGCTTACTCCACCCTTCTTAGACGAATCGGCCCCCGGGCCCGAGAAGGCTCCACCACCTTGCCCTTTTGAAGAATCTCGATGGCTCCGGCGGCCTCAAGGCGGCAGGCCGCCTCTCTTACCGGGCCCATCATCTCGCGCCAGTGCTCAAAGCGCGCGCGCACCACTTCGGAAGGACACAGCGTTGTTCCCCGGGGGCGCTTGTCCAAATCCTTTAGGATCGCGGCTTCCAGACCCTGAGGGTCTTGCGCCTCCGATCGGCGGCGCCGGCATCCGTTGCTGCAGTACTTCACCTCGTCCCAGCTCTTCTCCCACTTTTTTCGCCAGGTCATGGTGCGGCCGCAGGTCACACAGCGTTTACTTTCGCGAGGGGTCAAAACAGCGAACCTTGGTTTGCCTGGGCCCGAGGGCTTACCGGAGCGCTCGGCGCAGCGCTTCTGGCGAGGGCCCAGGCGATTAGGCGTCCGGCCGCCGCTCGGCCGCCTAGGTAGGCAGCCTCCACCCCTTTGGCGATGGTGTCCTCGAGGGCATAGCCATCTCCCGCTAGCGCGAGGCCCAGGGCCGGATGCCAGGGGGGACAGGGCGCCGGCGCGGTGAAGTTCGCATAGCGCCAACGGTGGGCGGTGATGCTCTCGGTGGGAAAGCTTTGGCCCAGGGCCTCGGCGAGGCGCGGCGCCCAGGTGGCAATCATCGCTTCCGGGGTGCTCTCGAGGTTTGCCCCTTCAAGGGCCTCGGGCAGAATTGCAGTAAGCGCTCGCTTACCGTTCTGTCCAGGCTTTGAAAGGCGCAGGGTGCCCGGCCAAGCGCCTTCGGCCAGCCCTTTGGGCTCCTGTTCTAGCGTAGTCATAAAGGCCCAGGCGCCTTCCGCCTTTGCCTCCGTGGCGGCCTGGGCCAGGGATTCAAGTTCGGGCAGCGCGCTGGCGGCAATCAGGTCCGCGAGCTGGGCCGGAGGTAGGGTGATCACAATACTCTCGAAGGGTCCATAGCGACGACCGGATTCGGCTTCCAGCGACCACTGCTCCCCCTCCCGGTGAAGACCAACGATGCGGGTGCGGCAGTGGATAAGCAGTCCCTCTGCAAGGGCCTCTGGAAGGCTGGCGGCTCGGGGGCAAGGGACCAAAGTTCGGCCTGAGCCGTGGGCACCGCCCACCCGCTTTCCGCCCACTGAGCCAGGCGTTCCTTAAAGCGAGGGTCCTGCGCCTCGAACTCCTGCGCGCCGTGATTAAACGCCAGCGTACTGTGCCTGCTCTCCCGGGTGGCGAGGCGCCCGCCGGGGCGGCGCCCCTTATCGAACAGGGTCGGGTTCCACCCCTGCTCGGCGAGGGCCTGGGCGCAGGTGAGGCCCGCCAGCCCGGCGCCAAGGATGGCTACGGAGGGGGGCGTGGCGGGATTGGGCGCGGCACAGGCCTCCGCGAAGGCCGCGGGGTCTAACCGATCGCGATGGGTTTCCGTGCTCCGGGGCCGAATCGTGCCGAAGCCCGGGGCCGGTGGCGTGAAGGGGCGGTCGAAGGCGCCGAGGCACCACAGCAAGCCGCCATAGCTGCTTGGGTCTCGGCCATCGAGGGCGTAGCGATGGTTCAGGTCAATCAGTCGGGCCAGGGCCTGCGCTCCATCGGGGCTCCAGGGCAGTATCTGCTTGCCCCAGCTCATCCGCAGATTGTTGTGCAGCATCCCCTGGCGTAATAGGGCCCGCTGCGCGCTGTCCCACAGCGGTTCGCCGCTCTTGGCGCTGCGCAGGGCCTCATAGCTTTTGAGCGACGCCGGCGTGGGCAGGGGGCGCTCAGCTAAGGTTTCCCGGGCCCAGGCGGGGATTGCCGCCAGGGTTTCGTGGCGCGGCTCGTGGTAGCAAAAGGCCCAGGCGAGCTCCCGCCAAATTAGCAGCTCATCCAGATACTTTTCCGCGCCGGCGCCCCCAAGGGCTGCGGCCTCCCGCGCCAGGCGGAAAGGGGAGATTTGCCCATAGTGCAGATAAGGCGATAGGCCGCTGACGCCGCCGGCTTCAAGAGGGTTGTTGCGCCGCCGGTGGTAAGTCCGGAGCCCCGCGGCTTTGAAGCCCTCCCAGCGCGCATAGCCGGCGGCCGAGCCGCCGGGGTAGGCCGCCACCGGGGCGACGCCATGGTCGATAGCGCAGTGGGCAATCAGCTCGTCGAGGTTTGCCGTTTGCAGGCTTACGGGCTCGAAGGGGTGCAGCCCGTCGGGCCCCGCATGGGGCTGGACTGAGGGCCAGGGGCTCAGGAGCGCTTCCTCCCGCCGCGCCGCGTAGCGATCCCGGAAGCGGAAGGCGCGCTGCGTATCCTGGGCTCGAGTTTGGGGCATGGGCACCAGGCATGCGCTGTCCACGGTTAGGACCGGGCCGGGGCAGTCCTTCGCCAGCTGCTCGGTCCAGCGGGCGATGGGCCGCCAAGGAAAGAGCTCCGTGACCACAGCGCAGGCGTTCTTCACCAGCTCCTGCAGCCTGGGACTGCGATGGCCTTGCCGCGCCAAATGAAAAACGTAGGTCAGGCCGAGAGCCTTCGCCTCCGCTTCCACGGCCCGGGCCCCTTCCAGAATGAAGCGGTGGTGCCGGTCCGACGCATAGGGATAGCGCTCATCGAGCCCCTGGTAGATCAACAGGGGCTGGTCGAGAGTGGTGGCGAGCGCTTGGGCCGCCAGGAGCGCGGGGTTATCGTGGAGCCGCTGGGCCACCCTTAGCCAATAGAGCACGTAGCGGCCCGTAGGGGCGGCTTCCCCGGCCTTAAGCCAGCATGCGCGTTCGGCGAGTTCCGGGGGAAGGAGCGAATCGAGTGCCACAGGCGTGCCTCACCGTGTTGTGTTGCCCTCGCCCTCGGCCGCGGAGTGTACCGAGACCCGTGCTAGGGCGCGAGGGCTCGGAGGCGAAGTACCCGGTAGGCCACGACAGCCGTTTCCGTCGCAAAGCCGGCGAGGAGGGTCCAGGCGGCGGTGCTGGGAGTAAGGAGTCCGACCGGCGCCAGCAGCTGGGCTAGCCCGGCGACGGTGAGGACGCGAAGGATGCTGCCCAGGGCCATGCCGCCGGTGCGCTCTTCCACCATGAGAATCCCGTGAAACAGGTTGCGGAGGATGATGAGGAGGGGCAGGAGGGTCATCACCTGAAGGGCGGCCAGGGCCCGACCCGTGACTTCCGCTTCCGCGCCGATGCCCTCGGCGATAAGCAAGGGCCCGAGGGGCGTGAAGGCGGTTAACGCCATGGCCAGCGTGAGCCCGAGGGCAACGCGAATCATGAAGCGGCGCTTCTCCGCCATGGCGTCGAGACCAAAGGTGACGAAGAAGTGGCGGAATTGATTCGCTGCCTGCTGGAAGAAAAAGGTGAAGTCGAAGGCGATGCGCAGAGCCGCGATGGTCAAGATGCCGTCCCCAGTGCCGCCGATGGCGGCGTAAAGGATGGGCCGGCTCAGCGCGAACATGATGCCCGTAAGCACTACGGGGCCGAAAAAGGCGCGAAGCCTTTGGTAGCTGGGTACCTGTTCGGATTCCGCTTCGGAGCCTGCCGCGGCTTCCGCGCCGGGGCGGAGGGCGCCGATGGCCAGGGTCGCGTGCACGAGCCCGGCAAGGGCCTGGGCGCCGACGAGCGTTAGCACGGGATCAAGGCGAAGGGCGAGGCCCGCGGCAAGGCTGACGATCAGTACGGTGAGGTGAACGCCATTGAGCACCGTGACCCGCCCCGTTCGCTCCTGCTGGATGAGCCGACCGACGAGGTAAAAGCGCAAGCCGTTCAGCCAGACCATTGGCGCGAGGGCCAGGAGAAAGGCAAAGGTTTGGGCCTGCAGGGCAGGGCTCAGGGAAAAGCTCGCGATGATGAGCGGTTGGCCGAAGGTGGCCAGCAGAGCGACGAGCCCCGCGAGCGCCAGGCTGATGCCCAAAATAAAACCCCGTACCCGGGCTGTGGCCTCAGGGCCTCGGGCAAAGCGCGTGGTGAGCTGGGGGGCAAAGGCCTGGGCGGCGTTGAAAAGGCTTAGCACCGCCTGAGCCACGGCGTAGGCGGCCAGAGCCGCTGCCGCGTCTTCCATGCGAGCGAGGACGCCGTTTTGAATTTGCGTCCCCAGTACGGTTACGGCCCCGGTCAGGGCCAGGGGCCAGTAGAAGGCCCAGTACCGTGCCTGCGCCGTCATCGGCGGCGTGACCGGGGCTTAAAGCCCTCGGGCGATCAGCACCTTCATGATCTCGTTCGTGCCTCCGTAGATGCGTTGTACCCGAGCGTCAGCGTACATCTCGGCGATAGGATATTCGTTCATGTAGCCCGCGCCGCCATGAAGTTGAAGGCACTCATCGATGATTTCGCACTGCGTATCTGTACACCAGTACTTGGCCATGGAGGCCGTTTCCGCATCGAGCTTCCCTTCCAGGTGCCAGAGCACGCAGTTGTCGACGAAGGTGCGCGCCACCCGAGCCTTGGTTTTGCACTCGGCCAGCTTGAATTGGGTGTTTTGGAAGTCGAGCACGCGCTGGCCGAAGGCCTTGCGTTCCTTAACGAAGTCGAGGGTTACCTCGATGGCCCGCTCCATAGCGACCACGGCAGCCTGCGCGATATTGAGCCGTTCTTGGGGTAGCTGCTCCATCAGCATGAAGAAGCCCTTTCCTTCCTCTTCGCCGATGAGATTGCTCTGGGGAATGCGCACGTCGTCAAAAAACAGCTCCGAGGTGTCGGCGGAATGCTGGCCGATCTTGTCGAGGTTCCGGCCCCGGCGGAACCCTGCCCGGGGACTGCCGTCTTCCTCCGGATCAACCACTAAAAGAGAGATGCCCCGGGCTCCCAAGGTGGTGTCGGTTTTGGCGACCACGATGATGAGGTCGGCGTTTTGGCCGTTCGAGATATAGGTTTTCGAGCCGTTGATGACGTACTCGTTGCCGTCCTTCTTGGCCGTGGTGCGCACGGCCTGGAGGTCCGAGCCGGTGTTCGGTTCGGTCATAGCGATGGCCGCCACCCACTCCCCGCTGGCAAGTTTGGGTAGCCAGCGCTGACGCTGTTCTTCCGTGCCGTAGCGCAAAAGGTAGGGGGCCACGATGGTGGAATGCACCTGGTTACCAAAGCCCCCGAGGCCTGCTTCCAGCTGCGCTTCCATGATGACCGTTTCATGGCGATAGTCCCCGCCGCCCCCGCCGTAGGCCTCCGGCATCTCCGCGCAGAGGAGCCCCGCCTCTCCGGCTTTCCGCCAGGCCGCCTTATCCACCACGCCGTCTGCGTTCCAGCGAGCCGCTTCTGGCACGAATTCCTGTTCGAAGAATTTTTTGGCGGCGTCCTTTAGGATGCGCAGCTCATCATTCATCCAGGGGGCTTCATAGTGCATAGCTGGCTCCTAGTGGTTGTCCGTCGGCCGTAGGCCAAGGTTCTGGGCAAGGGCAAGGGTAGCTTCGGCGCGCGCAAGATGCGGCGCGTCGACCATTTCCCCCTCAAAAGCGAAAGCCATCTTGCCCACCTTTTGCGCGGCTCGGAAGGCCTCGAGCAGGCCCTCGGCAGCGGCGATGTGGGCTTCGCTTGGGGTGAAAGCGGCATTGATGATGGGGATTTGCTCTGGATGAAGAGACATCTTTCCCCGGAAGCCCACGGCGGAAGCCTCGGCGCACTCGGCCGCGAGGCCTTCCCCGTCGCGTATTTGGGTGTAGACCCCGTCGATGGGCAGGCAGCCCGCGGCGGAGGCGGAAAGCAGGGTCATGAGGCGGCAATGGGCAAAGACAGGCCAGTAGTTCCCGGCCCCATCCCGCGTACTGTTGGCGCCGAGCACGGCTGAGAGATCCTCGGCACCCCAGGTGACGGCGCTCACCCGGGGGGCCCGGGCCGTGGTGGGGAGGTTTAGGGCTCCAGCGGCGGTTTCCGTGGCCACGAGCATGAGGTTCACCGGTGCGCTGGGACTGCTGCGCTGGGCCTCTAGATCCTCCAGGCGCTGAACGAGGGC
The DNA here is from genome assembly GCA_038144425.1 of Candidatus Salivita marina. Lineage (GTDB taxonomy): Bacteria > Pseudomonadota > Gammaproteobacteria > Pseudomonadales > Azotimanducaceae > Salivita > Salivita marina. Next base: position 410,766 of record JAYQNS010000004.1, on the reverse strand, counting down.
TATGACATCCTCGGTGCTGGAGACCTTAGGCACGAGCAAGCTATGGGGGGTACAGGGGCCAGCACCAGGGCTTCGAGGTCCGCCTCTCCCCAGGGGGTGTCCAGGGGGTTGGCCCGGACCATACGTTCCTGGGGGCGATCGGCCAGGGCCTCGAGCCACCCCAGCACCTCCTGCCGAGCCTCGGCCTTTCGGTCCGGCGTCACCGCATCCTCCAGGTCGAGAATCAGCGTGTCTGCGTCCAGGGACAGGGCCTTTTCGAACATACGGCTTTGTCCGCCGGGGACGAAGTGCAGGCTGCGGCGGGGGAAGGGCTGGTCCATGGGCGGGCTCCGTGCGGGTGATGGCCCTACGGTGACCCAGCCTTAGAAGGGTGGCAAGGTGACGGCTGTGTTTCTGACATCGGGAGGCGCCGCCATGGCCGGCTTGTGGTTTGAGGAGTTTTACCTGGGGCAGACCTTTACCCACGCCATTCGGCGCACGGTGACGGAGACGGACAACCTGCTGTTCTCCACCCTGACTCACAACCCGGCGGCGCTACACTTGGATGCGGAAGCCATGAAAAGTTCCGAGTACGGGCGGCCCATCGTCAATAGCGTGTTTACCCTGGGGCTCATGGTGGGGGTTTCCGTGGGGGATACGACCCTAGGCACCACCATTGCCAATCTGGGCTGGGACGAGGTTCGCTTTCCCGCTCCGGTATTCGTAGGGGATACGCTGGCCTGCGAGAGCGAAGTGCTGGAAATCCGCCCATCGAAATCCCGCCCCGAGGCGGGCATCGTCACCTTTCGGCACAGCGCCCACAATCAGGACGGGGTTCTCGTGGGCACCTGCAAGCGCAGCGGCCTCATGCGCCGCCGCCCAGCCTAAGGCCTAGGGCAGCCCCGCCCGGGGGTAGGGCGCGGGGGCGGCTTCTATGCATCCCGTGCCCGCGGGCGCCGTGGGGTCGCTGTCCGCCGCCGTGAGTACATAAAGGGTTTTTTCCTCCGGCCCCCCAAGCATGCAGGCGTAGGCCCCCTGGCTCACGGTGACCCGATGGGTGACCTGGCCCCCGGCCTCGAGGCGCAGGCACTCGTTCCCCGTGGGCGACGCTGCCCATACCCCGCCTGCGGTGTCTAGGCAGATGCCATCGGGAAGGCGTCCTTCGGGAAGTTCCGCGAATACGCGGCGCTCCGTGAGTTGCCCTGGGGCTGCGATGGTAAAAGCCGTGAGGCGGCGCCCCATGCTTTCCCCCAAAATCAGGGTTCTGCCGTCGGGGGTAATCACGGTGCCGTTGGGGAAGGCCACGTCTTCGGCGGCGACCACTGCTCGGCCGCCCTCTGGCGGGACGTAGCAGAGTACGGTGCTGACGGGTGCTGCGCCCCCGTGAAGATCAAAGCCGAAGTTCCCCACGTAAGCGCCGCCGTCGGCATCCACTACCATGTCGTTACAACGTTCCGGCACCAGGGCAGAGAGGTCCGCGTGTACGGAAAAGCCCCCGGTTCCATCGCTGCGAAGCACCTGCTTCTCCAGCATGGACACCACAAGGAGCGTCCCATCGGGTTGCCAGCCGAGGCCGGAAACGGGACCCGGGAAGGTGGCCACCGTTTCCACGGCTTCTCCCTCCCGCCATCTGCAAACGCGTTGGGCATGCATGTCGGAAAAATAGAGGGCGCCGTCGCGCCACCGGGGTCCTTCGCCGAAGTGAAGGCCTCGGGCCTTAATCGCTGCGGTGCTGATGGTCGTCATTGGTCCCCTCCCGTTTGCCCAGGTCCATGGAGGATGCCACAGGCCGTTAGGGTGAGGGGGGCTCTCGAGAGGGATGGTTTCGCGGCGCAGGTGAGGGGCGTTGTCGGGGCGCGCGCTCCCGGCAGAGCTCCGCCGCTAGGGCGCGAAGCTCACCAAGGTCACGCGGGTTGAAGCGAGTTCCTGCTTGCCGTTCTAGGGTTGCCAGGGGAAGGCTGCCCGTTTCCTCTTCAATGGCAGCAAGCACTTTTTTTAACAGTGCGCGGTAACCCGTGGGCAAGCCTCAAGTTATTAGGGTACGAAAAATTCAAGGCTAGCGGCCGCGTATGAAGCAAGCATGGCAATTGTGTGACGAAGCGCTTTTAGGTCCTAAAAACCTAGGGGTTTTTGCTCCTAGATTTGTCACGGAAGATTCATGGAATTGAAGCGCTTTGTCATCGGTGAGTCATGAGCCCTGCCTAAAGTTCCTGCCTGAACGGCTCGAGGCCGAGGCCCCCAAAGGGACAACGGTCTTGGTCACAGGTAGAAACCGACCCCCGGGGGCTCATCATGATTCGTAAGTACGCTTTTATCGCGTCCACGTCGCTAGCGGTCCTCGCTGGTTGTGGCGGCAGCGGTGACATCAATATCACTCCGTCGACCACCGACAATTCCGTGTCAAACAGCAACAACACGACCACGACCACGGCGCCGCAGGAAACGGTGAACCCCTGTGCTTCCTACACCATCGCCGGGGGCCAGACCCGCCAGGGCACCTACGGGGACGACGGCAACTGCACCTACAGCTCGGCCTTTGCTGACGCTGGCAACAACATCACCGTCGATATCGACTTTGCTGCCCTGCCGAATGGCGGCGCGCACGTTTTTCAGGGCAGCCTTTTCATCGGTAGCGCCTACAACAGCGATGCCGAATTGGCCGCCGCTGGCATCAGCGAAGGGGGGACGGTCCTACTATGACCGTGGAAGCGGGCGCCACCTTGGCTTGGCAGTCCAACGCCAACTTCATGGTGATTAATCGCGGCTCCCAGCTCTTCGCCGTAGGGCACGGTGGATGCCCCCATTACCTTCACCTCCCTTTCGGACGTCAACGGCACGGTGGGCGCAGAAGACGTCCAGCAGTGGGGCGGTATGGTTATCGACGGCTTTGGCGTGACGAACAAGTGCGCCTACACCGGCACCCGGGGCGTGGATCTGGCGCTGGCCGGAGAGTGCCACGTGGCGTCTGAGGGCTCTGCGGGCCTCGATGAAAACTACTACGGCGGCGTGAACGACGCCGATAGCTCTGGTCGCATGGAATACGTGGTGGTTAAGCACACCGGTGCCACCGTGGGGAACGGCGACGAGCTAAACGGCATCACCTTCGGCGCTGTGGGTAGCAACACCATCGTCCGTAACCTGGAAGTCTATTCCGTGTTCGATGACGGCATTGAGTTCTTTGGCGGCGCGGTGAACGTCACCAACTACGCTGCGGTTTACGTCAACGACGACTCTATCGACATCGACGAGGGTTGGAACGGCACGGTGGATACGGCCCTGGTCATCCAGTCCGCCACCGATGGCAACCACTGCGTGGAGGCCGATGGCATTGGCTCCTACAGCGGCTTCGCCGAAGCAGAGATCAGCGACTTCATCGCCCGAGGGCTGCACAGCCAAGCGAATCTGATCAACCTCACTTGCATCGTGTCTCCCAATGGCGCTAACGATGCCACCCACGATCCCGGCGCAGGCCTGCGCCTCCGGGAGGGCCTCGAGTCCAATATCACGGACCTGCTGGTGATCTCGAGCTTCCTGGACGATGACGCCGACAGCGACGGCACGCCGCGCCCCGAAGACGACGACGGCAACTACTGCTTCCGTCCCCAGGACTTCGGCACTCAGACCACCGTTTCCGGCGGCCTCTTCGCCTGCGAAGACCCGGTTAAGGACGACGGCGCTGCGGTAGCGGCGGCCAACGACATCCAATTCGCCACCATCACCGCTGCGACCAATCCCACGGCTAACGCGGACACCAACCTGGTGCTCCTCGAGGGCACGACGCCGGTCTTCTCCGTCGCCTTCGCGAACATGGTGGTGGACGACGCGGCGCCGACGGTCACCCTAACCGGCGATCAAATTGGGGCGGTAAGCCAGGCGGTTACCAACCCCTTTGCAGGCTGGACCTACGGCATTTTCGACGGCAATCGTGCCCAGGCGCTGTACTTCGAGTAAGCCAGGCTTAGCACGTGGTGGTAAGCGCGCCGGGATGGGGCATGCCTTGTCCCGGCGCGGTCGAATCAGAACCTATCGAGGGTAGAACCATGGCCAGCTTTCCCCAAGGACGCGCACTGCTCGGGCTCTCCATTGCCCTGCTGTCCGCCGCCGGTGCCCCCCGCGCCGCCGAAGGCAGCGCGGCGCCTGAGATGGATCTCGCCATTGAGGAGGTGGTCGTCACGGCGCGGCAGTACAACGCGGCGGCGCAGTTGACCGATGAGCGCATCATGGATGACGCCGTGTCTGATCTTCTCGGGGCTGACTCCATCAGCCGCGTAGGGGATTCCAACGTGGCTATCGCCTTACAGCGGGTGCCTGGCTTGTCCTTGGTGAACGGCCAGTTCGTGTACGTAAGGGGCCTTGGGGAGCGCTATTCCCAAACTACCGTGAATGGCGCGTCGGTCCCCTCCGTGGACCTATCCCGGAATGTGGTGCCCCTCGATTTGTTCCCAAGCTTTATTGTTAACTCCCTGTCGGTCCAGAAATCCTATAGCGCCGATCGCCAGGCTTCCTTCGGGGGGGGCGCCATCGATATTCGCACTAAGCGCATTCCCAACGGCTTCGTGGGCGGGCTCCAGCTGGGTAGCGCGTTCAACGATGCCAATGACGATGAAGTCCTTACCTATGCGGGGGTGGCGAGGACAACGAGGGCCAGGATGACGGCACCCGCGCCCTGTCACCCCGGCTCCAGGACGCCCTGATCCAGTACCGGGAATGTGAGTGTGCAAAATATCCTGTCGCGGCTCCGCGGCACGACCCAGCCCAATGCCACCTTGGCCGATGCCCAGGCGATCAATCGCCAGTTCGGCAGCTATCTTTACCGTGACCTTTCTGTCCTCGAGAAGGACACCCCTTTCGATCGCAATATTCGGGGCTATCTCGGAAACAGCGTTTTTGTGACCGATGATTTTGAGCTGGGGGCGTTGGCGGCCGGAGGCTATTCCAACCAATGGCGAGAGACGACTCGTCTCAATCGCAGCTTCGCCTTCCCGGAGGAGCGCACGGATGAGCGGCTAGAGGCCACTCAGCAGGTCAATATGACCGGCAACGCGGCGGTGGGATTCCGCTACCTCGACGAGCATGAAGTTTCCGCGACGGCGATATACCTGCGGAATACGGAAGACGATACCTATCAGCGCACCTTTTTTAACGAGAATCGGCAGCGGGAGTCGGGCAATGGCTTCCAAGATGTAGGCTTCCGTTTCGAAGAGCGGGATGTGCTGATTACTCAGTACCAGGGGAACCACAGCTTTGGTTACAACACGAAACAGGACTTGAAGGATCGCTTCGGCGAGTTGCTGCCTGCCTCCCTCATCGATTTCATTCCCGAAGGGCTGGAGTACAACTGGTTCTACTCCGATTCCAAGGCCGAAACCTCCATCCCAAGCGAGGTGAACATTTCCCTCCAGGGGGCCACGGACGAGAACTTCCAGATTCCCACTCCTCAGGTGGTGCAGAGCTCCGAGGCGGCTAACTTCCGCTTTACTGAGCTCGACGACGATGTACTGAACCACGGCTGGGAAGTGAAGGCTCCGTTCTATACGAAGCGCCTAACCCTTGAAGTCTCCGGTGGTTATAACCACCGCCGACAGGACCGGGTATACGTCCAGTCCCAGTTCAACCTCGGTCCCCTCGACGTAGCTAGCCTTTCGACTCTCCGAGGCCCCATCGGAGAGGTGTTCTCAACGGCTAACGTGAACAGCTCTGCCAACAACTTCGTGTTCAATCGCGTTGGCTCAAATAACCAGAGCTACATCGCGGCCACCATGACCGACGCCTACTTTGGGCAGTTTGATCTCACCCTAGACGACACCTGGCGGATCGCCGGGGGGCTGCGCTGGGAGAAGTACCGGCAGGTGGGCCTCGATTACGATCCCTATGGCTTCTCTGCCACCACCCCCGTGGTGACCACCGATCCAGAGCGCCTCGCGAGCAATGTATTCCAGGATGACGATCTCTATCCGTCCCTGTCCCTGACCTACATGCGTCCTTTCTGGGCCGACACCTTCCAGCTCCGGGCGACCTATTCGGAGACGGTGGTGCGTCCGGACCTTCGGGAGATTACCGACGCCTCTTATATTGATCCCTTAACAGAAGACCTCGTGTTTGGTAACTCTGGGGTGACCCCCGCGACCTTGACCAACTACGATCTCCGGGCGGAATGGTTCTGGAACAGCGGTGATTCCCTCACCGTGTCGATGTTTTATAAGGAGATCGAGAACCCCATCGAATTCTTCGAAACCACGGCGTCCGATACCACCGTGGCTCGGGAAATCGTCAACGCGGCCTCGGCTGAGGTCTATGGGGTGGAGTTTGAGGTGCTAAAGGATCTGGGTTCCGTCGCCAATTTCCTCTCGCCTTTCTTCCTTCAGGGCAATATCACCCTGCAGGACTCGGAAATCGTTGCCGGCGGCCGAGCCGATGCGCCCACCAATGACACCCGGGAGTTGACGAATGCGTCGCCGTGGATCGTCAACTTGATCGTCGGCTATGACTCTATGGACGCGAAGCACTCGGCGACCGTCGCGTACAACGCTTTTGACGATCGCCTTTTTGTGGCGGGCCGGAATGGTGCGCCCGATGGTTTCGAGCAAACGCGTCACTCCATTAACGCCACCTATTTCTTCTACCCAACGGACAGCCTTACGGTGCAGCTCAAAGCCTCGAATCTGCTAGATGACCCGATCTCTATTGAACGGGAAGGGGTGGAAACGCTGAACGAAAAGATTGGCCGGACTTTCTCCCTTTCGGTGCAGTGGGAGCTTTATTAAGCGAACACCGTGGACCCCGGAAAAGGGGCTGCTTCGGCAGCCCCTTTTTTTTGACGAATCCCCCTAAGGGGCGCCTCCACCATGCCTCCATGATCTTGGCGGCTCGTGAGGTGCGAGATGGGGAGCATTGCAGTACCATTCGCCGACCCCGGTGGGAAGCGCCGGATCACGTTGCATAAGGGGGAAGACCATGAGCCGTGATGTTGTAATCGTAGATAGTGTTCGTACGGGCCTGGCGAAGTCCTTTCGGGGCAGCTTCAACCTAACCCGCTCCGACGACATGCTCGCGCACTGCATTGATGCGATTCTCGAGCGTAACCCGTCCCTCGACCCCGCCGAGGTCGAAGACGTTATTGTGGGCGCAGCCAACCACGAGGGTGAGCAGGGCGGTAACATCGCGCGCTTGGGCGTCATTCTTTCCAAGCTGCCGGTCACCACCGCTGCGCAGTCCATTAACCGCTTTTGTTCCTCGGGCCTCCAGTCCATTGCCATCGCGGCTACGCAAATTGCCAGCGGGCAGACGGAAGTGGCTATGGCCGGCGGAGTGGACTCGATCTCCATGGGCGCGCGCCAGCAGGGTGCAAAGGCCGAAAAGAACCCCATCCTGGTCGAGCAAAAGCCGGATATCTTCATGGCTATGGGTAACACCGCAGAGGTGGTGGCCCGTCGCTATCAGGTGACCCGGGAATCGCAGGATCAGTTCGCGCTCATGAGCCAGCAGCGCTACGCCGCCGCGGCGGCAAGCGGCGCCATCGCTGAAGAAATTGTCCCCATGGCCGTCAAAATGAAGAAGGTCAACAAGGAGACGGGCGAGGAAAGCATCGTCGACGCCGTCGTGGACCGGGACGAGTGCAACCGCCCCGACACCACCATCGAAGGTCTTGCCAAGCTGCCCCCGGCCTTCGAAGAAAATGGATCCGTCACCGCCGGGAATGCCTCCCAGCTGTCTGACGGGGCGTCCATGACCCTGCTCATGTCCGCAGAGCGTGCCGCACAGCTGGGCCTCGAGCCCATGGGCATCTTCCGCGGCTTCACCGTAGCGGGCTGTGAGCCTGATGAAATGGGCATTGGCCCCGTTTTTGCGATCCCCCGCCTTCTTGAGCGCGCGGGCCTGGGCATCAACGACGTTGACCTCTGGGAGCTTAACGAAGCCTTCGCGAGTCAGTGTCTCTACTCTCGCGATCACCTCGGTATCGACCCGGACAAGTACAACGTCAACGGCGGCTCCATTGCCATTGGCCACCCCTTCGGCATGACCGGCTCCCGGTTGACGGGGACGGTGCTGCGGGAGCTCAAGCGCCGTAACCAGAAGTACGGCGTGGTCACCATGTGCATCGGTGGCGGCCAAGGCGCAGCAGGCCTTTTCGAAGCCTGCTAAGCCCTTCCGTGAAGCCAGCGGGCGCCCGCCCGCTGGCTTAATGGATTGCTTTTGAAACATTTTGAAACGACCTGGGTCTGGTCCCGGGTCTTGCGTCCCTTTGGCTACCCCTCTAAGCTTTTTATCTGTTTCTTAACTGAGGGCTGTCGCTGATGCCCCTCGCTCCTCTGACACGACGCCGAAAAATCCGCCGTCCCCCGTGGTTTCTGGCGACCGCGGCTCTGTGCCTTTTGACCGGCAGCGTGATCGTGTCTGCGGAGGAGGTGGCGTCGACGGCGCTCGAAGCCCCCGAGGGTCTGCGCTCCAAGTTGGCTAATTGGTCCGAGCTGTCCGTGGATGAGCGGCGCACGGTGCTGACGGCGCTGCACCACCGCGTGGCGGAGGCCGGTCGAGAAGGCAAGCTTCAGGTTCGCTCGGAGCGCCGCTTTGGCTATCGCGTGCAGCGCCCTGACGGCACGGTGGTGCGCATTGAGCGACGCCAAGCCGTGGTGCAATTCCGCGACGCAGAAGGGCAGAGCTTCGGCGTCGGCTTTGAGCAGCGTTCTGCGCGGCCTGAGCAGGGGAACCTGGAGGCCGCTCCCAGTCCCGTGGGATGGGTGCCTTTGCCTCTGCAAGACCGCCTCGAGGATCTCCCCCTTGCCCCGGGCCAGGGGGATACGCAACGGCCGTGACCACCCCCGTACTGCTCGTGGTCGATGATGACCCGGAACTGCGCGAACTCACGGCCACCTATCTAGGGCAGCAAGGCTTTACGGTGCACACCGTAGGCGATGGGCGGGAGATGGACGTCGCGCTCGAAACCTTAACCCCTGATCTTCTGGTCCTCGACCTGATGTTGCCGGGGGAAGATGGCTTGTCTATCGCTAAACGTCTGAAGGCCGACCGGGATTTGCCTATCGTGATCCTGTCCGCCCAGGGGGAGGACATCGACCGCATCGTGGGCCTTGAAGTGGGCGCCGATGATTACCTCGCAAAGCCGTTCAACCCTCGGGAGCTGCTCGCTCGGGTGCGCGCGGTGCTGCGCCGCGCCCAATCCATGCCCGTGGGTTTCGAGGAAACGCGGCGCGAGTATCGCTTCGGAGCCTACCTCCTGGATGTGGAGGCCCACCGTCTCGCTCGGGATGGAGAAGAGGTTCCCCTCACCAGCGGCGAGTTCGATCTTCTTGTGGTGCTGGCCCAGCACCCCAATCGGGTGCTCGATCGGGATCAGCTCCTCGATTTATTGACCGGTGCCGAGCGGGCCCCCTTTGACCGCTCCATCGATGTCCGGGTAACGCGGCTCCGCAGCAAAATCGAGGCCGATCCTACCCACCCGGCCTTCATCAAGACAGTTTGGGGCAAGGGCTACATGTTCTGCCCCGATAGCGCTGCCTAGGCTCTTGCTTTCCCGGCTTCGGCTTAGGCCCGCCTCCCTGCTGTTTCGCACCAGCCTTACCCTGGGAGTGAGCGCGCTGGCCATCGCGGCCATTTCCATCTGGGCCCTTAGCCAGTTTGTAATCGCGCCTATCGCTGAGCAATCGGCCGAAGATGAAGCTGCGCTGCTTGTGCTGTCCGCCCAAACGTGGGTGGAGCTTCCGCCCCCGGCTCGGCCTTATTACGAGCTGGAGCTTTTTGAAAGCCACCAGTTGGTATTGTCGCCGGAGCGTCGGCCCCTCCAGCGCGTTGTCGATCCTGGGGGCAGCCTTGGGCTCCTTGAAGGCGCCTTGAGCAAGCGTCTTCGCGAGCCCATCGGTCTGTTTCAGGGCGATGACCTGATCTGGGCGGAGATCCCCATGGGTGGTGTCATGCTGCAGCTGGGCTTTGCCCCGGACCGCGGTGCAGCGGCTCCCTGGTCCGTGGTGCTGGTGATCTTTGCCGCCGGCGCCGTCATCGTCTTTTTCGCGTCGCTCCTCATCGTGCAGCGCATTGTTCGCCCTTTGGAGGCCGTGGCTTCGTCGGCGGAGGCGTTCCGCGGCGGGGCGGAGTTTGACCGGCTCCCGGAAACGGGCCCGCAGGAGCTGGTTGCCCTTACCCGGAGCTTCAACACCATGGCGGAGGAGATTTCGGCCCTCCTGGCAAATCGAACGACCTTGCTGGCCGGCGTTTCCCATGATCTGCGGACGCCCCTCGCCCGTATGCGCCTCGTGCTCGAGCTCATGGGTGACGGGATCGACGGGGATCTCCGGGAACGCATGGCCCGCAACATGGACGCTATGGAAGCGCTGCTTTCGAAGGGGCTCAAGTTTGCCCGGGGGCTCGCCGAGGGCCAGGCCGAAACGGTAGAACTGGGGGCTCATCTGGCGAGGCTGGTCAATACGCAGGCAGAGCCCCTGCTGAGCTTCGAAAACCGGCTTCGGGAGCCGCGAACCGTAAGGCTCGCCGTGGAGGCGCTCGACCGGGTGCTCGAAAATCTCATGAACAATGCCCTCGCCTATAGCGGGGCCCCGGTGGTGCTTCGTTTAAAGGAGAGCGCAAAGGGTCTGAAGGTGCAGGTGCTCGATCGAGGTCCGGGGATTCCGGAAGGCGAGCGGCAGCGGGTGTTTCAGCCCTTTTACCGCCTCGAACAGTCCCGGTCCCTGGCTACCGGGGGTAGCGGTCTGGGCCTTGCCATCGTCAAGCAGCTCTGCGACGCCCAGGGCTGGCGCATCGAAGTTACGGAGCACGGTGGGGGCGGTGGGGCCGTCTTTACCGTCACCCTGCCCCCGTCCGTGCGGGCGGCCTAGGGAGCGGCGCTGGTGCGGAGGGGTTCAGAGAAGCAGGCCAGGGGGAGGCCCGCTTCGTCAAGCGTGGCCTTGATGCGCGCGTTCATCTCGTAGGTTGTAGGCCAGAGCTGATCCGCGGCCACCCACCCCCGCACCAAGTACTGCACGCCCAGCTCCGTAAAGCCGGCTATGGCCACAAGGGGCGGGGGTTCGGTAACGATTCGGCTCTCCCCCTCGACCAGCGCCCGAAGGTGCGCGAGCACCGTCCCGCCGTCGGCCGTAGGGGCCATGGTGAATAGCCATTCCGCTCGCCGCAGAGGCTCCAGGGACAGGTTGATAACGGGGTTATTCGCGAGCTGCCCATTGGGAATGATGGCCGTGCGACCGTCGAAGGTTCTCAGCTGGGTGTTTAGCACGCCAATCTCTGTGACGGTCCCGAGCGTTGCCCCGCTGTCGATCACGTGACCTACGCGGAAGGGTTTGAACATAAGAACGAGCACGCCCCCAGCGAAGTTGGCCAAGCTGCCCTGAAGGGCGAGGCCTACGGCGAGGCCGGCAGCCCCGAGTACGGCGATGAAGGAGGTGGTCTCCACGCCAAGCATGCCGGCGACGGAGATGAGGAGCAGCGTCTTCAGGGAAAGCCCCGAGAGGCTGACTAGGAAACCGCTCAAGGACGGCTCAACCTTGCGGAGGTCCATGAGGCGGCGGCTTAGGCGCAGGCCTCGATTGATCAGCCAATACCCGAGGATCAGGGTTAGGAGAGCGAGCACCAGCCTCGGTAGCAGGGCGCCGAGGGCGTCCAGAGCCCAAGGGATGAGGCTGGCGGGGTCCGTCAGCATAGACAGTTCGAGGGCGGGGGCGTCGGCCATGGCGCTGGGGTCCGCGGCAAAGGGAGGAGCATTATTGATCGCAAGGGCTGCCCCGGGCTAGCCTGCCGCTCCTATTATCAAGGAGATCCCACCATGTCCGCGACCTTTGAAAACGTCCTCTACGAGGTGCGGGGACCTCTGGCCTTAATTACCTTGAATCGCCCGTCGAAGCGCAATGCTATTTCCCTAGGCACGCTTGAGGAGCTCCATCAGGCCGTGACCCTCGCTGAGCACGACGAAGCCGTTCGCGTGCTGGCTTTTACCGGCGCTGGAGACAAGGCCTTTGCCTCCGGCTCGGATCTGGCTGAGGTGGAGCACCGGGACCTCAAGAAGGCCCTCGAGCCCATCGTGCAAGGCCTCGCGGAGCGCCTAGAGCGTCTGCCCAAGCCCACCATCGCGGCCATCAATGGCCTCTGCTATGGCGGTGGCCTCGAGGTAGCCCTTGGCTGCGATGTGCGCGTGGCCAGCGAAACGGCGGCCTTCGCCACCCCGGAAGGCAAGCTCGGCATTATCCCCGGCGGTGGCGCTACCCAGCGCCTGCCCCGGATCGTAGGCCGGGGCTGGGGCATGCACATGCTGCTCATGGGCGAGCCCATCGACGCCCAGCAGGCCCTGTCCATCGGCCTTGTCACTAAGCTGACGGCGCCGGATGCTCTGCTTGATGAGGTGCAGGCCATGGCGGAGCACCTGGCGACCTTCGCGCCCTTCGTGCCGCGCTTCATGAAGGCCATGGTGCACTCGGGCATGGAAGCGAGCCTCGTGGCGGGGCTTGCGCTGGAAAAGTTCGCCCAGGGCGCCCTGTGCGAAACGGAGGACAAGAAGGAGGGCCTTCGAGCCTTCCTCGAAAAGCGCCCGCCCCAGTGGCAGGGACGTTAGCCGCTGGCGCTCGGCCGGCGCCTGCGCCATGATCAAGTCTGTTTTGAGGGAGGAGAAGCGTAATGGCCGTTGATCGTTTTCCCGTGGAATTCAGCCACATCATGATGTTTGCCCGCTCCGTGGGCGACCCGAATCCAATCTACCACGATCCCGAAGCCGCCAAGGCCACGGAGCCCGGGGCGGTTATTGCTCCCCCGACTTTCGTCCAGTCTTCGGCCCAGTTCGACCCTGACTACGTGCTGCGCCCGAAGATCGGCGCGCCCTGGTTCGGTTCCGGCAAGAACCCCACGGGGGCTCAGCCGGGTTCCGGCGGTGGCGGTAACGGCGGCGGCCTCCACGCTGAGCAGCACTACGAGTATCACCGCCATCCTCAGGCCGGGGATGTGCTGACGGCGACCGTTAAGCCCGGCAAGAGCTGGGAAAAGCAGGGGCGCAGGGGGGGCAAGCTGCTGTTCCAGGAGACCATCACGGAATACCGGGATCAGAACGGAGATCTCGTCGTGACGGCCCGGGGCATCGGTGTTCGCACCGAGCGTCCGGCCACTGCGGAAGCATAGGGAGGGGATCTCATGGCCTTAAAAGCAAGCGAACTGAAGGTGGGGGATAGCTTCTCCTGTACCCTAGTGGAGGATCTGAAGCGCACGCAGATCGTCCAATACGCGGGTGCCTCCGGGGACTACAATCCGCTGCACACCGATGAAATCTTCACCAAGGAAGTCGCGGGCTACCCGAGCGTCTTCGCTCACGGGATGCTCACCATGGGCATGACCGGTCGCTTACTGACCGATACGGTGGGGGATGGGCGCCTGACGCGCTATGGAGTGCGCTTCACGGCCCAGGTCTGGCCCGGGGATGATCTGTCCGCTTCTGCCACCGTGACGGCCATTGAAACGGTAAATGGCACACCTATCGCCGAGTTTTCGGTGGAGACGAAAAATCAGGACGGGGTTGTGGTGCTCAGCGGCTCCGCCGCCGCGCGTCTCGATCCTTAATTCCTAGTGCGGGCCCGGCCGCCGGCCGGGCCCCCAGTCCCTCAGGCCTTACCTAAGCCTCTGCGCCCTTCCCGAGCCAGCGCCCCGTGAGCACGCCGGCGGTCATAGCGCCGTTTACGTTGAGGGCCGTGCGCGCCATATCGATGAGCGGTTCCACGGAAATCAACACCGCCGCCACGGTGACGGGAAAGCCCATGGCTGGGAGCACCACCAGCGCTGCGAAGGTCGCGCCGCCCCCAACCCCGGCAATACCGAAGGAACTGATGGCCACGATGGCAACGAGGGGCAGGATAAAGCTGAAGCTCAGCGGATCGATGCCCATGGAGGGAGCGATCATGACCGCGAGCATCGCGGGGTAGATGCCGGCGCAGCCGTTCTGCCCGATGGTAGCGCCGAAGGTGGCTGACAGGTTAGCGATGGGTTCCGGCACCTTGAGCCCGTCAACCTGTGTCTCCACGTTCAGGGGAATGGTGGCGGCGGAACTCCGGGAAGTGAAGGCAAAGGTCAGCACGGGCCAGACCGTTCTGAAATAAGAACGCACGTTGACGCCGGCGAGACCTAGCAGGATGCCGTGAATGGCAAACATGATGGCAATGGCCACGTAGGAGGCGCCCACAAATTCCACGAGGTTCCAAAGGTCCTGGGCATTAGAGCCTGCGACCACCCGGGTCATGAGGGCGAGGATCCCGTAGGGGGTCAGAGCCATAACCATCTGTACCAGGCGCATAATGACGGCCTGCAGGGTTAGCACCGCTTCCCGAAGCTTCTCCCCCCGGACTGGATCTTCCTTGGCCACCCCAAGGGCGGCGAGGCCGAAGAGGATGCCGAAGATCACCACGGCGATGATGGAGGTGGGGCGGGCGCCGGTGAGGTCCGAAAAAATATTGCTAGGAATGAAGCGCACCAGCATGTCGGCCAGGCCCAAATCGGCCACGTTCTCATAGCGAGAGGTGAGGGAAGCCGCCCGCTCAAGCTCCCGCGCACCCTGAGTGATCGCGTCGGCACTGAGGCCGAAGAGATTGCTTACGAAGATGCCGACGAGTGCGGCCACGGCGGTGGTGCCCACGAGGATGCCCACCACGCTTCCGCCGATGCGTCCAAGATCCGCCACCTCGCGCATGCGCACCACAGCGGCAATCATCATCACCAGCACGAGCGGCATGATGACCATCTTCAGCAGGCTGATGTAGCCCGAGGCCACCACGTTGGTCCAGGTGAGGGTTTCTTTCACGGCGGCATCGCCGCTGCCGTAGAGGAACTGCAGGGCCAGGCCGTAGCCTGCCCCTAGGAGCAGGCCCAGAAGAATCTGCCGGCCAAGGGTTAAGCGCGGTTTTCGGAAATTGAATAGCACCCCCGCGAGGAGGACAAACACCACCAGGTTAGCAACGGCAGTAACGGACATAGGTGATCTCCCTTCCCAAGTCGGCGAACCCTAGCACCGGCCTAGCCCGGTGCGAAGGGAATAAATGCGTTATCGCTCCTTTCTTTTAGTTATAAGCAAAGGCCTAGCCTAACCCAGGATGGCTGGCGAGGGCCTCGATGGCTTCCGGAGCTTCCAGGGCGCCGAGGTTCTTTGGGGCTCGGCCCCGCAGCCGGTCCCGCACCGCGAGCTCTACCCGTTTACCAGAACGGGTTCGGGGAATGGCCTCCACGGGCAAGATTCGGTCCGGGCTATGCCGGGGGCTCGCCTGGGTGCGCAGGGTGTGGCGGATCTCCTGTTCGAGAGCTGCGTCGAAGGTGACGCCCGGAGCCGGGACCACGAAAAGAATAAGCTCGAGGTCATCGCCCGCCGGGCGATCCACAATCAGGCAGTCGGCGAGGGATGGCAGCGCTTCCAGGGGGCCGTAGAACTCCGCCGTGCCCATGCGTACGCCGCCTCGGTTCAAGACCGCGTCAGCCCTGCCCAGAAGAACGACGCCCCCCTTCTCCGTCCAGTAGCCGTAGTCCCCGTGGCGCCAGGTGTTGGGGTCGTTCGGGAAGTAGGTGGCCCGAAGTCGGTCCCCCGTGGGGTCATCGATAAGGCCCAGAGGCTGGGAGGGGAAGGGCGCCCGGCAGACGAGCTCGCCTGCCGCGCCGTCGTCTTGGTGGTCGAAATCCATGGCCATGGCGAGCCCTCGCCCCTGCAGGGCTCCGGCTTCCATGGGGCGTTCGGGTTGGCCCAGGGCGAAGCAGCCGAGCAGGTCCGTACCCCCGGAGATGGAGCAGAGGGGCACGTCCCCGAAGCGCTGCTTCGCGAAGGCCCAGGCCCAGCCTGGGAGCGGCGCGCCGGTGCACAGCAGCACGCGGAGCGCAGGCAGGGCAGCCCCTTCGCCCAGCTGGGCAAGGCGCGTGAGATAGGCCGGGGAGGTGCCGAGGTGAGTAAAGCCCCCCTCTCGGGCAAAGCTCAGGAATGCGTCCTCTGCCCCGGTCCCTTGCGCGTCTGGGGCGCCGTCGTAAAGGCCGATGGCCGCGCCGCTGGCCAGGGCTGAGACCAGCCAGTTCCACATCATCCAGCCGCAGGTGGTGTAGAACAGTAGGCGATCCCCGGGGCCGATATCGCAGTGAAGCTGGTGTTCCTTTAGGTGCTGCAGAAGGGGCCCGGCGGTGCCATGAATGATGCCCTTTGGAGCCCCCGTCGTGCCGGAGGAAAAAAGCACGTAAAGCGGGTCAAGGGCTCCGCGATCGGCGGCGCGCCAGGAAGCCCCGGCCCCCGGGGTAGGCCCGCGCAGGGGGGTGAAGCCCTCGAGGCCTGTCCCAAGCACGGCATAGCTCAGGGCCAGGGCAGGGTTTAAGGCTGCCTTCAGCTCGGCGGCCGTTTCCCCGAGGGGCAGGGCGCGCCCCTTGTAGCGGCTGCCATCGCTTACGAGGAGCGCCTTGGGCCTCAGGGGCGCGAAGCGATCGAGCACGGCGCGGGGGGCGAAATCGGGAGAGCAGCTTGCGAAGGTTCCCCCCAGGGCCGCGGTAGCTAGGGCGGCGATCACCGCTTCTGGCCGGTTGGGGGTCAGCGCGCAGAGCCGGTCCCCGGGGCCGAAGCCGCCCTCCGCAAGCTGGGCGGCGAGGGTGGCGACAGCGTCGCGCAGGGCGCCCCGGGTGAGGCGGGTTTCGGCGCCGGTTTCATCCCGGGCCAGGACCGCAAGGGCATCAGCGGGCCCGCGCAGGAGTGCTTCAGTAAAATTGACTCGGCCGTCGGGAAAGAAGCGCGTGCCGGCCATGGTGCCGTCGCTGCTTCGGTCCCGGGCGCCGGGGTTCCCAGGCAGTTCCGTAAAGGCCCAGAGGGCGCGCCAGAAGGCGTCGGGCTCGGCGAGGCTGAAGGCGTCGAGGGCCTCCGCATCCCGTGCAGCCAGCACCGGGTCGCCCTGGGCGGCGAGAAAAGCCCTGAAGGCAGCGAGGCGTTGGCCGGCGCTTGCGGGCCAGCCGGCCACGGCCTCCCGAGGGGTGTCGCTCATGGAGGCGGTACCTCGTGGTGAAAGGGCCCGCCGCTGCGAAGACCGTGAAGGTTAGCCACCGCCGTAGTTAGGCTTCGCCTCAGCGTTTCCTGGGTGAGCCAGGCGCTGTGCGGCGTCAGCACCACCTGGGGCAGGGTCAGAAAAGGGTGGTCCTCGGAAAGGGGTTCTTGGTCGAAGACGTCCAAGCCCGCGCCGGCAAGGGCGCCGCTCCCCAGGGCCCCCAGCAGGGCGCTTTCGTCGATCAGCCCGCCTCGCGCCGTATTAATGATGATGGCCCCTGCGGGAAGGCGCGCGACGGCATTGGCGTCAAGCATTCGGGCCGTGGCCTCCGTCAGGGGGAGGTGCAGGGAGAGCACGTCGCTCTCGGCCAGAAGATCTTCGAAGGATCGCTGCGCATAGGGCGCCGCATGGGCGTGCTGGGCGCAAAAGGCAACCGTGGCACCGAGGGCATCCAAGACCGGAGCCAGCTGCTGCGCTGTGGCGCCCCAGCCCACCAGCCCCACGCGCCGACCATAAAGCTCCCCGAGGCCGTCCTCCAGCTTCGGGGTCAGGGCCCAACCCTGGCCCTGGCGCATCGCCGCGTCGAGCTGGGGGATTTGGCGCAGGGTTGCGAGCATGAGCGCCAGGGTGTGCTCCGCTACCGCAGGCGCATTACTCCCGGGGAGATTGCACACCGTGACGCCTCGGGCGGCGGCGGTCTCGCGATCGATGGTGTTCACGCCTACCCCAATTTTCTGGATGAGGCGAAGCTTTGGAGCTTTCTCAAAGACGGCGGCGTCGATGGGGTAAAGGCAGTGCCAGAGTACCTCGGCCTCGGCGAGGGCGGCGTCTAGCGCGGGCCCCCCGGCCTCCTCCACTACGGTGACGGTAATGCCATCCGTCGCCAGTTCGTCGAAGCGCCGCCGAAGCTGAGCCCCGGCGGGATGGTGGTAGAGCACCTTCATGCCCTGCGTTAGCTGGCCTTGGGGCCCGTGCCCATCAGCCAGCGAAAGGGCTGGATACGCACGGAGCCGAAGAGCCCGGCTTGGGTGTAGGGATCATTGGCGTTAAACGCTTCCACCGCGGCCCGGTCCGGAAAATCAAGGATGAAGAAGCTGCCGATCATGGTGCTTTCGTCCTCCGCGAGGAGGGGCCCTGCCGCAAGGATGGCGGGAGTTTCCTTCGCGTAGGCGAGGTGCGCCTGCCGCGTCTCCTGGCGCAGCGCTGCGGAGTCGGGCTTATCCCGGCACTCGAGCAGATAGGCCATGGCTAGCTTTCCCCATGGGCGCGGCGCAGCGCGTCGACTGCCATTGTGACCGCGCCGGCGGCGCCGGGGATCATGTGGGCCAGGGAGAAGAAGCTGTGGATCATGCCCTCGAAGCACTTCACCGTGACGGGCACGCCCGCGGCCCTTAGCGCGTCCCCGTAGGCGTGGCCCTCATCCCGCAGGGGATCGTACTGCGCGGTGATAATGACCGCTTCCGGGAGCCCCGCAAAGCTCTCCGCCTTGCTCGGGCTGGCGCGCCAATCATCGCGTTGGCTTTCCGGGCAGTAGAGATCCCAGAACCACGCCATGGTCTCTGTGCTCAGCAGATAGCCTTCGCCGTTTTCCCGGTAGGAGGGGAGGGTGAAGTCGTGGTCTGTGACCGGATAGATGAGTAGCTGAAGCGCGATATCGGGGCCGCCCCGGGCCTTCGCCAGGAGGCTCATCACGGCGGCCAGGTTGCCGCCGGCGCTATCGCCGCCCACGGTAATGGGGCCCGGTCGGGCGCCTAGGGATTCGGCGTGATCCGCGGCCCAGCAGGTGGCGGCGTAGCAGTCCTCCGGCGCGGCGGGGAAGGGGTGCTCCGGAGCCAGGCGATAGTCCACCGCCACCACCACGCAGCTCGCTTCCCGGGCTAGGGTGCGACAGTCTCGGTCGTGGGTATCTAAATCGCCGATCACCCAGCCGCCCCCGTGGTAATGCACGTGGAGGGAAAGGGGCCGGGCCCTTCCGGGTGTAGATCCGTACGCCCACGGGTCCTTCGGGACCGTCGATGGTGCGATCTTCGACCTTCGCGAGGGTGAGTTCCGGCGCCGGCGCCTGCATGGCGCCATAGGCGGCCCGAGCGTCCACGGGGCTTAGGCTGCTCATGGGCGGCGTCCCCGCTTCGGCGTTCTGCGCCAGCATGGCTGCAACTACAGGATCTAAGGTCATGGCCGTCCTCCCTCGGCGTGATGATTGCGCGAGCATACCCCAGGCCCTGGTCCGCTGCAGTGCGTCTGCGGTAGCGTTAGGTGCTGGAGGAGAGTTCCCATGCGTGTTGCTTTGTTAGTCAGTTGCCTGGTCGATGGGTTGCGCCCGAGCGTCGGGGCGGCGGCGCTCGCATTGCTGCGGGAAGCCGGCTGCACCGTGCGGGTGCCGCGGCAGCAAACCTGCTGTGGCCAGCCCGCCTGGAACAGCGGGGATCGCCCTACAGCGCAGGCCCTTGCCCTGAAGGTGCTCGAAGATTTCGCCGATGTGGAGGCCGTGGTGGTCCCCTCGGGAAGCTGCGCGGGCATGGTACGCCAGCTGCCTGAGGTCCTTGGCCCCGAACATCCTCGTTTTGCTGAGGCGGAAGCCCTGGCGGCGCGGTGCTTTGAAATCACCGATTTCCTGGTGAACGAGCGCGACTTCACCCCGGCGCCCCTGGGCGCGGGGCAAACCCTCACCTACCACGACAGCTGTGCCGGGCTCCGGGAGCTCGGCGTGAAGTCCGCGCCCAGGACGCTCCTTGAGCGCGCCGGCTATACGCTGACGGAGATGACCCAGGCAGAAACCTGCTGCGGCTTCGGTGGCACCTTTTGCGTGAAGTACCCCGCCGTTTCCGTGGCCATGGCCGATGAGAAGCTTGCCAGTGCTCGGGCGACCGGGGCGCCGCTTGTCACCGGCGGGGATCTGGGGTGTCTAATTCACCTTGCTGGCCGGGAGGAGCGGGCCGAGGGGGGGCTTGCCTTCCGCCACGTGCTGGAGTTGCTCGTGCCCACGCTGGCACCGGCCCTTGGGGAGGGGAGCGTATGAGCTTTCAAGTTCACAGCCAGGATTTCATCGCTCGGTCGA
This sequence comes from Candidatus Salivita marina, assembly GCA_038144425.1. Classification (GTDB taxonomy): domain Bacteria; phylum Pseudomonadota; class Gammaproteobacteria; order Pseudomonadales; family Azotimanducaceae; genus Salivita; species Salivita marina. Next base: position 390,744 of record JAYQNS010000004.1, on the reverse strand, counting down.
AGGACGCCCTTGCCGATGCGCCCCTACAAAGCGCCCTGGGGAAGCTGCGCATGGGCCTCAGCGTGCGTCGCCGGGAGGCCGTCGCGGCCCTGCCAGAATTTGAGGCCTTGCGAGAGGAGGCGGCGGCGCTCCGCGATTACACCCTCGCGACCTTGGACCAGCAGCTTGAAACCTTCGAGGCTCAGGTGCGAGCCCGGGGCGGGGAAGTGCATTGGGCCCCCGATGCGGCTTCGGCCCGGGCCATCATCCTTGAGCTGTGCCAGCGCTATGGTGCCAGGAAAGTGCTGAAGGGTAAGTCCATGGTGACGGAGGAGCTCGAGTTGAATGAGCACCTCGAGGCCCAGGGCCTGCGCTGCGTGGAAACGGACCTCGGCGAATACATTGTCCAACTACGCCGGGAGCGCCCAAGCCACATCGTGGCCCCAGCCATTCACCTGCGAAAGGAGGATGTGGCGGAAAGCTTTGCGGCGCATCACGTCGGTCGGGAGCAGGCCGATCGTAGCACCGCCGAGGCCCTCATGGCCGAAGCCCGGGAAGAGCTCCGGGCCCACTTTCTCTCCGCCGAGGTGGGTATTACGGGGGCCAACTTCGCCATCGCGGAAACGGGCTCTACGGTCATCGTCACCAATGAGGGCAATGGTGATCTCACCCAGTCCCTGCCCAAGGTGCATATTGCGGTGACGGGCATCGAAAAGGTGGTGCCGACGCTGGAGGACGCCTCCACCCTGCTGCGCGTGCTCGCTCGTTCCGCCACGGGGCAAGAGGCCTCCGTGTACACCACCTTCTCCACCGGCCCGCGCCGCCCGGAGGATCCCGACGGCCCCGAGGCCTACCACGTGGTGCTGGTGGATAACGGCCGTAGCGCCATGCTGGGTACGGAGTTCGAAGCCATGCTGCGCTGCATTCGATGCGGCGCCTGCCTGAACCATTGCCCGGTCTACGGGCAGGTGGGGGGGCATGCCTACGGTTCTGTCTACCCCGGGCCCATGGGTGCGGTGCTCACCCCCCAGCTTGCGGGTCTCGACGATACGGTCCACTTGCCCACGGCTTCGACTTTCTGCGGCGCCTGCGAAGCCGTTTGCCCTGTGAAAATCCCCCTCCCTAGCTTGCTTCGGCGCTGGCGACAGCGGGCCCACGAGGGGCGCCTGGATGGTGACAGGGCTCGATGGCTTCTTCGACTCTGGGCGTTCTTTGCCGCCCGGCCCCGGCTGTATCATTCGCTCTTAAGCTTAGCCACGACGGTGCTGGGTCGGCTTGCGGGCCCTGGGGGTAGCTTTCGTCGCCTCCTGGGCGGTAAGGCCTGGACCGAAAGCCGGAATTTCCCCGCCCCGGAGGGGGCAGCTTCCTGGCGAGCTTGCAAAGGGAAGAATTCGCCCCCACTCCACGAAATGCGCCGCCGCGCTAGAATGACCTCCCCGGTGGGGTCTCAGCTTTTTGAGGCGCCCCAGACATAAGGACAGCCCCATGAACGACGTGAAGGACGACAAGAAAGCCGATCTCGAGGCGGCGCAGAAGGCCAGCCCCACGCAAGCCCTGCTCTTCGAAAATCGCGTGGTGACCCTTTTCGGGGAAATCAACACGGAGAGCGCCCAGCGTACCAACGAGCGGCTGCTGGCCCTGGCCTTCGCGAGTGACGATCCCATTACGCTCTACATCAGCTCCCCCGGGGGCCATGTGGAATCTGGCGATTCCATCTACGACATGATTCGCTTCATCAAGGCGCCGGTGCGCGTTGTGGGGACGGGGTGGGTAGGCAGTGCGGGCGCGCTGATCTATCTGGCGGCGGAACAGGAAAACCGCTATTCCCTGCCGAACACCCGCTACCTCATTCACCAGCCCGCGGGCGGCTTTGGGGGCACGGCGTCGGACATCGAAATCCACGCCCAGGAAATCGTGAGAATGCGTGAGCGACTGAATCAGACGCTGGCCAACCGCACGGGCCAGCCGCTTGAGAAGATTGCCGAGGACACGGATCGGGACTTTTGGATGAGCGCCGAGGAAGCGGTCGCCTACGGTATTGTGGGCACCATCATCGATCGCATCAGCGACCTGCCGTGAGCGATGGCGGCCGGGCGCAGATTCTCGGGGCTGTCCGCCGCGCCCTGAAGGCGCGTTCCGCTCCGTCCCGGCCCACCCATCTCGTGCCCCAGCGGGCGCGGCTCCAAGCCCCAGAACTTCGGTCGCTGTTCGTGGCGCAGGCCGAGGGGGCGGGCGCAATGGTTCAGAGCGTCGCCGATGACGCGGCTCTGGTGGACGCCTTGACGGCCTTGGCCGAGGCCCACGGTGGCGTGCCCGTGGTGGCCCCCGCCTCGCCCCTGGCGAAGCTGCCCTGGGGCGCGTCTGCGCCAGCCCTTCGCCCCGTGGCCAGCGGTGACGCCCTGGCCGTGAGCACGGCGGTGGCGGGCCTCGCAGAAACCGGTTCTCTGGCTGTGACGTCGGGACCTGAAAACCCGGTCCTATCGGCGTTTCTCCCGGAGCATCACGCGGTGGTGCTTCCCGCATCGGCGCTCCTTGGGCCGTCGGAGGATCTTTGGGCCTTCCTGCGGGAGCAGGCCGGGGCTGAGGGGTTGGTGTTCCCTCGGACCTTGCATTGGATCACCGGGCCCTCGCGCTCCGGGGATATCGAAATGACCATGCTCTTTGGGGCCCACGGTCCCCTATCCCTGACAATTTTTATTCAGGAGGATCGCTAGGCCCTAGCGTTCCGCCTCCGCTGCGCAGGATAGGCATAGCGTCACCGCCGGGTTGTGCCAAAGGCGAGCTAGGGCAATGGCCTCATCGCAGGAAAGGCAGGAGCCGAACTGCCCCGATTCTAAACGCGCGAGCGCAGCCTCCAACGCCTTCAGGGTGGCCCCCCGGCGTAGCTGCGCGGCCTGCGCAAGGGCCTGGCCGGCCAGCGCATCCATGCGCGAGAGCCGCCCTACCCGGGTTTGGTCCAGCGTAACGTCTCCTTCCGTGCCCTCGTCCAGAGCCTGGCGAGTTTCCGCGACCCTTTGCTCGAGGGCCTCCCGCCACGCGGGCTGATCCTCTAGGGGGGGTGGTGCATCCATTCCGGCGCCCTTTCTTGCTGCCATTGCACCCTAACCCTAAGATCCTCGACCACGCTAGCAAGGATTGGGAGGCATGGGGGCATGGGCATTAACACAGTGACGGAAGCAAAAACCCTGGGCGAAGTGCTCCGCTTTCAGGCGGCCACGCGGCCGGAGGCGACGGCCTTTCTCTTTGAGGATCGGCGCACGGACTACGCCACCTTCGATCGCTATGCCAGCCAGGTGGCCCAGGGTCTGCTGGCCGAGGGCTGTGCCCATGGCGCCCGGATCGCCTTCCTCGATAAAAACTCTGATCTCTTTTATGAGCTGATCTTTGGCTGCGCCAAGGCCGGCGCGGTTTCCGTGGGCATCAACTGGCGCCTGGCGCCGCCGGAGGTGGCCTACGTGGTGAACGATAGCGCCGCCGAAGTGCTTTTCGTCGGCCCGGATTTCTATGGCCTGGTGGAGGCCATCGAAGGGGAACTGAAAACTGTAAAGACCATCATTGCCATGGTGCCCGGCCACGAGCGCTGGGAGGGCTTTGAGGCGTGGCGCGATGGGCAAGGCGCAGAGGATCCTCGCTGCCCGGTGATGGCGGAGGACATCGCCATTCAGATGTATACCTCGGGGACCACGGGCCATCCCAAGGGTGTGCAGCTGGCCCACGAGGCTTTCCTGGCCATCCGACGCCTGCCGGCTCATGACGATATGGCGTGGGATCACTGGACCGAGGCAGACGTCAGCCTGGTGGCCATGCCCAGCTTCCACATTGGAGGTGCGGGCTGGGGTGTCCAGGGGGTGTGGGCTGGGGCTAAAAATGTCGTGCTCTCGGAGTTTGAGCCGGGGCGCGTTCTCGAGGTGATCGAGCGGGAACGCATTAGCAAGCTGTTCATCGTCCCGGCGGCCATGCGCCTGTGCCTGCAGCACCCGCGCTGCGCGGAAACGGATTTCTCCAGCATCGAAACCATGCTCTACGGTGCCTCGCCCATTCCCACCGATTTGCTCCGGGAAGCCATCGCGGTCTTTAAGTGCGGCTTCGCCCAGCTTTATGGGATGACCGAAACCACGGGGACGGCCACCTACCTGCCGCCAGGGGATCACGATCCCACGGGCCAATCGCAGCGCATGAAGTCGGCGGGGAAACCCCTCCCGGGGGTGCGGGTGAAGGTGGTGGGGGAGAACGGGAAATCCTTGCCGCCGCACCAGGTGGGGGAAATTTGCCTGGCTTCGCCAGCCAATATGACTGGCTACTGGAACCTTCCGGAGGCCACGGAGAAAACGCTTGTGGATGGCTTTGTGCACACCGGGGATGCGGGCTATTTGGACGAGGACGGCTACGTTTACGTGCACGATCGGGTGAAGGACATGATCGTTTCTGGCGCTGAAAACGTGTACCCCGCGGAGGTTGAGAGCGCGCTCTTCGGCCATCCCGCGATCGCTGATGTGGCGGTGATTGGGGTGCCCGACGAGCGTTGGGGGGAGGCGGTGAAGGCCGTGGTGGTGCTGAAGCCCGAGGCTAGCGCAGAGGCGGATGAGCTCATCGGCTTCGCCCGGGAGCGCATTGCCGCCTACAAATGTCCGAAATCCGTGGATTTCATCGATGCGCTCCCTCGGAACCCCTCCGGGAAAATTCTGAAACGGGAGCTTCGCGCGCCCTACTGGGCCGGTTATGAGCGCAACGTCAACTGATTCCCTATGGGGTCGACGCCCCGACGGCGCTCTCCCTGCCGGGGAGGAGTGCCCGGTTGCGCTGCCCTACTGGTGCAATCAGGCGTCTGGGCGGGGATGGGTGGCCTTAGGCCACGGCGCTGGCGCCGGACCGCTCCATCCTGTGCTGGAGTCCTTTACGAAGGCCCTGAATGCGTCGGGCTGGAACGTGCTGCGCTATGCCTTTCCCTTCCGTGCCGCCCGGCCCGAAGCCCGTATCGGGCGCGATGCGTCGGCCCTGGGGCAGGCTGCGGTGGGGGCGGCCTTCGCCGCCGCGCAGGGCCTCGCCGGCGCAGGCCCCGTTGTGCTGGCGGGCCATTCCTATGGCGCCCGCCGCACCCTGGAATGCCTGGCACAGCGCTCCCTGCCAGCGGCGGGCGCGCTGCTGCTGGCCTATCCCTTTGCGCCCCCGAAGCGCGCGAGCCAGGCGCCCCTGCCGCACCCTCGAGGTGCGCTGCCCTGCGGCTTCTTGAGCGGAGAGCGGGACAGCCATGCGCCGCCGGGCGCCCTTGAGGCTGCCCTTGCGGATCGCCCGAATGCCCAGCTTTGGCGGATTCCTCGGGCTGATCACGGCTGGAGCCGGGCGCGGCTCTTCGAGCCCGGCGGGCCCCTTCGGCAGGCGCTTGAGAGTTTTTTGGCGCCCCTGGGCTCGGGCCCCTAGCGTTTGCTAAAGGCCTTCAGCCGTTCTTCCATGTCGGGACCGCGCCCCGGACTCATGTCCCGCTCCCATTGGGGCCCCGCAGCGCCTGGGCGCTCCTGAGCCCCGTTCACGAGAAACTTGTCGGCCCGAAGGGTGAACCAGGAATTTTTAAGGTAGCTCTCGGCCTTCGCCGTAGCGTGGGCCAGGAGCTGATCGTCGGGCACAGTCTCCAGGGCGAGGCCCAGGGCCACCGCTTCCTCCGCGCCCACCACGCGCCCAGAGAACATCATGTCCTTTGCCGCCTGCACGCCGAGGCGTCGGGGGAGGCGGGAGCCCATGCCCCAGGTCGGGGACATGCCCCAGCGGCCGTGGCTGTCGCAGAAGGCGGCGGAGTGGCCCGCGATTAAAAGATCACACCCGAGGGCCAGCTCCAGGGCGCCGGTATAGCAGGGCCCGTGCACCGCGCCGATGACCACCTGGGGTAGGGCTTCCAGCGCATCGATGGTCTCGGCCTGAAAGTGGGGGCTTGGCGCCGTGGCGCCGTCACCGATGGCTTTCAGATCATTCCCCGCGGAAAAGGCCCGGCCTGCGCCGTGGAGGATGACTGCCCCAATTTCCTCTGGGCGCGTGGCAAGGTTTTCGAGGTGGGCGCGAAGTTCTATAAAGAGCGCCGGTGAAAGGGCATTCAGCGCCTCCGGGCGATTCAGCGTCAGGGTGCAGACGCCTTTGTGCTCGTTTCGTTTGATGAGTTCCGTCATGCTTTGCCTCCCCAGGCCCCAGACGTGGTGTGCTTTTGGCATGCTACGGCGGGGCGGTGAAGGGCACAAATACAAGGAGTTTTCCCATGGCCGGTGCGGCAGCGGTGGAACGGGTCGAGGTGATCGTGATTGGGGGAGGCATTGCGGGCTGCTCCCTTGCTGGGGCCCTGTCGGCTCAGCGTCAGGTGCTCGTGCTGGAGCGGGAAGCTCAGCCCGCTTACCACGCGAGCGGCCGTTCCGCGGCGATCTATATCGAGCCCTACTCCAGTGACCCCATCTTCGCCCTCACCCTGGGCACGCTGCCCTTTCTGCTGAATCCCCCGGAGGGCTTCGCGGAAGCGCCGCTTCTGACGCCCCGGGGCTATTTGCTTTTAGCGCCCAAGGGGTCCGAGGCGGATGTGGATGCGTACCTTGAAAACTGGGCGCACCGGTGCACGGACCTTGAGGAGATCTCCCTCGAGGCAGCCCACGGCCTGCTGCCCGTGCTGCGTCAGGGCTATGCTGGCCGAGCGGTGTATGACCGCAATGCGCTGGCCATGGACACCCACGGGATGATCCAGGGGTACCTGCGTCAGCTTAAGGCTGGCGGGGGGCGTTTCCAGGGTGGAGCCGAGGTGGTGGCTATCGAGAAATCCGGGGACACCTTCACCGTCTCCCTGGGGTCGGGGGAGCGCTTTGAGGCACCGGTGGTGGTGAATGCGGCGGGCGCCTGGGCGAGCGCGGTGGGGGCGATGGCCGGGGCCGCGCCCCTGCGCCTGTCCCCCCTTCGTCGCTCCGCGGCGTTGGTCTCGGGTCCCGAGGGTGCCGACGTGCGGCCCTGGCCCGCGGTGTCGTCCTTGCGGAAGAGCTTTTACTTTAAGCCTGAGGGCGGGGAGCTCATGGTGTCCCCGGCGGACGAAACGCCCTTCGACGCTTGCGACGCCTTTCCCGATGACTATGACCTGGCGGTCGGCATCGCCCGGGCGGAGGAATGCGCCGATTTGAAGGTGGCGCGTATCAACTCGAGCTGGGCCGGGCTCCGAACCTTCAGCGATGACGGTCAGCCCATCTATGGCTTTGATCCCACCCTGTCGGGGTTTTACTGGTGCGCAGGCCAGGGGGGCACGGGCTTCCAAACTGCTGCCGGGGGCGCCGCCTGGTGCGCCGCGGAAATTTTGAGCACGGCCCCGCCAGAGGCGGTCATGGCTCAACCCTTCGACACGGCAGCCTTCCGCCCGGAGCGCTTCGCCTAAAGACCCAGCACGCGCTTGGCGATAATGTCTCGCTGTACCTCGTCCGTGCCCCCGGCAATGGACAAGGCTCGATAGTTAAAATAGCGTGCGGCGGCCGTGGCACTGGCTGCGGCGACCTCCGCGCTCGCCCCCCGGGGCGCTGGGGCTGAGGCACCGCCAAGGGCCGCAGGGCCCATGAGGGCGACCGTGAGTTCGCTGAGCTGCTGTCGCGCTTGCCCTGCTAGGGTTTTCAGCATGGAGGACTCGGGCCCGGGGTTTTGCCCCTGGCCTAGGGCCGACAGGATGCGGAATTCGAGGGTTTTCACTGCCTCGATGGTGACCTCGAGCGCGGCGAGGCTACTCTCGGGCAGGGCCACGCCGTGATCCGACGCAAGCCGATGGAGGCGCTTGGCCGCGGCCTCGAGCCCCGGCCCGGCGTTGCCGCCGCCCCGCTCGAATTCCAAAAGGTATTTGGCAACGGTCCAGCCATCGTTCTCCGCGCCTACGCGATGGCTCACGGGGACCCGCACGTCATCAAAGAAGATCGCGTTCACCTCATGCTCACCGGAGACAAAAATAATCGGATCAACCCGCAGCCCTGGGGAGTTCATGGGGATCAGCAAGAAGGTAATGCCCGTTTGCGGCTTGCCCGAGCCATCCGTGCGCACCAGGGCAAACATCCAGTTGGCATGGTGCGCATGGGTGGTCCAGATCTTACTGCCGTTTAGCACGTAGTGATCGCCATCCCGCCGCGCCGCTAGGCCCAAAGCAGCAAGGTCCGAGCCCGAGGCCGGCTCGGAGTAGCCCTGGCACCAGTAGTCCTCACCGGAGAGGATGCGGGGGAGAAAGGTCGCTTGCTGTTCCTCCGTACCGTGGCCCATAAGTACGGGGCCGCACATGCCGAGGCCCATGGGCGCTAGGGCAGGCGCTCCGGCGGAGGCGCACTCCGCGCTAAAGATATAGCGCTGCTCCACGGACCAGCCCGGCCCCCCAAAGCGCTTGGGCCAGGCCGGGGCTACCCAGCCCTTCGCAGCGAGGGTGCGGTGCCAGCGAATATTGGTCTCGTAGTCCTGGAACATGCCGCCGTTATAGGCGGCGCCGTGCCGGAGCTTGTCGTCGAGGGCCTCATCTAGGAAGGCTCTTACGTCGTTTCGAAAGGCTTCCAGCTCCGGTGAGAAATGAAGATTCATCGTGCATGCCCCCCGCCTGCGCCCCTAGTGATGCTTGGAACCCTTGGTTACAGTCTACCTTCACGTTCTTGTGACGTTGAGGCCCCAGGGACAGTTTGGAGGAAATCGCTTATGGCTCTGTACCGCTCGGGGGGGCTATTGGTTCTGCTTAGTGTGCTGCTGGGGCCCGCTGGGGCCTGGGCAGCGGGGGAGAACGTCCGTTATGTAAGCGATCAGCTGCGCATTGAAGTGCGTGAAGGGCCGGGGCTTGATTACCCCGTCCGCACCACCCTCCTCACCGGAGCTCGCTTCGCCGTGGTCGAGGAGAGCGCTGACTGGCTCCGAATCCGCTGGGAGGACGGTGAAGGGTGGCTACGCCGGCAGTACACCGTCGATGAACCGGTGGCCCAGCTGCGGGTACCGGAGCTTGAGGCCGTCGCGAAAAGCGCCTCGGCGCGGGCTGAGGCCCTGGAAGCAGAGCTAGTGCCGGTGCGGGAAGCCCTGGCCATCGCAGAGGCGAGCGGTGCAGCGCTCGCGGAGGAGCTGGCCACCCAGGGGGCTGCTTACGCGGCCCTGCAGGCGGCGGCTGGCAATGCCCTAGAGACCGAGGCAGCGCTTGAGGCCCTGAAGGCCCGGGCCGGAGAGCTCGAGACCGCCCAGGCCCGGCTGATTCAGGACAAGCTCGCGCTGGAGGCGAATCAGGAAGTGGAGGGGCTTAAGTGGGGCGGTCTCCTCGCCCTCGGCGGTGTGGTCTTAGGGTTCTTCCTCGGCCGCGCCGGCCGTCGCCAGAGCTCAGGCTGGGTCTAGGTGGCGCCGCGCGGCCACCATTAGGGCCTCAATGTGGGGGTCCGTGATGTGCAGCTGGCGAAGGGTGCGATGAAGCGCGCGTAAATAGTCGATGTTGGGCCCCGAGGGCCCTCGGGCCGTGCACAGCTGGGCCACCAGCTCCGCCCTGGGGGCGGGGCCGAGCCAGGCAGGATTGTCCGGGGTCGCAAGATAGACCAGGGCTCGGCGGCGGATCCCAAAGCGGTCCCGCACCTCCCGAGTGCAGCGGAGGTATCCATTCTTTTCCCGATAGTCGAGGCGAGCGAGGGCGCCCTTGGCCACCGACGGTGGTAGAAAATAGAGCAACCCTTCGCATGCGCCTTCCCCTGCTTCCCCTGGTCCGTCCTCCGAAGGCACCAGGGTCAGCACGCGTCCCGGGGCCCCGGGCACCCCCCGATGATCGTGGGAGCCCTGCCAGAAGCGCCTCCGGTAGCCGAGCAGGGAGGCCTCCACCCGCTGGGTCCAGGGCAGAGCCGGGCGCGCCATCAGTGAGCCGTAGGCGAACAGCCAAAACCCGTCCTGTGTCATGCTCTCTTGGGTTAAAGCTGGGGACTCCGTCATGGCGTCAGAACACACCGCCTTCTTTTCTCCTCGTCGGTCAGCGGGGGAAGGGGGCGCCTTACTGCTTTGGCAGCGAGGCAGCCCCGGTATCGATGATCGCATAGCTTTCCTCGATGGCTGGAGCGGCGCTGCACCATTAGCATTGCCCCCGGTGCCCGTCGTGCGTTGGGGCGCCCGAGTTGATCAGCCTCTTACCGATGCCATGGCGGCTAGCGATGGCCTGGGGCTGGCTTACCCATCGCCCCTGTCCTTTCTGGCGGACGATGGCGCGGCGCTCTTCCGCCCCCATCAGCGCGCCTGGACGCAAGGAAACGAGACCGCCGGGACCTTTCTTCGGGGGGATGGTCGCCTAGAGGTGGCTACGGAAGTCACGGCCTTTCCTCATTCCGCCGCCTTCCGCCTTCAAAGCACTGCGCGGGTTCTGACGGCGCCGGCGGTCTCCCTCCACCGCTTTTCCGCAGCCCATGCGCCGCTCCCCCCTTGGGTAACGGAGGTCACAGCCTACGCCGGCGACTGGAGCGGAGAGTTTCGACCTACCACCGTGCCCCTGGGCCCCAGCGGGTTCAGCTGGCAGCGTAGCGCCGGGCGCAGCGATCATCACCGCTATCCAGCGCTTCTGTGCAGCGAAGGGGCTCTGGCCGCGGATCGCGGTCGGGTGTTAGCGGTGATCCTCGCCGCCAGCGGGGATCACGAGCTTCGAATTGATCAGCGGGTGGATGGCACTTTTATGGTTCAGGGCGGGGCCTACCTAAACCCTGGGGATGGGCGCCTGGAGGCGGGGGAGTCGCTGACCACCCCGGCCCTGTGGTTCGTCTTTTCCGAGCATGGCACCAACGGCCTCCGTCAGCAGATTCACGCCCTCCAGCGCAGCGAGGCCTTCCCTCAGAGCGGTTTCGTCTGGCCGCGCCCCGTTCATCTCAACAGTTGGGAAGGGCTCTACTTCGATGTCTCGGAGCAGGCGCTGCTCGAGCTCGTAGCGTCGGCCAAGGCTCTTGGGGTGGAGCGCTTTGTGGTCGACGATGGTTGGTTTCAGGATCGCGTCGACGATCGACGAGCCCTCGGGGACTGGCTCGAGGATCGCCGCCGCTTGCCCCGGGGCCTTGCCCCCATCGCCAAGGCCGTGGAAGCCGCGGGTATGACCCTTGGTCTTTGGGTGGAGCCGGAAATGGTGAGTACCGATAGCGCGCTGGCCCGGGCCCATCCGGAGTGGCTTCGAGGTGGGGACGGGGGCTTGGAGTCGCGCCATCAGCGGGTGCTGGACCTGGGGCAGGCGGCGGTGCAGGACGCCATCTTCGCCTTCCTGGACGGGCTGTTGACCCGCCTGCCCGTCACCTACCTGAAGTGGGATCACAATCGCATTCTCACGGGGCGGGGTGCAGGCCCTGGGGTAGGCCATGGCGCTCAGCTCGCGGGGCTCTACGCTGTGCTCCGGCGTCTCCGCGCCGCCTTCCCTGGGGTGGAGCTGGAAACCTGCGCCAGCGGCGGCGGACGCATGGACTGGGGCATGCTTGGCCTGATGCATCGGGCCTGGCTCTCCGATGCCAACGATCCCGTCGTGCGAACGCCCGTCATGATACGAGGCGGCCTGTTCCTGGCCCCGGAGCGGGCCGGGGTGCACGTGGGACCCTCGCCGGCCCACGGTACTGGGCGGATGACCTCCATGGCCTTCCGCTGCGCCGTAGGCCTTCTCGGGCACTTCGGCCTCGAGCTCGATCCCCGGGCCCTCAGCGGCGAGGATTGGCGAACACTTAAGGCAGGCATCGAACGCTATCAACGCCTCCGGCCTCTGCTTCACAGCGGCCTCGTGTTTGACTATGAGGTCGACGAAGACCATTGGGCGCGGGTGGTGGTCGCGGACGATCGGCGCGAGGCCCTCGCTATCGTGCTCCGCCTCGGGGATCAGGTGCCCGGGCGACCCTTGCGCGTGCCCTTGTCTGGGCTCGCTGCGGACCTTAGTTACGCAGTACGCCTCGAGGCGCCCGCGGCTGGACCGGTGCCGGGTCTTGGGCGCTTTGAGGGCGCGGGGCTGACCGTGGCCCCGGGCTATCTGCCGGCCCAGGGTCTCCCGCTCCAGCTGCCCCAACCCCAGAGTGCGCTGGTACTCAGGTTCACGGCAGACGCTGCGCCCAAGCTTTAACGGTCGTAAGGCCCGTCCACAGACGCATCGCCAAAGGCCATGCGCGCAAAGCTTGACCAGTCTGGGCCTCGGCGTAGGTGCTGACCACCATCCACGGAGAGGTTCACCCCGGTGATCCAGCTGGCCTCTGGGCCGCAGAGAAAGCGGACGGAGGCGCCGATATCGTCCACCGTTCCCGTGCGGGCGATGGGCATGCAGTGGAGGTAGTCGGAGAGTATTTCCGGACTGTCCTGGAGTCCCTGACTGAGGTCCGTTTCCACGAGCCCGGGGCACACGCTGTTTGCGCGCACGCCCACGTGGCCGAGCTCATCGGCAAGCGTGCGAATCAGCATATCAATGGCGGCCTTGGAGGCCGCGTAGGTGCCCCCGTAGCGGTGCGTGCGGACCCCAGCGATGGAAGATATCGCGCACACCGCACCGCCTCCGCTGGCGGCAATGCGCTTCCCGGCGTGCTTTAGCAGCAGAAAGGTGCCCGTAAGATTCGTGCGCATGACGCGTTCGAAGTCCTCGAGGCTCTGGTGCGTGAGGGGCGCAAGGCCTCCCGTCCCCGCGCTGGCCACGGCAATATGGAGAATACCCCCAGGGCCCTCCGCGGCGGTGATCGCCTCGGCCATGGTGCTTTCCTCCGCCGTATCCCCTGCGAAGGTGCGAATGCGATCCTCTGCTCCGGGGGTTTGGGTCCTAAGGCTTTCCGCCCCGACCGCCAGCCGGCCCTCATCGCGCCCGAGCAGGGTGACCGTGGCTCCGTCCCGAAGCAGGTGCTGGGCGCAGGCTAAGCCTATGCCGCTCCCTCCGCCGGTGATGAGTGCATAGTGTCCCGCAAGGGTCTCTGCCATGGCTGGTTTTCCCGCAAAGAATTAAAGCGTCGAGGCTAGCGCGCCGCGGGTAGGGCGTCGAGAGTCAGCGCCTTTCCCTCCCTTTCAGGCCGGGGCATGATGGCGTGGGGAGGACAGAGACGATGACCAAAAAACAACGATCGACGACGCCATCCGGCGGTCGGGGCTGGGTACTTTCCCTGGTTCTGAGTCTGGGAAGCTTGCTGTTCACTGGCCCTCTGGTCTATGCCGAGGATGAACAGGTGGAAGCCCTGGCCACGCTCGATGCTTTCATGGCCGCCTTCAACGCTCGGAATATCACGGCCTTTGAAGCCACGTTCCACTTTCCTCATGTACGCATCGCCTCGGGGCACGTCACCGTGCTGCCGGAGGCGGGCACCCGGTCCAATGCGCTCTTTGAGGCCCTTGCGGAAACGGGTTGGCATCACAGCGCTTGGCTCGAGCGAAAGGTGGTGCAGGCAGGGCCAGGGAAGGTGCATCTCGCCGTACGCTTCGCCCGTTTCAATGAGGCGGGCGGACTGCTCAAAGAATATGACTCGCTGTATATCGTAGAGCGCCGTGGCGATCGCTGGGGCATTGTGGCGAGGTCGAGCTATGCCCCCTAAAACACAAGCCTTGCTGGAGGCCCTCGAGGCCGAATTGGGGATCGGAGCAGTACTTACCGGAGAGGCGGTCTCCGAGCGCGCCCAGGGCATTTGGCGACCGGCTCCCCTTGAGGCTCTTGCCATCGTGCGACCTAAAGATACCCGGGAAGTGTCCTTTGTACTGAGGGCCTGCTTTGAAGCAGGGCAAAGCGTCATCCCTCAGGGCGGGCTGACGGGGTTGGTGCACGGCGCCGATACGGGGCCCGAAGATCTCATCCTCTCCCTAGAGCGCATGAACGCCATCGAGGAGATTGATCAGGCAGGACGCACGGTGCGGGTGCAGGCCGGCGTGCCTCTGCAAACCCTCCAGGAAACAGTGGCCGAGCAGGGGCTTAGCTTTCCCCTAGACCTGGGGGCGCGCGGTTCCTGCTTCCTGGGCGGGAACTTATCTACCAACGCTGGGGGCAACCGCGTGCTGCGCTACGGCATGGCCCGGGAAAATACCCTGGGGGTGGAAGCGGTGCTGGCCGATGGCACGGTCATTGATAGCCTCTACGGCATGGTGAAGAACAATGCGGGCTTCGATCTGAAGCAGCTGTTCATTGGCTCGGAGGGGACGCTGGGCATTATCACTCGGGCCGTGCTGCGCCTTCGGGAAGCACCGGGAAGCCGGCTTAGCATGCTGCTGGCGCTCCCGGATTTCCCTTCCGTGACAGGGCTGCTTCGCCATTTGGATCGGGGCCTCGGGGGGCAGCTCTCCGCCTTCGAGGTGATGTGGCCGGAGTTTTACGACGCCGTGGCCACGGCGCCCCGGTGCCCGGCGCCACCCTTGCCGCTCGGTTCCCCTTTTTACGTGCTCGCGGAAATGCTGGGCTCGGACCCTACCCGAGATGAGGCCTGGGTGGAGTCGGTGCTCGCCGAAGCTTTGGAGGCCGGCCTGGTCAGCAATGCGGTGCTGGCCAGCACCGGGGCTCGTAACGAGGCCCTGTGGGCTCTGCGTGATAGCGTGGATGTGCTTGCGGCGGGTAAGCCTACGCAGGTCTTTGATGTCTCTCTTCCCATTGGTGCCATGGGCGCGTACGTTGAGACGGTGAAGGTAGGCGTTGCTGCTGTGGATCCGGACGCCCGGGTCTTCACCTTCGGCCACCTCGGCGATGGCAACCTGCATTTCGTGATCACGCCGCGACCCCGAAGTAGCGAGGGGGTGACGGCCATCGAAGCGGCGGTCTACGACCCGCTCAAGGCGCTCCGGGGCTCCGTGTCGGCGGAGCACGGCATTGGGTTGGAGAAGAAGCCCTGGCTGTGCCACAGCCGCAGTTCGGCGGAAGTGAAGCTGATGCAAACGCTCCGGGAGGCGCTCGACCCTCGCGGAATTCTCAACCCCGGCAAGGTCTGCTAGGCCTTGTCTGGGCCCTCCTGGGGAGGGCTCGGGGAGGCATGGTGTCTGAATTTCATTTCCAAAGCTTGGTCGATACGGTGGACGCGCTGCGCAGCGGTCACCTCCCGGCAGTCACCCTTGCCCGGCAAATGCTTCGGCGCATCCAAAGCGCCGAAGCCTTGGCAGCCTATGTTTCGGTGGATAGCGAGGCCGTCCTGGCCCGGGCCACCGCGCTTGATGGGCAGCGCGCCCGGGGCGAGCCTCTCGGTCGGCTCCATGGCATCCCCCTGGCGCTTAAGGATCTGGTCGATCAGGCGGGGAAGGTCACGGGGGCAGGAGGCACCGTACATGGGGCCGAGGAGGCGCGGCGTAATGCCACCGTAGTGGATCGGCTCCTCGGGGAGGGGGCTATTATCCTGGGCAAGCTTCGGCTGACCGAAGGGGCCTATTCCCAGCACCATCCTGCCTTGCCGACGCCCCGGAATCCCTGGGCTCCGGAGCATTGGACCGGCGTTTCCTCCAGCGGCTCCGGCGTGGCCACGGCCGCCGGACTCTGCTTTGGCGCCCTGGGCACGGATACGGGGGGCTCCATTCGCTTTCCCAGCGCCGCTTGCGGGGTTGTGGGGGTGAAGCCCAGCTTTGGCCGGGTGAGCACCGCCGGGGTCTTTCCCCTTGCCCCGTCCCTGGACCACCTCGGTCCCATGGCCCGCTCCGTGCGTGACGCAGCGCGCTTACTGACGGTTCTGGCTGGCCCCGATCCCGCCGATGTGCGAAGCCAGGCCTATGGGGAGGAGGATTTCGAAGCGGCCCTCGCCACGGGTGTGGCCGGGCTCCGGGTGGCGTTCCCGAAGGAACTCTGGCGCGCTGGCGTTGCCTCCGCCCTCACGGAGGCGGGCGCCGCGGCAGCTGAGGCCCTGGCTGAGGCCGGCGTAGCCGTGGGCGGCGCAGCGCCGCCCTCGGCCGCCGCCCTCATCGATGGTTGGGCCCTCACCGCTGGGGTAGAGGCAGCTCTGGTCCACGAAAAAACCTTCCCCGCCCAGCGCGGGGCCTATGGCCCGGTCTTATCGACGCTGCTGGATCAGGGACACCGAGCCTCGGCTCAGGCCTACGCCCGCTTGGAGCAGGCGCGGCTTGCTTACGGGCGCGCGCTCGATAGTTACTTCGAAGAGGTGGATGCGCTGCTGGTGCCTGCAATGCCCTTTTTGCCTTTATCGCTAGATTCGATGGATGCGCTGGCCTTCGACGGCTACGTCGATCCCCTCACCTTCACCGCGCCCTTTAATTACAGTGGCCATCCTTCCGTGACCTTGCCCTTTGGGTTTTCCGCCGAGGGCTTGCCCCGAGCCGTGCAACTGGTGGGTCGGCGTGGCGAGGAAAGCACACTGCTGCGACTGGCCGCCGCCTGTGAAGCCCGTGCGCCGGACCGTGACCGCAGGCCTTCAATCCCTTAGCCTCCTCGCTTTTTGCCTTTTAACCTTTCCGCCCTTAAAGGAGCTGCCCGTGCGCCGATCCCTTCCCCTTGTGTTGTGCCTTTGGCTGCTTGCCGGGTGCGTCGAATCTGAGCCTAAGGCGGCCCCCTGGCCTCACGGTTGGATGGCCACGGTGGCCAATCCCGATGCCACGGCGGCAGCGGCGGAGATGCTCTCTCAGGGCGGCCACGCGGTGGATGCGGCCATTGCCGCCCACGCCGTGCTGGGGCTGGTGGAGCCCGAGAGTTCCGGGCTTGGGGGCGGCGGTTTCATGCTGGTTTTCGATGCCAAGGCCCAGGACCTCGCCTTTCTCGATGGCCGGGAGCAGGCGCCGGCAGGGGCGCGGATCGATATGTTCATGGAGAACGAAACGCCCATGAACTATGTCCAGGCCTGGCAAAGCGGTCGGGCGGTGGGAGTCCCCGGGGCCGTGGCGCTCTACAAGCTGGCCCACGACCGCTACGGAAAGCTTCCCTGGGGTACGGTCTTTGGCCCGGCCATCCGCCTCGCCGAGGAAGGCTTTACGGTGACGGCTAAGATGGCGGGCACCCTAGAGCGGCTTGCCCCGTTCGCGCGCATTGATGAAAACCCCGGTGCCGCGGAGTACTTCTTCCCAGGCGGTAAGCCTCTCACGGCGGGGGCGACGGTGCGCAATCCCGCCTACGCGGAAACGCTACGGCGCGTGGCCTCTGAGGGGCCCTCAGCCTTCTATACCGGGTCCATTGCGGAAGCGATTGTGGCCAGCGTGCAGGCGGCGCCCCTGGGGGGCACCCTGACCTTGGAGGATATGGCGAATTACGAGGCCATCCCCCGGCCCGTGGTGTGCGGTCCCTGGCGGACCCTGTCTATTTGCACGGCGACGCCCCCGTCTTCTGGCGCCATGCAGATCATGATTCCGAACCTCTATGATCATCGTGTGACCGAAGGGGCGACGCAGGCCCAGCGCATTCGCGCCTTCGTGGAAGCCCAGCGCCTGGCCTACGCCGACCGGGACCACTACTTTGGCGACCCCGATCGCGTCGCCGTGCCCCTCGATGGCCTGCTAAATCCCGCCTATCTGGAGCACCGGGCGCAGACGCTCGGCGATCCGGCGGAGGCGGCTACCCACGGCGATCCGGTGGCGGTGCTCGGGGGCGAGGCGCTGGGCGCGTTGGGTCCGGACACCACCCTTGAGCTGGCCGGCACCACCCATTTCTCTATCGTCGACGCCGAGGGCAATGCGGTCTCCAGCACCATGACCGTAGAGGGGCCCTTCGGTTCCTCCCGCTGGGCCTCGGGCTTCGTGCTGAATAACGAGATGACGGACTTTGCCCGGGTTTATGCGCCGGAAGCCCCGGAGCCGGCAAATGCCGTGCGCCCTGGCGCCCGGCCACGCTCGTCCATGTCGCCGACCATGGTGTTCGATGAGGCCGGGGCGCTCCTCATGGTGACCGGCTCCCCGGGCGGGAACTCCATTCCTGCCTACACGGCGAAGACCATTCTGGGCATTCAGGATTGGGGCCTGTCCGTTCAGGAGGCCGTGAACTTCCCCAATATCATTGCCCGAGGCGATGCGGTGCGGGTGGAAACGGGCATGGCGCCCGGCGCTGAACTGGCGGTGGCCCTCGAGGCCGAAGGCTTCAACGTGCAGGCCCGGGAAGGGGAGAACTCCGGGCTCCACGTCATTGTCGTTACCGAGGCAGGGCTTGAAGGCGCGGCGGACCCGCGCCGGGAAGGGAATGTGGTTCGCGGACCCACGCCCTAGGGCGTGGGATCGATCTTTTCCTTCGAGACATTGGCGGCGGTGCCAAAGATCCCCTTAGCCATGAGGGAGGTCTCCTGGTTCCTCCGCGCTTGGTAGATCTCGGCGCGCAGGCCATGCACCTGAAGGTTCTCTGGCTCCGCGAGGGCGGCGTACTCCACAAGGTGGCAGGCCAGGCGGAAGTCCCCGGCATCGGCATGGCCCTGGGCGGCCTCGGCCAGGGCTTCCGCACCGCCAGCTAGGCGAGCCAGCTCGGCGGCCACCACCGCGTCCGGCGCCGGCTTCAGCCGCGCCGGGTTGCCATCCCACCAGCCGCCGTAAAGACGCCAGATGTTCCGGATGACGAATTCCGGCTCGTCATAAAGGGGCTTCATCCAGGGCTTTTCCAGCACCCCAGGGCCGACCCGGACGTCATGAAGAATATGGTCGAGGGTGAGGCCGCCGTTCATGCGCTCCAGAACGTCGCTCACCAGCGTTTCTAAGGTCTCCGCCACGTCCGTGAGCACTTTGCGAATGCGATTGGCGCCGGCGATGGGCAGGCCGTGGGCGGGTAGGAACAGCTCCACGTCCCGCTCGAGCATGGCGCGCATGGCCCCGGCCCACTCCAGGGGATAGCGCTGTACTTTTTGCGGGTTGCCGCAATTGGGGAAGTTCCAGATGAAGAAGTCCCCGGCGCAGATGGCCTTGTGTTCGGGGATATAGGCCCAGGTGTGGTCGTCCGTTTCCCCCCGGGCATGTACCAGCTCAAGGTCCAGGTCCCCGACCTGGAGATCGATGCTGTCCTGATAGGTCGTCCCCGGGCGCACCGCATCGGCCGGAAGGAAGCGGCCCTCGTCGGCTCCAATGCCGTAGCCCCGGCGCTTGAAGGCGCCGAATTGTCGTTCATTGATCGCCTGGTTATAGCCGTCCGTGAGGGTGTACCGATCGAAGCGCTTCTCCACGTTTTCATGGCCTACCCAGCGAATGGGGTGGCCGTTCTTCTCCGCGTCGGCGGCGAAAAAGCCGCTGCCCCCGACGTGATCGACGTGGCCGTGGGTATAGACCACGGTGTGGAAGGGGCTATCGGTCCACTGGCGTATGGCGGAAACCACCCGACCCCCGCCCTGCGCGCCGCTGGTGTCGAAGACCGCGAGCCCGGCGTCGGTGCGGAAGCACACGGCGTGGCTAAAGGCCTCCACCATGGCGATGTTGTCGTCCAGGACGCTGAGCTCATGGTTGATGCGATTTAAGGGCCCAGCGCTACCGTCGTCGTAGCCCTCGTCGATGATCTTGCTGGATAGGGCGATTAAATCCGCCATGGTCAAACTCCTCCCCCTAAGGAAGGCTGAGTCTGTCCCTAACGCTAGGGCCTCGCAACCTCAAGGCGGTTTAGGGCGTCTTGCATGGCATCCCAGAGGCCGTTGATGAATTCGACCTGAGCCTCCGGGTCCTTGGGGATATCAGCAAAGGGCACGCGCCAGAAGTGCAGTTGAACCGTGGTGTCGAGCCAGCTGCCGTTGAACAGTTCGCTGAAGCTGGCGGATTTCTCGAAGCCGCGGTGCGCCAGCAGCAGGAGGTCCCGGCCGGGATTGTGCGCCAGCACGCCCCGAAGCCCGCCGGGCCGCGGTGGCAGTAGGCTCGGCCAGCCTTGGGCCCGGGCGAGGGCGTTGTCATCTTGCTTCTCCCGCAGCCGCGTCAGCACGGCCCGGCGCTTGCTGTCGGAAAAGCGCGTGCCCTCGGGATACAGCAGGAGCCCATGGTGGTTCGGCATGGTGGTTAGGAGTTTCACTACGCCGGCCACCTCCTGCTCCGTAGCGCCCGCGCCCCGCCGGGCAAAGTAGTTGGGCAGGCGCTGGCCGACGATGTCGAGACAGGGATCGAAGAGCAGCTCTCGCTTCAGCACGTAGCGAAGGCGCACCCCCTTGGGCAGGGCGAAGAACACCACGGGCAGTACCGTGTCCCCCATGGAGCTGTGCCGCGGCAGCACAATGGGCGCGGCGCTGCCGGCGAAGGCCTCCGTTCCCGTGACCTCAAAGCGCAAACGGAAAAGCCAGGCCGCGCCGCCCTTGAGGGTGCTTGCCCACCAGCTCTGGAGGTCGTAGTTGGCTTCGAGGAAGGCTTCCGGGTTTCGGCCGTGGCGGAGCCAGATCCAGGTCGCGGCGAGTACGCCGGCGCTCTCGCACAGCAGGTAGAGGGTGAAAAAGCCCAGCACCCGCGGCGCCGCCCGGGCTCCGCGGTGGACCAGGGCCAGCAGGATGGTGAGGGGTAGCCATAGGGGCAGAGAGGTGACCAGCAGCACTGTGGCGAGACCCAGTAGGGGAAGGGTGAGGGCGCGCCGTTGTAGGGTCGTCATCAAGGGGCCTCCAGGGGGTCGGCGAAGCGTTCCCCAGCCCGTCGGGCGCGCACCGCTTCGAGGATTTTTTCATGGGCGGCTTTATCAATAGGATAGTGCCAAGCCACCCAAAGGCCGAGAAGATTGAAAAGGCTCGGCACGAGGGCGTAGAGGATCTTTAAGGTCAGCACTACGGCCTCGGGTTGGGCGGCATTCGGGACGTAGCCCACGGCGCCGAGGATCGGGAAGGCGAGGAAGACGCCGAAGGCGGCGGCGAGCTTCTTACTCACCGCCCAAAGGCCGATGATCTCCCCCTCCTTGCGTTCCCCGGAGCGAAGCTCTTCGTAATCAATGACGTCAGCTTGCATGGCTGAGGGGAGGGCGAGGGTCGCTCCAAAGCCGAGCCCTGAGGCGATGACGAGGATGGCATAGGCCTCGCTATCCCCAGGTCCTAGGAAGAACACCCCGGCGAAGGACAGGGAATTGAGCGCGGCGGCGGCGAGCCAGGCGGGCTTCTTGCCTACGCGCTTTGCCAGCCGGACCCAGAAGGGTAGGAGGACGACGCCGGTGAGAAAATAGAGGAGGAGATACTGCTCGACGTTGGGGTCGCCGATCACGTAGTCAACGTAATAAGGAATGAGGGTAGCGGGCAGATTGCTCCCGATCGCAGCGATGGTGTAGCTCGCTAGCAGAATGCGAAAGGGGCGGTTTTTCAGCCGGGCGCCGAGGGTTCTTAGGCTCGGTAGGGCGGTGCTGCTGCGATGGCCGTGCCGTTCCTTCACCAGCCAAACGCAGGCCAGGCACGCCAGCACCACCAGGGGCGCATAGCTGAGGGCGACGGCGCGAAACTTGGCGCGCTCGGCGTCCGGGCCGTCGCCGAGGCCCAGCACCCCCTGGATGATGGCGGGGGAAGCGGCGGCGAGGATGGTGCCTAGAATCAGCGCTCCATCGCGAAGGGAGAGAATTGCGGTGCGCTCGTCGTAGTCTTGAGTCAGTTCGGCGCCGAGGGATTCGTAGGGGACGGTGATGGCAGTCCAGGCGAGAAACACGACGAACAGCCCCACCCCAAACCATAGAAGGGCGCCTTCCGCGCTGAGGGCCGGGGGGGAGAAGAGCAGGTAAAGGGCGATGATCAGGGGCGGGACCCCGAGGGCGATCCAGGGCCGGCGGCGACCCAGCGGGCTTTTCGTGCGGTCCGATAGGGCGCCGATGATCGGGTCACTGACGGCGTCGAAAAGGCGGATGGCCAACAGCACAAAACCCACGAGCGCGATGTCTGCGCCCACCACGTCCGTATAGAATTTCGGTAGATACACGTACAGCGGGATACCTACCACGGCCAAGGCGAAGGCGGGGGAGGCGTAGGCTAGGCGATGGCCCCAGGGTATGGATGCGGCCATAGGTGTGATCTCCCGAAAGCGAGCGGGTAAGGGCTAGGAAGCACAATGACTCCGCATTCTGACGGAACTGACCGATTTATGCGCCCTCGCCTTGGGGGCCGCTGGGAGCGGGCCTTTGCGCCCTTGGCGGAGCGCCTCTTCCGGGCCCTTGTGGAAAACGAGGCGCTGGGGGCGGGGCTGTGCGTGGTCCACCGGGGTGAGGTTGTAGTCGACATCTTCGGAGGCTTCGCCGACCGCGCACGCATTCGGCCCTGGGGTCGGGATAGCCTGGTCTGCCTGTTCTCTGCGGGGAAGCCGTTGGCCGCGGTGCTGGCGCTCCAGGCCGTGGCCACCGGGGAGGCCTCCCTGGCGGCGCCCCTGGGCGCGCTCTGGGCCCCGGCCCGGGCTACGCCTGCGGCTGAGCTGACGCTGGCGGAGCTCCTGGCCCATCGTAGCGGTTACCCCGCCTTCCCCTACGGGACGCTGGCCTTTGAAGCGCTCGCGGACGCGCCCCGGGCCGCCGAGGCGTTGCTGGCGCAGGCCCCGGCCTGGACGCCGGGGGCCGCCCACGGCTACCACCCGCGCAGCTTTGGTACGCTGCTCGAAACCTGGCTGCTTGCGGCCACGGGGGAGGGGGTGGGTCCGCGTCTTGAGCGCTATGCGGCGGCCCAGGGGCTGGAGCTGGCCTTTGGGCTGAGGGAACAGCAGGGCGCCCGCTGCGTCAGCCTGGTGCCCGGTGCCCCCCAGCGTTTGCCACCCGGGGTTGATGCGGATTTTCTAAGAGCCCTGGCCACGCCCGGGTCTCTCACGGCGCGGGCCTTTGGGGTTCCGAAGGCGCCCCGAGGCTATGCGGGGCTTGCGTCCTTTCAGCAGGCCGTGCTGCCCGCGATGAATCTTCATGGCACGGCCCAGGGCCTTGCCAAAGCCTATGCGGGCTTCCTCGCGGATGCCCCGGGCTTGGGGCCGGCGCTTTGGAAGACGGCCCTGACACCACGGAGCAAGGGATTTGATCCTGTGCTGCAGCGGGAGACGGCCTTCGGGCTGGGCTTCATGCGCCCCACGGCGCAGACACCCCTCGGCCTGGGCCCCCGGTCCTTTGGCCATCCTGGCGCCGGGGGTACGCTGGCCTTCGCCGATCCCGACGCGCAGCTGGCCTTTGCCCTCGCCGTGAATCGCCAAGTTCCCGGTGCCATCGCCTCAAGCCCGCTAGGGCAGGCGCTGGTGGAAACCCTTGGCCGCTGCTTATGATGGCGACGTGAAGATGAATCCCTTTAAGCTTTTTCTGGCGGCGCTGTGGGTGCTTGGTGCTCGGCGCCGGGCCCTGCTTCAGGCGTTGGCGCCAGCCCTCCTGGCCCACGGCGCCTTTGCGCTGTGGAGCGCCTTGGCGCCAGAGGCCGCCCTGGCCGCTCTGCCTGGGGCGATGCTGCTGGCCCTAGCCCTTCATGTGCTGGTTTCCGTGAACGTGCTTCGCCTTGTGCTGCTGGGTTCGCAGGCTGTGCCACCCCTTGGGCTATCCCCCTGGGGCCGACGCCAATGGCGCTTTCTCGGGGCCCTCGGGCTTCAGGCTCTGGCCATGACCTTCGCCATGCTCGCCTTTGCACCTTTGGCCTTCCTCGGGGTTCCGGGACTCGCGATTTGCGCCGCGGCCGGCATTTTTGCAGCGGGTCGCGCCTCCCTTTTGCTCCCGGAGGCTGCGCTGGATCGGCCCTTTGACGGGAGGAAACTGTGGCATCGGGGGCAGGGCGCGAGCCTTGCCCTTGCGGTGATCGTGCTCGTTCCAGTGGTGCTCCAGGGGCTGCTCCTGGGCCCCCTCGGCGCGGACGGCGGCTGGGCCCTCTCCTTGCTCCTAACGCTGCTGGCCCAGGGGGCTTCGGCCTGGACCACAGCTACCCTTGCGCTGGCGGCCGGCACCCTCGAGCGGACGGCTCCCGAGGGGTCGGCCCCGCCGGCGCCGGCGGAGGTACCACCGCCCCTCGAAGTCACGCCGGATGCCGAGGCGGGAATATTGCGAATTACGCTCCGCGGCGCCTTGGCGACCGAGGCCCTGGGGCAGGCGGCGGCGGGGGATCCTTGCATTGCGGCCCACGGTCGGCTGAAGGGCGTCTTGCTGCGCCTTGAGGGCGCGAGCTGGTCCTGCGCTTCTGAACAGAGCGCTTCGGCCCTGGATACGGTGCTGTCTCACCTGGGGGTCTTGCGAGTTCACCAAACCCATTTGCGCCGGGTGGCCCTGCTCGGGGATGGCGGTTGGGTAGGTCAGCAGGGCATGCTTGGGAAGCATTTCCCCGATGCGGAAGTTCGCGTGGGCGAGGGAGATGAGGCGGAGGCTCTGGAGGGTTGGCTTAAGGGCGCTTAAGCCGGAAGCGTTGCGCGGCGGCTACGCCGATAGAGGCGCCAGAGTAGCCCTCCCGCCACCAGGGCGAGGCCCAGGGAAAGGCCAATCCAGAAGCCGTAAACCCCCAGCGCGCCCACGCTCGGTACCCAGCCGAGGCCGAGGGCCGTGCCGAGGGGGAGGGCAAAGAGCCAGTAGCCCCCGAAGGCGATGAGCATCGGTCCCCGGGTGTCTTTATAGCCGCGAAGAGCCCCCATAGCCGTAGCCTGGGCGCTATCCACAATGATGTACACCGCGACAAAGAGCAGGAGCGTGGCGCTGAGTAGGGCCACGTCTCCTTCCCCGGTGTAAAGGCGCGCAATCCCCTCCCGAGCCCCCAGCAGGATGAGCGCGGCGGCGACACCGATCCCCACGGCTGCGGCGATGGCCACCTCCGCAGCGCGTCGCGCGGCCCCTGGGCGCCCCTCACCAAGGGCGTGGCCAATGCGAATGGTCGCCGCAATGCCCAGGCCCATGGGTAGCATGAAGATGATCCCGTTCACGGAAAAAGCAATCTGCTGCGCGGCTACGGCGGTAGCGCCGAAGCGCGCCACGAGGAGCGTGACCAGGGAAAAGGCGGCCATTTCAAAAAAGGAGGCAAGCCCAATGGGCGTGCCTAGGCGGAGGAGCTGCCCCAGCGTGCCCCAGGCCGGGCCCCGGGGTCGGGTAAAGAGGTTTGTCCCCCGCACCGCTGGGAGGCGGCCCAGGAGCCAGAGCATGGCCGCGGCCTCAAACCACATGGTGATGGCCATGGCCACGCCGCAGCCCGCACCGCCCAGGGCCGGGGCGCCCCAGTGGCCAAAGATAAATACCCAGTTGAGTAGGCCCTTCAAGCCCAGGGCGAAGACTGCGACGTACATGGCGGGGCGCGTATCCCCCATGCCGTCGCATAGATAGCGCCCTACGAAGTAAAACATGATCCCAGGTAACCCCCAGCGCGCCCCATCGAGGTAGCGTTCCGCATAGGGGATGACCTTGGGATCGGCTCCAAGCACATGGTAGAGCTTTGGCGCCTGATCGATCAGGAGCAAGATGAGGCCGCCCAGGAAAAGGGCCATCCAAAAGCCCTGATGCACGAGGGGACCGACGGCGGCGCGGCGTCCTTCGCCTCGAAGCTGGGCAATGTTGGGGGTGAGGGCCATGAGCACGCCCATGAGGAGGAGCATGGTCGGCCAAATAATGTTGCCCCCAAGGGCGACTCCGGCGAGGTCCTCGGCGCTTACGCGCCCAGCCATCACCGTATCGAGCACCCCCATGCCCATTTGCGCCAACTGGGTGGCCACGGCGGGCAAGGCCAAGCGAACCAGGGTGCCGAGCTCAGCGGTCCTGGATGGCAGGGCAGCGTCAACGGGCGAGGAACTTTCGGCCATGAATAGGCGCCTAGGATGGAAAACGCATTCGCGATTGTAGCGTGCTTCAGCGGATGCTCGGGAAGGGCGCTTCGGGTCCTGTTGTCAAAAGATGGCCTAGGGAATACCTTCTTCGTTCATCACGACGCCACCGCAAAAGGAATTGCCGGGTGTTAGCTTCTTTCTTGAATCCGGGGGTAGGGCCAAAAAGCCGCCTATGCCACCCGGGCCCTAGGCCCTTCCTATGCTGAGTCCAAAGTTGGACCTCGCCTATTTTCGCTCGCTCAGGCCCCTCTCCCGGCGCGACGGCCTGATCCCCTTGGGTATCTGTGTCGGTCTCGCGGTCGTGTTTGGCGCATGGCTAGTGCAAACGGATTGGGTAACAGGGAACCAACGCTTGGCAGAAGGGCTTTGGGTTCTGTCGGGGTTTCTCGGCGCCGGCTTTGGGTTTCTTTTTCTTCAGGTCTATCAGCCCCTCGCCATTCCCGTGCTCACAGGAAATTGGGCGAGGACGGCGGCGATGGCAGATGCTCTGGGCTTGGAGCTGGGCGGCATCGACACGCGGCGAAAGACCTACCTTGCCAACCAGAGGCTCCTCAATTCATTGGGCAGGCTTCGGGAAGCTGGCGACGGGGCGCTCTATCTGCATGATTCGAACCTCACTCTGGCCTCTGCGGGGGACCCACCTTTGGCTTTACTTGGGCGGGTCGCGCGGGACGGGGGAATGGTGACTAGCCGATTCACCTGGCACGGGGCGGAAAAGGCCCAGAGGAGTAATTACAGCGTGGCCCATTCCTTTGGGCTAGGTGTGGTGGCGGTGATGGGGGTGGACACCACAGAGCTCGAAGGTCTTCGAGCCCGGTTTAAGCAGCTTCAGCGGCGCATGGCGCTTGAGCAGATGATCGCAGGATTCGCCCATGATGCCCAAAATCTGATTTTTGCGGGGCGCCTTGCGACCTCCGGGTTGGCGGAGGAAATTGGTCCTTTCCACGGGTCGAAAGAGAAAGTTCAGGTGCTGAATCAGGTTTTTGAGGAGGCCGGTCGGGTCGTCGAACGCATGATGAGCTGGAGTGCGGTTTCCTCCTCAGAGGGTCCCCTGGAACTCAACACCTTTTTACGGGAGCTCGGGCCCTTTTTGGGTTATCTCGCGCCAAGACCGATCCAGGTCAAGGTTGTTTGTGCGGATAAGCCCCTTTGGGCGTTTCTGGACTCAACGGCTCTCAGTCATGCGCTTTTCAACATGATCGCGAATGCTCGGGAAGCGATGCTTCTCGCTCAGCAAACTGCGGGGGTGATTCTCGTTGAGCTAGAGGGCGTGCCAAGCCGGGACGAGGTGGTGCTCCGGATCAAAGATGATGGCCCAGGCGTGCCGATCGCCCTGCGCGAGCCTATTTTTCGTCCCTATGTGAGCACAAAGGGGGCGGGGGAAGGGCACGGCTTAGGCTTGGCCCTTGCTCGAGTTTTCGCGGAAAGGAGCGGAGGCTCGCTGGAGCTAGAGACCACTACGGAAGGCGCGTGCTTCGCCTTTACCTTCCCGGTTTGCGAGGCCCCGACTGGGGGGCCCTAGAACCCTGCATCCCCCGCCATGATGGTGTCGAGGTAGGCGGCCGTGAGGGGCTCATAGGTGCTGCTGCCCGGTTTCAGTACGAAGAGGCTGTCGCCGCCTACCTTGGCGAGGTCGTAGCCCTCTTCCCGAAGCGTTTTCTTGACTAGCTTGAAGGTGCTCGTGGTTTCCTGATCGTGCTGAATGCGCAGAAAGATGGGCCGGGCGTAGCCCGGGAGGGCCCCTTCGACGTGGGTAGAAAAGGCGTCGAGGTCGAAGCTCTGCTCCTGTAAATGCAGGGCAGCCATCCCGGCTCGGCCATTGGTGCCGGGAATCTCCACCCCGTAGACGTTGGCGCTGGCCACCGCGGGAAAGCTGTTGAGCTGCTCAGCGACCTCGTTGGTGGAACAGTTCTCTCCCTTCCACCGGAAGGTGTCCCCGGTGCGATCGACGAACTGGTAGTGGCGCTGGAAAAAGGCAAAGCCCACATCCACCTCGCGGATGAGATCCCCTGTGTTGAAGTAGCGATCCCCTGGCCCCAGGACGTTATGGACGACCTTCTTGGCCGAAGCATCTCGGTCCGTATAGCCATCAAAGGGTGCCTTGGCGTCGATTTTGTTGAGCAAGAGTCCGGGCTGGCCCGGGGGTACGAGAATGCACATACCATGGGGGTCGCGGACGATCTCGTTGTCCTCGTCGTCGTACTTCACCAAAACGTGGGGGCTCACCCCAAAGCCAATGGTTTCATCCTTGTTAAAGGCGTTTACAAAACCCGAGTTGCCTTCGCTGGCGCCGTAAATTTCGTGAACCCGGGGGACGCCAAAGCGCGCCTTGAAGGGGTTCCAGATATCCGGGCGAAGGCCATTGCCGATCATCTTTTCCAAGGGGTTGTCGGCGTCATCGGCGGCCGGGGGCTGATTCATCAGGTAGCGGCAGAGCTCGCCCACATAGACAAAGGTATTGCAGTGCTGCTCCCGCACCTCGCGGAGGAAATTGCCAGCGGAGAAGCGACGTCGCAGCACGGTGCTGGCACCCGCCCAGAGGACCGAGCCCAGACCAATGACCAGCCCCGTGGAGTGGTAGAGAGGCAGGCAGTTGTACACCCGATCTTCGGGCTGAATGTTCAGACAGACCACCCCAAAACCTTGCATGCCCTTAAAACACCGTTCGTTCGACAGCACGGCGGCCTTTGGAAGGCCCGTGGTGCCCGAGGTGAAGACATAGAAGCAGGGGTCCTTCTGGAGCACGGCGGCCTGCGCCTCGGGGACGCCGTCGGGCAGGGCATCGTCCCGGTCGTCAAAAGGCCGGGCCCAGGAGGGCAGGGCTGAATCGCCGCGGTCCGGGACCACCAAGCGGGCGCCCGGATCCATGGGGAGTTCACTTTCAATCTCCACGATGGCCGGGAGGCACTCCTCCCCTACGAGGAGTGCTTTAGCGTCGATGGTGGTCAGGCTGTGGAGGAGCACGGCGCCCCGCTGATTCGTATTTAGAAGCCCCGCTACGGCGCCAAGTTTGCAAATGCCAAAGAGCGTGGTCAGAAAGGCGATGCGGTTCTCCAGCATCAAGGCCACGGCGTCGCCCTTGCCCAAGCCCAGGTGGCCGCTCAGGTACTGGGCGACGCGGTTCGCGCGCGTTTCGAACTCTCGCCAGCTGATCGTTTCCCCCTCGCAGGTGAGGGCTGGCGCATCGCCTCTGCGCTCCGCCTGGCGGGTGAGCAAGGTGCCCAGGTTTTCGGCGCTCTCCCGGCCATATTGCTTCATGGTGGCTCCTCGATAGAGAGCCTTGGCCATAAAGAGCACTTCAGACGCGCTGGTCACCGGATTTTGCCTCCCGCAGGGTTGTTTAGGATCGTCGTACGGGAGGAATAGCAACTCCCGGGGCCCCCGTCGACCCCCGGGGCTTAGAATCTGCCCCCTGACCCCCGCAACCAGGGATACGCCCGAGCGCCGCCTTGGCGAGGGCTTCCCGCTGGGGCAGGAAGGTGGCGGCTGGGGGATGCTCCGCTTCCAGCCGTAGCGCGACAAAGCAGCGCCCTTCCGGGGCATCGAGCGCGCCCACAAACCAGCCGACGTCGGGGCCCCCGGCAGGTCGGCTCCAGCCCGTTTTTCCCCGCCATGCACGACCCCCGATGGGGGTTTTTTCCATCAACGCCCAGAGCCTCCACTGGGCCTCGGAATCCGCTGCGAGGGCGCTGCGGCTGAGGGCCTCTAGGAACGCCACCTGCTCCAGGTGTGAGATGGCTAGGGGGCCCCGGAGCCAGAATTCGAGGGTGTCGTCGCTTTGCGCGTTGCCATAGCTCACGCGCCCCAGGAAGGTCGCCATGGCCCCTGGGCCTAGGCGAGCCACCAGGGCTTGGTAGTGAGGGAGGGCAGAGCGGTGGAAGGCCTCCCGCAGAGGGAGGGGGCCGTTGATTTCTTTCCGATCCCGGCGCACCCCGTCCCAGGGCAGGATCGTGTCAGCATCGGTCACGAGCTCCGCCTCGAGGGCCGCGAGGGTGCTGGCGATCTTAAAGGTGGACGCGGGAACGGAGCGGCGCTGGGCTGCCGCCAGATCGGAAACCCAGGGGGTTGGGTAGCCAGGGGCTTGAACGACCAAGGTGGCGGGGTAGGGAGCCTCCCTGGCGAGGGTAAGGAGTTCGGGGTGAAGCTTGCCCTGCCCTGCGGTGGCGACCCCGGTGAGCGCAAGGAGGAAACCGCAAGGTAGCCAGAGCTTAAGCAAGGGCACGCTGCCGGGCCTGCTTCGGCGTGCTCTGGGTCCAGCTTTGATAGGCGCGGAAAAAGGAATTGGGGTCCGTGAAGCCAAGGAGGTAAGCGATTTCTGAATGGCTGAAATCGGTGCCCGCTAGGTAGTGATTGGCAAGCCCCAAGCGCGTCTCGTGCAGCATGCGCTGAAAGCTCGTGCCCTCCTGCTGGAGTTGGCGCTGAAGCGTACGGGGGCGCGTCTCAAGGCGCTCTGAGGCCACTTCCACGGAGGCATGGCCGCTTGGCAAGGTAATCATTAGGCAGCGCTTTAGGCTGCTCTGGAGTGAGGTTTTCCCCTGACTGAGGTGCTCTGGGTAGTGGCGCGTGAGAACCCGGTCCGCCGTGAGGAAGGGTCGTTCTGCGTCCGCGCTGGAAAACTGAAGGCTGATGATGGTGCCGGGTTGAATAGGCGTACCGAAAAAGCGTGCGTAGGCGGCCGAGGCGGGGCGATGGAGCGGCGCCTGGACCCGCTTTGGGACGAGCCTTTCATCCGTGCCGAGGCGGCTTAAGCGCACAAGCGTTAGCAGCTCGAGCAGGACGAGGGAGTCCGGTGCCCGGTCGCCTTGGTCGAGAAAAAAGAGATCGATCTCTAGGCCCTTGGAAGGACGCATTACCCGAAGCTGCAGGGGCCCCAGGAGGGCCTTAAAGCGGCTTAAGCGTGTGAAGCCGGCAGCAAGGGTGGGGCTGCATAGGGTGGCAATGACCGCTGGGGCGAAGGTGCCGTAGGTGATCTGTTCGAGAAGTGCCAGGGCCGGCGCTTCCGCGGCGCTCTGCCGTTCCACGGCGCGCCATAGGCGGAAGTACTCGTCGGTGGTGAGCCGGGGGCTTGGATCGGTGAGGCGCTCTACCGAAAGCTGCGCATCCCTAAGCAGCGCAGGAACCGCGTAGCCCGCGTCGCTGAGGCCCTGAGCCCAGCCATCGGGAAGGGTATAGCGCGTTTTGAGCGTTGTCCGCATGGTGATCTGCTCATTTCGCCAACTCCTTGATCCTATGACGGTTTCCCTTTGAAAGCACTCGCCAAAGGCGCCTTTTTGTCAAAAAAAGTGGGCAATCGCTCGATTTTTAAAGTCAGGCTTAAAAATTTGGTTTTGTCCTAGAACCACCTAAAGGGATGGAGAGCGTGTACTCTTTCGCGCTCATTTCCCCATGATCCGCAACGAGGTCCGCCGTGCTCGAACGATTCCAGATGGCTAAGCAAGGTACGACGGCGCAGCGAGAGGTGCAGGCGGGGCTCGTGACCTTCATGGCCATGGCCTACATCGTCGTGGTGAATCCGAGCCTTCTGTCGCAAACGGGCATGGATTACGGTGCGGTGTTTGTGGCCACCTGCCTGGCCGCCGCCTTGGGCTCCCTGGCCATGGGCTGGCTGGCAAATTACCCCGTGGCCCTGGCGCCGGGCATGGGGCAAAACGCGTTCTTCACCTTTGCCGTGGTTCTCGGGGAGGGGCACCGCTTCGAGACCGCCCTCGGTGCGGTCTTTGTCTCCGGGGTCGTTTTTATCGTTCTCAGCGTGCTGCCGCTTCGGGCCTGGCTGATTAACGCCATCCCTCGAAGCCTTAAGCTCGGCATTGCCGCGGGCATTGGGCTCTTTATCGGTTTTATTTCCCTGCGCAATGCCGCCATCGTGGTCGACGATCCAGCTACGCTGGTTACCTCCGGAACCCTCCTCAGCGCTGGGCCCATGATGGCCATCCTCGGCTTTGCCCTGATTGTGGCCCTGGCGGCCCGGGGGCTGGCGGCGGCGGTGCTGCTCGGCATGCTGGCCATGACCGTGCTGGGCTGGCTCACGGGTACGGCGGAGTTCAAGGGCGTGCTGGCCCTGCCCCCGGACCCGACGCCCTTGCTCTTCGCCCTCGATATTCAGGGGGCCCTTTCCCTGTCCATGCTGACCACCATCCTCACCCTTTTGCTGGTGGACGTCTTCGATACCGCTGGCACGCTTGTCGCGGTGGCCGAGCGCAGTGGCATCGTGCGCCCCGACGGATCCCTGCCGCGCCTTCGGGCGGCGCTCCTCGCCGATTCTTCGGCCACCGCGCTGGGTGCGCTCCTTGGCACCTCGTCCACCACCAGCTTTATCGAGAGCGGGGCGGGGGTTGCCGCCGGGGGGCGGACGGGGCTCACAGCCATTACCACAGGCCTGCTCTTTCTGGCTTGCCTCTTCCTCGCGCCCCGGGCCCAGAGCGTGCCCCCCTTCGCCACGGCCGCGGCGCTTCTTTTTGTGGCCTGCTTGATGGCTCGGGGCCTCGCCGATTTGCCCTGGGATGATCTGACGGAAGCCGCCCCGGCGGTGGTGACAGCGCTCTCCATGCCCCTCTTTTTTTCCGTGGCCGACGGCATCGGCATTGGCTTTATCGTCTATGCCTTAGTGAAGTTGATTAGCGGGCGGGCCGGAGAAGCGCCGGCGGCGGTCTGGCTGATCGCAGGCATCTTTGGGCTGAAATTCGCCTTCCTTTGAGCGGGCTCGGCTCGGACATCAAGTTAAGATATGCAAATCGCGCCATTGGTCGGCCCGGGTGCAATAATTTCGAAACATGCTCTGCCTTTGTTCGCGTCTTGCGTATACTCGCCCGTGCCAGCCCCGGGTCGGTGGCTGGAGGGCTAGCGATTTCGATATGTCGCGATATCGAATCGCCTTGGTGCAGGCTTTTCTGTGCCGTTTGTCGAAGGTGGCGTGAAATTCCTCCCAAAATGGTTTGTCACTGCGCGTCCTCGCCGGCGTCGCGGCGTCAAAGCGTTTGATTTCCGCCGTCGCAACCATTCGATCCCAGGGGTCTTGGACATGATGAAATTCAACGGTAAGGGGGTTCCTTTCGGGGCTCGGCGTGCGCTGGCAGTAGCCGTATTGGCAGCATCTCTTCCCGCCGCAGCGCTGGCGGAGGAAGCACAGGTAGAAGAAATTGTGGTGGAAGGCAGCCTTCGCAGCCTCCCTGGGGAAAACGTGGAATCGGTCTTCGGCTTCTCGAAGTCCCTCCTCGAACTCCCCCGGTCCGCTTCCACGATCTCTTCCGAGCAGATCGAGCGCTTTGGCATCAATGATATCGATGACATGGTCGCCCTTGCGCCCGGGAGTTTCACCCAGTCCTTCTTCGGCGTCGCAGGCTCCCTCGACGTGCGTGGTACCCCCGGGGAAACCTATTTTCGCGGGATGCGTCGCCTGGATAACCCCGGCAACTACCCTACCCCCATCGCCGCCTCCGACCGGATCGACGTGGTCCGGGGCCCGGCGTCTCCGATCTTCGGGCCCTCCAAGATCGGTGGTTACCTAAACTTCGAACCGAAGAGCGCCCGCGCCGATTCCGGTCAGTACATGACCGACGCGGAAGGCATGGTGACCTTCAACCGCGGTAGCTGGAACAACAACGTCATCACCGCTGAAGTGGGCGGCCCCGGCAAAATCGCTGGGAAGGACTACGGCTACTACCTTTTCGGTAGCGTCGAAGACTCCGACAGCTTCTACGAGAACACGGATACGGATCAGACCGTGCTCCAGGCCTCCTTCGATATGGATGTGAATGATCGCCTGCGTATCCAAACCGGTGCCATGTACCACGAGTACGTGGGCAACCAGGTGGCGGGCTGGAACCGCCTCACCCAGGAGCTCGTCGACAACGGTACCTACATCACGGGCTCGCCGGCCCCGCTAGATACCAACGGTGACGGCGTCATTTCTCACCAGGAATACAATGCCGCAGGCAACGGATTTGAGTTCGCTTTTGGGGTGGTCCCGGAAACGGGGCAAACCCTTGATGACTTCGGCGTTAACCCGATCCCCCTGGAGAACGTGGGAACGGCCCAGCTTGACTTTGATCAAGTGCTCGTCGCCGAAGAGGACACCCTAGAGGCGGAGGTTCTGACCCTTTACTTCGACGCGTTCTACCTTCTCGATAACGGAATCGAGATCAAGAACCAGCTTTTCTATGAGCAGTACGACAACCTCTCGGAAAACGTCTATGGGTTTTCCCAGGCCCAGAACACTTGGGTGATCGAAGAAAAGCTCGTGATCGCAGGACAAATCGACCAGGGCAGCCTCGTTACCCAGTGGCAGCTTTCGCCCTCCGTTCGCTTCACGGACTTTGAGCGTGGCGATGACTACATCAATGAGTACTTCGATCGCCGGGATTTGACGGGCCCCTCAACGGCTCTCGATAAGCGTCTGCTGGCTACCCAAATCGATGACGATTACACCGAGTACTACATTGGTGAGTATACGGACATCGGCTTGGCGGCCCTGGTAGATCTGACCCACGAAAACGGCCTGTCCGGGACCTTTGGCCTTCGCTGGGACACCATCGAGATGGAGAGCCGCACCCCCGTTGAGAAGCTTCTCTTCCCAACGAATAGCCTCTCCGGGAAGGACACGCGGAATGGCATATCCTGGAGCGCGTCCATTAGCTGGGGCTCCCCCATCGGTCTGCGTCCTTACTTTACGGCCTCCGAACAATCCACGGTCATCGCCGGCCAAGGCGCGGAAATCACCGTTGATAACATCCTTGAGGGCGGCGCCTTTGACGTCTCCGAGCTCATGGAAGGGGGCGTGAAGGGCAGCTTCCTCGACGATACCCTGTACTTTGCCGTTTCTATGTATCGGCAGGAGAGGACGGACTTCTCGGCCCAGTCCATTACCACGAACCAAGCAACGGAAACCGAGGGCACGGAGGTTGAGGTGCGGTGGGCAGTCAACGATGCACTGCTGCTCACGGCGGGCTACTCCAAAATTGAGGTGACCAACCTCACCACCGAATCCGATGGCGGTCGGTTCAGCTTTATCGGGAACGACGATCTCGATGTTGCCCCGGGGGCATTCTTCGGGAGTGCGCTGGGTGGGCAGGTGTTCCTGAACGGTCGGGATGCGCGCCGTGCCGGTATCCCGGAGAACATTTACTCCGCCACCGCGACCTATGACTTCTTCAACGGCCTCACCGTAAATGGTTCTGTGGTCCGCGCTGATGCGGTGGACTCAGGCTTCTCCCGGTCCGTCCGCCTTCCGAGCTACACCCTCGTCAACATCGGGGCGTCCTACGAGATTGGCAACTGGAACTTCGCGGGGATGATCAACAACGTCACCGACGAAGAATACTTCCGGGCGAACTTCCCGAACCTCTTCGGAAGCGTAGTCGTGCTTCCCGAGCTACCCCGGAACTTCTCGCTTCGCGCGGCTTATCGTTTCTAAGGCCAAGCCTTTGTTGGACCTCAAACGCCGGCCCCTTGGGGCCGGCGTTTTTCGTTACACTTCCGAAAATCCCCTATCCCCCACCGTTCTGGGAGTGCGATCCATGGCTCGAGGGTTCCTGCCTCTGTTTTTCCTGCTGCTTGCCCTGCCTTTGCCGGGGCTATCGGCGGAACCCATTAAGGTTGTGGTGGTCACCATGTTTGAGCGGGGCGCGCCCCAGGGTGACGTTCCTGGGGAGCTGCAGCGCTGGGTGGAAAAGTTTCCCCTTCCCCGGGAGCATGCCTTCCCCGCCGGGCCCTTCCCCCTGTTTAGCAACGATGAAGGCGTCCTTGCGGTATGCACCGGCGGGGGCATCGCCAATGCCACGGCCACGATCATGGCCCTGGGCCAAGATCCCCGCTTCGACCTGTCGAAGGCCTACTGGCTGGTGGCTGGCATTGCCGGGGCGATCCGGAAGATACGTCGCTGGGTTCCGCGGTGTGGGCCGAGCACGTGGTCGACGGTGATCTGCTCTACGAAATTGATGCCCGGGAGATCCCGGAGGACTGGCCCTGGGGCCTCATGCCCCTGGGGGCCAAGGCGCCGGCGAAGAAGCCTGAGGACATCTATACCGGTTGGACCGTGGATACGATTCACTTCGCTTTGAACCGGGATCTTGCCACCTGGGCTTTCGAGACCACGAAGCGCGTGCCCCTGGAGGACTCCCCGGCCATGGCGGCGTTCCGGGAGGCTTTCACGGCGCACCCGGCGGCGCGGCAAGCGCCCTCCGTGCAGCGGGGCGATACGCTCGCCTCCAGCACCTATTGGCATGGCGCGCTGATGAATCTTTGGGCGAATAGCTGGGTGAAGCTCTACGCCGGCGAAAGTGCCAATTTCGTTACCACGAATATGGAAGATACGGGCACGCTGACGGCCCTGGGGCGGCTTGGGGCCCTGGGCCTTGCCGATCCCGAGCGGGTGCTGGTGCTTCGCACCGTGAGCAACTACTCGATGCCTCCCGCGGGGCGCGATGCGGCCTGGAGCAGCACGGCCCCCTACCCGGATCAGGGCCAGCCAGCCCTGGAGGCGGCCTTCCGCGTCGGGTCTAAGGCGCTCGAGGGACTGCTCGCGGCCTGGCCGGCCCTCCCCTGGGAGGTCGACGCCGGGGCTGCACAATGAAAAGGTCCCAGCCCTCCCTGCGAAGCACCGTCGTCAGGGCGCTGATGCTCGCGTGGGGCCTTCTCAGCGCGCCCTCCACCTTTGCCGCGGGGCCGGTCTTTGAGCGCGCCCCCTGGTTTGAAGCCTTCAAGGCCCGGGCCGATGACGTCGCCCTGTATCGTTTTCTGTACGCCATGCCCAAGGGCGGCGATCTGCACCACCACCTCTCCGGCGGCGCCTTCCCCGAGTGGTACTGGGACCTCGCCCTGGCGGGGGAGGCCCAGGGCTACCGCTACCTAACGAAGGTACGCATTAACGACTGCGGCTACGGCACCGATGAGTTCTCGGGTCAGCCCTATCTTCTCTACTTTCACACGATCTCCGAGCAGCGCTGGCAGGGCCTCGATGCCTGCCGCCAGGGGGAGTACGAACCCCTCGAGGCGCTGACGCTCGCGCAAAAGCAGGCCTGGCACGACGCCCTGGTGCTGGAACAGCCCTACGAAGGGCGGGGCGAGTTCTTTGAAGCTCATTGGGCGCGCATGGATGATTTGCTGGCCAATCCCGCCCTTGTGGCGGAGCTGGTGGCGCTCAATCTGAAGCACTTTGCTGCGGAGGGGTGCGCTACCTCGAGGCCCAGGTGCCCCTCTTCAGCTTAGCCACGCCGGAGGGAAAGCCCTTACCGCCGGAGGCGGGTCTTTCTGCCATTAGGACCCGGCTGCGCCAGCCGGATCTGGCCTCCTTGCCCATTACCTTCCGCATGCAGCTCTCGGTTTTGCGCTTCTTGCCGAACGCAGAGGAGGCCCTGGCTCGGGCTTACGCCCTGGCCGCCCGGGAGCCCGATATCGTCGCCGTGAACTTCGTGGGCCGGGAGGACAACGACAAGGGCTATCCCTTGCGTTTTCTGGCACCCCTTCGGGCCTTGCGCCGGGACCATGGCGCCTTGCCCCTGTCGATTCACGCTGGCGAGGTGGACGAGCCCAATCGCCACGTGCGGGACACCCTGCTTCTTGGCGCGCAGCGCATCGGTCACGGGGTGAACCTTATTCACGATCCCGACACCATGCTGGTCCTGCGTGGGGGCGATACCCTGGTGGAAATCAATTTGATCTCCAACCTGCTGCTGAACTACGTGGATCGCTACGAGGACCACCCCTTCCCCGAGTACCTGCGCTTTGGCATTCCCGTCGCCCTGTCCACGGATGATCGGGGCATGTGGGATTCCACCCTCACCGACGAGTTCTTCGTCGCTGTGAAGCACTTTGACCTCAGTTTTGAGGAGGTGGTGGCGCTTTCCCGGGCCTCCCTGACCCACAGCTTTTTGCCCGAGGCGGAGAAGGCTCGGCTCCTCGCGGATTACGACGACGCTCTGGCGCGCTTTGTAGCGCGCTTCCTAAGCGGCGGCCTCGGGGCTGCGGCCCCGGAAGCCCATCCCCCCTATCGAGGATTCATCTGCCGTCGCTACGGCCTTTGCCCCCCGGAGTCCGCCCCATGATGCGCCCCCTCCTGTTCATCCTTGCGACCGTGCTGGCCGCCCCGGGCCTTGCCGCCCCTTCGCTCGGGGATTGCCAACCCGGGGGCCCCTGTAGCACGCCCCTCGAAGTCCGGGCCGTGGTGGTGACGCTCTTTGAGATCGGGGAGGACGAAGGTGACCGACCCGGGGAGTTTCAGCTGTGGAAGACCCGGGGCAACTTCTCCGTGACCTTGCCCTTTCCCCAGGGTCATCATGAGCTCGTCTACGATCCGGAGCGCAAGGTGCTGGCCATGGTCACAGGCATTGGCACCATGAAGTCCACGGCGAACATCATGGCCCTGGGGCTGGATGCGCGCTTCGACCTGACCCGC
This sequence comes from Candidatus Salivita marina, assembly GCA_038144425.1. Taxonomy (GTDB): domain Bacteria; phylum Pseudomonadota; class Gammaproteobacteria; order Pseudomonadales; family Azotimanducaceae; genus Salivita; species Salivita marina. Next base: position 352,859 of record JAYQNS010000004.1, on the reverse strand, counting down.
GCCTACTGGCTGGTCGCGGGCATCGCTGGGATTGATCCCGCTGACGCGTCTCTAGGCTCCGCAGTGTGGTCCACCTACGTGGTGGACGGGGACCTGGGCCACGAGATCGACGCCCGGGAAATGCCCGAGGGCTGGGCCTACCCCTATTTTCCCCGCCGGGCCTCCACCCCCTATGCCACGCCCCGCCCGCCGTCCGAGGGGGAGATCTTCGTGCTCAACGATGGGCTGCGGAATTGGGCCTATGAGCAAACGAAGGATCTGACCCTGCCCGATCTTCCGGGCATGGCGCAGGCGCGGGCGGTCTACGCCGAGCCCGCGGCACAGCGACCGCCCTTTGTGCTCAAGGGTGCGCACCTGGCCGCTATGACCTTTTGGCACGGGGCGCTCATGAACGACTGGGCCAATCACTGGGTGGCCTACTGGAGCGAAGGGCAGGGGAACTTTGTGACCTCGGCCATGGAAGACAGCGGTACAGCGCAAGCGCTCACTTACCTGGATAGGCTTGGGAAAGCCGACTACGACCGGCTGATGGTGCTGCGTGCGGCCAGTAACTACACCACGCCGCCGCCGGGCGTGACGCCGGCAGATAATCTCCTTTCCGAGCGGAGCAGCGGCTACTCCGGGCTCCTCGGTGCCGTGGAATCCCTCTATCTGGTGGGCAATACGGTGTTGGAGGCCCTCCTTGCGGACTGGCCTAAGCACGCCCTGGCGCCGCCTTCGGCGGATTAGCCCTGCAGGATTTCCGCGTAGGGGCCGGGATCGACGTTACCCCCGGAAAGGGTCGCTAGCACCGTCTCTCCCGTCACCGGCACGGCCTTCGCGAGCAGGGCGGCGAGGCACACCGCGCCCCCGGGCTCGAGCACCAGAGCCAGGTGTTCGAAGGCGAAGCGCATGGCCTCATGCACCTCCGCCTGGGTGACGACCAGCCCCGAGGCCACCCGGGGCTGATTGATCGCAAAGGTGAGGCTTCCGGGGTGGGCGTCAGAAGCGCATCGCAGTCCGAGGCGGAGCTTTGGCGCGCTTGAACTCTCCGCCCCGCGCGGAAGGACTCCGCATGATCCTCAAAGCCCTCCGGTTCCACCGTATGCAGGCGTGTCCCCGTCCCCTCGAAGGCCAGGGCGCAGCCGGCCATCAATCCTCCGCCGCCGGTACAGACCAGGAGGCGATCGGCGCGGAGATCCAGCGCAGCCAGTTGCGACCGCATCTCGAGCCCCGCCGTGCCCTGGCCGGCGATCACGAAGGGGTCGTCGAAGGAGGGCACGACGGTAAGCCCCTCTGCTTCGGCAAGGCCAAAGGCGATGGCCTCCCGGTCTTCCCGCTGCCGATCGAAGGTGACGATGCGCGCCCCATGGTAGGCCGTATGGCGAAGTTTGATCGCCGGGGCATCGCTGGGCATCACCACGGTGACGGGAATGCCGAGTCGGGTCCCGGCGGCGGCTACCGCTTGCCCGTGATTCCCGGAAGACCAGGCCACCACCCCCCGGGCTTGAGCGTCGGCGTCCAGCGTCAGGAGCTTCGAGAGCGCGCCCCGGTACTTGAAGGAGCGGGTGTGCTGGAGCGCTTCAGCCTTCAGGAAGACCCGGGCGCCGGTGCGCTCATCGAGTTGGGGGCTGGTGAGGAGCGGCGTTTGGCGGACGTAGGGGGCAATACGCTCAGCGGCCGCAGGGATATCGTCCGCGGTGGGAAGGGTGGGATCTGCGGGCTGGGTCACTAGGCGAAGAGCATGTCGGCGACGAAGGGGTTGGATCGTCGCTCCTGACCAAAGGTGGAGACGGGGCCGTGCCCGGGCACGAAGGTGATCTCATCGCCCAGAGGGAAGAGCCGCTCCCGGATGCTTTTAATCAGCGCGTCGTGATCGCCCCGGGGGAAGTCCGTGCGGCCGATAGACCCTTGAAAGAGCACATCCCCGACCACGGCGAAGTGTGCCTCGGGGGCCACAAAGACCACGTGCCCGGGGGTGTGCCCGGGACAGTGGCGAACCAAGAGCGTTTCCTTGCCCAGGGTGACCTCATCCCCATCTTCAAGCCAGCGCGTGGGCTCAAAGGGCTCGGCCTTCAGGCCGTAGCGAGCCCCCTGGTCCGTCAGGGAGTCGATCAGGAACTGATCGTCGGGATGGGGGCCAATGATGGGCAGCCCCTCCCGCGCCGCGAGCTCTGCCGTGGCGCCAGCGTGATCCAGGTGAGCGTGGGTAATCCAAATTTGCTTTAGGGTGGCGCCGGCTTGGGCGAGGGCAGCGTCGATCTTCGGCAGATCGCCGCCGGGATCAATCACTGCTGCCTCCAGCGTCTCATCGCACCACAAAAGGGTGCAATTCTGCGCCAGGGGGGTGACGGGGACGATCATCGCTTTTAGAGCCATGGCGAACTTCCTCTTCTAACCAAGCCTGCCTAGTGGCGCGTCGGGCCACCTCCGCTGCCGCTGGGCGTTGGGAGTACTTCCTCAAGAACGAGGCCCGGGACCACGCGGCGCCCGACTAACAGACAGCCCTGGCGGAAGGCCTGCTGCGCTTCCTGGCTGCACCAGGTCCAATCGGCTCCGCGGGCATCGGCGGGCACGCGCCAGTGGCCGGAGAGAAAGACCTTGCCCAGGCGCAGCTCTACGCACCAGTCGTGCCAGGGGCCGACGCTGCCGTCCTCCTCGTATTCCTGTTCCACGAGGCGGCAAAAGTTGGTGCTGCCCTCGTCTCGCGCCATGTTTTCCCCTACCACCAGCGTGCTGTCAACGCAGGATTGCCAGGCCGTGTGGACCTCATCAGCGCTCGCGAAGAGAACGGTGAAGATCGCCGCGGGGGTCAGGCTGAGGCTTAGGGGGCTGTCCCAGTCGGGCTCGAGGTCGCTCATGCGCTCTCGCCGTCCTCGCTGTAGTAGGCTTTCAGGGCCTGGGGCACCTCTTCAAGGGGAATTCGCTGTTGAGTCATGCTGTCCCGATCCCGAAGCGTGACCGTGCCGTCCCCTTCGATGGTTTCGAAATCGATGGTGATGCACAGGGGGGTACCCACTTCATCATGGCGTCGATAGGCCTTGCCGATGTTCCCCGTGTGCTCATAGAGAATGCGGCCAAGGCCGAGCTTCTGGAGCCGCGCCTTCAGGGCGCGGGCGGTGTCCACAATACCGTCGTGGTTCTTCTTCAAGGGAATGACCGCGGCCTTGAGGGGCGCCAGGTGCCTGGGCAGCGCCAGGACCGTGCGCTCCGAGCCGTTATCGAGGGTCTCCACCCGGTAGGCTTCGTTGAGCACGGCGAGCACGCCCCGGTCGACCCCCGCGGAGGGCTCGATCACATAGGGCACTTGCCAGGCCTTATTGTCCGGATTCTGGATCGCAAGGCGGGTGTTGGAGTCCGTGTTCGGTTCCACGCTCGCGGACAGGGCCAGGCCGTCCTGGTCCTTGCTGTGGGAACCCAGGTCGAAGTCCGTACGGTTGGCCACCCCCTCGAGCTCCTCGAGGCCGTGGGGGAAGCGATACATGATGTCCGTGGTGGCCTTGGAGTAATGGGCCAGCTCATCCGCTTCCACCACTAACAGCTCAAGGCGGTCCCGGGGTACGCCCTGGGCCTCCCACCAGGCGATGCGCGCCTCCACCCAATAGCGGTGCCAATCTTCATCGGTGCCTGGGGTGACGAAGAATTCGAGTTCCATTTGCTCGAACTCCCGCACCCGGAAGATGAAGTTCCGGGGCGTGATCTCATTGCGGAAGGCCTTGCCGATCTGCGCAATCCCGAAGGGCGGGCGCCGTGCCGTGGAATCCACTACGTGGCGGAAGTTCGTGAAAATGGCCTGGGCCGTCTCTGGGCGCATATAGGCAAAGTTGGTGCCGTCATCCACCGGGCCCACGGCGGTTTTGAACATCAGGTTGAAGGGCCGGGGCTCCGTTAAATCCTTCGCGCCGCAGGCCGGGCACTGATCTTCGATGTGATCCGCGCGCCACCGGGCCTTGCACTGCCGGCAATCCACCAGGGGGTCGGAAAAGGTGGCTTCGTGGCCCGAATATTTCAGGGTTTTGCGGTGGGTCAGGATGCTGGCATCGAGGCCTTCGACGTCGTCCCGCTCGTACACCATGGCGCGCCACCAGGCGGCTTTAAGGTTGTTCTTAAGTTCCACGCCCAGGGGGCCGTAGTCATACAGCCCCTGCATGCCACCGTAAATTTCACCGGACTGGAAGATAAAACCCCGGCGCTTGCACAGGGAGACGAGGGCCTCCATGGATTGAGCGGGCACGAGCACACCTCACGAGAACATTGGGGAGCGCACTATAGGCGGGGGGCCAGGGCCCCGTCCAGAAAGCCCCAGGGCCCGGGGCGGGCTTGTTCCGCCGGGGACCTTCCCCTAGGCTCAACTACGCGCATTAACTCGGGGGAGGAGGTCGCATGGCCGCAGTAGGGGAAGGCATTCGCATTCGCTTAGAACCGGAGGATGAGTACACCCATCCCATCGAGGCGGCGGAGAATTTCAACGAATCCATGTACTTCAACCTCTTCGACCCGGAGCGGAGGCTCGGGGGGTGGTTCCGCCTGGCGAACCGGCCGAACGAAGGGAAAGGGGAGATGTCCATCTGCCTTTATCTCCCCGATGGCCGCATCGCCTTCATGTTTAAGCGCCCGGAATGCACGCATAACGATGCCTTCGACAACGGTGGCATGCGCTTTGAGGTGCTCGAGCCCTTCAAGCGGGTACGCCTCAGCTACGAAGGGTCCGTCTGTGTCCTTGAAAACCCCATGGACATGATGGACCCGGGGAACGCCTTTAAGACCAATCCGATCATTAAGGCATCGCTTGCTCTCGACTTTGAAGGGGTCTCGCCCATGTTCGGGGGCGAGCCCGTGAAGGAGGATGGCTCGAAGATCGAGGAGAAGGCGGAGGAAGCCTTCGCCCGCGGCCATTACGAACAGCACATGGCGGGGGCCGGTGTACTCACCCTTGGGGAGGAGCGCTTTGAGCTGTCGGGCTACGGCCTGCGGGACCACTCCTGGGGCCCCCGCTACTGGCAAAACATTGCCTGGTATCGCTGGCTGCCCATGAATTTCGGCCGGGATTTCGCCATGATGCTGTCCATCGTGACCCGCCCCGACGGGCAGCAGCGCATGGGCGGCATGGTGCTCGAGAATGGCGCCTATACCCTCCTCAGGGAGGTCTCCATCGCCTCGGAATATGACGAGAACGATTGCCAAACGCGCATGCGCTGCGTCGCCCGCTCCGAAGATCGGGAATACGTGGTGACCGGGGAGGTCATGTCCCTGATTCCCCTTCGTAACCGGCGCACCACTCCGGATGGGGAGTCCCTTATGACCCGGATCACGGAAGGCATGACCCGCTATGAGTGCGATGGGCAGGTCGGCTATGGGCTTTCCGAGTACCTCGATCAAATCGTCGACGGCGCACCCCTGGGCAAAGTAACTGGGTGCTAAGGCCGTGATCGAAGCGAAGCTACACCTGGCGGAGGCGCTAGGGGGCGCGCTCACCCGCGCGTCCCTGCCCTCCCTGGGCGACGGGGTGACCGTTTCCGCCCTGACCCGACTCACCGCGGGCGCAGCCAATGAAACCTGGCGCTTTGAGGCGATGGGGGCCTCCGGGAAGCAAACCTGCATCCTACGCCGGGTCCCCTTCGTGGCCGAGGCCGCCCCGGAAGATAGCCAAAACCTGGGGAAGGCCGGGGAAGCCCGGGTGCAGGCGGCGGCTCGCCAAGCCGGAGTTCCCGCGGCAGAAGTCCTCACGGTGCTGACGGAGGCCGATGGGCTCGGTGAGGGCTACCTCATGGCGGCCCTCGAGGGAGAGACCCTACCCCGGAAGATTTTGCGCGATGAGGTCTACGCGGCGCTCCGCCCCCGGTTGCCGGCACTCTGCGGCGCTGCGCTGGCGCAGCTGCATCAGGTGGCGCCGGCGCAGGTGCCCGACCTTACGCCGTCGCCGGCGGCGCAGCAGCTTGAGCGCTATGAAACGCTCTATCGCAGTTTTGAGCAGCCCGTGCCTGTCTTCGAGTTGGCCTTGCGCGTGCTCGAGACCCGGTGCCCTCGGGAGGCGCCCCAGGGGATCGTTCATGGCGATTTCCGCCTTGGCAACTTGATGGTCGGCCCGGAAGGTATGCGGGCCATCTTGGACTGGGAGCTGGCCCACCTCGGTGATCCCATGGAAGATCTAGGCTGGCTCTGCGTCCCTTCCTGGCGCTTTGGCATGATGGATCAGCCCGTCGGGGGCTTTGGGCAGCGCCGCGCCCTCTGGGACGCCTATGAGGCCGCTGGGGGACAGCTTGACTCGGACCGGGCGGCGTTCTGGGAACTCTTCGGCACCCTGAAGTGGGGCGTGATGTGCATGATGATGACCCGGGCCCACCTTTCCGGGGCCACCGTCTCCGTAGAGCGGGCGGCCATCGGTCGGCGCGTTTCCGAAACGGTTTTGGATGTGCTGAATTATCTTGAGGGCAAGGAGTCCTTTCCATGAGCGGACAACGGCCCACGGCCCAGGAGCTTGTGGCGGCAGTGCGGGGCTTTTTAGAGCAGGAGGTGGCGGGCCAGCTCACGGGAGCCACGGCCTTCAATCTGCGCATTGCGGTGAACGTGCTGGCCATCGTCGAGAGGGAGCTGGCTGCGGAGGATGACAGCGCGGCTGCGGCGGCGCGCCTCAGCGCCCTTTTGGGAGAAAATCCGGAGCTTGGGCATGAGGTTCTGGAGGCTAAGCTCGTGGCGGCGCTGCGGGGCGGCGTCCTTGGTCTCGCCTCGCCGGGGCTTTTGGAGCATTTGCGCGCCGATGCGGTGCGCCAGCTAGCTATTGATAACCCACGCTACGGGAGCTACCGCCGGGAAACGGCGGAGCAATAAGCGGCCTAGACCGCAGCCGGAGCGTCTTTTAACGCGCTAGGGGAGAGAAAGCATGGTCGCCATTGCGGGCGGTTGGAACTACGGAGACATCTATGATGCCCTGGGGGCAGCGCTTCCGGCGGATGCGCCGGCGCTGATTCATGGGGATCGGGCCATCAGCTGGGGCGACTTTACGGCGCGCAGCAATCGCTTGGCCCGGGCCCTGGGCGCCGCAGGGCTAACGGCCGATAGTAAGGTGGGCTTCTACTGCCGCAATCATCCGGCCTACATGGAAATGCTGGCGGCCTGCTTTAAGGGTCGCTTCGTGCACGTCAACGTCAATTACCGTTACGTCGACGAAGAGCTTTACTACATCTTTGACAACTCCGATGCGGAAGCGGTGCTCTATGCCCGGGAATTTGCGCCCCAGGTTGAGGCGCTGAAGGCCCGCCTGCCAAAGGTGAAGTGCTTTATTGAGGTGAGTGATGATACGGACGTGGTCCTCGATGGGGCCCTGTCCTACGAGGCTCTGGCTCAAAACGGTGATGGTTCCCCCCTGGGGATTCCTCGCAGCGGCGACGATTTGCTGTTCCTCTATACTGGAGGCACCACAGGCATGCCGAAGGGCGTGATGTGGGGGCATGACGATCACTGGCACGCAGGCGCGGCAGGGGCCACGCCCGCTACCAATCTCGTGCCGCCGGAAAGCCTCGACGCTCACGTGGCGAACGTGCTCGCCGCCGGCGGTGGATCGCGCATGATTCCCTGCTGCCCCCTGATGCACGGCACGGGTTTATTTACGGCGATGGGCAACCTGGCTCAGGGGGGCAGCATCCTCACCCTTGAGGGGCATAGTTTTGACGCCGAGGAGTGCCTAGCGGCCATTGACCACTGGAAGGCCAATGGTCTCGCCATCGTCGGCGATGCCTTCGCCAAGCCCCTCCTCCGCGCCCTGGAGGAGCACCCCGAACGCTACGACATCTCCAGCCTCGTCAGCATGATCAGCTCCGGAGTCATGTGGTCCATGGAGGTCAAGCAGGGCCTTCTGAAGCACAATGAAAACCTCGTGCTTACCGATTCCTTCGGAGCATCAGAGGCTGTCGGCTTCGGACGCTCCGACACGACGAAGGATGGCACGGTGCAAACGGCGAAGTTCATGCTTGGGGAACACTGCAAGGTCTTTACGGAAGATTTTAGGGAGCTGGCGCCCGGGGCACCGGAGCCGGGCTTCATTGCTCGCGGTGGCGCGATTCCCAAGGGGTATTACAAAGACCCAGAGAAAACGGCGAAAACCTTCCCCACTATAAACGGCGAGCGCTATTCCATTCCGGGCGACTGGGTCCAGGTAGAGGCCGACGGTAGCCTGACCTTGCTGGGTCGGGGCAGCGTGTGCATTAACACCGCCGGGGAAAAGGTCTATCCGGAAGAGGTAGAGGAAGCGCTGAAGGAGCACGGGGACGTCGATGACGCGCTTGTGGTGGGCGTGCCCGATGAGAAATGGGGGCAGATGGTCACTGCGGTGATCGCGCTCCGCGCGGGCGCCAACTTCGATCAGGAGGCCCTGCGGGGCCACGTTCGGGGCAAGCTCGCGGGCTATAAAACCCCCAAGCACATCTTTGTGCGCGACACCCTCAGCCGTGCCAGCAATGGCAAGGCGGATTACAAACTCATGCTGGCCTATGCCAAGGAACAGCTTGGGCTTTCGGCCTAAGCCTCACAATCACTGAGAAGGAATCCCTCATGACGCTCGCAGCTGCTTCGCTCTTTGATCTGACCGGAAAGAACGCCATCGTCACCGGGTCCTCGAAGGGGATCGGGAGGGCCATCGCTGAAGCCCTCGCCGCCCACGGGGCCAACGTGGTGATCTCCTCGCGGAAGGCCGAGGCTTGCCAGACGGTGGCGGATAGCATCAACGCGGACCTCGGCCCCGATGCGCCGAACCGAGCCGTGGTCATCCCCGCGCACATTGGCGATAAGGCGGCGCTGCAGAACTTGGTGGACGAAACTCACGCCCAGCTTGGGAACATCGATATCCTGGTTTGTAATGCGGCGGTAAACCCCTTTTATGGGCCCTCGAAGGATATTCCCGATGGAGCCTTCGAAAAAATCATGCAGTGCAACGTACTGTCGAACCATTGGCTGTGCCACATGGTTCTGCCGGAGATGGAAGCCCGGGGCGATGGCTCCATCATCATCGTCTCCTCCATCGGTGGGCTCCATGCGAGCACGGTGATCGGCACCTACAATATCTCTAAGGCCGCCGATTTTCAGATGGTGCGGAACCTGTCCGCTGAGTATGGCCCCAAGGGCATTCGGGTAAATGCCATCGCCCCAGGTCTTATTCGCACGGACTTTGCCCGGGCCCTTTGGGAAAACCCGGAAACGCTGAAGCGGGTCACGGCTACCGTGCCCCTGCGGCGCATCGGGGAGCCTGAGGAGCTTGCTGGAGTAGCGGTGTTCCTCGCGTCTAAGGCCGGTAGCTATGCCACGGGACAGAACTGGGTGGTGGACGGCGGTTCCACCATCGTCTAACTCCGTTCATGCTGAGCTATCAGCACGCCTATCATGCAGGGAATCACGCGGACCTGCTGAAGCACCTCGTGCTGCGCGAGGTGCTGGCCTACCTAACGAAGAAGCCTGCTCCGCTTACCTACGTAGACAGCCATGCAGGGGAGGGGGCTTACGATTTGACGGGTCCGCTCGCCCAGCGACACCGGGAATTTGAGGGGGGCGTGGGCGCTGCGCTCCGGGCCTCGTCAAAGGCGCCGGCGCCGGTGCGGGCCTTTCTCGACGACGTGCAAGCCCTGGCAGGAAACGAGGGTGGCAGCTTACGGGCTTTGATGGGCTCGCCGGGGTGGGCGCAGCGCTGGCTGCGTGAGCAAGACCGGCTCTTTCTTTTTGAGCAACATCCCCAAGCCTTTCCCGCGCTAGAGAGGGCGTTTGGGGGGGATCTTCGGGTGATCGCGCGAAGGGCCGATGGCTTCGCCGGCGCCCTAGCCATTCTCCGACCGCCAACCAAGCGGGCCCTCTGGCTCTTGGACCCCGCCTATGAACGGCGAGAGGAGGACCGGGAGGTGATCCGCCGGGTGCGCCAGGTGAGCCGCCAGCTTCCCGGCACCGTGCTGGCCATTTGGTACCCGGTGGTAGAGCGAGCCCGCACGGAGGCGCTTCTCGACGGTGTGCGGGAAGCCACGACGGCGCCGCTGTTGAAGTTGGAGCTCTCCATCGCCCCCGATCATCCGGGGCGTGGTATGACGGGTAGCGGCATGCTGGTGGCCAATCCCCCCTACACCCTGGCGGACACCTTCGCCGAAGTTCTACCCTGGCTCGTGGATACGCTCGCGCTCGCGCACGGCGCGGGGGCTTTGCGCTGGCTTCGGCCGGCGCCCTAGGGAGGGGGTGGTGGGTAAGCGAGAGCGGGGCGTTTTATCTCATTGGAATGAGGGCCGGGGCTTCGGTTTCATCCAGCCCCAGGGCGGTGCGCCGGAGGACGCGCTGTTTGTTCATATCCGGGCTTTCCCGGACCGTCGCGCGCTGCCCGTGGGGCTGGACCTTACCTTCGAGCGGGGGACGGACCCCCGGGGCCGGCCCTGTGCGTTGGCCGTGCGGCCTCGCGAATCCCTCCGTCGCCGGCTCTGGCGTAGCCTCTTCCAACTGCAAGCTCAGGCCGCCGCCCTGGCCTTCATGGCGCTCATCGGCCTCGGCTTTTGGGCCTCCGTGGTGCCGGCCTTTCTGGTGCTGTCCTATCTGGTCTTCAGCCACCTCACCTACGGGGTTTACCTTTGGGATAAGGCGGGGGCAATCCGCGGCGCCTGGCGCGCCAACCCCCGTCTGCTCTATACCCTTGCCTTCCTTGGGGGCTGGCCAGGCGCCCTTATCGCCCAGGATCGCCTGCGGCATCTGACCAAGAACGATCGATTCCGCCGCTTTTTCTGGCTTGCCACCACCTTGAATGTGCTTACGGCCTGCTGGTTCCTCACGCCCGATGGTCGCTTCTGGAGCGAAGCGATCCCTTTGCTGCTTCAGCGCCTTTTCAGAGCCTAGGACCGGTGCGGTATGCTTTCTCGGGTACACGGGGGAGCAGTTATGAATGATCTCAATATTCGCGGGGGGCGGGCGGAAGATCTCGACGCCATGTTGGCCCTTTTGCCAAGGCTGGCCGATTTTCCCTTACCGCCCGGGCGCGCAGCGGAAGATACCTACCGGGGCGATGGGAAAACGCTGAAGGCTTGGGCCAAGGATCGGGAGCCTCAGTGCCGGGTGACCGTCGCCGAAGATGGGGCGGGGCTCTTGGGTTTTACCTTGGTGCGGCTGCAGCCGGAATTTATGAGCGGTGCGCCGAGTGCGCATCTTGAGGTGATTATCATTGATCCCCGGGCCGATGGCACAGGGCTCGGGAAGACGCTTTTGGAGCGCGCCGAGGCCATGGTGGTGGCAGAGGGGGCCCAGTCCATGACGCTTCACGTCTTTGCTAACAATGAGCGGGCCCGATCCGTTTACGACCGCTTTGGCTATAGCGGCGAGCTGCTTCGCTACGTGAAGCGCTTCCCCGCTTAAGGTTTCGCCTACGCGAGAGGGCTCTGCCGGCGCGGGGGGAGCACCGTGGCCCCGAGGAGGGTAAAGGCCACGGACCCGTCCCCGGGGCCCAGGGGCACGGGCAGGGTGAAGATGTCGTCGCCGTGGCGAAGGCGGCTGGCACCCACGCGCTGGCCCTCAAAGCGGGGGCATCCCAGGGGTGCCGGCGCGCCCGCGGGCAGGGCGCGCACATCCTCCCGATCAATCAGCGCTGCCGCCGGGCCTGCCCGATCCTCCCCCCGGAGGAAGGGCGCGGCCTTAACCCTCAGCGTTTGTCCCCTATAGCAAAACGCCAGCGTGCCCGCGGCTTCCCGAAGCGTTCCGCTGACCAAGGTTGGTGCCCCCGATCCGCTGAGGACTTGCGCGAGGGGTTGGGCGGTCCCCGTGCTGACGCCGTCTTCCTCCACGAGGGGCAGAAGGTGATCGCAGAGGCTTACCGCCTCTTCAAGGCGATGGGTGGCCAGCACGAGGGTTAGGCCCTCGCGCTCTACGACCTCGTCGATGAGCACCAGGGCAGCTTCCCGTCGTACCGAATCTAGATTTGCGAAGGGTTCATCAAGCAGCAGCCACGCGGGCGCGGCCAGCAGGGCCCGCCCTAGGGCGACCCGCTGCGCTTCGCCGCCGGATAGCTGGTGGGCGCGCCGGTGCAGCACGGTGGCAAGATCGAGTCGTGTGACGACTTCCTCCAAGCTCACCGGTGGGGGCACCGGGGGACGGGCAAAGCGCAGATTTTCTTCGGCGGTCAGATGGGGAAAAAGTAAGGGCCGCTGGAACATCATGCCAAGCTGCCGCCCCTCCGGGGCCAGCCCTTTTTTCCCCGCAGCTAGGATGCGCACCCCAAGGTGCACGGCCCCCTGAGCGCCGCTTTCGAAGCCGGCGAGGGCCGATAGGAGCATGCTTTTTCCAACCCCCGAGGGCCCCATGAGGGCAAGGCGCTGGCAAGGCTCAGGGGCTTCAGCCCGCAGGGCAAAGGCACCCTTGGTCAGGGACAGGGAGAAGCGCAGCATCAGCGGAGGCTCCCAAGGGTTTGCCCCGTCCGCGCGCGTAACCGGCGGGCGGCGCCCTCTCCTAGCAGCAGGCCCGTGAGCGCTAGGGCGATGGCTAGGGCGACGAGGCGCCCGGCGGCGGTTTCGCCCCCGGGGGTTTGGAGCGCGCTGTAGATCGCCAGGGGCAGGGTTTGCGTTTCCCCGGGGATGTTGGCCGCAAAGGTCATGATTGCCCCAAATTCTCCGAGGGCGGCGGCGAAGGCCGTAATGGCGCCGGCCAGGAGGCCCGGAAGGGCGAGGGGGAGGGTCACCCGGCGGAAGCGCGCCCAGGGGGAGAGTCCTAGGCTTTGCGCCGCCCGGTGCAGCCCGGGATCGATGGCTTCGAGGGCCAGGCGTAGGGCGCGAACCTGGAAGGGAAAGGTCACCACAGCAGCGGCCAGCGCCGCGCCGGTCCAGTGGAACACGAGGCGAAGGCCGAACACCGCCTTCAGCCACCCCCCGAGGGGCGCCTGAGTGCCCAAGGTGATCAGAAGGAGATAGCCCACCACCACCGGGGGCAGCACCAGGGGCAGGTGCACCAGGGCATCGAGAATAAGCGTGCCCCGGCCGCCCCGGGCCAGGCGCGTAGCCACGAGCAGAGCGAGGGGGAGGCTTCCCAGCACCGCTACTGCGGCGACCTTGAGAGACAGGAGGGTCGCGAGCGTTTCCACTTCTCCCATCATGATTGAGGGGCCCTCGTCAGGACGGTGAAGCCTGCCGCCTCCCAGGCTGCCCGGGCGCGAGGGCTGCGCAGGAAGTTTTCGAAGGCCAAGGCGTCTTCTTGCTGAGGCGTATCTAAGAGCCGACCCAGGGGATAGATGATGGGGGGGTGAGCCTCCGCGGGGATGATCGCGAGGGCCTCTAGTGTGGGGAGAACCCGGGCGTCGCTGGCGTAGCCGAGGCCTAGGGGTGCCTCACCCCGGGCCACCCAGGCGAGGGCCGTGCGAACGCTATCCGCGGGCAGGAGCCGGCCCTTGAGCGCTGGCAGGAGGCCGTAGTCGGCCAGGGCGGCGTGCCCGTAGCGCCCCGCGGGCACGTGCTGAGGGTCGCCCAGGGCCAGGCGGCCGCCTTCGCCCAGGCGCTCGGGAAGCGCGCGGAGGCAGGGTTCGGGCGCGTCGCAGGGCGGCTGGGTTCCCCTCCGCGCCAGGAGGGCGAGGCGATTGCCCAGGAGCGGCGCGCTGCTGAGGGGCCGCGCTTCGCCAAGGTTTGCCATCCAGCGTTCATCGGCGCTGAGGAATAGCTGGGCCTCGGCCCCCGCCGCGAGCTGGCGGGCGAGGGTGGAGCTGGCTGCGAAGACCAGCCGCGGGGCCCGATGGCCCTCGGCGACGTAGGCCACGGCCTGCCGTTCTAGGGCCTCTCGGAGGGAAGCCGCGGCAAACACGGTGATCGCCCCTTCCGCGCGGAGCCCGGGGGCCAGCGGGGACAGGACCAGCAGGATCAGGAGGGCGCAGCGCCGGCAGCGATGGGGAATAGGGGCGGTCATGGCACGATCATCCCAAAGCCCAGGCGGGGACGGAAGCGCAGCGGGGGCCCGTCCCCAAGGTTAGGGAGCGGGCCTCGCCTGGGCAGGCTCGACCCCTTCTCCCAGGTCTTCGATGGCGGAGGCCTGGGCCAGCTCCTCACCTAGCCGCGCCTCGGCGCTGGCCCGGGGTTTGGAGAAGCGTGCCAGTGCCAGGTAAGCCACGGGGGTGAGGTACAGGGTGAAGAAGGTCGCGAGGCCTAACCCCCGAAGACCACCCAGCCGATGGCGGTCCGGGCCTCGGCGCCGGGGCCCGTGGCCAGGATTAGGGGCAGGGCCCCAAACACCGTCGAAATGAGGGTCATGGCCACGGGGCGGGCCCGAATGCGTGTGCTGTCCATAACCGCTTCCCGGATGCTCGCCCCCGCATCTCGGCGCTGATCGGCGAATTCCACCAGGAGGATGCCGTTTTTCGCGATCAAACCAATAAGCATCACCAGCCCCACCTGGGAGTAGATGTTTAAGGAGGTACCTGTCAGGGCCAGGGCAAAAATCGCTGCGGCGAGGCCGAAGGGCACGATAGTCATGACGACCAGGGCACTTGTGAGGCTTTCAAACTGAGCCACGAGCACCAGGAACACCACGAGCAGAGCGAAGCCGTAGGTGAGGAGCGTTTCTCGGTTGGAGGCCTCGAGGGTGGCGGCCTCCCCGAGGGTAATCATGGTGACCTCGTCTCCGAGGGTGTCGGCGGCGAGGGCGCGGAGCGTATCGAGGGCGCCTTGGAGGGGAACCCCGGGGGCCACATTTAGGGAGAGGGGGATGGCTCGGCGTTGGGCCTGGCGGTCCAGCTGCCCTGCCACGCCTTCTTCCAGGAGGGTCACGAGGGCCGTCAGCGGAACCCGTCCACCACTGTCCGTGCGGACATAAAGGTTGACCAAATCGCTGGGATCGCGAATCGCGCCGGCGTCGGCTTCCAGGTAAATGGGAATGGCCTCGTCGCCAACGCTCAGGTCTGTCACCCGGAAGCCATCCACCGTGGCCCGGAGCGTTTGGGCGAGGTCATTTAGGTTAACCCCAAGGTCCGCCGCACGCCGCCGATCGATGCGAATGGAGAGCTGGGGCTGGGTGGGTTGGTAGCCAATGCGGGGCTGGGAAAGGAGACCCCCGGCGTCGTCGATGGCCGCCGCGAGGCGCCGTGCGGCGGCGTAGATGGTTTCGTATTCATTCCCTACGAGGGCTACCCGGACCCCGCCGCTGGAAGCGCCGCGCAGGTTCAGGCTGTTGCTCGAGAACACCCGAGCATTGGCCCCCGGGAGGGTGGCAAGGGGCGGGGCGATTTCCTGGGCGATGGCCTGCTGGCTCCGGGTTCGTTCCTCCCAGGGCACAAGGGGGGCGCTGATAAACACCACGTTCGGGTCAAAGCGGCCTACCACGGTGTATAGATGGACCACTTCGCCCTTCTCGAGAAGCGGTAGGAGCACGGACTCCATGCGGTCCGCTTGCCGTTCGGCGTAACGCAGCCCAACCCCATCGGGGCCCCGAGCAAAGACATTTAGCTGGCCCCGATCCTCCGAGGGGAGGAGCTCCCGGTCGAGCTGGGGGTAAAGCAGGGCGGCGCCAGCAAGGGCAAGGAGGCAGGCCCCAAAAAGTAGCCAAGGGGCGCGCAAAGCCAGAGCAACGGTGCGTTCGTAGAAGGCTGCGAGGCTGCGGCCAAGGCGATTTAGCCGAGTCATGATGGCGCCGGGGGCTGGGGTCGAGGAGGGCAAGCGCGCCATGGCCGCCGGGACCAGGGAGAGGGCCACGAAGGAGGAGATGGCCACGGAGACCGCCAGCACGAAGCCGAACTCCCGGAAGAGGCGCCCCGCCGTGCCCGGCAGGAAGGCAATGGGCACGAAAACAGCAACCAGAACGGCGGTGGTGGCGACGACGGCGAAGAACACCTGGCGCGTGCCCAGCACCGCGGCGGCCGAGGCGCCGAGGCCTTGGCGCCGGCGTCGCTGTACGTTTTCAAGCACGACGATGGCGTCATCAACGATCAAGCCTGTGGCTAGCACGAGGGCCAGCAAGGTCAAGATATTGATGGAAAAGCCTAATGCCCAGAGGCTGGCCAGGGTGCCCAGGAGGGCCACGGGAATGGCCAGCGCGGGCACCAGGGTCAGGGCGAGGGAGCCGGAAAAGACTCGGATGGTAAGGATCACCACGGCCACGGCCAGGACAAGGCTTTTCACCACCTCTGTGACCGCGCCGCGGATGAAGGTCGATTCGTCAGAGATCTTAAGGAATTCGATGTCCTCGAAGCGCCCGTTCAAACGATCGATAGCGCGGTCGATACCGCTGGCGATTTCGATGGTATTCGAGCCAGCTTGGCGCACGATGCCGAGACCAATGACCTGTTCGCCGTTTAAGCGCACAAAAGAGGTGGGATCCTCTGGGGCGAAGGCCACCTCGGCTACGTCGCCCAGACGGATGTCATCGCGAATGATGGTCGCCGCAATGTCCCGCTCCGTGATAGCCGAAGCATCAGCTCGGACGATTAGCTCTTGGTCTCCGGCGCGAAAGCTTCCCGCAGGGACGTCCAGGGGCACTTGCTGGAGTACGGGGAGGAGCTCGGGCACGGTAAGCCCAAAAGCCGTGAGGCGCAGGGGGTCGAGAATGATGCGAAGCACCCGCTGGCGCTTGCCAAAGAGGGGCACGTCCGCCACGCCATCGAGGGCAATGAACTCGGGGATGATGTTCTTCTCGACGATTCGCGTGAGCGTGGCTTCGTCGTAGCGGTCTGAGCGAATGGCCACGCGGACAATCTCCTCCGCGTCCTCGTCAGCCTTGAATACGGCGAGCTGCTCGACGGCGTCCGGAAGCTGGCGGGTCACCCGGCTCACCGCTTCCCGGACGGCGGCGGCGGCCCGGTCGAGGTCCACCCCGGGTCGGAATTCGATACGAATACGTGCGTTGTTCTCCTCGGAGGAGGCGCTGATGTCGAGCACTCCGGACACTCGGGCCACGGCCCCTTCCACCAGGCTCGTGACCTCCGAGTCCATGGTTTCCGGGGAGGCGCCGGGGAACTCCACCCGTACGCTGACGATGGGCCGGTCGACATTGGGAAGTTCTCGCACCTCCACCGCCAGTAGCGCCGCGAGGCCTGCGATGACCACCAGCAGGTTCAGCACAACCACCAGCCAGGGTCGCCGAATCCCCAGCGCTGGTAAATCGTTCGCCGCTTCCTTCATGGCCTAGCCCCCGCTCTTCCGCGCCGTCCGGGCGTCATTTGCCAAATCCTCGGCGGTCAGGGGGTTGACGGCCACGCCAGGGCGCATGGACTGAACCCCTTCCGTAACGATGAGGTCCCCAGGGGTGAGGTCTGCCTTCACCAGAATCTGTTCCGCCTGCCGTTGAACGATGGTGGCGGCGAGGCGTTCAGCCTTGCCGTCGGTAATGCGCCAGAGGAACGGTCCATCGGCGCCCCACTGAAGGGCGAGCTCTGGAATCGCAGGCCAGCGGGCGCCTGTGAGATTCAGGGAAACGCGGAAGCTCATGCCCGGCCGTAGCGCATCTTTCGGGTTGGCTACCTCGGCCCGGGCGAGAAAGGCCCGGGTGAGGGGGTCGATTCGAGCCCCTAAATCGACAATGGTGCCTTCCGCGGTCAGGGGCTGGGCGGTCCAGCTTTCCACCGAAATCCCATCGCCCACGGCGACGGCCCCGAGATAGGCTTCCGGTACCTCAAAGTTGATGAGCAGGGTGGCGCGATCATCAAGCGTCGTGACGGCAGTACTGAGATCCACCCGATCGCCGGGGTCAAGGTCGGAGAAGCCCACGTAGCCCGCAAAGGGCGCCCGAACTCTGCGCTTTTCGAGGGCTACGGTGGCCCGATCGCGGGCTATGAGTGCGGCCGCGAGGGCCGTCTTCGTAGCGTCGACGGTGGTTTCCGGCACCGTACGCTCCCCGCGCTCGTTGGCGCGGCGGTAGCGTTCGAGAAGCCGCTGGGCGTCCGCCACCTGCACTTCGGCTAGGGCTAGGGCGAGCTGTTCATCCTCCGCCTCTAGCGCTACGAGGATGCTCCCTTCCTCTACGAAGTCCCCAGGGGAGAAGGTGACCTCACCCACGTCCCCCGTGGTCTCGGCAAAGAGCTCCACGGAGCGTCGGGCCTGGGAGGTGCCTACGGCTTCGAGGCGGCGCCGCTCTGCCTCCAGGGTCGCGGGCTCCGCCACCACGGGGATGGGCCCGCCCCGACGCCCTTGCCGGGCGCTGGCGTCGTCTTCGCCGCAGGCGGTCAGGAAGAAGCTGAAGGCCAGAAGGCCCGCGAGGAAACGGGGAGACCAGAGCGTCATAGAATTCCTCATGCGCCGGGAGCCGCGCCGCGACGGCGACGCGGGGGAAGGGCGCATTGTGACCGGTGTCCGTAAGATGTCCAGGGCGTCTCCCTAGACAGGTAAGGGGGTTCAGTATGCGCAGCGGCGCAGCCCAGAGAAGGGGGAAGGCGTTAAAAAATATGAAGTTGGATTTCCGCAAGGGGGAGCTCTGT
Organism: Candidatus Salivita marina; assembly: GCA_038144425.1. Taxonomy (GTDB): domain Bacteria; phylum Pseudomonadota; class Gammaproteobacteria; order Pseudomonadales; family Azotimanducaceae; genus Salivita; species Salivita marina. Next base: position 334,495 of record JAYQNS010000004.1, on the reverse strand, counting down.
CAGAAAGGAAGGCTATGATGGGGTTCTAGAAGGAAGGAGGCAGTCATGATTACCATCCCTGAAGGCGCAGCGCTGGATCACGCCCTCATCGACCCGGTGACCTGGGCCGACGAGACCCGCATCCACGCCTACCTGACCTGGCTCCGGGCGAACGACCCGGTGCGTCACATGACGCCGGAGGGGTACGAACCCTTCTATGCCATCACGAAGCACGCCGACGTGATGGCCATCGAGCGGGATAAGCAGGGCTTTATCAATGATCCCCGGCCCACCCTTGCCCCCGTGATGGTCACAGAGGCCATCACCGCCCTGACGGGCCGGAAGCACTTGGTGCGCTCCCTGGTGCAGATGGATGACCCGGACCACATGAAGTACCGAATGCTCACCGCGGCCTGGTTCACGCGTCAGCGTCTCCAGAGCATGAAGGCTACGGTGGATGCGCTGGCCGACCAGTACGTTTCCCGGCTTGCGGAGTTTGGGGGGCGCTGCGACTTTGTAAAGGACCTCGCCGTTTGGTATCCCCTGCGTGTGGTCATGTCCATCCTTGGGGTTCCCGAGGAGGACGAGCCCATCATGCTGAAGCTCACTCAGGAGCTCTTCGGGTCCACGGATCCGGATGTGCAGCGCTCCTTCGATCTCATGTCTATCGGTCAGGTCGTGGAGGACTTTGAGGCCTATTTCAAGGGCATTTCCGAGGATCGGCGGAAGAACCCCCGGGATGACGTCGCCTCGATCATTGCCAATGCGGAAATCGACGGTGCCCCCATCAACGATCTTGAAGCGGCGGGGTACTACATCATCGTCGCCACGGCGGGGCACGACACCACAAGCAGCTCCACCGCGGGCGGGCTCCTGGCCCTGCTCGAAAACCCCGGGGAGTTCGATAAGCTCCGCGCCGACCCCGATCGCCACCTCGCTGGCGCGGTAGACGAAATGATTCGCTGGGTGTCCCCAGTGCGCCACTTCATGCGCACCGCCACGGTGGATACGCCCCTTCGGGATAAGATCATCAAAGCGGGAGAGTCGGTGATTCTGTGGTACCCCTCGGCCAACCGGGACGAAGAGGTCTTTGAAGCGCCCTTCGAGTTTCGAGTGGAGCGTCCCGCGGCACGTAACCTGGCCTTCGGCTACGGCGCGCACGTGTGCCTCGGGCAGCACTTGGCGCGCATGGAAATGGAAGCGCTGTATCGGGCGCTTCTCGAGCGGGTGGAACACATCGAACTCGATGGCACGCCTCAGTATGCCCAGGCAGCTTTTGTGGGAGGGCTCAAGAGCCTGCCCATTCGCTATCGCTTAAAGTAAGGCGCGGGTTTAGGAAATAAAGGGGAGGGAGAAATGAGCAGCAGCGCAATGGATCGGATGCCCATCTTGGTCGGCGTGGGCCAGATCACGGAAAAGACGCCGGGCCTCGAGGGCCTATCGTCCCCCGTGGATTTGATGGTGCAGGCGACGGAAGCCGCTCTGGCCGACGCGCATCTAGGTCGGGCGGCCTTAGAACAGGTGGACACGCTGGTGGTGGTGCGCAGCTTCCGGGAGTCCACGCCCAACTCTCCAGAAGCCCTGGCTAAGCGCCTCGGCGCCAGTTCTGCCGCTCAGTGGCTGATGCCCAACGGCGGCAATGGCCCCCAGTACCTGGTGAATCGCTACGCCCAGGCCATCGCCGAGGGGCGCTGCGAGCTTGCCCTCTTTTCCGGCGCAGAAGCCATGGATAACGGACGTAAGCTGCTAAAGGCGGGGATTACGCCGCCCTGGGAAGAGCCCACGGACCGCAAGCCCTCCTATCTCGTCGACGAGAAGAAGATGTCCAACGACATTGAGGATGCCCACGGCCTGATGATTCCCGCCACGGCCTATCCCCTCTACGAGAATGCCCTGCGCGGTCATTACGGGCACAGCATCGCCGAGCATCAGCAAGTCATGGGCGAGCTGTTTTCCCGTTTCTCCGAGGTGGCTGCGCGCCATCCCCATGCCTGGTTTCCCGTGGCGCGCTCCGCCGAGGAAATCGCCACGGCTACCCCGAGTAATCGCTACGTGGGCTGGCCCTACACCAAGTTCATGAATGCCATGAACCAAATCAATCAGGCCGCTTCCCTTCTCTTGACCTCCGTGGGCAAAGCCCGGTCTCTGGGCATTCCCGAGGACCGCTGGCTGTACCTTCACGGCTGCGCCGATACGAGCGAGCTGTGGCACGTGCTGGACCGAGAGAATTACCATAGCTCCGTGGCGATCCGAACCCTTGCGGAGGAAACCTACGCCATGGCCGGATGCGACGCCTCCGGACTCGATCACATTGATATCTATTCCTGCTTCCCGAGCGCGGTGCAGATCGCCCGGGACGAGTTCGGCATCGCAAAGGATGATCCTCGCCCCCTCACCATTACCGGGGGCCTGCCTTTTCACGGCGGGGCGGGCAACAATTACGTGATGAACTCCATTGCCTCCATGGCCGATACGCTGCGCGCGGCACCAGGCACCTATGGCCTAGTGACGGCCAATGGTGGTTACCTAACCAAGCACTCCGCTGGGATTTACAGCACCGAGCCGCCGGCGTCGGTTCAAGGGGACGTGCCCTGGGTGCGAAAAGAACCGGCGAGCTACCAGGGCCGCATCGAGGCCACCGCCCATCCCCGAATAGAGGCCGCGCCGGAGGGGGCCGCTGTGGTGGAGACCTACACGGTCACTTTCGGTCGGGAAGGAACCCCAGAGCTGGGCATTGTCGTAGGCCGCCTGGAGGATGGGGCGCGCTTCTGTGCGCACGTGCCGCAGGATCAGGCGCTCCTCACCGCCATGACGGAGGAGGACTTCCTGGGCGTCGCCGGCTCCGTCACTGCCGGTGCGCCGGTTAACCGCTTTACCCCGAAGGGGTAAGCCTTTGGATCACGGGCTCCGTTAAGAGGAAGAGAGCAAGGCAATGACCGATCATCTTCAACCGTCCTGGTGGGCGCGCTTTTCCCTGGTAGGGGCCGCTTTTGCAGCCGTTCTCTTGGTGCTTGCGCCTTTGGCGTACCGCTTAGGTCTGGCTGGCGTGCAGGGGGCGGTGCTGATGCTTCCGGCTATGGCCACCGTGCTGGCCTTTCTGGCGTTCCTTTTTGGTCTATTTGGTTTCGTGCTGTGGCTTAGGGGAGGGCGCCCCGCCGATCGCCTCCACGTCCTCCTCGGGAGCGCCTTGAGCCTTGCCGTGCTGGTGCAGATGGGGGGGCAGTTCGCTCTAGCCCGGAACGTTCCGGCTATTCATGACATCAGCACCGATCTGGTCGATCCCCCGGCCTTCGTCGCCGTGGTTCCTCTGCGCGCTTCGGCGCCCAACGGCCTCGACTATGATCGGGAGACCCTCGCCCCGCTTATGGCGGAGCACTACGCTGACCTCGCGCCTCTGGTGATCGACTCGGATCCCGCCGCGGTCTTCTCCCGAGCCGAGGCCGTGGTCGCTGCCCAGGGGTGGACGCTCGTGGCCTCGGATCCGGCTGGGGGGCTCATTGAGGCTTACGATCAAACGGCGCTCTACGGCTTCATTGACGATGTGGTCATTCGCATCCGAGCCCTGGGGCCACGGCAAGCCCAGGTAGATGTGCGCTCCGTTTCTCGCGTTGGGCAAAGCGATCTTGGGGCCAATGCGGCGCGTATTCGCGCCTTTCTCGCAGCTCTGGATCCCAAGAACAGCCGCTAAGGCGCGCGAACCCCGCCGCCTAAGCGATGGAGTCCTTCGCCTCGGTGCGTTGAGACTGGGGCCATGGTGTCCTTCTCGCTCCCACCGCTACCCCCGGGGCTGCTGTGGCCCCCGCACCTCGGCTGCGCTGGTCCCTGCTTCTGGCAGGGATCGCGGGGATGCTCGCCCTCGTGCTCGCCCTGGCGCTCCTGCCCTACCCCCGAAGCGAAACCCTTCACGGCTGGCTTGCGCCGGAGGGAGGGTTGCTTCAGCTGCGCGCGCCCCATTCCGGGGTGCGGGGCCCGCAGCTTGCTGAACCGGGGGCGCGAGTTGCAGCCGGTACCCCCCTGCTGCTGATTTATGCTTCCGATCGAGTGCGCCTGGAAGCAGAGCATGAGCGCGTGCTTCTGGAATGGCGGCGGGTTCAGGCCTTGCAGCGGGATCAGGGGGCGCGGCGTCGGGACGGCCGCGCAGCCTCCCAGGCTCTGCGAGAGGCGCTGGATCAGGCCGCGGCACAGAATCGCCGGGCCCAGGCCCATGCGCAGCAGCAGCTGGAAACGCTTGAAGGACTGCTAGCGCCGCTGCTGAGCCCTGGCGCTTCCCCGGCGCTTCAGCTGCCGGTCATGCTCACGGCGCAGGCCGAGCTCCAGCGCTTCGGGGCCGAGAGCCAGCTCCTTCGGCTCCTTCAGGAGGCCCGCGGGCTTCAACGAGAGCGGGCCCAGCTTGCCCTCGCGGAAACCCGTCAACGCCTGGCCGAGGCAGATGCTGCAGAGGCCCTGGCCAGCCGCGTCGCCGTCCTCGAGGCTAAGTTAAGTCGCCTTCGCGCCCAGCGTCGCTGGGTCCTGCGGGCACCGCAGGGCGGACGCTTGCTCACTCTTCCGGGCACTCCCGGGGACAGCCTCGAGGCCAGGGCGCTCCTCGCGACCCTGGCTCCCGGAGCCGGCACCTTAGAGGCAGTTTTCCCCCTCACGGCCGCCACCGCCGGCGCCGGTGTCCCAGGGCAAACCCTGCGCCTCTCCCTCCAAAGCTTTCCTGCCCACCGCTACGGCACCCTGCCCGGGCGCGTGCGCCAGCGTAGCCTTGCCCATGGCGACGGACAGCCTGAGCGCCTTCACGTTACGGTACTTCCCGCGGCCCCAGGGCTCGGTCGGATACCACCGACTCTGGAGGTCGGCATGGCCGTGCAAGGGGTGCTTAAGCTTGAGTCGCAAAGTGCCCTTGGGCGCCTGCTCGAGCCCCTGCGTCGAAGTGTGGGTCCCTAGGTGAGGACGATCCGCTGGGTCGGGCAGGCGGCGCCGCAGGAATGTGGTCTCTGCTGCGTATTGATGCTCGCTCGGGCTCAGGGCTTCGGCGGGGATATGGCCGCCCTTCGAACCCTCGCTGGTGGCGCGGGACGGGGTCAATCGCTTCGCGCACTGCGTCAGCTTGGCGCGGAGGTGGACCTGGCATTTATTCCTCGTCATCGTTCCTGCGCGGCGCTCGCCGATCTCCCTGCGCCGGCGCTGCTGCACTGGGATGGCAACCATTTCGTGGTGCTCGCGGAGCGCCGTCCCGGGCGCTGGCGCATCCTCGATCCGGCCCGGGGCGATCTTTGGCTGTCTGACGCGGCCTTTCAGGAGCACTTCACGGGCTACGCGCTGGAGCTGGAGGCGCCCCTGAAGTCCGAATCGGCGCCGGGCGTGATTTCCAGGCTCCGACCCCTTTTGGCGCCCCTTTGGCCCATGCTTCGGGCTGAGCTTGCCAGACCCATGCTCATGCTGTTCTTCGCCACGCTTCTGCTTCAGGGGCTGGCGCTTTTGTCACCTCTTTACGTGCAGCTGGTGGTAGACGAGGCGGTCACCCGGGAGGATGAAGACCTTCTCCTTATTCTCCTGTTGGCCTTCCTGCTCCTTGTCGGCCTTCGGGCTTTGCTCACCACGCTCCGGGGCGACTGGATGCTACGTCTTGGGGAACGGCTGGGACATCGCCTGGGGACGGCTTTCCTAAGCCGCGTATTCCATCAGCCCCTGGTTTTTTTCGAGCATCGCGATGCGGCGGATTTGGGCGCGCGACTTGGGGCCCTCGGCCCCCTGCGGGAGGCCCTCACCCAGGGGGTGGTGCTGGCGCTGCTCGATGCAGTTATGGCCCTTTCGACCCTGGCGCTCATGCTGGCCTACGCCCCAACGCTGACAGCGGTGACCGTGCTTGCGCTCGCGCTCTACAGCGGCGTGCTCATGGCTTTGCGCCCCCGGCTCCGCCGCCAGGCGGAGGCCACCCTGCTGACGGGGGTAGAGATGGAGGCGCGTTTCCTTGGGACCTTTGCCGGGCTTCGGGCAGCGAAGCTCCACGGAGTGGTGCCCCAGCTGGTTAACCGCATTGCGGAGGCCAGCGCCGCGGGCGCGGAGGCGCGATGGAGGGAGGGGCGTACGGGACTGGGCCTAGGAGCCCTGGAAAGCCTGATCTTTGGGGTGGAGCAGGGGCTTCTCGTCTTCCTGGGGGCCGAGGCCGTGCTGGCGGGTACCCTCACCCTGGGCATGTTCTATGCCTTTATCAGTTTCAAGAGCCATTTTTTGAGCCGCATGATGGCGCTTCTCCAGGGCCTTGGGCAGGCCTTCCTGCTGCCCCTTCATGCCCAGCGCCTGGCCGGCGCGCTCGCCGATCCCGTAGAGGGCGGGGGGCTGGCTCTGGGCCTCCGTCGCTTCGCCCCCCTGCGGCTAGCAGCAGACAATCTCACGCCCTTTCCCAGGCCGGGATGGCAGCTGGCCCCGGTGACCTTCTCCCTCCCTGCGGGGGGCTTGCTGCTGATTACGGGTCCCTCGGGAGCGGGGAAGAGCTCCCTCCTTTCGCTCCTCGCCGGCCTTTCTCCTCCGCGCACGGGCGCGCTCACCTTTGACGAGGCAGCGCTCTGGGCCGAAGGTGCTCCTACTCCAGCCCTTGCCCCCACGCGAGGGCGTCTGGGGGCCGTGCTTCAGCGGGACGCGCTTTTTGCCGCGACCCTGCGGGACAACATTGCCTACTTCGATCCGGACCCGGAGGACGCCGCGCTCTATCGCGTCATCGCTATGGTGGGTCTTCGGGCCTGGCTCCGCCAATGTCCTCTCGGGCTCGATACCTGCCTCGGCCCGGAGGGGGAGGGGCTCTCCCGGGGGCAGCGGCAGCGGCTCCTGCTGGCAAGGGCGCTCTATCGGCAGCCGGACTTGCTCATTCTCGATGAGGTCACGGCGGGGCTCGACGACGCCGGCGCCCACACCCTCGCCCGGCGCATTAACGCTTGGCCCATGACGCGCATCGTGGTCTCCCATGCGCCGGAGCGCTTTCCGGAGGCTACGCTCTGGCTCGCCCTCGACGCCTCTGGGGGGCACCGTTGGCTGGACCCTACGTCCCTCGCCCCGTAGAGTTTCGGCGTCATCGGGGGAGAGACGCTTATGAAACGTCGGCAAAATTGGCAGTGCTTGGGGACCTTGGGCCTGCTTGCGGTTCTGATTGCCGGTCCGGCGGGCGCGGCCCAGTATGCCGATACGGTGTTTCGGAACGCCGAGATCTACACCCTGGATCCGACCCAGCCTTGGGCCCAGGCCCTGGCCGTGGCGGGGTCGCGGATCGTTGCCGTCGGCGATGACGCCGCTGTGGAAGCGTGGATCGGGCCGGAAACCCGCGTGGAAGACCTCCAGGGGGCTTTCCTGTCCCCGGGCTTCAACGACGGGCACGTGCACGTCGACAGTACGGGTGCGTTGCTGGTGGGGGTGAACTTGCTGGATTGCCACGCGGAGGCCTGCCTACGGGAACGGGTCGGCGCTGCTGCGCAGCGGCTGCCTGATGGCAGCTGGATCCTGCGCGGGGACTGGGGTGCCTACGAGCAGTGGGCCCAGGGGGACGAGGGGGCCAGCGCCGATGCTCCGGCGGCAGAGAAGGCCCAGCCCTTTACCCCGCACCGAACCATGATCGACGCCGTCTCCCCGGCCCATCCCGTGCTCCTATCGAAGTTTGATCGCAGCGCCTTTTTGGCCAATGGTTTGGCCTTGGCGGCGGCGGGCATCGACGACGCCACCGAGAATCCCCCGGGGGGTGTCATCGAACGGGACGGGGCCGGTCGCGCCACCGGCGTGCTTCGAGGGGCGGCTGTGCGCCTCGTACAGGCGGCCATTCCCGAGAAGCCCTTCGCTCAGCGTCTTGTGGAAGTGCAGGCCGTCCTGGACGCTGCGCGCCGGGGCGGGGTGACGACCATTCAGGATTTGAGTAGCGCTGAGCAGGTGCAGGCCTACCAGCACCTCAAGGGCAGCGGCGATCTCACGGCGCGGATTAATATTCGTCCCAATATTTTCCAGGGGGAGCCCGTGAATGCGCTGGGCCTCAGTCGCGGCTTCGGCGATGACTGGCTGCGCCTCGTCGGCTTCAAGGGCTGGGTCGACGGGATCATGGGGAACTCGAGCGCCATGTTCTTTACGGATTACGACCACGCTCCAGGGAATCGGGGCCAGCTGCGCACTCCCATGCTTCCGGAAGCGGAGGAAGGCATTGCCTTTTCCTTGACGCCCGACGATCACTATACGGACGCGCCCCCGGGGAACATGGAGCGGCTCCTGGAGCAGTGGCTGCCCACGGGAGTGCCGCCGCATATCCATGCCATTGGCACCCTGGGAAACCGTATTTTGTTGGATATCTTTGAGCGGGTGCTCACGCGCCATAACCTCGTGGACTCGGACCATCGCTGGCGGATCATTCACGCCCAGGTGGTGCGGCCCGAGGACATGCCGCGGTTTGGGGAACTGAATTTGGTGGCCGAGGTGAACCCTTACCATGTCTCCGACGACATGCGATGGATGGAAGAGCGCATCGGCCCGGTTCGGTCCATCGGCGCCTATGCCTTTCGGGATCTGAAAAACAGCGGCGCCGTGCTGGTCTTTGGCAGCGACGCTCCCGGGACTAACGCCGCACGCTATTACCTCAGCCCCATCTATGGGCTTTACGCCGCCGTGACCCGCCAGACGCTCAAGGGCACGCCGGAGGCCGGGTGGTTCCCGGAGCAGCGCTTGACCATCGAAGAGGCCATCGAGGCCTACACCTACAACCCGGCTTGGGCCGCCTTTGAGGAGGCCGATAAGGGCCGGCTGACCCCTGGGCGCTTGGCCGATCTGGTGGTGTGGGACCGGAATCTAGTACAGGTGGGGCGGGACAATCCCCAGGCCCTCCTGAACGCGAAGGTGTGGCTGACCATGGTGGGGGGTAAGGTCGTTTACCAGGCGGGAGAAGAGTAATGGCGGAGAGTCCCCAGGCTGGGGAGGGCGAAGAAACGCCAAAGGTGGTGGTGCACCCTGTGGTTTTCGGAGTGTCGGCGTGTCTTATCGTCGCCGTTTCGGCCTTTGGGGCAGCGGTGCCGACCCTCGCGGCGGAGGTCTTCAGCGCCATCCAGGGGTGGATCGTCCACACCTTTGGCTGGTTCTACATGCTGTGCATCGCAGTCTTTCTCATCTTCGTGCTTTACCTCGCCTTTTCCCGCTTCGGTGCGGTGCGCCTAGGCCCCGATGACTCAGAGCCGGAATATAGCCGTCTCTCATGGTTTGCCATGCTGTTCAGCGCCGGCATTGGCATCGGGCTGCTCTTTTTCGGGGTAGCGGAGCCGCTCCTGCATTTCGCCGCGCCCCCGGCGGAGGGGATCGAGGGCCAAACGCCGGAGGCTGCTCGCTTCGCCATGAATGCCACCTTCCTCCATTGGGGGGTGCACGGCTGGGCCGTCTACGGCCATATCGGCCTGGCTTTGGCCTACTTTACCTACCGCCACAACATGCCTCTGACGCTACGCAGCGCGCTCTATCCCCTGCTGGGGGAGCGCATCCATGGGCCCCTCGGTAACGCCGTGGACATCGCCGCGGTAATCGGTACGGTCTTTGGGGTTGCGACCTCCCTGGGCCTTGGGGTGCTGCAGGTGAACGCGGGGCTGAACTACCTCTTTGGCGTCCCTGAGGTGGTCTGGGTGCAGGTGAGTCTCATCGCCGCCATTACGCTCATGGCTACTGCCTCCGTGGTGGCCGGGCTTGATGCGGGTATTAAGCGCCTCTCCGAGCTCAACATGCTGCTTGCCGTTGCCCTCCTTCTGATAGTTTTTGCGCTTGGCCCGACGGTCTTTCTCCTCTCGGCTTTTTTACAAAACGTGGGGGTCTACGCCTCCGAGCTGGTGGCCCTCACCTTCCGCCAGTTTGCCTACCAGCCCAACGAGTGGCTGGGGGCCTGGACCCTTTTCTACTGGGCTTGGTGGATGGCCTGGGCGCCCTTCGTAGGGATGTTCATCGCGCGTATTTCCCGGGGCCGGACTATCAGGGAGTTCGTGGTGGGGGTGCTCCTCGCCCCATCCCTTTTTATCTTTTTCTGGATGACCGTCTTTGGCGACAGCGCCATCCACGCCGTGCTCGTAGAAGCCCAGGACCGGGTTTTGTTGCTATCGAAAAACAACATGCCCCTGGCTCTGTTTGGCCTTCTGGAGCGGCTGCCCTTTGGCTTTTTCCTGTCTATTCTGTCGCTCGTACTGATTGTGACGTTTTTTGTCACCTCCTCCGATTCGGGATCCCTCGTGGTGGATATGCTCGCCTCCGGCGGGGCAGAAAATCCGCCGGTGTGGCAGCGAATTTTCTGGGCTCTAACCCAGGGACTCATCGCAGCGGTGCTGCTGCTGGCGGGGGGGCTCGGGGCATTACAGACGGCTGCCCTCACCAGCGGCCTGCCCCTCGCCATAGTATTACTGGCCGTGGGCTTTGGTCTCTATACAGCCCTAAGCCGGGAGGCCCAGGCCCAGGCCCGCTATGAGGGGCCACCCCTGCCCGTGGCGACCGTGGCCGTGGATTGGCGGCGCCGGCTGAAGCAGCTGGTGCGGCATCACGATCGGCGTGCGGCGGAGGCCTTTTTGCGGGATACGGCCTGCCCGGCCTTCGAAAGCGTGGTGCTCGAGCTTCGGGCCCTAGAGGTGCACGCGGAACTGCGAGATGACGCTGAAGCCCTGGCCGTGGAGGTGATCGATGACTCCGGGGATGAGCCCCTGGTGCTCTTTGCCTATGGGGTCCAGCTGCGCAGCTATCGCACCATGACCTTCACCGTGCTCGAGCCGCAGAAGGAGGCCGCGCGGCGGCACTGGTATGCAGAAGCCTGGTGCAGCACTACTGGTGAGCGTTATGACGTCATGGGCGTTGATCGTCATGCGCTGATAGACGATTTACTGTCGCACTACTCGCGCTGGGTGGCGGCCCAAACGGCACCTCAGCCGGTGCTCGAACCCCCGCCGGCCTAGTTCCTGGCCCCCGCTCCCCCCCAGCGGCATGGAGGGCGCCGAGGAGGATTACCCCTACCTCCGTGCCAAACGAGCAGGTGGCCAGGACGCCCTGGGCCTGGGGTAGCGATGCCCCGCGAGCCTAAGAGACGGGGCCGATATCTCTCCGCTTCAGCACAGGCCCCAGGGCTGCCCGGAGGGGCCCCAGCTGGGCTTCGAAGGCCTTCCATTGCCCCACCCCGTCGCGGTTTAGCGGGCGGCGAACCTGCTCCGAGCTGGCCGTGCGCACGGAGCGCGCCGTCTTGTGGAATCGCAGGCACTGGTCCTCAAAGGGCAGTCCCAGGTACGCCAGGATTCGGCGCACCTCGCCCTCAAAGTCCTCTAGAAGGGTTTCGTGCTGAACGCGGAGCACGGCCCCGGGCATCATAGTGTCCCAATGGTCCATGAGGGCGACGTAGTCGGCGTAGTAATGGCCCAGATCCGCGAGGTCGTAGCTGAACTCTTGGCCTTCGGCGAAGAGCTGCTTAAAGCCGCTGACGCAGCAATCCAAGGGGTTACGCCGGGCGTCGATAATCTTGGCGTTAGGCAGCATGGCCTTGATTAGCCCGAGATGGCGGAAATTATTGGGCATCTTGTCCGTGAAGAAGGGGGCCCGGGCTCGATGAATGGCCGTTTCTTCGATGTAGCTTTTGCCGAAGGCGCCGTACTCGCTGACCTCTAGCGTTTTCAGGACCGCGGGGAAGGATTGCCCCGGGGGCTGGGGACGGCGCCGCAGGCGCTGGGCCAGGGCCACTACGTGGGGTAGCTCAAGGGTTCCGTCGATGGCGCTATGGGAGGCCAGGATTTGCTCCAGGAGGGTAGAGCCGGCCCGGGGCAAACCCACGATAAAGATGGGGTCCGGGGCGACGTAGCCGGCGCCCGCAACCTGCTCAAAGAAGTCCGCGTCACAGACCGTGGCCGTGGCCTTAAGGTCTTCGTGCATGCGCGCTGCGCTGTAGCGGCTTTGGGCCCGTTTGAGGCCGTTGCCGGCCTGGTAGTGACCGAAGGCAGCCTCTGCTTCCCCCCGGTCTTCTAGCCCCTTAGCCAGTGCGAAGTGGAGATGCACTCGATCCATGTGCCCAAGATCAAGATCCTCGACCTTCGCCTGCATTTCCTCTATGAGGGCGCTATCGAAGCGGTAGGTCTTGAGGTTCGCCAGCGCGTAGTAGGCCTCTGCCGCCTTCGAGCGGGCGGTCTTGTAGGCGGCAATAGCTTCTTCCTGCTGGCCGAGGGTTTTCAGGGCATGGCCCTTGGCGGTGAGGGTGGCGCCGTCCTCGGGCAACGCCTTAAGCACCGCCTCGAACGTTTCTAGGGCCTTGTCGTAGTCCCCGCACTGCATGCACTCGATGGCGTAAATTGACTGGTACTGGGGGTTGTCCGGCGCCGTGGCCAAGAGCGTGGCTGCCTCCGCGCGAGCGGCTTCAAACTTTTGCCGCTTGCGGAGCACGCGCAGATAGTCGATACGCGCCGTGACGTGGTTCGGTTCAAAGGCCAGGACGCTTTCAAGGAGAAACTCCGCATCGGCCAGCTCCCCCAGGCGCTGGGCGATATCTGCTAGAAGGCGCATGCCCTCGGCGTGCTTGGGCGCGCCCCTAAGGAACGCCCGGCAATGCTGCTCCGCGGCCCGCAGCTTCCCTTCGCTTAAGAGGCTGACCACACGCTGCAAGGGCTGGGGAAGGGCGTCTAGGGCCCCCAGCTGGGCCTCGGCCAGGGTGGCCTGGGCGTGGTCTCCAAGCGCCGTTGCAAGGGCGATGCGATGGGTAAAGCTGGCGCGGAGGGCGGGGTTAAGGGCGCAGGCCCTTTCAAAAGCCTTCAGGGCCCCGGGGGTATCGCCCTGGGCGCGAAGTAGGTGTCCTTGTTCCTGGAACGCGCGGCCGAAATCGGGCTGCAAGCGCTTAAGTTCGTCGAGATGAGCTTCGGCGCGATCAAAGGCTCGAGCATAGCGGGCGGCGACGGCGGCGAAGTAGTGCAGCTCTGGCTCTGGCTCGGTGGCGAGGGTTTTTTCTGCGGCGGCAAGAGCCCCTGCGGCATCGCCGCTGCGCAGCTGTCTTTCTAGGCCCTTCATTTGTTCTGGCGAAAGCGCCATCAAGTTTCTTCCTCAAAACGAAAAGCGCCCCGACGAACGGGGCGCTTAGGGGTCTTACGAAAGCACCAGCCTTACATGTCGAAGGACGCTCGGACGCCAACCGTAAGGGGCCGGGCAAGGGTGACCCGCTCTCGATCGTTGATGTAGTTCCGCGAGAGCTCGGCAGCTTCGTCAAAGAGGTTTTCCCCGTAGAGATCCACGGACCAGCGTCCGTTCGTAACCCCTGCGGTCAGCCCCACAAGCGTCCAGCTGTCCATCTTATCCCGATTGATGGTGATGACATCGGAAAATGATTGGTCCGAGTAGGACAAATTCGGCGTGACGTGGGCCGTGAGCCCCGATGCCAAGGTCCACTCGTAGCGAGCGCTCAGTGTTCCCTGGAATTCCGGTGCGAAAGCAAGTTCATCACCCTCAATCACATCGTTTGTCGGTGTGATCACATCGGTGATTTCCGTATCAAGGATAGAGAAGGCGCCCCGGAGGGTGAGGCCGTCGATCGAGGCAGGGGTCCAGATAATATCGCCTTCTATGCCCCTAACCTCGGCGTCCGCTGCGTTATCGGAGAAGAATAGGTTTGCGATCGAGGGATCGAAGATGGTGGTTTGAAGTTTCTCAATGTCCACGGCAAAGGCACTACCATTGAAGCGCAGGGTCCGATCGAGAAGATCTAATTTCCACCCCAGCTCCATGTTGACCACGTCGTCCGTTTCCAGCGCAAAGGGAACGGTGAAAGTGCCCGCGGGGTTGGTGCGTCCGCCAGGTCGGTTGAGAAGGCCTGGTCTGAAGCCTTCTGACCAGGTTGCATAAATCAAGGTGTTGCTGTTGGGCGTCCAGGCCAGGCTCACCTTGCCGATATATCCATCGGTAGAAGCGGTGTCCGGATTGGCGCCAGAGAAAAGCGTATCCAGATTGTTGCCGCCGTTATTATCAACGGCCGCCCCGAGGTTGCCGAAGGAACCGGCCGCGCTTCCAACGAGCTCCACTTCAACGTCGTAGTAGCGCGCGCCGACGGTGATCGCTAGCTGCTCCGTGATATCCGCAGTTAGCTCGCCGAAGATTGCCGTTTGTTCGTCAGTCCTTAAGACGTCATTGCGGAAAACGACTGCCGATGGCCATGCATTGGGATCGCTGGCGGAGGATCCTTGCGCCGAGAAGTTGGGCCCGAAGCCGACGGGATTGGCTGCAGCCGTCCCGGCCGCAATGAAGGGCCCCGGGCCTTGCACGGCCGTCGACCCGAAGTAGGTAAAGTCATTCTTCTCGGCGAGTTCAAGATCTGAGTAGAAAACGCCAACGGTGGCTCGAACTCGATTTTCGGCAGAGGTCGAAACCCGAAATTCGTGAGTCTGGACTTCCGTTTCCGTCGACGAGTTGACGATCATGTTGGGGGGTTGGCAGGTGCCGGAGGGCGCAACGCCGGCGCCCGGGTAGGTCACGCTTGCGTCGCAAATGTAATAGGGGAGGTACTGACCCACGAAGAGGTAGTCTGCGTAGTCGACAATTTGGTCCGTATCTCGGTCCGTGTAGGCTCCCGTATAAAGCACCTCTAGCGACCCGACCCGTCCCTCGACGGTCCAATTGGTGTTGTGGAACTCATCTTCCATGGTGTCCCGGTCGAAGCGCTGAATTTCGTAATCTCCGAGATTGGGGTCGGAGAAGAAGACGCCTTCAGCGTCGAGGGTCTGCTGCATGTGCGCGACATTAATGGTCCAGTCGTCGTTTACGGCATAGCGTACGCTTAGGCGACCACCTGCGTAGGAAGCCTCGTTGAAGTCGTCCTCGACGCGAGTACCGTTGTCGGCCTCAAGAAAATTAACCGCAGTCAGATCTGCGGTGGACTGAAAGCCCGCTCGGCCTGCGGATACGGGAAGCCCGTTGCTTCGTACCGTATCCTCCGGTCGGAAACGAGCGCTTTCCGAGGCATCGCGAGTGCCGGCGACGTTGTCGATGTAGCCACCCTGCTTGTCGACGTAGACCACGCCTCGGATGGTGAGCTGGTCGTTGATAGGAAGATTCACCATCCCTTCGACGTTGTTGCTCATTTCACCGTCTTTCGTGAATTCGGTCCCGATCTTCACGTTGGCGTACTGACCGGAGGGATCCGGCTTGTTTGTAATGAGACGCACCGTTCCCGCTTGAGAGCTGGCTCCAAAGAGGGTGCCCTGAGGCCCGGAAAGGACCTCTACCCGCGCCATGTCGGCGGTGTAGTCGTCGAGGTTTCGGCCTGGCTGGGACAGGGGCTGTTCATCAAGGTAGAGCGCCACGTTAGGCGCCAGACCTGCAACGCCTGCGGTGGTGAGATTGGGCGTCGTAGAGGCCACGCCGCGGATGTAAATGGTGTTCTGCCCTGGGCCGCTGCCGCCGGCGGTGATGCCGGGCAGCTGAATCAGGTAATCGCTGAAATTGTTGATGTTGAAATCGTCGAGCGTGGACTCGTCGAGGGCCTGGACGGCTACGGGGATGTCCTGCGTGCTCGCTGCCCGTTTCGTTGCGGTCACCACAACTTCTTCTATTTCGGCGAAGGCCGCAGGCGCTGCCACGGAAGACGCAGCAAGGGCCGAAAGGATGGCGGTGTGGAGTTTCTGTTTCTTGAACATAAGCACCCAAATGTTTACGACACAAAAGAAAGGACGGAAAACATACCGGAAAAGAACGGCCATTGCACCCTCGCAAAGGCCTCCGGGGGCTGCTGAGGTAAAGGCTTAGTTATTTAAAAACAGAGATATAGCGGCGTCTGGGCGCTCACTTTGGACGGAGAGTCGGCGAAGCGAGGCGCCCTTGGCGGTCGCATCGGTTGGTCTAGGCCTTACGCCATCGAATTAAAAACCCCGTTTCTAAAAGTGGAATTGGACAGTAAAGGTTAGTGGGCTCGCTTTTGCGCTTAAGACACCTGGACCGGCATGCTCGAGCTCTTGCTACCGTAAAAAAGGCACGCGCGATGATGAAGCTTGCCCTATTGCATCCCGGAGCCATGGGCGCAGCCCTGGGTGCCTCCCTGTTGGCGGCCGGGCACCAGGTGCGCTGGTGCGCTGAGGGGAGGAGTGCGGCCTCTCGGCGCCGCGCGGAGGCCCTCGGGCTCAAGGAGGCCCCAAGCCTTGGGGCTGTGTTGGTAGGGGTCGACGCGGTGCTCTCCATCGTTCCGCCCCACGGCGCTTTGCCCCTCGCTCAGGCTGTCGCCGGGGAGGGCTACGCCGGGCCCTATTTCGACCTCAATGGGATTTCCCCGGAAACGGCTGAAGCCGTGGCCGCCTGCTTCCCTCCGGGCGCCTACGGGGACGGCGCCGTAGTGGGCTTGCCCCCTGGCGAAGGGAAGACCGCAACCCTCTTAATGAGCGCCGGCGCCGCTGAGCGACTGGCCAGCTTCGGGCCCCGCTTCGTACCTCAGGTGGTCCCGGAGGCGGCGGGCCCCTACGGCGCCTCGGCCCTCAAGAACGCCTTCGCGGCCTGGTCCAAGGGGTCCAGCGCCCTGTTGCTCAGTGTAGAAGCGCTGGCCCAAGCCCTAGGGCTCAAGGAGGATCTTCACGTCCTGTGGGATCGGCACAGCCCCGGACAAAGGGATCGAGCAGCGGCGGCGCGCAGCGCCGCTGCACCGAAGGCCTGGCGCTTTGTGGGGGAAATGGAAGAGATTGCCGCTACCTTTCGTGCCGCGGGCCTATCCCCTGGGGCCTTTGAAGCCGCTGCACGGATCTTTGAAAAGTTGGCAGAGGATCACAAGGGCGCGCCTCGATCGTGACCTGCTCGGCAGAAGCGGCTATGCTCCGCCCGCGTCTGGGCGTAGCTCAGCCTGGTAGAGCACGGGCTTTGGGTGCCCGGGGTCGCAGGTTCGAATCCTGCCGCCCAGACCAACGGTCCAGCCCGGCCTCCAGGGAGGCCGGGCGCAGGACCCGCCTCCCTAAAGATCGCTCTTTTCGAGGATGTGAATCGCGCAGGCGGAGCCCAACCCAATCACATGGGTCAGGCCGATGCGCGCATCCTTGACCTGACGTCGACCGGCCTCTCCGCGCAAATGGGTGCTGACTTCGTAGATGTTGGCAATGCCCGTGGCTCCTAGCGGGTGGCCCTTAGACAGGAGCCCCCCGGAAACGTTCACGGGCGTGCGGCCCCCGAGGGCCGTTTCCCCGTCATCGATGAGACGCCCTGCTTCTCCGTCGCCGCACAAGCCCAAGTTCTCGTAGTGCAGTAGCTCTGCGGTTGCGAAGCAGTCGTGGAGCTCCACGAGGTCGAGATCCTCCGGGCCCAGTCCCGCGAGGGAGAAGGCTTTTTCCGCCGCGAGGCGCGTGCAGCTGTTCACGTCGGGCATGACCAGATCCCGTTCTTGCCAGGGATCGGAGGTGAGGGCGGAAGCGCGAACCTTTACCGCCCGCTTACCCAGCCCCAGCTCCCGCACCTTCTTGCCGCTGGCCAGCACGGCGGCGGCCGCGCCGTCGACGTTCACGGAGCACATCAGCTTCGTGTTGGGATAGCTGATCATTTCCGCGTTCATCACCATCTCCAGGGGCGTCTCTACCTGGTAGGCCGCCTTCGGATTCATGGTGCTGTGGTGATGATTCTTCACCGAGACCTTAGCGAACTGCTCAAAGGTCGTGCCGTAGCGATGGCTATGTTCCATCCCGGCTTCGGCGAAAACTGTGGGCATGGTGCCGCCGCCGAAGAGTCCTTCCTTTGGAATTCCGGCGCCGGCCCCGCCGCCCCCGAGAAGGCCCTTACCCATCTGTTCAACCCCAACGGCGAGGGCAAGATCGCAGGCCCCGGCCTTCACCGCCATCCAGGCTTCTCGGAAGGCTGTGGCCCCGGTGGCGCAGGCGTTGGCGCAGTTCACCACGGGAATGCCCGTTTGCCCGATCTCCTGGAGGATTCGCTGCCCCACCATGGCGTTCGCCTGGTAGAGGTTGCCGCAGTAGAGCGCTTCCATGGCCTTGATTTCGAGCCCCGCGTCGTCCAGGGCCAGGAGGGCCGCCTGGGCCCCAAGCTGGGGGACGGTGCGATCCGGGAAGCGGCCGAACTTCAGCATGTCGACCCCAATGATGTAGACGTCATCGCTCATGCGCTGGGCTCCTCAGCAGGTTCGAAGAAATAGGCAAGGTAGGCATTGCCGTCCTTGTCCCGGCGCCCGAGGGCGTCGTCAATCACGACCTTCACCGCCATGCCCAGGCGAACGGTCTCGGGAGTGGCCGCGAGGCCGCGGAGGTTGCCCTTCAAGGTGCCGCCGCCGTCGAGATCCACGATGGCGGAGATAAACGGCGTCTCTACCCCGGGAAAGGAGCGGTGGACAATGGCAAAGCTGTATAGCGTGCCTCGGTCGGCGAGGCGCTGCGGGTGCAGGTCATCGCGCTTGCCGCACCGGCTACAGGCCATGCGCGGCGTGAGATAAAGCGCATTGCAGGCGCCACAGCGCACCGCTTCCAGATAGGGGGCCTCCCCTTCGGGAATGCGAAGGCATGGTGCGGCAGGCAAGGGTGCGTGGGCGGTACTCATCGTGATGGTCTCCCCTAGTGTCCCGGCAGCATACGGCGATGGCTTCCGCCCCTGCAATGCGTGGTCAGGGCAGGCTCAGGAAGCGATGCCAGAGGAGCCAGCGCGCCGGGGCCTGGATAAGCCAGCGTTGAAAAAACCTCGCCGCAGCACCCAGGGCCTGGGGCTCCGGAACAAGAGGTGGGCCGGGGAAGAGGCGAAGCCCGCCCTCGGCCCCGTGTCGCGGCAGAAAGGCCAGGGGCAAAATGGCATAGGGGCCCCGGGCGGCGAGGCGAAAGGGCCCGGTGCTGAAGGGAAAAGGGCGCCCGAGCACGGGCTGCGACGCCACGGGGCCATCATGCATGCCGGGGAGGGCATCCCCGAGCAGAACCACGACGGCTCCGCGGCGAAGGGCGCGCAGGAGCGCTCGGCTTTGCCCCGGACCCTCAAGCACGGTCAGCTCTAAGCCTAGGGCCCGGGCCGAGGCCTCGAGGGTAGCCCGCTCCTGGGGCTGGCGCCGGGCTCTAAGCACCGTGACTCGCCGGTCGCCGCCGAGGGCGGCCCCGAGGCCGAGGAGCAGGCGCAGATAGTTCGCTTCGTGGAGCATCCACAGGATGACCCCCTCGCCTTGCCCCGCCAGGGCCGCCCGGAAGCTTGCGCCCTCCGTACGGCACAGGGGCTCTGGAGGTAGAAGCTGTCCCCTTTGGAGCTGGGCGAGATCTTCCTGCAAGGCCCGTTGCCCCCGTTCGACCTCCAAAAGCATGCGTTGGCTATGGCGATAGGAGCTGGCTAGGCAGGCTGCGAGGCGTGGCGCGAGGGGATTTCTTAAGCGCATGGGGTGGGCCTAAGGCAAAGGGCCGAGTTTTGGGGGTGCGCGTTCCCCTTGGCCAGGGCAAGCGCCGCTGCGCCGGGTGGGAAAAACTCTTGCGAAGGGAAAAGAAGAAGCGTAATCCTCCAAGGCCGCCCACAGGCCTGGGCACTGACGAGGGGCTGCGCCATGAAAGCCATAACCGTTAGCGAATACATGACCCGCCAGCTGGTGACCTTCACGCCAGAGACCAGCCTTTTTGAAGCCATGGGTGTCATGCTCGAACGCCGCGTGTCCGGGGCGCCGGTGGTCGATGACGCCGGAACCATTATTGGGGTGATCTCGGAGATCGACTTCCTTGATGCGATGCTGAAGGGGGCCTACTACGGCGAGCTCGAGGGGGCCGTAGGGGATTACATGACCCACGGGGCAGAGACCATTGACGCCCAGATGGATCTCTACGAGGCCGCCAAGCTATTTATCGGCGCCCGGCGCCGGCGCCTCCCCGTGGTGGACGGAGGACGCCTCGTGGGGCAGCTCAGTCGCCGCGATTTGCTGCGCGCCATTCGCGATTGGAGTAGCACCGGGGGTTAGCGCTTCCCGGGTTCTCCCAGGGCCGCCTTCAGCAGCGCGTTCAGCTGCTGGGGGTTCGCCTTGCCGCCGCTCGCTTTCATGAGCTGGCCGACGAAGAAACCTAGAACCTTACCTTTCCCAGCCCGGTACTGTTCGACCTGCCCCGGGTTCGCCTCGATGACCTCTGCCACCAGGGCTTCTAGGGTCCCGCTGTCGGAAACTTGCTTCAGTCCTTCCCGTTCGATGACGACGTCGGCGCCCTCACCGGTCTCTAGCATGCGTTCAAAAACCGTCTTCGCGAGCTTCGAAGAGAGGGTGCCGTCGTCGATGCGCGCCAGGAGCCCCGCCAGCTGCGCCGGCGCGATAGCGAAGTCCTCGAGGGATCCGCCGCTGCGATTCAGCTGAGCCGCAATTTCGCCGGAAAGCCAGTTGGCTGTGCCCTTCGGCGCGGCCCCAGCGGCCAGGGCCGCCTCAAAGTAGTCCGCCGTGCTCCGCTCCGAGGCCAGAAGCCGGGCGTCGCTCGCGCTCAGCCCGAGGTCCGTTTCGTAGCGCGCCCGCTTGGCTGCGGGTAGCTCGGGAAGGGACGCCCGAGCCGCGGCGTGATCCTCGGCGGTAAGCAAAATCGGTAAAAGGTCCGGATCCGGGAAGTAGCGGTAATCCTCCGCCTCTTCCTTGCTGCGCATGGGGCGCGTTTCGTCCCGGTCTGGGTCGTAGAGGCGCGTCTCCTGTACCACGGTGCCACCACCTTCAAGAACGAGCTGCTGGCGCTCAATCTCATAGGTGATGGCGCGCTCGAGGAAGCGAAAGGAGTTCAGGTTCTTGATCTCCGTACGGGTGCCCAGCGTCCCCGAGCCTGCCGGCTTGAGGGAGACGTTGGCATCGCAGCGCAGGGACCCCTCGTTCATGTTGCCGTCGCAAATTTCCAAGGTGCGCACGAGGTTGTGCAGCTCTCGAAGATAAGCCACGGCCTCCTGGGCACTGTGCAATTCGGGCTCGGAGACAATCTCGAGGAGCGGCGTGCCAGCCCGGTTCAGGTCGATGGCCGTGCTTTCGCTGTAGGCGTCGTGCACCGACTTCCCTGCGTCTTCCTCGAGGTGGGCCCGGGTAATGCCGATGGCCTTGGTCGTGCCGTCGGGCATCACCACGCTCAGCGAGCCCTGGCCGACGATGGGGGCGTCCAGCTGGCTGATCTGATAGCCCTTGGGGAGGTCAGGGTAGAAATAGTTCTTACGCGCGAAGATCGTTTCCGTAGCCAGCTCTGCGTCGATGGCGGCGCCAAAGCGCAGGGCGAGGCGGATCGCCTCCGCATTGGGAACGGGGAGTGTCCCCGGCAGCCCGAGTTCCACGGCGCTGGCCGTTTCGTTGGGCGTAGCGCCGGCCGCATTGGGCGCCGAGGAAAAGAGCTTGCTGGCCGTTTGCAGCTGGGCGTGGACTTCTAGGCCAATCACAACATCCCAGTTCATCAGCCTGCCCCTCCCGCCGTCGGCCGCTTCCGGTGGTGATCCGTGACCCGCTGAAAGGCGTGGGCCAGGCTCAGGATGCGCCCCTCTTCGAAGTGTGGCGCAAGCAGCTGCCCGCCCACGGGTAGCCCATCGCTTAGGCCCACGGGTAGGGATAGGGCGGGCAGGCCGGCCAGATTGGCGGGAATGGTGAAGCGGTCCTCTTCATAGAGGGCGATGGGATCGTTGCGCTTTTCCCCGAGCTTGAAGGCCGTGGTGGGGGTGGTAGGCAGGAACAGTGCGTCCACGGACTGAAAGGCCTCCGTGAAGCTTTCCAGGATACGGCGCCGCACGCGCTGGGCCTGCCGGTAGTAGGCGTCGTAGTAGCCCACGGACAGGGCGTAGGTGCCAGTCAGGATGCGTCGCTTCACCTCTGGGCCAAAGCCTTCGCCCCGGCTACGACGGTACAGATCGTCGAGGTCCACGGGGTTTTCGCAGCGATGCCCGAAGCGCACGCCGTCGTAGCGCGATAGGTTGGTGGAGGCTTCCGCAGGGGCCAGCACGTAATAGGCGGGCACGGCGTCGCCGGCGAAGGGCAGTTCGATGGATCGTAGCCGAACGCCCAGGGCCTCAAATTGCGCCTTAGCCTCGGCCAAGGGGCCCTGCAGCGCACCATCCACGGCCTCAAAGAAGGCCTCCGGTACGCCAAGGGTCAGGCCCGCGACCGGAACGCTGAGCAGCTCGCTCGCCGGGGCAACAAACCCCGGTGCGCTGGTGGCATCCCGGGGATCGTGGCCTCCGATGACTGAGAAAACCTCGGCAACATCCTCTGCACTCCAGGCCAGGGCCCCCCTTGGTCGAGGGACGAGGCGAAGGCAATCATGCCCCAGCGGGACACCCGGCCGTAGGTAGGCTTGAGGCCCGTTAGCCCGCAGAAGGCGGCGGGCTGGCGAATGGAGCCCCCCGTATCGGTGCCGAGGGTGGCGGGAACAATCCCCGCGGCCACGGCGGCGGCGGAGCCGGAGGAGGAGCCCCCGGGTACTCGGGTGCGGTCCCAGGGGTTCAGGGTGGGGCCAAAGGCGCTGTTTTCCCCGGAAGCGCCCATGGCGAACTCATCGAGGTTGAGCTTACCCAGGAGCACGGCGCCAGCATCCTTTAAGCGAGCCACGGCGGTGGCGTCGTAGGGGGCCCGCCATTTCGCAAGCATCTTCGACGCGGCGGTCGTGGGGTCACCCTCGCTGCAGAAAATATCTTTCACCGCCATGGGGATACCCGTTAATGCGGAACCCTTTCCAGCCAGCCGTCGGGCGTCCGCGGCCTCCGCAGCAGCCCGGGCGTGGGCGGGATCGATATGCAGGAAGGCGTTCAGATCCCGGTCGGCCTCAGCAGCGGCGAGGGCCTTCTCCGTTAGGGCAGCAGCTGTGGTCTCGCCGGTCTCGAGGGCGCGGCGCATTGCGGTCAGGGTATCGAGGCTCATGACAGCACCTTGGGGACGAGGAAGAAGCCGCTGTCCGTGGCCGGGGCGCCGGCCTGGAAAGTCTCCCGATCGAACACGGGCTTGGCGTCGTCGGGCCGCAGGGCCTGAGGTAGGGCTAGGGGGCTCGCAAGGGGCGCGGCGTCATCCACGGGAAGCCCCTTAAGGCGGTCGAGGACCGTCAAAATGTCCGAGAGAGATTCGCTATAGCCGGCAACTTCGTCGTCCGTTAAGGCAAGGCGGGACAGGGTCGCGAGGCGGCGGATGGCGTCAGGGTCCAGGGCCATGGGTGCGTTCCAACGATTCAGCTTTTTGGGGTGGGCGGGCTTAGCCCAAGCGGGGCGTACGCTACCACGTTTTTCCTTGTTCAGCAGGGTGGGCGTTGCTAGAGTGACGAGCAGTTTTTTCTGTGTCCTAGGCCGGTCTAAAAATTAAAAAATGTTCAAAAACATCAGAGGGTTATTTTCTAGAGATCTCTCCATCGACCTGGGGACGGCGAACACGCTGATCTACGTCCGGGACGAGGGGATCGTCCTCAATGAACCCTCCGTGGTGGCGATCCGGCAGCACAATAATCAAAAGTCCGTGGCCGCCGTAGGGGTCGATGCTAAGCGCATGCTGGGCCGCACCCCGGGAAACATCACGGCTATCCGCCCGTTGAAGGATGGGGTCATCGCCGACTTCCAGGTTACGGAGCGAATGCTCAAGCACTTCATCGCGAAGGTGCACCAGAATTCCATGATCCGCCCGAGCCCGCGCGTGCTGATATGCGTACCCGGGAAGGCGACGGCGGTGGAGCGGAAGGCCATCAAGGAATCGGCCCTGTCTGCGGGCGCCCGGGATGTCTGGCTTATCGATGAGCCCATGGCGGCGGCCATCGGCGCGGGGCTCCCGGTTCACGAGGCCGTCGGCACCATGGTGGTCGACATTGGTGGGGGCACCACGGAAATTGCCGTGATTTCCCTGAATGGCATCGTCTACTCGGAATCGGTCCGGGTTGGGGGAGATCGCTTCGACGAGGCCATTGTTGCCTATGTCCGTCGCACCCAGGGCAGCCTCATCGGGGATGCCACGGCGGAACGCATCAAGCAGGAGATCGGCTCTGCCTATCCCAGCGACGAGGTTCGGGAAATCGACGTTCGAGGCCGAAACCTCGCGGCCGGCGTGCCGCGAAGCTTCGCCCTTACCAACCGGGACGTTCTTGAAGCGCTTCAGGAACCCCTTTCCATGATTGTGCAGGCGGTGAAAAGCGCCTTGGAACAAACTCCGCCAGAGCTCGCCTCGGATATCGCCGAGGTGGGCATGGTGCTTACCGGCGGCGGCTCCATGCTCCGGGACCTCGATCTGCTACTCTCAGAGGAAACGGGCTTGCCCGTGCTCATCGCCGAGGATCCCCTCACCTGCGTAGCCCGGGGAGGCGGAAAGGCCCTGGAACTCATGGATGCAGCTGGCACCCTCGATCTGCTCGCCAGCGAATAGCGAGGGTGCGCTTGGGCGGCCCTCGGGGTCGCTGCTGAGGAGGGATCCCCATTAAGGCGCTGTTCGTAGAGAGATCCTTCACCGGCTATCGCGCGCTCGGTCTGGCGCTACTCTCTCTCGCCCTGGTGATTGTCGATCACCGAACCACGGCCCTGGATACGGTCCGCACGGTTTTTGCGACCCTTGTTAGCCCCCTGATTTATACGGCGCACCTGCCTTACGAGGGGCTGGCGGTTTTTGCCCAGTGGCGTGCCACCTCGGAAGACAACTCTCGCCTTGCCAAGGAGCTTTCCCGGCAAGCCATCGCCCTCCAGCGCCTTTCCGCCCTCGAGGCGGAGAACGCCCGGCTTCGGGCGCTTCTGGGATCAGCGGAACGGGTGGTGGGCCGGGAGCGCTTCGCGGCCGTGATTGGCGTGACCCCCGACCCTCGGCGAAGCCAGCTAATCCTGGATCGAGGGGATGGGCAGGGTATCGGCCTTGGCGATGCGGTGCTCGGCGCCGAAGGGCTTGTAGGTCAGATTATCGAGACGGGAGCCCTCTCTTCGCGGGTGCTATTGATCGATGATCTCGCCCATAGCACCCCCGTGGTGGTCCTCCGCAATGGCCTAAGGGCCCTGGCTCACGGGCAGGGCCCGGGCGCCCCTCTCAGCCTGCCCTATCTGTCAAGCCAGGACGACATCCGCCTTGGAGATGTGCTTGTCACCTCAGGCCTGGGAGGACGCTTCCCGCCGGGCTACCCCGTGGCCCGAGTGCTGTCCGTGGAAGGCTCTACGAGCGACGCCTTTTTGACGGTCCGCGCCGAGCCCTTGGCTCCGCTCCGGCGCCTTCAGGACGTGGTGGTGTTGTCCGTGGCCGGCGGCAAGCGTCCCCCCTGGGACCGACCTCTGGCTTCGGAGCCCCGGGCGTCCGAATCATGATCGCCCGGCCCCTCCTGGCTTTTTGGCTCACCCTTGGGGTGGCCCTGGTCCTTACGGCGGTGGCCTTACCCGCCCTGGCGCCTCCGGCCTTTGGGTGGTTCCGCCCCCAATGGGCCGTGCTCGTGTTGCTGTTTTGGGTCATGACCGCTCCAGAAGCGGTGGGTATGGTGAGTGCCTGGGTCGCGGGGTTGCTGGTGGATAGCCTGACCGGAAGTTTGCTTGGGCAGCACGCTCTGACCTATGTGCTGATCGCCTGGGCGGGGCTATCGCTACACCAGCGCTTGCGCATGTACTCCGTGGTGCAGCAGGCCCTCATTGTGTTTCTGACCGTGCTTGGGGCCGAGGTGCTGGCGGCCCTGCTGCTGCGCCTTGCTCGGGGCCAGGCTCTCAGCTTCGCGATGCTTTGGACACCGGTGGTGACCGCGCTTTGCTGGCCCCTGGTGTACGGCGCGCTGGCACCGCTCCGGCGCTGGTTGGGGCCCAGCCTATGACTTCGCCCGTTGTACCGCCCATCATTTTGGCCTCCCAGTCCCCGCGTCGTGTGGAGCTGCTTGCCCAGCTGGGGTTGGTTTGCGAAGCCCGTCCCGCGGACATCGACGAGACTCCGGCGGCGGGGGAAAAGCCGGAAGCGCTTGTGCGCCGCCTTGCCCTTGGGAAGGGGGCGGTCATTCGCGCCCGGGCGGCAGAGGATCACCGTCCGGTGATCGCCGCCGATACGATCGTTGCGCTCGACGGCGCGGTGCTCGGAAAGCCCCGGGATCGCGCTGATGCCCTGAAGATGCTTCAGCAGCTGTCGGGTCGCACCCACGAAGTGCTCACGGCTGTCGCGTTGCTGCCCAAGGGCGAGGCGCCTCGGTCCGTGGTGGATAGGAGTTTGGTGACCTTTCGAATGCTCGAGGCTGGAGAAGCGGAAGCCTACTGGGAGACGGGCGAGCCGCAGGATAAGGCTGGCGCCTACGGGATCCAGGGCCGTGCGGGCATCTTCGTAACGCGTCTTGAGGGCAGCTATACGGGGGTAATGGGCTTGCCCCTCGCCCCCACGGCGCAGTTGCTGAAGGATCTGGGACTGGCCCTTTGGGGGACGCCTTCGTGAGCCGCACCTTGCTTTTGGATGTGGGTCGCGAGCTTACTCGGGTGGCGCTGCTGCATAACGGCCGCCCCGAGGCTTTCGATCTCACCCGGCATGAGGGCTCCCGGCTTGTGGGCCAGCTTTTCCTGGGCGTGGTGTCTCGGGTCGTGCCGGGGCTGCAGGCGGCCTTTGTCGATTTAGGCCTTGACCGGGCGGGTTTTCTGCACAGCAAGGATGTGCGGGGCCCCGCCTTTCCTGCCGTGGCCGAGGCCCGGGGGCGCGGTGCGCCGCCGCCGCCCCTCGAAACCCAGCTGAAGGCCGGGGATCGAATCCTGGTGCAGGTGGTGAAGGATCCCCTGGGTTCCAAGGGCCCCCGGCTCCGCACCGCGCCCACCTTACCTTCTCGGCTGTTGGTGCTGATGCCCGGGGCCGAGCATGTGGGGGTCTCGCAGCGTATTGAAGGCGACAGGGAACGCGCCCGGTTAACGGCCATTCTTCGGGCGCTGCAAGGGGGGGAGGGCCCCGGCTTGGTGGCCCGCACCGTCGCGGAGGGGCCTCCGCAGCGGCGCTCGCAGCCGATCGGCGGCGCCTTTTGAGCCTTTGGGACCGTTTGGAGGCAGCGCAGGCCACGGCCCCCGCGCCGAGCTGCCTTTATGAGGACCTTCCTCCGGCCCTCGCGGCCCTGCGTGATTGGGCGGCGCCGGACGTCACCCGTATCATCATTAACGATCCAGCCCTCGGGGCTGCGGCGAAGCGCTATCTCGAGGCCGTAGATCCGCCCCTCGCGGAGCGCGTGGAGCCCTGGCCGGGTCCCCAGGGCTTGCTCACGGCCTTCGGCGTCGATGCGGCCCTGGAGGCGGCGCGGCAGCCGCGCGTAGCCCTGCCCGGCGGCGCCTATCTGGTGGTGGAAGAGACCGAGGCGCTCACCGCCATTGATGTGAATACGGGGGGGTTCGTCGGCGGCCGAGACGCCGGGGAAACGCTCCTGGCCACCAATTTAGCGGCGGCGGAAGCCATTCCTTCCGTGCTTCGCTTCCGCAACCTGGGGGGCATCATCGTCATCGATTTTATCGATATGGATCGCCCCGAACATCGGGCCCAGGTCTGGGCCCGGCTGGCGGAAGGGTGCGCTGGGGATGGGGCGACAGTGCGCATTTCCCCCTTTTCTCCCCTGGGGCTTGTGGAGCTGAGCCGGAAACGGGTACGTCCAAGCCTTCGCGCCCAGCTGGCCGAACCCTGCAGTCACTGCGACGGCCTGGGATGGCGACCCGCTGCAGCTCTTGCAGCGGCGGAGGCCCGAGATGCGGTAGCCCGGGCGGCCGCGGCCCTTGCGCCCGGGGCTCAGCTTCAGCTGACCGTTGGCTCGGCCCTGGCGGGGCAGCTTAGGCGCCAAGGACCGCCCGTACCGTCGGAAATTGACCTCATTCTTGAGGAGCGTGCGGGCCTCGAGCCCGAGCAATTTGCAATTTCCGCGCCCCCGGGGGCGCATGGCAACGAGACTGATGATCATGGCTAAGCCGAGTGCCGGGAGCACGCGCTGGCTTTGGCCCTGGCTGCTGCTCTTTGCAGCCCTCGCGCTCTACGGGGGCCTTGGACGCGTGGCCCTGGCGTCCCTCGGGGGCCAGCGCGCTGAACTCCTCGACGCCCTTCAAGCCCAGCTCGGTGTTCCGGTCTCCGCCACGGCATTGCGAGGACGATTCTCTGGCTTTAGCCCCGTGCTGGAGCTGGAGGGGCTTCGCCTGGGTTCCCGCGAGGCCCCTGCGGTTACGGCGGAGGCCCTTGCTCTTGAGCTTGATGTGCTAGAAAGCCTTTATCGCCGCTTGCCCATTGCCCGCCGCTTGGTGCTTCGAGGGGTAGCAATTGCCCTGGAGAAGGATGAGGCGGGCCTTCGCCTTCGCGGTTTTCCCGCGGCGCCGGCCGATGCCGCGCTTCCGGCCCAGGTGCTTCAGGCGATCTACCATGCGGATGCGGTCACGCTGGAAAATGTCTCCCTTGCCCTAGGAAGCGCCCAGCGCTGGCGCCTCGCTGGTGAGCTTCGGAACGGCTGGTTCTGGAACCAGGGGGCGCTCGCCCTAAGCCAGGAAGATGGCGCGCCGGGCGCTTCGGGCACCCTGAGCTATGAGCTGCGGGGCGACCCGCTGCTCGAGGGCGATCGTGAAGGGCGGATTTTGGGGCGCCTTTCGCGCCTTGACCGGGGTCTGCTTACGCCTTGGATTCCCGAGGCGGCGCGGCTGCCCGGTGGTTCCCTGGAGGCGCTGGCCCTCGAGGGCACCTTTGATCGTGAGTCGGGTTTTCAGTTTCGCCTGCGCGCTGAGGCGCCGAAGCTGCGGTTTAGCGATCAGCTCGAGGCAGAGACCCTCTCCCTCGAGCTTCTGGGCAAGCGCCTCACCCAGGAGAGCGGCGCTCTTTGGCTCCGCACCCTGCAGGGCCGGCTGGCGGGAGTGCCCGTCTCCTTCTCCGATGCGGCGCTAGGTTGGCGTGGGGGCGTGGATCCGGAGCTTCGTGTTTTCCTGCCGCTCCTGTCCCTGCGTACGGCGTCAGAGCTGGCCGCCGCGTGGCCCGGGCGTCCAGAGAGGGTTGATACCTGGCTGCGACGCCTTGCCCTGGATGGGCAGCTGACCGATCTTCGGTTGCGCCTAAACCCGGAAAAACCCCTCGAAAGCCTTGCCTTTTCAGCTGCCCTTGGGGATCTCCGAGCTACGGCCTATCGAGGCGTTCCTACGGTGCGGGGCCTCGACGGGCGCCTTCAGGCCACGGCCCGGGGGGCCACCTTCGAGCTGGATAGCGGCCCCTTTTACCTTCACTTCCCTCGGGTGTTTGCAGCGGGTTGGCAATATGATGCCGGCACGGGTGCCCTCGCGCTTCAATGGTCCGAGGCTGGGCTCGAAATGGAAGGCTGGGATCTCGCGTTGCGCGGGGAGGCCGCCCAGGCCGAGGGCGCCTTTTCCCTTCGCCTCACCCCAGAGGAGGCGAACCGGCGCCTGGCCCTGGACCTAAATATTACCCAAGCTGATGCCCTCTTTCTTGGGGCCTACCTGCCGGAAAAGCTTGAGCCCGGGCTTCGAGGCTGGCTCCTAGAGGCGGTGCGGGGCGGTCGGGTCGAGCGGGGGAAATTTGTGCTCTATGGCCCCATGAAGCCGGAGCGAAAGGAAGCCCGGAGCGCCTCCCTTGCCCTCGCGGTGCGGGGAGGGCGACTTCGCCCGGCCCCGGGCTGGCCGGAGCTTGCGCAAATCGAGAGCACCCTTTGGCTCGAGCCCGAGGCCGCCTACGGTACCGTCGCGGGGGCAAATCTTCAGGGTCTAAGCCTCAGCGAGGGGCGCTTTACCTTGCCGGCGGAGCAAGCGCCTCGGCGCCTGGCGCTCTCTGCGAAGGGGGAAGGCTCCGGTGAAGCGCTGTTGAATTTTCTTCGTACGGCGCCCCTGGGGCCTGGCCTTGGGTTTTTGAACGAGGATTGGGAGGCCGCGGGCTCCCTCAGTCTTGACCTAGACCTGGGTATGGTTCTGGGGCAGGCCCCGGATCACTTGGCTGTTGCGACTACGCTTGAGGGGGTTGCGCTGGCCCTAGGCCGTTCCCGCCTCACCCTTGAAGATCTTCGCGGCACCGTGACCTACGCACACCCCGGCGCTCTGAGTGCTCAGGAGCTTACGGGCACGCTCTTTGACGGTCCTCTGCGGGCCGCCATCACGGGGAGCCTGGAGGACGGGGGACTGGCCTTTGCCTCGGAGGGTGACTTGCGGGGAGAAGCGCTGACGCGCTGGCTACGCATTCCCTACCTTGACGGCTTGGCTGGTGCCATGAGCTACACCTCTGATCTTCGCATTGAGCGCTCTGGTGCCCTGGAGCTTTCCGCGAGGTCTGAGGCTGTCGATCTGCGTACCGGATTGCCTGCGCCTCTCGATGCCCGGGATTCCGTCCTCGATTTTCGTTATCAGCAGACGGACCTCGGCGAAACCCCATCGGCGTGGCTGCAGCTGGCCTGGGGAGGGCTCGCGGCTCGTGCCAGCTTTGAGGCCGGAGCCTTGCGCTCCGCCGCCCTAGGTCTGGATGCGCCCCTGCCGCCCGAGCCGGCCTACGGGGTGACGGTGCAAGGCCGAGTCAGCCGCTTCGAACTTGATCCCTGGTTGGCTCGGGTTGCGACCTTCCCCACCGCAGAAGGGGAGGAGGGCGCGGGCGCCCTGCCCCTGGCTGCGTCCCTGCGCTTGGAGGAAGCGCTTTGGGGGGATGCGACCTTCGGGGCGGGCCAGCTGGTTATGGCGGGGCAGGTCAGTGCCCCCTATTTCGTTTTCTCCTTTCCCAGCGCCACGGGATCCCTGGCAGTGCTCGAAGACCGGAGCCTGGATCTGCGCCTGGCCTCTCTGCAGTTCCCCCCGGCGGGGGTCGCCGCGGCGGAGGCGGCCCCGCTGCTTCTGGAGGCGGCGGTGGATCATGGCATGGGGACCACCCCTGCCCCTGAGGAGGACCCCTTCTCCCTGGAGGCCCTCGGAGATTTGGAACCGGCAAGTTGGCCCGCGCTTCGCTTCCAGGTGGATCGGCTTGAGCTTTTTGGCGAGGCCTACGAGGGGGTCACCTTTGGCCTCTCGGCAGATGAAAAGGCGCTCACCCTTGAAGATCTGGTGGCCTCGGGACGGGGGCTGAGCCTGGATGCGGATGAAAGGGGGGACCATCGCCTGACCCTCACCTACGCGCCGGGTCTTCGGTCTCACTATCGCGGCCGGGTGGGAGGAGACAATGTGGCTGAGGCCCTTGAGGCTTTCGGCTTCTTGCCCACGGTGGAGTCGGAAAATTTTGCCTTCGACGTGGATCTCGCTTGGCCTGGGGGACCGGAAGATTTGACCCTCCCGAGCGCCGAGGGGTCCGTAATTTTTGATATCGACCGGGGACGCTTTATCCAGATCGATGCTGCGGGTGCGCCCATGCGGGTCCTAGGGCTGCTTAACTTCAGCGCCCTTGCCCGACGCCTGCGCTTTGATTTCTCCGATGTGTACAAGCGCGGGCTGGTCTTTGATGAAATTGAAGGGGGCTTTGTTCTCGCCGAGGGTCGGCTAAGGACCCAGGGCCCGGTGGTGGTGCAGGGGCCTTCAAGCCGTTTCCAGCTCGTCGCAGAGGTGGACCTTGAAAGCTACGCCCTGGCGGGGGACCTGGTGGTCACCCTTCCCGTAGGCAACAATCTGCCCTGGGCCGCGGCCTACGCCGCGCTGCTGGCCAATCCCATTGCCGGCGCTGGTGTGCTGGTGGCTGAGCGCCTCTTTCGCGATCAGATCGATCGCTTCTCCAGCGCGCGCTACCTCCTCGGAGGAAAGGTTGATGCGCCGGAGCTGACCTTTGATTCAATCTTCGAGGTTGAGAGTGCTCAGGTCGCGGCGCCAGCCCCGGAGCCCTCGGCGAAACCCGGTCCCGCTTCGGATTCCGGTGAGGAATCGGCGCCCCAGCCTAATTGAGGAGACAGGAAAATGAGCGAGGCCTTGGCCGCAGCGGAAGCGCGTTTTCTAGCGCCAGCTAACCTCACCGAGGTGCAGCTGGCGACCCAGCTCGGGATCATGCTTCGGGGGGATATCGACTTCGCTGATCTCTATTTTCAGCACGCCGAGCAGCAAGCCTTTGTCCTGGAGGATGGGCGGGTACGGGATGCCAGCTTCTCCATTGATCACGGTGTAGGGCTGCGCGCCGTGGCCGGGGCCAAAACGGGCTTTGCCTATGCCAACGGTATCGATGCGGCGTCGCTCAAGGCGGCGGCCAACGCCGCTAGCGCGATCGCCGATGGGCGGGGCGCGACGGGGCAAGCGGTATCCTTTACAGCAGCTGCGGGGGTGCCCTCCCTCTACGCTGGGGAAAATGCCCTCGCTTCAATCTCCGATGAAGCGAAGACGGCGCGGCTCCGAGCCCTCGATGCCCTCGCCCGCACTCTTGATGCGCGGGTCTCCCAGGTCAGCGCCAGCCTCGTAGGCCGGCAAGAGACGGTGATGGTGCTCGCAAGCGACGGTACCCGCTGCGCCGACGAGCGCCCCCTGGTTCGCTTCTCCGTGAGCGTCGTAGTGGAAAAGGACGGCCGCCGGGAGCGGGGAAGTGCCGGCGGGGGCGGGCGCATCAGCTTTGCCGAGCTGCTCGAAGGTGATCGCCTTGAAGATTGGGTTCGGGAGGCCGTACGCATTGCGCTGGTGAATTTAGACGCGGTGGATGCGCCGGCAGGGAGCATGCCCGTGGTGCTCGGCCCGGGTTGGCCTGGGGTACTGCTCCACGAGGCCGTGGGTCATGGGCTCGAGGGGGACTTCAACCGTCGGGGCACTTCCACCTTTTCCGATCGCGTGGGGAAGGCCGTAGCCAGTTCCCTCTGCACCGTCGTGGATCAGGGAAACCTGCCGCAGCGTCGCGGTTCCCTCACCATTGATGACGAGGGCACTGCGACGGGGGAGACGGTGCTCATCGAGAACGGCGTTCTCCGGGGCTATCTTCAGGATAAGACCAATGCCCGGCTCATGAACGTGGCCCCCACGGGGAACGGGCGGCGGGAGAGCTACGCCCATCTGCCCATGCCGCGCATGACCAATACCTTTCTGCGGGCCGGGCAGGACGACCCCGAAGAGATCCTTCGCAGCGTGCCCCGGGGCCTTTACGCCGTTAACTTCGGCGGCGGTTCCGTGGATATCACCTCTGGGAAATTCGTGTTTTCCACTACCGAGGCCTACCTTATTGAGGAAGGTCGCATCACGGCCCCGGTGAAGGGCGCCACTTTAATAGGACAGGGCCCGGACGTGATGAACCGCATCACCGCCGTGGGCCATGATCTCGCGCTTGATTCCGGGGTGGGGGTTTGCGGCAAGGACGGTCAGTCCGTCCCCGTGGGGGTTGGCCAGCCGACCCTCAAGGTGTCGTCGATGACGGTGGGGGGACAGGGGCTTAGGGTCCGCACCATGGGTGTCCCGAAGCAGGCGAAAGAGCGACCGGTAGGCCGTGGGGTCCCCGGTTCCCCGATGGCGCGACGCCTGGGCCTTGCGCAGCGTATCCCGGAGCTTGGCCCGGTCCGTCTGAGGGAAGAGGTCGAGCCAGCGGGTGAGGGCGTTGCCGTCTTCCAAGAGGGCTTCGCGCCAGGCTTCCAGAGCGTGGTGCGCTCGGGTGGCCTCAGCCGTGCCTTGCGTATGCAGGGCGAGGGCCGCTTCGATGGCTTCGCTGTCCTCATCCCGCATGAGCTTGCCCAGAAAGGAAAGATGGCGGCGTCTCGCTTCCCGGGCCTTCAGGCGATCGAATTCCGTGAGTCCGCGGTGAAAGGCATCGCTCAGGGGCAGGGCGGCACGCTGACCCTTGCCCAGGCCCGTGATGCGCTCAGCAAGGTCGCGGAGCGCGTGCATTTCCCGTTTACGCTGGCTTTTCGACGGGGGCGCGTCGTCCAGGGCGTCCGAGTCGTTGAAGTCATCCATAGCGGGGAATCACGGGCGGCGGAGGAAGCACACAGTTTACCGAATTGTGGAACCAGGAGGGGTCATGGCAGACAAGCAGGGGGCGGCGCTCAGCGCTGGGCGCCTTGGGGTCAATGAGGCAGGGCAAGCCGCCCTTGCGGACCGCGCGGCGCTGCTGCTGACTCGGGCTAAGGCTCGGGGGGCCACGGCGGCCGAGGTGAGCCTTGCCAAGCGCCAAAATCTTGAGCTGACGGTACGCCAGGGCGCGCTGGAAACCTTAGAGCAAACGGAGGGGCAGGATCTGTCCCTCACGGTATTCCGAGGTCAGCGTTCGGCGACGGTCTCCAGTAGCGATTTATCTCCCGAGGCCTGTGAGACGCTGGTGGAGAAAGCCCTGTTTCTTGCGGATCAAGCGGAGGAGGATCCCCATGCGGGGCTCGCGCCGCCGGAACTGGCCCCGCCCGTGTTGCCGAATCTCGATCTCTTTCATCCCTGGGCCCTGTCCCTAGACGAGGCCCGCGCCTTGGCC
The DNA here is from genome assembly GCA_038144425.1 of Candidatus Salivita marina. Classification (GTDB taxonomy): domain Bacteria; phylum Pseudomonadota; class Gammaproteobacteria; order Pseudomonadales; family Azotimanducaceae; genus Salivita; species Salivita marina. Next base: position 300,363 of record JAYQNS010000004.1, on the reverse strand, counting down.
ACCGCCTGCGAAGCCGCAGCCCTTGCAGTGAGTCCGCAGCTGCGAAATTCCGAAGGGGCGACCGTAGCCAGCGCCCTGGGGCTTAGCTGCTATGCGAATAGCCAAGGGTTCCAAGCCATCGAGCCTCGGAGTCGCCATGGCTTGTACGCTGCGGTGATTGCGGGAGAGGGGCCGCGGATGCAGCGCGATGGCTGGGGCGTCACCCGCCGCCGCGCCGACGCGGGGTTGGATGCTCAGGCCGTAGGGCGTCGCGCCGGTGAGCGTGCCCTCGCGCGGCTGGATGCCCGCCCCGTGCCTACGGGCCGCTATCCCGTGGTGTTCGACAGCACCGTGGCCAGCACGTTGCTGGGCCATTTCGTGGGAGCGATCAGCGGCGGGGCCCTCTATCGACGGGCCTCTTTCCTCCTCGATGCTCTGGGGGAAATGCTCTTTCCTGACCGTTATAGCGTTACCGAGGATCCTCTCCGGCCCCAGGGGCTCGCGAGCGCGAGCTTCGACAATGATGCTGTGGCCACGGCGCCCAAGGCCTTCGTGGCCGAGGGACGGCTGGAGAGCTATGCCCTGTCCGTCTACGCAGGACGCCGCCTTGGCCTCGCCCCCACGGGCAATGGCGGTGGCGTGCACAACCTCGCAATGAATCACGATGGCTTAAGCCGCGAGGCGCTGCTCCAGGAGCTGGGCACGGGGCTTTGGATCACTGAACTGATGGGCCAGGGGGTTAATGGCGTAACCGGTGACTATAGCCGTGGCGCGGCAGGGTTCTGGGTAGAGGGGGGGCAAATCGCCTACCCCGTGCAGGAGATCACGGTGGCGGGGCAGCTTCGGGACGTCTATCGCAATATCCGCGCCGTGGCTGACGATGGGGAGCGGCCCCGGGCGGTGGAGGTAGGAAGCATGCTTGTCGATGGCATGACCATCGCCGGAGCCTAGGGTCGGGCGTTCTAGTCCGGTTCCCCAAAGCGATCCCGGATGAGGGCCGCCAGTGCTTCCGCAGCGGCCTCCGCGTCCGGACCCTCGCAGGTGACCTCGAGGGTGGTCCCGCAGGGGGCTGCGAGCATCATCACGCCCATGATGCTTTTTCCGTCGGCGGATTTTTCCGTATCCCCGTGGGTAACCGTAATGGTCGCCTCAAAGCGGCTGGCCGTCTGTACAAAGGCCGAGGACGCTCGGGCATGAAGCCCTAAGCGATTAATCAAGGTGAGCGGCAAGCGAACCTTCATGGGGCGCTCCCGCCCTGCCCGAAAGTCTGGAGTTCGCGGTGGGCTAGGAGTACCTGGCCGAAGTGCGGCGCTAGGGCCTGGGCCAGACGCTCAACCAGGAACACGCTTCGATGCTGTCCTCCCGTGCAGCCGATGGCCGCAGTGAGGTAGGCCCGGCTGCTGGCTTCCAGCCGGGGCTGCCAACGCTGAAGCGCAGCAATTAGCTCGGCTTCGTAGGTGCTGACCTCGGTCTGACCCGCGAGCCAGCTGACTACGGCCGGGTCCCGTCCCGTTAGAGGCCGAAGCGCCGTCTCCCAGTGCGGGTTGGGTAAGAAGCGCACGTCGAAGACCAGATCCGCGTCCTGGGGCACCCCGTGCTTGAAGCCGAAGGAGCGCAGCATCAGCGTGGTGAGGCGTTGTCGATGGCGACCCACGTGCAGCTGGATCTGGTCCCGAAGGCTATGCACGTTGGTTCGCGTGGTATCGATCAAGAGGTCGGCCTGGGCACGGATATCGGCGAGGAGCGCATGCTCCTGGGCCAAGGCATCGGTCAGCAGGAGCCCCTGGCCCGTGAGGGGGTGGGGTCGGCGCGTTTCTCCGAAGCGGCGATGCAGCGTAGCCGTCTCCGCATCGAGATAGAGAACTTCAATGGATAGGGCGGGATGGGCCTTGCGAAGAAGGGCCAGCCGCGCCGGCAGGCTCTGGAGTTCGCTGGGCAGACTCCGGGCGTCAATGGAGACCGCAAAGTCTCCCGGGCGCTGCTCCGCTTCCCCTTGCGTAAGAAGTGCCTCAAGCAGGCTGGCGGGCAGGTTATCGATGCAGTGAAAGCCGAGATCCTCGAGGGCTCCGAGGGCGATTGATTTCCCCGAGCCCGAACGACCACTGAGGATCAGTAGCTTCATAAGTGCCCTCCGCAACATCCTTAGGCAAAAAGGCTACGCAATTACGGCGCGACCGCCTAGGCCCAACTCCCCCTTAGCCGGCGCACAATCCCGAGAGGACCTCCGCGAGTGCGGCTGCGCTGCTGGCCCGGCGCAGCGCCGCCCGGTTTGCTTCCGGTTCCAGCAGCTGGGCGAGGGCACCTAGAAGCTTCAAATGCGCGTCGGTGGCGCTTTCCGGCACGAGCAGAACAGCGAGAAGATCCACCGGCGCCCCATCCATGCTCTCGAAATCGACGGGGGCGTGGAGCCGAAAGAACCCAACGGCAGGGTGGGAAAGCGCCGCTAGGCGGCAATGGGGGAAGGCGAGGCCCTGCCCAAGCCCCGTGGAACCCAGGCGCTCTCGGGCCAGCAGGCCATCGAAAATCGCGTCCGCGGAGACGCCACCCTCGAGGGCATCGGCCAGCCGCGTGCTGACCATTTCAAGGGCGCGCTTTCGAGTCGCGGCGCGAATATCTACCGCCATGAGCTCGGGGCGTAAACAGCTCGCTAGGGTCACCTGTTTATCCTGACCACGTCGACGGCGCGGAGTCTAACGGAGCGCGCGGAGGGCGCCCAGGGGTTTTCCTCAGTTTCGACTAGGCCCTCGATGGGCCCGATCAACGGTCTTCTCCTTTTGCTTAAGCAGCTGTCGATCGAGCTTGTCCACCAGCTTGTCGATTGCAATGTAGAGATCCTCTTCCTCAGCGTCGGCGAAGAGTTCGGCGCCCCTAAGGTGCACCTTCGCTTCGGCCTTCTGTCGATGTTTCTCAAGCTCAAGGATGACGTGGATGTTGATGATCTGATCGGAGTGCCGCTCGAGGCGGGCGAATTTTTCGTGGACGTGGTTGCGAATGGCGTCCGTGATGTCGAGGTGGTGACCGCTTAGGTTAATTTGCATGATGTCATGCTCCTTCGCCGGTTTAAGCGCGGCTAGATCAGCCGCTTTCTTTCATTTGAAGGCGGTATGGCGAGGGACTCGCGGTACTTCGCAATGGTTCGCCGCGCGACCTCAATATTTTGCTCAGCCAGGATTTTCGCAATCTTGGCGTCAGATAGAGGCTTTTTTGGGTTTTCTTCATCCGTCAGCTTCTTAATCAGAGCGCGAATGGCCGTGGAGGACACCTCGCCTCCGGTGGAGGTGCCGACGTGAGAGGAGAAGAAGTATTTGAGCTCGAAGACGCCCCGGGGAGTATGCATATACTTCCGAGTAGTGACTCGAGAAATAGTCGATTCGTGCATCCCAATCGCATCGGCAATTTCTGCGAGCACCAGGGGTTTCATCGCTTCTGGACCGAATTCAAGAAAACCGCGCTGGTGCTCCACGATGCGCTGGGAGACCTTGAGGAGGGTTTCATTTCGGCTCTGTAAGCTTTTTAGAAACCACCGAGCTTCCTGCAGGTTATCCTTTAAAAATTGGTTGTCTGCGCTGCTGTCCGCCCGACGTACGAGCCCTGCGTAGCCGCTGTGAATCCGCAGCTTTGGCGTGGCGTCGGGATTCAGCTCTACCACCCAGCGCCGATGGTGACGGCGCACCAGCACATCGGGGACCACGTATTCCGTTTCCGCCGGGGCTAGCTGGGACGCCGGGCGCGGATTTAAGCTCTGGATGAGGCGCAGCGCTTCCCCTAGAGCGGCCTCGGAAAGGCGGCTGCGGCGCATCAAGGTGGCGTAATCCCGGTTCCCAAGTAGATCGAGGTAGTGCTCAAGCACCAGCCGAGCATCGGCGAGGTGGGGCGTATCCTCGGGAAATTCCCGAAGCTGGAGCAGCAGGCTTTCTCCAAGATTTCGGGCGAACATGCCGGGGGGATCAAACTGCTGCAGCCGGCGGAGCACCGCGATGACTTCGTCCTCTTCAATGTCCAGGGAAGGTTCAAAACCCTCGAGAAGCTCATCCACCCCTTGGGTGAGAAAGCCGTCTCCGTTCAATGCGTCGATCAGCGCTTCCGCGATCAAAAGGTCACGCTTGGACAGGCGCGTGAGGTTCAGCTGCCAGCGAAGCTGATCGGTGAGGCTTTCGTTCGCCTCCTTCCGGCTGTCGAAGTCGAAGTCGTCGTCGCTAGGGGCTGGACCCGGGCCCGCGGGAGTGCTGTAGACCTCATCCCAGCTTGCGTCCACGGGCAGATCCTCTGGGATTGCCTCGTTCCATTCCGAATCGGGGCTCGCTTCCGTGGGATCGTAGTCCGGTTCTGGCGTCGCCGTGAGGTCGGCCTCAAAGTCCTGAGCCGGTCCGTCACTCTCGAAATCGCTGTCGACCGCACTGTCGAAATCGCTGTCGAAGCTGCCATCCAAGTCGCTGCCGAAATCGCTATCGGTCGCGCTGTCGAAATTACTTTCCGTGCGAGCGTCGTCGTCTAAATCGCCGTCCGCTTCGCTGCTGCCGTCGTGCTCATCCTCAAGTTCGAGCATGGGATTGCTGTCCAGGGCCTCCTGGATTTCCTGCTGCATTTCAAGCGAGGAAAGCTGCAGCAAGCGGATGGCTTGCTGAAGCTGGGGGGTCATGGTGAGCGACTGACCGAGTTTAAGCTGGAGGGCCTGTTTCATCGCCTGATCATACTGAGGGCCCTCGCGAAAGCACAATCGGCGAGGGCCCCTTATGCCCCTTAAATGGGGATATTAGAGGGCGAACTGATCCCCGAGATAGACATCTCGGACCTGCTGGTTAGAAAGGATCGATTCCGGGGTGCCTTCGGCGAGGGTGCGCCCCTGGGCAAGGATGGTGGCCCGGTCGCAGATCGCGAGGGTTTCCCGGACGTTGTGGTCCGTGATGAGCACTCCGATGCCCCGAGCCTTTAGGGTAGCGACGATGCTACGAATCTCCCCCACGGAAATGGGGTCGACGCCGGCGAAGGGCTCATCGAGGAGCACGTAACGAGGATCCATTGCCAGGGCTCGGGCGATCTCCGTTCGCCGCCGCTCGCCTCCGGAAAGCTGGCTACCGAGGCGCCGGCGTCGGTCGCTTAAGGAAAACTCCTCCAGGAGCGCATCGCACCGTTGGCGCCGAGCCTGCCGGGTGAGATCGTCGCGGAGCTCAAGGATGGCGAGGAGGTTGTCTTCGACGGAAAGCCCTCGGAACACGCTGGCTTCCTGGGGCAGGTAGGCGATACCACGCTTAGCGCGGGCATGGATAGGTTCGCGGGTGATAACCGCTTCCCCTAGGCGAATTTCGCCGCCATCGGGGCGCACCAAGCCAACGAGCATATAGAAGGTGGTGGTCTTGCCGGCGCCGTTGGGACCCAGCAGACCGAGCACTTCCCCGGGGCGCACGGACAGGCCGACGTCCTCGACCACCGTGGTTTGTCCGTAGCGCTTCCGAAGCCCTAGGGCCCGGAGCGGGGGGGTGAGCTTAGGGGTTGGGCTCATCGCTGTCCGCCGCTTCGGCTCCCCGCGGGCTCCGCAGCCGGGCCGGTTCGATCACCATGCGAACGGGGGCGCCGTCAGCGCCGGCGCTGGCGGCGACCTTCCGCGTGGTGAGATCGTAGGAAATCACATCGCCTTCGAAGCGGTCTTCGGCCTGCTCAAGCTGGGCGGCGCCAAGAAGCTCAATGCGTCCCGCATCGGTGTAATAAATGATCGTTTGGGCCTGGGCCCGAACCGGCTCAGCCCCAGGCTCTGGGGTTTGCTCGTAGCGGGCGAGGAGATCTTGTTCCCGGTCCCCTTCCGCGGTAATGCGCTGAACCTGCTGGGCATCGGTCTCGATGATGAGGCGTGCGGCGCGTACCTTTAGGGACCCCTGGTCAAGGCGGACCGACCCGCTGTAGGTCGCCGTGCCCGTGGCGTCGTCCAGCTCGGCCCGATCCGCTTCAATTTCAATGGGCTTCTGCTCGTCGCCGGGCAGGGCCTGGGCGCCGCAGGAAATCAGCAGCAGTGCGAAAAGAATGGCCGGCATGGCGGTGGAGCGCATCATGGCAAGCTATCCGGGTAAAAAGTCGAATGTACACGCGCATTGGCGCGCCCCAGGGTGAGGAACCCAACCCCGAGGGCAAGGCTCAGGCCTTCCGCCTGCGTGATCCCCTCTGCGCTTTCAATCATAACAGGGGCGGCGCTCTCCGCGTATTGGGCAGCAGGGAAGAGGCTTAGGGTATCCGTTCGAAAGCGGAGAACCGAGCCATCCTCTCGGGGGCGGGCCGCACGGACGTTCCCCGCCAGCATAACCTTGTCGGAGTTAGCCACGGCGCTATCGGGGGTCCGCAGGAGCGCTTCGCTGCCGTCCAGCTGCCCCCGGTCGGCCTCGAGCCTCCAGGGCGCGCCCTGCTCGCTGAAGAGCAGCAGGATCGGCCCGTTCAAGGCTGTCTCTCCGGAGCTGGGTCGGTGCGCGATGGTGCGAGCCTGAAGGGTAAAGCGAGGGGTGCCTGTCAGGGAGAACTCGGTGATTTCAGCGTTCTCCATGACCAGCGCAGGCCCCCCAATGAGGGGCGCGAAGCTTGGCCCATCCCCATTGCGCTCCAGGCCGAGGTCCAGCGTGCTGAGGAGGAGGGCTGCGAGCCCGAAGAGGAGAATCCAGTACCGCGCCATCAGGGTGTCTCTAGGTAGGGGGCGAGGGCGTCGGCCCAGCGGTCCTGGGCCGTCAATAACGCCTCTATGGCCTCGCGCACAGCGCCGGCTCCGCCGGCAGCTTCCGTAATTAAGTGGGCATAGGCGGCCACCACGGGGTGGGCGTTGGCCGGGGCGAGGCCCAGGCCTACGCGGCGCATGACTTTAAGATCCGCCAGATCGTCCCCCATGTGAGCGATGGCCTCGGGGCTTCGGCCACTGTCGACGAGAAGCTGGGCCAGAACCTCGTCCTTCGCTTCCGAGCCCTGATAGCAAAATTCAATGCCCAGTTCCGCGGCGCGGCGCGTCACCATGGGGGACTCGCGCCCGGTAATGATGGCCAGCTCAAGACCTTGGCGCTGCGCCAGCTTGATAGCGGCGCCGTCCTGGGAGTTAAAGGCCTTCGCTTCTTGCCCATCGGCGGTGTAGATCAGGTGCCCATCGGTGAGCACGCCGTCCACATCGAGACAAAGCAGGGTGATAGGCTGGGCTCGCGCGATGGCGGCGGGAGAGAAGGCTTGCGGTCGATTCATGGGCTCACGCTCGCTATGGCAAGCACGCCAGTATAGGCAATCCACAGCCCGAGGAAGACCCCACCGGCCAGTCGCCCGAGGCGCCCCCCGCCGAAACGCGCAGCCAGAACAAGAAGCAGGCTTAGGCCCGCCATGGCGAGCCCATCCCGGGTGAGCACCGCGGGCTCCAGAGGGAAGGCCCCGAAGAGCCCGGGGACGGCTAGCACCGCGAGCAGATTCAAGATGTTGGACCCCAGCACATTGCCTACGGCGATGTCCGTGTGGCCCTTCAATGCCGCGCCCGCGGTTGCGGCGAGCTCCGGAAGGCTGGTGCCGATGGCGACCACGGAGAGGCCAATAACCAGTTCGCTTACTCCCACGGCCCGGGCAAGGGTGCTGGCGGACCAGACGAGCACATCGGCGGAGATCAGCAGCAGGGCGAGACCGAGGATTAGCCAGGCGATGGCGCGGGTGCGGCTGTAATCGGGGACGCCCTCCTGCTCCTTTGCTTCTAGGTCGTCCCTGCGGCGCAGAAGGGCAAAGGCGAAGGCGCCGAGAACGGCCAGCAGCCCGAGGCTCTCGAGGAGGGTCATCCTGGTGTCCCAGAACAGAGCTAGGGCGAGGGCAGCGCTTCCTAGAAACCAGGGACCCTCGCGTCGCAACACGCCCCGGGGCACGGGGAGGGGGACCAAAAGCGCCGTTACCCCTAGCACCAGGCCAATATTGGTGATGTTCGACCCCAAGGCGTTCCCCACGGCGAGGAGCGGCGTGCCCTCCCGGGCCGCCGCCAGGGAGACCAGAATCTCCGGCGCAGAGGTACCAAAAGACACCACCGTGAGTCCGATCATTAGCGGCGTCATGCCGAGGTGCTGCGCCGTAGCTGCGGCCCCGGCTATAAAGCGGTCCGCGCTCCAGAGAAGCAGCACGAGCCCGGCAACGAGGGCGCCGGTGGCCAGCAGGAGGCTTTCCGAGGCGGCAGCATCCATGGTGAAAATTCCTTGCAAAGTCGGGCGCGCGGGGCGCGATCGCTAGGGGAAATGATAGACTATCCCTCGATCTTTGACTCCGCTGGGAGGGGCTGATGATGTGGAAGCGTTTCGTGCTGAGCCTGCTTCTGGGCTTCGGAGGGTTTTCGGTCGCCCACGCCGAACAGTTAGCGGCGGATGCGCTGGTACGCCAAGAGGCAGCAGCCCTGTTTGAGGCCATCGACCGCTATCGGGAGCAGGGGCCGGAAGCCCTGGAAGCCTTTTACGGTGAGGTGCAGCAGCGCATGGATGCCTTCGTGGACTATGACGCGATTGCGCAAGGGGTGATGGGCGCCTACTTCGCCAGCGCCACGCCCGAGCAGCGCGCGCGCTTCGCGAGAAATTTTGGGGAAGCGTTGGGTCGAAAATATGCAAAGGCGCTCCTGGCGTTCAAGTTTGAGGCCTATGCGGTGCAGCTCCCCCGGGCCCAAGCCGTGCCCGCGGGCGAGCGATCGGCAGTGGTGATGACCCTTTCCGACGAAAATAAGAAGTCCTATACCGTCGTTTATGACATGGTTCGCCCCGAGGCGACGGCGCCCTGGCGCGTCCGAAATGTCATTGTGGATGGCGTGAATTTCGGACGAACCTATCGCAATCAATTTGCCAGCGCCATGGAAAGCCGGGGTCCCGGGGCCCTAGATACGGTGATCGACGCCTGGATGGGGACGGACGAAACGGAGGATGACCGCTGATGGATGCGCGCCAGCTACAGGAACGCTTGGAAGGGGCCTTTCCCGAGGCCTCGATTCGAGTGGACGGAGGCGCTGGGCGATTTGAACTCGGCCTCGTCTCCTCGATGTTTGAAGGACTCAATCGCGTGAAGCGGCAGCAGCTCGTTTACCGGGGTCTGGGGGATGCCATAGCCTCCGGCGCGGTCCACGCCGTGACCATTATTGCGCAAACCCCCGAGGAGGCCGGGGCCTAGCCTCCCCCATGGATCAACTCGTCATTTCCGGCGGGGTCCCCCTTGCCGGGACCGTGCCCATATCCGGCGCCAAAAATTCCGCTCTCCCAATCCTCGCCGCGAGCCTACTTACGGAGGCGCCCCTGACCCTTGGGAGGGTCCCGGCGCTGCAGGACGTTCGTACCCAGCTCGCGCTTTTGGCTCATCTGGGTGTCGCAGTGGACGACCGGGGCGGCGAGCGGGTCACCCTCAGCGCCCAGACCCTTGGGGCGCCCGAAGCCCCCTACGAGCTGGTGCGTACCATGCGCGCCTCCTTTCTTGTGCTTGGCCCGCTTCTGGCGCGCCTGGGACGCGCTCGCGTGTCCCTTCCCGGAGGCTGCGCTATCGGCGCCCGCCCGGTGGATCAGCATCTGGCGGGCCTAAAGCGCCTTGGGGCCGAGCTTGAGGTGCGCGGAGGCTACGTCGAGGCGTCCGCACCTCGGGGGCTTCAGGGGGCACGGTTGGTGATGGATCAGGTCACCGTAGGGGGTACGGAGCATCTGCTTATGGCCGCGGTTTGTGCTCGGGGCTCAACGGTCCTGGAAAATGCCGCAGAGGAGCCGGAAATCGTCGATTTAGCGGCCTTCCTGCGAACGCTTGGGGCCAAGATAGACGGGGAGGGCTCCGCACGCATCGAGATTGAAGGCGTGGAAGCCCTGTCCGTGCCGGCCGCAGAGGGGCCCGTGCATTGCATCATGGCTGATCGCATTGAGGCGGCGTCTTACCTGATCGCCGGGGCGGCCACTCGGGGGTCAGTGACCGCTGAGGGAATCGACGCTGCGCACCTGGGCGCGGTGCTTGATAAGCTTGAGGAAGCGGGCGCTCGCGTTGAGCGGGGTGCGGGCCAGATAACCGTGGCGCTCGACGGTCCGCCGCGCCCCGTTTCGTTACGTACGGCCCCCTACCCGGGCTTTCCCACGGATGTGCAGGCCCAGTTTATGGCCCTCGACTGCCTGGCCTCTGGAGTGAGCCGTATCCGAGAAACGGTCTTTGAAAACCGCTTCATGCATGTGCCCGAGCTGGCCCGCTTCGGCGCCCAGATCAGCCTGGAGGATGCGCGAAGCGCAGTCATCACAGGGGTGCGCAAGCTGGTGGGGGCGCCGGTCATGGCCACTGATCTCCGGGCCTCCTTTAGCCTGGTGATTGCTGCCCTGGCCGCGGAGGGGGAATCGGTCATCGATCGGCTTTATCATATGGACCGTGGCTATGCGGCCATGACGGAAAAATTGCTCGGCCTGGGTGCGCAGGTGATTCGGCGCCGGGCCCCCTAAGGCTAAGCTAAGGATGTCCCATGCTCACCCTCGCCCTGAATAAGGGTAGGATCCTCGATGAGGTACTGCCCCTGTTGGCAACCGCGGGCCTTGATCCCCTGGAAGATCCTCGACGCAGCCGAAAGCTAATCTTCGAAACCCGCAATCCCAGGCTTCGTTTGTTTGTGGTGCGTAGCGGGGATGTTCCGACCTGCGTGGCCCACGGGGCTGCCGATTGGGGAATCACGGGCAAGGACACGCTCCTGGAGCATGGTGGAGAGGGCTATTACGAACCCCTTGATCTCGGCCTGTCCCGCTGCCGTCTCATGACCGCCGGCGACCCAGCCTTCACTCCTCGCCCCGGCCAGCGGCTGCGGGTGGCCACGAAGTTTGTGAAGGTTGCGCAGCGCTACTTTAGTGCCCAAGGCCAGCAGATCGAGGTCATTCCCCTTGGCGGCGCCATGGAGCTAGCGCCTCTGATCGGCCTCGCCGATCTCATTGTGGATATTGTCGACACGGGCAATACGCTTCGCGCTAACGGGCTGGCTCCGCTGGCGCTCATCGAAAACATCAGTGCACGGGTCATCGTCAATAAAGCGTCCATGAAGCAGCACCAGTCCGAGCTCCGCCCCATGCTCGACGGGCTGGCCTCGGCCCTGCCCTCAGCGCCCTCAAAGGAGGCCGACGCATGAGCGGCGTGCTTCGACGGCTTCGCGCCGCTGCCCCCAATTTCCAGGACGATCTTGAGGCCTTGCTGCATTGGGAGCTCGCCGAAGATGGCGCCGTTCGCGGGCGGGTCCGGGAGATCATCGCCGAGGTTCGGGCAAAGGGTGATGACGCCCTGCTGACCTATACGGCCCGGTTTGATGGTGTGGAAGCGAAAAGCATCGCGGAGCTCGAAGTGCCCCAGGAGGCCCTTCAGGACGCCTTTGAGGCCTTACCGGAGGCCGAGCGCAGCGCCCTTAAGCTGGCCCGGGATCGCATCGCGGCTTACCACGAGCGCCAGCGCCGGGATGAGTGGCGCTACAAGGACGAATTCGGAAACCTTTTGGGTCAGTTGATTCGGCCCCTGGATCGGGTGGGGCTTTATGTGCCCGGGGGGCAGGCGGCCTATCCTTCCTCCGTACTGATGACCGCCGTACCGGCGAAGGTGGCTGGGGTGCGCGAGGTTATTATGACCGTGCCTACCCCTGGCGGCGTGCTTAATCCCCTCGTACTGGCCGCAGCGCACCTTGCCGGGGTGCACCGTGTGTACCGCGTGGGCGGGGCCCAGGCAATTGCGGCCCTTGCCTTTGGCACGGAAACCCTTTCCCCCGTTGACAAGATTGTCGGTCCTGGAGGTGCCTACGTCGCCGAGGCGAAGCGTCAGGTATTTGGCCCCGTGGGCATCGATATGATTGCCGGGCCCTCGGAGATTTTGGTGCTAGCGGAGGGGGCCCAGGATCCGCACTGGCTGGCCATGGACCTGTTCTCCCAGGCGGAGCACGACGAGGCGGCTCAGGCCATTTTGGTCAGCCCCGATCCTGCCCTGCTCGATGCCGTGGAGGCCGCGGTAGAGGCGGCGCTTCCGGCCCGACCCCGGCGAGCCATTATCGAAGCGTCGCTTCGAGCCCGGGGGGCACTGATTGAGGTCCCTAGCCTGGCCCTTGGGGTGGCCCTCATCAACCGCATTGCCCCGGAGCACCTTGAGCTTGCCGTCGATCACCCGGAAGCGTTGCTGCCCGACATTCGTCACGCCGGGGCCATTTTCCTGGGTCGCCACACGGCGGAAGTGTTAGGAGATTATCTTGCGGGGCCCAGCCACGTGCTTCCGACCTTCGGCACGGCGCGCTTCTCCTCGCCCCTGGGGGTCGACGACTTCCAGAAGCGGAGTTCCGTTATCGGTTTTTCCCCGGAAGGGGCGGCGGTGCTGGGGCAAAGCGCGGCGCTTCTAGCGGAGGGAGAAGGGCTCGAAGCCCATGCCCGGGCCGCGGCCCTCCGGGTAGAAGGCTTTGACCACAATAAGGGCCCCTAGGGGACCGGGCTGCCTAGCGTTGGGGAGGGCGCTGCCCCACGCGGGCATCTAAGGAGATCTGCCGCCCTTGCCGTTCAATCACCAGGGGAAGGCGGCTCCCCGGCGTGAGGCTCGCGATGTGCTGGGCGAGTTCCCGAACCTGTCGGGCGGGTCGGCCATCGAGCGCCAGGAGCCGGTCTCCGGGGCGGAGTCCCGCGAGACTGGCGGGCCCGCCAGCGAGCACCGCTGTTACCATCAAGCCCGCGCCGTCCGCGCTCGCTGTGACGTCCAGACCCAGCCAGCCTCGAATCACCTGCCCCTGGCTTTCTATTTCCTGGGCAACCTCAAGGGCCAGAGCCGCGGGGAGGGCAAAGCCGATGCCTTCGAAGCTTCCGGAGCGGCTGAAAATGAGAGTGTTTATGCCTACCAGGGCGCCCTCGCTGTCGATGAGGGCCCCGCCGGAGTTGCCGGGATTGATGGCGGCATCGGTCTGAATGAAGTCCGCGTACGGGCTTGTACCCAGGGTTTGACGCCCGAGGGCGCTGACGATGCCCTGGGAAACCGTCTGCCCAAGTCCAAAGGGGTTGCCAATGGCCAAGACCGTGTCCCCGACTCGGAGCGAGTTTGGGCGCAGCGTCGCGGGGCGTAGCGGCCCCTCAGGGGTTATCTCAACCACGGCAAGGTCCGTGCTCGGGTCCGTGCCGAGAACCCGCCCGGGGAATTCCCGACCATCGGCGGTGACCACCATGATGTCGTCGGCGTCGGCGATGACGTGGTTGTTGGTGAGGATGAGGCCCCGGGCTTCAAGAATGACCCCAGAGCCTAGGGAACCCTCCATGCGCGTTCGACGTTCCGGGAGCTGGCGGCATAGGGCCTCGAAGCGGGGCAGAGCGCATAGGGGGTGGGGCTCCGGCGTCAGCCGCTTACGGGTGTAAATGTTCACTACGGTGGGGGCGGCCTTGGCGACCGCATCGGCAAAGCTGCCCTGGGGCCGGTCACTGCCTCCGCTGGGCAGGAGACTAGCCAGGACGAGCCCTAGGGCGATGCCGGCGAGAATGGGGATCAGAGGCTTGGCGCGCGCCCAGGGAGTTGGTGCCGTCACGCGGTGAGCTCCTTTCGTGTTGCCCCTCAAAAGGTGGGGCATTAGAGTCGCGGCCCCTATTGAAGCATTCCACGGTGGGAAAAGGGTTAGGAAATGGCCGCGCCGGCGAAACCAAGTGAGCGCTACGAGACGGCGCTGCGAGAAGGGCGAATTAGCGAAGACCGGGCTCAGCGGGCAGCGCTGGAAAAGCTCGACGCGCTGGCCGATGCCCTTCGCGCTTCTCCGCCGGCACGAGGTCTTCTCGATCGGCTGCGCCTTCGTGGGCGCGCGCCCCGGGCACCGCTCCAGGGCCTCTACCTTTGGGGCGGGGTGGGGAGAGGTAAGACCTTTCTCATGGATCTGTTTTTCGAAGCGCTCCCTCCAGGGGTCGGAGAGCGCATGCATTTCTACCGTTTCATGCGTGGCGTGCACGAGGCCCTGAAGGCGGAAGCGGGAAAGGCTAATCCTCTCGAACACATTGCGGATCAGTGGGCGAAACGCACCCGAGTGATTTGCTTTGACGAGTTTTTTGTTTCGGACATTACGGATGCCATGCTCCTGGGAGAGCTCTTTGCGGCGCTGTTCGCCCGGGGCGTGACCCTGGTGACCACCTCCAACGTCCCTCCCGCGGGCTTATATAAGGATGGCCTTCAGCGTCGGCGCTTTTTGCCCGCTATTGCGCTTCTGGAGACACATACGGAAGTCTACGAGCTTCAAAGCGCCACGGACTATCGCCTCCGGGCGCTCAGCCAGGCGGCCCTTTACCACACCCCTTTGGGCGCGGAGGCGGAAGCCGCCCTCGGGAGCGCCTATCAGGCCCTCACGGGGGGGCTGGCGCCCACGCCAGGCGCTTTGGAGGTGGAGGGACGGCGCTTGCCGACCCTGGGGCAGCATGACGATGTGGTGTGGTTTCGCTACGAGACGCTGTGCGAGGGGCCTCGAAGCCAGAACGACTACATTGCGCTGGCTCACGAGTTCGCGACCGTGCTCCTTAGCGACGTACCTCAATTTACGGAGCGCCGGGAGGATGGGGCGCGGCGCTTTGTGAGCCTTGTAGATGAATTTTACGACCGTGGGGTGAAGCTCATCTGCAGCGCCGGGGCCCCCATTACGACCCTCTACCAGGGCGCGCGCTTGCGCTTTGAGTTCGAAAGAACGGCCTCCCGTCTGCTCGAGATGCAGTCCCATGAATACCTGGCCCGGGAGCGACGGGCGTGAGGGGTGAAAAAGGGTGGGTGGCCCGCTTGTCACCCGGGGGGGGAATAGCTACTATGCGCGGCCTTATTTTTCCGGCGCCGTTGGGGCGCCGTCGACGGACTGCATAATCCATGAAGACGGAAAGCACGAAGCCGGCCGACGTGCGGCGCGATTGGGTACTCATCGACGCTGCGGATAAGACCCTGGGACGTCTGGCCACGGAAATCGCCCGCCGCCTGCGCGGTAAGCACAAGCCCGAGTTTACGCCGCACGTGGATACGGGGGATTACATCGTTGTGGTCAACGCTGAGAAGGTCGCCGTGACCGGCAACAAGGCCGAGCAGAAGACCTACTGGCGACACACTGGCTACCCCGGCGGGATTCGCGGCGTGGTGTTCAAGGACATGATTGCCGAGCACCCGGAGCGGGTGATCGAGGCTGCGGTGAAGGGCATGTTGCCCCGCAACGCCCTCGGCCGGGCGGTCTACAAGAAGCTCAAGGTCTATGCCGGCCCGGAGCACCCCCACGCGGCGCAACAGCCGCAACCCTTAGAAGTCTGAGGTCAGAATTATGAGCATCGCTTCAAGCGCAGCCCGGGGTGGGTCCAGCAACTACGGCACCGGGCGCCGGAAGACCGCCGCGGCGCGCGTTTTCCTTCGTCCTGGTCAAGGTCGGGTGCTGGTAAATAATAAGCCCCTTGATGAATTCTTCGGTCGTCAGACGTCGCGCATGGTGGTGATGCAGCCCCTGCAGCTCACGGAAATGACCGATCGTCTCGATGTGTTCGTTACCGTTCGCGGTGGCGGCCCTTCCGGCCAAGCCGGAGCCATTCGCCACGGTATCAGCCGCGCGCTGATTGAGTACGATGAGTCGCTGCGCCAGCCTCTGCGGGCGGCCGGCTTCGTGACTCGCGATGCCCGGGCCGTGGAGCGGAAGAAGGTCGGACTGCGCAAGGCGCGGAAGCGTCCGCAGTATTCCAAGCGCTAAGGCGGCAAAGGCTTAGCCGCCCGGCGGCGGCCCCTGCGCCCGATCGGTCTTCCGCTCGGGCGTTTTTGTGTCTCCGGGCCCTCGGGGGTTCCCCCTTGCGGGCCTGAAGACAGGCAAATTGGCTGCCCCAGGACGGGGTTGGCTGTGTTAAACTCCGCACCGGCTGGCGCGGGCGAACGTACGAGATTGATCCGGCCAACGATTCTGCCGAATCCATCCCGGCACACCTGATCAAATCAACCAGGGAGACTCTTCGTGAGCAACGGCGAAGTGAACCTTGCCCGGCGCCGCTTTTTGATTGGCGCGACCTCCGTGGTGGGCGGCGCCGGCGTGGTAGGCGCCGCGGTGCCCTTCCTCGCGTCTTGGCAACCCAGTGCGAAGGCCAAAGCCCTAGGGGCGCCGGTCCGCGCCGATGTCAGTAAGCTCCGCCCCGGCGAGATCCTCGGGCCGCTGCCCGAGTGGCGGGGCAAACCCATCTTTGTGGTGAAGCGCACCGACGCCATGCTGAATCAGCTTGAGGCGCTGGAGCCTATGCTTGCCGATCCCGGCAGCGCCCGGCCGTCTCAGCAGCCCGGCTACGCGGCAAACCGCTGGCGCGCTCGGGAAGAGCGCAAAGACCTCTCCGTTCTTATCGGCATCTGCACCCACCTGGGGTGCTCGCCGAAGTACTACCCGGAAGTAGGGCCCCAGGCCTTCGATGGAAATTGGCAGGGGGGCTATTTCTGCCCCTGCCATGGCTCCAAGTTCGATCTTTCCGGACGCGTTTATGCGGGCGTACCGGCGCCCTCGAATCTCGAGGTGCCGCCTTATACCTTTGAATCCGATGCGATCATGTTGATCGGCGAAGATGAGGAGTCCGCGTAATGAGTGACGCTAAATTGTCAGAAAAGCCGGGCGCTGTGGTGGCCGGGGTTACCCAGGTGGTGAACTGGATTGATGCCCGCATGCCTCTTGTCGAGACCTACGAGTACCACCTGTCTCGCTATTGGGCGCCGAAGAACTTCAATATGTGGTATCTCTTCGGCGTGCTGTCCATGGTGGTGTTGGTCAACCAGCTCCTCACGGGGATCTGGCTCACCATGAGCTACGTGCCCTCCGGTGATAAGGCCTTTGCCTCCGTCGAATACATCATGCGCGACGTGGAATTTGGGTGGCTCCTCCGCTACCTCCACTCTAGCGGCGCGTCGGCGTTTTTCATCGTGGTTTACCTCCACATGTTCCGGGGCATGATGTACGGTTCCTACCGGCAGCCTCGAGAACTCATCTGGCTCTTTGGCATGGCGATTTTCCTCGTGCTCATGGCCGAAGGCTTCATGGGGTACCTCCTCCCCTGGGGGAATATGTCCTACTGGGGTGCGCAGGTGATCGTGTCGCTGGTGGGCGCCATTCCCGTGGTCGGCGCTGACATGATGGAGTGGGTTCGCGGGGACTTCCTCATGAGCGAGATCACCCTGAACCGCTTCTTTGCCCTCCACGTGGTGGCCCTGCCCATCATGCTCATTATGCTGGTGTTTCTGCACATCGTTGCGCTGCACCACGTGGGGTCGAATAACCCCGATGGTATTGACGTGAAGAAGCATAAGGACGAGAACGGCAAGCCCCTCGATTCCATTGCCTTCCATCCCTTTTACACCATTGGCCACGATCTTCCCGCGATCGTTCTGTTCCTCATCGTATTCTGCTCCGTGGTGTTTTTTGCCCCGGAAATGGGCGGCTACTTCCTAGAGCCGCCGAACTTTGAACAGGCGAACCCGCTCAAGACGCCCGATCACATCGCGCCGGTGTGGTACTACACGCCCTTCTACGCAATGCTCCGCGCCGCGACCTACCCACTCTTCGGGATGGACGCGAAGTTCTGGGGTTTTGTGGTCATGGTGGGGGCCATCGCCCTACCGGCGGTCCTGCCCTGGCTCGATCGTAGCCCCGTGAAGTCCATTCGCTATAAGGGTGCGATCTCCAAGGGCATGCTGGCTATGTTCATCGTGTCTTTCTTCCTCCTCGGGTGGCTCGGTACGCAAGCCGCCAGCCCCTTCTACACGCTGTTGGCCCAGGTCGGTACGGCGGGCTACTTCGCCTATTTCGTGCTCATGCCCTGGTACACCCGGGTTGAGAAGACGAAGCCCGTCCCAGAGAGGGTGCCTGCCTAATGAAGCGTTTCTTAACCATTTTGGGCTTTTGCGCCCTGACTACCCCTGCGGCGCTGGCTGCCGACAGCGGCGTACACCTGGAGCCCATGACGCCCGATCACCGGGATTTGCCATCGCTCCAGCAGGGAGCCAAGCTGTTCATGAACTACTGCCTGGGCTGCCATTCGCTAGAGCACCAGCGCCACGTGCGGACCGCGGAAGATCTAGGCATTCCTACCGATCTTTACCAGGCAAGCCTGTTGCCTGCGGGGGCTGACATGGGTTCCCACATCACTAATGCCATGCCGGCGGCTGGGGCCAAGAATTGGTTTGGGGCGCAGCCCCCGGACCTGTCCATGGTCACTCGGGTGCGGGGCACGGATTGGGTTTACAGCTATCTGAAGGGGTTTTACCTCGATCCGAGCCGGCCCCTCGGCGTGAACAACGATGTGCTGCCAAATGCGGGCATGCCCCATGCGCTCATTGAACTCCAAGGGGTGCCTCGAAAGGTGTGCAAGCAAGTGCCGGATGGCTCTCGTGACGGGCTTTCGGGCCAACCCAAGACCTCCGAGCAGTGCGGCGTCATCGAAGTCGAGGCCGGTACTGGGCTTTTGAGTGCTGAGGAATATGACGCGGCGATTTATGATCTTGTGAACTTTCTTGACTATACGGGCGAACCCTACCGCCTAGATCGGCAGCGCATTGGCGTTTACGTCATCCTGTTCCTCCTGGTGCTCTACGTGTTCACCTGGCTCCTAGGCCGGGAATACCAGAAGGAAGTGCACTAAGGCTCTGAAAGGGCTGCGTCCTCGGACGCAGTCTCCTTCTAGCGGCCCATAGGCTTTCAAAAAACTATAACGCACGGGGACTCCGCCATGGGTGTCGTTGCAAAGCGCTCCTCAATGACCTTTTTCTCTGACGGTACGGATCATTACAGTCACCGCGTGCGTATGGTGCTGGCGGAAAAGGGTGTCACCGTCGACACCATTGAGGTCGATGGAAACAACAAGCCCGAGGAGCTCCTAGAGCTGAACCCCTACGGTGCCGTACCGACGCTCCTCGACCGGGATCTCGTGCTGTATGAGTCCATGGTCATCATGGAATACCTCGATGAGCGCTTCCCCCATCCGCCCCTGCTGCCCGTTTATCCCGTCGCGAGGGCGCTCTCCCGTCTCTGGATGCATCGCATTCAGCGAGATTGGTGCGCGCACCTGGATCTGCTCATGGTGGGTAAGGGAAGGGAAACGGCCCTGACCAAGGCGCGGAAGTCGCTTCGGGAAAGCCTTATGGCCGTGTCCCCGATCTTCGCGGAAAAGCCCTTCTTCATGAGCGATGAGTTCACCCTTGCAGATTGCTGCGTGGCGCCGATTCTGTGGCGTTTGCCTAAGGTCGGCATCGCCCTCCCGGAGAAACAGTGCCGGCCGTTGCTGAAGTACGCTGAGCGTCTCTTCGAGCGCGATGGCTTCCAGGCAAGCCTCTCGGAAGTTGAGCGAGAAATGCGCGACTAGGGCGGGCGACGTCATGCGTCCTCAGCGTCCCTATTTGCTCCGCGCCTTCTACGATTGGATCGTTGATTCAGACTGCACGCCTCACATTTTGGTGGACGCCCAGCGCCCGGGGCTTCGCGTTCCCAGTCACGCCATCGTCGAGGGCAAGGTCACCTTGAACGTTTCTCCTCGGGCGGTCCGAGAGCTCTTGATCGATGAAGCGGGGCTTTCCTTTCAGGGGCGCTTCGGAGGCAGTCCTTTCGCGGTCTATGTTCCGCTGAATGCGGTGGTGGCGATTTATGCCCGGGAGACCGGGGCCGGAACCGTGCTTGGACCAGAGCCGGAGGAAGGGGAGGGAGATCTTGCGCCGGTCGCCGGGGCGCCGGAGTCGCCGGAAGACGAGCCGCCGCCCGAAGGCGGCGGAAAGCCAACGCTGAAGGTAGTGAAGTAGGCGCTAGTCGGAATAGCTGAAAATTCTCACTACGCGCTCCACGCCGCCTACGGCGCGGGCCGCGGCGGTGGCGGCTTCTCCTTCAGCGCGGGTGACCGTACCCAAGAGATACACCGCCCCGTTTTCTGTTACGACTTTGATTTCAAGGCCTCGCACATCCTCGCTGGCGACAAGTCGAGCCTTGACCTTACTCGTCACCAACGCATCTGCCGAGCGGGCGAGCAGTGCCGTGGGGCCACTGATCGTGAGCTCGTTGTAGACTGACTTGACGTCTTCGATGCCGCTGAGTACCTCGCTGGCGAGGGCTTTACTTTCCTCATCCCGCACCTGTCCCGTGAGCAGCACCACGCCCCGGAAGCTCGTGACCCCAAGGTGCCCATCCTTAAGGCCCTCCCCCGCACGGCGAAGTCGAACCAGTCCGGTGGTCTCAATGCGCGTGTCGTCGATGATGTTCCCAAGCGCTTGGATCGCCCCCGGGGAGCCGCTCTCGTCTTCCGTACTGGCCGCGCTCCCGTCTTCGCCTTGGCTAGCGCAGCCGGTAAGAAAGGCCATGCCGAGGGTTAGGAGTGCGAGGACGCGTTTCATGGCTAAGGTTCCTTTCAAGAGAGACCCCTTAGCTTACCTCGCCGAAAGCGTTTCGTATCCATTCGAGGCGGGCCTCTGCGGGGCTGGGGCCCGTGAGCGCGATGACGTCGAAGCGGCAGGGCGGGGTTCACGCCGCTCCTTGGTGGCGGAGGCGGCGAGATAGAGCTGGGCGGCTAGGGTCAGACGGCGCTGCTTCGCGGGGGTTACGGTGGCTGCGGTGTATCCCCCTAGGGGTCGGCGTCGGTAGCGTACCTCGACAAAAGCCCAGAGCCGGCCCTCGGGGGCAGCCAAGATCAGGTCCCACTCACCATAGCGGCAGTGCCAGTTTTGCTCCCGGAGCTGGTACCCCCGAGCGGCCAGGAATGCGGCGGCGCGCGCCTCGCCAGCCCGGCCCGCGCGCCTCCTGGGGCCCTCGGGGGTCATGGTGTCGGGTTGGGAGCGGGCGAGGTAACTGTGCTCGCCGCGGGGAGCGCAAATCGCGCCGGTGTGGGGCTGAGCGCGCCGCGTTCGATGGTGGCTAGGCGAAGGGTTCGGACCCAGCGCTGATCTTCAGCCTGGGTGAGTTGGCCCGTGAGGCCCAGAAAAGGGAGGCCCGGTGGGGCGTGGCGCTGCCAGTGGGCCAGGCGCCAGGCATCGACGCCGAGCGCGTAGAGCAGTCCTAGGGGCCCATCGGCATCGGGAAAGGCGTCCCGGAGTCGCTCGCGTTCAGGGTCTCGCCCGTCGAGCTGCCAAGGTGTGAGGCTAAAGGCAACGCCTTCAAGATCCTTCAAGGCAGTCGAGCTCAAATCGGAAGCCAAGCCCTGCGAGGACGCCCAAACGGGTAGATCGCCAGCAAAGTAATAGGCGAGCGCCGACTTCAAGGTTTGTCCCTGAAGGGGTTCGGCGATAAGCATTACGGAGTCTACATCCTGGCGCCGCCGCGGTTCGGTTTCGAGAGGTACGCGAAGCACCCGCCGCAAGGCCCCGCTGCGCGTCTCCCCTTCTTCTACGAGAAGGGCTGCAGCGACGGTAGCGCCTAGGTCCTCGCTAGGGGAAAAGGGCTGGCGCCGGGCCACCTTGCCCCCAAGGGCCTCAAAGTGCGCGCTCGCGGCGAGGGCGAGGCGCTGCGCCCAGGGCGCCTCGTCATGAAGGATGAGGAGGCGCCGATGCCCGGCGCGCCAATTCTGATCCGCCAGGTGCTCGCCCTCCACCTCCGGTTCCAGGGCGTAGCTCCAGAGCGTGGGCGCGTTGCCCTGGCCGGGCCGATTCAACGCGAGCAACGGTATCGCGTTGAGTTCGTCTCGGCGGAGGGCGTCGAGGGCACTCACCGCGTCCCTCTCAAGGGGGCCCAGGAGCTGGTCTGGCTGAAAACTGAGCGCTTGACCATAGGCTGTTGAGAGGCCTGCGGCACGGGTATCAAAGAAGCGGAGCGCTGAGCCCTCGTGACCCTGGCGCTGAGCCTCAAATTGGGCCGCTAGGAGCCCATCCCGCAGCGCCTCCGCGGCGCCCTGGAGAGCGCCCGTGAAGGGAAGGAGCACGGCGATGCGAAGGGGAGCGCTGCCTTCTGCGGGGGGCGGAAGATTCTTCAGTAGCGAGGGGAGCGCCGTGCCGGGCCAGCGTGCCTGCCAAGCTGCGACGGCTCGGGGAAGGCGGGCCGGAAGAGGGGCGCAGGCGGCCAAGGCCTGGGCAAGGTCGTGATATGGCTCCACGTGGTCCGTGGTGCCGGGCGGCAGCGCCGGGGGCGGTAAGCTTGCGACGAGGCGATCGAAGGCTTCATCGACCAGCGGTTGCCGCTGATCCAGCGGAGCTAGGGATTTGGCCTGAAGGAGGAGCGCCGCGCTGCGGAGGGTGTCCCCCTGCGTAAAGGCAAGGGCGCTGCGCAGCCGTGCCCAGCGCAGCGCGAGGGCGGGGAGAGGGTCGATGCCTCGGCTCGAAGTTTCAGGTCGGCGCCGATTTGGGCCTCTGCAGCGCTTGCGGCTGTGAGGTCGCCGGCGGTTAGCGCGCGTTCGCCTCGGTGCAAGATGGCTTCGAGCTGCCCCAGACTCTGTGTACGAGTGCGAAGGGGCGTGACGTCGTCTCCGCCGGGCGCCTGTCGAGCCCCATCCATGGGGGGCAGCGTGGGGCTGGAGCTGGTACAGGCATGAAGTAGAGCAACCAGCACAAGGAAGCCCCAGCGACCATGCTTTCCCAGTGCGCTTCGGTACACTTCAGCCTCGGTTCGGCGCATGGCGATCACTCAGGTGGGAGCGGACGAGCATGGCAGCGGGCACACTTTTCGTGGTGGCAACCCCCATTGGACACCTGGGGGATCTTACGGAGCGCGCGCGCGCTGTGCTCGCCGCCGTTTCCCTAATTGCTGTGGAGGATAGCAGACGCTCCGCGCCCTTGTTGGCCTCCCTTGGGGTGAGCGTTCCTCTCCTCGCCTATCATGAGCACAACGGAGAAGCCCGTACCCCCCAGCTGCTCGCGCAGCTTCGGGCGGGAGACGATATTGCGCTCGTGAGTGATGCGGGCACACCGCTGATCGCCGATCCAGGCTATCGCCTGGTGCGGGAGGCCCGGGCCGAGGGGATCGCGGTCGTTCCTGTGCCTGGGGCGTCGGCGGTGATGGCGGCCCTTTCCGTCGCCGGCCTGCCCACGGATCGCTTTACCTTCCGGGGCTTTCTTCCGGCGAAGGCCGGGGCTCGGCGCCGGGCTCTGGCGGCGCTGGCGCCGCTTGAGGAGACGCAGGTCTTCTTTGAGGCGCCGCACCGTATCGTGGCTATGCTTGAGGACGCGGTGGCCGCCTTTGGCTCCGCGCGGGAAGCTTATGTAGGGCGGGAGCTCACTAAGCGCTTTGAGAGCCACTATCGCGGTTCCCTTGGAGAGCTACGGGCAGCGGCGATGGAGGAAGCGTTGCCCGCCCGGGGGGAATTCGTGGTGGTGTTGGCTGGCGCCTCCGAGGCGGCTTCCGCGGCGCCGGCGCTACAGGAAGAGCAGGTGCTTCGCTTGCTTTTGGAGGAGCTACCCCCGGCCCGGGCTGCTCGGGTGGCTGCCGCTCTGCTGGCCGTGCCCAAAAAGCCCCTTTATCAGCGAGCCCTGCTGCTGGCAGGGGGGCGCGAAGAAGCTTGAGTTCCCTCTCCTGGGCGCCCACACTTCCTCGGCGGAGGAGCCGGCCAGGCAGTCGCTCGCTTCGGCGGGAGGAAAGTCCGGGCTCCATAGGACGGGGTGCCAGGTAACGCCTGGGGGGCGCAAGCCCACGGAAAGTGCCACAGAAAAGATACCGCCAACCCGCTTCGGCGGCGGTAAGGGTGAAATGGTGCGGTAAGAGCGCACCGCGCGCGTGGTAACACGCGTGGCAGGGTAAACCCCACCCGGAGCAAGGCCAAATAGGGATCCATTGGTGTGGTCCGCATCGGATCCGGGTAGGCTGCTAGAGGTATGCGGTGACGCATATCCCAGAGGAATGACTGCCCATGACAGAACCCGGCTTATCGGCTGGCTCCTTCGCACTAATTCTTTTCGGTTATTAAAAATCATAAATTAGGCTAGAAATATTCTCTTATCGCGTTTTTTCCTGAAGTGATCCTCGCAACACCTTGCTTTTCCTAGGGTTATTTTTTTAGCGCCCTTGAAGCCTCTCGATTTTCTCTGCAACTCATTGAAATAAAAGGATTTTCGCCTGAGCGTCGTGCTTGACGGGGTTTTCTTGCGTTCCTATAGTGGCGATTGATGGAGAATAGTGGAAAAAAGTGGATATTAAGGTCTCCATCCACGGGCAAGGTGGGTAAATAGTGCTATTTCGGGGTATCAGCGCAGTCACGATGGACGCGAAGGGGCGCATGGCATTGCCGGTGCGCTTTCGCGAGCCGCTGCGTGAGCGCTTTGGCGGTGCCCTGGTTGCTACCATCGATACCGCCGAGCGCTGCCTCCTCCTCTATCCCCAGGCCGTTTGGGAAGAGATCCAAGCCCAGCTTGAAGCCTTGCCGAATGTTGACCCGACGACCCGGCGCTTTCAGCGCCTACTGATTGGCCACGCCACCGATCTCGATCTGGATGGCAACGGTCGGGTCCTTATCCCACCCATGCTTAGGGAATATGCGGAGCTCGCGGGGCGCCTTGTGCTCCTGGGGCAGGGACGAAAAATCGAAATCTGGGCCGAAGAGCAGTGGGCTGCGCGCCGGGATGCCTGGCTGGCGCAGGGTGATGGTCAGACCGCGGATGGTGCCGCGGCCCTGCAGTCGATATCGCTCTAATGGACAGGGGCGCTAAAGAGGATCGGGGGTATGCCCATATCCCGGTGATGCTTGAGGAGGTGCTTGCCTTGGCGCCGGCGGGGCCTGCACCCTGGATTCTCGATGCCACCTTTGGTCGGGGCGGTCACAGTCGGGCGCTGCTTGCGCGCCTCGGGCCCGAGGCGCGCCGCTTCGCCCGCGACCGCGATCCGGAAGCGCTGGCTGCCGCCCGGGCGTTCGCTGCAGAAGACCCTCGCGTTACCGTGGTGCCCAGCCCCTTCGGCGCCCTGGCCGAGGCCCTGGCGCCCCATCTTCAAGGCCGGGGGCTTGATGGCGTGTTGATGGATCTCGGCGTTTCGTCCCCCCAGCTCGATGATCCCGCCCGAGGTTTTAGCTTTCGAAACGATGGCCCCCTCGATATGCGCATGAGCGGTGAAGGGCGCAGCGCCGCGGAGGTACTCGCCCAGTGTGAGGAGGGGGAGCTTGCGCGCATTTTCAAGGAGCTTGGGGAAGAGCGGTTTGCTCGCCGTATTGCCCGAGCTTTGGTCGCGGCTCGAGAATCGGGCGTGGTCTTCACGCGAACGCGGCAGCTGGCAGAGGCGGTGGCTGAGGCCCATCCTTCCTGGTCCCCAGATCGCCATCCGGCAACCCGGGTGTTCATGGCGCTTCGCCTTTATGTGAATGATGAGCTGGGTCAGCTTGAAGCTGGCCTCCGTGGTGCGGTGGAGCTATTGGCGCCGGCCGGGCGTCTCTGGGTCATCAGTTTCCATTCCCTTGAGGATCGCATCGTAAAGCGCTTTCTGCGCCGAGAGGCCCAGGGCGAGCCACTCCCTCGGGGCCTGCCGGTGCGCGGTCCAGCGCCGGGGGTACGACTCAGACTCCTGGGCAAGGGGCAGGGTCCAAGCGCTGAGGAGCTCGCGGCCAATCCGCGTGCTCGCTCGGCACGGCTCCGGGCTGCGGAGCGCGTCGCCGCATGAGCCGCATGAGCCGGATGAGCAGATCCAATGAGCCGCATCCAAGGGCTTCTGGATTTCTCGCCCTTGGCAGTATTGATTGGGCCTCTCCGGGCGCCCGGGGCTGGCAGCTTCCGGTCCTAGTGGCATTGGTGTTGCTCTCGTCCTTAGGCGCAATCTTCGCCTCCCATGAGGCACGGCGTCATTTTGAGGCCCTTGAGCGCGCCCGGCTTGCTCGGGACCAACTGCTTGAGCAGCGCGGTCGGCTGTTAATTGAACGGGGCGCCTTTAGCGCCTATCACCGGGTCGATGTCATCGCCACGGAGCAGCTCGTGATGCGGTCCCCCGGGGTGGAAGACACTGTGCTGGTGCGGCCATGAGGCGCGCGTCCCGCCCCGCGCCCCGTCGCGCTTCGGCCCTCAACCTGGAGCCGGCTCACGTCTGGCGCTTGGGCTTGCTTGCTCTCCTGCTCGTGGCCGCCGCCGTAGCCATCGGCGCTCGGGTGGCTTTCCTTCAGCAGGCGCAGCAACGGGACTTTCTGAAGGGCGAGGGGGATGCGCGCACCGTGCGAGCCGTTTCCATCGAGGCGAGCCGGGGCGTGATTCGCGATCGCCGGGGGGAGCTCCTGGCCGTGAGTGCGCCCGTGGTGTCTTTTTATGTGAATCCGCAGCGCTTTTCCCCGGCACCGGAGGAGGCTGCCGCGCTCGCAGAAGCCCTTGAGCTTTCCCCGAGCGCCCTCGGAGCGCGTATCGAAGAGGCGCGCAAGCGCGGGCTCGGCTTTCTTTACCTAAAGCGTCGCGTGTCCTCGGCCCAGGCGGCAGCAGTACGGGCCCTTGGGGTGCGAGGCGTAGAGTCGGAGGACAGCTACCGGCGCTACTACCCGGCGGGCGAGGTGTCGGCCCACGTGGTGGGGCTCACGAATATCGATGACCAGGGCATCGAAGGCCTTGAGCTGGCTTTTGAGGATTGGCTCACCGGCCATCCTGGGAAGAAGCAGGTGCTCCGGGATCGGCGGGGGCATGTGATCCGCGATCTGGAATATGTGGCGATCGCCGAGCCGGGGCAGGATCTGGAACTGGCCCTCGACCTTCGGGTGCAGTACCTGGCCCACCGGGAGTTGAAGTCGGCGATCACCCAATACGGGGCACGCTCCGGCTCCGTGGTGGTGCTCGATAACTCCACCGGTGAAGTGCTTGCCATGGCCAATCAGCCGGCTTACAACCCGAACGATTTGAGCGGTACGGGCTATGCTCGGCTGCGCAATCGCGCCGTTACGGACCTCTTTGAACCGGGTAGCACGGTGAAGCCCATCACCATTGCTGCGGCCCTGGAGACTGGGCGCTTTCAGCCAGAGCAAACCATTGATACGAGCCCGGGTTGGGTCCACGTAGCGGGAAAAACCATCAAGGATCCTAGGGATTACGGGATCCTGAGCTTGGGCGGGATCATTGCGAAGTCGAGTCAGGTTGGGATCACGCGGCTGGCTCAGGACATGAGCGAGGATGAGCTACGCGGGGTCTTTGCGCGCTTCGGTTTGGGTGTCCCCACGGGGGTGAGCTTCCCCGGGGAAGCCGCTGGACGCCTCCCTGGGCCCGCACCCTGGCCCACCATTAACCGTCTCACCTTTGCCTTTGGCTACGGCCTCTCGCTGACCCCCCTGCAGCTGGCTCAGGCCTACACGGTTTTCGCCAACGGTGGGGCCATGGCTACGCCCACCCTGCTCAAGGTTGCAGAAGAAAGGGCGCCGCCCCTGACCCCCGTGCTCAGTCCGGACATCGCACAGGCCGTGGCGACCATGCTCGAGGGGGTGGTGCGCTTGGAAGGGACGGCGTTGCGGGCCGCGATTCCAGGCTATCGCGTAGCGGGAAAAACGGGCACGGCGCGTAAGCTCGTCGATGGTGCCTACGACGACGCCCGACATTTGGCCTACTTCGTGGGCTTTGCCCCGGCCAGTAACCCACGGGTGACGGCGGTGGTGCTCATAAACGAACCGAAGGAAGCAGACGCTGGCGGCGGCCTCGTGGCAGCGCCGGTGTTCTCTCGAGTGGTCGGGGGCGCGCTGCGGTTGCTCGGCGTGGCCCCGGATTTAGGGACGGCGCCGAAGCTTGCAAAGGGTGTGGGCGAGATCGCCCCGGGGGCCGCGGGATGAACCTTGCACCGCGCCTCCAGGCCGCCCTTCAGGCCATGGGCTATCCCGCGCCGACCGTGCTGCCGGTGCTCACGCCCCTGACCCTGGATTCCCGACAGGTTGCCCCGGGGGCGATCTTCTGCGCTGTGCCTGGGCGCAGCCAGGATGGCCGGGCCTATCTTGCGGACGCCTGCGCCCAGGGCGCGGCCCTCGTGCTGCTGCCGGAGGGGCCCCGGCCTGAAGACCGGGCTGCCTTGGCGTCTGTGCCCACCGTGGTGCTCCCAGGCATTGAAGGGCGCCTCAGCGAGCTTGCCCATCACGTTTATGGTGCCCCTTCAGAATCGATGACGGTCATTGGGGTGACCGGCACGAACGGAAAAACGTCTGTGGTGTCCCATTGTGCGGCGCTGCTTTCAGCCCTTGGGGTGCCCACGGCTACCTTCGGAACGCTAGGCGTAGGCTTCGGTGACGCCCTGACCGCTACGGGCCTCACCACCGCCGATCCCTTTACGGTGCAGGCGGAGCTGCGCCGTCTTCGGGAGGAGGGCGCGGAGGCCGTGGCCTTGGAGGTGTCTTCCCACGCTCTTGATCAAGGGCGTGTGCATGCCGTCGCCTTCGATGCGGCGGTCATGACTAACCTATCCCGGGATCATCTTGATTATCACCACTCCCTAGAGGCCTACGGAGAGGCAAAGCGTCAGCTCTTTCTCCAGCCGGGGCTGGCTCACGGCATCTTGAATCTCGAAGACCCTTTCTGTCGGCAGCTTTTGGGGCGTATCCCCTGTGCAGTAAAGACCCACAGCTACGCCTTAGATGCCCATGATGCAGCGGTGCATCTTACGGCGCGCCGACCCTGCGGCGAGGGTTGGGCCTTCCAGGGACAGAGCCCCTGGGGCGCCTTCGCTGGCGCGACGTGCCTTGTGGGCGAGCACGGGTTATCGAATTTGCTGGCAGCCCTGACCACCTTGGCAGCCCTCGGCTATCCCCTTTCGGAGCTTGCGGCACTGCTGGCAAAGGTCCCGGCCGCGCCGGGGCGTCTAGAGCGGTTCTTCCATCCTTCCGGCGTGGAGATCTTTGTGGATTATGCCCACACCCCGGAGGCCCTTTCCGCGGCGCTGGCGGCCCTTCGGGCGCAGGGCCTGGGGCGGCTGCACTGCATTTTCGGCTGTGGCGGGGAGCGGGATGCGGGGAAGCGACCCCTCATGGGGGCTGCGGCGGCGGTGGCCGACGCGCTCTATCTGACCAATGACAACCCCCGGGGGGAGGATCCGGACGCAATCCTCTGCGCCATCGCCCAGGGTATTCCCTCCGGGGTTTCGGTGCGGCGCATTCCTGATCGCGCCGAAGCGCTGGCGGCGGCGCTGACCCAAGCCCGCCCCGGAGATCGCATTCTTTTGGCCGGGAAGGGCCATGAAACGGTGCAGATTGGCGCCGAGGGGCCGAGGCCCTTCAGCGATCGAGCCCTGGCGGCGGCGCTCTGCGCCGGGGAGGGCGCTTAGCCATGCTTCTTTGGCTGTTCTCCTGGCTGGAGGCGTTTGATCCCGGCTTTGCGGTGTTTCAGTACCTCACCCTGCGGACCATTTTGTCCGTGCTCACGGCCCTCGGCCTTTCCCTGCTCGTGGGGCCGGTGATGATTCGCCGCCTATCGGCTCTGCAAATCGGCCAAGCGGTGCGCCAGGATGGTCCCCAGAGTCACCTTAGCAAAGCCGGGACCCCCACCATGGGAGGGGCCCTCATTATCGTGGCCATGCTTCTGGCCACCGTGCTCTGGGGCGATCTGTCTAACCGGTACGTTGTGCTAGCCGCCCTCGTGGTGCTGGCCTTCGGTGCCGTGGGCTGGGTAGACGACTATCGAAAGGTGGTGGAGCGGAACGCCCGGGGGCTCCCGGCCCGCTGGAAGTATTTCTGGCAAACGGTGGCAGGCAGTGCAGCGGCCCTGGCCTTGTACCTGGGGGCCAGCACCCCGGTGGAAACCACGCTCATCGTGCCCTTCTTCAAGGACGTGGCCTTCCAGCTTGGGCCCTTCTATCTCGTGCTTGCCTACTTCGTGCTGGTGGGAACGTCGAATGCGGTGAATCTCACCGACGGCCTCGACGGGCTGGCCATCATGCCCACCGTGATGGTGGCCGGGGCTCTGGGGCTCATGGGCTATCTCACGGGGAATGCGGTCTTTTCCGCCTATCTCCAGATTCCCTTTGTGGCTGGCGCCGGGGAAATGGCGGTATTTTGCGGTGCCATCGTGGGGGCAGGGCTGGGCTTCCTCTGGTTTAACACCTACCCGGCGCAGGTCTTTATGGGTGACGTGGGTGCGCTCGCCCTAGGGGCTGCCTTGGGCCTCGTCGCCCTGGTGATTCGTCAGGAGCTCGTGCTGTTCATCATGGGGGGCGTCTTTGTTCTTGAGACCGTTTCCGTGGTGCTCCAGGTGCTCTCCTTTCGCTACCTGGGGCGGCGCATCTTTCGCATGGCGCCCCTGCATCATCACTTTGAGCTGAAAGGCTGGCCCGAACCACGGGTCATCGTCCGCTTTTGGATCATCACCCTCATGCTGGTTTTGGTGGGGCTTTCAACGTTGAAGCTGCGATGAGTGGGTTACCGCTGCACGGCGCGTCCTTCCTCGTGCTCGGGCTTGGTGCCACGGGCCTGGCTCTCGTGCGCTACCTCCTGGCCCGCGGGGCCACCGTGGCCGTAGCCGATAGCCGCGCGGAGCCCCCGGAGCTGGGGCCGCTTCGCTCGGCCTTCCCCATGGTCTCTGTGCATTTGGGGCCCTTTGAAGCGCTCTCCTTTTCCCGGGACCAGACCGTGGTCGTAAGCCCTGGCCTTGCGCCAGAAAGCCTGCCCTTGGATGCGATTAAGGCGGCGGGTTGTCCGGTCCGCGGGGAGCTCGACCTGTTCTTTGAGGAAGCCAAGGCCCCGGTGCTGGGAATTACGGGTACGAATGGCAAAAGCACGGTGACGGTGCTTCTTGGCCATCTGCTCGCTGCCGCGGGCTACCGCGTGGCTGTGGGCGGAAACCTAGGGCCTGCGGCGATAAGCTTGCTCGACGGGCCAGCGCCGGAGGTATTTGTGCTGGAGCTATCCAGCTTCCAGCTAGACTGGTCCGAGCTCCTGCCCCTACGGCAGGCGCTCTATCTCAATCTTTCCTCGGATCATTTGGATCGCTATGACGATCTCGCGGCCTACGGTGCGGCGAAGGGGCGGATATACCCCCGGGCGAAGCGCTGTCTCTACAACGCAGGGGATGAGGCCACGACCCCCTCGCCGGAAGCGCTAGATCGGGCCATTCCTATAGGGTTTAGGGTTCCCGCCGCCCCTTTCGGGGTAGTAGACGGCGTTCTTCGTGGGCCCGAGGGTTGGTCCTGGCCCCTTGATCGTCTGCCTCTCGTTGGCGCGCATAATCTTGAAAATGTGCTTTTTGCGCTGACTGCCGCCTGGGATTTTGGGGCGGATTTGGGGGTCCTGGGCCCGGCCCTCGAAAACTTCACCCCCTTACCCCACCGTTGTGCCGTGGCCGGCTGGGTGCAGGGCGTACGCTACGTGAATGATTCGAAGGCGACGAACGTCGGAGCTACCGTTGCCGCCCTGAGGGGGTTGGGGCCTCTGGATAAGGTAGTGCTCCTGGCTGGTGGCCTGGCCAAGGGGGCCGATCTCTCCCCCTTGCGCCCTGCCGTAACGGGGCTGCGCCACGCCTTTCTGTTCGGTGCCGATGCGCGACCCCTTGCCGCGGCGCTTGGGGATGCCTGCCCCGTGACCTGTGTGGAGACCCTGGACGCTGGGCTCTCCGCGGCCGTGGACCTGGCGAGCCCCGGAGATACGGTTATCCTCGCGCCGGCCTGCGCCAGCTTCGATCAATTTCGCTCCTTTGAGCACCGCGGCGAGTTCTTCGAGGCCGCGGTGGCGGAGCTCGCCGATCGCCGGGGGGCTTGCGCATGACGGCTCCGCGCTTCGAATGGACCGCCACGGCCCTGTGGCTGATTTTGCTCGCCCTGGGCGCAGTGCTGGTGACCTCCGCTTCCCTAGAGATCGCTTCCGTGCGCTACGGCGGCGCCAATGCCTTTTCCCTTCGCCACGGCATCTACGTGGTCGTGTCCATGCTCGCTTTCCTCGTCGTACTGAGCCTGCCCGTGGCCCATTGGCAGCGCCTTGGGCCCCTGGCCTATCTCGCCTCCGTGGTCCTATTGCTGGCGGTGCTCCTGGTCGGGCGTGAAGTAAATGGGTCCCTTCGTTGGATTGGGGTTGGGCCCTTGACGATTCAGCCCTCGGAACTGGCCAAGTTTTTACTCCTGATCTACCTGGCCCACACCCTGACCCGGCATCAGGCGGCGGTGCGCGGCAGTTTTTGGGGCATGGTGCGTCCCATCGCCTGGCTCCTGGGTCCCATGGCCCTCATTCTGGCCGAGCCCGATTTGGGATCCGTGGTGGTCATTCTGGCCGCCGCCGGGGGCCTCGTGACCCTCGCGGGTGCCCGCCTTCGGGATCTTTCCCTCATCGTCATTCTGGCCGGCCTTGGTGGCGCCGCTGCGGTCATGCTCCAGCCCTATCGCCTGGCCCGCTTTCAGACCTTCCTTGACCCGTGGCAGGACGAATTCGGCACCGGGTACCAGCTAACCCAGGCCCTCATTGCCTTTGGGCGGGGCGAGTGGTGGGGCGTGGGGCTTGGGGAAGGGATGCAGAAGCTCTTCTATCTCCCGGAAGCCCATACGGACTTCATCTACGCCGTGCTGGCGGAGGAGCTCGGTGCGCTTGGGGCCCTCGTCGTGCTGGTTATGCTCGTGGTGCTCGTCCAGCGTGGTCTGCTCCAGGGTCGTCGAGCCGAGCTCCGGGGCGACTTTTTTGCAGCCTTCCTTGCCTACGGTGCTGGGCTGCTGCTGGCGTTTCAGGTGCTGGTGAGCCTGGGGGTCAATACGGGGGTGCTGCCCACGAAGGGTTTGACGCTGCCCTTCCTTTCCTACGGAGGTAATAGCCTGGTGGTATCCAGTGCGCTCGTGGGCCTCATAGCCCGCGTTGCCTGGGAAAATCAGGGGTCGCCCTTGCCTTCCGAGGCCACTTCGCGGGGGCGCAGAGCCGCTCGGGCAGCGGCCCCGGCGGCGGAGGTGCCGGCATGACCGTCGCCCATCGCGCCAATCCTTACGCCGTGCCCGAGATGGGCCGGATCCGCCACATCCATTTCATCGGCATCGGCGGTTCCGGGATGTGCGGCATTGCGGAGGTGCTGCTGAATCAGGGATACATCATTTCCGGTTCGGATCAGCAGGCGTCGGAAGCGACGGAGCGCTTAATGCGCCTTGGGGCAACGGTTTACCCGGGCCAGGCGCCGGAGCAGGTGGCGGGCGCCGACGTCGTCGTGGTGTCTACGGCCATTGATCCCCAGAACCCCGAGCTTCGGGCGGCGCGGGACGCGCGCATTCCCGTGGTGCCCCGGGCGGAAATGTTGGGCGAGCTTATGCGCTATCGCCACAGCATCGCCGTGGCGGGCACCCACGGAAAGACGACGACCACAAGCTTGGTGACGGCGCTGCTCGACGCTGCGGGTTTTGATCCGACCTTCGTCATTGGCGGCCTCGTGAAGGGCTTTGGAAGCAACGCTCGCCTCGGAGCCAGCCGCATGCTGGTGGCTGAGGCCGACGAAAGCGATGCCTCCTTCCTGCATCTCCAACCCATGGTGGCGGTGCTCACGAATATCGACGCTGATCACATGGCCACTTACGACGGCGATTTTGAGAAGCTCAAGCAAGCTTTTCTCGACTTTATTCACCGCATGCCTTTTTACGGTACCGCCGTGGTGTGCATCGATGATCCCGCGGTGCGCGGCCTGCTTCCGGCCCTGGGCCGACCCACGGTGACCTACGGTTTTTCCGACGATGCAGACGTGCGGGCTGAGGGACTCATGCAGCGGGGAGGGAAGGCGCATTTTGAGGTGCATCGCCCAGGGCGAGCGCCCCTGCCCGTGGCGCTGGCCATCCCTGGACGGCACAACGTGCTGAATGCCCTGGCGGCCATCGCCGTGGCTACGGAGGAGGGCGTTTCCGACATCTCGATCCGAAAGGCGCTGGACAGCTTTGCTGGGGTGGGGCGGCGCTTTGAGCAGCACGCTCGCCGAATCGGTGGCCACGCCGTGCTACAGATCGACGACTACGGACACCATCCCACGGAGGTGGAGAAGGTGTTGGAAACGGCTCGAGAAACCTTCCCCGGGCGGCGCCGGGTCATGATTTATCAGCCCCATCGCTTTACCCGCACCCGGGACCTCTTCGATGCCTTTGTGCGCGTCCTGAGCGAGCCCGACCTACTCATTTTGCTCGAGGTGTACAGCGCTGGAGAGGCACCCATCCCCGGCGCTGATGCGGCGGCCCTGGCCGCAGCGCTTCGGCAGCGTGGAGGGGTCCTGCCCGTGGTGGTGACGGGCGTTGACGAGGTGCCGGCACTCCTACCCACGCTGCTGAAGGACGGAGATGTGGTGCTGACCCAGGGCGCGGGGGATATCGGACGCTTAACTCGCCTGCTGGCGGAGGAGGGGGGCATGGCTAGGGCGTCGACGTCTCGTCGCCCGGCGTCAAGGGCGGGTAACCCCGGGCGCCTTCGGCGCTGGTTCGCTCGTACGGCCGCGGTGCTAGTGATCATGAGCCTGGCCCTAGGGGCGCAGGTTATCTTTTCCCAACTCAATGCGCCGGTCGAGGTGGTGCGGGTGGAGGGAGATCTTCCCGAGGCCGGACAAGCGCGCCTTCGCGAATTGCTGGGGTCAGCGCTCCCATCGGGCATTTTTACCTTGGACGTCGCTGCGCTTCAGGTGCGTCTTGCGGAGGAGAGTTGGGTCGCTTCGGCGTCCCTGCGCCGGGAATGGCCGGACACCCTTCGGGTCACCGTGGAGCCGGAGGTGCCCGTGGCGCGCTGGCGTGACGAAGCGCTGCTGTCGAACCGCGGTCGCATCATCGCGCCTCTGTGGGACAACGCCCCGGGAGCGCTGCCGAGCCTTGCCGGCCCCGAAGGCTCGGCGCCCCAGCTTATGGCGACCTACCTTCGGGTGGCGGAAATGCTTCGGGGGCATCAGCTGGCCGTGGCTCGCGTGGAGGAAAGTGCTGCCGGGGATATCGAAGTCACGCTCCAGGGCGGCGTTCACCTGCGCCTGGGAACGGACGCGCAGGTTGCGCGGCTGCGCCGGGTTGATGCAGTGCTGAGCGCGGCGCTCGCGGCTCAGCTCGATCGCGTCGACAGCATCGATGCCCGCTATGACAACGGCGTGGCGGTGGCCTGGCGAGAGGGCGCGGCGGGGGAACGAATTTTGGCATTGCGAGATCAACGCTTAGGGAAGGAGCGCTAAAGCTATGGCAGCGACACCAGGGCAAATGATCGTTGGCCTCGACATTGGCACGTCCAAAGTGGTGGCCATTGTCGGGGAAGTGCGGGAGGACGGGACTCTCGAGGTCATTGGCCTTGGGTCCCATCCCTCCCGGGGCCTGAAGAAGGGTGTGGTGGTGAATATCGAATCCACCGTCCACTCCATTCAACGCGCCGTGGAAGAGGCGGAGCTCATGGCGGGCTGCCAGATTGACTCAGTCTATGCCGGGATCGCCGGCAGCCATATTCGCTCCCTAAATTCCCATGGCATCGTTGCGATCCGGGACAAGGAGGTGACGCCAGCGGACATTGAGCGTGTGCTCGACGCCGCTCAGGCCATGGCCATTCCCGCGGATCAAAAGATCCTTCACATCCTGCCCCAGGAATATGTGATCGATCACCAGGAGGGGGTGAAGGAACCGCTGGGCATGTCCGGGGTCCGCCTCGAGGCGAAGGTGCACCTGGTGACCTGTGCAGTGAATTCGGCTCAGAACATTGAAAAGTGCGTCCGCCGCTGCACCCTCGAGGTTAGGGACGTCATTCTCGAACAGCTGGCATCAAGTTACGCCGTGCTCACGGAGGATGAAAAAGACCTGGGCGTATGCCTGGTTGACATCGGCGGGGGCACCACGGACGTCGCGATCTTTACCGAGGGCGCTATTCGCCACACGGCCAATATTCCCATCGCCGGGGACCAGGTGACCAACGATATCGCCATGGCGCTGCGCACTCCGACGCCCCATGCGGAGGAGCTCAAGATCAAGTACGCCTGCGCTCTCACGCAGCTGGCGGGGGCGGAGGAAACCATTCAGGTGCCCGGGGTTGGAGATAAGCCCCCTCGCGCTCTGTCCCGCCAGGCCCTCGCAGAAGTGGTTGAGCCTCGCTATGACGAACTGTTCCAGCTGGTGCAGGCGGAGTTGAGACGCAGCGGCTTCGAGGACTTGTTGGCCGCGGGCATCGTGCTCACCGGCGGGTCTTCAAAGATTGAGGGCGTGGTAGAGCTGGCGGAGGAAATCTTCCACAAGCCCGTCAGCCTCGGCATGCCCCGAAACGTCGCGGGCCTCGCGGACATCGTTCGGAACCCCATCTACGCCACCGGCGTGGGGCTCTTGCTTTACGGCCAGGAACTGGAACGCCGCCGCCTCGAGCGGGGGGAGGCGCCGCCGGTAATGAAGGGCAGCTTTGTGGACCGAATCCGGGAATGGCTTCGGCAAAACTTTTGAGCGCCTGTGCGCATTTTTTGAAAGAGCGTCTGTGGAGGACGAGCAATGTTTGAACTGGTAGATAGCCAGCCGCAAAACGCGGTCATTAAGGTTATTGGGGTGGGCGGCGGCGGCGGTAATGCCATTGCCCACATGATTGCCAAGGGCGTGGAGGGCGTGGAGTTTATCGCGGCTAACACCGATGCCCAGGCGCTGAAAAACGTTGGGGCGCGGACCCTTCTTCAGCTCGGGGGCGAGATCACCAAGGGCCTGGGCGCTGGCGCCAATCCCGCCGTGGGCCGGGAGGCGGCCCTCGAGGATCGAGACCGAATCGCCGAAGTGCTTTCCGGGGCAGACATGGTGTTCGTCACCGCGGGCATGGGCGGGGGTACGGGCACCGGGGGCGCGCCGGTGGTGGCGGAAATCGCCCGGGAACTCGGTATTTTGACCGTGGCCGTGGTCACCCGTCCTTTCCGCTTTGAGAAGCGCAATCCTGCGGCGGATCAGGGGATCCTCGAGCTTCAGCAGCATGTGGACTCCCTGATTACCATTCCCAACGAGAAGCTCCTGTCTGTCCTGGGGCAAAGCACCACCATGCTCGACGCTTTCAGCGCGGCGAATGACGTGCTGCTTGGCGCGGTGCAGGGCATTGCGGATCTCATCATCCGGCCTGGAATGATTTATGTGGACTTCGCCGACGTGCGTACGATCATGTCTGAGATGGGCATGGCCATGATGGGTACGGGCAGCGCCACCGGCGAGGATCGGGCTCGGGCAGCCACGGAAGCGGCTATTCGCAGTCCGCTGCTTGAGGACATCGATCTCCACGGCGCCCGAGGCATCCTCGTGAACGTCACCGCCGGGGCGAATTTGTCCATTGGCGAGTTCACGGAGGTCGGCGACATTGTCGAGGAATTCTCTAGCGACAACGCCACTGTCGTCGTGGGAACGGTCATCGATCCCTCCCTTGACGAAGAAATGCGTGTCACTGTCGTGGCCACGGGCATCGGGGCGCCGGAGTCGCCGAAGGTGGTGGTGGATAATGCCCCCCGCCAGGCGGCGAGGGCTACCACGGCAGCGGGCGCTGTGGACTACGACCGTCCGACGGTCCTTCGCCGCCAGGCTGCCGGGGCAGGTGTGGCCGAAGGTCAGCGCAGCGCAGCGCCCCTCGGGGATCTCGACTACCTCGATATCCCTGCCTTCCTCCGCCGCCAGGCGGACTAGGCCAGGCTTCGCCGGAGATCTCCACCTGGGCTTTGCCTGGCTTCGGCGGCGTCTTGAAATCCCAGCCCGGACTTTGCGCCCGGGCTGGGTTCTAAGCCTTGGGCGTGCCCTGCGCCCGACGGGCGAGGCGTGCAAGCGCCTCTCCCAGGGGGCCTTTAGTCTCCTCGGCTAGTTCGAGAAGCAAGTGGGCCGCCATCGCCGTAGGCTTTGGAGCAGGCGGAAGGCTGGCCCCGGCCTTGGGCCCAAGGGATGGGGTACGGGGACGGCCCACCCGGACCCGTAAATGGGTAACGCCCATTTCCTTTAGAGCGTTCAGAACCGCCCCTTGATGAAAGCGTAGCTGAGTGGCGACGGCGGGGGAGGCTGCGATCAGCGTTAGCGTGGATCCCTCCCGTCCGCCGAGGCTCAGGGCTAGGCGCAGGGGGGGAGGCAAGCCGCCCCGCACCTCTCGTTCGAGCACCTCAAGCTCTCCCGCCCGACGGAATAGTCCCTCAAGCGCCGAGCTGGGCTTCGGGGCAAGCAGGGCGTCGAGCGATTTAGGTGAGCGATCGGTCATGGTGCATCCTTTGAGCGAAGCGTCATCATAGCGCGACCCCTTGCCCTAAGCAGGCGCTAGGGCCGGGGAGCAGGTACACTATTTATGCTTTCGGTCTCTCATTGGTGACAGGTAAAACGGCGCTATGGTTAAGAAGCTCTTCCGGGCCCTCTTCCCGACGAAAAACATGCGGGAACTGCGACGCTTTGCGCGGCGGGTGGCGGAAATCAATGCGCTGGAAGAGCGGCTCCAGGCCTTAGACGACGCGACGCTGCGGGCCGAAACGCCCCGGCTCAAGGATCGGCTGGCGGCGGGAGAAAGCCTGGAGGCCATCCTCCCCGAGGCCTTTGCTGCCACCCGAGAGGCAGCCCGTCGGGCCCTTGGCCTTCGCCATTTCGACGTGCAGCTCATGGGGGGCATGGCCCTCCACGAGGGGCGCATTTCCGAGATGCGCACCGGGGAGGGGAAAACCCTCGTCGCCACCTTGCCCGTCTACCTCAATGCCCTCGCGGGGCGAGGCGTGCACGTTGTGACCGTTAACGACTACCTGGCGCAGCGGGATGCCGCGTGGATGGCGCCGGTGTATCAGGCACTCGGCCTGTCCGTGGGGGTAGTGCGCTCGGGGCAGGAGGGCGCGGAGAAACGCGCCGCCTATCTCGCCGATATCACCTACGGCACAAACAACGAGTTCGGCTTTGACTATCTCCGGGACAACATGGCCTTCACGGCGGAGGATAAGGTCCAACGGGATCGCTTCTTCGCCATCATCGATGAAGTCGATTCCATTCTCATCGACGAGGCTCGCACCCCCCTGATTATTTCTGGGCCCGCGGAGGATTCCTCCGCCCTCTATCGTGAGATCGATCAGCTCGTGCGACCCCTCACGCCCCGG
The DNA here is from genome assembly GCA_038144425.1 of Candidatus Salivita marina. Lineage (GTDB taxonomy): Bacteria > Pseudomonadota > Gammaproteobacteria > Pseudomonadales > Azotimanducaceae > Salivita > Salivita marina. Next base: position 261,618 of record JAYQNS010000004.1, on the reverse strand, counting down.
GCGACGGGGGCGGGGCAGGAGCCGGAAACGGAGGAGCCCGGGGACTTCGCCATCGACGAGAAGAATCGTCAGATCGAGCTCCTCGAAGAAGGGCACGAAAAGCTTGAGGAGGCCATGAAGACCGCTGGGCTTCTGCCGCCGGAGGACAGCCTCTACGCGTCTCAGCACCTTGGCCTCTTGCATCACGTTCATGCGGCGCTGCGGGCGCGCTTCGTCTATCGCCGGGACGTGGACTATATCGTCCAGCAGGGTCAGGTCATCATCGTCGACGAGCACACGGGGCGGACCATGCCTGGGCGGCGCTGGTCCGAAGGGCTCCCCCAGGCTGTGGAAGCAAAGGAAGGGGTGCAGATCCAGCAGGAGTCCCAAACTCTGGCGTCTACCACTTTCCAGAATTTCTTCCGCCTTTACGAAAAGCTCGGGGGCATGACCGGCACGGCAGATACGGAGGCCTACGAATTTCATGAGATTTATGGGCTGGACGTGGTGGTTATCCCCACAAATAAGCCCATGGTTCGGGACGATCAAAATGATCTCATCTTCCTCACCATGGATGAGAAGTACGATGCCATCATCGAGGACATCCAGGATTGCCGGGATCGAGGCCAGCCCGTGCTGGTGGGTACGGCGTCGATTGAATCGTCGGAGCGCCTATCGAAGGCTATGGATGCTCGGAGCATTGCGCACGAGGTGCTCAACGCCAAGTTCCACGAGCGGGAGGCGGAAATCATCGCCCAGGCGGGGCGGCCCAGCGCGGTTACGGTGGCCACCAACATGGCGGGACGGGGCACGGATATCGTTCTTGGGGGCAACCTTGAGGCGGAGCTGGCCCAGCTTCCGGCGGACGATGAGGCAGGACGGCAAGCCGCGCGGGACGCTTGGCAGGCCCGCCATGAAGCGGTGCTGGGGGCCGGTGGCCTTCGGGTGATTGGCACGGAGCGGCACGAATCGCGGCGCATTGATAACCAGCTCCGAGGCCGTTCCGGGCGCCAGGGGGATCCGGGGTCCACCCGCTTCTACCTGTCCATGGAAGACAACCTCATGCGGATCTTCGCCTCCGATCGCATCCGCGCCATGATGGGATCTTTGGGGATGCAGAACGGCGAAGCCATCGAGCATCGCTGGGTAACGAAGTCCATCGAGCGCGCCCAGCGCAAGGTGGAGGGGCATAACTTCGATATTCGGAAGAACCTTCTCGAGTACGATGACGTAGCCAACGATCAGCGCCAGGTCATCTATCGCCAGCGCGATGAACTTATGGCTGCGGAGGATATCTCCGAGACCGTCCTCGCCATGCGTGAAGAGGTCGTGGACGATCTGGTCGAGCAGTTCATCCCCACGGAAGCGGTGGAAGAGCAGTGGGATCCGGAAGGCCTAGAAGCAGCGCTGCGCGGGGAATTTGCCAGCGAGCAGCCCGTGTCCCAGTGGCTTGCTGAGGACCAGAATCTTGATGGGGAAGGGCTGAAGACGCGGCTCCTCGACAAGCTTGCTGAGGACTATGCCGAGAAGACGGCCCAGGTGGGCGAAGCCATGATGCGGCGCTTCGAAAAGCAGATGATGCTCCTCACCCTTGATCACCTCTGGAAGGAACACCTCCAGGCTATGGATCAGTTGCGACAGGGCATCCATCTGCGCGCCTACGCGCAAAAGCAGCCGAAGCAGGAATATAAGCGCGAGTCCTTTGAACTCTTCCAAGGGCTCCTCGACGGCATCCGCCGTGACGTTACGCGCCTTTTGGCCCAGGCTAAGTTCCAGCCCGCGGACGCCCTTGAGCAGGCGGAACGGGAGCGACGGGAGGCGGAAAAGGCCCAGCTTCGCTTCGATCAGCCCGCGTTGGACGCGGCGGAAGCCTCCCGCGAGGGCAGCGAAGCGCCGCCGGCCCCGGAAGCCGTGGCCCCGGTGCGCTCCGGACCCAAGGTCGGACGTAATCAGCCCTGCCCTTGCGGCTCTGGAAAAAAGTACAAGCATTGCCACGGCACTGTCGCCTAGGCGAATCCCAGGTTCCAACCACGGCGCCCCTGCGTCATCTAGCGAGATTGCCCTCATGGCCGTGAATTTAGCGCCCTTACCCCTACTTCTGCCGGTGTCGGGCATTCGGGTTGGGACCGTGGCTGCAGGTATTCGAAAGGTGGGGCGACCAGACCTCACGGTTTTTGAGCTCCCCGTGGGCGCGGTAACGGCGGCGGTATTTACGCAAAACCGTTTCTGCGCGGCGCCAGTGACTTTAGCTCGGCGTCATCGCGAGGCCGCTGCCCCCCGCTACCTCTTGATCAACACGGGTAACGCAAATGCGGGTACGGGAGCGCCGGGGCTTGCGGCGGCGGAACACTGCTGTCAGGCCCTCGCGGCGCTCGCCGGGGTGGCGCCGGAAACGGTGCTGCCCTTTTCCACGGGGGTGATCGGGGAAACGCTGCCCGTGGATCGGCTCGAGGCGGCCCTGCCCGCAGCGCTGGAGGCTCTGAAGGCCGATGGCTGGGAGGCGGCGGCGACGGGCATCATGACCACGGATACGGCGCCGAAGGGGCTGTCCCTGGCGCTCGATGCCGATCACCCGTATACGCTCACAGGAATTGCGAAAGGCGCAGGCATGATCCGGCCGGACATGGCTACCATGCTGTCCTTCATCGCCACCGATGCTCCGGTAGCCCCGGCGCTTTTGCAAACGCTGCTTCGGGAAGCGGTGGATGGCAGCTTTAACCGCATTACCGTCGATGGCGATACCTCCACCAATGACGCCGTGACCCTCGTGGCCACGGGGCAAGCGCCCATGGCGCCGCTAGAAGATCGAGAGGATCCCCGCGTGGGGGCCTTTGCTGCTCGCCTTTTGTTGCTCTGCCGCCATCTGGCACAGAGCATTGTCCGTGATGGCGAAGGGGCCACGAAGTTTGTCACCGTGGCCGTGGCGGAAGCCCGCTCGGAAGGGGAGGCGCTCCAAGCGGCCTACACCATAAGCCATTCGCCCCTGGTTAAAACGGCGCTCTTTGCCGGGGATCCCAATTGGGGGCGCATCTTGGCAGCCCTAGGTCGGGCCGGCATCGATGACCTAGCGGTGGAAGGGGTACGGCTGGAGATCAACGGGCTCTTAATCGCTGAGGGCGGAGCCCTCGCGCCGAGCTACCGGGAAGCCGAGGCTGCGGCGGTGATGAAGGCCCCGGAGCTCACCCTTTCCCTTGCTCTCGGCCGGGGGGACGCCAGTGGTGAGGTGTGGACCACGGACTTCTCCTACGACTACGTGAAGATCAACGCCGAATACCGAAGCTAGGGCCCTTGTTCGGGAGCAGCGCCTAGTCCTCGGAGGAGAGGTCGTCGTAGGCGCCGTCGCCGGCAATGCGGTGGCTTTCGTCAGCCCAGGCTCCCAGATCGATGAGCTTGCAGCGCTCTGAGCAGAAAGGGCGATAGCGGCTGTCCTCCCGCCAGGGCACGGAGCGGCGGCAGGTCGGGCAGGCGAGGATCGTCACCGTGTCCTCCGGGCCGCTCATGACGAGGGAGCCTCCGTGGCAGCAAGGGTAAGGTAGCGTTCATGGAGCGCCTCAACCTTCGCGAGCAGGTCCGCGAGCGACCCATCGTTCACCACGATATCGTCGGCCCGCGCTTGCCGCTCTGCTCGGGAGGCTTGGGCCTTGATGATGGCTTGCACCTGAGCTTCGCTATTCTGATCCCGGGCCATGGTGCGCTCGAGCTGGAGCGCCTCCGGGGCGTCGACCAAGAGGACCCGATCCACCAGCGTTGCCTGCCCTGCTTCGAAAAGCAGGGGAGAGACGAGAATCGCGTAAGGCGACGCGGCGGCGGCCAGGCCCGCGCGCAGCGCTTCCCCAATGCGCGGATGGAGCAGGGCCTCAAGCCAGTGCCGCTCTGCCTCATCCGCAAAGATGCGTGCTCGAAGGGCTGCCCGGTCAAGCGTGCCGTCGGCTTGAAGGATTTCCCGTCCGAAGTGCTCCGCAATGGCGGCCAGCGCCGGCTGCCCGGGCTCGACCACCTGGCGGGAGGCGAGGTCCGCGTCTACCACCGTAATGCCGAGTCGTTCAAAGTGATCTGAGACCGCGGTCTTCCCGCTGCCGATGCCCCCCGTTAACCCCACCACGCGCATGGTTTCTCTCCCTAGTTCCGAGTTTCAGCGTACGCCGAAGACGGCGGTGAGCCAAATTGCGGCGGCGAGGAAGGGGCCGAAGGGCAGGGCTTGTCCCGGGTCTAGCCGTCCCCGGAGCCGGGCCGTGAGGGCGTAGGCTAACCCGGAGGCCGCGGCCAACAGCGCCACCTGAGGCAGGGCCTGCCAGCCCAGCCAAGTGCCCCCAGCGGCCAGCAGTTTGAAATCCCCAAAGCCCATGCCCTCTCGCTTTGTAAGCAGGCGGTGACCCCAGTACAGGGTCCAGAGGCTTAGATAGCCTGCGGCGGCGCCGATGACGGCGTCCGACGCGCGAAGCGCCGGGGTCCAGCCAAGAACGGCCCCCAGGAGCCCGAGCCAAAGCAGGGGTAGGGTGAGGGTGTCCGGGAGGAGCTGCCACTCGCTGTCGATGGCGGCTAAGGCTAGAAGCGTCCCCGTGAGGAGCACCAGCGTCAGGGCTTGCGCGGATAGGCCGAAGCGTAAAAAAAGAAAGGCCGTCATGAGCCCCATGGCCCCTTCGAGAAGAGGGTAACGCAGGGCAATGGGCTGTCCGCAACAGGCGCTTCGGCCTTGGAGGGCGAGCCAGCTTACAAGGGGAAGATTGTGGAACCACCGTAGGGGCTTTTCGCAGCGTGGGCAGTGGGAGGGAGGCCAGGCGAGGTTGTAGGGGGACTGCCCGACTTCAGCGTCAGGATCGAGGCTCAAGAGATCCCGAGCCCAGGCGCGGCTCTCCCGATCGAGCTGCCGGGGCAGGCGATGGGCCACCACACTCAGAAAGCTTCCCAGGATGACGCCCAGGAGGGCGCCAAAGAGGGCGAGGGCAGCGGGGTCATCGAGTAGCTCAGCCAACGCCGCCCCCCACCACCGAGCCTAGCTGAAAGATGGGTAGGTACATGGCCAAGATCAGGCTCCCCACGAGCACGCCCAGGACGGACATGATGACGGGTTCTAGCAATTCCGTGAGGCTTTCCACGGCGTTATCCACCTCCTGCTCGTAGTGGGCCGCGGCCTTGTCGAGCATGTCATCCACAGCTCCAGCCTGTTCGCCGATGAGCACCATCTGCCGAAGCATGCTGGGCCAGCGGGGGTTGGCGTTCATGGCGTCGGCGAGGGCCATACCCGTCGTGACCTCGTTCCTCAGGGTAAGCGTGGCGTCTCGGAACACCGCATTGCCCGTGGCGCCAGCTGCGGAGCGGAGCCCCTCCACTAAGGGCACGCCGGCCCCGAAGGTGGTGGCCAGGGTGCGGGAAAATCGCGCCACCGCGGCCCGCTCAAGAATCGACCCTAGCACAGGGAAGCATAGGAGGAAGCGATCCAGTCCATCGCGGATGGCCGGGGACTGGCCATGGGCATAGCGCAATCCAAAGCCGCTGCCCGTCAGCCCGACCAGCACAGCAAGGTAGTGGGCCTGAGCCCACTGGGAAAGGGTGATAACCAGCCGGGTGAAGGGGGGTAGGACTGCCCCAAAGCCCGCGAAGACCAGTTCAAACTGGGGCACCACCTTGATGAGGAGGAAGCCTGTGACCACCAGCGCAATCACCAGAACCGCCATGGGGTAGGTGAGCGCCTTGCGAACTTTCCCGCGGAGGGCTTCGCCTTTTTCCCGGTAGGTGGCGAGGCGATCGAGCATGCCTTCCAAGGCGCCGGCTTGCTCTCCGGCGTCCACCAAGTTGCAATACAGCGCGTCGAAGATTTTCGGATGGCGGCGCAAGGCGGTGGCAAAGGCTGTGCCGCTGGCGACTTCATCTTGCAAAGCCAGTACGAGGCCTTTCATAGCCGGGTTGCTAAGGCCCCCGGCGACGATGCTAAAGGACTGCACGAGGGGCACGCCGGCCCGTATCATGGTCGCGAGCTGGCGCGTGAAGAGCGCGAGATCTCTGCCGCGAATGCGTCCGCCGCGTTGGTCCGAGGCGCGCGTGGCAATGACCTTTTCCGCAAGAATGCCCTTACGTCGTAGCCTGGCCTTCACCGCTTCCGGGCTTGCACCCTCGGCCACGCCCCGGACCCGCTTGCCGAGTCGATCCCGCCCTTGATAGCGAAAGGTGGCGCTGCTCATCCGCTGGCGCCCGTCACCCGGTTGACCTCAAGGAGGCTGGTGACCCCCGCCTTGGCCTTCAGCGCGCCTGCCTGCCGTAGGTTCGAAAAGCCTTCGGCTAGAGCCGCTTCGGCCAGGGCCAGGGCGTTGCCGTCCTCAAGTATCAGGGTCTGAAGCCTGGGGGTTATAGGGACTACCTCATAGAGCCCCACCCGGCCGCGATAGCCCTGGTGGCAGTGCTTGCAGCCTTGGTTCCGCGCTTCATAGAGGGTGGTGGGGTCCGGAAAGTCTGCCGCTTCGAAGCCGAGCTCTAGGAGGGCGGCCTGGGGGTCGTGCTGGGGCACCTTGCAATGGCTGCAAAGGCGTCGGGCGAGGCGCTGGGCGATGATCAGGCTGACGGAGTTGGTGAGGTTAAAGCTCGCGATGCCCATGCTCCGCAGCCGCGTGAGCGCTTCCGGGGCGGAGTTGCTGTGCAGCGTGGAAAGCACGAGATGCCCCGTCTGGGCGGCCTTAATCGCGACTTCCGCCGTTTCTAGATCCCGCACTTCTCCCACCATGACCACGTCCGGATCCTGGCGGAGGAAGGCCCGGAGGGCCGCAGCAAAGTCGAGGCCTACCCGGGGATTGACGTTGACCTGGTTGATGCCCTCGAGGTTGATCTCCACCGGATCCTCGGCGGTGGCAATATTGCGTTCCGTCGTATTGAGGATATTGAGCCCTGCATAGAGGGAGACGGTTTTTCCCGATCCGGTGGGGCCCGTCACCAAGATCATGCCCTGGGGCTGAGCCAGAGCGCTGAGGAAGAGGGCCTTTTGCTCCGGTTCAAAGCCCAAGGCATCGACGTCGAGCTTGGTCGAGCCGGGATCCAAGATCCGCAGCACCACCTTTTCCCCGTAGAGCGTTGGTAGGGTGTTCACCCGAAAGTCGATGGCCTGGTCCAGGCGAACCTTCAGCTTGATGCGGCCGTCCTGGGGGACCCGCCTTTCCGAGATGTCCATGCGCGACATCACCTTCAAGCGCGCGGCAAGGCGCTGCCCAATATTCCCTGGCGGGAAGGCGACTTCTCGTAGCATGCCGTCGGTGCGGAAGCGCACCCGGTAGCGGTGTTCGTAGGGCTCGAAGTGAATATCCGAAGCGCCGGTGTGAATGGCGTCTAGCAAAAGCTTGTTGATGAAGCGCACCACCGGCGCTTCCTCGGGGTTTTGGGCGCTGTCGAGCGCCGCGACCTCGATAGGTGCCTCTTCCCCGCTCAGCACCTCAAAGGGGTCCTCCTCGAGTCCCGCAAGAAGAGCATCGCTGTGCTTGGAGAGGAAGGTCTGGAGGCTTCGACGTAGCTGGTGCAACTCCACCACCACGGGTGCGAGGGTCAGTCCCGAATGGAACCTCCCTTCGTTCAGGCCCCGGTGGTCGCTGGGATCGGCGATGGCGACAAAGAGGGTAGCGCCTTGGCGGAGCAGGGGCAGGAGTTGGTGCTTGCGAAGGAAAGCCTCCTTCAAAAGGCCCCGGGGCGATTGGTGAAGATCAAAGGCGCTCAGGTCAAAGAGCGGAAGGCCAAAGGATTCGGAGGCCGCTTCCGCGAAGGCTTGGGTGTCGAGGCCCTCCTGGGCGAGCAGCGCCGCGCTAAGGGCGAGGCCTTGCTGCTGGGCTTCGCGCTTTGCCGCGACCAGCACGGCGTCGTCAAGCTGCCCCTGCGCGCGAAGGCGCACGGCGACGCTGCTCTGGCTTTGCGGATTCATGATTCCCTTGGCCCTCTAGCGGACCGCAAAGGGTAGCGAAGGCACGAGGGTTGAGCTGCCCCTACGTCCCTCTGGGATGTGCGCTTACGCCGGTTAATGGTGTCATCTGACGCCCAGCCCTTCCGCATTTCAAGGCAATCGCGGTATCGTTGAAAAGCTTGTGTTGAAGCCGGGATGTCTTGAGGAGCGAGTATGAAAGTGCGTATGCAAAGGGGTTTTACGCTGATTGAGCTGATGATCGTGGTGGCCATCATCGGCATCCTGGCAGCGGTGGCGCTGCCGGCTTACAACGATTACATCGATAGCGCGAATGCCACGAAGGCGCGAGAAAACTTCTCCGCGGCGCGGCGTTTTGTCGCCAATGAGGTCGCAAAAGCTCAATCTCAGGCGACCCTAGCTGGATCCGCCCTGACGCTGCCGGAGGCGGCTTCCATTATCTCGACTTTGAACGCCTCTGGAGCGAGGGCGCCGGGTGGCGGCGACGCCTACGCGGGAGCGGCCGACGATGCCAGTGGCGCCGTGGGCATTGCCCTATCCTCTGGTACTTACACCATTACTCTGCCGGCTTATAAGGGCCTCACTTCGGAGTCCGCTACCGTCAACTAGCGGCGGCTGGCAGGGTCGGAGGCATGGCCCGAGGGTTCACGCTTTTAGAGCTGATGGTGGTGATCGCCATCGTTAGCTTCCTCACGGCCCTCGCCTTGCCTAGCTACCAGGGCTATCTAGACCAGGCACGGCAAGCGACACTGCGTAGCGCGGCCCAGTCCATGGCTGTGCGCCAAGCGCTCTATCGCGCCAAGGAAGGGACCTACTCCAGCGAAGGCTGGTCTCCGGGGGATGGCCCTACGGAGACAGGCTGGGCGCCCTCCAAGGGGGCGGATGCCTTCACCTATGCCATCAGTGCCGGGAGTGACGGCTATGCCGTCACCGTGACCGATCCCGCCGCCAGCGAGGAAGTGGTCGTCATTTACGCCAGCCCACCCGCGGGCCAGCCCTAGCAGCGGGATGCGGGGGCAGGGCGGCAGCTAAAACTACCTGCCCAAGAGTAAGAGGACGAAAAAGGCGGAGAACAGGAAATTTTCCTTCTGCCCTCCGAGCCCAATCCGTGGTTATCTTGCGCTTGCTCTGAGGCATCGTTAGGATTCGCGCCCTCAAAGCCGAAATAGCTCAGTCGGTAGAGCAACTGATTCGTAATCAGTAGGTCCGCGGTTCGATTCCGCGTTTCGGCACCATCTCTTTCTAGAACCCCGCGTTCGCGGGGTTTTTTGTGCCTGAAGGGTAGGCCGCCCTATAGGTCGCGAATGCAGAGCACCGCTGCCTTTTGCCGGGGCGCCGGGGGCAGGCATTCGCTCGAGTAGAGGTTCATTACCTGAAGCCCGTTTTCATCCTCGATCGTGTAGTAGCGGGAGGGATCGAAGCCGACGCCTGTGAAGTAAGGGCCGAAGGCGGCACCGAGGGTGATTTCTAACCGCGTGGGTAGCCGAGCGCCTTGGGCCGCGCAGACGGCCCGCGCTTGGGTCGTGAGTACGTCCTGCACGGCCAGGGTGGCGGGGAGGGGCACCCACTCCGTCTTCGGCATAGGGTCCACGAACTCCGCAAGCTCCGGCCTTTGAAAGGCATCGAAAAAGTGCTGAGCCACGGCGGCGGACACCTGGGTAAGGGGGGCAATGGCGCTGAAGCTCCGTTGCTCCGCCGTATCCGTGCGCAGCACCGTAATGGTGAGGCGCAGCTGCTGGGCGCTGACGACGGTGTATTGCCCGTAAAGAACGTAGGTGGGGGCATCCTCTTCGGGTTTGGCTAGTGCCGGGTGGCTATAGCTAAAGCGAATGCGGCGCAGGGGCACGGGATTTCGGGCGTAGAGATCTTCCACGGCGCTGAGGAAGCCATCGGCGAGGGCTTGGCCAATGCCCTGATCGGCGCTGTTCACCATGGTGTCATGCATGCCGTTTAGAAACCTAAATAGGGGCTGTAGATCCTCCGGGCCCACCGGTCCGCCGGGGATTGCCAAAAGCCGTTCCGCAATGTTCGCGTAGGTGGCGATGGTGTTTTGCCGAGCAATTTGATTCGTTGCCAGAAAATCGGGAACGTTCCCGGCCTTCAGTATGGGAAGGCGAGCTGAGACCAGCACGGGACTTTGGGGCGGCCCGCAGAAGCGGCCCTCCTCGGCGCCACGAGTCGGCGCAGGAAGGCCTAGGGTTAGCAGCAGCGCAAGCAGCGGGGTGGCGCGGCAAAGGCGCAGGAGAAAACGGGCCATGGGGAGGCTTCCTCTCATGCTGAGTTAGCAGGTGGTGAGCAAAAAAGGCTAGCACGATCCCTTTGACCCGGGACAGGCGTAGGGGGCGTTCTGGCCGCCGGGCGAGACGGCGTTACAAGCCGAGCACTTGAACGTTAATGGCTGCGGAAATTCCGGCCAGCAGCACCAGCACCACAATCACCACTCCTAGCAGGCGCCAGCCATGGAACTGCTTTTGACGGTCATCGCTGGGTTTGGGGGATTCGTCTGTCACGAGGCTCTCCTAATTTGCGGTGCTGTCCTAGCTGGGGGCTAGGCGCGCTTGGCGCGCAGCGAAAGATCAAGCGCGCGGACGTGCTTGGTAAGGGCGCCAAGGCTCACGTAATCCACTCCGAGGGCGGCGAGACCTTGAAGACGGGCGGGATCGACATTTCCCGAAACCTCGATTTTGGTGTCGCCCCGGGGGCGGGCCAGGGCGGCTTTTAGGGACGGCTCATCAAACTCGTCAAGCATCACGATGTCTGCCCCCGCGGCGAGGGCCTCATCTAACTCCTCGAGCGTCTCCACCTCAATTTCCACGGGCTTCCCGGGGCCCGTGCGCCGGGCTGCAGCGATGGCTTCGGAAATTGAGCCGGCAGCGGCGATGTGGTTTTCCTTGATGAGGAAGGCGTCAAAGAGCCCCATGCGATGGTTCGCGCCGCCGCCACAGAGCACCGCGTATTTTTGCGCGGTGCGGAGTCCTGGCAGGGTTTTACGCGTGTCCAGGAGCATCAACCCCGTGCCCTTGAGGGGGGTACTCCATTGCCGGGTGACCGTGGCCGTGGCGGACAGGGTCTGCATGAAATTCAGGGCGCAGCGCTCTCCGGTGAGGATGGCGCGGGCTGGCCCTTCCAAGGTAAGCAGCGTCTGTTCCGCAGCAATGGGATCCCCGTCGGCGACGGCCCAGGTCAGGGTGACCGTAGGGTCCAGGTAAGCAAAGATCTCGTTAACCCAGGGGCGGCCACAAAAAATGCCTGCTTCTCGGGTGATTACCTGTGCCCGAAGTCGCTGGGCTGGATCAATCAGCGCCGCATTGAGATCGCCAGCGCCCACGTCTTCCGCCAGGGCAGCCTGAACCTGGCGCGTGACGCTGGCAGGGTCCAGTGGATGCTGAAACATGGGCTATCCTTTTCGTTCATGACGGCGCGACCTTTGCGGCGCATAATAGGCGCGCCCGCGGGGGAAGCCCAGGGCTCCGGGAGGGAGGAGTACGGTGAGCCGAGGGCGCACCGAAGCATTGATTTGCGATAGCGCCCGTTGGGGCGGGGTATACGGCGGCTGGCTCCGTCGGGTGCGTCGTTGTCCCTCCCCTTTCTTCGATGCCCGCCCTGGGCTCATGCCCCTTGGGCTGCTGGTGGTGCACGCCATCTCCTTACCTGAAGGCATCTTCGGCACGGGCTACCCCGAGGCGCTCTTTCAGGGTCGCCTCGACTGCCAGGCCCATGACAGCTTTGCCGATCTCGAAGGGGTGGAGGTCTCGGCCCATGTTCTGATTGATCGCGCCGGCACCCTGACCCAATTCGTGCCCTTCCATGGGCGGGCTTGGCACGCTGGGCTGTCCCAGTGGCAGGGGCGGGAACGTTGCAACGATTTCTCCATCGGTATCGAGCTTGAGGGGGATGGGCAGACGCCTTTTACCTGGTCTCAATACCTGAGCCTTGCGGCGCTGTCGCGCCTGCTACGGCTCGTTTATGGGCTTTCCCCGGACGCCTTGGCCTGCCACAGCGAGATCGCCCCGGGGCGCAAGACCGATCCTGGTCCCTACTTTTCTCGCGCCGTGCTCGCAGAAGCGGAGGCGAGTTTGTGAAGTCTCTGGGCCACGCGTTTGGGATTGGGCTATTAGCCCTGGGGTTTGCCTACGGGGTGGAGCCTCGGGCGGAAACAATGCTCCGTGCCGTGGACAGCACGGGGGCAGAGCTCTCCCTCGAAAAACCGCCCCAACGCATTGCGGCCCTGGCGCCCCATGTCGTGGAGATGCTCTACGCCCTGGGTCTGGGAGATCGCATCGTCGCCACCGTGGCCTTTGCGGACTATCCCCCAGCGGCTGCGGCCATCCCGTCCATCGGCGACGCCTTCAACCTGTCCCAGGAAGCCCTCTGGGCTGCGGAACCCGATCTCATTGTGCTGTGGGGCGATGCGGCCTCCCCCAGCCTTCGGCAAAGTTTGGCGCGCAGGGCGCCGGTTTTTGTGTCCGCCCCCCGGGGGTTGGAAGGGGTCTCGGAGGAGCTTCGCCAACTGGCGGCCCTGGCGCCGGAGCGCGCAGCCGCGCCCCTGGCGGCGCTAGAAGCGGACTGGGCCAAGCCGCTGGCCCCGCGGGCCGCCTCGGAGCCGCGGGTGCTGCCCCTCGTGTCCCTGAGTCCGCCGACGGCCCTGGGGCCGGAGCACTTCTTTACGCAGTTGCTGTCCAACTGCGGCGCCCGCCATGCACTGCCGGACCTGCCTGGCATCGCCCCGGCGCTGAGCCGGGAAGTCCTTTTTGCAGAGGCCCGGGGAGCCTCGCCGCCCCTGGTGGTGCTGATGAGCGTTGAGCCCGAGGCGTCCCTAGAGACCTTACCGTCGGGATTGCCCGTGCTACGCCTAAACCCCGATCTGGGCACCCGTCCCGGTCCTCGGCTGTTCGAGGGGCAGCGTCAGCTGTGCCAGCTGCTGCAAGAGGCGCAGCGCCGATGAAGCATCTAGGGCTGGATCTTGGAGGGACGAAGCTCGCGGCGATGGTGCTAGATGAGGCAGGGATGATGCTTTGGCAGCACCGCTGGCCTGCGCCCCAGGGCAGCTATGAGCGAACCCTTGAGGTCCTGGCCGATGCGGTGGCTTCCGCGGAACGGGCCCTCGGCGCGATCGATTCGGTGGGTTTGGGAACGCCCGGATCCGTCGTTGCGCGCACGGGCCTGCTGCATAATTGCAACGCCGTCTGGCTCAACGACCGGCCCCTCGGCGCGGACCTTGCCCGGCGCCTGGAGCGCCCCGTGCATCTCGCTAATGACGCTAACTGTTTTGCCCTCTCCGAGGCGACTGATGGAGCTGGCGCGGGGTCAACAAGCGTCTTTGGCATCATTCTGGGAACGGGAGTTGGCGGTGGCCTCGTGCTCGGGGGCAGGATTCACAGCGGGGTCCATGGTATCGCGGGGGAATGGGGGCATTTGCCGCTCCCCCGGGAAGCGCCGGGCCCCGAGTCCCTGGGGAATCGCCGCTGCTGGTGCGGGCGCCAAAATTGCCTCGAGCAATGGCTGATTGGCCCCGGACTGGTGCGGAGCTGGGTCGGGCTGGCGCCGGTCGCGCCGTCGCCAGCTGCCCAGACGGGCCTGGGCGTGGTGCAGGCGGCGGAAAAGGGAGATTGGGCGGCCCAAGAGGCCCTAAGTTTGCATGCAGAACAGTTAGCCCAAGCGCTTGCTTTTCTCGTGAATATTTTGGACCCGGAAGTGCTGGTGCTCGGCGGCGGGCTTTCCCAGCTCCCATCGCTTTACACGGAAGTGCCCAAGCGTTGGGGCGACGGCTTTCTCACGGCTTCCGTGCTAACGGCGCTCCGTCCGCCTCGTCACGGCGATGCCTCGGGGGTTCGAGGGGCAGCGTGGCTCGGGGCCGGGGAACATGCAGGGTAAATAGCAGTCAAAGCAGCGTAGGGTAGGCATAGGTAACGGTGCGCAGAGGGGGCGCAGAGCAGTATGGCGAAGCCGATCAGCAGTTTGGATCAGGATCCGCAGGAAACGCGGGAATGGCTGGAGGCGCTGGAAGGGGTGCTTGACCGTCAAGGCACGGATCGGGCGCGCTACCTTCTTGCGCGCCTTTCGGCCCGCATGACGGAGACGGGGGAGTCCCTGCCTTACACCGTTACCACCCCCTACCGAAACACCATCCCCGTGAGCCGGGAAGCCCGCATGCCCGGGGATCTATTCATGGAGCGCCAGCTTCGCTCCCTGATTCGCTGGAATGCGCTCGCGATGGTGATGCGCGCTAACGCTGACGATTCCGGGGTGGGGGGGCACATCGCAAGCTTTGCCTCCTCGGCCACCCTTTATGATGTGGGCTTTAACTACTTTTGGCGGGCGCCCACGGACGACAACCCCGGGGATCTCATCTACATCCAGGGCCACAGCTCTCCGGGGATTTATGCCCGCTCCTTCCTCGAAGGGCGGCTCAAGGAAGAGGACCTCGATCGCTTCCGCCGGGAAGCGGACGGCCAGGGCCTGTCCTCCTATCCCCACCCCTGGCTGATGCGCGACTATTGGCAGTTCCCCACCGTTTCCATGGGCCTGGGGCCGCTCCAGGCAATCTACCAAGCGCACGTCATGAAGTACCTCGACAGCCGGGGTCAGCTGTCCATGGGAGACCGGAAAATCTGGGCCTTCCTCGGCGACGGGGAGTGCGATGAGCCCGAGACCCTCGGCAGTATCGCGCTGGCGGGTCGGGAGTCCCTCGATAATCTCATCTTCGTGGTGAACTGTAATCTTCAGCGCCTCGACGGCCCGGTGCGGGGCAATGGCAAGATTATCCAGGAGCTGGAGGGGGTGTTCCGGGGCGCCGGCTGGAACGTCATCAAGGTCATCTGGGGCCGGCACTGGGATCCGATCCTAGAGGCCGACGATCAGGGCCTGCTCCAGCAGCGCATGGATGAGGTGGTTGACGGCGAGTATCAGAATTACAAGGCGAAGGGCGGGGCTTATACCCGGGAGCATTTCTTCGGTAAGCATCCGGAGCTCAGGGCCATGGTCGATCACCTTTCCGATGACGACATTATGCGTCTGAACCGGGGCGGCCATGATCCCTACAAGATCTACGCGGCCTACCATGCGGCGGTGAACCATACCGGTCAGCCCACGGTCATTCTTGCGAAGACCGTAAAGGGCTACGGCATGGGCGACTCCATTGAGAGCGAAAACACGGCGCACCAAACCAAGAAGCTGACCGTGGAGTCCCTGCGCCGCTTCCGGGACCGCTTCGATGTGCCTCTCAGCGACGCCGATCTAGAAAAGATGCCCTACTACCGGCCCAAGGGGGACAGCCCGGAGCTGCGGTATATGAACCGGCAGCGGGACGCCCTGGGGGGAGCCATGCCCCAGCGCCGGGTGGCCCCGGAAGGTTTACCGACTCCGCCCCTGGAGACCTTCAAGGCAGTGCTTGAAGGATCAGGTGAGCGTTCCATTTCCACGACTATGGCCTTTGTGCGCGTTCTTTCGATCCTACTTCGGGATAAGGCGCTTAAGGAGCGCATCGTGCCCATCGTCCCGGACGAGGCGCGCACCTTTGGCATGGAGGGGATGTTCCGGCAGCTCGGGATCTACTCCTCCGAGGGTCAGCTCTACGAGCCGGAAGATTCCGGCGAACTGGCGCCCTATAAAGAGTCAAAGGATGGTCAGGTGCTTGAGGAAGGCATCACGGAGGCCGGGGCGTTCTCCGCCTGGCTCGCGGCAGCCACCTCCTACAGCGTAAACCAGCACCCCCTGGTGCCTTTTTACATTTTCTACTCCATGTTCGGCTTTCAGCGTATCGGTGATCTCGCCTGGGCCGCCGGCGATGCCCAGGCTCGGGGTTTCCTCCTGGGCGCTACCGCGGGGCGCACCACGCTGAATGGGGAGGGGTTGCAGCACCAGGACGGTCACAGCCATCTATTGGCGAGCACCATCCCCAACTGCGTGGCCTACGATCCAGCCTACGGCTATGAGCTTGCCGTCATCATTCAGGATGGACTCCGGCGCATGATTCAGGAGCGCGAGTCGGTTTTCTACTACGTCACCGTGATGAACGAGAACTATGTGCAGCCGACGATGCCCGAGGGCGTGGAGGAGGGCATCCTTCGGGGGCTCTATCCGCTTCAACGCGCTGAGGCTCGCAAGGACACCCACGTGCGCTTGCTGGGCAGCGGCACCATCCTCCGGGAGGTGCTGGCGGCGGTCCCGATGCTTGAGGGCTACGGTGTTAGCGCCGACGTTTATAGCGTCACCAGCTTCAATGAATTGCGTCGCGATGGCCTTGCCGCTGAGCGGCAGAATCTGCTTCATCCCGACGCGCCGCCGCGCCAGTCCTGGGTGGTCGAGCAGCTTGGGAGCGACGACACGCCGGTGATCGCGTCCTCCGATTATATGAAGGTTGTGGCGGAGCAGATTCGCCCCTTCCTTTCTGCCTCCTATCGGGTGCTCGGCACGGATGGCTACGGTCGAAGCGATACCCGGGAGAAGCTCCGGGACTTCTTTGAAGTGGATCGGCGCTGGATCACCTTGGCCGCCCTGAAGAGCCTCGTGGATGCGCAGCAACTGCCCGTGAAGACCCTCCTCGAGGCCCGGGATGCTTTGGGCATCGATCCGCAAAAACCCGACCCGGTTACGGTTTAAGGAGCCGCTCATGATTTCCGTTACCGTGCCAGAACTGGGGGACGCCTCGGACGTCGAGGTGATTGAGCTCTGTGTGAAACCTGGCGATCGGGTCGCCGTGGACGATCCCCTTATTGTTATCGAGTCCGATAAGGCTTCCCTCGAAGTCCCCGCACCGCAGGCGGGGGTTGTCCGTGCCCTTTCCGTAGCCATCGGCGATCGGTGCCAGGAAGGGGATCTGATTGCCGAGCTCGAGGCCGAGGATGCGGCGCTCGAAGAAGCGCCAGCGGCTGCTGTTGAAAAAGAATCAGCGGCTGCTGTTGAAAAAGAATCAGCGGCGGCGGAAGCCGGCAGGCGCCTGCAGCGCGCCGGTGAGCACCACCGTACTTGAGGTGACGGTCCCAGAGCTCGGCGACGCCGCTGAGGTTGTGGTGGTGGATCTGATGGTCGCCGTGGGCGATAGGGTCGAGGCGGACCAGGGGCTCGTGGCCCTGGAGTCCGATAAGGCCACCATGGAGGTGCCCGCGCCCCAGGAGGGGCGGGTGCTTGAGCTCTGCCTTGCGGTAGGCGACGGGGTCACTGACGGTGCCATCGTCGCCCGGCTGGAGGTGTCGGAGGTAGCAGCTTCGACGCCTGCGGCTACGGAAGCCCCGGCGGCCCCGGTAAAAGCTTCGGGCCCGGCGGTAGCCGCCCCCGCTCCATCGGAGGCGGCTCATGAGCCGGTGCCCGAGCAGCCAGCCAGCAGTGACGGCGGCGTGGTTTACGCCGGGCCTGCAGTGCGGCGCCTGGCCCGGGAGCTTGGGGTCGCTCTCGCGGGGGTCACGGGGTCGGGCAGTCGCGGGCGCATCACTAAAGAAGACCTCAAGGCTCACGTCAAAGTGCACATGACAGCGCCTGCGAGTCAGGCCACCGGGGCGGGCGCCATCCCCCCCATTCCGCCGGTGGATTTCGAGCGCTTTGGCCCCATTCGTCTGGAGCCCATCAGCCGCATGATGCGCGCCGGGGCAGCGAATCTGCACCGCTCTTGGCTGAACATTCCCCATGTAACGCAGCACGATGAGGCGGACATCACAGCGCTGGAGGCCTTCCGGAAGAGTCTTAAGGACGATCCCGCGGCCGGCGGGGCGAAGGTCACGCCCCTGGCCTTCATACTCAAAGCCGTGGCCGGAGCGCTTAAGACCTATCCCCGGGTGGGGGGGAGCTTCCATGCCGATGGCGAGCACTATGTGCTGAAGGACTTCATCCATATTGGCATTGCTGTGGATACGCCCGAGGGGTTGATCGTGCCCGTGTTGCGGGACGTCGATCAGAAGGGCGTGCTCGCGCTATCAGAAGAGATCGTCACCCTCTCCGAAAGGGCTCGAGCTCGAAGCCTCAAGCCGGACGAGCTTCGCGGAGGCTGCTTTTCCGTTTCGAGCCTCGGGGCCATCGGGGGGACGGGCTTCACGCCCATCATTAATCCGCCTGAGGTGGCCATTCTTGGGGTGGCGAAGCTGCGTAAGGCGCCCCTTTGGACCGGAGAAGGCTTTGAGCCCCGGGATGTGCTGCCCTTGTCGCTAAGCTACGACCACCGGGCGATCAATGGCGCCGAGGCGGGCCGCTTCATGACCCATCTGTGCCATCTGCTGGCCGACGTGCGCCGCCTTATGCTGTAGGCGGGGCGTCGTCCCGGGGGCGGGGGGACCACAGCAATTCGCTGCCGTCTGCCTGCGCCAGCACGCGAGCCAGGGTGAACAAGAGGTCCGACAGGCGATTCAGGAAGACCCCCAGGGCGGGGTCATCCCCGCTCAGGTGGTGCACGGATCGCTCCGCGCGGCGACACACGGTGCGAGCTACGTGAGCCCGGGCGACCGCTTCCGAGCCCCCCGGTAGCACAAAGTTGGTCAGCGGTGGCAGGGGCGCATTCAGTGTGCTTTGCAGCGTTTCCAGGGCGCCGATGGCGGCATCGTCAAAGCGTACGGTCCCCGGCAGGGAGAGGGCGCCCCCTAGGTCGAACAGGCGGTGCTGAAGGTCCAGGAGCAGGGCGTCGAGGCGCGGTCCGGGGTCCTCCTTGGGCAGGGCCACGCGCAACAGCCCTAGGTGGGCATTCAGTTCATCCACGTCGCCGAGGGCAGTAATGCGATCGTCCGTCTTGGGAATTCGTTCCCCCGTTCCCAGCTGGGTGGTGCCGCCGTCCCCGCGGCCCGTGGTCACTCGATTAATCCGTTCTGCCATGGGCTCGGGGCTCCTTCACACTCTCCAAGGGATAGCGTCGCATGAGTCTCACCAGCAGCGGTAGGCCGGCGCAGGCCAGCACTGTGGTGAGAAGGAAAAACTGGTCCCAGGCGCCACCCAGCCCATCCACAAGGGCGCCTGCGCTGGCGGAGAACCAGATGCGGGCGAGATTTCCTAGGGACGCCAGCAGCGCATATTGGGTCGCGGTGTAAGCCCGGTCGCAGAGGCTTGAGAGATAGGCGACGAAGGCCACGGTGGCCAGGCCACCGGTGAAATTGTCGAGAATCACGGCGATGGTGAAGGGCAGGCTGGCCTGACCCAAGTGAGCAAGGGCGGCGTAGCCGAGGTTGGTGGCTGCGGCGGCCAGGCCCCCTGCGAATAGCGCCCGGTAGAGCCCAAGCCGCGCCACGAGCACTCCGCCGACGGCGATGCCAACGAAGTTTGCGCTAAGCCCGTAGACCTTCGCTACGGCGGCGATCTCCCCGAGGCTGAAGCCCAGCTCCCGGTAGAAGATGCTGGCCATACGTCCGAGCAGCGCATCTCCCAGCTTAAAGACGAAGATAAAGATCAGAATGAGGGCCCAGCCTTCGCGTCGGGTGAAGGCCTTCAGGGGTAAGAAAAAAGCGATGCGAAGTTGATCGCCCAGGCCCCTGGCCTCGGGGCGGGGGGGCGCCGGGGGCTCTGGGCTGAGGAGCGTCAGTCCCAGGGCGCCTCCCATGACCAGGGCAAAGACACCGTAGGCGGTGCTCCAGGAAAGGGCCTCGGCGAGCATGAGGCCCCCGGCTCCGCCCACGAGCGTGCCCCCCAAATGCCAGCCCCAGATGGCCGCTGCGGCCCCGGCTCCCTGTCGATCAGGGCCTAGGGATTCGATGCGAAAGGCATCGATGACCACATCCTGCGTCGCCGAGGCCGTGGCCAGGAGTAGGGCCAAGAGCGCGAGCAAGCCGAGGCTTTCCGGCGTGGCCCCGGCGTCAAAGCCGCTTTGGCTCATAAGGAACAGGGCGAGGGCCATGAGTCCCTGGCAAAGCACAAGCCAGCTGCGCCGCTGGCCCAGGCGTCGAAGGCCAGGTAAAGGGGCGCGATCGAGCAGCGGTGCCCAAAGAAAGTTAAGGGCGTAGGGCGTCGCCACTAGGGCAAAGAGGCCCACGTCGGTGCGACTGACGCCGCCGTCCCGGAGCCAGATGGACAGGTTTGAGAAAAGTAGGGGGGAGGGAAGGCCGCTGGCGAAGCCCAGCATCAGTACGCGAAGCACTGGCCTGTTCAGGTAAAGACGCAGGGATTCGCGGTAGGAGGGGCTCACGCGTAGGGGCTCCAGGCGATAGGCGCCACGAGGCGCCAGCCCCGAGCCGTGGAAGTCAGGCGGTGGCCTTCGGCCAGCAGGGCCTTGCGTTGCCGGTCTCCTGCGGTCCCGGGCAAGCCAAGGAAGCCGTCACTGCGTAGCACCCGGTGCCAGGGCAACTCGGAGCCCTGGGGCAGTTGGCGGAGTTCCCGCCCCGCCCAGCGTGCCCCCCGCGGCACCCCCGCCTGAGCCGCAAGCGCGCCATAGCTAATCACCGTGCCTTCGGCCACCGCCGCAAGGCACAGGTAGAGGCGCGCCTTTGGGTCAAGTTCGAAACTGTCCGCGTCGTCTGCCACCCTGCTCACCGGTCTGCGCTTGAGATTTTCTGAGCCGGCCCCCATGGTCTCTCCTTCGATCCCTCTGGCGCTGCGCGCCTCGGAGTCCACCATGCCCCTGCTGGCCATGCTTTTCTTCATTGTCCCCGTTATCGAAATGGTTGTCCTTATTGAAGTGGGCAGCGCCATCGGTTCCCTTCCCACCATTGCCCTGGTTTTCCTGACTGCGGTCCTTGGGGTTGCGCTCCTGCGTCAGCAGGGTGCGGCTACGCTGCTTCGAGCAATGCGCCGCATGGATCACGGAGCGCTGCCAGCGCGGGAAATGCTGGAGGGGGTGGTCCTCGCCGTAGGCGGGGCTCTGCTGCTCACCCCGGGCTTCGTCACGGACGCGCTTGGCTTTGCCTGCCTCTTTCCCCTGACCCGGCGCTTTTTCCTTCAACGCCTGCTCGCGCGCGTCCAGCTTCGGTCGGAGCGCGCGGCCCGAGGCCCCGGTCAAAGTGGCACGATTCATATCATCGAAGGGGAAATAGACGAGCGCCCTTGAAATGGCTTTAGCCGTCCCCAATAAAGGAAGGCGCGGGGGGAAAGGCGCGCCTTAGCACTCTCAGGGTTGACTGCTAGCTTTGAGGGCCTATCATGGCGACGCTTTTAGCACTCGCGTGCTAAGACTGCTAATCCAGCACCGCTAAGGTGCGTCATCAAACCCTATGATCAGGTCAGGGAGATATAAGGCAATGAAGATCCGTCCGCTGCACGATCGCGTCGTGGTTCGTCGCCTCGAGGAAGAGGCCAAGACCGCCGGCGGCATCGTTCTGCCGGATTCCGCCGCAGAGAAGCCGAGCCAGGGCGAAGTGCTCGCCGTGGGCCCCGGTAAGACTCTCGACAACGGCGAAGTCCGTGCCCTCGACGTAAAAGTCGGTGACAAAGTGGTGTTTGGCCAGTACGGCGGCAGCACGGTAAAGGTCGATGGCGACGAGCTTTTGATCCTTTCCGAAGGCGAAATCTTCGGGGTGCTTGAGGGCTAAGCAAGCCAGCCACCCTTCCTACAGACGCAAGCGTTAGACAGAGGAAAGACATGAGCGCGAAAGACGTAAAGTTTGGTGATAGCGCCCGGCAGCGCATGCTTGAGGGCGTGAATATCCTAGCCAATGCGGTCAAAGTGACCCTTGGCCCTAAGGGCCGCAACGTGGTCCTCGATAAGTCCTTTGGTGCGCCCACGGTGACCAAGGATGGCGTATCCGTGGCCAAGGAAATCGAACTCAAAGACAAGTTCGAGAACATGGGCGCGCAGATGGTGAAGGAAGTGGCATCCCGCACCTCCGATGAGGCCGGTGACGGCACCACCACGGCGACCGTGCTGGCTCAGGCCATCGTGAACGAAGGCTTGAAGTCCGTGGCCGCTGGCATGAACCCCATGGACCTTAAGCGGGGCATCGACAAGGCCGTGATTGAAGCGGTCAAGGAAGTCCAGGCGCTGGCCACTCCCTGCACCGATTCCAAGGCGATTGCTCAGGTGGGCACTATCTCCGCCAACTCCGACCATTCCATTGGCTCTCTCATTGCTGAGGCCATGGAGAAGGTAGGCAAGGAAGGCGTCATCACGGTGGAAGAGGGCACCAGCCTCGAGAACGAACTCGAAGTGGTGGAAGGCATGCAGTTCGACCGCGGCTACCTCTCCCCCTACTTCATCAACAACCAGGACAACATGTCGGCTGAGCTCGACGATCCCTACATCCTGCTCGTTGATAAGAAGATCTCCAACATCCGTGACATGCTGCCGGTCCTTGAGGCCGTGGCGAAGTCTGGCCGTCCCCTCCTTGTGATTGCTGAGGACGTGGAAGGCGAGGCTCTTGCGACCCTCGTGGTCAATAACATGCGCGGCGTGGTGAAGGTGGCAGCGGCGAAGGCGCCGGGCTTCGGCGACCGCAGGAAGGCCATGCTCCAGGACATCGCGATCCTCACCGGCGGTACGGTGATCTCCGAGGAAGTGGGTCTCACCCTTGAAGGTGCCACCCTGGAAGATCTCGGCCACGCGAAGAAGGTCCAGCTCACCAAGGAAAACACCACCATCGTTGACGGTGCGGGTCAGGGCGACGAAATCGAAGGCCGGGTCAAGCAGATCCGCGCCGAGATCGAAGACACCTCCTCCGACTACGACCGGGAGAAGCTCCAGGAGCGTCTCGCCAAGCTCGCCGGCGGCGTTGCCGTCATCAAGGTGGGTGCGGCCACGGAAGTGGAAATGAAGGAGAAGAAGGCTCGCGTAGAAGACGCCCTCCACTCCACCCGTGCTGCGGTGGAAGAAGGCATCGTTCCTGGCGGCGGTGTGACCCTCGTGCGTGCCCTCGGCGCCATCGAAAACCTCACCGGTGACAACGAAGACCAGAACGTCGGTATCGCCATTGCCCGTCGGGCCATGGAAGCGCCGCTGCGTCAGATCGTCACCAACGCCGGCTACGAAGGCTCCGTGATCGTCGACAAGGTCAAGCAGCTCACGGGCAAGGAAGGCTTCAACGCTGCCAACGGCGAATACGGCGACATGCTCGAGCTGGGCATCGTGGACCCGGCCAAGGTGACCCGGACCGCCCTGCAGTCTGCGGCCTCCGTAGCCGGTCTTATGATCACCACGGAAGCCATGATCTCCGAGATCCCGGAAGAGAAGCCCGCTCCAATGCCCGACATGGGCGGCATGGGCGGCATGGGCGGCATGATGTAAAGCCGAGCCCCGTGGTCCAAGAGCCCCGCTTCGGCGGGGCTTTTTTTTGGTTTTTGATGTCGAAGGGTGAAGGCGGGGGCCGAGCTGGTTCCCTGTGCCGAGGCGCTGCGGTATAACCAAATCTTCGTGCCGCGATGGGCGCCTCCGCGGCTTCAGGTCTCAGAATGAGGGAAAGGGTGGCATGAACGATCGCGATGAGCTCGGAGAACTCCCGAGCATTGCCCCGGCACGAGATGACATCGCCACGCGCCGGCCGACGAGCCGCCGGGCGGAGCCGCCCCGAGGCGGGGTTCCGCCGTTCTTTTCTCTCCTCCTCGCCGTGCTGGTGCTGGGCTTGTCCGCGAGCGGCTATTTTCTGGCTTCCCAGCAGCAGGCCCTTGCGGAGGCGGAGGCCGCCCGCGCTCAGGCCGAGGCTCGGCTGGCGCGCATTGAGGATCAGCTATCCCTGACCGGGCAGGCTCTGTCGGAGACGGAAAACGAAACTCAAAGCCAGATCAATTTTTGGGAATCGGAAATTCGCAAGCTGTGGGATGTGACGAATAAGCGCAACCGCGCCTGGATTGAGGAAAACCAGGCTGCGGTGAAGCGGCTCAAGAGCGACCTCGAAAGCCAGGGCTCCACGGTGAAAAGCGTCGCGGCCCAAGCCAGCGACCTAAAGCGGGCTCTGGCGGCGCAGGCCGAGCTCGTCACCGACGTAAAGGCACTAAAAACTCGTAGCAATGAGCTGCTGGCGCGCCAGCGCAGTATCACCGATCAGCTGAATGCCACCACGCAAACGGCGAAGGCCCTGGAGGCCACCCTCGCGCAGCGGGTGAAGGAGAACGAGGAGGCGATCACGGCCATTGATGGCTCCCGCCGCGACATGGTGCGGCGCCTGACCACCCTTTCCGATCGCCTCACGGCCTTGGAAGGGGGCGCGCAGGCGGCGCAAACGCTCACGCCGATTTCCGGTCCCTAGGGTGGGGTGACGCGGCGGGTAAGCCGTTCCTCGCCCCGCCGCACCCGATAACCGTCGACGGTGATGGCCTCCAACATGAGGCCATCAATGTCATCTCCCTCTCCGTAGGGCTGGCCGTTAATCCACAGGGCTCGGTCCTCCTTAAGTTCCCCGTAGATATGGGCGCTGACCTGCCACCCGTCGACGATCATCGCTAAGGGCTCGGGAGCCGGTGCGGGGGTGCCCGCCGATGCCTTCGGCGCCACGTCCGTCGGCGCCGAAAGGTCCGGTGCGACGACCCGTGGCGCGCTTTGCGGTGCCGAGCTTTCTTTCGCCATGAGCAGAGCAAAGGCCAGTCCGCCGATCATTAGCACACCTAGCGCGACAGCAATGCCCGTACCCAGGGCGGAATGCCGCGCCCTAGGCTGCTGGGCCAGAAGGCGCTCCGCGGCGCTTTCCGTGGCGGCCTGGCCCCGGCGGCGCTCCTCCTCCTGGCGCTTGAGGGCATCGAGGATGGCAGACACTAGGGGCTCTCCTGCGTGGGGTTGGTCAGGCGGGGAATTCCGGGCACGCCCTCGTTCAAGGCCAGCACCGTTTCCACGGTGAGCTTCTCCCCCACGGCAAGGCCGCGATCCGCTTGAAACCGTTGGAGGCCCCGGGGGCCAGCATAGCCCTGGCCTTTGAGGCGTTCGGCGAGCCACTCGGCTCGCAGCGAGGCCTCCGCGGGAGGCTCTTGCCAGAGCAGAAGGGCCTGGCCGTTCCATTGCGCTTCGAGATCCCGTCGGTCCGTCCAAGCCGGGCCCTCCCCGGCGTCGAGGGCGAGCGCCGTGCCGCGCGTGGCGGTAAGGAGAACCCAGCGCTCCGGTGTCTTGAGCCCCAGGAGCGCTGGGCGATTCTGGGCCAGCAGTTGCCACAGGGGGATGGCGCTGGCCTCGCAGGCAAGGCCGAGGGTGGAAAGATCGGGGCAGTCCCAGCCAGGCGCTTCGGGGGCGGGGCTTTGCCAGAGCGCCAGGAGCCGTTCCAGCCCAGCCCTTCGGCTGAAGCCCGGCGGGGGCGGCGGAGGGGGCGCCTCTGGGGAGGCTGGAGGGGGCGTTTCCCGTGCTTCGAGCATCGATACCGGCGCGTCCTCCCGGTCGTCTCGAGCCTGAAGCGCTAGCAAGAGCGCCGCGGCGCTGAGCAGGAGCAGCGCGGCCAGGGCAACGCCCCGTCCGGGGCGGCGGACCTTGAAGTCTTTGCCCCGGACCTCCCGCGCCGCCACCTTTACCTGGGCGCCATCCACCACCGCCTGCCCCGCGCCGTAGCCCGCCAGGAGCGCGCGATCGGCGATCAAGTTGGCGATGCGGGGGATGCCCCCGCTTTGCCGGTGCAGCTCACGAAAGGCCGCCGTGCTGAAGGGCTGGGTGAGGGCGCCTGCCACGGCAAGGCGATGGCAGAGCATGGCCTTCAGTACCTCGGGCCCCAGCGCCTCAAGGTGGTACCGAGCGGTGATGCGCTGGGCCAACTGGCGCAGCTCGGCCTGAGCTAGCGTGCCCCGCAGCTCAGGCTGTCCCACAAGGATGATTTGCAGGAGCTTGCGCTCCCGGGTTTCGAGATTGGTGAGAAGGCGGAGCTGCTCGAGGGCCTCGGGGCTTAGAAGCTGGGCCTCGTCGATAAGGAGAAGGGCTTCCTTTCCCTCGCCATGCAGCGTGAGGAGGCCCGCATAAAGGCGCTCCATGAGGTCTTCCGCTTCCCCTGGGCGAGCGTTCGGGGCATCGCCCGATGCGTCCCCTCGCGTAAAGCCGAAGTCCCGGGCGATGCTGGCCAGGAGCGCAGGCACGCCGGCTCGGGGGTTTAGGACGTAGGCCACGGCAGCGCTTTCGGGAAGGTCTTCTAGGAGGGCAGCCAGTACCGTGCTCTTTCCCGTCCCAACCTCTCCCGTGAGCACCACGAACGCGCCAGCCTGGGCGAGGCCCCAGCGCAGGTGGGCCAGGGCCTCTTCGTGCCCCGGGCTCAGATAGAGGAAGCGCGGGTCCGGCGCCAGGGAAAAGGGGGCCTCGGGAAGACCGAAGTGGGCGCCGTAGAGCGGCTTCACGGCGCTCGTTCCTGCGCAGCGTAGTCTAAGAGGATCGCCTTGCGTCGCCAGCGCTCGTGGAGCCAAGCCTTCACCGCATCGCGAAAGGCCGGATCTTCTCCGTAATCCCCGCCGCGCAGGGCCTCCGGGAGCGGGCCCTGTTCGATGATGACATCGACCGGCCCTAGGCGGCCGCAGAGAAAGCGCCAGAAGTTGGGGCGATCCGTGTGGTAGCGCAGGGTCACGTCGACGTAGCGATCGAGCTGATCCCCCAAAGCGCTAAGAACGTATCCGATTCCGCCGGCCCTGGGTTTCAGAAGCCGGGGGTAGGGGCTGGCCTGGGCGGCGTGCTTCTCTGGGGTCCAGCGCGTGCCTTCCACAAAGTTGATTACCGCCGTGGGGGTGTGCCGAAAATGGGCGCAGGCTTGGCGCGTCGTTTCTAGGTCCTTGCCCCGCTTCTCCGGGTGGCGTTCCAGATAAGCTGGGGAGTAGCGGTGCATGAAGGGGAAATCGAGGGCCCACATGGCCTGGCCCAGGAAGGGCAGCCAGAGCAGCTCGCGTTTGGTGAAGAACTTGAGCGGCGGAAGGTGGGGCCGCAGGGTGTTCTGCAAGATGAGAATATCGGTCCAGCTTTGATGGTTGGCGAGCACGAGGACCCACTGGTCCCGGCCAAGTCCCTCGAAGCCATGTACGGAAATGGGGGTGGGGTTCAGCCAGCCAAAGACGCGGCGATTGCCGCTGACCCACCCATCGATGATTCCGTTCATGGCCCGGCGCAGGGCGTCGCCCCCCAGGCGGGCGGGGAGCGCCAGGCGCAGCGCGGCCGCCAGAAAGGTTAGGCTTGCCCAGGCAATGGTATTCACGGCGAGAAACAGGGCCAGGACCACACCCCGCAGGGCAGCAAACATGACAACATCCCATCGCAGGAAGAATGGCTATTACACGGCTCTGGCCTCCCGGGGGCAAGGGTGAGGGCGAAGCGTCGTCGCCGTCTTTGCCATGCCCTCCCATTGGCTTTGGTGCTGGTAACGGGGCTCGCGGGCTGCACCCCCTTCTCCTTCTATGGGCAGGCCGTGTCCGGCCAGTGGGCGTTGCTGGCAGAGAGTCGCTCCGTTGCCGAGGTGCAAGCCGATGCGACCACGCCGGAATCGGTGGTGCGGGGCCTAACGCAGGCCCAACAGATCCTGCGCTTTGCCGAGGACAGCCTCGCTCTGCCCGCGGGCCATCGCTACCGGCGTTATCTGGCGCTGGACCGAGAGGCCGTGGTCTTCAACGTTTTTTCCGTCCCCCCGGGTACCTTTGCCCTGAAAACCTGGTGCTTCCCTATTGCCGGCTGCGTGCCCTACCGGGGCTACTTCTCTCGGGAGGGGGCCGAGGCCGAGGCAGCTCGCCTGCGCGCGCGGGGGCACGATGTGTACCTGGGCGCCGCCGGGGCCTATTCCACCCTAGGGTGGCTACCCGACCCGCTGCTATCGACCTTCCCCTGGGATGACACCGCGGCCCTGGCCGAGCTGCTCTTTCATGAGCTTGCCCATTCCGTGCTCTATGTCCCGGGGGAGGCGGCCTTTAACGAGGCCTTCGCCACCGCCGTGGGGCGAGCCGGGCGGCAGCGCTGGGTCGCCGCGCAGGGTTTAGCCATGCCGAACGCGAAATCGGCTCAGCGCGCCTGCTTTGCCGGGGTGGTATCGGCCCTGAGGGCGGCCCTGGGGGCGCGCTTTGCGGGCCCGGGCCCTGGGCCGACGGGGGAGGCGCAGGCGGCGCTCTGGGGGGCGGCGCGGCAGCGGGCCGCGACCCTCGCCTTGGGCCCGGGCGCTGAGGCCTACTTTACCCCGCCCCACTCCCTTGCTCGGCTTCTTGCCACAAGCACCTACGAGCAGGCCGTGCCCGCCTTTGAGGCAGCGCTGGCGGCGGAAGGCGGAGATTTGCCGTCGTTCTATGCCGCCATGGCGGCGCTGGATCCAGGGCAGCGCGAGGCCTTTATGGCAACAGCGGTGGAACCGGCGGACGCCAGCTGCGCCGCGCCCCTTTAGAGCACCAGCATCAGCACGGTGGTGATCACCACGGCGCCGAGGAGATTCAGCACTACGCCTTCCGAGGCCATGGTGCGCGTGGTGAAGCGCCCGGTGCCAAACATAATCGCGTTGGGGGCGGTGGCTACGGGCATCATGAAGGCGCAGCTGGCGCTCATGGCCGCGGGGACCATGAGCAGCTCCGGCGGCAAGCCGGCCCCCAGGGCGGCAGCCGCTAGGATGGGCATCATGAGGGTGGTGGTGGCCGTATTGCTGGTCATCTCCGTGAGGAAGGTGATCACCAGGCAAATGACGGCCATGGTGATCACCGGAGGTAAGGACGCCAGAGCCGAGAGCTGGGCGCCGAGGGCTTCGCTGATGCCCGTAGCCTCAAAGCCTCGGGCGATGGTGATACCACCGGCGAAGAGGAGCAGCATTCCCCAGGGAATTTGCTCCGCCACCTTCCAGTTCAAAAGCTTGCCGCCGGCGCCGTCGGGAATGAGGAAGAGGGCGACGATAGCGATGAAGGCCACTCCGGCGTCGCTGGCCCCGGGCATAGCCAGAAGACCGCTCCAGCCCCCGAAGGGTTCGCTGCGCGTGATCCAGGCCAGGGCGGTGAGGGCAAAAACCGCGAGCACGCGGGCTTCCGCGGGTCGCCAGGGGCCCGGGCTTGGGACACTCACGGGGGTTAGGGCGCCGAGCTTTCGCGTCAGCCACAGCCAAAGCACGGGAATCATCACCAGCACCACGGGGACACCCCAGCCCATCCAGTCGAGAAAGCTTAGGGCTGTGCCCGTCGTGTTCTCGTAGACCTGCATGAAGATGAGGTTAGGCGGCGTGCCGATGGGGGTCCCCACGCCGCCGACGCTGGCAGAAAAGGCGATGCCAAGGAGCAGGGGTGTGGCCAGGGCCGGGGAGGGTGCGCGCTCGAGCACGGCCAGGGCCACGGGCAGAAGCATCAGCGTCGTGGCGGTGTTGGAAATCCACATGGACAGCACGGCAGCCGCGGCCATAAAGCCAAGCACGAGGCGCCGGCTGCTGTGGGCCCCGAAGGCCTGCACCATGGTGAGGGCGACCCGGCGATGGGCGCCGGAATGGGCCATGGCAGTGGAAAGGATGAAGCCCCCGAGGAGCAGCAGGATGAGGGGCGAGCCGTAGGCCCGGGCCACCTCCGCCTGGGGCAGTACGCCAAAGGCTGGCATCAGGGCTAGAGGCAAAAGCGAGGTCACGGGGATGGGGATGGGCTCAAAGACCCACCACACCACCACCCAAAGGGTGATGAGCACTGCGTAGCTGGCGTCCTCCGGCCAGCCCCCTTGGGTCATGACCCAGGCGCCGAGGAGCCCGGCCAGGGGCCCGGCAACGAGCGCAAGGCGCGCCCACAGCGATGCTGCGCCGTCCCTTTCGCTCGGGGTTTCGGGGCGTTCGGACACGGGGGTGGTCTCCAGGGCGAGGCCTTGGAAGGTTGCCAACGGGGTGTGGGGATTGCAAGGTGAGGAAGAGGCGCCGGTTCCGGGGCTGCGAGAGAGGCGGGACACGGTGGACAGCTTTTACTTCTACGATCTTGAGACCACGGGGCGCAATCCCCGCTGGCATCGCATCGTGCAGTGCGCCGGGGTGCGCACGGATGCCAAGCTCGAGCCCCTAGCGGACCCTGAGGCCTGGACCGTCGCCGTGGGCGACGACGTGGTGCCCGAGCCGGAGGCCGTAGCCATTACTGGTCTTTCGCCCCAGCGCGTTGCCGCTGGGCTGGAGGAACGGGCCTTTTTCCGAGAATTTCTAGGGCGCCTTAGCACGCCCCGCACCTGCGCCCTGGGCTACAACAGCCTTCGCTTTGACGACGAATTCATCCGCTTTGGCGCCTGGCGGAACCTTTTTGATCCCTACGCCCGGGAATGGCAAGGCGGTAACTCCCGTTGGGATTTGATGGATTTGGTTCGCCTTGCCTATGCCCTGCGCCCCGAGGGGCTCCAGTGGCCCGAGGAAAACGGTCGGGCCGTATTTCGCCTCGAGGCCCTGGCCTCGGCGAACGGCATTAGCCAGCCTCGCGCCCACGATGCGCGCGACGACGTCTGGGCGACCCTAGGCCTGGCTCGGGCCCTAAGGGCCGCCCAGCCTAAGCTCTTTGCCTACTACCTTGGTCTTCGAGATAAGCAGCGGGCACGGTCCTTGTTGCCGAAGCCCTTTGCGGGCCTTTGCCTTTATGTGTCGGGCCGCTTTGATTTGGCTCGTCGGCGCCTCGCCGTGATCACCCCCGTCGCGCCCCACCCCACGAACGGCAACGGGGTCATCGTCGCGGATTTGAGTTTCGAGGACGATCGTTGGCTCCAGGCCCCGCCTGAGGCGCTGCGGGAAGCCCTATTCACCCGAGGTTTTGAGGGCCCTCGGCCTCCTCTCAAGGTGGTCTCGCTGAATAAGGTGCCTGCCCTAGCCCCCCTATCCGTACTTCGCAGCGAGGATCGACAGCGCCTCGATCTTGATCTCGATCGGCTCGACGCGGTGCGGGAGCGCCTTGCTCGGGTCGAAGGGCTAGGTCAGCGGGTAGCGGAGGCCTTTGGCAGCGCGGACTTTGCGCCGGCGGAGGAGATCGACGCAGCTCTCTATGAGGGGTTTATTCCCCGGGACGACCGGGCGACGCTCACAGCGCTTCGCGATGGTCCCGTTGCAGATCTTGCAGCACCGCCACCCCTGCGGGATGGCAAAAGCCGAGCGCTTCTTGAGGCTTACCAGGCGCGCTGGGCGCCGGAGACCCTTGATCCGGCCCAGCGGGGTGCTTGGGAGGATCGCCTCCGCGATCGGCTGCGTAACGGTCGGGAAGGCGCCACGCCCCTCGCCGAGGCGGAAGCGCGCCTGACTGCGTTGCTTCCGGATGTCAGGGATCCGGCGCCTCTCCAGGAGCTGGCTGCGCATTATGCGCATCTTCGGCACCGGTGGGGGCTGTGACGGACGCCGCGGTCGCCTTCCATGAGGTCGAAAAGCGCTATGGCGAGGCGGTGGTGTTGCGCGAGCTTTCCCTCACCCTGCCCGCGGGGCAAACCTCAGCCATCGTCGGTCCGAGCGGTAGCGGAAAATCCACGCTCCTACAGCTGATTAACGGGGTGCTGAAGCCCTCCCGGGGGCGCCTCGAGGTCTTTGGCGCGCCCCTCCCGGAGGATCTTCCGGTCTTCCGCCGGCGCATTGGCTATGCGGTGCAGGGCTCGGCGCTCTTTCCCCATTTCACTGTGTGGGACAACGTCACGCTCCTCGCTCGGCTCGAGGGGTGGGATCTTGCCCGTCAGCGGGCGCGCTTTGAGGCGCTCCGGGCGTTCATGCAGCTACCGGTTGATGTGGGGGAGCGCTATCCCCACACCCTGTCCGGAGGTCAGCAGCAGCGGGTGGGGCTATGCCGGGCGATGATGCTGTCCCCGCCCTTACTCCTTCTCGACGAGCCCTTTTCCGCCCTTGATCCCCTCACCCGGGAGGATCTTCAGGCCCACTTTGAGCGGCTCGCGGCGGCGGAGCCGGTCACCGTGGTGCTGGTCACTCATGACCGGCAGGAGGCCCTGCGTTTGGCCCAGCATTGGGTGGTGCTCGAGGCGGGGCGAGTCGTGCAGGCGGGATCCCCCACGGAGCTGGCAGCGGCGCCGGCCACGCCCTTCGTGGAAGAGCTCCTGCGGGGCGGGCCATGAGCCGCCTGGGGTGGGTCCTCGCGCTGCTCCTGGCCCTGGCTGCGGTCCCGGTAGCAAGCAACGCCTCGGAGCGGCCCATTGTGGTGGGAAGTAAGAACTTCACCGAGGGGCGCCTGCTGGGGGAGCTTTTGGCACAGCGCCTAGAAGCCGAGGGCTTCACCGTAGAACGGCGCCTCGGCCTCGGGGGCACCCTCATCTGCTACCAGGCGCTGACGTCCGGGGAAATTGATCTATATGTGGAATACACAGGCACGCTGCGGGAGGCCATCCTGCCGCCTGGGCAGGCCCCTGGGGTGGCGGGGCTTCGGGCGCCCTTAGGGGCGCTGGGGCTTGAGCTGCTTTCCCCCCTGGGCTTCAACAATACCTATGCGCTGGCCCTTGCGGGCCCCCAGGCCCGAGCGCTGGACCTGACGCGTATTTCTCAGCTGGGGTCCCATCCGTCCCTCCGGGCGGCCTTCAGCCACGAGTTTCTGGATCGTCGGGACGGTTGGCGGGCCCTGAAGGCGCGCTACGGGCTGCCTCAGCGTGCCGTGGGGATTGATAACGCGCTCGCCTACCAGAGCTTGGAAAAGGGTCAGCTTGACCTCACGGATGCCAACAGCACCGATGGGGAGCTGCTGCGCTTTGATCTTCGTGTGCTGGACGATGACCTCGGGTTTTTCCCCGAGTATCAGGCCGTGCCCCTGGTGCGTCGCGATTTTCCCGCTGCGGCCCGGGCAGCCCTTGCGCCCCTCGGGGGCGCCTCGGAGAGGACGCTATGCGTCGCCTGAACGCCGCGGTGGCGGTGCAAGGGGCGCTTTTTGCTGCCGTGGCGGCGGACTATTTGGATGGGGAAGGGCTTGGGCCTGCGCTTCAAGGGGAGGCTGATCCTTCGGCCCAGGGAGCCTGGCTCTCGCCCCGGGGCGCCCGCATTGTTCTGCGTACCCGGGAGCACCTACAGCTGACCGGGTTCGCGCTTCTCGGGGCCTGTTTGCTGGGCATTCCCCTGGCCGTGCTGGTGCATCGCCGTCGCCGGCTGGCCCGTACCGTGCTCTACCTTGCGGGGCTGGCCCAAACCATTCCCTCCCTGGCGCTCCTGGCGCTCATGATTCCCCTCCTTGGCATTGGCGCAGCGCCGGCCATCGTCGCGCTGCTGATTTACGCGGTGCTACCCATCCTCCGCAATACGCTGACGGCGCTCCTGGGGGTGGATCCGGCGCTGCGCCGAGTGGCGCTGGCTATGGGGCTGACCCCCTGGCAGCAGCTGCGCTATCTCGTGCTGCCCCTGGCCTTGCCTACCATCCTAGCGGGGGTCCGCACGGCGACGGTCATTAGCCTCGGCGCCGCAACCCTCGCGGCCTTTGTTGGCGCTGGCGGCCTCGGGGAACCCATCGTCACGGGGATTTCCCTTAACAACACCGCATTGATTTTGGAGGGGGCGCTCCCCGCCGCGGCCTTGGCGCTCCTGGCCGAGTGGGGCTTTGAAGCTTTGGAAGCGCGGCTTGTCGCAGCGCCGCTGCGCCGCGACCCCCTCACGCCTTAGGCGCTGGCTTAAGCGCCCTCGGCGCTAAGGGCCTGGGTTAGGGCCGTTACCATGGCGGCGACGTCGTCCACCGCGCAGAGCTCGCGGATGGAGTGCATAGCCAGCTGCGGGATCCCGACGTCCACCGTGGCGATGCCCAGCTCCGCCGCGGTGATGGGGCCGATGGTGCTGCCGCAACCCAGATCGGAGCGGGTCACGAAGGATTGCACGGGCACCGCCGCCTGGTCGCAAAGGTCGCGGAAGCGGGCTTGCGTGGCGCTATTGGACGCGTAGCGCTGGTTGGCGTTGATCTTGATGACCGGCCCGCCCCCGAGGAGGGGCCCGTGGGCCCGGTCGTGCCGGTCCGGAAAATTGGGATGTACCGCGTGGGCGTTGTCCGCGGAGATGAGCCAGGCCCGAGCCCGCAGGCGGGCGCTGTCTTCCTCTCCCGGGGTGATGCGCCGCAGCACCTGATCGAGAAAGGGCCCGGCGGCCCCGGAGCTGGAGGCGCTGCCCACTTCTTCGTGATCGTTCAGCACGATGAGGGCGGGGGTGTTACCGCTGTTTAGGAGGGCTTCCGTGGCGCAGAAGCAGCTCAGCAGATTGTCCAAGCGCGCGCTGGCGAGAAAGGCGCCATCGAGGCCTACGGTGGCCGCGCCCTGGGTGTCGTAGAAGAGCAGCTCGTGATCGAGGATGGCCTCCACGGCATGCCCCGCCGCCTCCAGAGCAGTTTTCAATAGGGCTTTCAAGGTGGCCTCGTCGTTCTCAAAGGCGAAGAGCGCGGGCAAATCCGTTTGCGCATTGATGCTGCGCTTTTGGTTGGCTTCCCGGTCCAGGTGAATGGCTAGGGAGGGGATGATGGCGAGCTTCTCTGGCAGCTGGACCAGCGCGCCCTGCACCGTGCCCTCGGGGTTCCGGAAGTGCACCCGGCCCGCGAGGGCCAGGTCCCGGTCAAACCAGGGGTTCTGGAGCACGCCACCGTAGGGTTCCACGGCGAGGCGCACGAGCCCCTGCCCATCGAGCTCGGGCTTCGGCTTCAGCTTCAGCGCTGGGCTGTCCGTGTGGGCGCCGATGAGGGTCGGGCCCTCGGGGAAGCGACCAGGACACCGAAAGGCAATGAGCGCGCTCTCGTTGCGAGTGACGAAGTAGCGACCTTCGGGCTCGAGGTGCCAGGGGTCGTCTTCGCGCAGCTCGGTGTACCCCGCGGCGGCGAGCCGTACCTTCACGCTGGCCACGGCGTGGAAGGGGGTGGGAGACGCATCGATAAAGGTGCAGAGGCGCGGGATCAGCGAGTCGCCGGCGGACATGGGGAACCCCTTTGGGTGGGAAAACCGCTATCGTACGCCTCGAGTCAAAACGTCCCAAGGCCCCAAGGCCCCTAGGAGGTGTGGTGAAAAGTTATTTTCCGGGGCAGAAGGGGTTCGTGCCCGCGGCGGAGGCGGAGAAGCGCTTCGCGGCGACGGTCATGCTTCTGCGCGACGGGCCCACGGGGCTGGAAGTGTTCATGATGGAACGCACCGCCACCGTGGATTTCGGCGGTCTTCATGTATTTCCCGGCGGTAAGGTGGACTTCCATGATCGCGCGGAAGATCTTGAAGCCCACGCGAGCGGCCTCACGGATGCTGAGGCCAGCCGCCGCCTTGGGATTGAATCTGGAGGCCTCGCCTTTTGGGTCGCCGCGGTGCGGGAGTGCTTTGAGGAGGCCGGGGTGCTGCTGGCCTACGGCCCCGACGGCACGGTGCTGCGCACGGAGGATCCCCGGTGGGCCTCGGCTCTTGCCGAGCTTCGGGAAGAGGTAAACGCTGGGCGCCTCCCCTTTCTCGAGCTCTGTAAGCGCTTCAGACTTCGCCTGGCGCTGGACCAGGTGCATTACTTCAGCCACTGGTTCACCCCCGAAGGGCCGCCGCGGCGTTATGACACGCGCTTTTTTGTGACCGCCGCCCCACCCCAGGAGGGCACGCACGATGATGGGGAGCTCGTGGGGTCGCGCTGGGTAGCCCCCAAGGCCGCGCTGGCGGCCTGGGAGGCCGGGGAGATTCAAATGATTTATCCCACCCACAGCACGGTGCGAGCCTTGGCCACCTTCGAGCACAGGGCCGGCGCCTTGGCGGCCGTGGCCCGCGGGGCGCACCGTCATCTGGTCACCCCCGATGACACCCTGGCCCGGGAGGGGCTCCAGGCGCCGCCGCCGCTTCCGAACCTGTGACTGCGCCGCGCCTTGAGGTCGTCGACCTTACCCTGACCGTGGGCGCGGGGGCCGCGGGTCTGACCTTGCTGTCGGGACTGTCCCTGACCCTGGCCCCCGGGGCCTCCCTGGCCTTGACGGGGCGGAGCGGCAGCGGAAAAAGCTCCCTCCTTCACTGCCTTGGCGGTTTGCTGACGCCCCAGGAGGGGACGGTCACCTGGCAACCCGCGGGCGCCCCCCCCAGCCTTCTCAGCGCCGCCGAGGAGGGGGTGCGGGCTGCCTTTCGGCGCCAGCACCTGGGCTTTGTATTTCAGTTTTTTCATCTTGTGCCCACGCTCACGGCGCTGGAGAACGTCGCGTTCATGGCTGAGCTCGCGGGGATGGGGGCGCCTAAGGAACGGGCGGAGGCTATGCTCGAGGCCGTGGGCCTCGCTGATCGGCGCCATGCCTTTCCGGAAAGCCTATCCGGAGGCGAACAGCAGCGGGTCGCCGTGGCCCGGGCTCTGGTGCATGCCCCGGCGGCGGTGCTCGCCGATGAGCCGACGGGCAACCTTGATGCACAGACCGCGGAAACGGTGGCGGAGGTGCTCTTCACTCAAACTCGCGCTGCCGGCGCATCCCTGGTGCTGGTGACCCATGACCCGGCCCTTGCGGCCCAGGCCGACCGCACCCTAGCCCTGGGGGGGCCATGAGCCTGCTCTGGCGCGCGCGCTGGCGCGCCCTGCGCCGGGAGCCTGGGCAAAGTGCGCTTCTGATCCTAAGCCTCGCTCTGGGGGTCGCGGTGGTGGTGGCCGTGGACCTGGTGAATGCGGCCTCCCGCGCCGCCATGGCGACTGCATCCGCCCAGCTCCAGGGTGCCAGCACCCATCGCATCGACGGGCCCGGGGGAAGCCTGTCCTTGGACGCCTATGGGGCGCTCCGCCGAGCCTGGCGCGCCGGAACGCTTCTAGAGGACGATGCGCCGGTAATGGGCTTTGCCCCCATTCTGGAGGGGCGCTTGCCCCTTCCCGACGGATCGCCCCTGCGTCTCTTGGGCATTGATCCTTTCTCCAGCCTGCGTCAGGAAAGCTTCTCCGCGGGCGCGCCGGGCGCCGACGCGCAAACCCTGTCCTGGACACAGTTCCTAACCACCCCTGGGGCGGCCCTTCTGTCCCCCTCCGTGGGCCCGGAGCTGGCCCCGGGGGATCGCTTGCCCCTCCCAGAGGCGCGGGCCCTCACGGTGCTCGGGCGCCTGCCTGGCATGGAAGCTGAGGCGGCCCCCCTGGCCCTGGCCGTGGTGGATTTAGCCACGGCGCAGGAATGGCTTGGCGCGACCGATCGCCTTTCCCGAGTGGAGCTCGCGCTGCCGGAGGCGCAGCCCCGGAGTGCCCTGCGTCGTGGTTTGGAGCGCCTTTTCCCAGGCCTGCTTCTTTCCGAGGCGAGCCCCGAGGTGCGCCTTGCCCCGGCCCTGCGCGAGGCCTATCCGGGGCTTGAGCTGCGCAGTCAGCGGGAGTCCGCGCTGGCCCTCGGGGGGCTCGCCAGCGCCTTCCAGCTGAATCTGGCGGCCATGGGGCTCCTGGCCCTGCTCGTAGGGCTCTATTTGCTTTATGGGGCACTTGCTTACAGCGTTCGGCGCCGCCTCGACAGCTTCGGACGCTTTCGCGCCCTTGGGGTAGCTCCGGCAGTGCTTCGGCGCCACGTGCTCCTGGAAGCACTGACCTTTGCGGGGCTGGGCGCGCTCCTCGGGCTTCTCCTTGGCCGGCTGCTGGCCGGGGGCTTCTGGGCCTGATCTCCGCCACCCTGGAGGGGCTTTACGACCAGGTGGCCATCGCCGCTTTGCCGCTGGATCTTGTGCCCTATGGCAAGGGCCTGGTGCTCGCCCTCGGCGGCGGCCTCGCCGTCGCCTGGCCCCTGGCTCGGGAAGCGGGGCGGGCGCCCCTCTTGCCCCGGGCGGGGCGTTCGCCAGCGCAGACGGGAGGCAGGGCGGGGCTTGCCTTTGCGCTGGGCCTTTCCCTGCTCGCGCTGATGCTTCTGCGATTGCCATCGGGGTATCTCGGGGCGTTGCTTGCGCTGGCCGCGATCTTGCTCGCAGGGGCTCAGGGGGTGGGGCCGGTAACGGCGCTTCTCCTTCGTGGCCTTAACCGGCTGGCGGCGCCCTTGCCCCTGCGGCTGCGCTTGCCACTCCGGGAGGCCAGCCGGGGTCTGGGACGGGCTCAGCTGGCGCTGGCGGCCCTTGTGGTGGCCCTGGCCACCGCCGTGGGCATGACCATCATGGTCAGCAGTTTTCGCCTAACCGTTGCGGATTGGTTAGAGGATCGGCTCGATGCGCCGGTGCTGGCTCGGGGCCAAGCCCTGGGGTCGGCGCGGGGGCCCCTTGAGGCGGCCCTCGAGGCCGCTCGGAGGGACGGCCTCGTTTCAGGATGGGTATGGCGGCAAAGTGTGGACGACTGGTTAGAGGGAATGCCCGTGCGTGTGACCTTGCTCGAAGCCGCGGGGCACGAGGCGCCGTCGCTGCGCCTGAGCGAGCCCTTAGCCCGGCAGCTGGGACGTACGGCAGGGGGCGCGCTGGCCTGGCCCGGGCGCCTTCCCGACGGCGAGTTTCTGGCGCCCTATTATCGATCCTACGGCGGTGGGCGCCTTGAGCTCGAGATGCCCCGAGCGCTTTGGGCGGGGCCCGCGCCCGCAGGGCCCTGGGGCTTGGCTGTCTATGGTGCTCCGGAAGCTGTGCTGCCTCGGCTCCAGGCAGCGCTGCCCCGGTCGGGGGAGCTCCTGGCGCAGGGCCCGGTGAAGGCCCGGGCCCTCGCGATCTTCGATCGCACCTTTCGCGTCACCGCCGTGCTTCAGACCATCGCCGGGGTGGTGGCGGGGGTAGGGCTGCTGAGCGCTTTCGCTGCCCTTGCCCTAGACCGGCGTCAGCAGCTGAGTGCGCTGCGCATCCTCGGGGCGCCGGGGCCCTTTGCCGCCCGCCAGCTGCTCCTGGAGGCCGGGCTCCTCGCCGGCATCGCGGGGCTATTGGCCCTGCCTCTGGGGGCGTTAGCGGCCTGGGTCCTGTGTGACGCCGTGAATCTCCGGGCCTTTCACTGGACGCTAGCCCTACACTGGCCGCCTGCGGCCTTCTTCGAGGCCTTGCTCTTGGCCCTCGCAGCGGGGCTTCTGGCGGCCCTGGGTCCTGCGCTGCAGACCTGGCGGGCGCCCGCCGCCGAGGCCCTGGAGGTGCTTCGTGCGCAGGGCTAGGGACGGAGCTTTCGGGCGTTTAGGCGCTGTTTTCCTGCTTCTTAGCGTTGGCATAGGCAGCGCTCAAGCTGCGCTTGAAGCAGGGTCCGTGCTGGGTGCGTCGGCGGATGGCTTTGAGCGCG
This sequence comes from Candidatus Salivita marina, assembly GCA_038144425.1. GTDB lineage: Bacteria > Pseudomonadota > Gammaproteobacteria > Pseudomonadales > Azotimanducaceae > Salivita > Salivita marina. Next base: position 222,942 of record JAYQNS010000004.1, on the reverse strand, counting down.
CCCTGGCCCCGCGGTCCTTTCAATTTCCGGACGATCACGGAGTAAAGCCAGCTTTTCGCACCCAATGGTGGTATCTCACGGCGCACCTGAAGGATGGGCAGGGCCAGGCCTTCGGGGTGCAGTTCACGCTCTTTCGCCAGGGGCTCTTGGCACCCGCGCAGGCGCCGGTCCGCGCCTCCCCCTTGGCGGGAAACGCTCTGTGGATGGCCCATCTGGCGATCACCACGCCGGAGGGGCATAGAGCCGAGGAGCGCTTTGCTCGCGATGCTCTGGGTTTGGCGGGGGTGAGCTCGGCGCCCTTTCGGGCTTGGTTGGAGGATTGGACGCTGGAAGCCGCTCCCGGTGCGAGCCCTGCGCCCTTTCCCGCTACTTTGTCCGCTACGGTGACGCTCGGCGGCCAGCGCCAGCGGCTCACCCTCGCCCTCGGCGCTCCCCGGGGCCCCGTGCTCCAGGGGGACTCGGGGCTGTCCCTTAAAAGCCGGGAGACGGGCAGCGCGTCCTACTATTATTCCTACCCGCGCATGGCCGCGGCCCTGACCCTCAAGCCTCCCACCGGGGAGGCGCCCCGCCATGCTTCGGGTCTCGCCTGGTTCGATCGGGAATGGAGCTCCGGGGCCCTGGCGCCGGAGCAGGTGGGCTGGGACTGGCTGGCCCTGCACTTATCCACGGGCCATGACCTCATGCTGTTCCGACTGCGTCGGGCCGACGGGTCCTTGTCGGGGGTTCGGGAAGGCACGCTGGTGGCCCCGGACGGGAAAAGCATGCGCCTCGCTCCCGGGACCTATCGCTTCGAACCTGTGCCCGGGGCAACCTGGGCGGGGCCTCGGGGCGGGCTCTGGCCCGTGCGCTGGCGACTGGACCTGCCCCAGCTGGGTATCGCTGACGTCGTTCGCGCGGTGCAGGCTGATCAGCACAATCCCCTGACCGTGCCCTATTGGGAGGGCATGGTGTGCCTGGAGGAGGACGAGGAGAGCTGTGGCTACCTCGAGATGACTGGCTACGAGCCGCCTACCGATGCCCGCCCCCGGAGCGTAGAGTAGCGCATCAGCATTCGAACAAGAGGCACGAGATGGCAGAGGGGCACGGCCGGGGCTTTACCACGGAGATTTTGCACAGCGACCGCTTGGGGGGACCGATTGAGCACGGGGCGCTTCATAAGCCCGTGCACGGCTCGGTGGCCTATGGTTTTGATACCGCGGAAATGCTTGCCGCGGTGTTTCAGGGCACGGAGAAAGGCTTTTCCTACAGCCGGAGCGGTAACCCTACGGTGGAAGCGCTGGAGGCCAAAATTACCGCTATGGAAGGGGGTGTGGGCACCGTGGCCTTCGCCACGGGCATGGCAGCCATTGGCTCGATCCTCTTTTCCCTATTGCGCCGGGGTGACCATTTCCTGTCCTCCTCCTTCCTCTTCGGCAATACCAGCAGCCTGTTCCAGAGCTTTGCGGGGCAGGGCATTGACGTCAGCTTTGTGGACGCCACCGCCGTGGACGCCGTGGAAGCCGCCCTGCGGCCGGAAACGCGCATGGTGTTTGTGGAAACCATCGCCAACCCGTGTACCCAGATTGCTGACCTCGAGGCTATCGGTGCCCTCTGCGCCGAGCGGGGCATTGTCTTTGTGGTGGATAACACCATGACCTCGCCCTGGCTCTTTCAGCCGAAGGCTGCGGGGGCGCACCTCGTGGTGAATGCGCTGACCAAATACATCGGCGGCCACGGCGCGGCCCTTGGGGGTCTGTAACGGACACGGGCCTGTTCCCCTGGGATCGCTACCCCCACATCTTCGACGCGTATCGCAGCGCGCCGCCGGCGCGGCAAGCCCTGACCCAACTGCGGAAAAAGGGCCTGAGGGATTTTGGCGCGAGCCTGGGGCCGGAGGCTGCGCACACACTGGCCCTGGGGGCGGAAACGCTGGCCCTGCGTCTCGATCGGGCCTGCGCCAATGCAGCCGCCCTGGCGGCCCTGCTTCAGGCTCATCCGGCGGTGCAGCGGGTGTACCACCCGAGTCTTGCCGATCATCCCCAGCATGACCGGGTAGCAAAGCTCTTCCGCCGCCCCGGAGCTTTGCTCAGCTTTGAGCTCGATCCCCGGGAGGATCTCTTCGCCTTCTGTAACCGCCTGACCCTGGCCGTGAACTCCACAAACCTTGGGGACAACCGAACCCTTATTATTCCCGTCGCCCACACCATTTATTTTGAGATGGGCGCCGAGCGCCGGGCTGCCATGGGCGTTAGCGAGGGCTTGCTCAGGGTGAGCGTCGGCATCGAAGATCAAGAGGATTTGCTGAACGACTTTGCCGCGAGCCTCGCGGCGCTTAAGTTTTAAAGAAGACAGCCGAAGGAGGGGGTATGGGGAAGCTCAACGACAAGGTGGCCATCATTACCGGGGGCTCCGGCGGGATCGGGGAAGCCGCTGCCAAGCGTTACCTGGCGGAGGGGGCCAAGGTGGTGCTCGTGGACCTGGACGGCGAGGCACTGGCCTCCGTCGCACAGCGCCTGGGCGATGGCGTCGCGGTTTACGCCGGGGACATTACGACCCCGGAGGCCAATGCGGCCATGGTGGCTCTGGCAATTGAGCGCTTTGGTGGGGTGGATATTTTTCTGGCCAATGCAGGGATCGAAGGCACGGTAGCTCCCTCACCACGCAAAGCGTGGAGGTGTTCGATCGGGTGATGGCGGTGAACGTGCGGGGCGTGTGGCTTGGCCTTCAGGCGGTGTTCCCCGCCATGGCGAAGCGCGGCGGCGGCTCCGTGATCATCACGTCTTCCGTAGCGGGCATCGGCGGTACCGCGGGCCTTTCGCCCTACGTCACCAGTAAGCATGCGGTGATCGGCATGATGCGCTGCGCAGCCCTCGAGGGCGCCGCGGATCGCATTCGGGTGAACACGGTCAACCCGTCCCCCGTGGAGACGCGGATGATGCGCTCCCTCGAGGACGGCATGATGCCTGGGGATGGGCAGGCGGCTCACGCCACCATCGCCGCGGGCATCCCCCTGGGGGAATACGCTCAGCCGGCGGATATCGCGAACATGATGTGTTTCCTTGCGAGCGATGAGGCCCGCTTCATGACCGGTGGGGTTTACATGGTGGATGGAGGTATCAGCGCCAAGTGATCGAAAGCCAGGAATTCGCGCGCCCGGCGACGCCGCTCCTCAAGACGTCCCTGCCCCTGCCCCTCCGGGGCCGGGGGAAGGTTCGGGATCTTTACGACGTTACGCTGGAAAATGGCCAGGAGGCGCTGCTCCTCGTGGCCACCGATCGTCTCTCAGCCTTCGACGTCATCATGGGCAACGGCATTGCGGGCAAGGGGATCGTACTCACTCAGCTCGCGTGTTTCTGGTTCGGGTTCTTTGCGCCGCGCCTGCCGCACCACGTCATCACCACCGATCCCCAGCGTATTCCCGGGCTCTCGGACGCGGACCGGGCCCAGCTTGAGGGCCGTATCATGGTGTGCAAGCGCCTGCCCGTGGTCCCCGTGGAATGCGTGGCCCGGGGCTACCTGACGGGCTCGGGCTGGGCAGAATATCAGCGCGACGGCGAGGTGTGTGGCCACCCCCTTCCGGAGGGGCTGCGCAACGGCGATCGCCTTCCCCAGGCGATCTTTACCCCGGCGCATAAGGTGGACGCGGGACACGACGAAAACATTGATTTTGCGACCCTCGAGCATACGGTCGGCCCCGAGCTCGCCGAGACTCTTGCTCAGGCGACGCTCATGCTTTACGAGGAAGCGAGCCGCTATGCGGCCTCCCGGGGACTCATTTTGGCCGATACGAAGTTCGAGTTTGGCCTCGACAGCAAGGGCGATCTGGTGCTCATCGACGAGGCGCTCACCCCCGACTCATCGCGCTTCTGGCCGGCCGACGGCTGGACCCCGGGGCAGCCCCAGGCCAGCTTTGATAAGCAATTCATTCGCGATTACCTGGAAACCTTGGTGGCCGAGGGCGCTTGGGACCGGCAGCCGCCGGGGCCCGTGCTTCCCGACGCCGTGCTGCAGCAAACTCTTGATCGCTACCTTGACGCCTATTCCCGGCTCACGGGGCATCGGCTCCGCTTCGTTTAGCCCTTGGGCCTAGCCGCCAAGCTCCGGAAACGCGGCAACGAGGGCGTGAAGGGGTGCCATGATCCTCGGTACTTCACCGTTTGGGGTTTTCCCGAGGCGTAGGGCCAGCACGTCTCGGGCGGGATCGCAGAGGACTCGCTGCCCCTCGTAGCCGCTGGCGTAGAAGCGCCGAGGGTCCGCGGGATCGATCCACCAATGCAGCCCGTAGCCCTCCTCCGCGGTTAGCGTGGTGGGGGTGCGGGCGCCATTGACCCAGCTTTCCTCGAGTAGGGGACGATCTTCCCAGCATCCGCCTCGCAGGTAGAGCAGGCCGAAGCGCGCAAAGTCCTCCGCCGTGCAAAAGCAGAAGCTCGAGGCCTTCCAGAGCCCCGTTCCATCTACCTTAGGTACGGCGCCGGTGATGCCAAGGGGCGCGAAGAGGTTCTCCTGGAGCCGGGTAAGCAAGGCCTCTTCCCCGCCCAGGCGATCGGCCAGAATTCGAGCGATCAGGTTCGTGGTGCCGCTGGAGTAGCTGAAGGTGCTGCCCGGGGCGTGGAGGAGGGGCTTGGCCGCCGCGTAGGCGGCAACGTCGTTCTTCCCGGCTCCCCAGAGCATTTCGATGACATCGGAGACCGTGCCGTCTTCATAATCTTCCCGAAACTCAAGGCCGCTGCGCATGGCGAAAAGCTGGCGCAGGGTGATCTCAGCTCGCGGTTCCCCGGCCCAAGCCGCGAGGCCGGCGGGGGCGTCGAGGTCGATCAGCCCCTCCCGGGCCATTAGGCCTGCGACCCCATGGAGCTGGCTTTTGGCCATGGACCAGGAGGCTAGGGTGCTGTCTGCCGTGGCGCCGTCTCCATAGTGCTCGGCCACAAGGCGGCCGCGATGAACGACAAGCACCGCGTAGCATTCGCCGTCCTCGGGCCCGGGCTGGGTCAGAGCGTCATAGGCACGCTCGTAGGTGTCCCGGTCGAGGCTTTCCGGCAGGGCTCCCCGGGGCCAGGCCTCCGTGGGCCAGGGGCAGGTGGGGTCCTGGGACGGGAAGGGGGGTTGGGTCATGGTGTGCTCCGGTGGCTGTGCGCTCAGTGTCCCCAGCGCGGCGGCCAGGTGCAATGGCCCTCTAGGTCCCGGTGAGGGTGCCTAAGCAGGCTCGAAATGTTCCCGGTTGCCCCCGAAGCGCGCCTCGAGACCCGCAGCAAGGGTGTCGCTCACCGTTCGCAGGAGGACCCGCTGCCGGACGCTGGGTCGGGCCACTACCCAGATGGGCAAGCTTTGCTGTTCCTCGTCGGTGCCGAGGGCGAGGCGTTGGAGGCGATGGTCGCCATCTCCTAGATGCCGGGGCAGGGCAACGATGCCCCAGCCCGCCGCTGCGGCGGCGGCTCGCGCCCCCAGGGCATCGGAGCGAAAGGCAATGCGGCTAGGGGGAATAAGCCCCCCAAGGGATTTCAGCGCCGCGGTGAAGCGCTGCTCCGAGACGCCGTCGATGTACCAGTGTTCATCGTAGCTATCCCGGGTGGGGGTCCCCATGCGGTTGAGGTAGGCGGGACTGGCATAGGCGGCCAGGGGCAGGCCACCGACCCGCCGGCAGAGGAGCTCCTGTTGTACGGGGCGTAGGTGACGCAGGGCGATATCCGCGTCCCCCTCCAGCAGGTTCAAGGCTTCGGCGCTGACGATCAGCTCGAAGACCCGCTGCCGTTCCCCGGAAAAGTCCTGGAGCCCAGAAAGCAAGGTTGGGGCGAGGTCTGCCAGGAGCTCGGCGACGGTGATGCGAACCACGCCGTCAGGCGTATTTCGCGCCGTTTCCGCCACGGCGAGAAATTGCGCGGCCTCCTCGCCCATGGCCTGGCTGACGGAGGCGAGGCGGCGCCCGAGATCGTTTAGGGCGAGGCCTGTGCTGGTCCGGTCAAACAGGGTCTGGCCGAGCTGTTCCTCCAGCTGCTGGATGTGCCGGGCGACCGTAGGGTGGGCGAGCCCTAGGTGCTTCGCTGCGCGACCGAGCCCCCCTTCCCGGGCGACCGCTTCAAAGCTGCGTAGCAAGTTCCAGTCGAGGTGAGCGAGGCCGGGCATGGGTTTCTCCGCACGATCTTGGAGCAATGGGCCGTTTAAGGGCTTTTCTGTGTTACATTTATGAACATTATGCAGATAAGCCTGCATAAAAATGAGAATCGCATTCTACGTTACTTAGGTTCCCAGGCAAGCTCCATATTGTTACCTTAGGTAACGAGTTCAGGGCCCCACCTCCCCCACACCCCTGAACCACTTTGGAGTCACATCATGAAAGCGGTAACGACCCTAATTTCGGCAGCTCTTCTCACCAGCGCCCTCTCCGCGGAAGCCCGCCTGAGCTCTCCGGCAGAAGCCCGGGGCTACGGGGCATGCTTTGATGCAGCGGCTGAGGCCCTTCCCGGCCTCGTGGCGAAGCGCGACTACTTCATCTCGAAGTCCGATGAAGGCAACACCTACTTCATTAACGGCACGGCCTGGCAGGACGACACGCGCGCGGACGTGCGGGTTTACTGCGAAACGGCCTCCAACGGTCGCAAGCTCAGCACCTTGCGCACCTCCGAAGGTCGCTTTGCCCTGGCCGATGGCATGAACACGGACGCTATCGCTGCCAAGTAAATTTCTTCCCTCCTCCCCTCTGCGGGGCGCTCGCTAAGCGGCGCCCCGCTTTTTTATGGTTCATCGCGCCTCTTGGGGAAAGCCCTTTCTCGCCAAATTTCATGTTGATCCTTGATCTGAACGAAAGTGGGTTTTTATGGTCATTTCATTGGTTTTTAGGGATTTAAGTGGAAATGTAGAACACTTAGGAGCAAGTTAATTGCACCCGAGTGGTTTTTTGAAGCCGTCCCTTCCCCGTTCATGTAGATACCTAGAATTTCGCCCAAAAGGGCTTACCCAACGCCGCCCTCAATAAGGGCAGCCGCTCGCCAGGGCCGGCGTGCCCCGCTCGGCCTTTCCCCGCCACTACGCCCTAAGTCCCCCTAATCCGCGTCGAACCTTTTTTCGCCATGCTAGGCTCGACGCCCCGAGGCTAGAGGATCGGCTTTGTTCACTGCGGCTAAACCCATCGAATCCGCTCAGGAGACGCCCCACGCTGGACTCCTCGATCGCCTGCAGCGTCATTTGCTCCGCTTGCCTACGGCGCCCGTGGCAGCCCACACGCAGGCGGCCTTTGAGGCGTTGCAGCGCGAACTGGGTCCGAGCCCTCGGGGCCTGATTTTCGACTCGGGCTGCGGTACCGGGGAGAGCACCCGGAACCTCGCGGAACGCCACCCCGAGGCCTGGGTGGTGGGGGTAGATAAGTCTGCGGATCGGCTCGGCCGACGCCGGCCCACGCTGCCGAAGAACGCTCGTCTCGTTCGAGGGGAGCTTGGGGACTTTTGGCGCTGCGCCGTGGCGGCGGGCTGGCGCCTCAAAGCGCACTACCTTCCCTATCCCAACCCCTGGCCCAAGGCCCGCCACTACAAGCGCCGCTGGCCCGCCCATCCCGCCTTTCCCTGGCTCCTGGGACTGGGCGGGGACCTTGAGGTCCGGAGCAACTGGCGCCTCTATCTTGAGGAGTGGCAGGTCGTGCTGGAGAGCCTGGGCGTTGCCAGCACGCTGAGTCCCTTAGCCCCGGCCCCGGAAGCGCCCCTCAGCCCCTTCGAGGCGAAGTACTTGGCCAGCGGCCACGCCTGCTACGCCCTTCGCGCAGAGCTGGGTGCGGGCGGCGTCCCGGCCCCGAACTGGTCCGCCTACCAAGCCCGCTGCGAGGCGCCCGAGGTATTCAGTCGTCCGGCCTTGAGCGCCATCCTCGCGGCCCTCCCCCTGGGGCATCCGCAGCGGGAAACCCTCGCTGGGGCCCTGGGGGCGCCGCCCTTGCGCAAGCCCGCGGGCCATCACGGCGATGAGACCTCAGATTTTTTTCCCTGCGATCTCGCCCCCGGGGGACGGGAGACGCTCCGCGAGACCTTGGAGCAGGTTCTTGAGCAGATGGAGGAAGGGGGCGATGATCGGGCCCTATCGCTCGCGCTGCGGGCGCTTCGTTCCCGCTAAAAGGAGCCGTCCGTGACCGACACCCTACCGCCCCTCCTCGAGGGCGTTCGTATCCTCGATTTGTCCGCCGTTATCTCCGGACCCCTGGCCACGGGGCTCATGGCCGATCAGGGCGCGGAGGTGTGGAAGGTGGAAAACCTCGCGGGCGGCGACATGACTCGGGCCCTCGGAGCCCAGCATCGGGGTCTTACGGCGATGTTCGCCACCGTGAATCGCAACAAAAAGAGTATTGCGCTAGATCTAAAGGATCCCCGGGGACAGGAGGCTCTATTGGCTCTGGCGGCCCAGTGCGATGTTTTTGTCGAGAACTTCCGCCCTGGGGCGGCAGCCCGCCTGGGCCTCGACTATGAGGCCATCAAGGCGGTGCGGCCGGAGGTGATTTACCTATCCATTTCGGGTTTCGGTCCGGAAGGTCCCTACACCAAGCGCCGCGTTTACGACCCGGTAATTCAGGCCGTATCCGGGCTTGCGGAGGCCCAGGGGGGCGCTGAGCCCAGCCTCATGCGCACCCTTGTGTGTGACAAGGTGACGGCTCTTACCGCGGCCCAGGCCTTAAGCGCAGCGCTCTTTGCGCGGGCCCAGGGCAAGGGCGGGCGGCGCCTATCCCTATCGATGCTCGATGCCGCGCTCTATTTCAATTGGTCCGATCTGTTCTGGAATCACACCTTCCTGAGCCCGGAGGCCCAGGCCCATCCCGAGCTCGCCGACACCTTTGGGATTTCCCGAACCGCCGATGGGCACCTGTGCGCCATCGTGGGGGCCGGGGTGGATTTCTCTGAATTCACTACGGAAGGGGCCATGGCAGCCCTCGATGAGTACGACATCCCCTGCGCGCCGGCCCTGCCGCGAGCCGCCGTGCCCGACGATCCTCAGGTGCAGGCGTCGGAAAGCTTGGTGCCTCACGAGCACCCGGTGGCGGGCCCCATGCGCCAGCCCCGGCCCCCGGTGCGCGATGGGGCGCCGCTGCGTCTGGCGCCCGCCCCGCTTCTGGGCGCCGATACCGAAAAAGTACTCGCCGAAGCGGGGCTGACCGCCGAGGCCATCGCGGACCTGCGGGCGGCGGGGATTGCGCTGTGATTCGTAGCGTCGCCGTGTACTGCGGCTTTCGCCTTGGCGCTTCCCCCGCCTACGGGGCAGCCGCCGATGCCCTTGGGGCAGGCCTAGCCGCCGCCGGCGTCACCCTTGTTTACGGCGGGGGCGGGCAGGGCATGATGCGCAGGGTGGCGGATGCCGCCCTGGAGGTCGGGGGCGCCGTAGTGGGGGTGATTCCCGAGGATCTGGCGGAGCGGGAACAGGCGCACAGCGGGTTATCCGTCGATGGCGGGGCGTCTCGCCTCGAGGTGGTGGCCAATATGCACGAACGTAAAGCGCGCATGCTGGACCTCGCGGATGCCGTGGCCGTGCTCCCCGGGGGCTTCGGCACCTTAGATGAGCTCTTTGAGGTGCTCACCTGGGCTCAGCTGGGTATCCACGGCAAGCCCTGTGGCATGATTAACGCCGAGGGATATTTCGATCACCTGCTCGCCTTCCTCGACCATGCGGAAGGGGAGGGGTACGTGCAGCCTGCCGATCGCGCGCGCATTACCGTGGCGCCCAGCGCCTCGTCGCTGCTTTCGGCCTGGGCCCTGGGGGAAGCACAATGAGCGAAGCCAACGCTGTGGTCGCCGCCTTTATGGAGGCCTTCAACGCCATGGATGTGGACGCCATCATCGGCGCCTTCACAGATGATGCGGTGTACCACAACATGCCCGGGCCTCCCGTGTCCGGACGCCCGGCGATCGAGGCCGTCATCCGCGGCTACCTCGGCCTCGCCTCGGAAATGGATTGGCAGATTGCCTATCAGGCGGAGGTGGCCCCGGGGGTGGTCCTCAACGAGCGCCTCGATCGCTTCAAGCTAGCCGAGGGTTGGCTCGAGCTGCCGGTCATGGGGGCCTTCGAGGTGGTGGACGGAAAGATCGCCTGCTGGCGAGACTACTTCGATATGGCGGATTTTCAGCGCCAGTTGGCGGCCCACCAGGGTGCAGGCTAGGCAAAGACTTCACGGGTTTTTGAGGGAGGGATGACGATGACGGAATTGGTCACGATTACGGTGGAGGACGGCGTTGCCGACGTACGTTTGAATCGGGCGGATAAGTACAACGCCCTGTCCCCCGAGATGTTTGCGGCCATCACGGAAGCGGGGGAGAAGGTGGCGACCCTGCCTGGCGTGCGCGTGGTGGTGCTGTCCGGGGAAGGCCGGGGTTTCTGTGCCGGCCTCGATTTCTCTAGCTTCAAGGGCATGGGGGACCGGGAACGGGCGCCCGGCGCGGAAGCGACGGTGGGCGCGGCCACCAGCGCGGAGCTGCCGGAAAATCACGCCCAGCGCCCGGGCATGGTCTGGAAGCGCTGTCCGGTCCCGGTGATCTGCGCCTTGCACGGCGTGGCCTTTGGCGGGGGGCTCCAGGTGGCCCTGGGTGCGGATATCCGCATTGCGGCCCCCGACGCTAAGCTGTCGGTCATGGAAATCAAATGGGGCCTGGTCCCGGACATGGGCCTCACACAAACCGTGCGGGATCTGATCCGCCTGGATGTGCTGAAGGAGCTCACCTTTACCGGTCGCGTGCTCTCCGGGAAGGAAGCAGCGGAGCTCGGGCTCGTCACCCGGGTGGCCGATGATCCCCGGGCCGAGGCCCTGGCCCTGGCACGAGAAATCGCTGGCAAGAGCCCGGACGCTATTCGCGCCGGCAAGAAACTTTTGGAAGACAGCTGGCACGCCGATGCGGCCCACGGTCTGGCGCTTGAGGCCAGCCTCCAGGGCGGGTTGATTGGCAGCTCCAATCAGCTCGAAGCGGTAAAATCAGTCTTTGAGAAACGCGACGCCCAGTACACGGACGTGGCCTAATTTTCCCCGGCAGCCCCCGCTGCCCAGCTAGGAGTCAAGCACTATGAGCATTTCCTTCGACGGTCGTGTTGCCATCGTCACTGGCGCGGGGGGTGGTCTCGGCCGTTGCCACGCGCTTGATCTGGCCGCCCGGGGCGCCAAGGTGGTGGTGAACGATCTCGGCGGCGCGATGGACGGCACCGGCGGTTCCTCCGCTGCCGCAGAGGCCGTGGTTGGGGAAATCAAGGCCGCGGGCGGGGAAGCCATCGCCAACGGCGGCAGCGTGTCCGATCCCGCTGGCGCCCAGTCCATGGTCGATGACGCGATGAAGGCCTGGGGCCGGGTGGATATCCTGATCAACAACGCGGGCATCCTTCGGGATAAGACCTTTACGAAGGTCACCATCGAGGACTTTCAGGCCGTGGTGGACGTGCATCTCATGGGCGCCATGATGGTCACGAAAGCTGTGTGGCCCATCATGAAGGCGCAGAACTTCGGCCGCATCGTGATGACCACTTCCCCCTCGGGCCTCTTCGGTAACTTCGGGCAGACCAACTATGGCGCCGCCAAGCTGGGCCTCGTGGGCTTCATGAACACCCTGAAAATCGAGGGGCGAAAAACAATATCCACACCAACGCCATCGCTCCGGTGGCGCTGACGCGCATGACGGAAAACCTGATCCCCGAGGAAGCCGGCAAAAATCTCGGCCCCGAGCTCATCACCCCGGCGGTGACCTTCCTTTGCAGCGACGACGCCCCCAACGGCGTGGTGGTGCAGGCCGCTGGAGGGAGTTTCTCCGTGGCCGCCATCGTGGAGAACACCGGGGCCAACCTTGGCGCCGAGGCCAAGGCGGAAGATGTGGCCGCGGCCTGGTCCCAGATCACGGACCTCACCGGGGCAAAGCAGCGCAACATGCTACAGCTCGGCTAGGGAGCGTACCGCATGATGGCTCTCCTGCTGGGGCTGGTGCTGGCGGTGGTGCTTGGGGGGAGCGCTTGGCTCTTCCTGGGCACGCGCCTGCGCCCCACGGGGGACCCTCGCCAGGACGAAATTGTTTCCGTGCTCGCCTATGTGGCCCTGGCGTTCCCCTTTACCTTTGCGGCGGTCTTCTTTGGCTTAGCCCGCTAGCGGTCTGCCAGGCAGGTCTTTATGCATCCCCTACCCCTTGATCCGGACTCCGTGAAGGGCTTTATGCCCGCCTCCGAGGGCGCGGAGCTTTACCGCGCCGTTAGCCTGGCCCCGCGAGCCCTGCCCTGCCTAGAGATTGGCAGCTATTGCGGAAAATCGACGATCTACCTGGGTGCGGCCTGCCAGCGCAGCGGCCGCGTGCTCTTCGCCGTGGATCATCACGCGGGATCGGAGGAGCACCAGCCTGGAGAAGGGTACTTTGATCCGGAGCTGGCCACGGCGGACGGGCAGGGGGTGGATACCTTTGGGGCCTTTCGCCGCACCCTCCGGGCCGCGGCCCTCGAGGACACGGTGGTGCCCATCGTGGCCCCCTCGGCCGTGGCAGCGCGGGCCTGGGCCACGCCCCTGGGGCTTCTGTTCATCGACGGCGGTCACAGCCGGGCGGCCGCGCAGGCCGATTATGCTGGCTGGGTGCCCAAGCTCGCCCCCGGCGGCATTTTGCTCATTCACGATATTTTTCCGAACCCCGACGATGGGGGCCGGCCCCCCTATGAGCTCTGGTGCCAGGCTCAGGAGAGCGGAGACTTTGAGGTCCTGGGACTCTTCGAGACCCTGGGCGTGCTCCGGAAACGGGCGTCTCCTGGCGCCGGCGCCTGAAAGGCGCCGGTGAGTAGGCGGGCGGCGCCGGTGCTATCCGTCAAGGCGTCCGCGGCCAGCAGAATGGCCCCGGCGGTCCAGGTGGGCTGCTCCTTGGGCCAGAGCACCTTTTCCACAAATTGGTAGCCGGTCCAGTAGGCCCCGTTGGCGGTACGCCAGTCGTGGAGGCCGCTAAAAAGGTCTGCTGCGCGGTGGCGTTGCCCCGTGGCCAGCAGAGCGAGGGTCAGCTCGCAGGTTTCCGCGAGGGTGACCCAGGGCTGATCAGAAACGCAGCGACAGCCCAGCCCTGGCTCCACGAATTCGTGCCAGCGTGCGTCGAGCCGAGCCTTCCCCGCTTCTGGTGACAGTACGCCCGTGAGCACGGGGTAGAACCAGTCCATGGAGAAGCGGGCTTTGCTCTCCCAGGTGCGATCGAATCGCTCCGGGCGCTCTCGAAGGGCAACCCCCAAGCGCTTCCGCGCCGCATCATAGGGCGCAGGGTCATCGCCGATCAGCGCTGCCAGGGCTTCGGCGCACTCGAGGCTCTTGAAGATGGATGCGCAGCCCGTGACCAGAGCGTCATCGCAGATTGCCCCCGCTTCATCCCGCGCCCAGGCGATGTCCCCCTCCGGGCTCTGTAGCGCCAGGACCCAGCTCAGGGCTCGGCGCACCATGGGCCAGAAGCGTTCCACCGTGGTGGGGTCCTTCGCGCATAGGAAGTAGTGGTAGAGCGCCGTGGCGCCGTAGGCTACGAAGTTGCTTTCCGCCCGAGGCGTAGTCGGGGTGCCGTCGCTCGCGAAGGTGGCGGGCCAGCTGCCGTCGGCGCGCTGTGTAGCCTCAAGCCAGGCAAAGGCCGCCCGGGCCTCCTCAAAAGCGCCTCCGATGGCGAGGCCCATGGCGCTTTCCAGGTGGTCCCAGGGGTCGATCTTGCCCTCGGGGAACCAGGGAATGGCGCCGCTGCTCAGCTGGCACCGGGCGATGTAATTCACCGTGGGGCGGAGGAGGGCTTCGGGAAACTGCCCCTGGGTCAGAAGCACGCGGCTCATGGCGTGGGCCTGCGGAAGTGGTAGATCACGCTTTTTCCGAGCACGGGATTCAGCCAGCGCTCGAGCGTTCGGGTGAGGGCCGGGGCCTCTAGAAGGTCCCACAGCAAAAGTCTGTGCCAAAGGCGCACGGGCCAGGCCTCGGTGGCGGCGTCGTCCCCACCAAAGAGGCAGCGCAGCCACCAGTAGGGTACGTGCAACGCATGGGCGCCGTAGCATTCCTCGAAGCGCAGGCCCGCGCCCTCCGCCGCGCGCTGAAGCGCGGGCTCCTCGAAGATCCGGATGTGGCCTCCTGCGGCTTCGTGATAGGCGTCAGAAAGGGCCCAGCAAATTTTCTCTGGCCAGGCCCGGGGCACGCTGAGGGCGACCCAGCCGCCGGGGCGGACGACCCGAACGATCTCTGCGATCGCGGTTTCATAGGGGAAAATATGCTCAAGCACTTCGGAGCAGAGCACGCCGTCGAAGCTGCCATCCTCAAAGGGGAGATCGAGCGCGCTGCCCTGCATGAAGGTGATAGGGGGCAGGGCGCCGTGACCGCTTTCGAAATCGTGCTGGCGCTTTCGGGCCGTGGCCAGATCCTGTTCCGCGAGGTCTATCCCGACTACCTGAGCCGCGCCGTGGTAGGCGGCGGAAAGGCAGTGGCGCCCCTCCCCGCAGCCGACGTCCAGCACCCGTTGCCCCCCTAGGGGAAGGCGGGAAAAGTCGATGGTGTCCATGCTCATGGCGAGCGCGCCTCCTGGTAGCGCTGGACCATGGCGGCCCCGGCCCGAGCCCAGGAGAACTGCTCGAGGGCGCGGCTTCGGCCCCGGGCCCCCAGACCAAGGCGGAGCTCCGGCGCCTTAAGAAGCTGGTCGATAGCGTTGGCAAGGGCGGCGCTATCCCCCGGGGGTACGGTGAGCCCCGCATCGCCCACCACCTCACCCAGGGCGCCGCCGGTGCTCGAGACTAGGGGCGTGCCGCAGGCCATGGCCTCCGCCGCGGGGAAGCCGAACCCTTCGTAGAGCGAGGGCACCACCGCAAGGGTCGCCTGGGCATAGCGCTGGCGTAGCATCGCCTCGGAGAGCCCTGCTTCAAAGGTGACTGCCTCGCCTAGCCCCAAGGCCTGGAGCCGCGCCCCCGTGGGGCCGTCGGGGTTGAGCTTGCCGATCACCCGGAGCGTGAGCGCGGGATGGCTCTTCCGCAGCGTGGCGAGGGCATCGAGGAGCACGGTCAGCCCCTTCAGGGGTTGGTCCGCGCTGGCCACGGTGAGGAGCGTGTTAGGAGCCCGGGTAACTTCCGGGAGCGGTGCCCAGCGCGCGCCGTCCACCCCGTTGTGCACCACCTCGATCCGGGTTGTGGGGATGCGAAAGGCCTCGGCGATGGCGTCCCGGGACGCAGCGGAGACCGTGACCAGGTGCTTCAGCTGGGGAACGACTCGCTCCTGCATGCGTAGAAAATGGTGCCAACGCCGCACGAGGAGCCGGCCCTTCCAATCCCTTTGCTGATCTAGGGCCAGGGCGAGGTCCCGCTGAATGGGGTGGTGAATCGTGGTCACCAGGGGTACGCCCCAGCGCTGGAGCGCCAGCACCCCAGGGGCGAGGGTTTGGTTATCGTGGACCACGTCGTAGGGATTGCCCTGCGCGAGGAAGTGCGCCTTCAGGCGCTGTCCAAAGGTAAAGGGTTCGGGGAAACCGCCGGTCAGCATGCTGAAGTATTCAAAGAGATCGGGGGCAGAGCGAAAGTGCTTCCAGCGCAGGGCGGTGACGTGATTCGGTGCCGCGAAGAGATCGAGGCTAGGGATCTTGATGAGCCGAATGCCGTCGTCCAGCTCCGGATAGGGCGGACCAGAGATGACGTCCACGGCATGGCCGCGATTCCGCAGTTCCCGGGACAGGGACGCCAGATAAATGCCTTGACCGCCGCTGTGGGGCGAACTGCGATAGCCCAGCAGGGCAATACGCAGGGGGCGCTCGGGGGGCGGGAGGGCCCTCGCCCCGGCAGCGTCGTCCATGGTTCGGGTCATGGCCAGCTCGTTTCGCATTCTCGGGCCCCGTAAAGCGTGGGGCTTTAGCGGGCGTGGGGTTCCCGGCGGCAACGCCAAGTCTCTGAAGTGTAAAGCCCTTGGAGGCTTTCTGCATCGTTTCGGGCTATTAAAAAACGTATAGTGCGCCTCTGCCTTCCATGAGAGGCCGACCTATGAGCCGCTTGGAACTTCGTCATCTCGCTACCCTGGTGGCCCTTCGCGATGCGGGGAGCTTGGTGGATGCGGCGGAGCGGGTGAACCTCACCCAGTCTGCCCTATCCCACCAGCTCAAGGCCCTGGAGGAGCGCCTCGGCACGCCGCTTTTCGAACGCAAGAGTCGCCCGGTGCGCTTTACCCCCGCGGGGGCCAGGCTCTTGGCGGCCGCGGATCGGATCCTGCCGGAGCTGGCGGCTGCGGAACGAGATTTGGCTCGTCTCGCCGGGGGCGCGACGGGGCGCCTGTTCATGGCGCTGGATTGCCATAGCTGCTTCGATTGGTTGTTGCCCGCCATCGAGGCTTACCGGGACCGGTGGCCTGATATAGAGCTCGACCTGTCGACGGCCTTTGGTTTTAACCCCTTGCCCGCCCTGCTTCGGGGGGATCTGGACCTCGTCATCACTTCCGATCCCGTGGCCCAGGAAGGCATCACCTACGTGCCTCTGTTCCGCTATGAAGCCGTGCTCGCCGTAAAGCCCGGCCATCTGCTGACTCGGGAGGAACCCCTGACGCCGGAAGCGGTGGCGGCCTACGCCCTCATTACCTACCCGGTGGATCTCGATCGCCTCGATATTTATACCCGTTTCTTTAACCCCGCCGGGGTGGCGCCGGAGCGGCGCCGAACGGCGGAGCTTACGCCCATGATTGTGCAGCTCGTCGCCAGTGGGCGCGGCGTGGCCTGCCTACCTAACTGGGCGCTGGCGGAGTACGTGGAGCGGGGCCTCGTGACGGCCCTGTCTCTTGGGGAAGACGGCGTGTGGCCCGTGCTCTACGCGGCCATTCGTTCTGAAGAAGCGGAAACGCCCTTCATGACCGCCTTCTGCGAGACCGCCGTTCGCATCTGCTTCGAACGCCTCGTGGGCATTCGCCCGGCGCCTAAGGTCTCGCTGGAACGCACTTAGGGAACGAGGGGCGTTTCCGCCCAACCCTCGGCGCCGAGGTGATAGGCGAACCGTTCGTGGGCCCGGGCCCGGTGCAGGGTCAGCTGCTCCATCCCCTCCAGCGTTAGACGAACCCCGTTGGCGTGCGCAGGCCTCGGCAGATCCCCATCAGCGACCGCGGCAAACTCCGCTGCCACCGCGGTTTGGGTTTCCGCAAGGTGCGCGGCGGTCACAGGAGCGCTTTGCCCGAGGCGCGTTTGTACCTGGTCCGACAATTTCGCCGGGCGGGGTTTCCGGGGCCAGTGGGCGTCGAGCACGGCCTCGGGCAGGGGCGAGGCTGTGCCCCAGAGGCGCCACTGGCGCTGTAGGCTCGGAAACCAGAGGGCGAGGGCCAGCCGGTGATCCCGGGCCAGGGCTTGGCCCTTTGGGGACTGGTCGCTGAAGAACAGGCCCCAACTGTCCTCGAGATCCCGGAGCACCAGGGTGCGAACGGTCACCGGTGCGTCGTCGATGCCAACGGTGGCAAACCAGCAGAGCTCGGCGTTGGGATCCCCCGCGGCCCGGGCGGCGGCGCGATCGGCGCGGAGCGCTGCCTCGGGCGCGGAGTCTGCTTCGCGGCTCAGTCGTCCTGCTCCTGCCGGCGCAGCTCAGCGACGTCGCGCTGGATTTCGCTTAGGCGGAAGATAAGGTCCGGAAGCTGGTCGGTGATCCGCCACAGCAGATAGGCGATGGCGAGCAGGACGAGGAAGGACAGAAAGGACATGGGGGGCTCCTTGGCTTAGGGATGCGCGGCGCGCAGGCCTTCATTTAACGGCAAAAGCCCCGGCATCGGCAATTTCTGCATAATAGGTGATCAAATTCCGGGGGAGAGAGTGATGGGATCAGCGCGAAAGGGCGCTATCGTCGGGTATGCGGAATGGGCGACGGAGCGGCGCTACGAGGGGCCCCGGCGCTTCATGCTCGAACAGTGGATGGACCTCGCCGCGGAGGCCCTCGCCGATGCAGGGCTGGCCCTGGGGGACGTGGACGGTCTGGTCTGCGGCACGCTTCGGGAAGCGAACATGTTTGTGCCCGCTACCGTGGTGGAGTACCTCGGCCAGCCCGTGAAGTTTGCGGAGTTCGTCGACCTTGGGGGTGCCACGGGCACGGGCATGCTCTGGCGTGCGGCCGCGGCCATCGAGCTGGGGCTCTGCGATGTCGTGCTGTGCGCGTTGCCGGGCCTGCCCATCCCGTCAAACCCGGACCCGCGGGATCGGCCGCCCCCGGAAGCCCGGTGGCTGGGGTCCACCTCGAACGCTTGGGGGTCCCCCCAGGCGGAGTTTGAGGTGCCCTTCGGCAACGTCGCGCAGAACGCGGGCTACGCCATGATTGCGGCTCACTACGAGGCCCGCTTCGGATCCTGCGAACGGGCCCGGGCCCAAATCACGGCTCAGCAGCGGGCCAGCGCGGCCTTGAATCCTTTGGCTGCTTTCTATGAAAAGCCCGTCTCCACAGACGATGTGCTGGCCTCGCCCATGATTGCCGAGCCCCTGCGCCTGCTCGAGATCGTGATGCCCTGCGCGGGCGGCGCGGCGGTGGTGCTGGCCTCCCCGGAGAAGGCGAAGAAGAGCCCCCATCGCCCAGTGCAGATAACCGGCTACGGAGAATCGCTCACCATCAAGACGCCGACCTTTGCCGAGGATCTCGCGGTCACTCCCGTGGCCGCGGCGGCGGCCACGGCCTTCGCTCGGGCAGGCACGACGCCTGCGGCCATGGATCTCCTCGCCCTCTACGACTGCTACACGATCACCGTTTTACTGACCTTGGAGGACGCAGGCTTCTGCCCCAAGGGTGCGGGGGCGGCCTTCCTGGCGGAGCGAAATTTGGCCTTCGACGGCGATTTTCCCCTGAACACTCATGGCGGTCAGCTCGGGGTGGGGCAGCCGGGCCTCGCCGGGGGCTTGCTTCAACCCATTGAGGCGGCACGGCAGCTTATGGGGCGGGCCGGGCCCCGGCAGGTGCGGGACGTGAATCGAGCCCTGGTCACGGGTACGGGTGGCGTGATGAGCGAACAGGTCGCGCTGATTTTGGAGGGGATGTAATGACCGAGACCTTACTTGCGCCCCTGGCGCCAAAGATGACGCCTACGAGCGCCCCCTTTTGGGCGGCGCTGGGAGAAGGGCGGGTCGTGCTCCAGCAGTGCGACGGCTGCGGAGCCTGGGTGTTCTATCCCCGGCCGCGCTGTCCCCATTGTCTAAGTGCGGCGCTTAGCTGGAAGCCCGTTTCGGGCCGGGCCACCCTGACCACCTGGACCCACTGCCCCCGGCCCACGGCGCCGCCCTTTACAGCCCTCGCGCCCCAAACGCTGGCGGTGGTGACGCTGGAGGAGGGGGTGCGTATGAGCACCTTCCTGCTGGAAACGGCCAGGCGGACTCTCGAACTCGGCATGGCCCTAGCGCCGCGTTTCGTCCCCACGGAGGACGGAACGGCAACGCTCCTCGCCTTTGCCCCCGCGTAAGGGGCGGTAGCGGCTCGCCGGGCCTCGCGCCGAGCGAGCCGCGCCCGTAGCCGGGCGTGGCGCGCTGGGGTGAGGGGATAGTTCCAAATCAGTCCCAGGGCTGAGCCAAAGAAAACCACCGGACCCATGGTGTAGACAATGCGTAGGGCCAGCACCCCGGCTTCCGTGGAGGCTTCCACGCCTCCTGCGGCGTCGAAGCCCAACAGCCCCACCACGTTTAGGGACACCCCCGTGCCCAGGGCGATGGCAATTTTCGTCGTCATGCCCATGAGGGCGAAGTAGGTGCCAGCGCGCTTGCCGCCGGAACGCATGCTGTCTACGTCCACCACGTCCGCCAGCATGGCGGCGGGGAGGAACTGTAGGCCGCCGAAGCAAAAGCCCTTCAGAATGAAAAGGGCGAAGAAGGCTTTGTAATCCCCGTGGTCCAGGAAGAAGTTCGCGGCGGAGACGCAGCCCACGGTGATGAGGGTTCCCATGAAGGCGCGATGCTTTCCTATCCGCCTGCCGAGCCCCAGCCAGAAGGGGATGGCGGCGATGCCGGCGACGAAATAGAAGAAGTAAGCGCTACCAATGGAACCCAGGCCAATGATATCCCGCATAAAGAATAGGGAAACGGCGTTCCGGAAGGCCTCGCCGAAGTAAACCAGCAGCCCAATCAGCAGCACCCGCTTCATGGGTCCATTGCGCATGACCAGGGCCAAACCCTCCCGGAGGGAGATACGGGGCGTTGCCGCAAAGCGCGGTTCGGCGACGGTCAGGAGGACCGCCATGGCGCAAAGGGGCAGCAGGACGAGAACCGTGAGGGCCAGGCCTTCGAGCACGGGCCCCGTGAGGGCCGCCCGGGTCATGGTGGGCGCGGCCTCCGGCGCGGGTCCCCCGAACCAGGCGCCGATGGTTGCAAGGGTATGGTGAAACACTCCGGCGAGCCCCGTGCCTCGGTCCGCCATGACCTCTACGACCATGGGCACGGCGGCGGCGGTCATGAGCCCCGCAAGCACGTAGACCTCCCGCGCGGCGGTGACTCGGGAGCGCTGGTGGTAATCCGGGGATAGCTCCGCGCCCCAGGCCGCGTGGGGCAGGGAAATGAGGGTCGCCCCCAGGAAAAACAGGGTAAGCCAAAGAAGAAAGTAGGCGAGCCCCACCCCGGGATCGGGCACGAAGAGTTGCCAAGCGCCGAGCATCATGAGGGGCACGCCAAGGATGAGAAAGGGGCGCCGCCGCCCTAGAGGGGAGCGAAAGCGATCGGAGAGCTCCCCGATCAGCGGATCGGTAATGACGTCCGTGAAGCGCGCCAACATCAGCATGGTGCCCACGGTGGCGAGCGGTAGGCCCAGCGCGCCGGCGTAGTGGGCGGGAATCCAAATGGATAGTGGATAGCCGATGACCGCCAGCGGAAGGCCCAGGGTGCCATGGCCCCAAACGGTGCGAAGGGGCAGCGCGGTGACGCTGCCCGAAGAATCCTGCGACATAAAGCCCCCTCCCCAGGTTGCGCCCTTGAGTCTAGGGCCTTAGGCCCTGCGGGGAAACAGCCGTTGGCCCCGGACCACGAGCCAGAGTACGGCCACGGGATTTCCGACGCACGCCAGCGCGAGCACCCAAGCGCTGGCCCGCAGAGGAGAGGGCTCGAAATGAAAAATGACCAGGGCGAAGACCAGCACCCCTAGGTAAAAGTCCGCAAGGGTGATCTGGCCCCAGGGATTGGCGAGGAGCGCGCCGGCCCCCGCCGTGCCCTGGCTCAGGAGCGTTTGTCCCAAAAGGGCAAGGAAGGCCAGGGCCCCCAGGATGGCAAGGCGTTGCCCCATCGTCATGATTTAGATCTCCTGGTTCTCGGTGGCAGTGAAGCGTTCCGCAAAGCGGTGGCGCCGGCGATAGGGGTAAACGTCCATCACGGAGCCCTGTTGGATTGAGGCCTGTAGCCCCCTCCAGTAGGCCGCGTCGAAAATCTCCCCATGGAGCTGGGTGAATAGGCGCTTGATGCGCGGCTTTGCGAAGAGAAAGCGGGGAAACTCCTCGGGAAACACGTCGTGGGGGCCCACGGAATACCAGGGTTCGGCAGCCATCTCTTCCTCCGGGGTGCGCGGCTCCGGAATCTCCCGAAAGTTCACCTCCGTGAGATAGCTGATTTCGTCGTAATCGTAGAACACCACGCGTCCGTGGCGCGTGATCCCAAAGTTCTTTAGGAGCATGTCCCCGGGGAAGATGTTCGCGGCGGCAAGCTGGCGAATGGCGTTGCCGTATTCATCGAGGGCGCTTCTGAGGTCCTCCTCGTTGGCCTCCTCCAGATAGAGGTTCAGCGGCGTCATTTGCCGTTCGGTGTAGCAGTGATGAATCACCACCGCATCCTCTTCCAGGGTGACGGACTCGGCGGCCACGGCGAGGAGTTCTTCGAGGAGCGTCGGATCGAAGCGGTGCCGAGGTAGGCGGAGGTTCGTGAATTCCTGCGTATCCGCCATGCGCCCTACCCGATCGTGAAGCTTTACCAGCTCGTAGGAGGCGATGACCTGGCTCCGGCTCGTGTGTTTCTGCGGCGGGAAGCGATCCTTGATGATCTTAAAGACCGTTTGGAAGCTCGGCAGCATGAACACCGCCATCACCATGCCCTTGATGCCCGGGGCGAGGATGAAGGGATCCTCTGACTGGTCCAGGTGGGTGAGAAAATCCCGGTAGAACTCCGTTTTGCCATGGCGGTAGAAGCCGAGGGCGGTATAAAGCTCGTGGATGGGCTTTCCCGGAAGGAGGGTATGTAGATAACCCACGAGGGCGGCGGGGTTGGGCGTATCCACGAGGAAATAGGAGCGGGTAAAGCTGAACACCATGGACAAATCGTTCTCTGCCGTGAGCATGGCATCGACGATGAGCGCTCCCGCTTCATTGTTCATGATGGCGATGGCTACGGGGTGCCTTGCCCTTCGGCCCTGGAGCTCGCCGACGAGATAGGCGCCCTTATTTCGGAAGAAAACGGGCGCGAGGAGGGTCAGGCTGCACCCAGCGCCCGTGGGGGCCTCGCCGCCAAAGGCACCGTCAATAGCCTGCTTCAGGTACGCCGCGTCTCGGGTGCTGTCCTCCCAGGGCGCGGCGAAGGCGTAATCCGTGAGTAGCTGGTCGCAGATGCCCGCCCAGCTGTCCGAGTCCGTTGCTTCGTAGGTCCGAGTTGGGCAATCCGCCGGCTCCGCCGCCCCGGGCGGGGCTAGGGAGCGGATGAAGAGATTTTCGTCGAGCATCGCCTCATGGTCCCAGAGGCGACAGTAGATCGAGTTGAAAAAGGTTTCCGCCAGCTCCCGATCGCCGCGTCCCTCGCAAAGGGCCGGATAGGCGTCCCGGGCTGCGCGCCAAATGGCGAGGCTGGGTTGGCCGGCGAGGCGAAGGTCCGAGACCACGCGCCCCACGGCTTTAGCATAGCTTTCGATTCGCGCCATGGAAGCCGCCTGCCCGTCGGCCCAGGCCGCCGCTTCAAAGCGGGCCTCGGCGCCCCGGGTGATTTCTCGAAAGCGCTTCCGATAAGCCTCAAAGCCCTGGAGCACGTGCTCGGCAATGGCCTGGCCGCGGCGTCGATTGTCATCCGTGGGGGCGGTCATAGCAGGGCTCCAAGGTGGCTCCAATGGGGGAGGAGATGGTCCGTGAGTTCAGGCCAGCGCTCCGAGCAGTCGGCAGTGAAGTGCACCGTCGCGACTCCGGCGGCGCGGCCTGCCGCAAGGTCCAAGCCATGATCCCCTAGCATGACGCAGCGCTCGGGAGGGAGATCCCATTCTCGCCGCAGCTGGTGGAGGGCGTCCGGGCTGGGCTTAGGCTCGGCGCTTTCCCGGCCAAGCACGGCTCCTGGAGCAAAAAGATCTGCGAGGCCCAGCTGGGCGAGGGTGAGATGGGCGTTGGCCACGCTATTTCGTGTGACCACGCCCAGGCGCCACCCCCTGTTCCTCAGCCCCTCCAGGGCATCGCGAATCCCGGGCTGGGGGCGGCACTCTGCAATGAGCTCTGCCTCCAGGGCTTCGAGGCGAGCGCCGAGGGTCTTCGCCTCCGCTGCCGGGCGGGAGGCCAGGTATTCGAGAATCAGGACCCCCTGCGGGAGCCCCAGGGCTTCCCGAAGCCCGTCGAAGTCATGGACGGGCAGGGCGAGCGTACCGTCGAGGTCGAAAATCCAGCCTTGCCGTCCCCGGAGGCTCATGGGGCGCCGGGTAAGGCCGCCAGCAGCGCCGCGTTTTCTTCTGCCGTGCCCACGGTGATGCGGAGCCGCTTTCCCAACGCGCCGGGGAAATGGCGAACCAAAATACCGGCCGACTTCAGCTGTTCCTTGATGGCGGCGGCATCGAGCGCGGCAGGTACGGTGGGGAAGAGGAAATTGGTCTGGGATCGGGGCGCCTCGTAGTCGAGCGCCGTAAGCGCAGCCCTCAGCGCTTCCCGCTCCCGGCGCACGGCTGCCCAGTTATCCCGAGCCCAACTTTGATCTTTTAGGGCCGCCGTAGCGAGGGTTTGGGCAATGGCGTCCACGTTATAGGAGTCTCGGGTTTTCGTGAGCATGGGCTCAAGGAGGCTCGGCTGAGCGAGGCCGTAGCCAAAGCGCAGCCCGGCCAGGGCGTAGCCCTTCGATAGGGTGCGTAGCAGTAGAACTCGGTCGTGGCGCTGGATTAGCGCGAGGGCCGCAGCTTTCTGGTCCTCGTCGACGAAATCTCCATAGGCTTGGTCGATGAGCACCACGCCTGAAAACTGGCTCAGGAGGTTCTCGAGGGCTTCCTCGGTAAAGAGGCGTCCCGTAGGCGCATGGGGGTTCACGAGGCAGAACAGCCCGGCGCCGGCGGCTTCGGCGCGAGCTCCGAGATCCTCTGGGAGGGCAAAGTCCGCCTCCAGGTCGAAGGCCACCGTGGGGCAGCCCTGCACCGCCGCCAGCACGGGATAAAGGGAATAGCTTGGCTCCGTGGTGGCCAGGGGCTGGCCGGGCTCGAGGTAGGTGGTGATGAGCAGGCGCAGCAGTTCGTCGCCACCGTTGGTGGCCATCACCCAGTCCGCGGTCAGGCCGTGGAGCGCCGCCGCGGCCTCCCGAAACCCTTCGGCGAGGGGGCTCGGGTAGCGGCGAAGCGTGGCCACGTCAAAGTCCGCGAGGGCCTGGGCGACAGCCGGGCTCGGCGCGTAGGGGTTCTCGTTGGTGTTGAGCTTGATGACGGACCCGTCCTGGGGCTGTTCGCCGAAGGTATAGCCGGTCATGGCCCGAAGGGCGGGGCGCTCAAAGCGGTTCACGGGTGGGGCTCCGAAAACGGGGAAAGGACGCAGTGTACGCGCCGCGAGGAGCCTCGGGGAGGGGCAAAAAAACGGCCGCCCAAGGGCGGCCGTAGAGACCTGCGAGGCTTCGCCTTAAAAGTTGAAGCCGAGGGTCGCGCCGTAGAGACGCGGCTCGATGAGGAACGCGTTGGTGAACAGGCCGGAGGACGGGTCCGTCTGGTAGCTGCCCACGATGTTGTCATCGTTCATGAGGTTTTGACCGAAGAGGCGCAGGTTCCAGCGCTCGTTGGCGCTGGTTAGCGTCACCTGGGCGTTCACCACATCCCAGCTATCGATCAGATCCTGGGGGCGGTTGAAGGCAGTGGTGTAGAACTCGTCCTGCCAGTAGTAGTCGATGCGGCTTGTGAGGCTCATGCCATTACCGAAGAAGTGCGTGTACTGGCCACCGAGGGTGACGGTGAGTTCCGGTGCGTTCACGAGGCTATTGCCGTTGAGATTCACGCCCTGGCCCGAGGGCAGGTACTCGTAACCGGGGAAGGCCCCAGATGCGAGCACGGCTTCGATGGCCGCGCAGCTACCGAAGGCCGAATCAGACACGCCCGGGGTGGCCGAGAGGGCTGCACCCGAGAGAGCGCCGCCGGAGAAGGGCCCAAGGTCCGTACCCGTGGGAAGGTAGAAGCCGCCTGCGCCCGCGACCGCAGAAACGAAGGGAATGTTTGCGGAAAGGGGTCCGTTACCACCCCAGCCAACGGCGCAGTTGTTGGTTCCCGTTGGATCTTTGAAGAGCGTAAGGTCCTGGCGGCCCTGGACGGGGTCGCGGGGATCCACCGTTTCCGTATCGCCGAGCTCGGTCTTGAGCGAGGAGATGGCGGCGTTGAATACCCACTTCTCATTTGGGGCGAAGATGAATTCTCCCTCCACTCCATAGATCTCGGCGTCCGTGTTCTCGTTCAGCGAGGTCCGGTTTACGATCTTGCCGATCTGAAGATCGCCGTAATCGTAGAAGAAAGCGCTGATGTTCGCCTGGAGCCGGCCGTCCAAGAGGGTGTTCTTCGTTCCGATCTCAAAAGCGTCGATCTCTTCGTTATCGAAGGCGCTCGGGGTGTTACCGAACAGCGCTGAATCCACCGGGGGGTTCAGGCCACCGGCCTTGAAGCCTAGAGAGTAGGACGCATAGATAAGGGTGTCGTCGGTGAAGCTGAGGTCCGGGGTCCAGTCCACCACAAAGCGGCCCGTAACGGCGTCAAAGTCTTGACTGTCATCACGGTACTGCTGATTGCCCGGCGTAGAGGGGTCGCCGTCGTAGTCGCCAGAAGCCGTAGCCGCGGTGAGCAGTTCGGTAATCGTGGCCACCGGGGTCGCGCTCCCGTCGCTGCCGATGAAGGTGTTGCTGCCGTCGAGGCCGGTGATCTGCAGAGCCCCCGACAAGAGCGGTGCTTGGCGATCGCGCAGCGACTTCTTGTCGTTCGAGTAGCGTAGGCCGAGAGTCACCTTCACGGTTTCGGAAACGTCGTAGTACGCCTCCCCGAATATGGCCATGGATTCGAGGCCGTAGAAATCCGTCTCGCTAATGAAGTGCGGCGTGCCTCCGCTAGCAAAGGCCGTGGTTGGATCAATCGCGCCGGCGCCGATGGCACCAAGAGAACCCAAGAGCACGTTGCCGTAGTCCAGCCCCGACGCTTGCACCACGTAGTCGCCTTCCGACTCGAAGTCGAGGTAATAGGCTGATACGAGGAAGTTGAAGGGACCGTCGAAGGTGGACTGTAGACGAAGCTCCGCGCTCCATTGCTCGGAATCGGAAGAGGAAATATCCCGTGCCGAGGCCGTGTCGTCGAGCACGAATTCGCCGCCGTGAGCGCCGAGGGATACGTTGGTATCGGGTACGGTGCTGAACCACAGCGGCCCCCCATCCTGCGTGCCGAAATACTGGCAGGCTGCGGGTACCGTGGCGCAGAAGCCCGCGGGGATGCTGCCCTCTCCAGAATCGCCCGCCGTGCCATTGTAGTCCATGCGCGAGAACACCTCGGTCTCCTGGGAAGCCAGGATGAGGGTGCTGGTGTAGTCATTGTTCCACGCATGCTCGATAGTGGCCGTAAAGAGCTGCTCTTCAGCGGCGTACTCCGGATCAAAGCGCGCAGCGACATCCCGGTAATCGTCAGGGTTGCTGTCTGCTACCGGCGCGAACACGTCGAAGGCACCGAGCTGTGGTACGCCGAAGGCCCCGAGCACGAGGTTGGAGGCGAAGAGCCGGCCCAGGGTGGCGTTCGGGTTGATGGATTCCGTGGCCACTTCCGTTGGCAGGCAGCCGAGGACGCCCGAGGGGTCCTGCTTACACAGCTGCTTCTGGGACCGGGACCGGGAGGAATCCTCGTCGAAGATCGACGCCATGAGGTCGATGGTGGTCGCGTCGCTTGCTTCCCAGCGGAAGGAACCGCGGAGAGAGTACTGCTCCCGACCGTCGATGCTGTTCCCCGTGGTGATGTTGTTCGTGTAGCCCTCACGATCGACCACGATACCGGCGACTCGGAAGGCCATGTCGTCGCCGATGGGGAGGTTTAAGTGCCCCTTTGCCCGACGGTTTTCATAGTTCCCTGCCTGAAGCTCGGCGCTGCCGGAGACTTCTCCGAGAACGGGCTTAGCGGTCTTCAGGTTCACGGCCCCGCCGGTGGAGTTCCGGCCGAAGAGCGTGCCCTGGGGGCCGCGGAGAATTTCCACCTGGGCCATGTCGTAGTACTCGGTCTCAAAGAGGCGAGGCGACTGGAGGTAGACGTCGTTGACGTGCATAGCGACGCCAGAGTCACCGCTGGAGGCGGTGAGCAGGGTACCAATGCCGCGGATCTGGAAGTTGCTGCCGCTGAAGTTGCCCTTGCTGAAGGACACGTTTGGCACGCTGAACTGAAGATCGGCGAAGGCATCGATCTGCCGGGCCTCGAGGGCGCTGGCGTCGAAGGCGGAAACGGAGATAGGCACGTCCTGGACCGATTCGGATCGCTTTTGGGCGGTCACTACAACTTCTTCGATCAGGCTTGCCCCATAGGCAAGGGGCATGCTGACGGCCATGGCCGCAAGCCAGCCGCTTGCCTTAAGCAGGAAACTGCGTGATTTCATGACGAACTCCCCTGTGATGATTCCCGTATTGCATTCTCGGGTAGTGCTACTACGACCGTCCCTCGGCGGTGCCAAGGCGCGATCAGCATTGGGGCGGGACATCAAGCCTGCGATGGCCCTCGATTGCTGCAATCCCCCCGGATCAAAAGTAAATAAGATTTTCAACAAGGTAAGGCGCTCAAATGAAGTTTGTCTTTTCTTCCATGTCTATCTCCAGTGGACCACCGGCGACTTCCGCGCTTGAAGGAAGTGCAACCCTCGATTGGTTCTAGGATCAGGTCCTGGTAGGCCCACCACTTTCATAAAAACAGAGCGCTACCTGGTGAGTTTCCTCTTAGCTATTGCTGTATCGCTCTTGAAACCCGCATTGGATCGTCGATGGCGATGATCACCGGTTCCAGATCAGCTGGACCTGGCTCGGTGTACCGGACTCCCTCAAAGGGCTCTGGTCCAGGGCCTCCTGGGTTGTAAAAGGCCTGATAGCCTCCTGCGAGTGATGGGATCTCGATGTGCGTAACACTTCGGGCCGCATCCAGATCGCCACTCAGAATGATGTCGATGTAGTTGTCGCGATCCTCCGAATAGCAGTCGTCGTAGAAGATGCCGTTCTCCTCATCGACCGCTTGCCCAAGATCCGATAGGCCTAGGACCCGCAGCGTGCCCCCATTAACTATGTAATCTTGTCCTGCGCTCTCAAGGAGCACTGTTTCCCCGTTTGCTCCACGAGCATGTACGCGGAAAAAGTCGTCAAAATCGTTGGGATGCAGGCCCGTTATGCCATCTGGCGAGAAGCCACCGGTGGTGAGCACGCGAACTCGAAAATTGGCAGCCTCTCCATAGAGTGAGACCTCATCATTCGGCAGTGCCCCCGAGTTTTGCTCAAGAAGCGGGAGGCCACCTTCACCCTGAGGGAACGGTTCGATGACATTGAGCTTGGCACCGACCAGTACGGGCCCGCTGCCATAGCCGGTGGTGTCAGGGGAACTCCATGTAAGACCCACTGAGTTGAATTCTTGACCGCTGGGCCCTACCAGCAACAGCGGTGTTGCGTCTTCCACAATATCGAGCCGGACGGGAAAGACGGCATCAGATTCCGTTGGCTTCCCTCTATTACCGAAGGCGCCAAAGGCAACGATGGTATTGCGCTCGTTCAATTCCCAATTGGGAAGCAGGGTTACCGCGTTGGGAAATACAACCTCACCGGTGTTAAGCGTGAACTGAAAATCACTGACATCAACCGTTTCTGTGGCAACGGGCCAACTGAATACGATCGGCAACCCATCGTCGAAATTTGCGTGGCCCTTGGAAACGTTCCTCACCCCATCTGCGGTGGCCATGCTGGTTCGATTGGCATCCGAAGGATTTCCGCTGGTGCACACCACCGATCCATACCAGGCCCCGCCGGCCTCTAGTGCCGCTGCTTCAGTGATCTCGTTAACTCCAATAATGTTGTCGAATCCCATGCCTGCGGAGAGGATCTTTGGCTCAGAATCCCAGTAGTCCGCGCCGGATAAATTTCCATTAAACAAGGCATTGGTCAGCGATGACTCGTCCCCCGGCGCGATTGTCACCACCAAAGTGTCGGTGACGGTGGTTGCGCCATCGCTAGCGCTCACCTCCAGGGTCACCTGCTGTTCTGAGGCTGCATCCGGGGCTACAAACTGAGGATCAGCAACGCTCGCGTCGCTAAAAATCATGTAAGGGCCTTGGATTCTGCGCCAGCTGTAGGTGATCAACGAATTACCGCTAAACCCTGAGGCAGCAGCTACGAGGCTGACCACGTCATCTTCCACAACACTTTGGTCATTCCCGGCGTTGACGGTGGGTGTAGCAGGCTGGGGTGCGGCTGCTCCAACAGCTCCACCGGTACCGCTACCGCAACCCCCCAGGGTGACGCTCGCCAGCGTTACAGCGAGGAAATACTTTCGAAAGTGGTTCATCGTCGTTCCTAAACTGGGATTCACTAGCGGCAGTCATCATCACGGGTTAAGTCGGCCGTGCGTATCCAAACAGAGGTATTTGGGTGAAAGTCAGTGTATTAACGGAGGTTTTAAGAAGATCAGGGCGAACGTCGGGAAATGTAAGGAAATGTAAATACTGATGTCTGATGTATTGCCGCAGGCCTTTCAAGATTTAGCATCAGCGTTAGGGCAAACGTCTGGGGAAAACCTGACGATGCGAAAATTGGGGTTCGCCAGTCAGCAGAGACGCAGATTGCTGCACCGCGTGTCAGGCGAACGGACCATGAGGTTGCTGCTGCTTCGAACTTCGCCAGGCGCGTACGCCCAAGCAAAGGGTAAGCGAGAAGCTTTCACCATAGAGAGTTCTGCAATTGTCTAAAACAGCACGGGTATTGCTCACAGATGACGACCAAGAATTCTGCCTCATGGTCTCAGACTTTCTGAAAGCCGAGGGCGAGTTTGACATTGATATGCGTCATGACGGTGAGAGTGGTGCGGTAGCCGCAATCGGTAGTGATTACGACGCGATTATTTTGGATGTGGGTTTGCCGAAACTCAACGGTTTCGAAGTGCTGAAAGAGATTCGCCAAACCCAGTCGACACCAGTTTTGATGCTAACGGCCCGCGGCGATGACATAGATCGCATACTGGGTCTGGAGATCGGTGCCGATGACTACCTGCCTAAGCCATGCAATTTGAGAGAGTTGCTGGCACGAATTCGTGCGGTGCTGCGCAGGACCCAAGGTTTCCAATCCACGGATACGCCAGCGAATAGCAGAACGCTTGGAGATCTACGCATCGAGTTTGGGTCGCAGTCTGTCTACCGAGATAACGCTATCGTGCCTCTCACAGGTGCGGAGTACCTGGTATTGGAAACACTCACGCAAGCAGCAGGAAAGGTGGTGGACAAAGACCAGATTGCTCGCCATGCGCTCGGGCGCGAGGTCATGCCTTATGACAGAAGCGTTGACGCGCACATTGCAAACCTTCGAAAAAAGCTTGGTTTGCTGTATAGCGGGCGACAACGCATAAAAACGATAAGGGGAAAAGGCTATCTCTACGTGACTGAATCATGAAACCTTTCTTTTGGCGGATCTTTCTTTCCACTTGGGGAGCGTTTGCGCTCGCGCTGCTGACCGCAATTGTCGCGGTTCGTCTCCCGCTCCAGTTTAATGACAGCGGCGAGGAGCAGCTATCAGGTCGAATTGTAGGGTTGGTAGCGCGGGATATCCGGCGGGAGCTCAGTCTGAATCCCGACGCGACTGTACGTGAGCTGATCAAGCCCTTTGATCTAGAACTGGCGCCGGTTTACACCATCTACGTTGTTGATCAATCTGGCCACGATCTACTCAACAGAGCACTGCCAGAGGCGGTTACGGAACTTTTGGCGACGCCGGGAGACCCGATTGAGGCTGCTCGAGGTATCTCCGATCGGCTCTCGGTAGAATATGAAGGCCTCGCCGGCCATATGGTCATCGGCATGGTCGGCTTTTTTCCGTTGGGTAAGGGGGTGATGAAACGTGGAGTGAGGGAGACTTTCCTCGTGCTCGCACTTGTGATCAGTGCTTTCTTAGCCATGTGGCTGGCGCGATTTATCGTCAAGCCAATCCACCAGCTACGTCTTGCTGGTCGAAAGGTAGCGGAGGGAGATCTGCAGGTTCGGGTGTCCCCCGCGGTTGAGGGAAGATCTGACGACATTGCGAAGCTGACCCGTGATTTTGATGTAATGACGGAGAAGGTAGCGGGACTACTTGGTTCGCGTGATCGCTTACTCCGTGATGTTTCCCACGAACTCCGATCTCCGCTGGCGCGGCTTCAGGCTCTGCTCTCGCTACAACGACTGAATGCTGACGCCAGTGACAGCAAGCATCTCGACCGTATGGAGTCGGAGCTCGAACGTCTCGATACGCTGATCGGAGAGATTCTAAATTATTCTCGTCTTGAAGCCGTCGAGTCAGTCGACAGGCATCTCACGGATCTGGCTGATCTTCTTCAGACCATTGTTGATGACGCCGCGCTTGAGGCGGAGCAAGAGGGCAAGGCAACCGAACTGGCCGTAAAGCAAGATGTGATTGGGATGTTCGACAGTCACCTCATTCATAGAGCCGTCGAAAACGTTGTAAGAAATGCTATTGAAAAAACGCCGCCTGGTACCAGTGTTTCGATCTCAATGGACGCCAGTGACGAACAAGTAGTCATACGCGTAGCGGATCGTGGCCCTGGGGTACCGGAAGATTTGTTGAGCGGAATATTTGAGCCTTTTTATAGAATCGCGGATGGCCGGGAGACGCGCTCCGGTAGTGGCGGGATTGGTCTGGCGATCGCAAGTCGTGCAGTTCGCCTGCATGGCGGAAAGATATCTGCGACTAACATTGAAAGCGGGGGATTATCTGTCGTTTTCACGCTACCCCTACTCCATCCATAGCTCAGCGTTTCTCAAGTCGCTATTGAGGCGTCCCGGCCCCTCGCAACTTCCTTTCACCTAATGCGGCGAAAGATTTCAGTAATTTACAGTAACCCAGGGGCACCTATTCTATTCTCGGGTAGTGCTGATCCGGTTGTCCCTCCGGGTCGCCAGGGCGCTTCCGCGCGGCGATAGGCCATCAAGCCCGCCATGCTGCTCGTTCGCTGAAACTCCCTCGAAGCACGCTTAACAGGATCCTCCACAAGGTAAAGCACTTAGGGGGCGTCGGTGGGTAAGGGCGGGGAGGGCATCCCGGGCCCGGGAGAGGGCGCTTTCCGTGAGCGTGGCGAGGCCGACGGCAGGGGCTTCTCCGAGGTCCAGCACCACGCGGCCCCAGGGGTCGAGCACCAGGCTATGGCCATAGGAGCGGCGGCCGTCCCCGTGGTCGCCGCACTGGGCGGCGGCAAGGAGCCAGCATTGCTGTTCTATGGCGCGAGCGCGCAGCAGCGCGTGCCAGT
The DNA here is from genome assembly GCA_038144425.1 of Candidatus Salivita marina. GTDB lineage: Bacteria > Pseudomonadota > Gammaproteobacteria > Pseudomonadales > Azotimanducaceae > Salivita > Salivita marina. The sequence continues at coordinate 190,407 of JAYQNS010000004.1, read as the reverse complement.
GGGCCCGCCCGGTGGGTTCCGTAAAGGCCGAAGGGACCGTCAGCACGGTGGCGCCGTTCATGCGCTGGCGTTCAAAAAGCAGGGGAAAGCGCAGGTCGTAGCAAATGGCGAGGCCCACGGTGAAGCCTTCGCTCTCCGTCAGCACCAGCTGTTCCCCCGCGCCCGTATTTTCGCCCTCATCGAGCCGTGTGCCGTCGGGTAGGTCCACGGAAAAGAGATGGAGCTTGCGATAGGCGGCCTTAAGCCGCCCGTCCCGACCGAGGTGTAGGGCTGTGTTATAAGTGCGGGCGCTATCCAGGGCTTCTGGGAAGCCGCCAAGGAACAGCTCGACCTTAAGGCTTTGAGCGAGCTGCTGGGCCCAGGTAAGGAGGGGGCCTGCGGGGGCCCGGGAGCCGACGGATGGCAGGGCTTCGGCGATGGCCAGCCGTCCAGCTAAAGGCCCCAGGTAAGCAAACCCCTCGGGAAGAAATAGCGCCTCGGCCCCGGCGGCAGCCCCTTGACGGATCAAGGTCTCGGCCTGAGTGAGATTGGCTGCGACGTCCGCCGTGCTTTGGAGCTGCGCAAGGCCGACGGTCCAGCCCCTCATGGCTGCAGCGCGTAGCGAACCTGCACCCGCGCTTCCACCGTGAGGGGCGGGGGGGCCAGGGAAGGCCCCGCATCCATTTCTGCGGTGGCGCGCATCATCATGGGCTGGGGAAAGGTGGGCCGACCCCCTTCCCGATCCGCTTCTATATGAAGGAGCGCCCCCAGACGATGATCGGCCGCCGCGGCGAGGGTTTGGGCCGTGGCCCGGGCGCGCTTAGTGGCCAGCGCCAGGGCCTCGAGGCGGTGGCTAAGGGGATCGGCGAGGGCGTAGCGAAGGCCCGTTACCGTGTCTGCACCGGCGCCGTTGGCTACCGTGAGCAGGGTGCCGAGGGCATCGAGCGCTTCCGTGGTGATTTCAAGCTCGAGGCGCGCTTCGTAATGGGTGAGGGCCCGGGGGCCGTTCTGCACGTAGCGATACTGGGGCGTCACGGCGGTGCCCCGGGTGAAGAATTGGTGGGGAATAGCGGCGCCCGCGAGGGCCTCCTGGAGGGTGCTGAGGGCAGCGTGCGCGGCGCCGAGGGCGTCCTCCGCCTCCGGGGCGCTGCGCAAAATGGCCAGGTCGAGGTGGGCCTTCTCCGGCGCGCGCTCAAGGCGCGCTACCCCCTCCGCTGCCACCGTACCCGGGGCCTGCGGGGTGCCGGCGTCGGATGCGGCCCAGGCGGAGCGCGCTAGGCTCCAGGGTGCCAGTATCAGAAGGGCGACAAGCGCCCAGAAGACGAGCCCTAGGGGCCGGTCTTGGGAAGCGTCAGTGTAACGGTCCATAGTCGGCCCTCTTCGTTGCCTAATAGGAGCGTGGTGTCGTCCCGCCAGCTTAGAGCTTCGGCCTGCCGGGTCTCAAGGAAGGGCAGGGGTCGGGAGTAGGCAGGGCCGGAAAGCCACTGCTCCCCCGCTGGAGGGCGAGGGAACAGCCAGAGGGTTCGATAGGTCAGCACGGCGAGCCAGGCACCGGAGGGGGAAAGCTCCGCGGCGGTTACCGCCGTCATTTCCTCATGCTGATCGACGAGGGTGAGGGCGGTGCTCGCCCTTTGGGTGCCGTCTAGGGGGATGCGATAGAGCTTGGCGCCGGGGATAAAGCGCCGCACGTCCCCTGCCTTCCGATGCTTGGTGATGAGGTAGAGAGCATTGCGCTCAGGGTCGGCAAAGAGCGCCTCGGCGTCGAACGCCCAGGCTTCGGCGGGAAAGCGCTGCTGTTCAGGATAGTGAAAGGGTAGAAAGAAGGCGGGGCGCTGCCGTTCCGTTGCTCTGGGGTTCGGTTCGGGCAGCGCCCAGAGGCCCAGGTCCCGGCGGGCGTTGCCGTTGTTGCCGAACTCCCCCAGGTAGAGCCAGCCGTTAAGGGTGGTGAGATCTTCCCAGTCGATGTTGCTGGCCCCCTCGAGGGTCAGCCCCGGCCAGCTGGCGCCGTCATCAAATTCCTTCGCAAGGTAGGGGGGAAAGGCGAGCGCCCCGCGCTCGAGATCCAGCGCCCAGAGTACGGGGGGCTGGCCGCTGTCCCCATGGCCCCAAACAATGCCCGGGTAGGTCCTGCTGACCGCGAGCCCCGAGAGCTCCTCCATGCGGGCGGGCCCGGAGAGGCGCAGGGCGCTCAGCTCGGCGTCCAGCGGCTTTGCCCGATCCGCCGCCTGCGCGGGGCTGTGTCCTCCAAGAGCGAGGAGTAGGAGGGCATGCCCGAGGGCCTGTGCCTTCATAGCCTAGCGTCGGCGGGGGCCGCCGCGGCCGCCCTGGCGACCGCCGCTAGAGCGACCGCCACTGCGCGGGGTGCGGGGAAGGCGCTTCGCGCCCGGCGCTTCTTCGGGTGCGACGAGGAGGTCGGCTTCGGGCTGCTGGGAGGTGAGCTTCATTCCGAGGAGCGTCTCGATTTCCGGCAGGAGGAAGGCATCCGATTCGCCGAGGAAGCTGATGGAAATCCCCGTGGCGCCGGCCCGGCCCGTGCGGCCAATGCGGTGCACGTAATCCTCCGGATCTTCCGGGAGATCGTAGTTGATGACGTGGCTGATGCCGTCCACGTGAAGGCCTCGCCCAGCCACGTCCGTAGCGGCCAGCACCCGGGTGCGCCCGTCTTTGAAGCGCTCTAGGGTTTTCAAGCGCTTCGCCTGGGGCACTTCTCCGGACAGCAGTTCGCAGTCCACCCCTAAGGCGGCCAAACGCGTTTGAATCAGGCGCGTGCTGTCTCGGCGATTGGCGAAGACAATGACCCGTTCAAGCTCAAGGTCCTGCATGAGGTTGTAGAGAAGGGCGAATTTGTCTTCCTCGGCGACCAGGTAGATCCGCTGCTCCACCCGGTCCGTGGCGACGGATTCGGGCTCGATAACCACCTGCTCCGCGTCGAGGGTCCACTGGCTGGCCAGGCGCAGGATGGTTTCGCTGAAGGTGGCGCTAAAGAGTAGTGTTTGGCGCCGCTCCTTCGGCGGGGTTTGGCGCACGATACGGCGCACGTCGGGGATAAAGCCCATGGACAGCATGCGGTCCGCTTCGTCCAATACCAGCTGTTCCACCTGGCGCAGGTTCAGCTTGCCCCGGGTAATAAAGTCGATGAGGCGCCCCGGGGTGCCCACGAGGATATCGACGCGGCGCTCCTCGAGAATGCGCCGCTGGCGCTCGAAGTCCATGCCCCCCACCACGGACAGTACGCGCAACCCGGAGAAGCGGCAGAGCCCCTCGGCGTCGTCGGCGATCTGCATGGCGAGCTCTCGGGTCGGAGCCACAATCAGGGCCCGCGGCGTACCCGGGGGCAGGAGCGGATCCTTGGGGAACTCAAGCTGGTGGGCGATGATGGAAATGAGGAAGGCAGCCGTTTTCCCCGTCCCCGTTTGCGCCTGCCCCACCACGTCGTAGTCGGAGAGAGCGTGGGGGAGCGTTTCCCCCTGGATCGGGGTGCAGGCGGTGAAGCCAAGGGCTTCGATGGCCTTCATGAGTGGGCTCGGCAGGCCGAATTCTTCAAATAGGACCGGTGCGGGGGCTTCCTTCGCCGCTTCCGCCTCGGGCGTCTCTTGGAGGTCTTGGGTTTCTTGGATCTCTTCGGGTTCCGTCACTTAGTTGCGTTCCTTTAAGCGCTGGCGCGCGCCGGCGAGGCGAACGCAATTCACAAAAACCGCCATGGCCGCTTCAACGTCGGCGAGGGGCGGGAAGCTGGGCGCAAGGCGCAGGGTTTGGTCCTGCGGGTCTTGGCCATAAGGGTGGGTGGCGCCCGCGGGGGTCAGCTTAACGCCCGCTTCCGCCGCCAGCTGGACCACCGCTTTAGCGGTGCCAGGGACCACGTCCACGGAAACGAAGTAGCCCCCTTCGGGCACGGTCCAGTGAGCGAGGCCCGTGTTGCCGAGGCCCTCGTCGAGGGCTTTGAGTACGGCATCGAATTTTGGCGCCAGCAAGGCGCGGTGCTGGGCCATATGGGCCCTCAGCGCATCAAGGGTGGGAAAGAGCCGCGCGTGGCGCAGCTGGTTCACCTTATCGGGCCCAATGATCTGGAAAGACAGGTGCTTCGCGAAGGCCCCGAAGGTTTGGGGGCCGCTGGCAAAGAAGGCTACGCCGCCGCCCGCCCAGCTCATTTTCGAGGTGGACGCAAAGAGGGCCATGGCTTCGAGGGTGCCTTCCCGCTCCGCCGCCGCCCAGAGGGAGGGCAGGGGCGCGGGCGCCTCCGTAAGATCGTGCACCGCGTAGGCGTTGTCCCAGAGCACGGTGAAGCCCGGGCCGGCGCGCTTAGGTAGGGCCGCAAGGCGCGCCGTCACCGATTCCGAAACGCTGACCCCTGTGGGGTTGCTGTACTTCGGTACGCACCAGATCGCCTTAATCGCAGGGTCGGCGGCGACGGCCGCCTCTGCGGCGTCCAGGTCCGGCCCGCCTTCCGTCATGGGGATGGGGACGAGCTCAACACCGAGGTGTTCGCCAATGGCAAAGTGCCGATCGTAGCCGGGCACGGGGCAGAGCATTTTGGCGCCCTCTCCCCAGGGCGGCTTGTCGCCGAAGCCAAAGCGCAGGGCCGCATCCACAAACTGGTACATCAGGGTGAGGCTCGAGTTGCCCCCCGCCATCACCTGGGTCGCCGGCGCATCAAGCACTGCGCCGCCGAGGGCCCGAAGCTCGGGAATGCCCTGGGGGCCTCCGTAGTTCCGCGTGTCGTTGCCCTCCTGATCGAGGAACTGGCCGCCAAGAATCCCGTCGAGCGCGTTGGCGGCGTCGAGCTGGCTTGCCGCGGGCTTGCCTCGGGTGAGATCAAGGGCGAGGGGGCTGGCGCAGGCGGCGCGATGGGCGGCTTCCGCTTCCTTCAGCACGGTTTCGAGCTGATGGCTATTCATGGGGTGACCTCGCCTAGGGGCTGGAGGCCGGTGAAGGGGTCGCAGCCCAGCATGAGGTTGAGATTCTGGACGGCGGCGCCCCCGGCGCCCTTTCCCAGGTTGTCGAGGCGGGCCACGAGGAGCGCATCCTGGCCCTGGCCAAACACCATGAGTTCGACGCCGTGGGCGTGGTTGGCTCCCTCAGGGTCGAGGAAGCGACCGTCGGCGAGCCGCGGCGCCCCGGTCACGCGCACCGCGGGGCAGTGTTCATAATGGGCGGCCAGGGCTTCTCGCAGGGCTTCGGCCCCGCCGGTCGGCAACAGCGCTCCAGGCAGGGGGATCTGCACGAGCATGCCTCGGTAGTAGGCCCCCACCATGGGAACGAAAAGGGGTACCTCGGCGAGATCGCCGTAGCGCTGAATTTCCGGTAGGTGCTTGTGGTCCAAGGTCAGGGCATAGGGCATCGGCGTTGGCGCAGGCCCCTGGCTCAGCGCTGCCTCATAGTCCTCGATCATGGTGCGCCCGCCGCCGGAATAGCCCGAGAGGGCATTGATCGTTAGCGGAGCGTCGGCAGCCAAAAGGCCCGCGGCTCGGAGCGGTGCCAGCGCCAAAATGGCGCCGGTGGCATAGCAACCGGGATTGGAGACCCGGGGGGCGGCAGCGATGGCTTCACTCTGCGCCGTCGAGAGCTCGGGAAGCCCGTACACCCAACCCTTGGCGGTGCGATGCGCTGTGCTGGCGTCCAAAACGCGTACGGAGGGGTTTTCAATCAGTGCGACGGACTCACGGGCAGCGTCGTCGGGCAGGCACAGGACCACCACGTCCGCGCAATTGAGCAACGCCTTGCGGGCCGCGGGGTCTTTGCGCGCCGTCGGGTCGATGGTCAGGAGCTTGAAGTCTTCGCGGTGGGCTAGCCGCGCTTGGAGGTCAAGGCCCGTTGTTCCGGCTTGCCCGTCGATGAAAATTTGGTGAACCACGGCTGTCGCAAAGCAAGAGTTGATTTGCGCGCAGTATAGGGCGCGACCCCTAGCGGGCGCAAAGCGCTGTTTCTGCGTGGATTTCCGTGGCTAAGGGCGAAACGCTGGCCCAGTCCCCAGGCGCGCCCTAAGCCAGTGGCTGAGGGCAAGGATTTCCTCCTGGGCGATTTCATGGCCCATGGCCAGGCTGTGCCACTGCACGGCGTAGCCGAGGCGCTCTAACGTGGCCCGCCCGGCGGCGGCGAGGCTGATGGGAATCATGGGGTCCCCGGTGCCGTGGGCCAGGAAGATTGCGCCGCCGGCATTGGCGAGGGCGCAGCGCGTCTCGGCCCGTTCATGATCAAGGAGGCAGGTGGATAAGCCCACCGCGCCGGCGAGGGGGTGGGGGCAGGACAGGAAGGCGTTGAGCGCAATCATACCGCCCTGGGAAAAGCCGCCCAGGATGATGCGTTCCGGGGCAATGCCCCGCTCCCGTTCCCGCTGCACCAGGGCCAGGGCCAGGGCTTCGGCGCCTGCAATTTCCTCTGCGGGGCCCTCAAAGCCTTCCGGGTCCAGGTCATACCAGGCGCGGAGGGTCATGCCGCCGGCGGCGCGTAGGGGCCGTTCCGGCGCGTCCGGGAAAACAAAGCGCCAGCGCGCTTCGCTGGGCGTGAGTAGCTCCGCGAGGGGGCCGAGATCCCGACCGTCGGCGCCAAAGCCGTGGAGTAAAATCAGCGCCGTATCCGCGTCTTCGGGCCCGGCCTCGAGCAGGTTGATGTCAGGCTGGGTCATGGCGCCTCCCTATACGCAGTAGGGGGGAGTCTGAAACAAAGGCGACGCTCTGCCTAGGGCTGGGTCTGTGGGATACTCCCGCGCCTGCTATCAAGGAGACATCATGGCTGACCCGCCCCTTGAGGATCGCCCGCGCGCTCGCCGCTTGACGAGCTTGCGTCCGGCCCTTGCCTTCCTCAGACCCTATCTTTGGGCCGTGGTGGGGGCTTCCATTGCGCTGGTGCTTACGGCAAGCGTTACCCTTTCCGTGGGCCAGGGGGTGCGGCTGCTCATCGACGAGGGCTTCGCCAACGGCTCCCCCGAGTTGCTGGTGCGCTCCCTACTGGTGTTTTTGGCCATGGTGCTGGCCTTGGCCCTGGGCACTTTCGTGCGTTTCTACCTCGTATCCTGGGTTGGAGAACGGGTGAGCGCCGATCTTCGCCGGGCCGTGTTTGATCACGTGATTACCCTTCACCCGGGGTTCTTCGAAGACAACTACGCTAGCGAAATCCAGTCCCGGATTACCACCGATACCACCCTACTGCAGACCGTCATCGGCTCAAGCGTCTCCATCGCCCTGCGCAATGCCCTGATGTTCCTTGGGGGCCTGGTGCTGCTCGTGCTAACGAATCCTCGCCTGTCCCTGTTCGTGGTGATCGCCGCGCCCCTCGTCGTGGCGCCGATCATTCTTTTCGGGCGCCGCGTGCGGAGGCTTTCCCGGGATGCGCAGGATTCCATTGCCCACGTAGGGAGCTACCTCTCGGAGGCGCTTCGGCAGATAAAAACGGTGCAGGCCTACACCCACGAAGCGATCGACCAGGCGCGCTTCAAGGATCACGTGGAGGCCGCCTTTAGGGTGTCTTTGCGTCGGGTCCGGCTCCGCGCCACCCTCATCACCCTGGTCATGGTGCTGGTGCTTGGGGCCATCGCCGGCATGCTATGGGTGGGGGGGCAAGATGTGCTGGCCGGGCGGACCACCCCGGGGGAGCTCGCCGCCTTCATTTTTTACGCCCTGCTCGTCGCGGGATCCGTCGGAGCCATTAGCGAAGTGCTCGCCGATCTCCAGCGGGCCGCCGGGGCCACGGAACGGCTTCTTGAGCTGTTAGAGGCAAAGAGTGCCCTGCCCGTCCCCGAAGCGCCGACCCCCCTTCCCCAGCCGATTCAGGGGCGCCTGGCTATCGAGGGGCTGACCTTCGCCTACCCTACGCGCCGGGGGCAGCCTGCCCTGAGGGACCTGTCCCTCGCGGTGGCCCCGGGGGAAGTGGTCGCCCTCGTGGGCCCCTCCGGAGCCGGGAAGAGCACCCTTTTTGACCTCCTTTTGCGCTTCTATGACCCCGATGCGGGCTGCCTTACGCTCGATGGGCAGGCCCTCCCGGCCCTAGAGCCACGGGATCTGCGGAGCCAATTCGCCCTCGTTTCGCAGGATGCGGTGCTCTTTACGGGCACCGTTTTCGAAAACATTGCCTATGGCGACCCATCGGCGTCCCGCAGTGCGGTGGCGGCGGCGGCTCGGGCAGCCTTTGCGGAGGGTTTCATCGAAGCGCTGCCCGAGGGCTACGACACGGAGCTCGGGGAAGGGGGCGTGCGTTTGTCCGGGGGGCAGCGGCAGCGCGTCGCCATTGCCCGGGCCGTGCTGCGCAATCCCCGGGTGCTCTTGCTTGATGAAGCCACCAGCGCCCTCGACGCGCAGAGTGAGTTCGAGGTGCAGCAGGCGCTTGATCGCCTAGCCCGGGGGCGCACGACCTTGGTGATTGCCCATCGCTTGGCGACCGTGCGCAATGTGGACCGTATCGTGGTGCTGGACGAGGGGCAGATTGTTGCGGAAGGCACGCACGAAGCGCTGCTGGCGGAAAATCCGCTCTATCGGCGCTTAGCGACGCTCCAGTTCGGCGCCAGCGGCGCTATAGGGTAGGGGAAGTTGGCGCTGAGGCATGCGCTGGCTTCGAAAGCCAAGCCCCACCCCTAGCAGGCGCACGGGGCGGGCGCCCCGGGCCCAGGCAGTTCTCAGGAGCGCGGTCAGCCCCTCCCGGTCGAGGCCCACCATGGGCGCCTCGGCGGTGGTGGTGGTGAAATCATCGAAGCGCACCTTCACGAAGCCCCGGCTTGGGGCCTCTTCTAGCGTTTGCCGGCCAAGGCGCGTTTCCAGGGCGCTGAGGAGTTCGGGAAACAGCGCCAGGCAGGCCGCCTCCGTGGCCAGATCTTCGCTAAAGGTGCGCTCCACGGAGAGGGACTTTCGGACCCGGTGGGGCTGCACGGGGCGCTCATCCTGCCCCCGGGCGAGGTCGAAGAGGCGCTTTCCAAACACCCCAAAGCGCTCTGTGAGGGTTGGAAGATCGAGGGTGCGGAGATCTTCGCAGCTTCGAAGCCCGAGGCGATGGAGCTTTTCCGCGGTGCGGGGCCCCACCCCGAAGAGCTTTTCCACGGGCAGGCGGCGAACGAAGGCGTCAACCTCGTCCGGCTTAAGGACGAAGAGCCCATCGGGCTTGCGCCAGTCGCTGGCAATCTTCGCAAGAAATTTGTTGGGGGCCACGCCCGCAGAGACAGTGAGCTCCTGCTCTTCCCGCACGGCCCGGCGAATGGCTTCCGCGATGCGCGTGGCGCTGCCGTTGAATAGCACGGAGCCCGTGACGTCGAGGAAAGCTTCGTCAAGGGAAAGGGGCTCGATGCGATCGGTGAAGCGGCGGAAGATGCTTTGCACCGCCTCGGAGGCTTCCTTGTACTTGTCCATGCGCGTGCGCAGCACCACCAGTTCGGGGCAGAGGCGCAGGGCTTGGGCCATGGGCATGGCGCTGCGCACGCCGAAGCGCCTGGCCTCGTAGCTGCAGGTGGCCACGACACCTCGGCCGTCGGGGCTGCCTCCCACGGCTACGGGCGGCCGCGAAGGCTGGGATCGTCGCGCATCTCCACCGACGCAAAAAAGCTGTCGCAGTCGATGTGAATGATTTTTCGCTGCTGCCCTTCGATCATCTTCGACTCTTGGCGCGCCAAAAAAGTGGCGGACGTCAAAAAAATAGCGCGTTGAAACCGCGTTCGTTCCCTGGAAAACTCGATCAAAACCTATGCCGCCGCCTGGTGCAAACCATTGTCTCAGGGGGCGGGAAGTGCTCTGGTAAGCTTGGGCCCGCGAGGGGGTTCTCGCGGTGGGAACTTCAAAAGACTGAAGCGAGGGGAAACATTGTGGGACCGTTAGCAGGCATTAAGATTATTGAACTGGCGGGGATTGGCCCGGGGCCCTTCTGCGGCATGATGTTGTCGGACATGGGCGCCGAGGTGATCCGCATCGATCGTCCCGCGCCCGGGGCCCCTGCACCGAAGGACGTGCTCGTGCGCAATCGCCGCTCCCTCGCCGTGGATCTCAAGAGTGAAGCGGGCCGGGAAACGGTGCTTCGCCTTTGCGAGGGTGCCGATGCGATCTTTGAAGGCTTTCGCCCTGGCGTGACGGAACGGTTGGGCCTGGGTCCGGAGGACTGCATGACCCGCAATCCCAAGCTGGTCTACGGCCGCATGACCGGCTGGGGCCAGGAAGGGCCTATGGCTCAGGCTGCGGGCCATGACATCAACTACATTGGACTCTCCGGCGCGCTCCATGCCATCGGCCGGGCCGGCGAGCGTCCCGTGCCTCCCTTAAACCTTGTGGGAGACTTCGGCGGTGGCGGCATGCTCCTGGCCTATGGTTTGGTCTGCGGGCTTCTGGAGGCCCAGCGCTCCGGCCAGGGCCAGGTCATCGACGCGGCCATGGTGGATGGGGCGGCTGCGCTCATGGGCATGTTTTTCTCCTTTGCGGCTCAGGGGGGCTTCACCGATCAGCGGGGCACGAACTTGCTCGACGGCGCGGCCCACTTCTACGACACCTACGAAACCGCCGATGGAAAGCACGTATGCCTGGGATCCATCGAGCCCCAGTTCTACGCCCTGCTAATTGAAAAGGCGGGCCTCGACCCGGAGACCTTCAAGCCGCAGATGGATCGTCGCGCCTGGCCCGAGCTCAAGGCTAAGCTCACCGAGGTGATGAAGCAGAAAACCCGCGACGAATGGTGCGCTATTATGGAAGGCACGGATGTGTGCTTTGCCCCTGTGCTCTCGATCTTTGAGGCACCGGAGCATCCCCACAATAAGGCGCGAAACAGCTTTATTACGGTGGACGGAATTTCCCAGCAGGCTCCGGCGCCGCGCTTTTCACGCACAGTTCCAACGGTGCGGGGGGGTGCCCCAGCCCCGGGCGTAGACAGCGCAGCTGTGCTCGCTGACTTTGGATTCTCGGAGGGTGAAATCGCTGCGCTCATGGAGAGCGGAGCCGTCGCCGCGAACGGGTAGCCTAAGGAGGGCGGGGGGCGTGGCCCCTCGCTCATGGTGAAACGGCCTGACCAAGGAGGGTGTGCCGTGAGTGTAGAGCTGTTGAATACCCCGCGTTTTTATGGATTCCGGGTCCGCCGTCAGATCGACGGTCGCACCTATCAGGAGTACTTCTCCCTAAAGGCCGAGGGCAAGCGCATTCGTGGCCCGGAGCGGGTCGAGATTAAGGTTCGCGCTCAAGCTCGGGATCAGGAGCTAAAGGCGCTTCAGCAAAAAACCCGGGAAGGGCTGGCACGGCGCCGGGCCGTGGATGAAGAGGGGCGGGTCCGGGGCGTGCTTTTCCGCTTGAAGCAGGAGAAAAGCGGCACCCGAACCCCGGTCTTCCAAGTGGGCATCCACTCCTTCGTGGAGCACCGCATCGTCAACACCACCGTATCGATCACCCGTCATGGGCTAACCGGTGCCTGGCGGCGCGCCATCGATTTCTATGCCCTGCACAAGAAAATTGGGCCCCGGAGCAAGGCCTTCAAGGGTCTGCTGGCGGCGTGCCCAAGGGAAGAGGACCTCGAGGCCCTCTTCGCCAGCCCCTAGAGCGCCAAGACAGGGTCTCCGGACCCTGGCACCATGGCGCCTTGCTAAGGACTCAGGCTAGCGATTCAGAAGCGAGGCAGCCCGGTGCAGACATCCAATTTCGAGGGGTTTTCCCAGGCCTATGCGGCGGCGCAGGAAACGCCGGAGGCCTTTTGGTTGGAAGAGTCCAAGCGCCTGGCCTGGCATACGGCGCCGACGCTAGCGCGAAGCCTCTCCCCAGAGGGGATCGCGGCGTGGTTCCCCGATGGCCGGCTAAACTCGTCCTGGCTGTGCCTCGACGCGCACCTGGTAGCGGGCCACGGCGACCGCACGGCGTTGATTTACGACTCCCCGGTGACGGGGCAGAAAGCGCACTTCAGCTTCGCAGCCCTGACGGAGCGGGTGGCGCGAACCGCCGGCAGCCTTCGGGCCCTGGGGGTTGGGGTCGGGGATCGGGTTGTGATCTACATGCCCATGATTCCCGAAGCGCTTATTGCCATGCTGGCTTGCGCGCGCCTGGGGGCCATCCACTCCGTGGTTTTCGGGGGCTTCGCTGGCCGCGAGCTGGCCGTGCGCATTGATGATGCCCAGCCAAAGGTTCTGCTCACCGCGAGCTGCGGCCTGGAAGCGGATCGGGTCATTCCCTACGCGCCACTGGTGACGGAAGCGCTGGCCCTCGCAGCCACGCCGCCGGCCCATTGCGTAGTGGTGCAGCGGCCTCAGGCGCCCATGGCGCTCACCGCGGGTCGGGATCGACCCTGGGATGCCTTTGAGGCCGCGGGGGCGCCCGTGGACGCCGTACCCCTGAAGGCGACCGATCCCCTTTACATCCTCTACACCTCCGGCACGACGGGAAAGCCCAAGGGCGTAGTTCGTGATCATGGGGGCCACGCCGTGGCTCTCGCCGCATCCATGGCGCGGGTTTACGACACGGGCCCGGGAGAGGTGTTCTGGGCCGCCTCGGACGTGGGGTGGGTCGTGGGCCACTCCTATATTTGCTATGCCCCCCTTTTGGTGGGCGCCACCACGGTCCTTTACGAGGGCAAGCCCGTACGCACCCCCGATGCCGGGGCCTTTTGGCGAGTCATTGCGGAGCACGGGGTGAAAACCTTTTTTGCGGCGCCCACGGCCTTCCGAGCCCTGCGTAAGGAAGATCCGGATGCGGCCCTGCGCCTAAAGTACGATCTCTCGGGCTTTAAACGCCTCATGCTCGCCGGGGAGCGCTGCGATCCTCCTACCCTGGAGTGGCTCCAGGATCGGCTCCGGATTCCTGTGGTGGATCACTGGTGGCAGACGGAAACGGGCAGCCCGATCTGCGCGCTGCCTGCCGAGCCCGCCTGGGCGGCGAAGGTGGGGTCCTCAGGCGTGCCCATGCCTGGCTACCGCCTTGAGGTGCTGAATGAGGCCGGGGAACCGGTGGATCCTGGGCAATCGGGGCAGCTCGCCCTGGCTTTGCCCCTGCCGCCGGGGACCTTGCCCACGGTGTGGGGCGATCAAAAGCGCTTCACGGAGGCGTATCTGGCTCGTTTCCCGGGCTACTACGACACGGGCGATGGGGGCTACAAGGACGAGGACGGCTACGTCTTCGTTATGGGCCGCACCGATGATGTGATTAACGTCGCGGGCCATCGCCTGGCGACGGGGGAGCTGGAGGAGGCGCTGGCGGGGCATGACGCCGTTGCCGAGTGCGCCGTGGTCGGAACTTCGGACCCGGATCGGGGCGAGGTACCCGTGGGCTTCGTCGTTCTGAAGGACGGCGTGAACCTCGGCGCCGACGCCGTGGTGGAGGCGCTAATCGCCCGCATGCGTCAGGAGGTGGGCGCCTTTGCTTTCTTTCGCCGCGGCTACGTGGTGGGCCGGCTGCCGAAGACCCGCTCCGGGAAGATTCTTCGCTCCGTGCTCCGGGATTTACTGGAGGGGCGCCCGCCGGTGGTGCCCTCGACCATCGATGATGTCAAAATTGTCGACGAAATCGCCGATGTCCTGGCCAGCGGGAAGACTGCATGATTATTGTTCACGGCCTCATTCCAATTCTCCCGGAGCGGCGCAGCGAGGCGCTTAAGCTGATCCGGTGGATGGAACGGGAAACGCAAGCCGAGGAAGGCTGCCTGACCTATCGCTTCTTTGTCGGTTTAAATGACCCCAATACGCTGATGCTCTTTCAGGAGTGGGATAGTGCTGAGGCCCTTGAGGCTCACTTCGAGACCGCCCACATGGCTTCCTTTCTCGAGGCCCTACCCACCATCGTGGCCGGTGACATTCAAACCCGCCGCTATGCCGTGGCCCTTGATGACGCGGAGGATGAGGGGGTTTGGGAGGAGGAAGAAAGCCTCCAGGAGGACGCCGGAGCCGGCGCCCCGCCCATCATTCACTAGGGGTGTCCCCCGCGCCGGCCGCTGGGCTCTCAGCGCTCTCCGCCCGGAGGGCCGCGTCGCGCATACCTCGCGCTTTGGCGAAATAGGTAGTGCTAAGAAAAAGCTGGAGAGAAAAGAACAGCTCCGCTGCACCCCAGCCTCTTCGGGCCGGATCGAGCAGGGTTAGGATCGCGACCACAAAGTAGGGCATGGCGAGGAATGCGACGTAGGCCGCGCCCCGGGCGCTGCCCTTCAGGAGCGAGGGGAGGCAGACCAGAAGCGGTAGGCTTTGCAGCGCGAAGACCATGCCCTGCCCCGTGGGGGATAGGCGCGAGGGAAAGATCAGGTGCTGAAGGCCATAGACCGCGATGAGGGATCCGAGGGCGAGGAGGGCCAGAAAGTGCCAGAGGCGTTCCCCAGGGCTCGGCTGGCTGAGGGGGCTCACGAGCTGGCCCCCAGCTGCTGTGCGACCGTTGCAAGGCGCTGCCCGAGCTCCTGCGCCAGAGCGCTTTCATCTTCCGTGAGGTCCTTCCCGCCGCTGCCGGCGTGGTGGGACGGTCCATAGGGCGTGCCGCCCCCCGCTGTGCTGACCAGACGCCCGCTTTCGTAGCTGAGGCCAAGCACCATCATGCCGTGGTGGAGCAGGGGCAGCATCATGGACAGGAGCGTGCTCTCCTGGCCTCCGTGGAGGCTGGCGGTGCTGGTGAAGACTCCCGCAGGCTTGCTTCGCAGCGCGCCCTGCATCCAAAGGCCGCTGCTTTGATCAAGGAAGTACTTCACGGGCGCCGCCATATTGCCGAAGCGCGTGGGGGAGCCCAGGGCAAGGGCATCGCAGGTGGCGAGGTCCTCGAGGGTGGCGTAGGGGGCGCCCTCCGGTGGCTCCGGCGGTAGAGTTTTCTCGGTGCTGGGCGCCACCGGGGGCACGGTGCGGAGCATGGCCTCTCCCCCGGCTCGGGCCACGCCCCGGGCCACCTGCTTGGCAAGGGCTGCGGTGCTGCCTCCGGTGCTGTAGTACAGGACAAGGACCACGGGCGCTGTCATGTCGAGGACTCCACGGCTAGGGCGTCAAGCAGGGCACGGAGGGTGCTGGTGTCCGGACGGCCTAGCGCGGCTCGGTCCCCAGCAACCAGCACGGGGCGCTCGATGAGCACCGGATGGGCCACCATGGCGTCGAGGCAGGCATCCTCCGACGCCTCGGCCAGGGCTAGGGTCTTAAAGGCGTCTTCCTTGCGCCGGAGGAAGGTTTGGGGCGTCAGGCCCAGGGCATGGATGACCTCCGCAAGGACCTCCCGGGTCGGCGGCGTCTCTAGATACAGGCGCAGGGTAAAGGGGCGGCGCTGGCTTTCGAGGAGCGTTAGGGCTGCGCGGCTTTTTGAACACCGAGGGTTATGCCAAAGCTCAAGGGCTGCCATGGGTCGGCTCCTGGGGGCGAAGAGTTGCGGGGCAAGCATAGCAAGCTCAGCGCCCTTGAGGTCCGCTGCGGGACCCGTATGCTAGCGCCGGTTTTCACGGCTCATCGAGGTCTGCTCATGGCGCAGTTTACCGTTCGTTTGCTGGGGGTGGGGTTGCTGGTTGGCCTGCTGAATGCGTGCTCGCCCGGTCCGTCGATTACCCTATTGAATGGGGCGCCCCGGGCCCTTGATGCCTATGGAGGCCAGTGGCTTTACGTCAACTACTGGGCAGAGTGGTGCGCCCCCTGCCTCGAGGAAATCCCCGAGCTCAACGCCTTTCATCGTGCTGACAATGGGGCGGAGGTGCTGGGTATTAACTTTGATCAGGTCGATAGCGCGCGCATGGCCGTGCAGGCGGAAGCGCTGCAAATTACCTTCCCCCTCGCGCTGGGCGATCCGGCGGCCCTGCTAGGGATTCAAGCTCCGGAGGTGCTGCCAAGCACCTACGTGTTTGATCCCGACGGGTCCCTCGTTACGGTCCTCGTGGGGCCCCAGGATGAGGCATCCCTGCTGGCTGCCCAGGGGACGCGCTAGCGCCAAGGCCCTGCGCGCTAGCCTTGCAGCTTCGCCAGAAGCTGGGCCTTAGCCTCGCCGAAGGGGAGGTTCTCTCCATCGCCGCCGCGACGGTTTTGGTACTCAACCACCCCATCCTTTAAGCCGCGATCGCCAATAACGATGCGATGGGGCAGGCCCAAGAGTTCCATATCCGCAAACTTTACCCCTGGGCGCTCGTCCCGGTCGTCTAGCAGGACGTCGACGCCTGCGGACCGAAGCTCCGCGTAGAGGGCATCCGCTGCCTCTCGGACCGCTTCGCTTTTCCCATAATTCACGGGGACGAGGGCGACCTGGAAGGGGGCGATGGCCTCGGGCCAGAGGATGCCCGCATCGTCGTGGCACTGTTCGATGACTGCGCCCACGAGGCGGCTGACGCCCATGCCGTAGCAGCCCATGGTGAGGGTGCATTGGGTACCGCCCGCATCCTGCACCGTGGCGCCCAGGGCCGCCGCATATTTCGTCCCCAGCTGGAAGATATGGCCCACCTCAATGCCCCGGCGTAGCTGCAGCACCCCCTGACCGTCAGGGCTGGGATCGCCGGCCTCCACGTTGCGAAGATCCACCACCTGGCCGGCCTTCAGGGGTACGTCCCGATCCCAATTCACGCCCTGGTGATGTTGGTCTAGGGCGCCGGCGCCGCAGACAAAGTCGGCGAGGGCCGCAGCGCTGTGGTCTACGAAGAAGGGAATGGTCAAGCCCACGGGGCCGATGAAACCCGGCACCAGGCCCGCGCCTTTGAGCGCGTCTTCCCCGGCGAGGCGGAAGGGCTCGGCGATGCCCGGGAGCTTCGCCGCCTTGACGGCGTTAAGGGTGTGATCCCCCCGGAGCATGAGGGCCACAGGGCCTTCCAGGCCCTCCACGACAAGGGTCTTGAGGCACTGGGTGGCATCGAGGCCGAGCTGCGTCGAGAGGGCCTCAATGCTTCGAGCCTTTGGCGTAGCCACGGTGGAGAGGGGGGCGCTGGGGGCCGGCCGCGGCGCCGTCGGCGCCAGGGCCGGGGCCAGCTCGACATTTGCTGCGTAGTCCGAGGTGTCGCTGAAGGCGATGAGATCTTCCCCGCTCTCCGCGAGCACGTGGAATTCATGGGACTTCGCCCCCCCGATGTTCCCCGTGTCCGCGAGGACGGGTCGAAAATCGAGGCCCATGCGCTGGAGAATGCGGTGGTAGGCGGCGTGCATCTCTCCGTAGGTAATTTCTAGGCTCGCCTCATCCAGATGGAAGGAGTAGGCATCTTTCATCACGAATTCTCGGGCCCGCATCACGCCAAAGCGCGGGCGGATCTCATCGCGGAACTTGGTTTGAATTTGGTAAAGGTTCAGGGGCAGCTGCTTGTAACTGCGCAGTTCCCTGCGGACGAGGTCCGTGATGACCTCTTCGTGGGTTGGGCCAACGCAAAAGGCGCGCTGGTGCCGGTCTTCCATGCGCAGAAGCTCGGCGCCGTAGTGCCCCCAGCGGCCACTCTCTTCCCACAGCTCCGCGGGCTGCACCGCCGGCATCAGTACCTCTCGGGCGCCACTGTGGTCCATCTCATCCCGAATCAGCGCTTCGATTTTTCGCAGCACGCGAAGGCCCGCGGGCAGCCAGGTATAGATGCCGGCGGCGACGCGGCGAATGAGGCCGGCGCGAAGCATGAGGCGGTGGGAGACGATTTCCGCATCCGCGGGCACCTCTTTGAGCGTGCTCAGAAGCAAGGAGGTCGTTTTCATTCGATGATCCCAGAGCGGTAGGGAAGGAGCGGAATTCTACGCAGGGGACGAAGGCGGCGGAAGGGAGGAGGCGTTCGGTAGGGGAAAAAGGCTGCGCCCGCTCCGCGGGCGCAGCCAGAGGGCTGGCTTCTTACTGGGCCATGTCCTTGAGCTTCTTCAGGGGCGTGATCCGCACCCGAACAGAAGCGGGCTTGGCAGCAACGTCCATGGTCTCACCAGGCTTGAAGGGATTGGGCACCCCTTTCTTAGCCCGTTGCGCCGGCTTCTTAACGGTTTTGATTTTCAGCAGGCCGGGGAGGGCAAATTCGCCCACGGCGCGCTTCTTGAGGTGGCGCTCAATGATGGTTTCGAGCTCGGCCATAACCGATGCAACATCTTTGCGCGCTAGGCCAGTGGTTCCTGCGATCTCATTGAGAATCGTGGCCTTGGACATTTTTGCGGAAACGGCGGTTACCTTTTTGACCGGAGCCTTAGCCGCGGGGGCCTTGGCTGGAGCCGCCTTCTTGGCAGCAGGCTTAGCGGCCGCTTTCGCCGCCGGCTTTTTGACTGCCGTTGCCCGCGCAGCGGGTTTCTTGGCAGCAGGTGCTTTCTTTGCGGGTGCTTTTTTTGCGGGAGCTCTTTTGCCCGTGGTTTTGGTCGCAGCCATGCAACTATCCCTCAGCGAGTGAATGCCCAACGGCCCCGTGCCGATGGCTTTCGACAGCGCGATCTCCCCAACCCCTTAATAGCGAGCGGCTGCCAGGGTTTTTATAGCCATTAAGGTTTGACGTAGCAAGGATTTAGACGCGTTTTGGGCGTTTTTTAAGGGGTTTTTTGCGCTTTTTGGCTTTTTCGGACAAAAACGCCCGCTTTTTCTTGGGGTGGGACTTGATAAATTGGGGAAATCCGCCCATATAGCGCGGCGCGGATCCTTGTCTTCAACGGCAGAGATCGGCCGAAGCGCGGGCATGGGGCTCGCCTTCGGGGAACTGTTGGGAGTGTCACTGCGATGCCCATCTACGAATATCAGTGTGATGCCTGCGGGGGCGTCTTCGAGGCCCTGCGCAAGCTGAGCGATCCGCCCCTCATCCAGTGCCGGCTATGCGAAGCGGAGGGCCAGGTGCGCAAGAAGGTCACCGCCCCTGCCTTCCGCCTGAAGGGTTCGGGGTGGTATGAGACCGATTTCAAGAAGGGAGACAAGCGCAACCTTGCTGGTGGAGAAAGTAGCGGCAGCGGAAACAGCGGCAGCAGCAGTGGCAGCAGCAGTGGCAGCGGAGACAGCGGCGGCGGCAAGACTGACGCGCCTAAGGCGAGCAGCGGCGGGGACAGCTAGGGCCCCGGGCTGCCCAGGTGCTACACTGGCGTAATCGCTAAAAGACGCTGTGCGCCTGCCCGCGCCTCGCCCCCCTCAGGTCTTGGACGGGCGTTAATTAGGGCCATGCCATAGCGCGTATCGGAAAGGACGCTCATGCGTAGTCATTATTGCGGGGCGCTGCGGGCGGCGCACGAGGACGAAACGGTCACGCTCTGCGGTTGGGTTCAGCGGCGCCGGGATCACGGCGGCGTGATCTTCCTCGACGTCCGGGATCGCACCGGCTTCGTTCAGGTGGTCTTTGACCCGGACACGGAGGAAAGCTTTGCCCTCGCTGACCGCATGCGTAGCGAGTATGTGATTCAGCTTTCGGGCCGGGTGCGGATGCGCCCCGAGGGAACGCGGAACCCTGACATGCCCACGGGCGATGTGGAGGTGCTGGGCAAAACCCTCACGCTTCTGAACAGTTCGGCGACACCACCCTTTGTGCTCGACGAATTTTCTGATGCGGGGGAAGACGTCCGACTGCGCTATCGCTACCTCGATCTGCGCCGTCCGGAAATGCAGGCGCGTCTTGCTCTTCGCTCCAAGATCAGCCGGGTCATCCGAAATACGCTGGAAGAGGCGGGCTGCATCGACGTGGAAACCCCGATCCTCACTCGAGCCACTCCGGAGGGCGCCCGGGATTACCTCGTGCCCAGCCGCACCCACCCCGGAGAGTTTTTCGCCCTGCCCCAGTCGCCCCAGCTCTTCAAGCAGCTCCTCATGATTTCCGGGCTTGATCGCTACTACCAGATTGCCAAGTGCTTCCGGGACGAGGACCTCCGGGCCGATCGCCAGCCCGAATTCACCCAGGTGGACATCGAGCTGTCCTTTGCGGATGAAGAGACGGTGATGGCCCTTGGGGAGACGCTGGTGAAGCGCCTCTTCGAAGAGGTGCTGGGGGAAAGCCTGCCTCCTTTCCCGCGCATGAGCTGGCACGAAGCCATGCGTCGCTATGGCTCGGACAAGCCCGATCTGCGCAACCCCTTAGAGTTGGTAGACGTTGCCGATCTCATGGCCGAGGTGGAGTTCAAGGTATTCTCCGGCCCGGCAAAGGATCCCAGCGGCCGTGTGGCGGCGCTTCGGGCCCCGGGTGGCGCGGCCTTGTCCCGAAAGGTTATCGACGACTACACCCGCTTTGTCGGCATTTACGGCGCCAAGGGCCTGGCCTACATCAAGGTGAATTCGCGCGCCGACGGCCTCGAGGGGCTTCAGTCCCCCATCATCAAATTCCTGCCGGAAGCGGTGGTGCTGGCCGTCCTGGATCGCGTGGGCGCGGAGGACGGCGATCTAGTCTTCTTTGGCGCCGATCAAACCCGGGTGGTGAACGAATCCCTTGGAGCCCTGCGCCTTAAGCTGGGCCAGGATTTGAACCTGGTGGATGAAGCCGCCTGGGCCCCCCTATGGGTGGTGGCCTTCCCCATGTTCGAAAAAGACCGCAGCGGCGCCTTTACGCCCTTGCATCATCCCTTCACGGCCCCGGAAGGCGCCCCAGATAGCCTGAAAGCCGATCCTGGCGCGGCCCTGTCCCGCGCCTACGATCTGGTGCTTAACGGCTACGAGCTCGGGGGCGGCAGTATTCGTATCCACGACCTCACCATGCAGCGAGCCGTGCTGGAAATTTTAGGGTTGGATGAGGCTGAAGCGCAGGCGCGTTTTGGCTTCTTTCTTGATGCCCTGGCCTATGGGGCGCCACCCCATGGGGGCATTGCATTCGGCCTCGATCGCATCGTTATGCTCATGTCGGGCACAGGCGCTATTCGCGACGTCATCGCTTTCCCGAAAACCCAAACGGCGGCCTGCCTCATGACTGCGGCCCCGAGCACGGTGGATTTAGGCCAGCTTCAGGAGCTGTCCCTGCGCTCCACGGCGGCGCCTCGGCAGGCCGGGGAGCAACCCTTACCCCCTTCCGTCGATAAGGCCTAGGCAGGAGAGCAAACGCCATGGCAGGACATAGCAAATGGGCAAACATAAAACACAAGAAAGCGGCCCAGGACGCTAAGCGAGGCAAGCTTTGGACCAAGCTGATCCGCGAGATCACGGTGGCCGCGCGAGTGGGTGGCGGGGGTGATCCGGCGGATAATCCGCGGCTTCGAGCGGCCATGGACAAGGGCTTCAGCGCTAACATGCCGAAGGACACGATCGAGCGAGCCATCGCCCGGGGGATCGGTGCAAGCGACGGCGATCAGGTCGAGGAACTCACCTATGAGGGCTACGGTCCCGGCGGCGTGGCGATCCTGGTGGAGGCCATGACCGACAATCGGAACCGCACCGTGGCTGAAGTTCGCCATGCATTTACCAAACATGGCGGCAACCTTGGCACGGACGGTTCTGTGGCCTACCTTTTTAAGAAGCTCGGCATGCTCAGTTTTGCGCCGGGCATGGAAGAGGATGAGCTTCTCGAGTGCGCCCTGGAGGCCGGGGCCGAGGACGTGCGTAGCAACGAGGATGGCTCCTTCGACGTCATCACCGCCCCGGAAAACTTCGGCGCCGTGATGGATGCGCTGGCGGCGGCGGAGCTTGAGCCCGCGAACGCCGAGGTGGCGATGATTCCGGACACCTACAGCGAGCTTGATGAGGAGACCTCCATCACCGTCATGAAGATCATCGATCAGCTCGAGGATCTCGACGATGTGCAAAACGTTTATACCAACGCCAGCTTCGACGACGCGGCCTACGGCTAGGCGGCGCGCGGCGTGATTCGCATCCTCGGGGTAGATCCGGGTTCGCGAGTCACGGGCTATGGCGTCATCACGGTGGAGGGGAACCACCACCGCTACGTGGCCAGCGGCTGCATCCGCGCTGGCGCTGGTGCCCTCCCCGAACGGCTGGGCCGGATTCACGCGGGGCTCCGGGAGCTCATCGAAACGCACCGCCCCGACGAAGTCGCCGTCGAAAAGGTCTTTGTCTATCGCAGCGCGGAATCGGCTCTCAAGCTGGGCCACGCTCGGGGCGCGGTGATGCTTACGGCGGTGATGGCGGGGCTGCCCCTAGCCGAATATGCGGCGCCCAAGGTGAAGCAAACCGTGACCGGTTCGGGCCGGGCCGATAAGGCTCAGGTGGCCCAGATGGTGACCACCCTGCTCGCGCTCAGCGCGACCCCTCAGGCTGACGCCGCGGATGCCCTGGCCCTTGCCCTTTGCCATGCTCATAGTCGGAGCCTCCTTGCGGGGGCCGATGCCGTGGGCTTTCGTCGAAGCCGACTTCGCTAGGAGCCCCCATGATTGGCAGACTCCGAGGCCTTGTCCTCGAAAAGCGCCCCCCACAACTTCTATTGGACGTGGGCGGGGTGGGCTACGAATTGGAAGCGCCCTTGTCAGCGTTCTTTGACCTGCCGGGGGCCGATACCCCGGTCTCCCTCTTTACCCACCTTGTGGTACGGGAAGACGCGCAGCTCTTGTACGGCTTCCGAAGCCGCCCGGAGCGCGAGCTCTTCCGTGCCCTCATTCGCGTCAACGGCGTAGGCCCGAAGCTGGCCCTGGCCCTGCTCTCGGGCATCGATGCCCCGGAGCTGGTCCGCTGCATCCAGGAGGGGGATGTCACCTCCCTCACGCGCTTGCCCGGGGTAGGGAAGAAAACCGCCGAGCGCCTCATTGTCGAGATGCGCGACCGCATCGCGGAAGCCTTTGGGGAAGCTCTGCCGCCGGAGCTCGCACGGCCCGCCGCCGGGGCTGCTCCGGTCCCCGAGGCGAACCTTCGGGACGAAGCGGAGGGGGCGCTCATTGCCCTGGGCTATAAGCCTGCGGAAGCCAGCCGTGCCGTCGCGGCGGTCACGGAGGACATGCCCCTCGAGGCGCTCATTCGCCAAGCCCTGAAGGGCATGGTGAGCCGCTAGGCTTGCGCTATGATCGGCTTTTCAGCGCGCCGGGGGCCGGGGATCGTTCATGATTGAGCAAGATCGCATCATCACCGCCGATGCGGCCCCGCAGGAGCAGGCTTTTGATCGCGCCCTGCGTCCCGTACGCCTGGCCGAGTACGTGGGTCAGCCTGCGGTAAAGGAGCAGCTTGAGATCTTTATCTCGGCGGCTAAGGGTCGGGGCGAACCCCTCGACCACACGCTGATCTTTGGCCCCCCGGGGCTTGGGAAAACCACCCTGGCCCATATCATCGCCCAGGAAATGCAGGTTTCCCTGAAGTCCACCTCGGGCCCCGTGCTGGAGAAGGCTGGGGACTTGGCGGCGCTGCTCACGAACCTTGAACCCGGGGATGTGCTTTTCGTCGACGAAATTCATCGCCTCTCACCGGTGGTGGAGGAAATCCTCTATCCCGCCATGGAGGACTACCAGCTCGACATCATGATCGGTGAGGGGCCCGCAGCGCGCTCCATCAAACTGGATCTGCCCCAGTTTACCCTCGTTGGCGCGACCACCCGGGCTGGGCTCCTGACCTCGCCGCTTCGGGATCGCTTCGGCATTGTGCAGCGCCTCGAATTTTATAGTGTCGAAGACCTCACACAAATCGTGCTCCGCTCCGGGCGCAAGCTCTCCATGACCATGGATGAGGAGGGCGCTCGCGAGGTGGCCCGCCGGGCACGGGGCACGCCCCGGATCGCCAACCGCCTGCTGCGCCGGGTTCGGGATTTCGCTGAGGTCCGGGCCGAGGGGAAAGTCGATCAAGCCATCGCCGATCACGCGCTGAATTTGTTGAAGGTCGATGAACACGGCTTCGATGTGATGGACCGCCGGCTCTTGCTCATGCTCATGGATAAGTTCGACGGGGGCCCGGTGGGGGTCGATAGCCTAGCCGCTGCCATCAGCGAAGAGCGGGACACCATAGAGGATGTGATCGAGCCCTATCTCATTCAGCAGGGCTTTCTCCTTCGTACGCCCCGCGGGCGCGTGGCGACGCGCCATGCCTACCTTCACTTTGGCCTCACGCCCCCGGAGCGGGTGGCGCAGCAGGCGCTGTCTTTGGATGAGGGGCCCGAGCCCCCGGCCTCGGAGGGCACCCATGACTGAATCCCTTTCCATCTGGACCCTGATGAGCGAAGCCACGCTCCTGGTGCAGGCGGTGATGCTGATCCTGGTGCTGGCTTCCGTGGTCTCCTGGGTCATGATTGTGCAGCGCTTTCAGTTGATCACGGCGGCTCGCCAAGAGCTCGACGCCTTCGAGGAAGACTTCTGGTCCGGCACCGATCTTCGGGAGATTTACCGTGAGGTGGCGGAGCGGGAGGACGGTGCCGTTGTTCCCGGCGCGGAGCAGATTTTTGTGGCGGGGTTTCGCGAGTTTTCCCGCCTTGGGGGTGCCTCCGCGGACCCGGAGGATGTGCTACAGGGGGTTCAGCGGGCCATGCGCGTGGCCCTCAGCCGGGAGGAGGAACGCCTCGCCCAGAACCTGCCCTTTCTTGCCACCGTGGGCTCTACCAGTCCCTACGTCGGCCTGTTCGGAACGGTGTGGGGCATCATGAATTCCTTTCGCCAGCTGGCTACGGTGAATCAGGCCTCTCTTGCTACGGTGGCCCCGGGGATTTCCGAAGCCCTGATCGCTACGGCCATGGGGCTCTTTGCTGCCATTCCCGCGGTGGTGGCCTACAACCGCTTCTCCACGGCGGTGGACGGGCTCATGGGCCGCTACGACACCTTTGCCGATGAGTTTGCCAGCATTCTCTACCGTTCCCTGCTCAGCGGGCGCCGCGGAGCGGGGGCCAGCTAGTGCGCCACGATCGGCCCCGGCGTCGCCCCGTGAGCGAGATCAACGTCGTTCCCTATATCGACGTGATGCTGGTGCTGCTGGTGATTTTCATGGCCACCGCGCCCCTGCTCATGCAAGGCGTTGAGGTGGCCTTGCCTGCGGCGGACAACGCGCCCCTTAAGAAAGGTGAGGAAGCGGATCCCCTGGTGGTGACCATCGATGCCCAGGGCCAGCTGTGGCTGAACCTCGGCATGCCGACAGCGGGGGAGGGCCCCGGGCGCGGCGCCACCCGCGTGTCCTTGGGAAATCTGGCTGATCAAGCCACGAAGATTTTGAATACCCGCCCAACCATCCCCGTGTTTGTGCGGGGGGACGCCGCGGTGGCCTACGGCGCCGTTATTGAGGTCATGAGCGTTCTGCAAAAGGCCGGGGTCCGGGGCGTGGGCTTGGTCACCGAACCTCCGGAGCTTGGCTCCGCCGGCGGACGCTGAGGGTGGGGCTCCGCGTCTATCTTTGGCCCCTGGCCTGGGCTTTGCTCTTCCACGGGGTGGCCCTGGGGCTCTTCTCCGCCAATTGGTCCTCCCCCCCGGCGCTTCGCCATAGCAGCACGGCCGAGCCCATGATCGCTGAGCTCCTGACCCTGGTAGCGCCGACCCCGGCGCCAAAGCCTAAGGCAAAGCCCCGTCCCGCCCCCAAGGCGACGCCGAAGCCCAAGGCTCAGAAACAGGCGGCGCCTGCACCCCTAGCGGAGGCGCCGGCGCCCGCTCGGCCCGAGAAGGCCGCCCCGGAGCGCAATGCGCCGCCGGCGTCTCCGGAGCCGGAAAGGCCCAGCCTTCAGGAGGTTCTTGGGACGGATTTCGAAGATGCCCTTGCGGCAGAGGCGGCTTCCGATGCAGGGGACCGTTCAGAAGCCGTGGGCAGTTACGAGGCCGATCTCATGGCGCGCATCGTCGCCCAATGGTCCCGGCCCCCGAGTGCGCGTAACGGTATGAGTTGCGATTTACGCCTCGCTCTGGTTCCCACGGGGGAGCTGGTGAGTGTTACCTTGGTGCGGTCGAGCGGGAATGCGGCCTTCGATCGTTCCGCAGAGCTGGCTGTGCGCCGCGCTGCGCCCTTCCAAGTGCCGGAGGATCCGGCGGTGTTTGATGCCTATTTTCGCTCCGTAACCGTGACCTTCTCTCCCAACGATTTGAGGTATTGATGGTGCTGGCTTTTTCCGGACGACGTCCCCTCTCCTTGCTACTTCTCTGCGTCGCCCTGGCGCTGGGCTCTTCGGCCCGAGGGGAACTGGCTATCGAAATCACGCAAGGCGTAGACGCCCCCGTGCCCGTAGCGGTGGTGCCCTTCGCCTGGCAAGGGCGGGGCAGGCCTCCGGAGGATTTGGGCAAGATTATCCGTTTCGATCTTGCGCGTAGTGGGCAATTCGCCATGACGGCCCCGGAGGACATGCTCAGCCTACCGAGCCGTCCGGAGGAGCTCTATGTGAGGGACTGGCGGGTGCAGGGCATTGCCTACGTCTTGCTGGGCTCCGTCCGACCCACGGAATCCGGCTTGGAGGCGCGCTATGCGCTCTTTGACGTGTTTGCTGAGCGCCTTCTATTCGATGAGACCCGCGAGGCGCGAGCGGGACAGCTCCGAGCGCTGGCCCATCGCATTAGCGATCGGGCCTATGAGCAGCTCACCGGCATCCCCGGCGCCTTCTCTACCCGCCTGTTGTACGTAGTCGCACAGAACATCGCCACGGAAGCGGAGACCTTTCGCCTAGAAATGGCCGATGCGGACGGTGCTAACGCGCAAACGCTGCTGAAGTCTCGGGAGCCGATCCTGTCCGCCAGTTGGTCCCCTGACGGTCAGACAGTGGTGTACGTATCCTTTGAAACGGGCAAGCCCGCCATCTACCTCCAGGAGATCGCCACCGGGCGCCGGGAGAAGCTGACGGATTTCGAGGGACTGAACGGTTCGCCGGTTTTTTCCCCGGATGGCAAGCAGTTAGCGCTGGTGCTGTCGGCAGGGGGGAAACCCGGATATTTTCGTCCTCGACCTCGAGACTCGCAAATTGCGCCAGCTCACCCGGCATTTTTCGATCGATACGGAGCCAAGCTGGACCGCCGACGGCGAAGCGGTGCTGTTCACCTCGAATCGGGGGGGCGGTCCCCAGATTTACAAGATGAATGTGCGCTCCCGGGCCATAGAGCGGCTTACTTTCGTGGGGGATTACAACGCCCGGGCTCGCATGCTCGCCGATGGTCGCTACTTGATTTTCGTCCATCGTCAGGACGGGATCTTCCACATCGCTACCCAGGACCTCGAACGGGGCACGGTGCAGATCCTGACGGAAACAAGCCTTGACGAGTCGCCGAGCGTGGCGCCCAATGGTTCTATGGCCATATACGCGACCCGGAGCAATGGGCGCGGTATACTCGCGGTAGTTTCGATTGATGGCAGAGTGAAGTATCGTCTACCGTCAACGGAGGGGGATGTGCGCGAACCGGCCTGGTCCCCGTTTATGTAAGCCATATTCTATTGCTGGGACAACACCTTAGGAGCCCGTCATGAATCGTATGTCCTTGCGGACCCTTCTCCTCAGCCTCCTCGCGGCCCTGGTGCTGGCGGGTTGCCAAAGCACGGGGGACGCGGAAGTGGCCCCGGAACCGGAGGTGCAGGAAGCGCCGGCAGAAGCTGCCCCTGCCGCACCGCCCATGGTGACCCCAGCCCCGCGTCCTGTGACGAATGACGAAGGGTTCCCCCTGGATGACTCCGGTCGGCCCATCGGCTACGTGTTTTACTTCGAATTCGATCGCACCGAGCTCAAGCCCCGGGCCCGCGCGTTGCTTGCGGAGCACGCTGACTATTTGAAGGAAAACGGTAGCGTTCGCATCACCATTCAGGGCCACGCCGACGAGCGCGGCACTCGGGAGTACAACCTCGCCCTTGGGGAGCGCCGGGCCTCGGCAGTTCGGGACTACCTCCAGTCCATGGGCGTGGCAAGCAGCCAGCTTCGCATCGTGAGCTACGGGGAAGAGCGTCCCGTAGACCCGCGCTCAACCGAGTCCGCCTGGTCGAAAAATCGCCGCGTGGAGCTCGCGTACTAAGCGATGGTCACCCTTTTGCGCGCCGCCCTTGGCGGCGCTCTGTTATCTGCTTCCCTGAGCCACGGCGCCGTGGCTCCGGTGGAAGACGCCACGCCTAGCCTTAGCCGTCCCGCCCCTAAAGCGTCTAGCCCTGCGGTAGCCGATGGCGTGCCCTATCAGGCACCGGAGCTCATCCTCGAAGCGCCCGCGGACCCCGCCGTGGCCTCCCCCGGGGTGGTTTTTGAGCAGCTGCAGGCGCTCCAGGCCGAAGTCATGATGCTTCGCGGGCTGGTAGAAACCCAAGCGAAGGCGCTGGAGCGTCTTGAAACGGCCCAGCGCGATCGTTACCTCGACCTAGACCGCCGCATCGCTCGTCTCTCGGGGCTGGCTCCCGCCACGCCAGCGGCGCCCTCGGCCCCGGTGGCAGAAACGCCCACCATAGGGACGCCGGTGGCGGGTAATGAACGGGAGGCTTACGAGGCCGCCTTTGGGCTGACCCGGGATAAGCGCTTCGCGGAAGCCATCCCCGCCTTCGAGGCCTTCATTGAGGCCTATCCCGCCGGGACTTACATTCCCAATGCCTGGTACTGGCTTGGGGAACTTCACTTGGCCCTGTCCAATCCAGATTTGGAAGCCTCCCGGCAGGCCTTTGTGCAGGTGGTTTCCCTGTGGCCCGAGCACCCTAAGGTGCCTGACGCGCTCTATAAGCTTGGAGTGGTCTACGACCAGCTTGGCGTCGCGAGCGATGCCACACGCTACTTTCAGCGCGTGCTCGCGGAGCACCCCGATAGCGCTGCGGCGCGCCTAACGCAAAGCTATCTCGACCGTCGCGGCGCCTAAGCGTGCAAGCGAAGTCGTCCCCCACGCTCCGGATTACGGAGATTTTCCATTCCCTGCAGGGGGAAGCGCGCACCGCCGGCCGCCCTACGGTGTTCGTACGCCTAACGGGCTGCCCTCTGCGCTGCGGCTACTGTGATACGGCCTATGCCTTTTCCGGCGGAGAAAGTCGGACCGTTGAAACCATTCTTGAGGAGGTCGCCCAGTACGCTCCGCGCTTTATCACCGTGACCGGGGGTGAGCCCCTGGCTCAACCAGATTGCGCGGCGCTTTTAACAGCGCTCTGCGATTTACCCTCGGCGCCGGAGGTCTCCTTGGAAACGAGCGGCGCCCTATCCATTGCGGGGCTCGATCCACGGGTAAGCGTCGTGCTGGATCTGAAAACTCCGGGCTCCGGCGAAGTGAGCCGAAATCTTTGGGAGAACATCCCCGAGCTTAAGCCATCGGATCAGGTGAAGTTTGTGCTGTGCGATCGGGCCGACTACGAGTGGGCTCGGCTGAAACTGGAGGCTCTGGCTCTCGCCGAGCGGGTCGGGGAGGTCCTGTTCTCCCCAAGCACCGGGGTGCTAGCCCCGGACACGCTCGCGGGATGGATCCTTGAGGATCGGCTGCCCGTGCGCATGCAGCTTCAGCTGCATAAGATCATTTGGGGCGATCGCCCAGGCGTGTAGGAGACGGTCATGGCGGAGGAGTGGGAGCGGAGCGGTCCCCTGGCGCCGGGTGATGGGCGGCCGGCGGTGGTCCTGCTTTCCGGGGGCCTCGACTCGGCCACGGTGCTGGCCGCGGCGAAAAGCGCAGGCTACGCCTGCCATGCGATCGCCTTCGACTATGGCCAGAAGCACCGGGCGGAACTTCTCGCGGCGGCTCGGGTAGCCGAGGCTCAGGGCGCGGAAAGCTTTCGGGTCATTCGCCTCGACGCCGGTGCCTTTTCCGGGTCGGCGCTGACCGACGACGACCTCGCGGTGCCCGAAAGCCCTACGGAAGGCATCCCCATTACCTACGTGCCGGCGCGTAACACCATCTTTTTGGCCCATGCCCTGGGCATGGCCGAAGCCCTTGGCGCCACGGACCTCGCCCTGGGGGTAAACGCCGTGGATTATTCGGGCTATCCCGATTGTCGGCCTGCCTTCATCGATGCCTTTGAGGCCTTAGCGAACCTGGCCACGAAGGTGGGGGTAGAGTCCGGGGCCTTAAAGGTCCACGCCCCCCTGCTCTCGCTGACCAAAGCGGAGATCATTCGCTGGGGGACGGAACTCGGCGTGCCCTATCACCTGACGGTGTCGTGCTATCAGGCTTCGGAGGCTGGGCTTGCCTGCGGGCGGTGTGATAGCTGCCGGCTCCGTCGGGAAGGCTTCATGGCGGCGGGGGTCGAGGACCCCACGCCCTATCGCTAGCGACCATTGTCATCGGGGCCGAGAGGTCTATAATGCGCCCCTCGCTGCATACCCTCGTATGGCGGAGCGCTCCGGGCCGTTAGCTCAGCGGTAGAGCAGGTGGCTTTTAACCACTTGGTCGATGGTTCGAATCCATCACGGCCCACCATTTTCCCCACCCTCATTTTGCATCACGACCCCTGACACAAACGCGCCAGGGGCCGGCCCTTGGGCGTTCGGCGGCTCACTCAGGCTGGGCTGCCTTTCGCAGGTAGGGCAGGGGGCAGGTCAATTCTCCGTAGCGAGCCTTTGCCTCGTCATCGTTCAGGCTCAGGGCCACGATCACCTCTTCCCCGGGCATCCAGTTCGCCGGCGTAGCCAGCGGGACGCCGTAGGTCGCCTGCAGGGCGTCGAGAGCCCGGAGCACTTCGGCGAAGTTCCGTCCTACGGTCATGGGGTAGCTCATGGAGAGCTGGAGCTTTTTATCCGGGCTGATGACGAATACGACGCGCACGCTGGCGGAATCGGCGGCGGTGCGGCCATCGGGCAGATAGGCGTCTGCGGGCAGCATATCCAGGGCCTTGGATACCGCGAGATCTTCGTCGGCGATGATCGGAAAGGTAGCCGGCGCGCCGGCGTAGGCCTCAATGTCAGCTTTCCAGGCCTTGTGCTCGTTCACACCGTCGACGGATAGGCCCAGCACGCGGGTGTTACGGGACGCAAAGGCCTCTGCTAGCTGAGCCACTGCGCCGAATTCCGTGGTGCAGACGGGGGTGAAATCCTTCGGGTGGCTGAAGATGATGGCCCACTGATCACCAATCCAGTCGTGGAGGGCGAAGGGGCCTTCATCCGTGGGCACGGTGAGGTTCGGAATCGTTTCCCCAATGCGGATAGCCATGGTGTGCCTCCTTGAATGGCTTAGGGGGCATGGCGCCCCGGTGAGATCACTAAGCCCTAGCAGTTAAGAGTAAGATTGATTGTTAGGGTTAATTGAATAGTTAAAAACTATGACTAGCGAAACTCTAACCCCTCGAAGGTCTCCGTCTCCCGCCAGGCTTCGAGCAGCTGGAAGAAGCGCACGGGCCCCCGGCCGTAGCTGCCGTTCTGCACGCTTAGGGGATTCGGCTTGCCCTCGTTGTTGTAATAGCCGGGGGTGCACTCTGCCTGGAAGCTTTCGCTGACTCGGGAGGCCTTCAGCATGGTCTCAACCCAGGCGTCTTGCCCCGCTTCCGTGGCTTCCATGATCTGGGCGCCGCGGGCTTTTAAGGCCTTCAGCAGATAGGCCATGTGCTGGGCCCGCTCGTCCATGGCGTGGGGGAAGTTCGTGGTGAAGCCCGACTGGGCATTCGAGGTGATCATCAAATTCGGGAAGCCGTGGACCAGCAGGCCGTGGAGGGAGCGCATCCCCCCGGCCCAGGCTTCTGACAGCTTAAGGCCGCCCTGCCCGGAGACGTCATAGCCCGCGCGGTGCGTGAAGGCCGTGCCCACCTCAAAGCCCGTGGCGAAAATAATGCAGTCCACGGGCGTTTCGATGCCGTTGGCGACGACCCCCGTCTCCGTAATGCGTTCCACCCCTGGCCTCGGGTGTCGATGAGGTGGACGTTCGGGCGATTGAAGGTTGGCAGGTACTCGTCGTGGAAGCAGGGGCGCTTGCAGAACTGGCGATACCAGGGCTTTAGCGCCTCTGCCGCAGCCGGGTCTTCAACAATTGCGTCCACTCGGGCGCGGATGGCGTTCATCTTCTGGAAATCCGCCAGTTCCATGAGCCGCGGCACCTCTTCTCGGGGGATGGCCGTGCCCCGGAAGTTCGCCATGGAGATGAGGTTGCGGATGATCTCGGTCCAGCCATCCATCACCAGATCCTGCTCCACAATGCCGCCGGAGGTCAGGACGTTGAAGTTCTCCATCCGTTCCTTCTGCCAGCCGGGCTGAAGGCTTGCGGCCCAGGCCGGGTCCGTGGGTCGATTGTTCCGAACATCGATGGAAGAGGGGGTGCGCTGGAAAACGTATAGGGCCTTCGCGCTCGCGCCGAGGTGGGGAATGCACTGTACCGCCGTAGCACCGGTGCCGATGATGGCCACGCGCTTATCCGCAAGCTCCCTTAGGCCGCCCTCAGCGGATCCGCCGGTGTACGCGTAGTCCCAGCGGCTCGTATGAAACGTGTGGCCCTTGAAGCTTTCGATTCCGGGCACCCCGGGAAGCTTCGGCGTGTTGAGGGGGCCATTGGACATGATGACAAAGCGGGCGCGCAGGGCATCCCCGCGGTTCGTGGCGATCACCCATTCCTGAGCGTCCTCGTTCCATCGGAGATCCGTGACAGCGGTGTGGAAGAGGGCGCCGTTGTAAAGATCGTAGTGGCGGCCAATGCGCCGAGCATGCTCGAGGATTTCCGGCTGGTAGGCGAATTTATGGCTGGGGACATAGCCCACTTCCTCGCAAAGAGGAAGGTAGATGGGCGCTTCCGTATCGCAGGCAGCGCCGGGATAGCGGTTCCAGTACCAGGTGCCGCCGAAGTCGCCGCCGTGCTCAAGGAGGCGGAGGTCGGAAAAGCCCGCCTCCTTCAAGCGCGCCGCGGTGACGAGGCCTCCGAAGCCGCCGCCGATAATGAGGACTTCCGTGAAGTCCTCCCGGGGCGCCCGGGGCGTGACGTCGCCATAGGGGTCTTCGGCGTAGTGGGCCAGGGACCCTTCGATGCGCCGGTATTGATCGTTGCCCTCGGGGCGTAGGCGCCTATCCCGCTCCGCCCGGTATTTCGCGCGCAGCGCATCGGGGTCGAAGTCGAGATGATCGGGATCAATTTCTGCGGCGTTGGTCATGATCGCTTCCTCAGCCTGGGTCCTCCCTAGCCCCTAGACTATGCCACGACCGCGAACGCTTTGGCTTGGGTCCAGCGGCGAGGCGCCTAGCGGTTTGGCCGATCCTCAGGCTGGGGTAAGCGTAGGGCCCAGAGCCAAAGGGCCGCGCTGGCGGCCGCGCAGCCGTAGGCGGCGCTGGCTAAGGTCCCTAGGGCATCCTGGGCGAGGGCGAAGGCCAGGGGTCCTAGCGCACTCGCAAAGACGCTTAGGGCCGTGTTCAGGCCGCTGATCTCCCCCAGCGCGGCGGTGCCGAAGAGGCGGACGAAGGCGAGGTTCGAGAGCACGCTCCAAAGGCCCCCGCCCACGCCAAAGCCGACAAGGAGGGCGCCGTAGCCGAGGGGCGTCCCGAGCCCCAAAACTCCCAGGGCCCCGAGGAAAAAGGCGCTGAGCATGAGCAAGAGAAAGGGCTTAAGAGCGGAGCGGTCGGCCCAGGCGCCGGCCAGGAGGTTCACGACCACGCTAAGCCCGGCCTGGGGCAGGAAGTAGGCGAAGGCCTCGACCCGGGTGCGCCCTGCCTCCTCAAAGAGGGCAGCGATATGAAAGGTCACCGCCGTGCCGAAAAAGGCGTGGAGGGCCAGGGCGCTGGCGTAGACCCAAAATAGGGGGTTGCGTCGCACGGCCCCGAGGGCGCTGGGTTTGCCGTGGTCCGAGGCGCTCGCAGAGGATGGGGCGCTTTGCCCTTCTGGGGTCACTGGCGGAGCAGGATCCCCATCCACGGAGAGGCCGCAGGCCTCGGGTCGATCCCGAAGGGTAACTGCGGCCAGGAGCGCAAAGGCGCCCCCTACGAGGGCCGCGAGCACCCAGAGCGCGGCACGCCAGCCCACGGCGCTGGTGAGCAGCGCCAGCGCGGCGGGCGCGGAGGCGAAGGCGAAGCTTACAAAGACACCGCGCACGCCGCTGATGAGGCCCCGGCGCCGCTCGAACCAGAGTAGGAGCACGTTTCGCGAGGCGCTCGTGAGCACCCCCTGACCACTAAAGCGAATGGCGAAGAAGCCGAGAAGCATGAGGACGAAGGCCAGGGGCAGGGGGGGCAGCCCCGTTGCTCCCGTTAGTGCTGCAATAAGGTGATCGAAGGTGCTGATGACCAGGAGCGCAGCCCCCAGGAGCAGCGCCGAAAGCACGGTAAGGGCGCGGGCGCCCCAGCGGTCGAAGAGCCGGCCGGCGCGGGTCAGGAAGAGCGCACTGCCCGTGGTGCCCAACAGGTACGCCGTGGATAGCTCGGTGCGGCTCAGCCCAAAGGCCTCCATGAAGGCGTCGGCGAAGACCGCCATGCCCATGGTTTGCCCAGGGATGCTCATGATGAAGCCGAGAGTCGAAACCGCGGCGATCACCCAGCCGTAGTAGAAAGGGCTGCGCCGGGCAGGAAAGGGCCAGTCCCCCTGGGAACGTCGAAGCAGGGGGCTCATGGGGTTAGCGCCGGAGGATCAGCTTAAGGGCCGGTCGAATCTCTGCAAGGCACGCCGCCTCGGGCGCCCGGTGCATGACCGCGTGGCGAAAGCCCGCGTAGTAGAGCGACCAAAGCGTCTTGATGATGGGTTCCCGATCGCTAAAACCTTCCCGAAGCAGGATACCGTCGATGGGGGCCGTGAGCGCGAATAATTGTTTCCAAACGCGAGACTCGTACTTCGGTGCCCAGAGCCACCCGAAGGCGGCGCCCATGCGGCGCAGGGTGATGTGCTCGATATCAAACTCGTAGACCCGGCGCAGATAGCGCTCTACCGCTTCCTGTAAGGGAAGGCTTTCATCGGTCGCTTCTGGGCGGCTCGAAAGCCAAGCGATCTGCTCGTCGTTCAAGGCGATGATGGTTTCCGCGAGGAGGTCGGGCTTGCTCAGTTCCTGGCGGAGCAGGGCTGCAGGGGCTACGGCAAGCTCCGTGGCTAGCTCCTGGAGGCTGACGGCTTCGTAGCCCCGCTCGGAAAAGCGCTTTTTTGCCAGGACAATGGCCGCTTCCCGGAGCGCTCCCCAGCGAGCTAAACGTTCCTTACCGCTGGTCATTGGCCGGCCCCGTAGCAAAACACGCCAGCCTACCCTCGGGACGGCGTAAGGCAAGGCTTTGGCGGCGGCCTTGGCTTGCTGATTGCGCCCGCTTCAGGCATAGATGCGGATAAGAGTCCCGGTCGCCGAGCGTGCCCATGCCAGACATTCCAAGCAGCCCTCGCCTGTCGAACCGGCTGCTGTGGATCTATTCCGTCCCCACCATGGGGATTGGCTTCATGTTTTTCTTCCTTGTGCTTTACCTCATGAAATACGCCACGGACGTGCTGCTCATGGCGCCCGCAGCGGTCTCCGTAATTTTTGGCGTTTCCCGAGTACTCGATGCGATCACCGATCCCCTCGCCGGCTACTTCTCTGATCGCACCCAATCGCGCCACGGGCGTCGCCGTCCCTGGCTTCTGGGGGCGGCCCTGCCCCTGGGCTTGGCCTTCCTCATGATCTGGGCGGCGCCCCTCGCCCTTAAGGGCGCTGGGCTCGTGGCCTGGATGGCCGTCGCCGTGGTCACCTTCTATGCGGTCATGACTTTGGTAAATGTGCCCCACCAGTCCTGGGGGGCGGAGCTCTCCGAGGACTATCACGAGCGCACCCGGATCTTCGGGCGCCGCCACCTCATGACTAATGTGGGCACGGTAACCGCGGTACTTTGCCTGTTTTTTATCACCCGCTCCGATGAGCCCCGGGACCTCGTCCTGCTGCTGACGGCAATTTTTTCCATCTTCACCGTGGTGACCATTATCGCCGCGGCGCTTACGCTGCGAGAGCGGACGGAGTTTCAAGGTCGGGGTCCTCAGGCGGTGCTCGGCGTGTACCGGGATCTCGGGCGTAACCCGCACGCTCGTTTGATCATGGTGGTGTACTTCATCGAGTCCCTTGGCGGCGCCACCATCGGCGTACTCACGCCCTACATGGCCCAGTACGTGATTTTGGAAATCTCCTTTCCCCTCGTGGTGCTCACCTACATGGTTGCCTCCACGGTCACCGTGCCCCTGTGGACGGCCCTGTCCCAGCGCATGGGCAAGAAAGCGCTTTGGCTGTCCTCCATGGTGGTGACCTCCCTGGGCTTTGGCTGCTTCTTCTTCGTGGGGGAGGGCGATGTGGCGGTCACCTATGTGCTGGCCTTTCTCCTCGGCGCAGCCGGAGGCTGCGGGAACGTGATCGCCCCTTCCGTCACCTCCGACGTGGTGGATTGGGACGAGCTGGAAACGGGGGAACGCAAGGAAGGCGGCTATTTCGCTGCCTTCAGCTTTATGCAGAAGAGCGCTGCGGGCATCACCATTATGATCACCGGTTTTGCCCTCCAGCTGTCCGGCTACGTGCCCAATGCCCCCCAGGGGGAGGCAGTGCAGCTCACCATCCGAAGCCTCTACGCCCTGTTTCCCTTGAGCTGCTATTGCGTAGGGGCGCTGCTGTTTACGCGTTTTTCTCTGAATGAAGAGGCTCACGCCGCGGTAAAGGCCGCCCTGGCGGAGCGACGGGCCCTAGCCTAAAGGGGACGCCTTGCCCTCGGATTACGGTGCCGAGCGGCGGCGGTCACGGCGCTTACCAGCACTCCCTCCGCTACCGGTTGGCCAAGGGTGGCGAGGGTCGCCAGGCCGCCGGGATTGATGACGTTCGCCTCCAGCAGCATGCCCCCGCGCACATCGATGCCTGCATAGCCGATGCCGGCTCGGGCGAGCTGGAGCCCAAGCGCTTGCGCTCGGGTGGCAAGGTCCTGCGGCAGAGGCGTGAGGTGCGCGGTGCCGCCCCCGGCGAGGTTCCAGCCCCCCGGCTCGTTCCCAAGCGCGACGTTCGTAGGCGCCCAGGACCCGCTCCCCGGCGACGAGAATGCGCCACTCCTCGCTGCCCTCGATTTCCTGCTGAAGCAGGGCGTAGCGCCCCTTCTCCGTTGCCCGGGCCAGGGCGTCTCCGAGAGCGGGATCCTGGCCGTCCCAGAAGCTGACCTCGGCGCCGAAGCTGCCCGCCGGGGGTTTCAGGACCCAGCGTCCGCCCCCTCGCGCCTGGCCCTGTAGCCAGGCGGCATCGCTGCTGGCGTAGCTTTCCGGGTGGGGAAAGGGGGTGGGAGTGCCGGGAAAGGGATATTTACTGTGGTAGAGATGAAGGGCGCTGGGCTGGCTGACGAAGGCTTGGGAGCCCTCGAGGCTTTGGAGGATCTGGCTCTTATCCAGAAAGGCGCTGCGGCTGCCAAAGCCGAGGATCCACAGCAGATCGGCGTCCTTGAGCGCGTGAAGGGTGCCGGCCCTATCGGCTGCTAGGGGGCCCATGGGGCCGAGGCGTAGGGTGTCGAGATGGAGCGCCCGCACGGTCCAGCCGGCGTCGGTGAAGGCCCGTTGGATGAAGGTCGCGTTATCTTCGGGCCCCGGGGGTAGGCCCCCGAGGAGAAGCAGGAGGTTGGGCACTGGCGCTGCCTGGGCCCCCCGGTTGCATTCCACGGCGTCCATCCCTATTTTCCTTATCCCAATTCCCCGGGCGGCAGCGGAGGCCCCCATGGCAGCATCGAGCGCGGCGGCAATTAGCGTTCCGCAGTTCGTCCCGGAGGCTCTGGCCCCGGAGCAGGAGCGGGCCTTGAAGGACGCGATCCGAGGGCGTTTGGCCGCGGAGAACGCCGCCCTCGTCGCCCACTATTACACCGATCGCGCCGTGCAGGAACTGGCGGAGGAGACCGGCGGCTGCGTGGCCGACTCCCTCGAAATGGCGCGCTTTGGGCAGAAGCATCCCGCAAAAACGCTCGTGGTGGCGGGCGTCCGCTTCATGGGGGAGACGGCCAAGATCCTGTCGCCGGAAAAGCGCGTGCTGATGCCCACCCTAGAAGCCGAGTGCTCCCTGGACTTGGGCTGTCCCCCGGAGTCCTTCAGCGCCTTTTGCGATGCCCATCCGGACCGCACCGTGGTGGTGTATGCCAATACCTCCGCTGCCGTGAAGGCCCGGGCGGACTGGGTGGTCACCTCGAGCATTGCTGTGGCCGTGGTGGAGCACTTGAAGGCAAGGGGGGAAAAGATCCTCTGGGCGCCGGATAAGCACCTTGGTGGCTACATCCAGAAGGAGACCGGGGCGGACATGGTCCTCTGGGACGGCGCCTGCATCGTCCACGAGGAATTCAAAAGCCAGGGCCTCGCGGATCTTCGTCGAGCTTTTCCCGACGCGGCGGTGTTGGTGCATCCGGAAAGCCCGGAAGGGGTAGTGGCCCAGGCCGACGTGGTGGGCTCCACTTCGGGGATCCTTAAGGCTGCGGAAACGCTTCCAAACACCCAGTTCATCGTCGCCACGGATCGGGGCATTTTCTCGACGCTGCAACGCAAGGTGCCAGGCAAGCAGTTCATTGAGGCGCCCACCGCCGGCAATGGGGCTACATGCCGAAGCTGCGCCCATTGCCCCTGGATGGCGATGAATGAGCTGGAAGCCATGCTGGCCAGCCTCGAGACTGGGGCTAACGAAATTCACGTTCCCGAGGCCCTGGCAGCGCGGGCGCTCCTTCCCCTCGAGCGTATGCTCGACTTCCAGCGCTAGCCTGCGAGGCGCAGCCGCATCTCCCTAAGGTCCGCCATGCGCTGGCTCACCCGCGCCGTCATGGGGTAGTCGTCCTCGATAAGGTCGAGGGCATAGCGGAGGTGCCGCAGGGCGTTATCGATGGCGCCATGGAGTTGGAAGTACTCGGCCCGGGCCCGGTGCACCGCAATGATATCCCCTGCTTTTCCTGCCGTTTCCGCAAGGGCATACCAAATGCTTTCGTCCTGTGGGCGTACCCGGGCGAGGGTCTCAAGGACCCCCTGGGCGGCGCTGTGATGCCCCGCGGCCCCCAGGGCTGTGGCATAGGCGCGGCGCAGGGGGTAGACCCCGGGGCTCACCCTCAGGGCCGCTTCTAGGTGTTCCAGCGCCGCGTTGGCCTGCCCTTCGGCGAGCATGAGCTCGATGGCCGCCAGGGTGTAGGCCACGTTGTCCGGGTCCTCCGCAAGCAGCGGCGCGAGGGTCTCCCGGGCCTCGGCGTGCCGCCCCTGGGCTGTCAGCGCTAGCACGAGGCCGTAGCGCGGCGCCGCGGGAAGCTGGGTGCGCCCGTCCCTAAGCTCGCCGCGGAAGCGCGTTTCCGCGGCTACGGGGCTTTCAGCGAGAAGCATGCGCACTCGGGCGCGCATGAGCTGGAAGGGGAGGGATAAAGGATAGCTCTTCCGCGGGTAGGCCGAGGCCTGGGCTCGGGCGTCGGCAATGCGTGACTCCGTGACCGGGTGGGTGAGGAGGAATTCGGGAAGGCGCCGGGAAAAGCGGCTGACGTCGGCCATGTGCTCAAACATGCGCGATGCTGCCCAGGGGTCCATACCGGCCCGCACCATGGTTTCTAACCCGAGGCGATCGGCCTCTCGTTCGCGGGAGCGGCTGTAGCGCAGCTGGTTCTGCTGGGACACGGCCTGGGCGCTAGCAAGGGCCGCGAGGCCCGCATCGCCGCCCACGGTGGCCATGAGCGCTGCGCTGGCGAGCATCGCCGCCATAAAGGGCAGGCTGGCTTGGCGCTGGGCTTCCACGCCCCGGGCGAAGTGACGCTGGGATAGGTGAGCAAGTTCGTGGGCAAGGATGCTGGAAAATTCGTGCACCGTGGCGGCCTGGGCGTAGGTGCCGAAGTTGATGCCGACAATGCCCCCGGGGGCCGCAAAGGCGTTGATGGGCGCCGCGTCGATGAGTATCAGCTTAAGCTGCGCTTCGCGAAGATCGCTGGCTGCGGCTAAGCGGTAGAGCAGGGCCTCGGTCCAGTAGTGGAGAAGGGGGTCTCCCCGGGCGGGGAGCTGAGCCCGGAGCTGGCGAAGGAAGTCGTCCCCAAGCATCGCCTCCACTTCTGGGGAGACGATGCCCGAGCTCGCATCCCCGAGTACGGGAAGATCGTCCGCAGGGGCCGCGTGGCCGGCGGTGGTGAGCAGGGTCAGGAGCGCTCCTAGGAGCAGCGCTAGCCCTCGGATTGGCTGAAACATCGTGGCGCCCTTTCCGTGGCGGTGTGGCCGACCCTTCGTCGGCGCGGCCGATGGGCGTACTATGGCATGAGGAACGGGATGACGGGGATTGCCGAAACCGCGATGGACCAAACAAAGAGCGTTCAGGAGTTGGATGCATCGGGGTTGACCTGTCCCATGCCCCTGCTTAAAGCCAAGCGGGCGCTCAATGCCATGACCCCGGGGCAGCGCCTTCGCATCCTCGCCACGGATCCTGGCGCGCCCCGGGATTTTCAGGTGTTTTGTCAGCAAAGCGGCCACGAGCTCCTGTCTTCGGAGGTGCGCGAGGGCACCTTTGAGCTGCTTCTTCAGAAGGCTTAGACCCCATGAAACCCTTAGAGTTCGTTCGCCGCTGGATCGATCGGCACCTCGCCCATGAAGAGGCGCTCCTGCTTCTCGTGCTGCTCTCTGGGGGGCTCCTGCTGGTCATGTGGCTCGGGGGCACCTTGGCACCAGCGCTCACGGCGCTGGTTTTCGCCTTCATCCTTCAAGGGGTGGTGGCGCGTCTTCGGAGCTGGGGCGTAGGGGCTCAGCCAGCGATATGGGCGGCCTACGGCCTCTTCGTCACCCTGGTGGTAGTGCTGCTGTTCTTCGTGCTGCCCCTGATTGGGCGTCAGCTTTATGGCTTCGTGGAGGCGCTCCCGGCCATCCTTGATCAGGTCCGGGTTTTTGCCCGGGGACTGCCGGAGCGCTATCCCACCCTGCTCACCCAGGCGCAGATCGATATGGGCCTGGAGGGGGCTCGAGAGGAGATTGTCGCCGCCGGGCAGTTGGTCGTGGAGTGGCTCTTCTCGCGTCTGGGTTCCCTCGTGAGTTTGATTATCTACCTCGTTCTCGTGCCCATTCTTGTGTTCTTTTTCCTCAAAGATAAGGGGCGGCTTCTCGGTTGGGCTCAGAGCTTTCTGCCGAGCGAGCGGCCCATGCTCGACCAAGTGGGCGCGGAGATGAATCTTCAGATCGCCAACTATGTCCGAGGCAAAGCGCTGGAAATCCTCATTGTGGGCTGTGCCGCTTTTGCCACCTTCTGGGCCTTTGACCTGAACTACGCGGCGCTCCTCGCCGTGCTCGTGGGCTTCTCCGTGCTCATTCCCTTCGTGGGAGCTACCCTCGCAACCTTCCCCGTCGCCCTTGTTGCCTTTGGGCAATTTGGCTGGGGCCTCGACTTCGGCTGGGTGCTTCTAGCCTATGGCGTCCTGCAGGCGCTGGATGGAAACGTGCTTGTGCCCCTTTTGTTTTCAGAAGCAGTGGATCTCCACCCCGTGGCCATCATCATTGCCGTGCTGGCCTTCGGCGGCATCTGGGGGTTCTGGGGGGTCTTCTTTGCCATTCCCCTGGCGAGCCTGATTAAGGCGGTGATCAACGCCTGGCCCACCGCTCCTGCCGAGCCCGCCTAGCCCTGCCCGGAGCAGGGCGCTACCATGGCGCGCGGCTCCGCCGCCTTCGACCCTAAAGGATCCCCTCAGCATGTTTAAAGGCAGTTTCGTGGCCCTGGTCACGCCCATGACCGAAGCCCGGGCTCTCGATTGGGGCGCCCTTGATGCGCTGGTTGATTGGCACCTGGAGGCCGGTACCCATGGTTTCGTACCCGTGGGCACCACGGGGGAATCGCCGACCCTTGATATCCCTGATCACCTGAAGGTGATTGAGCGCGTCATCGAGCGGGTAGGCGGGCGGCGCCCCGTGCTGGCGGGTACGGGCTCCAATGCGACGGACGAAGCAATTCTCATGACCCGGGAAGCCCAGGCGATGGGTGCGTCTGGCTCCCTGCAGGTCACGCCTTACTACAACAAGCCTACGCAGGAAGGGCTGTTTCAGCATTTCTCGGCCATCGCGGACGCCGTGCCCATGCCCGTGGTGCTCTATAACGTCCCGGGTCGCACCGTCGCCGACCTCTTGCCGGAAACGGTGGCCCGCTTGGCGGCCCATCCCGGCATCGTAGGCTTAAAGGAAGCCACAGGCTCCGTGGCGCGCATCAAAGACCTCAAGGCACAGGTGCCTGACGATTTCGCTCTGCTGAGCGGGGAAGACGGCATGAACGTCGAGCTCATGGAAGCGGGCTGCGTGGGCGTGATTTCCGTGACGGCGAATGTGGTGCCGGCGGCGCTGGCGGCCATTTGTGAAGCGGCCCTTGCAGGGGATTTTGCGAAGGCGCGGGAACTCGATGCCTCCTTGGCGGCCCTCCATGAGGCGCTTTTCCTCGAGCCCAATCCCATCCCCGTCAAGTGGGCCCTGGCGGCCATGGAACGTATGGAAGGGGGCATCCGGTTGCCGCTGACGCCCCTTAGCGCGGAGGCGCAGGGACCCCTCCGGGCAGCCCTTAGGGAACTTAAGCTGCTGGGAGAAGGCGCATGAGCTTGCGTTGGGGAGCGGGGCTGCTTGCACTGGCCGTCGGCCTGTCCGGTTGCAGCTATCTTTACGGTGAGAAGGCGCTGATCAAAAGTCGCGAGGATGCCTACCGGGAGGCCCGGGAAACGGTGCCGCCGGTGATTCCCGAGGATCTCGACGGTTCGATCCTGCGCGACGAGATGGCCGTTCCAGAGGTGTTGGGCATGGAAACCTATCGCCAAC
The DNA here is from genome assembly GCA_038144425.1 of Candidatus Salivita marina. Taxonomy (GTDB): domain Bacteria; phylum Pseudomonadota; class Gammaproteobacteria; order Pseudomonadales; family Azotimanducaceae; genus Salivita; species Salivita marina. The sequence goes on along the minus strand of JAYQNS010000004.1, from coordinate 148,265 downwards.
TTGAGGACTATCCCCTGCCGCGCCCCGCCTCGCTCTTCGCGCCCGAGGAAGAACGGCAGGTGCGGATTCAACGCTTTGACGGGAATGAGTGGGTGGTGGCACCGAGCACGCCTTCCGTGGTGTGGCCGCGCATCAAGCAATTCCTGAGCGATAACGGCGTCGCCGTGGTGCGGGAGGTGCCGGAGGCCGGCATCCTCGAAACGGAAACGCTGGAGCTCACGCTGCAGGGTCGCTACCGCGATATCGTTCGCACCGTGCTCTCCGAAACGCCTCCGGGCCCCTTTGAAACGGCTCAGCTCCGGGTCGAGCAGGCGGTGCGCGCCGGGGCAACGGAAATCCACTTGGTGCTCCTTTCCACGGCCGAGGCCCCGGAGCGTGCGGAGCTGGCCTGGCCGGATCGCTCTACCCGGCCCGATGCGGCGTCAGCCCTGGTGCGGGAACTGGCGAACTTTTTGGCCGCTGAAGTTCCCGGCGGGGGCATTTCCCTTCGGGCCCAGAACATTGCTGCTCTGGCGAAGGCTGAAGTGCTCATTCTTCGGGGCTTGCCGCCGCGCCTTCGCCTGCGCCTGAGCGAAGCTCGAGCCTGGGCGACGCTCACCAGCGCCTTCAATAATGCGCTGATTACCGTGGAAGAGAGCGATCGGGAAGCGGGGATCGTTCGCTTCTCCTTTGATGCCGACCAGTTTGCTGGGGAAGAACCGTCCTGGCTCGGGAAGGCGATCCGGGCTATCACCCCAGGTTCTCGCGGTGGGCTTCCCTACGTGCTCCGCCTCGAGCGCGGGGACGATGGCTACGACGCGGTAATTTTCGACGCGCTTGAGGAGCGTCCCGTAGACCGCGAGACGGGAGAGCAGATTCTGACCGTGCTTCGCGAATTCGCGAGCTAGCCCATCGTGCTCAGCGTTGCGTCCCTTGGTAGCGGGAGCAAAGGCAATGCGACCCTAGTGCGCAGTGCCCAGGGCTGTATCCTCATCGATTGCGGCTTCAACTTTAGGCAGCTGAGCGCCCGCCTTGTGCCCGCGGGGCTCACCCCCGACGATCTCACCGCCGTGTTAGTCACCCATGAGCACGGCGACCACGCCAGCGGTATCGGTGTGCTGGCGCGACGCACCCGCGTGCCCGTCTATACCACCCGGGGCACCTGGCGCGGCATGAACCTCACCCCAGGGCCTAAGGATGGCTGCATTCGCGGCGAACATAGCTTTGACCTGGGGGACGTCACCGTGCGCGCGGTTACCGTGCCCCATGATGCTCGGGAGCCAGTGCAGTACTGCTTTCGCGCCGGGGATCAGCAGCTTGGGGTGCTCACGGACCTGGGGCATGTCAGCGCTCACGTGGTGGAGGCTTATAAGGGCTGCGATGGACTGCTTCTGGAGTTTAACCACGAACCTGAGCTGCTGGCGGAAGGCCCTTATCCCCCGATGCTCAAGCGCCGGGTCGGTGGTCCCTTTGGACACTTGGCTAACGCGCAAGCGGAGGGCTTGCTGGGCGCCCTGATGCCGGAGCGCCTGCAGTTTCTCCTCGCGGGGCACCTTTCGGCGCAGAACAATCGCAGGGAGCTCGTGGCCGAGGCGCTCGATCGCACCCTTCGCAGCGAGCGCACGACCATGCATATCGCCCAGCAGGATGGCTTTAGCGGCTGGTTTAGCCTGGGCTAGCCCCGTGGACTCGAAGCGCTAGCCTTCTCGAGCGATGGGCTGAAGCGTCGCCGTAGCAATCGCTACGAGCCTATCCTCGAGGCCGTCTTGTTCGGCCCAAATCTCCGCCTGGGTAACCGCCGTGGTGCGCCCCGCCCGCAGCAGCTTCGCCTCTGCCCGCAGGTGCTGGGCTTGCGCCCCTCGGAGGAAGTTCACCTTGTATTCGATGGTCACGCTGGCCGGGCGAAGCGCAAGGTTGCAGGCAATGTCCGCCAGGGCGCCCACCACACCGCCGTGCGGATGACCAAGATCCTGCGTGAGCGGCGCGCTGACGGGCATGCGGAGCACGGCCTTCCCGTCCCCGGCTTCAACGACCCGGGCCCCCAGGGTGGCGACAAAGGGTGTTGCGCGGTGAATGCGATCAGTCAGCTCTTCTGGAGAAAGGGGCATGGCGCGGGTTCCAAAGATCGAAAACGACCGGAAGTTTAGCGAAGTTCCTGGGCCAGGCGCAGTTTCGCCGGTGCCGGGGAGCCGGTATGATCCCCCGCCTCGGAGAGGTGCCGGAGTGGTCGAACGGGCCTGACTCGAAATCAGGTGTGCGCGTAAGCGTACCGTGGGTTCGAATCCCACCCTCTCCGCCATCTGCCTGGGATAGCGCCCTTGGGCGATCCCAAGTCGTCAAGCTAATGATTTACGCGAGCGCATGGCGGATAACTAGAGGAAAGTGGTCAGTGAGGGGTTTTGCCTTAGCGGCGATTGCTGGGTTCAAAGGTTACTTCGACTTCAGGGGTCGAGCCTCTCGATCCGAATTCTGGTACTTCATGGTGCTCTTCTTTGCGCTCTACCTGGTCGTCGCGATCATCGATGAGTTATTTCTTAGCGCCACCCTCAATCTCCGGAACCTACCTTTGGGACACTACCTGCCCTTGGGATTCGTCGACCCCGAGGTGGGTTTGCTGGTTCTCCTATATCGCCCAGTCATGGCCCTACCAACCTTAGCGGCTACCGTTCGCCGCTTGCATGACGTAGGCAAGTCGGGGTGGTGGTCTGCTTTGTGGGTATTCCCTGTGCCGGTGCTCGGCTGGTTTTACTTGGTCCCGCTGTTAAGCAGGCCATCCCAAGATTAGGCGTGGTCCGCGCGCTAGCGCACTGAGATCTCGCCAATAATGAAGTTTCCCGTGGTCTGACCGCCTGCTTCCCCCATGGGACGTCCCAGCGCAAGGGGAACGTTGCCGACGTAGAGAGGAAAGGTGCCGGGCTTGATAGGTACGACGCTGATGTCGGCAGAGCCGATTTCGTCGCATTCGATCGCGTGGAAGCTCAAGCCCTGAAGATGCACCTCGATATCGCCGATGGTAACTAACCGCAGATGCGCGTTACGCAAAAACTCCTGCATTTCGAGGCGCCACCCACTTAAATCTCCTCGAACATCGGGGCACGCAATACTTAAGCGGTAGTAGCGTCCGGACTCCAGGGAAAGACGCGGGGGTTCAAGTTTCGGCATCCCGTCGGCGGTGGTTGTCACCGTGAGCTGAACCTTCGTTGGAGGGTACTGGGCTAGATTGCCCAGAGATTCGGCGAGGACATCGGAATTGCTAAGCACGCCTGCCGCAAGGGCGATGGCGCTTAAGAAAATGCTGTTTTTCATCGCAAGGGCTCCTGGTGTCTTTTGGTTCGCTAGGTGAGCTTACCCTTGCCTAGAGGGGGCGAGGGCACAAGCGGGACGGGCCCGCAGACGCTCGAGATAGGCAAGCAGCCTTGGCGCCTGATTCAGCAGTCCCAGCCGGGCGCCCCAATTTACGGTCCAACCAACAATAATATCCGTGACGGAAAAGCGATCCTCGACCAGAAATTCCCGGGACCCTAAGGCAGCCTCCAGAACCTGGGCTGATTGCGTAAAAAGCGCCTCATTCTGGGTAAACCCCTGGGCCAGCCGGTCCTGTTCCGGAAGGACGAAAGTGTTGAGCGCATTGTTCCAAAGGAAAGCTTCCATTTGCGTCAGGGTGAAGGAAATCCACTGATCATGCTGGCCCCGTGCCCAGCTGCCGGGGGCGTGACCCAGGCGGTGTCCCTCGGTGCGATCGGCAAGATAGGTGCAGATAGCCGCTGATTCGAAGATGACCCTTCCGTCGATCACGGCGACCGGTAACTTACTGAGAGGCAAATCCCCTATGCGGATCGAGTCCTGCGCTAAATCGCCTCGCGTTTTTGAAGTGAAAGGCAGGTTGAGTTCTTGGAGGAGCCAACGGCAGCGAGCTGATCGCGTATGCCCGGATTCATAGAGGGTAATTTCTGGCAGGCCCATGACCTCGTGCTCTCCCCTAGGTTTTTTTTGTAACGGCTGATAACGGTAAGGCGTAGCGCCGGTAACGCTTAGCTGAAATGCGCCGCCGCTTTTGAACTTTCTCCGCCCCTCCCTCCCACGGCGGAAGGAAGCATGTAGGCTTGAGCCAAGCAATCAGGAGGAAGGCAGCATGGCAGGAATCGTCGAAATTCGAGACTACACCATCGAAGCGGAGTGGTTTGATCGTTATAAGGTTTGGGCCGAAACCGCTGTTCCCTGGCTAAAGGCCCATTTGGACGTCATTGATTTTTGGATTGATGACGGTATTGAGGCGGACCTGACGGGCTCCGATCCCAGGATTTCGCCCCACGGACAACCTAACGTCTGTTGGATTATTCGTTGGGCCAGCAAGGAGGAAAGGGATCGAGAGTTCGCGGCCGTGCAGGCGCATCCCGAGTGGCAGGAGATCTGGGCCCAGCACCCTAACGAGAATGCCTATCTGGTGATGAACGCCCGATTCATGAAAGCCCTGTAACCTTCCTTACTGTGCTTAGTAGCGGCTGAAGGGGTAAGGCCCCGCGATTTTCGGTCTTGCCTTGGCCCCGGTTTGCTAATCGGTGACGATGGTGAAGCGTCCGGGCGCTGCGATTATCGTCTGGCCATCGGAAAAACGAACGGTTCGATCCTGATCATCGAAGTTATAGGCCACATAGGTCGTCACGCCGGACCGCTCAAAGGCGACCGCCGTAGGATAGTCGACGGTCAGGGCGCCTGTTCCCGTTTGGATGTGACCCAGGGCCGCAAGGGTTTTCAGCCAGTGATAGGTGTGGGCTTTGGTCTCCCCGCCTTCCGGTAGGTAGGTGGGGAGGGTCTCGTAGTCGGCGAGGGCCCGATCAGGATCCGTCAGCGCGAGCACGTTCCACCAGATATCGGGCCATTGGTCGTTGACAAGTCCCGAGGGCAAGCCATTCGTGGATTCACTTAAGCCCAAGGTGACGTAGTCCAGAAGATAATCCGGGTCCACCCCAAGGTGCAGCATGAGGCCGTTTATGGGCAGAGTTTGGATGCCCAGGATATGGGCTCGGGCGCCGCTGAAGAAGGTTGCGAAGGCGCCTCCGTCCCCCCAAACGATTGAGGTCATGAGCGGCCCATAGCCTGGGGGAAAATTGTCGCGATCCGTGCCGGGAGCTTCGTGCCCATCGATGTTCGTCCAGTATTCCCGCACGGCCGCTGTTTGGGAGGCATGAAGGTAAATGCCGCGCTCCGTGAGGTCGCTATTTCCCGTGGCGAGGCCGTAGAGGACCATGGCGCCGTAGGCATTCGCCGCTTCCGACGTGGACTCGTTATTGTTTCCACGAACGAAGTTCACCTGGCCGGAGGCCCAGGAAAAGCCATTGGCAGGGTCGAAGTGGCGTAGATAGGGGAAAAGTGGATCCTCGCGGCCCCCAGCGTAGTCCCGGATCAGGAGCTCAACCATGGGCCCCCATTGATCGGGCGCGCACCAATCCGCATCAACTCGGCAGATTTCCGCCGCGGCGCGCACAAAGTATCCATAGTGGAAGTGGTGATCGTTGAGTTGCTGATGAGAAGCAAAGGCTTCGTCAAAGCCGAGAAGGGTGTTCCATTGGCTGTCGAAGGCGAAGTACTTCTGTTCATCAAAAACGTCGTTGGTGCTCGCGGTGAACCAGTCCTCGAGTTCTGCTTTTAACCAGTCCCGCAGAATCGTCGCTTCTTCCTCGAGGCGGGCGTTGTGGGCAAGCGCTATTAACTCAGCGACCTTCCCGTAGTTCTTCCCAGTGAAGTAGGTGTCCCGGGCCGTGTTCCATGCACTGGGGCCTTGATCGATAAACGCGCGCAAAAGCGAGGCGAAGAGCTCTGGATCCAGCGCGGCTTCCAGGGGAGGAAGGGAGGGCAAAACCCCGACCCAAGGAAGGGTATAGCTAAAGCTGGCAGTCTCGGCGAAACGCGTGACGCCTCGCGCGCTTCGAACGCTGAAGTTTGTCAGCGGTAGCGCGGAGTGCTTCCAATGGAGAGGCTGTAGCCCTGCCAGCGTGTTAACGAGCGCGCCAGCGGAATCGAGATAGCGGTGGGTGACGGTGACGGCCTGAGTGAGGGGGTCAAGGGCATAATCAATGCTTACGGAGGCGATTACGTTTCGCGCCCGGGTCTCAAAGAAGCGGGCCAGCGCCTCGGAAGCGACGGCATTATGTTCCGGGAGATAGGTCACGGTGACGGCGCCCCTGGCATTCTTCACCGTGATCTCGTCGCTGGTGATCGCTTCAAAGGAAGTCGCCCCTTCCCCAGTCAGGAGAAAGTTGTTCCGTTGCCCCGCAACGTTGGTCGTAACGCCAAGGGAATTGCCCTGTCGGTAAAAGGTCCCTTTCTCTCCCCCGTCCGCGCGGAGGGTTCGCACCAGCAGGTCTCCCGCATGAACGTCAAAAAAGACATAGGGCGAGCCGTGAACAAAGGTCGCGGTCATCACCGCGGTTGTTCCGCTCTGCCACTCCACGGTGACTGATCCTTCACTGAAGTCCTTCAGGCGAGCCTCAAGGTTGTCAAAGTCGGAATTCGCGATGGCGATTCCGTCGAAGACCTCGGCGAAAGGGTCGGGAATGGGGTAGAGGAAGCCATCACCATTCACCTTTAGGCCCGCGGGAATGCTGCCCAGGCGCACGCCCCGTTCGGTAATGCGCGCATTGATGGGGTCGGGGGTAATAAAGGCTGCGTCCGAGGGTGCGCCGACCTGCATTTCTCCGAGGAAGGAAAGGGAGCCCCACCAGCGATGCGTCATGGTGGGCTGCGCGGCTGCCGGGCCAGTCAGCTGCGGCGCGCGCGGGGTGGGCTCTCCGAAGGGGGTTGAGGTGGCAACGTCACAGCCCTCGATCTCGGGGCGCACAACGCCTGCGTTGAAGATGAAGTTGCCAAAGTCAAAGACACAGCGGCGGCTGGCGGGATTGGGCTTATCGGCTACGGTGCCGGCACCGAAGGGAAGAAGCGTTAAGTCGACGGCGGGATTATCGGCCAGCGTGGCCGTGGGCAGACTGGCCCCCGGGGCGAGGCCGGTAAAGTGGACGTTATCGATGCGAAAGCGGGTATTGGTGGTCTCCGTCGCCCAAATGACGATTCCCGTATTTACTCGTCGAAGGTTGAGCCCGCCGGCAACGAGGCTCGTTAGCGGGACCTCAACGCGTTCCCAGCCGCTGGCGCCCCTGCTTCCCAGCGCGCGGTCCCCCGAGGTGCAGGGGAAATTGCAGTCGAGCTTCATGGTGATTGCGCTATCACCGCTCATAATCCGAACATCAAATACTAGGCTGCCCGCGCTGAAATCGGAAAGATCAATAATGCCCGAGGTGGAAAGGAAGACCCCAGCAAAGCGCCCCGAGGGGGCATGTTCGATCTCGAGGACCGGGCCTCGTTCTTCATCATCGGTCACGCGCCAGGCAATGCTGGGGCACCCGGCGCCCCCATCCCGATTGCACTCGGAAAAGCCGATCGCTTCGTCGAAGGCGCTGATGCCTTCATCCCAGCTAGGCCCGACAAGACCGTCATTAAAGACCACGAGATCCCGAGCCGTCGGCTCCGTGGCCATCGCCTGCACGACCACCGTTCGGGTAATGGAAGCCTGATTTCCCGCTCGATCGGTGGCTGAGTAGGTGAGCGTGTAGGACCCAGGGGTATCACCCACGGTACCGGTGACCGAGACGGTTACGGCTCCATCCACCGCGTCGGAGGCGGTGGCGCCGGGGTCGACAAAGGTGGTGCCCTGCTCAATCATAAGGGTTGCCTCGCCCAGGAGCGTAATCACCGGAGGTTGGGTGTCCTGGGGCGGGGGCGTCGTTTGCGTGGTGTCTGGATTCTGCTCAGCCGGAAGGGCGGAAGACGCTCCCCCTCCGCCCCCGCAGGCGCTAAGCAGTATCACGGCGCCAGCAATCGTGATGCGTCGAGCAGCGGAGTAGGTCACAGGAATCCTCCAGGGCAACAGCGGCAGGAGAGGATGTCCCTTGAACGCTATTAAGCTTTCGTTTTTTGCGCGGAAACGGCCAGCGTCATATGACAGCGTTGTCATGCTGTCGTCAAGAGTAAAGGCGGGCTCCGCAATTTATGAAGGTGTCTGCCGCGCATTCCCAACCTCGATTTGGCACGCTCTCCCTCCCGACGGAATAATGGCGTGAACCTAAAGGGGGGGCTATGGAACGCTATTCGCCAGCGGCGGAAAAGAACAAAGGGCCGATCCTTGAAGCGCTGCGGGAACGGCTTCCCCTAAGGGCCCACGTGCTCGAGGTGGGTAGCGGGTCCGGACAGCATGCGCTTCATTTCACGGAGGCTCTCCCCGAGCTTCGCTGGCAACCGACGGAGCGTTCTGACGGCTTAACCGCCCTAGCGGCAAATCTAGCTGCCGTGGGGCGGGCGACGATCCTTCCTCCGCTGGCGCTCGATCTTGCTTCTGGCCCTTGGCCCGCGGGGCCCTTCGACGCGGTTTATGCGGCGAATGTTATGCACATCGTTTCCGAGCTTCTGGGGGAGACGCTGCTTCGCGGCGCCGCCTCCGTGCTTAGGGAGGGCGGGCAGCTCTTGCTCTACGGCCCCTACAAGTTTGGCGGGACGTTCACCACGGAATCCAATGCGGAATTTGATCAGTGGCTGAAGGCGCGGGACCCGCGCAGCGGCGTCCGCGAATTCGAAGCGGTAGCGAGGGTTGCGGAAACTGCGGGGCTGGAACTGGTGGATAATCGGGCCATGCCGTCAAACAATCAGCTGTTGTGCTTTCGCCGACGGGCAAGCACCTAGTGCCTTTAGGTGCGCCCCCATGGCGTTAACCCTCGATCTTTCCCGGTTGCTTGCGCAGCTCAAAGCCCTGGGCGCCATCGGCGCCGACTCGGCTGGGCGCGGTCGGACGCGCATCGCCCTGACGGATGAAGAGAAGGCGGGTCGGGATCAGCTCGTGGCATGGATGCGAGAATTGGACCTGAGCGTTGAGGTGGATCGGCTCGGCAATATCTTTGGGAGCCTCCCGCGGCCACGGAGGCGGGGGATCGGGAGCCACTCTCATGATCGGCTCCCACATTGATACGGTGCGGCACGCCGGGGCCCTCGATGGTTGCTATGGCGTGTTGACGGGCCTTGCGGTGCAGCGCGCGTTTCGAGCTGCGGGGCTTGCCCCGGCGCGACGCCTGGTGGTGGCCGCCTTCACCAATGAAGAAGGCGTGCGCTACCAGCCGGACATGATGGGGTCTCTGGTCCATGCTGGGGGGCTCGCCGTTGATGAAGCGCTGGCGACCATCGGAACGGATGGGTCGCAGCTGGGCGATGAGCTTGCCCGTATTGGCTATGCCGGCGCGGCGCCCTGTGGCGCTTTAAAGCCCTGGGCCTTTCTTGAGCTACACATCGAGCAGGGGCCCGTGCTTGAAGCTGCGGGGGCCAGGCTAGGGGCGGTGAGCGGAGTGCAAGGCATCTCCTGGCAACGCATCACCCTAGAGGGAGAGGCGAATCATGCGGGCACGGCACCCATGGCCTTTCGCCATGACGCGGGCTACGGCGCCGCGGCCACCATCGCCTTTCTTCGGGAGGAAATTTCGAAGGCTTCTCCTGGCACAACCCTGGCCACCGTTGGGTCCCTCGCCCTCGCCCCGGACGTGATTAACGTGGTGCCCGAGCGGGCCACCTTCACGGTAGATCTCCGAGATCCTTGCGAAGCGCAGCTGGTGGCGGCGGAGGCGAAGCTCGAGCAGTTTTTAGGCGCTCTAGCGGAGGAGGAGGGGCTAAGCTTTCATTGCGAGCGGCTCGTGCGCTTTGCCCCCGTAGTCTTTCACGCAGGCCTTCGGGAGCGAATTCAAGCGGCGGCGGAGGCCCTGGGCGAAGCGGCCCTTGATCTTACCTCCGGAGCGGGCCACGACGCGCAGATGATGGCGCGCATCGCACCTTCAGCTATGATTTTTGTGCCCAGCATCAAGGGCATTAGCCACAATCCTGAAGAGGCCACGAACCCTGCAGACCTCGCCTTCGGTGCAGAAGTGCTCCTGGAGGTCGTGGAAGACTGCTTGGCCGTGCCCTTGGGAGAAGCGCCATGACCACCGGGTGTTTTCTGAATCCAAGGGCCCAGCGGGTCCCCTATCCCAAGGAACTTGCGGCTGTGCTCTCCCCCGCTCAGGGCGCGCGCTACGCATCCTGGCTCACGGGTTGGTCGCGCGTTCCTGACGACCCCACCCCGCTCCTTTTCCTTCCGGCCCAGGCCGAGCGCTTGGGACTTGGGGGCCTGGCACTCAAGGACGAAGGGCGACGCTCGATGCTGGGCAGCTTCAAGGCGCTGGGTGCCCCCGTTGCCTTGGTGGCGGAGGTGCTCCGACGCCATCCCGTTTGGGAAGGCCGTGCCGTACTTGCCGGGTGCTACGCGGAAGCCCTGGGGGGCCTCACGGTCATCAGCGCGACTGATGGTAATCATGGCCGGGCTCTTGCTGCGGCGGCGCAGGATGCGGGTTGTCGCTGCGTGATCGTCCTACACGCTGAGGTCAGCGAAGAGCGTGAGGCCGCCATCGCGGCCCTCGGGGCCGAGATCGTCCGAGTTTCCGGGAACTACGACGCGTCCGTAGCGGAGGCCGCGCAGTTGGCGGACGCCGAGGGCTGGCAGGTCATTTCCGATACCTCCTATGCGGGCTACGAACGGATTCCCGGCGATGTCATGCAGGGCTACAGCCGCATTGCGGCTGAAGCGCTGAAGCAGGGATTGGAAAATGTGACCCACGTGATGCTGCAGGGTGGCGTTGGGGGCTTAGCGGCTGGGGTGGTAAGTGAGTTCTGGGGGCGCTTGGGCCCTGATCGGCCCACCGTGCTCGTGGTGGAACCTGTGCAGGCGGACTGCCTTCTCCAGAGCGCGCGCCAAGGTCGGGCGGCGACCGCATCGGGGTCTGTGGATTCGGTCATGGCAGGGCTTGCCTGCGGGGAAGCTTCCCCCCTGGCTTGGCGCTTTCTTGAAAACAGCGTTGATGCCTTCCTGACCATTGAGGACGACTCGGCGATCGCGGCCATGGGCCGCTTCGCCCGGGGCTCGGACCGGGAACCGCCGCTGGTGGTGGGGAGTGTGGCGCCGCTGGGCTTGCGGCGCTGGAAGGGTTGTCTGAGAAGGATCGCGGCTCCCTAGGCTTAGATGAAACCGCCACCGTATTGTTGATCAATACGGAAGGGGCGACGGCGCCCGCGGTGTATGCGTCCCTCGTGGGAGAGACCGCGGAGGCGGTGGCTGCACGGCGGGATGCCTGGCACCCTCGTTCCCCGGACTCAAGGAGCGCTTCATGACCCCCGATCTCGCGCGGCAAATGGGCGCTTGGCGCCACAGCCTCCATCGCAAGCCCGAGCTTGGCTTTCAGGAGCGGGGCACGGCGGCCTTTATCACGGCACAGCTAGAAGCTCTGGGCTTCATCGTGCACGGCGGCATTGGCGGTACCGGTCTCGTGGCAAGCCTTCGCTCCGGGGACGGTGCTGGAGTGATCGGTCTGCGCGCTGATATGGATGCGCTGGCCATGACGGAAACCGGTACTCCCGCCCACGCCTCCGAGCACCCCGGGCGCATGCACGGCTGCGGTCACGATGGGCACATGGCTATGGTGCTCGGGGCGGCGGCACTGCTGACGGCGCGGCGGGATTTCAACGGAACGGTCCGCTTTATTTTCCAGCCCGCGGAGGAGCATGGCCGGGGGGCGAAGGCCATGATGGCCGACGGGCTTTTTGAGCGCTTCCCCGTGGACGCGATTTTCGGGCTCCACAACATGCCCGGGCTGCCCCTTGGACACTTCGCGGGCCGCGCCGGGGGCATCATGGCTGCGGAGGATAACTTTGAGATCTGCATTGCCGGGCGGGGAGGACATGCTGCCCGGCCCCACATGGGAGTTGATCCCCTCGTGGTAGCGGCGCAGATCATTCTCGGGCTCCAAACCATCGTGAGCCGCTCCGTCGACCCCAGCGCCACCGCCGTGGTGTCCTGTACGGAAATCGAGAGCGACGGTATTCGCAACGCCATCCCCACCACCGTCGTGCTGCGCGGGGATACGCGGAGCTACGATCCCGAGGTGCAGGCCTTGCTCGAGACGCGCATGCAGTCCCTTTGTGAGGGCATTGCCGCGGCCCAGGGGGCCGCCGTCACCGTGAGCTACACGCACGAGTTCGCGCCCACGGTGAACTGGCCCGAGCAAACGGCCCAGGCCCTGCGCGCCGCGGATGCCGTGGCCGGCGCCGACAAGGTCGATAGCGCCGTGGCCCCCATGATGATCTCCGAGGATTTCGGCGCCTTCCTCGAGGCGGTGCCCGGGGCCTTCTTGTTCCTCGGCGCGGGAGAGGACGCCTTGCCCCTCCATAACAGCGCCTACGACTTTAACGATGCACTGCTGCCCCTCGGCGCGGAGTACTTCGCGACCCTGGCTCGCCAGCTGCTGCCTGTCGAGGAGGGGTCATGACGCCATCGCCCTTTGATTTGGCCCAGGTGCTTGGCGAAAGCTTCGCCCTTCGGGAGCAGGCCGAGGGCTACGCGCGCGCCTATTTGGAAGGGGTTCATCATCGTCCGGTAGCGCCGGATTCCGAAGCCTTGGCTTCGCTAGAGGGGTTTCGTGAAGCCCTCCCGGCGGAGGGTGTGGCTCCGCCCGCGGTGCTCGAGCAGCTTCATCGGCTAGGCTCCCCCGCCACGACGGCGCAGGGGGGCGGGCGTTTCTTTGGCATGGTGAACGGCGGCGCTCTACCCATCACCCTGGCCGCCCGGCTCCTCGCTGATAGCTGGGATCAGAACGGTGCCGTGGCGGCTGTGGCGCCCCCCATCGCGGCGCTAGAAACGGTGGTGGAGGGCTGGCTTCAGCAGCTCTTTGGGCTGCCGAACACCGTAGCCGCGAGCTTTCTCAGCGGCAGCTCCCTGGCTCTGGTGACCGGGCTGGCTGCGGGACGCTGGCGCCTTCTTCAGCGCCAGGGCTATGACGTCAACGCCAAGGGCCTCACGGGGGCTCCACCGCTGCGTGTGGTGGCCGGCGCCCATCTCCACGCTGCGGCGCTGAAGGCTCTGGCACTCCTGGGGTTCGGGCGTGACCAGATCGAGTGGGTGCCGGTGGATGATCAAGGCCGGCTGCGTCGGGAAGCCCTTCCTGCCCTCGATGATCGAACGCTCCTGCTGCTCCAGGCGGGCAACGTGAATTCCGGCGCCTTTGATCCCTTTCATCCGCTCGTGGCCGACGCTCGGGCCGCGGGTGCCTGGGTTCATGTCGACGGCGCCTTCGGGCTCTGGGCCGCCGCGGCGCCCCAGCTTGCTGCGCTCACCGCGGGCCACGAGCAGGCCCATTCCTGGAGCGTGGATGCGCACAAAACCCTCAACGTTCCCTATGACAGCGGTATCGCCCTCTGCGCCGATCCGGAGGCCCTCTTCGCGGCTCTGGGTGCTGAGGGGGCCTACCTGCCTTCCGGGACGGCGGGGGTGCTGGGTCTAAATCGGGACGGGTTGCGCTACGGTCCAGAAATGTCCCGCCGGGGTCGGGTGGTGGAGCTTTGGGCGGCGCTGAAAAGCCTGGGGAGCGAAGGGGTGGCGCAGCTGGTGTCCCAGCTTCACGAACGAGCTCGCCAGTTTAGGGATGCCCTTGGGGACGCCGGCTTTCCCGTGCTCAACGATGTGGTGTTCAATCAGGTGCTGGTAGACGTCGGGCCGGACGCCGATGCCTTTGCTGCGGCCCTGCGAGAGAGCGGGGAGGCCTGGGCCGGGGCCTCCCGCTGGTTCGATCAGCCTGTGCTGCGCCTCAGCGTGTGTAGCTGGGTGACGTCAAAAGACGACATCGCCCGCACGGTGCAGGCGATGGTTCGGTGCCGTAACGCCCAGACCCAGGATAGGGCCTAAGCCAGCCGCAGGGCGTCGTTTAGGGGCAGCTCGGTCAAGCGCTTGCCCGTGGCTCGGTAGATGGCATTGGCCACGGCAGGAGCAATGGGCGGTAGCCCCGGCTCCCCGACCCCCGTGGGGGCTTCCTGACTTTCCATAATCACGACTTCGACCTTCGGCGCCTCGTTGATGCGCAGGATGGGGTAGTCGTGGAAGTTGCTTTGCTTCACGGCGCCCCCTTCGAAGTCGAGTTTGCCATGGAGCGCTGCCGTGAGGCCGTACATGATCGCCCCTTCCATCTGGGCCCGGACGATGTCCGGGTTGATGGCGAGGCCGCAGTCCACGGCGCAGAACACGCGGTGAACGCGAATGGCGCCATCTTCCACGGATACTTCAGCCACCTGGGCCACGGAGGTGGCGAAGGAGTGATGCGCCGCGAAGCCCAGGTGCCGCCCCGGCGCCGGGGTCCAACCCTTCCAGGCTTCCTGGGCCTTGGCCACCACGGCGGCGAGGCGTGGGTTGTGGCCTAAGTGGGCTAGGCGGAAGGCCACGGGATCTTGCCCGGCGGCCTCGGCGAGGGCGTCCATGGTCACTTCCTTGGCGAAGGCCGTGTAGGAGTGGCCCACGGAGCGCCAGAAGGTGACGGGAATGCCGTGCTCCTTCGTCGCGTGGTGCACCGCAAGATTCGGAACGGCGTAATCCTCATAGAGCCCTTCGATGCTTGAGTGATCCACCACCCAGCCCTGATGGAGGCGATCGGTCATGCCCACCATGAAGTCCACCACGCCGTCGGGCATGCCCGGCATCATGGCCGGGAGAGAATTGCGGATCGTTTCCGGGGTGATGTTTGACCCCGCCCGCGCTGCATCCCAGGCTGCTAGGCGGCCTTCTCCGTCGAGCCCGGCGCGGATGCGCATGAGGGAGGCGGGGCGATAGAGGCCGCCGCGGAGGTCATCTTCCCGGGTCCAGAGCAGCTTGATGGGCGTGCCCGTGGCCTTAGAGATCTGCGTTGCTTCCACCACGTGGGTGAGCGTGCCCCGGCGCCCGAAGGCGCCCCCGAGGTAGGTTTGGTGCACCATGACCTGGGCCGGTTCGAGCCCCGCGTGGCGGGCCACAAGGCCGCCGGCGGCTCCCGGACCTTGGGTGCCGGCCCACAGCTCGGCGCTGTCGCCCTTCACATGTACCACGGCGCTCATGGGCTCCATGGGGGCGTGGGCTAGGAAGGGGGCCCAGAACTCTAGATCCACGGTCTTCGTCGCCCCAGCCAGAGCAGCGGCGACATCGCCAGTGCTTTCCGCTTCCTCCCCGCCGGCGGCGAGGGCTTCGGCGTAGTCGGCCCGGAGGCTAGCGGTGGTCGCACTGTCCAGCGGTGAGGCGGACCACTCTACGGTCAGGGCTTCGGCTCCCTTTTTCGCTTGCCAGAACTGCTCAGCCACCACGGCGACGCCGGTGGCGATTTCCACCACCGTGCGCACCCCGGCCACGGCCTTCGCGGCGCGATCATCAAAGCGCACCACCGTCGCCCCGAAGACTGGAGGCCGCACCACCACGGCGTGTTCCATGCCGGGCACGTCAATGTCGATGCCGTAAACCGCCTTCCCCGTGGCCTTCACTTCGCCGTCAAGGCGGGGGAAGCTCGTGCCGATCCAGCGGTAGTCCGCTGCGGCTTTGAGGGCCACGGTTTCGGGCACCGGTAGGGCGGCCGCCGTGTTCAGGAATTGGGCGTAGGGGTAGCGGTTCTCGCCGTGCAGGATCATGCCGTCGTCCGTGGTGAGGGCGCTTTCGGCCACGCCGAGGTCCTGCGCTCCGCGGCGGCGAGGAAAAGGGCGCGCATCTGGCACCCCACGGTCATCAGCTGGGTGAAGTGTTCCTTCACCGAGGTGCTGCCGCCGGTGACCTGGAAGCCCATGCCCGGGTTAGCGTAGTCCGGGTGGGCGCCGGCCAGCTCCACCGTGAGGCGCTGGGGGGCCATATCAAGGCCCTCGGCGACGATGGTGGTGAGTCCCGTGGTGACCCCCTGGCCCATCTCGTCCCGGGGGCAGTAGAAGTGCACCGCACCATCGCCGGTGAACTTCAGGAACGCATTGGGCACGAAATCCCCGCGTTCCCGGGGCACGGGGAGGCTCGGCAACGCGCTGCACCCGGGGAGCGTAAAGGCCACGAGGAGGCCGCCCCCAGCAAGGGCGCTGTGGCGAAGGAAGCTGCGGCGGCTGAGCGTGCTCATGCGGACACCTCCTGAGCCATGGCGTCGGTAAAGAGGGCATCCTGCGCGAGGCTGGCCGCCGCCGTCTGAATCGCATTCCTAATGCGCGGGTAGCAGCCGCAGCGGCAAATGTTGCCGGCCATGGCGGTTTCGAGCTCCGCTTCCGAGGGGTTGGGGTTGGCTTCGAGCAGGGCCGCGGCGGCCATAATCTGCCCCGATTGGCAGTAGCCACACTGGGAAACGCTTTCCGCGACCCAGGCCGCTTGGAGCGCCGCGCCCACCCCCTGCGGATCCAAGCCTTCGATGGTGGTCACGGCTTTGCCGGCCACCGCCGCGAGGGGCAGCACGCAGGTTTTCTGCGCGACTCCGTCCACGTGCATAGTGCAGGCACCGCAGAGCCCTGCGCCGCAGCCGAATTTTGAGCCTTTCAGCTTGAACTGGTCGCGGACGGCCCAGAGCAGGGGCGTATCCGGGGCGAGGTCCGTTTCCACGGTCTGGCCGTTGAGCGTAAAGCGAAGCATGAGCGTTCCTCCGGCTCGGATGATTGCGCCCTAGGGGCGTGGGGTGGGGATTAGGCCGTGGCCCTCAAGGACCCGGCTCATGGCAGTGCGAAAATCCTCAGCGCTTTGGGCGCTGACAAAGAGGCCCTTAGCGGCCATGGCCAGGGCGAAGGCCTGGGCCTCGGCAGGGCCTTGTGCCTGGGCGGGAGGGCCGATCATGAGCCGGGCCGTCACCGCCGGGGATACGGAATTTAAGGGGTCATAGCCCGCGGCCCGTTTGCCTTCCATGCCGAGGCCAAAAAGCGCTTGCCCATAGGGGCCCCTGATTCAGCAGCGTGACCATGGGCTCAAACCAGGCGCAGTAGTGGCCCAGGAGCTGGTCCGCCAGTTCTTCCCCGGGGCGCTCTAGAGCCGCAAGGGCCGCGCGCTCGAGGTGGCCACTTAGGGCGTCTACGGCCCAATGGAACAGGGCTTCCTTATTCCCGAAGCGGTTGTAGAGCGTTTGCCGGGAGACGCCGCGAGCCTCTGCGAGGCCCCCCATGGTAGTCCGGGGAAAGCCGTCTTGTGCGAAGCGCTCGAGGAACGGCATGACCTCCCCGAGGGGGGGAAGAATGCGCTGTCCGAGGACGTCCAAGGTAAAAGCCGGTTCGCTCATGGGCGAAATATACATTTCATGTCTAATTTGTAAACAGCGCCGATCCCCGAGCCGGTGCTGCGGTAGCGCTTTCCCTGCGTCCGGGGCATGGTTAGGACGGGAGAGGGGAGAAAGGTCCATGTCTGAAAGCGGTGCGGCGCCGTCGAGTGCGCCTAACCGGGGCCGGATGGCCCTGGTGATCATGGCCGCCCTGGCGGTCTTCGTCTGTTACACGGACCGGGTCATCATGTCCGTGGCTATCATTCCCATGGCCAGCGATTTTGGCTGGAGCCCGGAGCAGCAGGGGCGGGTGCTGTCGTCCTTCTTCCTGGGCTATCTGCTGACCCAGGTGGCCGGGGGATGGCTCGCGGATCGTTACGGCGGCAAGCGCGTGCTGGGCTTCGGGGTGATCTTCTGGTCCCTCTTTACCTTACTCACCCCTGATGCGGCCCTCGGCGGTATGACAGCCTTGCTGATCACTCGGGTCCTCATGGGCGTGGGGGAGGGGGTGACCTTCCCGTCTGTCTATGCGCTCTTTGGGCATTGGATCCCGGAGCGGGAGCGCTCCCGGGCCGTGGGTATCCTCTTCTCCATGATTCCCCTGGGTAGCGTCTTCGCCCTCGTTGCTACGCCGCCTCTGGTCGCGCGCTTTGGCTGGGCGTCAGCCTTTTACCTCTTTGGAGCTGTGGGCTTTCTCTGGTGGTTTGCCTGGCAACGGGTGGCCGCCAAAACCCCTGGGGATCATCCTCGTCTCGATCCGGCGGAGCGCACCTACATTGAGGCGCACCTGGGGACGGACGCCTCCGCGGCCCCGCCCACCCTCAAGGCCATGCTTGCCCAGCCTGCCATCTGGGCCATTGTGGTGTGCCACTTTTGCGCGAACTGGGGCACCTATGTGCTTCTGGCCTGGATGCCGACCTACATCAACAAGGGTCTCGGGGTCGATTTCGCCTCCGTGGGGATTTTCACCATGATTCCCTCCCTCTTTTCCTTCCTTGCCCTGAACGCCGGGGGCGCCCTGGCAGATCGGCTCCTGGCCTCGGGCATGGCGACCACGCGAGTCCGCAAACTCATGCAAAGCATTGGTTTTGGAGGCTCGGCCCTCGTGCTGGCGGGCGTGGGCTATGTGGAAAGCATTCCCCTGGCCATCGCGCTCATGTCCTTGGGGAATATATTCGGCGGTGCCACGGCTGGGGGCTTTGGGGTGAACCACCTCGATATCGCCCCCCGGAGCGCGGGCACCATCATGGGTCTCTCGAACACCGTGGCGACCCTTCCGGGGATCATCGGTGTCTACATCAGTGGCCTTTTGCTGGAGTGGACCGGTAGCTGGGCCCTGGTGTTTCAGGCCGCAGCCGGCGTCTATATCTTCGGGCTTCTCGTTTATCTGCGCTGGGGCAGCGCCGAACGTCGCTTCAGTTAGCCCGGGGACCAGCGCGTTTCGGCAAGACCGTTAGCGTCAGGAACATCACCGTGCCCAGGGGAAAGAGCCAGGGAAAGGCGAGGCTTGGGGCCGGACCGGTGGTGAGGGGCAGGAGCGCCGCCACGAGCCCCATGGCTCCGAGCGCGCCCAGGCCTGGCCAGCGCAGCCAGGGTCTTGGGGCGAAGGCCGCCAGGAGCAAGAGCCCCAAAAGCGGCGGATAGCTGAGGGCGGTCATCTGGTAGGCGAGGGGCACGAGCTGGCCACCGCCGTGGCCGAGGGCCCAGGCAAAGGCCCCCAGGGCCAGGCCCCAAAGCCCCACGGCCCGCAGGGATCGATTGCCGTCCCCTGCGGTGCTCACCTGGGCGAGGGCGGAGAGCACGGAGTCCAGGCTCGACATGGCGGCGGCGAACACCCCCGCAATCAAAAGCCCCCGCGCCCCACTGGGGATCGCATCCAGAATGAAGGCCGGGAAGATCCGATCGCCGTTCCCGGCTACGGCGTTGCCTAAGGCCGGCGGCAGGGCGTGGGTGCCGTAGTAGGCCCAGAGGGCCAGGCCGACGAGAAGAAAGAGCGCCGTGACCCCTTCCCCGAGGAGGCTCGTGTAGAGCGCCTTCCGGGCTGCGCTTAGGTTCGGGCAAGCCAGCATGCGCTGCGTGTTCACCTGGTCCCCGCCGTAGGCCGCAAGGTTTTGGAAGGGCATGGCGATGAGGCCCGTCCACAGGGTAAAGCTGGCGGCGGGGTGGGTGCTGAAGTCCAGGGTACGAAGCTTTCCTGCCTCGCCAGCGGCGGTGAAAAGGGCTTCGAAGCTTCCGGCGCCGCCCGCCACGGCGAGGGCCAGGGCAAAGGCGCCGCCCCCGGCAAAGAGCAGGCCTTGGAGCGCATCGGTCCAGACCACGGCATTGAGGCCGCCGTGTCCCGTATGCAGGGCCGAGGCCCCGACGATGAGGGCAATGCATGCCCCCAGGCTCCAGCCCGTGAGCAGCTCGAGCACGAGGGCCACGGCAAAGACCCGTACCCCCTGGCCGAGCACGGCACCAATCATGAAAAGCCCCGTGGCCGCGCGGCCGTAGCGCGGCCCCAGCTTCAGGGTGATGTATTCGTAGGGGCTGCCGACCCCCGCGGCGTAGTAGCGGGGCAGGAGTGCCACGCCTAGGACGCCCTTGGCGATCAGCGCGGCCAAGGCGAACTGCAGGTAGCGCAAGTCTCCGCCTTCGGCGAAGACCAGGGCTGGGAGCCCGATGAAGGTGACGCCGCTGATGCTGGTGGCCACGATGGAAGCGGCTACGACGGGCCAGCGTAGGCTGCGATCCGCGAGGAAGTAGGCATCCCGGTGGGCCCGCCGCGGCCGGGCCCAGTGGCTGACCGCCATCACCATCAGGAAGTAGGCGACGAGAACGGCGAGATCAAGGCCGTTCATGATCGGGGGAGGCGCCGCCCCGCGCCCTCTCCCGGATAGACTCGGTGATTTGCGCCGGGGTAGGCATAGCCGTTGATGAGCACGCGCCGAGGCGTTGTGCCCTCGTTGGGGCTGCTGCCGTGCACGGCGTAGGGCCCGAAAAAGAGCACGTCCCCGGGGTCCCCCTCGATCAGTACCGTGCCCGGGGGGTCTTCCCCCGGGACCATCGCTTCATCGTAGTTGAAGGGGGCGGAACTGAGGCGTGCGCCCCGAGCCAGCCCCGTGGTGCGACGAGGGAGAAACTTCAGGGCCCCATTGCCAGGCCCCATGGGGTCGAGAAGCAGAATGGTTTGCACGTAGCTGCCCCGACCGTTGCTGTCCTCCCAGGTGCCGGGCCCCTTATCCCGGTGCTGGATATCCTGGTGCCAAGCAAAGGATACGCCGTCCCCGGGCATCTTGTAGTGGGCTTGGCAGAGCAGCTGGTCGCATTCGGGGCTGCCGAGCAGGGCGAGGGCCGGGCCCAGGATGGCCGAATCTTCGGCGATGACCAGGAGCGTGGGCTCTGCGCCTCCGGCCCACACGATGCGCTCTACCCGAGGCGCAGTGGCCTCGCCCGATAGAACGAAGTGGGCGCCGTCCTCGAGCCCGGTGACGCCCCGGCGCTGAGCCTTCCCATAGAGCCGGTCAAAGGCTGCCCGGGCCTCCTGAAGTCGGGCCCCGGGATCGCCCCGCGGCGCAGGAAAAAGCCGTCGTCGGCGAAGGCCGCCCGTTCCTGCTCGGTCACTGTGCTCGGCGCCATGGGCCGCTCCCCCGGTGAAAGCGGCCCTTAGTTTAGCGCGCCAGCGTTCCGCGTTGGCGCCCCCGGGCCGCCCGTGCACAATAGGAAAAAAGCCCAGCTAGGACAGCCCATGAGCGAACATCCCAACCCCTGGTCCCTGGCCAGCGCCGCCGTTTACCAAGCCCCGGACCCGGCCACGGGGGCCATCGCCCCGCCCATTCACGTGTCCTCGAGCTTTCAGTACGACGCCGAGATCTACCAGGAGGTGGTCGCCGGCGCTCGGGAGACGGTGAATATCTACGGCCGCTGCGGGAATCCCGGGGAGCGGCTGTTCCAAGATCATCTCGCACGTCTCGAGGGCGCCGATGCGGTGCTGGCCACGGCCTCGGGCATGGCCGCGGTGACCACGGCGATCTTTGGCCTGCTCAAGCAGGGTGACCATTTGATCTGCGACTGGACCACCTACAGCTCCACCCACGAATTTCTTGCGCACCGGGCCCCGGACTTCGGCATCGAAACCACCTTCGTGGATATGGCCGATGAGGCAGCGGTGCGGGGTGCGCTTAAGCCCAACAGCAAGGCCCTGTATTTCGAAGCCATCGCCAACCCCACCATGAAGGTGGTGCCCATCGCGCCCTTAGCTGCGCTGGCGGAGGAGAAGGGCCTCGTGCTGCTCTGCGACAACACCTTCGCTAGCCCTGCCGTACTCCGGCCCCTGGAGCACGGAGTGGATCTTGTTATCGAAAGCGCCAGCAAGTTTATTGGGGGGCACAACGACGTGATTGGCGGCGCCATCGCCCTGAAGGCGGGACGCCTCCCGGTGGATTTCCTCGATAGGCTGCGCTGGAACACCATGGTGAAGTGGGGGGCGCCGATGGCGCCCTTCAGCGCCTGGCTCCTCGACCGGGGGCTCCAAACCCTGCCCCTTCGGGTGGAGCGGCAGTGCGAGAACGCCGCCGCCCTCGCGGACTTTCTAGCGGACCAGCCGGCGGTCACGCGCGTGTGCTATCCCGGCCGCGCGGACCACCCCCAGCACGGCGTGGCGAAGGCCCAGATGCCGAGCTTTGGCGCCATGCTGGCCTTCGACGTCGGCTCCGAGCCCCGGGCCCTTAAGGTGGTCACGGCGCTCAAGCTCGCCAGCTTTGCCGCCAGCCTCGGGGGCGTGCGCACCGTGACCCAGATCCCCGGCACCATGGCCTTCCTCGATATTCCGGAGGAAGAGCGGGCGCGTATGGGCATTACGCCGGGCATGGTCCGCATTTCTGCCGGGATCGAAGGGATCGAAGATCTAAAGGCTGACTTCGCCGCGGCCCTAGCAACCCTTGAGTCCGTCGCGCCGTGAAGCTTCAGCGGACCCTGGGGTTTTGGGATGTCTATGCCATTGCCCTAGGCCAGGTGATTGGGTCCGGCATCATGGTGCTCGTGGGCATTGGCATTGAGCTCACGGCTTACGCCATTCCCCTCGCCTTTCTCGTCTCCGCGGGCCTGTCCCTTCTGAAGCAGTGGCCCATCGCCTTTCTCGGATCGGCCATGCCCGCCACCGGCGGGCTCTATGTCTACTGCAAGCGCCTCCTGGGGCCGCGCCTGGGCTTTTTTTACCTGGCGCTGCTCCTGATCACCCATATCCTGATCGCCCTTTTCGCCTTGGGCTTTGCCCAGTACGCCAAGGCCCTTTGGCCCGGGGTGCCCGAGCGGGGGGTGGCGGTCGCTATCCTCGGACTCTTTTTTCTGGTGAACCTTTTTGGCGTGCGCCTCGCCGCCTTTCTTCAGCGCATTATGATTGTGGTGCTTGTGCTTGGGCTCCTCACCCTGCTCGTTTTTGGCTGGGGCCAAGTGCGTTTCGAACCTTTCCTTGATCCTGCCCAGCTCTTCCCCCAGGGGCTCTACGGCTTTGCCCTGGCCTGCGTGATCCTGTCCTTCGCCACCGGGGGCGCCCAGTTCATTTCTGAGCTCGGAGGGGAGATGGCCAACCCGGAGCGGGATCTGCCCCGGGCCATGCTCGGCGCGACCATGACCGCTGCCGTGCTCTTTACCCTCGTTTCCGTAGTGGCCGTGGGGGTGCTGCCCCCGGAGCAAACCGCCGGGCAGTCCCTCGCGGAGGTGGCGCGGGCGATCCTTCCCCCGTCCGTCTACCTCGCCTTTATCGTGGGTGCGGGGCTTTTTGCCCTGGCTACGAGCATCAACGCCACCTTTTCCTGGGCCACGAAGGCCGTGCTCATTGCCTGTGAGGATGGCTGGCTGCCGAAATCCTTGGCCGTGGTGAATCCCCGCTTTGGCACGCCCCACCGCTTGCTTCTTGGTCTGTTTCTGTTGGGCGCGACGCCTATTGCCCTCGGCTGGGAGCTGCGCTACATCATCATGCTGGGGGGTGGGCTGGTGTTTATTTACGACACCTTGCCGCTGCTCGCGGCCTTCCTTCTGCCGAAGCGTTTGCCCGGGGTCTTTGCCGGCGCCGCCATGCGCCTCTCTGCTTCCCGTCTTCGGCTCCTGTCTCTGCTGGCCCTCGCCGTTGTGCTGGGACAGGCGGCGCTCTCCTTCTCTGACGTGGACGCCGTGGGCTGGGCGCTGGTGCTGATTTACCTCGTATTCATAGGGCTTTACGTACGCAGAGGCCCGTCGGGGGATCTCGCCAATGAAAATCATTAATCCCTTGGAGCCCCTGAATTGACTTTAAGGGGCTGTTTTTATGACGCTTTCTTTCCTAAGACCAAGCGCCTAGATCGGGCATGACCGTGAGGAAAGCGCTTTCCATTGCCAAACGATAACGATAGGCTGCGAGAGGGATGGGAAAGGTTAGGCCGGTAGCGCGGGCGTAACTGCGTACCACAGCGGGAATCGAGGGGCCTGCTTCTATGACGGAAAAAGTCAAAATTGCCGTAGTTGGCGCGGGTCCGGGGGGGCTCAGCGCCGCCGCCCACGCCGCCGAGCTGGGCGTCTCCCACGTGCTCCTTGAGAAAACCCCGAAGCACGCCGACACCATCCAGAAGTATCAGAAAGGCAAGCACGTCATGGCCGAGCCCAACGTGTTGCCCCTGCGCAGCCCCGTGCCCTTCGAGCAGGGCACTCGGGAAGTCATCCTCGACGGCTGGGCCGACGCCCTGGAAAAGCATAGCGTCAATGTGCGCTATGGCGCTGGCGTTAAGGCGATTGAAGGGGAGAAGGGGAGCTTCCGCCTTACCCTCGAATCGGGCGAGGTGGTTGAGGCGGAGACTATCATCCTGGGCATCGGGGTGCAGGGGAATCCCCGGAGGCTCGGCGCCCCGGGAGACGACGCTGAGTTCGTGCAGTACCAGCTCGACGACCCGGACGAGTATAAGGGCGAATCTATTGTGGTGGTGGGCGCTGGCGATGCGGCCATCGAGAACGCCGTGGCCTTGGCCAAGAATAATTCTGTAGCCATCGTGAATCGGCGCGACGAATTCGCCCGGGCGAAGGATGGCAACATCGCGCTAATTCTGGCGGCCATTGAGGCCGGGGACGTCACCTGTTTTTACGGCACCAACGTGGCTCGGGTCGACACTGGCGATTTCAACGGCGCCCCGGGGCAGCTCGTGCTGTCCACGCCTAATGGGGAAGTGCCCGTGCCCGTGCACCGCATCATCGCGCGGCTCGGCGCCGTGCCCCAGCGCGGTCTCGTGGAGGCCTTTGGGGTGGAATTCCCCAGCAAGGACGCTAACGCCCTGCCGAACCTGTCTTCCCAATATGAATGTAACGTGCCGGGCATGTACATCATTGGTGCTCTGGGCGGCTATCCCCTCATCAAGCAGGCCATGAACCAGGGCTATGAGGTCGTCGAATACATCCTTGGCAACAAGATTAATCCCGCGGATCACCCCCTGCTGGAAGAAAAGTTCAAGGCGCTCCCCTACGACGAGGACGTCGACGGCATCCTTGCCATGATGCAAAAGCGGATCCCCGTATTTAGTGGGGTTAACCCGCTCATGTTCCGAGAGGTCATGCTCGACTCCTCCGTCCATGCGCCGGCGGAAGGGACGGTCATCTTCGAGAAAAACGACTACACCAACACCTTCTATACAGTCCTCGATGGCGAAGTGCAGATTGAGGTGGCCCCGGGGCTCACCATCGCCTCTGGGCAGGGGAACTTCTTCGGGGAGATGAGCCTGCTGTCCGGTCGCCGGCGCTCGGCGACGGTGCGCGCGGGCAAGGGCTGCGTGCTCATCGAAACACCGCGGCGCACCATGAACAAGCTGCTGAACTCTGTTGACGCAGCGCGCCGGGTGCTCGACGAAACCTTTATCTTGCGTACCATCCAGTCCCGCTTCGCGCCCGGGGTGCCCCTGGACGTGCTTCGGCCCATTGCCGCGGCGGCGCAGCTCAATCAGTACAAGGCCGGGGAGCTCATCTTCGCCGAAGGGGACGAGGCGGACACGCTGCATCTTATCCGCTCCGGCTCCGTGACCATCGCCAAGAACTTCGGCGAGCGGGAAATTCCCATGGCCTATGTGGCTGCGGGAAATTACGTCGGAGAAATGGGTCTCTTGGGCAATAGCACCCGTTCCGCGTCTGTGCGCGCCACGGTGAAAACGGAAACCGTCTCCCTTGATGCGGAGGCCTTCAACGCCCTGCTCGACGCTACCCCGGCACTCCGGGCCGAGATGGAGCAGGCCGTTCGCACGCGCTCGCAGCAAAACGTCCGCATGCAGGGTAACGATGGGTCCGGGGATGTTCTCAGCTTCCTCATGCAACAGGGCCTCGGGGAAGCAACCGATGTGCTGCTTATCGATAAGAGCCTGTGCGTGAACTGCGACAACTGCGAAGTGGCCTGTGGGGAAACCCACGACGGTACCTCGCGACTGAATCGAAAGGCCGGGGCCGTGTTTGCAGAAATTCACGTCCCCACCTCCTGCCGCCACTGCGAAGACCCCCACTGCATGAAGGACTGCCCGCCCGATGCGATCCGGCGGGCCCCGGGCGGCGAGGTGTTTATTGGGGACAACTGCATTGGCTGCGGCAACTGCGAACGGAATTGCCCCTACGGCGTGATCCAGATGGCCTACAAGCCGCCGCCGAAGCCGGGCTTCTGGTCCTGGATGCTCTTTGGGGCGGGGCCTGGGCCCGGGCAGAAGGCCGGGGGGAAGGCGTCGAAGGATGAGATTAAGAAGGCCGTGAAGTGCGATATGTGCAAGGACCTCGCCGGGGGGCCAGCGTGCGTGCGCGCCTGCCCAACTGGGGCGGCGGTACGCCTGTCGCCGGAGGCCTTTGTGGACGTGGTGAGTGCACGCCTGCCCTAGGGTGGGGGCATGGCGGAATAGGGGCGGCGCCGTAGAGAGGGGGCTCGGAGCCTATGTTTGATTCGTTTTTAACGTACCGCTCGGGACGCTGGTTTTGGTGGGCCTCGGCGCTCTCCTTGCTGTCCATTGGGCTTTACGCTTGGCACGATCTGCCCGATCCGCCCAACGGTGGAACCTGGCTGGGTTACACCCTGGGGAGCATTGGCGCAGCCCTCATTGTCTGGCTGATCTGGCTGGGGCGGCGAAAGCGGGACTATGGCTCCAACGCCGGTACGGTGCAGGGCTGGACGAGCGCCCACGTCTACCTCGGCACGGCGCTGATCATCATTGCGACCCTCCATACCGGGTTCCAGTTTGGCTGGAACCTCCACACCCTCGCCTACACGCTCATGATGATTGTCATTCTGAGCGGGTTCTTTGGCATTTGGGCCTATGCCCGCTATCCGTCGCTGATGACGGAGAACACCGGTGGTAAGTCGCGCCCCGAGCTCTACACGGAGATCTCGGAGCTCGATCGCCAGCTTCAGCGCATCGCCGAGAAGGGCGGGCCCGAGGTCGCGACGGCGGTGGCCAGCGCGTTGGAGCGCACCGTAGTCGGTGGCAGCTGGCTCGCCCAGCTGCGCGGCGAAGATCTCTCAGAAGTGCAGCTCCCAGGTAAGGGCCGGGTGAGCAACGTCGGCATGAACGCCATTGTCGATTTTGTGATCGAGCACCTCGGGGCGAGCCGGGATGGTGCTCAGGGGGAGGCGCTGCGAGAGCTGTCGACCCTCTTGGGGAACCGGGCCCGCCTATTGGCTCGCGTTCGACGCGATGTGCAGCTCGTGGGCCTGCTTCGCGCATGGCTCTTTGTGCATGTTCCGGTGGCCTTCGCCTGCCTGGCGGCGCTCACCGCGCATATCGTCTCCGTCTTCATCTACTGGTGACGCCACCATGCGCCTATTGATCAGAACGCTACATCCCGAGGGGGGCGAGCCCCAGGAAAGGGCTCACTACGGTGAGATGCTCACGCTGGGTCGGGCCACGGATCAGGGGCTTCAGCTCCCGGACCGGCACCTTCCCCTAAGTTTTTGCGAGCTCACCCCGGATGGTGGGCAGCTCGACCTTCGGGTGGTCGGTGAAGGCGCTGCCTTTGTGAATGGTCGGCGAACCCGCGGTTCCAAGCTTGCCATAGGCGACAGCGTGGACCTCGGCGCCAGTCGCATCACCCGCGTTGAAGCCCCCGCGGATTATGATTTCGCCATCGAGTTCCGTCCCGCCTCCGATGGGGGAGAGGAGGGCGTCTTTGGCGCCCAGTTTAAGCAAACCCTTGAACTTGGGGGCCTTGCTCGCCGCGGTCCCTCCTGGGCCTTCGTGGGCCTCATCCTGGGGCTGTTCTTAATCCTCCCCGGTACTGCGCTCATCAGCGAAGACGCAGCGGAGCTGACTCGGGCAACGCCCTTGCCGGACGATTCTCTGTGGTCCTCGGGACCTCTCCATACCTCTCACCGCTTTATGGGTAACGATTGCTCCGCGTGCCACGTGGACGCCTTCGCCATGGTGCGGGACCAGGAGTGCGTAGCCTGCCACGCCAGCATGACCCATCACGTCGACACCGCGGTGCACCAGGTCGCAGAGCTCGAGGAAACGCGCTGCGCGAGCTGCCACAAGGAGCACAACGAGCCTTCCGTCCTGGTGCAGGGCGATCAGCGTGAGTGCGCCAGCTGCCACGGTAATCTTGAGGCTCATACCAACGGTGCCCTAACCCTAGCGAACGCGACGGATTTCGCGGCGAATCATCCCCAGTTCAAGGTATCGCTCCTGCGGGATAGCGCAGGTTCGCCGCCCTGGACCGTCGAACGGGTTTCACTCGACGCGCCGGCTTTGGAAGAAACCTCGAACTTGCTGTTCCCCCACGATGTTCACCTGTCGAGTGAGGGCATTGAAGGCCCCCGAGGCGATGTCACGCTCCAATGTGCCGACTGCCACCGCACCGATCCTTCCGGCGCGTACATGGAACCGATTTCCATGGAGCAACACTGCGCCGACTGTCACCTCCTGACCTTTGATCCGGGCATGCCAACCCGGGAGCTTCCCCACGGAGAGCCCGCGGTGCTCCTGCCCATTCTCGAGGAGTTTTACGCCAAGCAAACCCTCGTGGGGGCGACCCTGGAGGCGGGGCGTCCGGCCTACGACGCTCGCCGTCCCGGGGAGGATACGCGCATGGAGGCGGCGCTTCGGCAGGAAGCATTGGTGCTCGCGCGGCAGCAAGCGCTATCCACCGCCGAAGACATCTTTGAGCGCACGACCTGCGCAGTTTGTCACGACGTGGAGCGACTGCCGGACGGCGCCGAGGGCCCGGCCTGGCACGTGCGTCCCGTGAAGCTGGCTAAGGTGTGGATGCCCAAGAGCTTCTTCGACCATGGGCCTCATGAGAACGAGACGTGCACGAGCTGCCACGAGGCAGAGCAATCGGAAAGCGCTGCGGACGTGCTCATGCCCGCCATCGATTCTTGCCGCGCCTGTCATGGGGGTGGGGAGGAGAAGGTGCTGCTTGCCTCTACCTGCATTGACTGCCACGAATTCCACTTGCCCCAGCACGGGCTAATGCGTCCCGAGGTGCCGGGCTCGGTGCTGAAGAGCGCGCGGACGGACTTTGATCTCCAGCGGGCGGCGCACCGCCAGGCTGAGCGAGAGCGAGGACGCTAATGCGTGGCACCCTTCTGCTCAGCGCGCTGACCCTTACCCTTGCCGCCTGCGGCGGGGGCGGGGGTAGTCAGGGCGCAGAAATTGCCGCCCAGCAGGGGGGCGGAACGGTGCCCACGAGCAGCCCCACGCCCACGGTTTCCGTGAGCTGCGATGGACAGTGCGCGGACACGCCCACGCGACTGACGGATGCCGAGGTTAAGCAGGTGATCGGCCAGGTGGCTGCAGAGGCGGAGGCCAGGAACCTACCGGGCACCATTGCCGTGGTGGATCGGGTGGGGAACGTACTGGCGGTCTACGCCATGGATGGGGCCTCCTCCGTGGTGACCATCACTTCCACCGCTGAGGTTGGAGCGCCCGTCTCCGGAGGCCTAGAGAGCCTGAACTTTATCCCTTCCGAGCTGGCGGCCATCGCCAAGGCGGTCACTGGGGCCTACCTGTCCACGGAAGGCAATGCTTTTACGACCCGCACGGCATCGCAGATCGTACAAGAGAACTTCAATCCCGGGGAGTTCAACCAACCCTCGGGCCCGCTCTTTGGGGTGCAGTTTAGCCAGCTGCCCTGCGGCGATTTCGTGCGTCGCCACGCCCCAGCCTTGCCGCCCGGTCCCGGGCCGCACCGGTCACCCCTGGGCCTGGCTGCCGATGCCGGTGGCTTCCCCCTTTATAAATCCGGCACTCCGGTGGGGGGCGTGGGCTTCATCGGCGATGGCGTTTATGGCCTCGATAAGATCATTTCCAGCTTTGACGATGACCTAGACGAAATTATCGCTCTGGCGGGCACGGTGGGTTTTTCAGCCCCCGTAGATCGCCGCGCCGACGTCATTACCGCGGCGGGGAAAACCTTCCGCTACGCTGATTGGAGCGTTGCCGACCTTTTGAGCGACCCCGCGGGTGCGCAGGATTTAGACGCGCGTCTCGCCGCCGGCTCCGGCGCCCTCGTGTCCGTTACGGGCTACTACGACGGCACTGCCGTGCTCACGGGCACGGCCTTTGGGCACGCCGATTCGGGGGTGCGGCCTGCAGCACCGGGTACGCTGGTGGGGGCGAATGGGCAGGATCTCGACGCCTTCGTTTTCGTTGATGAAAACGATCAAAACCGTTTCCCGCCCTCGGCAGGCACCGATCAGCCTGGAGGGGTCGCCGCGAACGCCCTCACCGCGGAAGAGGTAGAAACGCTGATTGAAGAGGCGATCACCATCGCCAATCGGGCCCGGGCGCAGATTCGCCGGCCCCTGGGCACTTCCGCTCGGGTAACGGTGAGCGTGGTCGACACCAACGGGGCAATTCTCGGCATGGCGCGGACCCGGGATGGCCCGGTTTTCGGCGCTGACGTATCCATTCAGAAGGCCCGCACGGCGACCTTCTTTTCGAGCACGGGGCGCGTCGGTGGCGTAGCTCCGGCAGACGTGCTCCGCGCCCTGCCGCCGCCGAAGTACCTCGCGCCGGTGGCGGACATCGAAGCGGTAGCGGCGGACATCGCTGGAACGTTGGTAGACGCCCTGCTCGACAACTCGCCCCTGGCGACCCCCGCGCCCACCTTCCCGGCCTACCTAGCGGCGGTGCAGAGCTTCCTCGGCGTGCCTCGGGCCCTTGAGGCTGATGGCCCCGCGGCAGCTTTTGCAGATCGCTCCGGTGGTAACCTCTCCCGGCCCAACTTCCCCGATGGGGTGGCGGGCAATCCTCCCGGACCCTTCTCAAAACCGGCGGGGGAGTGGAGCATTTTCTCCGTGGGGCTTCAGAGCGATCTGGTCTACAACGGCGTGATCCAACACGTGGCCCACGTCGCGCTCTCCGGCGCGATTCCTGATGCGAGCACGAGCTGCACGGCGAATACGGGCTTCGATCCGGGCAACCTCTTTCAGGACCTCGGCGGCGCCGAGGGGCTGGCTAACGGTATTCAGATCTTCCCCGGGAGTGTGCCGATTTACCGCGGCGACGTGCTTGTGGGCGGTATTGGGGTGTCCGGGGACGGGGTGGATCAGGATGACATGATCTCTCTCTTAGGGGTGCACAACGCCGGTCTGCGCCTAGCCCGGGCCGTGAATAACGCCCCCGTGGAGATCCGCGCCGACCAGCTGACTCTGCCCGGCCATCCCGAGCGGCTGCGCTATGTCAGCTGCCCCCAGGCCCCCTTTATCGATTCGGATGAAGACGATGTCTGCGATGGCAAGTAAGGCACAGCGCGTGCTCGTCGGCGCGGGGCTTGCGCTCCTCAGCCTTGGGGCCTTCGCTTCGGAGCATGGGGCTTCAGCGCATGGGGCGCCAACCCCCGCTGCGCCCGCGGCGCCTCCGGCTAAGGTGGGCCTGCCGCCGGCCAGCGCCTTCTGCGCGCCAGCGCCGGGAACGGAGCGCCGACGTCCCGGAGGCCGCGCCGCCGGCGGAGCGCCCCGCATCGAATACGAGCTGCCCGCTTGCGATCCCACGCGCATCATCCCCTATACCGCAGCCATGGAGCTTGGCCCGGCCATGCCCGATCGTTGGCGCATCGTTCAGGCCCTTGGCTACAAGGAGCAGATCTGGAATCCCTACGAAGGCCATAACCCCCTTAAGGGAGATCTGCCCATCTGGGGGGAAGACTGGTTCTTCTCCGTGACGGCGGTTTCCGACACCTTGGTAGAGCCCCGACGCTTCCCCGTGCCCGTGGGCGTCGCCACCACCGATCGACCCGCCAGCCTTGATCTGATTACGGAAGGGGAGTCGACGATCCTGAACCAGCAGCTCCTCACGGAGTTTGTGCTGTACCAGGGCGATACCACCTTCCGGCCTCCCGATTGGGAGTTCCGATTTATCCCCGTGCTAAATTTCCAGCAGGTCATGTTTGATGAGCGAGGCATCCTGAAGGTCACCCCCGACGGCGGGGAAGCCGGAGGCAAGGTGCGTCGCGAGGGCATGCTTGGGATTCAAGGGCTCTTTGTCGATAAGCACCTGCGTAACGTGTCCGATCGCTTTGACTTCGACTCCTTGCGCGTGGGCATCCAACCCTTTGCCGCCGATTTTCGGGGCTTCCTGTTTCAGGATCAGCAGCCCGGGGTGCGCCTTTTCGGGACCCGGAACAACAATATTTTCCAGTACAACCTGGCTTGGTTCCGGCGCCTCGAGAAGGACACGAACATCGGCCTGAATAACCTGTCCGAAGATATCCGAGACGACGACGTTTACATCGCAAACCTCTATTGGCAGGACATGCCCGTGAAGGGCCACACCTCCCAGGTCACCGTGGTCCACAACCGGAACCGGGAAAAGGACCAGGTGAAGTTTGACGACAACGGTTTCATCGCCCGCCCCGCCTCCCTCTTCGGGGAGCGCTTTGCCCGGGACTATGACGTCACCTACCTGGGTTACAACGGCGATGGGCACTTTGGCCGCATAAACCTCAGCACGAGCCTTTACTACGCCGTGGGGACGCAAACGAGTGAACGGTTCCGCAACGCTGAGGACGAGATCGAGGCGGGCTTCGCGGCCTTTGAGGCCGGCTTCGACGATAACTGGATTCGCTATCGGATCTCGGGTCTCTATGCCACGGGGGACGACGACCCCTTCGACGATCAGGCGAAGGGCTTTGATGCGATCTTCGAAAACCCCCTCTTTGCCGGGGCCGATACGAGCTTCTGGATTCGCCAGCCCGTGCCCCTTATCGGCGGTGGCGCCGTCAGCCTCTCGGGACGTAACGGTATTTTGAATAGCCTTCGTAGCTCAAAGGAGCAGGGCCAGTCGAACTTCATTAACCCGGGCACGATTCTCCTTGGCCTCGGGGCGGACTTTGATATCACCCCGGAAACCCGGGTGAGCGTGAATGCCAATCAGCTGTGGTTCGACGACACGAGTGTCCTTGAAGCCGCCCGGAACCAGGGCAGCATCGACCGGGAGATCGGGACCGATTTGTCCCTGTCCATTGTCTGGCGGCCGCTCATGATTCAGAACGTCGTGTTTCGTCTGTCCGGGGCAGCGCTTCTTCCCGGCGACGGCTTTGAAGATCTCTTTGGCAGTAATGAATCCGCACCCCTTTCGATCTTAGCGAATATGGTGCTGACCTATTAATCGGGCGGGTCCCTTTCGAGGGCATTGGGAAAGGCAAGCAGAATGACGTGTGCTGACCTCAACACGCAAAACCTAGTCCGAGTCCTTCGGGGCGGCCTGCTGGCTGCGCTTATGCTCGTCGGTGCGCAGGCGGTGGCAAGCCAGCTTCATCATCACGTAGAACGGCACTATCCCTACTATCCTCCTGCGCCCGCAGCTCAGCTGCCGGAGCAGGCCGAGGCGAAAAGTGCGGGATGCCTGTCCTGCCATCTTGAGACCGATGCCTACACCATGCATGAAAACCCTGGCGTTGTACTGGGGTGCACGGATTGCCATGGGGGGGACGCCGGGGTCTTTTTAAGCGAAGGCGCGGAGGAGGGCAGCCACCTCTACAGCGAAGCGTTAGAAGCGGCGCACGTCCTTCCTGAGTATCCTGATGACTGGCACTTCCCCCATTCCGAGAACCCCGAGCAAAGCTATACCTTGCTGAATCGGGAGAGTCCGGAGTTCGTCCGCTTCGTCAACCCGTCGGACTATCGTGTGGTGGAAGAAGCCTGCGGCGCTTGCCATATGGAAACCATTCAGGCGGCGAAGCGCTCGATCATGGCCACCGGCGCCATGCTCTGGGGGGGGGCGGCTTACAACAACGGCATTCTGCCCTTTAAAAACTACATTCTGGGCGAGGCCTACACCCGCGAAGGTGAAGGGTCGGCCATCGCCGGGCCGCCGCTCCAGGACGCCGCCGCTGCGCAGAAGGACTACGGTGTGCAGCCTCAGCTTGCAGCGCTGCCGGCCTGGGAGACGGTAAAGCCCGGGGATATTTTTCGGGTATTCGAACGTGGCGGGCGCAACATTCTGAATACCTTCCCGGAGACGGGGCTTCCCAATTCCCTTGGCCTTATCCAGCGCTTGGAAGAGCCGGGCCGCCCGGATATTCGCCAGTCGAATCGAGGGTCGGGTACGGGCCAGCGCATCTCCGTACCGCTCATTAACATTACGAAAACCCGTTTGAACGACCCGCTTATGTGGTTTCTCGGGACTAACGAGCAAGCCGGGGACTATCGGACTTCAGGCTGTGGCTCGTGCCACGTGGTTTACGCGAACGATCGGGACCCCCGGCACTCGGGCCAGTGGGCGCCCCATGGCCACGAAGGCAAAACCGCCTCCGTGGATCCCACCATCGCCAAGGATGAGTCGGGCCATCCCATTCGCCATGCCTTTAGCCGCGCCATACCGACGGCCCAATGCATGTCGTGCCATATGCACCAGCCCAATATGTTCCTGAACAGCTACCTGGGCTACACCATGTGGGATTACGAATCCGATGCGCCAAACATGTGGCCTGAGGAGCAGAAATATCCCACCTCGGCGGAGATTCGCGAGGTCAACGAGCGCAACCCCAACGGCGCTGCCCCTCGCGGTAAGTGGGCGGATCCGGAATTCCTCAAGACCGTTTCTGAGCGGAATCACCTCAACAAGAACACCCAATTCGCGGACTACCACGGCCACGGATGGAACTTCCGCGCCATCTTCCGGAAGGACCGGAAGGGGCATTTGCTGGACGGAGAGGGGAATATCGTTTCCCATGATGACCCGGACAAATTCCAAAAAGCGGTGCACATGTCATCGATTCACGTCGATGTGGGAATGCACTGCGCGGATTGTCACTTCGCTCAGGACTCCCACGGGAACGGTCATCTCTATACGGAAGTGGCGAACGCCGTTGAAATCGACTGCCAGGATTGTCATGGAACGGCGGAGGCCTATCCCAATTTGCGGACTTCCGGGCCCGCATCCCCCCCCGGGGGGCACGACTTAAGCCTGCTCAGAAATCCTGACGGGAAACCGCGCTTTGAGTGGATGGACGGCAAGCTCATTCAGCGGAGCCTCCTGAATCCGGGGCTCGAATGGGAAATGAGCCTCGTGAAGGACTCGGTCACGGAGGGCCACGCGGGGTACAACGAAAAGGCGGCTCGAGCCAAGCTTATGAGCGCCGATACGGGAAGCCAGCACTGGGGTGAGGACGTGCCCCCGGAAGAGCGCGCCCACAGCTACGAAAAAATGGAGTGCTACACCTGCCACACCTCCTGGACTACGAGCTGTGGCGGCTGCCATCTTCCCATCCAGGCCAATTGGAAAACGGAACGGCATCATTACGAAGGCGGGGAGTCGAGAAACTTTGCGACCTACAACCCGCAGGTGGTGCGAGATCAAATCTTTATGATTGGTCGTCGCGGGGGGATCAACGGTGGCCGGGTGGCACCCCTTCGCTCCACCTCGGCGCTGGTGCTGTCCTCGACCAACGCCAACCGCGAGAAGATCTATATTCAGCAGCCACCCATGGCGGCAAGCGGTTACAGCTCTCAGGCGATCAATCCCCATTTCCCCCATACGGTGCGGAAAACGGAGACCCGAAACTGCAGTGACTGCCACCTTTCTGCGGACGGGGACAACAACGCCATCATGGCCCAGACCCTTGGCTATGGCACCGATTACATCGACTTTATGGGCTACTTCGCTTGGGTTGGGGGGGAAGGCTCGGTCGAAGCGGTCCAGGTGACGGAATGGGAAGAGCCCCAGGCCGTCATAGGGTCCTTCCTCCACAGCTATGCCTATCCCGACTGGTATGGGGAGCATTTGGAGCGAGATCGGGTGTTGCCTCAGCATCACGCCGAGGGGCTCTCCGATGCGGTGCAGTGCCTTCAGCATCGGGGCGAGTATCTCTATGCCGCTACGGGCAAGGGAGGGTTCCGGGTCCTCGACATCGCGAATATCGCGAATAAGGGGGTTAGCGATCGCATTTTGACGGGGCCCTTCAGCGAATTTGGGCACGACACGCAGGTGGAATCGGCGAACGCCACCTGCGTTTCCATTGTTACGACCCAGCCAGTCGCGCCGGAGCGCAATCAGGGTGAGCTCATGCGGGTGGCCAATCAGGAACGGCCCTTCCACCCGATCTATCACTACGCCTTTGTCACCGATGCTGAAGAGGGGCTCATTGTCGTCAACATCGACACCTTCACCGACGGAGAGCCTCGGAACAATTTCCTGGAGCGAGCGCTCACCTGGAATGAGGGTGGGATACTGAAGGGCGCCCAGCACATCACCATGGGTGGACACCTTGCCTATATCTTGGCTGACGCCGGCTTGGTGGTGGTGGACCTTGATGATCCCCTGGAACCCAGGGTTCGGTCCGTGCTGCCCCTACGAGATGGGCGAGCTTCCCACCTCCAATTCCGCTATCTCTTTGTGACGGACGCGGAAGGACTGAAGGTGGTCGACGTCACCGACCCCGATCATCCTTTCGTGACCTTAGGGAATACGATTCGCCTTGCCGATGCCGGGGGGCTGTTTGTGGCCCGGACCTGGGTTTACGTGGCAGCGGGCGACGAGGGCTTGGTCATCGTTGATGCGGAGAAGCCCACGGCGCTCAAGCGCTATGACGTGGTGGGCCGGGAAGCCGGCATCGTCGACGCTCGAGATGTCTCCGTCGCCCATACCAATGCCTCCCTGTTTGCCTACGTGGCGGATGGTCGCGAAGGATTGAAGGTCGTGCAACTGACGGCGCCGGACCGGGTTCCGGGCTTCTATGGCTTCTCTCCCGATCCGAAGCCTGAGTTGGTGGCGCGGTACCAGACGGACGCCCCGGCGGTCGCTGTCACCAGACCCTTAGAACGGGATCGTGCGGTGGACGAAACCGGGGGGCAGATCGCGGTCTTTGGCCGCCTGGGGGCCGGCCCCCTCTATCAGGACGACATGCGTAGCCTGGTCTTTGATGAGAACGGTAAGCCTTGGACCGTAACGGATACGCCGGGCACGGGGGCCATGATTCCCCGAGGACGGCCGCCGGCGGCCATGGCGGAAGCTGAAGCACAGGAAATCCGTTCCGGGTCCCAAGGGGTGGGCGCTGGGGGAGGAGGTCGATGAGCACCATGATGCACGCGCGATGGATTCGAGGCTTGGGCCTGCTGAGCAGTCTTCTGCTGGCCATGGCCGCGGGGGCGGAGCTGCCCCAGTACGACGGCAAGGTGCACGAAGGGGTCGCAAGCTGCGCCTCCAGCGTATGCCATGGCGCGACCATCGAACGCAGCGGGACCAATGTCCTTCAAAATGCCTATGTCACCTGGACGCGCTACGACAAGCACGCCGGGGCCTACAACGTGCTCCTGAACGAGCAATCAAAGCGCATTGCCCGGAACCTCGGCCTGCCTAACGCCCACGAGGCCGATCTCTGTCTGGATTGCCATGCTGACAACGTGCCCGAAGAACTGCGCGGTGCGGACTTCGATATTACGGACGGGGTTGGGTGTGAAGCCTGCCACGGTGGCTCGGAGGACTGGATCGCCCGGCATACGGCGCCGGAGGCAACCCATGCGGACAACATTGCCCATGGTCTCTTTGCCACGGACGATCTGACCGCGCGCACGGACCTTTGCCTCTCCTGCCACCTTGGGACGGAAGATAAGTTCGCGACGCACCGGATCATGGGCGCGGGACACCCGCGCTTGTCCTTTGAATTGTCGACCTTTACGGAGCTTGAGCCGCCACACTGGGCTCGGGATGCGGACTACGCCCAGCGTAAGGGGCTAGAAACGGCGGTAACGACCTGGACTACGGGGCTTCTGGCCTCCGCTCGCCACACCCTCTCCCTTCTTGAGGGGCGGCTCGTCCACGAAGCGGGTCTGTTCCCCGAAATCGCTCTTTTTGACTGCCATGCGTGTCACCACCCCATGAGCGATAAGCGTTGGGCGCCGACACGCCTTACGCAAGGACTCGATCCCGGCGCGATCCGCTTGAACGACGCCCAGTTCGCCCTGCTGTTGCCCGTAGCGGAGGCGGTGGATGGTGCCGCGGCGGTGGAGCTTCTGGCTGGCCTTCAGGCCCTGAATGCTTCCGTGGCCACAGGCTTCGACGCCTTCAAGGCAGCCACGACTCAGCTGTCCGCAGCAGTAGATCGTCTCGAGGGCGCCCTTGAAGCCCCCCTCAGCAGCGAAGCGCAGGAGGTCGCCCTGGCGGCCCTGATCCGCGCCGGCGCCCGGGGCGACTATCGCGATTACGTGCTCGCAGAGCAGGCCGCTATGGCCCTCGACGTGCTGCTTCTGTCCACGGCGAGCTGGGATGCCAGCCGCCCGGCCATGGACCGAGTTTTCGCAAGCGTCGACGACGAAGATCGCTTTGACGCCGGCGCCTTTGCCAGCGCCGTGGGCGCGCTGTCCGCCGGCCTGCGGGTGGGCGCGCGCTAGTAGGCCTGCGCTAAAAAATTATCCGGAGCGCCTGGGGAGGGGCTCCGACAGCGGCGGGGAAGGGATGCCCACGGCCGATCACTCGCGGAGACTTTGAGCCTCGGCTCGGGGTCTTCCTACTGCGGTGCCGGGAGGGTTCCATGAAAGCGTCAGATCTGTTCGTGAAGTGCCTTGAGGAAGAAGGGGTGGAGTACATCTTCGGCGTGCCCGGGGAAGAAAACGCCGATTTTATGATGTCCCTGGAGCAGTCGGAGAAGATTAAGTTCATTCTCTGCCGCCATGAGCAGGGGGCGTCCTTCATGGCGGAGATCTACGGCCGCCTCACCGGGGAGCCCGCAGGATGCTTGGGTACGCTTGGTCCCGGGGCGACGAATCTTATTACCGGCGTGGCAGATGCCAACATGGATCGGGCGCCCATGCTCGTGCTGACGGGGCAGGGGTCTTCGGACCGCCTCCACAAGGAGTCACACCAGGTCATGGACGTGGTGCAGATGTTCCGCCCAGTCACGAAGTGGGCTCACCAGATCATCAACGCCAACAATATTCCTGAGGTGGTGCGGAAGGCCGCTCGCCTAACGCGCACGGAAAAGCCCGGCGCGGTGTTGCTGGAACTGCCTGAAGATATCGCCGAACACGAAACCACTGCGGAGCCAATTAAGCCTCGGCGCTTCCGTCGCCCCGTACCCGACGACAAGGTCATGGACCGGGCCTTTGCAGTGCTGAAGGATGCCAAGCGCCCGGTGATCCTCGCCGGCAACGGTGCCATCCGGAAGCGGGCGTCGAAGCAGCTCCGGCAGCTTTGCGAAACCACCGGCATCGGGGTAGCCAGCACCTTCATGGCCAAGGGCTGCGTCGATATGGACGCGGAGTACTGCCTGTACACCGTGGGTCTGCAGGCGAAGGACTTTATCTCTCGGGCGATTGACGAAGCAGACGTGGTTCTGACCCTGGGCTACGACATGGTGGAATACCACCCGCGCCTTTGGAATGACCGGGCGGACAAGCGCATCATTCACGTGGATTTCTTGCCCTCGGAAATTGATGACCACTAC
Source organism: Candidatus Salivita marina (assembly GCA_038144425.1). Taxonomy (GTDB): domain Bacteria; phylum Pseudomonadota; class Gammaproteobacteria; order Pseudomonadales; family Azotimanducaceae; genus Salivita; species Salivita marina. Next base: position 109,326 of record JAYQNS010000004.1, on the reverse strand, counting down.
TACCCCGAGGTCGAAGTGGTCGGCGATATCGCTCATACCCTTTGGATGCTCAATGAGCGCTTTGCGAAGGAAGGGGTGCCAGCCTACGACCTGGCGGGTCAGCGCTCAGCCCGGGCCGATATGAAGGCGGAGCTCGAGGAGCACAAGGACGACGACGCGGATGGCAGCATCCGTCCCCAGAAAGTGCTTTGGGACGCCCGCCAGGTACTGGGCCCGGAGGACGTGCTGCTTTCCGACGTGGGCGCTCACAAGATGTGGATCGCGCGTCACTACCATTGTCATGAGCCCAACACTTGCCTGATTCCCAACGGCTTCTGTTCCATGGGCTTTGCCCTCCCCGGCGCGCTCGCGGCGGCGCTGGTCCATCCCGATAAGCGCGTCCTTGGGATTTGCGGGGATGCGGGTTTCCTTATGAACGTTCAGGAGATGGAGACGGCAAAGCGCCTGAATCTGAATCTCACGGTGATGGTGTGGGAAGACAAGGGCTACGGGCTCATCAAGTGGAAGCAGGAAAACCACTTTGGCCGTCACACCGATCTCGACTTCGGTAACCCGGACTGGATGCAGCTGGCTTCGGCCTTCGGCTGGAATGGTTTCCACGTCACGCGAAGCACCGATCTTCAAGGTGAGCTGGCCAAGTCCTTCGAGACGCCTGGTCCGAGCCTGGTGGTCGTGCCCATCGATTACCGGGAAAACCGCCTGCTCACCCAGCGCCTCGGCAATATCGCCGTCGCCATCTAACGCCGCTGACAGGGAGAGGCCCATGCTTCGGGAAAGTTACCCGTTCTACCTCGCCAACCGTGCGGAGATGCCGAACACGGATCTGGAGGTCATTGATAAATATAGTGGCGAGGTAGCCACTCGCGTCGCCATGGCGTCGGCGGAGGATATCGACAGGGCCATTGCGGCGGCGGAGGCCGCTGCCGAGCCCATGGCGCGCCTCGCGAGCTACGAACGCAAAGCCGTACTCGAGCATTGTGTGAAGCGCTTTCGCGAGCGTTTTGACGAGCTCGCGGAAGCTTTGTGCATCGAGGCAGGGAAGCCCATCAAGGATGCGGAGGGGGAGGTCACCCGGCTCATTGACACCTTCGTAGTGGCGGCGGAGGAGTGTACGCGCATCGGGGGGGAGATCATGCCTCTTGATATCAGCGCGCGAGCGCGGGGTTACCAGGGCTTTTATAAGCACGTTCCCATCGGGCCCTGCTCTTTCATCAGCCCCTTCAACTTCCCGCTTAATTTGGCGGCGCATAAGGTGGCGCCCGCCATCGCTGCCGGATGCCCCTTTGTGCTCAAGCCTGCGAGCCTGACGCCCATCGGGGCTATTGTGATTGGGGAAATTCTCGCCGAGACGGAGCTTCCCGAGGGGGCCTTTTCCATCCTTCCGTGCCGTCGAGACGGCGCTGACCTGTTCACTACCGATGAGCGTTTCAAGCTGCTGTCCTTCACTGGCTCCCCTGGCGTGGGCTGGGATTTGAAGGCTCGGGCAGGCAAGAAGCCGGTCGTGCTGGAGCTGGGTGGCAACGCGGCGGTGATCGTGGATGAAGACGCGGATCTCGAGGACGCCGTCGCCCGGGTGGTTTTCGGTGCCTTCTACCAGTCGGGTCAGTCTTGCATTGGGGTGCAGCGCATCCTCGTGCACGACTCGGTCTATGACGCCTTCCGAGATAAGCTCGTTGCGGCCACGAAAGCCCTTAAAAAAGGCGATCCGAAGGATCGGGAAACCTTCATTGGTCCCATGATCTCGACGAAGGAAGCGGGTCGTCTGAAGGGCTGGATTGATGAGGCTGTGGCCGATGGAGCGACGCTACTTTGCGGGGGCGAGTGCGAAGGGGCCATGCTCGATGCCACGCTTCTTGAGGATGTTCCTGAGCGGTGCAGCGTGAATACGGAAGAGGCGTTCGGCCCCGTTGCCAACCTCAGTCGCTTCTCTGATTTTGATGAGGCCCTTGCCGCGGTGAACCGCAGTAAGTTTGGGCTGCAGGCCGGTATCTTTACTCGCGATCTCTACAAAGCTCAGCGCGCCTGGGATCGCCTTGAGGTGGGGGGCGTGGTCATTGGCGATGTGCCCTCCTACCGGGTGGATAACATGCCCTATGGAGGCGTCAAGGACTCGGGCTTGGGCCGGGAAGGGGTGCGCTTTGCCATCGAGGACATGACCGAACTGCGCCTCATGGTAGTGCGAGATCCGAACGCTTAAAAAACCCTTGCCTGAGCGGGGCGTCTAGGATAAACGCACCTAGGCGCCTCGTTTCGCTGGCTCGTGCGTAAGTGTTCGCTCACGGCGCAGAAAGTTCACTTATGCACACTGGCGAAAGGCCTCGGTTTAACCTGCGGATAGGTCCAAACCTTCATATGTCATTTTTATTAAACGCCATAAAGCATTGATTCATAGAGTCTTATCGAATTGGGATGGAAGGGGTTGGCGGTCCTAGACCTTTCCTTTCATCCCTTAGTAATTTTCCCGGTAAAAGTTATCAACGAAGTTATCCACAGCCTTAACGGCCCTACATCACGTAAACTTTGAGATCAATCCCCGTTGATCGGTGCGCCATGGCCTTCGACCCTTGGCCGCGAGGACTCAAGCGTTTTGCTAAGCGCGGAGCCCGGCTTGCGGCAGACAAAAAAGCCCTTGCAGCGGTGCTGGCGGAGCTTCGAGCCCGGCGCGATGGCAACGCCGGCCCCTTAGCGAAGCTTGGCGATGATCTAAAGACGCTCCTACGGCTTCTCGATGCCACCGTGTCAGGCCGCTATCCCGCCCTCCCCCAGGGCGTGATGACCGCCGTGGGCGCGGCCCTGCTCTATTGGCTCATGCCCCTCGATTTGATCCCCGACCCGATCCTAGCCCTAGGCTTCATCGACGACGCGGCGATCCTGGGCTGGGTGCTGAAACGCCTTTCCGATGACCTTGTGGCCTTCCGCAGCTGGGAAAAGGCGCATGCGCTTGAGGATAAGCCTTGACCTGATCGCGCGAGCCCGCTTAATTGGGTTTTTTGAGAGGGAATCCTTCGGGCAGGGGAGAGGACAATGAACGCAACACATCGATGGCTGGTTGGCGCGTTGGGGGCAGCGCTGCTGAGCGCCTGCGGCGGGGCGCCGGAGCCCGCGAAGGATCCGGCCCAGGCGCTGCGGGAAGCGCTCTTGTCTGCGGAGCCGGGCAGCACGGTGACCATTCCCGAGGGGCATTTCACCTTTGACCGCAGCCTGTCCCTTGGCGTCAATGGCGTCACCCTACGGGGCGCAGGGCAAGATAAGTCCATTCTCGATTTCGCAGAGCAGCTGGCAGGCGCCGAGGGGCTTCTGGTGGCAGCGGAGGACGTGACCCTCGAAGGCTTCGCTGTACTCGATGCCAAGGGCGACGCCATCAAAATGAACCAGTGCAAAAATCTGGTGGTGCGAGGGGTCCGGACGGAATGGACCGGCGGCCCGAAGAGTACGAACGGGGCCTATGGTCTCTATCCCGTGCAGTGCGACGGCGTCCTGATCGAGGATTCCATTGCCATTGGCGCCAGCGATGCCGGCATCTACGTGGGCCAATCTAGGAACATCATCGTGCGGCGAAACGAGGTGGCCTTCAATGTCGCCGGCATCGAGATCGAAAACAGCACGCAGGCCGACGTCTATGAGAACAACGTCGTGGACAACACCGGCGGCATTTTGGTCTTTGATCTCCCGGATCTGCCCGTGCAGGGTGGGCGCCAAACGCGCGTGTTCCACAACACCGTGGCCCACAACAACACGGCGAATTTTGCCCCGGAGGGCAACATCGTCGGCACGGTGCCTGCAGGTTCCGGGATCATGGTGAACTCGAACGACGACATCGAGATCTTCGAGAACACGATTACGGACCATCAGACTGCGGCGGTGCTCGTAGTGAGCTACCTCATCACGGGCCGACCCCTTGATGATCCTAACTACGATCCCTTCCCGGAGCAGATCTCCATTCACCACAACACCATTGAAAAGAGCGGCTACGATCCCGATTCCGAACCCCTCATCGCCCTGAAGGCGGCGGCGCAGCTGCCGGCCCTGCCGGCGATTATCTGGGATGGCTTTGTTCGTCCCGAGCAAGAGGGTCCGGTGGTCTGCGCCCATGACAATGGGGCTCTCGGCACCGTGGCCCTAGATGCGCCGAATGGCTTTGCCACGCCTGACTTCTCTGGCGCGGCCTTTGCCTGCACTCGTGAGGCCCTGCCTCCGGTCGCCCTGGGAGGCGCTGAGTAATGAGAGCGGCCGGACTTCTCGCATTTTGGGTTCTGCTCGCGGGCTGTGGCCCCTCAGAGCCCGTGCGCGAGGGGCCTTGGCCGGAGCGTCTCTCCGAGCTTGCCGTCTTGGCTCAGAAGGACGGAACGCTGGCGCCCCAGGCCGGCTTTGCCTACACCCTGGCCCATCCGCTGTTTAGCGATTACGCCTGGAAGTACCGCACCGTTAGCCTTCCGGAGGGGGGCGCGGCGTCCGTCGTGACGAACGACGACACCCTCGCCTTCCCCGTGGGAACGATCATCACGAAAACCTTTGCCTTCCCCCGGGGCGCTGCTGGGGCCGTGCGGACCGTTGGCGCGGAACCCCTCGTAAGCCCCGACGCCGCCTTTTCCGTGGCCCGCCTGCGGTTGATGGAAACCCGGGTGCTGCGGCATAGCCAGGCGGGTTGGGAAGCCGTTTCCTACCAGTGGAACGAGGCGGGGACGGAAGCTTTCTATGCCCCCGCCGGGGCTTTGGTGCCTCTCACCACGGAAGAAGGCGAGCGCTTCCCCTATCTCATCCCCGATAAAAACCAATGCGCGGGGTGCCACGAAACCGCTATGGGTACGAAGGTCTTGAAGCCCATCGGGCCGAAGCCGGGTAATTTAGCCGCGCACGCCTTTGCCGATGGGGGCTCGCAGTTTGAGGCGTGGCGCGCCGCAGGCTGGGTGAGCGCTGCCGCCCCCGCGACGCCCTGGGCCGACCCAGGGCTAGGCGGGGCGGCGGAGGCCCACGCCTACCTGGATGCGAACTGTGCGCACTGTCACAGCGACACGGGCGCTGCGGATACGGCGGGGCTCGATCTGCGCATCACCGCAAGTGAGCTGGGCCGGGGGCGCTGTAAAACCCCCGTGGCCGCGGGGCGGGGCTCGGGAGGCCTGGCTTACGATGTATGGCCTGGTCGCCCCGAAGCGTCCATTTTGCCCTTCCGCCTGGGCCATCAGGATCCGGGCATCATGATGCCGGAGCTGGGGCGCAGCCTGGTGCACGAAGAGGGCGTTGCTTTGGTGGAGGCTTGGATTACGGCGATGGACGGGGATTGTGCCGCGGGCCTTACGCTTTAGGGCCCTCGCGAGGCGCTGGGGGTGCCTGACGCTTCTGTTCGCTGCAGCGCTGCTCAGCGGCTGCAGTACCACGCGGCTCTATAACAACGCTGATCGCCTGCTGGCCTGGCGCGCCGATAGCCTCCTGGGCCTGTCCGCTGAGCAGCGCGGCGCTTTCCGCGATGATCTGGGCCCGGTGCTGGCCTGGCATCGCCAATCCCAACTGCCCCGCTGGGCCGGCGCCCTGGAGCGTTTGGCTCTTGCCGTGGAAGACGACGCCGTCTCCCCGGCTTTCGTGGAGAAGCTAGAAACGGACCTTCGGGCCGATGTTGCCGAACTTACCCGCGCTCTCGCCCCCCCCCCCCGGCCCTGCTTCGTAGCCTCGATGATGAGCAGGTGGTGGCGCTTCCCGGGCGCTTCGCCGAGGAGGATGCGGGCCTCAACGAAGATTACGATGGGCTGGCCCTGGAGGCTCAGCGTGCCGAATGGGCGCGTTCGCTGGAGGACGGGCTGAAGGATTGGGTCGGGCGCCTCACCCCAGCGCAGCAGAGGGCCATTGCGGCGCTTAGCCAGGAGATTCGTCCGGACAATGCGGACTGGGTCGCCTATCGCCAGGCCTGGCAGCGCGCCTTCCTGGAGGCCCTCGAGCGGCGAGACAGCCCTTGGTTTGCGGCCGTGCTCCCCGTGCTCATGGTCCATCGTAGCGCCTTCTACACTCCGGCCTATGCAGCGCAGCGGGCGCAGAACGATCCAGCTTACAGTGCGTTCTTTCCCGCGTTCCTTGGGAGCCTAACGGCGCCCCAGCGCGATCGCCTCAGCGGAAAGCTGAGGGATCTTTCCGACGACTTCGCCGCGCTGGCCGCGCAGGGGGCCGCCTAGGCCGCGTAATAAAAAACCGCCCCGGGGGAGGGACCCGGCCCGGGAGCGGAAGGGGAACGGTAAGGGGTTGCAACCCCTAGCAGGTGCATCGGCGATCAAGCACAAGCCAGGCAAGGACATAGCCCAGCACGGTCAGGGTTGTGGCCGTGAGGAGCCCGAAGATCGCTAGCAGTCGCAGCCAGATTGGCGAGATCCCCATGCGCTCAGCGATGCCCGCGCACACGCCGGCGACCCAGCCGTGGTAGGGATTGCGATAGAAGCCGCGATGCTCGCAGGAGGTGCGCTCGCGATGGGAATACGTCATGGTTTTGTTCCTTTTCGGCGTAGTGAGTTCCCTGGAGTCGTTACAAGGGGCGTGCCAGCTTTCCGAGTCTTTGGATTTAGTACGGTAATTCAGAGGGTTAGAGGAGCTGGAGGCGCATCGGGGTTGGCCGATGGGCGATTTGGGGCTCGCTTCTAATAAAGAATGCGGCGGGGCTCGCCGAGAGTTGGCGAAATTGACCGAGGAGATCGGCGGAATGGAAGAAATCAGCTGGGCAGACTTTGAGAAGGTGCAGCTCCGGGCCGGCACCATCGTTCAGGCCGAGCCCTTTCCCGAGGCGCGTCGTCCGGCCATCAAGCTCTGGGTGGACTTTGGCCCGGAGATCGGCGTCCTGAAATCCAGCGCCCAGATCACCGATTGCTATACTCCGGAGGTTCTCGTGGGGCGCCAGGTGATGGGGGTGGTGAACTTCCCGTCGAAGCAGATCGGTCCCATTCGCTCCGAGTGCCTGATTACCGGGTTCTACCGGGAAGATGGTGCGGTGGTGCTGGCCGTGCCGGATACGCCGGTGCAAAACGGCGCCCGACTGGGCTAGGCCCGGCGTGATTTTTACCGCCTTTTTTCCTTCGGACGGATGGAGCATGGGGTCATGGATGCACAGCTAGGACGGCGGTCCCTTCTCAAGGGTCTTGGGAGCGCGGGGCTGCTCGCAAGCGGAGCCCTTCCGCCCCTCGCGCGCGCCATGATGGGGGCGCCAGCTGAGCCTCGCCCCTGGGTGCAGGGCTTTGGCGCGCTTCAGCCGTTCAGCGTGAGCCCGGATCGCATCATCGCAATGAACGTGTGCACCCGTCCCTTCCGGGCCGAGGGTCCGCGCATCGCCCTTGAGACCTTCGGGGGAAAGCCCGTGGTGCACAACTATGGCCATGGAGGAAGCGGTTGGTCGCTTTCCTGGGGCAGCGCAGCGGAAGCGCTTGCCCTGGTGCCTCAGGGGTCGCCGGGGGCTTTGGCTGTGGTGGGCTGTGGCGCTATTGGCCTGACCACGGCCCTTCTTGCACAGCGCCAGGGCTATGCGGTGACCATCTATGCCAAGGAGCGCCCGCCCTATGTGCGTTCCTCTTATGCTACCGGCGTCTGGTCTCCTGATTCTCGGATCGCCACGGCGGAGCATGGCCCTGCTTTCGCTGCCCAATGGCTGCGCATGGCCCGGGCCTCCCACCGTCGCTTACAGACCTTCCTGGGCCTGCCCGGGCACCCCATTGAATACACGACCATTTTTGAAATGGCCGAGACCCCCTTCAGCGAGGTGGGCGCCCATGGCAGCCGTGATGAGCCGGCTTATCCTCGCTACTCTCGGGATCTCGCCCCAGAGCTGTCCCCGGCCCCCGTGCCCCTGGCCGAGGGTCATCCTTTCCCGGCGCCTTACGTGCGTGCGCGTCGCCTGATGCTGTTCAATATCGGCGCCTACTCCCGTTTGCTTCTCGCGGATTTCGAGCGCCGCGGCGGCCGTATCGTGACCGCTGGACTTTCGGGCCCGGAAGACTTCGCCCGCTTAGACGAGCCGACGGTGATCAACTGCACGGGCTATGGCGCGCGGGCGCTGCTGGGGGATGAAAGTTTGACGCCGGTGCGTGGCCAGACCGCGAAGCTCATGCCCGAACCCGGTCTGAATTACGGCCTGCGCTCCCGAGAAGCAAAGGTGTCCGTTTATCCCCGGCGTGATGGCCTATTGGTGCAAACGGCGGGAGAGAACGACTTCGGTGACGACTCCGAGGCCCTTCGCCCGGAGGAGTCCTTCCGTGCGGTGGAGCGGCTGTCTTCCCTCGTATCGGCATTGCACGACTAGGAGCCGTGGGGGAAGGGGTTTTGGGCGAATTTCTGTGTAGATACTTCGACGCCGAGAAAGTGGGGCGGGACGGGTTCCTTATGCTTCGGTTCTGGCCCTTGGTGGGCTCTTGAGGTTAGCCCAGGGGGTTTTTCGGGGAGTTTAGGGGAGCCTTTCCCGTTTGGAATGTGTCTACATTTTGCGAAGTTTGGGGATGACGTAAACGGCCTGGTTTTGGCGCGCCAAAAGCGCCCAGAGGCGCTTTTCTCCTTCCTGGAGCGCTGAAGTTTTTCGCTGCCGCAGCCTTAATCGAAGGCGCTGCCCGATCCTCTGTTTCCAGCGCGTTTTGTATCGTTTTGACGCGTAGAAAGTGGGATTTAAAGGCTCCCGAATTTCGCGAAAAACCTTCATGAGTGGGGTCTGGCGTTCGAAATCAGCGCACAGAAGGCGTTGGGGTGGAACCATTCCGCGATAGAATGTGTAGCCATCGAATTTCGCCCAAAAGGGCTTTCCCGGCGGCGGCTAAGCATGGGCGAGTCCCGCCCACGTCCGCCGGGGCCCAGGCGACGGAGCGGCGAAGGCTTGGGGGAGGCGCGGCCTGCGCGCACAGGAAACGCGAAGGCGCCGTGCTCTCCTAGCAGCCATGCAAATCGCGACGGTTAAACTCAAAAGATGGGGCAACAGCCTGGCCATCCGTATTCCTTCCCGGGTGCTGAAGGATATGAGCCTCCAAGGGGAGGACCAACTCCTGCTGTGGTGTATGGAGGGGGAGATGCACTTGGTGCGCATGGAAGTGCCCACGCCCACCCTGGGGCTCGGGAGCAAGCCCCGACCGAAGCGGATCGGCCGGGGCTCGGGTAGCCGCGCTTAGACGCGCTCGATCACGATGGCCGGGGCCATGCCACCGCCGGCGCACATGGTGACGAGGCCCGTGGCTTTGTCCTGTCGCTCAAGCTCATCCAGCACCGTGCCGATGAGCATGGAGCCCGTGGCGGCGATGGGGTGGCCCAGGGCCATGGCGCCACCGTTGACGTTCACCTTCGCCGGGTCGAGGCCCAGGTCCCGGATGAACTTAAAGGCCACCACAGAGAAGGCCTCGTTCACCTCGAAGAGATCGATGTCGTTTAGGCCCATGCCGGCCTTCTTCAGCACCTTCTTCGCGGCGGGCACGGGCTCGTTCAGCATCAGCTGGGGGCTGCCAGCAGCGTTGGCCATGGCGCGGATCTTGGCCCGGGGCGTCCAGCCTTGGGCCTTCGCGTAGGCCGGGGAGGCGAGGAGGATGGCGGCGGAGCCGTCCACCACGCCTGAGGAGTTCCCGGCGTGGTGCACGTGGTTGATCTTCACGTCTGGGTAGGCGCGCTTCACGAGCTGGTCGAAGGTTTCCCCGGTCTCGTCGAAGGGGGCATCCATGAACTTCTCGAACACCGCCGGCAGCTGGGAGAGGCCCTCGAGGGTGGTTTCCGGTCGGGGGAATTCCTCGTGGTCCAGGGCCAGGGAGCCGTCTTCGTTGTGGACAGGCACCACGGAGCGAGCAAAGCGATTCTCGGCGATGGCTGCCTTGGCACGCTGCTGGCTTTCATAGGCGAGGCCATCCACGTCTTCTCGGCTGATGCCTTCGAGGGTGGCGATGAGGTCTGCGCAGATGCCCTGGTGCCACTGGGGCTGAAGGTCCCGGAGGGTCATGTTGCCCGCGTCCATAAGGCCGCCCCCGGTCAGGGTCGCGGTGTAGGACATCATTTCCGTGCCTCCGGCGACTACGCAGTCTTCCATGCCCGACATGATGCTGGCGGCGGCGAGGTTCACGGAGGTGATGCCGGAGCCGCAGAAGCGGTCCAGGGTGACGCCGCTGGCGGCGGTGTTCCAGCCCGCAAGGAGGAGCGACATGCGACCGAGGCAGGCGCCCTGTTTGCCCTTCTGGGAGCTCGTGCCCCAGATCACATCGTCCACCTCGGCGGTATTCAAATCGTTACGCGCTTGCAGCGCCTTCAGCACCGAGGCGCCCAGATGCTGGGGATGCAGATGGGAGAGGGCGCCCTTGCCCTGCTTCCCAATGCCCCGGGGCGTCCGCGCCGTGTCGATGATCCACGCTTCTTGAGCTGCCATGTCCCTTCCCCTTAATCATTTGAATTAAGCCTGGGCTCGAGTCTACGACGGCCCCAAAAAAAACCCCAGCGCGAAGGCTGGGGTTTTGGATGGCGATCCGGTGGGGATCGCCCGGGTCCTGCGAGGGAGGCTTACACCCGTTCGATGACGATCGCCGGGGCCATGCCGCCGGCGGCGCACATGGTGACGAGGCCCGTGGCCTTATCCTGGCGCTCGAGTTCATCGAGCATCGTGCCGATGAGGACGGAGCCCGTGGCAGCGATGGGGTGGCCCAGGGCCATGGCGCCGCCGTTCACGTTCACCTGGGCCGGGTCGAGGCCGAGGTCCCGGATGAACTTGAAGGCCACCACAGAGAACGCCTCATTAATTTCGAAGAGATCGATGTCGCTGAGGTTCATGCCGGCCTTCTTCAGCACCTTCTTCGCGGCGGGCACGGGCTCGTTCAGCATCAGCTGAGGGCTGCCGGCGGCATTGGCCATGGCGCGGATCTTCGCCCGAGGCGTCCAGCCCTGAGCTTTTGCGTACTCCGGGGAGGCCAGGAGGACGGCCGCGGAGCCATCGACGACGCCGGAGGAGTTGCCGGCGTGGTGCACGTGGTTGATCTTCACGTCCGGGTAGGAACGCTTCACGAGCTGGTCGAAGGTTTCCCCGGTCTCGTCCACGGGCATGCCCATGAAGTTTTCAAAGACCGCGGGCAGCTGGGACAGGCCCTCGAGGGTCGTCTGGGGCCGTGGAAATTCTTCGTGGTCCAGGGCCAGGGTGCCGTCTTCGTTGTAGACCGGTACCACGGACTTAGCGAAGCGGTTCTCTTCGATGGCCACCTTGGCGCGCTGCTGGCTTTGGTAGGCGAGGCCGTCTACGTCTTCCCGGCTGATCCCTTCCAGGGTGGCAATAAGGTCCGCGCAAATCCCCTGGTGCCACTGGGGGTGCAGGTCCCGGAGGGTCATATTGTCCGCGTCGAGGAGCCCGCCGCCCTGGGTGGCGGTATAGGACATCATTTCCGTGCCTCCGGCGACCACGCAGTCTTCCATGCCCGACATGATGCTGGCGGCGGCGAGGTTCACGGAGGTGATGCCGGAGCCGCAGAAGCGGTCCAGGGTGACGCCGCTGGCGGCGGTGTTCCAGCCGGCGAGGAGGAGGGACATGCGACCGAGGCAGGCGCCCTGCTTGCCCTTCTGGGAGCTCGTACCCCAGATCACGTCGTCCACCTCAGCGGTGTTGAGGTTATTCCGGGCCTCGAGGGCCTTTAGCACCGTTGCGCCAAGGTGTTGGGGGTGCAGATGCGCGAGCGCGCCCTTGCCTTGCTTCCCAATGCCCCGGGGCGTCCGCGCCGTATCAATAATCCAAGCTTCCTGTGCAGCCACGACCGTCTCCCTCATTCGTATGAATTAATCTGCCGCTGAGTCTACGCCGCTCCCGGCGTCCGTGCAGCCCCCGGCCAAGCCTCCGTCGCCGAGCCAGCGCAGGGGCAGAAGATCATCCACGCGCTGCCGGAGGAGGGGATCCTCAAGCCAGCTGCGCAGGGAAAAATCCTGGGTCTCCTGAAGCTTCAGCCGCACCTCAGGGAGAAGACGGCGTACGGCGCGGCCCAGCTCCGCCTCGAGCGGTTCAACGATAGCCAGCACGCGATCCGGACCCTTCGGCAGGTTCCCGGGGGTGAAGCCCATGACCTTAGAAATGAGCCGACCGATCGTCGTTTCCTTGCGCATTTGCTTAATGCCGTAGTGCATCCCCTTCACCATGAGGGGCACGCGATCCCAGTGAAGACCTCCGGCGGCGAAGCGCTCCCGGAAGCGGCGCTCCACAAGCTCCCGGGTGATGAGTCGTTCGGGCTGCTGGTTGTCGATGCTGCCCTGGAAAACGAAGCGATCGCTGCGAATGAAATCGATAGGGGTGAAGAAGGCATCGAGGTGGGGGTACTTCATTGTTTCGAAGTTCGCCCGGATGCCCGGCTGAGCCACCCGGCCCACGGCTTCAAGATCGGCGAGGCCCAGGCGCAGATAGAACTGCCGCGCCTGGCTGGTGCAACACAGATAGGCCCGGTCGTCGTCGACGGTGTTGAAGTTGTAGCCCCGGGCCTCCGCGAGGGCGTCGTGGGCGAGGGCCGAGGCCTCGGCGGGGGCGCCGTCGAGCAGTTCCCGGTGCCGGTAGACCTCGGCGTAGCTGATGTAGCGATCGTTCAGAAAGACGCACAGAGGCACGGCTCGGAGCCCCTTTTCATAGGTCTCCACCACCGCTGGGAAGCGCTGTCCCTCGTGTTCGAGGAGGGCGAAGATCGCCGAATGGGGGCAGAAGCCCTTGGGGTCCGAGAGGGCGCTGTAGACGAAGTTGCCGTCTAAGTTGACGTTCGGCAGCAGCAAATCTCCAGGCTGGAGCCAGAGGCCCCGGTAGAACACCCGGTCCCCGTCCATCTCGTAGGCGGCGAACTCCGGCGTCAGGCGCCAGCGCTCGAAGGGCCAGGGGGAATCGCGGTTCACCTCAATCTTAAGGTCGATGGCGGGGCCGGCGCGGAGGTCGAAGCTCGAGCCGCCGGGGCGCGCTCGCCCTGGGCCGCGAGGAGGGCGGCGAAGGCCTCGGTGGAGAGGCGTCCCTTCGCCCGGCGCTTTTGGTCCTGGGAAAGGCGGGCGCCCACGGCGATCAGATCTTCGTGGAGCGCGGTGTCGTCGGCGAGGGCCAGGCGCGTCTCGAGGGCCCGCTGCCGGGCCAGGGTCGTAGCGAGCTTGCCTTCGAGGATGGCCCAGGCGTCGCCCCTGGCTCGGGGCAGGGCGTGGTAACGGGCAAGGGCCTCGTCGAGGGTGGCCCGCCAGGCCGCGCGCTCCGGGGTGCTCACGAGGGCCTTAGCCCTTGCCCTGGGGGATTTCCGCAAAGGGCACGTTTTTGTCCGGGCGCATATCCGCAGGCATACCCAGTACGCGCTCGGCGATGATGTTGCGGAGGATCTCATCCGAGCCCCCCTCAATGCGGTTCGCCGGGGAGCGTAGGAACTGGCGCTGGAACTGGTTGCCGAAGCCGGAGAGGGCGTCGTCGTCGAGAATGCCGCCGTAGTCCTGCATGTCGAGGGCGAAATTGGCGCTTTGATTATTATTGGCGGCCACCACCACTTTACTGATGGAGGCCTCCGGGCCCGGATCCTGGCCCCGGGAGAGGGCCGTGATCATGCGGTAGCTTGTAAACTTGAGCCCCGATTCCCGGCAGTACCAGTCGGCGAGGCGGTCCCGGACGGCATGATCTTCGATGGCGAGCGCATCGCCGTAGTCCTGGGTTTGGGAGGCCTTAAAGACGTCCATCACGGAATTGGAGAGGCCGCCGCCCACGGCAAGGCGCTCGTTCATGAGGGTCACCAGGGCCACCTTCCAGCCGTCTCCCTCGCCGCCGAGGCGCTGGCTGTCGGGAATCACCACGTCTGTGAAGTAGACCTCGTTGAAATCCTGGTTGCCGTTGATCTGCTTGATGGGGCGTACCTCCACCCCCGGCGTTTTCATATCTAGGAAAAACATGGTGAGGCCCTTGTGCTTGGGCTGGCTCGGGTCCGTGCGCGTGATCAGCAGGCCGAAGTCCGAGTAGTGGGCGCCGGAGGTCCAGACCTTCTGGCCATTAATCATCCACTTATCGCCATCGCGCACCGCGCGGGTTTTGATGCCCGCCAGGTCGGAGCCAGCCACGGGCTCAGAGAACAGCTGGCACCAGACCTCTTCCCCGGAGGCGATCTTCGGCAAGTGCGCCGCCTTATGCGCGTCGTTACCGTAGGCCATGAGGGTCGGCGCGCACATGCCCTGGCCGATGATGAAGAGCCCATCGGGGGTCACGTAGCGGGAGACCTCTTGGTTCCAGATCACGCTTTCGATGGGGGTTGCATCCCGGCCCCCGAAGGCCTTCGGCCAGGCGATGCAGGCCCAGCCGTGCTCCGCAAGGAGGCCCTGCCAGCGCTTGGCGATGGCGACCCGATCGGCGTCGGTTTTTGCCTCGGCGTAGGCCGCTTCCGTGCTCTTGGTGCGAAGGGGCGCATGGGCGTCGAGGAACTTCCGCACCTCGCCGCGAAATTCGGCTTCCTGCGCTGAATCTTTGAAATCCATGGGCTCCCCTCCGGTGCGTGATGACGGGCCTGAGTGTATGAATTCTCTTGAGGGAGCACCAGCGCTGCGGGGGCGCTATGCTTGCGCGCTTTACGCCCGGGACAGGGGAGCGAGCGACGCATGAAGGCCATCTTTCATCGGGACGGGGACGATTACCTTCCGCAGGATCCCGCCCGCGGGCCCTGGGGCGAGTCCCTCCACGGCGGGGCCCCGGCAGCGCTCTTGGCCCAGGCCCTGACGGAACTGGTAGCCGTGCCCTTTCCTCTTGCTCGGCTCACCCTGGATATGTTCCGCCCCGTGCCCATGACGCCCCTCGCCCTGTCGGGGACGGTGCTGCGGAAGGGCAAGCGTCTGGCCCTGGCGGAGATGACCCTCAGCGCCGAAGGCGTGCCCTGCGCCCGGGCCCTGGGCCTCTTTAGCGCGCTCTCGTCCCTTCCGGAAGGGGCTGTCGCTCCCATCCCCTGCCCCTTGCCCCGGGGAGAAGGCGCGGTGGTGGAAACGCTTGCGGAGATCGTCGCCAGCCGGGTGGGGCGCAAGCTGCCTCCTGGGGATGGGCTCCATCTCCACCTGCTGGCGGAAGTCTTTGACGGCGCCGAGGGCGGTGGCCGGGGCGCCGCCTGGCTCTCCCTTCCCCTAAACTTAACGCCGGACCAGCCCCTTACCCCCATGACTCATCTGGCGGCGCTGTCGGATTTTGCCAATGGGATGAGTCAGCGTCGGGTCGTGGTGGACGGGCGCAGCTACGGGTATATCAATGCCGATATTTCCCTACATATCTTACGCGAGCCCTCGCCAGGCCCTTTGGCCCTTCTCGTGGACAACTACGCCGATCTGGGGGGCCGGGCGGTGATGAGCGGCCAATTCTTCGACGACGATGGGCTCGTGGCGCAGGTGGCGCAAAGCGGCCTGGTAAATCCCGCGGGCTAGGGCTGAGCAGCCTCGGGCTCGGGGACGGCGCGGGGTCCCGGTTGGGGTGAGATGGGGCCAGGGCGGAACTTCCGTGCGGCTTTTATTTGCGAAACGTAACGATTTCATCGTCTCTCGTTCCATGCTTAGAATGGGATGCAGACCTTTGGGTAAGGGGAACACCATGGATATCAGACGTAACAGGCGCGGAGAGACCACGCGCCGCTGGAGCCTGGGAATCGCCGCGGGACTGATCCTGGGGGCCCAGGCCCTCGCGTCCCCGGGTACGGAGAACGGTGCCTGGACCTTTATCGGCGGGGATTCGGCGCACACCCGTTCCACCCCGGCGGACCAAATCAATCCGTCGAACTTGGCAGAGATCGAAGAAGCTTGGGTGTGGGACGGCGCGAGCTTCAACGCCCAGAGCGGTCGCTCCACGCCGACCTACGTGGACGGCATTCTCTACACCGTCGCCGGTCCCCGGCGCCACGTGGTGGCCATGGATCCGAAAAACGGCGAAACCCTCTGGTCCTACCGCGAACCCCACACCTTCCGTTATGAGTACTCCATGCGGAAGGACTACGGGAAGGGCGTGGCCTACGCCGAGGTAGACGGCAAAGGCGTGATCTACATTGCGTCCCCGGGCTTCTTCCTCACGGCCCTGGATGCGAAAACCGGCAAGCCCCTGGAGGGCTTCGGACAGCCCGTTCCTGTGGAAGGGTTCCCGGAAACCGGGGTCGTGGACATGCTCGCGGACCTCGGTCACGAATATGATCCCTACTATGGCGTGGCCCTCGAAAAGGGCTACATCACGTCGTCTTCTCCGCCCATCGTAGTGGGGGACGTGGTGGTGGTGGGGAACTCGGCAGAGCAGGGCTACAACCAGTCCCGAATCGAGAATATCCCCGGCGACATCCTTGCCTACGACGCGAAGACCGGAGAATTCCTCTGGAAGTTCGACGTCATTCCCGGGCCCGGGCAGTTCGGCCACGACACCTGGGAGAACGACGCCTGGAAATGGACCGGCGACGTGTCTTCCTGGGCGCCGCTTTCTGCGGACCAGGAGCGGGGCATCGTCTACATTCCCACGAACGGCGCCACCGTGGACTTCTACGGCGGCTTCCGCCCGGGAAACAATCTGTTTAGCACCAGCCTCATCGCGCTGGACGTGAAGACGGGGAAGCGGGTGTGGCATTTCCAGATGGTGCATCACGACATCTGGAACTACGACACGCCCACGGCGCCGGTGCTGCTGGATGTGCAGCAGAATGGAAAAACGGTCCCCGCCATCGTGCAGGTGACGAAGCAGTCCTTTGCCTACGCTTTTAATCGGGAGACCGGGGAGCCCCTCTGGCCCATGGAGGAGCGACCCGTGCCCGGGGGGCTGATCCCCGGGGAGAAGCTCGCGGCCACCCAGCCTTTCCCGACGAAGCCGGCGCCCTACGATATGCAGGGCCTTACCCACGATGACCTAATCGACTTCACGCCGGAGCTGCGGCAGAAGGCCATCGATTTGGTGGATCAGTTCCACATTGGGCCGCTCTTCACCCCGCCGCTGCATCGGGATAACGACCTGGGCAAGGTCGGTTCCCTCTGGTGCCCCGGCGATATTGGGGGCGTGAATATTGATGGGCCCGCGGCCGCGGACCCGACCACCGGGGTACTCTTCGTGACCTCTCGGAAGGCCTGTACCACGCGGATCATGGCGCCGGGTTCGGAGCGCGATGAGCTGATCGATATGCCCACGGGCACGACCATCGCCGATTACGCCGTGCTCCGGAACATGGGGGTGCGCATGCCCGATGGCCTGCCCCTCTTTAAGCCGCCCTTTAGCCGGATCACGGCCATCGACATGAATACCGGGGAACACCTCTGGTATGTCCCCGTGGGGGAAATGTCCGATCGCATCCGGAACCATCCGGCGTTGAAGGACATGGATCTTCCGAACGGCGGCTCCGGTACCGTGGCGCCCATGACCGTCACCCCGAGCATGCTCATGTACGCCTCTACCGCAGGGGACGGCACGCCCATGCTTTTCGGTGTGGATAAGGCGACAGGAAAGGAAGTGGGTCGGGTGGAAGTGCCGGAGCGGAGCCGCTACGGCATGATGACCTATATGCATGAAGGCCGGCAGTACATCGTACTGCAGACGGGCTCGAAGCTGACGGCGCTGGCCCTGCCGTCTGATGAAGACCACAGCGACGACCACCACTAAGGGTCAACGCTAAAGAGGGCGGCGGTCCTTCGGGATCGCCGCCTTTTTTTCGCACAGGGAGTGAGGCAATGAGAAGGGTGCGAGGGCTGCAAAGCATAGTTCTTGGTGTTCTGGGGCTCGCGGTGAGTGCCGGGGCCCTGGCGGAGCGCAGCCTTGAGGATGGGGTGTTTTCTAAGGCGCAGGCGAAGGACGGCAAAAAGCTCTTCGCCCAGCACTGCAAGAACTGCCACCACCCGAAGAAGTACTTCGATGGCAAGCTGAAGGAGTGGCAAGGGCTTACGCTCGATCAGCCCTACGGCATCATCACTGGACTCATGCCCCAGGATAATCCCGGAGGCCTCTGGGGCGAGGAGTACGCCGCTATCCTCGCCTATATTCTCGACGAGAATGACTTTCCCACCGGTACCGAGGCCCTAGATGCGGGTGCCCTTACCGATATCCGGGTTACGGCACCTTAGCCAGCTCGCTCGCGGCTCTCTCCACCATCGCGCTTAGCTGATTCGTAATGGCGCGGAGGGTTTCTTCATCGAAGCCCTCCAGCCGAGGCGTGTGGATGTGCCCCACGGGCGTAGGGCTTTTAAGGGCCTGGGCCAGGCGCACGGTGCGATAGCTGATCTCGTTCGAGAGATAGCCGCCCCCGCCCCCTCGTACCGCCGTGAGGCCTTCCAGCTCGGCCAGGCTCTCTGCGTCGAAGGTGCCCCGCTCGAGGGTGGACACCCGGCGATTATCGCGAATTTCATAGGGTCCGGCGCCGCTCTGCAGGGCGGCCACGGGCAGGGAGAATTCTACAAACTCCGGCCCTTCCAGGAGCACGGCGCCCAGCCGAGGCACGAGGGGCTTCGCGGCGCTGGCGCCGGTGAGGACTCCAGCGTTGTCCGGCGCTTCCGAGGAACGGCGCCGCCCCGGGAAGCGCTCCAGGTCGAAGTGGTCTCGCCCCATGCTCACCGTGGCCAAAAGCCCCAGCGCCCCGCTTTTCAGCAGGGGGGCAAGGCGCGCTTCCACGGTGCCGGCGTCGAAGGCATCGAAGCGCACGGGGAAGAGGAGGGCCTCTACCTCCACGGGGCGGCCCGCGAGGGTCCAGCGGCTTCCGTCAAGGCGCAGGGCGCCGACGCCGGAGGGGTTGCTTTGGTCGATGTTCCGGTCGAGGGAGAAGGGGTCGAAGCCCGTCACCAGAATGCGTAGGGCCGCGGGGTCGTCGGAAAAGGCCAGATCCCCATCGCCGCGGCTGGCCCGGTCGAAGGCCTCGAGCACGGAAGGGCAGTTGGCGCCGCAGTCGGCCTTAAGATGTGTGGTCGTGGCCAGGCGAAGCCAGTAGAGGGGCCGGTCATCGAGGCTGGCGGCGGCGTAGGCCCGGGCTGCGGTCCATAGCCCCTGGCCCGCCTGGGCGGCGGCCAGCACGGGATCGCTCGCGCCGAGGATGGCCTCGGCAATGGCGCGACTTTCCGCCTCCGCGCCGGCCACGCTGGCTATGACCGCTTCTGCCCGGGGAATGCGCCCGGGTGCGCGATCTTCCCTCTCTGGGCCCTGAGATCCCAGCCCGCAGCCGAGGAGCGTACCGATGGTGGTGGCAAGCACGAGCGCGCGAAGGGTAGCCATGGCGCAATCCTTAAGGGTCGAAGAGGGGGCAGGGTGGCGCCCTTAGGTCGGCGGCGCAAGCGGGCGCGGCTATACTCGCGCGCTCATGGCTAAACGCTAGGACTTCCTATGACCGTTGTGCTCACGGCCCTTGCTCCGGTGGTGCTGCTCATTGCCCTTGGCTATGGGCTCCGCCGCAGTGGCCTTGTCCCCGACGCCAGCTGGTCCGCGGTGGAACGCCTTACCTACTTCGTGCTCTTTCCCGCTCTGCTGGTGTCCCGGGTGAGCGCCCAGGGGGTTCCGACGGGGCTTGGTAGCGCCGCTGCGGTGACCGTGATGACCGTGCTTACCGTAGCGGCCCTTTTGCTGGCGCTGCGCCCGGCGTTCCGCCGCCTCTCTGGTCCCGCTTACACGGCGCTTTTCCAGGGCGGGGTGCGCTTTAACACCTACCTATCTTTCGCGATGGCTGAGGGGCTATTGGGGGCGGGCGCCCTCGCGCCCCTGGCTTGGCTAGCGGCGGTGATGATTCTGATGATTAACGTGCTGTGCGTGCTGGCCTTTGCTCGGTGGGGCCAGGGGAAGGCCGCGCCCACCCCGGGCGGCGTGGCAAAGGCCCTGGGCACCAATCCTCTAATTATCGCCTGCCTGGTTGGGGGTGTACTGGCGGACCTGCCCCAGGCCTTGCCCAGCGCCGTGGCCGATGCCCTCGCGTTGCTCGGAAGTGCAGCCCTGCCCCTGGGGCTCTTGGCCGTGGGGGCGGCGCTCCGGGCGCCCCGGAAAGCCACGGAGCTTCAGCCTCTGGTGGCCAGCAGCGTGGTGCAGTTTACGGTGAAGCCGGCCCTGGCCCTCGGCCTTGCAGCGGCCCTGGCCGTACCCGCGCCGCTGCAGGGGGTGTTGCTCATGCTGTTTTGCGTGCCCACGGCCACCTCAGCCTATATCCTGGCCCAGCAGCTCGGGGGCGATGGGCCCGCTACGGCGGCGGTGATCACGGGCCAGACGGTGCTGGCCCTTGGGGTAACACCCTTTCTCCTGGCAACCTTCCTAGCGGTTTAGAACGGTGGGCGCGGAATTCTAAGTCCGCGGCCCCTGGTGCTTCTGGAACTCCTCCGTGGAGTTGCTCCTCGGGTAGGGGGTATCGGGGACCGGGACTTCTAGGAATTCGCAGAGGGGGGCCCAGCCGTCGCGCGCTTCGAAGACTAGAAGACGGTCCTTGGGAGCGGCTTTGATCACCGCGGCGTTGTGGGCTTCGAAGATCTCACATACCCGGCTTTCGTCTTCCATGTTGCCATCGAAGACCCGATCCCAGATCACTTTATGAGCAAAGGCGCCGAAGGCCGCCTGGCCCGGGTCGTCGCTATTTTTTGCCGCGACGCTCGAGGGATAGATGGTATTCATGACGGAGCGGTACCAGGCCTTTGGGTCCCGGCGGGAGAGGAGGATCTTCGCCTCGGGAAAGGCCTCGAGCTGGGCCTGCCAGAGGTTGCAGGAGGGCCAGTCCACGGTGGCGGCGTAGCCGGAGAAGAGGTCCGCCCAGTCCGTTTCCGCGCCTTCGTGGGCAGCGATCCAGCGGGGAAGGTGATCTCGATGCTTAAAGACCTCTACCATGTGGTAGCAGGGGCCCAAGCCCAGCTGTTCCAGGGCCATTTTTAGCGATAGGGTGCCCGTGCGCCCGAAGCCGGCGCCAATGACCTTTAAACTCATCTTTCCTCCTCCCCAGGTTTTCTCTGAGCATAGCGCAGCTATTTTCCCGTCGCGTGGAACTTTTTTCGAATTGCAGAGTCCACAGGGCGAGCTAACTGGTAACGAACCCTTGCTATAGTCAGAGCTCCACACGGGCGGGGAGGCTTGGGGGCGATGGAATTTCACTTTGGCAATGCTTGGACGGCGCTGGCCCAGGCCCTTGGGAAGGCGCCGGCTTTGGTCTGCGAGGGGCAAACGCGCAGCTGGGCTGAATTCGAGGACCGTGCTGGCCGCTTGGCGAGCGCCTTGGCCGCCGCGGGTCTGAGCCCTGGGTCGAAGCTCGGGCTCTACCTCCTTAATTGCAACGAATACACGGAGGCGCACTTCGGCGCCTTTAAGTTGGGCGCCTGCCCCATCAATGTGAACTACCGCTACCAGGCCGACGAGCTCGTTTATTTGCTTGAGAACTCCGACGCCGAGGCCGTGCTGTTCCACAGCCGTTTTGCTGATCGGATCGAGGAGATCCGGCCTCGCCTGCCGGGGGTGAAGTTGTATCTTCAGGTGGACGATGGTTCAGAGGCGCCCCTGCTGGCGGGCGCCGTGGCCTTTGAAGCGGCCCTCGCCGAGGCGGCTCCGGGCACCTGGGCGCCGCGCCCCGCCGATGACATCTACATGCTCTACACCGGCGGCACCACGGGCATGCCCAAGGGCGTGATGTATGAAAATGGCGCCTTCTGCGCGGCCATGGCCGCGGGCGGGCTGGCTATTCGGGGCCTCGAGCCCGCGGAAAGCCTTGGAGGATCTGGTTGCAAAGGCCCAGGCGCTGCATGGCGCCGGCGCGGCGCCCGTGAGCCTCCCGGCCTGCCCCCAGATGCACGGCACGGGCATGTGGATTGGCACCATCATCCCCCTGCTCTGCGGGGGCTGCGTGGTGACTCAGCGGACGGCCCATTTCGACCCGGACGTGCTGTTTAAAACGGTCGCTGCGGAAGGGGTGACGGACCTC
The DNA here is from genome assembly GCA_038144425.1 of Candidatus Salivita marina. GTDB lineage: Bacteria > Pseudomonadota > Gammaproteobacteria > Pseudomonadales > Azotimanducaceae > Salivita > Salivita marina. Next base: position 87,523 of record JAYQNS010000004.1, on the reverse strand, counting down.
ACCATCGTCGGCGATGCCTTCGCCCGCCCCATGGTGGCGGCGCTCGATGCGGCGGCCGCCGCGGGCACCCCCTATGACCTTAGCCGCCTGGCCCTTATCAGTTCCTCTGGGGTGATGTGGTCCCAGGAGGTGAAGGCCGGGCTCCATCGCCACAAAGGACTTCATGCTTTACGACGCCATGGGCTCCACGGAAGGGTCCATGGGCTCCTCCGTGGCCACCCGGGACGCCCCGGCCACCACGGCGCGCTTTGCCCTCGGGGAGAACGTGAAGGTCTTCACGGAGGATGACCGGGAGGTCACGCCGGGCAGCGATGAGGTGGGCCTCGTGGCCACGGCGGGGCTCGTGCCCCTGGGCTATTACAAGGATCCGGAGAAGTCCGCCCGCACCTTCCGGACCGTGAACGGGGTGCGCTACAGCTTCCCCGGGGATTTCGCCCGGGTGGAGGCGGATGGCACCATTACGCTGCTCGGTCGCGGGTCTCAGTGTATCAACACCGGCGGCGAGAAGGTCTACACGGAAGAGGTGGAGGAGGCGGTGAAGCGCCATGAGGCGGTCGCTGACTGCCTGGTGGTGGGCCTCCCGGACGAGCGTCTCGGCAATCGGGTGGTGGCGGTCTATGCCCTCACCGAGGCCGGGGCGGCGCTGGAAGAAGACACGCTGCGGGCCTTTGTGCGCGCGCAGCTCGCCGGCTACAAGGTGCCGAAGGCCTTTGTGGCGGTTCCTCAGGTGCAACGCGCACCCAACGGGAAGGCGGATTACCGCTGGGCCCGTGCCACGGCGGAGGCGGAGGCCTAGGGTCCCCGTTTCCCCATCCCTGGCGCACCGGTCACCCTAGCCAGGGAACGACAAGCAAATCCTTATGCTTCCGCGCCGGGCCCGAGAGCGGCCTAGGTTCGCGTTCGTTTTTAATTGGAGAAAATCATGCTGACCGAAAGCGAAGTGCTTGGCCTTTTTGATCAATGGAACGCCGCTTTGGCAACCCTCGATCCCGATGCGGTGACCGCCCTATACACGGAAAACGGCATCCTCCTTCCGACCGTGTCGAATCAAGTCCGGCACAACCCGGAAGAGATTCGCGACTACTTCGTGGCCTTTCTCAAGAAGTCCCCGCAGGGAAAGATCGACGAGGCCAACGTCCGCATTCTCAGTGACACCCACGCGACGAACTCTGGGGTTTACACCTTCACCTTCGGGGATGGGTCCACGGTCACCGCGCGCTTCAGCTATTTGTACGTCCAAACGGACGGCGGCTGGAAGATCATGCAGCACCACAGCTCGGCCATGCCCGAAGGCTAGGGATCGGTCTAGACCATAGGGATATCGGAAAGGGATCTGGTTATGTTGAATTCAGAACATTTGAAGGGCGACATTTTTGGGGGGCTCACGGCTGCCGTGGTGGCCCTGCCCCTGGCCCTGGCCTTTGGGGTGGCCTCTGGCGTGGGCCCCATCGCAGGGCTCTATGGCGCTATCGCCGTCGGCTTCTTCGCTGCGGCCTTTGGCGGGACGCCAACGAACGTATCTGGCCCCACGGGACCCATGGTGGTGGTATTCGCAGGGCTCGCGGCGGCCTTCGTCGATCAGCCGGCGCTCATCTTTACGGCGGTGGTCCTCGCCGGCGTGATCCAGATCCTTCTTGGCGTGCTGCGACTTGGCACCTACATCCGCCTCGTACCCTATCCCGTGGTGTCTGGGTTTATGAGCGGGATTGGCTGCATCATTATTATCCTGCAGGCATCCCGCATCGTTGGAGGCGAAGCCCCTCCGGGGACCGTGAATGCCCTCATGGCGATCCCCGGCGCTTTGGCGAACATCAACGGCATGGCCGCGCTCCTCGGAGCCTTGTCGCTTTTGATTGTGTTCTTTTGGCCGCCGAAGATCGCGAAGTACCTTCCGGGTCCCCTGGCCGCCTTGATTATTGGAACACTAATCAGCGTTCAGTTTCCCGGCGCCCCAATCATCGGAGATATTCCCTCCGGCTTGCCCGATTTGACCTTGCCCGCGGCTGAGGCCTTGTTATCCCCCGTCGTGCTCCAGGCGGCGATTATTTTGGCGGTGCTCGGTGCCATCGACTCCTTGCTGACGTCCCTGGTCGCGGACAACATGACCCGAACGCGCCACGACTCCAACAAGGAGCTTCTCGGTCAGGGGATTGGTAACACGGTCGCTGGCTTCATCGGCGGCATCCCCGGCGCTGGGGCCACCATGCGTACCGTGGTGAATATCCGGACCGGTGGACGCACCCGGGTTTCCGGGATGCTCCACAGCCTCGTGCTGCTGGCCATCGTGCTGGCCCTTGGGCCCTTGGCGGAGCAAATCCCCCACGCCGTGCTCGCGGGCATTCTTTTCAAGGTGGGCTTCGACATTATCGATTGGACCTACCTTAAGCGGAGCCATCGCGGCCCTCGAGTCGATCTGGCGCTCATGATGCTGGTGCTGCTCATGACCGTGTTCGTCGATCTTATGACTGCTGTCTTCGTGGGGGTCTTCCTCGCGGCCCTGGCCTTCATTCAGCAGCTGGCGGATGCGCAGGTGAAGCGCCTTCGGGAGCAAAACTTTTCCGTGGAGTCGGAGGAGGAGCGGGCAGCCCTTGAGCAAGCAGGGGGACGCATCTCCATCATGGCTTTCACCGGCCCCATGAGCTTTGCCGCTGCTGCGGATTTGGGCCATCACGTGCGGGAGACCGTGGAGCCTCACCAGCGCGCCGTTGTGCTCGACTTCTCCGATGTCCCCTTCCTCGACGTTTCCGCGGCTCGGGCGGTGGAAACGGTGGCGGTAGACGCCAAGGATGCGGGGCAAGACCTCTACGTCGCGGGTCTGAATGACGCGGGGCGTGGAACCCTTCGGGAGCTTGGGGCCGATGCGGCGATTGCGGAAGACGCCTTCTTCCCCACGCGCCTCGACGCCCTGCGGAAAGCGGTCGCTGGGCTCGCCTGAAGCTGACGACTGGCGCTGGGGTCGCCCCTCGGGGCGGGGCCCAGGGCCAGCTACCGGAGAGTCAGAATGGATAGCCCGATATGGCAACGGCGCGCCCTTGCGCCTTGGCTGGCGTGCCTTGGCCTAAGCGCCCCGGGGGGGCTGCTATGGGCGTCCGAGGCGTCAGCTGAGGCCGATGGGCTCTCCGTCGATTTTTCCCATCGCACGCGCTACGAAGCGCTGCACAATCAGTTTCGCCCGGGCCTTGGGGGCAGTGACAGCGGCGTAGTGCTACGCACGCGTCTGGCGGCCGAGTACGCCCGGGGTGGCTTTCGTCGCGGCGGCGAGCTTCTCGATGCGCGCGCCTTTGACCTCGCCCCGCGCAGCAGTGCGGATGGCAATCTCGTCGACGCCTTTGAACCCCTCACGGCCTATGTAGGCTGGGACGGCGCCGTTCCCGGCGATCAAACGCTGAGCCTCCGCTTTGGGCGCCTCGCCCCCACCCTCGGGGCGGGACGGCTTTTGGGTCGCAACGGCTATCGCAATACGCCTAACGCGTTCACCGGCGCCATGGCCACCCTAACCCGCGGCGAGCGGCGCCTTGAGCTTTTTGCCCTGAGCCCCCAGCAGCGCCTCCCTAACGACTTCGAAGCGGTACGCGATAACGAGTGGGATCTCGATGAGGAGCACGCAGGCGTTCGCGTGCTCGGGGCCTATCTCACCCAGCATTCCCGCGCGGGCGACCAACTGGAGGCCTACGGCTTCGTACTCCGGGAACGGGACGATGGCCTCGCTACGCGCAATCGCCGCCTGCAAACGCTCGGCGGCCGCTGGCTCCGGGCCCCGGCTCCGGGGGCCTGGGACGGGGAGCTCGAAGCGGCGGCGCAGTGGGGCGAGGTGCGGGCCACGGCGGCAGCGGAGGACGGCGCAGTGCTGGACGCCCGGGCCCAGTTTTTCCACGCCGCCCTGGGCGTTACGGGGGAAGGCCCCTGGGCGCCCCGGGTGGCGGCGCTTCTAGATTACGCCAGCGGCGACGACGACCCCACGGACAACCGCTGGGGTCGCTTTGATGCCCTTTTTGGGCCCGTGCGCGGCGATCTGGGTCCCACCAGCTTGTTCACCCACGTGCTTCGGGGAAATTTTCGATCCCCGGCGCTCCGCTTGGAGCTTAAGCCGGGCAAGGCCGTCACGGCGCAGGCCACCTTGCGCGGCCTGTGGCTCGATTCAGCCAAGGACGCCCAAATTGGCTCTGGCGTCCGAGATCCCGCCGGGGATAGCGGGGACGACGTGGGCTGGCAGTTCGATGCACGCCTCGTTTGGCGCCCGGCGCCTCGCTGGACCATGGACGGGGGCATTGCGTTGCTGAAGCAGGGCGCCTTTCTACGTCGTGCCCCGACGGCCTCGGGGCAGGGGGATCCCGCCTACGGCTATTTTTCCGTGACCTACCGGCATCCCCAGCGGCGTTTTTGAGCGATCGCTGCTTGCAATCCGCGTTGGCGAATTACAAGGGGGGCTGGGCGCGCCGATGTTGCTGAGTGGATGGATCCTCGCCATCCCTGGCAAACCCCAACACTCACGATCGAAAGATCAAGACGCGCCGGTCGCCACTGATGAGGCGAGCGCATTTCTATGAACTACCGGCCCTGCCGATCGCAGACCGGCGGATCCGCACCTGCCTAGGGTTTGGGGCATCCGATGCGATACTTCTACGACGACTACGGAATCGCTCCCCGCAGAGCTGCGTTTCGGCGTTTTGGCCGCTGCGGTGGACTGGCGCGGGGATGCCCCGGCCGGAAGCACGCCCCGGTCGACCTATAACCCCTGGGCGACCGCCAGCATTTCCGCCTCGCGGGCTTCCGGGGAAGCCTCGCGGTCTCCCGTCCGTCCCCGTCCCTTCAGCGTTTCCGCTTCCTGCCGGGACCAGCCCTCGAGCAGAGCGCGCAGCTCCGCCACTTCCCCCAGATTCCTTAAGACGTTGTTTGGCGGTAGGGGAATGGCCCGGTCCGGGGCCAGCACCACTTCGGTAATCCGCTCCAGATCCATCATGGGCGCCCGCTCCCGCTCGAGGCTCACCACGGGGTGACCCAGGAGGCGGCTGAGGAGGGAAAGATCATCGGTGAAGGTCACGGCGCTCCCTGAGGATGGCATGCTTGGGCCTGAGCTTAAGGAACGGAGGAGGGGAAGGCTATGGACCTAGGACTTTCGGGCACGCGGGTGCTGGTGGCGGGCGCCAGCCAGGGCATTGGGCAGGGGATTGCGGAGGCGCTGCTGGAGGAGGGAGCGAAGGTGCTCCTCACGGGGCGAAGCCCGGGGCCTCTGCAGGCGGCCTTCGAGGCCTTTACGGCGCAGCACGGAGATCGGGTGGCCCAGCATGCGGCGGACATGACCGCCACGGACGGCATCACCGGCGCCTTTGCCGCCATGGAGGCGGCCTTCGGCGGGGTCGATGCGGTGATTGCCAATGTCGGCGGCGGGGGGCTGAAGCCCGGCTGGGACGTCAGTGACGATGACCTGGCCTACGCGCTGGAGCAGAACCTCACGGGAACGGTACGCCTGGCTCGGGAGGCGATGCGGCACCTGCAGGGCCGGGAGGGTACAAGCCTCACGGTGATTTCCTCCATTGCTGGTGTGAACGCCCTCGGCGCGCCCCATAGCTACGGCATCGCGAAGGCGGGGCTGAATCATTTCGTGGCCAATTTGGCGAAGGAGGTGGGCCCCGCCGTGCGGGTGAATTCCCTGGCGCCAGGCAACATCTTGTTCCCCGGGGGCTCCTGGGAGCGGAACGTGGCGGCCCGCCCCGACGCGTGGCAGCGCTGGATCGACCGGGAAGTGGCCCTAAAGCGTTTTGGCACGGTGCGGGAAATCGCCGACGTGGTGGCTTTCCTGACCTCCCCGCGGGCGGCCTTCGTTACCGGCGCTACCTGGGTGGTGGACGGCGGTCAGGTGAAGAGCACGGCCTAGGCGAGGATTAGGCCAGGGCGCCTGGGGGCGCCGCCGCTGCGCCATCGCGCCGGGCGCTTTCCCAGGCCAGCAGTCCGCGTTTCACGGGTAGGCCCCAGTGGTAGCCGCCTAGGGCGCCATCGCGGCGCAGCACCCGGTGGCAGGGGATCAGCCAGGCTAGGGGGTTGCGTCCCACGGCGCTGCCCACGGCGCGCACGGCCTTCGGGTTTCCGATGGCTTCGGCGATGTGGGAGTAGGTGGCGACGGACCCCTCGGGGATGGCGATCAGCGCCTGCCACACCTTGAGGTCGAAGGGCCCTCCGGCTACGGCCAGGGGGACGTCCCCCTGCTTCCCGAAGGCGTTGTCTACCCAGCTTTTCAGCGCCTCGGGCCGTTCCTCCCAGGTGGCGTCGGGCCAACGGCGCTTGAGGTCGAAGCGGGCCCCCTGTTCCCCGAGCTCAGCGGCAAAGGCGAGGCCACAGAGGCCCTGCCCCGTTCCTGCTGCCACGACGGGGCCGAAGGGGCTCTCAAAAGTGCCCCAGGCGATGGATAGCCCGGCGCCCCCTAGCCGCCGCGCCGGGGGCCATGGCTTCCCAGCGAAGAAAAAGATCGTGGAGCCGGCTCGGGCTCGAGAGCCCCAGGGCCAGGGTGGTGTCTAGCACGCTGTGGTCCTTTAGGAGCGCCTTCGCGTGATCGAGCTGCAGGTACTGAAGATAGCGCTTCGGCGAAACCCCCACCCAGCGGCTAAAGGTGCGCTGAAAGTGGCTTGGGCTGAGCCCGAGGGCGCCGGCGAGTTCTTCCAAGCTGAGGGAATCGCGCCGGGCCTGCGCCGCATCAAGAAGGGCCATGGCTTCCTGCATGAGGGCAAAGGTTGAATCCATGGGAGGCTCCTCGCGTTTGAGTGCTCAGCATAGGCGGGTGTCTAGGGGGAGGCGACCCGAATCTTGCGCTTCGCTGGGTCAGCCAGGGCCTCGCGCCCTTGCAGTTTCCGCCCTCGCCTCTGAGAATCCGGCGCTGCCCTATGGCCCGTTCCCTGTCTTAAGGATGCCCTATGTACCTCGCCCAGACCCTCCGCCGCTCCGCCCAGCTTCAGGGCGACCGCCTGGCCCTGGTCGAGGGGGACTATCGTCTCAGCTGGTCCGCCTTTGAGGATCGGGTCGCCCGGCTCGCGGGCGGTCTTGCCGCTAGGGGCGTCGCGCCGGGGGATCGGGTAGCCATGGTCTCCCACAACAGCGCGCGTTACGTCGAGTTCTTCTACGCCTGCTTTTGGGCCGGCGCCGTGGCTGTGCCGCTGAATACGCGCTGGGCGGGGCCGGAGCTGGCCTATGCCCTGGAGGATTCGGGCACGAAGGTGGTCTGCGCCGATGGAGATCACGCCCCCCGGGTGGACGCGCTGCGGGAGGCGTGCGGTTTAACCCATTGCCTCTTTGCCGACGCAGGCGTGGCGCCGGAAGGCTGGGAAAGCTTCGAGGCTGTGGCCGAGGCGCCCCGGCTCGCTGATCAGGGCGCGGGGAAGGACGACCTCGCCTGTCTGTTCTATACCGGGGGCACCACGGGGCGCTCCAAGGGCGTCATGCTGAGCCACAACAACATCCTGGCAAATTCCCTCACGGCGATGCTCAACATGGATATTCGGGACGATAGTGTGCACCTCCACGTCTCCCCCATGTTCCATGTCGCCGGCGGTGCGCGCATCTTCTCCACCACCCTCGCCGGCGGTCGCCATGTGGTGATTCCTCGCTTCGAGCCCGGCCCCTTCCTGAAAACCCTGGAAGCGGAATGGGTCACCATCACCATCATCGTACCGACCATGCTCGCCCGGCTGGTGCGTGAGCCGGCCCTTTCGGCCACGGATCTGTCGGCGCTGAAGCTCCTGACCTATGGCGCGTCCCCCATGCCTGAGGCGCTGCTTCGGGAGGCCATGGCGAAGCTCCCGGGGATCCGCTTCCTTCAGTCCTACGGCATGACCGAACTGTCGCCCGTGGCCACCGTGCTCACGCCGGAGTACCACGTGTTCGAGGGTCCGAAGGCGGGGAAAACTGCCTCCGCGGGCCAACCTGCTTTTAACGCCGACGTGGTCGTGCTCGGCCCCGACGATGCCCCGGTCCCCACGGGGCAGATCGGGGAGATTTGCGTCCGCGGCCCCATGGTCATGCAGGGCTATTGGCAGCAGCCCGAACTCACTGCCGAGGCGCTCCGGGGCGGCTACATGCACACCGGCGATGCGGGCTATTTCGACGAAGACGGCTTTCTCTTTATCGTCGATCGTTTGAAGGACATGATCGTCTCCGGCGGCGAAAACGTGTACTCCGCGGAGGTGGAAGACGCGCTCTATAGTCATCCCGCGGTGCAGGAATGCGCGGTGATCGGCATTCCCAGCGATCAGTGGGGGGAAGCGGTGCACGCGGTGGTGGTACGGAAGGCTGGGCAGGAGATTTCCGAGGCCGACTTGATTGCCCACTGCAAGGCGCGCATCGCTGGCTTCAAGGTACCCCGTTCCCTGAGCTTCTCCGAGGACGAACTGCCGAAGAGTGGTCCGGGCAAAATCCTCAAGACCGATCTGCGCGCGCCCTTCTGGGCCGGGCGCGACCGCGCGGTGAACTAGGGGCTTTGGCCGTGCGTCTTCGTGGTGTTCTCTGGGCTCGGGCCCTAGCGTTTGCGGTCGGGGCCTTCGTTTCCGGGGCTGCGCCCGCGGCTGCTAGCGGTGCTGATGGGTTTGGCCCGGTGTTGTGGCGGAACACTTCTCCCGGTGAGCGCGACCCTCGGTTTGCCGCGGGCGGCCAGCGCGGTGCTGCCGGCGCCCGGCGCGCTTGCGGCCGATTTAGCCCTCGATTGGGCCAGCGATTTCACCACCAACCAGCGGGGCGATGCTTTGGTGCGCCTGGATGGAGAGAGTCTCGCAGGCACCTTGCGCCTCGAGCGGGGCCTCGCCCCGGGCTGGGCGGCGTCCCTCACCGTGCCCTTTGGGACGCGCGGGGGCGGCGTGCTCGATCAGCCCATCGACGGCTGGCACAACCTTTGGGGCCTTCCCGAGGGAGGGCGCGATCGGGCGCCCACGGGGGCCGTTTCTCTTTTCACTTCTGAGGCGGGGGCTTCGGCCTTTGCTGTGGACCAGCGGCGTTCGAGCCTCGGCGATATGCAGCTCGGGCTCGCCCGAACCTTGGTCGATGACGGCGCTTCCGTGCTGACCCTGCGGGCCCAGCTGGAGCTTCCCACGGGGTCCGCTTCGGAACTGTGGGGGAGCGATGGCTGGGAGGGCAGCTTGGCCCTGGCTCTGGCCCGACCCCTCGGGCCGCTGGCGCTGACCCTTCAGGGGGGCGTGCTGGCGGGCACCGCTGCGGATTTCGACCCTTTCGAGCGTAAGGATCTGGCCGGCTTTGGCTCCCTGGCCCTTGCATGGCCTTTGAGCCCGCGTTGGTCTCTGCTCGGGCAGCTGGATGGGCATACGGCGCTGCTCGATGCGCCGCTGACGCCCCTCGGGGGCTGGAGCGTGCAGGGGCTGCTGGGCTTACGCTGGCGCAGTGCGGGGGCCGTCGCCATGGATTTTGGCTTTAGTGAAGACCTGCGGCCCGGGAGTGCCTCGGACTTCTCACTGTTCGCGACCCTGCGCTATCGGCCCTAGGGGTGGGTTCTCGGGGCAGCGCCGGGAGAGCCCTTTGGGACGAAATTCTAGGTATCTACGTCGAACATGCCATGGGGTGGTGGCCAGGCCAGCATTGGCGCGGCTTAGCGCCCCGCTGCCTCGTGTTCTGTGTATCTACATGACCGGGAAAGGGGCGGCTTCCATAACCCACATAGATACTGATTCAAGGGTTCTGAAAGGCAGAAAACTCCACTTAAAGCCTTAATTTATCCCTGTAGAGCCTCTGAAAATCCACCTCAAATTAGGCCAGGTATCTACCTAGAATTTGACCCCAAAGGGCTTTCCGCGGCTCCCGAGAAAAAAGCGCGGACCCTTGTGCGCCGAGGCCGCGAGGCCGTTCGTCAGCCCTTCATCGGTAATTCATAGAGGAACGGCATACTCTAAACGTCAGCAAAAGGAGCAACCGTGACCACGCCCCTCGCCAGCAAGGACCGCTCGGCCCAGCTTCAGCGCTTAGGCAACGAGCGCTTCGATCTGTTGGTGATCGGGGGTGGCATCACCGGCGCGGGAGTGGCGCGGGAAGCAGCGCTAAGGGGCCTTAGCGTCGCGCTCATCGACGGCGAGGACTTCGCCGCGGGCACCTCCAGCCGCTCCACCAAGCTCATTCACGGCGGCCTTCGTTACCTGGCTATGGGCGACTTTGCCCTGGTGCGGGAGGCCGCGCGGGAGCGCAAGGCGGTCTACGCCATGGCGCCGCACCTCGCGGAGCCCCGCTGGATGATGCTCCCCGTGGCCAGCCGACCTGCGCTCTGGAAATACCGCACGGGCGTGGCGCTTTATGAGCGCCTTGGCGCCGTAGCGCCGCAGGACCGACACCAAATTTGGGGTGAAGCGGAGCTTGAAGCCGAGGAGCCCCGGCTCAATCGCAAGGCCTTTCCCCTGGCCTGCGCGTATCGGGAATACCTCACGGACGATGCGCGTCTCGTGCTGGCCGTACTACGAGCCGCCGCGGAAAGCGGGGCCGCCCTCGCCAATTATGTGAAGGCTGAGAAGTTGCTCTGGACCGCGCAGGGCGGTCGGGTGAATGGCGCGGAAGTGGCCTGTGCGCTCACCGGGGAGCGCTTCGCCATTCGGGCCCGGGCCGTGGTGAACGCTGCGGGACCCTGGGTGGAGCAGCTTGCCGCGGAGGATCCGGCGCCGGCGGAGAAGGCCCTCCATCTGTCGAAGGGGGTACACGTCGTGCTGCCCCGGAAGGCGCTGCCCATTCAGCATTTGAGCTTTTTGGAAACGCAGGATAGGCGGCTGATCTTCACCGTGCCCTACCTGGATACGGTTTTCGTGGGCACGACGGATACGAGCTATGACGGCGCCGACCCCCTCTGGCCTGAGATTCTTCGGGAAGAGGCCACCTATCTGCTGGAACCCCTACGGCGCTACTACACCGACGCAGCCCTGAGCCCGGAGGCCGTGGTGGGGGCCTGGGCTGGGGTCCGCCCCCTCATTTCGGAGCCTGGAAAGAGTGCTAAGGCCACCTCCCGGAAGGATGAGGTTTGGGTGGGGCGGGGTGGCCTCGTCACCGTGGCCGGGGGCAAGCTCACGGGCTTCCGGAAGATGGCAGAGAGTGTGCTCGAGGCTGTGGAAGGGGCGACGGATGTGACCCTTGGCCCTGCGCCGGGGCCCACGGCGCTGCCCGGCGCGGGCGCGCCCATCCCCACCTTGGTGGCCCGGCTGCCCAAGGAGAGCAACCTCCCTCCCGGGGCAGCGGAGCGTCTAGCCAGGCTGTACGGCGAGGACAGCAGCGCGGTGCTCGCCCAGGGCGCCGCGCCGCTGGCGGAGGGCGTGGTGCTGACCGGGGAGGTGCGCTGGGCCCTGGCCGAGGAAACGCCTCAGCGGTTGGAAGATCTCATCTACCGGCGGCTGCGCGCGGCCTGGTTCGCCCCGGAGGAGCGGAATCGCCTTTTGGCCCCCGCGGCAGCGCTCATGGGCGAGGCCCTGGGCTGGTCTCCCGAGCGCCGGCGCGCCGAAATCGAGCGCGTCCGCGCGCGCCTGGCCCAGGAGCTGGCCTTCAAGGGCCTAGCGCTGGCACCCAAGGCTGTAGCCTAGGGCGCCCAGCCCTCCCGCGGGTTAGGCGTCCAGCACGAGTTCTGCGAGGGTGGTCAGCTCCGCCTGGGAGCGGGCACTCACGAGCAGAGAGGTCACGGGGGTTTCCTTCCAAGCCTGGAGGCGATCGCGGATTTCTTCCTTCGTGCCCACGAGGGAAATTTCATCAGCTAGCTGGTCCGGTACGGCCATCATGGCCTCGTCTTTTTTGCCCGCGAGGTAGAGGTCCTGGATCTTCTGGGCTTCGGCCTCAAAGCCAAAGCGGCTGATGAGCTCCTTGTGGAAGTTGCGATCCTTAGCGCCCATGCCGCCGACGTAGAGGGCGAGCATGCCCTTCACCGGCAACAAACCCTTTTCCTTGTCGTCGGTGATGTTCACCACGATGCCCTGAGCCACTTCGAAATCGGAGCGGGCCTGCTTGATGGCGTCGCTGTACACCTCGTTGCGGAAGGGGGAGTAGTAGAGGGGCAGCCAACCGTCAGCGATCTCCGCCGTTTGGGCCACGTTTTTCGGGCCTTCGGCACCGATGAAGATGGGCACGTCGGCGCGGAGCGGGTGGGTGATGGGCTTTAAGGGCTTGCCGAGGCCCCAGGCCCCTTCCCCCGTATAGGGGAGGGGGTAGTGTTCGCCGTCGTTGGTGACGGGTTCTTCCCGAGCAAGCACCTTCTTGATGATGGAGACGTATTCCCGGGTGCGGGCTAGAGGCTTAGCGAAGGGGCGGCCGTACCAGCCCTCCACCACCTGGGGCCCAGATACGCCAAGGCCAAGCATGAAGCGGCCCTGAGAAAGGTGATCAAGGGTGAGCGCTGCCATGGCCATGGCCGTGGGCGTGCGCGCAGAAAGCTGGCACACCGCCGTGCCTAGGCGAATCTTCGAGGTATGGGCGCCGACCCAGGCCAGGGGCGTGAGGGCGTCGGAGCCGTAGGCCTCGGCGGTCCAGACCGAGTCGTAGCCGAGGCCCTCGGCGGTCTTGACCGTCTCGATGAGATTTTGCGGCGGATTCGTGCCCCAGTAGCCGAGCTGGAGCCCAAGCTTCATGCTTTTCATGCGTCCTCTCCTTTCACGATGCCGCCTGCGACCAAGGCTTCTATAGCGGAAGCGCTGCGCCCCAGGCCCTCGAGCACCGATGCGGTGTGAGCACCGACGGCGGGGGCCGGCCCCTTGGGACCGATCTTCGCCCGGGGCATGCGCATGGGGATGCGCACGCTGTGGTAGCTGCCGACGAGCTCGCTTTCGATGGTCGGGAACAGGCCGATGGCCTGGGCCTGGGGATCCTTGGCCACCTCATCGAGGCTCAGCACGGGCCCCCAGATGAGCCCGGCGGCGTCGAAGATCGCGCCCCATTCGTCCCGGCTCTTTGTGGCCAGCACCTCATCGATGGCGGCGACCACGTCGCCCATGGCGTAGAAGCGGCTGCGCTGGTCGATCCACTCTTCCTTTTCGAGCCATGCTTCCTGGCCGATGGCCTTGCAGAAGCGGGGCCAGGCGGCCTGTTCTGGATTATTGATGACGATCCACTTGCCGTCGCCGCAGGGATAGCGGTTCGCCGTGGCCGTAATCTGCTGATTGCGCATGCGCCGGCGCACCGGGGCCTTGTCCACGGCGGTGATGGCGTAGTCCGTGGCCTGGGTCCAGACGGCGGTTTCGAAGAGGGAGGTTTCCACCACCTGGCCCTCGCCGGTTTTTTCCGCCATGCGTAGCCCGGCCATGATGGCGCCGAAGAGGGCAAGGCCCGTGGTGTGATCGCCCTGAGCCGGGCGGGCCATGGGGACGAAGCCGTCGGGCCCTTCCCGCATGGCGTCGTAGAGGCCGGAGCGACCGAAGAACGCCGTGACGTCGTAGCCCGGGCGGGAGGCCTCGGGGCCGTCTGTGCCGTAGCCCGTCAGGGTGGCGTGAACCAGGCGCTTATTCCGCGCGAGCAGCGTTTCCGGATCGAGGCCGTATTTCTTCTGGCGCGTGGGGAGCAGGTTGCAGAGGAAAATCTGGGCCCCGTCCACGAGCTCCCGAACCAGCTCCTGCCCCTCCGGTTGGGTGAGGTCGATAGCGATGGAAGCCTTGCCCCGGTTGTCGACATCGAAGCCGTAGTCGTAGTCCTTCGCCGGGCCCTCGTCGATTTTCGGAGGGCGACCCATGCCGCGCATGGGGTCGCCGCCGAAGGGCTCGATCTTGATCACCTTTGCACCCAGGTCCGCGAGCATGGCGCCGCAGCTTGGGGCGGCCATCCAGTTGGTGATCTCGATGACGGTAATATCGTCCATGGGTGCGTTCATTGCGGTGTCTCCCCCGGGGCAGCTTTTGCTGCCGTGATTAACCGCCCTAGTTTGCCCCAAGGGAAGCAAGGCGCGTTAGTCTTGGGCCCTTCGGGCACGGGCTGAAGCAGTGGAGGTAAGCATGAAGACATGGCTTTCGAGCCTCTTTGCCCTGGCGTTGCTGTCGGCGGGGGCGGCCCTGCGGGCGGAGGAGGGCACGGCGATCTTCGCCGCCGGGTGCTTTTGGTGCGTGGAGGAGGCCTTTGATGGGGTGCCTGGGGTGCTCGAAACCACCTCCGGCTATACCGGGGGTCGGGTGGTGAACCCGACCTATCGCCAGGTGACCCGGGGAGACACGGGGCACGTGGAGGCCCTTGAGGTGCGCTTTGATCCCGGCGAGGTGTCCTATGCGGAACTTCTCGAGGTGTTCTGGCGCAACGTCGATCCGTTTGATGAGGGCGGACAGTTCTGCGACCGGGGCTCGTCTTACCTCAGCGCGATTTTCGTGAAGGATGAGGCGCAGCGGGCAGCGGCGGAAGCGTCTCGCGCGCGGCTGGCCTCCGACCCCCAGGCGCCGGGAACGCTGGTGACGCCGATTCGCGAGGCGGCGCCCTTCTATGCAGCGGAGGACTACCACCAGGACTATCACCGGAAAAATCCCTGGCGCTACAAGTACTACAAGAACGGCTGCGGCCGTCCGGCCCGGCTACGGGAGCTGTGGGGCGAGCCCTAGGGGCGTTTTCCTGGGTATTTTCCGGCCCCTGGGGGCTTGTCAGCACCTAGACCCCGGGGCAGACTAAAGGCTGTGTTTGGCTGAGAAAGAAAAGGAGGTGATCCAGTGTCTAGTGAGAAAGGTAGTGAGCGGATCCAGGCTCTGGGTATGGACGTTGGCGCTGTGGAAGCACTTCGCCTCTGATTCCGACTCGGATCTACGCGATCAAGGAGGCCAGATTCGCTCGGTCTCACGGAAGGGCCCTTCGGGGCCCTTCTTTATTTCAGGGCCGGATTAAGGGCGCGGGGGGCTCAGAGGGGAAGGGGGTTGAGCGCAAATCGTGAGTAGACACATGCTGCTCAGGAATAGATGGATACCAATCCACTTTCCACCATTTTGACGGCGAAATCAGCGCTTAGCTCTCCACTTTGGTCCCAGGCGGGACCTGAAAAGGGGTATCAATTCCCATCCCCTCCGCGTCAAAGTATCAACAGTGAAAACACCCCTAAGGGGATACCCCGGGGGCACCCAACGAGAACCAAAGGAGAGCGCCATGCTGCTGGTGACGGGAAGCGCGGGGCACCTGGGCGAAGCGCTCCTTCGAGATGCTCAGGCGAGGGGCCTCCCAGCACGGGGGCTCGACCAGAAAGCTAGCGCCTATACGGACATCGTCGGGGACATCGCTGATCCGGAGGTCGTCGAGCGCGCCTTCGAGGGCGTCACCCAGGTCATCAATACGGCCACGCTTCACAAGCCCCACGTGGTCACCCACAGCCGTCAGGCCTTCGTGCATACGAACATCGAGGGGACGCTGGCGCTGTTAGAAAAAGCCGCGGAAACGGGCGTCAGCGCCTTCGTCCACATCAGCACGACCAGCGTTTTTGGGAGAGCGATGCGCCCGAAGCCTGGGGATCCCGCGGTGTGGGTCACGGAAGCCCTCGCCCCGATTCATAAGAACATCTACGGGGTCACCAAAAGCGCCGGGGAAGATCTTTGCCAGCTGATGCATGAGAAAACGGGCTTGCCCGTGCTCGTACTGCGCACCTCGCGCTTCTTCCCGGAGATTGATGACGACGAAGATCGCCGCGGCGCCATGCCCGATGCGGCCCTGAAGATTTTGGAGTTCTTGCATCGTCGAGTCGCGATCGAAGATATCGTGACGGCTGTGCACCAGGCGCTCGAGCACGCGCCAGCACAGGGCTTCGACCGCTACATCATCTCCGCGCCAAACCCCTTTAAGCAGGACGACGCCCCCCGGGTCGCCACCGATCTGCCCGCGCTGCTCAGGGACCGGGTTCCTGAGCTCGCGAAGGCCTTTTCCGCCCAGGTGGCCGCTCCCCGCAGGCCTAGACCGGGTCTACGACAGCCGCAAGGCCCAGAAGAAGCTCCGCTGGACGCCCGACGGCACGGCCCTTCGTGCTCTTGAGCGCTTTGAAGCCTCGGGTGATTGGCGTGGACCCCTTGCCCTCGCCGTCGGCAAGAAGCCCTACCACGATCGGACCTTTGAAGACGGCCCCTTCCCCGTGGAAGCGGACCGCTAGCGGGCCCCGGGTCCTTCTCGCTAAGCTTGCGCAGCCACCGGGAGACGCCCCTATGAAAGCCAGCAAAACGCCCCAAGCCCTCAGCCGCCGAGCGGCCCTGCGAAAGGGCCTTGCGGCCGCTGGCGGGGCCGTGCTTCTGCCCAGCGGCCTCGGCGCGCTGCTCTGGGCCCGGCCCGAGACGGCCCGGGCTGCGGCACCTGCTCGGGATCTGCTCAAAGACAAGGCTGGGCTGCGCCTGCTGGGGGATCGTCCCCTGAACGCGGAGACGCCTGCTCACCTCCTGAACGATTTTGTCACTCCGGCCTCCAGGCTTTTCGTGCGCAACAACGGCGTGCCGCCCGTCAGCACCGATCCCGCGAACTGGATGCTCGAGATCACTGGGGAGGCTTGCGAGCGCCCACAGCGCTTCTCTATAGATGAGCTCAAGGCGCGCTTTGAGGTGGTCACGCGGCACCTGGTGCTCGAGTGCGGGGGTAATGGCCGCAGCGAATTTCGCCCGCGCGTTTCCGGGAATCAGTGGACCACCGGTGCGGTAGGCTGTCCCCGCTGGACCGGCGTGCGGCTGGCGGACGTACTAAAGGCTTGCGGTGTTGCCCCGAACGCTGTGTACCTGGGCTATGAGAGCGCCGATACGCACCTCTCCGGCGATCCCAAAAAGCAGCCTATTTCGCGGGGCGTACCTATCGAGAAAGCGCTGGAAGATGACTGCCTGCTCGCCTTTGCGATGAACGGCGAACCCATCCCCGAAGTACACGGTGCCCCTTTAAGGTTGATTGCACCGGGCTATCCCGGCTCCGCAAGCGGCAAATGGCTGACGACGCTGCTCATTCGCGATCGCGTTCACGACGGGGCCAAGATGACAGGATCGTCCTACCGCGTGCCTTGTGAGCCCGTGGCCCCAGGCACGAAGGTCCCCAGCGAGGCCATGTGCATCATCGAAGCCATGCCCGTAAAGTCGCTGATTACCGCGCCCCGGTCGGGCCAAAGAATTGCGGCTGGGGAGGCACTCTCTCTTTCAGGGCACGCTTGGTCCGGGGCTGGGGCTATCGCCGAGGTGGCGCTGAGCACGGATTTTGGCGCGAGCTGGCAGACCGCTCGCCTGGGCGCAGCGGAAAATCGCTTCGGCTGGCAACGCTTCGAGCACACCCTCACCCTTCCCGGGCCGGGCTACTACGAAATCTGGGCCCGGGCCACGGATGAAAGCGGCGCAATTCAGCCCATGCTCCTTCCGGGATGGAATCCGAAGGGCTATCTCAATAACGCGAGTCACCGCATCGCGGTAGAGGTGCTGGCGTGAAAGCCCTCCGCTATGCGCTGCTCCTGCTAACCGCGCTGAGCGCGATGGCCGCCGCCACGGCGAGGGCGGAGACGGACCCCGGCACGGGGCTGGAGAAGGCGCCAGGGTGGGAAGCGGTGAGGGCTCAATGCGGCGCGTGCCATTCCCATCGGCTGGTCACGGCGCAGCGGGGCGATGCCGCCTTCTGGACCGGGCTGATCCGTTGGATGCAAGCCACCCAAAACCTTTGGGCCTTGCCTGAGCCGTTGGAGACGGAGATCGTCACCTACCTCGCCACCCACTACAACGAAACCGATTGGGGGCGGCGCCCCAATCTGCCTCCCATCCTATTGCCCGGGGGCGAGGACGCCCTTGGTGTAGGCTCCAACTCCCTACAATAGGGCTCTACCCCAAAACCTCAGGGCGGTTTCGGGCACCGATGTCACTCAAAGTTGACGAATCAGCCTGACATGCTCCTTTTCCCCGGGCACAATAGCCCTTCCCCACAAATACAGCAGGAGCGGCGCACCGGTGGCGGCATTTGAAACGGAAAAGGTCCTTTGGATTAAGCACTGGAATGATCGTCTTTTTACCTTTGCCACCACGCGACGCCCGGAGTTCCGCTTTGAGAGCGGCCAATTTGTGATGGTAGGACTCATGGCAGAGGGTAAGCCGCTCCTCCGGGCCTATAGCGTCGCGAGCCCGAATTACGCCGACGACCTCGAGTTTTTCAGCATTAAGGTGCAGGACGGTCCTCTGACGTCTCGGCTCCAGCACATCAAGGAAGGGGATGAGGTGCTTGTGGGGAAGAAGCCCGTGGGGTCCCTGCTTCTGGCTGACCTCAATCCCGGCCGTAATCTGTACCTGCTTTCCACGGGGACGGGGATGGCGCCCTTTCTCGCGCTGATCCGTGACCCTGACGCCTACGAGCGCTATGAGAAAGTCATCCTCGTTCATGGGGTGCGCGAGGTGAGTGATCTCGCCTATTACGACTACCTGACGGAGGAGCTCCCGAACCACGAGCTTCTTGGGGAAATGGTGCGGGAGCAGTTCCTGTACTACCCCACGGTGACTCGGGAGCCTTACAAATATACGGGCCGCATTCCCGACCTCATTGACAGCGGAAAGCTCTTCACGGACCTCGGCGTGCCCGCCCTGGATCCCGAGCACGACCGCGCCATGCTCTGTGGAAGCATGGCGATGCTCAAGAGCGTGAGTGAGTGCCTTGATCGCCACGGCCTCAAGGTTTCCCCGAATCAGGGTTCGGTGGGGGACTATGTCATCGAGCGGGCTTTCGTCGGCTAGCAACCTGGCCTCGCAATTTGCGTCACGGTCCTGTCGAGGCGCAGCGAGCGCCCTGACCAAGACGGGCGCCTAAGCCTTTCTTTCCTCAGTCGCTTCCTGGCGACCGTCAAGCTTCTGGCGCTCCCTCGCCTCCAAATTCCTGATGACCGTTCGCCTGACTCTGCCCCTCCCCAGCTAGTTTTTTCTGAAACTCCCGTGCGAGTTTTCTTCGGCCTGCACTTTCTACCCCGGGACGGGCGAAAGTGACCGCTCCTTTCTTCGGCTGGAGGGCCGAACCATGATGGCAGTGATGAAATGTGACGTTACAGAGCCGGTGTTTCCTCTTAGGGCCGCCACCGCATCACCTAGAGAGCACAGAGGGCTCCGTAGCCTTGACGATCGGGAATTGGATGAAGTGGTGGGAGGGGCCGCAAACCTGGTATCCGGAGGTATTGGTGCGGGGATTGGGGGTTGGTTGGCGGTGCAAGATACGCGCTGAGCACCACAGGCAGCGGCACCTTTAGCTGGGGAACCTTTGCTCAGGAAGCCGTAAGAACGGCGGTATCCGGGTTCCTGATCGGCACCGGTTCAAGCTTGATTGTGGGTGCAGCAACCGGCGCCGTCAGAGGCGGAGCCGTGCTCGGAGTCTCTATGGCCGGCGCCGGCGGCGCACTGGAAGTTGCTTCCGCTGCGCCGGCGCAGAACGCAGGCAGCGAGCGGCAGTAGGACGGTGGTAGCGCTGTATGAGTGCCTGGGCGTCGCGGTGATTGTGGCCGTGGGCTACCGCTATTTTGGGGTCAATTTTTGGCCCCAATTCGCCACCGCCCTTCCGATTGCAACCGCCTTGCTTTCGATATCATCAGCCTATGAACCGGAATCCGTCCCGCGCTTTGGCAAGTATTCGCCTACGCCCTAATTGCGGCGCTCGTGATGCTAGTCATTTATTGGTTGGACAAGCGCCTCAAACTCACACACTGGGAGAAAGACGAGAGTTAGCGATGGAAGGCTGTGGGCTCAGGTCGTCCTTTTTCAGCTATTTACCCCTGCTCGAATCCAGCGGCGCAATATCCTCCGCATCGGAGACCCCGTCCCGATCCGTGTCCCGGTGCTGCTCCCTAGCCATTGGCCGGTGCGGGTATCGCCCACTCGGGTCGGCTTAACGCCGGAGAAGGTCGTCTTCTCGCCGCTGCCATTCACCCACCCTGCAATGTCCATGATGACGTGGGTGGGCGCGCTGGCGAAGGCGCAGACTTTTCCTGAGGCGCCGATGGTGGTCATGACGTTATTGGCGATGGTCTGCCCCGCCACATAGTTCAGGTTAGAGGCATTGGGCCGATCCACATCACAGGGCCAGACGGTGAGATAGCCAGGGCCTTCCGCTTCCGTGTCGGTGACGTTGAGGGACAGTGCAGCAGCATCAGAAGAAGTGGCCAGCCCCGGGCGCCGCGTCTCGACTTCGACCACCCCGCCCGTGGGGACCTTGGCACCACCGCCATCCCGGGTATCGAGAAGGCGCGTTGGCGTCATGCCCGTAAAGGTGTCTCCCGGGAACCAGCCTGCCAGATCCACAATTATGTGCGTGGGGGCCGAGCTGAAGGCGCAGACCACCCCGTTGCTGCCTGCCGGCGCAATCACCCCATTGGCGATGATGTCCCCAGGCATGAAGTTCAAGTTCGAAGCATTAGGCCGTCCTGCTTCGCAAGGCCAAACGGTGATGTAACCGGGATCGGTGGGCTCTACGGCGGTGACGTTCAGGGCCACGGCCCCAACATCGTCTGGTATGGCGGTGGCGGCTCCTAGGGCGCTAGTCACGGGCAGGCTGGCCACGGGCACCTGTATGGGCGCCGCGCTGTTCGTCAGGCCCAGAGGCGCGCCCGTGCCATCCCGCGTATCGACAAGCCGCACTGGGGTTGCCCCCTGATAAGCCTCGGCATCAAACCAGCCGGCAAGATCAACGACGATATCCGTTTCGACGCTGCTGTAGAGACAAGCAGCGCCATCGGAGCCAAGGGAGGCAATCACCCCATTAGGAATGGTAGAGCCGGCCTCAAAGTTGATATTCGAGGCCAGGGGACGAGGCAAGCCGCAAGGCCAGGCCGTAATGAAGCCTGGGGCAGAGGGATTGACCACGGTGATGTTGAGCGCTGCGGCTGCTGCGGAGCTCGGTACGGTCCCAAGTCCCCCAGAGGGAAGCGTGAATGAGGCGCCAGCCACCTGAAGGGCAGGGGCACGTTGGGCCCAAGGCGAGCCTGGCCTAGGCCGGCGAGCACGGGGTCGAGACCTCGTTCCACCTCAACCCCATCGTCGAGGCCATCGGAATCGCTGTCAGCAAGAAGAGGATCTGTGCCCATGACCAGCTCTTCTTCATCCGACAGGGCATCGCCGTCGTCGTCGCTATCCGTGTTGTTGCCCAGGCCATCACCATCGGTGTCGAGCTGCTCTAAGGCATCTAAGGAAAGGCATCATCCGCATCTAAAACACCATCGCTATCTCGATCTGCCGGGGCAAGGTTTTCCTGCTTTAGGTTGCGGGCGAAGTAGATTTGCTTTCTCTTCGCTTCCGCCGCACATGGTGATGACGTCGAAGTCCCCATCGCCATCGAGATCCGGCGCAAAGATTCGGTTGCAGTTGTTGTCCTGCATGAAGGACCCGTAGCCCTTCGCCGAAAGTCGCCATCCCGGATTTAAGTTTTCATGGAGAAAAATGGTGTTTCCGAAATTGGGGAATGGCTTTGTGGTCGATAGGATATCGAGGTCCCCATCGGCATCGACGTCAACGAATTGAAAATTTTGATTGTGAGTCAGGCCCGTATCCTCAGGCTGGTCTGCGCTCAGGCCTAGCCGTCCCGTTACCAAGCTATGTTCATAGACCGATACGAGGAACCGGCTATTGGAGACATGGAATTGGTTGTTCTCGAGAGTAATCAGCTCTTGCTTGCCATCGTTATTCAGGTCGGTGACTTCCGTTTCAGTAGTGCGTTGCGTTCAAGGGAAGAACACGGGCGTCGTTTGGGTCTTCGTCGAGGTTAGGCTGGGGGCGAAGGGTGTTGCTGTCGAGGCGAAAACCTAGGTCGACCATTTCCGGGGGCGAAGATAAGCGAAAGGTTCCGGCGTCATTGTAAAACGCTCCATGGAGATAGCGGGTGGGGTACAGCGAGGGCTGCTGTGTGGCGCCATCGTGGTCCTCAATGTTGATTAAGATATCGATGTCACCATCTTCATCGAGGTCTAAGAGCGCCCCGTTGTAAACCACCACGTCGGTTTGGTCGTATGTAGATGCATCGTAGCCAGCCGGGTGTCGGGCGACACATTGGGGGCTGCAATCGAAGACCACGGGAACGGGAAAGGCGGTAAAGCCCCTGCTATCCATAGCGAAAATCATGAATTCCGGGAAGCCGTCGTTGTCGATGTCTCCAGGGGTCACAAATTCGGAGTCGACATTTTCTAGGTCGAATTCTGTCTGGTTGAGAATTGTGGAGGTGGTGTTCGTCGCCCCTGCCGCCCCTCCCAGGTAAAAGTCGCGCGGCGCTTCTCCCCGCGACGTGCTTTGCACCGACCACAAGAATGTCGTCAAACCCATCTCCATTGATGTCGGCGACGGCAATGTCTCGCTCCCCCCAGGCTTCCTGATCCAATAAGGATAGAACTGGAGTTTCCTCTGGGGCAGCGCCATAAACAGCGACAACCGTGGTGGGGATATCGCAGTCTGGTCCGCCCGTTTGAGAGTGGGACGGGGCTGATTCGTCTATGGCGAAAACTACATCCTGGTACCCATCTCCGTTGAAGTCGCCTAACTCATGGGCTGAAGTGCCAAGATAAGATGTGCATCCGTCGATGGTCTGTAGCGGGATAGCGCCGAGCGCCTGGAATCGCGAAATTTGAAAAAGGTTTCGGGCGGTCGGTTCCGAGCCTGGGTTTTCTTTCAGAAAGGCGTATTGGAGATCCTCGTGATCGATAAGCGCGTTTTGATCGGCATCGGCCTTGACAAGGTTGATCATGCGCTGTGTGAAGGCGTCGGAGGGTTCCCCAAATTGATTCTGAAAAGCGATTTGCCAATTGGCAACGCGCCGAAGACGAGCAGGAAACTCGGTGAGCACGGCATGGGCGCCAAATTCAAAGACGAGACGATGAACCGCCGCATAATTCATCTCGGGGAGAAATTCGGCGGTGAATTCGAGTTGGCTGCCCGTTCCCATGCGCCAATTCAGCGTGCTGTTAGCTGCCCGAAGATGGTCGGGCATCTTCGATCCTACCCGGGTGTAAGCCAGAAGGCGGGTTCCGAGGTATCGAGCAAGGCCGTCGACCCACCAGCTCGGTACGCCAGATGCGGCTGCGATTTGAAGCTCCGCCACGGCTCGGGCGTAGCCCATGATGGCCGCGTCAGCCCGCTCATTCGTAAAGCGCCCAAATTCCGGGACGAGGACCAGGACCAAGGTGCGCTCACCATCGATGAAGCGAACGGTAAGCGCATTGACGTCGCTGTCGATTAGGGAGGGTCCGAAGCCCGCTTCCTCGCTTTCCGGCTGGGTCAGGGTACCAAGGTCCGCCAAGTTGGCTTGGAGGGCTGGGGCTAGGCACCTATCCGGGGCTATGACGCAGGCAACGGTTTCTGCCACCTCAGCAGGGGCTTCGTCTTTATTTACGACGACCAGGTAGGCCTCGGTACCAAGAGCTCCCTGGATGTCGTTGAACTCTTCCACGAGCTCGGGCTTATACGCCTCGGGGAGAAAGGGAGCGCTGAAGTTTTCTGCGGATGCTATTGCGTAGCTCGCCTCAAGAAGCGGCCCGTAGCTGCCTCCATCAATCGGTGTAAGGGCCGCCTGAGCCGGTAGGGCAGCAAAGGTCACCCAACCCATCAGTGCGAAGCGAAGCCCTAGGTTCTGAATCCAGCGACCGTGCCTTAAAGGCATCATTGATCTGTCCCTCTTTCCCCTGCGTGATTAAAACCTTATAGCAATTTCCCCCTTAGTTATATTGTCAGCTGCACAGCTCGTGAGGGTTGCTTGATTAGCCTGCCCCCGAGTCCAGCGGCGCGCTGTCCGACCCATCGGCAACCCCATCGCCATCGGAGTCGCGGTTGGGGCCGCCGCCCCAGAGCCCGGTTCGCGTATCGCCAATGCGCGTGGGCTGAATGCCTGTGAAGGTGCTTTCGGAGCCGTCACCGTTGACCCACCCGGCGATGTCCACGATGGCGTGGGTGGCGGCGCTGGCAAAGAGGCAGATCTTGCTCGAGGCCCCGGGGCTTGTGAGGACGTTATTGGCAATGGTTTGTCCTGCGAGGTAATTCAGGTTTGAGGCATTGGGCCTCCCCTGGGCGCAGGGCCAGACGGTGATGAAGCCCGGGCCCTGGGTCTCCGTGACGGTGACGTTAAGGGCGACGGCAGTGACGTCTGCCGGCAAGCCCAGGCCCGCGGCTCCCAGATCCACTTCGGCGACGCCCCCTGCAGCAATGGGCCCTGTTGCCTGGCGCGTATCCAAAAGGCGGGTGGGGGTGAGGCCCGTAAAGCCCGATCCCGGGAACCAGCCTGCCAGATCGACGATGAGATCGGTGGCGGCGGAGCTGAAGGCGCACACCGTTCCTGAACGTCCGGCCGGGGCGATGACGCCATTGGCGATGATTTGCCCCGCGGTGAAGTTGAGGTTTGAGGCGTTCGGCCGAGCCTCCTCGCAGGGCCAGACGGGCACGAAGCCCGGCCCGGCGGGATTCACCGTGGTCACGTTTAGGGCGACGGCGCCGACGGTGTCGGGAACGGCCGTCGCGGCCCCCAGGGCGCTAGAAACGGGTAGGCCAGCCACGGGCACCTGGATGGGGGCGGCGGTGGTGGTTTGCCCCTGGGGCGCGCCTAGGCCGTAGCGCGTGTCGACGAGGCGGGTTGGGGTTGCGCCGAGGTAGGTGCCCTCTTCGAACCACCCTGCGACGTCGACGACCACGTCCGTGTCCACGCTGCTGTAGAGGCAAGCGGCGCCCTCGGCGCCAAGGGGTGCGATGACTCCGTTGGCGATGGTATCCCCGGCGACGAAGTTGATGTTTGAGGCCAGGGGGCGATCGATGCCGCAGGGCCAGACGGTGATGAAGCCCGGGGCGGAGGGATTCACCACGGTAACGTTGAGGAAGGCCGCGGCCGCGGAAGGGGGCACAGTGGCCTGCGTACCGGAGGGTAGGGCGGAGGCCGTGCCCGTCAGCTGCAGGCCCAGGGGCGTGTTCGGGCCGAGGCGAACCTGGCCAAAGCCAAAGACCGCGGGATCCCGGCCCAGGGCGACCTCGTCGCCGTCGCTGACCCCGTCGCCGTCGCTATCGGCGTTGCCCGGATCCAGGCCCCGTTGGCTTTCCTCGAGGTCGGAAAGGCCATCTCCGTCCGTGTCTATCAGCGCCGCGGGGTTTTGCGTCACGGTGACGGTGCGGGTCACGGAGGCCTGGTTGCCATCGGAGTCAAAGGCACGATAGGACAGGGGATAGGTGCCCGGGGTGGCGGTATCGACGGTGCCAAGGGTAATCACGTAGCCCGTCACGTCTCCGTCTTCAAGGTCGAAGGCTGTAAAACCTGGCTCGAGGTAGGGCTGTCCCCCTTCCAAGGTCAGGGCGGCAGCGCCTAGAAGTTTTAGTGCTGGAGGAAAGCCATTCTTGACGGCCGCCAGGTGGGGAAAGGTTTGGTTCAGGGTAAATACCGCGTCGGTAGCTCGGAAGTAGTCGCTTCGAGGCTTCCCGCAAAGGGCCCCGGTGCCGCAGCGGAGGAGATTTGCGCTAGCGAAGAGAGATCTCCGGTGCATTTCCGTACTCCGTGCTGTAGGGCATGACGGTGACGAAGCTCCCTTCCTCGCCGTGGCCCCGGGAAAAGGCTCGGGCCCCGAGCTCTCCTTGGCGCTGGCTATGGCCCAGCCCACCCACGTGGCCGAGTTCGTGGGCGAAAACGGAGTCGGGGCAGTTGATGCCGACAACGAAGAAGTGGGCTTTCAGGTTGGCGGGGAGGGCGGCTCCAAAGAGATTTCCGTCGGCGGACCCCTCTCCGGGCGCGACGCCGCAGAAGGCCTCCTCTTCCGTGGCGAGCCCAAAGGCGACTATCAGGTCCGTGGTTTCGTCTTCGTAGGCGGCCTCTGCCGCTTCGAAAGGCGATTGGAAGGCAAGGAGCGTATCCAGAACGTCGAGGCGTGAGGGATCGCTTATGGGGCGGCCCTCGGAGCTCCCGACGGCGCTATAACTTGCAAGCTCAACCCGACCGTTCACGCCGCTTTGGTCCAGGATATTGTTGGTGTGAGCGATGAGGTGATCCACCCGTGTCCGTGGACTCCGCGTGACGCTTCGCGCTTCTTCGTCAATGAAAGTGGCTACGGTGAGGGTCCAAGGGGCTGCGCCATCGTCCACATAGTTGCCGAAGCGCACCTCGTTATAATCGCTGACCTCGTTGCCATTGCTATCTCGAAAAAACTGGACCGCTTCGGCCTTGAAGATCGTTTCGAAACCCTCTTCCGGATTGGTTAGCGATGCGAAGTAGTCCACGAGGTAGAAATCCTCTAGGGCGCCATTGGCTCCTCGTTTGACCAGGTAGAGGCTAACTCCGCTGAAGGCGTCCAGTTCTTCGGCGATGAAGTCGCCGGAGAGGGTCTGCGCATCGAGGCGGGCGCCGCCGCCCAGGGTCCCCAGGGTCCGCTCGGCAATCCTTAAGAAGGCCAGGGTTTCTGGGTTAAATTGCCCGAGAATCACGGACACATCCTCCGCGGGGGTGCCGGAGAGGTTTTCGATCGGAGGAACCCGAGCGGTCACCGTCGTCCCCTCGAGCGCGAAGGAGGGGCGCTCCGCCAACACCAGCGAGGCCCCTCGAAAGCTAAAGCCGCGTGTCTCCGAGGGGGGCAGGGAGGCGGTGAGGGCCCTTGGGCAACTACCTGACGACTGGCGTCTGTTCCAAGTGCATCGATACGCAACTCCATATTAGGGAAAGCTTGGTCGAAGAACCGCATGGGCAGGCGAAGGCGGTAGCTTAGTTGCGCTCCCACCGCCGGGATCGTTGCCGTCTCCAAGGAAGTGATGATAAATCCGGCGTCTGGCGGGATCGCTTTGTAGCGGGGACGCGTCAGCAGGGAGACCTCTAAGGTTTCCGTATCCTGCGCAGTAAAGTGGCGAGCGAGGTCGAAGGACAGCACGGCCAGGCTGTCTGATTCCAGCTTGACCGTGCAGGGGCAGCGCAGCTCAAAGTCCCGGCCCTGGGCCGGGAGCGAGGCGCTTGCAACTATCAACAGCAGGGTGAGGGTTATAAGCAGTTGACGCATGAGGGTCGTGATCCCCTGGGAGCGCTGGGCACAGAGCTGGGCCCGGCCCGTACAACGTCTTTGAAGGGCGGCGCCTTGAGTAGGGTGATCGCGCCCAGGCCCCCCGCATCGCTATCACCTTCGCCCGATAGAACGCCTCTCGAGTAGGGGAGCGTAAGGATAACCGTTCCTTCATCCCCAAGGGTTATGGTGGCTGGTCGAGCTTGCCCTGCCACCGGTACGGCGCCGAGGAGGCTTGTGGCGCCTAGCCCCCGTTCGCGCTCTAGGGGTTGGTGGTTAGGCGTTCGCCCGTAGTGGATCCGGATAGCTGATCGTCCTTGCCCGCCTTAGCGCCTCAAGGTTGAAGCTGAGCCGAAGCGTGTCGCCTTCCTTTGCTTCAAAGCCATAGAGCGGGAGACGGTTTGGCTCTGCGGTGAGGCCTTGGGGAGAGGCGGATTCCCGGCGTTTTGCGCCCCCGCGGGGGCCCAGGTTTGTTCTCAGCGGATGGCTCAGGCAAGGCCCACAGGGACAGTGCGCCGATGACAACGACGATGCCGGGCAGGGCCAGGAAAAAGAGGATTTGGGGCGCAACCTTTGGTCCGAAAAGCTCTAGAGAGAACCGCTACGAAATCATGTCCGTGAAGGCGCGGCAAGCATCTTTAGATCAGCTTGCTTTTTTGGTCAGATCCTTTCACTCTCGCCTGAGGATAAGACGTCACCCACGTTGCTCAAGGAAGAGAGTTCATGATCGTAGGTATTAGATCCCCTAGGGCGCTAGCGGTTGCCGCGCTAGCTGTTCTTGGCTCCCTATCCTCCGCCTGGGCTGCCGCGGCGGAGCCCAGGGGCGAGCTGCTCATTGGCCGAGGCGGTGGTGGGGCCTACGGGGGCGCCGTGGAAGTGCGGCTCGATGGGGCGCTTTGGGGTGAATTGGCCGGGAAAGCCCCCTTGGCCCGGACGCTCAACCCTGGCCGCTATCGGCTGACCTTTCGCCTCCTGAGCAGCTCCGGTGGAGCAAGCGTGTATGGGGTGGAGCCCCTCGAGCATGAAGTCCAAATCCTGCAAGGTAAGCAGCGCTGACGCTTCTGCTGATTCCCGAGGCCCTGGTACTGTGCTGAAGGTCACCGAGAAGGGTTAGGGACCGTCCGGGTTAATCTGGCGCCCTTATCGGCGTACACTGGACCCTTCTCGCCCCGCCGGGGCTTCGACTTTTGAAGTGCGCGTTTCCACGCAGGTGGTGTGATGAGCGTTCAAACCTTCAACCCTGCAGCGTCGCAGGGAATTAGCATGTCGCCGGCGGCGGTGGCCCACGCCCAGCGTCAGCTAGCCAGCTGTGCGGCGCTGTGGCTGTTCGTCTCGCCGTTAAGCAAAGCGGCTGCTCGGGCTTTATGTATGCCTTGGACTACGTCGAGGCCCCGGAGGCGCAGGATACGGCCTATGCCTTGGACGGCGGCCTTGTGGTCTACGTGGATGCGGAGGCCTTGCCCCTGGTGCAGGGCACGGAGATCGACTTAGTCACGGAAGGTCTTAATCACGTTCTGAAGTTCCAGAACCCCAACGCCACCGCGGAGTGCGGCTGCGGCGAATCCTTCGCGGTCTCCTAGGTTCTTCCTGTGGATCGCCGCATGGTGGTGGTGCAGCGGGACTGTCCTGCACGGTTAGTGCCTGCGGGCACACGCATCACCCTCCCCAGGGACACCTTCGTCACCCTCACCCAGGCCCTCGGCGGCACCTATACGGTCAACGTGGGGGGTAATCTCGCCCGCGTCGATGGAACGGACGCCGATGCCTTGGGCCTCGAGGCCCTGGAGCTCGTCTTTGAGCCCACGGGGGAAGCGGGCGTGAGCCGGGTTCATGTGCAGCAGGCCCTCGCGTCCATCTTCGATCCGGAAATCCCCGTGAATCTCCTCGACCTGGGCCTGATCTACGACGTCTCCATCGACGGCCCCGTGGTCGCCGTCACCATGACCCTTACGGCCCCGGGCTGCGGCATGGGCCCGGTGCTGGTGGACGACGTGAAGTACCGCGTGGGCAAGGTTCCTGGCGTGGAAGCGGTGGAAGTGGAGCTGGTCTTCGATCCCCTTGGTCTCGCGACATGATGAGCGAAGAGGCGCAGCTCGAGCTGGGGATGGTTTAGGCGTTCGCTGAGTTATGTTCCCCCATTTCTAGCGGGGGAGGTTCGGTGCAACCGGTATATGGCAGGTGTCGGGCAAGCGCTGCTAGGAAATGGTCGCCCGGGGTTCATGCGGCAGAGGCCGCCGCACCGCCTCCCCTATACAAGGTGTCTTCGGCAAAACGTTGCTCACGGCAAATTAGCCTCTATTGCGTGAGCCACGCTTGGCTGCTTCAGCTTAAGGGCTCATGGAAAGCGTTAGGGGCTACTTTGAGGAGGGCACGGCCCCGTGGGGTGCTTGCAGCGGGAGCCCTAGGCGATCGCGGGTAGGGAGCCAGCGGAAGCGCGTGAGTCGCCGGTAGATAAGCCCGTAGGCCACGGCGCTCAGGCCTAGGGCGGCCAGGAGCAGCGCTTGGCTATCGTAAAAAAGCACGGCGCTCAGGGCTGGCCCTGTCGCGTAGGCCCAGAGGAAGGGCGAGGTGGCGGCATTTCGGGTGACAGCACTGGCGTGCCTCAAACGATGGCGGGTGATGCGTCGATACACCAGCATATGTAAATGCACACCGTCGGGCTGGGTGGGGGAGTAGCCCTTCCGCTTGCCCTTCCGGTACATGGAGAACAGAACTTCTAGTAGGGGGTAGGCGCAGACTACAATGGCGGTCCAGGGCGATACGTCCGGATTGCGCATAGGTAAAAGGACCGCGCAGGCGCCGACGAGGAAGCCCACCAGATAGGCCCCGCCGTCCCCAAGGAAGAGCTTGCCCCTGGGGAAGTTAAGAAGCAGGAAGCCCGCGATGGCGCCCATAAAGCCTAGGAGCACCATCATTAAAGCGCCGTCCCCAACCTGATCAGCGATGATGGCTAACGCGCCGAGGATGAGAAAGGAGACGCCGCCGGCGAGACCGTTAAAGCCGTCGATAATGTTGATGGCGTTGGCGGCGCCGGTAAGGGCGAACACGGTAAAAGCGATGCCAAGGGGGCATGGCGAGCAAGGGATCGATGCCGGCCAGTCCCACGTAGCGCACCCACTGATCGGTGAGAAGGCAAAGACCAAGCCGCCACCGGCAATAAAAAAGAGCCGGCGCTTAATCCCACCATTGTTGGTGATGTCTTCCGTGAAGCCTGCGGCAAAGGGAAATGCTCCGGCAATCAGCAAGGGGCCGAGGACGGCGACGGGGGCCGCTCCCGTTAGGAACGCGGCGCCCAAACCCAGGGCGATAGCAAGGCCGCCGATGCGCGGCGTCGCCTGCGCGTGGAACTTCTGGGCACCTTCGAAGTGATCCGCGCTAAAAACGCATGTGCCAGCGCTTCGACCAGACCAAGAAGGCGCTGGCGGCAGTGGCAACCAATAAGGCGGCGAAAAACGCTTGCAAGGTCGAAAGCCCGTAATCAGTGGTTATCGAAACTTTAAAGTTAAGTTAGGTAGACGTAGGTGTCTACCAAGCCAATCCCCCATGGCAATAGTATCGGCTTCCAGCCACCATTACTAAAGTCTGTGTTGAACTGAAACTTCGCGTAGATGATGCAGAAACAAGATGAACCTAAGGTGACGCTTCCGTTCTAAGGCGGATGCTTTAAGAAAGTTGAAAACTTATGGAATCTCGCAAGTGGCTCTGGGCAGGGGGGCACCTCAGGGGTAACGTTCGCCCCACGACCGTCAGCCCTAGCGCCTAATCGCTTGCGTTTTGGGGGAGAAATCCTAGCGGGGTTGGCGGTCGACCAAACGCTCATCTCGTATTCTTGCTCGGCAATAGTCGTTCCGCCCCGTACACTCTGCCAAAAACCGACTTTTTGCGGAGTGGCATGAACAAACTAATCCTGCGGTTCCTGACCAAACACCCTCCCTTTTCCTCTTCGCGCTGCTTTTTCCGTCCGCGCCTTAAGGCCGTGAAGGGGGGATTTGCAGACCGTGCATGATGCCTATGCTCTAGGGGATGGAGACTGCCGCAAGGCTCTGGATTTAGGTTGCGGGCCCAACCCCTCTAATCGCTTTCGCGCCAGCGACAGTTGGGGCGTCGACCTGTACGAAGACCTCAACCGTAACGTGCTGCGGTGCCGCTTGGGCTTTGAGCCCTTGCCCTTTGCGACCGAGTCTCTCGATTACCTCACGGCCTATGACCTGCTTGAGCACATCCTCGCTACGCAGAGTTGCCGGAGCATGGCAAGCAATGGAAATGACGAGATCGCGGTTAAGGTCCGCGCTACGACTACCAACCCCAGCGACTGAGCGCTTGCGTTTGGGGGGAGGATTCCCAGCGGGGTTGGTGGTCGACCAAACGCCCCTAGCCATCTCCCAGCATGAAATGCCCGTGGCCGCTTGCAATGGGCTTGCTTCGAAAGCTTTGCCACGCCTCTACCTGCACGTTTGCGACGCGCCGCCCATGCTTGGCAATGGTCGCCCGCGCGTAGGTGGGCTCGGGCCGGCCAGAGCGCAAATAATCGATGGCAAAATCGATGGTTTTCGGCAGGGCTTCTGGCTGGGATTCGGCCAAGAGCTGAATCACCGCGGTGAATTCCAATAGCGCACCAATGGTGCCCCCGTGGAGCGCTGGCAGCATCACGTTGCCGATCAGCGATTCCTTGAAGGGCATCACCAAGGTGATTTCGTTGCCCTTCTCTTCCACCTGAACCCCGAGGAACTGGGCGTAGGGAATGCGCGCAACCAGAGCAGACAGATCCAAGCGCCCATCGTCCCCCCGCACTTCGCTCAAAAGCTTCATCGCGCGCCCTTGCCCTTGGAGCGCTCCCCGATGGGTCACTCGCCAGCCTCGAACCCAGGCGGCGTGGCCCGATTGGCGCCGAGCATGAAGGTCGCTACGGAGCTGGCGATGGTGCGGTCGTCTGAAGCTTGGTAGGCCCGGGCTCGCACGAAGGCAATGGCGCGGGTGAGCTGATAGCACTCGGCCTCCACAAGAAGATCTTCCTGCGGCCTCGCTGGGCGCATGTAATCGATGCGCAGATCCAGCGTGGCAATGGCCCGCTGGGCCTCACTCAAGGACGCCCTTGGCACGGCCATGCCCGAGGCGTTATCGAGCACCGCGGTCAGCACGCCGCCATGGATGACCCCCGTGTCCGGATCCCCGACCAAATGCTCGGCGTAGGGTACGCGCACGAGGGCCTTTCCATCCTCGTAGCCCACCAGCTGCATACCGAGGGCCGCGGCGTGGGGCACCTGGCTGAGGTGCTCGGCAATGGTGTGGTCGGTGACCGGTGTGATCTCACCCATGACTTTCCTTAGGGGCCCGGTTTAGGGCCTCGGCAAAGCACGCTATAGTCCCGCGAAAGACCCCGAGCCAAGGGGTGAAGAGGGGAGCCACGGTGCTACGACGTAAATTCGAACAGTCTCGCTATTTCGAGGATTTTACCCTGGGGGAGACCTTTTACATCCCCTCGCGCACCATTGGCGATGCGGAGGTGGCGGCCTTCCGGGCGGCCAGCGGGGATAACCACCCCCTTCACTACGATATGGAGTACGCCAAGGAGCGGGGCTTCCCGAGCATTCTCGTGCATCCCCTGCAGATGCTGCTCTACACCACCCCCGGCGCCTCGGACTTCTCCTACCTGATCGAGGATACGCTGGTGACCTTCGTGGGCCAGTCCTCGCGCTTTGTGAAGCCCGTGTTCCGGGGCGATACGCTCTACCCCCAGTTGACCGTAAGCGCCCTTGAACCGGAGCGCGCCGCGGGGCGGGTCACCCTGGCCACGGCCCTTAAAAACCACCGGGCGGAGCTGGTGATGGAAGGGGATATGACCTTCCTTCTGAAGCTTCGCCCCGACGCCTAAATTCAAAAAATATCAAGAACCCCAAACCTGGAGAGATCACGCCATGACCATGCAGCAAACGCCCCTGCTGATGTCCAACATCATGGATCGAGGTGCGCACGTGCAGCCCGACGTGGAGGTGGTCACGGCCACCGCGGACGGGGTGCGGCGCCAAACCATGGCGGAAACGCGGAATCGGGCCCACCAGCTGGCCCACGCCCTCGCGGATGCGGGGGTGGAAGATTGGCGATCGGGTGGGCACCTTCATGTGGAATGGGGCCCGGCACCTCGAGGCCTACCATGCCATCTCCTGCATGGGGGCCGTGCTGCACACCCTGAACATTCGCCTCTCGGACGTGGATCTTGAGTACATCGTTAACCACGCGGAAGACCAGGTGATCATCGTTGATGCGGACCTACTGCCGAAGCTCGAAGGGCTGATCGGCAAGATGCCGACGGTGAAGACCTTCGTGGTGGCTACGGAGCCAGGGCTCGAGGGCTGGGAGACGACCCTTCCGAACGCCATCGACTACGAAGACTTCATCGCCGGCAAGCCCACCTGCTACGACTGGCCCGAGATCGATGAAAATTCCCCCATGGGCCTGTGCTACACCAGCGGCACCACGGGGAAGCCGAAGGGGGTGATGTACACCCACCGGTCAAACTACCTGCACACCCTGACCATTGCCATGACCGACGCCATGAGCCTTTCCGCGGTAGATACGCTCTGCGGCATTGTGCCCATGTTCCATGCCAATTCCTGGGGCCTCCCCTGGGTGGCGAACATGCTGGGCATGAAGCAGGTGTATCCGCACCGCTTCATGGATCCGGCGCGCCTCGCCAAGCTCATGAGCGATGAGGGCGTCACCATCTCCGCAGGCGTGCCGACCATTTGGCAGGGCCTGAAGGCCGCCTACGAGGCGAACCCCGCAGGCTTTGATTTCTCGAATCTCGAGCGCGTGACCTGCGGGGGCTCGGCGCCGCCCGTTTCCCTGATCGACTGGTTTTGGAAAACCCTTGGAGTGGAAATGATTCAGGGCTGGGGCATGACGGAAACCTCGCCCCTGGCCACCATCAGCCGGCGCATCGCCAAGCGTGCGGATCTCGAGCGCGAGGAAGACGAGCTAATCGCTAATCAGGCAAAGGCGGGCCAGCTCATGCCGGGGCTTCAGCTCGAAATCTTCGACGACCAGTGGAAGTCGCTGCCGCACGACGGGGAAGCCTTTGGCGAGCTCCTCATCAAGGGACCCTGGATTTGCTCCGAATACTTCAATAACCCTCAGCCCGATAAGTTCCACGACGGCTGGCTCATCACCGGGGACGTGGCGAAGATCGACGATGAGGGTTACCTCATCATTACCGACCGCTCCAAGGACCTCATCAAGTCTGGGGGTGAGTGGATCTCCTCGGTGGATCTTGAAAACCACATCGCGGCGCTGCCCCAGGTCGCCCAGGCCTGCGTGGTGGCCCAGCCCCACCCGAAGTGGGATGAGCGCCCCGTCGCCGTGGTGGTCGTGGCCCCGGGGCAGAGCGTGGAAATCGGCGATGTGATGCGCCACTGCGAAAGCGCTTTCGCCAAGTGGCAGCTGCCGAACGACGTGGTCTTCGTCGACGCCATCCCCCTCACCTCTACGGGGAAGATGGACAAGAAAGTCGTGCGGGCGAACCTGCAAGACTCTGGCTACCTGCTGCCCGATTTGCGGGACGCGGGGTAGGGCGTAGCGCTCACCCTTGGCTGAGGACAAGCCGGCGGTCGCGCGGGCCGCAGCGTGGATGCTCCTGGGCATCTTCGCCCTCAGCGCCGTGGCCGTCGCGGGGCGGGAGGTGTCGAGCAATCTCGACACCTTCGAGCTCATGCTCTATCGCTCTCTGCTCGGTGTGCCCGTGGTGTGGGCCCTGGCCCGCTGGCGGGGGGAGGCACTCAAGACCGAGCGTCTGCCGCTCCATTTTCTTCGTAACGTCTTTCACTTCACGGCGCAGAACCTCTGGTTCTACGCCCTTGCCCTCATTCCCCTGGCCCAGGTGTTTGCCCTGGAATTCACCACCCCCATTTGGGTGGTGCTTCTGGCGCCGCTGGCTTTGCGGGAGCCGCTCACCCGCGTGGGGCTGATCGCCGTGCTACTGGGGTTCCTGGGAATTCTCGTGATCGTGCGTCCGGGCATCGTGCCTTTGGAGCTCGCCCACGGGGCCACCTTGCTGTCAGCGCTGGGCTTCGCTGGAACGGTGCTCAGCACCAAGCTGCTCTCAGGGACGGAGAACACCTTCCGGGTGCTGTTTTACATGACCCTCATGCAGTCAGGCCTTGCCCTGCTTTGCGCGGCGCCGGGGGGCATTGCGTTGCCCGTGGCAGCGAACCTCCCCTGGATCCTCGTGTTGGGGCTTTGCGGCATTGGGGCCCACTTTTGCATCACGCAGGCCCTGCGCCTGGCCCCGCCCTGCGCCTGGCGCCGGCCCCTAATCGCCGTATCGTTTCGCCCCTGGACTTTGTCCGCCTGCCTCTTATCGCCGTGGTGGGAATGCTCCAGGCGGGAACGCGGTAGCCCATTGAGGGCGCCATCGAATCTGGGCGCCTAGCGGTTTGCTCCAGCGGATTGCTCGCCCGCCGCGAAACCAGCCCGTTAGCGACAGGCGCGTTCGCCGCGCTCGCCGCACCTCGTCCAGAAATCCGCGCTCCGAAAGATTCCAGGGTGCCCGCTTCGGGCCAGACCTCAATAAACGGGGTTTTAGGGCTTGGCGGCGTACGCCCAGGCGCCGGCGTGGTCCAAAGGCGCAGGGCGCCGCCGTCCTGAGGGCGCCATTGGTGATTGAGATAGAGCACCACGGAGATCGCCCGGCGCGTGGTGTCCTCAAACTGATCGATGTGAATAAGGCGCCCCGGCCATAGTGCACTCGAAAGGCCCGCAAAGAGGCTTCGGTTGAGGTGCTGCTTCCCGCATCAAGGGTGCCTAGGGTATGGATGTCGGGCGCTCTTCCACGCCGTCACCCCGGCCTGTTCAAGCCGGCGGGGAGGAAGCCCGGAATGACGGCCCAGCCGTGATGGATTCGCCGATGGCCTCGAAGTCATCAAAGCTTAATGCCCCTGTTATGGATTCGTCTTCCAAGTGTCACCCGGTGTTCAAGCCGCGCCCCTAGGGTTTCGAAAACCTCGAGGGCGTTGCGATGGGCGAGAATCATAAGGCAGGGCGGGGCGCCGCGCGCAGCAAAATCGCCATCGCCGGCACGGGCTATGTGGGCCTGGGCAATGGGCTCCTCCTGGCCCAGCACCATGAAGTGGTGGCGCTTGATCTGCTGCCGGAGAAGGTCGCTCTCCTC
This sequence comes from Candidatus Salivita marina, assembly GCA_038144425.1. GTDB lineage: Bacteria > Pseudomonadota > Gammaproteobacteria > Pseudomonadales > Azotimanducaceae > Salivita > Salivita marina. The sequence goes on along the minus strand of JAYQNS010000004.1, from coordinate 51,500 downwards.
AATGCAGGCACCTCGCCCATTGAGGATGCGGAGGTGCAGGCGGCCCTGCGCTGCGGATCTCGGTGCTTTCGCGCCACCCTCGATCCTGCGGACGCCTATAACGGCGCCGCCTATGTGGTCGTGGCCACGCCAACGAACTACGACCCTCGAAAGAACACCTTCGATACGCGCTCGGTTGAGGCGGTGGTGGCCGATGTGGCGCGGCTGAACCCAGCGGCCGTGGTGGTCATCAAGTCCACCGTGCCCGTGGGCTATACGGCCAAGCTCCAGGCTCGCTATCCCGAGCTGGAGATTTTCTTCTCCCCGGAGTTTCTCCGGGAGGGCCGGGCCCTCTGGGATAACCTCTATCCCTCGCGGATTATCGTGGGGAGTCGCTCGGAAGCGGCGCAGCGCTTCGCTGCGCTGTTGCAGCAAGGCGCCTTGAGGCCAGGACGTTCCCGTGCTGGTCACGGACAGCACGGAAGCGGAGGCCATTAAGCTCTTCGCCAATACCTACCTGGCCATGCGCGTGGCCTTCTTCAATGAGCCCGACAGCTACGCCATGACCCACGGCCTCGATACGCGGAGCATCATTGAGGGGGTCTGCCTCGATCCCCGGGTAGGGCAGGGCTACAACAACCCCTCCTTTGGCTATGGGGGCTATTGCCTACCGAAGGATACGCGGCAGCTTCTCGCCAACTATTGCAATGTGCCCCAGAACCTCATTCGCGCCATCGTGGATTCGAATACCACCCGAAAGGATGTGGTGGCCTGCGACATTTTAAGGCGCAAGCCCCAAACCGTAGGCATCTACCGCTTGGTGATGAAGGCGGGGTCGGATAACTTCCGCGCCTCGAGCATCCAGGGGGTGATGAAGCGCCTGAAGGCCAAGGGTGTGGAGGTGATCGTCTACGAGCCCGTGCTGAAGGACGCGCGCTTCTTCAACAGCCCCGTGCTCCGGGACCTGGACGCCTTTAAGGCCCAGGCCGATCTCATCATCGCCAATCGCCCCACGGCGGAGCTCAGCGATGTCGCCTCGAAAGTCTACAGTCGGGATCTCTTCGGCAGCGATTAGGGGTTAGGCTAGGCGCCTTCTCTCCAAAGATCGCTGCCAAGGATTGCCGCCATGCCCGTGACCGCTCCGCCTAAGACCGTGCTCCTCACCGGAGGCCTCGGCTACATCGGTAGCCATACGGCGGTGGCCCTGCATGAGGCGGGCTGGCGGGTGGTGCTCCTCGATAACCTGGCCAATGCGAGCCGGGCGGTGCTGGATCGCCTAGAGGCGATCACGGGCGCGGCCTTTCCCTTCTATGAAGCCGATGTTCGCGATCGCGCAGCGGTGGAAGGCATTCTGAAGGGCGAGGGCGCTCAGGCCGTGGTGCACTTTGCGGGGGCGAAGGCCGTGGGGGAGTCCTCCGCCGATCCCCTGAGCTATTTTGACAATAACGTCGGCGGCGCCGTGTCCCTCCTTCAGGCCATGGCCGCAGCCGATGTGCGCCAGTTCGTGTTTAGCAGCAGCGCGACGGTCTACGGCACGCCGAAGTACCTGCCCTATGACGAAGCCCATCCCACGGCGGCGATTAATCCCTATGGGCGCACCAAGCTGCATATCGAGGAAATCCTTCAGGACCTAGCGGCCAGCGATGATCGCTGGCGCATCGCCGCCCTTCGCTACTTCAATCCCGTGGGGGCCCACGAAAGTGGCCTTATCGGCGATGATCCCAACGGCATTCCCAATAACCTCATGCCCTATGTCATGCGGGTGGCCGCGGGGCAGCTTGAGGTCCTGAGCGTCTTCGGCACGGACTACGACACCAAGGACGGCACGGGGGTTCGGGACTACATCCATGTGGTCGATGTGGCCGAGGGCCACGTTGCGGCCCTGGAGGCCCTGCAGCCCGGTCGTGCTCTCGGAGAAACCCCCTTTGAGGTGGTCAATTTGGGCTCAGGGGTGGGCCATTCCGTGCTCGAGCTGGTGAACGCCTTCGAGCGCGCCAGCAACCGCCCCGTGCCCTGGAAGGCGGCCCCGCGCCGGGCCGGAGATCTTCCCGAGTACTTCGCCGAGCCGTCCAAGGCAAAGGCGCTCTTAAAGTGGGAAGCCAAGCGATCCCTGGAGGCGATGTGCGCCTCCAGCTGGGCCTTTCAGAGCCGGCAAACGGAAGGGTAGGAGAAGAGCGCTGGGGGCGCTTAGCGCCTCAATTCCCTGGTGACCCCAAGGCCATACGCAGGGGCGGGGGTAGGGGTTGGCCCCGGTGTCCAAAGGCGTCGAGGTCCGCGAGGGACGTCTTCTCCAGCAGCCGCGTCAGCAGCGCATTGATCCCATTCCAACGCCCCGCCAAATCGCAGCGGTCCTGAATCTCGCAGATGCCCTCTGAGTCGCAGCAGTCCGTGAGGGCCAGGGGCCCCTGGAGGGCGGCGATGGCTTCGGCCAGGGTGATGCGCTCGGCGGGGCGGGCCAGGGCGTAGCCCCCGTGGGGCCCGCGCTTGGCGGTGACGAGCCCGGCTCGGGTGAGGGGGTGGAGCACCTTGCGGATGGTGGGCTGGGTCAAGTGCGTCAGCTCCGCCAGCGTTTCCACGGACACCCGGGCAGGGCGGAGCCGCCCCAGGTGGTGGAGCACCAAAACGCCATAGTCGGTCATGCGGCTGAGCTTGAGCATGGCTTAAATCTATACCGTTTTTGTATTGAATCAAGGGCGGCGGGCCCTTATCCTAGCGGCTCAGTCGGAAATCTTTGGAGTGTGGATCCGTGAGCGAAAGCGCCCAGGAACTCGACGCCCTTGTTAATCGTCGCTACGAAGCGGGCTTCGTCACCGATATTGAGTCGGAAACGCTGGCCCCGGGGCTGTCCGAAGACACGATCCGCTTTATCTCGGCGAAGAAGGGCGAGCCCGAGTGGATGCTTGAGTGGCGCCTCGAGGCCTTTCGCCAGTGGCAAACGCTAACCCCGCCGGACTGGGCCCACCTGAACGTGCCCCCCATCGATTATCAGGGCATCTCCTACTACTCCGCCCCGAAGAGCAAGGACGACGCCCCGAAGAGCCTCGATGAGGTGGATCCGGAGCTTCTGCGCACCTACGAAAAGCTCGGCATTCCCCTGGAAGAGCAGATGATGCTGGCCGGGATCGCCGTGGATGCGGTCTTCGATAGCGTCTCCGTGGTCACCACCTTCAAGGACAAGCTCGCGGAAGCGGGGGTGATCTTCTGCTCCATCTCCGAGGCCCTGAAGGAATATCCGGAGCTGGTGCGCAAGCACCTCGGCTCCGTGGTGCCGGTGCGGGATAACTACTTCGCGGCCTTGAACTGCGCCGTGTTCAGCGATGGCTCCTTCGTTTACATCCCCAAGGGGGTGCGCTGCCCCATGGAGCTCTCCACCTACTTCCGCATCAACGCGGAGAACACGGGGCAGTTCGAGCGAACCCTCATCGTCGCCGACGAGGGCAGCTACGTCTCCTACCTCGAGGGCTGCACGGCGCCCCAGCGCGATGAGAATCAGCTTCACGCCGCCGTGGTCGAACTCGTGGCGTTGCCCGGCGCGGAGATCAAATACTCCACGGTGCAGAACTGGTACCCCGGGGACGAAGAGGGGCGGGGCGGCATTTATAACTTCGTCACCAAGCGCGGCGTGGCCCACAAGGATTCCAAGATCTCCTGGACCCAGGTGGAAACGGGCTCGGCCATCACCTGGAAGTATCCCAGCGTTGTGCTCCGGGGCGATAACGCCGTAGGCGAGTTCTACTCTGTAGCGCTGACCCGGGGCTGCCAGCAGGCGGATACGGGCACGAAGATGATCCACCTGGGGAAGAACACCCGCTCCACCATCGTCTCCAAGGGCATCAGCGCCGTGCGCAGCCAAAATGCCTACCGGGGCCTGGTGCGCATCTCCCCCACGGCGGAGGGGGCGCGGAACTACACCCAGTGCGACTCTCTGTTGATCGGGGATCGCTGCGGGGCCCACACCTTCCCCTACATCGAGAGCAAGAACCCCAGCGCCATCGTCGAGCACGAAGCCACCACCTCGAAGGTCAGCGACGATCAGCTGTTCCTCTGCCAGCAGCGGGGCCTTGATGCGGAAAAGGCCGTTTCCATGATCGTGAATGGCTTCTGCAAGGAAGTGTTCAAGGAACTGCCCATGGAGTTCGCCGTGGAGGCGGGCAAGCTTTTGGAAATCAGCCGCGAAGGGGCCGTGGGATGAGTAGCGCAATGCTTGAAATCAAGGGCCTTGAGGCCTCGGTAGACGAAAAGGCGATCCTTAAGGGCATCGACCTCACGGTGAAGCCCGGGGAAGTGCACGCCATCATGGGCCCCAACGGCTCGGGGAAGAGCACGCTGGGCAATGTGCTGTCGGGCCGGGACGGCTACAGCGTCACCAATGGCTCCGTGGCCTTCAAGGGCCAGGACCTCCTGGAGCTGGACGTGGAGCTGCGGGCTCGGGAAGGGCTCTTCCTCGGGCTTTCAATATCCGGTGGAGATCCCGGGGGTATCGAACCTCGAATTCCTTCGCGCCTCCGTGGAAGCCGTGCGCAGCCATCGGGGAGAGCCCATCCCCACGGCAGCGGAGTTTCTGAAGGAAGCCCGCGCCGCGGCGGCTCAGGTGAAGCTCGATGCGAGCTTTTTGAAGCGCGGCGTCAACGAAGGCTTCTCTGGCGGGGAGAAGAAGCGCAACGAGATCCTCCAGATGCTGCTCCTGAAGCCTGCCCTGGCCATTCTCGATGAGACGGACTCGGGCCTCGATATCGACGCCCTCCAGGTGGTGGCCGAGGGCGTGAATGCCCTGCGCAGCCCGGAGCGGGGCATCATCCTCGTGACCCACTACAAGCGCCTTCTGAACCTCATCGTCCACGACTTTGTACACGTCCTCGCCGGCGGCAAGATCATCAAGTCCGGCGGCCGGGAACTCGCCCTCGAGCTGGAAGAGAAGGGCTACGGCTGGCTCACGGACGCCGCATGAGCGCTGCCGCCAAAGCAAACCCCGCGGACGTGCACGGCCACTTCCTCGCTGCCGCCCAGGAAGCGCAGGGAAGCGCTGCCGGCTGCGAAGGGCGGCCTTGCCGCCCTTCGGGCTGCGGGCCTTAAGCTGCCCTTGAAACGGCTGCCTGGCCCACGGCGAAAACCGAGCGCTGGAAGTATTCCCGCCTCACCAAACTTCTCGATCCGGCGTTCGTGACCGCCTCTGCGGATGCCCTTGGCAAGCCCCCCGCGGCGCAGCCGGAAGACGCCTTCGGCGCCTGCGTGCTGAGCGCCGCCGGCGGCCTGTGGTGCCCCAGAGCGCGTTGCCCGACGGCGTGACCCTGCAAGCGGTGAGCGCTTTAGAGGCGTGCCCCGAGGCGCTGACGCCTAGCGGTGAGGCCTTCGACGCGCTGAATGCCGCGATGGCCCCCGAGGCCTATGTGCTGACCGTGGCCCCGGGCGTGCGCGTTGAACAGCCGTTGCTGCTCGAGCTTGCTCAGGGGGCGCCGGGCGCTTTCCTTCGCATCGCGGTGCGCCTGGGGGAGGGCAGCTCGCTGACGCTTCTCGAGCGCCAAAGCGGCGACGACCACGCCTTCTTCAGCACGGTGGTGCAACCTGACCCTTGAGGCCGGGGCGCAGCTGACCCATCAGCGCCTGGGGCTTGCTGGCGGGGAAGGGCGCTGGCTCTCTCAGCATGCGGTGACCGTTGGTCCCCAAGCCCACTACGGGCTTCTGCTGGCCCAGGGCGGCTCAGCCTTCCGGCGCAATGAGCTCAATATCGATCTTCGCGGCCATGGCGCCACCGTGGCCGTGTCCGGGGCATCGCTCACGGACGGCGCGCAGCACCTTGACACGCAGCTGGCCATGAACCACTGCGAACCGAATGGCACCAGCACGCAGCGCTTCCGGGCGCTGGCGGCGGGGCAGTCGAAAACCACCCTGAACGGGCGCATTCACATCCTTCCCCAGGCGCAGAAGAGCGACGCGGCCTTTAACGTCCGCAGCCTCCTGCTCTCCCGCGGGGCGGAGCTGAATGCCAAGCCTGAGCTCGAGATTTACGCCGACGACGTCGCCTGCGCCCACGGCGCTACCGTAGGAGAGCTCGACGCGAACTCTGTCTTCTATCTGCGCAGCCGCGGCCTTACCGAGCGAGCGGCCCGGGCGGCCCTGGCCTATGCCCATCTGGCGACGGTCATCGAAGCCGTAGAAGACGAGCGCTTGGCGACCTATCTATCCGCTGCCTTCAAGGCGGCCTTTGACCGCGCCTTTGCCCAGGCCGGTGATGCGGGCGCGACCCGCGCGGAGGCTCGCTGATGCTTCGTCCCGAAACGCCGCCCCGGCCCTTTGATATTGAGGCCCTCCGGGCTGAGTTCCCTGCGCTTATCCCAAGAGGTCAATGGCAAGCCGCTGGTCTATCTCGACAGCGCAGCGAGCACCTTAAAGCCCCAGGCGGTGATCGACGCCCTCAGCTACTACTACGCCTGTGACCACAGCAACGTGCACCGCGGCGCCCACGCGCTAGCCGATCGAGCCACGGCGGCCTTCGAAGCCGCCCGAGATTCCGTTGCCCGCTTTCTAAGCGGCCCGGGAGGCCTCGTTCGTCGGGAAGAGGTCATCTGGACCCGGGGCACCACGGAAGCGATCAACCTGGTGGCCCAAAGCTGGGGCAGCGCGAATCTTGGCCCTGGCGATGAAGTGCTGATCTCCGAAATGGAGCACCACGCCAACATCGTGCCCTGGCAGCTCGCCTGCGAGCGCACTGGCGCCACTCCTCAAGGTCATCCCCGTCACCGATTCGGGGGAGCTCGACCTCGACGCCTTCGAGACCTCTGCTCTCGGAGCGCACGAAGCTGCTGGCCGTGACCCATGTCTCCAATGTGCTGGGCACCGTGAATCCCGTGGCGGAGCTGATCAGGGCCGCCCATGGGGTAGGCGCAAAGGTGCTGATTGATGGCGCCCAGGCGGTGGCCCACCTCGATCTTGATCTGAAAGCCCTCGATGCGGACTTTTACGTCTTCTCTGGCCATAAGCTCTACGGCCCCACGGGCATCGGCGTGCTCTACGGAAAGTACGATCTGCTGGCGGCCATGCCCCCTGGCAGGGCGGTGGGGAGATGATTGATCGGGTGTCCTTTGAGGGCACCACCTTCCAGGCGCCGCCCTTCCGCTTTGAAGCGGGCACGCCGCACATCGCAGGTGCCGTGGGCCTCGGGGCAGCCATCGAATGGTTCACGGGGCTCGATCAAGAGGCGCTAAGAGCCCATGAGCACGCCGTATTTGCCGAGCTTGATGCCCTGCTCCGCGCTTTCCCGGGGTGACGGTTATCGGCTCCGCCCCGGAGCGCTGCGGCGCGGTGTCCTTTCTCCTCGATGGCGCCCACCCCAGCGATGTCGGTGCCTTCCTGGATCAGGCCGGGGTGGCGGTCCGCACGGGCCATCACTGCTGCCAGCCACTGATGGCGCGCTACGGGGTAAGCGGAACGGTGCGGGCGTCCCTCGGTCTCAGCAGTACCTTGGCGGATTTGGAGCGTCTCAGCGCCGCCCTCGAGCAGGCCAAGCGTTTCTGCCTTTAGCCTGCGCGCTGCAGTGCGCGAATAGGTCAAAACGCACCGGGGTAAACTGGGCTCTCGGGTTATATTGGGACAAGTCTGCTCGCTGATGCCTTATTGTTCTCTCTAGCTATCCAACGAACAGCATTTTGGTCACTCGAGATGAGCCCAGCTCGGATCCCCGCTGTCCCCAGTCGTAGTCAACGATTAGTTAGGAATGAGTTCAGGCCTAACGGGCCTACCACCACCCCAGAGTGATCGCGCCTCGCAAGTACCCTCTCCCATCCACACACCAAAGCAAAAAACCCTAAAGGGTCATCAAGAGTTCATTTCCATTGATGCATCTATGGCTTACCATGTTCAAAAATGAACAACGCCACTGGAGCGCACGCGCAGGCCAGGGGCGGTAGCGTCTTAAATGACTGAGCTCAGGACCGATCAGTGGATGATTCTCGAAAGGCCGCGCAGGAAGATGCGCGCTTTCGCCTTCTTCAAGCCCTAGAACAAAGCCCATTGCGGGGGCTCCGAAGGGGAACGCACGATAATGGGTCGTATACAGCATCCCTGAACTGAGAGGTTTCCACTAGGAACAGATTTAAAGAGGGTGTTAGGTGAACCTAGTTGCTTCCGAATAGCGGTTTGAACAGCCTTTATTTTTTCCACTATTTAGTGGGCCCGGGAAATATCATTGGATCCCAGTGCGATGGTAACGGTAAGTGAGTTCTTTCGCCGAGGCTGGGCAGGCTTTGAAGCGTCGAGAGGCTATCTGGTAGCTCTACAGAGGACGAACCCATAAGGATAGGTGTGCGAGTCGCCAAAAGATATGTTTTGATCCATTGTTCCAATTTAGAATTTAGTCACGGGTTTAAGCGTGGAATGATTTTTTGGAGTCAACGCTACCCGATAGAAGTGAGCAAAACTGCGCTTGAGGGTGTTGTTGTAATTACGCCAAGGCGATTTGGGGACGAACGAGGCTTTTCGAGGAGACCTGGAGTGCTCCGGGATCTTAAAGTGAGGGAGTAGATCTATCCTTCCTTCAGGATAATCAATCTTTTTCGGCAACGGTCGGTACTCTTCGAGGCCTTCACTTCAGGCTCCTCCCCACGCGCAGGACAAGCTTGTGCGATGCACCCAGGGCCATTTTTGATGTGGCCGTCGATATCCGAGTTGGATCGCCTACCTATGGTGAGTGGGTGGGTGAAGAGCTTGGTCTCTGGAGAATGGGCGACAGCTGCTGGTCCCAAAGGGTTTCCTCCATGGCTTTTTTAACGCTCCTCCCCGATACGGAAGTTCAATACAAGTGCACGGATTACTATGCGCCAGACTGCGATGGGGGCGTTCGCTGGGATAGCCTGCCGATTGCCTGGCCACTGGCATTTGGGAGCGCGCCCGTTTTATCTGGGAAAGATGCAATCGCTCCTGAATTTTTCTGATTTCCGGTCGCCCTTTACCTCCGGTGCCTCGAAATGAAATTGCTTATCACCGGCGGCGCCGGGTTTATTGGCTCTGCGGTCATCCGCCAGGCAATCAGCCGAGGCTTCGAGGTGGTTAACGTGGATGCGTTGACCTACGCGGCTTGCCTTGACAGTTTAGCATCCGTGGCTGATAAGCCTGGGTATGCTTTTGAGCAGGTAGATGTTGTGGATCGGGCGGCGCTGGACAGAGTCTTTTCAAGCACCAGCCCGATGGCGTGATGCATCTTGCAGCCGAGTCCCACGTTGATCGCTCTATCGATGGCCCCGCGGATTTTATTAAAACCAATGTTTTGGAACCTTTCAGCTGCTCGGAGCAGCTCGTGCTGTGGGCCTCGGCCAGGTAAGCCGGAGCATTTTCGCTTTCATCACGTTTCTACTGATGAGGTCTTCGGTTCCCTTCCCAATGACCCCTCCGTTCTGTTTACGGAAAGCACACCTTACGACCCCAGGAGCCCTTATCCAGCCTCCAGCGGCATCGGATCATTTGGTCCGCGCCTGGCATGAAACCTATGGTCTCCGATGGTGCTGACCAATTGCTCGAATAATTATGGACCCTACCACTTTCCGGAAAAGCTAATCCCCGTGGTGATTTTGAAGGGGCTCGCGGGGGATCCCATTCCCGTCTACGGAAAGGGCGACAACATTCGCGATTGGCTCTATGTTGAAGACCATGCGGATGCGCTGCTCCTTGTTCTTCAGAGGGGGCGAGTTGGGGCGAGCTACAACATCGGTGGAGAGAACGAGCTCAGGAATATCGATCTCGTTCGAATGCTTTGCGCCATTCTCGATGAGAAAGAGCCCAAGGCCTCAGGCAGCTATACAGACCAGATCACCTTCGTGACAGATCGCCCTGGGCACGACGCGCGCTATGCGATTGACCCGAGTCGTATCCGAGATAGCTCGGGTGGCGTCCCTCGGTGACCGTTGAAGAGGGCCTCGCATTGACCGTTCAGTGGTACCTCGATAACGAAGCGTGGTGGCGACCGCTGCTAATCCGAACTGGCGTCGGCCACCGGCTTGGTGTAAAAGCGTGACGATTCTCGTTTTGGGAAAAGTGGGCAGGTTGCTAAGAGCCTCGCTGAACGGAATGAAGAAGCGCCTGTGCCCCTAATTTTTTGGGAGAGATCAAGCGGACCTTTCCTCCAGAGCAATGCTCGGCTGCGATTCTGAAAAGCCGCCCCAGTGCTGTCATCAACGCGGCAGCCTGGACCGCAGATGCAGCAGAAGATTCTGAAGCAGAGGCAAACGTGGTCAATGGTGAAGCGCCGGGGGCAATGGCCGTGGCTTGCGCCGAACTGGCCATTCTCCTGGCATATCTCATCTGATTATGTTTTTGATGGCTCCGGCGAAACGCCCTGGACGCTCCGACTCACCACTTGCCCCCTTGGTGCTTACGGGCGCTCAAAAAGCTCTCGGAGAGAAGCGAGTTCGGGAGAGCGCAGCCCGCGCGGTTATTCTTCGAACGAGCTGGGTGTTCTTCTGCCCTTTGGTCGAATTTTGTAAAAACCATGCTGCGATTAGGCGCCGAGCGGGAGGCCTATCGATCGTAGATGATCAGGTTGGTGGGCCAACTTCAGCGCCTCAATCGCTGGTGCCCTGCTGGCGATGGTCTACACAAATGCTCTTAGGCAAAGCAGGTGGAACCTACAACTTCTCTGGCTTCGCCCGCCGTCAGTTGGGCTGAGTTTGCGCAATCAGTCATGGCGCAAGCTAAACTGCCGTGTGAGATTAGGCCTATCCCTTCTTCTGCCTATTTAACTCGTGCCGAGCGTCCTCTGAATTCCGTTTAGATTGCGCATCACTCTTCGCTGACTTTGGAGTTCCTGAACCGAAGTGGCGTACCGATCTGGCCTCTATAAAGCTTCAAAAGGAGTCGGCCCTTGGCGCGTAAAGGATTATTTTGGCAGGAGGTTCTGGGACGCGGTTGTGGCCTTCATTACCATGGGTGTCTCCAAAAAGCTTCTTCCGGTTTTCGATAAGCCCATGATTTACTACCCGCTGTCAGTTTTGATGCTGGCAGGCATCCAAGTAATCCCGCTATTATCACGACCCCAGAAGACCAATTGCAGTTTAAGCGGCTTCTCGGTGATGGCTCGCAGTGGGGATCGCTCTTCTCCTTCGTGCAGCCATCTCCCGATGGCCTTGCCCAGGCCTACCTCATTACCAAAGCTTCCTCGCCGGGGACTCATCAACGCCTGGTGCTGGGCGATAATATTTTCTTCGGGCACGGCCTTTCCGAGCTCCTAGAGACAGCTGGGGCAGAGCAAGAGGGTGGCACCGTTTTTGGCTACCATGTCAGCGATCCAGAGCGTTATGGGGTAGTGGGTTTTGATACGCTAGGGCGGGCTAATTCAATCGTCGAAAAACCGAAAAACCCCCGTCAAATTACGCGGTAACGGGTCTTTACTTTTCTTGATGGCCGTACTCCATCTTTCGGCAAAATTAAGCCATCTCCTAGGGGGAGAGCTAGAGATTACCTCTCTTCTGGAGATGTATCTCGAGGAGGGATCGCTTCGGGTTGAGACCGAGGTCGAGGCTACGCCCTGCTTGATACCGGCACCCATTCTTCGTTGCTTGATGCAGGCAACTTTGTGCGCACCCTTGCCGCAAAGACAAGGCATCACGGGTGGGATGCCTCGATGAAATCGCCTTTCGCATGGATGGATCGATGCCGACGCGCTGAGGCGCGCGCGCCGAATTGTTTGCCAAACCGGATACGGCGACAGTATAGAGGCTCTCTTGAAAGAGTTGAGGGTGACGCCCAGGCCTTGAGGGTGGAGGCGTGCACGCTGGCAGACTGGGGGCCTCCCCTTGGGCGCAGTGGGTGTTTTTAGGCGATCGGCTTGGCTAGTCTTAACGATTTGGCTCATGCCTTGGTGCTCAATTGTTAGCGTGACGGGAGTAGCGGCCTTGTCTTGCTGGCGGGGTAAATGCCCATCGTCTATCTGCGGCTTCACTCTTCCAATGTCTCTCACTCAACATCGGTGAACTCCTCGCTACGACCGAGCTGTAATTTTAGATGTTAGGCCTTAGCACGAGATCACCGTGCGTGTTTAGGATCAGCTCCTTCGGCTGTCGCCCCTCAAGAAGCGGCTAACGTGTTTCCCACTCGCAGTTGCACTCGCTGGGATTCTGGACCTCTCAGTGGCGCGCCCGGGCGTCAAGCCGTAGAACCTGGTCATTCAAAGATGCTACTAGTGTTTGCCCTGCACTTAATCGAAACGGCGCGCAGCATCGGGGTTCCCTCTGAGGAGACAACATCCCAATTTTGTAGTAAATACTTTTCATCCTGAAGCCTCCCTACGCACAGCGCCTAATCAGAACCTATCGATCAAGAAGCGAAGAACGAAAGGATTGTACGGAGGTCACCATTCAGCTGCTTCGTAACCTGCTCTAAGGAGGCGAACGCTGAACAAGGTTAGAAAGATTGGCCTCGTTTGTAGATTAAAAATAGCGGCCTCCAAGTAGTGGCGAAATAAACCTGGAGGGAATCGAGGCCCCGACACTAAGGGCGCAAAAGGCTTCAGCCTGAGATTTAACGTTCTTGTAGAGGCATCATGTCTCCAGTTGTCCCATGAAGACATTTTATAAAACCTCCTAAGCTCTGCCCCAATTAGCCCGAACAGCCGTCCCCCGTAGAGATTGACGAGCGATTTATCAGAAACCTAAGCCCTCTCAGCATTCGATTTATTGTTTGGTAAATAGAAGTTCATTCGGATGCTAAACCTCTAACGCCGCAAAGGGAGTAGCCACCAAGCATTGATCGAGATATCCCCGGTGACGGAGCTAGAGGGTGTTATACGCAATCCGCCTTAAAAGGCGTCAGCCGAAACATAGGTTAGAATGGAACGAATAGTGCGAGGAAAAGCGAAATCTGGAGTAACGCTCTAGGCGACGTTGCTTCGCTAGACTCCGGGCCATTCTGCCTAGTGGGTCTACGATGTCTTGTAATCTAATTTAATGAGCAAAATCCTCAGCGCGCAATATCGGAAGAAGGCTTTAAACGTAAAGACCAACAGATTACGAAAAGCATTAGATATCCCCCTGGCACCTATCATTACACGAAGTAGGTAGGCAAAAATGTGCCCGCAGTGATTGAGCGATCCCAATTAAGCGGTCTCCGGATCGATAAGAGCGTAGAAAACTAAATGGGTCGCCGCAGATAGACCGCGTATCTTTAGAAATCAAATCAAGCCTAGGGAACTAGTCAGAAGATTCGTATATATTAAGCATCTGAGAAGCGTTGCCAAGCACACCAGCCGACAAAAAAAAATAGATTATAATCAAATGAAAACTCCGAAAAATTAAGGAAGCGGCCCGTATCCAGAATGCACGCGAAAAGAAGCTAAAGGTAAGCGTCATTACGCTGAGCATCGGCCTCTTAAATTACACAGTCGATTGAACCCTTGTATCTTGTTCTCGAGGACATTATCGAAGATCAAGTTGGGCGTGCTTGTTGCCAGGTACATTGTTGTAGGTATAATGTCGAAGCGCATGAGTGGAGGTGATTGCCGCCTCTGCCTAAGAAAAAGCAAGTTGACATTGGAGTCACTGGAAATTACGAAAAGATTGAGGGAGGTCAACGCCTCTTTCTCATCTTATAAGAGAAGGAAAATAATTCCGATAAAGGTTGATAAAGAAAAACTTGCTCTGCTTGGGTAGAAGACAAGCAAAAAAGTCGAAGTCAGCCGTTAAAGTTCAACTGATGCCACAGATATATGCCCTTTTTCTAAGAGATCCCTCATTCATGAATCTCCAAGAAATTAATGAAAAGAAATCACCAGCTACAAAAAGACCTTTAAAAGTAAAGGTCCTCCTGCCAACTTATATGCCAGAGGATTTTTTCTGGTCGATCAAATTTATTCAATCTTAAACCAACAGCATGTTGATGTAGACCTGCTCATTTTGATGATAGTCCAGATAAATCTGATGAGCGGATAATCTCTCAAAGTTCCCTTCTGAGGAAAGGGTAAAAATTCTCAGCGGGCAACCAGGGCTGGGAAATGCATCTAAGAGTTTTTTTACATGCTATCTCAGGTAGGTGAAAATGATTCATTTGACTTTTTAGCGCTCGCTGACCACGATGATATTTGGGCATCCTCAAAATTAATCTCTGGAGTTGAACAACTAAATAAAGACAGTTCAGACGGATATTCTTCGTCGTATTTTTCATCTGCAGGAATCAGAAACAGGATATAATCAAGGCGGTAAAGGGGAAAAAATCCTGCTGTTCAAAAAGACTTTGATTACGTTACTCAAGGGCCAGGGCTGCACTTTTATTCTGAGAAACAGACTTTATTGGAAACTTAAAACAGAAATTCTCGATCGGGTTAATCTTGACGATGTCTTCTGGCATAGTTGGTTTATATATATGTATTGTCGAGACAGGAAGCTTAAATGGATTATCAATGATAGCAAGATTCTCTACATTCAAAGGGATAGAATGAAACTGGGGTAAACTCAGGGTTTCAAGCGAAACTCAAGAGGCTTAAATGGTTTATCTGGATGGTATCTTGACCAAATAATTACTTCACTAAAAAGATTATAAGTCCAAATTCTCCGATTCTTGCTCTCTTAGAGAAAAACTCTTTTTGGAAACGCCTTCCCTTGATAATCTACTTTCGCGAATTGAGGCGAACCAGCTTTGGAAGCAGCCTTATGACGTTGTACCTATTAATTCAGCCGCGGATCAAGCTATGAAAATCGAGCTACCCCAATTTTCCGAAAAACAAAGGGAAAAATTTAATAGGGCCGCACCATTTCGGCATATTGTAATCGATAACTTCCTGGAAGAAAATGTCGCTCAAGAGATTGAAGCGGTCTTCTTCGATTATAATTCTCAAAAATTGGCACGAATATAGGAATGTAATCGAAGAAAGAAGACGACGTAATAATTGGAATCTGCTTCCGGCGGTCATTTATAAGTACTTTCACCAAGTGAACTCAAAATTTTCTCAACCAGCTAGAGTTTATTAAGAATGAAACGCTCCTACCTGACGAAGGCCTACACGGGGCGGGATGCATATCCACGTTGATGGAGAATCTTAATCCTCACCTTGATTATGCAATACCCCTAAGCTTGAGCTGCAGCGAAGAATAAACATTATATACTATTGCAGTAGAGATGAATCGTTAGAAAGCGGAAAGTTTGGGGCACTAGGGTTTTGGTCTGGTAATAAGGAAAGCCAGTTAAGCTCGTAAAAAAGGTGGCCCCAGTGTTTAATCGAGCGGTTATATTCGACACCTCTCAAAATTCTTGGCATGGACTTGTCTCCCCTATTCCGAGGGACGCTGGGGTTATTCGTAAAAGTTTGGCGTCCTACTATTTATCCGCTCGTCTATCGAGGCGAAGAACACTAGAGCTAGATTTGCCCTCGAAAGGATCAGATTAATAATGGTGAAGTTATAGAGACTATTGCTCGTCGGGCTCCGAGGAAAAGCCATAGCTCTGTATACATAACTGGAGGAATCGACATGATCGGAGCCCTAGGAAAAATTGGAGAGCTAGAGAGGGCCGATGGTAAAAGTAACTCGATTTTTGTCTTTCCGGGACCGTGCAAAACAGGAACAACTTCCTTCTATGAGTTCTTCCTAGGGCATCCCGATGTTTATGTATTCCCCGAAAAGGGAATTTTACGGTTATAAAACTGAAGCAGGACGAAAGGCCATTGCGCGAGTGGTTGCCTCACATGATAAACCTGTATCCGTAATATTCGACCATAACGCAATGTTTTTCAGAAGAGGACCTTAAGTCGCTGCAGCTCTTGAAGCAATACCCGTCATAATTATCAGGGACTGCTATGACCTATCTTTATCTAGGCTACTGCATGACATCAGAGTTGGAGTAGTATCAGTAAATTCCATTAAAAATCCATCCAATAGAGTTAAGCTCGATCCGAGGATCCACGATCGAAGTGATTATCCAAAGTGGATACGGTTAGTTGGAGACGACATTGACGAATCCCATAGTCTTCTTGGATTTTAATAATTTCCTAGATGGAAAGATTTACGATGATGCTTGCGCAGCGCTAAAGATACGCCGTCATTCTACCAATATCCCCAAATTAAACGAAGCAGCTCTTTCGCGTTTCCCGAAAGTACTGTGGGTCACAAGATCTTCCTCCGCCCAGTATTTTACGCGTTGGGACTCGGCTCGCTTTGGACAAAACTGAAATCCCATCCGGTATCTCGTCTGGTGTATACAGATTCTGGAAAAAAAAACGAAGTAAAGAAATGGTGCGAAGGTGCGCTGGATCGTGAGTGGTTGGAACGTAAGTCGGGCGAATCAAAGGGCTATTTAGAGTGACAGCTCCTGTATGGCTTGCGTTTGTAGTATTTTGATCTATCAAATAATGATGTTGCTTGACTTTTACGCTGTTGAGCTCCAGGTACGCAGAGTAGCCAATCCGCGGCGCGGGTCGCTGAGTCATATGTAGAAAAAAACAAAGTCTCTCTCTTCTCCCGAATGGCGTCGTTTGTTATTGCGCCGATTTTAAACGGCTGCCCAACCTTATAGATGTCAAATGTGTTGAGTCGCTTTTCTTTTTGTGTGCTTGGCATGCGCATTCATCGGTGCGCTGATAATAACTATCAGGAATTTCGTTCTGCTGGAAATTTCGGGAAGCGGTATTCTAAAATACGCAAACCGGTGGCGGTAGTCGGTGCGGCGTGCATGGCGTCGTATTTGAATGCTGGGTTCATTGTAAATATTGCATCATATTACTTCCCAAATAATGCTATTTGGATAGTCCAGTGCGCGCCAGTGATAACGGCTTTCACGTCGATATATGTGGTGTTTTTTATGACGCTAAGTTTGCGGTGCTCGTTGATTCCTTCTTTGCGGAAAATAAAAGTAAAGGGGATGATGCTTTATTGGCCTTTAAAGAGAGTCTTGGTGCATACTTGGTGGAAAAGTTAATGTCACGATTTTTCATGGCGCTTGCTATGTTGGTCCTTTTTACAATAGAGCACTGCTAGTAGCGGTTTATTTGCTGCATGTGTTAATGTCTTCTTTTTCGTATCTTCAGCGGATTCGGAGCTTTTGCGCTTTGGTGTAGAAAGGCAAGGCCTTGATGAATTTTACTATTTAATAAAGTTTGCCTGTCTTCCAATTTGGGTTTATTTTCTGTTCCTTATTTGTTCAAGGGCCGAGAATTTATCTTTCTCTGTACAAGCCCGCTGATTCTTACTTTGGTTTTTTAGAGGTTTCGATTTCCTTTCCCTTTTCCTTCATTGCTTGCCTTATCAGCACTTGCGCCCAGTCGCCGTATGTGGCTCGAGTGGACAATCGGAGTTGCGAGTATTTTCTTCTACCTAGTGACACTTGAGATTTCGATCCTCTTTTTTGCTTTATATGCAGTTTTATTTTTACTTGGGATGCGCGTTGAGATTCTAGGTCATCTCCCTAATCCTTTACCGTCGGCTTGGCAGTCTTTTTTATTGTTGGTGATGACATTTTTTCTGAAATTCTTCGGCGTATTGTTGAAAAGGTCATGGTACTGATATCACCTATCAAAAGAATGCGGACTTCAGCTTTGTAAAGTCTCTTGCGGTCTTCGGTCTTTCCCACAGCTTCTTTATATTCTCTGACAGCTTTGCAATTATTTTTCGCCGCTCTAACCTGCCTCCCGTACGCGGGCTTGGTTTTATTTCTTTATTACTAACTCTCGTAAACGTGACGTCTTGCTGACGTTTTCTGCATATATTTTCACGGTAAACTTTTTCAAGACTTTTCAGCATCTTCGGATTTATCCCTTTATATATTTATCCTATCCCCCAAACGTTCCAGTCTACTACTTGCGGCTGCTAATTTTGGAATTGTTTTGTTTGTTGTTTGCATGTTATTTTCTACCTGGTCGCAAGTGCAGATTCACCTGGTGTTCTTTCTGTCTTTGAGGTATTTGATGCGATTTAAGGGCTATGGCTTTTTTTTTTTTCGGTAGTTTTTTCTTGTATTATGCAAGGCTTTTACGGTGGTTTTTTTCTCAAGGGCAAGATTAATTCGTCTTCCCTTTCGGCTTCGCTGTGAAGGTAAGTTTCTATTTGGGCGAGGGCTTACCCTAGGTGTTTCTAATAGAGTTGATATATTTAAGGGGGGTTCTTCAGATAGAAGTGGATTTCAGGCTAACGATTACTGTCATTTCGCGTGCGCGAAAAGCGTTGTTATCGGAGAGGACGTTTTAATTGCCTCGCGGGTTTTCATTTCTGACCCGACCATCGAATTGGGGCTATTGGATCTGTTCCGCGACTGACTGGGTTAGAAATTCGGTCTGTATCCATTGGCGATAGGTGTTGGGTTTGGCGAAGTGTTAGCATTTTAAAAGGCGTGACGATTGGTAATGATGTCATTATCGCTGCTAATAGCGTTGTAACAAAGTCCTTTTCTGATGGAGCGATTATCGGGGGCATTCCTGCAAAGGTTCTTCGATATCGTACATGAGACAGGCTGCTGACACTAAGTCTCAATTTATCATGTTCCCATTGCCGGTTAACGACTTCGTTTACGTCGATTCCGCGTCGCAAAAAATTTAGATTTCATCGGCGAGATAGGCATTACCAACCGCTACTCTCTTTAATGTGCCCCTAATAGTTTGCGGATCTTCTGGATCGCTGAGATTCTGAATATTTTCCCCGGGTCTATCTTGTAACTTGGAGAGAACCTGGCCCTCCTCTTGTGATGGGCGGCCGCTTGCAGCAATCTCTGGTTCCCGTTTGCTCAGATTTAAGCTTGAAATATCCTTGTCTGTTCTATTTTCAGAGAGGCCCATTTGTGGCGTTATAAGTGTTACTGAATCATCGTTGATCGCGGTAACTGCCTTGCTTGCCTGGTGGTAGGCATTATTCGCGACCTCTTCATTGCTCAGGCGTAAATCTCGCCCGTCGGCGAATAACAAAACCAACCCACCAAGCCCGCCGGCGATGAACCCAGAGGTCGCGCGCATTATGTTGTTCAAATGCATCTGTTTCGGTCTTAGTTGAGCTTTATTTGATTAACAATACAGCGCCCGTTTACTAGTTGGTCGTCCGAAAACCAATAGGTTATCGTTAAATCGAGGCGCCTTTGCCATCTGGGCGATCTCAAGTTGCGAGCGCCTCTGCTTTTGCTCTAGTTAACCCTTGGCAGTCAAGCGAAACCTATTTAGAGCCGCAGTTTCCTGGGGCGGTGAAATTTGCGGGAGCTATTGCGCATTCTCCAAGAATCTCTGATACCAGCATTTCGCCGATCTTTCCGTCGGCGCGATATTCCGCTGCGGTAGTCGGTAAAGCGACGATGAGTGCTGCTCCAATTAGAATGGACGCGGCTATTTTTTGGTTTGGCATAGTGGCGGTCCTCTCTGGCATATGACCAAGCACTGTAGCAAATTTTTTATGTTTGTCAAATTCTGTGGAGGGGGCCGCTCATCGCTGGAGCTGTCCCTGTGGTAGCAACATTCGGTAATTCTAGGGTTCACTCGTCTTCGATGTGCCCCAAGCTATTTTGCAATGTCTGTGTCTTTTTTAAAGGTATCTAGTGATGTTTGCTTGTTATCTAAAAAATGGACTGATTTCCGCCTTCTATTTTGCGGTGCTTTATGATTAGCTTTTTATTCGTTTATTCGGCAACGAGAATTCTCTGTTGTACCCTGTGCAATTTCAGCGGTCTTTAGCTAGCTCTTTATAAACGACGTTATTGAGTAAAAATCGATTTTATGTCTATGGCTCTTTTTTATAACGTTGCGTTCGTTTTTGGTGGAATATTGTAAAACAAAAAGGAAAGTGTAATTAAGAGGCCGAGTGTCGCGAATACTAGAGTTATTACCAGTTTTTTAGGTTTGCTTGGTTCTTCTGGTATTTGCGGAGGATCGATGGTTGTGAATACGTAATCTGGGTAAATTGACGCCATCATTTTCGATTCCATGTGCGATCGCATAAGGGTTGCTGTCAGTTCCTTAATCTCCACAGTTGATGCTGTTTTCAATTGGTTTTGAAAGTACGTTAAGGCGCGCTCTGAGTCTGCAAGTTCGCGTTTCCTCACTGCATCGTTTAGGTCCTGAACTAATAAAATGAGCCAGTCTCGCGCCAGCGTGGGGGAGAAATGCTCAATGGATAATTCTACGAATTTTTTATCGTCAGACTGTTCTACTGATAAGACTTCCAGCCACGTCTCGTAGATGTCTTCGCTGGTGGGTTCTTTATTTGGGAGGCTATAGCCTTGTGTTGACTGTACCTCGTTATTTTTGTGCTCTACGGGGAAGCTCGGTTTAAGCTTCTTCTTTGTTCGTTCCATTTCCTCCCCGCTATTAAATGCGGGACCAGATTGTGTTCTCTTGTGAAGGCGAGAAGAAATTTTCGCGAATAAAGAATTTTTAGCGCTATTTCTGTTTTCGATTCGCCTTTGCTGGCCGGTAATGAAATTCCTGCAAGGCTGGCGAGGCTTCCATATTGCTGAGGTAGTCCTGCTAGGCTCTCTTCCGAATCCCTTGTCGTAACCAGTGTTGTAGCTTTATATTTCGGGGATAACATGAAAGTTATCGAGAACGATAAAATGGCTTTGAAGCAAACGTAGCCAGAAGAATGTGTCTTTTTAAGCCACAGGTATTTAGCTATTTCTGGGAATTCATTTGTTATCGTCGATTCTCTATCCTGGCTGACGTCTTTCGTTTCGTTGAATCGCATTTCCCACTAGTTCCTTAGAACAACGGCAATGGCGATACCCGTTTGGTACGCCACCTGAGTGATGCTTGTCCAGAAATCCAGCGGATCGCGGTAGGACGCGTTCACCGGCACCACAATGGTATCCCCTGGGCGCAATCAGAATCTGCGAGGCCGAAGCGTAAAAGACTCCGTTCCGGGCGGTCTACTCGTCCGTTAGCGAACCACATAGATTCCTTGCTGATCGGCACGGGCTGTTACCCCAGCCCCAAGGGCTAGTAATCGTCCAGGGACTGGCCGGCCTCAAAGCGAAAGCTCCGGGGCGGAACACCTCTCCGAGGACGGTCACCGTGTCATTTCGTCGGGGTAGGAAGATTCTATCGCCGTCGGAAAGAACCACATCAGCCCCTCGATCACCTGCCAAGATGCGCGGCATATCGATCGCGATTCGTCCCAGCGCTTCCCGTTCCAAAATGGATTGGATTGACTGCTCAAGTTCCTGAAAGGTCGCCCGCTGCGCTTGCTGGGTCAGCGCCATGCTCGCGTAAGAGCGTCGGATTTCATTGGCGAAGCGCTCAGTCTCCGCTCGCTCCGTGGCGGCGGCCACTTCGGCGGTGTAGACGGCCCCGTAAGGAAATGCCTGTGTGGTACGCCGCCGACCCGGTCGACCAATTCACCCAGCGTTTCTCCAGGCAACAGGGCGTACTCACCAGGGAAGCGAAACTCCCCTTCAAGCACCACGGACTCATCGGGCTGCCAGTTGGGGATGGCCCGGACTGAGACGCGATCACGGCTTACGAGGTCAACGGCGGCGAGGCCAGCGCCGGCTGCCTGGACTGTTGCTGCTAGGGTCCGCACCTCGGCGACGCTATCGCGATTCAGCACCACTCGCTGGACCTCAATGTTGTCCTCATAAGCATCGCCCCGAAAGCCTCCGGCTGCGTCGACCAAATCGGCAACGGTGTAAGCCTCGCCCAGTGGGTAGCGCCCCGGGGCCTGTACTGCGCCTTCAATGCGCACGGTGGCAACCGGCGCAGCCGGGCTGGCTTGCCGATCCAGTTGGGCCAGCACCGGGGCGAGCAGGACCCTGCGGCTGGCGGTTTCAGCTTCAGCTTCAGGCTTCGGCTTCCTCGGCTTCGGCTTCGGCTTGAGCGCGCAGAGCGTCGTTCGCCCCAGGGCGGCTAAATACCAGCACTGTATCTCGTGGTTCTAGCACCAAATCCGCGTCAAACCCTGTCCCAAACACACGCGCCGGTGCAAATTGGCGAACAGCAATGGTGCCATTGAGGCGATCAGTGGACACAACTAGGCCATAGGCGAGATCGGTATTTTCCAAAACGTCTACATCGGGGTTTTGGAGCAAATCGCTGATGCGCATTCCGGGAAATGGCCATATACCCCTGGGCGCTGCACCGCTCCCTTCAAAGTGACGCGGTTAGAAAAGCGCTGCGACGCCAGCTGAACACGGAGGCGATCCCCGGGCTCCGAGGGCAGCGCTGCAAGTTCAGAGGCCGAGCTGGAGGATCTCAGGCCCGCCATTTGGGCGCTCCCGCTCCAGCAGGATGCCTTCGCTCCGCCCTCGCGCCGTTGGCCCGCCGGCCATGGCCAGCAGGTTCGACAAGGATTCGCCTTCCGTGAGCTCAAATACTCCCGGGCGGCGCACGGCGCCGCTTACGCCCGCCAGACGAGCGAGAGGGGGTACGAATACCACGTCGCCGTCTCGAAGTTGTATATCTCCCGAGCCGTCTCCCTCAAGAAGAAGATCATAGGCGTCAAATCGGCCAACCAGCTCTCCGCCCCGTTTTACCTCAATGTTTCTTAGACTTCCGACGGGCGAGAGCCCTCCGGAGGCGAAAAAGCGTGGGTGACTCGAGATAACGCTGAAAGGGAGCGAGCCCCAGGGATCGAACTTCGCCGGCGAGCATTACATTGATGGCTCGCAGTCGCCCCATGGACATGAGGGCCTGTACCCCGATGCGTTCCGCCGCGACGCGCCCCTCGCGCAGAAGTTCTGCCGCGGCCTCAAAGCTCATGCCGGCAACGGTAATAAGTCCGAGCTCAGGAAGCGCTACCGCGCCAGTGCGATCGATCGTCAGCGTAAGCTCGCCGGCATCCTGGCCCAGCAACAATAGCTTCAGTTCATCGCCGGGGCCCAGGCGGTAATCCTGGAGGTACGGGAGTATTATCGAGGAGAAAAAGTGCTGACTTCCGCGGAGAAGAATCCAAGGCCAAAGCGCTCGGCGGGGTCCAAGGGCTCGATCACTTGAGAAGCCGCCGATTGTTTCTCCTGCTCTTCGAGGCTTTGGGGTTCGCTCGGCATCGGGAGGCCGTCCCCAGGTAGCTGTGGCGGGCTTAAGCTTCCCGGGAGCTGCCCAGGTGCCGGGCCAGAGGCTGTGGTTTCGCCGACGATCGCTCCTAGGTCGACCCGTACTGTTCTGCTAAGGCCCGAGCCTGCGCCGGGGGCATGGTTTTGAGCTGAGCGATAACGCCAGGCGGAACATCCACTAGGGACGCGCCATGAGCGCCCAAGGAAAAGACCCCCAAAAGCGATGCGAGCAGCAGGTAGGTAGCGCGATTAGCCATGAAAATAAGTATTCCTTCTGTCAGCGCTCTAGCACAAGCGCCGGGTAGGAGGGATGTATCGTAAAGGAAAGCGCTTGGATATTCCCTGATTGATCCAGCGTAATACGTCGAGGCTCCAGGTCCTCGCAGCGCTGGGAGAAGCCGTTGGGTTCGGTTACCCAGGGTTCGCAGGGGCCCTCATAGATGCCTTGAAGGCCCTGAGTAATGAGAAGAACCCCCGCTTCGTTGAGCTCGAGGATGAGGGCTTCTCGGCCAAGCAAGCCTGCCACTCGCGTGATGTTCCAGCCATCGAAGGTCACCTGAACACCGCTTTTTGTGGGTAAATACGAACTGATCATTGACTGCAACGGGCACCACCGGCTGCTCGCTGCCTGCCCAGCGCAGGCGCCAGGTGAAGGGTTCGAAGTCCACCGGTGGGTCTGAGGGGAAAAGGGCGCGAACGGCAGTGAGTTGGGGTGCCTGCACGGTCACATAGGCACAGCCTTGTAAGGCCGCAAGTAGAAGCGCGGCTCCTGCAAGCAATGCTGTTCTCATCATGGATACTCTAATTTGCATTACTGCGGCACCATGCGGTTTCGTGTCGACGTGAGGGCGTCAGACCGATGGCCGCGCCCTTCCCACCAAAGCGTATCGCCAATGCCCTCGAGGCGCGCTCCTCCGTCTCGCTGAATGGTGCGGATGATGGTTTGGTAGGCGCCCCGGGTGTTGCCTGGTAATAGGCTGTTGAAGGGAATGCGGAAAAACAGCCCCTTGTCGAAGCTGCCTTCTCAAATTCCTCGAAGGGCACGTCGGTCAGCGTAAAGAATCCGCCAACCATCCAGCCGTTGGTGAAGGTGCGGCGCACCTCAAAAGTGGCTCCTAATCCTTTGCCAAGTAACGCCAACGTGCACCGCTGCATCGTAATTGGCGAAGGGCGAGGCCCAATAGGCTGAGGCATGCCCAATGAGCACTTTGTAATCCTGGTGATCGAACCTTTTGTCGAAGTCACGCTGCCACACGTAATTCAGGTTAAGGCCGAGGGCGAAGCGGCTAGGGAACGGGCGATAAAGCACCTCACCCCCGATGCCCGAAAACATCTCCTCCAAATGCCGCCATGGCGCCGATAGACCACGTCAGAAGCGAGCATGCCACGCTTTTCGAGGAACAGTGCGTCAATGCCCGTGTTCCCTTGCTGAAGGTATTGGCGAATCTCCGAGCGGACCCGGGGCAGTACGGAATCCGACTTCCGCGTAATGGTGTCCCAATCGTTATAGATATTGAGTGCCACACTGCCCCGGAGGTACCAGTCGCGTCCCAAATCGGCACCAAGATTGATGCGGGCGAGGGCTTGGTAGCGGAGGGGTCGTCTGGATCCATGATCATGAGGCGCTGCCCGATGTTGATGCCGAAATTGAACATGGGCTTGCGATAGGCGGTGGAAAAATCAGGGTTAGTGGGCATCGCCCGGGGCGGCATGACTGAGATCAGGAGAGGCTTCGTTCACCAGAGAAAAGGCTTCGGCCTGTCCCCGCGCACCTAAACGTCGCTGATAACGTACATGGCTTTGGGCAACGCCATCAGTTTGTAAAATGACATGCACCGCTCCCACGGAGCGAGGCAAATGAAGCTCCGCTAGGGTTAGAACCTTGCGGATGGCGTCCGCCTCGTAGGCATAGGTGCCGTTTTCGATTTCAAGCCAGGCAATCCGCCCTCGGTCCCGCAGATCCCCAGATAGCATTAGAAGACCGGAGCGCTCAACGTCAAAAAGTAGGCGAGCGTACCAGGTGTTTGGCTTGAAGCTTTCTGAGGCATCCCAGCGCTCCGGAGGCTCGTCCACGCTCAAAAGGCGGGGAAGCTTTTGCGGCGCTTCGCTTTTCGTATCCAGGGTCGCGGAAAGCGACACAGCGATATCCGCACCCAGCTGATGGCTGACTACGAGATCTACCCCTGGGGCCGGGCGCCATCCCAAGCCGTAGCTGAAAGGTGAGGGGTCTTTTAGCGTGCCGAAGCGTGTTTCGCGCTCGTACGCATCGCTGGTGTATTCAGCTAGAAGACGGGTTTGGTAGGGCAAATCGAATTCGACGCCACCGAATATCCCAACATCCTCGCCCCGAAAAAAATCTTCTACGCTGGGCTCGCCCCCAGGCCTGTTGTTGCCGTGCGGGCGCGGGCGCCATCGAATAGTTGTGCCACTGGGTTGGGGAGCCGGTTCCGACTCGGCAAGACGCCCCCAGCCCATGCCAAGGGTAAGGTCCGCTCGGCCCAGGCGTTTGCTAGCCACGAGGTACTCAGAACTAAAAACACCGGTGCCCAACATGTCCCGTAGCCCAAAGGCGAGGGCAGGAGTGAGGGCGGATTCTTCGAGCAACAGCGCTTTGACTTCAAAGCTGCGGTCTCGGTTCGCTTCCCGAGATCCAAGCTTCCCACCGGGGTTTTGGATAACGTACCTGAAGGTGCCCTCTAGCCAAGGAAAGGCCTGATAGGTGACGGAGTAGATGTCTTCCGTATCTTGTTGTGAGGTGCCAAGGGTCAACGCACCGTCAGGACGCATTCGTGCGCTAGGAAGGTCTAAGAGGCCGGCGCCCCCAAAATCCGCTGCGCCGACCTGGCTTGAGCCAACCCAAAGGATCAAAGATAAAAAAGCGGGGCCAATAGGCCCCGCTCGGGTTTGCTTCGAGAGCCACCTTAGGTTGAAGGGGTGCTCGGGGTAGAGGGAGTGCTCGGCGTCGATGGAGTGCTGGGTGTCGTCGGCGTTGTAGGGGTCGTCGGTGTCGTCGGCGTCGTGCCCGTATCACCGCCGTCGTGGTGCCCGTATCGCCGCCGTCATCACCACCCGTATCGCCGCCGTCATCGGATGCGGGGGATCGTCGTCATCATCGTCTGCGGCGTCTACGGCAACTGCGGCTACGGCGACTGCCGCAAGACCGGCCGCTACGGCGGTCGCAAGGCCCACACCCGCAATGGCGCCAGCCAAGCCGGTGGCTGCGGCAGCGCCGGCTGCCGCGCCGGCACCAGCAGCCGCGCCGGCTCCGGCGGCACCCTGCACCTGCACCTGCACCTGCACCTGCACCTGCACCTGCACCTGCACCTGCACCTGCACGCTTCCGCACCAGCGGCCGCTGCTGCTCCAAACGCGGCGTTCGGCACTGAACCCATCACCATGCAGCTAGCAAGCGCCGCTGCCAAGGCTGACTGTCGAACATTCATTTCAAAGGCCCCTCTAAAGGTAAAACGCGCTCCCGCAAGAGATTACAGCAGCTTTCTAAACCCTTTGGCAAGTTTTCATAACTACGCCGCAGTTTAAATAATTCGCTTCGATGCATGTCGAACTATACTCAGGTTAGACCAGCTAAGATGAGCGGGAAGTGAACAGAGCAAGCTAAGTACTATCAATAGGTTGAACGATATAACAAAAATTCTCCAATTACTATAGACCCATTGACCGAATCCGTTAGCTATTGATTAGACGCCTTCCAGTAGTCACCTTCTTTAGCGCCCTCTTTTAGAGGATCACTCACTATCAGGGCGCCTCAGTAAAAGCCAAATGGGCAGTCCGCGATCGCACAGCCAAGACGGACAGTCTTCTTCGAGCGGGTTTAGGCCCATCTCAAGCTCTTCCCCATCGTCCACTGAATCGCCGTCCGTATCCTTGGCCAGAGCGCTGGTACCTCGTTCAATTTCTTCGCCGTCCTGAAGCCCATCCCCGTCGCTATCGGCCAGAAGGGGATTGGTTTTTAGCAATATCTCTTGCCCGTCGGAGAGGCCGTCGCCATCGCTGTCTGCAGACGTGGGGTCTAGGCCCCGCGCCCTTTCTTCCGCAAGGGTTAACCGTCGCCGTCGCTATCCGAGCGTTGCCGGGCGATATTCCAAAGCCAAATTCGGTTGGTGGTACAGCGCCAGCTTGGGCAATCGGCAGCAAGAGGGGTTGAGCCCCAGCTCGAGCTCTTCTGCATCGGAGACGCTATCGCCGTCGCTATCCGTCTCAAGGGGTTGGTTCCCAGCGCCGATTCCCGTTCGTCGCTTAGACCGTCATTGTCGTCGTCAGGGTCGGCGTTGTCGCCAATGCCGTCGCTATCGCTATCAGCGCTCTCAGAGGCGAGGGTTGGGAAGGCGTCTGCGCCGTCCAGCACGCCATCACCATCGCTGTCCGGGGAGAAGGTTAGCAACCCTAGCGACAGCTCCTGCAGGTCGGCGAGGCCGTCGCCGTCGTCGTCCAGGTCTGCGTTATCACCGATTCCATCGCCATCGCGATCGGCGAAGTCGTTACGGTCTGTGGGGAAGAGATCCTCGGCGTCAACAATACCGTCGTTGTCGTCGTCCTCATCAATGGCATCGGGAATGCCGTCGCCGTCAAAGTCTGGGCCCGCGGGCGCCGCTTCGCTTGCGAGGTTCGGGCAAAGATGTCGGTGTATTGGCCCTCGATGGCGTCCCAGCTAATCACCAGCCGTCCATCGCTGAGTTCGACGACCTCAATGTTTTGACTCCGGGAAAGGGGACGGACTTCATCAAGGCTCACAAGCTGGCTGGGTCCGCTGGGCACGCCGCCGGCGCCGTACTCCCGCATGATGACGTGCTGGGGCGCGGTTTGGTTGGTCCAGCCCACGACAAAGCCGCCACTGCTCCGGGGCGTAACGAAGGGCGTCAGGTGGTTGCCAATCACGCCGGAGCTGATCCAGAACTCCTCGCCGCCATTGCCATTGGCATCGAAGACCCGGCCATAGATGTCAAAGAGGTCGCCGTCCTGCCCAAAGGATTCCCACACCGCAACGAAGCCGCCGGAGGGGAGGGCAGTCACCATGGGCTTGCTTTGGTTATTGGCAGCGGTGAGGTTTAGCTGCATGGGTGCGCCTTCCACCGTCCCATTGGCATTGAGGAACAGGGCGAAGATGTCGCTACCCCCGGCGTTGTTGCCGTTGTACCAGCTGACCACGGCGCGGCCGTCCGCGAGGGTCGTAATGACGTTGCGGATAGGCGCTTCGGCCTCGTAGTAAATCATGCGCCGTCGACAAGCTGATCCCCACTGTTGCTGAACTTGTCGAGGTAGCCCTTGCCTTGGAAGGAGCGTGTCACCCAGAAGCTGCCCGTGCTGTCTGCCGCCACGTCGATGCCGTTGAAGCCGAAGCCTAGGTTGAGCTGATCTCCAAGCTTTTCGCAGCTCGGGGAGAAGAGCTGCCCTTCGGCGATCAGGCCCGTCGTCCAAATCGCCATAAAGTTCCCGTTCGGCGCGGCGGCGATATGGGGCGTGGCCTGCCACTCGTTGGTCACCGTGTTGATGATGCCGCAGTCGGTAACCGCTTCGAGATTTTCATCAAAGATGCCGCCGAAGATGCCGCCCTTGTTGCCGTCGTTGCCGGCGCGATCCGCGTAGATCATGGCAAAGCGATTATTGGGCAGGGCCGCCAGGGCCGGGTTGATCTGATCCCCCACAATGACCGCGTTAAGCAAGGTGATGGGAGACAGCACAGGCTTCGGTGGCGGTGCTTGAGCTTCGATCACGACCTTGGCAAAGATTTCTGCCGACCCCTGTTTTCCGTCCCAGGCCGCAATGACTGCGCCGTTTTCGAGCTCAAGAAGCTCGATATTCTGGTTGGCACTTTGGCGTTGGTCCGGCCCAATGCTGACAAGGTTATGGGAGCCCAGGGGCTCCCGTTGAGTCGTACTCCCGCATGATGACGTGCTGGGGCGCGGTTTGGTTGGTCCAGCCCACGACAAAGCCACCACTGCTCCGGGGCGTAACGAAGGGCGTCAGGTGGTTGCCAATCACGCCCGAGCTGATCCAGAACTCCTCGCCGCCATTGCCATCGGCATCGAAGACCCGGCCATAGATGTCAAAGAGGTCGCCGTCCTGCCCAAAGGATTCCCACACCGCAACGAAGCCGCCGGAGGGGAGGGCAGTCACCATGGGCTTGCTTTGGTTATTGGCAGCGGTGAGGTTTAGCTGCGTGGGTGCGCCTTCCACCGTCCCATTGGCATTGAGGAACAGGGCGAAGATGTCGCTACCCCCGGCGTTGTTGCCGTTGTACCAGCTGACCACGGCGCGGCCGTCCGCGAGGGTCGTAATGACGTTGCGGATGGGCGCTTCGGCCTCGTAGTAAATTGCGCCGTCGACAAGCTGATCCCCACTGTTGCTGAACTTGTCGAGGTAGCCCTTGCCTTGGAAGGAGCGTGTCACCCAGAAGCTGCCCGTGCTGTCTGCGGCCACGTCGATGCCGTTGAAGCCAAAGCCTAGGTTGAGCTGATCTCCAAGCTTTTCGCAGCTCGGGGAGAAGAGCTGCCCCTCGGCGATCAGGCCCGTCGTCCAAATCGCCATAAAGTTCCCGTTCGGCGCGGCAGCGATATGGGGCGTGGCCTGCCACTCGTTGGTCACCGTGTTGATGATGCCGCAGTCGGTAACCGCTTCGAGATTTTCATCAAAGATGCCGCCAAAGATGCCGCCCTTGTTGCCGTCGTTGCCGGCGCGATCCGCGTAGATCATGGCATAGCGATTATTGGGCAGGGCCGCCAGGGCCGGGTTGATCTGATCCCCGGTGGTTACGCTGGTTAGAACGATGACAGGCTGATCGATCAGACCGTCTCCATCATTATCCGGGTCTTTATTGTCCCCAATGCCATCGCCGTCCGAGTCGGCCCATTCGGAAGGGTCCCGGGGAAGGCGTCTTCGTCATTAGGAAGCCGTCTCCGTCGATATCGTCGTCTTGCGCATCGGGAATACCATCCCCGTCAAGGTCGGGGAGATTTTCCGGATCTTCCGAACGAAGAATTCGAGCAAAGATGTTCGACCCACCGTTCTTGCCGTCCCAAGCGGCAAGCACGCTTCCATCATCGAGTTCCAGTAGCTCTATGTTCTGGCTGGATGAGACATTGAGGGTCCCGTCGACGCTGACCAGTTGGTTGTTACCCTCGGGAAGTCCCGAGGGGGCGTAGGCTTGGAGATAAACATGCTGGGGCGCCGTACTTTGCATCCAACCAACGAGGAATCCCCCATCGCTTCGAGCGATGACATGGGGCGTGCGATGGCTACCCTGCACTTCTTGATTAACCCGGAACTCCTCGCGAAAGGTGCCGTCTTCTCGCAGAACCGTGCCGTAGATCCCGAACAGATCCCCGTCCTGCGCGAAGGACTCCCAGACGGCAACGATGCCGCCGGCTGCGAGGGTCGCTAAGGCGGGGCGGCTCTGATTGCCCGTCGTGGTCCGATTGATAACGAACGCCTCTCCGACGAGCGTACCGGCCTCATCGAAATACTGCCCCTGAATATCGCTGCCGCTGCGGTTTTGGCTGTCATACCACGCCACCAAGGCGCGGCCGTCGGAATCAACCGTAACGGCGGGGAGCTGGGAAGTTCGAAGCAAGAAACTGGACGTCCTCAAAGATAGGGGTACCGTCATTGGCGTACTTGCTCAGGAAGCCGCCTGTGCCAGACCCCGTAACCACCCAAAAGTTGCCGTCGCTGTCCGTCGCGGATTCTGAGTCGCCGCGTCCAATCAGAAACTCGGCGCCAATTTTTTCGCAGAGCGCAGAAAAGACCTGCCCTTAACCTGGCCATTATCCCTTCGCCAGATGGCGAGAAAATTCCCGTTTTTTGCGGACGTTAGATTAGGGCCTGTTTCCCAAGAGTCCACCAAGGTGTTAATGCCGCAACTGGCGATCGGCTCGAAGTTGCTGTCATAAATGTCGCCGAAGATTCCGCCCTTGAAGCCATCATTCTGAGCCCGGTCAGCGTAGGCGACGGCGAAGCGGCCGCCAGGGAGGGCGGTCAGGGAGGGGTTGATCTGGTCGCCGCTGGCTACGCTGTTCAACTGGGTGGTGGCAGAGTTGAAGAAATCCCCTGGGGGAAGCTTGGCGGGGTCGATGACCCGTCGGGCAAAAATATTGCTCCCGCCGTTCCTTCCGTCCCAGGTGGCGATCACGCTGCCGTCAGCCAGTTCAACCAGGTCGAGATTCTGATTGCCGGAGACGATGGTTGAGCCCCTTGCACTGACCTCCCGGTTATTCCCCGTCTTCTCACCCTGGGCGTCGTAGATTTGCAGATAGAGTTGCCCTTCGGTTGCTTCGGCCCAACCGATGACGTAGCCGCCTCCGGACAAGGCAAGAAGGGTCGGCGCGCGATGGCTGCCAAGGGTGTTTTCGTTCACTTTGAACTCGGCGCCGAAGGTTCCGTCTTGCGCAAGCTCCCGCCCGTAAACGTTCGCAAGGGCGCCTTCCTGGCCAAAGGATTCCCAGGCGATGATGGCGTCGCCGCTCGGCGAAATCGCGACGACCGGCCGACTTTGGTTACCCGCGAGGGTCTCGTTAATGCGGAAGGGGTCTATGCTCGCCTCACCTTCGGTGGACAGCGTTAGGCCAAAGATGTCGCTTCCGCTTCGATTGTTTCCGTCGTACCAAACGAGGAGAACCCGCCCATCAGGGTAGGCGGCAAGCTGGAGCCCGACTGGGTCGCCAGCCTCTAGGAACAGCTTTTGGACAAAGAGAGGCTCTCCGCCGTTGCCGTACTTGCTGATGAAGCCACTTCCGTTGCTACTGAGGGCGACCCAAAAGTTGCCTTCGCCGTCGGCGGTGACGTCAGCGTTTCCGCGCCCGATGTTGAATTCGTCGCCAATTTTCGAGCAGTCCCCTTGAAATAGCTGTCCCTGGATATTGCCGTTGTCCTGTCGCCAGGTCGCAAGGAATCGCCCGTTAGGTGCGGCTGCCAGCGCTGGGGAGGTTTCCCAGGTGCCGGTAAAGGTGTTGATCCCGCAGCTTTCGCTGATATTCAGCCCAGCGTCGTAGATGCCGCCGAAGATGCCCCCCTTGAAGCCATCGTTCCCGGAGCGGTCCGCATAGGCGAGCGCGAAACCACCACCGGGCAGCGAGGTGACGCTCGGATTTATTTGATCCCCACTGTCGACCGCGTTCAGCTTCACCACCCGGTTGGAGGCCACCGCATCTGGCAGTGGAGCGGGCAAATCTTCCCCATCTACTCCAAGGCTCCGGCCGTAAATGTTCGCTCTTTGGTTATTCACCGAGGGGTTGCCATTGGTCCAGGCGGTAACGATGCCGCCCCCGGTCAGCTCCGCCAGCTGAATGCTTTGGCTCCGGGCGATGACCGTATCCCCGTCGTCGCTGACGATGCGGGTGGCTTCGAGCGCCAAGCCGTCGCTTTGAAAGCGCCTAAGGGCGACGGCCTCGCCATTCTCAACCTGGGTCCACCCCACGGTGAAGCCGCCGTCCTGGGTCCCGGCGACAAAGGGAGTCTCGTGGCTGGCGCTGCCCCTTCGTCAATCGCGAACTCAGTGCTTTGGGCCTCGACCGAGGCGGAGGTGAAGGTCGCGCCACGCAGGGTGGTGCCTTCTGCGGCGGGCGCCTGGGATTGCCAAACGGCAACGACGCCGCCTCCGCTGAGCTCGGCAAGAGAGGCTCTTGTTTGGATGCCCGCGCCTTCATCGCTGAGAGAGAAGGGCTCGCTGGCCGCGGTCCCATCCGCGTTAATCAACCGGCCGAGGATGTCCGTAGCGGCGGAATCGACGGCGCCATTGTCCCAGGCGATGAGTGCTGCGCCGTTTGAGAAGGTGGCGATGACCGGGCGGGAGGGGTTTTCGGCCTCGTAGAACACCTGGGAGTCGATGAGGTGCTCCCCATCGACGCTGTATTTGTTGAGAAGGCCCTTCTGGCCGTGGCTCCCGACCACCCAGAAGTTACCCTCCGCATCGGCGGTGATCCCCGCTTCCCCGGCGAAGCCCGGTTCAACGGTGAATTGGTCCCCAAGCTTGTTGCACTGGGCATCGAAGCGTTGCCCCTCTACCCAGCCATTATCGAGACGCCAAATGGCCATAAAGTTGCCATTTGCCGCCGCGGCAAGCTGGGGTCTGGTCTCCCAGCTGAGGGTGAGGGTGTTGATTTGGCAGGTGCGCACGGGCTCGAGGCGCGCGTTGTAGATGCCGCCGAAGATGCCCCCTTTAAAGCCATCGTTCCCGGAGCGGTCCGCGTAAGCGAGGGCAAACTGATTGTCGGGCAGGGCCACCACGCTGGGGGAGATCTGCCCACCGGTCGAAACCGTGTTCAACTGCGTAATCGATGAGGTAAAGGCCTCCTCAGGATCGGGCGCCGGGATAGGGTCCGGGGCCGTATCAAAGGCGCGACCGAAAATATTAGCGCTTTGGTTATTCACCGAGGGGTTGCCATTGGTCCAGGCGGTAACGATGCCGCCCCCGGTCAGCTCCGCCAGCTGAATGCTTTGGCTCCGGGCGATGACCGTATCCCCGTCGTCGCTGACGATGCGGGTGGCTTCGAGCGCCAAGCCGTCGCTTTGAAAGCGCCTAAGGGCGACGGCCTCGCCATTCTCAACCTGGGTCCACCCCACGGTGAAGCCGCCGTCCTGGGTCCCGGCGACAAAGGGAGTCTCGTGGCTGGCGCTGCCCCCTTCGTCAATCGCGAACTCAGTGCTTTGGGCCTCTACCGAGGCGGAGCTGAAGGTCACGCCGCGCAGGGTGGTGCCTTCTGCGGCGGGCGCCTGGGATTGCCAAACGGCAACGACGCCGCCTCCGCTGAGCTCGGCAAGAGAGGCTCTTGTTTGGATGCCCGCGCCTTCATCGCTGAGAGAGAAGGCTCGCTGGCCGCGGTCCCATCCGCGTTAATCAACCGGCCGAGGATGTCCGTAGCGGCGGAATCGACGGCGCCATTGTCCCAGGCGATGAGTGCTGCGCCGTTTGAGAAGGTGGCGATGACCGGGCGGGAGGGGTTTTCGGCCTCGTAGAACACCTGGGAGTCGATGAGGTGCTCCCCATCGACGCTGTATTTGTTGAGAAGGCCCTTCTGGCCGTGGCTCCCGACCACCCAGAAGTTACCCTCCGCATCGGCGGTGATCCCCGCTTCCCCGGCGAAGCCCGGTTCAACGGTGAATTGGTCCCCAAGCTTGTTGCACTGGGCATCGAAGCGTTGCCCCTCTACCCAGCCATTATCGAGACGCCAAATGGCCATAAA
Source organism: Candidatus Salivita marina (assembly GCA_038144425.1). Taxonomy (GTDB): domain Bacteria; phylum Pseudomonadota; class Gammaproteobacteria; order Pseudomonadales; family Azotimanducaceae; genus Salivita; species Salivita marina. The sequence continues at coordinate 17,400 of JAYQNS010000004.1, read as the reverse complement.
GGTGCCATTTGCCGCCGCGGCAAGCTGGGGTCTGGTCTCCCAGCTGAGGGTGAGGGTGTTGATTTGGCAGGTGCGCACGGGCTCGAGGCGCGCGTTGTAGATGCCGCCGAAGATGCCCCCTTTAAAGCCATCGTTCCCGGAGCGGTCCGCGTAAGCGAGGGCAAACTGATTGTCGGGCAGGGCCACCACGCTGGGGGAGATCTGCCCACCGGTCGAAACCGTGTTCAACTGCGTAATCGAGGCTGCCGAGGCCGCGGCGACCTGTAGCGAGGTGAAAAGAGCAAAGGACCATTGGGTTAGCGCACGGCGGGGAGCCCACATACTAATCGCCCTGTTTTTTCTAGATGTTAGCGCGTGTTAAGAAAATGGAAGGAGGATCGATAAGAAAAATACTGTTTTGCCAAGCTTTTGTCTAGGCCAAAAAGGTGACGGCTTCAGACTGAAATCGCGGTAAACTTCGAGCGTTTGAAAACGGTTGTACCTTAACGATGCAGCTACCCGTGGGAAAAAAAGCGAGTCTTCTTGGAGGCATCCTGCTCTCCACGGGGTTGCTGGCTTTTCCTTTACAGCACAGGGAAAGGCAGGCGCAGAACCCTGCCGACCGCCTCACCTCTGGGGCTGGGCCCCGCGAACGATCCAACAAGCGACGCTGGCGGCGCGCAGCCAAGAAGCCCGGCGTGCCCTTGGGAAGGGAACGTCGGCGAGCGCGTCTCTATCCGAGCAACATATCCAGGCGTCGCTTTCGGCCCTTGGGGACGCTTTGGCTCAGGCGAAAGCAGCCGTCGGGGGAAGCGGAAGGGCACTTTGCAGTTTCGGATGCCTTGCAGCGAATTGCCACGCCCTATGGGTCATCGGCAACGCCGCTGATAGCAGGGAACGAGCTTCGGGCGGTGCGCTTTGACCCCCCTCTACCGTTTGATTCTGGAGGGGCCAGGCAGTTCCTGGAGCAAGCGAGGGGGCTGTCGGTCTAGATCCCCAGGAGTCGCTGGCACTGCTACGCGGACCGTCTACTGCAAAGGGCTCGACCGGAGCCTTTGTTTATTCGCGTTCCTTTCGCGCCATCCCTGTTCTGGGAAATGAGCTGACGGTGATGGTCGGCGATGAGGGCATCGAGGCGATTGCCGGGGCTTTCAGATCAATTCCCAAGGAATTCGATACGGAGACCTCTCTTGGCCCCGGCGCGGCGGAAGCCCTCGGCCGGACCTTTCCGGAGCTCGAGGGGCTTAGCCCGGAGCTCGCGACCTTCGAGGAAGTGATTGCGTTTATTGGGGACCGGCCTCGGCACCTCTTTGCTTTGCAATACGTCGATGGCCTTGGGCGACGCACTCGAGCTTTCTTTGATCCCCTTACCCGGACCCTTGCGCAGCTAGAGCCGCTTTATTACGACGTTCAGAGAACGACGAGCGCGGCCAGATCTTTTCGGTGAGCCCTATAGCTTTTCCGTTGAGGAGGGTTCGGAAGGCTTTTCCTTCGAGGATCGCTCCGTGCTCCCCAGCAGCGCCTCGGGTTCCTGGGAAGCATCGGTAGCCCTAGGCACGCTCTGCGAAGGAGACGGATGCTTTCCTTTTGTATCGGGCCCAACCCAGACGGCGAGCCAGCTTGCGGGCCCCTGGAGCCCCTCGGGCGTTTCCGCTCTGCGTCATTTAGAGGAGACCTATCGTTACTTCGGTGACGTCCACGGCCTGGAGGGCACCGGGTCGCCTAGCCGGGCAAATCGCGTTTTCGTTGAAATCCCCGCCTTGGATAACGCCTTTTACTTCAGCGACACCATCGCCTTTGGCGCCGGTGATCAGTTTTTTCAAATCTTGCAGCCTCAAAAGATGTCATGGCCCACGAGCTGGCCCATGGGGTGATTGAGTACGGTCCAGGCCTTCGCTACCAGAACCAATCCGGGGCCTTGAACGAATCCTATGCCGACGTCTTCGGGGCCATGGTCGATCGTGACGACTGGCTTGTGGGGGAGGGAATCATTCAGGGCGGGGGCTTCCTCCGCAGCCTTGCATCGCCGGAAGCCGGCGGCCAGCCAGCGCATATGCGAGATTTTCGTAATCTGCCCAACAATGAGGCGGGGGACTACGGTGGCGTTCACATCAATAGCGGAATCCCAAACCGGGCCTTTTACCTCCTTGCCGAGGGGCTCAGTGCGGAGGGCCTTGGAAAAAGCGTAGGAAAGGGCGTCGCGGAGCAAATCGCCTACCAAACCATGGTCGCTCTTGGGCGGGAGTCGGACTTTGCTGCGGCCGCCGTGCAGATGCTCCTTACGGCACAGAATCTTTTTGGGACGGAATCAGCGGCAGCCCAGGCCGTGGTTGAGGCTTGGCGGGGCGTTGGTATCGAACTTGGGGAGGCAGAAGAGGTGCCCGAGGCACCTGGCGAGGAAACGGGTCCGACGATTCCAAGAACGCCGGAATACGAATTAGCCCTCGGCGACGATATTCTGATTGCGCTTTACCCGCGAGACGGCGTCATTTTCGATGCCCGGCAAGACGTCTTCGATATTTTTACCGTTAAAGCCTGCCTGTCCCAAGAATGTTCTGGAAGCATCGAACAACGGGTTCGAGAGACGGAAGCCCAGCTTCTGCTTCAAAATACCGTAGTGGGCCCCATCAACGATATCCCAGCGGAAATCGTCAGCCCCTCTGCCTCAACGGATATCGAGGGCTTCACGTGGATTGGGTACCTGGGGACCGACAAAAAGGTACGTTTTGGGCTAAACCTCAACATTGAGTTTGAGGACATCGTCTTTGAGCTTGGGCAAGATATTCAGAATTTCTCCGTCTCCCGAGATTTCTCGCGCTTCGCCTTCGTTTTGGAAGAGAGCGCGACCATATTCCTTTATGACTTCAGAACGCAGGCCCTAACTCCGGTACAGGTCGAAGGAAGAAGCTATTCGACGGATGGCGCTGGAGAGGATGTACGCCAGGTAGATTCCCTTAGTTTTAGCGCCGATGGAGACAAGATCGCTTTTGATTACAAGGTCTGCCGACCTAACGATGCCCAACCGGAAGGTTGTGACTTTGTTTGGTCCATCGGAACCTTTGATATCAATTTAGGCTTTGACTACCTCTTTCCCGGTCAGCCGGCCACCGTTGACGTGGGCTTCCCCAAGTTTTCCACCGTTGGCGGCGAGCGGATTGTCTTCGATTACCTCGACTACGAAGGAGCTACCTTCAAGGACATCCTCGGGGCAAACCTGCTCTTCGACTACTACACCGGGGAGCTTCAAGTTGTGAACAGCTTGGAGCTAGAAATTTCTGCGTCAAAGAACGATTTTTTGACCTTCGGCCGCCCAAGTTTCTTTCCCGAGGATGCGGCGGTGCTTTGGTCGAATCTTTCCGAGACCGCGCTTAATCGCTTGGATTCCGCCTTTGGGCTTCAAGACGATTGCACCTTTGGCTGCGAGGCCTTTACTAACGATCAGGGGCTGGGATTTTTCCAACACATTCTTGGGAGCGTTCACCGGGCTGCCTATCAATCCATTTTCTCGGAGGCAGTGCTTTCGGAAACGGGGTGCAACTGGGCGCGGTGATCCGAGGGGCACGCGAAGACCGCTGAATTGTCCCTGGGCAACGCGGGCAATCAGGGATTTTGAAGTCTCTGCGGCGGTGACGCCATCGGGCTTAACCACAGACCTAAAGAACGGCCGAGTTTTTGCCCGGCGACCTTATCGATTTTTCAATCACCCTAGATACGACAGACCTTCCCTTCGGCGCTTACGAGGGCAGGCTTGAAATTCAAAGTTCCGCGGACGCGGGCGCCACCGCCGTGGTGGTGTCAGCGCTGGTGGATCGGGATAGCGACGGAGACGGCATCCCGAATTCCAGGACAACGACGACGATAACGATGGCGCGCCCGATAGTCGCGACGCTTTCCCCACCGATCCCAGCGAACAGCTCGACACGGATCGCGATGGCATTGGAAATAATGCCGATAGCGATGACGACGGAGATGGGCTGTCTGATGCCGAAGAAATTGCGGCGGGACTTAACCCCCTGGCAGCCGATTCAGATGGAGATTCGATCCCCGACCCAGGGAGGAAATCGAACTGGGCCTCGATCCTTTGGATGGGGTGTGCCCCAGTTGGTATTGCACCACGAGCCGCTCCTGGCTCTGGCACGTAGCGAAGCTTCGCTCGGACCGTGATGGAGATGGGCTGAGCTTTGAGCGGGAGTCGGCGCTGGGCACGGATCCGAACAGGGCCGATAGTGATGGGGATGGGGTGGCTGATGGGGATGAGGTTGCGAAGGGTTACAACCCCTTCGTGCGGATTCCGATCAGGACGGCCTGAGCGACGGCCAGGAAGTGAGCTTTGGGTCCAATCCGCTGGTGGCGGATACGGACGGCGATTCGGTTTTAGATGATGAAGAATTTTCCTTGGCCTAGATCCCACGGTGGACGATTGCCCGGCCTGGCGCTGCCGTGGGCTACCGAAGTGGCTTTTGGCGGTGGCAAGCCAGCGAAGCACGGAGGTGAGCGGTGCGGCGGCCGTGGGGGCGGCCCTCGCCGGGGCGTCGGTCTCGGCGACGGATGCGAATGGTCAGGCGATAGCGGTATCGGCGACTACAGCAACGGCACCTACATCTTCGCATGGCTTTTCCAAGCTTCGTCCCTTCCGCGACGCTTCGAGCGCTAGATGCGTCTGGGGTGGGCACCAGTACTAATGACGGAAATATAAGCTGTGAGGGATGGAGTACTGTAGACATGAGCCAGTTAGGGTTGATCGTTAATTCCACTTTAGGATTTGGACGACGCTCTTGTAATCAATCCTTGCCGGTAGCATGTTGTCACTAACGATTTTTATGGAGCACGCCATGAGAGTTAAAACACTTTTAGCCGGGCTGATGTTTTTCGCGGCCGCGCCTGCTTTTGCTCAGCCCAAAACTTTTCAGCCAGGAGAAGTCATTAGGGCTGACGAAATAAACGCCAACTTTCAAGAGATTTATGATCTTGCTTCGGGCAACTCAGGGTCGAGGCGCAGTCGCAGGGGGCGCCCAGTTTGCTTTGGTTGGGTTCAGGGGAAACTGACCGCGATCTTGCCGCCGGACCAGAGCCTCCTTGGGGTCTCTTGCCCAAACGAAAACCAGATTCCTATTAGAGCCGTCGGGCAGATTCATTTTATTCCAGGCGTTTGCTTGGGGGACTGTAACATCCAAACCTTCGGGGAATCTTGCGGGCAGACTGCCTTTTTTAAGGCAGGCGAGCCGGCGAGTACTTATCCGGTCAACAGCGATGGGTCGCTAGTACGCCAACCCTTTGCGACCGTAACGACTTACTCGGCTAATGAGTCGCTTGTGTGCCAGAAGCTCACTGGCGGCATCTTGGCTGGGGAACTTTGCGATCCGAATGATACGGATACTTGGAGGGTGGTCGCCCGAGGCCACAACCGTGTTAGCACAGGAACTGTGGCTGAGGGAGACTCGCAAATCACCCTTCGTCCGCGGTCATTTTAAAGGTGCATTCTTTTTCGGAACAATATGGAAAATATTTGGATAAGCAGTCCTTCAACATAAACGGTGTGGACTTACTGCTACCCAATTCTTTCAAAGCCTCGATTCAGCTAGACCTAACCTATGGAACAGACGGAAGCGTAGTTCGCTGCGGCCACCAGTATAACGGGATTGGAGATCCCATCCTCTGCGATTACGCCTTCAGCACGCAGGGGCAAATGGGGGAGGGTTCCAGCTCAACGGGAACGACCGCCACCACCACAGGAACCGACTGACACCCTCAAGGGGCGTAGACAAATGAGCCACGGAATCTAAATCTTGTTTTCAAGTCCTGGAGGCATAAAGAGGGCTGCGGCGGTGGCCGCGGTTGCTCTTATATTTGCTTTCGCCGCAGGCGCTGGCGTCTGAGGGGGCTGGCGTTTCCTGTCTTCAAATAAAGCCTGGCTTTGGCACGTAGCGAAGCTTCGCTCGGACCGTGATGGAGATGGGCTGAGCTTTGAGCGGGAGTCGGCGCTGGGCACGGATCCGAACAGGGCCGATAGTGATGGGGATGGGGTGGCTGATGGGGAGGAGGTTGCGAAGGGTTACAACCCCCTTCGTGCGGATTCCGATCAGGACGGCCTGAGCGACGGCCAGGAAGTGAGCTTTGGGTCCAATCCGCTGGTGGCGGATACGGACGGCGATTCGGTTTTAGATGATGAAGAATTTTCCCTTGGCCTAGATCCCACGGTGGACGATTGCCCGGCCTGGCGCTGCCGTGGGCTACCGAAATGGCTTTTGGCGGTGGCAAGCCAGAGAAGCACGGAGGTGAGCGGTGCGGCGGCCGTGGGGGCGGCCCTCGCCGGGGCGTCGGTCTCGGCGACGGATGCGAATGGTCAGGCGATAGCGGTATCGGCGACCACAGCGAGCAACGGCACCTACACCCTTGAGCTTCCTAAGGACGTGACCTTCCCGGTGGTGCTCTGGGTCAGGGCTCAGGACGGCACGCAGATTCGGACGATCATCGGAGATGCCCCGGCGAAGGCGGGGACGACGATAACGGCGCACGTAACGCCGATCACGGAGGCGGCCTCAAGCACCCTGATGGATGATCCCGACGCACCGCCCCTGAGCGAGGTGAAGGGTTCGGACTTCAAGGCCACGGGTCAGGCCATTGTGACGGGTCTCTTTGGGGGGTCCGTGGATTTTGAAGCGTTCTCGGAAGATCCAAGCTTTACGCCGGCGGCGGAGGGGGCGACGGCACCCCCGTCGGTGACGGACACCATGCTGGATACGGTGGCGAAGGCGGCGAGCCAATCGGGCTCGGGGCTTGCGGACTTTGTGAAGACGCAAAGTGCTGCGGGGCGAAGCTTCTGCAGCAGCCGAAGTTCCAGGTGCAGCTGGTAGGGGAGCTGACGAAGAAGGGAATCCTCCGGAGCAGCTGGTGGAGAAGCTTCAGGCGGCGGGCGCGGTGGCTGAGGATGACCCGGACGCGGAGACGACCCTTTGGGCGGCGACGGAGGGGGTACCGAAGGCGCTTGCGGCGGCGAAGAGTAAGGCGGGGAAGGACGATGCGCGTCTTGTGGACGCGATGATTGAGTCCATGGCGACGCTGACGGAGCAGCGTGTGGCAAGCGGTGGCGCGGAGGCCGCGGCGAATACGCTGAAGAGTGAGGCGGTGCAGGATTCGGTGGCGGACGTGATTACGGACGCGATGGCGGTGTGGCTGGAGGTGGATCCGGAGGACGAAGAGGAAGCGGAAGCCATTGCGGAGATTGCGCTTCGTGCGGGGGCGAACGCTGGGAAGGTGGTGGCGGGTCTTTCGGACGATGCTTTGGCGTCGAGCAGTGGTAAGGAGCTGGCGAAGGCTTCGGTGAAGCGCAGCGCGGTGCCTCAGGATGTGGCGGCGACGAAGACGGCGCTGAAGAGTGGTCAGAGCACGAAGGATTTGACGCCGGAGATTGAGGACAGCAGCGAGGTGGAGGAGATCTTCACGACGGTCGTTGCGGATGATCCGACCTTGATGGCGGAGGTGGATACGGATGGGGATGGGTATGTTGGCGATGATGATGCCTTCCCTTCAATCCGAACGAGCACCAGGACACCGATGGCGACGGGGTGGGGGATAACAGCGATGCCTACCCGCAGGATCCGCTCCGTTTTGCGGATGCGCCCCTGCTCGGAGTTGATGAAGATCAGGACGGCATCCCTGATGTGCTGGACGCGGACCCAACGGATAGCCTCGTAGGCCGAGACTCCGACCTTGACGGCGTCGCCGATCTTGTAGACCTGTATCCCCTCGATTCCTCTGAAGCTTTTGATACCGATGGAGATGGCACCGGGGACAATGCGGACCTCGACGATGACGGCGACGGTATTCCGGATGTCTTGGATAGCGGGCCTCTCGACACCGACAATGATGGCGTCCCGAATCTGGTAGACATTGATGACGATAACGACGGCGTGCTCGATGGGAGGATATCTTCCCCCTGGATGACTCGAAGTCGAAATCGCTGCGGGCTCGGATTAACGGTGCGGTTGCGCTCCGCCTAGCGGATCAGCTGAGCCAGGAGGAGAATGCCCAGGCCAGCGCAAACGGTTGGTTCACCCTCCCGTCTCTGATCAATCGTGCCTACGCTGCGGATAGCGGTAACGAGGCGCTCACCGCGCAGCTCAACACCATCTTCCTCGATGCGTCTAGTGAAGTTCTAAGCAATGCGCTTAGAGCGTCTAGCTCCACCTTTGTTGCCGAGGCTCAAATAACGCCCTCGGGAGAGGCCCTCTATCTTCTGACTAGCAACCATATCCAACGGGCACTATTTGGTTTGGATCCGGAGCCCTGCTCGATCTACCGAGTGCAGGTATCGGACGGCGAGGCGCTGTGCCTGCTCCCGTCCGACCGGGGAGACATCGAGCCGCGGGCGCTCGTTTCGAGCATGGAATTCGACTACTCGCGTCGTGGAATTGATTTCCGCGCTGATGGTGCTGCTGTAATGCAAGGGTTTAATTGGTCCCAGCAGCTGCCGTCGGGGGTAAGCGGGGGAACCAACAGCACGATTGCATGGCATTTGTCGCCAGCGGGTCAGCTCACACCGATTCAGCCAGATGGGAATTTCTTTGTTGTGGGTGTGCTGTGGCTGAATGAAGACGTGTTCGCCGTGTTTGAGTTCCCCTACATCTATCAAGACGACGCGCTTAATAATTTTGATGACGAACGCATTTCCCTCACGACGGTTCGACCCTCGAAAACTGGTTTCGCTTGATGCGGATAACATTTGGAGTCGAATTGTTAGGCACGAGGGGAATCTGTATTGGTCCTATGGCGGATACCTAAACGGCCGCACCTTGAAGTCCGAGTCCTCGCCCCTCATCGGTACCCATCCGCTTCTGGACCAGGATGGCGCCCGGCTTTGGGCCTTCGAAGATGCGGCTTCGGATAGCGAGTTGCGGTCACAAGATGGAACCTTTGTCTTCAAACTCGCCGAGTCCGGCGCCTCGATGTACAACTGGCAGGCGCAGAACGGAACGGGCACGGACGTTAAGTATTCTCCCTTCGCCCTCACGAAAAATTACGTTTCCTTTAAAAAGGCTCTAGCGCCTGACGCCACTCTGATTTCCATCAATGGGGCTCCCGTTCAGAACGGCGATACGCTTTCCGTCGGGGCAAATTCGAGCCTCTACATCCGGGGCGGAAATCAGGAGTTTTTCGTCACGCCGGCTGCTGATGAGCAGGCCTTCTCGGTGGCCCTCGCCTATCAGAACGACTCGGGGGAAGTGCTCAACTACGAATTAGACTTGACCCAGGCGGTCTTAGATGCGTGGCGGGCTGACCATTCTGGGCCTCGCCCGGAAGGGATGCGCATCGAGGATTGGGGCATTCCCATTGCCTCTCCAGTGCCGGATCGCGAAACCGCCTGTGCCGTAAGTCTTGCCTCTGGGCAACAGCGCTGCGCTGACCTTTCAGATTTTGAAGTGCTTGCCTTTGACCAGGAAAGCTATCGTTCCAATCGTTACTACGGAACGCCCGTTTACCCCGACAATCGTGGAAATGCCTTCCCGGGCATCGCGAACGTGTTTATTCAAGGGGATCAGTGGGTCTTCTACTTTAAGGATTCAACGACCCACCAGTACTGGCAGGGCACCGCTGATCTGGAAACATTCCTAAGCCAAGGTGATGAGGCCCTTGCGTTGAGCCCTGCCGTTAACGGCGCTGGGATACGTCGATTATTATGGCGGCGATTGACCCAACGAGCCCCGCGCTCCGTCGACAGAAGAATTTCGGGCGGTTACGGCGGAGATTCCGGAGGGGATCCCGAGAATTATTATCAGCCTCCTCCAGGGGCGGTTTTTCCGCCTACGGAAAAATTCCCGCGATTACCCTTCGGCGCCAGGGGTGTAGTCGTGCCTCAAAGCGTCCGGCCCTTCGTTGAATTCCGAACTGGAAATCTTGTCCTGACGCCTGCGGCGCGCGGATCGGGTTTGTTCTGCGAACTTGAGGTGGAGTTGGAGGGGCCGCTCTTTGTTCGCAAACCCGGGGTTGGAACGCGTCCTTTCTGAGGGCGTGCTTACCCTTTCCGGTTCAGCGGATGTCTGTGCTGACGATGCCGGTTTTGAGGTGCTGGTTGAACTGGTAGATGCTGACGACGATGGGCTTATTGACGCCGTGGATCCCCGTCCCCTCGACGCAGCTAATCAAGGGGTGCTGCCCCAGGCTGATGGGGAAACAAGCGGAGGCGAATCGCCCGGCGGGGATGCGGACGGCGATGGCGTGCCAACGGGCAGGATGCCTTCCCGAACGATCCCGCCGCATCCCTCGATCTAGACCAGGATGGATTCCCGGACGTCTGGAATGCGGGCTATACGCAGCAGGATTCAACCACGGGCCTCGTGCTCGATAGCCGCGTTGGGGTGGGCGGGGCGCCGGTGGATTCTGGCGACCAGGATTGGTCGACGACGACCGTCGGCGTTTTTGATCAAACGGAATTCGACGGCTCCGTATTTGGCGATGGCGCGGGAGAAATTGGGGATAGCGACGGTGATGGTGTCCCCGATATCTATGATGCGTTCCCCGACGATCCGGCAGCTTCCATCGATAGAGACTCAGATGGTCGCCCCGATCGCTGGAATGGCGGTCGCGGCTCGGAGGACTCCACCACTGGTTTGGTGTTGGATGATGATGGCGGTGAGGGATTCGACGGTGCACCGGGTGGTGGGTCGGGAGTAGAGACGGGTCTATTCGACGGCAGCCGCTTTGACGAGGCCGTATTCGGGGAAGTGGAGGATCTCCCGGAGACGACCGAGACGGAGATGGGGTGGGTGACCCCTACGATGCCTTCCCGGACGATGAGCGATTCTCGCTGGATGATGATCGTGATGGTCTCCCGGACCGCTTTAATCCGGGCTTTTCCGCCAACGAGAATGATGTGACGCTCGACTTAGACCTGATAACGATGGTTTGAGCAATGAGCGCGAGCTCGCGTTAGGCACCGATCCCTATCGCAGCGACAGTGATGATGACGGTCGCCCGGATGGCTTCGACTCCGCGCCCCTGACGGGACCGCGGGAGACCGGTTTGCGTGGGTAATAGCTGCATCGAATACGACGACGAAGTGATCTATCACCTGGCGCTTAAAGCCCTACCGAGCGATCTGTCGGAGGTTGAGGCCCCCTTTGCCTTTGAGCACGGGATCGCGTAACAGGCGCTCAGTTCAGTGGGGGTTTGGTGGGTGGTAGCTTCCTGTTTGGCGACCCGAGCGCACCGGAGACTTACCGGACGGCGAATGACGATGGTCAATTCCTCTTCCAGGCCGATCCCTCTGCCTGGGCGGATCAGCAGACCGCGCTAAGTAGCTATTTGTCTGGCGCCACCGAGCTGCAGCTGTTCCTGACTCCGAGGGACGGGTCGATAATGGGTTCCTCCTTGAGGGGGGGGAAGCTTGTCAGGCTGAATCTGACCACCTTCAATGAGGGCTGCGACGCCGCTTGCGATATCGAGGTTCAAAATCCATTCCTGACTATCTACCGCCCCCCTGCCTGGCTCAGGGAGCCGGGAGGGCGGTCAGTGCGTTGAGGCGGGAGACGGCTTTGCCCGCTATGCCTCTGGCCTCTCGCATCACGGCCAGGTGAGTCTCTTCCCCAGCAACGCGATCGCTGGTGGCAGAATGGATCTCCTCGGACGGGGAGGAGAGAACAGCCTGTATCTTTGCTCCGATACGCCCGAGGGACGGTATGACATTGCGCTGGTTGCCTTAGACGGACGGGGAGGCCGGCGTGACCTCTCTCTCACCATCGAGATCGCAAAGGCGCGGGTATATGGAGGCTTCCTCTCCTGGAAGAATGCAGATTTTTCGCTTCCCGACGGTGATGGTGACGGCATCCCAGATTCTCTGGACGCATTCCCTAACGATCAGCGCTTCGCCCATGATCGCGATAATGATGGAATTCCCGATCGTTTTGTTGAGGGGTACACCCCTGAAATTCATGAAGAGGAGATGCTGGACAGCGATGACGATGGAGATGGGCTGAGCGATGAGTTTGAGGCTAGCTACGGAACTAATGCATTTCGAGCAGATAGCGATGGCGATGGTGCTGAGGACGGATGGGATGGGGCGCCCTTAGATAGCAGCGTCTGGGATCCAGTGTGTGCTGATAATCGCTGTATTCGCTATCCCGATGGTATCTACTACCATTTCGCGCTGACCGAATCCTTCGAAAGTTTTGCCTTTGATCATGCTCCAGGCCGGCCTGTCGGCTCACTTCCGGGGCGGCATGGTTGGGGGCCGCTTCGAATTTGGCGAGGGGTCGAGTATTGCTGAATTCGCCTCGGCAGATGAACAGGGCACGTCCCTTTGGGAGAGCGATCCCCAGCGGCTTGCGGATCAGGAAGATGAGTTTGCTCGGTACCTACGTCAAAGCGGCGGATCGCTGAGTCTGCGCATACCGGAGGGCGGGGCCGTAGACAATGGCTTCGAAATCCGGGGCGCAGCCACCCCGATTTACATGAATCTCGTTGCGCTTAGAGATGGGCAGCTGGTCAGCGATCTTAGCTCAAGTTCGCTCAAGAGCCACCTCAGAATTTACCGTCCTCTCGAGGGTACGGGCAGCCGCGAGGATAGCCAATGTCGTGAGTTCGGGCTCGACGAGCTGGCCCCCGAGCTTGAGCATCATGGCTCCTTGACGATCTACCCAAGTTCGACCCTCTCAGGGGGGCGCATGGACCTATTAGGTCGTGGCGGAGAGAGCAGCCTCTATGTGTGTAGCGATACCCCCGTCGGCGAATTCCAATTACGTCTATTCCTTCTTGATGGACGAGGGGGTCGGGTCGACTTGCCCCTGACCGTCGAGGTTCTTGAAGGCCGAATCTTTGAAGGATCGGTTCGTTGGTTTGAAAGTAGCGAGGAAGCGGCCAGCAGCCCTGACACGGACGAGGATGGCTTTGAGGATAACGTAGACGCTTTCCCGGAAGATCCGGCCGCTTCTGCCGACGAGGATCAGGATGGGCGGCCTGAAGCGTGGAATAGGGGATTTGGGGAAGGGGATTCAACGTCTGGGCTGCAGCTTGATGAGAGCCCGGGCGGTCAGCCCGGAAGCGGGGGCTTGCCGCCGGGGGTTTTCGATAGCTCTAACTGGGACGAGGCCGAATTTGCTGGCGCGCAAGCTGACTTCGATGGTGATGGAGTCGTTGACGTATTCGACGCCTTCCCTCAGGACCCGGCAGCGTCGGTCGACGAGGACAAAGATGGCTACCCAGATCGTTGGAATGATGGAAAGGGTGAAGAGGACTCTACTTCTGGTTTAACGCTTGATGAGAGTCCTGGTGGTGTTATCCCCGTTGGTAAATTCAATGAGGCGAGATGGGGGGAGGCCCTTTATGGCTAGGCACAAAGGAGCACAGGTTATGGGCTGTCGAATCAGCAGCTTATTTGGCCTTGGCGTCTTATTGGGGTCGCGAGCTCGGGATTCGCGGCAGAAGTCCCCTCATGTTTTTCAGCCTGGGCAGGTCATCGAAAGCTCAAAGATGAACGAGAATTTTGCCTTTCTTGCGCAGAGCGGCGATGGCAAGCGAGCGGAGTACAACATCGACTGCTCTTCGGGGACTAATCTTTTAACGGAAACGATTGCCGGGGCCAGTGCGAGGGCGATTGACATCACGATATCCGGCGTCTGCGTTGAGGACCATTTGAAACTTGATTCTTTCACCGGGGTTCGCATCCTCGGAGACGATTCAGCGGCGCTCGACGCAGATATCCTGGAAATCGCTTTCGCAGCGCTGAGCTTAGAGGTTCGGGCGTCGGTGGGGTTTCTAACGGTATCTCGAGGTGCCATCGAAGCAAACTTACCATTTAGGTCGAAGGCGCAGACCTCTCGAACGGCAGAATTCTTAGACCGAGACCCAAACAATCTGTTTGGGCTACCCAGAATTTTTGGGCAAGGTAATGCTTATATTGGCCTAGGGGATTACGGCTGCGAAGGTGGGTTAGATGACTTTGGATCCATAGCTGCGTACTCCCACTCCAGACTCGGGATTTTCCTTAAGGAAAGCTGCGGGTCTACGGGGCTGTTTGTTGGATCCCTGTCTCGCATGTCCCTCGGTCGAGATGCGGGCGCCAATTTTTCTACCTCTCGACCGACTACGATACGCGCGCGGGAGAACGCGAGCTTCATCCTCACGGGTGAGGAGTTCAGCTACCCTACGGACGAGAATGGAGACCAAGTCCAGGAGCCAACGGGAGTTCCGCCGGAGCTGATTTCTATGCAATCGAGGAATGCGACCGTTTCGGTCGTAAACATCTGCTTGGATGGTCCAAATATATTGACGTCATCCCTGGGCCATTTCTCGTCAGCGTCCTCGTGCCTTGACGGATCACAGCTAACCTTAAACAACGGTTCGCATATTACCTCCGGTCGCTCGTGGGAAAACGTGAACGTTTCCTCATCAAGTAGCTACGAAGGGGAGTCTTTAATGATGCCAGAGGCTTCTTTGCGAACCCTGTCTGCTCCGATTGTTCGGTCCAGTGAACCAGTTTGGCTAGTTTTTCAGGAGCTCGGAGCATGATTAGAATCCCAACATTGATATTTGCGTCGACGATGATCGTTTTTGCGTCGTTCGCTGCAAAGGCCGCGGAGCTCCATGAATTTGTCGCGGGCACGCCGATTCTTGCGGAAGAAATTAACGACAATTTTCGATTGCTACAAAGCGCGGATGGAATACGGGTCAATTGCGACAGCGGAGACTCTCTAGTAGCGCGGGCCTTCCCCTCGACGCCCGGGCTCATGCGGATGGTCGTCTCTGGATCCTGTTCCGAGGGCACCCTCGCTCTTAACGGGCAAAATATGATCATTGAGGGAGAGGAGGGTGCGCAGCTTACCTTCAGCGATATTCGTCTAGGCCCAAATAGTGGGCTCCTGTTAAAAAATATCGGGTTAACGGTCACCGACTACTTTACGCTCAAGGCGGCTTCCCTTTATGTCGATGGGTCGGCGCTTATGGTCGGGCAGCTTGATGGTCGGCAGGCGTCGCGCGTCACATTCACCGAGTCTAGTTCTCTCAGCCATCCCCAGGGGGCTGGAGCCGGTGAGCTGGTAATGCGAGGTGGGCATCTTACGGTCCACCAGGGGTCCTCCCTTGGGGTACGAATTACTGCAATGAATACGGAGGTCGTCATCGGCGAGGGCTCCATTGTTCTCGGCGATATTTCGGTCCGAGACGGTGGGCTTCGCTTTGCTTGCGACAGTTCCTGGGGCCTTGATTGCGGCGCTATGGATGGCCTTAATATTTCCGCGATCAATGCCCGGGTAGCCGTGGAAGCCCCTGAGCCGGCGCCCTCGCTCAATATTGCGGTGGCGAATGGCTCGTTCTTTGGCTCTATCTGCGGCGATAGCTTAGCGCTTCAGGTTGCTCACGGGGGGGTGCCGGCGGGGGGGGGAGAGTGCCCCCAGTCAAACGTCTCTCTCGAGCTCTCTACCGCCATCATTACGCCGCCGGAGGCGTTTTCCGTTGATTCCGACGAGCTTTCCGTTGTTCGTATTGATGAGTGAGCGGCCTCATTTGATTGGACCTGTCTCATCGGTCGACTTTTATTGCGCACCCTCTCTGTTGATGGATGCTTCCCGCAGCTCCCGCTTCAAAATCTTCCCTGAGGCTGTCCGCGGTAGGGGTTCCTCGGCAAAGGTGAAGTAGCGGGGAATCTCAAACTTCGCGAGGCGCGGGGCCAAGAAGTCCCGCAGCTCCGCCTCACTGACCGGGCTCGTGCAGTAGGGGTGGTGCCCACCTCTTCCCCAAGGCGCTCGTCGGGGACGCCATAGACCGAAGCCTCGGCGACGGCGGGATGCTCGAGGAGCGCTGCCTCCACCGCGCCGCAGCCGATGTTCTCGCCGCCGCGAATCACCAGATCCTTGATGCGATCGACGATGTACAGATAGCCCTCGTCGTCCAGGTAAGCAACGTCCCCGGTTTTGAGCCAGCCGTCCACGAAGGTGTCGGCGTTAGCGTCCGGGCGGTTCCAGTAGCCGCGGATCAGGCTCGTACCCCGAATTTGAAGCTCCCCACGCGTGTTGGGGGGGAGGGAGTTGCTCGCATCGTCCACGACGCGGAGATCGAGCACCGCGGAGGCGCGCCCGGAGCTCTCCGGATGGTCGAGGTAGTCCTGCCCCGCGATACCCGTCCCGATGGCGTTCGTTTCCGTCATGCCCCAGCCCGTATTGGGTAGGGCCTTAGCGAAGCTTTGGGCGATGCGCTTCACCTGCGCCGGGGCCCTCGGCGCGCCGCCTCCGCCGACGTAGTCGAGGCTCGAGAGGTCCGCGCCGTATTCTTCCGCATAAACCACCAGGTCCCCGGTCATGGCCGCGGGCGCCACCACCGTGTTGATCTGCTCGTCTTCGATAAGGCTGGCGGCCTCGGCGACATCCCACTTATACATGCTGATAAGACGGCGCTGGGGGCGATAGGAAGAGAGGTAGACCGCGAGCGTACCCGTGGCGTGGAACAGGGGCACGGCGAGGAGCGTGGCGGGCTGGCGCTCCGGCACGGGGAATCTCCAGCCCTGCGCTCAGGGCTGCTGCCTGCCCGTCGAGCTCCCAGGACAGCAGCGCATGAAGGATGGCCCGATGGCATGACACGGCGCCCTTCGGATGTCCCGTGGAGCCGCTCGTGTAGAGGATCGTGGCGTCGTCTTCGGGATCGATGGCCGCTGGGGGCATGGGCGCCTCTTTCGGGATGCTCGCGAGGGCATGCTCAAGCGGCGTGGCCCAGGCGGGATGTTCAGCGTCCGTGCGCACCGTAAAAACCGCCATCTCGGGGTCGCGATCCTGCACGGCCTTCAGGCGTTCCAGGCGTTCCTCATCAATGAGGAAAGCTCTTGGGGCGCTGTCTGTTAGGCCGTAGGCCAGCTCGTCGCTTTGCCAGAGCGCATTCATGGCGACGGCGATGGCCCCGAGGGACGTGGCCGCCATAAAAGCCAGGATCCACTCGGGATAGTTCCGCATGGAGATGGCGACCCGATCCCCTTTCCCGACCCCGTGCTGGGCCAGCAGGGTGGCGAGGCGGGCGGCCTGCTGCCAGGTCTCTTCGAAGCTCAGGCGCTCGCCTTGGTAGACGATGAAGGTTTCGTCGCTGCGGGCGGCTTCATAAAGGGCTCGGAGGCTCTCCGGCGCATTCTTAAAGACGCGGCAGGGCTCGCCATAGTGAGGCTTCGTCTCGAGCTCGTAGGGCTGGCCTGCTGCGGTGAGCTGGGCCAGGGCCTCCTGGCGGCTCAGGGCGTGGCTTGCGGTCATGCGGTGTTCTCCCCCGTGCGTTTTTCTGATGAGCGCACTCTAGCGGGGATTGGGCTTTTGTGCGCGGGGTCGCAAGTTTGTTCGCTCTCTGCTCGAGAACGGCCTTAGGATGAATTCTTCCTGCGAGGGCCCTCTGTCACCGAGGATTTTTTGCGAGAAAACGCCCTCGCTGCTTCAAGAAATTTCCCCTTTACGTCACTTT
>JAYQNS010000003.1:0-773543 GCA_038144425.1 Candidatus Salivita marina | reverse complement strand
TGGCGTCATCTGCATACGAAAAAAACGCCCTGCTAAACGAGCGCTTTGAGGGGTTTCAAAAAGATAATTTTTAAAAAAGTAACTAATTTTTATTCGCTAAAATCGCTATAAAACAGGCCCTTAGGCGTTTCGCCGGATGGGCTTCCGCAGCGCGATCCGGAATTCGTGTGCGTTATTTGCGAAAGCCCTTGCCAAGCCCCGTAACTTTTTAGTGAGCTTAATCGTCCGACATCACCGGGGCCGCACCCCGCGGCCCTCTACAGGGAGGGTGTGTGATGAAGCGGACGGAACGAATAACGCGGGTGATCCAGCGCCAGGGCGTCGAGAGCGTGGTGATCCCACCGGCCTTCCACTTGGAGGCGACCGCTGTGCTGGTACGCCGGGAGGGAGAGCGCCTCGTGCTCATTCCCCTCGCGGGGCCGGGCACTTCAAGGCAGGGCCATGCGCCAAAGCCTCGACCCAACCTCACCACGGTGGAGGAAACGCGAGAGACGACCGCGTCCAGGCCCACCTTCGAGGTGATCGGCGGGCCCTATCCCCGGTTCCGAAGCTGGAGCGGCCGGCTGCAGCGTCTTTGGGTCTGGGCGACGCCTTCTGCGGTGCACGGGCGCGTTCGCGATCGCGCCTGGCACGAGGGCTTCGAGGCGGGGCGCTGTGCGCGGGCAGAGCCTGCTGCGGAACCGCTTGCCGTGGTAGAGCCTGCCGGGGTCGAGCCTGCGGTCGAGCCGCCCCCTGCTCCCGACGAGCCTGAGTACTTCGCGACGCCCTTTCCCTGGCTTGAGCGTTTTAAGGCGTGCCTCGCCACCGGGGAGCCCATGCCATCCCCCGATCGCCCGGAAGGGGAGCGCCTCGCCCTCGAGCTGTTGGGGTTGCCGAAGGGTGAGTAGGGGGCCTGCCTTCGCTTCTCGCCGGCGCCTGTGGTATCAAAGCGGCTGAGTTTCTTAATCCACTTCGGGGGGAGTGCATGAGCGCTTTGAATGCCGATCTGTTCCAACTGGCCATGTCCGAGGAGGCCCAGCCTCTCATGGATGCGGTGAAGGCCCACATCCGGGATCACGTCGATCCCATCACCGAGGAGTTTCACGCCCTCGACAAGGAAAAGACCGATCGCTGGTCCTGGCATCCCCGGCAGCTTGAGCTGCTGGAAGGCGCCAAGAACGCGGCCAAGGCCAGTGGCCTGTGGAACTTCTTCCTGCCTGATAGCGAGTACGGCGACGGTCTGACCAACCTCGACTATGCCTACATCGCCGTGGAGCTGGGCAAGTCTCCGCTCGCGTCCGAGTCCCTGAACTGCAGCGCCCCGGATACGGGGAACATGGAAGTGCTGGAGCGGGTTGGCACTCCCGAGCAGAAGAAACAGTGGCTGGAGCCTTTGCTGAACGGCGAGATCCGCTCTGCCTACGCCATGACCGAGCCGGCCCTGCCGTCCTCCGACGCACGAAACATCAGCACCTCCGCGGTGCTTGAGGGCGATGAGTACGTCATCAACGGCGAGAAGTTCTACATCTCCGGCGCCGGCGACCCCCGGTGCAAGATCATGATTGTCATGGTGAAGACCGACCCCAATGGTCCGCCGCATCAACAGCAGTCGCAGATTTTGGTTCCGAAGGATACCCCGGGGGTGGAAATCCTCGAGGGCATGCAGGTCTTCGGCCACGACCACGCCCCGCGGGGTCACATGCACATCCGCTTCAATAACGTGCGCGTCCCCAAAGAGAACATTCTCCTCGGGGAAGGGCGGGGCTTCGAAATCAGCCAGGTGCGCCTGGGCCCGGGCCGTATTCACCACTGCATGCGGTCCATCGGGAAGGCCGAGCGCGCCCTCGAACTCATGGTGAAGCGCTCCGCCACCCGGGAAGCCTTCGGTAAGCCCATCGCCAAGCTCGGCGGCAACCTCGAAAAGATCTCCCGGGCCCGCATTGAGATCGACGCCATGCGCCTCATGGTGCTTCAAGCCGCGAAGGCCATGGATGTGCTGGGGAACAAGGAAGCGCGGGTCTACGTCTCTGCCGTCAAGGCCATGGTTCCGGAGAAAGTCTGCGAGATCATCGACGACGCTATCCAGATGCATGGCGCGACCGGCATTTCCCAGTGGTCGCCTCTCCCAGGGCTCTACACGGACATGCGTCACCTGCGCTTTGCCGATGGTCCGGACGAGGTTCACCACATGGTGGTGGGGCGTGCCGAGGTGCAGAAGTACGATCTCTGGTAGGTCTCTTTCGCGCCTCGTGTGCTTTCGAAAGCCCCGGTTCGCCGGGGCTTTTTTGTGGGCGCGCCCTGGGGCCGGGGGGGGGCGGACTGGACCTGGGACTGCCCGGTTGCCGGGTTTTCTAGGTAGACACATTCCGCTTTGGAATGGCCCCATTTGTTGCCGGGTTCGGCGCAGAATTCCGTCTAGCGTACCCACTTTGCTTCCGAAACCTGCGGGAGTTCGACCTGAGAAACCCACCATTTAGGCGTAAAAGAAATACACAACGGGACCCTCAAAAGAGGGATCCACGACCCCTTTGGATTTCTGCTGAAATCATCACTGTTGGGCGCGCGAGTACGCCCACAGGTGGGTTTTCAAGCGCTCTTGGGCGACAGACGTTTTAAACGTTTTGTAGACACATGCGATCTGGGAATAGCTCCACTCTTGCGCCCGGTTAGCCCCCAGAATGCTGTCGAAACCCACTTTTGCCGGCTTAAACCCTAATACTGGCATGCGCTAACCCACTATTTCGGCGTTCATGTAGATACCTAGAATTTCGCCCAAAAAGGTCATTCCCGATCCCCGTTCCCGGGCGCAAGACTTGCCGGCATCGCCCTCCGGCTCCGACCCCCCCCCGGCCCGCCCCGATCCCCTTGGTTTTTTCACCAAGCACCCTTGCAGGCGAAGGGCCCTCGGGCGAGCATCGCGGCATCAACATGAAAGGAGCGGGCAGTGAGATTCGATCTACACACGCATTACTACCCCGAGGTGTTCTTCGACCAGATCCGGGCCCGGGGCGGGGAGTTCGCCTTCGGGGAAGATCCCACGGGGCGCACCATCATCAAGTACAAGGGCGCGCGCTTCTTTGGCATTACCCCGCCCATGACGGACCCCAAGCTTCGCCTCGAGGCCATGGACGCCGTGGGCATCGACGTACAGGTGGTGTCCCTGTCTACGCCGAACGTGTTCTTTGCGGAAGCGAAGGACCAGGCCGCCGTGGCTCGCATGGTGAACGACGCCTACGCGGAACTCATCGCCACCTATCCCACGCGCTTCAAGGGCTTTGCCTCCATCCCCATGGACGATCCCGATGCGGCGCTGAAGGAGCTCGAGCGGGCCTTAGATGAGCTGAAGCTCAACGGCGTGGTGCTGCTCAGTAACATCGGCGGTAAGGCACTTACCGATCTGGCCTACCGGCCCTTTTTTGAGGAGGCGAACCGGCGGAACCTGTGCATCTTCATCCACCCCATGCTGCCGGCGAACCCCGAGGCCTATCAGGAGTTCGTGCTGGGTCCCATCCTTGGCTTCCCGAGCGATACGGCCCTGGCCACGGCGCGGCTCTGCTACTCCGGGATGCTGCGCGATTTGCCGAATATCCGCTGGATCATCGGCCACGCCGGGGGCGTTATTCCCTGGCTCATGGAGCGCATGGATAACGGCTTTCGGGACTTCGCCGAGTGCCGAGAGTTCATCGATGAGCTCCCGAGCGTGTATTTGAAAAAGCTCTACTACGACACGGTGACCTTCAGCCCCCATACGCTGAATATGCTTCGGGATCAGGTGGGCACGGATCACATGGTGATGGGGAGCGATCATCCCCACCTGCTGGGAAACATCGAGCGCGCCGTGAGCTCCATCGAGGCCCTCACCATCCCGGAGCGGGAGAAGGCCCAGATCTTCTCCGGTACGGCCCGGTCGATCTTGAATAACCTTTAGCCATGCTCGCGCGGATGAAAAGCCTGGGCCCGGGCATGATCATGGCAGCCACGGCCATCGGCACCAGCCACCTGGTGCTGAGCCCGGTCGCCGGAGCCCGCTTCGGCTACGGGCTGGTGTGGCTCGTGCTCCTAGCCCACGTGTTCAAGTATCCGGCCTTTGAGTACGGCCCGCGCTACGCATTGGCCACAGGTCATTCCCTCATCCACGGCTATGGTCGGGTTCCGGGCCCGAAGCAGTGGGCGGTCTGGGCCTTCCTGGGCACCACGATGCTTCAGGGGTTCACCATCTTGGCGGGGACACTCGCCATTACCGCAGCGATCCTCCACGCCGTGTTCGCCGGGCTCACCCTCGGCGCCTGGACCGTCATTATCGGCGTGGTCATCGTCGCTCTGCTGATCTTCGGGCGCTACCAGGCGTTGGAGGTCATCAGCAAGGGCGCCATGGGGGTGCTGGTCCTCATTAGCGTGCTGGCCTTTTCCGTGGCCCTGCCGTCTGCGGGGGAGTGGGGTCAGATGGTGGTGCCCCAGGTGCCGGCGGGGTCCGGGCTTTTGGCGGCGGCGATCCTCGGCATTATGCCCACGGGTATCAACGTGGCGATCTGGCATTCCCTCTGGGCGCTGGAGCACGAAAAAGCCTGGCTGGCCGATGGCTCGACCCGGGCTCAGGCCCTGGCCAAGGGGCGCTTTGATTTGCTCGTGGGCTACGGGGTGTCGGCGCTTCTGGCCGTGATCTTCGTGGCCCTAGGAGCGGAGCTGCTGAGGCCCCGAGGCATTGTGCCCCAGGGGATTGACGTGGCCCTCACGCTCTCGGAGATCTACACCGAGGTACTCGGGTCCTGGATGCTGCCTCTGTTCTTGCTGGCGGCCTTCCTGGCGCTCTTCTCCACGGCGTATTCCGTAATGGACGGTTTTCCCCGCACCTTTGCCATGCTGCTCCGGGAGCTACTCCCGGAGCAGCGCTGGGTGGCGGGGCAGGGCACCTACTGGGGCTTTATGGCGGCGATTTTTCTCGTGGCCATCGCGGCGAACACTCTGTTCCCCAACCCCGTGACCCTCGTGCAGTGGGTGGGCGTCGTGAGCCTTGCCGTGGCGCCCTTGCTCTACGGCCTGAACTGGTACTGCGTAAACCGGCTGATCGAGGATAGGACCCTGCGGCCGCCGCCCTACCTGGCGATCTGGGGCGGCTTGGGGGTCCTGGCCATGCTTGGGGCTGTGGTGGCGGTGTTCTGGATTCGAGCGGCCTAGGGCTGCCTGAAGCGCTACCAGGGTTTCCGCCCGAGAAGCTGTTCCCCAAGCTCGGTCAGCGCCAAGGGGCCGTGGTCTTCGCTGACGGATTTGCCATCCCGGAGCCAGGCCGGGGCGCGCTGGGCTTCGAAGTCGTCGATGCGCTGGGCCCGGCGCTCCTCGTCTCCCTCCGGTAGCATGGTAACCATCATGCTGTAGCGCGGTACGGGGCTACGGTTTAAAGCGCTGCCTGCGGGGAGCCGCGCATCCCACACTAGGAGGCTCCCCTTCGTACCCGTGATGTCGAGGATTTGCTCGGCGCGGATGCGATCCGCGGGGAAGGGCTCGACGCCGTAGACCGCCCGCCAGGCTTCGAGCTGACGGAACAGCCCAGGCACGCAGCGGAAGGGGCCCTGGTCCGCCCGGCAGGTTTCCAGGTAGATCATGGCCTGAAGGCGCCGCTCCGGACGCCGGGGGTCCATTTCCCAATGGAAGGGCGCATCGTTGCGCGCCCGGGGATGGCTGTGGCGGAAGGGAGCCTTGAAGCTGCCCCGATCCATGGAAACCCAGAGAAAGGGCGTGGCAATGAGGGCCCGGAAGACCTCATAGAGTGGCCGGTGCTGGCGGATATCCCAGAAGGCCTGCGGATGATGGAGGGGCAGTAATCCATCCGCCGCCGGTTTGTGGCGATACCAGCTGGCCGGGTCCGTGGTGATGCCCAAATGGTCGTCGATGGCGCCGCGGGCGGCGTCACAAAGGGCTGGAGGGATAAAGCCCGGTAGCACCCCGACGCCGTGGTGCTCTAACCCGGCGCGCAACGATGCGAGCTCCCCCTCGCTAATTCGACTCTTTTGTCCCGCTAAACTATTCATGCCCGGGCCCCCGCCCGTGCCTCTATGAAGCCCAAGCTAGGCCTGGGCTGGCATGAAGCGCAATGGGGGGCGGGAAACGTTTAGGCCGATTCCCGCCCTTGTCCTGAAAATGTATGCAAAGACCAGTGTCAAGGCAAGCTTACATTTAAAAATGTCTAATATTTGTTTGTGCCCCTGCCCCTGGCCAGGGGCCCGAAACCCCAGGGATAATGAAGCCCACCTTGCTAAGGAGCGCCTATGGATCGTCCAGCCCTGGCAAAAGCCCTGGCCCGCGCCGTGCCCGGCCTCGAGGTTATCGCCGAGCCAGAAGCCCTGCGCCCCTTCGAGACCGACGGGCTCACGGCCCTCCGTCAGCTGCCCCTCATCGCCGTGCTGCCTACGGCGGTGGATCAGGTGCAGGCCGTGCTGCGCTATTGCCACGGCGAGGGGATTCCCGTGGTGGCCCGGGGCGCCGGGACCGGGCTCTCCGGGGGCGCGCTGCCCCACGAAGCCGGGGTGCTCCTCGTGCTCTCCAAACTCAGCGAGATCCTTGAGATCAACCCCACGCGGCAAACGGCCCGGCTCCAGCCTGGCGTGCGCAATCTCGCGATTTCCGAGGCCGCCGCGCCCTATGGCCTGTTCTACGCCCCGGATCCGTCTTCCCAGATCGCCTGCTCCATCGGCGGCAATGTTGCCGAGAACGCCGGAGGCGTGCACTGCCTAAAGTATGGCCTCACGGTCCATAACCTTCTGGCTGTGACCATCGTCACCGTGGAAGGGGATCTGCTTACCCTTGGTGGTCCCACGCTTGATGCGCCGGGGCTGGACCTACTCGCGCTCTTCACGGGCTCCGAAGGGCTCCTTGGGGTGGTGGTGGAGGTGACCGTGCGCCTGCGGCCGATCCCGGCTCAGCAGGAGGTGCTCCTCGCGGCTTTCGATAGCATTCGCGCGTCCGGGGATGCGGTGGCGGCGGTGATCGCTGCGGGCATCATCCCCGCGGGCATGGAGCTCATGGATAAGCTCGCCGTGCAGGCGGCGGAGGACTTCGTCCACGCGGGCTATCCCCGGGACGCGGCGGCGGTACTGCTCTGCGAACTCGACGGGGAGGGCCCGGTGCTGGAGGCCACTCGGGCGCGGGTGATGGCCGTGCTTCGGGAGGCCGGCGCCGTCAGCATTACGGTCTCCGACTCCGAGGCCATGCGCCTCAAGCTCTGGTCCGGGCGGAAGAACGCTTTCCCCGCCGTGGGAAGGCTCGCCCCGGATTACTACTGCATGGATGGGACCATTCCTCGCCGCTATCTCGGGGAGGTGCTCGATGCCATCGCCCAGCGCTCCGAGGCCGCCGGATTGCCCGTAGCGAACGTGTTTCACGCGGGGGACGGCAATCTTCATCCGCTGATCCTTTACGATGCGAACGCCCCCGATGGCGTGGCCCGGGCCGAGGCCCTGGGCAATGAGATCCTGTCCCTATGCGTGGCCTACGGCGGCTCCGTCACCGGGGAACACGGCGTGGGCGTGGAAAAGCTCGACGCCATGTGTGCCCAGTTCGAAGCGCCGGAGCTCACGCGTTTTAAGGCCTTGAAGGCCGCCTTCGATCCCCGGGGGCTGTTGAACCCCGGGAAGGCCGTGCCCACCCTGGCTCGCTGCGCCGAGCTTGGAGGTATGCACGTCCATCACGGGCAGCTGCCCCATCCGGAGCTGCCGCGACTGTGACCACGCCGCCGGCGTCGCGCCGAGACCTTGCAGCAGAGCCCGAGGTTGCGCGCCTTTGCGACGCAGTGAAAAGCGCCGCTGCAGAGGGACGCGTGCTCATCCCTCGCGGCGGCGCTACCCGAGACGGGGCCCTGGGGGCGTACTCAGGCGAGCCCCTTTCCCTTGCTGCCTACGCGGGCATCGTGAGTCATACCCCAACGGAATTGGTGGTGACCGCCCGGGCTGGCACGCCCCTGGGAGAGCTTGTGGATAGCCTCGCGGCGGAGGGGCAGCGCCTGCCCTTCGAGCCGCCCCGGCCGGCGCCCGATGCCACGCTCGGGGGCGCCGTAGCCCTCGGAACGTCCGGCCCCGCCCGGGCGTACCGGGCCGCCCTGCGCGATGCGCTCCTGGGGGTCACTCTCATCGACGGGACGGGCACGGTGTGTCGCTTTGGCGGGGAGGTGATGAAAAACGTGGCGGGCTTTGACGTCTCCCGCCTCATGGCCGGCAGCTACGGTGAGCTGGGGGCCATGCTGGAGATCAGCCTGCGCTTAGAACCCCTGCCGGAGCAGAGTCAAACGCAAGCCCTGGCCTGCTCCCTTTCGGAAGCGCTGGCGCGCATGCCGACCCTGGCGGCTCGGGCCGGGGCCTGTCCGGACTGGCGTGGCTAGACGGTTGGCTGCTGGCGCGCTTTGAGGGATCGGCCGTGGAGGTCGAGCTTGATGCCAGGGCCGCCGGGGGCGAGACCCTCCCGGCCGAGGAGGCTGGGGCGCGCTGGGATCGCCTGCGAGAAGGGCCTCTAGTCGCAAAAGAGTCAGAGGCCCTCTGGTGCCTTTCCGTGCCCAATGATGCGCCAGCCCTCGAGCTTCCCGACGCGCATTGGGCTCTGGATTGGGGGCGCGCGGCGCTGGGTGACGACAACCGCCGAGCCCTCGGCGATGGCCGCTGCCCTTGCCCCCTATGCGGGACACGGCCTGCGCCTGGGCCCCGGCGTGCTGCGCACCCCCAGCCGGCGGCCCTCCGGTCTCTGGAGCAGCGGGTTCGCCAGGCCATGGATCCCTCTGGCGTTTTCGCCCACGGCGGGACCCCGGGGGAGGGGCGCTCATGAAAATCCGCCTGAGGGAAGCATTCCGCAGGAGCCCCGAAGGACAACAGGCCGAAGCCGTGCTCCGCAGCTGCGTGCACTGCGGCTTTTGCAACGCGACCTGCCCCACCTATCTGGAAACGGGCCACGAGCTCGATGGGCCTCGGGGGCGCATCTGGCTCATGAAGGCCTACCTTGAGGGGGAGGGGGCGAGCGAGATCACGACGCGCCACCTGGACCGTTGCCTAACCTGCCGCAACTGCGAAACCACCTGCCCCTCGGGCGTGGTCTACCATGATCTGCTGGCGGTCACGCGTAACCGCCTCGAGGACGAAGGGGCGCCCCGGCCCCTGCCGGCGCGCCTGGCCCGCTGGGCCCTGCGAATGTTGATTCCCCGGCGTGGGCTGTTCTGGCCGCTTTATCGCCTAGGGCAGCGCCTTCGGCCGCTGATGCCCGCCCGGTTCCGGGAATCGTTGGCCGCGCCCTCGGCGCTTAGGCCCTGGAGGCCCGCGGTTGCCGCGGCTTCCGCGCCGCGGCGCGTGTTGCTCCTCGCCGGCTGCGTGGAAGGGGTTGCCGTGCCGGAGACCCAGCACGCGACGGCGCGGGTGCTGAAGGCCCTCGGGCTCGAGGCGACCCTCGCCCCCGGGCGGGGTGCTGCGGCGCGCTGCCCTTGCATCTTGGCGCCCGCGCTCAGGCGCAGGCGCTGGCGCGGCAGAATATCGATGCCTGGTGGCCTGAACTTGAAAGCGGTGCGGAGGCTCTGGTCATGACAGCTTCCGGGTGTGGCGTCGAAGTGAAAGCTTATGGTGCCCTGCTGGCGGATGATCCGGCCTACGCGGAGCGCGCGGCCTTCGTCGCCGAAAAAACCCTCGATCTTTCCGAGTATCTCCAACGCTTTGATTTAACGGCCTTCGCCCCCAAAGCGCCGCTGCGCGTGGCCTGGCATCCCCCCTGCACGCTACAGCACGGCCAGGGGGTGCGGGGCGTCGTGGAAGGCCTTCTCGACGCCGTAGGCGTAGAGCGCGTCCCCGTCGCCGAGGGGCACCTGTGCTGCGGCGCCGCCGGCACCAATGCGCTCCTCGAGCCCGCCATGGCTCAGGCCCTGCGCGCCCGCAAGCTGACGCACCTCGAGAAAGCTGCGCCCGAGCGCATCGTCACCGCCAACATTGGCTGCGAGCTTCATCTGGCCGCTGCCGCCGGCCGTCCCGTCAGCCACTGGATTACGCTGCTGGCCGAGGCGCTTGAGCGCTAGCCGTTCCCTAAACGGAACGGGCGCTCAGCAGAAGATTGCGCGGCGTCAGCGCGCGCTCACAGAAGGTGGTCAGGGAGACCGCAAAGCCCTGCTCCGCAAGCCATAGGGCGCGGTCCAGCACGATGCGCAATTCGAGCACACGCCCAAAGGCCAGGCGCAGCAGGTTGCGGCGGCGCACTTGGGCAGCGCGGTCGGCGCCGGCCGCCATCCATCTTTCACCGTCGAGCCGGGCGGGCAGGGCTAGACCGTGATGGGCCGCCGCCTGCGTAGCAAAGGCCTCAAAGCCGTGGTCGATGATCGCCGCGGGCATGGAAGGGCAGGGGAGATAGCTATCCCGCTTGAAGGCTTCCCGCTGGAACAGATCAAACGCCTGGCGCAGCACCAGCTCTCGGCTCCTCCGGGCGCGAACCCCGGCGGGGGCGGTCGCCAAATCGGCAGCGGCCAGGCGTAACGCATGGGGTTCTAGCTGGATTGCCGAAGCCCCCTTCGCCCAGCTGCGCCATTGGCCATCGGGGCGGTGCAGCGCGTAGCAGCAGGGCGCGAGAAATAGCTGGCTGCGCTCGCTGAAGCGGAAGCTTTGCAGCGCTGCGTCGTGAAGGCCGCCACAGGCGTGAAGCGCGCAGAGGTGCTCCCCGGACTCAAGGGTGATGGGCTCTGCTAGCACGTCTTCGGCGTGGAAGGCGATCCGCTGGCCTTCCGTGAGTCGCTGTCCCGCCGCGATGAGGGCGGGATTCTTTTCCAGGGCCCGGACCGCTAGGCCAAAGCGTTCTGCGAGGGCTCGGCTCAGGTGCCCCTTTCCCGCGCACCAATCCACCGCGGACCCCGATGGCGGTCCCAGCCTTTCCAGGGCGCGAAGAAAGGCTTCGATTTGCGCTGCTTTCCGAGCTGGCATGGCGGCCGGGGGCGATTGCGATGGATCGGGCACAGGTGGGGGCAGGGCCAGGAGAGGCGCCGCTGCGGGCAACCCCGGTAGCCAGGGCGCCAGGGTGTGGCGCAGGCCGTCGGGGTCCGCCTCCAGGGCGCTCAGCGCGTCGTCGTCTAGCGCGTCCAGAAAGGCGGTGAGTTCCCTGTGGCTGTTGGCCCAGGGCGGCGCTGGATTTTCAAAGGGACGGGGTTCCCAGAGGGGCTTTGTCCCAACCAGGAGGCGATGAAGGGCCTCGCTCCGCGCCGCCAGCGCAGCCTTAGAGCACCACACCGGGGGCTGCTTCCACGGCAACGGCATCGCCGTTGAAGGTCCAGGCGCCCAGCTGGGCGGGGAGCAGGGCCGACTGGCCCCGTTTCAGCCGCAGCGCGCCGCCGGCGCTGTCGATTTGCGCGGCGCCTTCAATGACGTGCAGCGTGCGCACGCGATCTTCCGTGTTCCGCACGACCGATGCGTCGCTTGCGGCGGTGAGCCGCCAGGCCGTAAACGCCTCCGAGCGGGCGAGGCAGCTGATCGGGCCCGGCTCTGGGATCACCCGGAAATCCCCTTCCACCGAGCCTGCTAGGGGCACGGAAAGGAGGGCTTCGGCCGCCCCGAGCGAGCGACGCGGCAGGCGGGCGTGATCCCAGGCGCGATAGGTCACCCCGGGGCGACGAATTTCAAGAATCAGCGCGCGCCCTCCCTGGGGGCTGCCGAGGGCGTGAATGGCTGCGCCCAGGTGCCCGTCGCTGTTGGGCTGGGCATTGAAGATCACGTCCCCCGCCTTAAGAGACAGGCGATTTAAAAGCCCCAGCGTGTCTTCGTTCAGAGCCCGAAGGGCGTGATGGGTGTCCGAGATGGGGGGCAGGGCTGCTGCGGCCCTATCGTCCCCTAGGGTCCAGGCGTTCAGCGCAGCCTGGGCCTCCGGGCCTAGGTCCGCCTCCAGGGCGGCCAGGGCCTTAAGCGCTTCGGTCCAACGGTTCTGCCAGGGTGTTGGATCCAGCAATGCCTTAAAGCCGAGATACAACGCGGCGTCCGCATCGGCCTCGAGGACCACGTACAGCTCCGGGTTCCCCGGGGGATGGGCCTGTACGGACAGCAGACCCGATACATCCAGGAACTTCGGCAGGAGGGGCAGGCGCGGCCCCTCGCTGGCTAGCACTGGGGCGCCGAGGATCGCCACATCCTGCGAGGCCAGAAGATCGGTGAGAAGGGCCCGATCGCCCCGGGGATGGGCGACCGTGCTGGGGTGGGCTGCGGCTTCCTCATCGCTGGGATCGGCGGCGGCTTCGAAGCTTTCCCCAAGGGGCTCTTGGCCAGGGGCTTGCCCCTTCAGGGTCGCAAGGGCGTCTCCGCCCCAAGGGCGAGGAATCAGGGGAACATCCACCAGAGCGAGGGGCGCTTGGGCCCAAGCGGGATCATTCAATGCGGTCATGAAGCAAGCCGGGAGGAGCGAAAGCGGCGCATCATAGCGGGCTTTCCCGGGCCTCGCGAGGCGAGGGCGAGGCTCTGGATGACGAGCGGCGTTTTAGGGCTTGAGGGCAAGAATGTCGCACTGGGCCCGGGTGAGCACCTTCTCCGCGGCGTTCCCAAGCACGAGGCCCTTGAGCCCCGTCTTTCCCGTGGTGCCCATCACCAGCAGATCGGCCTTGAGCTTCGCCGCGGTGTTATTCACCCCCTGACCCACCTTCCCCAGAGGTAGGTGCATGTGTGCCTTGGGAATCCCGTAGGGCGCGGCGAGGGCGGCCATGGCGTCCTTCGCCTGGGCCGTCGCCGCCTTTTGCACCTTGCGGGCGTCGACGATGTCGAGGCCGCTGAGCACGCTGGAAACCGTGATGGTGTAGACCAGGTGCACTTCGCCGCCAAAGAGGCTGGCGATCTTGCAGCCAGCCTCGATGGCCTTCTTATTCAGCCGGGCGTGGTTACGATCCTTCCGCTTCAGATCCAGGGCTACGAGCACCTTCGGAGCCTTCGCCCAGCGCTTCCGAGTGCACAGGAGCACCGGCGCCCTGCATTGGCGCAGCAGCGTCCAGTCCGCGGGGGTGTGGGTGAGGGTTTTGCTTTTGTGGATCGTCTTCACCACTAGGTCCACGGCGCCCCTTTCTGCGGCGTCGCAGGTCCAGCGGGCGAGGGCCTCGGTCCATACCGCATCTCCCGTAGCCCTTAGGCCCTGGGCTTCGGCCTTTGTCACCTGCTCGGCGAGCCAGATCTTTCGGGTTTGGGTGAGCGTGCGCCGTAAGGCGGTTTGATCACGCACATCGAGGCTGCTGTCCATGACCGCTTCGTTGTAGACAAAAGCCTTCAGCTGAAGCTCTGGCGTTCCTTCCCCCGCGGCCGCCAGGGCCTTCCCGAGGGTCAGAGCCCGCTCAAAGGCCATCTGGTCGTGCTTCGGCTTATCCATCACAACGAGGGCGTGTTTAAGGGCTTTCACCAGGCCGTCTCCAGCGCGAAGGGCTTAAACGCGCAGTGTAACGAGGGAAGGGGCAGGGGCCTAGGCTGGGGCTTGCGCCAGATCAAGAGGAAGCGCGCTACACTCCCATCATGAGCGAAGAAAAACGAGTGATCGAGGGCCCGGCCCTTCATAGTCCCGAAGCCTGCGCGGCTGCCACGCTAAGCGAGGCCCTCAGGGACGTCATTGCGGCCCAGGTCGCGGCCTTTCCCCGCACCGTGCACGCGGTGGATGACCATCACCACGCCGCCGTGGCCCTCACCGTAATTGAGGAGGGGGTAGGGGCGGATTTGCCGGGGCTTCCGGCCCTTTCTGCGCCGTCTGCAGCGCCGGCCCTGCTCCTGACGCGCCGGGCTCTCACCTTGAGGCGCCATGCGGGGCAGTGGGCGCTCCCGGGAGGGCGGCTTGATCCCGGGGAGACGCCGGAGCTAACGGCGCTCCGGGAGCTCGAGGAGGAGGTGGGCCTGGCCCTTCCCGAAGCGGCGGTGCTCGGCTGCCTCGATGACTTCACCACGCGCTCGGGGTTCGTCATGACCCCCGTGGTCCTTTGGGGCGGCGCGGCGGCGGAGCTCACGCCGAGCCCAGCGGAGGTGGCCTCCATTCACCGCATTCCCCTTGCGGAATTTGTTCGCGACGACGCCCCACGGCTGGAACCGCCCCACGAGCCCGGGGGCGCGCCGGTGCTGCGCATGCCCGTGGGGCGGAGTGACATTGCCGCCCCCACCGCGGCCTTGATCTATCAATTTCGAGAACTGCTTTGCTTCGGGCGCGTCACCCGCGTCGCCCACTTTGACCAACCGCGCTTCGCCTGGCGCTAGCGCTTCGGCTTCGGAGGCTTTCCATGCTTCGCTCCCTATTGTTCTGCGCCCTGACCTGGCTGGGGGCCACCGGTCCCGGGGCCCTCGCCGCCCCGGGGCCGGACCCCGAGGCCGCGCTCGCGCGGCTGGCGGACTATCTGCGCATCGACACCATCAATCCTCCGGGGAACGAAAGCCGCGCCGTTGCCTTCCTTGCGAAGATCTTCGACGCCGAGGGCATCGCCTACGAAACCTTCGAGGCCACCCCGGGGCGGGGGAGCATCGTGGCGCGCCTTCCCGGCGGCGATCAGCCGGCGCTCATGCTGCTGAACCACTCCGACGTCGTGCCCGCCGATGCCAATGCTTGGGTGGTGCCGCCCCTCTCCGGTGCGGAGCGGGACGGCTACCTCTACGGCCGCGGCGCCCTCGATACGAAGGGTCTGGCCATGATCCAGCTTGAGGCCTTCCTCGCCCTGCATCGCAGCGGCCGAGCGCTGGATCGTCCCGTGCTCTTCGCCACCACGGCGGACGAGGAGGCCGGGGGCTACTTCGGCGCCGGTTGGATGGTGCGCCAGCGCCCGGATCTTATTGCCGATGTCGGCTTCGTGCTGAATGAAGGGGGCGGCGGCCGCATCCAGGGGGCGATTCCGGTTTTTTCTGTGGAGGTCACGCAGAAGATTCCGCTCTGGCTGCGGGTGACGGCGCGGGGGACGCCGGGCCACGGCTCCTCGCCCCGGGCGCGGACGGCTCCAGACGATTTGATTCGGGCCCTGGCCCGGGTGACGGAGCAGCGCTTCGCGCCGCGTCTGCTGCCCGTGGTGGCTGAGGGCATGAAGGCCGTAGCCGATCTTAAGCCGCCCCATCTTCGCCCCTACTACGAGGCGCCGGATCGCCTGCTTGACGATGCGGAGGGCCGGCTGGCTCTGCGCCTCGACAGCTCCGGGGCCCATGCGCTACTTCGCGATACCTGTGCGCTCACGCGCCTCGGGGGTAGCCTGAAGATCAACGTGATTCCCTCCCAGGCCTGGGCGGAGCTCGATTGCCGCCTGTTACCAGATACGGACCCGGACGCTTTCATCGCTCAGCTCGAGACCCTCATCGACGATCCCGACCTTCAGGTGACCCGGCTCATGGGCTTCACGGCCGCCGTCTCCAGCACGGAGACGGCGCTCTATGGCGCGATCGAGGACACGCTCACGGAAGCCCTGGCCCAGGCCCGGGTCGTTCCCGCCATGGCCACGGGGTTTACCGATTCCCACTTTTTCCGCGATTTGGATATCACCGCCTACGGCTTTGGCACCGTGCTTCTCGGGGCCGATGAACTCTCCGGGGTGCATGGCCACAACGAGCGGGTGAACATCGAAGCGTTCAAGGCTGGCGTAGGGCTTTATCACACGGTCCTTGAGCAGTTTCTCTTCGGCGGTCCCTAGGCTAGGCGCTGCGGTGCGCCGCGCGTTAGGCTTACCGCCGAAGTTGTTTTTTCCCTACAAACGTAAAGGAGGCCCCTATGGCCGCTGTTGGCGATAAGATCCCGAGCGCGACCCTCAAGATCATGGGTGAGAAAGGTCCCCAGGATCTCTCCACCGATGAGCTCTTCGCAGGCAAGAAGGTGGTGCTTTTCGCCGTTCCCGGCGCCTTTACCCCGACCTGCTCCATGGCGCACCTGCCGGGCTTCGTGGCGCTCGCAGATAAGATCAAGGACAAGGGCGTAGACGCCATTGCCTGCCTGTCCGTGAATGACGCCTTCGTCATGGACGCCTGGGGCAAGGGCGCGAATGCGGAAGAGCTGCTCATGGTGTCGGACTGGGATGCGGGCTTCTCCAAGGCCTTGGACCTCACCATGGACGCCAGCGGCTTTGGCCTGGGCGTGCGCTCTCAGCGCTTTGCCCTCGTCGCTGAAGATGGGGTGATCACCCACCTCGCCGTGGAAGCGCCGGGGCAGTTCGAGGTGAGTAAAGCTGAGGCGGTCCTCGAAGCGCTCTAGCCCTTCCGCTTCACCCCATCGGGGCGGGGCCGTATGAGGCACTCCTGCATGGCCGAGGCCACCAGGGTGCCGTCCTCAGTGTAGAAGTGCCCTCGCACGAAGCCCCGGGCGCCATGGGCGTTCGGGGATTCCTTTTCGAAAAGCAGCCATTCATCGGCCCGGAAGGGGCGGTGGAACCAGAGCGAGTGATCGAGGCTGGCGCCCTGGATGGTGTCGCCTCCCGCCGGGGACCGGCCATGGGGCAGCATGCTCGTGCTCATGAAATCCATATCCGACAGATAGGCGAGCACGGCCTGGTGCTGGCTTAACCGATCGCTTAGCGGCCCATTGGTCCTCATCCAGGTATTTTTATGCGGCGGGTAGGGGCGGGGGTCGGTCATGAGAATGCCCTCCACTTGCCGGCTCTCGATGGCCTCGTAGCGAAAGGCAAAGCGCCCAATGCGCGGGTGCTGCTCGGCAAGCTTCCGATAGCGGTCGTAATCGCTGCGAAGGTCTTCGGGCTTCGCGACCGCTGGGGCCGTCCGCGCGTGTTCCAGGCCGTCTTCGTCCGTTTGGAAGGACGCATCCATGCTGAGGATGGCCCGCCCGTCCTGGAGCGCGAGCACTCGGCGAGTGGTGAAGCTCTTGCCGTCGCGAATGCGCTCCACGTCGTAAACGATGGGGCGATTCCAGTCGCCGGCGCGGATGAAGTAGCTGTGAAGGGAATGGAGGATTCGGTCCCCAGCCACCGTGTGATAGGCCGCGCTGATGGCTTGGGCCAGGACCTGGCCCCCGAATACATGGGGCGTGCTGGCGTCGTTTTGCCCCCGAAACAGATGAGCCTCCAGGGGCTCGACGTCCAGGTAGGGCAAAATGTCGGTGAGCTGAGCCATGGTCGGGCGGATCCGGTCTTCGCAAAAGGCCATTGTAGTCGGTTGGGTAGCGCTGCGTCCGGGTCCTAGCAAGGCCGGGCCCCTTGCATTTTTTCCTTGGGGCGCGATGATGCGGCCACGCGGGCGCGTACCCCTCATCCCCTTGGAGCTTCCATGAAGCGTTGCCTAGCGTCTTTCCTTGCCCTGACCCTAAGCGCAATTCTCGCGACGCCCGTCACCGCGGCCGCCGCGGACTGCGGGGTGCTGGCCCACGAGGTGGAAACCCTTGGTAAGCGGGAGCGCCTAGACCTCTGCGAGCGCTATCGCGGGCAGGTGCTGCTGATCGTCAATACGGCGAGCCAATGTGGCTTTACGCCCCAGTTCGCAGGGCTAGAGCGCCTCTATGCGCGCTATCAAAAACAGGGCTTTGTGGTGCTCGGCGCCCCCTCAGGGGACTTTGGAGGGCAGGAGTTCAAAAGCGCTGAGCGGACCGAGCAGGTGTGCCGGGTGAACTACGGGGTGAGCTTCCCCATGTTGAGCAAGCTCCACGCGGGGCCAAAGACGCCGCACCCCCTATTTCAGGATCTCGCTGAGGCCGCCGGGCGCTATCCGGGGTGGAACTTCCATAAGTACCTCGTGGGGCGTGATGGGCAGGTGGTCGCCGATTTCCCCAGCGCCATGGACCCGGAAGCTCCGGCCCTCGAGGCGGCCGTGCAGCAGGCCCTGGCGGCCCCCGTGGCCTTGCAGAGCGCGCCCTAGTGCCGGAAGGTCCGGAGATTCGCCGGGCCGCCGATGCCCTCGGCGCGGCGCTCCTTGAGCGGCCCCTTACCACCCTTTGGTTCCACCGGGCGGATCTGCGTCGTCGGGGGAAAGCGTTGGCGGGTCGGCCGATTGTGGCCGTGCGGCCCTGGGGCAAGGCCATGCTCACGGAGTTCGCGGGGGGGTGGCAGCTCTATTCCCATAATCAGCTTTACGGGCGCTGGATGATCGTCCCCAGCGGCAGCCGGCCGGAGACGAAGCGCTCCCTGCGCGTGGTGCTTGAAAACGCCGAGGAAGCCGCGCTTCTCTATAGCGCTTCGGATATATCGATCCTGGCTCCCGGGGAATGGCAGAGCCACCCCTTCCTGAGTCGCCTCGGCCCGGACATCTTCCACGGCGAAACCACGCCCGCGCGGTTGCGAGCGCGCCTTGCGGACCGGCGCTTTGCCCGGAAGCCCGTGGGGGCTCTGCTCATGCACCAGCCCTTCGTCGCTGGGCTCGGGAATTATCTGCGCAGCGAAATTCTTTTGCCGCGCGCCTCCACCCCGCCCGGCGGGCCGGAGACCTGGACCCGGCGGCCGCCGGTCGCCTCTCCCGGGCCATGACCCAGCTGGCAGAGCGGGCCTACCGCACCGGCGGGGAGACGGCGCCGAAAAGTTGGGTGAGGGCGCGGCGCCGCGTCAGTGAAGGGTGGCAGCAGGCCCGGCACTGGGTGTTCAACCGGGAAGAGTTGCCCTGTCCCGAGTGCGAAGCGCCGATCCGCCGCATCACCTTTGACGGGCGACGTCTTTATCTCTGTCCTCATTGCCAGCAGGAGCCCGCGTTGTGAGCGAGTCCCTACCCTCGGTGGCCAGCATCGATCCGGAAGAGCAGGCCTTCTACACCCGCCTCGCCGATCAGTGGTGGGACGAAAGCGGACCCTTCTGGCCTCTGCACGTGCTCAATCGCCTGCGGGCCCGGTGGATCATCGAAAGGCTTGGCCTCGGCTGGAAAACCCCGGCACCCCTAGCAGGGATATCTGTGCTCGACATAGGTTGCGGGGGCGGGCTGCTGGCGGAGGCCATGGCCCGAGCCGGCGCCTCGGTTACCGCCATCGACATGACGGTGAAGAACGTGGAGGTGGCCCGGCTCCATAGCGCCCAGCAGAACCTCGCCATCGATTATCGTCACTGCGCGGCGGAAACGCTCGCGGCGGAGGGGGCCCGCTTTGACGTCGTGCTGAACATGGAAGTGGTCGAGCACGTGGCCGATCTTTCGAGCTTTCTGAACGCGGTGACGGCGCTCGTGGCACCGGGGGCCACCTTTTCGTGGCGACCCTGAACCGCACCCTCGCCGGCTTTGTGATTGGCATTGTGGGGGCCGAGTACGTGGCCCGGGTGCTACCCAAGGGCACGCACCAGTGGGGCCGCTTCGTGAAACCGTCGGAGCTTGCAAGCCACCTCGATCGGGGCGGGCTGATGGTGATGGCGCGCACCGGGGTTCGGGTGAATCCCTGGTCCCGGCGCATGGCCCTCACCCCCTGGGTGGGGGTGAACTACATGGTGATGGCGGAGAAAAGCCCGGGGCCCTAGAGCAGCTCTAGGGTCTCAAGCAGCTCAGCGGCTTTGGCCCGGGTGGCCGCCCGCTTCTCCGGCGCCATTTTCTCTAGGCTCCGATAGATCATGCCCAGCCGGGGGTTCTTCCCCAGGCGCTGCGGGTGCCGTTCCAAAAAGTCCCAGTAGAGGGCATTAAAGGGGCAGGCCGTGGGGCCCAGCGTCTCCTTCGGGGTGTAGGCGCAACCCTTGCAGTAGTTCGACATACGGTCGATATATTTCCCTGAAGCGGCGTAGGGCTTGGAGGCCAGCTGCCCGCCGTCGGCGAAGAGGGCCATGCCTACGACGTTGGGCAGTTCCACCCACTCAAAGGCATCGACGTAGACCCCCAAGTACCACGCCGAGACTTCCTGAGGGTCAAGGCCGGCCAGCAGGGCGAAGTTCCCCGTCACCATGAGCCGTTGGATGTGATGGGCATAGCCGTGGGTGCGCGTGCTACGGACTGCCTCCGCCACGCAGGCCATCTTCGTTTCCCCGCTCCAGTAGAAGGCGGGGAGGGGGCGCTTAGCCTCGAGCGCGTTCACGGCTTCATAGCCTGGCATGAAGTGCCAGTAGATGCCGCGCACGAATTCCCGCCAGCCAAGGATCTGCCGAATAAAGCCCTCCACCGCATTTAGCGGGGCCTTGCCGGCGCGGTAGGCGGCCTCGGCAGCCTCGCAGCAGCCCCGGGGGTCCAGCAGACCGATATTCAGATAGAGGGCGATGTGGCTATGGAAAAGCCAAGGATCGCCTTCGGCCATAGCGTCCTGGTAGGTACCGAAGTTCGCCAGCCGCGTCTCGATAAAATGGGCGAGCACGCGCTCGGCGTCCTCCGCGGTAACGGCATAGCTGAAGGGCCTGAGCTCGCCGAAGGCGTCGGGGCACGCCCCTTCGATCAGGGAGAGCACTCCTTCCGTCGTGTCGTCCGGGGCCACGGCGTAGGGCGCCGGGACCACGGGGCGATCCGCCGCCTTCTTCGGCCAGCCTTGCCGATTGTCGGCGTCGAAGTTCCATTGCCCCCCCGCGGGCTGGTCCCCCTCCATGAGCAGTCCAGTCTTTCGCCGTAGCGCCCGGTAGAAATACTCCATGCGCAGCTGCTTGCGCCCCTTGGCCCAGCGGGCGAAATCCTCGCGGCTCGCGAAGAAGCGATCATCTTCCTCCCAGCGCAAGGGGAGGGCGCCGCTGTCGCGCAGGGCATCGAGGGTCTCCTGCACCCGCCACTCCCCGGGGCGCGTCACCACGACTTCCTCAAAGGGCCCCAGGCGGGCGTAGGCGCGCTCCAGCTCGTCCGGGAGGCTCTGGGCGTTGGCTGGATCGTCCAGCGTCACGTAGTCCACTCGGTAGCCCGCGGCGCGGAGGCGCTCGGCGTGGTGGCGCATGGCGCTGAAGAGGAGCGCCAGCTTCTTGGCGTGATGGGGCGCGTAGCCGACCTCGGCGCCCACCTCGGCCATGAGCACGGTGCAGTCCTTCGGCGGGGCGCCAGCCAGGCTGGAAAGGTTCAGGGACAGCTGATCGCCGAGCACGAGCACCAGGCGGCGTTGATGATTCACGGTGGACTCCTCGTCCCGTCGCCCCCGCCCCCGCGGCCCTCGATGAGAGAGGCGCAAGGCTAGCACAGCTCGCCCCTTGAGCCCGGGGCCGCGCCCCGCGATCATAGGCGCCGCCGTTGAATAAGGAGTGCGCCGTGGCTTACTGGCTCATGAAGTCCGAACCGGAAGAATTCAGTATCGACGATCTGGAAGCGCGTCCGGAGCAGCGCGAGCCCTGGGATGGGGTGCGCAACTATCAGGCTCGGAACTTCATGCGTGATCAGATGAAGCTCAAGGACCGCATCTTGTTTTATCACTCGAACTGCGAGGTCCCCGGCATCTACGGCATCGCGGAGGTGGCCAGCGCCGCCTACCCGGACTTCACAGCTTTTGACCCGAAGGACAAGCACTTTGATGCCAAGAGCGATCCGGAGGACCCCCGGTGGTTCCTTGTGGACGTCCGCTTTGTTCGGAAAACGAAGCGCCCCATCACCCTGGCGGAGCTAAAGGCCGACCCAGACCTCACAGAAATTCCCCTCGTGCGTCGTGGCAATCGCTTGTCCATCATGCCCGTCACGGCGGAGCAGTGGAAAATGATCATGGCTCGGGAAAAGCGATCGGCGTAAGCTCCCGGCCCGCCCGCTGTTGCCACGAGCGCTTTGACCATGCATGCCGCCTCTTCCGCCTCCCGCACGGCCCTCGCCGGCGGGCTCTTCGCCGTCCTGGCCTACGGCTTCTGGGGCCTGGCGCCCCTGTATTTTCGTTTGCTGGAGGGGGTAGGGGCCTTTGAGATCGTGGCCCATCGCGTGCTTTGGACGGCTCTGCTGCTCATCCCCATCCTTGCGCTCACCCGGGGCTTCGGGCGCTTAAAGGCGGTGCTCACCACCCCGAAGGTTGCCCTCACGCTGCTCGTGACCGGCACCCTCATTGGAGGGAACTGGCTGATCTTCGTCCTCGCCATTCTCGATGCTCGGGTGCTTGAGGCATCCCTTGGCTACTTCATTAATCCCCTCGTGAGCCTGGCCCTGGGCATGGTGGTGCTGAAGGAGCGCCCCAGGCCTCTACAGCTTATCGCTATGGCCGTGGCAAGCCTCGGGGTACTGAACGAAGTGGTGCGTTTCGGCGCCGTGCCCTGGCTGGGCCTAGCCCTCGCCGGTTCCTTCGCCGTCTACGGGCTTTTGCGTAAGCAGCTCGCTGTGGATGCCTTCGTGGGGCTGACCGTGGAATCCTGGCTTCTACTGCCGGTGGCCGTCATGTTTCTCCTCACCCTTCCGGAGGGGGGCGCTTTTTTGCGTGGTGCCGGAAACGCGGCCATGCTTATGCTGGCGGGACCGGTCACCATGTTCCCCTTGCTGTGCTTTGCGGGCGCAGCAACGCGTCTTGCCCTCGGCACCCTGGGCTTCTTTCAGTACCTCGCCCCGTCGCTCCAGTTCGGGCTGGCCATCTGGGTTTTTCGGGAACCCTTCGACCCCGCCCAGTGGTGGACCTTCGGGCTGATCTGGCTGGGCCTGGCCCTTTTCACCGCGAATATGGTGCTGCGCCGTCGCGCCTAGGGGTTTGTCATTTCTCCGTCATGGCGCTGCGGCAGGGTAGGGGGTGCTTGCGCTCTCGGAAGCGCGACGCCATGATCACAGCGGTCCTGTAGCACGAGCGGCCTTTAAGGAAGCCTCGATCACCCCAAGGCCTGTCGAGGCCGTTGGTGCCACAGGACGCACAGGGGAAGCACTATGACGGCGCCCGTTTTCCGGGAACCGGGCTCACCGGCCTTCGCTGGGGGCCGCGTGCCCCCCATCCTTCGGGTTAACGTCGCCGGACAGCCGGTAGAGTGGCTCACCTGGCAGGAAGCGGTCTGTCTCCATGCGCGCGAGCTCATCGTCTGGACCCTCGGGGAAACGGTCTGTGAGGTCCGCGGCGGTCGTTCTCGCTTAACCGGGGAAACGACCACGCTGACGCTCCATAGCATTCTCGCGTCCGATGGCGCCATTGGCCGGGCGCCCCGGGGCGTTCCCCCCCTGACCAATAAGGCCCTGTTTCGCCGGGATCAGAACCATTGCCTGTACTGCGGGCAACATTTTCCCGATAGCGAGCTATCCCGGGATCATGTGATGCCGCGTTCCCGAGGCGGGGCGGACGTCTGGGAAAACGTGGTCGCGGCCTGCCGGCGATGCAATCACTACAAGGGGGACCGGCACCTCCGGGAGCTGGGCCTCGAACTTCGGGCCCTGCCCTACGTACCGAACTTTGCCGAGTACCTGGCTCTGATCAACTCAGGCCGGATCCTCGGCGACCAGATGGCCTTTCTGCGCGCCCAGTTTGGGCGCGATAGCCGCCTATTGCATTAACCCCGGGGCCCTAGCCCTCGCAGCCGAGCAAGCGCCGTCCCGTTTCCAGCGCGTCGCCCCCGTCGTAGCGGAACGCGTTGTCGAGCACGGCGCAGCGCTCGGCGACCGAATCGAGGCGGGGATCGGCGGCGAGATCGGCGAGAAGCCCCTCGAGCGTTTCCGCCACGGAGGTCATCTCGGGCCCCGGCGCCGTGTCCAGGCGCAGGTGGCCCACCGCTAGCCTTTCCTCGAAGGGCTGCCAGCGCGGGCCTAGCCCGCCCCCGGTGCCGGGGTCGAGATCCCGGGCGAAGCTCGCCCAGTAGCCCATCATCTGTCGGGCCAGGCGCTCCCGACCCGGGGCATTGTCTTCGTGGTAGAGCAAGCCCGACTGGCTGCCCACGTCAAAGTGATTGAAGACAAAGGGAATCTCTAGGCCGTGGGCCGCGCCTAAAAGCTGGGTGACGTTGAGGCCCAGGCGCCGCCCCTGCTCATCCCAATCCCAGCGGTAGGTCCAGACCGGAAAGCCGCCCTCGCGCCGGCGCCGCGCGGGCTCATCCACCCCCCGAAGCTTCCAGGCCCGGGCGCTGTACTCGGCCATGAGGTTGTAGCGATCGACGTTCTTCGGCCACAGGGGCAGGCCAAAGGCCCGGGTGACCTGACGCGGGTCGAAGGCCATGAAGATTTTGCTCTCGTCTCGGTTGGTACCGAAGATCATGGGAACGGGGGCGCTCTTGCTGGCATCGGCAAAGCGCTCGAGGAAAGGCGTCTCCGGCAGCACCGTGCCATCGCGCAGCACCGCCGGATTATTGGGGCCCAGTACGTCCGAGCCATAGAGCGCAAAGAGTTCGGCGACGGTGAGGGCGCGGAGCTTTTGTCCAAGGGCCTCGGGGTCGGCTCCGGCTAAGCGGGCCTTGGCGCAGGCCCGGTCGCAAGCGGGATCGCCCTGGGCCAGAAGAGTGAGGGCCACTTCGCCGCTGCTGCCGTTCATCCCGGGCTCGGGGTCGTCGGTTAGATGGCTAGCCTCCGCGAGGGAGACGCTGCCGTGGCCACCGCTCTGCTCGATGGCACCGCGGAAAAGGCCCCGGGCGCTGGGGGCGACGAGGAGAGACGAAATATTCGTGCCCCCGGCCGACTCCCCGAAGATCGTGACCTTCTTCGGATCGCCCCCAAAGGCGTCGATGCGGGTTTGCACCCAGCGTAACGCCGCCACGAGATCGAGGGTGCCATAGTTCCCGGAGCGGTCCTCGGCGCTTTCTCCCCCAAGAGCAGCATGATGGAACCAGCCCAGGGGGCCCAGGCGATAGTTCAGGGTGACCACCACCACGGACTCCGCCTGCGCAAGCTTCGAGCCATCGTAAAAGCCCGAGTGGCCCGAGCTATTGCCCCCGCCGTGGATCCATACCATGACCGGGAGGGCGTCTTTGGCCTGGGCGTCCCCCGGGGCGTAGACGTTCAGAAAGAGACAGTCTTCCTCGCCCCAGATTTGCCCCATCACGTTGTCCGGCGCGCCGCCGAGGGGGGAGGCGATCTGCGGACAGGCGGAGCCAAAGGCGAGGGCTTCGCGACGGCCTTCCCAGGCCCCGGGTGCCCGGGGGCGCGCCAGCGCAGTTCCCCGGTGGGCGCTGCGGCGTAGGGAAGGCCGCGCCACACCTGGGCGCCAGAGGGCGCAATAAAACCGATGAGTTCCCCTTCGGGCAGCTGGCGGATCGTGCGCGCCTCCGCGCTTGGCTGCGGCGCCTTCGGGGTAGAGATGCAGGCGCTCAGAAGGACGATCAAGGCAAGAGCGAGGAAGGGACGGGCCTGGCCCGGAAAATGAATCGACATGGTCCAGTCCTTACACAGGGTTTCGGGTGGTCGCGATGCCCATAAGGGCATCGGCCAGATGATGGGCGGCGGTGATCAGGGGCTCGGCGCCTAGGTTGAGGGTGACCACTGGGTCGGCCTCCAGAGCCTCCGCCACGGCCCGTTGCCGATCACTCCCGATGAGGGAAGCTTCCTCAAGTACAAGATAGGCCAGGGGCAGGGTGGTCTGAGGCCTTAGGTTCCGACCCTCTCCGGCAATGACGCTGAGCCCCGAGAGATAGGGCGCTGTGCTTTCAGACACCTTTAGAGCGAGGGAGAGGGCATTGCCCCAGGGGAGCAGTTCGCAGCGCTGGTCCAGTTCCATCAAGGCAAGGCGTACCCGGGCCTCGGCGTCCTCCGGCGGAAGGGGCAGGCCTTGGGCATCTAGCGTATCGATGGCAAAGGCTCGAAGCCCGAGCGCTTCAAGGGCCGCCGCCAGCGGCGCCAAGATGTCAGCGTGATGATCCTGCGGTGCCAGGCACAGAAAGGGCGCACGCACGGCTAGGCTCCTTCCCCAAAGCGTCGACGCACATCATAGCGGTAAAGGTCGTCGTCTTGACCCTGAGCCCACTCTGGCGCGAGGCGCGCAAGCAGGCGCC
This sequence comes from Candidatus Salivita marina, assembly GCA_038144425.1. GTDB lineage: Bacteria > Pseudomonadota > Gammaproteobacteria > Pseudomonadales > Azotimanducaceae > Salivita > Salivita marina. Next base: position 747,928 of record JAYQNS010000003.1, on the reverse strand, counting down.
GGGCACGGGCCCGAGTCTTCTTCGCGAGGGTCGCTGGCGGCGGTGCACTTAAGCGCTCGAGCTGAGCTTCGGCCCGCGCGTAACGGGGGCTACGGTGATGGGCGATACCCGCAAGCGCAACGGCCGGGGGCGCGCGTCGAAAAAGCGTGCGGCGGTCCAGGCGTCTTCCAGCGCCATGGCCAGGCGCTGGCCGCCCCAAAGGGGGAGGTCATGCAGGCCCGGTCCTAGCAAGGCACCACCGTCCCTGGCGGCCCCCGCGGATAGCGTTGCCTGATGCCAGGTCAGATCGGAAGCCTCTTCATCATAGCCTTCGGCGGCCAAGGCGGCGGTGATGGCATCTGGAGCGAGCGTGCCCGGCGCTTCCCAGCGCACCCGGCCCTTCGGCAGGGGCAGGCGCGTGATGAGCCCCTCGGCGCTTCGGAATACGCGCGCTATGGCGGGGCCGGCTTGCGAGAACGCGCGGCCCTCGCCCCAGGACAAGCTGCGCCGCACTGCCCCGGCAGCGTTCAGGGAGAGCCGGAGGTCGTCTTGCCCCAGGTGGGCCGTTTCAACGCCTTCCTCGGCCCAGGCGTCGATCAAGGCTTCGGTAAAGGGCGGCCGGATCCGTGGCGTACCAGGGGCGCCGTGGCGCCAGCGACCCGCCGGGGCTTTGCAGGGGAAGGGCTTCGGCGCCGGGGCTGCCAATGGGTCAGCGCTAGGGCGCTGTGCTTTAGCCAGGGCCCGAGGCCCAGGGCAAAGAGGGCGTGCACGGCGTTGCTCGGCAAAAGGCCGCTTGCCGGCGGGGCGCTTGCTCCGGGGCCCCCTTCCCAGTGCTGGGGCAGGCCAAGGCGCGCGAGGGCGAGGCTGAGGCTCAAGGCCTCAAAACCCTGGCCCGAAAGGCCGATCACCGGGCTCGGCGCCACCGCGGCCCTGTGGGCGTGTCCTCCAGCTCGATGCCGGCGCTCAGGAGTTCGTCCCGGATCCGGTCCGCGGTGGCGAAGTCCTTGGCCGCCCGGGCGGCCTGGCGCTCGGCGATCAGCGCATCGATGGCGTCGTCGTCTAGCCTATCCGTTCCGCCTTGCGTAAACCACGCGGAAACGGGCAGCTGGAGTAGCCCCAGGGCCAGGGCGCTTTGCCGAAGCACCTGCGCCGCGGCGCGCTGCTCGTCCCCGGCCTTGGCCTTGTGCACGGCGCCCGCAAGGCGGTGCAGCTCGGCGAGCGCCGCCGGCGTGGCGAGGTCATCGTCCAGGGCCGCGGCCACCGCGGGGTCCACGGCGGCGACGTCCGACGGTTCGCGTAAGGGGGTTTCTAGGGCGGGATCGTCCACGGTGCGCAGCGCCGTGTAGAGCCGATCCACCGCGGCCGTGGCGCTTTCGAGAAGTTGCTCGGACCAAGCCAGGGTGCTGCGGTAGTGCGCGCTCAAAAGCGCGTAGCGCAAGGTTTCCCCGGCATAGCGTTCCCGCAGCTCGGCCACGGTGACGATATTGCCCAGGGACTTAGACATCTTCTCCCCACCGAAATTCACCATGCCGTTGTGCAGCCAGAAGTTCGTCAGCTCCTGGCCGCCGTGGGCACAACGGCTCTGCGCCGCTTCGTTTTCGTGGTGGGGGAATTTCAGGTCGGCGCCGCCGCCGTGAATATCAATGCGCGGCCCCAGATGACGTTCGATCATCGCCGAGCACTCGATGTGCCAGCCCGGGCGCCCCCGCCCCCAGGGGCTGTCCCAGCCCGGGAGCTCGGGGCTCGAGGGCTTCCAGAGCACGAAGTCCGCCGGGTGGCGCTTGTAGGGCGCGACCTCTACCCGAGCGCCGGCGATCATGTCCTCGAGGGCGCGGCGGGCGAGGGTGCCGTAGGCGTCGTCCGTGGTGACCGCAAAGAGCACGTGGCCTTCCGCTGCATAGGCATGGCCTGAGGCGATGAGGCTTTCAATCATGGCGATCATCTCGCCAACGTGCTCCGTGGCCCGGGGTTTCACCGTAGGTTCGAGGGCGCCCAGGGCCTCCACGTCTTCGTCGTAGGCGACGGCGTAGCGCTCCGTGAGCTCGCCGATGGAAATGCCTTCGGCGGCCGCGGCGGCATTAATCTTATCGTCCACATCCGTGAAGTTCCGGGCGTAGCGGACGACCGGGTAATGACGGCGGAGCGTGCGGTAGAGCAGATCAAACACCACGGCGGCGCGGCCGTTCCCGATGTGGATGCGGTTGTACACCGTCGGGCCGCAGACGTAGAGGGTCACCGCCTCGGGGTTTTCCGGCGTAAAGGGGCGCAGGGTGCTCTGCTTCGAGTCAAAAAGGGCGAGGGCCATGGGGGTTGGTCGTTCCTAAGCTTTAGGGCCGTAAAGGGTGGCGGGATCCACCATCACGGGCTCGGTGACTTCGCTCTGCTCTTGGCCAAGGTGGAGGTAGAAGCAATGTTCCCGCCCCGTGTGGCAGGCCGGGCCGCTTTGATCCACCAGCAGGAGCACCGTGTCCCCATCGCAGTCGAGGCGCGCTTCCCGGAGGTGCTGCTGATTGCCCGACTGCTCCCCCTTGCGCCAGAGGGCTTGGCGGCTCCGGGAGTAGTAGCACACCCGCCCCGTCCGCAGGGTCTCCTCCAGCGCTTCCCGGTTCATCCAGGCGAGCATGAGCACGGCCTTGCTGCTGTGGTCTTGAGCAATGGCGGCCACCAGGCCGTCCCCGTTCCAGCGGAGCTGGTCGAGAAGCTCGGCGGTGACGAGGCGCTTGCCCGGCGCGGCGCTTTCAAGGGATTTCAGCATGTTGGGCTCCAGCGTGGGCCGCCATGATAGCGCGCTCGCCGCAGCCTCGCTGCTTTTGGCGCAGCTCCTCTTGCCTGCGCCTACTGAGGTTATATTATAACATTGCGAAACTTCCAGGAGGATCCGTGATGTCCCTTCGCCTGTCTTTGCTGTCATCTGCCATTTTCCTAGCCTCTACGGCCCAGGCGGCCCCGGCGCCCGTGCATAGCCCCGACGATGAGGCGATGCTCGAGGAAATTCGCGTCTACGCCTCTCCCGTACGGGCCCGCTCGGACGAGGTGGCCCAGCCCGTGGAGATCCTCTCCGGGGAGGCGCTGGCCCGGCAGCTGGGGGCAAACCTTGGCGACACGGTGGCCCGGCTCCCGGGGATTCAAACCTCCTACTTTGGCCCCGCCGTGGGCCGGCCCATTATTCGAGGTCTCGCTGACGCTCGGGTGAAGATCCTTCAGGACGGGGTCGGGGTGCTCGATGCCTCGAGCGCCAGTGGGGATCACGCCGTGGCCGTGGAGCCCTTCCTCGCCGATCAGATTGAGATCTTGAAGGGCCCTGCCACTGTTCTCTATGGCTCTGGGGCCCGCGGGGGCGTGGTGAACACCGGGACCGGCCGCCTGCCGGAGCAGGCGGGGGAGGACGGCTACGCCCGCCGGGGGGAGGTGCGCGGGGGCGATGTGGCCGATGAGCGCACGGCCCTGCTTCGCTTCGATGGCACGAAGGGCCCCTGGCAGTTCCACCTGGACGGGGTGATGCGGGATACGGAGGACTTCGACATTCCTGGCGCCACCGAATCCGCCGCCATGATCGCTGAGGAAGCGGCGGAGGCCGCGGAAGCTGGGGAAGTGCTGGATCTGGATGAGCTGGAGCGCGGCACGCTCCCCAATTCCTCCCTCGATACGGAAGCGCTCTCAGGAAGCCTCAATTGGATTGGAGACCGGGTGCAGGTGGGCGTTTCCGTCGAGCGCTTCCAGACGGAGTACGGCTTGCCCGGGGGGCATGCGCACCACGAAGAAGAGCACGCGGAGGGTGAGCCTCCAGCGGAGGAGGAAGAAGAGGGCGGCGTCCGCATCAACCTCGACCAAACCCGCGTGGATGCGCATCTGGCGCTTCTGGCTCCCTTCCCGGGGGTTGAACAGCTCCGCTTGCGCGTCGCGGACGTCGATTATCGCCACGTGGAAATTGAGCCCACGGGGGAAGTGGCGACGCGCTTTGAAAACGACGGTCTTGAGGCGCGCCTTGAGCTGTTAAACGCGCCTCTCGCCGGCTTCACCGGCGCCTTTGGTCTCCAGCTCGAGGACAAAAGCTTCTCTGCGGAAGGGGAAGAGGCTTTCGTGATTCCCGTGGATCGGGAAGCGATGGCGCTCTTTGCCTACCAGGCCCGGTCCCTCGGCCTGGGGCAGCTGGAGCTTGGGGCTCGCCTGGAGACCGTGGACTACGATCCGAGCCAGGGGGCATCCCGAGATTTCGATCTCTTCTCCCTTTCCGCCGGCTATGCCCAACCGGTGGCCGAGGGCTGGTCCTTCGCCGTGCAGGCGGATCTTGCGGAGCGGGCCCCGGAGCTCGAAGCCCTTTACTCCAACGGCGCTCACCTGGCTACGCAGACCTTCGAGGTGGGCGACGATACGCTCGGGGAAGAGCGCGCCGCGAACCTGTCGCTTACGGTTGATGGCACCGTGGGCGAGGTGGAGCTTCGGGCGTCCACCTACCTCACCGAGTTCAGCGACTTCCTTTATCTGGAGGATCAGGGCGTCGCCGTGGAAGGCTTCCCCCTGCGCCAGTGGACCCAGGACGACGCCCGCTTCTTCGGCGCGGAAGGGGAGGCGCTGGTGCACCTGCTCGAGGGGGACGCCCTGAGCCTCGATCTGCGCCTCACCGGGGACTGGGTGCGGGCCCGCCTCGACAGCGCGCCCGCCGGGGGCAACAGCGAGCTTCCCCGCATCCCCGCGGCGCGCCTGGGCGGGGCCCTGGAATTCGCCACCCAGCGCTGGGGCGGGGAACTGAGCGCTCAACGCTATTTTGATCAGGACGATGTCCCGACCTTCGCCCTGCCCACCGATGGCTTCTGGATGGTAAACGCCTACGTGGCGCGTCACTTTGAGCGCGGCGAGCAGCACGGGGAGGTGTTCCTGCGGGGGCGTAACCTGCTGAACGAAGAGGCGCGCCTGGCCACCTCCTTCCTGAAGGATCTGGCCCCCTTGCCCGGTCGGGGCTTTGAGCTGGGGCTGCGCTTCGCGCTTTAACGCCCCCCGTCTTCTAGGGCCTCCGGGTCCTCGAACTGGAGGCGGTGCATGCGGGCGTAGGTCGGACTGGCCATCAGCACCGTCTCCAGGGACCGAGGGCCTCCTGGGTTCCGTTCACCAAGACCAGCACCTGATCCGCATCGACGATGGTCGCCAGGCGATGGGCGATGATGACCGTGGTGCGATCGGTCCTAAGCCGCTTTAGCGCTGCCTGAATCTCCGCCTCCGTCTCCGAATCGATGCTTGCCGTGGCTTCGTCGAGCACGAGGATTTCCGGATCCGTGGCCAGTACCCGGGCGAAGGCCAGGAGCTGGCGCTGCCCTTGGGACAGATTCCGTCCCCGCTCCGCGAGCACCGTATCGAAGCCCTGGGGCAGGGCGCGGATAAAGCCGTCGGCACCGACCGTGGCCGCGGCGGCCTCCGCCTTTTCCCGGGTAATCGCCGGGTCCCCGAGGGTAATGTTGTCGAGCACGGTGCCCGCGAAGACGTGAAAGTCCTGGAGCACCACGCCAATGCGGCGCCGGAGCTCTCGACTGTGGATCTGCGTCACGTCCACATCATCGATAAAGAGTTGGCCCGGATCGACCGTGTACAAACGGGAAAGGAGGCGAATGAGCGTACTCTTCCCGGATCCCGTGGGGCCCACAATGGCCACCGTGCTCCGGGCCGGCACCGTGAAGGTGAGGCCCTTGAGCACCGGGGTGCCCGCCTCGTAGGCAAAGCTCAGCTGCTCAAAGCGCAGGGCGCCGGCGAGGCGAGGGGGCAGGGCCGCCGGCGCCTCCGGCTCCTCTTGAAGCGACGGCCAGTCCAGGGCTTGGAAGATGCGTTCCCCGCTGGCCATGGCCCGGAAAAGCAGGTTGTACTGCTCTCCGAGGGCTGCCAGGGGCTGGAAGAGCAGATCGATATAGCGGGTGAAGAGCACCACGGTGCCGAGGGTGAGACCGTCGGCCTCGGCGCCGAGGGCTTTGGCACCCAGGAAAAGGGTGACGGCCAGGGCCAGGTTCGACAGGCTGTCCGTGAGGGCGCCGTAGAAAGTTTCCAGAGCGAGGGCGCGCGTTTCATCCCGACGGTTTTCCCCGTTCGTGGTCTGGTAGCGGGACAGGTTTTCCGCCTCCCGGCCGTAGAGCTGCACCACGGTGAGCCCTGCGAGGTTCTCCTGCATCTGCTGATTCAGCCAGGACAGGCTTTCCCGAGCCCGGCGATAGACGTTGCGCATGGCCCGGCGGAAGGCGAGGGACAGGGCGCCCAGGATTGGGGCAAAGGCGAGGAGGGCGAGGGTGAGGGGTACGTCCGCGGAGAGCATGATGCCCAGGGCCACGAAGAAGGGCACGAATTCTCCGAGGAAGGTGCCGAGGCTGCGGAGCAACTCGTAGAGCGCCTCCACATCATTGGTTACCCGGGTGGTGACTCGCCCCACGGAAACCTTGTCCCAAAAGGCCGCGGGCTGGCGGAGCAGCTTTAAAAATACCGCTTCGCGCAGTCGGGCGAGGGCGCCTACCACGGCGCCAATGAGCAGCATGCGGTGGCCATGACCCGCGATGCCGATGGCGAGCTGGCAGACGGCGTAGAGGGCGCAGGCCATGAGCAGGGGGGTTGCCCCAGTCGCACCGGCGAGGCTTTCCGTCAGGGCGATGAGCCCCAAATCCGGGGCCGCGGGGCTTTCCTCCCCCAGCAACAGGTGGTCGATGACCACCACGGACAGAATAACCGGGAGGATGACCTGGAAGAGGGCGGTGACGAGGACGAGGAGGCCGCTTAGGGCCAGGCCCCGGCGCTCGGGCACGAGCCAGCCGAGGAGCCGGCGCAGCAATCCTAAATCGACCCGCTGCCCGGCAATGGCGTCCTCGAAGGCGGGGGGCGGCCGGCCGCTCATGCCGTGCCCTGCCGCTCAGCGAGGCGGGCGTACCACCCGTCCCCCTGGGCTAAAGCGCCATGGGTGCCCAGGGCCGTGAGGACGCCGTCCTCGAGCACGGCGATGCGGTCCGCGCGCTGGGCCGTAGCGCTGCGGTGGGTGACAAAAATGGTCGTCTTGCCGCGGCGCGCCCCAAAGAGCCCATCGAGGATCTGCGCCTCCGTGTGCGTATCCACGGCGGCGAAGCAGTCGTCGAGGAGGAGCACGGGGGCTTCCCGGATGAGCCCCCGCGTAAGGGTCGCCCGTTGGCGCTGGCCGCCGGATAGGGTCAAGCCCCGTTCCCCCACTCGGGTGTCGAGGCCCTCGGGCAGCCGCTCGACCGTTTGCCGAAAGGCCGCCGCTCCCGAAGCTTGAAGGATCGCGGAGGCGGGCCTGTCGGGCCGGTCGTAGGACAAATTCGCCCCGAGTTCATCGGCGAAGAGAAACGCATCCTGAGGGACGAGGGCTAGCGCCTGACGGAGTCGATTTAGGGGCCAGTCCGCTAGGGTCGTGCCGTCGAGCGTGAGGGTCCCCGCCTCCGGCTCCAGAAGCCGAGGCAGGAGGGCCAACAGCGTGCTTTTGCCCGCGCCCACGGGCCCCATGAGGGCGATGACTTCCCCGGGGCGACGGTCAGCGCGAGGTCGCGCAGGGCCGCCTGGGGCGCGCCGGCGTAGCGCGCGGTGACGGCGTTAAAGTGCAGGGCGCCCTCGATCTGTGAGGCCCGGTGTGTGCCCGTATCGGTAATTTCATCCGGTAGATCGAGAATCTCGAAGAGACGCTGGGCGCTGACGCGGCCCCGCTGCACCATATTCACGAGCGTGCCCGCGGAGCGCATAGGCTGGATGACCATGGCCACGTAGGCGAAAAAGGCCACGAGGCTTCCGGGAGAGAGGGCCCCTTGCTGCACCAGCGATCCGCCGTAGCCAAGGACGATCAGCGTCCCTATCGCAGCGAGGCTTGGCATGATCGCGGTCATCAGGGAATTGATCCGGGCCTGGTTCAGAAAGGCCTTGATATAGGCGCGGTTGGCGTCCCCAAAGCGTGCCTCTACGAAGGGCTCCCGAGCCATAGCCTGGAGCGTGCGTATGCCCCCGAAGGTTTCCTGGGCTCGCTCCGTCACCATGCCTAGCGTTTCCTGCGTGGCTTCGGAGGCAGCGCGCATGCTCCGGGCGGCGAAGAGGGCGTAGACCGCGATGAAGGGCAGGGGCGGGAAGACCAGCCAAGCCAGGTCCGGGGCAAGGTAAAACATGGCGCCGAAGCCTACGGCCGTGGCGTAGACCATAATGACCAGGAAGATGGTTCCCAGGCTCACGAGGCGCCGAAGCACGCCGATATCGGAGACGGCGCGGGTCATCATGTCCCCCACCGTATGCTGGCCGAAGAAGGCGAGGCCCTGGCGCTGGAGACGATCGAAGAGGGCCCGGCGCAGATCGAAGGCCACGTTCACCGCAGCCCGGCGAATCGCGATGCGTGCGCTAGACACCACCACCATGCGCAGCAACACGGCCCCAGCAATGGCCAGCACGGGGCCGGTGACATCGAAGGTGCCCGCGGCAAGGCGGTCGATGGCCTCGGCCATCATCAGGGGGACGCTGGCTTCTAGAAGCCGGGCCCCGCCAAAGGCCAGAAGGCTATAGCCAATCCAGCCGCGGTGGCGAAAGGCCCAGGGAAGAAGGCGCCGAAGCCGGCCGGCTTCCAAACCCACCTTAGAACTGCGCGTTGTTCGGAACCCGAGGGAAGGGAATGGCGTCCCGGATATTTTCCATCCCCGTGGCGTACATCAGCAGGCGCTCAAAGCCCAGGCCAAAGCCTGCATGGGGGACGGTGCCGTAGCGGCGCAGATCCCGGTACCACCAGAGGTGCTCCTTCAGGGTATCGTTGTTCAAGCGGGCATCGAGGACGGCGAGGCGCTCTTCCCGCTGGGAGCCGCCGATGATTTCTCCTATCCCGGGGACCAGCACGTCCATGGCTGCCACGGTGCGCTCATCGTCGTTTAACCGCATATAGAAGGCCTTGATGTCCTTCGGATAGTCCGTCACCACCACGGGCCGGCCCACGTGCTTTTCCGTCAGGTAGCGCTCGTGCTCGCTTTGCAGATCCTGGCCCCAGGCCACGGGGAATTCGAATTTCTCGCCGCTGGCTTCGAGGATTTTTACGGCTTCTGTGTAGCTGAGGCGCTCGAAGGGGGATTCAACAACGTGCTCAAGGCGCGGCAGGAGCTCCGGGTCGATGCGGCTTCCAAAGAAGGCCATGTCGTCACCCCGGGCCTCGAGTACGGTTTTCAGTGCGTGCTTAAGGAGCCCCTCGGCAAGTTCGGCGTTCTCCTTCAGCGTCGCAAAGGCGATCTCCGGCTCCACCATCCAGAATTCCGCGAGGTGCCGGCTGGTGTTGGAGTTCTCGGCGCGGAAGGTGGGGCCGAAGGTGTAGACCTTCGACAGGGCGAGGCAATAGCTCTCCACCTGAAGCTGCCCGGAGACGGTGAGGAAGGCCTCCTGGCCAAAGAAGTCTTCCTTGAAGTCTACCTGGCCCTCGGCGGTGCGCGGCGGATTCAGCGCATCGAGGGTGCTGACCCGGAAGAGTTCTCCGGCCCCCTCGCAGTCGCTCGCCGTAATCAGCGGCGTGTTCACCCAGAGGAAGCCCTGGTCGGCGAAGTAGCCATGGATGGCCTGGGCGAGGGTGGCGCGGACTCGGGCCAGGGCGCCGAAGGTGTTGGTACGGGGGCGCAGGTGGGCCACGGTGCGCAGGTATTCAAAGGTGTGGCCCTTCTTCGCCACGGGGTAGGTGGCGGGGTCGTCGACCTCGCCGAGGATCGTGACGGCGCTGGCCACCACCTCCACGCTTTGCCCCTTGCCCTGGGAGGCCACGAGCGTGCCGTCTATTTCCACTGCGCAGCCCGGGCCGAGGGCAGCGATGGCGTCGTAGTTGGGAAGGGCCTGATCTGCCACCACCTGAATGGCGTCGAAGGCCGAGCCGTCGTGCAGGGCCAGGAAAGAGAAGCCGCCCTTTGAACTGCGGCGGCTGCGGAGCCACCCGGCAAGGGTGACGAGGGTTTCCACGGGGATCGCTCCGCTTAGAAGGTCGGCGACGGCGCTTCTAGACATTCCTTGACTCCTGCCTGGGCAAAGCTTGGGCAATGGTGGAATGATAATGGAAAGCGCCGCAAAACGGTGCCGCCTGGGCGCCGCTGGCATAAGCTGGCAGAGTCATTTGTTCGTACCCAACGCCGGGGAGTGCATTGCATGGCTGGGAAAAATTGGATGATTTTGGCGGCCGCGGCCCTCGCGGTGCTGGCCGGCGCGCTCTTGCTGTTGCCCTCGGAGCCCGAGCCCGCGCCCGCCCCCGTGGTGGTCCCGGAGCCCGAGCCAGCGCCGCCTCCGCCCGAGCCCGAACCGGAGCCCGAGCCGGCGCCCGAGCCTGCGCCGGAACCGGAGCCCCTCCCGGCCCTGGACGTGTCCGATGCCTTCGTTCGCGACGGGGCCGCGCCGCTCAGCAACAGCGCGGTGCTGGCCACGCTCCTGCGCACCGATCAGCTCCTACGCAAGCTCACCGCCGTAGTGGAGAACCTAGCCCAGGGCCAGGTGCTCCGCGCCCCCGTGGCCGGCCTTGCCCCCCGGGACGCCTTCCCCGTTCTGAAGGAAGGGCTAGGCGATCGCGCCGTGCTAACCCTTGATCCCGCCGGTTACGACCGCTTCAACGCGTTTGGGGCCCTCTTTGCCAGCCTCGATCCGGAGGCGACGGCGGCCCTTCTGAAGCGCTTCGTTCCTCTCATGGAAACTGCCTACGGTGAGCTTGGGGTGGGGTCTCCGGACGTGCTGGTGCGCGTGCGTCAGGCGATCGACGTGGTGCTCACTACGCCGCGACCAGAAGGCCCCATCCGCTTGAAGCAGCCTTCGGTGATGTACACCTTCGCCGATCCCGTGCTCGAGGCCCTGGCCCCGGCGCAGAAGCTCGTGCTGCGCATGGGCCCGGACAATCGGCGCGAGGTGGAAAGTTTCCTTAGCCGTCTGAAGGCGGCTCTAACGCCGGCGGCCGGCGAACTGGGGGATGACGCCGGGGCCGATATGGGCTACTGAGCGCCGCCGCGTAGGGCGTCTAGGTTTAGGGTGGCTTTGAAGGGGCTGTGCGCATCCCCGAAGCGGAGCTCCTCTGCCACGTAGCGGCGCTCCTCCTTAAGGAAGCGATCCACCGCATCGCGAAACCCGTCGTGGGCAATCCAGTGGAAGCTTCGGGTGCGCTGCGGCAGATAGCCGCGGGCGAGCTTATGGCCCCCCTGGGCCCCCGCTTCCACCCGCTTGAGGCCCCGGGCCAGGGCGAAATCGATGGCCTGGTAGTAGCACACCTCGAAGTGGAGGAAGGGGTGATCCTCTAGGCATCCCCAGTTCCGTCCGAAGAGCGTATCCCCACCAATGAAGTTCAGCGCCCCGGCGATAGGCTGGCCCTCCCGCTCAGCGAAGATCAGCAGCGTGTCTTCCGCTAGATGGTCGAGCAGCTCGGAGAAGAAGGCCCGGGTAAGGTAGGGCTGGCCCCACTTGCGCGACCCAGTGTCCTGATAAAAGGCATAGAAGGCGTCGAAGTCGGCCGCCGTTAAATCAGGACCCGTGGCCCAGCGGAGGGTAAGGCCCTGGGCAAGGGCGTCCCGGCGTTCCCGGCGCACGGTCTTCCGTCGCTTGCTGCTCAGGGTTTCCAAAAAGCCGTCGAAGTCCCTGAAGCCGGCATTGGTGAAGTGGAACTGTTGATCATGGCGTTCGAGAAAACCCGCTGTTTGGAGGGCGGGCGCGTCTTCGTCATTGACGAAGTTCACGTGGTAGGGAGACAGGCCAAGCTCGGCCGTAATGCGCTGAGCACCCTCTGCGAGCCCCCGGCGCAGGGCTGCGGCGTCCGGGTCGCTTGGGGCCACGAGGAGCCTCGGGCCCGTGGCCGGCGTAAAGGGCACGGCGGAGAGGGCCTTGGGATAATACTGACCGCCAGCCCGGCTAAAGGCTTCGGCCCAGGCATAGTCGAAGATGTACTCCCCTTGCGAGTGGCTTTTCAGATAGGTCGGCAGCGCGCCCCGGAGCGCGCCCGTCTCGTCCTCGAGCAGCAGGTGGAAGGGCTGCCAGCCCGTCTCCCGCGTGGCCGAGCCGCTGCGCTCCAGCGCCAGCAAAAACCGGTGGGTTAGAAAGGGGTTCGCGGGGCGTTCGGGGGGCGTCGCCAGCCGATCCCAGGCGAGGGGATCCACGGCGTCGATGCGATCGACTGTGCGAAGGGTCCAGGCGGGGGCGGTGGCCACAAACACTCCTTAAGGCGTGGGGAAGGGGGCGCCCGAGGCGAGGAGTCTAGCAGGGCCCTGGGGACGCCCCAAGGTCGCGCTTTTTCTCCTTTTTTGGCATCGCTGAAGCGCTGGCAATCGCCGGGCTGGCTGCCCAAAATGCTGGTAAGAATTGATGTCCTCTTACTTAACGGATGATGTGCCTATGCCTGTTTGGCTTCGTGGGGTGCTCGCGGTGGTGGCGCTGGGAGGCGTTGCCTACGGACTGGGCCTTCTCAGCTTCCTGGAGGATGACGCCAAGGCCGGTGGCAGCGCGCCGTCGCGGCGCGGTGGGGCCACCCCCGTCGTGGTTTCCGCCGTGGCACGGGCACCCTTTGAGGATACGCTCGCCGCCGTGGGCACGGCCGGGGCGGACGAATCCATCCTGGTGACCGCCACGGTGGCGGACCGGGTGGTGGAGATCCTCTTTGAGGAAGGAGATTTCGTGGACGCCGGCGCCGTGCTCCTGCGCCTCGATGCGGTGGAGGAACGAGCGGCTCTGGCGGAAGCCCGGGCGAATTTAGATGATCAGCGCCAGCAGCTGGCCCGCTTGGACGCCTTGGTGAAGACCAATGCCACGGCTCAGTCTTTGCGGGATGAACAAGCCGCGCGGGTAGCGGGCGCGGAAGCTCGCGTGGATGGGGCGCTCGCCCGCCTCGCGGACCGGGAAATTCGCGCGCCCTTCACCGGCGTGCTGGGGCGGCGCGCCGTCAGCCTCGGGGCGCAGGTGAGTCCCGGTAGCGTGATCACCACCTTGGACGACGTTGACCCCATCAAGCTTGAGTTTTCGATCCCCGAATCGTTCCTCACGGCCCTGCGGGTGGGCGCAGAGGTCACGGCCCGTTCCACGGCCTACGGGGATGCGCCCTTTGCTGGGGTGGTCACGTTCCTTAGCCCCCGGGTTGATCCTGTTACCCGGGCCGTTGCGGTGCGGGCCGCCATTGCCAACGAAGATCGGCGCCTGCGTCCCGGCATGCTCCTGACCGTCGACTTAGTGCGCGACGCCCGGGAAAGCCTGATGGTGCTCGAGTCTGCCCTCGTGCCCCGCGGATCCACGCAGCAGGTTTATCGCGTGCGCGATGGCGTGGCCGACATCGTTCCCGTCACCCTGGGCGTGCGCCGTCCCGGCATCGTGGAGCTCACCGGCGGCGTGGAAGAGGGGGATAGGCTCGTCATTGAGGGCGCTGCGCGGCTGCGCTCTGGTGCCCCGGTACGAATCGTGGAAACGGTGACCGCCGCCGATCGCCTTCGGCCCCGCGGAGTGCCCTCGCCATGATGCTCTCGGACCTCTCCGTCCGCCGGCCGGTCTTCGCGGCGGTGTTGAGCCTGCTGCTCATTGCCTTTGGGCTGCTCTCCTTTGACCGCCTACCCCTGCGGGAATATCCGGATATCAATCCCCCCATCGTGTCCGTGGAAACGCGCTACCCCGGGGCCTCAGCGCAGGTGGTGGAAACCAAGATTACCCAGCTCGTCGAGGACGCCATTGCCGGCATCGAGGGGATCCGCACCATCAGCTCCGCCAGCCGGGATGGGAGGTCCCAGGTGACTGTGGAATTCGAGGTGGAGCGGGACATTGATGCTGCGGCGAACGACGTCCGCGATCGGGTGGCCCGCACCGTGGATCGGCTTCCGGAGGAGGCGGACCCGCCGGAGATCGCCAAGGCCGACGCGAATACCCAGCAGATTATGTGGCTATCCCTCTCAAGCGATCGCTTGAGCCAGCTCGAGCTGTCCGACTATGCCCGGCGCTTTGTGCAGGATCGGCTGGCCATGGTGTCCGGAGTGGCCAGCGTGCGCATCGGCGGGGAGCGGGAATACGCCATGCGGGTGTGGCTCGATCGCCAGGCCCTGGCGGCCCGGGGGCTGACCGTTCTCGACGTGGAGGCGGCCCTGCGCCGGGAAAACGTTGAGCTCCCCGCGGGAACCGTGGAGTCCTTCGAACGGGAATTCACCGTACGGGTAGAGCGAAGCTATAGCACGGCGGGGGACTTTGCGGCCCTCGTGCTGCGCCAGGGCAGCGATGGCTACCTGGTGCGCCTCGGGGACGTTGCCCGGGTAGAGGTGGGTCCGGCGAATGACCGCTCTGAGCTGCGGGCGAATGGTGTTCCTACGATCGGCCTCGGGGTATCGGCGCAGGCGAAGGCTAACGTGCTCGACACGGCCCGAAGTGTGAAGGCTGAGCTGGCCCGCATGAGCTCGGGGCTCCCCGAGGGTATGGAGATCGTTGCGGGCTATGACGCTTCGATCTACATCGAGCAAGCCATCTTCGAAGTCTACAAAACCCTCCTGGTCGCCACGGGGCTCGTGGTGCTCGTGATCTACCTATTTCTTGGCAGCTTCCGGGCCATGCTGGTGCCGGCGCTTACCGTTCCCGTCTCCCTTACCGCGGCCTTCATCGTGCTCTGGGCCATGGGTTTCTCCGTGAACCTCCTGACCCTTTTGGCCCTGGTGCTTTCCATTGGTTTGGTGGTCGACGATGCCATTGTGGTGCTGGAGAACGTCTATCGCCGCGTCGAAGCCGGGGAGCCGCCGCTCCTCGCGGCCTACCGGGGCGCCCGGCAGGTGGGCTTTGCGGTGATTGCCACCACCCTGGTGCTGGTTGCGGTCTTTGTGCCCATCGCGTTCATGGAGGGGAATCTTGGCAGGCTATTTTCTGAATTCTCCCTGGCTATCGCCGGCGCCGTCTGCTTTTCAAGCCTCGTGGCGCTCACCCTCGTGCCCATGGCGGCGTCGAAGCTGCTACGCCCGGCCAGGGAACGAGCGGGTCCTGCAGCCCTCGTGGACCAAGCCTTTAGCCTCTTTTCGAGGACCTACAGCCATTCCCTTGGAGGGCTGATTCGGCGACCCCTCTGGGTCTCGGGCTTTCTCCTGGCCGTCGTTGCCGGGGGATGGCAGCTCTTTACGAGCCTGCCCCAGGAGTACGCTCCGACGGAGGATCGATCGAGCTTTTTCGTAATTATGAATGCGCCCGAGGGCGCCAGCTTCGAGTACACCCAGCGCTACGCCCGGGATATGGAGAATGTGCTTTTGCCGCTGCTGGACAAGGGAGAGGCCTACCGAGTGCTGATCAGCACGCCACTCTTTGGCTCCGGCGCTTCGGTCAATAACTCCATCGCCATCGTCTCCCTGGAGAACTGGGATCAGCGTGAGCGCAGCACTCAGGAAATTGTCGGAGGCCTCTTTCCTTCCCTGATGGGGATGCCGGGGGTGCGCGCCTTTCCCATACAGCCCGCGGCCCTGGGGCAGCGGGGCTTTTCTACGCCCGTGCAATTTGTGCTCGGCGGAGATACCTACGAGGCCCTCGCCGAATGGCGGGATGCCTTCCTGGCGAAGGCATCGGAAAACCCCAGGCTCTTAAACCTTGATGCGGACTACAAAGAGGTAAAGCCCCAGCTTCTGATTCAAGTGGATCGAAACCGAGCCGCTGACCTGGGGGTGTCCGTTTCCGAGGTCGGGCGAACCCTCGAGACCATGCTGGGCTCGCGCCGGGTCACCACCTACCTTGATCGCGGAGAGGAATACGACGTCATCCTCCAGGCCGAGGACGCGGACCGACGTACTCCGGGGATATCGAAAACCTGTACGTGCGGGCTGCAAAAAGCGGGGAGCTCGTGCCCCTATCCTCCTTGGTGACCGTTTCTGAAGGCGCCGACGCAGCCACCCTCAACCGCTTCAACCGCCTGCGCAGCATCACTATTTCTGCAAATCTGGCCCCGGGCTACACCCTTGGGGAGGCCCTCACCTTCCTAAGGGGCATCGCCGAAGAGACCCTCCCCACGGAAGCCCGTATCGACTACAAGGGCCAGTCCCGGGAACTCCAGGAATCCTCCAGTAGCGTGCTCGTCACCTTCAGCCTTGCCCTGCTCGTGGTCTTCCTGGTGCTGGCGGCGCAGTTCGAGAGCTTCATTCACCCCCTCGTCATCATGCTTACCGTCCCCCTGGCGGTGGTGGGGGCGCTCCTGGGTTTGGAGCTGAGCGGAGGTTCGCTGAATATCTACAGCCAGATCGGAATCGTCATGATGGTGGGGCTGGCCGCGAAGAACGGCATTTTGATCGTGGAGTTTGCAAATCAGCTACGCGACGCGGGGGCTTCGGTGGAGGAGGCCATCAAGGAAGCGGCGCGGCTGCGCCTCCGGCCCATCGTAATGACGTCCATCTCCACGGTGATTGGGGTACTGCCCCTGATCCTCGGCGGCGGCGCTGGGGCGGAGAGCCGCATGGCCATTGGCGTGGTGGTCTTCGCGGGCGTGTTCTTTTCGACCGTGCTGACCTTGGGCGTGGTGCCCACCTTTTACCGTCTGCTCGCGCCCCATACTCGGAGTCCGGAAGCCGTTACCCAGACGCTCGAGGCTATGGCCGATGCCCAGCCCGAGCGCCACTAGGCGAGCTCAGCGGCCTTGAAGGGCCTGGTAGGCTTTGATGAGGCCCTCCGCAAGGCTGAGACGACCGTTCCGAGAACAGGTGTTCACCAGCGCCACGTAGTAACCGTCTCCATCGAGGCTTTCCCCGAGCCGCTCGCCAGTGGTGGCGTTTAGAGCGGCCACAAAGCCCATGAAGAGCGACCCCAGCTGAACTCGGGCGGCGGGGTTTTCCTCTGCATGGAGTTCGAGCACCCGGGCACAGGTTAGGCCGCCAAGCGCGGAGCGTTCTAGGGGCTCGGGGTTCAGGGCGAGCCCTTCGGCGGCGCTCTGGCTGCTCAGAGCGAGGGTAAGGAGCGCAAGGGAAAGCCGTTTCATCAATGGCAGGCCTTTCCGAGGGCCTTGAGGCGCCAATAGTTGTAGGGCAGGGGGCTAAAAAGCCCGCGGCCAGCATGAAGGGAACGGCCACGACGCTGAGCTGAGCGCCACCGGTGATGGCGAGGTCCACGAGGTTCATGGCGGCCTCCATGGCCAGCATGGAAATGAGCGACATCCCCAGGGCGGTTTTTAGCGCGAGGTTGAGGGCCATTTGCCGGCTGAGGATGACCGTTTCTAGGGCAATGGACGTGAGAAGGCCGTTCACCATGGCCAACGCCATGATGGCCAAGGGGTCCCAGGGCCATCCCCCAAGCTGGAAAGCGGCGATCGTCCCCATATCCCCGATGGAGCAGCCCAGCAAGCACCAGCTGGTGTTGACCGAGGCCCGGCGCCAGCTGTGCTTACAGCGCCAGTTAAGGGTCAGGGGCGAGGTGGCTGCGGTGCTCATGACGGCTGTCTCCCTACACTCGTTAAGCTAGGCTAACACAAGCGCTGGCCTTCCTCCGGGCCGCTGCGGTAGCTTAGAAGGGGCAAAATATTAGGAAGCAAGGGAATGCTGACCATGTTGTCGATGATTCGTAGAGAAGGCCTGCCCTGGGTCCTCGGGGTTCTCATCCTTGGAGGGGCGGGATTGGCTAAGGCCGCCTCGGAAATCGGGGAGGTGGTCTACCTTCAGGGGCGGGCCGCGGCGGTCGATGGGACCGGGGCGCGGCGGCTTCTTCGAGAGGGGGCGCGTTTCGAGGCCGGAGAGACCTTAAGGACCCTTGCGGGAAGCGAGCTTAGGCTTCGCTTTGATGACGGAGCCCTCCTTACTCTTGCGGAGAGTTCTGCGCTGAACCTGCAGGCCTACAGCGATGTCGCGGGGGGTGAGCAGTTTGAGGCGGAGCTCCTCGAGGGCGGCTTTCGCTCCGCGACGGGGGCAATTGCTCGAGCGGCGCCCAGTGCCTATCGGGTCGCCACACCTTTCGCGGTGCTAGGGGTTCGAGGCACGGATTATGCCCTTGGCTTGGTCGAAGTCTCGGGTGCACCGGAAGTGGTCGCGGGGGTGCAGGAAGGGCTCATCGCCTTGGAAAACAGCGCCGGCTCCCTCACCTTAGGGGTTAATCAGCCTTTCCAGTTCGCTCGGGTGGTGTCCCTGACGGCTGCGCCGCAGGGAATAGCCGTGGTTCCCGTCGGACTTGATCGCTTCCTCAGCCTGGAGTTAGGGCCGCCGCCGGCAGCTGCCGGGGAGGGGGCGGCACGGGTCAGGAAGGGGCATCGGCGGCCGAGGGTGGATCAGCTGGACCGTCTGGAGGCGGGGGTTCCGCCGCGGGCGGAGGTGGCGCTGCTGGCGGAGGCGGCGCTGCGGGGGCATCAGGCGCCGGTTCCGCCGCAGGGGCTGCTGGGGCGGCGGGCGCGGCAGGCGCCGCGGGGGCTGCGGGCGCGATCGCCGGGATTTCCGCCGCGACCGCTGTGGCTGCGGGCCTGGCCGCGGTAGCCGTTGCTTCCGTAGCGGCCGCTGGGGGCGATGATGACGATCCACCGGCAGGTGGCTTAGATGACGGTGGCACTGACGGTGGTCAAGGCGACGACGGAAGCGAGTCGACAACGCCGTCGACCCCGACTACGGTTTCTACGCCGTCGACCCCGACGACGGTCTCTACGCCGTCTACCCCGACTACGGTCTCTACGCCGTCTACCCCGACGGTCTCTACGCCGTCTACGCCCTCGACCTAAGGGGTCAAGCGCGCTGTCTTCCCTGGCCGAGGTTGCTATCCTTGGCCACGGCTGGGGCGGTAGTTAAATGGATATAACGACTCCCTCCTAAGGAGTAGTTCCAGGTTCGATTCCTGGTCGCCCTACCAGCCCTTGCCCCTAGGCCTAGCGCATCGTCTTAGAGCACCTTCGATCGGGACCAGGCGTTGCACTGGTGAATCGCCGAGACCCGCAGCAGCGGCGAGGGCTGTCGCGTGCTGGCCATGCGATTCATACACTGCTCTCGCAGGTAGCGTATTTGGCTGAGATGGGCCTGTTCGATGGGCCCGGGGTAGCGCAGCCGGCCAGGGTTGCGCTCGCAACCACGGCGGCCAGCACCCGAAGGTGTGCCTTCTCCATTTTATCCCCTCCCCAGAGGCATTTCCTGCGCGGCCCCTGGCTTTTTTGCTCTTTTGGCCACGCCCCTTGAGCCTAAGGCAGCAACTGGGGCCTGTCCACGGCCCCGAGCCCTGTTATCAAGCGTTCGCCCTGGGCATAATTTCCGGCGCATTATTTCGGCCTTAAGCGCCGCCTACGTCACCCAAGAGGACTTCCCATGAATCGTTGGCTGTGGGGCACAGCCCTTTTCAGTGCCACCCTAGGCGCATCACCTGCTGCGCTAAGCGGCGACGCCGGCTGGACCCCCTCCGGGGAGCTCGGCTTCGTGAACACCACGGGGAACTCGGAAGCCACCACCATCAACGGCAAGCTTGCCGTGGAAGGGCGCTATGAAGGCTGGGAGGGGAGGCCCACGTTTCTGGCCTGCGGGGGGAAAACAGCGGGGAAACAAGCGCCGAGCGCTATGAAGTCGCGGGCACGGCGCGCCGGGATCTCGGCCCCGAGACTTTCCTCGCTTCGGCCCTTCGCTATGAGCGCGACGACTTTTCCGCCTTTAAGTCGCAGGGCAGCGTTTCCGTCGCCTACGGGTTTCGCCCCATCGCGGATGCGGACCAAACCCTTCGGCTGGAAGTGGGGCCGGGCATTCGCCGGGCTCAGCCCCGGGGGGAAAGCGACGATACGAACCTTATTGGCCGGGCTCAGGGGCGTTACACCCGAACCCTGAGCGCGACGGCGCAGCTCTACAACGCGACGCTGCTGGAAACGGGTACGGACAACACCTTCCTACAGAACGAACTGGGGATTGCCGTAGATATCAACGAATCCCTCGCGCTGAAGGCCGCCTACCAGCTACGCCGGAACTCCCAGGTGATCGGCGATAAGGAGAAGCTTGATACGCTCACCACCATCAATCTGGTCTGGCGACCCCAGCGCTAGCCATGGTGCCGCCCCTGTCCATCATCATTCCGACCCTAAACGAAGCGCGGAATCTGCCCAGCCTGCTGCGAGCCCTCGCGCCGGCTCGCGATCGAGGGGCGGAGGTGCTGGTGGTGGATGGGGGCAGCGAGGATGAAACGGTGGCCCTCGCCGAAGGGCATGGGGTGACCGTGCTGCGAGCGGAGGGCGGTCGAGGCCCGCAGCTGGCCCGGGGTGCTGAAGCCGCGAAGGGGGCTGTGCTCTGGTTTCTTCATGCGGATAGCACCATCGAGGCGGTGAGCGATCTTCATCTGCTGTCCGGGCTGGCAGAACACCGGCGGCGCTGGGGTTTTTTTTCGCTCCGCATTCTGGGGCGCCATCCAGCTTTGGCGCTCATTGGGCGCATGATCAATCTCCGCTCGCGCCTCTCCGGCTTGGGCACGGGGGATCAGGGGCTCTTTGTGACCCGGGACGCTTTGGCCGCCGCGGGGGGTGTGCCCCTCCTACCACTGATGGAAGACCTTGCCCTGGCTAAGGCATTGAAGGCCACCCAGGGCCCGCCCCTGTGCCTCAGAAAGCGCCTGCGCACCGATGGCCGCCGCTGGGAAAGCCACGGCGTATGGAAAACGGTGCTGCTGATGTGGCGCCTGCGCTGGGCCTATTTCCGCGGGGCCGATCCTACCGGTCTGGCGGCGCGCTACCGCGCCAGCGATTCGACGTGAGTGCCCCGCTTCGGGTGATTCTCTTCGCTCGCCCCCTGGTGCGGGGAACGGTGAAAACTCGCCTCGAACCGGCCCTGGGCGCTGAGGGCGCGCTGCGGCTTTACGAGGCGCTGCTGCGCTACGTGGTGAGGGTGTGCCAAGAGGCAAAGCTTGGCCCTCTGACCCTAGCCTACGCCGGCGCTCGTCCCGGGGCTGCGCTCTCCGCCCTCGGGGCGGCGCTTGGGGCAACGCTCGTTAGCCAGGGCCCCGGGGACCTCGGGGATCGCATGGCTCGGGCCCTGGGGGACACCCTCAAAGCGGGAGCCTTGCCCATACTGCTGGGGACGGATCTGGCGGGCCTCAAGCCAGCCCACCTCCTGGCGGCGGCCGCCGCGCTGCGCACGGGCAGTGACTATGCGTTCGCCCCTGCCGAGGATGGCGGCTATGGGGTGATTGCGACTCGCCGCCTCGACCCCGAGCTCTTCGCCGCCATGCCTTGGAGCACGCCTTCTGTGATGGACGAAACAGCCAGGCGCTTAGCTGAGCTTGGACGAGCGTGGACCCGCCTCCCTAGCCTGTACGACATCGACGGTCCGGAGGATTTGCCCCGCCTCGAGGATCACCCCGTGCTGGGTCCTACCCTTGCGGCCGTGAGTGATGTTTCCCCTTCGTGATCACAACCCTACCAGGCGCACGCCCTGGGTGACCTATGGGCTTATCGCCCTGAATCTTTGGGTATGGGCTCGGTGGCAGGGGTTTGGTTTCCCCGAACCCCTGCTCCAATCCCTGTGCGAGCGCGCGCTGATCCCCGGCGCCCTGCTGGGCTCCAGTGAGCCTGGGTCCCTCATCCCCCTCGGCTCTGAGGCCAGCTGTCGCCTCGGGGAGCGCAACCCCTGGAGCGTCTTCACCAGCATGTTCATGCACGGCGGCTGGCTCCATCTCCTGGGCAATATGTGGTTTCTGTTTATTTTCGGAGACAACGTGGAAGACCGCCTCGGGCCCTTCCGCTACGGGGTTTTCTATCTCCTTTCCGGAGTGGCGGCGGCGACGGCGCAAATCCTTTCAGCCCCGGACAGCGTCGTCCCCATGGTCGGGGCCTCCGGCGCCATCGGCGGCGTGATGGGCGCCTACGCCGTATTCTATCCGAAGGCGCGGGTCGACCTGCTCGTGTTCCTGGGGTTCTTCGTGACCCGGGTGGCCGTGCCCGCGGCGCTTATGCTCCTCTACTGGTTTGCGATTCAGGTACTGGCGGGTCTCCCGTCCCTGGGGGGAGGCGGGGGAGGGGTGGCCTTCTGGGCGCACATTGGTGGTTTCCTTGCTGGGGCCGCCTGGGCCGTTCTGGAATGGCTTCGGTCCCCAGCGACGCGCATGGGCAAAAGGCGCTGACCGGGCCCCGGGAGCTGCGTACACTGGCCCCATGAAAGTGACCCGTGCACAAGATCTCGAGGGCCTTCGCGCCGCTGGCCGGGCCGTGGCCCAAACGCTAGCGGCCATGGGGGCCGCGCTGACCCCGGGTATGACCACCGCGGAGCTCGACGCGCTTGGGGCGAAGATGTTGGCGGAGCACGGGGCCCGCTCGGCGCCCCAGCGCGATTATCGTTTCCCCGGCGCCACCTGCATCAGCCTGAACGAGGAAGCCGCTCATGGCATTCCCGGGCCCCGAACCTTGGCGCCGGGGGATATCGTGAATATCGACGTCTCGGCGGAGCTGGACGGCTACTACGGCGACACCGGCGCGACTTTCCTCGTGCCCCCGGCGGCGCCGGAACATGAGGCGCTGCTGGCGGCGACGCAAGCGGCCCTGGACGCGGCCCTCGCGGTGGCCCAGCCCGGGGCCTTCGTCAATGAAATCGGTCGGGCTATCGAAAGTACGGCTCGGGCCGCGGGCTTCACCACCCTCCGGGATCTCGGGAGCCATGGGGTGGGGCGCAAGCTTCACGAAGCCCCGCGTTTTATTCCCAACTTTTTTGATCCCACCGATCGGCGCCGCTTGGCTGAGGGTATGGTCATTACTATCGAGCCGTTCCTATCCGTGGCCTCGGAGCGCTGCACCACCGCGGATGATGGCTGGACCCTGCTCTCCGGGCCGGGAAACCGGTCTGCTCAGTTCGAGCACACCCTCGTCATTACGGCGGGGGGCCCTGAGGTTATGACGCGCCCCTAGGCGGGAGGGCTATACTGGGCGGGCCCTTGGGAGAGGAGAGGCTGTGGAAACCCCTTTGCTAACGGTTCGGCAGCTGCGCTGCGAGCGCGATGAGCGCGTGTTGTTCGCCGACCTCAGCTTTGCCGTGGCGCGAGGGACGGCGCTCCAGCTCCGGGGCCCGAACGGCGCGGGGAAAACCACGCTGCTGAGGATTCTCGCGGGCTTCCACCCCGATTATGAGGGCGAGGTAAGCCGCGACTCCGGGCCCCTTGCTTACCTCGGCCATCGCCCGGCCCTCAGCGGCCTGCTGACGGCGGAGGAGAACCTTGCCCATTATCTCTCTCTGACCGCCCCGGGCACGGCGGCCAGCGCGATCATGGAAGCCCTCGGTCGGGTGGGGCTCGCAGGCTATGAGGACGTGCCCTGCCAGGCGCTGTCCGCCGGGCAGCAGCGCCGGGTGAGTCTCGCGCGCCTGCCGTTATTGGGTATGGCGGCGCCCCTCTGGCTCCTCGATGAACCCTTCACGGCTTTGGATGATCGGGGCATCGCCCTCGTGACAGCACTCCTTGAGGAACACCAGGCCGCCGGTGGGGGGGCAATCTTCACCACCCACCAACCGCTCACTCCGCGTCCGGGGCTGGAGACCCTTTGGCTCGGTTCGGAGGGGGCGCCATGAAAATTCCTGGACTCTTCTGGGGCCAGTTTCGCCGCGACGGAGCCCTGGCCCTGCGCCAGCCCGGAGAGCTGGCAAACCCCCTGGCTTTTTTCGTGCTGGTCATCACCCTCTTTCCCCTGGGCGTGAGCCCGGAAAGCGCTGTGCTGGCCCCTCTGGCGGCGGGAGTCCTTTGGATCGCGGCGCTCCTGGCGACGCTATTGGGTCTGGAAGGGCTTTTTCGCCGGGATCGGGATGAGGGTACGCTAGAACAGCTTGTACTCCACGGCGACCCCCTAGTGTTTGCAGTGCTTGCCCGGCTGTTCGTGCACTGGCTGGGCACGGGCCTGCCCCTGACGCTTCTGGCTCCGGTGCTCGGCGCCATGCTGGCCCTGCCCGAGGCGGCGCGCTGGCCCGTGACCGCGGGCCTGGCCCTGGGTACGCCGATTTTGGTGCTCCTTGGGGGCGTAGGCGCCGCCCTGACGGTCAGCCTGCGATCCGGGGGGGTGCTCCTTGCGCTCCTCGTGCTGCCGCTTTTTATCCCCGTACTGATCCTCGGAGTGAGCGTGGCGGAGCTCGCCGTGGCGGGGCTTCCCACGGCGCCCGTGCTGGCCTGGCTTGGGGCCGGGGCGGCCTTGGCCCTCGTCACCGCGCCCTTCGCTATCGCCGGCGCCCTTAGCATTGCCGTGGAAACGGGCTAGGCTTACGGCCCCTGCATAGGAGATCACCGTGAAGGTTCCCGCTCCCCTCGTTCGCCTTTGGCATCGTCTGGGCTCGCCGCGTTGGTTTTTCGAAACCACGGCGCCCTGGCTTCCCTGGCTTCTAGGCCTGGGGGTCGTGCTGCTGGGGGCAGGGGCCTTTTGGGGCTTGGCGCTGGCGCCGGCGGATTACCTTCAGGGCAATAGTTTCCGCATCATTTACGTGCACGTGCCTTCGGCGATCCTGGCTCAGTCCTGCTATATGCTGATGGGCAGCTGTGGCGTCGTGCTCCTGGTGTGGCGCATGAAGCTCGCGGATATGGTGTTAGAGGCGGCGGCGCCCATCGGGGCCTCCTTTACGGCCCTGGCGCTCGTGACCGGCGCCGTCTGGGGAAAACCCACCTGGGGGACCTGGTGGGCGTGGGATGCGCGGGTCACCTCCATGTTGATTCTGCTTTTTCTCTACCTCGGCATCATCGGTCTTCGTCAGGCCCTGGCTCGGCCCGAGGCGGCCGGCCGGGCCTGCGCCATCCTGGCTATCGTGGGGCTCGTGAACATTCCCATCATCAAGTACTCCGTGGACTGGTGGCTCACCCTGCACCAGCCCTCCACCTTCAAGCTGACGGAAAAGCCGGCCATGCCGCCGAGCATGTGGATTCCCCTCCTGCTATCGGTGCTGGGCTTCTATGCCCTTTTTATCTGGAGCGTACTGCAGAGCACCCGGGTCGTCGTGCTGGAGCGGGAACGGCGCACAACCTGGGTGCAGAACTTTGTGGCCGAGCAAGGGTCTAAGGCGTGAACTTCGAAAGCTTCAGCGCCTTTCTGGCCATGGGCGGTCACGGGCCTTACGTCTGGAGCTGCTACGCCCTAACGCTCGTCGTGCTGCTCTTCAACGGCCTCGCGCCGGGACGGCGCCAGCGCCGTTTCCTTCGGGAGCAGGGCGCTCGGCAGCGGCGCCAGGAGTAGCCTTCAGCCCAACCCTAGGCGGACAGGGCTGGGGCAGGCGCGCTATCATGGGTGAAATCGTTTGGGAGCCCCAGCCATGCATCCAAAGCGTAAGCAACGCCTGACGCTGGTCGCCTTTTTATTCGCGGGGGTGGCCCTGGCCGTGGGCCTTGCGCTCTTTGCGCTAAACGAAAACATCAATCTGTTCTACCCGCCGGATCAAATCGCTCGAGGCGAAGCCCCCGTGGATCAGCGCATCCGTGCCGGTGGCATGGTTCTCGAGGGAAGCGTGCAGCGGGATCCTGGCTCCCTGGCGGTCCGCTTTACCTTGTCCGATATGGCCGGGCACAACGTTCCCGTGGTGTACGAGGGCATCCTCCCGGATCTCTTCGGGGAAGGCCAGGGCATCGTGGCCACAGGGCGGCTCCGCGCCAGTGGCACTTTTGAGGCCAGCGAAGTGCTGGCCAAGCACGACGAAAATTACATGCCTCCGGAGCTCGCGGAACTCGCTGGGCGCAAGGCGGCGGAGGGCCAGCGGGCGGGTATGGCCACCCTCGACGCCGGGGGCTAGGGCCTAAATCACTCTTGGGGGAAGCATGATTCCAGAGCTGGGACACTTCGCGCTTATCCTTGCGCTGATGCTCGCGGTACTTCTGGCCGTGGTGCCCATGGCGGGGGTGGTCCGCCGGGACCTCACGCTGCAGCACAGCGCTGGGGCCCTGTCCGCGGGGCTTTTCGTATTCCTGCTCCTGTCCTATGCCTGCCTTACGCAGGCGTTCGTGCAGGACGATTTTTCCGTGGCCTACGTGGCCAATAATTCCAATGCGCTCCTACCCTGGTACTACAAGGTCAGCGCCGTGTGGGGGGCTCACGAGGGCTCCTTCTTACTGTGGACCCTCATCATGGGGGGCTGGACCCTCGCCGTGGCCCTGCGTTCGGAGGCCCTGCCCACGGCCATGCTGGCCCGGGTGCTGTCCGTTATGGGGGCCCTCACCGTGGGCTTCATCCTGTTTTTGCTCATGACCTCAAATCCCTTTGAGCGCGTGCTCCCGGTGGCCGCAGCGGAGGGGGCGGACCTGAACCCCCAGCTCCAGGATTTCGGGCTGATTGTCCATCCGCCCATGCTCTATACGGGCTACGTAGGCTTTTCCGTGGCCTTTGCCTTCGCCATTGCGGCGCTCCTCTCCGGTCGCCTTGATGCGGCTTGGGCCCGCTGGTCCCGGCCCTGGACGAACCTTGCCTGGGCCTTTCTTTCCGTCGGCATTGCCCTGGGTAGCTGGTGGGCTTACTACGAACTGGGCTGGGGCGGCTGGTGGTTCTGGGATGCGGTGGAGAACGCTTCCTTCATGCCCTGGCTCGTGGGCACGGCGCTGATCCATTCCCTTGCGGTGACGGAAAAGCGCGGGGTGTTCAAGAGCTGGACCGTGCTGCTGGCCATTGCCGCCTTTTCCCTGTCCCTCCTCGGCGCCTTTATCGTGCGCTCCGGGGTACTGACCTCCGTGCACGCCTTTGCCGTGGACCCGGAGCGGGGCATGTTCATCCTCGTCTTCCTGCTGCTCGTGGTGGGCAGTGCGCTGGCCCTCTACGCCCTTCGCGCCCCGGTGATGCGCGCCGAGGCCCGCTACGAGGGTCTCTCCCGGGAGGTCATGCTGCTGGCCAATAACATCGTGTTGGTGGTCTCCACGGCCGCGGTGCTCCTGGGCACGCTCTATCCCCTGGTTTACGAATCCCTGACCGGCGGCGGTAAGATCTCCGTGGGGCCGCCCTATTTCAACGCGGTCTTCGTGCCCCTCATGGTGCTGCTTCTTTTGATCATGGCGCCGGCGCCCCTGGCGCGCTGGAAGCGCACGGGCGCGGCGCAGCTGATGAGCAGCTTAAGCAAGGTGGCTCTCGCGAGCGTGGCCCTGGGCCTAGCCCTGCCCCTGGTGGTTACGGGCGCTCTGGGCCTCTGGCCCGTGCTGTCCGTCATGCTCGGGGCCTGGATCGCGCTGGCGCTGACGATCGACGCGCTCGAGCGGGTGCGTAACAAACGAGGCCTGGGGGCGAAGCTCCGGGGCTTGAAGAATCTCGGCGCGGGCTATGGCGGCATGGTGCTGGCCCACCTGGGGGTGGCGGTGACGGCCCTCGGCATTGCCTTGACCACCACCTACTCCGCGGAGCGGGACGTGCGCCTCGCCCCAGGGGAAAGCGTCACCCTTGGCCCCCGTACCTACCTGTTTGAAGGGGTCGCGCCCCTTGAGGGGCCGAATTACGTGGCGGACCAGGGTACGGTGCGGGTATTTCAAAACGGTCAGCCCATTGCCGTGCTGCACCCGGAGAAACGCCGTTACCTGGCCCGGCAGATGGTCATGACGGAAGCGGATATCGATCCCGGGGTCTTCCGCGATCTTTATGTGGCCCTGGGGGAACCGCTAGGGGAGGGGGCCTGGGCCCTTCGGGTACACGATAAGCCCTTCGTTCGCTGGGTCTGGTTTGGAGGCGTGCTTATGATGTTCGGTGGGCTCATGGCCGCCTTCGATCGGCGCTACCGGCGGCTGAAGCTGCGCGACCAGGCCGCCCTGGCGGGAGCGCTCGCTTCGTGAGCCGCACCAGCCTCTTCCTGCCCCTTGGGCTCTTTCTGCTCATGGCGTTCATGCTCTGGCGGGGCTTTGCTCTCAACGATCCCCACGAGCTGCCCTCTGCGCTGCTGAATCAGCCCCTGCCCGATTTCCAGAAAACCCGCCTGGCCGACGGCGCCCCTGTGGCGCGGCAGGATCTCCTGGGCGCGCCCTTCCTCTTGAACGTCTGGGCGACCTGGTGCCCCACCTGTAAGGCGGAGCACGCGGAGCTGAACCGTATTGCTGCGCGCTACGCCGTGCCCCTGGTGGGCGTGAACTACAAGGACGATGGCCCCGCGGCCCGGGCCTGGCTGGCCCGCTACGGCGATCCCTATCGCCTCTCCGTGGTGGACGAGAATGGCAGCCTGGGGATCGAGCTCGGGGTCTACGGCGCCCCGGAAACCTTCATCGTCGACGGCGACGGCATCATTCGCTACAAGCGCGTGGGGGCCGTGGATCGGCGCGTCTGGGAAGAGGAAATTCGCCCTGTGCTTAGGGGACTTGGCCTCGCCCTAGAGGAACCCCCGGCATGAACTTCATCACCCTGAGGGCCCTGCTGGGGACCCTGCTGCTGGCCCTCGGCACCGCAAGCTTCGCCGCCATTGATACCTACGCCTTTGAAACGGCTGCCGAGGAAGCGCGCTACAAGGCGCTCATTGACGAGCTGCGCTGCCCGAAGTGCCTTAACACCAATCTGTCGGGCTCCGACTCCCCCATCTCCGCCGATCTCCGGCGCACCGTGGCCACCATGGTGCAGGGGGGGAAGGGAGACGAGGAGATTCGCGAGTACCTGCTGGCGCGCTACGGGGACTTCATCCTCTATCGACCCCGGGTGATGCCCGCCACCTACGTACTGTGGTTTGGCCCGGCAATACTCTTCCTTCTGGCCCTGGCCTTCGTGGCGCGCCTTGTGCTGCGTCAGCGCCGGGGGGAGGCCCCGGCGCCGCTGTCGCCGGAGGAGCAGGCAGCCCTTGAGCGGCTCTCCCGGACCCTTGGGGAGAACTCGAAGGCATGACCCTTTGGCTTTCCCTCCTGGCCCTCGCCCTCGGGGCCATGGGCTTTGTGCTGTACCCCTTGCGCCGGCGCTCCCTTGATGACGGCGATGCGCTGCGCCTAAGTTCCAACCTCGCCACCTTTGAGGAGCGGCGCGCCGAGCTTGCCGAGGATCTCGCCGACGGGCGCCTCGATGCCCCGAGCCACCGCGCGCTCTTGGCGGAGCTTGACCGGGCCCTCCTCGCCGATGTGGGGACCGCAACGCCCACGGGGGTCAAGATGGCGGCCCGCCCTGCTCGCCGCGTGCTCTGGGCCAGTGCGGTGCTGATGCCCCTGCTGGCGCTGCTGTTTTATGCGCCCTGGGGGCTTTCCTTCGGAGCTGCGGAGGATTTGGCCTTCAAGGCCGAACTTGAGGTCTTTGACGCGGCCCAGGCGGCCCTTGGCGAGGACCCCACGACGTCGGAGATCGCGGGCCTGCGCCTGCGCCTTGAGGGGCTTGAACAGCGCCTGCGTAGCCTTGATGCGAAGGAACCCGATGGCTGGTTTCTCGTCGGCCAGCGGGCCATGGATTTGGGTGCCTTCACCCAGGCCGCGACGGCCTTTGAGGAGGTGGAAAAGCTCACCGGGGGCGCCCTCGTGGCCCTCGTCTACCGAGCTCAAGCCCTCTACCTCGCGAACGATCGGCGCCTCGACCCTACCGCCCGGGCTCTGGTCGATCGCGTCCTCGCTACCGTGCCGGACCAGCCCGTCATGCTTGAACTCCTGGCCATGGATGCCTTCTCTCAAGCCCGCTATCGAGAGGCGGCGGAGACCTTTCGCCGGGTGCTGGCGGCAGGGGTCACGAATCCGGCGCGGCGTCAGTTTTTGGAAGACGCCCAGCGCCGAGCAGCGGAGCTGGGGGGCTTGGACCTTGCGGCCCTGGGCGAAGCGGCGCCCGCGGGGCCGGGCATTGCCGTGGATCTCACCGTGGCGCCGGCTTGGCTTGAGAACCTGCCGGCCCAGGCCCAGCTGTTTATTCTGGCCCGGCCTCCCGGGGGACGAATGCCCCTCGCCGTGGAGCGCCACAATCCTGCCACCCAGCTGTCCGTGCGCCTCGGGCCCGAGGATGCCATGAGCCCGGCTATGAGCATCGTGGGCCAGGAGGCGGTGGAAGTGGTGGCGCGCCTGTCCATGGATGGGTCCCCCGCGGGCGGGGACGATATGAAGGAGGTCGTGCTCGAAGCCGTGCCCACCGCCGGCGCCCGGGTAACGCTAGCCCTTGGCCCGACGGCGCCGGCGCCGCGTTTTACCCTCGAGACAGAAAGCTCCGCAGCACCGCCTGCTGACGAGCCGGTGGAGGCCGGGGAAGCCACCCCTGCGGCCCTCCGACTTCAGCTTTCCCTGGCGCCGGGGCTCAGCGCCGCGCCCGAGGCCACGGTCTTCGTCTTTGCCCGCACCCCAGGCACGCCCATGCCCCTTGCCGTGGATCGCTTTCTGGCAAGCGAATTGCCGCGGGAGGTGGTGCTGGATGAGGGCTCGGCCATGATCCCGGGGCAGGGTCTGCGCTCCGTGCCCGCTCTCGAGGTGGTGGCTCGGGTGACGGCCAGCGGCGGGGTGCGCGCGGCCCCGGGAGACCTCGAGGGGCGTCTCGGGCCCCTGCGCACGGAAGATGGGAGCGCCTTCTCTGGCGTGAAAGCCCTCGTGATCGATCAAGTTGTGGAGTGAACTGGCCGAAACCACTAGATGCAGGGGTTAGGGCCCTTCGGCTACACTAGAAAAAAACAAGCCGGCGGCCCCCTCTCTTACGCTCGAGGGTAACGGATAGCCGGCGTCGCGCCCCCAGGGGCTCGGGGAACCATGCGTTTAAAATCTATAAAACTGGCGGGCTTTAAATCCTTCGTAGATCCCACCGCGGTGCACCTACCGGCCAACCTCACGGCGATCGTCGGGCCCAACGGATGCGGTAAATCCAACGTCATTGACGCGGTGCGCTGGGTGATGGGGGAAAGCAGCGCCAAGCAGCTCCGGGGCGAGTCCATCACGGACGTCATCTTCAATGGCTCTAATTCGCGGAAACCGACGGCCCAGGCCAGCATTGAGCTGATTTTCGACAACACCGATCAGCGTATCGCAGGCCAGTATGCGGCCTTCGCGGAAATCGCCATTCGCCGCCAGGTTACCCGAGACGGGCAGTCCATCTACTTTTTAAACGATAGCCGCTGCCGCCGCCGCGACATCCAGGACGTGTTCCTCGGCACGGGGCTGGGGCCCCGGAGCTACGCCATTATCGAGCAGGGCATGATCTCGAATCTCATTGAAGCTAAGCCCGAAGAGCTCCGCCAGCACCTCGAGGAAGCGGCCGGTATTTCCCGCTATAAGGAGCGGCGCCGAGAGACGGAAAACCGCATAAAGCACACGAAGGAAAACCTCGATCGCCTAAACGATCTTCGAGAGGAGCTCGATCGGCAACTCGGGCGACTCCAGCGCCAGGCCCGGGCCGCAGAGACCTTCAGGACCCTTAAGGGCGAAGCGCGGCAGCTGGAAGCGGAACTCTTGGCCCTACGCTGGCAGGGCCTGTCGACGGAGCTGGAGACGGCGGATGGTGCCGTGAAGCGCGCCGAGTTGAACCGAGAGGAAGCGGTGACGGCTCGGGGAGCCACCCTGCGGCAGCTGGAGCAAGCCCGGGTGGGTCGGGAGACCCTCGCTCAGGACGTCGATGGCATCCAGCAGCGGTTCTACAGCTTAGGGGCGGAGATTGCTCGACTCGAGGAGTCGCTGCGCGCGAAGGAGCAGCGGGGGCGCCAGCTTGCCGGAGATCGAGCCAGTGCCCAGGCCCGAAGGGAGGAAACGGCTCGGAACCTGGAAGCCGATAGCCGGCGGATTGAGGAGCTCGAAACAGCCCTCGCCGAGCTTGGCCCGGGGCAGGCGCGCGCCCAGGAGGCCCAGCGCGCCGCCGATGGGCGTCTCGCCGAGGCGGAAGCCGCCCTCAGCGCCTGGGAGCAGGCGTGGGAGCGCTTCAACCTGGACGCCGCCGCGCCGACTCGGCGGGCGGAGGTGGAGGCGGCTCGGGCCACGCAGCTAGAGCGAACCCTGGCTCGGCTCCAGGAGCGCCTCGACAAGCTTGAGGTCGCGCCCGCGGTGGAGGGCAACAGTGAAGATCTCGCGCGCTTAGACAGGACCCTCGCGGAGCTGAAGACTCAGCTCGAGGCGGAGGAAGGGCGACGCCAGGCCATTGGGGAGCGCATTGCTGCGGAGCGCAGCGCCCTGCAGGAAGCGGAGCGGGCCCTGGCGGAGCTGCGGAGCGATGGGCAGCAGCTGGCCGGGCGCCGCGCTTCCTTAGAAGCGTTGCAGGAATCGGCCCTGGGCCGCACGGACGAAGCGGCGGCCAGCTGGCTTTCGGAGCGCGGCTTAAGCCGCCGTCCCCGCCTCGCAGAGCGACTCACCGTGCAGGCGGGCTGGGAAACGGCGGTGGAACAGGTGCTAGGGGGCGCCCTTCAGGCCGTCGTGGTGGAACATCTCGATGGCCCCGGCGAGGCCGCCATGGCCTTAGATAACGCCGAACTGACGCTCTTTGAGAGCGTGGGCGGCAGCGCGGGCGCGGCGTCGGTAGAGGATGCGCTGGGGCGAGCTCCCCTGGCCCGCTATGTGGAGGGGGACGATGACCTCTCGGCCCTGCTTCAAGGGGTGTGGGCCGTGGAGACGCTCCAGGAAGGGCTGGCCCTGCGCAGTCGCCTGGGCCCGGAGGAGCGGGTCGTCACCCGCGACGGGGTCCTGATCGGCGCCAGCTGGCTTCGCGTCGCCCGGGGCGATCACGCCGAAGCGGGGGTACTGCGTCGGGGCCAAGCGCTGGAAGCGCTGGGTAGCGAGTTAGGGGAAAACAGTGCGGCGCAGGAAGTCGGGGAAGATCGGGTCGGGGCCCATCGGGCCCAGCTTGCGGCCCTGGAGGCCGAGCGAGCGGGCATTCAGGACAGCCTCGACGAGCGAGCCCGCTTGCAGGGGGTGAAGCTATCCGAGCGCAGCGCGCTGGCAGCGCGCCTCGAGGCCGCGGAAGCCCGGGCCCAGCGTCTGAGGGAAGAGCGCGCCGAGCTCGAAAATCAGCAGCGCCAGGAGCGGGAAGGGCTGGCTGCGGCCCAGGGGGCTCGGCAAACGGCGGAAAGCGAGAAGGCCCGCTTTGACAGCGAGCGCAGCGGCCGGCTGGCGCAGCGCGATGCGCTTCGGAGCCAGGTGCAAAGCGCCCGCGGGGAAGCCCAGCAGCAACGGGAGGCCGCTTACGAGGCCAGCCTCAAGGCGCAGAACCTGACCACCCAGCTCGAGGCCACGCGCAAGGCGCAGGCCCGGCTCACGGAGCAGCTCACGACCCTTGCGGGCCAGCTGTCGGGCCTCGAGTCCGAGCTGACCGAATCCCAAGCGCCCCTGGCGGGAATGAAAGCCACCCTTGAGGAACAGCTTTCCCAACGCGCCGAAGTGGAGAAGCAGCTCGAGGGCGCTCGGGGCAAGCTTTCCGAGCTCGACGCCGAGCTTCGGACCCTTGAGCAGGCCCGTAGCGACGCCGATGATCGGGTGCAAAAGCTGGGGGAAGCCCTTGAAAGCGCCCGCATGGCGCACCAAGCGCTGGTGCTCAAGCGCGGCGCGGTAGAGGAGCAGCTTGAGCCCTTCGAGCAACGCCCGGAAGCCCTGCTGGACGCCTTGGAGCCGGAAGCGGAAGCCGGCGCCTGGGCCGAGCGGCTCGAGGGCCTCAATCGGCGCATCGACCGCCTAGGCCCCATTAACCTGGCGGCCATCGAGGAATTCGAGCAGGAGCAGGAGCGGAAGCAATACCTGGACGCGCAGAACGCCGACCTTGAGGAAGCGTTGGCGACCTTGGAAGAGGCGATTCGAAAGATCGACCGGGAAACCCGAGCCCGCTTCAAGGAAACCTTCGATCAGGTGAATAGCGGGCTGCAAAGCCTATTCCCGAAGGTCTTTGGAGGTGGGCATGCCTACCTTGAGCTGACCGGCGACGACCTCCTCGACACCGGCGTTGCCATCATGGCCCGGCCCCCGGGGAAGAAAAATGCCTCCATCCATTTGCTTTCCGGCGGGGAGAAGGCGCTCACGGCCATCGCGCTCGTGTTCTCCATCTTCCGCCTGAATCCCGCGCCCTTTTGCATGCTCGATGAGGTGGATGCCCCGCTGGATGATGCGAACGTGGGGCGCTTCTGTCGCCTGGTGACGGAGATGTCGAAGGAAGTGCAATTCATCTATATCACCCACAACAAGATCTCCATGGAGATGGGCGAGCACCTCATGGGGGTCACCATGCAGGAGCCCGGGGTGTCGCGCTTGGTATCCGTTAATGTGGAAGAAGCCGCGGCCCTAGCGGGCTAGGGCAGAGGGGAGGCACGCATGGAATGGGGAATTCGAGAGCTTTTCCTTGCCCTTGGGGTGCTTGGGGTTGTGGCCATCTTGGGCCATGGGCTCTGGACCCGCTTTCGCGATGAACTGCCGCTGCGCATGGATCCCAGCCCCGGAGACGACGGTGAGGAGATTGACCTGACTCGGAGCGAACTGCCGAACGGCGGGGCTCGAATCGTCTCCCCCGGGACCCTTCCGCCGGCAGCGGAGTCCGCAGCGGTAAGCGACGATCCCCTTTCGGGGCTGGCGCCCCCAGCGGAAGATCCGCTCTTTCCCGAAGCGAAGGCGCCCGAGCCTGCCCCGGTGGCCCGTGCCTCTGAGCCTGTAACCCCGCCAACGCCGGAACCGGAGGGAGGACCCCCGACCGTCCCGGAGCAGGCGCCTCTCTTTGCTGGGGAGCCCATCGTCTCCCGCGCCCCTGCCTCAGGCGCTGGCGGGCGGAAGAAGCGGGAAGTCCCCAAGGCGCAGGCCGCGGCAAAGGCCGCCTCCGCCGAACCTGCGGTGGAAGGGGCCGAGCCCCCGCCGCCGCCGGAGGAGGTCCTTGTGGTGCATGTGCTGGCGCGGGAATCGCTGATGGCGGGCCCGGCGCTGGTCGAGACGGTGACCCATTACGGCTTGCGCTACGGGGACATGAATATCTTCCATCACTACGACGAGGCCACGGGCCAGCCCGCGTTCTCCATGGCCAGCGCCGTGGAACCGGGCACCTTCGACCTCAGCACCCTCGACAGCTTTGAAACCCCCGGGGTGTCCTTCTTCCTCCAGCTCCCTGGACCCGCGGCGCCCCTGGAGGCCTTCGAGGCCATGGTGCAAGTGGCTAAGGCGCTTGCGGAGCGCTTTCAGGGGGAGCTGCGAGATGAGCAACGCAGCGTCATGACCGCGCAAACCCTCGACTACTGTCGCCAGCGCATCCGAGAATTCCAACGTCGCCAGATGTCGCGACCGGGTCCGCGATGAATGCAGAGGCGAGCGGTTCTGCCCCGGAGGCGGCCCGCCGGGAGGCGGAGGCCCTGCGCCAGAGCCTTGAAGAGCACAATTATGCCTACTATGTCCTGGACGCGCCGAAGATCAGCGATGGGGCCTACGATGCGCTCTTCGACCGCCTTTCAGCGCTAGAGGCTGCCCATCCTGAGCTCGTTGACCCCGGCTCTCCCACGCAGCGCGTGGGCGGTGCGCCGGCTTCCGGCTTTCAAAGCGTCGCCCACCCCACGGCCATGCTCAGCCTCGGGAAGTGCACGGATGAGCAGGGGGTTCGGGACTTTGATGAGCGGCTCCGCCGGGAGCTCGATCGAGCGCCCCTGACCTACACCTGCGAGCCAAAGATTGACGGCGTGGCGGTTCGGCTCGTTTATGAGCAGGGCCGGCTGGTGCTGGCAGCCACCCGTGGCGATGGGCAGACCGGGGAAGACATCACGGGGAATATCCGCACCATTACGGCGGTTCCGCTGCAGCTTCGCGGCGATGATTGGCCCGCCCAGCTCGAGGTCCGAGGCGAGGTCTACATGGCCCGGAGCGCCTTCGCGACCTACAACGCTGGGGCTGAGGCTCGCGGTGACAAGCCTCTAGTGAATCCTCGTAACGGCGCCGCAGGCAGCCTACGGCAGCTCGACCCTGCGATTACGGCGCGCCGTCCCCTGCGTATCTTTGCCTATAGCGTGGGGGAGGCGGGGTCGGAACAATTCCGAAGCCATAGCGAAGCCCTCGATACGCTCCGGCGCTGGGGCCTGCCCGTGAACCCCCACACCACGCGTTGTGAAGGGGCGGAGGCGGTACTGGCCTTCATCAACCGTTGCCTCTCCCAGCGCGCGGAACTTGATTACGACATTGATGGCGTGGTGCTTAAGCTCGATGACCTGGCCCTGCAGCAGGCAGCGGGGGTGCTGAGCCGCACGCCGCGGTGGGCCCTCGCCTTCAAGCCACCGGCGGAGGAAGCCGTCACCACACTCGAAGCGCTCGAACTCCAGGTGGGGCGCACCGGCGCCGTGACGCCCGTGGCTCGGCTGGCGCCGGTGTTTGTTGGCGGAGTCACGGTCTCTAACGCCACGCTTCATAACTTCGACGAGGTCGCTCGGCTCGACGTGCGCCCCGGGGACACGGTATGGGTGCGGCGCGCGGGGGATGTGATTCCTCAGGTGGTGCGAGTGGATCTGGATCTCACGGTGACCCCGAGGGGCGAAGCACCGGCCGTGCCTACCCAGTGCCCCGTGTGTACCGCGGCCCTGCGTCGCGAGGCGGACGCGGTGGTGCTGCGCTGTCCCAACAGCCAGGGCTGTCCGGCCCAGCTGGTGGCGGGGCTTCAGCACTTTGCCCAGCGCACGGCCATGGATATTGATGGCCTCGGGGAAAAGCTTGCCTCGGCCCTGGTGGAAAGCGGGCTTCTGAGGGACGTGGCGGACCTCTATCACCTCGATTTGCCTGCGGTGGCGGGCCTGCCACGCATGGCGGAGAAATCGGCGCAGAATCTTATTGACGGCATTGCTGCGTCGAAGCGACGCCCCCTGGCCCGAGTGATCTTCGCCCTCGGCATTCGAGAGGTGGGGGAGGCCACGGCGGTGACCCTGGCGGAGGCCTTTCCCTCCTTGCCGTCGCTGATTTCTGCTGACTTCGAGGCCCTAACGGCCCTCCGGGACGTCGGGCCCATCGTCGCCCAGGGCATCCTCGATCATTTTGCCGAGCCCGCCCATCGAAGCCTCGTGGACCGACTGCTCGCGGCGGGGCTTGAGCCCGAGCCTCCGGCGCCCGGCGGGCCCCGCCCCCTAGCGGGGCAGAACTGGGTGCTCACGGGCACGCTGGCGACGCTTCCACGAAAGGCGGCGAAGGACCGGCTCCAGGCGCTGGGTGCTAAGGTCACGGGGAGCGTGTCTAAAAATACCGATGTCGTCGTGGCCGGCGAAGCTGCAGGGCAAAAGCTGGCGGCGGCTCAGGCCGCGGGAGTGACGATCATGGATGAAGCGGCGTTTGTCGCGTTTTTGGAGGCGAGGGAATGAATCAGGTGAGTCTTCGACGAATCTTGCTCATGCTGTGCTGCGTCGCGGTGGTGGCGGGCTGTGCCACCGCGCCGCCGGGGCGGAGTGACAACATCTGCCTCATCTTCGCGGAAAAGGCCGACTGGTTCGATGATGCGGCTCGCGCGGAGCGGCGCTGGGATATTCCCATCCCCGTGCTCATGGCCATCATGTACCAGGAATCCTCCTTTCGGGCGAAGGCGAAGCCCCCGCGGCTAAAGGTCTTTGGGGTGATTCCCTGGAAGCGGCCCTCAACGGCCTATGGCTATGCACAGGTGAAGAACGAAACCTGGGAGGAATATGTGGAGGCCGAGGGGGGGCTCCTCTCCGACCGCGATGACTTCCGGGACGCCATTGACTTTATGGCCTGGTACAACCGGGCGAGCGTGAAGGAGCTGGGCCTGAAGCCGACGGACGCCTACAGCCTCTACCTGGCTTACCACGATGGACGGGGTGGATTCCGCCGGGGTACCTGGCGCAGCAAGGGCTGGCTGATTGAGACCGCGAAGAAAGTGCAAACCCGCGCCAATCGCTATGAGACCCAGCTTCGGGGCTGCCGGAAGTCCCTGGAAAGTCCGTGGTGGTGGCCGTTCTGACGCTTCCGGCCCGGGTCCCGGGCCGGCGCCTGGGGATCCTAGGGCTTGGGCTGGCCTTGGGGCTGTTCCTGGGCGTGCGCGCTGGGGCTGCCGCCGGGGAACGGGCGCAGGGCGGGGCGGGGGCGTTCGCCTATGAGGCCTCCATCGCTTCGGTGCGGAAGGCGCTGGCTTCGGGGACGGTCAGCTGCCAAGCCCTCGTGACCCACTATCTGGATCGGGTTCACACCTATGACCAGCCTCTCGGGGTACGGACCGTTACCGTGGTGAACCCGGCGGTCCTCTCCGAGGCACGGGCCTTGGATGAAAAGCGGGAAGCCGGGGAGCCCCTCGGCCTGCTCCACTGCGTGCCCCTGGCCGTGAAGGACAACATGGATACGGCGGGGCTTCCGACCACCGGCGGTTCCGCAGCCTTGCTTTCCGTGCCCCCACCAACGAAGGACGCGACGATCGTGGCCCGCCTTCGGGCCGCCGGGGCGCTGGTGCTTTTCAAAACGAACATGGCCGAGTGGGCCTTCAGCGCCAAGGAAAGCCTGTCCTCGAGCTACGGCCGTACGGCGAATGCTTACGATCGCCGCCATACCCCCGCGGGATCCTCCGGGGGCACGGCCTCCGCCGTGGCCGCGAGCTTTGCTCTGGCGGGGCTTGGGACCGATACGGGAAATTCCATTCGCGGGCCCTCGGCGCACCTGGCCTTGGTTGGGCTCCGGCCCACCTTCGGCCTCGTTTCCCGGGCGGGCATTGTGCCCTTGCTGCTCGATCGGGACATGGCGGGCCCCATGGTGCGCTCCGTAGCCGACGCGGCGGCCCTCATGAACGTTATTGCCGGCGCCGACCCCGCAGACCCGACCACCGCTGAGGCCGATGAGCGGCGCCCGGGGGATTATGCCTCGGGGTTGAGCCCTGCAAGGCTCCGGGGGCGCGCCTCGGCGTACTCCGGGCCTTCGTGCCGCGAGAGACGGACCCAGAGGTGCGGGCCCTTTTCGAGGCGGCGCTGGGGGATTTGCGCGCTGCTGGGGCGGAGATTGTTGATCCCTTGGTGATTCCCAATTTCGAGCAGCATCTGGCGGGGGGGCGCTTCTGCAATCGCTTCCGTGCGGACGTGGCGGCCTATCTCGATGCTCGAGGGGGCGTGCCCTGGCGGGACGTGGCCACACGCCTTGCGGCCTTCGAGGTGCATCCAGCGAACGTGGGCCGCTTCAAGTTTTTTACCCAAGGGCCCCTGGCGCCGCCGTCGGCGTGGGATCCGCCCTGCCCGGGCTTTGCCGACCACCCCGAGCGCCAAGCCTTTCTAGCGGCCGTGACCGGGGCCCTGGATGCGGCGAAGGTCGATGCCTTGCTCTATCCGAGTTGGACCGCCGTGCCGGCGTCCCTAAGCGGCGCTGATGCGGAATACACCGGGGATAACAGTCAGCGCCTGGCGCCGGGAACGGGCATGCCGGCGCTCACCGTGCCCATGGGCTTTACGCGAGAGGGGCGTCTGCCCGCGGGCCTACAGTGGCTGGGGCGGCGCTGGGATGATCACCGTCTCCTTCAGCTGGCTTACGCCTATGAGCAGGCCACGGGGCATCGCCGACCTCCGCCGGCGACGCCGCCGCTGGCGCCCTAAACGAGCTCAGCGAGCTGGGCGCGGCTGTAGGTGGCTGCCTCCTCCAGCTGCCCGGCAGCCACGAGCCGGGGCCAGTTCGGGGTCGCGATAAGGGCGCGGCCCACAGCGACCACGTCGAACTCCCCGGCTTCCACCCGCTCGGCCAGGCCATCGATGTCCGCTGTGCCGACCGTGTCTTCCGAGGCGTAGCCGGTGACGAAGTCCTGGTTCAGGCCCACGGAGCCCACGGTGACCGTAGCGAGTCCGGTGAGCTTCTTGGTCCACCCGGCGAGGTTCATTGCCGAGCCCTCAAACTCCGGCTCCCAGTAGCGGCGGGTGGAGCAGTGGTAGGCGTCGAGCCCGGCGTCCGTGAGCGGCGCAAGGAAGGCTTCCAGGGCCTCTGGCGTCGGTGCGAGCTTGCTTTCGAAGTCCTGCTGCTTCCACTGGGAGTAGCGCAGCATGATGGGATAGTCGGGCCCCACCGCTGCGCGGACGGCGCGGATGATCTCGCAGGCATAGCGGGTCCGGGCCACCATGTCGCCGCCGTACTGGTCCGTGCGCGTGTTCGTGCCCTCCCAAAAGAACTGGTCAATGAGGTAGCCATGGGCGCCGTGAAGCTCCACGCCGTCGAAGCCCGCCGCCTTCGCGTTCCGGGCGGCCTCGGCGAAGTCCTCGATGGAATCCGCCACCTCCGCGTCGGTCATGGCCCGGCCTCGGCTTTTCCCAGGAAGTAGCAGGCCCGAGGGGCTTAGGGACTCCACCTCCGGGTGCCCTGAGGCCTGGGCGTCGCGCATCACGCCCATGTGCCAAATCTGCGGGAAGATCTTGCTGCCCGCGGCGTGCACGGCCTCTACGACCTTGGCCCAGCCCGCTACGGGCACCTCGCCGCTGATGGCGGGGATGGCGTCGCTGCCGCTAGAGGCGAGATCACGAAGGGTTGTGCCCTCGGTGATGATGAGCCCCGTACCCCCCTCCGCGCGGCGCTGGTAGTAGCGCGCCACGTCCTCCGTGGGCGTTCGGTTCGGGCTGAACTGCCGGGTCATGGGCGCCATGGCCCAGCGATTGGGCAGCGTAAGGGGACCGAGCTTTACGGGCTCGAAGAGGATACTGAGGTCGCTCATGGCGTGCTCCTAGCAAGGGTCGGGGTCGTCGAGGGGCCGGCGTAACGAATGCGATAGACGGCGCCGCGGTGGTCGTCGGAAACGAGGAGGGCGCCGCTCGGTTCCACGACCACATCTACGGGGCGGCCAAGGGTGGTTTCGCCGTCGAGAAAGCCCGTGAGGAAGGGCTCGATGCGTTGAATCTTGCCGTTCTCGAGAAAGGCTACGGAAACTTGGTAGCCAATCTTCTCGCTACGATTCCAGGAGCCATGCTGGGCAAAGAATAGGGCTCCCCGGTAGCGCTCGGGAAAGGCGCTGCCCGTGTAGAAGGCAAGGCCCAGGGGCGCGCTGTGAGCTGGCAGCCGGGCCTCGGGCGCAGCGTAATCTTCCAGGCGATGGCCCTTTCCGAACTCTGGATCGAGGACGGCGCCGCCGTGGACGTAGGGATAGCCGAAGTGGGCCCCGGGGGCGGCTAAGCGGTTCAGCTCCTCCGGGGGAATTTCGTCTCCGAGCATGTCCCGGCCGTTATCGGAGAACCATAGGGCGCCGGTGCCAGGTTCGAAGTCAAAGCCCACGGTATTGCGAATCCCCTGGGCGATCACCTCATAGGCTCCGGTGTTCCGGTCCATGCGCAATAGGCTCGCGTAGGGAGGCTCGGGGTCGCAGATGTTGCAGGGGGCGCCCACGGGGATCAGAAGCTTGCCCTCGCCGTCGAATTCGATGTGCTTCCAGCCATGATGCTTATCCGTGGGCAAGGCGTCGGTGATGACCTCGAGGCCCGGGGGGGTGGCTAGGGTGTTCTCGATGCTTTTCAGACGATAGAGGTGAGACACCGCGGCAATGTAGAGATCACCTTCGTGCACGGCCACGCCACTCGGAAGCGTCAATCCCTCGGCGAGGGTGTAGCGCACCCCATCGCGCAGGGCCCAGACCCGGCCATCGCGCCGGGTGCCGGCGAAGATCGTGCCCTTGGGCCCGAGGGCCAGCTGGCGAGCGTTGGGCAGATCGTCACTCACCACCTCGAGCACAAAGCCCGGAGGCAGGGCAAAGGGCGGTAAGGGGTGTCATCTGCCCAGGAAAGTAGGGGCCAAAGAGCCAGCAGGGCACCGAGGAGGCGCCGCGGGATCGAACGCATGGGGTTTCTCCTTGCGAGGAATCGCAACAGCGGGCAAGGCTAGCACCGCAGGGTTTTTCTTGCATGGCCCGGTATACTCGATCCATGAGCACCGCTTCCCCCCAAGACGGCACCCTAAGCCCCGCGCTCCGCGAACAAATTCAGGGTGCTTACCGCGCGTGGCTTGCGGCCCGGGGCTTTACGCCGCGCCGAGGGCAGCGGCTCATGATTGCGGAAATCGCCCGTACCCTCGGGGCGCTCACGGTGGACGAACTCGGGATGCGGGAGTCCGGTCCGCCTCACGTTGTGGTGGCGGAAGCCGGCACGGGGACGGGGAAAACCCTCGCCTACGGGCTTGCGGCCATTCCCCTGGCCCAGGCCCGGGGCCTGACCCTGGTAATCTCCACGGCCACCGTCGCCCTGCAAGATCAGCTGGTGGAACGGGATCTGCCCGATCTGCAGGGGGCCGCGGGGCTGAAATTTACCTATGCCCTGGCCAAGGGTCGGGGCCGCTATGCCTGCCTTGCGCGCCTCGATCGCATCCTTTCCGATGACGGCGTTGCCCTGGCCAGCGACCTCTTTGGACCGCCCCCGAGCCTTGCTGCCCGGCCTCTGTACCAGGCTATGCAGGGGGCGCTGGAAGGGGGGCGTTGGGACGGAGACCGGGAGCGCTACGGGGAAGCGATCGACGACGATCGCTGGGCCTCCGTGACCACGGATCATCGCGGTTGCACAGGAAGTCGCTGCACCTTCTTTCGCGACTGCCCCTACTTCAAGGCCCGGGAGGCAGTGCAGCGCGCAGACGTTATCGTTGCCAACCACGACCTCATCCTCGCGGATCTCGCCCTCGGGGGCGGCGTGGTGCTGCCGACGCCGGAGGAGACCATCTACGTCTTCGACGAAGGCCATCACCTCTCGGAGAAGGCCCTGGGGCACCTGCGCCGCTTTACGCGCATCCTCGGGAGTCAGCAAACGCTCGACGCTTTTGAGCGCCTCGTGGGCACGCTGGCTCAGCGCCTCGGCCGGGCCCCGGCTTGGGTCGCTGCGGCTCAGCGTCTAGCCCAGCTGGGAGCGCCGCTTCGGGAGACCCTAAGCGCCACCCTTACCCTGGCCGATCAACTCGAGGCCCTGGAGGAGGGGGCGCCGGGGCTTCGCCGCGGTCAGGCCCCGGCTCATCGCTTCCCCCATGGGGATGTGGGGGAAAGCTGGCGGACCCAAGGCAAGCAGCTGGCCGAGGCCTTTGCGGAGCTGGTTTCCCTAGGCGATGAGCTCGGGGAGCGCTTAAGCGAGGCCTTGGAGCAGGCCGGCGATGCTCGGGCTGAGCTAGAGGCGGCGCAGGGCAGCCTGGGGCAGCTTCAAGGGCGCCTCGAGGGCAGCGAGGCCCTATGGCGTGACTTCGCCCAGGCCAGCGATGCCCCTCACGCGCGCTGGATCTCCCGCCTGGGGCAGGAGGGCAGTCTCGACGTGGAGGTGCAAAGCTCTCCGCTCAGCGCAGGAACTTCCCTGCGCAGCGTGCTCTGGGATCGGTGCTTCGGCGCCGTGGTGAGCTCTGCCACCCTGTCATCTACGGATGGCTTCGGACGCTTCGCCGAGGCCGCGGGCATTCCCGATAACGCCCGCTACCTGGTGGTTCCCTCAAGCTTTGCCTATGAGGAGGTGGCTCAGCTGGTGGTGCCGAAGCTGCGTAGCGATCCGAGCCAAAGCGAAGCTCATGCGGGGGAAATCGCCGAGCTGCTCCCGGGTTTGATTCGCGAGGACGAGGGTACGCTAGTGATCTTCACCTCCTGGCGTCAGCTCGATCAGGTCTGTGCGGCCCTCCCGCCCGCGCTCCTTAAGCGCGTACTGAGCCAAGCTACGGAGAGCAAGGGCCGCATCCTAGCGGAGCACCAGCGGCGCATCGACGGTGGGGAGGGGAGTGTGATTTTCGGCCTCGCCAGCTTCGCTGAGGGCATTGATTTGCCCGGGGCCTATTGCCGCCACGTCATCATCTGCAAGCTGCCCTTTTCCGTCCCGGACGATCCCGTGGAGGCGGCCACGGCGGAATGGCTCAGCGCTCAGCAGCGCAACCCCTTTATGGAAATGTCCGTGCCCGATGCGGCGCTGCGCCTCAAGCAGGCCTGCGGGCGGCTTTTGCGCTCGGAAAAGGACTACGGCCGCATCACCCTGCTCGATAAGCGCATCGTCACCCGCCGCTACGGCCAGGCGATCTTGGATGCCCTTCCCCCCTTCGAGCGGGTGTTTGAGGCCTAAGCCTCCCCATGCCCGAAGCGTGGCGCAAGCGGTTCGTTAGATAGCCAACCCGTGATCAGCCGGGGCGGCGTCATCTCAAAGTAGAGATTCCGCGCCTTGAGCCCGGGCACCGGCGGCGGCCCCAGCTCGCTGCCGGATCGCTCCTCGAGGGCGAAGGCGTCGGCAGGGGTGGTGGTGCACTTGAAGCTCTCCGCGCAGACCCAAAAGGGGACGTTTTGGTCCTTCGCGGCGAGGGCCAGCAGGTAGGTTCCGGCCTTATTGACCACCGTGCCGTCGGCGAGCAGCGCATCGGCGCCCACGAGGACCGCGTCCGCCTGAGCCGTGAACAGCCCGCCCTGGGCGTCGGTGATATAGCTGACGGAAAGGCCCTGGGCAGCCAGCGTTGCCCCCAGCTCCCACCCTTCTCGCCCTGGACGGCTTTCCGTCACGATGACCTCCGTGCGCGCTGGGGGCAGGCGCCTTAGCACTTCGAGCACCGTAGAGCTGATGGAGTGGGTAAGAATGCGC
The DNA here is from genome assembly GCA_038144425.1 of Candidatus Salivita marina. Classification (GTDB taxonomy): domain Bacteria; phylum Pseudomonadota; class Gammaproteobacteria; order Pseudomonadales; family Azotimanducaceae; genus Salivita; species Salivita marina. Next base: position 703,799 of record JAYQNS010000003.1, on the reverse strand, counting down.
TGGGCGCCTTCAAGCTGGGTAATGGCGGCGCGCACCGTGGCATCCCGGGCCCCGTCGGCCCAGGTGCGCACGGCCTGGGCCTGGGTGCGGGCAAAGGGACCGAGAGCCTCCGGCGGTCCTTCGAAATCTCGTACCGCGTCACGCCAGCGGCTTACGAGGTTGGGAATGGCCACCATGCTGGGGCGTAGGGAACCGAGCTCGTCCGCGAAAGCGAGGAGGGCGCCCTTGCGATCCTCGAGGGATCCTTGCGGGGCTTCGGCGTAGCGGGCGAGGGCATCGAGCGCTCGCCGCGCCAGCTGGGAGGCGCCGTCCCGGAGATTATCCCGGATCGCGCGGAGCAGCTCCGAACGCAGCGCCTCGGCGGGACTCACCGAGCACCCCCGGTGGCTAAGAATCGATCCCGGCTCGCCTTAAAGGCCGCGAGGTCCGTTACCGCGGTGCCCTCGAGGAGGGCCTCGTCTCCGAAGCGTCCCGGGCTGAAGGCGAGGATGCGTTGCGATGCCAAGCGCTCAAGGAACACGCCGTAGAAGGCCTGGAACTGCTGAAGGGTGAGCGCGTCCAGGGCGGCGGCGAGGGCTTCCCGCAGGGCGAAGTCTTCCCGTTCCACTTCGATGTTCTCCCAGTAGCGGCTGGCCGTCTCCCCGAGGTTCTTATCACGCTCCAGAAGGCGAGAGCGGAGCCCCGCCTTTTCCGTCTCGAAGACCCCCGGGGTGAGGGCCGCTATCGTTTCTCCATAGCGCGCAAGGAAGCCTTCCGTTTCCGTCAGGATGGCGGCCGGGCCGGCCACGGGGCTTTGGGCCAGGAAGTAGAGCCCCGGCGTGCTGTGGCGCACGAAGGCCCCGGCGGAAACCACATAGCCGAGCTGGCGCTCCGTGCGCAGAGCGTTGAAATAGGGGGAGGCCAGCATGTGCCCAAGTAGGCCAAAGCGGGCGCGCTCGCCGAGGCTCTGGGTACGTCCCTGGACGTACAGCACGAAGGCAGCATCGTCATGGTCGATGGTCAGGGCCTGGGCGAGTCGATCCCCATCTTCAAGCTTGGTCAGGGCCCGGGGCGGCACGGGATCGGCGGGGGCCGTGCCGAGGGCGTCGGTGATCATCGCTGCCAGCCGATCCGCCTCGGTCGGGGTCACGTTCCCCACCATAAGCCCCGTAAGCTTGGGCGCTTCCAGAAGGTTTTTCGCAAAACCTTCCCTCAGCTGGTCCAGGGTGAGAGCTTCCGCCGCCGCGAGGCGGTCCTCTAGGGGGTAGGCGTCGTGGTCGACGGTCTGCTGGAGTGCCCGCATGCCTTGCTGGTATGGGCGGTCCTGGCGCTGGTTGGCCAGGCTCTGGAGTAGGCGAGCTTTCTCTCGCTCAAAGGCCGCCTCGCTTGGGGCGGCGTCCGTGAGGCTGCTTAAAACCGCCTCTAGAAGTTCCGGAAGGCGTTCGCTGTAGCCCGCCACCTGCAGCTCAAGCCCGGAGGCCGCCGGGCGAAGGGCGAAGCTGAGGCCGGCGAGGCGAGCGGGGTAGGCGTAGCTGTTGAGGCTATCCTTAAGCAAGGCCGCCCAGAGAGCCGCGGCCATCTGCCCCTCGGGGCCGGTGATGGCCCCGCTCTGCACCTTCAGACGCAGCTCAGCCCGGGGCGCCTTAAAGGCCACCGTGGGGGCATGCCACAGCGTGCCCCAGGGGCCCGAAGCGAGGGCCACGGGGGCCGCCGCGTCCGGAACCTCCATGAGGCTTAGGGCTTCCGGCACGAAGGGGTTCGGGGCCGGTAGGGCCAGATGCTCGGGCGCTGCGGGGCTTTCCCAGGCCATCCACAGGGCCGGGGAGAGGGGCTCAAGCGCGTAATCCACCGCGAAGAAGGGTTCCCGCGTCGTCGTCTCCACTTCCGGAGCCGTGAGAGTGAGCTGGAGCCGATCGGGGCGCAGGGCGGCTAGGATCGATTCTAGGAGCACCGGGTCGAAGCGATCCATGCGCATGCCGCTGCGGAGGATTTCCTCCGGCGGTACTTCCAACAGCCCGGCGGCGAGGGCGCTGACCGTGTTGTAGGCATCGCGCTGGGGCTGGTAGGCGAAGGCCAGAGCGGCGAGGCGGGCCTGTTCGTCGTAGCGCCACCGCTGCGGCCCCTCGGCCCTTAGGCGCTCGATGGCAGCAAAAAGCGTTCCCGTCACCTGGGGCCACTGGGCGTAACCTGCTTCCGTTAGATCCACAGCGATGGAAAAAAGGGCGTTGTGCTCCCCGAAGGGCGCGGCGCCGGCGCTGAGGCCATTGATGAGTCCAGCATCCTTCAGCACCGCATGGGCGCTGCCCTCGCCCTCGTGGCCCAAGAGGTTCGCGAGGTAGGCGCCGGGCGCTTCCGCCTGATAGGGGTCGAGGGGGGGTAGGGGGAAGGTCAGCTCGAGGCTGCGGCGCTCCTTAACGGGGCGGATGCGCAGGAGGCTCGGTAGCTGGTCCTTCGCAAAGACCGGCGCCTCGGGTTCGTTCACCGCGGTGGGGCGGGCGCGCACGGGCCCAAAGAGCTCCGTGGCCCAGCTTTCGAGTTTATCTAGGGATTCAGGGGCCAGCAGCACAAGCCGCATACGATCGGCGGAGTAGTGGGCCTCGTAGAAAGCGAGGAGAGCCTCCCGGAGGGCTCCGGGTTCGTCATCGGCCAGCGTGTCGAGGCTTCCAATGGTGAAACGGCTTCCGGGATGGGCGGGGTTTAGGGCGCGCTTCTGGGTCATGTAGGTGCGCCAGCCGTCGTTCTTCAGCTGCATCTGATACTCGCTATGGACGGCGTTCCGCTCTCGGCTGACGTAGGCGGCGTCGAAGCGCGGGGCGATGAAGAACTGGGCGAAGCGGTCGAGGCCCTCAAAAAACGCTTCCGGACGGATGGAAAAAAAGTAGTTGGTGTGGTCCAGGGCCGTGTAGGCGTTGCGATCCCCGCCGTTGCGGCTGATGAAATCGCCGTAGCCGTCCGGGTCCGGGAATTTTTCCGTACCAAGAAACAGCATGTGCTCGAGGAAGTGCGCCAGGCCCAGGTGGCTTTCCGGCTCGGCGAAGCTGCCCACGTCTACGGCGAGAGCCGCCGCCGCTTGGTCGCTGGCGAGGTCGCTCACAAGGAGCACCTCCAGGCCGTTGGAGAGCACCCGGTGGCGGTAGCTCCGGGTGTCGATGGTGCTTTTCTTGATGACCACAGCGTCTGCTTCCGGCGCTGAACTCGGGGGCGGGGTGCTCGGGGTCGCGCAGCCGAGGAGCAACAATGCGAGGAGGGCACCCAAAAGGCGTAGGGAGCCGGGGAAGGAGCGAAGGGTGGTCATCAACAGCGCCTCATGTGATTACGGGAGCAAAGCCTAGTGTACCGACCTTGCGGGAAGCCGTGGGTTCCCGACCTTTGCCGATGCTAAGGTTTGGAACATGGAACCCCCGCGCCCCATAGACGCCTTAGCTTTGGAGGCGACCGACGCCCTCGCGCTCTGGCCAGCCCTGCCGGGGCTGGCTACGCCGTCGGCGCGGCAGACGGTGCTCGCGCTCGCGAAGGATGTGGGGGAGGGGGCGGTGATGGCGTGGCCCGCAGCCGTGCCCGCGGCCCGGCGCCGGGCCCTGGAAGTGCATGGGGCGGCGCTGGCGGCCCACCTCGCGGCCGCCCAGGGGGCTCGGGGCGCGCCGCTGCTGGTGCTTTTGAACGGCGCTCAGGGTAGCGGTAAGAGCACCTTTGCAGCCCTGCTTTCGCACTACCTGCCCGCTCTGGGCCTGCGCTGCGCGTGCCTGTCCCTGGATGATTTCTACCTAGGGAAGGCTGAGCGGGCGCAGCGTGCGGAAACGGTCCATCCCCTTTTTCAGACCCGCGGCGTTCCGGGCACCCATGACGTCGATGCCCTGAGGGCAGCAGTGGAAGCGCTCCTGCTGCCCGGGGCGCCCCTGGCCCTGCCCCAGTTCGATAAGGCCCTCGATGACCGGGCGGCGGCCCCAAGGCTTCAGCCGCGGCCCGCGGATTGCCTGATCTTGGAAGGGTGGTGCGTGGGGGCGCCGCCGCCGGACAAGGAGGAGCCCACCGCGCCCCTGAACGCCCTGGAGGCAGACGCGGACCCCGACGGGCGGTGGCGCGCCGCCGTGGATGAGGCGCTTGCGGGACCCTACGATGCGCTCTTTCGGCGCTTTTCCGGGCTCATTCACTTGCAGGTGCCCAGCTTCGAAAGCGTCTACGAATTCCGGGAGGCCCAGGAGGCGGCGCTCCGCGCCCGCAGCGACCGGGCCATGACCCCGGCCGCCGTGCGCCGCTTCATTGCCCATTATGAGCGCCTTACCCGGCGCCAGCTTCGACGATTGCCCGCGCGAGCTGATTTGGTGCTCCGCCTAGCGCCGGACCACGCCCTCGTGGCTGTGGCGGGGCCCGGAATTCAGGGGTGATTCAGCGCTTAATCCCCATGCTTTAGGCTGGTTTGATAAGCGAGTGCCTCGCACTCAAGGAAACGCTGCGCCATGATCCGCGCCCTCTCCCCCACCCTTTGGCTGGCCCTAGCCCTTTTGCTCTGGAGCCTGTGCTTTCAAAGCGCCTTCGCCCTGGCCGCGGAGGGCCTGCGCAGCGACTTCGCCACCGCCACGCGCCAGGTGCAGCGTCGCTACGGGGGCCAGGTCATCGCCGTGGCGCCGATCCCCGAAGCCGAGGGTGCCGTGAAGGTGAAGGTGCTTTTGGATGACGGTCGGGTTAAAACGCTGGTAGTGGATGCCCAATCCGGGGAGATCCTAGACACGCGGGGAGCGCGCCGCTGATGCGAATCTTGATCGTCGAAGATGATCCGACCCTGGCGAATCAGCTTCGCGGTCACCTTCAGCAGGAAGGGCTGGTGGTGGAGCACGCCGGTGATGGCCGGGAAGGGCTCTACATGGCCCAGGAGCTCCCCTACGACGCCGCCATCATCGATCTTGGTCTGCCTGAACTCGATGGCCTCGGGCTGATTAAGGCGCTCCGGGAAGGGGAGAATCGCGTGCCCGTGCTGATCCTCACGGCCCGGGACGGGTGGCAGGACAAGGTCCTAGGCCTGGAAGCGGGGGCCGACGACTACCTCACCAAGCCCTTTCACTTTGAGGAGCTCGTTGCTCGCCTTCGAGCCCTCGTGCGCCGCGCCTCCGGGCACGCCAGTGCCGTGCTGCGCCATGGACCGCTAGAGCTCGACACCACGGCGAAGGACCTCCGGGTGGGGGGCACTCGGGTGACGCTCACGGCCTACGAATACAACCTCCTTGAGTACATGATGCTCCACCCGAGCAAGGTGATTTCCAAAACTGAGCTTACGGAGCACCTTTACGCCCAGGACTTCGAGCGCGATAGCAACGTCATTGAGGTCTTTGTGGGGCGCCTGCGGCGCAAGCTCGATCCCCTCGCGGGCACCTCCACCATCACCACGGTGCGGGGCCAGGGTTACCGGCTCCTGGCGGCGGAAGGCTAGGGGCCCGTGCTTTCCAGCCTGGGGCCTCGCCTTCAGGGCTGGCTAAGCCAACCCAATGCGCCCCTTCGGCGCCGCCTGCTGCTGGCGGCGGCCGCCCTGCTCCTGCTGTTCCTCTCCATCACCGGCTTCGTGCTCGACAGCGCCTTTCGGGCGAGCATCGACGACTCTGCCCGGGCCCAGCTGCGCCTGCGGGTGCTGAACCTTTTGAGCGTGGCTGAATGGCGGGACGGGGGGTTGGTTCTGCCCCCGGCCCTCTCCGAGGCGCGCTATAACCGTCCTGGCTCGGGGCTTTATGCCCGGCTCTTCGATGGGCAGAAGGGCCTCGCCTGGCAAAGCCTGAGCTTGAGCCACAGCGGTGTCTCCCTACCCGCGCCCCTTTCCATGCCGCCAGGAGGGGAGGCCTTCGACCGTGTCGCCACGGCGGAGGGCGCGCCGCTCTATCGCTTTACCTTCGGGCTCCTTTGGGAGGGGCCCGAGGGGGACGTGCCCTATCGCCTCGAGGTGAGCTTCAGCCAGCAGCCCTTCCAGCAAGAAGCGCGCGGCTTTCGCCGGGCCCTATGGCTCTGGCTCGGCGGGGCAACCGTTGCCCTGCTGCTGCTGCAAATGGCCCTGCTGCGCGCAGCCCTGGCACCCCTGGGTCGCATGGCCAAGGCCGTGGAAGCGCTAGAACAGGGAGAGGAAGGGACCCTCGCTCGGCCCTGGCCCCTCGAGCTCTCGGGCCTCGCGAAGAATCTGGAAGCGCTGCTGGCGTCGGAGCGCGCTCGCCAAAAACGCTACCGCACCACCCTGGACGATCTGGCTCACAGCCTGAAGACCCCCCTGGCCATTCTGCGCAACACCCGACCGGAAGATGAGGGGGAGCGGAGCACGCAGCTTTCGCGCATGGAAAGCATCGTGGCCCATCATTTGAAGCGGGCAAGCCTAGGGACCAATCCCCTCACCTCCGACGCCGTGCCTCTGGCCTCCCACGGCGAGCGTTTGCTGGCGGGGCTGCGGCGCCTCCACGCCGATCGAGGTCTAACCGTGACGGCAGCGCTCGACCCCACCCTCGCGGTGGCTGTGGATGAGCGCGATCTCTATGACATCCTGGGCAATCTCTTGGATAACGCCTGTAAATACGGTCGCAGCCGCGTGCACCTCCGCGCCGAGGGGACGGCGGACGCGGTGAAGCTTTGGGTGGAAGATGACGGTCCGGGCATTCCGGAAACGCTGCACGGCTACGTGCTCACCCGAGGGGCCCGGGCGGATACGGCGCAGCAAGGGCAAGGCATTGGGCTGGCCATGGTGACGGAGCGGGTGGCGAGCTATGGCGGCGCCCTGGACATTGGCACCTCCTCTTTTGGCGGCGCTGCCGTGGGGGTCACCTTGCCTCGGGCGTCGCGCCCGGCGGTGGAATCGCGCGCCTAGCTATCGCTATCCCGGAGCGCTTCCGAATAGGCGCGCTGCCCCGAGCCGTCGAGCGTATGGCGCACCGTAATGGGTTGGCAGCACACGGGGCAGTCCTCGATGGCCTCGAAAACCCCGGCGCCGAAGGCGGCTTCGCTTTCGTCGTAGAGGCTCTCAAAGCCTTCCCCGCAGTAGGGGCAAGTGAGGGCGAGGGGTTCTAGCATGACCCTAGCGCTCAAGGGCCGCTTGGGCCCGGGCCGCCAGGGACCAACCCTCTTCGTCCGCGCCCGGGGTCGCCAGCAGGCGCAGGGCGGCGGCCGTAGCACGCTGCTGCGGATCGTCTTCCGCTGGCCCCTTTCCCAGCCCCGAGGCCAGCCGCGCGACCTGCCGCGCGAGGCGCAGCTGGGCGTCGCTAGCAGGGCTATCCACCCCGAGGGCCATCTCCAGATCGATGCAGGCTTCCCGGCGGGCGGTGCTGTCGGCCGTCGCCGCTGCCCGGGCGCTCAGGGCTTCGGCCAAGGTTCCGCCTTCCCCGGGGGCCGGCAAGGCCTGCGCTGCGCGCTCTGCCTCGCAGCATTGCGCATCGAGGGCCAGGATCGTTGCCAGCTCCGCCGTTGCTGCTTGCTGATTCAGGCGCCGCTTCGCGTGCTTAATTCCATCGAGGGCCTGCTCCGCGGCCTTGCGCGCGGCGTCCAGCTGCCGAGGGCCACGCCGGGGCAGCGCCCGGAGTGCCTGGCGCAGAGCCCCGACGGGAAGGGCGCTGAGGGCCGCTTCGTCCTCGGCCCGGGCCGTGCCGTCCTTCACCTGCTCGGTGAGTTCGCGAAGGGCCTGGGTTTCGGCGTTGGCGGCTTCCTTGGCCTCGCTGCGCGCCTTCTGCAGCTGGTCGAAGATGGCGTCGCAGTGGCCCCGAAAGGTGGTCCAGAGGGCCCGGTCGATCTTCCGCGGCGTGATGTCGATTTCTGCCCAGCGCCGCTGGAGCGCCTTGCACTGATCAGCGGCTTCCCGACCGCCCTCGGCGACGAGGGCCTCGGCCTCCGCTACGAGGGCCCGCTTGGCCTCCACGTTCGCCTGCCAGCGGGCCTCGAGCTGGGTCTTCAGGCCGCGCATGCGAGAGAAGAAAGGGCCCGCCAGGCGCCGTCCACCATGATCCACGGGCTCGTGCTCCCGCCATTGGGCATTGCTCTGGCGATAGAGGCGATCGAGGGATTTCCAATCGGGCGCCTCCCAGTTCACCGCATCGAGGGTCTCCTCGAGGGTCTTTAGAAGCGCTTCCCGCGCCGCGGTATTCGCGGCTCGTAGCTGGTTTTGGGCTTCGAAGGCCGCCCGGGCCGGCTCGAAGGCCGCTTCCGCCGCCGCATCGAAGCGCTTCTGCAGGGCCTTGCCCGCTTCCCCCCGGGCGGGGCCGACGCCGTTCCAGGCGCCGCGCAGGGCTTTGACGTCCTCCGCCCGCTGCTTCCCCGCAGCTTCCCGAGCCTCGGCGTTCTCGTCTTCGACGGCGGTGGCGGCCAGGGCTTCGAGCTGGGCGATAAGCCCTTCCCGAGCGACCAAGCTCGCCTCAAAAAGCTGATCCCGGAGGGCTTGGTACCGGGCCTCAAGGGCATCGAGGTCGATGTCGCCGCGGTGCACCGGGGGTAAGGCCGGGTGAAGGGTCTTCAGCTCCGCAAGCATGCCGCCCGCGGCTTTCGTCTGCTCGCTGGCCAGGGCGCGATCAAAGCGTTGGACGCGCTTCTCTGCCCGCGCCTTCGCGCGCTGGGCGAGCGCATCGAGGCCGCGCGCCGTTTGGCTGAGGGCATCGCGCTGGCGTCGGGCCGCGAGCGCTTCCGGGGGCAGGGCGCCTTCCCGGGGCCAGGCAAGGGCCGTCACCCACGCTTCCAAGGCCTGGAGCGCTTCGCCGAGGGCACCGGCACTGGCCCAGAGCTGGGCTGCCGCTTCCGGATCCTTCGGAGGGTGTTCGGGAACTTCGGGGATCTCGGCGGGCAGTTCTGGTAGCGGGCCGGCGGCGTAGAGCCGCTCGAGCGCTCCGACCCGATCGCCAAGGGCCTGGGCGAGATGGGTGAAGGTGTTCTTAAGCGGCGTGAGTACGGCATCGGGCAGGGAGGGTTCGCTGCCGAGAGCGTCTTCCCAGCGGCTGGTCTCGAGCGCCAGAGCCGTTTGCAGGCTCGCGAGGAGAGGCGCCCCGGCACCGGGCGCGCCTTCCCCCCGGCTAATGCGCAGATCGGCGTCGGCGAGGAGCGCCTCCACGCCTTCCAGCTGCGCCATCAGCTGGTCGCGCTTTTGGGCTGCGGCGGCCTCAAGGGCCGCGGCGGCGTCGGCGGCGCGCTTCTCCTCGGCGAGTCGTGCGTCGAGGCGGGCGAGGCTGTGATCAAAAGCCGCGAGGGCCGCCGCGCCGGTCTCGGCGCTATCGCCAAAGTGCTGAAGGGTTTGGGCAAGGGCGGCCAGGGCCGCCCGATGTTCACTCCGCTGGCGCTCGGCGGTCCGATAGCGCTCCAGCAGGTGCCCATCGTCCGTCCCCTGGGCGTGGGCCACGAGACGCTGGCTCTGGGCCTCAAGCTCGAGCAGGAGGGTTTCAAGGGCCTTGCGCGCGCCTCGGTAGTGCTCCAGGCGGGCACGAAGCTGCTGGGCCACGGCTTTGTCCTTGCTGCGAACCTGCTTCTCAAGGGTCCGCAGCGCGCCATGGTGTTGCACGCGCGCCGCCGCCGCGGCCCGCACCGCCGGCACGGGATGGCGCGAGGCGATATGGGCAAAGGTGTCCTCTTCCTTCAGGGCCGCGAGCACCGGTTCAAAGTGCTCCGGCTCCCGGCAGGCGTCGATGAGCTGGCGCAGCGAGGCTTCCTCGAGTCCTTCCATGAGCGGCGCCAGCGCCGTGCCTGCGAGCAGCAGCTCCCCGAGCACGACCCGGGCCGCGCCGCCCACCCCCGAGGTGGCCAGGTGCTCCACGCAGAGGGCGGCGTCGTTTAAGTGCCGCAGGGCACTTTCCCGCACAGCGCCGTCTTCGTCTTCCATCATGACGGCCAGGAGTTTTTCCCGATCCTTGCTTGGATCCAGCTTCGCCAGGGCGGCCAGGCGACGGGCGGGATCCGGGGCCGTCAGGTCGGTTCCCGTAAGCTGCTGCAGATAGCGAGTAATCATCGATGGGTCTCGAGGTCTGGCCGGGGCGAGAGCCCCGGCGAAGCGCGGTGGGTTAGAGGGCGTTGTGGGCCCCGTCACAAAGGGGTGCCTTGGCCGAGGCCTTGCATCCGCAGAAGTAGTAGGTCTTAGCGGCCGGCGCCTCGAAGGCCACGGGAGTAAACTCCGTGCCCTTATGGGAGCCATCGCAGAAGGGCTGATTATTGCTGCGCCCACAGCTGCACCAAAACACCTTTTGCCCTTCCGTGAGCTCCACGGGGAAGGGCGCCTTCTGGGCAATGACGGCATCGCTCATGGGCGATCTCCTTTTGCTTGTGTGTTGTAGGGGGCGGCCTTAGCCAAAGTCCCGCTGGTCCCACCAGGGGAAGAAGCCAGGCATATCCGTGCTCGGCTTGCCGGTGAAGGCCGGGGGGCGCTTCTCGAGGAAGGACATGACCCCTTCCTTCGCGTCCGGGCCTCGGCCCGTTCCGTAGACGCCCCGGGAATCGATCTTGTGCGCTTCCATGGGGTGATCAGCACCGAGCATGCGCCACATCATATGGCGGATGAGGGTGACGGAAATGGCGGAGGTGTTCTCAGCAATTTCCCTGGCGATTTCCCGGGCCCGGGGCAGGAGCGCATCCGGTGCCAATACTTCCTTCACGAGGCCTCCGGCGAGGGCCTCTTGGGCTTGGAACACGCGCCCGGAGTAGGCCCACTCCAGGGCCTGGCTGATGCCCACGACCCGTGGGAGGAAGTAGCTTGAGCAGGCCTCGGGCACGATACCCCTTCGTGAGAAAACAAAGCCGAACTTTGCGTTCTCGGAGGCGAGGCGGATATCCATGGGCAGCTGCATGGTGGCCCCCACGCCCACGGCCGGGCCGTTCACGGCAGCGATCATCGGCTTATTGCACTCGTAGATGCGCAGGGTCAAAAGGCCGCCGCCGTCCCGGGGGGGCAGGGCGCTCTCTTCTTCGCTTCGGCCCTGGGCGTCGTAGTCGAAGGTATCTCCGCCTTTCTCCAGGTCGGCGCCAGCGCAGAAGCCTCGGCCTTCGCCGGTGACGATGATGGCGCGGACGCTGTCGTCTGCGTCCGCCGCGTCCAGAGCAGCAATCATCTCGTGCATCATCGTGTTGTTGAAGGCGTTCAGCCGGTCGGGCCGATTCAGGGTGAGGGTCAGCACACCCGCGTCGAGTTCATAGCGAATCGTTTTAAAGTCCATCGGTCCCCTCCAAGGTCCGTTGTGCGCCCGATGTCTAGTGTGCCCTGGGCTGCGCCACCTTTCCATGGACGGGAGCGGTTGCTCCGGCCTGGGGCCCCGCCTATCATCAGGGCGCAGCGCGTCGACGGGGGAGAAAGGCTGCGCCAGCGGAGGGGCTCGGGGAGCGCCACCGCGGGTAAGCTGCGTCTCCAAGAGCCCGCGCCCCGCGGGTGCATGGCAGCATGCGCCCACCTTGGATTGGTTGCCGCCCGGCGGCAATACAGAGCGAGAGGACACCATGGATCTAGCGTTAACGGATGCCGATCTGGCGTTTCAGGCCGAAGTTCGTGAGTTCATTGACACCTATTGGCCGGAAGACGTTCGTCGCGCCCGCGCGACCTCGAGCCGCTTTGAGGAGTCCCGCGGCCATTCACCGGAGGTTCGGCGCTGGATCGATGCGCTGAACGAGCGCGGCTGGGCCGTTCCAAACTGGCCCCAGCAATGGGGCGGCACGGATTGGAACCCCACGCAAAAGTACATTTGGGATAAGGAAACGGCGAAGGCCGAATGCCCTCAGCTCTCTGCCTTTGGGGCGCGCATGCTGGCCCCCGTGCTCTATACCTGGGGTACGGAAGCGCAGCAGAACGAGTTTCTGCCGAAGATCCGCGAAGAGCGGATGATCTGGTGCCAGGGCTATTCCGAGCCCGGCGCCGGCTCGGACCTTGCTGGCCTCGCCACCCGCGCCGTCCGGGAGGGGGATGAATACGTGGTCAACGGCACCAAGCTCTGGACCTCCGGCGCCCATGTGGCGGACTGGATGTTCTGCCTGGTGCGCACGGAAAGCGGCGCGAAGAAGCAGGAAGGCATCAGCTTTGTCCTGATTGACATGAAAACCCCGGGCATCACGGTGAACCCCGTGTACATCCTCGGCGGCATCCACTCCGTAAATGAGGTGGAGCTGAAGGACGTGCGCGTTCCCGTGGAGAATCTGGTTGGGGAAGAGAACAAGGGCTGGACCTACGCGAAGGGCCTGCTCACCCATGAGCGTACGGGTATCGCTGGGGTGGCCCGGAGCGAAGTGCAGCTGGCGCGCTTGAAGCGCATTGCCCAGGAGACGGGCATGGACGGCGGTTCCCTCTGGGACGATCCGGCCTTCCGCACGCGGGTCACGGAGCTTGAGGTGGATTTAGAAGCGCTCTCCGTCACCGAGCTGCGGGTGCTGGCCCAGGTGGCTCAGGGCGGTGCGCCGGGGCCCGAGTCCTCCATCCTAAAGATTCGGGGCACGGAGATCGGCCAGGCCATTGCCATGATGACCATTGAAGCCTTTGGTTACTACGGCATGCCCTACCCGGAGCAAACCCTCATCGACAACGAAGGGCCCATCGGGAACCCCTACGTCATGCCGACCATGAAGGGCATGCTCTACGGTCGCGCGTCTTCGATCTTTGGCGGCTCCAACGAGATTCAGAAGAACATCATTTCCAAGGCGGTGCTGGGGCTCTAAGCCCCGCGCCAGTGACTTCAGACTAACGCTTAGAGGAATAGACATGGATTTTTCCCTTTCGGAAGAGCAAACCCTCCTGAAGGACAGCCTTGAGCGCTTCATTCAGAATGATTACGACTTCGATACCCGCCGCAAGGTGATGGCTGGGGAAGAGGGCTTCTCCCGCGAGAACTGGAAGCAGTTTGCCGAGCTGGGCTGGCTGGCCGTGCCCTTCGCCGAGGAAGACGGCGGTATCGGTGGCGGCGCTATCGAGCTCATGATTGTGATGGAACAGCTGGGCCGGGGCCTCGTGGTGGAGCCCTATTTGGCCACCGTTGTCCTTGCCGGCGGCGCCCTTAAGTACGCGGGCAATGAGGCGCAGAAGGGCGCCTACCTCGGCGCTATGATCGAGGGCAGCAAGATGGGAGCCCTGGCCTTCGCCGAGCCCCAGAGCCGCTTCAACCTTGCCGACGTCGCCACCACGGCCACCGCTGACGGTGACGGCTACGTGCTCTCCGGCCACAAGGCCGTGGTGCTCGGCGGTCCCTCCGCAGATTTCTTCGTGGTCTCGGCCCGTACCAGCGGCGGTCCCCGGGATGCGGACGGCATCACCTTGTTCCTCGTCGACGGCGATGCTGCGGGCCTCTCCCGTCGCGACTACCCCACGGTGGACGGTTTGCGCGCTTCCGAAGTGTCCCTCGAAGGGGTGAAGGTGGGCGCCGACGCCGTGCTGGGCGCGGTCGGTGGTGGTCACGCGGTGCTCCAGCAGGTCATCGACGAAGCCACCTTGGCCGTGGGCGCGGAGGCGGTCGGCGGCATGGAGGTTTGCTACAAGGACACGGTGGAGTACTCCAAGCAGCGCGTGCAGTTTGGCCAACCCATCGGCAAGTTTCAGGTGCTCCAGCACCGCATGGTCGACATGTTCATGGAATACGAGCAGGCCAAGTCCATGATGTACCTTGCGGCCATGCGCCTCGACGAAGGCTACGGAGCCGTGGCGAAGAAAGCCGTGTCCGGCTTTAAGGTGCAGGTCGGAAAGTCGGGCCGCTTCGTGGGCCAGCAGGCCGTGCAGCTGCACGGCGGCATGGGCATGACCGAGGAGCTCAACATCGGTCACTACTTCAAGCGCCTGACCATGATCGACACCACCTTCGGGAACGTCGATTTCCACTTGAAGCGCTACGGCGCCGTTTAGGCCCCGCTGCGCCCGAAAAAAGGGAGGCCTAGGCCTCCCTTTTTTGTGTCCGGCCCCTTAGGGTTGGGGGGTTTAATTCAGGGGGAGAACGCAGCATGGCCATTCCGCAATGGTTTTGGGATGCGGTGGAAGCACCGCGGCACGACGACGCCGTGGAGGTCGACGAGGCCGACGTGACCTACACGCGCTGGGATGGCCCAGCCGGGGCGCCGGGGCTGCTTTTGGTCCACGGCATGAATGCTCACCGCCGCTGGTGGGATTTCATCGCGCCCCAGCTCATTGATCAGTATCAGGTGGCGGCCCTCGACCTCGCTGGCATGGGGGATGCGGATGATCGCTACGATTATTCTGCGGAGCTATGGGCCCAGTCTCTCGTCGCCGTGGCCGACGCCGCGGGCCTTCCCGGCAATACGCTCATCGTCGGACACAGCTTTGGGGGGCGCATTGGCCTGGAAGCTGCCGCGAGGCACAGCGATCGCTTCGCTGGCCTCGTGCTCGTGGATGCGGGGGTGCGCGATCCTGCGGAGGCCGTGGATCACAGTGGTCCCCGGGTGGGGGGACGCCCCGTGCTCTATCCCGATGCGCAAACGGCCCAGCAGCGCTTCCGCCTGCAGCCGCCCCAGAGCTGCGAACACGAATTTCTCCTGACCTACATTGCCAAGCACTCGGTCATGGCCATCGACGGCGGCTACGCCTTTAAGTTCGATACGGATATGCCCGAGGTGATGACCGGAGTGGACCGGGACCGGGCGGAGGCCAACCTCCGGGCCCTGACCTTGCCCCTCGGGCTCATCTATGGCGAGGACAGCGAGCTCTTCTCTAAGAACACCCTGGGCTACATGGAAAGCGTGCGTCCCTTCACTGCGCCCCCGGTGGGTCTGGCGAAGGCCCAGCATCACCTCTTCCTTGATCAGCCTCTGGCCTTTATCGATGCCCTGCGGGGCCTGGCACCTACCCTCCTCGGGGCCTAGGCGCCGTGGCGGGGCTTCAGGTGCTCGGGGTGGGCTTTGGCCGCACGGGCACCTATACCCTCAAGCGGGCCCTGGAGACCCTCGGCTTCGGGCCCTGTTACCACATGGCCGAAGAGATGGCCCAGGCCAGTCATGATGATCCCTGGCTCGCTGCCCTAAGCGGCGCCCCGGAGGCGGCCCTAGGGCTGCTCGAAGCCTACCCCGCTGCCGTGGACTGGCCCGCGCTCTTTCTGTGGCGGGAGGCCCTCGCCCGTTGGCCTAGGCTCAAAATCATTTTGACCGAGCGCGACCCTGAGGCTTGGTACGCCAGCGCCGCGCGCACCATTGTGGCGACCATGGAAACGCCCCTGCGTCCTGGGGACGGGATTCGCCCAAGCCACCGGACGCTGACTCGCGCCATGATCCTGGAGCGAACCTTCGGAGGTCGCTTTCACGACAAGGCGCACGCACTGGCGGTCTACGAGGCGCACCGGCGCGCGGTACGCGAGGCGGTGCCCCCGGCGCAGCTGCTGAGCTTTAACGTTGAGGCAGGGTGGGGGCCCCTTTGCGCCTTTCTCGGGCTCGCCGAACCGTCCCAGGCATTCCCCCGAGAAAACAGCTCGGCGGCCTTCTCCACGCTTTTTGGGCCGTCGGGGACGGCCCCTTAAGCGCTTTAGGGCGCTTTAGGTCCCCTTAGGGGGTCAGGACGCCTTGCTCGCCGAGGAACGCGCGGATGGCCTTGGCCACCGCATCCACGTGCGTGGGCTCGAGGTGCAGATGGTGAGGCCCGGGCATCTCCAGCACCGTCAGGTTCGGATGGTGCTCCCGGCGGCGCTCGAGGCCCCCGCGGAACCAGCGATCGCCCTGGGTGGCTGCGATGAGCAGAGCCGGCGCCGTGCTCTGGGCCATGAGCTCATCGAGCTGGCGCTCCGTGATGCGCAGGGGCGTGGCAAAGCGGATCCGCGGATCGGTGCGCCAGGTAACTCCGCCCTCCACAGCGTGGTGGCCCCGGGCGACGAGCTCGGAGGCCGCAGCGAGGCTTTGGTCCGTGGCCTGGGTGACCCGCTCGGCCATGGCGTCGATGCTCGCGTAAATCGGTGGCTTCTTCTCCGAGGCCTTCAGCATCTGCAGGATCGCTTCCTTATTGCGATCGTTGCAGTCCTTTGGACTGCCCTGGTGGTGGACAAAGCCATCGATGCTGATGGCCTGGGTGACGCGCTCGGGAAACAGCCCCGCCGTCTCCGAGGTCACGGCGCCCCCCATGGAGTGGCCGATGAGGCCGAAGCGCTCAAAGCCCAGCGATTCAGCGGCGGCAACGACGTCCTGCACATCGAAAAACGCCGTGTAGTGGACCCCTGGCGCCCGGTGGTCCGAGAGCCCATGGCCCGCAAAATCCAGGGCGATGAAGTTCAGTTCCGGAAGCAGGGGCGCCAGGCGGTTGAAGGTGTTGGCGTTATCGAGCCAGCCGTGAAGGCCCAGGAAGGGGACCCCTTCGGGGTTTCCCCAGGCCTTGGCGGCCAGGCGAAGGCCGGGCACATCGATGGTGAGCGCTTCGCCGAAGCGGAGCGCCGCGGGGGAAAGGGCACTTTGAGTCATGGGGGATTTCCTTGGGTTAAAGCCGGCGCAGCCCTGGGGCGGCTGCGCCGGTAGGGCGGTCGATCTAGCCTTGGGCGAGGCTGGCGAAGGACTTGCCGTCCTTCGCAAGGCGCTCAAGCAGCGGCGCTGGGGTCCAGAAGTCGCCGTACTTCTCGCGGAAGCCTTCGATCTTCTTCAGCACCACGTCGAGGCCCATTTGATCGGCCCAGAACATGGGGCCGCCGGTGACCTCGGGGAAGCCGTAGCCGTTGATATAGACAATGTCGAGATCGCAGGCGCGAATGGCGATTTTGTCTTCGAGGATACGGGCCCCTTCGTTGACGAGGGCGAGGATGCAGCGATCGAGCACCTCTTCGTCATCGATGGCCGTGCGCGTAATGCCCAGCTCGGCGCTCGTTTCCTCGACGATCTCCACCACTTCCGGGTCCGGCTGGCCGGCGCGGCTGCCTTCCTGGTAGATGTAGAAGCCCCGGTTGGTCTTCTGCCCGAAACGCTCGAGTTCGCAGAGCTTGTCGGCCACGCGAGCGGTGATCGGCACCTCCTCAGGCTTGAGTCCCGCGAGCTTGCGCGCGCGCCAGCCAAGATCGAGGCCCACGAGGTCGTTCATCTGAAAAGGGCCCATGGGCATGCCGAAGCCGCCGATGACCTTATCGACCTGGTAGGGGGTGGCGCCCTGGAGGATCATCTCCCCCGCTTGGCGCGTGTAGCCACCGAGCATGCGGTTACCGATGAAGCCCGGGGCGTTGCCGGACAGCACGGCGACCTTACCGAGGATCTTCCCGAGGGCCATGGAGGTGGCGATGGTGGTGGCGGAAGTCTTCTCACCCCGGACCACTTCCAATAGGCGCATGACGTTTGCCGGGCTGAAGAAGTGCAGGCCGATAACGTCTTCCGGACGGGAGGTGACGGAGGCCATGGCATCCACGTCGAGGCCCGAGGTGTTCGAGGCGATGATGGCGCCGGGCTTGCACACCTTCTCGAACTCTTCGAAGACCTTCTTCTTCACGTCGAGGTTTTCATAGACCGCTTCCACCACCACGTCGGCCTGGCCGAGATCCTCGTAGGCAAGGGTGGTGGAGATCAGCGCCATGCGCTTTTCTGCGGCTTCAGCACTGATGCGGCCCCGCTGCACCATGCCGTCGTAATTGCGGCGGATGATACCCATGCCGCGATCAATGGCTTCCTGGTTCATCTCAAGCACGGTGACGGGAATGCCCGCGTTGGCGAAGCACATCGTGATGCCTCCCCCCATGGTGCCGCAGCCCACGACGCCGGCGCTTTGGATCTTCTTCACTTCCGTGTCCTTGGGAACATCGGGGATCTTGGCCACTTCCCGCTCGGAGAAGAAGAGGTGGATCATGGCCTCCCGCTGCGGGTGCCGTAGGCATTTGCCAAAGTTTTCCTGCTCCACCTTCATGCCGGCGTCGAAGTCCCCGGCTTCCACAGCGGCCTCAACGCACTGGATGATCATTTCCGGAGCGAAGCGGCCGCGCATCTTCCGGGCGGCGTTCTTCCGGGCGGCGTCGAAGATCTCGGCGTTGCCTCGATCTGCGGCGACCTTGTCCGTGAGATCCCGGACTCGCTTCTTACCCTTGCCTTCGGCCACGGCGGCGCGGGCCCAGGCGAGGGCGCCGGCAATGAAATCGTCGCCATCAATGACGTCATCGACAACGCCCAGATCCTTAGCGACGGGGCCCGGAATCGGGTCGCCGGAGAGGATGAAGCCGAGGGCTTTCTCAGCGCCCACGAGGCGCGGCAGGCGCTGCGTGCCGCCGGCGCCGGGAAGGAGGCCCAGCTTCACTTCCGGCAAGCCCACGGGGGCCTTCGGGGCAATGACGCGGTAGTCCGCGCAGAGGGCTACTTCAAGGCCGCCGCCAAAGGCCGTGCCGTTGATGGCAGCGATGACGGGCTTCTCGCCAAACTCCATGAGGTTCAGGCACTCGTGGAGCCCAGGGCCCTTCGACTCACCCCCGAACTCGGAGATATCGGCGCCGGCGATGAAGGCCCGGCCTTCCCCGTAGAGCACGATGGCCTTCACGGCGTCGTCGGCGAGGGCCGCGCTGAGCCCGTCAAAGAGGCCCTGGCGCACGCCGCTAGAGAGCGGGTTCACCGGGGGGTTGTCGATACGAAGGACGGCCAGCTCGCCGTCCACGGAATAATGCACCGTACCTTTCATGCGTCTCTCCCTTGCTCGCAAAGTGCCGTGCCAAGCGCCGCGACCCCCTTGGGTCAGTTAAGGTGCGGGCCTAGCTAAATGAAACCCTCGGTTTGACGGGGATGGGCGGCCGCCCCCTCGCGCTGCGCCGACCCCCGTCCTGGCGGGAGGATAGCGAATTTGTGTCGATCCTGTCCCCTTCCCGGGGGCGTTGCATTTCTTGGGGGGGCAGCGTTTCATTAGGGTGAATTAATTGGGAGGAAAGGAAATGGCCGAACTATCGGAGGCGCGCGCCTTTACGGCGCCGGAACCGGGAGAAGATTGGGCGGCGCTGGCGGCCCGGGTGCTGCCGGGCACGCCGGAAGGGGAGGCGGTGGAAAAGCTCCAGAGCTGGAACCTGCACCTTTTCGCGCGCCACCCTCGGGGCCAGTTCCTCGGTAGCGACGTGGTCTTTACGGCCCCGCCGGCGGCGTGAGCCAACCCCCCTTCATCGAAGCGGCGGAGATTGCGCCGGGGCATGACGGCGCCGCGGAGCTGGTGCTCTTTGTCCGCTATCCCGGAGCCGGCCGGCAAACGGTGACGCTTGATGCGGACGCCGCGGAAGTGCTTTTTGAACACACCCAAAGCGGGGACGTGAACGCCCTTCACGGCGTGTCCTGGCATCACCTTAAGGACGTATTGCAACAGCGCCCAGGCAGGGGCGCGGCGGGAGGCAACAGCTAATGGATTGGATTATTCGCGGCGGTCGCATTGTGGATGGCTCGGGCCTGCCGGCCTTTGAGGGGGACGTTGCCCTAAAGGATGGCAAAGTGGTGCGCCTTGGAGGACGCATCGAGGCCGAGGGCGCCGAGGTTTTTGATGCCACGGGCTGCATCGTGGCGCCGGGGTTCATCGACCCCCACACCCACTTTGACGTCCAGCTGCTCTGGGACGGCCAGGCCCGCCCCGCGCTCGAGCACGGCGTGACCACCATCGTTCCCGGGAACTGCTCCCTGTCCCTCGCGCCCCTTAAGGCCGGGGATCGGCAGCGGGTGGTCGGTATGTTCCAGCAAATCGAGGAGATGCCCGACGCCGCCTTCGACGGCGCCTTTGAATGGCGCTGGGAGTCCTTCGACGGCTATCTGGCAGCGCTGAAGGAAAGCCTCTCCATCAACGTGGCCCCCCTCGTGGGCCACTCCGTGATCCGCCTTTGGGTGATGGGGGCAGCGGCCACGGAGCGCGCCGCGAATGCGGAAGAACTGGCGGCCATGCAGGACCTTCTGGAGCAGTGCCTGGAAGCCGGAGCTGTCGGCCTGTCCACGAGCTTCGTGGATGTGGATGAGAACCTCATGCCCGTGCCAAGTCGCTATGCCCACTTCGAGGAGCTTGACGCCCTCGCCGCGGTGCTGGGCCGCTATGGTCGTATGCTGCAGGTGGTGACGGAGTTCTACGCCACGGATATCACCCTGGCCCGGGTGGATCAGCTTGCCGAGCTGTCCTTGCGCTATGGCATCCCTACCACCTTTTCGCCCCTCTTCGATTCCGCGGCGACGCCGGACAACGTGCCCCGGGTGATGGCCCGGGTGGCGGAGCAGATGGCCCGGGGGCTCAGGTGTGGCCCCAGGTGCAAACCCGGCCCATCGACATCAGTTTTACCTTTGAGGTTGCAAGCCTGCTCTTCGCCGGCCTGCCCAAGTGGTATCGCACCATGCGCATGGGGGTGGAGGAGAAGATCGCTGCCCTTAAGGATCGGGAATGGGTAGGCCAGCTGCTGGCGGAAGCCGAGCCCGGTGGCAACGGCGCCCGCTGGGCCGCGGTGCAGGTACGCGGCGGCGTGAGCGACGCGAGCCTTGTGGGCCAAACCCTCGGGGCCCTCGCCGAGGCCGAGAGCAGCTCCCCGGCGCAGGTGATGATTGACCTGTCCCTCCAGCACAACCTTCAGGCCTCCTTCATCGCAGCGTCCCTGGGGCACAACAACAGCGATCGGGTGGGGGCGCTCCTCGCTGATGGTAACGTCCATGTCGGCGCCTCCGATGCCGGTGCCCACATTCAGTCCTTTGCCACCTACGGTGATACGGGTTACCTCCTCGGGCACTTCGTCCGGGATCAGGGCGCCCTGAGCCTCGAGGCGGCCATTAAGAAGATCACTGCCGACACGGCGCGGATCTGGGGCCTCCCGGGGCGGGGGCAGTTGGCCCCGGGCTTTGCAGGGGACGTGGCCATCTTTGATGCCAAGGAAATCGACCGTTGCGCCGAGGAAGCGCGCTTCGATATGCCTGAAGAGGGTATGCGCTACGTTCGCGCTTCCAAGGGCATGGTGGGCGTGTTTGTGAACGGCGCGCTGAGCTGGGCGAAGGCCAGCGGATACGGCCACGCCCCGGTGGGGCAGATCGCGACCCAGCTCCCCGGCGCCGCCTCGGCATGAGGGGCGAGGTGGAACACCGTATCGTCGATGCCGCGGGAACGCGCATTCACCTGGCATCCCTGGGAGAAGGTCCCACGGTTCTGATGGTCCACGGCTTCCCCGAGTCCTGGTACTCCTGGCGCTATCAGATGACGGCGCTGGCGGAAGCGGGCTACCGCGCCGTAGCCATGGACGTGCGCGGTTACGGTCGCTCCGCGAAGCCGACGGCCGTGGCGGACTACCGCATGGTGCGCAACGTCTCCGACGTCGTGGGTGTGGTGGACGCGCTCGGGGAGGGTCCCGTGGCCCTCGTCGGCCACGACTGGGGGGCTCCCATCGCTTGGACGAGTGCCCTTTTGCGCCCCGACCGCTTCCGCGGCGTGGCCGGGCTATCCGTGCCCTATGCGCCGCCGAGCGCCGGTCCCCGGCCCACCGCGGCCATGCGCGCCATGGCCGGCCCGGACGCCGAGTTCTACGTGGAGTATTTCCAAAGCGTGGGCCGGGCCGAGGCGGAAATTGAAAAGGACGTGCGCCAGTGGCTGTTGGGCTTCTACTGGTGCGCCGGGGGCAACATTGAAAACGGCCCCAACATCTCCCTCGTGCCCAAGGGCACGGAAATGCGCGACCAGTTTCAATACCCAGCGGTTATGCCGTCTTGGATGACGGAGGAGGACCTCGACTACTACACCGCGGCCTTCGAGGCCGGGGGCTTCTTCGGGCCCCTGTCGCGCTACCGCAACGTCGACCGGGACTGGGAGGACCTCCGGGCCTTTTCGGGCCAGCCCATCATCATTCCGTCCCTGTTTATTGGCGGCGATCGGGACGGTCCCACCCTTTGGGGAGCGCCGGCCATTGCGAAGTTCAGCGAGACTCTGCCGAAGCTCCATCGCTCGGAGATTCTCGCCGGCTGCGGCCACTGGGTGCAGCAGGAGCGGTCGGAGGAGACCAACGCGCTCCTCCTCGATTGGTTAGGGGCGCTGCCCTAGGGCGCGGAAAGAGGAAGGACAACCCATGAACGCAGAACGTTTGGGGCATCGAGCCCTGGTGCTGGGGGGAAGCCTGGCCGGGCTCCTCGCGGCTCGCGCCGTGGCGCCGCACTTTGACCAGGTGATCATTGTGGATCGGGCCGCCTTTGGCGACGATGCGGCCCCCCGGATGAGCGCACCTCAAACCTATCATTTGCACGTGCTGTTGAAGGGCGGGGAGCAGGCCATGGAGGCGCTGGCGCCGGGCTTTCTCGCGCGCCTCGAGGCCGCGGGTTCCGTGCCCCTCGATCCGGGCCATGATTTCTTTTCGGCCTCGGAGCTGGGGGTGGCGAAGCCCTTCGAGACCCCCATGCGCGTGCATGGGCAAAGTCGCTGGCTCCTGGAGCATTGCCTGCGCCAGCAGGTGTGTGAAAGCACGGCGAAGCTTACGATGCGCAGCGGTGTGACGGTCCGGGGGCTGGTGACGGACGCCGCTGGCACGGTAGTGAAAGGTGTGCGCTTGGAAACGGCCGCTGGAACGGAGGAGACCCTCTCCGGGGATCTCGTCGTCGATGCCTCCGGGCGCGGGGAGGGGGCCATCCGCTGGCTGAAGGCCCTGGGCTTGCCCGAGCCGCCAGTGGAAACGGTAAAGGTAAGCTTTGGCTATGCCAGCACCGTGGTGCGCCTAGGGGACGATCCCAGCCGGTCCTGGAAGGCCGTGGTGGTGGGCAACCTGCCCCGGGACGGCGCTCGGGGCGGCGTGCTCATGCCCATCGAAGGGGGCCGGCACATCTGCTCTCTAGGGGGGCGCGCGGGGGACTATCCGCCGGATGATGAGGCGGGCTTCCTTGAATTTGCCAAGGCCCTGCCGAACCCCGCGCTCTATGAGGCCCTGGCCGGGGCCACCTTTGAAGCGCCCATCTCCAAGCTGATCTATCCGGCGAACCGTCTTCGCGACTACGCAGCCATGGCGCAGCGTCCCCGGGGCTTCGTGCCCGTGGGGGATGCGCTGTGCAGCTTTAACCCGACCTACGGCCAGGGCATGAGCTCCGCGGCGCTCCAGGCCAGGGCCCTCAGCGAGGCCCTTGCCGGCGCCGGGGATCTTCAGGCGCGCCTCGAGGCCTACCTCACGCAAGCAGCGGAGGTGGTGCGCTTGCCCTGGCGCCAGGCGAACTACAACGACTTCCTCTATCCCACCACGGAAGGGGACCGGGGGATGTTTACGCAAGAGGAAATGACCTACCGCACGCAGGTGCAGATGGCGGCCCTCCGGGACGATCAGGTGCGCGAGTGGTCCGCGGCGGTGCAGCATTTGCTCATGCCCTTCGAGCGCCTGCTGGAGCCGGACGTGCGGGCGCGGGTGGCGGAGGCGCTAGCCGCCTAGGGGCCCCGGGGCGAAGACGCTTTTCACAGAGTCGGGGAGGGCTCGAAATGTTTGAAACCATTACTACCGAAATGCGCGATGGGGTGTTGCTGATCACCCTCAATCGCCCGGAGCGGCTGAACGCCTGGACCTACAAAATGGGCGCTGAACTCGCCGCTGCCGTTAGCGCGGGAAATGACGATCCCGAGGTGCTCGCCATGGTGGTCACCGGGGCCGGTCGCGGCTTCTGTGCCGGTGCCGATATTGGCGACGTCTTTGCGGAACAGGATCGGGGGAGAGCGAAGGCTCGAGTCCCCGGGACTGGGTGGGCCTGGTGCGCCGTTCTAAGCCCCTCGTGGCCGCGATCAACGGCCCGGCTATCGGGGTGGGCCTTACCCAGGTGCTGCCCTTCGATGCGCTCTACGCGGCGGAGGGAGCAAAGCTGAGCCTGCGCTTTATTCGCATGGGCCTTGTGCCGGAACTGGGCAGCTCCGCACTCCTGCCCCAGCGCGTGGGCTTTGGGGCCGCGAGTGACCTCATGCTCACGGGACGCACCGTGCTGGCGGAGGAGGCCCTGGCCCTGCGCCTGGTGGATCGGGTGCTGGCGCCCGAGGCGCTCGTGGCCGCGGCCCTTGATGCGGCTCGGGCCATGGGGAGCAATCCCCAGAGCGCCCTCCGTGCCGTGAAGGCGCTGCTGACGGAAAACGCTGCGGAGACGGATCTCGCCGTGGCGCAAAAGCGGGAAATGGCGGCGCTGCAGCAGGCTTACGAATCTCCCGAGCACAAGGAAGCCATTGCTGCCTTCCTGGAAAAGCGCGAGCCCGACTTCCGCACGGCCCGGGGCGCCTAAGGCGCCCCCTCCCCTAGGGGCGGCGCTGCCCCGAGGTGCTTCCAAAGGTGGCTATAGGTGAGGGCCAGGCGCTGGGCCAGGTCCTCCCGGCGTACGGGATTGCCGTGACCCCCATCCTCCGTTTCCCAATACCACACCGGGGCTCCGAGGGCCTTCAGCTTCGCCGCCATCCAGCGCCCATGGGCCGGATGTACGCGGTCGTCCCCGGCGCTGCCGTAGATGAACGTGGGGGCATAGCTCGCCCCTTCCTGAAGCTGCTGGTAGGGCGAGTAGGCCTCTAGCCAGGCTCGGGCCGCCGGGTCCCGGGGGTCACCGTACTCGCCAGTCCAGCTCGCCCCGGCGAGGAGCGTGTGATAGCGGAGCATATCCGCCAGGGGCACCCCGGAGACAATGGCCCCGTAGCCCTGGGGGCGGCGGGTCAGGGCGGCGAACACCAAAAGCCCGCCGTTGCTGCGCCCTTCGATGGACATTTGGGCCGGGGTGGTGAGCCCTGCCCCCGTGAGGTCATCGACCACGGCTTCAAGGTCTTCAAAGCTCTTAATGCGATTCGGCCCCAGGGCCGCCTGGTGCCAGGCGGGGCCATAGAGGCCACCGCCCCGAAGATTGGGCACCACAAAACGCCCGCCTTCCTCAAGCCAGAGCCGGCCGTAGACGCCGGGGGTGGCTTCGTAGGTGCCGGCGTAGCTGGGCATCAGCGTGTTGGCAAAGCCGCCGTAGGCAAAGAGGTGGGTCGGCCTGGGCAGCTTGTCCTTCGGGCCCACGAGCCAGTAGGGCACGGTGGTGCCATCGACGGAGCGGGCTTGGCGCCGCTCGACCCTGAAGGCTGTGGCATCAAAGAGCGCCGGCGCCTGGAGCGCGGGGCTGAAGGTGTTTCCCGACACCCGGGCCAGGGTGGGGGGGGAAAGGAAGCCCTCGTGGGTCACCCAGAGCGCATCCTGGCTGCGGTCCGTGCCAAGGAAGGCCAGGGCGCCGGGGTTGCCGAGATCAATCGCCTGCCGGGCCCAGGGACCAGCGCCCTCGGGGGCGCTCAGGCTTTCCAGGGTGCTGATCCCCTCATCAAGCACGTGGAGCCATAGCCGACCCTTTCCCAGGGCCAGGTCTTCCAGCGCCCGGCCTTGGGACGGCGCAAAGAGCACGGTGGCCGCGCCCAGCTCGGGGGATTCGCGCGGGACCGCAAGGAGCGTTCCCGCGGGGTAGCGGGCGTCTGCTTTGCCCTCGGCCGTCAAGGGGCGGCGGAGTTCGACGATCAGCTGTCCCGCTAGCAGGCCGTGGAGCCGAGCTGTGGACGGGAGGGATAGGGGCGTTTTGGCTGCGCCGTCCCAGCGCCAGAAGTGTGCTTCAAAAAAGCTGGGGGCCTCCACCAGCAGGTCGAGGATCGTGCCGTCGTCGTCCTCGAGGCGCCGGGCATAGGCGCGGACGCTTCCTTCAGAAGCCTCATGGAGCACGGGCGCTTCGGCGAAGGTCGTGCCCCGGGGCCAGAGCGCCACCTGGCGAGCATAGCCCGAGCGCGTGAGGGAGCCGGGCCCTCGATCCGTGGCCACGTAGAGGGCGTCCGGCCCCGCCCAGCGCACGGCCATCTTTCCCTTGGGGAGGCGAAAGCCATCTGCGACAAAGGCGCCATCGGCGAGATCAAACTCCCGGAGCACGGTGGCGTCGCCGCCGTCCGGGGATAGGAAGAGCAGGCAGCGCGTCTCCGGGGCGGGGCGGCAGCTGCTGTGGTGGTAGGTCCAGTTTTCCCCCTCCACGGCGCTGAGGGCGTCGAGGTCGAGGAGCGGTGTGAAGGCCCGTTCCCCCGCGGCGAGGGCGGTCCCATCGAGGAGGCCCCAGCGCCCCCGGGGATGAGCCTGGCTTTTCTCAAGGGTGGTCACGCGCCCCTCGGAGAGGCTGAGCTTGGGGAGGGCGTCGGCGTAGCGCTCGAGGGCCTCCAGCGCTTTCCCGTAGCGCTGAGCCAGGGCCTCCGGGGGGCGGTCTCGCTCTCTGCCCGGGCCCGCTCTCCGCGCACCCAGGCCTTGGCGGCGCCGCCGCTGACCTCGGCGAGCTCAGCTTCCGAGGGGGAAGGCATGGCATTTCCGCTAGGGGCAGGGGGCGCAGGATCGGAGCAGCCGGCGAGGATGAGGAAGAGGGAAAGGGGGCCTCTTGCCAGCGAGTTTGCCATGGCCATGATCTCCGAGAGGGGCAAGGCCCCGAGGGTTGAGGGCGCATAAAAAATGCCGGCGCTGGGCCGGCATTTTAGCGTTGCGTAGGCTTCACGGGGCCCCTAGGCCCCGGTGCCTAGTCCCAGCTGAGGGCGCCGCCGACCTGGTATTCCGTCACCCGGGTCTCGAAGAAGTTCTTCTCCTTCTTGAGATCCATGATCTCGGACATCCAGGGGAAGGGGTTGGCCACCCCGGGGAACTGCTCGGGAAGGCCGATCTGCGCCAGGCGCCGGTTCGCAATGAACTTCAAGTACTCCTCCATCATGCTGGCGTTCATGCCCAGCACGCCCCGGGGCATGGTGTCCCGGGCATATTCGATCTCGAGCTGCGTACCCTCGAGGATCATCTGGATGGCTTCCTGCTGGGTTTGTGCATCCCAAAGGTGGGGGTTCTCGATCTTGATCTGATTGATCACGTCGATGCCGAAGTTCACATGCATGGACTCGTCGCGGAGGATGTACTGGAACTGCTCCGCCGTGCCCGTCATCTTGTTCCGGCGCCCCATGGAAAGGATCTGGGTGAAGCCGCAGTAGAAGAAAATCCCTTCCAGCACGCAATAGAACGCGATGAGGTTCCGTAGCAGCTCCCGGTCCGTTTCTGGCGTTCCCGTGGAGAAGGTGGGATCGGAGATGGCACGGGTGTAGGACAGGCCCCAAGAGGCCTTCCGAGCGACGCTGGGCACTTCGTGGTACATGTTGAAGATCTCGCCTTCATCCATGCCCAGGGACTCCACGCAATACTGATAGGCGTGGGTGTGGATCGCTTCCTCGAAGGCCTGGCGCAGCAGGTACTGGCGGCACTCGGGGTTGGTGACGAGGCGATAGATGGCCAGCACCAGGTTGTTCGCGACCAGAGAGTCGGCGGTGGAGAAGAAGCCGAGGTTGCGCTTTACGATCATCCGCTCGTCCGGAGTGAGGCCGTCATCGCTCTTCCAGAGGGCGATGTCAGCGTTCATGTTCACTTCCTGGGGCATCCAATGGTTGGCGCAACCGTCGATGTACTTCTGCCACGCCCAGTCATACTTGAAGGGCACAAGCTGATTTAGATCGGCGCGGGCGTTGATCATGCGCTTGGCGCCCACCGTGACCCGTTCGACGGATTCCCCTCCGCCCTGGGTGCCGTCGCCCAGCTGGGCAAGGGCGCGCTGAGCCGCCTGCAGGTTATCCGCCGGAGCCCCGATGTCCGTCTCTTCCGCAAGCACCTGGGGCGCCACCGAGGCGGATGCTTCCGCTGCTACGGGGGTTGCGGGAGCCTCGATGGCTACCGGTGCCTCAGGCGTAGCTTCCCGGATAGGGGCGCTCGGCGGGGGCGGCGGAGCCGCGGTGGTGGTCTCTTCGTTGTAATCATCCCAGCTCAGCACTGTGATTCCTCCTTGCTATTTCGTTTAGGCGCCCGTTGCCATTCTTTTTCGCGGCCTACTGGCACGCTTCGCAGTCCGGATCGTCGAGGGAGCAGGCCATGGGCACGGGGGCCGGGCCGGCGGCCAGGTCGGGGGCCGTATCCGCCATCGGTGTCGGTGCCGCTGCCGCCCGTGCAGGGGCTGCTTCGCTCTTCGCCGATACGGCGTTGAGCTTGCTGCCTTCCACCGTGGACTTCTCCGTGGAGGTAGCCCCCAGGGCGCGGAGGTAATAGGTGGTCTTAAGCCCGGAAAGCCACGCCATTTTGTAGGTGACGTCGAGCTTCTTACCCGACGCGCCCTTGATGTACAGGTTCAGGGACTGGGCTTGGTCGAGCCACTTCTGCCGGCGCGAACCCGCTTCCACCAGCCACCGCGGCTCCACTTCGAAGGCCGTGGCGTAGAGGGCCTTTAGCGCCTCGGGCACGCGATCGATTTCCTGGAGGCTGCCGTCGTAGTACTTAAGGTCGTTGACCATGACCTTGTCCCATAGCCCAGCGGCTTTGAGGTCGCGAACCAGGTAGGGGTTCACCACGGTGAACTCCCCCGAGAGGTTCGATTTTACGTAGAGGTTTTGGTAGGTCGGCTCGATGGACTGGGAGACCCCGGTGATATTGGCGATGGTCGCCGTCGGCGCAATGGCCATCACGTTAGAGTTCCGCATGCCCTGGGTCTGAACCTTCTCCCGTACCGCGTCCCAGTCTAGGCGCTGCGTCTCGTCCATCTGCAGGTACTGATCGCCGCGCTCCCGGCGCAGGATGGTAATGGAGTCGATGGGGAGAATGCCCCGGCTCCAGAGCGATCCTTCAAAGCTGTTGTAGCGACCCCGCTCTACGGCGAGATCGCTGGAGGCTTGGATCGCGAAGTAGCTGATGGCCTCCATGGAGCTGTCGGCAAACTCCATTGCCTCGCTGGAGCTATAGGCAAGGCTTTGCTTGTAAAGCGCATCCTGGAAGCCCATGAGGCCAAGGCCCACGGGGCGGTGGCGCATGTTCGAGCGCCGGGCCTGGGGCACGGAGTAGTAGTTGATGTCGATGACGTTATCGAGCATGCGGACGGCGGTGCGCACGGTTTTCTCGAGCTTCGCCATATCCAGCCCGCTTTCCGTGGTGTGCTGGGCGAGGTTCACGGACCCGAGATTGCACACGGCGATTTCGTCTTCGCTGGTGTTCAGGGTGATTTCCGTGCACAGATTCGAGGAGTGCACCACGCCAACGTGCTGCTGGGGCGAACGCAGGTTGCAGCTGTCCTTGAAGGTGATCCAGGGATGGCCGGTCTCAAAGACCATGGACAGCATTTTGCGCCAGAGATCGGCCGCCCGAATGCGACGAAAATTCGTGAGTTCCCCGCGATCGGTCATGGCCTCGTAAGCCTCGTAGCGCGCCTCGAAGGCGCTCCCCGTGAGATCGTGGAGGTCCGGCGTATCGCTGGGGGAGAAGAGGGTCCAGGCGCCGTCTTCCATGACCCGCTTCATAAAGAGGTCGGGGATCCAGTTCGCCGTGTTCATATCATGAGTTCGGCGGCGGTCGTCGCCGGTGTTCTTCCGAAGCTCGAGGAATTCCTCGATGTCTAAGTGCCAGCTTTCCAGGTAGGCGCAGACCGCCCCCTTCCGCTTGCCACCCTGATTCACGGCCACGGCTGTGTCGTTGACCACCTTCAAGAAGGGCACCACGCCCTGGCTCTTACCATTCGTGCCTTTGATGTAAGCACCCATGGCCCGCACCGGCGTCCAATCGTTCCCGAGGCCGCCCGCAAACTTCGATAGCATGGCGTTGTCGTGGATAGCGCCAAAGATGCCGTGGAGATCGTCTGGCACCGTGGTGAGGTAGCAGGAGGACAGCTGGGGCCGCAGGGTGCCCGCGTTGAAGAGCGTAGGCGTCGACGACATGTAGTCGAAGGACGAGAGGAGCTCGTAGAACTCGATGGCGCGAGCTTCCCGATTCTCTTCTTGGATTGCGAGGCCCATGGCTACGCGCATGAAGAAGCACTGGGGCAGCTCAATACGCGTTTCCTGGGAGTGCAGGAAGTAGCGGTCGTAGAGGGTTTGAAGCCCCAGGTAGGTGAACTTGAGGTCGCCGTCAGCCTTAAGGGCTTTGCCGAGGCGGTCGAGGTCGAAGCGGGCGAGTTCCGGGTCGAGGAGTTCAAGTTCCACGCCGCGCTGAATGTAAGCGGCGAAGGCCGGGGCGTAGAGCCCTTCCATCTGCCCCTGGGTCGCAGTGTGGTCGCCCTCGGCGGCCTCCGGGCGGCGCACGTCGAGGAAGGTGAGCGCTTCCCGGCGGAGCTCATCGGCGAGCAGGCGCGCCGTGGCGTAGGTGTAGTTGGGCTCCTCTTCCACCAGGGTGCGGGCGCTGATTACGAGGGAGGTGCCCACGTCGGCTTGGGAAATGCCGTCGAACATGTTTTTCAACGCTTCGTCGAGAATACGCTGACCATCCACCCCTTCGAGGCCCTGGCTGGCTTCCTGGACCACCACCCGGAGGCGGTCGACGTCTAAGGGTTGGGTGGTGCCGTCGTCGAGGGTGACATTGATGCCCGTATCCCGGGGCACTTCCACCGCTTCGACGGCGCGCTCTGCTTCCCGGGCCTGGGCGCGGGCTTCGCGATACAGCACGTAGGAGCGAGCCACGCGCTGCTCCCCGGAACGCATGAGGGCCAGCTCCACTTGATCCTGAATGTCTTCGATATGCACCGTGCCGCCGGAGGGCATGCGGCGCTTGAAGGTGCCTGTAACCTGGCTGGCGAGATCGGCTACCAGTTCGCGGATGCGCGAGCTGGCGGCGGCGTTACCCCCTTCCACAGCCAGGAAGGCTTTAGTGATGGCGACGGCGATCTTACTTTCGTCGTAGCTGACCACCGTTCCATTGCGCTTGATGGTGCGCAGCTGCCCCGGCGCCGTGGCGTCTAGCGTGGAACGTTGGGTAGCGGGGCTCGATCCTGCCCCAAGGGCTCCGGCAGCGGGTGCGGTGGTGCCGTAAGCGGTTTGCGATTCTGTTTGCATGGTGCCATTGCCCCCAAAGAATTCACCGTCGCTGGCCTCGCCGTGCTCAGGCCCAGGACGAATCTCAATATGTTGTGTCTAGCCTTTTGTCTTCGCCCGTCGTCTTGGGGCCGGCCATCCCTGGGGCCCTAGGGCCTGGGTCTTGCTGCTCTGCCACCTTTTCCGCCTCTGTCTACGCAGCTTTGGCAGATTTTGAAGGCAAAAAGACCCCGTGCCACTCAAGACGAGGAACCACTGTAGACGCTAGATATGGGGGAGTGCAAGGCACTTCTGCCCCATATACGGGGGTTTTTCCACAGGCCCTGTGGATAACCCCCCTGGCCCGCCCACAAAAGTTGTGGATAACCCGGCTAAGCCTCCAGATTTACTGAACTTTCTGTTCTTTTCCCTTTCGCCCCAAGAGCAAGCTGAAACCAGTAAAAGTCTACCGCCGCTAGATCTAGTATGTATACCTATACAGTAACCGCTCGTCGAGTGACCCGGTAGCATCGCTCTTAACGCACCCCGTCCTGCAGCGGGCGGCTGAATATCGATGGGGAGAGAATGCAATGCGACCTATTTTGGCTCTAGATCAGGGGACCTCCAGTTCCCGAGCGATCCTCTTCGATGACGCCGGCTCGGTGCTGGCCGTAGCCCAAACCCCTTTCGCCCAGGCCTATCCTGCCGATGGCTGGGTGGAGCACGACGCGGAGGAAATTTGGCAAACCACGCTCGCCGTGGCTCGGGAGGCCCTGGCCAAGGGGGGCGTTGCTGCTCAAGATCTGTTGGCCGTGGGAATCACCAATCAGCGAGAAACGACGGTGCTCTGGGATCGGACAACGGGGCTGCCCGTCGCCCCGGCCATTGTTTGGCAGGATCGCCGCACCGCTGAGCGCTGTGAGGCGCTGCGGGCAGCGGGCCTTGAGCCCCAGGTCATGGCGGAGACCGGGCTATGCCTTGATCCCTACTTCTCTGGCACCAAGGTTGCCTGGATCCTGGATCGGGACCCAGCGCTACGGGCCCGGGCAGAGGCCGGAGCCCTGGCCTTTGGCACCATTGACAGCTGGCTCATCTACCGTCTCACGGGTGGCGCCGTTCACGCGACCGACGCCACCAATGCTTCCCGGACCCTGCTCTGGAACATCCACGAGGGCGTTTGGTCCCCGGGGCTCTGCGAGGCCCTGGCCATTCCCCCAAGTATTCTCCCGGAGGTCCGAGACAGTGCAGGCTTCTTCGGCGAAGTGGTGCCGGCCCACCTCGGCGCCGCCGTACCGATCTTCGGGGTGGCGGGGGATCAGCAGGCGGCCCTCTTCGGGCAAGCCTGCCTAGCCCCGGGGGATGCAAAGAGCACCTTCGGTACGGGCTGCTTCGCCATGAGCCATTGTGGCGAGGAGGCGCGCCTCTCCCAGCACCGCTTGCTCACCACCGTGGCCGTACAGCTCGGTGGGGTGCGTCAATATGCGCTCGAGGGCAGTATTTTTGTGGCGGGCGCTGCGGTGCAGTGGCTACGCGATCGCCTCGGGATAATCGGCTCCGCTGGGGAGACGGCAGAGGTTCTCGCCCGCACCCAGGGGGACGCAAAGGGCGTCTACCTGGTACCGGCTTTTGCGGGCCTCGGCGCCCCGCACTGGGATCCTGACGCCCGGGGCCTCGTGACGGGCATGACCCTGGCCACGGGGCGCGATGAGCTGGTGACGGCGACCGTGGCATCGGTGGCCTTCCAAATGCGTGATCTCCTCGATGCCATGAGCGAAGATGGGGCGCGCCCCGCCCGCTTGCGCATCGACGGAGGCATGGTGGTGAATGACGCGTTTTGTCAGCTTCTGGCCGATACGCTCGAGCTGCCCGTGGAACGTCCGCAGCTGGCGGAGCTCACCGCTGCGGGGGCGGCGGCGCTCGCTGCCCTCGGGGCGGGCCATTACCCTGGGCCGGAGCAGGTGCGGGCCCAGTGGCGTTTAGATCGGGCCTTCGAGCCGCGGCGTAGCGCTGATGAGGTGAGCGCCGCCCTCGCGGGCTGGCGCCGCGCCGTTGCTTTGACCCGGAGCGCTTAAGAAAACATTGCTGCTTGAGAGCGCTTTGGCGCTAAGGAACCCCCATGAGCGGACGCAGGGACGCGGCCCCCATGATGTTTACGGCCTTCGGCCTGGCTCTACTTTGGGGCCTTGCGCTGACCGCGCCCAGCGGCCTAGTCCCCCTGGCATTTCTTCTTTTACCCCTCCTGCTGCGGTTGCCGGTGTCCCTTTCCCCTCGCAGGAGACCTTGGCTGGGCGCGGGACTGCTTGCCCTCGGCGGCGTCGGGGCCCTAGCCTCGGCGGGCCATCTCGCGGAAGGGCTCGCCTGGGGTGCCGCCCTTCTGGCGCTTCAACGTTCTCACCAGACCCAGGGCGCGCGCCTTGAAGCCCTTGAACGCGCCAGCCACTACGATGCGCTCGCGGGCGCGTTTAATCGCCATCGCCTACCGCATCTCGAGGCGGCGCTGGGGGCCAGGGGAGCAGTGCTCATTTACCTCGATATCGATGGTTTCAAGGCGCTGAATCGGGCCCGGGGGCAGGGGGCCGGGGATGGGGCGCTTCGGAGCTTAACCGAGGCCCTGGGCGCCGTGCCCGTGGTACGCATGGGGGGAGACGAGTTTCTCGTGTTCCATGGTGAGGCCGAGCCGGTCTCGGCCGAGGACTACCTTCAGGCGGTGCTTCGGGGGCTTGCCCGGGAGGGGCTGTCCTTTTGTGCGGGCCTGGCGCCTCTCGAGGGCCCCCTGGCCCCAGCGCTGGCCCAAGCCGACGAGGCGCTG
Source organism: Candidatus Salivita marina (assembly GCA_038144425.1). Lineage (GTDB taxonomy): Bacteria > Pseudomonadota > Gammaproteobacteria > Pseudomonadales > Azotimanducaceae > Salivita > Salivita marina. Next base: position 670,407 of record JAYQNS010000003.1, on the reverse strand, counting down.
CGGCGGGCAAAGGCGCAGGGGCCGGGTCAGCTGTGCTGGGGGGTGGCGCGCGCTAGCAGGCCCGCGCTAGCTCGCATCCTTCAATAGGTGCTCCAGAAGCGCCTTCTGGGAGTGCAGGCGGTTACCCGCCTCCTCGAAGGCGACGGAGCGCGGATCCTCGAGGAGGTCCTCGGAGATCTCTTCTCCCCGGTGCGCGGGGAGACAGTGCATGAAGAGCACATCGTCTTTGGCGTGATCGAGCAGGCGCTGGTTCACCTGGAAGCCCTGAAAGCGGCGCAGGCGAAGGAGCTGCTGATCTTCATGGCCCATGGAGGACCACACGTCCGTGACGACGAGATCGGCGTTTGCTACGGCGGCTTCCGGGTCGTGGCCGAGGGTCGTGCGATCGCCGTAACGCTGAAGCCATTCCGCGCTGGGCTCGAAGCCCCGGGGGCAGGCCACGGTCAGGTCAAACTGATAGACGTGGGACGCGATCACGTAGCTCTGGCACATGTTGAAGCCATCGCCAATGAAGGCCACGCGTTTGCCCTGGATAGGGCCCCGATGGCTGTAGTAGGTCTGCATGTCCGCGAGCACCTGGCAGGGGTGCTCCCGAGAGGACATCGCGTTGATGACGGGAATAGTGGCTGCCTCAGCGAAGTTGTCGATCTTAGTCTGATCCGGGGTGCGGATCATGGCTACGTCGACCATTTCCGAAAGCACGCGGGCCGCATCTTCCACCAGCTCCCCCCGGCCCAGCTGCGTATCCCGGGCCGATAAAAAAATCGCGTGGCCCCCAAGCTGGGCCATGCCCGCCTCGAAGGCCACCCGGGTGCGAGTGGAGGCCTGCTCGAATAGCATGGCCAGGGTTTTCCCCTTCAGCGTGGCTTCGTGTTGCCCTGCGGCGTGGGCCGGGCGGTGCGCCATGGCGCGATCAATGAGGGCTTCGTGGGTGGCGAGATCAAAATCCGCCACCGATAGATAATGCTTCAGCGTCATTCCTCGGGTCCTTGCTGCGCGATGCGCAGAGTTAGCTGCGGATGAGCTCGACGACCTGGTCGACGATTTGGTCGGCCTCGGCGTTCGTCAAAATGAAGGGCGGGAGCAGGCGAATGACCTTTCCCTGGGTGACATTAAGAAGGAGCCGGGCCTCGAGCGCGCGCTCCACGAAGCGCTCCGGCGCCTCGGCGAGTTCGATACCCAGCATCAGGCCGTGGCCTCGTACATCGCACACCCGGTTATCCCCCGCAAGGGCTTGCTTGAAACGGCTTTGCATGCGGTCACCGAGGGCGGCGACCCGGGGTAGGGTGTCGCCATTAGTAAGCACGGAGAGGGTGGCGAGGGCGGCAGCGCAGGCCAGGGGATTGCCCCCAAAGGTGGAGCCGTGGGTCCCCGGGCCAAGGACCTCATGGGCTGCGCCGCCCGTAAGGGCCGCGCCGATGGGAAAGCCGTTGGCAATGCCCTTTGCCGTGGTGAGCACGTCCGGCAGGATCCCAGCGTGTTCGTGGGCGAAGAGGCGGCCTGTGCGCCCGGCGCCACTTTGCACCTCATCGAGCATGAGCAGCCAGCCCTTGGCATCGCAGAGGGCCCGAAGCCCTGGGAGGTAGTCCGCCGGTGGCACCACGATGCCCCCTTCCCCCTGAATGGGCTCCACAAAAACCGCCACCACGTTGCTTTGGTGTTCCGCAATGCTTTCCACCGCTGCCAAATCGCCGTAGGGGGCGCGAACGAAGCCCGGGACAAGGGGCTCGAAGCCGGCTTGTACCTTGCGATTACCCGTAGCCGTGAGGGTGGCCATGGTGCGTCCGTGGAAGGCCCCCTCCATGACGATGATTGCGGGATTGGTAACACCCTTGCGATGGCCATAGAGCCGAGCCAGCTTGATGGCGGCTTCGTTGGCCTCGGCGCCGGAGTTGCCGAAGAAGACCTGCTTCATGCCCGTAAGCGCGCAAAGCCGATCGGCCAGCTGCTCCTGCAAGGGGACTCGGTAAAGATTGGAGGTGTGGATGAGGGTGCGGGCTTGCTCCGCAACCGCATCGGCGACGACAGGATGGGCGTGGCCCAGGCCGCAGACCGCAATGCCCGAGAGGGCGTCCAGGTAGTTCTCACCGTCCTCGTCGGTCAGCCGCGCGCCGGCGCCGCTGACGAAGGCCACGGGAAGACGCGCGTAGGTGTTCATTACGGAGGCGGAAGCCACGAACCACTCCTCAAAAAACAAAACGGCGACTCAAATGTCGCCAGAGGCGTATGCTACGGTGCGCCTACCCTAGAGGCAATTTATCTATGCCCTTTCTTCAGGCTTTCTGAGGCTTTAGCGGCCTTTTAGGGGCGTAAAAGGGGGCAAGGCGGGAGAGCTCATGGACGGAATCGCGTTGGCGCTGCTGGCGCACCGCGCTAGCGCCCTTTGCGAAGAGATGGGGGTCGTGCTTCGGCGCACGGCGCTGTCGCCCAATATTAAGGATCGGCTCGACTACTCCTGCGCGCTCTTCGACGCCGAGGGCGCTCTTTTCGCCCAGGCCGCCCATATTCCCGTGCACCTCGGCAGCATGGCCTACGCGCTCCGCGACGTGGTGCGCCAGTTCCCCTGGGCGCCGGGGGATGCGGTGGTTTTTAACGATCCCTTCCTCGGGGGCACGCACCTGCCCGATGTTACCGTGGTGGTGCCGGCGTTTCTGTCCGGGACCCTTCTGGGTTTCGCCGTAACCCGCGCCCACCATGCGCACATTGGCGCCTCGGCTCCGGGCTCCATGCCCCTGTCCCAAAGCCTCGAAGAGGAGGGGCTGTGCCTCTCCCCCACCTACCTGCTGCACGGGGGCGTGATGCCCGAGGCCACCTTCGCGGCCCTAGGGAGCCTCCTTCGGGGTGCGCATCCTAGCCCCGGCGCCTGGCGCACCGCACCGGGCCTTGAAGATTTTGCTGCCCAGCTCGCCAGTGCCCAGGCCGGAGCGACGGCCCTGTCGGCGCTCGCGGAGAAGGAGGGGGGCGCGGCAGCCCTCGCGGCGGGCGTGGAGGCCCTTCATGACTATGGGGAACGCCTTGCACGCCAGGCCCTGGCAGCGCTCCCCGAGGGGCGCTTTGAAGCCGAGGATGCGCTCGATAGCGACGGCTTCTCCAGCGAGCCGATTCCGCTCCGGGTGGCCATCACCCTGGAAAGGGGCCAGGCGACGGTGGACTTCACGGGCTCAGCCCCCATGGTGGCGGGCAACCTGAATTGCCCGGCGGCGGTGACCGCGGCGGGGGTGTTTTACGCCTTCCGCTGCCTCATGCCGCCCCAAACGCCGGCGAGCGCCGGCGCCTTTCGTCCCATCGATTTGGTCCTTCCCCGACCCTCCCTGCTGGCGGCGGAGGCTCCGGCGGCGGTGGCCGCGGGAAACGTGGAAACCTCCATGCGGGTGGTGGACGTGGTGCTTCGGGCCCTGGCCCAGGCCCTTCCGGGGCGCATGCCCGCGGCGAGCCAGGGCACCATGAACAATCTGGCCCTGGGCGCCGGGGGCGATAACCCCTGGGACTACTACGAAACCTTCGCTGGGGGGCACGGTGCCTCGGCCCGGGGCCCCGGGGCCTCGGCGCAGCACAGCCACATGACCAATACCCTCAATACCCCCATCGAGAGCGTGGAGCTTCACTATCCCCTGCGGGTGCTCGCCTACGGCCTTCGCAGCGGCTCCGGGGGCGCAGGGCGTCACGCTGGGGGGGAAGGGGTCCTTCGCCGCTACGCCTTCCTGGCGCCGGCGACCCTGACCCTCCTCTCAGAGCGGCGCAGCCTGGCTCCCTTGGGGTCTCGCCGGCGGCGAGCCCGGGCGGCGGGGGCGCAATGTGTTAAACGGCGTGGAGCTTCCCGGGAAGGTGAGCTGCAAAGTGGCGCCTGGGGATGTGCTCACCGTCGAAACCCCTCGACGGCTTCTCCAGCGAGCCGATCCCCTGGCGGTCGGCTCCGTGTGGGGGCAACCTGGGCGTCGGTGACCGCGGCGGGGGTAGGCCTGGAAAACCCTGGCGAGCGCCGGCGCTTATTCTCCTTCCCCACTCCGGCGAGGTCACCTGCCGTCTCACGGGCGGTGGACCGGGGTCTCGCCGGCTTCCGCGCAAAGGGCCCAATCTGGCGGGGGCTGCGTGTTAAACCGTGGAGCTTCCCGGGAAGGTGCGAAAGGGGGCTGGGGCCTCGGCGCCTGCCAGGATGTGGCCTCACCGTCGAACCCCTGGGGGTCGTGCAAAGGTGCGCCTACGGCCATGATTAAGTTTCGTGCCTTCCTGGGCCGGCGAGACCCGAGTTTCCTGAGCGTGTCGCCCTGTGGGGGCGCGGTAATGGCGAAATAGGGGGCTTATGTGCTCAGCGGTGGTGCGCCTAACCGGGTGGAAAACCTGGGGGCGCCGAGCTCTTAAGCTCCCCAGGCCCCGTGTCGCCCTGTGGGGCGGGGCGCGGGTCGGCTCAAGGTGGCAGTCTAACCGGGTGGCCTGCGGCCGAGGCCGACCCCCTCGAGAAGAGGTGGTGGTCGTGCAAAGCCCAGGCATGGCCCTTGCGCACCGAGCAGGCGAAGGCCTTCGGCATTGCCGCCGGGGTGGCCTATCCCTTGCCCTCGCTTTTCGCCTGGCGTCTGATCCGAACCCTCGTGCCCGCGCCGGCGGACGACCCCTACGCGAAGCGCAACCTTCGCTGGACCCTCTTCGGGCTGCTCGCGGCCCTGCCGCAAGACGCTCCAGCCTTTGCGCCGCTGCGGCATTACCTTGAAGGCGGAGAGCAGGGCCTAAAGCGCTTTCAGTTGGCGGAGCGCATCGCCGATCTGTTCGATCAGTATCTGGTGTACCGCCCATCCTGGCTGGCAGCCTGGAGGCGGGGGCAGCGCCTGGGCTTGCCCGGGCCCCATGAGGCCTGGCAAAGCGCCCTTTGGGCCCAGGCCGTGGCCGCCCTCGGCGCCGCGCCTGATCGCGCGACGCTCCTGACCGCCGCCCTCGAGCGCCTGGCGCACAGCCCCCCGGAGCTCTTGACGACCTCCTCGTTCCCGTGGCGCCTCGGGTGGCCCTCTTTGGCCTTTCGGCCCTACCCCCGGGGCAGCTAGCTCTGTTCACGGCCCTGGCTCGTCATCGCCCCGTGACCCTGTATTTCCTCAATCCCTCGGCGGATTACTGGGCCGAGGTGCTGCGCCCCGCCGTGGTCGCGCGTCGCCAGGCCGAGGCCCTGAAGGACGGCGGTGCGGAGGCGCTGGAGGCTTACGAGGCGGCGGCCGTGGCCTATCTCCCGGCCCATCCCCTGCTGGCCCAGAACGGGGCGCTGGGGCGGCAATTTCTCAATCAGCTCCTGGCCCTTGATGGTGCGGCGGAGGTGCTCGACCACTTTGGAGAGCGGGACGAAGAAACGGCGCTGGCCCAGCTTCAGCAGGCTGTGCTCCTTGGGGACGATGCGCCCCTCGTGCTGACCCCGAGGACCGGTCCCTAGGCTTTTTGCCTTGCCCCAGTCCGCTGCGGGAAATCGAAACCCTCTACGACGCCCTGGTGGACGCCTTCGAGGCCGACGCTTCCCTTCGGCCCCAGGACGTGGTGGTGATGATTCCAGATATTGATCACTACGCGCCCCTCATCGAGGCGGTCTTCGGCCAGCCGGAGCTACCGCTGGAGCTCCCCTACAGCATCGCCGACCGCCAGGGGCAGGAGGAGGCGCCGCTCCTCGCCTGGTTCGAGCGCCTGCTGGCCCTACCGGCGAGCCGCTTTGAGCGCAGCACGGTGATGGCGCTCCTCGCCCTGCCTCAATGCCAGCGCGCCTTTGGCCTAGCCCTGGAGGACCTAGCTCTCTTTGAACGATGGCTCGAGGCTGCGGAGGTGCGTTGGGGCTGGGACGGGCGGGATTGGGCCGCCACGGGGCTAGGGGAAGAGGCTGTCCTTCATAGCTGGCGCCGGGGCCTTGATCGCTTGCTCCTCGGGGCCATGACCGGGGACACCGATGGCGTCTTTTCTGGCCTTGCTCCCGTGGCCCTCGCCGAAGGGGAGGGGGCACGGCTCAGTGCTTTGCTATCCGCCGTGGAAACGCTTGCCCGCTTCCGGGAGCGCCTCGCCGGGCCCTGCCTCCCCGCGGAATGGGCTGCGGTGCTGGAAGAGGCGCTCCAGCGCTGCCTCGACCTGTCCCCGGAGGACGACCTGGTGCTGGCGCCGCTCCGGGAGGTGCTCGGCGAACTGCTGACCTTGCCGAATGCGGTGGCGAGCACCCCTCTACCTCGCCTTGCCTTGCTTGAGGCGCTGAAGGGCGCCCTCGAGGGGCCGGGGGCGGCCCATCGCTTCTTCGCGGGCGGTGTGACCTTCTGCACGCTCATGCCCATGCGCGTTCTGCCCTTCCGCATTGTATGCCTGGTGGGTATGAACGAGGACGCCTATCCCCGTATTGAGCAGCCGCTGCCCTTTGACCTCATGGCGCAAGCGCCTCGCCCGGGGGACCGGCTGCGCCGAAGCGAAGATCGCTACCTCTTCCTCGAGGCCCTGCTCTCGGCCCGGGACCGGGTGCTTCTAAGCTGGACCGCGCGGGATCGAAACTACCGGCCCCTTCCGCCGTCCCTGTTGGTGACGGAGCTGCAGGCCGCGCTGACCGGCGAGGTCGAGAGCGAGGCGATGGAAAGGGCGCTTAAGCCCATCACCGTGGCGCCGCCCCTCCAGCCCTTTTCCTCCCGCTATGGGGAGACGGGGCTCGACACTTATCAGAGCCTCTGGCGTCCTCGCCTTGAGGCGCCAGGAATTACGCCCGGGCCCTTGGAATCGTCGGTTAGGGAGGCCGCTGGCCCTCCCTGGCCCCCGACCCCGCCCGAGCGCCGGCGTTGCTGTTGGCCTTCCATCGCGATCCCCTGGGCACCTTCTTCCGGGAGGGCCTCGGCGCCGCGCTTCGGCGCCTTCCCGAGAGCGTGGAGGATGACGAACCCTTCACCCTAGACCCCCTCGGCCGCTACCGGCTGCTCGAGGACAGCTTTGCCCTGGCCGGGAATGACGAGGTGCTCCGAGCCCGAGGGCGTTTACCCCTGGGCGCTGCAGGAGACGGGGCCCTCGCCGAGGCCCGGGCCACCACCCAGGCCCTTCGCGGGGCCCTCCCGGAGGCCTTCTGGGCGGCCACGGCGGCCCAGGTGTCCCTCGATCTCGCGCTACCGTCAGGCCGTATTCTCGGGCCCTGCCTGCGCTGGTCCGATGGGCTCGTGCGGGCGCAGCGCTTTGGTGCTCTCCGCGCTCAGGATCGTTTGGGGCTGTGGATATCGGTGCTGCTATATGCGACCGCTGGGTGGGGGCGCCATGGGGTGCTGCTGGGGCCGGAAAAAGCCGTGGTGGTGACGGCCCCGGCGTCGCCCGAGACCGCGCTGGAGACCCTCCTCGGGCTGCTCCAGCTGGGGCTTAGGGAACCCCTGCCCCTGTTCCCCGAGGCCTCCTGCACCTGGGCCGAGGCGGTCCGTGGGGGCAAGGCGGGGGACGAAAAATTCGCTGCGCTAGAGTCCCAGTGGCGTCCCGAGCGGTCCCGGGGTCGCCCCCCGGAAGGGCTCACGCTGGCCGCTCGCCATGCCTTCCCCCAAGGCCTTTATCCTTTCCGGGACCGATTCTGCGCCCTCGCGGAGCACGTGTTTCTTCCCCTGCTTGAGGCGGAAAGCGAGGTTTCCCTGGGGGCGGCGCGGGAAACGCTCGAGGCCTGGGGGGCGCTTCCATGACGCGCTTTGACCCCCACCGCATGCCCCTGGCGGGGCGTAAGCTTTTAGAGGCCAGCGCCGGCACGGGAAAAACCTTCGCTCTGGGTTCCCTCGTGCTCCGGGCCGTGTTGGGGCAACAAGCGCCCCATGCCTTAGATGGGCCGGCCCTGCGCATTGACGAAATTCTCATGGTGACCTTCACTCGGGCGGCGACTGCCGAACTTCGGGACCGTCTTGGGCAGCGCCTTCGGAGCGCCCTTCAGGCCTTCCTCGATCCCGAACCTCCGAAGGACGCCTTCCTTGCTCAGCTATGGAACCAAAGTGCCGATCGCCTTCGGGATCAGGCGCGGCTCCGGGCGGCCCTCGGGCAGCTCGACGAGGCCCCGGTGTTCACCATTCACGGCTTTTGCCATCGCGCCCTTCTCGAAGGCGCTCTGGAGCAGGCCACGCCCTTTACTTTTGAAAATCTTGAGGACGACGAGGCACTGCAGGGAGAGGCCCTGCGCACGGCGTGGCGGCAGGGGTTTTACTCCGCGTCGCCGTCCCTGCAGGCGCTTTGGCTACGGGTTTGGGCCGGCCCTGAGAAGTGCGAACGGCTCTTCAGCAGCTGGGTGGCCCCCGGTGCCCTGACCTTTTGGGGCGCACCTGAGGAGGGTCTCGACGTCCTAGGCGGTGCCCTTGCGCAGGCCCTTGCTGCGCTGCGCGCAGCCTGGGCGCGGCGGGATGAGGAGCCCGCCGTGCTTGGTCTTGCGGATTTCGGCAAGGCTGGGACGGGCTGGGGCGCCCTGAGCGAGCGCTATAACGCGCAGTCTCGGGGACCGGGCAAGCCCAGCCTCCAGAGCACCCTCGATGCGGTGCTTGGAACGGAGGCACCGCTACCCGAGGCCCTAAAGGCGCTCCTGGGGGAGGGCAAGAAGAAGAAAGACTCCGGGCTCCTGGAGGCCTTCACCCCCGCAGCCTTCGAGGAAACTCGGGTCAAAAGGGCCAAAGCGCCGTCACCGGGGGCGCCCTGGCCACCGCAGCGGAGGCGCTCTTAAGCGCTGCCGAGGCCTTCGAAGCTGGACTGACGCACACGCTCTTTCGGGCCTTCCAGCAGGCCTTGGCGACGCACAAGGACCAGCGGCAGCTTCGGGGCCCGGAGGATGCGCTGCGCCAGCTGGCCGCGAGCCTCCGCGCCGCCAGCGGCAAGGCGTTGGCGGAACGCCTGGCTGCCCGCTATCCCCTGGCCTTCATCGACGAGTTCCAGGACACGGATCCAGTGCAGCTGAACATCTTCGAGGCCCTCTATCCCGTTGGGGGGCCGGGCACGCTCGTGCTCATCGGCGATCCGAAGCAGGCGATCTACGGCTTTCGGGGCGCCGATCTCTTCGCCTACCTGCGGGCCCGGCAGGCCCTTCCCGACGGCGATCGGCTGCGCATGGATCAGAACTGGCGTTCGTCGCCCCCGGTCATCGAAATGCTCAACCGCTTTTACCAGCGGCAGCCCGATCCTTTCCTGAGCGAGGCCATGAGCTTTGAGCCCGTGACCGCCGCGAAGACCTATCCCTCCCAGCCCTGGGCCCGGAACGGCGCTCCGGCGCCGGCCCTGGGGTTCTACCGGAGCACCGCCGCGGGCAGCGACGAAGCGCAAGCCCACGCGACCGTGGCCCTGCTGCAGCGCCTGCTGGCGGAGGCGACGATCGAAGGGAAGCCCTTAAAGCCCCAGCAGTGCGCCTTGCTGGTGAACACCCATAACGAGGGGGCCCGGCTTCAGCGCTGCCTTCGCGCCGCCGGGTTGGGCTCGGCCTTTGCCTCCAAGCAAAGTGTCTTTGCCACGGAAACGGCGGAGGATGTGTTTCGCGTGCTTCGTGCCGTGGCGGCTCCGGAGGACGGGGGCGGCCTGCGCGATGCGCTTTTGACGCCCCTTTTGGCAGTGCCGCCGCCGGCGCTGGTGGAGGCCGATGCGCTCGCTGCGCACCAGGCGCGCTTCCGCAGCATCCGGGAGCGCTGGGAGCGTCAGGGGGTGCTGGCGGCGCTGTTCGCTGTTTTGGAGGCCTATACCGTGCCTGCCCGCTGCCTCGGGGACCCCGAGGGGCCGCGAATTCTCACGGACCTGAGGCACCTCGGGGAGTGCCTCGAGCGCTTTGACCGCACCGGCGGGGGGGCCGCGGAAACGCTCCGGGCTTTTATCCAGGCGCGCCAGGGCGGCGATGACAACGAAGCTCACCAGCAGCGCCTCGAAAGCGACGAAAATTTGGTGAAGATCATCACCGTGCACGGCGCCAAGGGGCTGGAGTACGACGTGGTGCTTCTGCCTTTCCCCCGGATAGAGCAGGAAGAGACCTTCCCCCTGTTTCATGATCCGGCGGTGGGGGCCATGGCCGTGGATCTGCGCAAGGCGCCCCGGTCCCAGGCCGCTTCGGCGCGGGAGAAGCTTGGGGAAAGCCTGCGCCTGCTCTATGTGGCCCTCACCCGGGCCTGCCACGCCGTGTACGTAGGCGTGCCTGAAGCGAAGGGGGAGAAGAGCGAAGCGGCGCAGCAGGGCTCGGCCCTGGCCCATGCCCTTGGACTCCAGGGTCTGGCCCCAAAGGCCTGGGCCGAAGCACTTGTTGCCGCGGGCTGGGACCTGGAAATTTTCGATGGCGCAGAGGCTCTCAGCGCTCCGGAAGCCAAGGAAGGGAGAGACCCTCGCCCCGGCGAAGGTTATCGCACCGCGAAGCTTTCCCCGGGAGGCGCGGGTGAGCTACTCAAGCCTCTTGCGCCAGGATTTGCAGGCCGGCGCGGAGCCCGCGGGCTTTGGGGATGAGGGGCGGGATGCCCCGGTGCTCGAGAGTCCCACGCCCCTCAGCCCCCCGGCGGCCCAGTTTCCCGCCGGGGCGATTCCCGGTGTATGCCTGCACGACATGCTAGAAAGCTGGCCTGGAGCGCCGGAGGCCGTCCCGGCCCACCTCGAGCGATGCCTGCGTCGCCATGGGATTTGGGGCGCGCCAGGGGTGACGGTAGAAGGCGTCGGGGACTGGCTGGGCGCCGTGCGCGCCACCCCCATTGTTGGGGGTCGCGCGCTGGCCGATATTCCCCAGCAGCGCGCTGAGCTCGCCTTCGAGTTGCGGATCGAGGATTTCGCCCTGCCGTCCCTTGAGGGGCTTATTCGGGAGGCTGGCTATCCCATGCCGTCCCTGCCGCCGCAGCACCTTACGGGATTCCTTCGCGGCTTTATCGACGTCGTGCTTGCCGTGGAGCGGCGCTACTATGTGGTGGATTACAAGTCGAATCGCCTCGGTCTCCACCGGGAGGCCTACGACGAGGCGGGGCTTCGGGCGGCCATGGAAAGCCATCACTACGCCTTTCAGTACCTTATCTACGCCGGCGCCCTGCGACGGCTACTGCGCCGGCGCCTTGGCCCGGGAGGGGAAACGGCCTTTGGCGGCGTTCGCTATCTCTTTTTGCGGGGCATGGACCCCGATTCCCTCCTGGGCATTTTTGCTGACGATCCTGATCCTGCGCTCCTCGACGCGCTAGATCGTTGCTTCTCCCGGGAGGTGCGCTGATGGCGCTTCGCTCGGAACCCCTCGGGCCCCTCAGCCAAGCGCTGCTGCGATGGTGCCGCTATGCGCCGGGGTCCGAGGCTCATGGCGCTTTGGCAATGCTGCTTGAACAGCTGGAGGCGGGGGTGGCGGTGCAGCACAGCTGCCTGCCTCTAGAGGAGGTGCCGGCACCTCCGGGGCTTAATTGGGCGGTGCTGCTTGAGGACTCGGGGCTCCTTGGGGCGGAGTCTGGCCCGGCGCCCCTCGTGCTCTGGGAGAATGCTCTTTACCTGGCAAAGGATGCTCGGAACGAAGCGCAGCTTGCCGAGGTACTTCGTGCTCGCGCCTCGCAGCCCTCGCCCTTGAGCACGGCCCCGGCGCAATTGAAAGCTTGGCTTGAGGTACTCTTCGGCGTCCCAGGGGAAGCGATTGACTGGCAACGGCTCGCGGCCGCCATGCTTTTAGAGCGGGGCCTTCTCGTGCTCACCGGCGGCCCGGGGACCGGGAAGACGTCAACCGTCACCCGGGCCCTAACACTGTTGGCAGCAGCGCTGCAGCATGATGATGCGCAGGCTGGCCCTGTGCGCATCGCGCTGACCGCCCCTACGGGGAAGGCGGCGGCGCGCCTGGCTCAGGCTGTGGCCGGGGCCAAGGCATCCCTCGCGAACACCGCCTTGCCCCAGGCGCTGGAAGCAGGGCTTGCGGCCATCCCCGATGAGGCCGTGACCTTGCACCGGCTTCTGGGCTACCAGCCCTATGGCAATCGCTTTTCCCGGGGGCGCGATGCGCCCCTCGCTGCCGATGTAGTACTTGTAGACGAGGCTTCCATGGTGGATTTGCGCCTCATGGCCCAGCTCTTTGGGGCGCTGGCGCCGGAAGCGCGGGTGATCCTGCTTGGGGACAAGGACCAGCTTGCTTCCGTGGAAACGGGGCAGGTGCTCGGGGATCTCACCGCGGGGAGCAGCCAGCCGACGCTGTCCCGCGCGCGCTGCCGGGCCCTGGAAGGGCTGACCGGCGATGATCTGGCCCCCTATGAGCGGGCAACGGTCCCCCCCTTGGCGGATTGCCTCTGCCATCTGCAGCGCAGCTACCGCTTCGATCCCTCCGGCGCCGTAGCTCGCTTTGCGGCGGCGGTGAACGAAGGGCGGCGTGATGATGCCTGGGTTGCCTTGACCCAGGGTGACGACGCGCTTCGCTATTCGGAGGCGCCTGAGGGGGCTTTGGAGGAGGCTCGGGAGGCCTATCTCGCGCTGTGGCAGCTGGAAGCCGCCGGGACGGAGGATGAGGCGCTGCTTGCCCAACTTGGCGCTTTCACTCTCCTTACACCGACGCGCCAGGGCCCCCTGGGGACCGCGGGTCTCAATGCTCAGGTAGCCGCGGCGCTTCGAGCGGCCGGGGCGCCGGTGCCTGCTGAGGGCCCCTTTCCGGGTATGCCCCTCATGGTGCTTCGCAATGATCCCGGCCTTGGGGTGTTCAACGGCGATCTCGGCATGGTCCGGGTCGGAGAAGGGGGGCTGGTCGCGGTCTTTCCCAGCGCCGGTGCCGCCCCCAAGCGTGTGCCCCTCGATCGTCTGCCAGCTTTTGAACCGGCCTACGCCTGTACCATTCACAAAAGCCAGGGGTCGGAGTTTGGAGAGGTTTCCGTGGTTCTGCCCCTGGGGCTTGGGGAAGGGGGGCAGCAGCTGCTAAACCGCGCGCTCCTGTACACCGCGGTCACCCGCGCACGGACCCGAGTGCGCCTGTTCGCAGCGCCGGCGGCGGTCGATAGCTGTCTGGCGCAGGCGCCCCTGCGTCGCTCGGGTCTCGCCCGGCGCTTGTGGTCTGGGGCACCCTAGGCCATGGTGCGCCGCGGAGCTAGGGAGACTCAGCATGGGGCGATGGAACGGGCGTTGGGGATGGCGAAAGTTGCTTGGGGTTGCCGTGAGTACGGGCGTTTTCTGGGCACCACCGGGGGCCGCTATGGCTTTTGATCCCGTCACCGAAGACCCACCCCGCCGGGCGCCGGGCCCGAGCCTCGAGTCCGCCGCCATTCCCAGCGGCGGTGCCGCCATAAATGCGGTTTTCTACCTTCCCGGGGGAGAGACCCCGGCGCCGGTGGTGGTACTTCTTCATGGGCTGCCGGGAGAAGAGCGGAATCAAGACCTTGCCCAAGTGCTGCGTCGTGCCGGCTACGCAGTCCTCCTTCCCCATTACCGCGGGGCCTGGGGCAGCGCCGGGATTTTCAGCTTCCGCCATTGCCTCGAAGACATCGATGCCATGCTGCGCTGGCTGGATGACCCCGGGGTGCGAAGGCGCTTTTCCCTTGACGCCCAGCCTCGGGCGCTCGTGGGCCACTCCATGGGGGGCTATTTGGCGCTTCGCGCCGGCGCAGGGCACCCTCGGGTAAGTACGCTGGTCAATCTCGCGGGTCCGGATTTTGGCCTCATGGCCGAGGCCCTGGCAGTCGATGAAGCCTCGGCCCGGGCCACGGCTGAGCGCTTTGAAAGTTGGGTTGCGGGCCCCCTCTCTGGCACGAGCGGCGCCGCCCTCGTAGCGGAGCTGACGGAGGCTCCGGCCTTTTTCTCCCTCGCCGCTCGGGCCGGGCACTTCGTCGGCCAGCGGGTGACCTTGGTCGCCGGGTCGGAGGACGCCTATGTTTCACCGGCCCGCCTGGAGGCGCTGCAGGCATCTTTGGTGGCGGCGCACAGCCCGGTGGCGCTGGAAGTCCTCCCGGGGGATCACGCCTTCTCGGGCGTTCGCCTTGCCCTGGCCCGGGTGGTGTTGTCGGCCCTAGGCGAGGCCGGGCCCTAGGCGCCGTGACCGCCCCCCTGCACATGATTGATACGCTTATTGCGGAGCGCGCCCCCCGGCTCTTTGGCCCCACCTTGGGGGGCCGCCTGGCCCGGCGCCTGCTCTACCCCTTCCTCGGCTATCGCCAGGCCGTGGCGTTGGCGGATGCGATGCAGGGGCGCTCGGGCTTTGAGGCCCTTGAGGTGGTGAGCGAAACCCTTCACTTGGCGCTCGAAGTCACCGGGGCCGAATACCTACCTCGAACAGGCCCGGCGCTCTTGGTGGCAAACCATCCCACGGGGATTGCCGACGGCATTGCCGTGTTTGACCTTTTAAAGGCCGTTCGCCCTGACTTCATGATCTTTGCCAATCGCGATGCGGTGCGCATCGCCCCAGCGCTGGAAGACGTCATCATTCCCGTGGAATGGCGGGCTTCGGAGCGCTCCCGGGCACGCATGCGGGAAACGCTTAGCGGTACGCGGCGGGCCTTTGCCGAAGGGCGCCTGGTGGTGGTCTTTCCCTCCGGGCGCCTGGCTTACCGGGACCGGGGGCAGCTTCGGGAGCGGCCCTGGCAGAGCACGGCGCTAAGCTTGGCTCGGCGTCATCAGGTGCCCATCATTCCCATGCACCTTGGGGCGCAGAACTCCCCGGTGTTCTACGGCGCCGCGCGCCTCTCCGACCAGCTTCGGGACATCACCCTGTTCTATGAGGTGATGAATAAGAAGGGGGCGGCCTACCGTATGACCCTCGCGCCGCCGCTGGCGCCCGAGCCCTGGCTTGCGGAAAGTGCGGATCTCGGCGCCGCCACGGAGGCCCTAGCGGCCTACGTGGGCTCGGCCTTTCGAGCGCCGCGCCCGGGCCTACTCCCGGGCCCGGAGCACGATCAGCCCCGCCGCAATGATGAGTCCGGCGCCGGCGATCATGGGGCCGTTGGGCACCTCGCCGAAAAATAGCGCCCCAAAGAGGCTGGCCCAGAGCACGGCGGCATATTCCATGGGGGCGACGGTCGCCGCCTGGGCCAGACGATAGGCCATGATTACGCTGAAGTGCAGGGTGGCGCCGGAGGCCCCTACGCCCAGAAATATTGCGAGGGACCAGGGTTCCAGGGGTAGCCAGCTTGAGAGGGTCAGCGTGCCAGCGAGCAGGAGGGAGACGGGCATGGTAGAGAGGACCATGGCGCCCGCGGGTTCATCGGCCATGCGCCGGGCGCTGAGGGACAGCCCAGCCCAGCACAGAACTGACCCGGCCACGGCTAGGTAAGCCGGATTCCAGGGCGCGTTGCCTGGGTCGATCATGACCCACACCCCTGCCAGACCGAGCACGATAGCGAGGCCCCGGCGCCAGCCCAGGGGCTCGCCGAGGAGGGGCCAGGCCAGCACGGCGATGAGCAGGGGTGCGGTAAAGGAGAGGGCTACGAGAAGGGTGAGGGGCAGCTCACCGAGGGCAAAGAAGAAGCCGAAGGTGGCACCGCAGGAGAGCACGGCCCGAAGTCCATGGCCGGGCCAGCGCTTGGGTTTGAGGTTCTTCAGATCGCCGCGCAAACCCGCAATCAGCAGCACAAAGGGCAGGCCAAAGAGCAGGCGCCCGAGCACGATTTGCGGCGTGTCATAGTGGCTCGACAGCGCCTTCACCCCGGTGTCGATGAGGGTGCCGGCGAGGCTGGCCAGAAGCATCCAGGCCATGCCCTGAAGGGTGGGGGAGGAGAGCGCTTTCATGCCAAGGGTCCTTAAGGTGGGGGCGAAGTATACTCTTCAGCGATGGCTGCGCTGGGGTGCGGCGAGGCTCAAGGCAACTGTTCAAGGCGGGGAGAGAGGAGTATGACACCGGTGGGCATTGCAAAGCAGGACGATGCGGCGCTTCGGGCGGCGGGCTTTGAGCCCTACGAAACCCCATCACCCTTTATCCGCTTTATCGGAGGCCTCTGGTGCAAGGTGGAGGCAGACCGGGCTTTCGCTGCCCTGCGCATTCAGGATCCCCACTGCAACAGTTTCGGCTCTATTCATGGTGGCATGCTGCTGGCCCTGAGCGATCAGCTGATTGCCATGAGCAGCCGCCTGCTCACTGGGCGCGCGGGCATGACCATGCACGTCGACGCAGACTTTCTCGATGCGGCCCCCGCGGGCACGGTGCTTCAGGGGGAGGCTCGGGTGCTCCGGGCGACGCGCTCTACGGCGTTCCTCGAAGGGCATTGGCATGGGGAAGATCGGCAGGTCATGCGCGTGAGCGGGTTGGTGCGGCTCATGGGCGATGCGGACGGGCCCCGCCGGGCGCCGGGGCTCGATCGCTGGGGTAAGGCGCCAGGGGCCTAGGCGGCTCCCCTAGAGCAGCGCGAAGAGCCGGGCGCCGCCAAGCCCCAGGGCGCCGGCGAGCACGATCCAGGGCCCGAGGCGCAGCAGGGAGCTTTCGCTGCGCAGGGTTGCCAGGCGCAGCAATAGAAAGGCAAACCAGGGAAGGGCCAGCGCGTTGGCCCCCTGGGCCAGGAGAATCATCTGCAAGGGCTGACCTCCGAGGGCCGCGCCGAGGGCGCCGACCACTAAAACCATAAAGGCCGTTATGCGGGTGCGCGGATCCTCGAGGGTCGGCGGCCAGCGAAGGAGCCCGGCCAAGGCCCAGGCTGCGGCGAGGGGCGCTGTGAGCGCGCTGCTCAGCCCCGCGGCAAAAAGCCCCAGGGCTAGAAAGGGTTCGGCCCCTGCGCCCAGTAGGGGTTGTAGCGGCGAGGCCAGGCGCTCGAGGCTAGATCCGTCCGCGCGGCTGCCCGCAGCCAGAAGCAAGATGGCCCCGGTAATGAGGCCCCCCACGGCTATCGCGCGCAGCGTATCCCGTCGGGCGTCTTGGTGAAGGGCTGGATCCACGGAGGCGCCTGGTTCGTGCAGCGGGGGCAGGCGATCGAGCAGGGCCCGTCCATGAAGAAAGAGGTTGTAGGGGACCACGGTGGTGCCGATGAGCGCCAGAGCGAGGGTACCGACCTGCCCCGAGGGCATTGCGAGGGTCAGGGGTGGCACCCCGCTGCGGAGGGAGGCCAAGGCTGCGAGGCAAAAGACCGCTGCCATCACGGCAATCAGCCCGAGCAGGAGCCCCTCCAGGCGTGCCCTAAGAGGTGTCAGCAGCAGGAGCGCTGCCAGGGCCGCGAGTCCCGGTCCGAGCAGGGTAGGGGGCAGGGGCAGCCAGGCCCCGAGGCCGAGGGCGGCTCCAGTGAGATTCCCCGCTTGGTAGGCCGCATTCCCAAAGCCTATGGCGAGGGCCGTGAGTGTCACGCTGAACCAGCGTAGCACCGGCGGCTCCAGCGTTTCCCGAATCAAGCGCCCAAGATCCTGGCGCCGATTAATCACCAGATGCACCAGCAGTAATTGGAGCCCGGCGGTGAGGGCGAGGGAGAGGGCTAGGGCCCAGAGTAGGCCCAGCCCCGTAGCCTGCCCCGCCAGGGTGGCGGTGGTCAGGGTCCCCGGGCCGAGAAAGGCCGCGGTCACGAGCCAGGCCGGGCCTCGCCAGGCCGGGCCTCGCCAGGCCGGGCCACGTGTTGCAGTGCCTCCTCTCATCGGCGTCTACGCACCCAGCGGCGAAGGCCTTGGCTCACGGCGTGCATGGCCTCAAGCAGGGCGGCCAGGGATAGGGCGAAGGCCGTGCGCAGGCGCAGACCCGGAGGGGCGCCGGCGCTGCGATCCCAGCGGCGGAAAAGCCGTTGAAAGAAGGGCCAACGAAGCAGGGGTTGACGGAGCGCGGGCCAGGCTGCGGTAAGGCACAGGGCCGCAAGGACAGCGAAGGGCGGGGCCGGCCAAAAGGGCAGCAGAACCCCTAGGGCCGCAAGAAAAAGGCAGAACAGGCCAGCGCCTGCCCAGATGAGTCGAAGGGCCATGCTACGCTCCTTTCGCCCGCCGACTTGGCGCCGGGGACCTTGGGGGAAAACCATATGGGTAGGAGGAGCAAGCGCCATGCCAGGGAGCATAGCGCGAAAAGGCGGGGGCTTTCGTACCTAGGGCATCGGAATATGGTGAAGTTCGCCACCTTCTGGCGGAATTAGCACCGTGGCGACCCTCTGGGCTGTGTTCCTGGTTGCTCTGGCGGAAATGGGCGATAAGACCCAGCTGCTGGCGCTGGGCCTCGGCGCGCATTTCGAAAGCGTGCTCCCCGTGGTGCTGGGGAGCGTTGCCGGCGTGTTCCTCGTCAATGCGCCCCTTTTCTGGGGAGGGGAATGGTTTGCTGCCCGGGTCTCGATGGTCTGGGCCCGGCGCGGCGCCGCGGCGCTGTGCTTCGCCCTTTCCGCCCTTACGGTGTGGCTGTGAGGCGGGTGCGCGCAGTCGCTTGCGCCTCAAGGGCGGCCCGGTCCCAGCTCACGGTGCGGAGCGTCTCCGCCGCGAAGGCTTCAGCCTGATCGGCGTAGTGCGGGCTCCGGGGGCGCGTGCTGGCGCTGCCAAAATTATGGCGCGTCCGTAGCCGCGGGGTGCCATCTGCTGCCCACTCCGCGAAGATCATCAGGCCGTCTCCGCCCACCGCCGAGAGCCGCCCGTCGCTCGTTTGCTCTCGGCCATAGATGGCCCGAAGCACGTCCGGGCCCCCAGCGATGGGGAGGTCGAGGCCCCCTCGGCGGAGCCGGTTAACCGCGCCCCAGGGCGGATCAAGGCGACCGAAGTGCCGCTTGAGCGCCTCTGCGCACTTCAGCACCTGAGCCTCGATCGGGTCCGGCGCGCGGGGGGCGCGCTCCGCCAGCCATTCCTCGGAAAGGACGCAGACCCCGAGCGCGGCTCCGGGGTTCTCGAGATCGGTGTTTCGATCCCAAGCAGCGAGCACGGCCTGCGCTTCGGCGAGGAGCGATCCCGCCTCGGCATTCAGGACCTGGGCACTATCCACGTAGGCCATGGATCGGCTGTGCGCCGCATAGCGCTTGTCGAATTTGATGGCCTCAAAGTCCTCAGCGCTCACCTTGGGGAGGCTCGCGAACAGTTCCAGGCCCCGGTCCGCCCGGTTGGTCATGCGCGTGGGCAACCCAAGCTCGAGCGGAAAGGCGGCGGGATCCGGGTTGTCCCCTTCCGCGGTTACGGCAAAGGGCGATTGATTAGCGCTGAGCACGAAGCCGCTGGCGGGGTTTAGCACCTGGGGGTTGGCTCGGAAGCTTTGGGTCTGGTCCCAGATTAGATCGCTCCGGTCCCCGGGCAGGCGCTTTTTCCAGTCCCAGCCCGGGGCGCGCAGCGGGCTGCGGCTGTTGTGGACGAAGGCGATGTTCCCGGCGCGATCGCCATAAACAAAGTTGAAGCTGGCGATGGCATTTAGATCCATGGCGGCCTGCCAACCTTCGAGGTTCGTGGCGCGGTTCATGGCATACCACTGCTCGGGCTGTCGGATTTCCTCGTGCCCGGCAAAGCGCAGGGCGTAGAGGCCATGGTCCGTTTCCAACACGGGGCCATGGGCCGTGCTGCGTACGGTGCGCGTAAGGGGCCAGTATAGAGCGCCAATCAGGGGCACCTTCAGGGTGATAGATCGGGTCTCGAAGGGTACCCAGGCCCCATCGAGCTGGTAGTGGTCGGGATGGGCGGTGTCCGTGGTGAGCACGAACTCATCCACTAGGTCCGGCTGGTTAACGGTCACGCCCCAGGCCAGGTTTGGCGTTGCGCCGATGGTGGCAATGGGAGAGCCGGGGAATAGGCCGCCGTGCATGTGCCAGCCTTCCTCGCTCTCCAGATGCACCTCATACCAGGCCACGGGGCCGCTCAGGGGCTGGTGGGAATTACCCAAGACCCGGGTGGCGCCGTCCGTGCTCCGCGCTGGGCTCACGGCGAAGGCGTTGGAACCGATGGGTAGATCCCCCCCGAGGTAGCGTTCAGCGAGGAGGGGGGGCGCCTCCGCCACGGCCTCGGGCCCCGCCATGACCCGTTTAACGGCGCCGTCAAAACCGTAGAAAAAGAGATGCTGGATGGAGAAGCCCGTGACCAGATCCTTTGCGGAAACAGGGTAGAGGCGGCGGTCTACCTCCTCGGGGTGGCGGGCTGCGTAGAGGTTTAGCCCAGCGGCATAGCCCTCGAAGACGGCGCGGACTTCCGGGGACAGGCGGGACTCGTAGCCCGCCTCTACCGCGTCCCGAGCGCCGGTCCAGGCGATGAGGAAGTCCACCGGGATCGCGTCGCGCCCTGAAAAGAGGGCCGCTTCCCCTCGATAAAGGGGAAGGATTTCCTCAAAGGTCGCGCGGTCATCTTCCATGTGGGCGTAGGCCAGCCCAAAGGCCACGTCCCGATCGCGCGCGCCGTAGATGTGGGGAACCCCCAGCGCGTCCCGGAGGATCTCTGCCTCGTAGCCCGCGGCAGCCGCTTCAAAGGCCTCTGGATCGAAGGCGGCGCGCCGCTGCGCCTGCACCGCGAGGTCCAGGGCGATGAGGCCAAAACCCAGGGCGATGGTAAGAAGGAGGAGGCGTTGTCGCATGGCAGACTCTTTTTTTGGGCGCGGGACGGCAGCGGTAAAGCTCGCTAGCATAGCGCGGAAATTCAACGTCACAGGAGGGGAGTATGAGCGAATATCCGTTACCCAATGCGGGACATGACTTGGGCGGCCAGGTGGCTTTGGTGACTGGCGCGACGTCGGGGCTGGGCTGGCGCTTTGCGGAGGTGCTGGCGGCCGCCGGGGCTCGGGTGGTCATCTCCGGTCGGCGCGTGGAGCGCCTCGAGGCCCTTGCCGAGCAGCTTCGAGCCCAGGGCGCTGAAGTCCTTCCCGTGGCTATGGACATGACTGACCGAGCCAGCCTGCGGGCAGGGCTCGACCAGGCAGAAGCGGCTCTTGGGCGCGTACAAATTCTCGTCAACAACGCGGGGATCCCCGACGCCCAGCGGGCCCACAAAATGAGCGATGAGCTTATCGATCGGGTCTTCGATACGAACCTCATTGCCCCCTGGGTGCTGTCCTGTGAAGTGGCCCGGCGCCTCATCGACGCTGGGGAAAAGGGGCGCATGGTGAACATCGCCTCCGTGGCCGCCTACAACTACAGTGGCAATGGGGCGGCGCTCTATTCCGTCACCAAGGCCGCGGTGGTGCGCATGACCGAAGCGCTGGCGGTTGAGTGGGCGAAGTTCGGCATCAACGTCAACGGTATCGCCCCCGGGGCTTTTGAGTCGGAAATGATGGACGGCATGCTCGAGCGCATGGGGGATATCGCCAAGTACTTCCCCCGGGGCCGGGTGTGCCCCTCACCGCTGATGGATTCGACCCTGCTCTATCTCGTGAGCCCGACGTCGGAAGCGGTGACCGGTACGGTCATTAAGATCGACGACGGCCAGGGCCCGCGCTAGTGGCTTTGGGGCGACGCGGGAGCTGGTGCTCCAGCCTGCTGGGGCTGCTGGGCCTCGTCCTAGCGGGCTGCGGCCCCGCCCCGGAACGGACCGCCGTGGACTGGGAGATCTACGGTGGTCAACTCATTGACGGTACGGGGGCACCGCCTCGCCCTGGAACGCTTTGGCTGAAGGGCGGGCGCATTCACGCCATTACGGAAGCGGGAGCCGCTGCCTTTCAAGCGGCGCAGCGCTTTGATGCTGCTGGGCGCGTGGTTGCCCCGGGCTTTATCGATCCTCACAGCCACGGCGATCCCCAGGAAACGCCAGCCTTCGAAAACTTCCTGGCCATGGGGGTTAGCACCATCACCCTGGGCCAGGACGGCTCAAGTCCCGAGGTGGCGCCCCTGGCACCGCTTCTAACGGAGCTCGATGCGCTGCCCCTGGGCCCTAACCTTGCGCTGTTTGTGGGCCACGGCACGCTTCGGACCTTGGCGGGCGTCGGCCGCGATCCGGACCCGAGTCCGGAGGCCATCGCGCGCATGCAGGCCCTGCTCGACGACGCGCTCGATCACACCTTTGGGCTCAGCTCCGGTCTTGAGTACAACCCGGGGCTCTGGGCGCAGGAGGCCGAGCTCCTGGCCCTCGCCGAGGTGGTGGGGCGCCGAGACCGGGTCATCATGAGCCACCTTCGCTCGGAGGATGACGATGCGCTTTTCGAAGCGATCGATGAGCTGCTGGCTCAGGGACGGTACGCTCGCGTGCACATCGCCCATCTGAAATCTGTTTATGGCCGCGGCGCCGCTCGCGGCGATGCGATCCTCGACAAGCTGACGGCGGCGCGGCGATCGGACTTGCGAGTGAGCGCCGATGTCTATCCCTACAGCGCAAGCTATACGGGGCTGGCCTTGCTCTTTCCCCCGTGGGCGAAGGCCCCGGAGCAGTTCGTGGAGGCGAAGGCCACGCGGCGCGCCGAGCTTGAGGCCTATCTCAAAGCTCGGGTGCTTTCCCGGAACGGCCCAGAGGCAACGCTCCTGGGCTCGGCGCCCTACGCTGGTCTCACCCTCGCGGAGCTTGCCGAGCGGCTCGAAAAGCCCTTTGAAACGGTGCTTGTGGAAGATCTCGGACCCCAGGGTGGGTCCGCGGCCTACTTCATCATGGATGAGGATTTACAGCGCCGCTTCATTCGGGATCCCCGGGTGTCCATCTCTTCCGATGGGAGCCCCACGGGCTTCCATCCCCGGGGCCACGGGACCTTCGCCAAGATCATCGAGCAATACGTTCGGGAGGAAGGATCCCTCAGCTTGCCGGAAGCGGTGCGCCAGATGACCACGCTGCCGGCGGCGCAGCTGGGCATCAAGGATCGGGGTCAGCTGGCGCCGGGCTTGGCGGCGGATATCGTGGTGTTTGACCCCGCCGCCGTGCGGGCCCGGGCCAGCTACGCCGAGCCCCACCGCCTGGCCGAGGGCTTCGACGCCCTGTGGGTAAATGGGGTGCAGCTGCGAAGCGGCGGCGCCTTCACCGGCGCCGCCGGGGGCCGGGTGCTGCGTCCGAGCCCCTAGGGTGGAGCAGCCCTAGCCCGTGCGAGAGCCGCCGTCGACCCGGAGCACCGTACCCGTGGTGTAGCTGGAGGCGGCGGAGGCGAAGTAAAGCGCTGCGCCCACGATTTCCTCGGGCTCGCCGCCGCGCTGAAGGGGAATGGTGCTGGCAGCCCGGGTCGAGAAGGCCTCCATATCCCAGGCCTTGGAGATATCCGTGAGGAAGGGCCCGGCCGCAATAGCGTTTACCCGCACCTTTGGCCCGAAGGCCCAGGCGAAGGATTCGGTGAGGGCATTGAGACCAGCCTTCGCCGCGCCGTAGGGCTCGGCGTGGGGCGACGGCTGAAGGGACGCAATGGACGAGATATTGATGATACTGCCTCCATCCCCGGCAGCCATGTGCGTGCCAGCCCGGGCCATGAGGCGGAAGGGGCCCTTCAGGTTTACCCCCACCACCTTGTCAAAAAGTGCCTCGGAAACGGACTCCAGATCGGGGTAGAGGGGGGACATGCCTGCGTTGTTCACGAGGATGTCGACTCGGCCGTAGTGGGCGATGGCCGCATCGAAGAGCGCATCGCACTGATCCCAGTCGGCAACGTGGCACGCTAGGCCGAGCACCTCGGCGCCGGTGGCGCGGAGGGCCTCCGCCGTCTCCTCCACCTGCTCAAGCTTTCGGCTGGCGATCACCAGCCGTGCCCCGCGCTCCGCGAAGGCGAAGGCCATGGCGCGCCCCAGGCCCCGGCTACCGCCGGTGATCAGGGCCACCTTTCCCGCTAAATCGAAGTGATCTTTCATGCTGCGCGTCTCCCTAGGCAATCGAGGTCTTGCATCCCCCAAGACAGGAAGGTCAGAGTAGCCCAATCACTCCCCACCGTCCCCCGCGGAGACCCCATGGCCAAGACCATTCCCGAGCTGACCCCGGAGCTTGCCCGCTGGATTGAAAGGCAGCCCCTGTTCTTTGTCGCCACAGCGCCCCTGTCCGCCGAGGGACACGTGAACCTGTCCCCCAAGGGGCTTGATAGCTTTCGCGTTCTCGACCCCCTGACCGTGGCCTACCTCGATTACACCGGAAGCGGCGCGGAAACTCTGGCGCACCTCGGGGAGAATGGACGCATGACCATCATGTTCTGCGCCTTCGAAGGGCCACCGCGCATTCTTCGACTCTACGGGCGGGGAAGGGCGACGCAGGTGGGGACGGCAGCCTTCGATGAGGATATCGCCCGGCTGGCCATCACCCCGGGGCCCGGGGCTCGGGCGGTCATGACCTTGAAGGTTTCCCGCATCAATGATTCCTGCGGCTACTCGGTGCCGAAGATGGCGCTCCTCGAGCCGCGGGATGTGCTTGATCGTTGGGCGGAGAAGCGGGGGCCGGAGGGCCTGGCTGCTTATCGGCAGAAGAATAACCGGCGAAGCCTCGATGGCTTGCCGGCCTTTGAGGATCGCTAGCTTCGCGCCAGGGGCTCAGCCCCGTGGTCAATGATGAGCTGGCGGAGCGCCTCGAGCACAGCATCCAGGCGGCCTTCATCCGTGCCCCGGGCCACGAGGGTGGTGCCGTAGCGGCCCTCATCGTTGAAGGGGTAGGAGCCAAGATCGACGTCGTTGAAGCGGTCTTGTAGCGCCGTCAGCGCATCGGCAATGGTGCTTTCCCCGAGGTAGGCACCGACGCTGCGGCTCCGCACCGGGCGGGCGCCCCTTAGGGTGGGGGCGAGCTTGCTGATCATGGACTGCATCACCGCTGGGATGCCCGCCATGACATGAACGTTGTCGATGGCAAAGCCCGGGGCGCCCACGTCCGTGGGCAGAAGCCGTGCGCCCTCGGGCACACGCGCCATACGCAGGCTGGCGGCGAGGACCGTATCGCTCATGCCCCGGACCTTGGCGAAGCCGCGGATGGTCTCGGCGATTTCTTCATTCATCACCAGAGGCACGGCAAAGGCGTCGGCCACGCATTCCGCCGTGATGTCGTCGTGGGTAGGCCCGATGCCCCCGGTGGTAAAGACGTAGTCAAAGCGCGTCCGTACGCTGTTTAAGGTCTCGATGATGACGGTGCGATCGTCGGGGATGACCCGGGCCTCGTGCACGGAGACGCCCACCTCGTTAAGGGTCGTGGCCAGGTGCGCAAGGTTTGCATCCTGCGTTCGACCGGAAAGGAGCTCATTGCCGATCAAAAGGACGCAAGCGGTAACGGGTTGAAAGCTCATGACAGCTCCGTAAATGCGAGTTTCAGTATACGCGCCTAGGGCGCGCAGAATGCTTCAAAGACCTTTGCCAGGGCGACGTCCTTCTCCGTGAGGCCCCCGGCATCGTGGGTGGTGAGGCGGACCTCCAGCCGGTTGTAGCTGTTCGCCCAATCCGGGTGATGGCCCAGGGCTTCCGCCTCAAAGGCTACACGGATCATGGCGGCCATGGCGCTGGAAAAGTCCGGGAAGGTAAAGCGCCGGCTGATCACCGTACCGTCAGCGTCGAGGCTCCAGGCGGGCAGGTCCGCGAGGGCCGTGGTGCGGGCTTCATCGCTCAGTAGGGGCATGGCTTAGGGCGCCTCCATTGGGGGTAGGGGAGCAAGGCCCAGGCGAGCCCGATCCGCCGTAACCAGGGGAAAGTCCGCTACAGCTTGCTGGAAGGCCAGCTGGGCATCAAGGGCCCGCACCTGAGCATCGGCGGTGTTTTCTTCCCGATCGTTTAAAATAAAAAGGCTGCTCGCCCTTCGCGAAACTTCACTCATTCCGCTGCTTCTAGGGTCTTCGCAGCCTACGCCTCTTGGTCGGCGAGGGCCGCGAAGTCCGCCGCGGCAGCCACCGTTTCCTGAAGACGAAAAATTGCCAGGCGAAGCGCATCCATCTCCTGCGCTTGCCGGTAGGTGACGGCCTGAAGCGCCGCTTCTGCCTCTTCCCCGGCGCCCCGTGCCTTGCGTCGTTGCAGGGGCAAGGAGAACTCAAAGCCCGTGATCACGTCATTGCCATTGAGGGTTCGGGGTCCCTGCCCCAGATCCTTCGCAAGCTTGAGGGAAAAATCGAGCTCCGGGCGCAGATCGTTCTGGGCAAGATTGCGTTTCAGGCGTAGGCGCCGAGACCTTTGCTCCAGGGTCTGGAGTACGGGCGTCGCTTCGATGACAGCGGCGACGCGCTGGCGCAAGGGTTGCCTCCGTTCCCGCAATAGGGGGAAGGACGAAGGTGGGGCCTCGCTGCCAAGGACGAGGCGAAGGGCGCTCAGCAGGGAGGGCGCTTGCCGTGCCATGATCACTCTTTTACGGGGGTCGCATCGGAGCGACTTCCCACCGGCTTAGGAGGCAACGTGACGCGAGGGTCCCGTAGCGAGCACTGCGTCGCCGGCGCAATGGGCTTTGGCGCGTTGCGGTCGTGAGAGGAGCATCGATCGATGGTCGATCCGGGCAAAAAGCCTAGCATGGGTCCGGGTCGCTCGGGACGCCCCGGGGTGCGTGTGGCAGCGATCCTCCTGGTGCTTCAAAGCTTTCTAGCGCAGGGTGCCCTAGGCGCTGAATTTCAAGGGGACGAAGGCGCGGCTTCGGGTCGGGAGAGGTCGGGCCCTCAGGCTTTTGCCCCCGGGGTCGATGCGCTTCGCCGAGCGCTGAAAAGCTTGCGCCTGCCCGAGGACAGCGCGTCCCTCTGGGTGCTCGATCTTGATCGTGACCTGGTGCTCACTTCCGAGGCTGCGGAGCGACCGCGCCCCCCGGCGTCCCTCGTAAAGCTCCTCCCCATGGGTGCGGCCCTGCTCTTCCTGGGCCCGGCGTTCCGCTGGCACACGGAGGCCTGGGCCGAAGGACCCCTGCGCGAGGGGGTTCTTCAGGGAGATCTACTGCTGTGGGGCGAGGGTGATCCCTTTTTTAACGATGAAGCGCTTTATCGCTTTGTTTCTGCGCTTCGCGGCGTCGGGGTATCCCGAATCGAGGGCGCCCTGCGGGTCGATGGGAGTGCCCTGTCGCCTACGGCTCGACCTCGGGATGCCTTTGATGGGCAGGGGGATCGGCTCTACAACCTGCCCGCCCATGCCCTGTTGCCGAATTTCACTGCGGCCACCGTCACCCTTCGCCCCGGGGCCAGCGGGGTGGAGGCGCAGCTGTCTCCGGAGCTGCCTTCCCTGCGCATCGAGAATCGGTTGAAGCTCGTGCCCGGCCCTTGCCGGGGTTACCAGCGTGGGGTAGCGATCAACGTGCTGGGCCCCGCCCGCGATACCCTGCGCCTAGAAGGGTCCTTCCCCGACGGCTGCCGGCGCTATGCCCTTACGCGCAGCGTTCTAACCCCAGAGCGCTATCTGGGGGATCGCTTCCGCGTGCTCTTCGAAGCGCTCGGGGGGCAATGGGCAGGGGCCGTAGCGCCCGGCGCCCTTAAGGTGGAGGCTCGGGCCGAGGCAGATAGCTTTGATCGTCTTCCGCCCCGAGCGCGCGAGCAGATTCCGGCGCCAGCGGCCCGCCTGCTGCGCCAGCGTTCCTCGCCCCTTGATGAAATTGTTTGGCGCCTAGGTAAAAACAGTAACAACGTCATGACCACCCAGCTCCTCCTCACCCTGGGCCGGGTATATGCGGGTTCGGGTACGGAGGCGGCGGGGTGGCAGGCCCTAAAGGAAATCTACGGGGCGGAGGGGGTGGATCTCAGCGATGCGGTGCTCAGCCATCCCGCGGGTCTGGCCCGGAAGGATCGGATGCGCCCAGCGCAGCTGGGCGCGGTGATCCGCCTACTTTGGCGGTCCCCGCGCATGCCAGAGTTTTTACACGCGCTGCCTATTGCCGGGGTCGACGGCACGTTGCGCAACCGCTTCGGGGGCACGCCCCTTGCTGCGCAGGCGCACCTGAAAACGGGCACCCTCGTGGGCGTGTCGAATGTTGCAGGGGTTCTACGGACCCGGCAGGGGCGGCGCCTTGCGGTGGTCCTGATGCTGGAAGCTCAGGAAGCGGAGCGGGGCCTCGGACCGTCCCTTCAGGAGGCTGTGCTGCAGGCGCTTTGGGCGGATTAGGGAGATTTCGGGCCGTTCGTCAACTTTTCCTTGCCAGAGGAAATAAAAGGAGTAAGGTCCGGCCCGTCCCGAACCCCCACTTCGGAGTAAACCCCCATGTCATTGCTGAAGCGCTTTGCTGAACTCTACCTTAACCAACCCATGTTGCTGTCCGCTGGCCTCCTTCCTGAGCTTTCCTACCCAGTAGCCTCTTGGCGCTACGCGGAGGTCGTGCCCGTGGCGAAGGCCCCAGGGGTTCCGGCGCCCGCTCCGACGCCGGCGGCCGCCAACGACGACTGCTCGGCAGAGGTTGCGGCCTAAAGCCTAGGGGGCTGGGTTTGTGCCTAGCCGTCGCGCTTGCCTAGCGAGCGCGGCACAATGATCGTTTTTTGGTGGAGAGCACCATGAGCGACGCGCCCGATCTCAGCGCCCTAGACGATGCCGCCGTAGCAGCCCTCGGTGAGGATCTCCCCCTTCTTGAGGGCCTCCGCACCACTCGGGCGATCCGCCGCCTAAGGCCCGACCCTGTGCCCCAGGCCCTCATTCGCAAAATCTGCGAAGCGGGTACCTTTGCGCCGAGCGGCGGCAACCGCCAGCCCTGGTTCTTTGTGGCGGTTACCGATCCGGAGCGCCGGGCCTTCATCGCCGAGCGCTACCAGGCGGCCTTCTTCCCCTACATTGCCCCTGCTGTGGAAGCCGCAAAGGATCCGGCCTACCCGGAGCGCAAGCGCCGAAATATGCGTGCGGCGATTCACCTCGCGGAACATCTGGCTGAAGCGCCGGTGCATCTCTTTGTGGCGGGCTGGACCCGTCGAAACGAGCCTCAGTACCAAGCCCTTTACCCCTGCATTCAAAACGTTTTGCTGGCCTGCCGAGCCGTGGGGCTGGGCGCTAGCCTCACCACCACGCATCGGGCCTACGGAGACGAGATCGACGCTTACCTTGGCCTGTCGCCGGAAACGCCGAGCTGCGCGCTCATTCCCATCGGCTGGCCCGAAGGAAAGTATGGGACGCCGCCGCGGCGTCCCGTGGATGAGGTGCTGTTCTTCGATAAGGCGGAGGGGATCCCCCGCCGGAAGGGTTAGCCTGCGGCGGTTTTGACCGTGGCCGTGGCGTGGCGATAGACGAGGGTTTCATCGTCTAGCTTCGCGGCGGGGATCAGCTCCCGCTCTCGGTAGTAGTCCTGGGGGAACTGCCAGGGCAGGGAGGGGCCCTGCTTGGGCAGCTGATCCATGCTGCGCAGCAGGTAGCCTGCGTTGAAGTTTTCCGGGTCCACGAAGGGTGCCGGCGGTGCGGCCTTATCTTCGCTCCGAAGGGTGGGGGTGACGATTTGAACCCCGGTCTCGTCCATGTGCTTCAAGAGCCGGCAGACGAAATCGCCGATCAGGTCGGATCGCATGGTCCAGCTCGTCCGCAGGTACCCGAAAACCCAACACATGTTAGGCACGTTTGAGTAGAGCATGCCGAGCCAGGTGTAGCTGTCCTCAAAGCGCAGGGGTTCGCCGTCGATGGTGAAGTCGATGTCTCCGAGAATGCACAGGTTAAAGCCCGTGGCCGTGAGGATCAGATCCGCCTCAAGGACCTCGCCGGAACGGGTTTTGATGCCGTTTTCCGTAAAGCAGTCAATTTCATCGGTGACCACGGAGGCCTTGCCTTCGGCGATGCCCTTGAATAGGTCTCCATCGGGAATGAAGGCGAGGCGCTGGCGCCAGGGGCGATAGCTCGGATTGAAATGCTTATCTACCTCGTAGTCGGGCCCGAGGTAGGCCTTTGCGGCACCAATCAACTCGTCTCGTAGGGCTTCGGGCTCCTCAAAGGAGCGCCGGGTAATCTCCTGCCCATCCTTCAGGATTCGGCGCCGGACGATCTCGTGCACCCACTCCTCCGGGATTTCGAGTTCCCGGAGCGAGTCGGCCAGCTCATTGCGGTTCTCCCCGGGGGCGAAATAGGTGGGGGAGCGTTGGAGCATGGTGACGTGAGCCGCCTTGTCTGCCATTGCCGGTACCACCGTGGCCGCCGTGGCCCCGGAGCCGATGACAACCACGCGCTTCCCCGTGTAATCGTAGTCTTCCTTCCATTCCTGGGGGTGGACGATGTCGCCCTTGAAGTTCTCCATTCCGGGCCATTCGGGGGTGTAGCCCTTTTCATGGCGGTAGTAGCCCTGGCACATCCACAGGAAGCGACCCGTGAAGGTCCTTAGGCTGCCGTCCACGCTGTTCCGGACCTCAAGGGTCCAGAGGGCGCTGTCGCTGTCCCAGCGGGCCCGTTCCACCCGATGGTGGTAGCGGATATGGCCGGCGAGGTGGTTTTCCTCGATCACCTCTTCCATGTATTCCCGAATGGCCTCAGCCGTGGCGATGGGCTTCCCGGACCAGGGCTTGAAGCGATAGCCGAAGGTGTAGAGATCGCTGTCCGAGCGGATCCCCGGATACTTGTGGGTCAGCCAGGTGCCGCCGAAGCTGCCTTGCGTCTCCAGGATCACAAAGCGCTTGTCGGGGCACTGCTGCTGAAGATGGACCGCGCCGCCCACGCCCGAGATGCCCGCGCCGACAATGAGGACGTCGAAATGCTCCGCTTCCGAGGTCGTGCTAGAGAATTGATTTGCTGCAGACATGGGGCTTCCTCCATCGCCAAGACGTCAAGTTTGCGTCGATTGTGGGGAAGGCGCCATTGCCGGCGGGGTCATTGGCTTGATAATTTAGGACAGTAGTCGACCGACAGAGTTTGATTATGCGGGCACCGGAAGGGCGGGTGAGGGCCGCGGGGGATCTTGCTGCGGCGCCTCGAACCATCGCGGGGCTGATGGGGCAGCTGGGCATGGCGGGCATCAGCGATGAGGCTGCGGTTCGCTTCCTTGAAGCCCAGGGCCTGCCCCGGCGCGCCGCTGAAGATCCAGACTTTCCCCTTACCCTCGCCCAGGAGCTTGCGGCCTTGCAGGTCATGCTGCGCCAGGCACCTCGAGCCCCGGGGGAGATTATCCAGGCCTTTTCCCTTATCGGCGTCAATCACTATGGCGTGCTAGGGCTGGCCATGCAGCATGCGCCGACCCTCTTGGTGGCCCTTGAGCGCTTGCTCGCCCTCCCGGAGCTCAGCTGGGGGCACTGCCGCATCACCGTGCTCTCCTATGCGGCCGGCGCCGTCGTGCAGTTCGAGCCGCCGATCTTGCCTCACGGGGATAGCGCCCTTGCCAACTACTGCCTTTGGAAGGATCTCTTTTCCATCCTTCGAGTGATCTTGGACGTGCTGGGCCCCGGGAGCCGGCCCCAGGAAATCGGCCTGCCCGGCCCACCCTTGGGGGAGCTCGGACCCCTTCCCGCGCCCCTGCGCTTCGGCGCAGCGGAGGCCCAGCTGGTCTTTGGCCCCCGGACTCTGGACCAGGCGCCTCGCTTGGCTTCCCCCTTACCCTTTAAACGTTACGACGCGCTGGCGCGGCGTTTTGCTCGCCAGCTTGGGGAGTCGGTGGGGGTGGGCGAGCGGGTGCGGCGCTTGCTCTGGGCCTATCTGCCGCCGCCCCGGCGAGAGGAGGTGGCTGCCATGCTCGAGCTCGAACCCCGAACCCTGGCCCGGCGCCTGCGCCAGGAGGGGACGGGCTTTCAGCAGCTGCTCGAGCAAATGCTCCGGGAGCGGGCCCAGGCCTATCTTCGGCAAACGGACGATTCTATTGCTCAGATCAGTGATCGGCTGGGCTACGCCGATCCGGCGGCGTTTAGCCGGGCCTTTCAGAAGTGGTTCGGCACGCCTCCCTCCCGGTGGCGCGCCGACGCCCAGGGAGGGCGCTGCTAGCTTTCCGGGGCGCCGAGGCTCCGAAGGTTTTTCACCAGCGTGGCGCCGGCGCTCGCGGGATCCACCGCGCGGTCTACCCGTTGGATGATGCCCTTTGGATCGATGTAGAAGGTCCAGCGGCGAGCGAGGCCGTTGTCCCGGAGCACGCCGTAGGCGTCAGCCACGGTCTTGCTCGCGTCGGAAAGGAGCGGGAAGTTCGCGTTGTTTTGCGCCGCAAAGCCCCGGTTGTCCTCGAGGTTATCGGTGCTGGCCATGAAGTAGGCGACGTCGAAGGCGCCGAGCTCCTGGCTGGCATCCCGCAGGGCCTTGCATTCAATGGTGCAGCCCCCGGTGTAGGCCTTGGGGAAGAAGGCGAGTACGACCCAGCGCCCGGCGTAGTCGCTGAGGCGATGGGTGTTGCCGTCCGTGCCTGGAAGAGTGAAGGGGGGCGCGGGATCGCCCGCGCGGAGGGCCTCCGTTTCTCCAAAGGCCGGCAGCGTAGCCAGCGCCAGGAGTCCAAGGAGGGCGCTGGCGGCGCTTCGAAGGACGGCCCTCACGCGGTGAGGTCCAGCGGTTCCGGGAGGGCTTTGCTGAGCATTTTTCGACATAGGGCGAGGTTCTCCGCAAGGGCCGGAAGGGCGGTCATGCGCTCGTAGAAAGCGCGGAAATGGGGGAAGCCCTCGGGCAGCTGGGCTACCAGGGCGTACTGGGCGAAGACGGACGCTACAGCAACATCGCCGATGGTTAGGGTCTCGCCGCCGAGGTAGGGGCCGGCCGCAAGTACGCTATCGAGATAGGCCAGCTTCTCCGGGAGCTTCTCCACCGCCGAGGCCTTTGCCGTGGCGAGGTCCGATTCCTGACCCTGGAAGCGCGGGAACATGATGGGGCGAAAGATGCCGCTACCCACAATCCCCGCAAGGTCCGTATCCGCAAATTCCTCAAACCACAGGGCCCGGCCCAGGGTGAAGGGATCCTCCGGGTAGAAGCTGGGCTCGGGATATTTCTTGTCAATGAAAGCGCACATGGCGGAGGAATCGGGGATGGTGCCCGCCGGGCCCTCCCCACCTAAGGTGCGATCGCGAAGGGTTGGGATGCGGCGCCCGGGATTTAATGCTACGTACCAGTCGGGCATGCCGAGCACGGGAACGTTCTCCGTGTCGAAGGCGACGCCCTTACTGCGAAGGAGGAACTCCGCCTTACGGAAGAAGGGGGAGAGGGGGCTGCCATAAAGCAGGATGTCGGCCACGGTTTTCCTCGCGCAGCGTCAAATCGAAAGGCTGCATCCTTGCGCAGGGCTTAGGCCCTGGCAAGGGGCGCTGCTGAGCCTTTGGCGGGCCCTTGGTCCCGTCCGTGGGCTGGGCTGGCCGGGCAGTAGAAGCGCACGGTACGAAAGAGCGGGGATTCGTCGAGGTCGGGCAGGGTGGCGGCTTCCCTCTCCCATAGGCATTTCCAGGCGGGCAGCTTTTCCGGGCCGACCCGCGCATCGGCGATGAGGAGCTCTCGCCCCGTGGCTTGAAGGCCGTCCACGAGGGGGCGGTTGGCGGGGTCATAAAGCACGTCCGCGAGCAGCAAAAGATCTTCAGCCTCCGGCGGAGGGAGGGCATCCAAACTCAGCACGGGATGCAGGGTAGTCGCGTCGTTTAATGCTGCGTTGGCTTCGATGGCCGTGAGGGCCCTAGGATCCTCGTCCACGGCGTAGATTTCCCGCGCGCCCGAGCGGGCCGCGGCGAGGGCCACCACTCCAGAGCCTGCTCCAAAGTCGATCACGCGACGGCCTTCAACGGAAATGCGCCCTTCAAGGATCTCCGCAGCGAGGGCGTGGCCGCTGGCCCAGCAAAAGGCCCAGTAGGGTGGGGTGTCCTGAAGTTGAGCGGCGGCCTCCGGGGCGAGGGGGCCGGCGGGCACGGTGGGCCCCAGGAGCCAAAGACGCAGGGACGGAGCGAGGGGGAGAGGGGTTGGCACGAGGGTCGCGCCGGGAATGAGCTCCGCGAGGTGCCTTTCCAGGGCGGAAGGAGGGCTCGGGGCTAGGGGGTTTCGTTCGCTCATAGGGCGCGCATAATGCCAGAACGTTCGTTTAAGCCAAGGATGCTTCCCATGCCCCTACGCTACGCCCTTCGTGCCGGCCTTTTGGCGACCGCCCTGGCTGCCGTTTCTGCCGCGAGCCTTGCCGATGACCTGTCCATGATTCCCGACGACGCGGTGGCGCCGGCAGTGCGCGCCAAGATCGAGGCGGTCATGCCTAAGGTGGTGAGCTGGCGCCGGGACCTCCACGCCCATCCGGAGCTCGGGAACCGGGAGTTTCGAACCTCCGCGCTCATCGCCGAGCATCTTCGGAGCCTCGGTTTGGAGGTGGAAACGAACGTAGCCGTGACCGGCGTGGTGGGGGTCCTTCGCGGCGGTCCAGGCCCCGTGGTGGCTCTGCGGGCGGATATGGACGGCTTGCCGGTGACGGAGTCCGTGGATCTTCCCTTCGCCTCGAAGGTGCGCACTGACTACAACGGCCAGGAGGTGGGGGTGATGCACGCCTGTGGCCACGATAACCATATGGCCATCCTCATGGGCACCGCCGAGGTCCTTGCGGGCATGAAGGATGAGCTTCAAGGCACGGTGAAGTTTATCTTCCAACCGGCGGAGGAGGGCGTTCCCCCGGGGGAGGAGGGGGGTGCCGAGCTTATGCTGAAGGAAGGGGTGTTCGACGCCCCGACGCCGGAGGCGGTCTTTGGCCTGCACGTGTTCCCCATGCCCGTGGGCACGGTCGCCACCCGGGCCGGGGGGCTCATGGCCTCCTCCGATAGCTACGAAATAACGGTGCAAGGCAAGCAAACCCACGGAGCCATGCCCTGGGGTGGGGTCGATCCCATTGTGGTGGCCAGCCAGATCGTCATGGGCCTCCAAACCATTCCGTCCCGTCAGCTCGATGCGACCCTGACCCCCTCTATTGTGACCGTGGGAGCGATTCACGGCGGCCTGCGCAGCAACATCATTCCCGATTCCGTGGAGATGATCGGCACGCTACGCACCTTCGACGCCGATACCCGGGTCGATATCCACGAGCGGCTCACGCGTACGGCCCAAAGCATAGCGGAGAGCGCCGGGGCGACCGCCGAGGTGAAAATTAACTTGGGGTATCCCGTAACCCGCAACGACAACGACCTGACGGCACAGATGGTGCCCACCCTGGCCCGGGTAGCGGGAGAGAACTACTTCGAGAGCCCGCGAAATACGGGGGCGGAGGACTTCTCCTACTTTGCGGAGGCGGTGCCGGGGATGTTCTTCTTCCTAGGCGTCGCCCCGGAGGATCCGGCGCTGGTGGCCCCGAACCATTCTCCGAAGTTCTATGCCGACGAGCGGGCCCTGCCCGTGGGGGTCACGGCCATGACGGCCCTAGTGCTTGATTACCTCGAGGCGGCGCGCTAGCCGCCGTAGACGATCCCCGACTGGCTGGCGGTGCCAAGGAGCAGGCCGTCTCGAGAAAAGAGGTGCATGCGTCCGTGCATCACGCCGGACGCGATGCCAAACACCTGCATATCGCAGAGCACCCAGTCCGTGGGCTGTACCCGAATCAAGCGCAAGGTGTTGTCGAGGCTCAAGGTTTCCACCGGTAGATCCAGGGCTGCGCTCACCGCTGCGGGGATGTAATCGGCGATCACGGCCAGGAGCCCCGCCGTGAGCGGTTCCCCTTCTCGGCTTCGAATCCACATGCGTGCGCGTCCCTCGTCCTCCCCGGGAAGGCGCTGTATCGGACGAATCTCGAAGCGGTTGTACAGATCCGCGTCTTCTTCGTAGCTCAGGGGGGCCCCTTCGGCCTCCCGGGGCGACGGCACCACGGGGATCTCGGCGAACTGCCGGGGGCTGAACTCGTCCCGGGCACCGAGGGCCGCGTTCACCGTGAGGATCTCCCGGCCGCCGACGTGACCCATGACCCGCGCTTGGGTCACGGTATTACCCTCCACCACCGGGTCGACGTCGATATCGAGAGTGCTGTTGGGTTCCGCGTAGGCGAGGTACTGGGCCGTAGCCCAGATGAGGGGACGCCCCGTGGCCGTTTCTAGCGCCGTCACCGCGGCCCCTAGACCCACCCCACCGAAAAGGAAGGAGCGGGGCGCCGTGCCGATGCACAGAGCCCGGGTCACCGGCAGGATCCAGCGCAGGGGGTTGTGCGTTTCCTGCGGGGCGTAGAAGGGGCGCGAGTCCACGGCCTGTCCTTAGGGGCGGCTGAATTCCCCTAAGCGTACCATCGCCCTCCCCTTAACTACGAATTAGAGCCAGCAGTTCGTCGGTTTTTGCTTGCATGAGCGCTGCGTCCCCCCGAGTCTCCAAGTTCAAGCGGATCACCGGTTCCGTGTTCGACTTCCGAAGATTGAAGCGCCAGGTGTCGAAGGCCAGGGAGAGCCCATCGAGGGTGCTTTCGGCAATCGCGTCCGGCGCATAGCGCGCGCGTACCCGGGTCATGGTTTCGTCGGCGTCGGCCACGCTGGAGTTGATCTCCCCGGGGAGGGGTAGCGGGCCATACGTTCCTTCACCAGCGCCGCCAGGGTGGTCTGCTTCCGCGCCAGCAGGTCGAGCACCGTGAGCCAGGGGATCATCCCCGAATCGCAGTAGGCGAAGCTCTTGAAGTAGTGGTGCGCGCTCATTTCTCCGCCGTAGATGGCGTCTTTTTGGCGCATGGTTTCCTTGATGAAAGCGTGGCCGGACTGGGAGGGCAGGGCCTCGCCGCCAAGGCTGGCTACGAGCTCTTCCGTGTTCCAGGTGAGGCGCGGATCGTAAACGATCCGGGCTCCCGGGTTCTGCTGGAGAAAGGCCTCGGCCAGCATGCCCACGACGTAGTAGCCCTCGATGAAGGTGCCCTCGTGATCCCAGAAGAAGCAGCGGTCGAAGTCGCCGTCGAAGGCCACGCCGAAGTCCGCGCCGGCTTTCCGCACGGCCTGGCCCGTCACCGGCTGCTGGTCGTGAAGGAGAGGGTTGGGAATGCCGTTGGGGAAGGTGCCGTCGGGGGTGTTAAACATCTTCTCGAAGCGTAGAGCACTGCCAGCGCGCTGGAAGGCCGCCTCGAGCCGATCCACCGTGGGGCCCGCGGCGCCGTTGCCGGCATTCAAGAGGAGGGTTCCCGCCGGGAGCTTGCCCGGGTTCACATAGCTCAGCAGGTGCTCGATATAGGGCGCGCTGTGATCGAGGCTTTTCAGCGTTCCCCCATGGGCGCCGGCGCCGACCCCGGCTTCCGCCAATGCGCGAATATCTTGCAGCCCCGTGGCGCCGGAGATAGGCCGGCTATCCTTCCGCACCAGCTTCATGCCGTTGTAGTTGATGGGGTTGTGGCTGGCCGTGACCATGCAGCCCCCATCTACCCCGAGGGCGCTGGTGGCGAAGTACACTTCCTCCGTCCCGCAGAGGCCGATGTCGATGACCTCGGCCCCAAGGGCCTGGCAGCCCCGGGCAAAGGCAGCTTTAAGTTCCGGCGTTGAAAGGCGAATATCCCCGCCCACGACCACGGACTTGGCGCCCAGGTATTGGGTGAAGGCCCGGCCCACCTGCTCGGCAAAGTCGGGGGTGAGCTGCGTTTCGAGCTCGCCGCGGATGTCGTAGGCTTTAAAGCTGTCGTAAGGATTCATCACCATTCCTTTGGCCGTTGCTGCGCGCATTGTGAAGGGCCGGCGAGCCGGGTCAAGGCATTAGGGGAGAAAAGGGCTATGGCCTGGACCGGTCGCTTGCTTGGCCTTGGAGGGCTTGTGCCCTTCCTTGCCGCTGCCCTCGGCGCCTGGCTTACGGGCGATGGACGCTGGGCCTTCGCGGGGCTGCTCTACGGCGCGATCATCCTGTCCTTCCTCGGAGGCATACAGTGGGGCCTGGTGCTCGGCGAAGGGGCCGAGGCGCCCCGGGGCGCTGCGCGCCTCAGCTTTAGCGTCGCCCCCTCGCTCATCGCCTGGGCGGCCCTGTTTACCGGGCCCCTACTGGGGCCGCTTATTTTGGCTGCGGGAATGCTTCTCGCCTGGCTCTTTGAGCAGCAGCCCTGGCTCCGGGAGCGGCTGCCAGCCTGGTACGGGCAGCTTCGCCATCTGCTGACCGCGGGGGTGGTGCTCACCATGGGAGCGCTGTTCGCCTTTTCGGCGCAGGCGCGCTTCTAGAAAAACGGGTGGCTGAACGCCACGGGGGGAGGGAACGGTATGGCCGAGGAATCGGGGCAGGGTCTGGGTAATGGCGCTTCGGCGCTCATGAGCACGCTGGCTGGGGCGGGGGTGGATCACGTGTTCGCCAACCCAGGCACGTCGGAAATGCACCTGGTGCAGGCCCTGGAGGGAGAAACGCGGATCCACCCCGTGCTCACCCTCTTTGAGGGGTAGCCAGCGGCGCCGCCGATGGCTTTGGGCGCATGGCGGGCCGGCCCGCGGCGACCCTGCTGCACCTGGGGGCGGGGCTAGGGCACGCCACGGCGAATCTTCATAACGCGCGCCGCGCGGGCACCCCCCTGCTTAATCTCATCGGGGATCACGCCCGCCATCACCGACCCTTCGATGCGCCCCTGGACGCGGATATCGAGGGCATCGCCCGACCCTTTTCTGCTTGGGTGCGCACCGCGCGGAGTGCCCATGGCCTCGCTCAGGACGGCGCCGAAGCCGTGGCGGCGGCAACCACGGCCCACCCCGGTTCCCTGGGCAGCATCGCAACCCTGGCTATCCCCGTGGACTGCGCCTGGGGGGCGGCGCCCGGACCCCGGGCCCCCGTGGCAATTCCTGCGCGGGCCCAGGTACCGGAGGCGGCCATCGCCGCAGCCGCGTCCGCCCTCCGGAGCGGCGCCCTGCTGCTGCTCGATGGGGACGCGCTCACCGCTGAGGGTCAGCGCTGGGCCGCCGCCTTGGCTCAGAAAACCGGCGCGGCCGTGTCCGCTACCACCTTCCCGGCCCGGGTCGAGCAGGGCCCCCAGCTGCCCTCGCTGGCGCGCCTGCCCTACTTCCCGGAAGATGTGCAGCGGGCCCTCGCCGGCGTGCATACGATCATCCGCGTGGGCGCCGAGGCCCCCGTGAGCTTTTTTGCCTACGAGGGCGTGCCCAGTGATCTCACCCCCGAGGGGGCCCAGGTGCTGACCCTCGCAGAGCGCCATGAAGACGTGCTGGACGCGCTGGCGCGGCTGGGGGGGGCGATGGGCGTGACCCTGGCGGATGCGCCCGCGCAGGGGCAGCGCCGCCCTGAGGTACCCGCCGGCGCTCTGGGGGCTCGGCAGGTGGGGGCTCCCCTGGCGGCCCTGCTGCCCGACGACGCCATCGTGACCGTGGATTCCGGGGGCGGCGGCGCCGCGGCCGCACCCTGCGCGAGCGCGGCGCGCCACAGCTGGCTGAACCTTACCGGCGGATCCATCGGTATGGGCGGGCCCTTGGCCACGGGGGCGGCGCTCGCTTGCCCTGGCCGGCCGGTCTTTGCGCTCCTCGGGGATGGGGGCGCGCTTTACTCCCTTCAGGCGCTGTGGACTCAGGCCCGGGAATCGCTTCCCGTGATCACGCTGATTTACAACAACCGGCGCTACAACATCCTGGATCATGAGTACCGGCGCCTGGGGATCAATGAGGTGGGGCCGCGGGCGGAAAGCCTCTTCGATCTGTCCCGCCCGGACGTCGACTTCCTCGCCCTGGCGAAGGGTTTCGGTGTGCCCGCGGTTCGCGTAAGCGAGGGGCCGGCCCTGGCCGAGGCTATCGGTCGCGCCCTGGCTGCCGGAGGCCCTCAGCTGATTGAGGTCATGCTGTAAGGGCATCCGTGAGGTCTGTCCGCGGCTTGGAAGCGAGGTGACCATGGCAGGGGAAGGTTTCACTCCGGTGCGCCTGTCGGACGACGGTCGCGGTATCGCCCAGGCCGAGGGGAAGGTGGTTTTCGTGCGCGGCGCCCTCCCGGGGGAGACGGGGGAAGCGGAGCGCGTGGCGGTGCACCGGCGCTTTGATGAGGCCGAGCTGCTCACCGTCCGCGAGGCGGCGCCGGAGCGGGTGACGCCGCCCTGTGCTCACTATGGCGAGTGCGGTGGCTGCGATCTGCAGCATCTTGCGCTGGGGGCCCAGCGCGCGCACAAGGTGGCCGTGCTCACGGAGGCCCTGCGCCGGGCCAAGATCGACCCCCTGCCCACGGTGACCGGGCCTGACGGGAACCTTCCAGGCCTGGCCTATCGGCGGCGGGCGCGCTTCTCTGTGCACTGGGGGCGCGGGGGGCGCTTAACGCTTGGATTTCGCGAGGGAAAGGGTCATCGCATCGTTGGCCTCCAACGGTGTCCAATTTTGGTTCCGGCGCTTGCCGAGGTGCCAGGGCAGCTTCAGGGCGCCCTGGAAGGATTGGCCCTCGGCCCCTGGCTCACCCATGTGGATGCGGTGGCGGACGAGGCGGGCACCGGCGGCTGGTGCCGCCTCGCTTTTCGTGGGCGCCGGGGCGAGCCCGTCCCGCCTTTAGAGGGTGAAGACCGGGCCCGTCTTGAAGGCCTGGCGCATACCCTGGCTCGCCCCGTGCTCGCCGATCTTAGTGGCACGCTCGAAGCCTTTGGAGGGGGCGCCCCGGAATTTCAGGAGGGCGGTGTCACCTACGCCCCCGGGGCCTTTCTCCAGGCCAACGGCACGGTGAATGCGGCCCTTCGGGCGGCGGTGCTCGGCGCCGTCGGCGCGCCGACGGGGGCGCCGGTGCTCGATGCCTTCGCCGGGGCGGGCAACTTTGCCTGGGCCCTAGCGGAGGCGGGCCACGAGGTGCTCGCCGCGGAGGGGGACGGGCGCGCCCTGCAGGGGCTGAAGCAACGGGCCGAGGCTGCAGCACTGAATTTGAGGGCCCAGCCCCTAGATCTCTTCTCAGAGCTGCCCTTAAAGCTCGGGCAATTTGAGACCGTGGTGCTCGATCCGCCCCGGGCCGGGGCGGATCACCTATGTAAGGGCCTCGCGGCTCTGCGCAAGGGGCGGCGGCCGAAGCGCATTGTTTACGTGTCCTGCGCGCCGCCTACCTTGGCGCGGGATGCGGCCACGCTCCAGGGCGCGGGCTATGCCCTGCGCCGCGCGGCGGTCTTTGACATGTTCCCGCAAACGCACCACGTGGAGTGCCTAGCGGTCTTCGAGGGGTAAGGCGTCTTTAGAGCCAGCCGCGGAGGCGGTAAATGAGCAGCCCCAGCACTTCCTTGAGCATTCGCGAATTGCTAGCCAAAGCGTCGTGGCTCGGCAGCCAGCGCAGCACCGGATCCCACCCAGAGTAGTCCTCGAAATCCGTGGCGGCGGGGATCACGGTAAAGCCCACGGCTTCAAAGGAGCCCTGGGCCCGGCGCATGTGGCTGGCGGAGGTGACGAGCAGGATGCGCTGCGTTTCCGCCGCGAGCATGCGGCTGAACACTGCGTTCTCCCGGGTGTTACGGCTATCTCCCTCAAGGCGAAGGCGCCCCTCTGGGACGCCGAGGCGCTGGAGTACAGCTGCCGAGGCCTCCGCTTCCGTCTCCGTGCTTAAGCCCCATACGCTACCGCCGCTCACCAAAATCGCTGGGGCCTTCCCCGCGTGGAAAAGTTCTGCTGCGTAATACAGGCGATCTGCGGCGTGGTTAAAGTCTGCGACAGGGCGCTCAGCCGTGGGTACTTCAAGGCCGCCCCCGAGCACCACAATGAGATCTGCTGCTGGAGTAGCGCTGCCGCTTCGCGGGGGGTAGGGCGCGGCGAGCTGCGCTCCGATGGCATCGGCTGTTACGGGCAAGGAGAAAACGGTGAGTTCCATAAGGGCCGCGAGCAGGCAAAAAAGCGCTGAGCGCGGGAACCGGGCTCCCTGGGCCAGTAGCGCAAGGGCGCCCAGGAGGATTGCCGCACCGACGGGCAGAGCAAAGGCCGTGAGCAGCTTATCGAGCAGGAGGGGCATGGGGGCGCTCCTGTGTGAACTGGGCGTTTTCTAAGCGCCGGCCCTTTTCTCGGTCATAGACGAAGCGGCCTTCGGCCACGCCGAAGGCGCCTACCGGTCCGCTCGGCGCGGGGATCAGTTCCAGGCGCTGGCCCGAGGGCGCCTCAAGCCAGCTATGCGGGGGCGAGGACCAATGGGCAAGGGTGCCTTCAACGCGAAGGGTTTGGCCCTCGAAGAGTGCTGGGGACGCGACCAGCGCATCGAGGGGCACCAGGGGGCTCGCCTTCTCAGCGCAGGCGCCGAGGAGCAGCATAAGAAGCGCAATTGCCAGACCCTTTTTCATCGCCCTATGGTCAGCCCGGCTGGGCTTGGGCGCAAGCTGGCGCCGGGCGATAGGCTTAGCTAGCGTAAGGTTTCAAGCAATCGGGGGAGCAGAGCGATGGAAGGAATTGACGGGTTACGGGTGGTAGTCACGGGATCGTCCCGCGGCATAGGGCGTGCCGCCGCCGTGCGCCTCGGGGCCCTGGGGGCCCGGGTGGTGATCAACGGGACTCAGGCGAACGCCCTGGCGGAGACAGCCGCGGCCCTCGAGGCCGAGGGGGCGGAATACCGCATGGTCACCGGTTCTGTCGCCGAGCCAGCGACGGCCCAGGCCCTCATCGACAGCGCCGTGAGCGCTTTTGGGGCCGTGGATGCGGTGGTGAACAACGCCGGTATTGTTCGCGACCGTACCTTACTGAAAATGTCCCTGGAGGAATGGGACGACGTGATCGCCGTGCATCTCCGCGGCGCCTTCCTCGTGACCCAGGCCGCGGCCCGGGCTATGAAGGAGAGCGGCGGTGGTCATATTCTCCAGGTGGTATCGAACTCTGGGCTGGCTGGAGGCTTTGGTCAGGCGAACTACGCCGCGGCGAAGGCTGGGATGATGGGGCTCTTGCGGACCTGCGTGCTCGAGCTGGCCCGCCTGAATATTCGCACCAACGCCCTTTGGCCCATCGCGGAAACGGACATGACCCAAGTGGTGTTCGACCGGGCAAGCGAAGCGGCGGCGAAGGCCGGCGCCGACCCCCCGAGCCCCGCAAGCCTCGGTTTCGGATCTACGGAAGCGGTGGCGGAAGGGCTCGCCTGGCTCCTGAGTAGCTATGCCAAAGGATTGAACGGTCAGTGCCTGACCTTTAATGGCCGGAAGGCGGCGTTCTGGTCCCACCCCCAGGAGTGCTTCGAGGTGTTCTCGGAGGATCCCATGAACGGCGAAGCGCTCACCAAGTGGTTGGGATCGACCGCGCCCCAGCCCCTCGCCCGCCCGAAGATGGTCCCCTAGGGCCTTCAGGCCCTATAGTCGTAGAAAAGGTCAATGACGCCTGGGAGGAATCACCATGGCCGCACCGATGCCGAAGCACCCGCACTTGAGGGGGAACCACGCACCCATCCGCATGGAGAGCACGGCCCCCGACTGTATTGTTCATGGCGAGATCCCGTCGGAGCTCCGAGGGACCTTTTACCGTAACGGTCCCGATCCCCAGTTTGCCCCGCGTGGGATGCATCACTGGTTCGCCGGTGACGGCATGATTCACGCGTTCCACATCGAGGATGGACGCTGCGCCTATTTGAATCGCTGGGTGCGGACGAAGAAGTGGGAACTTGAGCACGCCGCCGGGGAGTCGCTCTTCGCCCCCTTCGATCCCATGCAGGCCGATCCCTCCGTGGCGGGCATCGACTCCACCCTCGCCAACACGAATATTGTCTGGCACGGCGACCGCCTGCTTGCGCTGGAGGAGGGACATGCCCCCTTCGAGATGGACCCGATCACCCTCGAATCCCGGGGCGAGTGGACCTTCGACGACGCCCTTGTGGGCCCCATGACCGCGCACCCAAAGCTCGACCCGGAAACCGGGGAGATGCTGTTCTTCGGCTACAACGCCGGCGGGCCCTTCACCCCCGATGTGCGTTATCACGTGGTGGACAAGAATGGCGTCCTCACGCGTTCAGAGCATTTCCTCGCGCCCTTTGCGAGCATGGTTCACGATTTCGTGACAACCCGGGACCACGTTCTCTTCCCGATCTTTCCTCTGACAGGCTCCCTAGAGCGGGCCATGGCCGGGGCACCCGCGTTTGCCTGGGAGCCTGACAAGGGCACGCATATTGGCATCATGGGTCGGGATGACGCCTGCGAGGCGCTGCGCTGGTTTGAGCATGACCCGTGCTACGTCTTCCACCCGATGAATGCCTGGACCGAAGGTGAGAAGGTTTTCGCGGACGTCATGAAGTACGAGCAAGCGCCCCTCTTTCCCAATCCCGACGGTACGCCTGGGGATCCGGACAAGACGGAAGCGAAGCTCGTGCGCTGGGAGTTTGATCTCGCCGGGAGCACCGATCGGGTCAAGGAGACCCAGCTGGATGATTGGAACGGCGAGTTTCCGCGCTTAGACGAGCGGCGGACGGGACTGTCCTACCGCCACGGCTACTTCGCCTGCGGTGAACCGGGGGCGCGGCTGAAGGCCTTAAATGCCATCGGCCACATTGATCATGCCACCGGCGCCGTGCGACGCCGATGCTTTGCACGGGACGATGGTGTTTCCGAGCCGATCTTCGTGCCCCGCAGCGCGGAAGCGGCGGAGGGGGATGGATTTGTGCTGGCGCTCGTCTATCGAGCGGCGGAGAACCGGAGCGATTTGCTGATCCTCGATGCCCAGGCCATCGACGCTGAGCCCCTGGCGCGCATCGAGCTGCCCGTGCGCGTGCCCTACGGCTTCCACGGTAACTGGCGTCCTGCGGCTTGAGACGCCTCCCGGCGCCGAGGCCCTAGGCCCAGCGCGCGGGGAGAGCGCCCAGGCCCCGGAGCGTGATGGTGGGTTTCTGCTCCGGCGCTTCGAGCACGGAAGGATCGAGCTCTAGCTTGGGCAAGCGCTCGAAAAGGGCCCGGAGCGCTTCCTCCCCCTCGATGCGACTGAGCTGGGCGCCAAG
Organism: Candidatus Salivita marina; assembly: GCA_038144425.1. GTDB lineage: Bacteria > Pseudomonadota > Gammaproteobacteria > Pseudomonadales > Azotimanducaceae > Salivita > Salivita marina. Next base: position 626,230 of record JAYQNS010000003.1, on the reverse strand, counting down.
GCAGTAGTGAATGCCGCCCCCGAAGGAGAGGGCTCGGGGCGCCTTGCGATCAAGACGGAAGCGCTCCGGCTCCGGGAAAGTTTCGCCGTCGTGATTTGCCGCCCCGAGTAGGGTGATGACGTTGTCGCCTTCCTTGATGTCGTGACCTTGGAAGGTGAAGTCCTCGAGGGCCCGGCGCCCCGTAAGCTGCACGGAGCTGTCAAAGCGCAGCATTTCCTCTACGGCAGCGGGGAGCAAGGTGAGATCAGCTCGTAGCGCATCGAGGCATGGCCGGTGTTGCCAGAGCGCCCGCAGCCCATTGCCGAGCAGGTTCACCGTAGTTTCATGTCCGGCCGCGAATAACAGACTCACGTTGGCCACCAGCTCTGCCCCCGTGAGCTTTCCGTCCTGCGTTTCTGCGGCCACGAGCGCCGACAGGAGATCGTCCTTTGGCGACCGGCGGCGTCGGTCGAGCAGGTCGTTGAAGTAGGCGGCGGAGTTCTCCGAGCCGGTGTTCGTCTCTGCCAGCTCTTCCGGGGTCATGGGGGTGGGATCGATCACCCGTCCGCTAATGCGCTCTCCGTGCACGAAACGATCCCGGTCCTCCTCGGGAATGCCCAGCATCTCGCAGATGACCAGCACGGGCAGGGGGAAAGTGAAGCGGGGAATGAGGTCCCCGCCGCCATCGCCCTCGAAGCCATCGATGAGGGCCTGGGAAAGGCGCGCCACCTCCGGACGGAGGGCCTCGGTACGCCGGGCATCGAAGGCTTTGGTCACGAGGCCCCGAATGCGGCCGTGCCCCGGCTCATCCATGAGCAGCATGGAGTGGGAGAGGTTGCGGTAGACGGCGTTCTTCTCAAACACGTCCTCGCCGTGAAGCGCCTTCATGCGCCGGGGATAGTCGTGCCCAAGGCGCTTATCCCGGAGGAGCTTTTGGCAGTCGCCGTAGCGATAGAACACGTGGGCTTGGATCTCCGGCAGGGCGATGGAAGGCGCCGTTGCATGGAGCCGCTGGTAGCGTTCGTAGGGCGCCTCGTGGAAGTTGTTTCCGAAGAGTTCGGCCAAGAACATTGGACCTTCTTCGTGTGCCTTGCTCGCCGTGCTCATGCTGCTGCGCTCCCGGGAAGTGTGATCGGCTCTAGAGCGTTGAGTGTAGCCCCTTCGCACCCCTTCCCTTAAGCGTTTATGCTCTGGGGCAGGGAGGGAACTTTATGAACGACAATATGCTTGTGCCCGTTGCGGGCAATGGACTTTTGCCGCTGCGCGCGCTGAATCGGCGCCAGCTTTTGGCCGGCATCGGCGCTGGTGCGCTGGCGCTGCCCTCGGCGGCGCTGGCTGCCGGGGGCGGCCATCTTGGATGCAAGGGGCGGGGGCGGGCATGCGCAGCTACGGCACGCCTTCTCCGGCGGAAACGGTGAGCCGGGTCGCCATCGGCAGCCAGCCCGGGACCACGGGCAGCGGCGCCTCGCGCACCCCCCTGGCCGCCCTCGAGGGCACCATCACCCCGTCGGGCCTGCACTTTGAGCGGCACCACAGCGGCGTGCCAGCGATCGACCCCGCGGCGCACCGCCTGCATATCCACGGGCTGGTGGAAAAGCCCCTGGCCTTTAGCCTCGAGGCTCTCGAGCGCTACCCCCTGGTCACCCAGCTTCGCTTCCTTGAGTGCTCAGGAAACAGCGCCGCAAACCTGGCCGCGCCGGAGGCTCCCGATCTCGATGTGGCCACCCTTCATGGCCTTGTCTCTCAAAGCGAATGGGTCGGCGTACCCCTTTCCGTGCTGCTGGAGGAGGCAGGGCTGAAGCCCGGTGCCGCGTGGGTGATCGCCGAGGGCGCGGACGCTGCGGCCATGAGCCGGAGCCTGCCCCTCGCGAAGGCCCTCGACGACGCCATTGTCGCGCTCTATCAAAACGGGGAGCGGCTCCGCCCGGAGAACGGCTACCCCATGCGACTCTTCTTGCCGAACTACGAAGGGAATATGTCCGTGAAGTGGCTCCGTCGTCTGAAGGTGACGGACCAGCCCGCCATGGCCAAGGATGAAACCTCCAAATACACGGAGCTCATGCCTGACGGTCGGTCTGCGCAGTTCACCTTCACCATGGGCGTGAAGTCGGTGATTACCCGGCCGTCGAAGGGCTACGGCCTCGGTGCCCACGGGGTCTATCCCATCACGGGTCTCGCCTGGTCCGGGCGGGGGGAGATCCGTCGTGTAGAGGTCTCCGCCGACGGCGGTCGAAGCTGGGCCGATGCGGCGCTGGAGGGGCCCGGCGGGCCTGGGGCCATGACGCGCTTCCGCATGCCCTGGCTCTGGCAGGGCCAGCCCGCCACCCTCGTGTCTCGGGCTACGGACAGCACCGGTGCCCGCCAACCTACCCGGAATATGCTTCTGCAGGCCCGGGGGGCGCAGAGCTTTTACCACTACAACGGGCAGCAGCGCTGGCAGGTCAGCGCCGCCGGGGACGTGAGGAATAGCTATGTTTAAGCAGGCATTTTTTCCTTCCCTTGCAGGGCTGCTCTTGGCCGGCGCCGCAAGCGCGCTGTCTGCCACCCCGGGGGCCCCGGCGCTGGGAGAACCGCTCACCCCGGAAGTGTTGGCGGGGATCGAACTGACCGTCCTGCCCACGGGAGAAGGGTTACCCGCGGGCCAAGGTTCCGTGGCACAGGGCGCTGGGCTTTATCGGCAGTACTGCCAGGCCTGTCACGGCGCCGAAGGGCAGGGCGGGATTAACGGGGACCTGGTGGGGGGCGTAGGTTCCCTGACCGCCGCCTCACCGAAGAAAACGGTTACGAGCTACTGGCCCTACGCCACCATTGCCTTCGATTACATTCGCCGGGCCATGCCCTACACGGCGCCGGGTAGCCTAAGCGCTGATGAGGTCTATGCGATCGTTGCCTATCTGCTCGCTCAAGATGGCGTGGTGGCGAAGGATGCGATGCTGGACGCCGATCGGCTAGCGGCGGTGAAGATGCCCAATGCCGAGGGCTTTTACCCTGGGGAATAGGTTGTGGTGATACCGCGCTATTGCCCGGCCTGCGGTGCGGAACGCCTCAAACCGGAGACCAACAAGCGCTGGGTGTGCGGGGCCTGCGCCTTCCGCTACTACCACAACGTGGCTACGGCGGTGGCCGTGGTGCTTCGGGTGGAGGAAGCCATCCTCCTCACCGAGCGCGCCCGGGACCCGCAGAAGGGCTTTCTTGATTTCCCTGGGGGCTTCGTGGATCCGGAGGAAACGCTCGAGGACGCGGCGGTCCGGGAGCTTAAAGAGGAGCTCGGCCTCCAGGTCGACGGTGGCGCCCTGCGCTATCGCTTCTCCCTATGGAATCGCTATCCCTACGCGGGCGTCACCTATCCCACGAGCGATGTCTACTTCGAACTGAACTTGCCCGTCCGCCCGGTGCTTCGCTGCGCCGATGATGTGGCCGGGGCCTATTGGTTTCCCAGCCCCGGGGCTATCCCCCGGGACAAGCTGGCCTTTCCTGCGGTGGTGGAGGCGGTGGAGCGCCTCACCGCATGAACGTGGATCGGGTCGAGGTTTTCCGCTCGGGGGTTCAGGTGGCCGGCGTCCACGACCTTGCGGAGGCGAAGCTGATTCTCCAGGCCGGGGCCACGGCCCTCGGCTTTCCCCTGCGCCTCCCAGAACCCCGAGAAGATCTCACCGAGGATGAGGCGGCGGCGGTGATTGCGGCGTGCCCGGGCGTCCCGCGGGTGCTTATTACCTATCAGGGGGACCCGGAAACCGTCGGGGCCTTCGCGGATGCCCTTGGGGTCGATTGGGTTCAGCTGCACGGGGAGGTGACCCTCGCGCAGGTGGAGGCGCTGCGGTGCTTGCGCCCGGCCTTGGGGCTGCTGAAGGCCTTGGTTGTGGCGGGGGGCGATCCGGGCCCCGTACTCGCCGAGGCAGAGGCGTATACCCCCTTTGTGGATGCATTTATCACTGACACCTTTGACCCCCGTACCGGGCAACGGGGCGCCACGGGACGGACCCATCCCTGGGCCGTCAGCCGAGCCGTGGTGGAGACGCGGCTGGCCCCGGTGATTTTGGCTGGGGGACTCGACGCCACCAATGTCGCTGCCGCTATCAGGGCCGTGCGGCCCTGGGCCGTGGATGCCCACACGGGCCTCGAGGGGCCCGACGGCCGGAAGACCAGGCAGCACGTGGCCGCTTTCTGCCGAAACGCGGCAGAGGCTTTTCGACGCTACCCCCCAGTGCGCTAGCGCGCCCTCCCTTTGCTATATTCGAGGGCTGGCGTAGCGGGGCTACGCCCCGTCGCTATGGGGGCGGTGGGTCCTAGAAGAGGGGGTGTGCGGTGGCAAAGGCGAAGGCGGCTAAGGCAGCAAAGAAGGGGTCTGCCCCAACCTATGTGTTCGCCTTTGGCGCGCGCACCGACGGCAATGCCAGCATGCGCAATACCTTGGGGGGAAAGGGCGCCAATCTTGCCGAAATGGCCCTCCTGAGCCTGCCCGTACCCCCGGGCTTTACCCTGTCCACGGAGGTTTGCACGGCTTTCTACGCCAACGGCGGCACCTACCCGGGCGGTCTTGAAGCTACGGTAGCCCAGGCGGTGGTCGAGGTAGAGGCGCAGCAAGGCAAGCGTTTCGGAGATGCCGCCAACCCCCTCCTGTTTTCTGTCCGCTCCGGCGCCCGGGAATCCATGCCGGGCATGATGGATACGATTTTGAACCTGGGCCTCAATGACGACACCGTCGAAGGCCTGGCCGCTCGCGCCAATGATGCGCGCTTCGCCTGGGACTGCTATCGCCGCTTCATTCAGATGTACGGTGAGGTGGTCATGGGAGTGCATCCGCGCACGGAAACGGAGGCCCACCCCTTTCAGGAGCAGCTTGCGCGTCTGAAGACCGAGCTCGACGTTCTCGAGGACGAAGACCTCAGCGCTACGGACTTGAAGGAGCTGGTGCGGCGCTACAAGCGGGTGATTAAGCAGCGGTGCAAGAGCGCCTTCCCCCAGGATGTCTACGCTCAGCTCTGGGGTGCCATCAGCGCCGTCTTCAAATCCTGGAAGAACGAGCGCGCCATCCTCTACCGTCAGCGCTATGGCATCCCCGTGGAATGGGGCACGGCGGTGAACGTTCAGGCCATGGTTTTTGGAAACCTTGGGGAGACCTCCGGCACCGGGGTGGCCTTCACCCGAGATCCAGCCACGGGGGAAAAGGTTTTCTACGGCGAATATCTGCTGAACGCCCAGGGGGAAGACGTGGTGGCCGGGCTACGTACGCCGAAGGCCATCGCCTTGCTCGCCGAGGAAATGCCCAAGGCCTTCGCAGAACTTGAGAAGGTTCGCAGCCGCCTCGAGCGCCATTTCCGAGATATGCAGGACTTCGAATTCACCATCGAGGACGGGCGCCTGTTTATGCTGCAAACGCGAAACGGCAAGCGTACGGGCCTCGCCGCCGTGCGCATCGCCGTGGAAATGAACCGGGAACGGCTCATGGACCAGAAGACCGCGCTCCTGAAGATCCCCGCGGAAAGCATCGATTCTCTTTTGGTCCCCGTCTTTGATGGCAAAGCCTTGCGGGAAGCCAAGGGTATCGGCCATGGCCTTCCCGCGGGCCCCGGCGCCGCCTCTGGGCACATTGTATTTTCCGCCTCGGAAGCGGAGCGGGAAGCGCGGCTCGGCAATAAGGTCATCCTAGTGCGGGAGGAAACCTCTCCAGACGATCTTCGCGGCATGCTGCTTGCCCAGGGCATCCTGACGGCCCGGGGGGGCGTCTCCTCCCATGCGGCGCTTGTTGCTCGGCAGCTTGGGAAGGTGTGCGTATGCGGGGCCAGCGAGCTCTCCATCAACTACGGTGCCCGCACCCTCACGGCAGGAGGCGTGACCTTGAAGGAAGGGGAATACCTTTCCATCGATGGCACCACGGGGGAAATCTACGCGGGCATGATCGAGACTACGGATTCGGAGGTGCAGCGGGTGCTGAGCGGCGCGCTGGCCCCGGAGAAGAGCGCTACCTTCGGCCTTTATGAAACGGTCATGGGCTGGGCCGATAAGGCCCGGCGCATGAAGATCCGCACCAACGCCGATACCCCGGCCATGGCCAAGGCGGCCATCGCCTTTGGGGCCGAGGGCATCGGTCTATGCCGCACGGAACACATGTTCTTCGAGGGGAACCGCATCGACTACATGCGGCAGATGATTCTCGCTGCAGACGTCGAGCAACGCCGGGCCGCCCTGAAAAAGCTTTTGCCTTTCCAGCGCAGGGACTTCCAGGGCCTCTTCCGGGCCATGGAGGGGCGTCCCGTGACCATTCGCCTGCTTGATCCGCCGCTTCACGAGTTTCTGCCCCATGATGACGCCCGCCGAGCTGAGCTCGCCCGAAGTCTTAACGTTTCCACGGAATACGTGATTGAACGCATGAAGGCGCTCCACGAAGAAAACCCCATGCTCGGGTGTCGGGGCTGCCGCCTTGGCATTCTTCATCCGGAGATCACGGAGATGCAGGTGCGGGCCATCTTTGAGGCGGCCGTGGCCCTTCAGAAAGGGAAGCGTCCCGTGGCCGTGCAGCCGGAGATCATGGTGCCCCTCGTGGGCTTTGACGCCGAGCTGCAGGACCAGGTGGCCATTGTTCGCCGGGTGGCCGAGGAGGTGCTCGGCAAGGCTGGGGTGAAGATCCCCTACCAGGTGGGGACCATGATAGAGGTACCCCGGGCTGCCGTCACCGCTGATGAGATCGCCCAAACAGCAGAGTTTTTCAGCTTTGGCACGAACGATCTCACTCAAACCACCCTCGGCCTTTCCCGGGACGACATGGGCTCTTTCTTCGATGTCTATCGCGATAAGGAGATCTACGGCCACAACCCCTTCGCGAGCATTGACCAGGCTGGGGTAGGGCGCCTTATGCAGGCCGCCATTCGCCGGGGTCGGGAAACGCGGAAGGCTTTGAAGCTCGGGATCTGCGGCGAGCACGCCGGGGACGCCACCTCCATTGCCTTCTGCGAGGGGCTAGGCCTCGACTATGTCAGCTGCTCTCCGCCCCGGGTGCCCGTGGCCCGGCTGGCGGCGGCGCAAGCGGTGCTGCGGAAAGCTTAAGGCCGTAACGCCCTAGGGCGTCGGTTTAATGATGATCAGATTGGCGCCGCTGTTCGCCGCCGCGGCGGCGTCCACGCTGGCATTAGGGTCGATAACCACCGCGGCGTTGCCGTTTTCCGGCACGGCCACCTGGACTGCGGTCCCCGTGTCCGTGGTTGCGCTGGTGACGCTGACCGCTACCCCCTCGCTGGTCACCTCTGAGGCCACCACAACCTCTGGGGCGTCGCTGCTGGCCGCCATTTCTCCGAAGGGGTCGCTATTAATACTGTCCTCTTCCATCTCGGAAAGCAGATCTCGGTCAAGGTCATTGTCCGTTCCGTCAACGGACAGGAAGTCCTGGTCTAGATCCCGAAAGCGAAGCTGATCCGCGTTGAGGGCATCGATTGCCCCGCTTAGAGAATCGCCCGTCCCTGCCTCTGCGTTATTAATATCGTCCTGTACGGAGCTCGGGCGCGTAGGACCAATGCTGAGGTCCAGAGAAATTATCGACGGCGTACTTGGGGGAACGTTTGGATCGCTGACCCGAGTCCCTTGATTTGGCTGAGTCAGGGGCACTTCGCCGGCCTGGCTTGCGATTAGAAGCTCGCCGACCGTGCCGTCAAGGTCCCTGAGCAAAATGACGAGGGTTTCGCCAAGATCATCTACCTGAACCTCAAAGTATGTGCCCCGTATGCCGATTACCGCGGTGGGGGAGGTGAGCCGATATCCTTCCCCAGGTCTGGCGCCGCTTCGAAAGCGGCTTTCCCCCAATTCAAAGCGAGCGGTTAAGGGGGTGCTTTCCTCCGAACCGCTTTCTTCCCCAATGGTAAATCGGCTGAAGGCCTCGAGGGAAAGAAGAGCGCCGTCAGTAAAGGCGAGCTCCGCTGTCCCCTCTAGCGTACGGAGCTCGTCCCCGGCGGCCACCTCGAGGCCAGCGGCGAGGCGTTGGGGGCGCTCGCCGCTTCTTCGGAGAAGGCCAACTCCGGTTGCTTGCCTAATGGTGCCGACGATATCTCCGGCGGCAGCCCAACAGGGTTCGGGGGCTGCAAAAAGCAATAAGGAAAGTAGGAAAACGCGCGAAACCCAAAGGTGCCGTCTATCAGGGTGCTCACCCATTAGAGGCCTGGAGTAGCGCTTTGCTCAATGGTGAGCTGGTTGTCATCGCCCGCAAGGCTCACTTGAATGCTGGCGTTATTGACGTCTCGCTGAATCGTCGAGATGGTATTGCGGCTCCCATTAATTTCGAGCAAAAGGCGGGCGCCTGACACATTGTCCGCACTAAGGGATAGCAGGTTGCTGTTTCCCGAAACGGCCAGGGCGTACTCAAGGTTGAAAACATCTACTGCGCTAAGGGACAGGACATTGTCGTTCCCGGAGAGCTCGGTTTGAACGCTTGCCTGGTCGACGCTTTCAAAGCGCTGGCTTATTACGGTGCGGAGGCCATCGACCACCGTCACAAGGTCCGTCTCGCTGGCGCCTTCAAAATCGAAGGAGGCCGTTCCCTGATCCCCTCTCCACTGAAGCTCCTGCGTTGAAATGAGGCTCTCTGTTTGCGTCACGGAAAAGCTGTTATCTGCGCCGCTGACTTCCCAGTCAAATTGTGAAATATCGTTGCTTTGTAGGACAAAGGAGTTAGCACCACCGATCAGTTCAAGATTGAACTCAAATTCTCGAAGTTCCAGCGTTCCCTCCTCCTGCAAAATGTTGAAGCTGTTGCCATCGCCGGTCACGGCGAGGGTGATCGCTGAAACTTCTAGGCCATTGTCTTGGCTTTGGAAATCCAGAACGTTATTGCTGCCCCCAAAATCCACGGCGACTTCAAGCTGTGCCCCCCGAAGAGTTCCCAGGAGGGCGTTACTTTGCCCCTCGAAAAAAAAGTCTAGGATTTGCTCGCCGCCCCCTACGGTGAAGGGGTTTTCCGCGTCCTCGCCAATGGTTGAGGATTCAGGGCCCTGAAAAATAAACTGTAGGCCAGTTTGCGACGCATCTGGGGCGGCGATGTTGAAGCCCTCTGCCTGAGCTGCCGGGGCAAAGGCTGCGAAGCTTCCGATGCCTAACGCAATGCCTAAAGTTCGCCACATTTGCAGAGGGTTCCCTTATGGCGTCGACGTATTCGAGGTTGGGAACGGCCCTTGAAAAATATTGACGAGCTGTCCGCCCCCATTAAGGGTGATATCGGCTTGGTGACCGTCTCCAAATTGGAAGATGTCAATGTATGACGGAGAAACGCCCGCATCGCTGTTCAGAAGGTCGATTACATTGCCGGTCCCCAGTTGCAAAAATCCTAAAGAGGATCCGCTACCAAAACGCCAATCAACCGTCAGGCTATTGTTGCTGCCTAAGGAACCTTCCTCAGTTCCGCCCTGAAAAGCACTTAGGTCCACTGCATCCGTGTCCCTGAGTTCTACGGTGATCTCGCTATTATCAGAGAGGGCCCCCACATCTACCGTGCTATTAGAGAAGCTTCCTCGAACAATAATCTCGTTGTCGAGGCCGTCGCTCACGGCTTGCACGACGCTGTCGCTGCCCGAGAAGTCCACTTCAATCGTCGTGAAATCGCTTATCTGTCCCGTTTCGCTGGTGCCAATTCTGCTCGCGACGGCATTATTCGAGCCATTAATGCTAAAGCGCAGGGAAGCATTGTTTTGCTTCTGATCGCTTCGTCCCGTTTGGAATCTCGTCTTATTATCGCCGCCAAAGATTTCTTGGTTGAAAAAGCTGCCGTCGCTATTGATCTCGAAGAAGGTTTGATTCCCGTCGCCGTCCTGGCGAAGGGAAAGCCGGTTGTCGATACCGTTGATTGTTGATGCCGTACTACTGCCGTTGAAGAGGGTTAGAGTCCTTTCTCGGCGAGCATTCAAAAATTCATTGCTAATTCCAGGATCATCATCTTCGACGAAAACGATCTCCTCCTGCCCGGTTTCATCATTAAAAATTCGATAGAAGAGGCGGTTTGTAGTCGGATCGCCGTCAACATCCCCAGCCTCGCCTGGATCGTCATTGTCCCCATCTTGATTAATGTCGTCGCCTTCGCGCAGTAAGCGGAAGGTGTTCGTACAGCCCTCCCCGCAGGAGACATTCAATACTCGCGAATTTAGGAGGCCATCGTTGTCGAAATCGCCAAGGCTATAGAAGGTGAGGGTCCGTTCGATTTGCGCAATTTCGCTTTCAGCGCCGATAAAATTGGAGAGTCCGTCCTGTCTGATATTGATTTCTGCTCCTGTGCTACCGCCTACTTGCTCAAGAACGATGACATTCCCTGCCGTGGCAGCCCAGGTTACTTGGGGAGCGATAAGAAAGAGGCTTCCGCCAAGGAACACCCCAAACTGTTTCAGCAAACGATTCAATTTGGGCCTGCGCTTGGCACCTAAGCCTCCTATTCCTGGGGCCGAATTGGCGTAGTTCGCCGCTAAGTTTTCCCGAAGGCCTAATTTCGGTGCGAATGTATTCATCACGCGTCCTCGTCCCTTGGACTAATATCTTCGGCCCTGGCGCTCCAGAGAGATCGATCGAAGCCCTCTTCGACAATATCGATAACCCCAAGCTCAACCGCGCGTCTTACAGCAATGTTTGGTGACTCATTCGCGGCCATGCCAGTCTCTGCCTCTAAAAGATTCTCGTTCTGTTCGATGAACCGGAAAAGGTCGCTGCTGACCTGGTAGCTGTAGATGGTTGCGCTCGTTTCCGTGGTGATCAGCACCTCTCCGGTTTTTGTGCTGATCAGCCGTAGCGCGACGCTGACTCGATCTGTTCGGTACTCTGCAGAAACGCCTACCCCAAGATAGCGCGCTCCGGCGCCACCGCTCCGCAGGTTTGATTCGTAGGCGATAACCGCCCCTTCTATGATGACGCCAGCGAAGAGAAGGGCGGGAAGGCTCGGATCCTGGCCAAATTCCTGCTGCGTGGACCGGATGAGCTGCCGTTCCTTCAGCAGGTGGTCGAGACCGATTCGTTCCACAGGCACAAAACACTGCCCTCGGCATGCATTTTTCAGCGCTCGAAGGAGGTAAGTCTCGCTCGCCTGCCCAATCGCCGTAGAAAAGCTGGTGGTGACTTGGCTGGCTGCTGTCTTCCTCTGGCCGGTTTTGTCTAAGAACTCGTAAACCGCAACCACCACCGGTTCCTTGAAAGGGGGAGCAGGGATAGGCGCGGCAGTAGCCTTTGGTCGACTTTTGGCGCTTCCCTGGGGTTCGGCACAGAAGTGCAGCCCGCAAGCGTAAGCAGGCTGGCAATCCCGATGATGGCAAGGCGCTCTATCCATGCCCTTGTGCTCCCCCTGGCGTTTTTCATTTAGAAAAGGAAGGCCTCGGTTGGGATGGTCAATTCCGTCGTTCCATCAGGGCCCTCGATCACCAGGCGCACTTCCCCTCCCGTATCCTCGAAGGAGATCGTGGAGTCGAGGAGTTCGAAGGAGCCGGAGGTGGACGGATTTTCTCCAAAGAGGTTATCGACGAGCTGGCGACTTAGTTGGGAGTAAACCCTGGATTCGAGATTTCTTAGGAAGCGCGCCTCAACGGAGTTTTCCGCCTCCCGCTCCGCGGCCAGAAGTTCAGCTTCAAGTTCATCTCCCGCGCCTGCTTTCGACTCCGCTCTTGATTTTCAATGGTGAGCACGTGAGCGCTATAGCCCACTCCCGAGAAGGCCGGATTTTGAAAGCCGAAAACCAGAGAATCTGCCCAGGCCGTTCCGGAAACGCTGGTGAGTGCCAGGATCAGGGCTGAGGCTTTCAACCGGGCTTTCCGTTGCTGGCTGCGCATCGCTGTGGTTCTCCTGTAGTTTCCGTTCATGTCCTAGGGCCCGGGCGTCACCGTGAAGGCTTCGCTGAAGCCACTGCTGTCGTAGGTCATGGTGAAGTCGAAGTTCGAGCCGGTTTGCAAGAGCTCCAGTGGCCCGACTCCCGTTCCCAAAAAGGTCAGATTTAGGGTGAGATTGCTGCCGTCCTGGCGAAGCCGCCCGGCATGTCCGTCCCCAAAGGCCTGTACGTTAATAAGGGAATCGACCGAACCTGCGTTTTGCTTCAGTACAAATTCGTTGCCCGAGCCCTCGACATCGAGCATCAGCGTTCCGCCGTTCTCGGGCCGCAGGCGCGCAAGGTTGTTATCTCCCGTAAGAGAGAGATCCACCGTGACGTTTGAGGGGTCTAGGCTCGTAGGGATTATTTCGGCTTTATTTGCGTTTCCTAACATGCTGAGGCGATAGACTTGGTTTGCGCCGGGAAGGGCAGCGCCCGTGCCCTGCGCCAGAAGTGCAACGTCGTTGTCGTCACCCCTTTGTACAAGATTTAGGGTGATGTCCGTGCCCACCACGGCGTCGTCCCCGGAGCGAGAGAAAAGGCTGGAGGAGTTGATGTCAGGGTGACTGTTGAGGGTTAGCCAAGCTGCAAAATTGAGGGAACCGGGCCCGGCGAGGGTGTTCCTCGCGCCTTCCTGGATGACGTTTATGGTCGCTCCCTGAGCACCGGAATCCATCTGTTGTATCGAGACGAGGTTGCCGTCAGACCCGTGCAGAGCCGGAGGTAGGACCAGTGCCGTAAGCAGTAGTGCTTGCACGGACTCGCGGGTCATGGCGCTTTTCCCAATCCGCGCCGTCATGGGGTAGCGCCTAGAAGGGGGGCCAGGTAGGCCCCAGGAACGGCCAGTTCACTGGTTACGCCTACGGCGGAGGTCAGGTGAAGACGGAGCCCAGCGGTCGCCGCATTCTGAAGTACCGCCGAGGGCAGGCTGACGTGCAGATACTCCTCAAACTGGCAGTTCGGAATGAGAAGGTCGTCGCTACAGCGCCGGGCTTTGCGTTCGATATTGAAGGACTCCAGCGCTGCCCCGTCCTCCGTGCGCGCCTTGGTATAGAGGCGGTAAGCGCCCGAGTAGCGAAGGCGAATGCGTAGGGCGTGATGAGCGCCAAGGGGGTCGGGCTGGGCGGTCCACTGAACCCAGCCCCGAGCGCGCTCGAGCATGGGATCGGAAATGGCCACTTCCAGGGGGCGCCCCTTGGCAGCCGAAAGGACACCACCGCGGACCGATTGGTCTACGGAGGCGCAGCCACCGAGGAGCATGAGTAAAGCTCCAAGGATGGTTATTACCCTCAGCCGCCGTCGCAAGCATCCCTCCCGTGGACGCTGCCCTAATGGAGTTCATTGAATCGGCTGCATCGGTAAAGAACAATGGTGATTTTGTAAGTAATATTTACAAAATAGGTTTTTATAACTTCCAGGCATGAAATTGGGGTGCCAGGCCGGTAGAAGGGGAATAAAGCGCTGCTTACAAGCCTAAGCGTGCAGGGAGGGCAGGAGAGTTCTGCCAACGAGAGTGCAAGGGGGAGGCGGGCGCCTCCGCCTTGCCTTGGCTCAGGCTGCGTAACGCTCGAGGTGGTAGTCGGCGTTGCCGAACTGCGTGTCGATGACGAAGAGACGCTTAAAGTAGTGACCGATGGCCAGCTCCTCCGTGACCCCCATGCCGCCATGGAGTTGCACGGCGTTTTCCCCGATGAAGCGGCCGGCAACGCCCACAAGGTGCTTGCAGGCGGAGACCGACTTGCTGGCGGCCATGCCATCCTGGGCAAACTCCAGGGTCGCCCGGTAGAGCAGGACTTGCATTGCTCGTACTCCATGAACATTTCCACCATGCGGTGCTGAAGCGTTTGAAAATCCGAGAGGGGATGGTCGAACTGCTCCCGGTTTTGCGTGTACTCCACCGTGTCCTTGTAGAGCCGCTCCATGGCCCCAAGACCTTCCGCGGAGAGGGCAAGGGTTGCTTCCTGAGCCACAGCGTCGAGGATATCGAAGCCGCCGTGAAGGGGACCCAGCAGCGCATCGCTGGGCACAGAGACCTTCTCCAAAGTCAGTTCCGCGGCCCGAAGCCCGTCCACCGTCGGGTAGGCCTTCAGGGAGACGCCGTCGGCCTTCGGGTCGATCCAGAATAGGCTGATGCCTTCCTTATCAAATTGGCCGCCTTGGGTTCGGAGGGAAACGATGATCCCGTCCGCGCTCGCCCCGTGGAGTACCACGGATTTGGAGCCGTTCAGCACGAAACCCTCGCCATCGGGCGTCGCCGTGCTCACCACGTCATGCAGATCCCAGCGCGACTGGAGCTCCGTAGTGGCGAGGGCCAGCTTCAGCTGCCCCTCCATCACAGCGCTGATACGCGCACTCCGAATTTCGCTGGCGGGAAGGCGCTTCAGCACGCCGCCGCCGAGGATCACGGTGGCGAAGTACGGCTCGAGAATGAGTCCCTTACCGAACTGCTCCATGACGACCAGCGCGTCGATTACCGTGCCCCCAAGGCCGCCGTCCTCTTCGCTGAAGGGGAGGGCCAGCCAGCCGAGCTCCGCAAACTGTTTCCAGTGATCGTCGCTATAGCCCTGGCTGCTGTCCGCAAGCTTGCGTCGAGCGTCTAGGCTGTAGTGATCCGCGACGAAGCGGGCCACGGAGTCCTGGAGCAGCTGCTGTTCTTCCGATAGCTCAAAATTCACCGCAGCCTCCTTAGCTAGCTTTGCTCTTGGCTTTCAGGCCAAGGACATTTTTGGCAATGATGTCCTTCTGCACTTCGCTTGCCCCACCGTAGATGGTGTAGGCGCGGCTGCCGAGGTAGCTCTGGGTGCCGCCGGCGGCGAAGCTCGGGCCCGCGCTCGCCCCGCCCCAGGGGGCGGCGAAGGGGCCGGCCGCTTCCGTGGTCAAAAGGGCGATGCGCTGCTGAATTTCCGTACCCTTTAGCTTCATGATGGAGGACTCAGGCCCCGGCTGAGCGCCCGCGGCGGCCCGGGCAAGGGAGCGGAGTTCCGTATATTCCAGAGCTTTTAGGTCAATCTCGAGGCGCGCCAGCTTGCTCTTGAAGCTCGGGTCGTCCAGCAGCGAGCCATTCCCCCGCTTCACCTTGCCCGCTTGGCGCCGGAGCTTTTCCAGGGCCACGAGGGATCGGCTGACGCCGGCGAGGCCCGTACGCTCGTGGGCGAGAAGACCCTTGGCATAGGTCCAGCCCTTGCCCTCTTCGCCGATGCGGTTTTCCACCGGCACCTTCACATCCGTGAAGTGCACGGTGTTAACCGTGTGGCTGCCTCCGAGGGTGATGATGGGCTTCACCTCTACCCCGTCCTGTTTCATGGGAAAGAGGAGGAAGGTGATGCCTTCCTGCTTCTTCCCCTCGCTGGAGGTGCGGGTGAGGCAGAAGATCCAATCGGCGATGTGAGCCATGGTGGTCCAGATCTTGGAACCGTTGACCACGTAGTGAGAGCCGTCTTCCGAGAGCTCGGCTTTGGTCTTGAGGGCGGCAAGATCCGAGCCTGCGCCGGGCTCGGAATAGCCCTGGCACCAGTTCACCGTGCGGGCCCGGATGTCTGGGAGAAAGCGCGCCTGCTGCTCAGCATTTCCATAGGTCATGATGATGGGGGCCACCATGCCGACGCCGAAGGGCAGATCCCAGGGCAGGTTCCGGGTGGCCGTTTCCTGTTCCCAGATGTAGTGCTGGGTGGGCGACCAGCCCGGGCCACCGAAGGCGGCGGGCCATTTAGGTACATCCCAGCCGCCCTTCTCCGCAGCGGCTTTGAACCAGTTTAGGCGCCAGGCGACGTAGTCTTCGCCGGGCTTATAGGCATTTCCATCGAGAAACGTCGTGACTTCTTCACGAAACTCGAGATCGGCCTTTGAAAGCTCAATATCCATGGTGACTCCTGCATTGCCATTCCCACCCGTGGGGTGCTCGGGAGCTTACCGAACCCGCCCCGAGCGGCCAACCAAAAGGGCGGGGTAGGGTGCCTAAGCTTCCCCGGCGAAGTGGAGCGTCTCCCCGCAGTGGCGGCAGCGGTACACGGCGCCGCGTTCCACTCGACGGTGGCGCACGGTGGAAAGAGCGTGGTCCTGACAGGCGCAACGATAGGGCCAGCGGCGTTGACGGCGGACCGGAAGGCCCTCGCTGGAGAAGCGATGAGTGCGCTCCGGCGGAAGGTCTAGCCAGTCGCGCATGATGCGTTGCCATAGGGCGCCGTGGGGGGGGATACGGCGGTGAGGGTGGAGGTGGAAGACCACGAGGTGTGCCAGTTCGTGGCCGACCGTCGCTTGGCTGCTCTCCCAGGGTTCTCGTTCCAAGTAGATGAGGTTGAGTTCTAGGATGCCAGGCGCGCCAGGGGTCGGCGAAGCCAGGGCGCGTCCCGCGTCGAGGCGGTGGGTAAAGAAGCGCAGCTCCGGCGCCGGAAGGGGCGCGGCCCCCTGGGTGGCTAGCGCCCGCTGAATTTTCTCCATGAAGGCTTCGAGGGCCGTCGCAAGCGCTGCAGCGAGGGCTGGCGTAGGCTGAGGCTTAGGCTGGGGCACCGCGCTCGCTCAGGCGATAGCAGGGGGTATAGGTGCCTTTCAGCTTCATGCGTCCCGCGGCGACGAAGTGCTGCAGGAGCGCATCCAGGGGCGCCTTGAGCCGCGCCTCGGCGTGGATGAGGAAGGGACCGTGGCGCTGCACCGCTCGCACCCCGGGCTCCTTAACGTTCCCCGCCACAATCCCCGAAAAGGCCCGGCGCAGATCGGCGGCCAGAGCGTGAGGCTCGGCGTCGTCCGTGAGCCTGAGCTCGGCCATGGCCTCGTGGGTGGGGCTAAAGGGCTGCTGGAGCGCCGGAGGAATGTGGAGGGTCCAGTTGAAGTAGAAGGCATCGCCGCTAGCTAAGCGGGCGCGGCGCACGACCTTCATGCCGTCCTTGGCAGCCCTCGCGACGGCTTCCGGATCGCCGATGATGATCGTGTAGTAGTCGCGCACTGCGGGGCCAAAGGCCGTGAGGAGCAATGCCTCGAGGGCCTCGAACCAGGCCGCGGAGCTTTCCGGCCCGGTGAGAATCAGGGGCAGGGGATTCGCGGCGTTCTCCGGGTGCATGAGGATGCCGAGGAGATAAAGCACCTCCTCGGCCGTCCCCGGTCCACCGGGGAAAACAATGATGCAGTGGGCAGCGCGCACGAAGGCTTCGAGGCGCTTCTCAATGTCCGGGAGGATGGTGAGGCAGTTGACCAGGGCGTTTGGGGGCTCGGCGGCGATGATGCCCGGCTCCGTGAAGCCCAGGTACCGGCCTTCGCTGTTGCGCTGCTTGGCGTGGCCTACGGCAGCGCCCTTCATGGGGCCCTTCATGGCCCCGGGGCCGCAGCCCGTGCATACGTCGAGGCCTCGAAGACCCAGTTCATAGCCCACGAGCTTGCTGTAGTCGTACTCCGCGCGGGGAATGGAATGGCCACCCCAGCACACCGCGAGATTGGTTTTCGAAGGCGCGCGGAAGACATCAGCGTGGCGCAGGGCGTGGAACACCGCATCGGTGATGCCAGCGCTGCTGGAGAGGTCGAAGGTGTCGGTGTCAGAAAGGGTTTTTGCGAAGTAGACGACATCTCGAAGCACGGCAAAGAGCAGTTCCTTGACCCCCTCCACCATGCGGCCGTCGACGAAGGCACGGGCCGGCGCTTGGCTCAGCTCCAGCTGGACGCCCCGAGGGCTTTGGAGCACCTCGGCGCGGAAGTCTGCGTAGCGTTTAAACAGCGCGGCGGCGTCGTCGCTATCGTTGCCGCTATTGAGCACGGCGAGGCAGCAGCGGCGGAAAAGCTCCCGCGTTTCCTCCTCTTCAAAGCGTTTGACCAGGTCCGCCTCAAACTGGGAGAGCAGCTCCAAGGCCCCCGGGGCCGTACCCGGGCCCGGGCGACGTCCTGCCTTGGCATTTCAGCGGTGCTCACGGCGTGCGCGCCGCCCGGGCCGTGGTAATCAGGGCATCGGCCACCTGAAGAATTTGCTGCCGGGACAGGGAAGGATCGTCGATACGATAGCGCCCATCGACCACCAGCGTTGGCACAGCGCGAATGCCGTAGCGCCGGGCCAGGGCGCCGTCCTCCGCGAGGGCCGCCTCCACCGCAGGGTCCCGGAGGGCTCGGCGGAAGCTCCGCCCATCGGTGCCGTGACCATCAAAGAACTGCACCATCGCATCCTCCGTATTCAGGGCGAGGCCCGCGTCGTGCAGGGCGGAAAAGAGGCGCTGGTGATTGGCTTCTAGGATGCCGAGGCGCTCGGCAGCGTGGTAGGCCTTGGCGAGAAGGCCCCAGCTGGCGGAGAAGGCCACCGGGGCGCGCTTGAAGCGCACGTCTTCGGGAAGCCCTTCGGTCCAACGTTCGATCTGGGGGTCAAAGTTCTTGCAGTGCACGCAGCCGTAGGAGAAGAACTCCACCACCGTAACGGGCCCCCGGGGCGATCGTTCCGGTGCGCCCAGGTCCGTGTAGTGCTCCCCGGCCTTTGGTGGCCCGAGGGGCGCAAAAAGGGGATAGAGACCCGCGCCCACGATGAGGAGGGCGGCGAGGCCTAGGCCCCAGGTGAGGCGCTGCTTAAATCGGGTGACGGCTTGGGGGGTTGAGCCCTTGGCCATAGCGCTGCTCCTTCCTGATCGGTGGGCTGAACGATGGGGGATTTTAGCCGACCCCGGGCCCCGCTGCCTTCAGCCATTGACGCAAAATAAAGGCGGCGCAGGCGTCTAGGGCTGTCCGTCCCTCGGGCAGGAGTTCAAAGAAGGCGGGAAAAACGTGGGGCTGCTTTTTCCAGACGGTTAGGTCGCAGGGTACGCCGGCGCTGCGCGCCGCCGTCGCGAGGGCCTGGACTATCGTCTAGGAGGACTTCCTCCGAGCCCACGTGGATCATGAGGGGCGGGAAGGCTTCGAGGCTGCCGTAGATGACGGAAAGGCGGGGGTCCTCCAGGGGCACATCCCCCGCGTAGGCGCGCGCGGCCTCCTCCAGGCGATCGGGGGGAAGCATGGCCTCCTTGCGCGCATGGGCCCGGCGGGAGGGGCTGCTTCCTCCAAGCTGGCCCCAGGGAGAAAGGAGGACGGCGCTGGCGGGCAGGGGCAAGCCTTCGGCCCGGAGGCGCTGCAGGAGGGCGACGGTGAGGTTGCCCCCGGCGGAATCGCCCATGATCGCGATCTGCCCTGGGTCGTGGCCTGCGTCCCGTAGGGCCTGATAGGCCGCGTAGGCATCGTTCAAGGCGGCGGGGTAGGGGTGCTCCGGCGCGAGGCGATAGTCGAGGGTGTAAACCGGCGCCGAGAGGCGCGCGGCCAGCGTAGCTGCTAGGGGCCGATATACGGCCGGGGAACCCACGAGATAGCCGCCCCCGTGAAGGTAGAGCACCGCGTGGTGAGGGAGTTCGGGCGCCGCGAGGGCCGCCCGCTCCGCGGGCTGAGCGCCGAGGGTGTCGGCGGTGATGCTCACGGCGCCGGGCCACCGGCCCCGGGCGCTGGCCCTCTCCAGCTTAGCCCGCTGCGCAGCCACCCGCTCGGGGGTCAGGGCGTGCTTGCTGAGGGAACGTTTCACCACGAGGCGCAGAAAAGCGTTGACGCCGTAGGTCGCAAGGCTGGTCATCGGGCCCTATACTCCTTGAATCACTGTCAGCTAAGCCTCGAGGGAGAGACCTGCCATGAAGCTCGGAATGCTCGTTGGTTATTCAGGTTCGCGTATGAACCTGCCCATGGACGCCATCAAGCACGCGGAATCCTGCGGCTATGATTCGGTTTGGACGGCGGAAGCCTACGGCTCCGATGCTGTCACCCCGGCCACCTGGATTCTGGCGAACACTACGAAGATCCGCGTTGGCACGGCCATTATGCAGATGCCGGCACGCTCGCCGGCGATGGCGGCCATGACGGCGATGAGTTTAGCGCAGCTCTCTAACGACCGCTTCATCGTGGGCCTCGGGGCTTCCGGTCCGCAGGTGGTGGAAGGCTGGCATGGCGTGCCCTACGGCAAGCCCGTCACGCGCCTTAAAGAGTACGTCCAGATTATGAAACAGATTTTTGCCCGGGAAGGGGCGCTGGAATTCGATGGGAAACAGTATCAACTTCCCTATAAAGGGGAGGGGGCCACGGGCCTCGGCAAGCCCCTGAAGAGCATTCTGCACTGCACGGAAGACATCCCCATCTTCGCGGCCACCATCACCCCTACGGGCGTGGCTGCAGCCGCGGAAACTTGCGACGGCTTCTTCCCCGTGTGGATGGACCCGGAACAGTTCAACATCTTCAAGGAACCCATCGAGACGGGTTTCGCCCGGGCCGGCAACGGTAAGTCCATGCTCAACTTCGACGTGGCGCCCTTCGTCACCTGCGTGCTGGGCGATAACGTTGAAGAATGCATGATACCGCTCCGGGGGAGCATGGCCCTTTACATTGGCGGTATGGGCGCCCGGGACAAAAATTTCTACAACGATTACGCCAAGCGCCTGGGCTTCGAAGAGGCGGCGGTGAAGATCCAGGACCTCTACCTGGCAGGTCGGAAGGACGAGGCTATGGCTGCTGTCCCCGCGGAGCTTATCGATGCCTGCCATCTCGTGGGGCCTGCGGAGCGGATCCGAGAGCGGGCCCAGCGCTGGAAGGACGCCGACAAGCGGGGCGAAGTGGGCTCCATGCTCATCGGCTCGGCCCAACCCGAAGCCATTGAGCTTCTCGCCGACGTCATGCTTTAAAGCTTAGCGCAACGGAAAGGCCCCGCAGCCTGTGCTCCGGGGCCTTTTTTTGTCTGACGAATGGTACGAAGCGCTTAGCGCGCCTGACCCACGAGAGACCAAGCCAGCTCGGCGCGGGACCGACAGGCTTCCTTATACTCAAGGGCCTGGGCAGAGGCGGCGTTGCCGTCGAGGCCCCGTTTGTAAACGCCCTGGATGATGGCGCCGGAGCGGAAGAGGTTGTAGACCAGATAGAAGGTCCAGTTTTCGATGCCGTCCCGTCCCGTGGCTTGGCAATAATGGGCGAGCATTTCCCCTTCCGTGGGGATGCCGTGGGCCGCAAGATCTTCGATCGCGCCAAGTCCCTGGCCGTCGTAGCCGGGCGAATGGTAGTCCATGCACAGATAGCCTAGATCCGCGAGGGGATGGCCTAGGGTGGAGAGCTCCCAGTCCAGAACGGCAACGATGCGCGGTTCCGTGGGGTGGAGCATTACGTTACCGAGGCGGTAATCCCCGTGGACGATGCGGGCCTCGTCCGTGTCCGGCGTATGCTCCGGGAGCCAAGCCATGAGCTTATCCATGGCGTCAATGCTTTCCGTTTTGGACGCTTCGTACTGCCGGCTCCAGCGGGAGATCTGCCGAGTGTAATAGTTGCCCGGGCGGCCGTAGTCCCCGAGGCCCTGGGTTTCCGGCGTCACCCGGTGCAGCTTGGCGAGCACGGTAGCAAGGTCGAGGTATACCGCTCGCCGATCGTCCGGCGAAAGGTCGGGAAGCTGAAGATCGGTGAGGACCCGACCCTCTATCTTCTCCATCACGTAGAAGCGCGTACCGAGCACCGTACCTTCGTTCTCCAGGGCAATCATGCGGGGTACGGGTACTTCGGTGTCCTCCAGGGCCTTCATCACCCGATATTCCCGGTCTACCTGGTGGGCGGAGGGGAGCAGTTCCCCCGGGGGCTGCTTGCGGAGCACGAATTCGCCCTGGGCCGTTTTTAATAGAAAGGTCGGATTGGACTGCCCGCCTTCAAACTGCAAGATTTCAAGATCGCCGTCGAAGCCCGAAGACTGGCTTTGAAGAAAGCGCTGCAGCGCTTTTTGGTCGAATTCGTGGCCCGGTCGAATGGGTGTGAGTACGGGTGCGTCGGTCATGCCTGGTTCCTTCCCCCAAAGCGCCATGGAATGACGCGCATGCGCGCCGGGCCGGGAGCATAGCATCGCCCGGAAGGGCTGGGCAGGCGCGCAAGGCTTGATCGGGAACGGGGGCGATGCGACGCTTCGGCCCTCACGAAGGGCGGCGGCCCTTCATCGCAGCGCCTTAATTGGCATAGCAGGGGGGAGAGCATGGTGGAGAAGCGCGTAGCAGTCACCTTACCCGGGGGTCCGAAGGTTTCGGACACCATCGCCCGGGCCCAGTGGGCGGAAGCGGAAGGCTACAGCGATGCCTGGTTAGCGGACGGGGGCGCCCCCGACGCCATGACCCTTGCGGCCATCCTGGGGGATCACACGGAACGCTTGCGGGTCGGTATTGCGGTCACTCCGGTCTACACCCGGGCCCCCTCGGTCCTTGCGGCGACCGCCTACACCGTGGCGCAGCAGCTTCCTGGGCGCTTCGTGATGGGCCTTGGGTCCTCAAGCAAAACCATGATGACCGGGTGGAACGGCATTCCTCTGGAAAAGCCCCTCACCCGGGTGAGCGAAACTGTGCGCCTGGTGAAATCGATGCTCGCTGGCGAAAAAAGCGACTTTGCCGGAGAAACGCTCCAGAGCCGCGGCTATCGCCAACCGCCCTTAGAGTCGCCCCCGCCGGTGTACATGGCGGCGCTGCGCTCCAAGATGATCGAAGAGGCCGCGGCCGTCTCTGATGGCGTAATTTTTAACCTGTGGCCGAAGCTTGCGCTGCCAAAGATGATGGAACACGTAGCCCTGGGGGCTGCCCGGGGCGGCAAAGCGGAGCGGCCGGAGGTGGTCAATCGCTTTATGGTTTGCGTGACCGACGACAAGGACCGGGCCCGGAATGCCTTCCGCGCTTCCTTCGCGCCTTACTACGCGACGCCCCAGTACAACGCCTTCCTGGCCTGGGCCGGCTACGAAGAGGCCGCCGCTGCGATCCGCGAGGGCTGGGCGGCAAAGGACCGGGAGAAAACCACCGCCGCGCTGACAGACCAGCTGGTGGATGACATCGGCGTCATCGGCAGCGCTGGGGAGTGCCAGGAGCGAATCCGCTGGGCCATGGAGACGGGGGTCGACACGGCCATTATCGCGCCCCTGGCCCTCGATGCGGCGTCTGCGGAGGCGACCTTTAACGCCTTCACGGCCTCGGCCTTTAAGCGCTAGGCCCGTGAGCGACGCCCTTGTTGAGGAAGAACGCCTCCCCGGGGGCGTGGCTCGGTTAACGCTGAATCGCCCGGAGAAGCGGAACCCCCTGTCCAATGCCCTGCGTGGCGAGCTCTTCGCGGCGCTCGAGCGGATTGATCAGGACCCCACCCTTCGGGTCACTATCCTTCGCGGGGCCGGCGGGCATTTCTCCGCTGGCTACGATTTGAAGCAGAACAGTGCGGAAAACCAACCCTTCTATACCCCCAGCGGCCTGGGCAATTGGCCTCGGCACGTGGTGGATGGTTTCTTCCGCATGAACGATCTGGCCAAGCCCGTGATCGCCGCTGTGGAGGGCTATTGCCTTGCCGGCGGGACGGAGCTAGCGACAGCCTGCGATCTGGTTTACGTCGCTGAGGATGCGCGCATTGGCTACCCCGTGGTGCGGGCGATTAGCCCGCCGGATAACCAATTTTTTCCTTGGGTTGTGGGCTTGCGCCGGGCTATGGAGCTGATGCTCACCGGGGATGCCATGTCCGGAACGGAGGCCGCGGCCTGCGGCTTTGCGAACCGCGCCTTCCCCGCCGTCGAGCTTCAGGATGCGGTGCTGGCCGTGGCGCAGAAGATCGCCCAGGTGCCGCCGGATGTTCAGCAGTTCAATAAGCGCGCCGTGCATCGACAGCTGGAGCTCATGGGATTCCGCGCGGCCGTCCGCGCGGGGACGGAGCTTCAGGCCCTGGCCATGCTCGGGGAATCGTCCCGGGCCCATCTGCGCGCCATTCGCGAGCAGGGTCTGACCCAAACCTTAAGCCAGCGGGATGGCGCCTTCGGCGACTACCGCGAAGGCGGCGCCCCGTCTGCCGATTCCCCCGATTCAAACTGAGGAGAAACCCCTTGAGCACGCCCCCGGACGTGGCCCCGAACAGCCTTCTGAAAACCCTTGGCGATGGCGAGGTGCTTGCCCTGGACGGCGAGGCTGGGCGTGCAACGATCCGCTTCACCGTGAAGCCCGAGATGTGCCACACCGGGGGCATTGCCCAGGGGGGCTTCGTCACCGGCTGGATTGATTCGGCCATGGCCCACGCCTGCATCGGCCGCTTTGGACAGGGTTTCTGGATCGCCACGCTGGAAATCAAAATCAGTTTCTTCCGCCCGGCCACCCCAGGTCCCGTGGTGGCCGAGGGGTGGATCGAACGTGCCGGGAAGCAGACCGTGTTCCTCGAAGGCCAGCTCAAGGACGAGGAGGGGCGGGTGCTCGCGAAGGGCACGTCGACCGTTCGTCTCGTGCCCTTAAGCGCAGCCTAGGGGCGCGCCTTCGCCCTAGCCTCGGCGGAGCGCTTCGATGCGCGCCTCCAGGGGTGGATGGGAGCGGAGCAGTGCCTTGAAGCCCTGCGACGTCCCGGAGCGAATGCCGAAGGCTTGCATCGTAGCCGGCATGGCATCGGGGAGCTGATCGCCGACGCGAAGGCGTTCAAGCGCTGCGATCATGGCATCACGCCCTGCGAGACGGGCGCCAAAGGCGTCGGCCCGGAACTCCCGGCGCCGAGAAACCCACATCACCACGGTCATGGCCAGCATGCCGAGCAAGAGCTCCATGACGATGCTGGTGATGAAGTAACCCATCCCCAGGCCCCGCTCGTTCTTCAGGATGACCCGATCGACGAAAAACCCCGCCACCCTGGCCAGGAACATGACGAAGGTGTTCACCACGCCTTGCACGAGGGCGAGGGTCACCATATCGCCATTGGCCACGTGGCCGATTTCGTGAGCGAGCACGGCGCGAACCTCGCTGGGCCCCATGTTCCGCAGAAGCCCCGTGGAGACCGCGACCAGGGCCTGATTACGATTCCAGCCTGTGGCGAAGGCATTGGGTTGCTCCGCAGGGAAAATACCGACCTCGGGCATGCCGATGCCTGCTTCCCGGGCGAGATCTTCCACGGTAGAGAGCAACCACTGCTCTTCCCGATTCCCGGGGGCCGTGAGGATCTGCGTTCCGGTGCCTCGCTTCGCGAAGAATTTGCTGAGCAGCAGGGAAAGGAGAGCCCCGCCCATGCCGAAGACTGCGCAGAAGGTCAGGAGGGCAGCGGGGTGGAGGTTGATGCCGTTGGACGCCAGGATGTTGCCTACCCCGAGAAGATTCAGGGTGATACCGGCGAGCACCATCACGGCGAGGTTGGTCAGAAGAAAGAGAAAGATCCGTTGCACCGAATTGCGCTCCAGGGGGCTTGGAAGAAAGAAAGATGGGTCTGGGACGGCGGAAGTTCAAGGGGGCGCGGGCCCTTTTTGCGCTGCCGGGGCGCTGGACGGTTCCCCGGGGCCTTCCTAGAATCGGAGTTCATCAATAAAGGAGGGGAGCACGCACCATGCGAGTCGATGCCGGTTTAACCACCAATCTTGAGGCCGTGCCCGGGGAGATCGCCCGGTTAGAGGAAATGGGCTATAGCGGGGCGCTGACGGCGGAAACGGCCCACGATCCCTTCCTACCCCTTGCGGTCGCGGCAGGGCAGAGTCGGGAGATTGAGCTCATGACCTCCATCGCCGTGGCCTTCTCCCGCAGCCCCATGACGCTGGCAAACCTGGGCCATGATTTAAACGCCTTCTCAAGGGGGCGCTTCATTCTGGGCCTCGGATCGCAGATCAAGCCTCACATCACCAAGCGCTTCTCCATGCCCTGGCACGATGCTCCGGCGAAGCAGATGCGCGAACTGATTTCCGCCATGCGCGCCGTATGGGCGAACTGGTATGAGGGCGAGCCCCTTAAATTCCGCGGCGACTACTATCAGCACACGCTGATGACGCCCATGTTTACGCCGACAAATACCCAGTACGGCGCCCCGAAGGTCTTCCTCGCCGCCGTGGGCCCGGTAATGACCCAGGTGGCGGGGGAGGTCGCGGATGGAATGATTGTCCATGCCTTCACCACGGAAGCCTATCTCCGCCAGGTGACCCTTCCGGCCTTGGATAAGGGTTTTTCGAAGGCGGGTCGGCGTCGGGAAGAATTCCAGATCGCCTACCCCTGCTTTGTGGTCACGGGCAGCGACGAGAAGAGCTTTGCGGAAGCAAAGGCTACCGTGACCAAGCAAATTGCCTTCTACGGCTCCACCCCCGCCTATAAAGGTGTGCTCGATTCCATCGGTGCCGGAGAG
The DNA here is from genome assembly GCA_038144425.1 of Candidatus Salivita marina. Classification (GTDB taxonomy): domain Bacteria; phylum Pseudomonadota; class Gammaproteobacteria; order Pseudomonadales; family Azotimanducaceae; genus Salivita; species Salivita marina. The sequence continues at coordinate 600,348 of JAYQNS010000003.1, read as the reverse complement.
CTCCAGGGCGTGTTGAACGCCATGTCTAAGGAAGGCAAGTGGGTAGAGATGGGTGAGCTCATTACCGATGACATCCTGAAGGAATTCGCCGTAGTGGCGGAGCCGAAGGATGTCGCGGCGGGCATTCTGTCGCGCTACGGCGATATCGTGGATCGGACCTCTGCAGCCTACAGCACCGTGCCGGCGCCGGAGCAGAAGAAGATCATCGACGCTCTGAAGGCAGGCTAGGGGGCCGTTTCCGCCTCAAACCGGGCCAAAATGCGTAGTGCTTCGGTCCGGTCTGCTCCGCAAAATTCCGGCGACGCCTGGAAGGCCCCGCAGGCGGCCGGGCGCCGGGGATCCTCAAAGAGCCCGCAGCGGAGATCCTCCGTGAGGTGAACGCAGCGCACCCCGGCGGGCTTGCCGTTCGCCATGCCGTAGTAGGGCGTTACAATGGCGGGCGCGATGCAGCAGGCACCGCAGCCCGATCGGCAAGCCATATCCATGTTTAGGGTGCGCCGAGGGCCTTCGGTAGCGCGTCCCCATATTCCCCTTGAAGCGTCGCCCATTCTAGGGCCAGCCAGGGGGTGTAGTGGTCTGGCGTGACGGCCAGCTCCTGGGTGAGCGTTTCCGGGGCGATCCAGCGCCAGGCGCTGATTTCGTGGCGGTTCACCCGGGGCCGCGGCGTCGTGAGCTGGCCCACGAAGACGTGGCAATGCTCCCATTCCGCGCCGAGGTCTTGGAACCAGGCGTGGTAGGTGAAGGCGTAAAGAGGCCTCAGAGCGCAGGTCAAGCCGAGCTCCTGGGTGGTGCGGCGATGCGCCGCCTCTTCAATGGATTCCCCGGCCCGTGGATGGCTACAGCAGCTATTGGACCAATAGCCAGGCCAGAGGCGCTTGCCCTCGGCCCGCCGCTGCAGCAGCACTTCCCCGCGCTCATTGAAGATAAAGACCGAAAAAGCCCGGTGCAAAAGTCCGTCCCCGTCGTGGCAGGCGGCTTTATCAAGGACGCCCTGGGCCTCATCGTTTTCGTCCACCAGGATGAGGGGGTCGGACTCGGAGGACACGATGGGATCGGAGATGGCCTGCGCGGACATGGGATATTCTCGGACAGGAAAAAGTGTCAAGCTAGAATAACACGTGCACTGGCGGCCCCCAAGAACCGAGAAGGGGAAGGCGGTGCGGGCAAGGTTTGGGGGGGAGGACCGAGCCATGCACTTCGGAATCTACGGAATTAATCAGGGTGCCGCCGCTGACCCGGAGGTTGCCGTCGGCCTCGCGCAGCTGGCCGAAGAGCTGGGCTTTGATTCCCTTTGGACCGCGGGAGACCTCGCTCTCCCCGATCCAAAGCCCCACCCTCATGCTGCAGCGCCGGCGACCCCTGTGGTGCACCCGGCGCTCTGCCTGGGAGCGCTGGCGGAACACACGGATCATCTCTTGCTTGTGCTCGGCGCTTCCGAGGGCTGCGCTCAGGACGCGCTGCTTTGGGCGAAGCTGGGGGCAAGCCTCGATCACTGGAGCGATGGACGAGGGCAGCTACTTCTGCCCCCGGGCTTCGCTGTCGACGCGGGGCAGGGCTTGGCAGCGGAGTGGCTTGAGGCGCTCCGCAGCCTTTGGGGTAGCGATGTGCCCGCGCTGGAGGGGCGGTTTCATCCCTTGAGCAATCTTCAAGCGGCGCCCCGTCCGATCCAGGGGGCGCGGCTGCCGCTTTGGGTTCAGGGTCGTAGTGTGGTTGCCGTGCGGACCGCCCTGCAGGCTGGGCAGGGATGGCTTTGCCCCGGAGAGGATCTCGAAACCGTTGCCGAGGGCATGGCCATGCTGGCGGAGGAAGAAGCTCGCAGCGAGCGCTCAAGCGCGCTCGGTCTTCTTGAAGTATCCGTGCTGGCGGGCGCCCTACCGTCGCCGGAAGATCTCGAAGCCTATGAAGAGTTGGGCGTTGACCGCCTCGTGCTTCGCTTGCCGCCCGATCGGGCGCTGGTGCTCGAGGCGTTTTTGGAGGATGTCGCCGAGGCGTACTTCGATGATTTTCTTGACGAGCCTGAAGGCTAGGGCCAAGCGAGGCCCCTAGGGGTTCAAGCCGTAGAGAACCAGTCGCCCGCCTCCTTCCTGGGGCTCGAAATGCCCCCGAACGCCCCAGTGCGTAGCGAGGCGCTCCGGGGTAAACACCGTCGCCGGGGCGCCGAAGGCTTCACCTTGTCCGGCGCTCAGCACGAGGGCCTGCTCCGCCCAGGGCAGGGCCAAATTTAGCTCGTGGGCGGCAAGGAGAATGCCGTAGCCTGCGGCTGCACGGCGGCTCAGGGCCTGCAACACCTGGCCAGCAAAGCGCCAGTCAAGATTGGCCAGAGGCTCGTCGAAGAAGCCCCAGCCGTGTTCCGGGGCGAGGCGGTCGAGCTGGGCCAGTACTCGTGCTAAGTGGACCAGACGACGCAGGCCTCCGGAAAGGGTGGGATAGGGCTGATCCGCCCAGTCCTCGATCCCCAGCTCCTCTAGATGACGAAGGGCGTCCCGTGCGCCTGTCCCGGCGAGGGCTACCACCTGGGCAGCGCTAAAGGGGTGGGTCAGGGCATTGCGCTGCGTCAGGTAGGCTCGGCGATCGGCCCAGCGCGCGGGGGCCCCGGGCCCCCACGCCAGCTTTCCTGCGCTCGGCGCCACATCTCCGCTGAGTACGTCTAGCAGGCTACTTTTCCCGGCGCCGTTGGGGCCCGCCAGCAACAGGCGCTGGCCCCGGGGCAGGGTAATCGTGAGGTCTCTCAGGCGCGGCCGTTTAGGTCCAGCCAGGCTAACGCCCTGCAGCAACAGGGAAGGGCTGGTGATCGTCATGGACCCTCTCCCGGGCCGCGGCTGAGCTGGCGGCGAAGTAGCCAGAGGAAGAAGGGCCCGCCGAGGAGCGCCGTTAGCATGCCCACGGGGAGTTCGGCCGGCGCCATAAGGAGTCGAGCCATGAGGTCCGCTAGGAGCAGAAGGGTTGCCCCCGCCAGCGCCGCCTGGGGCAGGCGATGGTCGTGGCTTGGGCCGAACCAGCGCACCAGGCCCTGGGGCACCATGAGGCCCAGAAAACCAATGATCCCCGCAACGGCCACCGCCAGCGCTGTTAGCAGCGTCGCGACGAGAAGGCCCTGGCGCTGTAGGCGCCCTACCGAGAGGCCGTGGTGGGAGGCCTCCCGATCCCCAAGCTGATACTGATCCAACGCCGGGCCCCAGGATCGGGTAAGCAGGAGCACCAGGGGTAGGGTGATCAGCAGGGGGAGGGGACTGTACCAATGGGCGTTCGCCAGGGATCCGAAAAGCCAGAAGGTGATGCTTCTCAGGCCACCGTCCCCCGCCAGCATCATCAGTAGGCCAACCCCCGCGCCACATAGCGTGTTGATGGCGATGCCGGCGAGGAGGACGCCGGAAAGGTCCAGCTGGGGCCCCCGCTGCCCCAGGCGAAGGACCAGGGCGACGGCCAGGAGCGCGCCAAGAAAAGCTGCTCCGGCCACGGGCACTACGGTGAGGCTCGCAGCCAGGGCCCCGGTGCCGAGGCTGAGCACGGCCGCCGCGCCGAGGGCCGCGCCTCCGGACACTCCGAGGAGGGCAGGATCGGCGAGGGGATTTCGCAGGAGGGCCTGGAGGAGCGCGCCGGCGAGGGCAAGGGCCGCCCCCACAAGTGCCGCCAAGAGTGCCCGGGGCAGGCGCAGTTCCCAGAGGATGGGCCAGGCCGCCGGGTCCTCGGCGAGCGCCCAGGGTCGGAGGGGCACGGGGCCCAGCAGGAGTGCGGCGCTAAGGGCGAGGAGGAAGGCGAGGCTTAAGGCCTTAAGGCCCGGCGCCCTAGCGTGCGCCAAGGTCCTCGGCCTCGGTCACCTTGGAGCGCTCGTAGCGGGTTGCCGGAGTGTTGATCACCGGGATCAGAGGTCCCGCGGAAAGGCCAGCGCGGATCCGTTCCTCGCTGACAGGCTCGTAGAGCGTGGAGCGCTGCTCCGCCCGGCGTCCTAGGCCTTCAATGAGCGATCGCATGGCCGCCGGGCCCGTTTCCTGGCCGTGCTGTGCCCCGGCGGCCCGGGTGATGGTCTCATTCATAAGGGTCCCGCCGAGGTCGTTACAGCCCGCCTGGAGCGCCGCGGCCACGCCTTCATGGCCAAGCTTCACCCAGGAGCATTGAATATTTGGAATAAGCGGGGATAGGACGAGCCGCGCCACCGCATGGGCCAGAAGCGTTTCCCGGAAGGTGGGTCCCCGCCGGGCTCTGCCCTTCAAGTAGATCGGCGCCTCCTCCGCCACGAAGGGCAGGAGGACGAATTCCGTAAAGCCCCCCGTTTCCGCCTGCAGAGTGCGGACCTTGAGGAGATGGCGGGCCCAATGCTCGTAGCGGTCCACGTGCCCAAACATCATGGTGGCGGTGCTGCGGAGGCCGGCGTCGTGGGCGGCCCGCATCACCTGAAGCCATTGGGCGCTGTTGATCTTGTCCGGGCAGAGGATGGCCCGCACCTCATCGTCGAGAATTTCCGCCGCCGTGCCCGGCAAGGTGGAAAGACCTTCGGCCTTAAGCATCGCCAGATAAGCCTCGAGGGAAAGCCCAAGTGTTTCCGCGCCTTGCCAGATCTCAAGGGGCGAGAAGGCGTGGATGTGCATGTCCGGGGCGGCGCCGCTGACCGTGCGGAGAATGTCCCGGTAGGTCTCCCCCGTGTATTCGGGGTGAATGCCCCCCTGGAGGCAAACTTCCGTGGCGCCCCGGGCCCAGGCCTCGTCGACCCGCCGGGCAAGCTCCTCCCCAGAAAGATCGTAGGGCCGGCCTCGAAGGTTCTCCGCCAGCTTTCCCTTGGAGAAGGCGCAGAACTGGCATTTGAAATAGCAGACGTTGGTGTAATTGATGTTGCGGTTAACCACGTAGCGCACCGTATCTCCGGCGTGGGCGCGGCGTAGCCGGTCGGCGCTTTGACATACGGCGGCGAAGTCATCGCCCCGGGCTTCGAGGAGAGCAACGATGGCGCTTTCGGTCAGGGGGATCCCTGCCTCCGTCTGGGCGAGGAGCGCCCGAATCTCATTCCGAGGCGTCAAGTTGAGGCGCCGCAGCGCCTGAAGGTCCTTGGCTGGGGGCGGCTCCGTAGCCCCGGGGGTCCAGGCTTCGGTGCGGGCCAGCCCGGCGCCATCGGCCATGGGCAGCACCCGGGCGGTGACCGCGGGGTCCAGCCAGCGAGGGTGATCGTGAAGATAGCTCGGGTAAACGGTGAGCCGCTCCGTGAGCTGCTTGCCTGCTGCGGCGGTCTCCTCCGCCAGGCGATCGAGGTGGGGCCAGGGGGCTTCGGGATTGACGAAATCTGGGGTGACGGGAGATACCCCGCCCCAGTCGTTGAGTCCCGCGTCCACCAGCTGGGGCAGCACCCCGGGGGACAGATTGGGCGGAGCCTGGATGCTCATGGTGGGCCCAAAGATCAGCCGCGCAGCGGCGATGGTCCAAAGCAGCTCCTCGAGGCTCGGCTCTGGCGCGCCCGCCATTTTTGTATCGTCCTTGGCCCGGAAGTTCTGCACGATCACTTCCTGGATGTGGCCGTAGCGGCCATGGCTGGCCCGAATGGCGAGTAGCGTCTCGATGCGCTCTCGGCGCGTTTCCCCGATGCCAATGAGTAGGCCCGTGGTGAAGGGTACGGCGGCCCGCCCGGCGGCATCCAGGGTCGCAATTCGCACTGCAGGATCCTTGTCTGGTGATCCGTAGTGGGGCATGCCCTTTTCGCAAAGCCGAAGGGAGGTGCTTTCTAGCATCATGCCCATGGAGGGCCCTACGGGCTTCAAGGCGCGAAATTCCTCATCGCTCAAGGTCCCGGGATTTAGATGGGGCAGCAGCCCCGTTTCCGACAGCACCCGCTCGGCGACGTGGGCTAGATAGGCCGTGGTGCTCGGGAAGCCTAGGGCTTCGAGGGCCTCTCGGGCTGCCCGGTAGCGCAGTTCGGGCTTTTCGCCGAGGGTGAAGAGAGCTTCCTTGCATCCCGCTGCCGCCCCCTGCCGTGCTGCGTCTAGCACGGCTTCGACGCTCATGTAGGGGGCCTGCTGGTGCCTTGGGGTCGTCGCGAAGGTGCAGTAGTGGCACACATCGCGACACAGGTGCGTTAGGGGGATAAAGAGCTTTTTGGAGTAGGTCAAAAGGGCGCCAAAGCCTTCATCCCGCAGGGCGCGCGCCTCGGCCATCATCTCGGAAAGGTCGGTCCTCTCGAGCAGGCCGAAAGCGTCTTCCTCCGAAAGGCCGGGGGCCGGAAGGGACGTGGGCAGGCGGGCGTTCATGACGGTCTCCCTGGGTGTGGGTCGCTAGATCGCCGCGCGCGGCGCCGGGATCGCGTCGCTCGCGGCGAAGCGGGCCCATAGGTCATGTTCGTAGAGGAAGGCGACGGTCATCGCGGCGCGGCGGCCCTCGGGGTCGCGGGCGAGGAGCGCGGTAAGGTCATCGGGATGGTCGAGATCCAGGGCAAGGCTTGGGCAGGCCGCGACGCTGAATCGAAGCCCCTGGCGCTGGGCCTCCTGGCCATGGGCCTTGGCGCTGCCCACTCCGAAGCGCGGGATAAAGGCGCTGGGGAGGGGAAGGGCGAGGCCATTCGTGCCCGCGCCGTGCTGATCTCGGGCGAGGCGCACATCCCCCCCGGGGGCCGAGAGCACCGCAAGGTCCTCCTTACTCAGAAGAGGCACGTCTGAGGGAATGATGACCGCCCGTTCGCACCCCCGCGCTGCGAGGTCGCAAAGGCCCAGGGTGAGCGCGCCGTTTAAGCCCGCGCCGCCATCATCCAGCACAGCGAAGCCCTGGGCGGCTCCCCAGCGGCGCACGGCGGCATCGGGGCTGAGAACCAGCACGCCGGAGAGCGCTGGGCAGTCGCCTAGCGTCTTGGCTACGTCATCACGCATGGCCTCCGCGAGGCCGGTCCGCTGCTCGCTAGAAAGGCTAGCCGCAAGCCGGCTTTTCGCCCCTTGAGGCGCTTTCACGGGAAGCAGTGCCCAGGCCATGGCGGGCTCCTTGCGTGGTGGTGGAGGTTTGAAGGCCTCCCCCTCGGAGCCCTCATACCCATTCAAGAGGCGGCCAGCGCGCAGCGCCTAAGCGCTGAGGGCGGCACCAAAGCGGAGAGTGTGCTCCGCCAACGCAACCTTATCTTCCAAACTTAGCATGAGCGTCGGCGCGACGTCAGGCGTGACCCCCGTTTCCCGCACCGCTTCGGCGTGCTCCGCATCTTGCTGGTCGAGGACGAGGCCATCGATGAACCCTTCGTAATAGCGGGCGATGGCCGCGGGCGTTTTCGCAATGGCCAGCTCATCCATGAGCTTGGCCGTGGGTCCTTTAATCGCCGCCCCGCCTACGAGGGGGCAAATGGCTACCGCGGGCGCGCGACGAGCGGCGAGGGCTGTGCGGAGTTCTGGAATGGCGAGGAGCGGTGCCACGCTCAAAAAGGGATTAGAGGGGCATAAAACGATCAGGCGGAGGGCCGGATCGGCGAAGGCTGCGGTCAGCTCCGGGGACAGCCTTGCGTCCTCGGCACCGGCATAGGTGATGGCCGACACCGCCGGTACGCAGCGCTCGCGAACGAAGTACTCCTGAAAGGCCAGAACCCCCTGATCAGTGGTGACCTTGGTGCGCACGGGGCTATCGCTCATGGGAAGGAGGGTTTGGGGCACCTTAAGGGCCTGAGCCAGGGCCGCGGTGGCTTCCGTGAGCCGGGCGCCCTGGTCCAAAAGCTCCCGGCGCCGAAGGTGCAGAGCCAGGTCGCGATCACCCAGCTGGAACCAGCCTGTACCCCCAAGGGCGCGGAGCGTTTCCAGGGTGTTCCAGCTTTCTCCTTCCCGGCCCCAGCCCTGCGCGACATTCGCTTCCCCCGCCAGGGTATAGAGGAGGGTATCGAGGTCGGGGCTGATTGGCAGGCCCAGGTGCTCGAAGTCGTCTCCGGTATTGACCACGAAGGTCAGCGCCTCCGCCGGAAGGCAGTGGGCAAGGCCAAGGCCGAGCTTGGCGCCCCCGACGCCGCCGGTAAGGGCGAGCACCTTCCCTGGGGTCATCGGAAAAGGTCCTCGGCGGCAGGACGGATGAGATCTGCGGCTGAGCCGTCCCCGAGCACTCCAGGAAAGCCTCGAAGCAGCACCACCGGCGTGCCCTCGGCTGCCTGCCCCATCACCACGGATGCGGCCGCCGCAAGCTCGTCAGCGAGGCCCACGACGCTGACCTCGAGCCGGCGACCATGGCGGTCTTCCGAACCCCGAAGATCCTGGAGGGCTAGGAGCCCCGAAGCCCCGATGGCGATCCCGCAGGTGCCCATGCGCCAAGCCCGGCCAAAGCTATCGTTAATGAGCACCCCTAGCCGCACTCCGTGAGCCGCCTCTAGGGCGTCTCGAAGCTCGGCGGCGGAGCGGTCCGGGTCCTCTGGCAGGAGCAGGGCGCTGTCGCCCCCAGCACCCATATCGATGTTGGACTGGTCAATGCCGGCGTTGGCGTGCACCCAGCCCTGAAGGTGCTCCACCACAAGGACCCCAGGCTGCCCGGCGCGCTTACGCACCACGGCGCGGGATTCCTGGAGGATAAGCGTCACCAGCCGAGGATCCTTTCCCGTCTCTTCGGCCAGGGCTTCGGCCTCCGCCGTGGGGGTGATGGTGTCCAGGGCGACCTGCCGTCCTTCCGCCTTGCTGACGATTTTTTGTGCGACAGCGATGACGTCGCCGTGGCGCAGGGCCAGCCCCGCAGCCTCAAGTCCCTGGCCGATCAGCTGGGGGAGGTCATCCCCCGGCTTGACATCGGGAATGGCTGGAAGGGGCAGCAGGGCAGCGCTCATGGATCAGTGGACTTCCTGGCCGACGATCTTAATTCCGGCGTGAGAAATCTCCCCTTGACGATTAATCTGGATAAGAATTGAGGTAAGCGCCTCCGCCGCTGCAGAATTAGCGATGGGCCCCGCGTGCCAGCCGCGCATGCCCGCCTCCGCGGCTAGCTCGATGACCTTCTGGCGCGCGTCCTTCTTATTGCCGGAGACCAGCACGTCGCACTCGATGACCCGCTCTGGATCTTGCAGCAGATCGGCGGCGATGTTCTGGAAGGCCGACACCACAAAGATCTCCTCGCCGAGGAGGGCCTGGGCCGCAGCAGAGGCGCTTCCGCCCTCGGGCAGCTGCACTGTCCCCACCTTCGGGGGCTGGAGCGGAACGGTAACGTCGATGACAATTTTTCCGGTCAGCGAACCCTTCACCCCTTCGAGGGTGGCTAGCTGATGGGCGTAGGGCACGGTCAGCACCACGATGTCTCCGGCGGCGGCCGCGGCGGCATTGCCCATGGCTTCCGCGGCGGTTTCCGGGCTTTGGGCCTTCAGCGCCGTGACCGCTTCCTCGGCCTTCTCAAGGGTGCGGGATCCGATGATAATCCGGTGCCCTGCGCGGGCCCAACGGATAGCCAAGCCCGAGCCCAAGGCGCCGGTGCCGCCGAGAATCGCGATGGTATGTGCCATGGTCCTACTCCGATTGTTGTGAGGATGGGGGATAAAATGCGGGCGCCATTATCTGGGAAAGCACGGAGCAGCAAAAGCGCTACTGCAAAGCTCCCCAATTGTGGCGAAATTTTGAAATTCCGCAAAGAAAATGGCCGTTTGCGGCGCTCCTTGAACGAGGTCTATTGAACCGCTGGGCCGTTGCTGATCGAATCCCGGCCCGGAAGCGCGGCCTTGGCAAGACGTTGCCAAACCGCTGGCGCAGGGTGCTTGGCCCAAGAAATAGTGAGGATTCCCATGGCAGCAAAAGGTAAGCCGCAGAAAAAGGCCACGTCGGCCGCTAAGAAAGAGGCGTCGCTGACCCTTGAGAGCTTTATCGCCGAGGAGCTGTCGAAGGCTCGGCAGCGGGCCCAGCTTTCCCAGCGAGAGGTGGCCGCGCGGGCGGGGCTGACCCAGGCGGCGATCAGCCGCCTCGAGTCTGGGGACCGCCTCCCGCGCTTGGAAACGCTCTTAGCCATTGCAGAAGCGACCGATCATGTGCTGGAGCTGCGGCTCAAGCGTCCCCGCCAAGGCAGCGCTGGAAGTACACTCCGTCGCAGTTGAGCCCCAGGGGCCTAAGACTTTCAGAGAACCGGCGCCCTGCGCCGGTTTTTTTTGCCTCAAACGAAGGGGTGAGGCAAAAAAAACCCGCCGAAGCGGGTTTCCGAGAGGGAAAACCCGAGGTGCCCTAGGGGAGGAGGGTTGGGCACCCCGGGGATCATGAACGCTTGGTGCGCAGTGACCCATTCAACAACCCGTGTGCCAAGCCAAAAGGCATCGCCTCTGTGGGGGCTGACCAAGAGCACGTGATCAGGTTGACTACAACGCCCGTTACCGGGCGAAAGAATACGTACGTGATGGGTAATACAGGAAGCGTGCCAAAGTGCTTTGACCGCTTCACCACGCTGAAGCACGGCGTTAGCTCCGTTCTCTAGCGCCGCTTGAAAAAAGGAAAGGTAAGAGCCGCCCAGCACTGGTGCACAGATCTCTCAGGACGCTTCTTTACGGTGCAATTCCTGCCGCAAGCGCCATGGAGCCTAGAGCGCAGGCGAGGCCGATGAAGCCGCTGTAGCTCAGCAGGCTCAGCGCGGCAACGCGGCCTCCCCGGTCCGCAAGGGCCGCCCCTAGGGAGGAGGCGAGCTGGGGCAGGGCGGAGACCCCTGCCACGGCGAGGGTGGCTAGGCAGCCGAAGACGTTCCACCAGAGCCAGGAGACGCCTGGCGCCCCGAGCCAGAGGGCGGCGTTTAAGGCCATGCCGGCGGCAAGCCCCCGGAGCGCGGCCCCTTCCCCCACTGCCGGGGCAAAGGCGGCGATGAGGAAGAGGGCGAGGAGGGGGCCGTTCAGCAGCGACCCAATTTTATTGATGGCCACAAGGACGGAGTCGGCAATATCTCCAACGTAGAAGGCCAGAGCCACAATCATGAGGCCCCAGAAGAGCGTTAGCGCTTTGGCGATCCGAAGTGGGCCAAAGCGAGCTTCCAGCTCAGCGCCCCTCGGCCAGCGCCCGATGAGATCCTCGCTGCTGGCGGCGGAGAGGGCGTTTAGCACCGAATCGATGGAGGACATGGCCGCGGCGAGGAGCGCCACAATAACAAGGCCCACGAGCCCTGGAGGAAATTGGTCAAAGACAAACTGAACCACCGCGAGATTGATATTTGGTGCGCCTTGCTCCGTCACCGGGAGCCGACCGAGAAAGGTGCCGTCGAAGTTTGCATAGGCCGCGAGGCAGAGGCCCAGGAGGCAGTAAAGCAGGACCAGGGGGAAGCGCAGCAGGCCGTTGTACCAAAGGATCCGCTGGCCAGCGGTTACCGATTCGCTCGCCAGGAGGCGTTGGCTTTGGCTCTGGTCGCAGCCGTAGTAGCTGACGTAGAGGAAAAAGCCCCCGAAGAGCATGGGCCAGAAAGCGTAGTCCACCCCGTCCCCCAGGCCCGTATGTTGCAAGTCCAAGCTCTGAACCCTGGCCTCGGGAAGATGGGCGAGAAGCCCGGGAAGGCCCCCGAGCACGGAAAGGGCCAGAATAAGGGCGAGCACGAGCACGCTGACGAGCACAATAAGCTGAATGACGTCGCTCAGGATCACCGCCCGCATGCCTCCGAGGAGGTCGTAAATCAAGGTCACCGCCGCCAGCAGGGCTACGCAAGCAGAAAAGGACAGGTCGAGGCAGAGGGTCAGCACAAGGGCCATGCCGTAGACCGTGACGGCGGCGCCGGCAGCGCGGAACAGCTGGAAGAGCAGGGACGCCAGCACCCGGCTGCGTACCCCGAGGCGAGCCTCGAGGAAGCTGTATACGGAAATGGCACCGTGACGCCGAAGGGCGGGGTAAAGCGTTAGCAGCAGAAAGGCCATGGCTAGGGGCACCGCGAGCTCGTATTGAAGCCAGCCGAGGCCGCCACCTAGGCTGAAGGCCACGAAGGCTGGGGCCCCGAGCAGGCTCGCGCTAGAGCACTGGGTGGCCATGGTGGATAGGGCCAAGGCGAGGGGACTGCTTCGCCGCCCTGCAAGATAGTAGGCTTCCCGCGAGGTTTGCTCCGGCGCCAAGCGGATTGCAAGGCAAAGGAGCGCAACAAGGTATATGGCGATCACTCCCCAATCGACTGATGTCACGGCTTTGATCCTCCCTCTGCCTAAGGCGTCGACCCATGGGTAGCCCGCCGGGCCCCACCCCTGGGGAGGCCCAGCGTTTTGGCGATCGAGTGCATCGGCTCCGCACGCTCTTGGCGGCGGTCTACGGCGACGCCGCAGCCAGCGATCTTGTGCGCTCCCTTCTCCAAAGCATTGCCGCGACGCAGCAGCAAGCCCTTGAGGTGCAAGCAGGAATTGGACCAGGGCGGTGGTCCGCGGCGGATGTTCTCCTGATCACCTACGGCCACAGCGTTACCGAATCGGGCGTGTCACCGCTGGCTTCCCTGCGGGCCTTTTGGGAGCAGCGCCTGGCGCCTCTGGTGAGCGCCGTGCACGTGTTGCCCTTCTTCCCCTCGACTTCAGATGATGGCTTCTCCGTGGTGGACTTTCGCGCGGTGGATCCGGAGCTTGGTAGCTGGGAGGACCTCACGGCTTTGGCTCGCCGGGCCCAGCTGATGGTGGACCTGGTCCTGAACCACGTCAGCCGGGAGTCCCTCTGGTTCATCGATTTTGTGGCGGGACGAGATCCGGGGCAGCACTACTTCCTCGACCTAGACCCTCACACGGATACCACCGCCGTGGTGCGTCCCCGGACCACGCCCCTGCTTGTGCCCGTCCACACCTATCGCGGCGTGCGCCACGTATGGGCCACCTTTAGCGAGGATCAAATTGATTTGAACCTGGCTAACCCTCGGGTTTTTCTTGAGCTCGCCCGGGTGCTCCTGTTTTATCTGGCGCAGGGGGCCCGCCTCGTGCGCCTCGATGCAGTGGCCTACCTCTACAAGCGTTTGGGTACGGCCTGCATTCACCTTCCGGAAACCCACGCCCTGGTTAAGGCGCTGCGCCTCGTCAGCGAATTGGCTCTCGATCCCGCGGAAGACCCCGTGCTCCTCGTGTCGGAAACCAACGTCCCTCATGAGGAAAACATTGCCTACTTCGGGGACGGGGATGAGGCCCACGTGGTGTATCAGTTTGCCCTGGCGCCTCTCACCCTCTACGCCTTCGTCTCCGGGGATCCCGCGCCCTTAAGGCGCTGGCTTGCGGCCCTCTCGCCGCCTCCAAAGGGCTGCGCGTTCCTCAACTTCCTGGCGTCCCACGACGGCATCGGAGTTCGTCCAGCGGAAGGCTGGCTCAGCGCGGCGGAGCTTGAGGCGCTCGTGGTCCATACTCATCGCCAGGGGGGCTTTGTGAGCATGCGGGCCCTCGAAGGGGGCGGAGAGGCGCCCTATGAATTGAACATTACGCTGGTCGACGCCCTAGGCGCAGGACCCGAGGGTACGGCGGACGGGCTCGGCCCCCAGCGCCTGGCCGCTGCTCACGCGCTCATGCTTGCGCTGCAGGGGATTCCGGCGGTCTACATCCACAGCCTGCTGGCCACGCCTAATGATCTCGCCGGGGTGGAGCGCACCGGGCGAACGCGTTCAATTAATCGCCGAAGCTGGGACCTGGACGCGCTCGGGACGCACCTTGCCGGGGGACAGGCCCAGGCCAGCTGGGCGCGACTGGAGACGCTGCTCCGGTGCCGGCGGAAGCTGGCGGCCTTCCATCCCGAGGCCTCCCAATCCGTTCTAGATTGTGGCCCGAGCCTCCTGGCCTTCACCCGCGGCACGGGCCGGGCGCGCCTGCTGGTACTCGTGAATCCCACGGACCAGCCCCAGCCCGTTGCGGCCCTTCCCGGGGCCAGCGGTGCTCCGGTGCTGAGGGACCATTTGAGCAATGCTCCCGTGGACCTGGGCGAGCCGCTGGCGCCCTACGCGTACCACTGGCTGGCCTGGCCTTAAAGGTTGCGCCTCCGAGGCCATGCCCTAGGCGGGCCCCCCAGCATCCTGCGCATCCTGACTCACGGCGCTGCGCAGCTTCTCGAAGATGTCCGGGTCCGCGCTTTGGATACGATTCCAGCTGGGAATGAAGGGCGTTTCCTGGGGGCGCTCTAGGAAGCGTTCCCCGGCGCTGAGGATATTAGCGGAAAACAGCTCCACAGCGCGTTCCTCTCCGTCTCGGTCTAGGGTGAGGCCGTTCATAATGGCGTCGTGATAGTAGGCCTCGAGGAAATCTAGAGCCTGACGGTAGTAGGTCGCTTTGAGGGTGCGGATGCTTTCCGCGCTAAAAACAACCCCTTGGGTAGCCAGCTTGCGCAGCACCGCCTTCACGATATCCACGGACATGCGGGAGAGGCCCTTGCTGGCATCGTCCTCTGAGAGCTCCTGGTGCTTGTGATCGTAGTTGTCCGCTACGTCCACCTGGCAGATACGCCGATTTCCGTAATTCCGTTGCACCTCTGAAAGCACGCCAATCTCCAAGCCCCAATCGCTCGGGATCCGCAGGTTCGCCAGCACCTCCGTCCGCAGGGAAAACTCCCCGGCCAGGGGATAGCGGAAGCTGTCGAGGTAGGTGAGGAAGGGGCGTTCCCCGTGCATTTCGCGTAGAGCCCGAAGGAGGGGCGTCACGAGTAGGCGGCAGACCCGCCCCCCAAGCTTTCCCGCAGCTACCCGGGCGTAGTACCCCTTGCAGAAGTCGTACTGGAACCTTGGGTGCACGACGGGGTACAGGAGGCGGGCCAGCAGGGCGCGATCATAGGTGAGAATGTCGCAGTCGTGGAGGGCTACCGCATCCACCAGCCCCGTGGCCTGTACGTAGCCGAAGCAGTACCAGACGTTGCGCCCCTTCCCGAGCTCCCGGGGCGCGAGGCCCAAGGTCTGCAGCTGTTCATCAATGGCTTTTAAGCGCGGGCCGTCGTTCCAGAGCACGCGATGATGCTGGGGCAGGCGGCTAAAGTAGTGAAGGGCGTGGGCATATTGTTCCCGATCCGCGCGATCGAGACCGATCACGATCTGGCTCAGATAGGGCACGCGGCTCAGCACCTCGACGATGTGGGCCAGGGCCGGGCCCTCTAGCTCGGAGTAAAGGGAGGGCAGCACCAGCCCCATGGGGCGCTGCTTAGCAAAGCCAAGGAGTTCTCCTTCGAGGTCATCGAGGCTTCGGGTCCCGAGGCCGTGGAGGGTGGCAATGGCGCCGTTTTGGAAAAAGTCAGACATGGCAAGGCTCGCTTGTGCGTAGGGACTAGGGCGAGGGGGAAAGGGCACGGAGCAGCGCCAGCACCGCCGGGCCCCAGCCAATGGGCCCGGGGGCTGGGGCGATCGTTACCCCCTCGACCCGTTTTAATGCAAGACAGGTTCCATCTTTTCGGGGCATGACCACGGCGAAGGTGGCGGTTTCGCGCATGGCCCGGTCGTTTTCCCCATCCCCCAGGGCCAAGGTGGCCGCTCCCGGTGCGAGAAGGGTCGCGAGGGCGCGAAGGCCGTCAACCTTATCGCGCTCTGGCATAACATGGAGAAAGCGGCCTCCATGGACCGCCCGAAGCCCATGGGGGGCCAGGGCTGCGCGGAAGCGCGCGAGAGCCTTCTCGTCGCCGTGGAAGAGCCCCGGCTCCGAGGCCTCCCGGGCCATGGCCAGGGGGACGGCGCTCGGGGCAAGGCCCGTGAGGGCCTCGACGCGCGCAGCGCCCAGGGCGGCAAAGCCCTCGAAGGGCGCAGCGCTGGGACCAAGGCTCTCGAGGGTGGCGAGGAGCGCCGCGTAGCCCGGGCCAAAGAGCGTGGTTTGGGGGCCTTCCGAGCCAGGGCAGGTGATTCCCGCCCCGTTTTCGAAAATCAGCCCGGGTACGCCCGGGAGCTGCGCCGCAAGCCCCGTCAGCTCTGCTCGAGTTTTCGAGGTCGCGAGGATGAGGGGAATGTGCTGCTCAGCAAGCTGGGCCAGGGCTGGCTCGGCGCCCGCGAAGCCGTAGGCGTCGTCAAGAAGGGTTCCGTCAAGGTCCGTGAAGACCAAAAGGGGCGGGGCGGCCGCGGCCACTGCGCAGGATTCCTAGGCCGCCTCGGCCCGGTTTAAGGCTTCCACCCGCGGGAGCAGGTCCTTAATGAGCCGGGCGGTCTGGACCATCATGTCCTCATCATCTTTGGCTATGGGTCGCAGAATGAACTTGTGTGCCCCCGCGGCGTGGTAGGCGAGGAGCCGTTCCATGATGAGGTCGCTATCCCCCACGGCCATCATGGCCTCGGCCTGATCCCCGAGCCTGGCCCGGAGCGCGTCCTCCTGGGCCTTAGCCACGGGGTCGTCCGGGGCGCCAAAGCGGAAGGCAAAGCCGGCTCCGAAGTGATCATCATCGATCTTGCGGCCTAGGGCCTCCGTTCGGTCCTTAATCGCGGTGATCACGGGAGCAATTTCCTCCGGCGTTTCCAGCCCCGCCTGCCAGCCCGTACCCCAGCGTGCCGTGCGCTCGATGGCCGCCGGGGCGCTGCCCCCCACCCAGAGGGGCAGATTTCGCTGCACAGGCTGGGGCGCCAGGGTGGCGTTCTCGTATTGGTAATAGGTGCCCTTAAAGGTCACCGTGCCTTCGGCCCAAAGCTTCGAGATGATTTCCAGGGCCTCGGCGCTGCGCTTGCCCCGTCCTTGCGTGGGCACGCCCCGAGCGCGGTAGTCTTCGCTCCGGGCCGTGCCAACCCCAAAGGCGGGGAGAAGGCGACCTTCAGAAAGCACATCGATGGTGGCGCAGGCCTTCGCGGTCAGGAAGGGATCGCGGTGCCCCAGGGATGCCACGTTCATGCCGAACTTAATGCGCTTCGTGCCCCCGGCGAGGGCAGCCATGACGGACATGACCTCCAGATTCGGAATGGGGCTTACCAGGCGATCGGATTGCCAAATTGAATCGACGCCGCCGCTCTCACAGAGATCCACCCAGCGCCAAAAGGCGCGGCCGCTGGAGAAGGGGAAATGGGCAAGGCCGAGGCCGGCGCTAATCGTCATGACAAGGCTCCTTTTGGGGCGAGAGGTACCATGGGAGCACGGGGCGCCTAAGGCAGCAACTTTTGCCAAGGGCGGCGGTCTCGGGCCTAATAGGGGACAGCGCTCTCTGCGGCCAGCAGGCGCCCTCGGTTAGAAAGGAGAACCCAGCGCGTGGATAACGCCGACCTACGACGGGCGGGCCTCAAGGTCACCGTGCCCCGGCTAAAGATTCTCGAGATCCTCGAGAGCGCCGAGCCTCACCACCTGTCTGCGGAAGACGTCTACCGAAGGCTCATGGAGTCCGATGAGAGCATCGGTCTGGCCACGGTTTATCGGGTACTGACGCAGTTTGAAGGGGCCGGACTCGTGGAGCGGCATAACTTCGATGACGGCCGGGCGGTGTATGAGCTGGCCAGCGACGACCACCACGATCATATGGTGGACGTGGACTCGGGTCGGGTGATGGAGTTTTTCGACGAACGCATTGAGCGGCTCCAGCGAGAGATTGCTCGGGAGCACGGTTTTGAACTGGTGGAGCACACCATGGTGCTTTACGTCCGAAAGGGGAAAAGCTAGGACGATTGGCCCCGACCCCTATTCATAATGCCGCGGCGTCGCTCGGCCACCGCTTCCGGCTGCACCCGCTCCGCCATGTGGGCCTGGCTCCAGGTCTTCTCCCGAGTGAGGCCGCCCTCTAAGGTGTCTTCCCAGCCTGCGTCCATCAGGGCGAGCACGGCGTTTCGCGTCACCGACTCCGTGGTCAGGATGTCCTTGGCGAGGGCCTTCGCCGCCGGCAGGAGCTCATCCTTGGGCACCACGCGATTCACCATGCCCCAGGCATAGGCCTGCTGAGCGCTCAGGAAGTTCCCCGTGAGGGAGAGCTCCTTGGCCCGGGGCAGGCCGATAAGCCGAGGTAGGCGCTGGGACAGGCCCCAGCCGGGCACGACGCCGACGCGGGCGTGGGTGTCAGCAAAGGCTGCTTCCTCAGCGCATAGCAAAATGTCGCAGAGCAGGGCCAGTTCAAAGCCGCCGGTGATGGCAAACCCGTTGATGGCGCCAATGATGGGCTTGGGGAAGCGGTGAAGGACGGCGCCAATATCGATCTCTGCGCCATCGGCTTCGGAGCTGGCCTGGGTTTCCCCCAAGCTCCTTGAGGTCAAGGCCCGCGGTGAACGCTCGGCCGGCGCCGGTGAAGATCACCACCTCCGTCTTGTCGTCCTCGGCCAGCTCCGTGAAGGTAGTGACGAGGGCCGCGCGCAGGGCCCGGTTCAGGGCGTTTAGCGCATCTGGACGGTTCATGGTGACGCAGGCAAGGGCCCCGTCCCTTTCCACCCGTACGATGGGATTGGTCACGGCTAAGCTCCTAATTAGGTTGGGCGGCTTTCGCGGCCCGGGCATCGCGGCGGGCGATGCGCTCCCGGAAGCGCTGGTGCCGCTCCGCGGTGAGTGGCCAGGTCCAGCAGAGATAGAGGGCGAGTAAGAAGAGGACCGTAGGCACGATGGCGTAGAGCACGGACAGCCAGAGGAGGGCGCTCGCGCCGTTCTCTGCGCCAGGCGTCGCGTCGTAGCCCGTCAGCGCCAGGAGCGGCAGAGATAGGCCCGCGAAGGACGCTGCGCATTTGGTCATGAAGCCGTGAACGGCGAAGTAGCTGCCTGTGCGGGGATCCCGGGAGCGGGCCGTATCGATGTCTATGACGTCCGCCATCATAGCCATGGGGAGGTAGGCAAAGGCGCCAAAGCACAGGCCCTTCGCGGCAAAGAGCCATTCGAAGGCCGTCTCAGACCCCGGGGGCAGGGCGAAGATGGCGAGGCTGACAATGCTCACGAGAATCATCGCGCTGGCCAGGGAGCGGTGCTTGCCGTAGCGCCGGGCAAGGAAATCCCAGCCGGGGATGGCGAGGAGGCCGGTGACGAAATAAACCACATAGAGCTGGCCTGCCCGGGGAATGCCGATCACGTCCTGCATGAAGAAGAGGGAGAGGGCGTTGCGAAAGCTCTCACCCCCGGTGATCACCAGCTCGATGACCACCACCACGCGAAAGAGGCCGTTGGACCACATGAGCTTTAGAGAGCGCAAGAATGGCGTGCGCCCTGCGCTTTCGGTCAGGGGCGGTTCTGGCACCTGGGTGAGGGTCCAAAGCCCGATGCCGGGCAGGGCGATTAGAATCAATAGGCCGTAGCCGGCGAGCACGGCGAGGGCGGTGGCGTCATCCCCGAGCTGGAACTCCACCAAAGCCGGCACGAAGGCCGCGGCAATCAGCCCCAGGAGCACGAAACGCTGCCGGGCCGAGTTCAGCTGCGTACGACCGTGATAATCCTTGGCGAGCTCCGCGCCCCAGGCTCCATAGGGCACGAGTACCATGGTGGAGCCGACGCGCAGGCCGATGTACCAGAACCCGAGGTAGGCAGCGGTGGCGCCTTCCGTAGGATTAAGTACGCTCCAGATCGCTACCGTAAGTAGGGGAATGCCCGCGCCCACCCAAAGGCGGCGCCGGCCCCAGCGGGTGCGGAGCCTGTCGCTGGCGAATCCCATCAGGGGATCGGTGATCGCGTCGAAAATGGCCGCAGCGGAAATAATGAAGCCCACCACGGCGAGTTCCACGCCCACACCGCTGGAGTAGGCGCGGGGAAGCCAGATGCCAAGGGGGTAGCCCAGAAGCGCTAGGGGAAAGCCCAGGGCTCCGTAGCTCCATATGGTTTTCAGGCTCAGGCCCCCGGCCATGGTGTTGCGTCCTCTCCCCTTTTCTCCCGCGGAGAGTGTCGCAGAGCCGTGGCCGGACCGGAAGCTGTTATTCTAGGATTATGGCCGCTCCCTCCCTCCAGCCCCGCTCTGAAGACGACTGGTCCCTGCTCTGGGTCGCTCTGCTCGCGGCCGTGACCGCCACCGGGCCCCTAGCCATGCAGATTTTCCTGCCCTCCGTGCCCTTGGTGCAGCAAACCTTTGGGACAAGCGCCGGGGCGGCCCAGCTCACCCTAAGTCTGGCCCTCGTTGCCGTGGCCGTTGCGACCCTCGTTTATGGGCCCTTGGCCGATCGCTACGGGCGGCGCCCGGTGATGCTCGGTGGGCTTATGCTCTTCGCGCTGGGCTCCGTGGCCTGCGCCTTGGCGCCGACGCTCGATAGCCTGATCGGGGCCCGGGTGCTGCAGTCCGCCGGGGGCGCCGTGGGCATGGTGCTGCCCCGAGCCGTGGTGCGAGATCGCTTTGGTCCGGAGCGGGCGGCGGGGCTCATCGCCCAGCTTTCCATGGTGATGGTGGTGGCGCCCATGGTGGCCCCGGCCCTGGGCGGTGTGCTAACGGATTTGATCGACTGGCGGGCCGTATTTTGGTTTACGGCTGGCGCCGGGCTACTCATTTTCCTGCTGGTGTTCTTCGCGCTGCCGGAAACCTTGCCCCGTTCAGCCCTGACCTTCGGGGTCGGCGCGCTCCTTCGGGGCTTCTGGCTGTGCCTGGGCTCGGCCCGCTACCGAGCTTACATGGGCCACGCGGCGGCCTCGTCCATGATCTTTTTTGCCTTCATCAGCGCGGCGCCCTATCTGATGGTGAACACGCTGGGGCAGGGAGCGACGGCCTATGGGATGTGGTTCATTATCATCTCCCTTGGCTACATGGGGGGAAATCTCTTGGCCGTGCGCTTGTCGGGGCGCTATGCCGTGCTGGGGCTTATGCTGGTGGGATCCACTCTTGCGGTTCTTGGCATTGGGCTGGCGGCGCTTCTGTCGTTTCTGGGACCCCTCTCGCCGGCGGGGCTCTTCCTCCCCATCGCCCTGTCCATGATTGGAAGCGGCCTGGCGGCCCCAAACGCCCAAGCCGGGGCGATTAATGTCTTTCCCGAACGCGCCGGGACCGCCTCCGGGCTGACAAGCTTCATGCAGATGTTTGTGGCGGGCCTCGCTACCCAGGCAGTGGGGGTGGCGCAGAACGGCGCCCCCTGGCCCATGCTCGGGGCCATGGCCCTGGGATCCGCCGTGGCCCTGGGCTGTATCGCCTGGGCCTACCGGCTCGAGGCTTAGCGCTAGGCCACGGCGACGCCCTGGAAGCGAACCCCGGCGATGGTCGTCGGAGCCGGGGCGTCTTGGCCTGCCCGAACCTTAAGGTCAATGCCCACGAGCGCTTCCCCTGGGCCTTCCTCAAAGAGGATCCGATTGCCATCGAGGGCGAGGCAGGGCAGGCCCTCGTATTCTGAGAGCGTTGTCTCGAGCACCGCGCTCCACCGGGCCGCAAGGGCATCCGGGGCGGGGCTGGCGAGCCGCGCTGCGGCAAAGCCTGAGGCCCAGCCTTCCTCGCGCTGCTCGCTCCAGCTCGGGCCCGCCCAGTGCCAGCCGTCCCAGCTGGGCATTTGATCGATGGAGACGATGGCGCCCCCCACATCCTTCGGGTGCAGGTGGCTGGCGATCGCTTCCGCACGATCCGAAGTCCACACGGTACGGACCCCCAGCTCGGCGAAGTGCACGCGACGTTCGGCGAGATTGTCGCACTGGAAAATCACCATGTAGCCCGCGTCGCCGCCCTGGCGTTCGAGCCAGCGGCCGGCGGTGGTGTGCTCCTCCACGGGGCTAACCACCTCCAGGTGGTCGTCGCCGACCACCAACAGGCGGTTTTCCAAGCCAAAGGCGCCGACCCCAGGGTCGATATAGCCGAGGGGCACGGCGAGAAAGGCGCGCAGCTCGTCAATGACGGGATCGCGCTTGCCGGCGGCGAGTGCGAGTTGGCGAAGTCGTAGCATGGGCGGGTCCCTCCCCGGTAAACGAAGCTTAAGGCTAGCCTAGGGGCGGCGCGGATTCGACCGCCTCTAGGAAGAGTTGGGGATGAAGGCGCCGCTGCGCTTCCCAGAAGGCGCGGCCGGTCAGATTGGTCGTGAGCACCTGAACGTGCACGGGCATGCCCGGATAGGACTCCAG
This sequence comes from Candidatus Salivita marina, assembly GCA_038144425.1. Taxonomy (GTDB): domain Bacteria; phylum Pseudomonadota; class Gammaproteobacteria; order Pseudomonadales; family Azotimanducaceae; genus Salivita; species Salivita marina. Next base: position 578,618 of record JAYQNS010000003.1, on the reverse strand, counting down.
GAGCCAGCTCAAGACTTCGGCCCCCAGCCCTTCCCGGCGCCGGGCCGGGGCGATGCGAAGCTCTCGAAGCCGAAGCGCTGGCCCCGTCTCGGTCCACTGGGCATGGCCCGCGAAGGACGGGCCGGTGCCGAGGAGCACGGCTCGTTCTCCTTGCTGGAGTCGGTGAAAGAGCCGTTGACGCTGCGCGGCGATGTCTCCCGGGTCGTGGGCGGGGCGCCCTTCGTCCTCAAGAAGCGCGAGGCTGCTGTCCACCAGCGCTCCAAAGGGGCCCTGGAAGGCGCCTCGCAGCCGGACCGGCGTGATGGCCAGGCCGGCGATGCGCTCCCTTGATTTGCCCCAGGGCCCCTGGCTCAATGTGCGCTCCTTGCTGGCGGCGGACAGCCTGTCATGATTCACGGTAAGCGAAAGCCGCCTCGCCCCGGCCTTCCGGGGCTGGCCCTGGCCATGCTGCTCGTCTGTTTGTCGGGCTGCGCCGCAGTGATCTCCCGTGCCACCGAGCCGCTCGCGGAAAACCTCACCCAGGCAATCCTCAATCATAACGACCCCGAAACCGTCGCAGCGGCCGTGCCCACCTATCTTGTGCTCCTCGATAGCTTACTCCGGAGCGCCCCGGAGGACCCGGGTTTACTTTTGGCTTCGGCCACGCTTCACAGCGCCTTTGCGGGTAATTTTGTTCAGGATCCCGTCCGCTCGAAGCGCCTCCACGTCAGGGCCCTGGGTCTCGCCGAAGAGGCAGCATGCCTGGCGGCAGGGGGCTGCGCCCTTCGGTCCGAGGCCTACCCCCGCTTCGAAGCCTGGGTAGGTAAGCAGGAGGATCCTGCGTTGCTCTACACGCTCGCCACTAGCTGGGCGGGTTACGTCCAGGCCCATAGCGACGATTGGCGGGCCGTTGCCGAGCTAGCCCGGGTGCGAGCGCTCCTGCAACGGGTGCTGGTGCTGGACGAGGCTCACGAGCATGGCGGAGCCCACCTCTATCTCGGCGTACTCGACACGCTTGCTCCTCCGGCCCTTGGCGGCCGACCAGAGGAGGGGCGAGGCCATTTTGAGCGGGCCTGGGCCTTAAGCAACGAACGCCATCTGACGGCTAAGGTGCTGCTCGCGGAGCGTTATGCCCGCATGCTTTTTAATCGAGAACTTCACGATAAGGTTCTTCAAGAGGTGCTGGAGGCCGACCCGGAGGCCCCGGGACTTACCCTGGCCAACACCGTTGCGCAGGCGCAGGCTCGAGCCTTGCTCGCCGACGCCGATAACTACTTCTAACCCAAGGAGTCCCCATGGTTTTCGCAGGAAAGGGGCGCTGGGCGCTCGTGGTGATGCTGCTGTCTTGCCTTAGCGCTGGCCTTCAGGCGGCCACGCTAAAAATCGCAACCCTATCGCCCCCCGGTTCCGCTTGGATGGTGGCCATGGAGGCTGCAGGGGAGCGCATCGCGGCGGAAACGGAGGGGCGCGTGGCCCTGCGTTTCTACCCCGGCGGCGTAATGGGCGATGACACGGCGGTGCTGCGGAAGATTCGCTTTGGGCAGCTCCAAGGCGCGGCTCTGACCACCGGCGCGCTACAGAACGACTTCACGGACGTGCAGCTCTACAACCTGCCCATGCTGTTTAATGACTTTGATGAGGTGGACGCGCTTCGCGCGCAGTTTGACCCCGAGCTCCTAGCGGGCCTCGAGGAGGCGGGATGGGTGGCCTTTGGCTTTGCGGAAGCGGGGTTTGCCTACGCCATGAGCAAGGCCGAGGTGACGACCCTGCCCGAGGCTCGGGCGCTGAAAGTGTGGTCGCCTTCGGACGATGAGGGAGCGGAAGCCGCGCTCCGGGGCTTCGGCCTGACCCCCGTGCCCCTTGGGATCGCCGACGTCCTTCCGGGCCTTCAGACCCAGCTTATTGATGCCATCGCCGCGCCCCCGGTCGGTGCGGTCGCCCTGCAGTGGTTTACCCAGCTGCGGGCCGTGCTCGATCTGCCCTTCATGTACGTCTACGGCACCCTAGCCCTGCAGCGAAAGGCTTTTGAGCGCTTGAGTGTTGATGACCAGGCAGTGCTTCGCAGGGTCCTGTCGGACACCTTCGCGGCCATCGGCGCGCGAAATCGTGCCGACCACGAGCAGGCCATGGTTGCCCTTAAGGACCAGGGCCTGCGCTTCCTCGCGCCCTCCAAGGAGGCTAGGGCCGAATGGGTGGCCGCGGCGATTGCGGCGCGGCAGGAGATGATCGACAGCGGAGCTATAAGCGCGGAGCGCTACGCGGCCCTGCAGGCAGCCCTACGGGGCTACCGGGCTCCCTAGGGATGCTTCGCCTTGAAAAGGCGGTGTTGGCCGCCGCCTTCGGGCTCCTGCTGATCATTGCCCTTCTGCAGATCCTGCTCCGCAATGGCTTTTCCACAAGCCTTCCCGGGGCGGAGGAGCTTCTCCAGACCCTCGTGCTGTGGCTGGCGATGCTCGGCGCCTTAGGTGCCACCCGAGAGGGGAACCATATTCGCATTGACCTTCTGGCGCAGGTCCTCCCGGGCGCCTGGGGACAGCGCCTCCAGCGCCTATCGGCGCTGGCCACGGCGGGGCTGTGCGCCTTTGCGGGCTACCATGGTGCTCTGCTGTGCTTGCTCGAGCACGAGGATGGGCGCCTAGCCTTTTGGGGCCTTCCCGTATGGGTCACTCTTCTCATCATCCCCGGCGCCTTCGCGGCCATGGCCCTGCGCTTCCTTCGCCTCGCATGGCGCCCGGCGCCATGACTGAGCTCTTCCTTGCGCTCACGCTTCTACTGCTGCTTTCCGGGGCGCCGCTCTTCGCCATCTTGCTCGCCGCCGCCTTTACGGGCTTTGCTTGGGCTGAGATTCCCCTCACCATTGTGGCCGTGGAGCTCACTCGGCTCACGGATACGCCCCTGCTCGTCTCCTTGCCGCTCTTTGCCTTCGCGGGCTACGTGCTGGCGGAGGGGCGCAGCGCGGATCGCCTTGTGGCGCTCACGCAAGCAGCCCTCGGCGGGCTCCGGGGTGGGGTAGCCTGGGTCACCGTGCTCTGCTGTGCCCTTTTTACCGCCTTCACCGGGGCCTCCGGTGTAACCCTGGTGGCGCTTGGGGCGTTGCTTTACCCCGCCCTCCGTGCCGACGGCTTTAGCGACCGTTCCGCCCTGGGCCTGGTAACCACCTCTGGAAGCCTCGGCCTTCTGCTCGTCCCCAGCGTGCCGCTTATCCTCTACGGGGTGCTGGCGCAGCAGCTGGGGGTGGGGCCGACCTTCACCCTTCGCCAGCTGTTCCTCGCCGGGGTCGTGCCCCTGCTGCTGATGATGCTCGCCCTCGGCGCAGTTGCACTCCTGCAGCTTCGCCGGCAGGCGGGGGCTAGCCAGGAGGGGGCAGCGTCGCCAGTGTCGGTGCAGGGGTCTCGCCCGAAGCTCGCGGAAGCGCTCTGGTCGGCGCGCTTTGAAGCGCCCCTGCCGGTGCTGGTCCTAGGGGGCATCTATGGAGGCGTTTTTGCCTTGTCGGAAGTGGCAGCGGTAACCGCCCTTTATGTGGTCCTGGCCCAGTGCCTGCTCTACCACGATGTGCCCCTTCGCGCCCTGCCGGGCCTGGCTTGGCGCAGCATGACCCTCGTGGGGGGGGTGCTCATGATCCTCGCGGCGGCGCTGGCGCTGGCGAACGTGTTCGTCGATGCGCAGCTCCCGGAACGAATCTTCGAGACCCTGAGCACCCAGCTGACCTCGAAAACGAGCTTTTTGCTGGCCTTGAATCTGGGCCTGCTCCTTTTGGGCATGATCATCGACAGCTACGCGGCGATCGTTCTGCTTGTGCCCCTTCTTCTGCCCGTCGCCGTTGCTTACAACATTCATCCGATCCACTTCGGCATGATCTTTTTGGCGAACCTTCAGCTAGGGACCTTGACCCCCCCCGTCGGCATGAACCTCTTCATTGCGAGCGTTCGCTTCAAGCAGCCCTTGGGAACCCTCTATCGAGCGAGCCTGCCCTACCTTGGCGCGCTGTTGTTCGCTCTGCTCCTAATCACCTATATTCCCTCCCTAAGTACGTTTACTCTCTAGAGGGTAAGCCGACGCGGAACGGGGTGGGCGCCATGAATCGATTTCTGCAGACCGCCAGCCTCCTTGCGCTGACCCTGCTGGCCCTGGAAGCCCGCGCCGAGGACCCTGTTCGGGACCCCTTCGAAACGTTCAACCGCCGCGCCTATGCGCTGAACACCGCCTTGGATCGCCATTTCATTCGCCCCGCTGCGGTAGGCTATGACCGCCTGATGCCTGACTCCCTGGGGCAGGCGATCTATCGCTTCTTCGATAATCTGGCTGAGCCCGTCAGCATGACCGGAGCGTTCTTGCAGGGAGATGTGGAGCGCACGCTGACGGCCTCGGGGCGCTTTCTGGTGAATTCAACGCTGGGCCTAGGGGGCTTTTTTGACCCCGCGACTGCCATTGGCTTTGTGGATGTGGATGAGGATATTGGTCAGGCCTTAGACAGCTGGGGCCTGGATCAAACGCCCTACTTGGTGCTGCCCTTCTGGGGGCCCGGCACCCTGACCACGCTGCCGGATCGGGCGCTGGTGTGGTGGTTACCGCCCCAGCTCCTAGGGGACTACTGGGTGGCGCCCCTCCGGGTGGTGGACACGGTGTCTTATCGCGCGAGCCTCCTTGGGGCGACAAACCTTCTGGAGGGGGAGGTTCTCGATCCCTACGCCTTTGCCCGGGACAGCTACCTTCAGCGCCGCCGCCAACTTCGTTACAACGGCGCGCCGCCACCGGAAGCGCTGGACGCGCTGCTCGACGATTTCTAAACCGCTCAGAGGTCCGGGCGAAGCACGGAGAGCTGGGCGCGCAGCCCGTCGGGGTCGAGCATGAGCGTCCCCAAATGGGCCAGGAAGTCGCGCACGTGTTTTGGTACCCGCCCCCGGGCAAGGGCCCGTTCTCCGCTTTCCGTGCGCAGAAAGCGGAAGCTGTCGAGTATGGGGTCCGGGTCCGTGACGTAGGCCTGCGCTTGTTCGTTTAAATAGCCATAGAAGGCTTCAAGTTCATCCTCCGCGAGGCCGAAGGCCCCGGGGCGCGCCACGGCGTTGGCCCAGAGGGTTGTGAGGTAGATGCGATAGCGTTCCGTATCGATGAAGGTTTCAGCGACGGAGCTGTGGCTCTTCATTTCCTCAAGCACCGGGGCGTAAAGTTCACCGAAGCGCTGGCGCTGCGTTTGTTCTTCTGTCATGGGGCTCTCCCTTGGCAAAGACGAGCATACGGCCCCCCCTTGCCAAGGGAAAGGTACCCGCTTAGGGGGAGGCTCGCGCCCCGCGTTTGCAATGGCGCGGGGCCGTCGCTATCGTCCTGCGCACGCTTCAACGGGCAAAATTGAGGGAGTGCCTCCTCTTCGGGGGCGCTCTGGGAGATTGCCATGGCAACTGCGTTGACCTTTGATCCCGTTACCCTGCCGCCGGCGGCGGAAGCGCTTCGTAGCGAGGTTCGGCAGTTTGTCGCCGAAACCCTTGGCAACGAGCACCGCCGAAACTCGGACTTCGGCGCTAGCCACGACCCGGAGTTCAGCCGCGCCCTGGGGCAGCGGGGGTGGATAGGCATGACCTGGCCGACCCAGTACGGCGGGGGAGGGCGCAGCTTCTTTGAGCGCTATGTGATGACGGAGGAGCTCCTGGCCGCCGGAGCCCCCGTGGGCGCGCACTGGATTGCGGATCGGCAAAGCGGACCCCTCCTGCTGCGCTACGGCACGGAGGCGCAGCGCGAATTCTTTCTGCCAAAGATTATCGCCGGGGAATGTTTCTTCTCCATCGGCATGAGTGAGCCTGACTCGGGGTCGGATTTGGCCTCCGTTCGCACCACCGCCACGCCTGTGGAAGGGGGTTGGCTGGTCAACGGCACCAAACTCTGGAGCAGCGGCGCCCATCGGAATCACTACATGATTACGCTCCTGCGCACGCCCACGGAATCCGAGAGCCGCCATGCGGGCCTCTCCCAGCTCATTGTAGATCTGCGTAATTCTTCCGGCCTGACCGTTCGCCCCATTGCCAACCTGGCAGGGGACGCGGAATTCAACGAGGTGGTCTTTGAGGACTGCTTTGTCCCCGCTGATCGCCTCGTGGGGGAGCCGGGGAACGGCTGGGAGCAGGTTACCAGCGAGCTCGGTTACGAGCGCAGCGGTCCCGAGCGTTTCCTTTCCGCCTTCCGGGTTTTTGTGGAGTTGCTCCGAGAAGTGGGGCCAAAGCCTACGGACCATCAGGCTGCCGTGCTTGGACGCATGGCCGCGCACATGATGACGCTGCGCAACATGTCCATTTCCGTAGCGGGTATGCTGGAAAGCAACCGCAATCCCGTGGTGGAAGCGGCATTAGTGAAGGAGCTGGGGAATAATTTTGAACGGGAGGTGCCGGAGATCGCGCGCCTCGTAGCCCCCGGTGGGGGCTCGGCGCTGTTTAGGCAAACCCTCGAAGATACAATTCTACATGCCCCATCCTTCACCATCCGCGGCGGAACGCGGGAGATTCTCCGGGGCATGATCGCGCGAGGCCTAGGGCTACGATGAGCGAAACCACGCAGTTGATGCTCGAATCGGCGGAGCGCCTCCTGCGCGATGCCTGCCCTAAGGCCGTGGTGGATCAAGTGGAGGCGGGACTACGCCCGGATGGGCTTTGGGCCGAGCTGGAAGCCCTCGGGCTTCTCAACGCCTGTGTGCCGGAAGCGCAGGGGGGCGTAGGCCTTTCTCTGGCGGAAGGTCTCACTCTGTTGCGCCTCGCAGGACGCTACGCGGTCCCCGCGCCCTTCGCGGAAACTTTGCTTGGTCGCGCGCTGGTCGCGGAAGCGGGACTTCCAGAGACCCTAGAAGGGATGATGACCATCGCAGCGCCCACGGTTCAGGGTGATGGCTACGCCCCCGTGCCCTTTGCGCCCTGGGCCCGCTGGGTGCTGTTGGCCCAGAGGGGGCCGAACGGTTCTGTGAGCTTCCAGTGTCTCCCCCAGGAGCGCCTTACCTTTAGCGAGCCCCGCAAGGGCCTCACGGGGGAGCCCGAGTCCCTCCTGCTTGGCAGCGCATCCGAGGCGCCGAGCTTCACCTCCTCCCTGGCGCCGAGCCTGGCCAAGCTCCAGGGTCTGTTGGCGCTGAGCCGCGCGGTGATGATCGCCGGAGCCCTGGAAAGCGCGCTCGACTTAAGCGTTGCCTACGCCCTTGAGCGCAAGCAGTTTGGCCGGGAAATCGCCAAGTTCCAGGCGGTGCAGCAGCAGCTGGCGGTGCTCACGGGGGAGGTTGCGGCCGCCCTCCGCGCCGCTGATGCGGGGCTTGAGGCCCTCGGATCGTCCCGGGAAGCGACAGCCTGGGCCGTGGCCAAGGCCCGAGCAGGGGAAGCTGCCGGAAAGGGTGCGGAGATTGCCCACCAGGTGCACGGTGCCATGGGTTTTACCCATGAGCATCAGCTTCACCACCGCACCCGGCGTCTTTGGTGCTGGCGTGATCAACACGGTCATGAGGCCTACTGGCAGGCCGAGCTCGGTCGCGCCCTTTGCGCTGCCGGCGCCGATGCCCTGTGGCCGGAGCTCACCGGCTCCGCCTAGCCGCGAGCTTTGCCCAGCGTTACCGCATAGGAGGCCCCATGCCCGCTCCCCAGCTGGTTTGGTTTCGTAACGACCTTCGGGTCACCGATCACCGTGCCCTGGCCGCGGCTGCCGCGGCGGGGCCGGTGCATGCCGTCTTCCTGAAGGCTGAGGCCCAGTGGCAGGCCCATGGCGTGGGCGCGAATCGCCTCGCTTTCCTTGAGCGAAACCTGCGGGCCCTCGCTGAGGCCCTCGGAGCGCTAGGCATTTCCTTCACGGTCCTAGAAGCGCCGCGCTTTCGCGATGCCCCGGGGGTCCTACTGCCCTGGGTCCAGGCTCGGGGGGCAGCGGCGCTCCACTTCAACGATGAGTACCCCCTAAATGAGCGGCGGAGGGACGATGCGGTGGCCCGGGCCTTTGGCGAGGCTGGGGTTCCGGTCCATCGCTATACCGATAGCGTGATCGCTCGCCCGGGCACCCTAAAGACGGGGCAGGGTGCTCCCTACACGGTGTTCACGCCCTTTAAGCGGCGCTGGCTTGCGATGTGGGATCAAACGACAGCGGCGCCCCTGGCTGCGCCCGATCCCCAGGGCGCGCCGCAAGTCCTCGACCCTTCGCTGAGCGCGTCCCTGGGCCTTAAGGGTACGGGGGACGCTGCGGTCCCGGCGTCGCTCTGGCCCGGGGGTGAGAAGGAAGCGCACCGGCGCCTGACGCAGTTCCTAGGGGAGGCAGTCCTGCGCTATGACAGCCAGCGCGATTTCCCCGCGGTAACCGGCACAAGCACCCTTTCTCCTTACCTTTCTCTAGGCGTGTTATCGCCTCGGCAGGTTTTAGCCGCACTTCTGCAAGCCTTTCCGGAGGCGCTAGAGGGGGGCGGGGGGCCAAGCATTTGGCTTGCTGAGCTTATTTGGCGCGAGTTTTATCGTCACGTGGTGGCGGCTTTTGATCACGTCTCAAAGGGCGAGGCCTTTCGTCCCGCCTTTGCGGACCTCCCCTGGCGCGAGGATCCGGAAGGGCTCCTGGCCTGGAAAGAGGGCCGCACAGGTCTCCCCCTGGTCGATGCGGGCATGCGAGAGCTCGCGGCCACGGGGTGGATGCATAACCGGGTGCGCATGGTCGTCGCCATGTTCCTGACGAAGAATCTTCTGATCGATTGGCACCTAGGGGAAGCACACTTCATGGACCAGCTGGTGGACGGCGATTTCGCCGCCAATAACGGCGGCTGGCAATGGAGCGCGGCCACGGGCACGGACGCGGCCCCTTATTTTCGCGTATTCAATCCCGTTACCCAGAGTCAGCGTTTTGATCCTGAGGGCCATTACCTGCGGCGCTGGGTGCCGGAGCTTGCGGGCCTCGATGCGCGTTCGATTCACGAACCCTGGCGCTACGCTGGTGGCCCTAAGGCCTATCCCAAGCCCCTGGTCGATCTCAAAGCCAGCCGGGAGCGGGCAATTGCTCACTTCAAGGCCCACGCCGCCGGCTAGCCATCCTCCGCCAGGGCTCTATAATCCGCGCCCGGAACCGGGTCGGTCGGAGGCGCTATGCACGCTGCGGTGGAAGAGCTACTTACGCTCCTGGAGCTTGAGTCCGTGGAACGCTATCTGTTTCGCGCGCAAAACGAACGGGCAGCCGGTCCCCGGATCTTTGGGGGGCAGGTGCTGGCCCAGGCGCTCCGCGCTGCCGCCCTCACTGTGGAGGGGCTTGAGCCCCACTCGCTTCACGCCTATTTCCTGCGCCCCGGGGATTCCAAGCACCCCCTCCTTCTTGAAGTGGAACCGATTCGCGACGGCAAGAGCTTCTGCACGCGCCGGGTGCGGGTGATTCAGCGCGGGGAAGCGATCTTCAGCATGTCCGCCTCCTTCCAAGTGCAGGAGGATGGGCTCGAGCACCATGCCGCTATGCCTCCTTGGCCAAAGCCTGAGGCTCTGGAAGACGACGTGCAGGTGGCCCGTCGCCTCGAGGGAAAGGACCCGAATGTCATGCCCTGGGCGGTGCGGGAGCGGGCCTTTGAGTCCCGGGCGGTTTATGGCTTTGGGGCTCCGCCCCCAGAGGCCCCGGTAAAGCCCGCCTGGTATCGGCTGCGGAGCGAGCTCGATCAGCCACCGATCATCCATGCGTGCCTGCTGGCCTACGTATCCGATATGGGGCTCATGTCCACCTCGCTCGTACCCCACATGGCGACCACGCCCCGGGCCCACATCATTGGAGCCAGCCTCGATCATGCCATGTGGTTCCACCGGCCCTTTCGCGTTGACGATTGGCTACTCCACGACCGGGATAGCCCCGCTGCGCGGGGGGGGCGGGGGTTTAATCGCGGCAGCTTCTTCGATCAGCGTGGGCAGCTGGTGGCCTCCACGGCCCAGGAAAGCCTCATTCGCGTGCGTCGCGACCAGGAGTAGATTGTGAACGATGCGCCCGGCGAGGCCGGTCTCTGGGAAAGTCGCTATCAAAGCGGGGAAGACCTTTTCGGGGCAAAGCCGAACGCCTTCTTTTTGGAAGCGCTTCAAGCCCGGCCACCGGGCCGCCTCTTGCTCCCGGGGGAGGGGGAGGGACGCAACGCGCTCGCGGCCCTGCGCTTAGGCTGGGAGGTCTGTGCCTTTGATCTAGCGCCTACGGCGCGGGATCGGGCCCTCGACCGGGCTGAAACCCAGGGGAAGGCCTTGACCTACGAATTGGGCGCTCTGCCGAAGCTTCCCGGGGCCGCCGCCTTCTCCGAGCCCTTCGAATTCATCGCGGTGATCTTCGTCCACCTTCCCGGCGCGGGGCGGCGGGCCGCCCATCAGGCGCTCGCTGCCCGTCTTGCTCCCGGAGGTACGCTCTTGATCCAGAGCTTCGCGCCGAAACAGGCGGCCAATCCGTCCATGGGGCCCAATAGCGCGGCGCGCCTGGCCTCCCCTGGGACCCTCGCGAGGGACTGCCGGGGCCTTGAGGTGCTGCGGGCCCAGGAGCGGGAGGTGGTCCTCGATGAGGGCCCTCTGCATAGCGGCCCGGCCTTCGTAGTGGAATTCCTGGCCCAGCGACCTCGTTAGAAACCCTCGGCCCAGACCAGCTTGCTTTTCGCCAGGGCCAGCTGAAGATCCAGCTGCTGGGCTGGATCCTCGGGGAAGGGCAGGTGCGTCGGCGGCGCTGGCAGGCGGTTGAGCGTTGCATCCAGGGCGTAGCTTTCCCCTTCGAAAAACACCACGTTCCAGGCGTGAAGGCCGAAGCCCGAACCCTCCGCGTTGAGCGCAAGGCCTAGCCGCGTGCTGTTCTCGAGGCCGGCCTCATCGAGGGCAAGCTGGAGCAGGGCGGCGAATTCATAGCAGTCCCCAGCGGCGTTCGGAGGCAGGTTTTCGAGGTTGGGGAGGTAGGCCCCGGGTACGTAGCGGAGCTGTGCTCGGACGAACGCCATGGCCTGGGTAAGGGGAGGCCGTAATGCTTCCGGGAGCGTTGGCACGGGTTGGGGTAGCAGGAGCACTGCATTCCCTGGCTGTGGCGCTTGGGGCAGGGCTGCCGAGGGTGGCCAGAGCCGGGCCGCGGGGCCCGAAAGGTGCAGGGGCGGGGGCGCTGCCGCGGGGAAATCGAAGCGAGGCGCCAGGGGAAGCTGCAGCGGCGCGAGCGCCGGCGGTGCCTCGGGCAGCCGGGGCGCTTCTGAAATTCGCTGAAGCAGGAAGCTTTCTCCCCGGCGTAACGTTTCAAGCGCTCCCTTTTCATTCAGTACTGCTCCCTCCGCTCCCGCAGCGGCGGCGCCCTCAAGCCAGGCTTCGAGGGTTGCCGGCGTGCGAAGGGGCTGGCGGAAAAGGGCGCCCTGGGGCAGCTTAACCCGCTGCTGTCCGTGGAGGAGCTCATGGGGCGGCGCCAGGCGGTAGCGATAGTGGCGCTCCGTCTGCAACCGGCCACCCCCGGGGGGATCGACAATGCTCACGATGGCAATGGTGAGGCTGTCCCCTTGGACTTTTCGGCGCACCGTGAGTCGCCCCCTGAGCGCCCCCCCGAGGCGCAGCTCATAGTGGGTTTCCGCGCCCCGAGCAAGCAGCCGCTCTGGGGCGGAAGGCTCGTCGCAGCCCGCCATTAGGAGGAGCCCAAGGCAGAAGGCGCGGGTTCGGCGGGGGACCTTTCCCATGGCTTGTCTTCTTCCAACCGGAGGGAAGGATTAGACTAGCGCGCTTTCCCAGGAAGACGAAGGCAACCCCCATGGACGAACGTGCCGAAAGCGCCGGCCCCGACCACTTCATTACCCAGCGCATCCGGAAGGACCAGGAACAGGGTAAGAACGGGGGCGCCGTGGTCACCCGCTTTCCTCCGGAACCCAACGGCTACTTGCATCTTGGGCATGCCAAATCCATTTGCCTTAATTTCGGCACGGCCAGGGTATTTTCAGGGCGTTGCAACCTTCGCCTCGATGATACGAACCCCGCGAAGGAATCGACCCACTACGCGGAAGCCATTGAGCGCGACGTCACCTGGCTGGGCTTTTCCTTCGGCGCGGGACCGCTCCACGCTTCGGATTACTTTGAACGCATCTATGAATGTGCGGAGGCCCTCATCGAGAAGGGGCTGGCTTATGTCGACAGCCAGGATCAGGAGGCCATTCGCGCTCAGCGAGGAACGCTCACGGAGCCGGGGTCCGAGAGCCCCTTTCGAAACCGTAGCGCTGAGGAAAACCTGGCCCTCTTTCGCGCCATGCGCGCTGGAGACTTTGAGGACGGGGCCCACGTACTTCGGGCCAAGATCGATATGGGGTCCCCGAACCTGAACCTCCGGGACCCCGTGCTTTACCGGATTCGGCGCATGGCGCACCAGCGGACCGGAGACGGTTGGTGCATCTACCCCATGTACGACTACACGCACTGCCTCTCCGACGCCTTCGAGGGCATCACCCATTCCCTGTGCACCCTCGAGTTCGAGGATCACCGCCCCCTCTACGATTGGGTGCTCGACCAATTCTCCTGGGAGGTGCGGCCCCAGCAGATCGAATTCAGCCGCCTGGAGCTCGAATACACCGTGCTCTCCAAGCGCCACCTGAACGCGCTGGTGACGGAAGGACATGTGGAGGGGTGGGATGATCCGCGCATGCCGACGCTCGCCGGGCTCCGGCGCCGCGGCGTACCTCCGGCAGCGCTGAAGGATTTCTGCGAGCGCATTGGGATTACGAAGAGCGACGGCACGGTGGAAATGGCCCTGCTCGAGCGCTGCATTCGGGACGCGCTGGAGCGCGCCCCCCGGGCCCTTGCGGTGCTGAGGCCCCTGCCCGTGGAGCTGCTGAACTATCCGGAGGATGGGGAAGAATGGTTTGAGGCGCCCCTGCACCCGAAGGATCCGGAGGGCGCGTCCCGGCGCATACCTTTTGGGCGCCACCTGCTCATTGAAAGCGATGACTTTGAGGAAATTCCCCCGAAGAAGTACAAGCGCCTGTCCCCGGGAGCGGAGGTGCGTCTGCGCCACGGCTACGTCATTCGCTGCGAGCGCTTTGACGCCGATGCGGAGGGGCGGCCGACGAAGCTCTACTGCACCGTGGATTTGGAAAGCCGAGCCGGCGGCGCGAACGCCGAGAAGAAGGTGAAGGGGGTCATCCATTGGGTGAGCGCTACCCACGCCCTCGACGCCGAAGTTCGCCTTTACGATCGCCTCTTCACGAACCCCGATCCCTCTGGCGTCAAAACGGAAGGAGGGTTTCGGGACGTGCTGAATCCCGACTCCCTAGAGCGCTGCGCCGCGAAGCTGGAGCCCGCCCTGGGGGCCCTCGCCTCGGGGGAAGTGGTGCAGTTTGAGCGCCTTGGGTACTTCTGCCCGGACGAGGACAGCACGGATACGGCGCGGCGCTTTAACCGCACCATCACCCTGCGCGACACCTGGGGGGGCAAGTGAGTTCGGCTACCGGTGCGCTCTCGCACCTGAAGGTGCTGGAACTGGGCCAGCTCATTGCCGGGCCCTTCTGCGGCCAGTTACTCGGTGACATGGGTGCGGACGTCATCAAGATTGAAGCGCCGGGGGAGGGCGACCCCATGCGAAGCTGGGGGCAGGGCAAGCCCGTGTGGTGGTCCGTTATTGGGCGCAATAAGCGCTCCGTGACCCTGGATCTGCGGAAGCCGGCGGGTCGCGAGGTGCTCAAAACCCTTGCCGCCGATGCCGATATCCTGATCGAGAACTTTCGTCCGGGAACGCTGGAGAAGTGGGGCCTGTCTCCGGAGACCCTGCGGACCCTGAACCCACGCCTCATCATCGTGCGCGTCAGCGGGTTCGGGCAGACTGGCCCCTACGCCAAGCGCGCGGGCTACGGCTCCATTGGGGAAGCCATGGGGGGCATGCGCTACCTCGCTGGGGATCCGGACCGGCCCCCGAGCCGGGTGGGCCTATCGATTGGCGATGCGCTGGCGGCCACCTTTGCCTGCCTGGGGGCGCTGACGGCCCTTGAGCATCGGAATCAAACGGGGCAGGGGCAGGTCGTGGATTCAGCGATCTACGAGGCCGTGCTCGCCATGATGGAAAGCACGGTGCCGGAATACACGGAAGCGGGAGTCATCCGGGAGCGCACCGGCGCCATCCTGCCGAAGATCGCGCCCTCGAACGTCTATCCCACGGCTAGCGGCGAGATGGTGCTGATTGGCGCCAACCAGGATTCGGTGTTTGCCCGCCTCGCGGAAGCCATGGGCGTGCCGGAGCTGGCTACGGATGGGCGCTACGCCAGCCACACCGCCCGGGGCGAGCATCAGGAGGAGCTGGATCTACGCATCGCCGAGTGGACCAGTAACTTTTCGGCGGACGCGCTCCTTGCGCTTTGCGAGGACCACGGCGTGCCCGCGGGACGCATTTTCCGGGTGCCGGACATGCTGGCCGATCCCCAATACCAGGCCCGGGACTCCATTGTTCCCGTGCCCGACCCCACCTATCCTGGGCTTAAAATGCAGAACGTGTTTCCCCGGCTCTCCGAGACTCCGGGGCAGATCCGTTGGCCTGGACCGGCCCTCGGGGCCCACACGGAGACCGTGCTCGAAGCCCATGGCTACGACGCCGAGGCCCGGGTCGCGCTGCGCCGGGACGGCGTGATTTAGCTTTTCATTGAAACGAGGGAGGGAAGGCCCATGGCCGTGGAACTGAAAAAAGACAGCATCGACTTAGGCATCGTGACCCGGGATGCGGGGCCCATGGTGGCCTTTTATCGGGATCTTCTGGGCTTCACGGACGAGGGACAGATGCCCATGCCCAACATCGGCACCATGACTCGGCTGCGCTGCGGCACGAGCCTCATCAAGATCGTAGAGGCCAGCCCGAAAAGCGATGCGGCCCCGGGCGGCATCGGCGGCGGCACGGGCTATCGCTACTGGACCATGACCGTGACCGACCTCGACGCCCTGGTCGAGAGCCTGAAGGCGGCGGAGGCTTCCGTGATCATACCCAGCACGGAAATTCGTCCGGGCATTCGCATTGCCATGGTCGCCGACCCCGACGGCAATTGGGTCGAGTTTCTCGAAGAAGCGGCATGAGTGCGCCCCTCGCGCCCGCCCTGGCGCTGAAGCTCCTCCGGGAGATGGCGGGGCTCCAGGAAGCGCACAACCTTGCCGTGGATCCCGCCTGGCGTACCGCGGGCCTCGCCTACTACCGGGCCATCTGGGTGGAATGCGCTGAGCTTCTGGATCACTACGGCTGGAAGTGGTGGAAGCATCAGGAGTGTGATCTTCCCCAGGTACGGCTAGAGCTCGTGGATATCTGGCACTTTGGGCTGAGCATGTTGCTCCTCGAGGACCGGGTGGATGGAGCTCTTGCGGAAACGGTGCGCTTGGGCCTCACGGATCCCGGCGACTCGGAGCACTTCCGGGAAGCGGTGGAGGCCCTTGCCACCGCCGCCGTGGGAGAAAAGCGCTTCGACGTGCCCGCTTTCCTGGCCTGCCTTCGGGCCGTGGCGCTGGATCTGCCGGGGCTCTATCGCGCCTATGTGGGGAAGAACGTGCTGAACGCCTTCCGCCAGGACCATGGCTATAAGGCGGGGACCTACGACAAGCTCTGGCAGGGGCGGGAAGATAACGTGCATCTCGTGGAGCTTGAGGCGATCCTGCCCGTGGATGCGCCCGATTACCGGGAGGCGCTCTATGGGGCCCTTGAGGCGCGCTACGCCGCGCGCCATGAGGCCCCGTCAGCGTCATGATTTTGTGATCAAATAATCACCGCTGTGTCATCGGCAGGCCCTAGGGTGGGAAAAACTCGCCACGAGGCCTGCCATGGACACGTCAACGCCCGCCGACCTGGCCGAAGGTCAGAAAGTTCGCTACCGCACGCTGTTCCTCTCCGATCTGCACCTCGGCAGCCGGGGCTGCCAAGCCGAGGCGCTGACGGCCTTTCTCAAGGCCCATGAGTGTGAGCGCCTTTATCTGGTGGGGGACATCATCGACGGCTGGCGCCTAAAGCGCAGCCTCTACTGGCCCCAGAGCCATAGCAACGTTCTACGCCGGCTCCTGACCCTGACCAAGCGGGGGACGGAGATTATCTTTGTCACCGGTAACCACGACGAGTTTCTGCGTCGCTACTCCGATCACAGCTTCGGCAATTTGAAACTCGTCGATCGGGCGGAGCACCGCACTGCCGATGGCCGCCGGTTCCTCGTGATCCATGGGGATGAGTACGACGTCATCACCCGCTACCACCGCTGGATCGCGTTCCTTGGGGACCTCGGCTACAACTTTCTGCTGTCCGTGAACCGGGTGAATAACTGGGTGCGGGAGCGCTTGGGCTTTGGCCGCTGGTCCCTGTCTGCCTGGGTGAAGCACCGGGTGAAGCGTGCCGTGAATTTCATCAGCGATTTTGAAGGCGCTGTCGCCCATGCCTGCGAACGGGAAGGCTTCCAGGGGGTGATTTGCGGCCATATCCACCACGCGGAAATGCGCCGCATCGGCGCCATCGACTATCTGAACTGCGGGGACTGGGTGGAATCTTGCACGGCCCTGGCGGAGGACGATCAGGGGCAGATTCATCTGCTTTACTGGCGCGAAGAAGTGGCCGCCTTCCGGGAAGAGGCAGCGCCAGCGTCCATGCCCTTGGGTACGCCCTTCGCGGCGGAGCTGGTGCTGGCGAAGGATGAGCTGCTGGCGGATCGAGCGGCATGAAGATCGCATTGGTCACCGACGCCTGGACCCCCCAAACCAACGGGGTGGTGACGACCCTCAAGCAAGTCATCGCTCGGGTAGAAGCCCGGGGCCACGGGGTGCGGGTGTTCGAGCCCGGCCAGTTCTTTACCTTGCCCCTGCCCGCCTACCGAGAGGTTAAGGTGGCGCCTCTGCCCTATGGGCTTGGAAGGGCGCTTGATGCCTATGGCTTCGATGCGCTTCACATCGCGACGGAGGGGCCCCTGGGCCTTGCTGCCCGGCGCTGGGCCCTGCGCCGGGGTGTGCCGTTTACCACCTCCCTGCATACTAAGTTTCCTGAGTACCTCTATGAGAGGACCCGCCTACCCCTGGCCCTGGGCTACGGTTTTTTGCGCTGGTTCCACGGCGCGGCAGCCAGCACGCTCGTGACCACGGCCTCTCAGAAGCGAGAGCTCGGGGACTGGGGGCTGCGAAATCTCACGGTGTGGGGGCGCGGGGTCGCCCTGGACGCCTATCCCTACGCGCCCCGGGAAGCGCCGCGCGCGTGGCCGCGCCTGCTCTACGTAGGACGGGTGGCCGTGGAAAAGAATCTGCCGGCCTTTCTCGAGCTTAAGGTGCCCGGGGAAAAGGTCGTGGTCGGAGACGGCCCTGCCCGGGCCCAGCTTGAAGCGCGCTACCCTGAGGTGCGCTTTCTTGGCTACCGCTATGGCGCCGAGCTCGCGGCCATCTATGGGGACGCGGACGTGTTTGTCTTCCCCTCCAAAACCGACACCTTCGGGCTTGTGATGCTAGAGGCGCTGGCCACGGGAACGCCCGTGGCCGCCTACCCCGTTACGGGCCCCATCGACATCGTCGAGAACGGGGTGACGGGGGGCCTGCATGCCGACCTCGCCGTGGCGGTCGAGCGGGCGTTGGCCTGTGATCGCGGGGCTTGCCGGCGCTATGCAGAGGCGCACGGCTGGGACCAAATCGCGGAACGCTTCCTTGGCGATCTGGTGCCCGTCTTACCGGTAAAGGCGTCTTCCGCCAGGGGCTAGTACACTTTTCCCTTTCCGTCAGGGAAGGGCTTTATGGATCCGGCGCAGCAAAAGGCGCTTTTGGCGTTGTTTAGGCCGGCGCCCGGTTCTATCCCACAGTTGGGACGGCTGTGCCCTGGCGGCCTTTTCGCCCCAGGGCTTTTACCCCTTGGGGGGCGCTTCGGCCTGCGCCGTCGCGGCGGCGCGGTGTTGGCCCCAAATCCTTCTGATCCGGACGACGCGGTGCTGTCCTGGGCTGATCGCCTTCTGGCCGAGGGCGTGACCCTGTCCCTTCTCCTCGATGCGCCGTCCCTGACTTTGCTGAAGGTGCTAGGTCGCCGCGGCTTTCTGCCCCGAGCGGGCCAGCCTCTCCAGGCCGCCCGGCTGCTTTTGGCCTGTGACCCTCGGCCCTCCCTTCAGCCCCCGACCCTTGAAGGCCCCTTCCCGGGCGCTCAGCTCGCGACCCTGCTATTTGTCTGCCAGGGCGATGAGGTGCTTCTTATGGAGAAAAAGCGAGGGCACGGCGCCGGGCTTATCAACGGTCCCGGAGGCAAGCTCGAGGCGGGGGAGTCACTCCGAGCCTGCGCGCTTCGGGAGGCGGAGGAGGAGCTGGGGATTCGGGGTAAAGCGCCGACGCTTTGCGCCGAACTTCGCTTTGAGGATAAGGATGGATCACGCATCCACGGCTTTGCCTACCGCTGCGAAACCTTTCAGGGCCTGCCCCGAGAGAGCGCCGAGGGCAAGCCTCTATGGGTGTCTCGGCATGCCATGCCCTACGGGCGCATGTGGGCCGATGACCGAGGCTGGTTGCCTTGGGTGCTCCGGGGTCACCGCCTTCGAGCCAGCTTCGCGACCGCCGGAGCGGGGCTCCTTGCCGGGCACCTCGCCATTGACGCAGCACCGGAGCAGGGCGTGCCTCCTGCGCTGGCAGGGTAGGGGGCCGGGGCACTAAACTGTCGCTTCAATTCATGGTTGGAGGCGCACATGGGACAGCTTGACGGCAAGGTGGTACTGGTCACCGGCGCGGCGCGGGGCATTGGACGGGAATGCGCCCTGCTGGCAGCGCGGGAGGGGGCCAAGGTGGTGGTGAACGATCTCGGCGGATCGGTGAAGGGAGATGATCCCCTGGGCGATGCGGGTCCGGCTCAAGAGGTCGTGGACGAGATCAATGCTGCCGGGGGCGAAGCCATTGCCGATTCCCACAGCGTCTCCGATCGCGCCGGGGCCAAGGCCATGGTTGAGTGCGCCCTGGACACCTTCAAGGGGCTGCACGCCGTCATCAATCCCGCGGGCATCCTTCGGGACAAAATGTTCCACAAGATGACCGACGAAGACTGGGATGCGGTCATCGATGTTCATCTCAATGGCCACTACAACATCGCCCGGGCTGCGATTAACCACTTCCGCGATCAGGAAGACGGGTCCTTCGTCATGTTCACGTCAACCTCCGGGCTCATCGGCAACATTGGTCAGGCGAACTACGCGGCGGCGAAGATGGGCATCGCAGGCCTCTCTCGCATCATCGCCATGGAGGGGGCTGGCAAGAATGTTCGCTCGAACGTGATCGCGCCCTTCGCCTGGACCCGCATGATTGCCACCATTCCGGTGAAGGATGAGGCGAGCCAGAAGCGGGTGGAAATGTTCCAGAAAAAGATGCGCGCGGATCAGGTGGCCACCATGGCCGTTGCCCTGGCCGCGGCGAAGGACGTTTCCGGGCAGATCTTCTCCGTCCGCGGTAACGAGGTGTTCCTCATGAGCCAGCCCCGGCCCGTGCGCAGCGTCGCGCAGCTGGAGGGCTGGACCCCGGAAACGCTGGTGGAGCAAGGCTTGCCGGCCATGGCTGGGTCTTTCCACGACCTCGGCGCCACCAACAGCGTCTTCAGTTGGGATCCGGTTTAAGGACCCCCTTCGGCGAGGGTGCCGTGCTCACCGCGAAGGGAGAGCACCAGCACCGCCCCGGAGACGACGGCGAGGGCGCCCACGAGGGCGCCCAGCACCGGTAAGGTCACCCCGAGGGCCAAGGGTACCCCGAAGGCCAGTACCCCCAGGCGATGTCGCTTCATCAGCGCCAGTGTTTCTCCAAAACGCTGCCCTCGGTTTTCCTGCGTAAAATCGAGAAACTGCCCCGCAAGCATCCAAGCCCCGAGCAACAGGGTTAGGGGAGCCGCTAAGACCCCCAGGCCAGGAATCAGGCTCACACCGAAGAGCACGGCGAGGCGCGGCAAGCTCCAGCGCAGCTTTTCCAGTTCTCTCGTGAAGGTTGCCCCCACCTCGCGCCACAGCCCCCGGCCGCTCTCCTGATTGCCCCCGGTGAGGAGCCGTTCCGTTCGCCGCGCGAGCGCGCTGTAAAAGGGCGCCGCTAACGTTTGGCTCAGAAGCAGGGCCAGGATGCCCAGGAGGCCCAATACCAGGAGCCAGGCCAGCATTTTCAGAACCCCCGCAAGGGCCGTGAGGGCCTCCGGCAGCGCGTCACCGAGACCGCTTAGGGTGGGGCCAAGCAGTTCCAGCGCGGTGACGACGAGGGCGCTATAGACCGCCAGCATGAGGCCAAGGGGAGCCAGAATCAGCCACCGGAGCTCTCGGTGGAAGAGCAGTCTTGATCCGCGAAGCAGGGCCTGGGCGGCCAGGGGAAGGTCCCTAAACATGCCGCCCCAGGGCCCCATCGATGGCCGCGCGAAGGGTCGTCGCCATCTGCTCCAGTTCCCCTTCCGGGGTGGTCATAGCGGGCCCGAGGCAAAGGATATCGCGTACCGTCCCCGTGCCTCCCGGGTAGTAATACACGCCGCGTTTGAGCCCCTCCTCGAGCACGGCGAGGGTGAGCTTACGCTCCCGGGGGAAGGGTTCGCCAGTCTCCCGGTCCTGCACCAGCTCTACCGCCAGAAGGAGGCCTGCGCTCCGTACCTCGGCGACCTGAGGGTGATCGCCCAGGACGTCCTCAAGACAGGCTTTGAGAAAGGCCCCCTTCTGCGCTGCGGCGGCCACAAGCCCCTCTTCCGTCATGATGGAAAGCACTACCTCGGCCGCAGCGCAGGCCCCGGGGTGGGCGCCGAAGGTGTGGAACATGACCTCCAGGCCGGCGTCGGCAATGGGATCAAGCACGCCTCGATGGCTAAAGACGCCGCCGAGGGGCGCGTAGCCCCCGGCAAGGCCCTTGCCCCCGACCAGGATATCTGGGGTAAGGCCCCAGTGGTCGCCAGCGAAGGCCGTCCCCGTGCGCCCAAACCCGGTCATAACCTCATCGAAGATGAGGAGAATGCCGTGGCGCCTGCACCGCTCGGCGATGGCTGGCCAGTAGCCCTCGGGGGGACGCAGGGCGCCGCCGGAGGAGCCGACGATGGGTTCGGCGATCAGTCCTGCAATGGTCTCCGGGCCTTCAGCAGCGAGGACCCGATCGAAGTCTGCCAGGTAATGGGCGAGCTGGGCCGCCGGATCCGCCCCAGCGGGGCAGCGCAGGGGATAGGGCGTTTCCAGCTGGGGGAAGGGGGCCAACAGGGGGCCGAGGCCTGCCTTCCGAGCGTCGTGTCCCCCCACCGCCGTGGTGGCAATGGTAGTCCCGTGGTAGGACAGGCGTCGGCCCAGAATTTTGGTGCGCTGCCCCTCGCCCTTGGCTTGAAAGTGCTGTATCGCCAGCTTCATGGCCACCTCCGTGGCTTCCGAGCCTCCGGCGGAGAAGTACACGCGATCCAGGCCCGGGGGTAGCCAGTCCTCCCGCAGCCGCGTGGCTAGGCCCTCCCGGCTTGGGGTGGACCAGGGAGGCACGGCGTAGGTCAGGGTTTCCGTGGCCGCGGCGAGCGCCTCGGCGACCCGGCGTCGACCGTGGCCGATGTTGTTGACGATGGCGCCGCCGGCGGCGTCGAGGATGGCTTCTCCCCGGTCGGTCCAGAGCGTGCTTCCCTTGGCGCGAACCACGCGCAGAGAGAAGCGGCCGGGAAGGAAGGGCCAGGGATCGCTGGACTGGGCTTGGCTTGCGAGTACGGGCTGGTGCATAGGCGCTCTCCTTGAAGAGGAGAGCATGCCACTAGCGTTAAGCGGGGAAAATGCCTGTCCTAGGCGGGAGGCATGGCTGGATCGATGGTGCCGACGTGGAGCATGGGAGAGGCGTCAAGATCGCCGGCGTCCATCATGTCTGCTACCCGTTGGAGCGAGGCCAGGATCATGGATTGTTCCCAGGGGTCCAGGCCTTCGTAGCGGGCGATGAAGGACTGCTGAAGGGGCGTGGGCGCGGTGCTAAGCGCCTCTTCCCCTTCCGCCGTGAGATGCGCATGCACCTTTCTCTTATCCACCGTGCTGCGTTCCCGGTATACGAGCCCTCGGCGCTCCAGGCGGTCGAGGATCGTGGTCACCGTAGCCTGACTAAGCTTCACTTCCCGGGCGATGGTGCCGATGGTGACGTCTCCCATGCGGGCGATGGCGGCCAGGATGAGGAGCTGGGGTGAGGTGAGACCGGCGGTCTTAGAAAGCTGCTTTGAGTACAGATCCGTGGCGCGCATGATGCGTCGGAGGGCGATGAGAACCTCTTGCGGGGCCTGAGCCATGGCACGCGAAGTCCGAGTAACAAAAGGAACCCGCACCTTAGCCGATCTCCCCGTGGGCGGCCAGGCCTTTAGAGGCCTAAAGGTTTGCCCCGGAGGGGCATCGGGGAATTTTCCTCGCCCCGGCTTCATGGCAAGCTTCCCTAAATCACATGCTTTACGGGGAGAGGACCATGACGCAGAGCATCGAGGGGATTCGTGGCGACGCTGTTTCGGCCTGGTTTGAAGCGCACATTCCCGGGGCTCGGGGGCCCTTTGGCTTCTCTCTGATCGCCGGGGGGCACTCAAATCTCACCTACGCGGTGAACGACGCCGCAGGGCAGCACTTTGTGCTCCGTCGCCCGCCCCTGGGGCACGTGCTCCAGAGCGCCCACGACGTGGCCCGGGAGCATCGCATCATCTCCGCCCTCGCGAGCAGTGCCGTGCCCGTGGCCCCGGCCCTGGGCCTTTGCGAAGACCTTTCGGTGAACGAGGCACCGTTCTACGTCATGAGCTTTGTGGACGGCACAGTGCTTCACGACGCTGACAGCGCCCGGGACCTGCCTGCGGAGGCACGCGCGGCCATAGGCGACGATGTGGTCGACGTGCTGGCGGCTCTTCACGCCATCGATCCGGATGCCGTAGGCCTAGGCACCCTAGGCCGAAAGGAAGCCTACATCGCCCGGCAGCTAAAGCGCTGGACTACCCAATGGGAGAACTCTAAGCAGCGGGAAATCCCTGCCATGGACGGAGCGCGAGCCCTCCTGGGGGAGCGGCTTCCGGAGCAGCTGGGGGCGGCCATCGTGCACGGTGACTATCGCCTTGGGAATATGATCGTGGCCGACGGTAAGATTCAGGGCGTGCTCGACTGGGAGCTCTGCACCCTGGGTGACCCCCTGGCCGACGTGGGCTACCTCCTGAACGCTTGGGTGCAACCGGGCGAGGTGGATACGCGGCAAGGGGATCAGGCACCGACGGCCGTCGGGGGCTTTGGCGACCGAGAGGCTCTGGCCGCCCGCTATGCGGAGAAAACGGGGCGGGATCTGTCCTCCATCGCGTACTACCGTGCCTTCAGCCACTGGCGCCTCGCCGCCATCGGGGAAGGGGTCTATAAGCGCTATCGCCTTGGGGCCATGGGCAGCCGCGAGGACCTGGACCTGTCGGAGTTTGCAGACTCCGTGGTGCGCCGAGCTGAGGCCGCCCTCGAGCTTCTGGAAGGAGGGCAGGGCTGATGCAGGATCGCCCGACGGCGGTGGAGCTTTTGGACGCGCTTGCGACCTACCTTGAGGAGGAGGTGGGGCCGGAGCTTGAGGGGCCTCTCGTCTACCGGACGCGGGTGGCCATGAATTTGCTATCCGTAGTGCGCCGGGAGCTGAGTGATGAGGAGGCCCTCTCCCGGGAGGCAGTGCGCTTGGCGGCGCTGCTCGACACGCCCGTGCCCGAGGGGTCGCCCCGGGTCGCCCTCGAGACGCTCAACGCCCGGCTAGCACGGCGCCTGCGCCGGGGCGGCGATTCGGCTTTCGATGAAGCGGCCTGGCCCGTGCTGATGGCAGGGGCTCGGGAGAAGCTAGCGGTGCTGCGTCCCGGGTATGACCGCTATGACAGCGCTGGGGAGCGGCCGGGAGGTGCTTCGTGAACGAGCCGGGGATGGTGCCGGAAAGCGCCCAGGCTCGGGAGGCCCGGCTAAAGGCCGGGCTCGAGGCCGTGTTTCAAGCTGAGCTTTCCCGTCCCGTAAGCGTTTCCGATCTGGTTATAACCTCCGCTGGCGCCCGCCGGGGCAACGTGCTCTTTACGGCGACGGAGCCTGGGGGGGAGGGGCGGCGCTACTGCGTGACCTATCTGCCCACCCTGGATATCGAACTGCTGCCCATCCCCCAGGAGGCTGCGCTCTTTCACCTCGCGGAAGCCCAGGGCGTCCCCGTTCCCCATGTCCATTTTGCGACGGAAGATCCGCAATGGGTAGGGGGGCCGCTTTTCGTCAGCGATTGCGTTGTCGGGGAAACCGTACCCCGGCGCGTGCTGCGTAAGGTGGCCGCGGAGGGGACGGGAGAAAGGATCGCCGCCCAGCTCGGCTCGGCTTTTGCGGCGCTCCACAGCATTGATCCGACCTTGGCGCCGCCGGCGCTGGCGCGGCCCGAAGGCTCCCCGGTGGAAGACGCCTTGGCCCGCACGGACCAGCAGCTTCGGGAGTTGCTCCAGCCATCTCCGATCTTCAGCTACGCCCAGCGCTGGCTAGAGACCCACGCGCCGCCGGCAGGGGAGGGGTTCGCCATCGTTCATGGCGATGTGCGGAACGGCAACGTGATCATTGATAAGCAGGGCCTTGCTGCGGTGCTGGACTGGGAGGTGGCTAAGGTGGGTGATCCCCTTGAGGACTTAGCCTGGACGTGCCTGCGCTGCTGGCGCTTTGGGGAGGACGACAAGGAAGTGGGGGGCTTTGGCGACCGGGCGCCTTTTGTGACCGCTTATGAAGCCGGTGGGGGAACCTTCGACCCAGAGCGCTTTCACTGGTGGAAAGTGCTGGGCACCTACCGCTGGGGCCTGGGCCTCGCAGGGCAGGCGGCCGCGCACCTGGACGGTCGCTTCTCAAATATCGTCATGGCCATGAGTGGCCGGCGCGTGGGCGAACTTGAATACGACCTTTTGAGCTTGCTAAAGCCTTAGTAGCGTTTCGGAGGAAGCCATACGGGACGTTTTTTTCCCGCGCCGGCTTGCGCCGGCGCGGGAGGGTAAACGGCGTGTGAAGCGTGACGGTTCGCAATCGAGGGGGGAGGGGGAGAGAGTCGAACCGCCCCACGCCTAAACCGAGTTGAACACGCGTGGCATGTCCAACTGGGGTCTAATGTACGCCCTGGACGAAGGCTGGTCAACCCCCGGACAAGGGGCCGTTCGTCGGGTGGACAAAGAGCAGGTTTTGCCGCCTGTCCATGACAGATGGCCTTCGTTACTGGATCATCCCTTCGACTTCCGCCACGTTTTCCAGCGCTTCCTCCATGAGCGCGCGGGCATGGGCCGTGACGCGATGAAGGTAGGCGTGAAGCGCTGCGTCCGTGGGATTACGGCTTTTGCAGCTGGCGCTGTAGGCCTCGAAGGCGGTGAGGCTGCCGATTAACGTAATAAGGTGCTCCGGACATTCACATTCAACGGAACGAGACAGGCCTGCCAAGCGCACTAGGTCATCATCGTCAAAGCGGCGGGGCGGGATGGCGTCCCCGAGCTCCGGCCGGAGCCCCTCGTCAAAGGCGCTCGGTTGCGGGTCGCCGTCGCCTTCGAAACGGCAGGCCAGGGCAAGCTCCTCCAGCGAAACCGGGGAGCGCAGAGTCATCGCCCCTTCAGCCTTCAGAGCATCAAAAACTTCCCGGCGGCCAAAGCCGGCCACGACTACAGCGCGCTGCGTACCCGCGCGCTTCATGAGGCTGGTCACCTCCTGCACCGTTTCCTCGTAGACGCCCGCATATTCGAGAATCAGGACGTCCGGCGCGAGGGAGGGTAGGGCACGCTCAAAATCACTGTAGTTGCGGAAGGCGCCGATAAGGCTCAACCCCTCAAGTCGCTCTCCGGCGGCGTCTAGGTAGGCGGCGAGGGTAGACCCTAAAACCGCTGCCCGTACCGGGCGCGTGGCAAACTGCTGTACCTGTTGGCGGGAACGATTGTCCTGTTGGAGTCGCTCCCGAAGCTGGCTATCGGAAAGGTTGGCTACGGAGGAAATGGGGTTTCCCAGGTCCACGAGCTGCTTGATCATGGTCAGGCGCTCGACATCGTCCCGAGAGTAAATGCGGCCGAGGGACTCGGTGCGCCGCGTCTCGACCACCGCGTAGCGCCGCTCCCAGGCGCGCAGTCGATCGACGGAGATACCAGTGAGGCGGGCAACGGCTCCGATGCGGTAATTCTGGCTGCTATCTTGCTTCTGGCTCATGAAAACCCACTCAGGCAGATCCCTAAGATGCGGGTGGCTTCCCCTACTCGAGCCAAGTTGCCGCTTAAGTGCGCGCAGTATAAGCGAATTTCGGCGCTTGTCGAGGTTTTGTGCTGAGCGAAAACGCGACAAAAGCTCCTCCTCTTACGCCTCTGGGGGCTTGGGTGGATCGGGCCTCGTCTCCTCGCTCGGGAGAGGGCACACTAGACGCCTATGGGGCGTTCTTGGGAGGGATCAACCGTGACAGCACTTGCCAACAACATCGGGGACTTGTTGACGCGCCGGGCGGCGCTTAACCCGGAAAGGGAGGCCGTCTTCGACGTGGCTCGGGGCCTTCGCTTGAGTTTTGCGAGCCTCGCGGAGCGCGCCCATTGCCTGGCCAATGCGCTGATCGACGACGGTGTCAAACCTGGGGATCGGGTGGGGCTCCTACTCATGAACAGCGCCGAGTTTATTGAGAGCTTCTTCGCCATTGCGCGCTTGGGCGCCGTGGTGGTGCCCTTGAATTGGCGTCTTACTGCCGAGGAGCTCCGCTTCATCCTGCAAGACAGTGGCACAACCACGCTCATCTTCGATGAGGATTTTGCCGATACGGTGGAAACCCTTGTGGGCTTTGAAGACCGGACAGGTCTTGCCCGCCTCTTGGCCGTGGGCGCATCGGCGGTGCCAGGCGCCCAGGACTACGCGGCATTCCGAGATAAGGGGGCGCCGACGGCGCCACCGCTAGGGGCGCAGGACCAGGACGCGCTATACATTATGTATACCTCTGGGACCACGGGGCTCCCCAAAGGCGTCGTGCACACCCATGAAAGTGCGCTCTGGGGCGTGCTCACCATTGCCGCTACAGCGGATATGCGCCCCGGGGATCGCTACCTGCAGGCCCTTCCTCTTTTCCACGTGGGTGCCCTCACTCCAGGAACACTTTGCGTT
The DNA here is from genome assembly GCA_038144425.1 of Candidatus Salivita marina. Lineage (GTDB taxonomy): Bacteria > Pseudomonadota > Gammaproteobacteria > Pseudomonadales > Azotimanducaceae > Salivita > Salivita marina. The sequence goes on along the minus strand of JAYQNS010000003.1, from coordinate 551,680 downwards.
TATCTCGGCGTAACGAGCATTGTGATGCGCAGCTTCGACCCTGCTGTAGCCTGGCAGCTCATTGAGGAAGAACGGGTTACCACTGGGCTTCTTGTCCCGGCCATGCTCAATTTCATGCTCCAGGTGCCGCACTTTGAGCGCTTCGATCGCGGCGCGCTGCGCTGGATGATGTCTGGCGCGGCGCCCGTGCCCGTCTCCCTAATCGAGCGCTACGCTGAGCTCTCCATCGACATCCTTCAGGTCTATGGACTTACGGAAACCTGCGGTCCAGCTTGCCTAATCGACTCGGAGAACGCCCTCACTCGCGTCGGTTCCACGGGGCGCGGCTTCTTTCACAGCGACGTGAAAATCGTAGGGGACGACGGCGCTCCCTGCGCCTCAGGGGTGCCGGGGAGGTTTGGGTCCGCGGACCGCACATCATGCGTGAATACTGGAACCGTCCCGATGCCACGGCAGAAACGCTGGTGGACGGCTGGCTGCGCTCCGGAGAGGTGGCCATCATGGACGAAGACGGGTTCGTTTATATTCAGGACCGGATCAAGGACATGATCATTTCCGGGGGCGAGAACATTTATCCCGCTGAGGTGGAAAACGTGCTGCTCGGTGCCCCGGGGGTCGCCGATGCGGCGGTGATCGGCATGGCCTCGGCGCGCTGGGGCGAGTCGCCCTTGGCCATTCTCGTGCGCGACGACCCCGAACTGACGGAAGCGGCAGTGCTGTCTCATTGCCAGAGTCGCCTGGCGCGCTTTAAGCAGCCCCGGGCCGTGCGCTTTGTGGACAGCATCCCGAGGAACCCTTCGGGGAAAATTTTGAAGCGCGTGCTGAGGGATGAATTCCCCGAGCCTGCGCCGGAATAAAAAGAAAGAGGGGGGGGGATGGAACTTGACGAGCTGGAGCAGCGGCTGCAGCCCTTCGTGCAGCATTGCTACAACGATCCGGCGGCCAAGGCCTTTGCGGTGAAAAAGATGCCCGGGCACGCGGGCTTCGCCTACGGCTACCGCGTAGCCCTGGGGACGGGCACCGAAGCACGGGAAGAAGCCTGGTTTTTGCGCCTGCCCCCACCGAACGTGAACTGGCGCGGCACGGCGGATGTGCTTCGCCAGGTGACGGTCCTTAACGCCCTCGATCACACCTCCGTGCCCCACTGCAGCGTGCGTTGGAGCGGCGGGGAAGGGGAGGATCTCCGCTTCTTTGACCGGCCTTTTTTCGTGGTGCCCCAGCTTGAGGGTGACGTCCTGCGCCGGGGCGCCTCGGAGTGGGGGGCGGGGCTTTCCCGAGCTCAACTCGAAAGCCTTGGCCAGGAAGTTATGACGGCCCTCGCGGGCATCCATCGAGTGCCCTGGGAGCCCCTGACCTACCTGGGCGCGCCCGTTCCCTTCGAGGAAGATGTGGCGCGCTGGGATCCGCTCTTCGAGCGGGCCGCCGATCCGGAGGCGCTTAAGCGGGCGCCGGAGGTGCGTAAGGCCCTGCTCGAGCGCATACCCGAGGCAGCACCCATCGGGGTGTTCCATGGCGATTTCCAAACCGCTAATTTGTTCTGCGACTTCGACGGCCATTTGAAGGCCGTGATTGATTTCGAGCTGACAGGCATCGGCGCAACCCTGAACGATTTGGGGTGGATCTGCACCTTCAGCGACCGGGCCGCCTGGGCCGACGGCAGCGAGCGCACCTTTTTCCTCGAGCCGGAAACCCTGATCGGCTACTACGAGGCCGCTTGGGGCGAGCCCGTGGCCGACCTGGCCTGGTACCGGGCCCTTGCGGCTTACAAATTCGCCCTGATTACAGGCTTCAATCTCATGCTGCACCGTCGGGGTAAGCGTGACGATCCCCTCTGGGAAGTGACGCGCCATTCCATGACCCCACTTATTGATCGAGCCCTCGCCCTTCTCGCGGGCGAGGCCTAAACCCAGGAGCGACCCCTCATGTCTCAATTCACCATGACCATCAACGGCGCCGCCGTAGGCAGTGATCAGCAGCTGTCCGTGCTCGACCCGGCGACAGGCCGGCCCTTCGCCGAATGCCCGGATTGCAGCGAGGCCCAGCTGGATCAGGCCGTGCGCGCTGCGAAGGCAGCTTTGCCGACCTGGCAGGGGGATGGGGACGCCCGCCGAGCGGCGCTCCTGAAGTGCGCCGATGCTATCGAAGCCCAGGCCCAAGCCATTGCCCCCGTGCTCACCCAGGAGCAGGGTAAGCCCCTGGCTAAGGCCCTTGAAGAGCTCTATGGCGCGGCGCTCTGGTTTCGCTCCACCGCGGCCCTCCCGTTAGAGGATCAGCTGCTTCGAGAGGATGAGAATTTCCGCGTCGAGCTTCGCAGGCGGCCCCTCGGCGTGGTGGCAGGGATTACGCCTTGGAATTTCCCCGTGCTCCTGGCGGTGTGGAAAATTGCCCCGGCGCTCCTCGCGGGTAACACCTTTATCCTGAAGCCTTCACCCTATACGCCCCTCTCGAGCCTCGCCCTGGGCGAGGCTCTCCGGGAGGCCCTGCCGCCGGGGGTCTTTAACGTGGTCTCCGGGGGCGATCAGCTGGGGCGCTGGCTAAGCGCTCATCCCGAGGTGCGAAAGATCTCTTTCACCGGCTCCGTGGCGACCGGTAAGCACATCGCGGCTGCCGCGGCGCCGGATCTGAAGCGCGTCACCCTCGAACTTGGGGGCAACGATCCTGCCATTGTGCTGGCCGATAACAACCCCGAGAAGATTGCGGAAAAGCTGTTCTGGAGCGCCTTCGCCAATAGCGGTCAGGTGTGCGTAGCGGTAAAGCGCCTTTACGTCGAGGAGCCGATCTTCCCCGCGGTGGTGGAGGCCCTGGGCGCCATTGCGGAGCGGGTAAAGGTGGGGCCAGGCTCCGCTGCCGAAAGCGAGCTGGGGCCCCTGAACAATCGGGCCCAGTTTGACCGGGTGAGCGAGCTGGTGGATGACGCCCGCGGCCACGGCGCGAAGATCGTCGCCGGCGGTAAGCCGCTGGCGAATGAAGGCTACTTCTACGCGCCGACTATCCTCACGGATGTCGCCGAAGGGGTGCGTCTCGTGGACGAGGAGCAGTTCGGCCCGGCCCTGCCGGTCATGTCCTTCAAGAGCGTGGACGAGGTGCTAGGGCGGGCCAATGGCACGCACTTTGGCCTCGGCGGCTCGATCTGGACTGAAGACCTCGATCGGGGCGCGGCCCTCGCTCGGGATCTCGACTGCGGTACGGCCTGGGTCAACCAGCATATGAACCTGGCCCCCGATGTGCCCTTCGGCGGCGTGAAGTGGTCGGGCATTGGGTACGAAAACGGCCCTTGGGGCCTGGCGGCCTTTACCGAATACCAGGTGATTAACGTCGCCAAGCAGTAAGGCCCCTTCATGCTTACGCTCGCCGCCGTGGCTGCCATAGCCTTCGCGGCGGCGACGGTGCTGCCCCTGCCCTCAGAGGCCGCGCTCTTGGCGGCTTGGCACGGGGGTAGCCCGGTGCTTCCTCTCTGGGCCGCAGCTACGGTAGGAAATACGGGGGGCGCCCTGCTTATGATGGCGCTGGGGGCCGGTGCCCTTCGATGGCGCTGGCTGTCCTTGCGCATGGCCGCGCCTCGAGCTCGATTCCGGCTTTGGGTGCAGCGTTTTGGGGCGCCGAGTTTGGTGCTCGCCTGGGTGCCGGCGCTAGGAGACGCCCTGCCCCTATTGGCAGGCCTGATGGGCGTGCCCTGGCACCGCGCCGCGCTTTGGCTGGCCTTAGGCAAGGGGGGGCGTTACGCCGTAGTGCTGGCCACGGCGGAGCGATTGGCGGGGACCTAGAAGGGTCCGCCGAGGGGTAGGCCGAGCCGCCCCCGGCCCGCGAGCTCAAAGGTGGGTTCCCCCACCATGATGTGCTGTGTGGTTACGTTTACATCTCGAAAGCACCGCTGTAGACGGCTTTTGGCATAGATCGCCGAGCCGCCGCCGCCGTGATAAGCCGCCCCCGTAGCTTCTGCGGCCGCCCAGGTGCCGTGGCTTGCCGCTAGGCGGAGGCGCCGTCGATGCTCCGAGCTGAGCTTCTCCCCAGCGGCTGCGCAGGCCCAGGCCTCCTCCGCGGCCTGCTCCATGAAGGCCCTAGCGGACGCCAGCTGGGCCTCCGCCTTGGCCAGGGCCAGCTGCACCGGGGCCCGCTCCGCAAGGCGGCGCCGGCTCCCGGCGGGCGCCTTCTTCTGCGCCAGCTCCGCCCATTCATCGAGGGCACGCTCCCCGAGGCCGATGGCGACGCTTGCGACCCCCAGAGCCAGGAGGCCGAAGGTGGGGAAGCGGTAGAGCGGGGTGCGCACCCGGGGCGCCGCGCCGAGGGGCACGCTGAAGGCCTCGTCGAGCTCAAGCCCCTCCACGGACATATCCCCAGAGCCCGTCCCGCAGAGGCCGCTCACGTGCCAAGTGTCGTGCCGGGTCACCTGTTCCTGGCGAAAGAAGAAGAGCCGCTGTTCGGGCGAGCCGCGCTTGTCGAGCAGGGGTGCCCCGGCCTCGTCGACCAGTCGGCAGCCCCCGGCCAGCCAGTGGGCGTTGGGGCTCGCGCTTGCAAAGCTCCAGCGGCCGGAAACCGTCCAGCCATCGCCCTTGCGCTGCGCAGTGCCCATGGGGGCGGTGACCCCACAGGGAATGACCCTAGGATCCGCAAAGATGGTGTTAGCAGTCTCCTCCGGTAGGGTTGCCGCAAGGAGTCCCGTAGTCGCACCAATCATGGCGCACCAGCCCGCGGCGCCATCGCCATAGGCCAGGCGCCGGAGCGCATCCATCATCACCTGCGGGGAGACCTCCAGGCCGCCATGGGCCTGGGGTACGAGCATGCGATAGGCCCCGGCCTCCGCCATGGCCGCTGCGAGGCCCGGGCTTAGGCTCCGCGCCGCCTCGTTTTGATCGCTCTCCCGATCGGCCTGCGCGGCCACCGCATCGATGCACGCGAGGAACGGGGCCGGGTCCGGGGTGGTCAGAGCGTTTAGGGTCATGAAGGCCTCCGGGTGAGGGGACGAAGGAAAAGGATTGGATCGGTCCCTGCGGCTTCCGGAAAGCGTGGGTTGAAGCCGCGACGGGAAAAATAGCCGCTACGCTCCAGGGGACAGGAGACCGTGCTGTGGGCCAGATCTAGGAGCTCCGCGGGCGCCTCCAACCAGGCCAAAAGCCCCTGGCCCAAGCCGCGTCGCTGCCATAGGGGTGCGACCGCGAGCAGCGTCAGTTCAGCGCTTTGCAACCCATAGCGCATGGCGCCGATCCCCACAATGGTATGCCCGGCTCGGGCTACGCAGAGGTTCTGTTCTGGATTGGCTAGAGCCCTTTCAAGAGCGCCGGGGGTCCAGGGCCGGAGGAGGGGGTCGTCAAGAAAATGCGTGAGCAGCCGCGCCATGGCCAACAGGTCGACGCGGGTCGCAAGGCTATAGGTCAGTGCAGTCGTTCCCCCCATGGCTTAGCTATAGCGCACCCGCCGGTCCGGCTCAAGGTTTCAGCTCTGGGGTGAAGGGGCGCTCTGGAGGCGTATGATGCGCCCGTCGAAACGGAGCGCCCCATGATTACCGACCCCTTTTTTTACGTGCTGGCGATCCCCGCACTCCTCATCGTGGGCATTGCCAAGGGCGGCCTCGGGGGCGGTATTGGCATCCTCGGGGTACCGCTCATGGCGCTGGCCATCGGGCCCGTGCAGGCAGCGGCAATCATGTTGCCGATCCTTATGCTCATGGACGCCTTTGCGGTGCGCCAGTGGTGGGGGCGTTGGGACCTCGCCAATCTCCGGGTCATCGTGCCCGGGGCCGTCGCCGGCATCGTGCTAGGCACCTTCACCTTTCGCTACCTGTCCGAGGATGCGATTCGAGTGCTCATTGGCGTCATCGCCGTGGGCTTCGTGGCCAATCATTTCCTCGGTGTTTTGCGGCGCACGCCGCCGCCGGAACGGCGGGCGCCCCGGCCCCTGGCGGGCGCCTTTTGGGGTGCCCTGGCGGGCTTCACGAGCTTTGGGGTCCACGCCGGGGGGCCGCCGATCAACGTCTACCTGCTTCGCCAGGGCCTGGATAAGGGCACCTTTCAGGCCACCGCAGTGCTGTTCTTCATGATTGTGAACTGGGTGAAGGTCCCGCCCTATGCTCTGCTTGGGCAATTCGACTTTGGCAACCTGACCACGTCCTTAGTGCTCGCGCCCCTGGCGCCCCTGGGCATTCGGCTGGGCCATTGGCTGCACCATCAGGTCGATGAAACCTGGTTCTTTCGCTTCATCTACGCCTCGCTCCTGATCGTTGGCGTGCGCCTGATCTGGCTAGGCCTCAGCTGACGCTGGGCCTAGCCGGAAGCGGACCCTAGGCCTGGGGGCCGTCCTCTGCCAGGAAGGCTGGTAGCTCGTTCCGGTGATCCTCGAAGGCCAGCCCATCCTCCTGCAGGAGATAGCCCGCACCCTGGGTAAGGCCAGGCGGGGGCGGCATGGGATGAAGGGAGAGGCGCCGCGTAAGGCCCCAGAGAATGCCCTCGGGGCCTAGCACCATGGGTTCCCCGTTCCTCGCGAGGGCCGGGCCTGTCAAGCGGTGCCGGGGAAAGGGGAGCCCCCTTTCTTCCCCCTCCGGGGAGAGCGCATAGCCACCGGTAAAGTGCTTAGATGCCAGCGGCGCTGGAGCTGGACGGGGCGGGAGGGGTAAGGCCGCGGGGCCGAGGCGGCAATGGATCTGTGCTTCTTCCCACAGTTCTGAGGGAGTCAACTTGCCCGCGTTAAGAAAGAGGCGGGGGTGCTGCGCATCGGCAAAGGCGTGGCTCACCGCCGGCTCCCCTTCGCCAGGCCCGGCGCTTAGCCAGAGAAAATCCACGGCCCCTTCGCTGGCCGCGCTGTCGAGCAGGGCCAGGAGCAGTGCGCCGAGCCCCGCGGGGGAAGCGGTCGGATCTAGGCGGCGCGCAAGTACTGCCACGGCGCCGAGCCCTTCCGCGACCAACAGAGTTCGCGCCTCCGCCGTAGCGCGCAGCGCTTCATTGCTCCATTGTCGGAGGAGGGCTGCCTCGAGGCTTAGGAGGTCCGGGAAGGGTGTGTTGAGTGCGGGGAGAAGGGGATGGCCCCGGCAGGGGGCAGGCCAGTAATCCGCGGCGGGGGCCTTCCCGTCCCCAAGGGACAGGCATCGGGCGAGGAGGGCGCTTCCTGGCCCTTCAAGGCATAACAGCACAATCGTCTCCTTTTGACTCGCGGTGCCCCGGAGGGGTTCGCTAGCATAGGGTTTTTGCCGGGATAGCGGGTTCATGGAACAGGCTGCAGCTCGCGGAGCCGAGGCTATCGCCAATTTTTTGAGGCAGTGGCCAGAGTATAGGGAAGTGTTGGCCCCCCCGGGCAGGCCTGACGGGGAGGCAGCGACGCACCGCACCTTTGTGCTGGGCACGATCAAGTCCGGAAAGTCGACCTTGATCAACGCGCTGCTTGGCCGCGAGATCATGACCCGGGGCGCCGGGGTAAAAACCTTCAATCAGATTCACAGCACCCACGGCGAGGTCCTCGCTGCTGAGGTGCAGCTCTGGCCGTCCTCCGTGTTGGAGGCGCGATTGGCCTTCGATTTTCGAATTCTCGGCGCCCCCCTGGAGGTTCCTGAGAATGTTTATGACGTCGACGCTCTCGCCGCCCTCGAGGTGGCCCGGGAGGCTTTTGAGAGGGAAAGCGAGGCCGATGGGCGCCTTGCGAATCTCGAGGCCGGTAGCGCCTACGGCCTTCTTCAACATGCGCTGACACGGCTGCGCCTCACCCTCGCGGGGCTTTCGGCGCTGCAGCGCCGGGGTTTTCGCCCAGGGCCTGGCGAGGCACCGCGCCTGTTCTTCCAGGAAGGGGGCTTTTCCGACTTTTTAAGCTGGACCAATGAGCCGTCTCTGGCACCCCTCATTGCCCATTTGTCCCTGCGCGTGCCCTTCCCTGAGGGGCTCCCGCGCGCCCTCGGTCTCATCGACTGTCAGGGTAGCGACAGCCTTAACCCGTTAGACGCCGCCGATGTGCAGGCCATCGGCCAGCGGGCTGATACGCTCCTTTACGTCGTGCAAAGCCGGCTTGGCCTTCGGAACGGGGATCGCTTATTGCTGCGACAGCTGGCGGCCCAGGGGCTCGCCGATCGGCTACTTGTTGTGCTTAACGTGGAGGCCTTTGAACCGCTGGGGGAAGGGGCCTTCAGGAAACTGTGCGCCCAGGTAGAAGCGGACCTCGAGGGCTGCTTACGGCAGCCCATTCCCCTTCTAGCGGTCGATGCGCTCCGGGGGCTGGAGGGCGCGGAGACGGCGGCCCTCGTGGAGGCGCACTGGGCGCGCCGGGGCGCGGAAACGGTGGCCCAGAGGGTCGGGGAGGGGCTTGAGACGCTCCGGGCGACGCTGGCCCAGCGCTGCGAGGCGACTCAGCCGCCCACCACGGCGCCCAGCTTTGAGCTCGAGCGCTCGGCGCTACGGGCGCTCCTCGCCCGGGACGAGGCAGTGCTCGGCCTCTCCGCCGAAGGCCTTGGGGCCGAGCAGCAGCGCCGCGGGGTGAAGCGAACCCTGGATGGCGCCCGTCGCGAGCTTCGGGCGACGCTGGCCCAGCGTATAGAGGAAACTTTCTCTCCCCAGGGTCCCATGGCCCAAGAGCTCGACGCCTTTCTGCGCGGGGGGCTTGAGCGCTATCTGGCAGAGCGCCCCATGCCCGAGGCGCTGGCGGAAGCGGAGCTGGGTGCGGCGCTCATCGACCATGCCCTCGAGCGCTTCAATCAAGACTGGCTTCAGGAGCGTGCGACGGTGCGGGAGGAGGAGCTGGGGCAGCTTCGGACCGATCTGGGGGAGGCCCTCGCGGCGGACACCGCAGCCCTGGGTCAGGAGCTGCAATCCTTGCTGCCCCGGGCCCAGCGCGCCACGCTGGACCAGCTATTCGCTGTCGGCGCGCTTCGGGAGCGGCTTGGGGAGGCCCGGGCCCTCACCCCCGCCCCGGTGGTGCTTGAACCCCTAACCTTGAGCCGCGCCCGACGCTTTGCGCTCATGGCTTCCGATCAGGGGCGAGGCTTCTGGCATCGGCTACGGCGCCAGCCCCTGTCCCCAGAGGAACGGCAGCGCGCCCTTTGGCGCCTCACCCTTAAAGCGGCCCTGACCGATGGGCAGGAAGCGCGGCGCCATGGGCTCCTTAACGCCAGGGAAAACTACAAGCATCGCTACGCCTTTATGCTTCTTGGGCAGCTTTACGATGGTCTTGAGCGGGCCCTTGTCGATGCCCTTGAAGGCCACCAGGCTCGGCTGCAGGCGTTGGAAGATGCTCAGCGCTTGCTGTTGGGCAGTGCTGCGCGGCAGGCGGCGGAAGCCCTGCTGGAGGCCCTCGAGGCCCCTGACGGCACCTAATCGCATTGCATTATTGAGCCGCCGTCGGGCCCTGAGGTATGGTCCAGGGGAGTGAGTCAACAGGGGGGGTACGTAGCATGGATTTCGAAATTCCAGCAGAACTTAAGGCCTATCTGACAACCCTCGATGAATTCATCGAGGCGGAAATCAAGCCGCTCCAGGCGCAGGACGATAACGAGCGCTTCTTCGACCATCGGCGCGAATGGGCCCGGACCGATTTCGAGAACGGCGGTCTGCCCCGGCACGAGTGGGAGCAGCTCCTTGGGGAGATGCGCCGACGCGCCGACGCGGCGGGTCATTATCGTTATGCCCTGCCCAAGGAGTTTGGCGGTCAGGATGGCACTAACCTCGGCATGGCCGTCATTCGCGAGCATCTCGCTGCGAAGGGCCTGGGGCTCCACAACGACCTTCAAAATGAAGCGTCCATCGTGGCTAACAATCCCTTCGTACTCATGATGCGCGACTTCGGCAGCGAAGCGCAGAAAGCAGAATTTATTGAGAACTCCATCACGGGGAAGCGTCGCGTGGCCTTTGGCCTGACCGAGCCTCGGCATGGTTCCGACGCGACCTGGATGGATACGCACGCCGTGCCGGAAACCCGCGATGGCGTACCTGGCTATCTCATCAACGGCGAGAAAATGTGGAACACGGGCATGCACGTGGCCACCCACGACATGGTCTTTGCCCGCACCGGGGGTAAGGACGGCGACGCCCGGGGCATCACCTGCTTCATCGTCCCCACGGACGATCCTGGGGTGAAAATTGAGGAGTACCTCTGGACCTTTAATATGCCGACGGATCACCCCCGGGTGTCCTTTACCAATGTCTGGGTTCCGGAGACGGCTATCTTCGGAGAGCCCGGCAGCGGCCTCTCCGTAGCGCAGCACTTCGTCCATGAAAATCGTATTCGCCAGGCGGCTTCGGGCGTTGGCGCGGCCCAGTTCTGCATTAACGAATCCGTGAAATACGCCCAGGAGCGCGCGCCCTTCGGCAAGCCCCTCGCGTCAAACCAGGCGATCCAGTTCCCTCTGGTGGAGCTCCATACGGAATGCGAAATGATCCGGAATCTGGTCTACAAGACCGCCTGGCAGATGGACCAGATGTCGAAGAAGGAAGTGGCCATCTACCTCTCAGATAAGGTGTCCATGTGTAACTACCGGGCCAACCGGCTGGTGTGCGATGCCGCAGACCGAGCGATGCAAGTGCACGGCGGCATTGGCTACAGCCGGCACAAGCCCTTCGAGCACATCTACCGCCATCACCGTCGCTATCGGATCACAGAAGGCTCTGAGGAAATCCAAATTCGGAAGGTCGCCGGGGTGCTCTTCGGCTTCATCAATCCCAACAAAGCGAGCTAAGCGCCGCGCGGCGCTCGGCAAGAGGAGAATAGTGTGAGCTACGAACGCATCAAGCTAGATTATGAAGGCAACATCGCGGTGCTGACGTTCAATCACCCCGAGGTGATGAACGCCGTGTGCTCTCGCATGTTGACGGAACTGCAAGAGGCCGTGCGGGAAGTGCGCGATCGGGGCGCGGAAGTGCGGTGCCTGCTGATGACCGGAGAGGGGAGGGGCTTCTGTGCCGGGGCTAATTTGGCCGACGAAGAGCGCAACGCGCAGAGGGAAAAGCAGGGCGCGGGGGATGGGCTTCGCACCGGCTATCATCCGTTGCTGCTCGGCATGCGGGATCTTGAGCTTCCCATCGTGACCGCCGTGAATGGTGCGGCGGCGGGGGTGGGCATGAGCTTTGCCCTCATGGGGGACATGATCTGCGCGGGCCGTAGCGCCTTCTTCCTTCAGGCTTTTGCGCGCATTGGCCTCATTCCCGATGGCGGGGCGACCTACCTTCTGCCTCGCCTCGTGGGCTGGGCCCGGGCCAAGGAGCTTTCCCTTATGGCCGATCGCCTCCCAGCGGCGCAGGCGCTCGAGTGGGGCCTCATTAACCGGGTCTTTGACGATGAGGCCCTCGTGCCTGAAGCCATGAAGATCGCGGAGCGGCTGGCGAAGGGGCCCCGGTCCCTAGCCCTAATCCGCAAGGCCTACTGGCAGAGTGCCTTCAACAGCTATGAGGCACAGCTCGATCTCGAAGCCCAGCTTCAGAACGAGGCGGGGCGGAGCCTCGACTTCAAGGAAGGAATTTCCGCTTTTCTCGGTAAGCGCGAAGCTGGGTTTACGGGGCGCTAGCCATGACGAGAGGCTTAGCCGGGCGTGTGGCCCTGGTGACCGGCGGCAGCCGGGGCGTGGGGCGGTCCATTGCCCTGGCCCTCGCGGAAGCCGGTGCCGATGTGGCCATCAACTACCGTCGCGACGAAGCCTCCGCTCAGGAGGCCCTTGATGCGCTTCGGGCCACGGGCGTGCGGGCCATGGCCCTGGCCGGCTCCGTCGCCGACCCCGAGGCCTGCGACGCCATGGTCGATCAGGTGGAGGCGGAGCTGGGCCCCGTGTCCATTCTGGTGAACAACGCCGGCATCGCCAGCCGTGGCCTCTCCGTGGCCGATACTACGGCGGAGGAGCTGGCCCGGGTGATGGGGACCCACGCCTTTGCCGCCCATGCCCTTTCAAAGCGGGTGGTCCCTGCCATGCGCAGCCAGGATCGGGGGGACATCATCATGATTTCCTCCGTAGCGACTCGCGGCCTGGGAGCCAACGGCGCGCCCTATAACATGGCGAAGGCCGCCCTTGAGGCCCTGGCCATGACCCTGGCGAAGGAGGAGCGAGCCCACGGGATTCGGGTAAACGTGGTGGCGCCAGGGCTGGTGGATACGGACATGGGGCGACGCCTTGTGGCCGCGACCCAGGGGGTGGAGAACGTGCGCACTCTCGACGCCACCATGCCCTTTGGCCGCGTATGCCAGCCCGAGGATGTGGCGAACGTCGTTCGCTTCCTTGTCTCTCCCGACAACAGCTACCTCACGGGGGAGCGGATCTACTGCGATGGCGGTGGCCCCCTCGCCGGGCGCCGGGTCGCCGAGTAGGTCTTTGCCTAGCGCCGCTTGTGCACCCGCGCCCGGATTTCTTCCCGGGGGCGGGTGGTCAGGCGGGCAACGGGACGCACCGTCTCCGGTTCCAGTATTTCGAAATCAAAGCTGCGCAGTAGCTCCGCCATGATGAGGCTCGCCTCAATGGCGGCGAAGTCCGCCCCCACGCAAACCCGGGGGCCGAGGCCAAAGGGCAGGTAGGTGCCTGGGCGGTGGCTTCTCTCTCCATCGCCCGTGAAGCGCTGAGGCTCGAAGACGTGGGGCTTGGGCCAGTGGGCTTCGTGCCGATGAATGACCCAGGGGGAAATCATCAGCATGGCGCCGCGCTTGACCCGGTAGCCGCCGAGGCGCGTGGGTTCCGTGGCTACCCGAGGAATAAAAGTGATCGGGGGATAAAGGCGCATGGCCTCGCGAAATACGGCGCGGGTGTAGCTCAGGCTGCGGAGCTTATCGAAGCTGATAGGACCGGTGCCGTAGGTGCGGGTCACTTCCTCCCGCAGGGGCTTTAGAAACTCGGGGCGCTGGCTCAGAATGAAAAACACCCAGATCAATGCGCTGGCCGTGGTCTCGTGTCCGGCGAGGAAGAACACCCCGAGCTGATCAATCAGCTCCTTTCGCGTAAAGCGCGCGCCGTTTTCCAAGTCTTCCCCGCGCATAACAGCGCTGGCGATGTCGTCGGGCCATTGATCCTCCGGGAGTGCGAGGCGCGCATCCACCAGGGTCCCGAGCTGCGCGCGGATATCTTCGCAAGCAGCCAGCACTGCGTCGTGCTGGGGGATGGCACTGAAGGCCTTGGAGAAGATCAGCCGGGGAAGCTCGATATGGGCCGCTGAGCGCTCGAAAATTGCAAAAGCGGAGAACACCTTTTGCGCCGTTTCGGACGCCAGGGAGGTAGAGAAGATCGTGCGGCAGATGACGTCTGCGGTGAGCTCGCTCATGGCGAAATCGAGAGAAAAGGGCGTCCCCGCTTCGGCTTGGTGCGCGAGCTTCTCGATATACGCGGCCACCGCCGCCTGCATGCCCCCGAAGGCCTGGGTGACCCGCAGCTGAGAGAAGGCGGGGTCGATCATGGCGCGCTGGCGGCGCCAAAGGGGGCCGGAGGAGACAAAAAGGGAATCGCCTACGAGGGGTTCGAGGGCGCCAGTCATGAGGTCGTTTTTCGGATAGACGTCCAGGGGATCGGTGAGAACGGAGCGGAACAGCGCCGGATCGTTCAGGATCAGAATGGACCGCCGGGAGTAGCCCAGGGGGCCAATGGGTACGCGATAGGCCGTGGCTGGCATGAGGCTCAGGAGATCTCCGTCGCCGCGCCACAGGGTGCGAAGGAGCCCGCCGAGGGGGCTCAGGGGTGGGGTGCGGGGCGGTTCGTAGCGGTTTTCGAGCATGGGCGCTGGGCGTTCTCTTTGGGCGTTGCGCCTTGAGGAAGATCAAGGGGCCGCGGGTCAGTCCTTGCCCGAGCATAAGCGCCAAGGCACACTGACGTCATCTTTAGTTGACAGGCCATGGGCATGGATGCGTTTCACGGATTTCTTGCCGGGCACATTACCACCGGGGCCGTAGGTCTGGTGGCCTTTTGGGTGCCCGTGCTCAGCAAGAAGGGTGGGGTGCTGCATCTTCGTTGGGGCCGGATTTTCAATGTGGCCATGATTGCCACCGGCGCCTTCGCCACAGGCATGGCCCTGTGCACCATCGCCGACCCCCTGGGGACTCACCCGTTCATGACCGATGGTCCTCTCGTAGCGGGCATCTTCGGCTGGATGATGCTCTATCTGGCCTTCCTCACGGTGAACCTGGCGGTGTATGGCTGGCTATGCATTCGTTATCGACGGTGCCACGAGGCCCATCGCCAGCCCCTATGGATCGCCAGCCAAGCGCTATTGTTTGTGGCCGCAGCGAACTGCGCTTGGCAGGGCTGGCTATTGGAACAGGTGCTCATGATGGGCATCTCCGTGGTCGGTATCGCCGCTGCGGCTACCAACCTGTATTTCATGTTTCAGAGGGATCCGGTGCCTTGGGGTTGGCAGCTGGAGCACATCAAGGCCCTCGTGGGCGCAGGCATATCCGTCTACACGGCCTTCCTAGCCTTCGGCGCCGTGCGTCTTATGCCCGAGCTCGCCCTGTCCCCGGTGCTCTGGTCCTTCCCCCTCGGCACGGGGCTGGGTCTGATTCTCTACCACCAGGCCCAGGTTCGCCGACGCTTTAGACGCCTGCCTGCCCATGGATGATAGCTTTGCGTCTCTCGCTTGGCCTCGGGTAGGCCTTCGGGCGCGGGGCCTCGAAGCCGCGCTTCGCTGGCGGCCTTCGGAGGCGGGCACCGCGCCCCCTTGGCTCCTGATTCACTCCGTGAATGCCGCGGCCTCGAGCGCTGAGCTTGCGCCCCTGGCCGAACGTCTAAGCGCTCAGGCGTCCGTCGCCCTTTTGGATTTGCCGGGCTTTGGCGATGCGCCTCGGCCTTGCCATCGCTATGCGATCGAGGACTACGTCGCGGCCATTGCCGAAGCTCAGCGCTGGGTGGCCGAAGCGGCGGGGCAGGCGCCGGTGCTTTGCGCCCTCTCCCTCAGCGCGGAATTTGCAGCCCGGGCCGTGCTCTGGGGCGCTCCGAAACCTCCCGCCGTGCTATGGATTTCCCCCACGGGGCTCGATAGCCGGGCCCTGCGGCGGGGCGAGCCCCTGGCGCCACCGGAGCAGGCGATCTCCCATCGGGGAAGCGAGCGGGTCTACGGCTGGCTCCACGGGCGCGCGCTCGGGCGCTGGAGCTTTGGCTTGCTACGCCGTCCCTCGGTGATTCGCTACTTTCTACGCCGCACCTTTGGGCGCTCAGAGATCAACGAGGGGCTTTGGCGCGCCGCCTGCGAGGTCTCTCAGGCGCGAGGAGCGGAGCACGCCCCCCTAGCATTCTTGAGCGGTCGACTGTTTTCCCGAGACGCCGCGGCGCTCTATCGGGCGCTCACCGTTCCGCAGACGATCATCCATGGATGCCGGGGGGATTTTCAGGATTATCGCGGGGCCTCGGCCCTGGCCGCTGAGAGCCAGGGGCGGGTCCAGGTGCACGCACTCGATACGGGGGCCTTGCCTCATATTGAAGCGCCGCAGGCCTTCGCCTCGGCGCTGCATTCCAGTCTTGGGGCGATGCTGGCGCCCATCGCCCGCGCCTCCTAAGGAGACCTTCATGGCCGTTCCCTATCCCTTCTCCGCCATTGTTGCCCAGGACGGGATGAAGCAAGCCCTCCTTATGGCCGTGGTGGATCCTAGCCTTGGGGGCGTGATGGTCTTCGGGGATCGAGGGACGGGGAAATCCACGGCGGTGCGCGGCCTCGCGGCCCTAATGCCCCGCATGGCGGTGGTGAAGGGCTGCCCCTACGGCTGCGATCCGGCGGGGCAGGGGGGGCCTGCGAGGCCTGCCGGGCAGGGGAAAGGAGGACACGTGGCTGGGCCCCGGTTCCCGTGGTCGATCTGCCCCTGGGGGCGACGGAGGATCGGGTCGTTGGCGCTTTGGATTTAGAGAAGGCCCTGACCCAGGGGGAAAGGGCTTTCGATCCCGGTCTTTTGGCCCGGGCGCACCGGGGCTTTCTTTACATCGATGAGATCAACCTGCTTGATGATCACTTGGTGGATCTCCTGCTCGACGTGGCGGCTTCCGGGGAGAACGTGCTTGAGCGCGAGGGCCTCAGCGTTCGCCATCCCGCGCGCTTCGTGCTCATTGGCTCCGGTAACCCGGAGGAGGGTGAACTTCGGCCCCAGCTCCTGGATCGCTTTGGGCTGGCGGTGGATGTCTCCACCCCCAGGATCTCGATGATCGCGTGGAGGTGGTGCTGAGGCGGGATGCCTTTGAGCGGGACCCCGAAGCGTTCACCCAGGCCTGGGCCAAGGAAACGGAAGCGCTCAGTCGGCGCCTCGCCCGGGCGCGGCGCTTGCTGCCAAAAGTGACCGTACCGCCAGCGCATCTTCGCAAGGTCGCCCAGCTATGCCTCAGCCTCGGGACCGACGGGCTGCGCGGCGAGCTCACGGTGCTCCGGGCGGCCCGGGCGCGAGCGGCGCTCCGCGGCGGAAAGGCCGTTACCGAGGCCGACATCGCGGCCATTGCTCCGATGGCGCTGCGTCATCGACTTCGCCGCAATGTGCTAGACGATACGGGCTCGGAGGGGCGCATTCGCCGAGCCTTGGAGGAGACCTTTGGCGCCGGTGAGGCGGGCTAGGGCCCATGCATCCCTTCGTTGCGGCCCTGGCCTGCCTTCGCCTGGCCCCGGAGCTCGGGGGGCTCGTTCTTCGGGCGCGCCCCTCGCCGCAGCGCCAGCGTTGGTTGGCCTTTGCCGCGGCGGCCCTGGGGGTGCAACCTCTGCCCCGCGTTCCCCTGGGGATTACCGATGATCGCCTCTATGGGGGGCTCGACCTCAGCGCCACGGTGCGCCTTGGCCGGCCCCAGCTTCAGCAGGGCCTGCTGGCCCAGTCCCATGGCCATGCCTTGCTCTTGCCCATGGCGGAGCGCCAACCCGAGGCGGTCCTCGCGGCGCTGCAGGATGCGCTCGATCGAGGGGTGGTGACCGTAGCCCGAGAAGGGCTCCAGGGGACCTATCCCGCCCGTTTCGTTTTGCTCGCGGTGGATGAAGGGGACGCGGGGGAAGCGGCTCCGGAGCGCTTTCTGGAGCGGCTCGCCTTTCCTTTCTTCGAGCCTGCGGTGCTGGCGCCGCCGCCCTCCTTGCCCATGGAAGAGGACCTCTGGCCCGAGGCCTCCCTGATTTTCGAACTCCTGGAAGGCGATGAACCCCTGGCGCCCGGGGCTTTGGTGGCGCTTGAGGAGGGCTTAGGGGCACCCCGGGCGCGCCTGAGGGCCCAGGGGCCCTTGCCTCGCACCGTGGTTCGGGCTCTGGGAGAGCTCACCGACGCCCTCGCTGTGCCTTCGAGCCGGGCCCTAGGGCAGGCGGCTCTGACCCTTCGTTGCCTTTGCGCCTGGGCCGATTGCGCCCTCGAGGCGCCCGAGGCCCTGGCCTCGGCCGCGGCCCTGGTACTGGCCCCTCGAGCTCGGCAGGCCTTGGCCCATGAACCGCCATCGGCGGACTCCCCGTCCCCCGCACCGCCGCCCCCGGAGTCCACTCAGGCGCCTGAGCCTCCGGATAGCGCTGAGGGCGGCGATCAGTCCGAGGCGCCTGCGCCCGAGGGGCTTTCCGCAGCTACCGAGGTGCTTCTCGAGGCCATTGCCACCGCAGTGCCGGAGGCTTGGCTGGCCGCCGCGAGCGCCGTGGCGAAGGCCCAGAGGGCGCGTGCTGGACGCGTTGGTGCGCGAACCCGGCTGGCCCTTCGGGGCCGGCCCCGGGGTGTCCGAGCAGGCGCCCTGGCGCCTGGCGATCGCCTGAACGTGCCCGCGACCCTTCGTGCCGCGGCCCCCTTTGCGAGGCTGCGGCCGCCCCCGGCGCCGGGGCTCCGCTTTGCCCTCGCTCCAGAAGATTTTCGCATTCAGTGCTACGAAACGCGGGCCGCGACCACCACCCTATTCGTAGTGGATGCTTCTGGCTCAGCGGCGCTCCAGCGCCTCGGGGAGGCAAAGGGTGCGGTGGAGGCCATGTTGGCGGACAGCTACGCTCGCCGAGATGAGGTGGCCATGGTGATTTTTCGGGGAGAGCACACCGATCTTGTGCTCCCACCGACCCGGGCCCTGGTTCGGGCACGGCGCGCCCTCGCAGGAGTCCCCGGTGGGGGCGCTACGCCCTTGGCGAAGGCCGTGCAGCACGCCACAACCCTGGCCCAGGACATCGCACGCCAGGGGCGCCAGCCCCTGGTGGTGTTCCTTACCGACGGGCGGGGCAATATCGCCCTAGACGGTGTAGCCGACCGCGTGCAGGCGCAGGCGGACACGGAGCGCGCAGCCCGGGCCTTTGCCTTTGCTGGGCTCGCGGGGCTCGTGCTCGACACGGGGCGGCGCCCCGAACCTCGGGCCAGGGCGCTGGCGGAGCACCTCGGGGCCGCCTATGCGCCGCTACCGCGACAGGGTGCCGCGGCCATTGCTCAGCTGGTGACCGCCTCCCGCCCACGCAGCGCAGCGGCGCCGTGAACGAACGGGTTAGGGTCTCGGGGCATGGCCAGCCCTGGGTCTTTACCCAGCTTTCGGACGGCCCCCGAGCGGTCCTCGCGCTCCACGGTACGGGCGCGTCTTCCCATTCCTTTCGTCCCTTGGCTGAGCAGCTCCAGGGCCGCTGGGCGCTCTGGGCCCCCGACCTCCCGGGCCATGGGGCGAGTCGCCTGGCGCCGGGCTTTCGCCCAACGCGGCAGGCCCTGGCCGCAAGCCTGGGGGCCGCCCTTTCCACCCTCGCTATCCCCTGGGCCTTGGCCCTTGGCCATTCCGCCGGCGCAGCTATTCTTCTTCAGCATCGCCTCGAATCCCTGGCGAGGGCCCGGTCGCCCTTGCCCCTGGGACTCCTGGCCCCGGCCCTGTTGCCCCTGGCGGGCCTGCAGCGCTGGCTTTTTCCCGCGGCGGCGGCAGTGCTCGCGCGCTACCCCTCTTGGCTTTCACGCTTCGTGGCCCGGTCCACCCCGGAGCGCCTGGCGCGACGCCTTATTGCTGATACCGGATCGACCCTTCCGCGAGCGCAGCTTCAGGGTTACGCAGACCTTCTCGCCCAGCGGTCCCATGGGGAAGGGGCCCTGGCCCTGATGCGGCACTGGGATTTGCGGAGCCTGACCTCAGCGCTTGCCAAGGTTCAGGATCCTTTGCTGATCCTTACGGGGACGAAGGATCGCACCTATCCTCGGCCGCCCCGGGCAGCCCTTGAGCCTTACCTTCCCAGCGCCGCTTGGCGGTCCTTCCCAAACCTTGGGCATTTGCTTCACGAGGAGGCTCCGGAGGAGGTTGGAGCCGCGATCACGGGGTGGGCCCTGGGGGATGCGCTTAAGAAGGTGACGAGTTAAGGTGTCACTATAAAGTGACGGTCGCCGAGGGCGCCATGGAACAGCAGCAGCAAGCGATCGTAATCGGTAGCGGTTTCGGGGGTCTCGCTGCGGCGATACGCCTTGGGGCTAAGGGCTATCAGGTTACGGTCCTGGAGGCCCTCGACGCCCCCGGCGGGCGGGCCTACGTGTTTAAGCAGGATGGCTTCATTTTCGACGCCGGCCCCACGATTATCACCGCCCCCTTTCTTTTCGAGGAGCTGTGGGCCCTGTGTGGGCGGCGCCTGGCCGATGACGTCAAGCTCGTGGAGCTTGATCCGGCCTACCAGATCCGCTTCGCTGATGGCACGGTGTTTAACTACAGCGCTGACCCGGCGAAGATGCGCGCGGAAGTGGAAAGGCTCTGTCCCGCGGATCTTCCCGCATACGACCGTTTCATGGTGAAGAGCCGGGAAATCTATGGGCTCTTCGAACGTCTCGGGGATCGGCCCTTTAGCCGGTTCTCCGACATGCTGTCCGTGGCTCCGGATTTGGTCCGAAATTCCGGCTATCAAACGGTTTATGGGCTCGTCCGTCGCTACTTTTCCGATGAGCGGCTGCGCGTGGTCTTTAGCTTTCATCCCCTTCTCGTCGGAGGCAATCCCTTCGACACCACGGCGATCTACACGCTCATTGCCCATCTTGAGCGCAGCTTCGGGGTGCACTTTGCCATGGGCGGCACGGGTGCATTGATTGACGGTATGGTGCGCCTCATCGAAGGGCAAGGGGGCGCGGTGCGCTGTGATGCGCCGGTGGCGACCATTCGCACCAAGGAGGGCAAGGTGGCTGGGGTGACGCTCCGCTCCGGGGAACGCCTCGATGCGCCCTTGGTGGTCTCCAATGCCGATGCCATAAACACTTATGAGAAGCTTCTCGATCGCCCCCGGCAGCGCTGGACGACGAAGAAGGCGGCGCGGAGTCGCTCCTCCATGGGGCTTTTTGTATGGTACTTCGGTACGGAAGGGGTCTACCCCGAGGTGCCCCATCACCTGATTCTCATGGGGCCGCGCTACCGGGGTTTGCTAGACGATATCTTCAAGAAAAAAGTCCTCGCCGACGATTTCAGCCTCTACCTCCACCGTCCTACGGCGACGGACTCGAGCTTGGCGCCGCCAGGCTGTGAAACCTTCTATGTGCTGTCGCCGGTGCCAAACCTTGATGCGGGGGTGGATTGGACCACCATGGCCGAAACCTATCGGGCGCGCATTGCGGCGGCGTTAGAGGCTACCGTGCTTCCGGGCTTGAGCGAGCGCCTCAGGACCTCGCGCATGATGACCCCCCTCGACTTCCGAGATCGGCTTGATAGCTATCGGGGCGCAGGCTTCAGCCTCGAACCCATCCTCTTTCAGTCGGCCTGGTTCCGCCCCAACAATCGCAGCGAAGAGGTTGAGGGCCTTTACCTTGTGGGTGCGGGTACCCACCCCGGTGCCGGCCTTCCCGGCGTGCTATCCACCGCTAAGGTGCTTGAGCACCTGATTCCCCATGCGCCGCGGGCTGCCTGAGCCTCCCAATCCCGCCGTTCCCCTGCCATCGGCGGAGGACATTCAGGCGTGTCGCATGCGTCTGCGGAACGGCTCCCGGAGCTTTTATGCGGCGTCCCTGCTCCTGCCCCAGGACATGGCGGCGTGTGCAACGGCGCTCTACGCCTTTTGCCGGGATGTCGACGATGCGGTGGACGAGGAGGGTCGGGCCGAGGATGCGGTTGAGCAGCTTGAGCTTCGTCTGCAGCGGGTTTACGCCGGGCGCCCCGAGGATCGCCCGGAGGACCGAGCGTTTAGCCAGGTGGTGGAGCGCTTCGCCATTCCCCGAGCCATTCCCGAGGCCCTGCTCGAGGGCATGCGCTGGGATATGAGCGAACGGCACTACGACGACGAGGCGGCCCTCTACGCCTATTGCGCCCGAGTGGCAGCCACCGTTGGCGCCATGATGAGTTTGGTCATGGGGGGGCGAGATCCCCAGACCCTAGCCAGGGCCTGCGATCTGGGGGTGGCCATGCAGCTGTCCAACGTCGCCCGGGATGTGGGGGAAGACGCGCGCATGGGGCGCTTATACCTGCCCCGCCAATGGTTTCAGGACGAGGGCCTGGACCCGGACCGCTGGCTTGCGCGGCCGCAATTTTCTCCCGAGCTCGAGCGCATTCTTCGCCGCCTCCTCACCCGCGCCGATGCCTTTTACGCGCGTTCCCAGGGCGGCATTGCGTGCCTGCCTCGGGGATGTCGCCCAGGTATGCATGCGGCGCGCCTGATTTACGCTGAGATTGGAGAAGAGGTGCGGCGGCGAGGTCACGATTCGGTTTCCGCCCGAGCCATTGTCCCAAACTGGCGCAAGGGGCTTCTGGTATTCCGCGCGGCCCTCGCGGCGCTTCGCCGCGATCCTCTCTCCACCGAGCCCACGGTGGGGGAAGCGCAGTTTCTCATCGATGCGGTGGTGCTGCATCGGACGCCATCGGGGCAGGGACAGGGTGCCCGCGTCCTAAGCCCGGCGGGGCATGCGGAAGGGTAGTAGGGTTTGCACCCAGCGGCTTTCGAAGCGGTCTAGGTCTAGGCCCTCATTCACCATGACGAGCCGTTCCCCCTTTAGGGTCGTTTCCACTTCGCTGCGGTTATAAAACGGCGTGTCCTCGTAGCGTCGGCGAAGACGGGGCCGGTGGCCCTCGTCCCCATGCACGGTGAGAGGCACGCCCCAGAGTCCCGCTTTCAGGCCATGGCGGGGCGGGCAGGGGTGGCGGTGCAGCGTGCCGGCACCGTCGAACTCCAGCATGAATCGGTGATGTTCACCATCTCGGCGTTCCGCGTCGTAACACAGAAAGGTGCGCTCCCCGGCGTCGCCCCGGGCCCAGGTCCATTGGCGAAAGGCTCGCTCCAGGGGCGTGGCGCCGCTGTTGCTGTCCAAATAGCCGTGACCCTCCCAGTGGAGCGCCGGGTGGGAAAAGGTCACCTCGAGGTGCCCCCGGGGGGCGATAGGGGTCCAAAGGTGAGCGTGGTCCTCCGTCAGGGGTTCGCTGTGGTCCGGGAGGAGGCTCGGGGTAAAGCGGATCTCCCCGCGCAGGCGCCGGGGCCAGGGCACGGTGATTTCCTCCACGGCCACAGTCAGCGTGGTGCCATCCCAGTGTAGGGCGCTGGGCCCCAGGGCGAAGTGCGCGGGGCTGCGGGCAAGGGTGCGGTCGCTGCGTTCAGTCATGGCCCAGGCGGTGCGGTTAGGCCCATAGAGCGCGACGTTAATGGCGCAGAAGCGCGCCGGTGCTACTGCCTCCTGGCGCCGCCGCGCAGCCGCGTAGTAGGGGAAAAGACGCTGCCCACAAAGGCGATGACCGTCAGCCCGCGCTGTCCGTCGGCGCTGAGGCCATCGAGATACCACCAGCGATAACCGGAGGGGGGAACGGCTACGTTGAAGTCAGGTCCTGACATAGGGCCTCCGCGGCTTGCACGCCGGATAGGGTTGCCATGGGGACGCCGGCGCCGGGGTGGGCGCTGCCCCCGCAGAGATACAGGCCGGGCACGGCGGTGCGGCTGCCTGGGCGACGGAAGGACGCCAGCCAGCCATGGGAGGCGCGCCCATAGAGGGCGCCGCCGGTGTGGGGGAAGCGTTCGTGAAACTCCCGGGGGGAGGTGAGGGTCATGGCGCTGGGGTCGAAGTCAAAGTCGCGAACGCCGCAACGCTTGAGCGTTCGTCGCAGGCGCGCCTCGCCCTCTGCCAGGAGGGCCGGGGGAAGGGGGCCCGCATCCCCAAGAGCCGGGGCGTTGGTGAGGCAAAGCACCCGTTCGAAGGCGTCTTCCGTGCCTGCGATGGCGGGGTGGTCCTCCGCGGTGCGGTCCTGCGCGCAGAGATACACGGTCGGATCCTCCGGAAGGGTGCGTTGCTTAAAGATCGCATCGAACTCGGCGCGATAATCTCGGCCAAAGAACACCGTGTGATGACTGAGGGGAAAGGCGCTGCGGCGGATCAGGCCCGTCCAGACCAGGGCGCTTAGGGAGCGATGGGACGCCGCCGTGGGCGCCGTGGCCCGGCGAACTCCGGCGCCGAGGCCGGCCCGGGCGAGGGCTGCGCTGTCTCCCCCAAAGACTACCCTGCGGGCGCTTAGGCGCAGGCGTTCCCCTTCCTGGCAATAGACCAGATGATCCACGGCGCCCCTATTGACGGCAATCTCCTCCACCTCTGCGTGGAAATGAAAGCGCGCCCCATGCCCTTCCGCGAGGCGTTGAAGTTCCTCCGCGAGGCTGATCATGCCGCCAGGGAGGGTCCAGACCCCTAGCTGCTCTACGTGAGCGATGAGCATGAGGGTGGCCGGGGCGGAGAAGGGTGAGGCTCCGACGTAGGTGGCGTAGCGGCCAAAGAGCTGGCGCAGCTCTACGGCGGGGAAGAATTGTCCTAGGGCGTTCCAAAGGCTGGTGAAGGGGCGAGTGGCCAGTAGATCCCCGAGGCGAAGGGGCCCGATGCGGCGTACAAGGTCGAGGGGGCTGGGGCGACTGCCCTCGATATAGCTGTGCTGGAGCACGTCGTAGCAGCGCCTGGCGGCGGCCTGGAACTGGCGAAAGCCTTCGGCGTTAGCGCGCCCGAAGCGATCGCCGATGGCCGCTTCCGAAGCTCTGGGGTCGGCGAAGAGGTCGAGTCCAGCCCCGTCGTCCCAGAAGTGGCGGGCGATGACGGTGGCAGGCTCGGGGCGAAGGCTAGCCTCGAAGTCGCCTCCGGCAGCTTCAAAAAGGGTTTGAAAGATGGGCTTCAGGGTGAAGACCGTGGGGCCTGCGTCTACGCCCGGACCCCCAGCAAAGGTCTGGCGTAGCTTGCCACCTGCGGTACCGGCCCGCTCGAATACGTCCACGGCATAGCCGCGTCGGGCGAGGAGGGCCGCCGCGCTGAGGGCGCCGATGCCCGCCCCCACGATGGCAATGTTTTCTGATCCCATGGTGCCCCCGCCCAGCCCGCGGCCCCCGTTGACCTTATGTCTAGGATACATGACACTCTATGTGTCTAACCAGAGTGACGCTTCGGGGGCGTAGCCATGGAAGCAGAGCAGCTTATTGAGCACGAACTTCGGCGCATTCTCGACTTTGCGACGCAGGCGCCCTGTCCACCGCGGCTGGCGGCGGCCTACCGCTACGCTATTCTCCCCGGCGGCTCATGGATTCGCCCGCGGCTCACCCTGGCCGTAGCCCAGGCCTGCGGTAATCGGGCGCCCGGGGCGGCTCTGGCCTATGCAGCGGCCCTTGAGCTCATGCACTGCGCCAGCCTCATCCATGATGATCTCCCCTGCTTTGACAACGCGAAGACGCGCCGCGGGCGCCCGGCGCTACACCGGGAATTCGGTGAGCCCCTAGCGTTGCTCACGGGCGACGGACTTATCGTGCTCGCGCTCCAGTGGCTTGCCCTCCAGGGACAGGACGGAGGGGCTCTGCTGCCGGCGCTCCACAATCAGCTGGCGTGCGCCGTGGGGGCCCCGGCGGGAATCGTTGCTGGGCAAAGCTGGGAAGAGGAGAGCGAAATCGACCTTCGCGCTTATCACGAGGCAAAAACCGGTGCGCTCTTTTCTGCCGCGACCGCCGGTGGCGCCCTAGCCGGGGGCGGGGAGGCCCTGGCCTGGGAGCGTCTGGGGGCTCGCTTAGGGGAGGCCTACCAGGTCGCCGATGATCTCCGGGATGCCCTGGGGGACAGTGACGAGCTTGGGAAACCCGTGGGGGTCGATCAAGCGTTAGGGCGGCCCAGTGCCGTGCTTCAGCTTGGGGTGGAAGGGGCCGCTCAGCGGCTTCGGGATCTCGTCGCCGAGGCGCTCGCTTCCATTCCGCCCTGTCCTGGGCGCCCAGCGCTTCTGGCCACCATTGAGGCTCAGGCCAAGGCCATCCTCGCCGGCTGCAAAGTCCGCGCCGCGGCCTAGGGCGTCATGTCTACGGGAACCCTTCAGCCTCGACGCGTCGGCATGTCCCTCGGACGGCGTTGGGATCGTTGGCTCAATGGGCTCCTCCAGCGCGCTGCCCAGCCGGAAAGCTTAAGCCGGGTCGCGCGCTTGCCCCTTGGCGGCTTCTTTGCTCGACGCCAAGCCCGGGCCCTGTTTGATCTCGTATCGGGTTTCACGGCGACGCAAACGGTGCTGGCCTGCGTCCGGCTTCGGGTCTTCGAGCGCCTCCTGGCTGAGGCGCAAACGGCCCGCTCCCTGGCCCCTGGGCTGGGGCTCACGGAGGAGGGCTGCCAGCTGTTGCTTGATGCCGCTACGGCCCTGGGCCTGCTGCGCCGCCGCTGGACGGGCCGCTACGGACCCACCCCCCTCGCCCTGGCGGTTGTGGGCCTGCCCGGGGTGCGGGAGATGATCGAGCACAATACCTTGCTCTACGATGACCTTCGTGACCCGGTGGCGCGCCTTCAAGGCCGGTCCGGCCCCGCCCTTGCCGCCTTCTGGCCCTACGCCGGGGACGGGGAGGACGCCCCTGAGGCGTCGGAAGCGGAGGCCTATTCGGCGCTCATGGCCAGCTCCCAGGGCATGATTGCCACCGAAGTGCTGTCCGCCTACGATTTTTCAAAGCATCGCCGGGTGATGGACGTGGGCGGGGGCAACGGGGCCTTTCTGGCGGCCCTGGCTGATGCGGCGCCGGGGCCAAACTTGGCCCTCTGTGATCTTCCCGAGGTGGCTCGTCTGGCGGAAGCCCGCTTTCGGAGGCGCCCCGATGCCCTGCGTTTTACCGTTCATGCCGTAGATTTTTTGAAAACCCCCCTACCTGCCGATGCCGATCTCGTCACCTTGGTTCGTGTGCTTCATGACCAGGATGACGACCGCGCTGAGCGCCTTTTGGCCCGGGTGGCCAAGGCCGTGGCGCCAGGGGGGCAGCTTCTGGTCGCTGAGCCGCTTCGGCACACCGCGGGGGCCCAGCGCTTCTCCGATGTCTATTTCTCTTTTTACCTCCGCGCCATGGGCCGGGGCCGGCCTCGGTCGGAGGGGGAGGTGCGGGCCCTCCTAGAGGCAGCGGGCTTTCATCGCGTGCGGCGCTTGCCCACGGCTGTGCCCCTCCAGACCAGTGTTCTGCTTGCTGAGCGGCGCGCCTAGGGGTGTTGCTTTTGCCACCAATGAGCGTAAATTCTGATAGACAGTAAAAAATGTCATAAAAATATGACAAATTTTGGCGCCACCGCGCCGGGAGCCCGCCATGGGTGCAGCGCTGCAGGCTAAGGCTATTGTGCTCTCCGAGCCGTTAAAGCTCGGCCTCCAAGATCTGGCCCTTCAGGCGCCGGGCAGCGCCGATGTGGTGGTGGATGTCGCCTACAGCGGCGTTAGCACGGGCACGGAAAAACTCCTTTTTGATGGCTCCATGCCGCCCTTTCCCGGTCTGTCCTATCCCTTGGTGCCTGGCTACGAGTCCGTCGGCCGAGTCCGTGAGGCGCCCCGAGGCACGGGGCTTAGGCCGGGAGACTGGGTGTTTGTACCTGGGGCAAACTGTTTTGAAGGCGCCCGGGGACTCTTTGGGGGCGCTGCCTCGCGCCTCGTGGTTCCCGCCGAGCGGGCCATCCCTCTCGATTCCACCTTGAAGGAAAAGGGCGTGCTCCTGGCTCTTGCGGCAACGGCCGTGCATTGCTTGCGCCCGGCTGAGGGCACGGCGCGCGAGGCCTTCGCCTTCCCCGAGCTCATCGTTGGCCACGGCGTGCTGGGGCGTCTCATTGCTCGTCTCACTATCGCCCTGGGGAGCGTGCCGCCGACGGTCTGGGAAACGGACCCGGAGCGGCTCAGCGGCGCTGACGGATACGGGGTACTTGATCCCGAGGCCGACCCCCGTGCGGATTACACCCGTATTCTTGAGGTCAGCGGCGCTCCGGCGCTCCTCGACACCTTGATCGGTCGCTTGGCGCCCCAGGGGGAGCTGGTGCTGGGGGGGTTCTACGCGGAACCCCTGAGTTTCACCTTCCCCCCAGCCTTTCTCCGAGAACTTCGCCTTCGGGTGCGGGCGGAATGGAAGCCGGAGGACCTCCGCGTGGTGCTTCGCCTGCTCGACGAATCGCGGCTTTGCCTGGACGGCTTGATCACCCACCGCGCTGATCCAGAAGACGCGTCGGAAGCCTACGAGCGCGCCTTCAAAGATCGCAGCTGCCTAAAAATGATTCTCAACTGGAGTGTCTCATGACCACCCCTGTGCGCCCGGAAGTGCATTCTCATATTCCCCTGTCTTCCGTAGAGGAGGGCCCGAGCTCCAGTGCCGAGGTTATTGCGATCTACGGCAAGGGCGGCATCGGCAAAAGCTTCACCCTGGCAAACCTCTCTTACATGATGGCGGAGCAGGGTAAAAAGGTGCTGCTGATCGGCTGCGATCCTAAGAGCGACACCACCTCCCTGCTCTTCGGAGGCCGCGCTTGTCCCACCATCATTGAAACCTCCGCTCGCAAAAAAGAGGCGGGGGAAGAGGTCTCCATCAGCGACGTTTGCTTTAAGCGCGGTGGCGTCTACGCCATGGAGCTAGGAGGCCCGGAGGTGGGCCGGGGCTGCGGCGGGCGTGGCATCATTCATGGCTTTGAGCTTCTCGAAAAGCTCGGCTTCCACGAGTGGGGCTTTGATTACGTCCTCCTCGATTTTCTCGGCGATGTGGTTTGCGGGGGCTTCGGCCTCCCCATTGCTCGGGACATGTGTCAGAAGGTGATCGTGGTGGGGTCGAATGACCTCCAATCCCTCTACGTTGCCAACAACGTTTGTAGTGCCGTGCAGTACTTCCGCAAGCTCGGGGGCAATGTTGGGGTTGCCGGTTTGGTCATCAACAAAGATGACGGCACGGGGGAGGCGGCGCGCTTCGCAGAGGCGGTGGATATTCCCGTGCTGGCGTCCATTCCCGCGGATGAAGACATCCGGCGCAAGAGCGCGAATTACCAGATCATCGGCACCCAGGACAGCCCCTGGGGCAGTCTCTTCGCCGCCCTCGGGGATCAGGTCGCCACCGCGCCTCCGCGATTGCCGAATCCGCTCGACCAAGACGGCCTGCTTGACTTGTTTAAGGCGGAAAACGTTGGTCGTGACGTCGTGCTCGAGCCCGCGACCCTCGAGGATCTCTGCGGTCCTCAGGGCATTGCGCAGCGATCCCTGGAGGTGGTGTATGACACCGTCTGAGTCGAACAGCGCCGCGGACCAGATCCCTGTCACCGAAGTGGACGGCGGATGCGGAACGGAGGCGCTGCGGAGCGGTGCCGGCGCCGACCCGGAAACCATGGCCCAGTTCGCCAAGGACTATCCCAAGGGGCCGCATGATCAGCCCCAAAGCATGTGCCCGGCGTTTGGTTCCCTTCGCGTGGGGCTTCGCATGCGGCGCACGGCGACCATTCTTTCCGGCTCGGCCTGCTGCGTTTACGGCCTGACCTTTACCTCGCATTTCTATGGCGCACGGCGCTCCGTGGGCTACGTGCCCTTCAATTCGGAAACGCTGGTGACGGGCAAGCTCTTTGAGGACATCAAGGAAGCGGTAGAGCGCACGGCTGATCCGGCGCTCTACGATGCCATTGTGGTCACCAACCTCTGCGTTCCCACGGCCTCCGGCGTGCCCCTGCGGCTCTTACCGAAGGCGATCAACGGGGTCCGCATTATTGGAATTGATGTGCCGGGCTTTGGCGTGCCGACCCATGCGGAAGCCAAGGACGTCCTCGCCGGGGCCATGCTGGCCTACGCTCGCGCCGAGGCGGAGCAGGGGCCCGTGGCAGCGCCCCGGGGCCCGAGTGCTCAGGCGCCCACGGTGACCTTCCTCGGCGAGATGTTCCCCGCTGATCCGGTGAACCTCGCCATGCTCCTCGATCCCCTCGGCCTGGCCCCCGGGCCCGTGGTGCCCACTCGGGAATGGCGCGAGCTGTACGCGGCCCTGGCAAGCCCCGTGGTGGCGGCCATCCATCCCTTCTACACCGCTTCGGTCCGGGAGTTTCAGCGCGCCGGGCGCCGCGTCGTGGGTTCAGCGCCAGTGGGCGTTGAAGGCACCGCCAGCTGGCTAGAAGCCATTGGGGAAGCGGCAGGGGTGCCATCAGCGAAGATTGAAGCGGCTAAGGCGAAGGCCTTGCCCGGTATTCGGGAGGCCCTCAAGGGGGCGCCCGTGCAGGGGCGCATTACCCTGTCCGGCTACGAGGGCTCGGAGCTCCTCGTGGCGCGGCTGTTGATCGAGAGCGGGGCGGACGTGCGCTACGTCGGCACGGCGGCGCCGAAAACGCCCTTTTCCGAGGCGGACTGCCGCTGGCTCCAAGCTCGGGGTGTGGAGGTGCAGTTCCGCGCTTCCCTGGAGCAAGACCTTGCGGCGATCGCGGCCTTTGATCCGGCGCTGGCCATCGGCACCACCCCCGTGGTGCAGAAAGCGAAGGAGCTCGCCGTTCCTGCTCTGTATTTCACGAATCTCATTTCCGCTCGGCCCCTTATGGGGGCTGCGGGGGCGGGCTCCCTGGCGCAGGTGGTGAACGCTGCGATGGGGAATCAGGATCGCTTCCACAGCATGCGTGCCTTCTTTGACGGGGTGGGGCAGGGCGCCACCGCGGGCATCTGGCGCCCGGAACAGGCCTCGGCGCTTGGGGAGGGTGCTTAGGTGTTGGTTCTCGACCACGATCGCGCCGGCGGCTATTGGGGCGCGGTGTACATGTTCACGGCGGTAAAAGGCCTTCAGGTCATCATTGACGGCCCCGTGGGTTGCGAAAACCTCCCCGTGACCTCGGTGCTTCACTACACCGATGCGCTGCCGCCTCACGAGCTGCCCATCGTGGTCACGGGGCTTTCGGAAACGGAGCTCGGCTCCGTGGGCACGGAGGGGGCCATGAAGCGGGCCCACGAGGTGTTGCAAAGCGATTTGCCGAGCGTGGTGGTGACCGGCTCCATCGCCGAAATGATCGGCGGTGGCGTTACCCCCGAAGGCACAGGCATTCAGCGGTTCTTGCCCCGCACCATCGACGAGGACCAGTGGCAAAGCGCCGATCGCGCCCTGCTATGGCTTTGGAAAACCTTTGGTCCGAAGAAGGTTGCGGCCCCCAAGCGGAAAGCCGGGGCAAAGCCGAAGGTCAACATCCTCGGTCCTGCTTACGGGATCTTTAACTCCCCTCCGATACGGCGGAGCTATGCCGCTTGGTGGAGGGCATCGGCGCTGAAGTCAATCTTTGCTTCCCCCTAGGCGCCTCCCTGGCGGATCTCAAAAAGCTGCCCCTTGCGGAGGCCAACATCTGCCTCTACCGGGAATACGGGCGAAGCCTATCGGAGGCGCTGGAACGCCCCTATTTCCACGCGCCTGTGGGCCTGGAAAGCACTACCCGATTCCTCCGGGCCCTGGGGGAGACCTTAGATCTGGATCCCGAGCCCTTCATCGAGCGGGAAAAGCACAGCACCTTAAAGCCGATCTGGGACCTATGGCGCTCGGTCACTCAGGATTTCTTTTCCACGGCCAGCTTTGGAGTCGTTGCCGGCGAGAGCTACGCCAAGGGCTTAAAGCGCTTCCTAGAAGACGAGCTCGGCATGCCCTGCGCTTTCAGCTTTGTGCGTAGTGCCGGTCAGAAGCCCGATAACGCTGCGGTGCGCGATGCGATCCAAAAGGCACCGCCTATGATGCTCTTCGGCAGTATCAATGAGCGCATGTACGCTGCCGAGGCGGGGGCGTAGCCACTACATCCCCGCGTCCTTCCCCGGCGCCGTGATTCGACGCCATACGGGCACGCCCTTCATGGGCTACGGCGGTGCGACCTACCTCGTTCAGGAGATCTGCAACGGCCTCTTTGACGCGCTCTTTCATGTGCTGCCTCTGGCGTCATCCTTGGACGCGGTTTCCCCGACCCCTGCGGCTGCGGAGGAAAGCTCCGTCCCCTGGGCTATCGAGGCCCAGCAAGCTCTTGAGGCTTATCTAGCCCGGCAGCCCGTTTTGATTCGCATCTCTGAAGCCAAGCGTCTGCGCGATGCTGCGGAGCAGGCGGCCCGGAGCGCCGGCCTTTCCGAGGTCACCTTGTCGGCCCTCGCGCTCCCGTCCGTGGCCCAGCGGGAGGTCCCCGCCA
Organism: Candidatus Salivita marina; assembly: GCA_038144425.1. Lineage (GTDB taxonomy): Bacteria > Pseudomonadota > Gammaproteobacteria > Pseudomonadales > Azotimanducaceae > Salivita > Salivita marina. The sequence continues at coordinate 520,543 of JAYQNS010000003.1, read as the reverse complement.
CGGCCCCAGAGGACGGCAAGCCGGAGGCCGAGGATCGGCGTACCGATGAGGCTCATGTATAGGGCGATGAAAATTTGGAATTCGCCCCGCGGCAGCGGGGCGATAGGTCGCAGGGAAACCTGCGAAACACCGTGTAAAGCGAGCGCGGTGGGTCAGGGAAACCTGACCGGTATTCAAACTCGCGACATTGGAGGTAGTTATGTCTGATAAGCGCGGCCCCTCGGGGCTTACCGAGCGTGAAGCGGCTGAATACCACGGCCAATTCATTCTGTGGATGATGATCTGGGCAGCGGGCGCTGCGGCAGCTCATTTCTCTGCTTGGATGTGGCGGCCCTGGATCCACGGCCTTTCCCAAATCGACGGCGCGAACTCCGTGCTGGCTTCCATCGCACCCTTTGTGTCCTAAGCCAGGGCAAGGAGCATAACCATGCATAAGATTTGGATGATGTATAACCCGGCCCGTGCCGGCGTCGCACTTGTGGCGTTTCTCGCAATCCTTGCGTTGACGATCCACTTCATTCTCCTCAGCTCCGATTACTTCAATTGGATTGAGGGTCCGCCTACGGCTTCCGTTGTACCAATGAGCCTTGAGGCTCCGACCGGCCCCGCTTCGGGCCTCGTTTGAGCTGAGCACGAAGGCTGCGGCCCGGCCCGAAGTGCTGGGGGCCGGTCCGTTGTGCAAGCCTGATGCAAGGGGGACCTTGAGATGGCACTGCTAAGCTTCGAGAGAAAGTATCGCGTTCGTGGCGGGACTTTGCTCGGAGGAGATTTATTCGATTTTTGGGTGGGCCCGTTTTATGTCGGCTTTTTCGGCATAACCACCCTATTCTTTGCAGGTCTCGGGACCGCACTGATTATCTTCGGAGCTTCCCAGGGTGACACCTGGAATCTCTGGCAGATCAACATTGCGCCCCCGGATCTCAAGTACGGTCTTGCGCTTGCACCGCTTAGTGATGGCGGCCTTTGGCAGATCATTACCATTTGCGCCATAGGTGCCTTTGGTTCTTGGCTGCTAAGGGAAGTGGAGATCTGTAGGAAGCTCGGTATTGGCTTCCATATTCCTTTTGCGTTCGGCGTTGCCGTCTTCGCCTACGTGACCCTCGTAGTCTTTCGCCCCTTACTTATGGGCGCATGGGGTCATGGCTTTCCCTACGGCATCCTTTCTCACCTCGATTGGGTGTCTAACGTGGGCTATCAGTACCTGCACTTCCACTACAACCCGGCGCATATGCTGGCGGTGACGCTGTTCTTCACCACCACCATGGCGCTTGCGTTGCACGGAGCCCTGGTGCTGTCGGCCACGAACCCGAAAAAGGGAGAGGCGGTTAAAACGCCCGAACATGAAAACGCGTACTACCGGGACACCATCGGTTACTCCATTGGCACCCTCGGCATCCACCGGGTGGGCCTGATCCTGGCTTTGGCAGCAGGATTCTGGAGCGCCGTCTGCATCGTCATCAGCGGGCCCTTCTGGACTCGCGGATGGCCTGAGTGGTGGTCCTGGTGGTTGAACTTGCCGCTTTGGTCGTGAAGGGAGGGATCAGTCGATGGCTGTGAACGAATATCAAAACATCTTCACGCGCGTGCAAGTGACTGGGCCAGCGGAAGAGGGCATTGAGCTCCCGAAGGGTATTTGGGAACGTCAAGGCACGCCTTTCTTCAGCTACTGGCTCGGGAAAATCGGAGATGCGCAGGTGGGGCCCTTTTATCTCGGGACCTTCGGCCTGCTGTCTCTGGCCTTCGGGCTGACGGCCTTTGAGATCATTGGCTTCAACATGTGGGCCTCCGTCAATTGGAACCCCATTGAGTTCGTCCGGCAGCTGTTCTGGTTGGCTCTCGAGCCGCCGGCAGCGGAGCACGGCCTGTCCATTCCGCCCCTGAACGAGGGGGCTGGTGGCTTCTGGCGGGCTTCTTCCTGACGATCGCAATCGTTCTATGGTGGTTCCGCATGTATCGTCGCGCACGCCAACTCGGGTTGGGGACGCATACCGCTTGGGCCTTCGCCGCCGCGATCTGGCTTTACCTGGTATTGGGCTTTATTCGCCCGGTGCTGATGGGAAGCTGGAGCGAGGCGGTGCCCTTCGGTGTGTTCCCGCACCTCGATTGGACCGCGGCGTTCTCCCTCCGCTACGGGAACCTGTTCTACAACCCCTTCCACATGCTCTCCATTGCCTTCCTCTACGGCTCGGTGCTGTTGTTTGCCATGCATGGCGCAACGATCCTAGCCACGGCCCGGTACGGGGCTGAGCGGGAGATTGAGCAGATTGTGGACCGGGGAACGGGCTCGGAGCGGGCGGCCCTGTTCTGGCGCTGGACCATGGGCTTTAACGCCTCCATGGAATCCATCCATCGCTGGGCGTGGTGGTTTGCCGTGCTTTGCCCCTTAACGGGCGGCATTGGCATCCTGCTGACGGGAACGGTGGTCGACAATTGGTATCTGTGGGCGGTTAAGCACGGGGTGGCTCCGGCCTACCCGGCCATGCTTCCCGCCACCGCAGATCCATTGATGGGAGCGAACTGATGATCAAGCAATGGTTCGCAAAAACGGTCAGCATAGCCCTTGCGGTTGTGCTGCTGGCGGGGTGTGAACCCCCCACGGCGGAAAGTACGCAGAATGGCTTCCGCGGCACTGGCATGCTGCAGCTTGAGCAACCCAAGGTTCGGGAAGCGAAAGTGGCGGCAAACCAGGTGCCGGCCGCGTCTCCTGCGTTGCCCGCGACGCCCCCCTATGCCAAGGACGTTTATCAAAATGTCCAGGTGCTCGGGGATTTGGGCGTTGGGCAGTTTACGCGCCTGATGGCGGCGATGACCGAATGGGTCGCGCCGGAGGAAGGCTGTAACTACTGCCACGTGGCGGAGAATCTCGCGTCCGACGATATCTACACCAAGGTGGTCTCCCGGCGCATGCTGCAGATGACGCAGCACATCAATGCGAACTGGAACGACCATGTCGGTGAGACGGGCGTGACCTGCTACACCTGTCACCGGGGTAACAACGTGCCAGCGGAAATCTGGTTCGAGGATCCCGGCCCGAGATCCGCTGCTAAGGCGGGCTGGCGTGATAACCAAAACACGCCGGCTCCGGTGGCTGCGATGGCGTCTCTTCCCTACGACTCGCTATCGCGTTACCTCCTTGGCGACGAGGAAATTAGGGTCATTGGCAATACGGCGCTGCCGTCAACCAATACGTCCTCCATTAAAGCAACGGAGGGCACCTACAGCCTGATGATGCACATGTCCGACGCGCTCGGCGTGAACTGCACCTTCTGCCATAACACACGGGCTATGGCCGATTGGACGCAAAGCACGCCGCAGCGGGTGACCGCATGGTATGGCATCGAGATGGCTCGGGACCTCAACGTGGACTATCTCGACCCGCTTCAGCCGGTCTACCCCGAGCATCGCCTCGGGAGCCTGGGTGATGCGCCGAAGGCGAATTGCGCGACCTGTCACCAGGGCGTCAATAAGCCGCTGTACGGCGCAGCGATGGTGAAGGACTTCCCGTCTTTGACGGTGGAGGCCAGCGCCAGCGCCATGGGTCAGGTGTCGTCGGAGGCGGCTTCGGCCGTCGCCTCGAGCGAGGTGGTTGATCGGGAAGACGCCGAGGGGATTTAGGTCCCCTGGGGGGCGGCCCTCGGGCCGCCTTCTTCACATTGACGGGCGATCCTTAGCCCCGGGGGCGTAGCTTCCCGGGGCTTTTTTATGGGTGAGGGTCGACTTCGGAAAGAGGCTTAGGGGCCCGTCCAGCGTTGCCACTGGTCCCAGCTGTGGAAGGCGAGCGCCATCAGGAGGGTGGCCATTAGCGCCTGAGCCGGGGCCTCTAGTTGGGCGAGGAGCGCGGTTAACAGAAGGCTGCCGCCAGCGCCCGAGTTCGCGATCAAGTTTGCACTTGTTGGGGCCCGAGCGAGGCTGCGGCGAAGCCGCAGCAGCAGGAGCAGTTCAAGGGCGAGGACCGCCAGGGCAAATTCCAGCAAAACCCCATTAAGCGCCTGCTCTTCGAGCCAGGCCAGCATCTAAACCCCAGCGCCGCTTGAGGAGGGCGCGCCCTTCTCTCTATCGCTATCTGCGCTGCCGAAGCCAAGCAGGTGGGCAAGGTCTCGGAAGAAAATGCGCACGTGGGCGAGGGGACGGGCACGCACTAGGCGCTTGTGCATGTAGGCCTGCCAAGTGAGGTATTGCACGTCGGGGTCAGCGCACATGCTGACGAAGCGCTCCCGGCGTGCGTCCGTGCCGTACCAGAAACGCTGCATGAGGCCGAGAATCCAGAACACTCGACCGTGGTCTTTCATAAAACGCTTCCTAGCTTTCCTGAGGGGAGCAGGCGTTCCCAAAGCGAGCGCTTCCGAGACGGCTTCCGCGGCGAGCTGGCCCCCGAGCATGGCATAGTAAATGCCTTCCCCAGATGCAGGAGCGACCACCCCAGCGGCGTCGCCGGCCAGCAGCACATTGCGGCCGTCATCCCAGCGGGGCAGGGGCTTCAGGGGAATGGGCGCCCCCTCCCGGCGCAGCGTTCGACCGGTGAACCCGAGAGCATTGCGAAAGCGGCCGACGCTATCGCGAATAGAGAAGCCCTTTTCCGCCGTGCCGGTTCCGATGCTAAGCGTGTCGCCGTGGGGAAAGATCCAGCTGTAGAAGTCGGGAGAAAGGTCGTGGCGGTAATAAATGTCGCAGCGGGTTCCATCAATGCTTGGGGGCGTTTCGATGATTTCATGGTACGCCGCGACGAAGCGACCTCGGTGAGCGCCGGGGATGCGCGCCTGGGCCACGGCGGAGTTTGCTCCGTCGGCGCCGATGAGATAGCGGGCGATCGCCGTTACTTCCGAGGCGCTGGTGCTTCGCTTGCCTCGGCCCGAGGCCTTAAAGGTGAGGCGGACGTTTTCCCCGTCCTGGCTTAGGCTCTTGAACGTGCCCGCTACCACCGTGGCGCCGGCGGCGCCCGCCCGGGCACGGAGGTAGGGATCGAAGGATTCCCGATCGACCAGCGCGACATAGCCATTCTCAATGGGCATATCTACGCCATGGCCGCTGGGGGCGACGATGCGGGCCGCCTGGGCTCGGGCCTTGATGATGTCTTCGTCGATGGCAAAGTCTTCGACGCAGCGCGGGGGAATGGCGCCGCCACAGGGTTTGATACGCCCCGGGCGATCGAGGAGCAGTACCCGGTAGCCCTCACGGGCCAGCTGCTCGGCGGCCGTGGCCCCGGCTGGGCCACCCCCTACCACTGCAACGTCATAGTGTTCGGTCATAGTCCAACTCCCGTGAGAGGAAGGGCCTTGCCCTCCTTAAGGGTGCGCGCGCGGGCCACCCAGATCGTGAGGTAGGCAGCGATGAAGAAGCATCCCGCTTCGAGAGCAAACACCAGCGCATAGGCGACCCCCGGCAGGGCAATGAGGCTGCGTGTCACGTCGATAGCCGCGGTGCCGAGGAAGCCCCCAAGGCCAAAGGCCATGGCTTGCGCCGCCCCCCAGAGCCCCATGCGTACGCCTTCCCGGCCTGCATGGCCCTGGCCCACAAGGCCCATCATGGCGCTGATGGCGGACACGGCGAAGACACCGTTAGAGAAGCCGAGGGCAAAAACCGAGGCTTGAAGGGAGGCGACGGAACCGTTGCCTACGCCTAGCCCCAAGCCTGACAGAAGAAGCAGGGCTGCCCCGGACGCCATGCAGCCTGCGCGGGTCCATTGATCCGCGGATCCCAGGCGATGACCGAGGAGAGCAACGAGGATCATGCCGAGCAGCACACCACTGTTCTGAACCCCTGCGAGCTGGGTCGAGGCCCCGGGGGTCATGCCAAAAACCGTCCCTGCAAAGGGCTCGAGGATGAGGTCCTGGGCGCTATAGGCCAGCATGGAGACAAAGATAAAGAGGGTGAAGCGCCGCGCCTCAGGCTCCCCCCAGACGCTGGCGAGGGCCTCCCTAAAGGGGACCTTCTGCGCCGCCTCTTCCGGCGCACTTCCCACCCCTTCTCCTTCGATGCCCCAGAGGGCGAGGGCGGTGACGAGTAGGGCGAGTAGGGCCACGGAGCCGCTCACCATTAGAAGCCTGGAAAAGCTGAAGGGCTCAAGGGCCGCGCCTGCGGTGGCAGCGGTCAGGATGAAGCCGAAGATCATCATCATCCACACGATGGTGGCTGCAGCGGGGCGCCGTTCCGGGGCAACGCGCTTGGCAAGAAGAACGAGAAGATTCGTGCCCGAGGCCCCGACTCCAATGCCGACCACGATGAACGCTGCGGTGGCGGCGAGGATGCCAAGGAGGGGGGCGGTGGCCATGAGCGCCGTGGCAGCGGCGGCGGCAAAGCCGCCGAGGCCGAGCACGGCCATGCCGCCAATAATCCAGGGGGAGCGCCGTCCTCCCACGTCGGAGCCATGGCCGAGCCGGGGCCTCAGGAGTTGAACCGCGTAGTGCAGTGCCACAAGCGCCCCGGGGATCATGGCGGGTAGCGCCAGCTCCACCACCATGATGCGATTTAAGGTAGAGGTGGTAAGGACCACGATGGCCCCAAGCGCCGTTTGCACGAGCCCAAGGCGGACAATGCCAAGCCAGCTTAAGGGCTGGGGGGAAGCGGTCATAGGGCAAGACTCCTAAGGGCGAGGGCTGCGGTCAGCATGCCTAGGACATATAAGGTGACCCCAACGCCGTTGTACCAAGGCGCAAAGCGCTGGGGATCGCTAAGCAGGCGGGGCATGGCGAGTAGCTGCCCAAGGAGTAAAGCGGCAATGGTGAGCGCCGCCCAAGAAAGCTTGAGCTGAAGGAGTAGGGCTATCACTCCAAGCTGGGGAAGGGCCATCACTGCGCAGGCCAGTTGGGCGGCTCGGGCCGGACCAAGTTGCACCGGAAGGCTGGCCACGCCAAGGCGCCGATCCCCTTCTAGGGCTTTGAAATCATTCAAAGTCATAATCCCGTGGGCGCCGAGGCCGTAGAGAGTGGCGATGGCGACAAGGGACAGGCTATAGTCGGGCCAAGAAGTGCCGGCGACGACTGCCGCGCCCGTCAGCCAAGGCAAGGTTTCGTAAGCGAAGCCGCAGGCCGCATTGCCGATCCAGCCATTGTTTTTAAAGCGCAGGGGCGGGGCGCTGTAGCACCAAGCTAGGATGAGGCCGACCAGCGACGCGATAAAAACCGTGGGGCCGAGGAGGCCTGCCACGATCAGGGAAAGGGCGCTCCAGAGGCAGGCGATACGCAGGCCCAGCGTGCCCGGTAAGCGCCCCGATGGGATGGGGCGCTGAGGTTCGTTAATGGCATCAACGTGGCGGTCGAACCAATCGTTGACGGCTTGGCTGGTGCCACACAGCAGCGGACCGGCGAGGACTATGCCGGCGAGCACGGTCAGCCAAGGGGTCGGACCGGAGCCAAGGGACAGAGCGCCACAGCCGTAGGCCCACATGGGAGGAAACCAGGTGATCGGTTTTAACAGCTCAAGGCCCGCGCGAAGATTAATCGCGCTGGGCCACACCGCAACGGTCATTGGTACCCTCGGCCCCAAAAGGGAAAGACCCCACTCGAATTTCACGCTATACTTGACGCACGCCTATGTCAATTAAAGGTGACAGCCAGCGGGCCAAAGGGGCATCGCTGTCCAAGCAACCGCTCCAAGGCTTTAGCGGGGGTGCGTCGGACGTGAGAATTTTCGAGACCCCAGGGGATCACCTTGGACACCTTTCTCCGGAGGCCCTGGCTCGGGTCTTGGCAACGGCAGCGGACTTCGCGCTCGTTCTCGATCAGGACGGGCAGGTACTCGACTTCGCCAAGGGCGTGGAGCAGGCTCCAGAGGGGCTGGAACACTGGCCTGGGCAGAGTTTCATGAACCTTCTCACCAAGGACTCGCTGGCCAAGGCGGAGCAGCTGCTCGCTGCGGCTCGAGCGGGCGCCCCGGCGACGCGCTGGAGCCAGCTCAGCCACCCACAGGCTGAAGGGGAAGACCTCCCCGTAGCCTACCTGGCGGAAGGCCTGCCTCACGCCAGGGTTCTACTCCTCGCCCGTAGCCTTGCGGCCACTGCTCAACTCCAGCAGCAGCTGCTCGATGCCCAGTATGCGCTCGAGCGGGACTACTGGGATCGGCGTCAGGCGGCCTCTCGTTACCGAGTATTTTTCCAGCATGCCTCCGAGGTTGCGCTTTTCGTAGACGCGCAAACGGAGCGGGTGCTGGAGGCCAACGAGGCGGCTCTTCAGTGGTTTGACCTTTCCGATGCGGCGGCCACCCGCCGCCCCATTGGGGCATTCTTTGCCAGCGGCAGTCAGAGCGCGTTGCAGGGACTCCTGGCTCGCCTTCGCCACCAGGGTGAGGGGCAGAGCCAGAAGGCGCTTATCGCTACCCATGGTCAGGAGCTCGGCATTGTTCGAGGAGAAGTGCTCCAGCACAGCGACGGTGCGGTCTTCCTCCTTTGGGCGACCCCTGAGGCGGCTGTGCGGGAGCTTGCAAACGTCGCTGATGCCCCCCTCGCGGAGGCAGCCGCGGTGCTTCGGGATGGCCTGGCTGTGGTTGACGGAGAAGGACGCATCCAGGCTGCGAACGCAGCGTTTCTATCCCTGGCGGAGCTCGCCCAGGGGGCGCTGGCGGAGGGACAGGCCCTGGACCAGTGGCTCGGCCGGACCCCGGTCGATGTCCGTGTCCTTTTAAAAAATTTACGGCAGCACGGCGTGCTCACCCCCTACGTCACTCAGTTTCGGGGGCGCTATGGGGCTACGGCAGAGGTTGAGGTGAGTGGCGCTCAGCTGCCGGGAAGCGGTGAGCCGCGCTTTGCGCTGACCCTTCGAGATTTGACCCACCGCTCCGCGGCGACGCCGGTGGTGGAGCCAGATGCGCCGCGTTCCATTGACCAGCTCACGGAGCTTGTAGGGCGTGTACCCCTGCGGGACGTCATCCGGGAATCGAGCGACGTGATTGAGCGCCTGTGTATTGAAGCTGCCCTTCAGCTCACCGGGGGTAATCGTGCCTCGGCAGCGGAGATGCTAGGGCTGTCGCGGCAAAGCCTCTACGTGAAGCTGCGGCGCTATGGCTTGATGGAGCGCTCCGAGGTGGGCTAGGACCGCGCAGCCTCGGCGGGTAGCCGTGCTAAAAGCGCCTCCGGTGCGCCCTCAGCGGCAGTGAATACCGCGTCCACGGCAAGGGCGCTCGCAAGATCGGGCCTCTGCTTCACCAAGCCTCCCCCCACGACCACGAGCAGCTCTCGGTTCTTCGACTGAATCCGAAAGTCCTCAATCATCGAGGCCAGAGGCGCTAGGGCGCGCTCTGTGTTTAGGCTGAGGCCAAGCACGTCAAACCAATGCATGCGCAGTTGTGCCCGGAGCTGGGCTGCGCTGAGTCCCGGTCCCCCTTCCACCGCCCACCCCGCTTCATGGAAGGTGCTAGCAACCAGCGAGAGCCCCAGGCTGTGCTGCTCTCCTGGGACCGTGGCTAGCAATATGCGATGCGCGGGACGGTCCCGATGAGCGGTGGCAATGCGGTCGCCTTGGCCCCGGTGCCAGCGTTGAAGCCGGGCCGTGGCCATGGTGACCTCGGAAAAATTGAGCTCGTCTTCTTCCCAAAAGGACCCGAGGGCCGCTGCTGTTGTCCCAAGTACCTCCTCGGCGGGATGACCCTTTTGCAGTTCATCGGCAAGAGCCGCATGGAGTGCCCGGTCGTTTCCCCGCGCCGCGAGAAGCGCCAAGGCCTCCGGTGGGGAGGCGAGCCCGCCAGCGGACCAGCGATCGCTTTCGGCAACAAGAGAGGGAATCACCCGTTTCGTCACCAGGTGATCGATGATGGTGGCGTGTGGCGCCCCAGTTTCGGGGGCCAAGCCAGGAGACGGCCCAGAGCCATCTCCCGGTTCGTGCTTGGCCATGTTGTTCTCCCTCGCCGACCTCCAAAGAGGCCAACGTCTCCCCGCGAATCTCTAGGCTGCGCTTCTCCGGGGTGGGGGTCAATCCCTTTCCCCTCTTTCCAGCGCTTGGCTCTGCCCCTTAGGGGCAAGGTGGAGCGTCACCAAAAACTGACGTTAAATCAAGTTGACACATCTCTTACCTGTCCCTAGATTGCAGTGAAGGACGACGGAGGAAGTGCCCCATGGGCCCAGGAAACCCGGCGGTCCCAACGCCAATGCCCTCGCTGTATACGGCCGCGGAACGCGCGCGCCGGGACCAAACGCGCTGGACCTTAGTGCAAGGCATCCTTGCGCCGCTGCAATTTTTCGTCTTCGCCATTTCCCTGCTGCTGGTACTGCGCACCATGAGTACGGGGGAAGGTTACGCGCTAGCCCAGGCCTCGATCCTTCTTAAAACGGCGCTGCTCTATCTCATCATGGTTACCGGTGCCTGCTGGGAAAAGGTCGTGTTCGGCCGCTATCTCTTCGCAGGCCCCTTTTTCTGGGAAGACGTCGTAAGCATGGGGGTGATCGTGCTTCACAGCGCCGTTCTTCTTGCCATTTTCTGGCCCCTAAGCGTCCAAGCTCAGCTGTACCTCACGCTTGTGGCCTATGCCGCCTATGTGGTCAATGCCGCGCAATTTCTTTGGAAGTTCCGTCTTGCTCGGCAAGACGGAGAGGGGAGGGGGTCCCATGAATAGCCACGGTGCTGCGCCGCTCATCGTTCGGGAGCGGGGCCAGCGGGAAGTGTTTTGTGGCCTCACCGGTATCGTTTGGCTGCACCGAAAAATCCAAGACGCCTTCTTCCTAGTCGTGGGATCCCGCACCTGCGCCCATCTTCTCCAGTCGGCCGCCGGGGTGATGATTTTCGCTGAGCCGCGCTTTGCCACGGCAATTATCGATGAGCGGGACCTTGCGGGCCTCGCGGACGTGCATGAATCGCTCAACGAGGTGGTCGATCAGCTTCTGGCCCGCCGCCCGAATTTGCGCACGCTCTTTCTCGTGGGGTCCTGTCCGTCGGAAGTGATCAAGCTTGATTTGGACCGGGCTGCGGAGCGCCTGGGGCAGCGCCATGGCCCCGGGCTCCGGGTGCTGAATTACTCTGGCAGCGGCATTGAGACTACCTTCACGGAGGGGGAAGACCGGGCCCTAACGGCTCTGGTGCCGGCTATGCCTAATCCGTCGACCGCCGGCGAGGCGCCGGCTTTCCTGATTGTGGGGGCCTTGGCGGATGTGGTGGAGGATCAGTTCCGCCGCCTTTTTGCGGGCCTTGGTATTGAGCGCGTGGCCTTCTTTCCTGGCAACCGTAGTGACGCCTTGCCTGCGCTGGGGCCGGACACCCGAATAGTGCTCGCTCAGCCCTTTCTTTCGGCGACCTTAAAAGCGCTAGAGGACCGGGGCGGCCGGCATCTTCCCGCGCCCTTTCCCCTTGGCGCCGAGGGCACTACGGCGTGGCTATGGGCCATTGCCGAGGAAGCTGGGGTCGCGCCCGCGCGCTTCGATGCGGTAACCGCCGCCGGTCGAGCTCGCGCGAAGAAAGCCATGAGCCGTTCCCGGGAAACGCTTGAGGGGCGAAAGATATTTTTCTTCCCTGATTCTCAGCTCGAGCTGTCACTTGCGCGGTTTTTATCTGAAGAGCTGGCGATGCAGTTGACGGAGGTGGGCACGCCCTATGTGCATCGGGCCATCATTGACCCAGAGCTGGAGCGCCTCCCCGCCGATCTCCGCGTTGTGGAGGGTCAGGACGTCGATGCGCAGCTGGCCCGGGTGCGGTCCGTCCAGCCGGATCTCACGGTTTGTGGCCTCGGACTGGCCAATCCCCTTGAGGCGGAAGGGCTGCGTACCAAGTGGGCCATCGAACTCGTCTTTACCCCGATCCAGGGCTATGAGCAGGCGGGCGACCTCGCCGAGCTCTTTGCTCGCCCCCTGCGGCGCAAGGCCCGCTTGGAGGCGCTCGCATGAAGTTGACCCTATGGTCCTACGAAGGCCCACCCCACGTCGGGGCCATGCGCGTGGCTGCGTCCCTGAAGGACATCCACTATGTGCTCCACGCGCCTCAGGGCGATACCTACGCCGATCTGCTCTTCACCATGATCGAGCGTCGGGCCAGCCGCCCTCCCGTGAGCTACAGCACCTTTCAGGCGCGGGATCTCGGGAGCGATACGGCCACGCTCTTTAAGGATACGGTGGCCCGGGCCGTGGAGACCTTCCAGCCTAAGGCGCTGCTGGTGGGGGCTTCCTGCACGGCGGAGTTGATCCAGGATGACCCTGGCGGCTTGGCGCAGGCGCTGAACCTTTCCATTCCCATTGTCCCTCTGGAGCTTCCCGCTTATCAAAAGAAAGAAGACTGGGGCGCAAGCGAGACCCTCTATCAGCTGGTGCGTCAGCTGGCGGGACGGGTGACGCCGGAGGCGGCGGCGGAGGCGAGGGCAGCCCTGCCCGGCCCTAGCTGCAATATCTTGGGGCCCATGAGCCTTGGTTTCCGCCACCGCGATGATCTGGAAGAGGTTCGGTCTTTGCTCGATGCCTTGGGTATTCGGGTTAATGCCGTTGCGCCCCTGGGGGCTGATCCCGAGGCGATCACCCACCTTGGGGACGCGCACTTCAATATTGTCCTGTATCCCGAACTTGCGCGCCCCGCTGGGGAGTGGCTGAGACGCCGCTTTGGTCAGCCCATGGTAGAAACGGTGCCCCTGGGGGTGAGCGCGACCCGCGAATTCATTGCTGAGGTTGCGGCCTGCGCTGGCGTTGACCCTGCCCCGGCCCTGGCGCTCGAGCGGCGCCTCCGCATGCCCTGGTACAGCCTGTCCGTGGACTCCAATTACCTTACGGATAAGCGGGTTTTCATCTTTGGCGATGGCACCCATGCCCTGGCCGCCGCGCGCATAGCGAAGGAAGAAATGGGCTTTGAGGTGGTGGGGCTGGGAAGCTACAGCCGGGTGATGGCTCGGCCCTTGCGGGCTGCGGCGGAGGCCCTGGGTCTGGAAGCGCTGATCACCGACGACTACCTCGAGGTGGAAGCCGCCATTGAAGCCGCGGCCCCGGAGCTCATCCTTGGGACGCAGATGGAGCGGCATATTGCCAAGCGCTTAGGCATTGGTTGCGCCGTCATTTCCGCCCCCGTCCATGTTCAGGACTTTCCCGCGCGCTATGCCCCGCAGATGGGCTATGAGGGCGCGAACGTGATCTTCGATAGCTGGATTCACCCCCTCACCATGGGCCTGGAGGAACATCTCCTCGGCATGTTTAGCGAGGACTTTGAGTTCTCCAATGACGCGGCGCCCTCGCATCTAGGGCATGCCAGTCAATCAGGCAGCCATTTATCCGCCGTGCCATCCCCGGCGCCTTCGCTCCGGGCGGCGAAGGCGATGGCCCCGGAAGCGGCTGGTCCCAGGGAGGGCGGGGAGTCCTCCCTGTCCTGGGCGCCCCAGGCGGAAGCTGAACTGAAGAAGATTCCCTTTTTCGTGCGTAAGAAGGCCCGTCGCAATACGGAGCAATTTGCCCTCGATCATGGTCTTGGGGAGATTACGGTGGAGACGCTTTACGATGCCAAAGCGCACTTCGCCCGCTAAGGCCCCGCTGGTGCGAGTGGTCATCGTGACCCTTGACCAGCACCTCGCTGGGGCGGTGCACCGCGCTGAGGGGCGGCTGCAGAAGGCGGTGCCGGGTCTCACGCTCAGGCACCACGCGGCGGCTGATTGGGATCATGACGATCTCGCCTTCGAGCGCTGCCGCAGTGACTGCGAAAGCGCCGATATCATCGTAGCGACCATGCTCTTTATGGATGCCCACGTGCAGCGCATTCTTCCCGTGTTGGCGGAGCAGCGGGATCGGTGCGACGCCCTCGTGGGCTGCCTCGCTGCGCCAGAGATCACTAAGCTAACGCGCTGCGGTGGTCTGGAAATGGATGGCAAGGAAAGCCCCGCGCTCGCGCTACTCAAGCGTTTCAAACCGAAGAGCACAGGGGGGGCGAGTGCGGGGGCGCAGCAGATGAGCCTTCTGCGTCGTCTCCCCCAGATTCTTAAGTACATTCCCGGGAAAGCCCAGGATCTTCGCGCCTACTTCCTCACCCTCTCCTACTGGCTGGCAGGGTCGGAAAGTAATGTCGAGCAGATGGTTCGCATGCTGGTCGATCGCTATGCCAGCGGTCCCCGGGCAGCGCTTCGGGGCACCGTCCCTGCTGAGCCGCCGGTGATCTACCCGGACCTTGGGCTTTATCACCCGGACCTCCCCGGTGGCTTTAGCGAGGATCCCACGGCCTTGCCGTTGGGAGAGGGCCCTCGGGTGGGACTCCTGCTCATGCGCTCCTACCTGCTGGCAGGCAATACGGCGCACTACGACGGCGTAATTCGTGCTCTCGAAGCCCGGGGCCTTGCCCCCGTGCCCATCTTTGCAAGTGGCCTCGATGCCCGGCCGGCGATTGATCGCTTTTTTCTCGAGGCCGACGCGCCTCCCATCGAGGTGCTTTTATCTTTGACGGGCTTTTCCCTGGTCGGAGGGCCGGCCTACAATGACTCGGACGCTGCGGAGGCCGTGCTGAAGCGCCTCGACGTGCCCTATCTGGCGGCCCATGCCCTTGAGTTTCAACCCATCGAACAGTGGCAGGGGAGTGCTCAAGGTCTGGCGCCGGTGGAAGCCACCATCATGGTTTCTATTCCTGAGCTCGACGGTGCCACGACGCCCACGGTGTTCGGCGGCCGGCCTCAGGGCGGCGATGGGGAAACAGACATGCAGCCCATCGAGGAGCGCGTGGCGCGCCTCGCCGATCGGGTGGCAGCCCTGGCCGCCCTGCGGCGCACGGCGAGGGCGGAGCGACGGGTAGGGGTGGTGCTCTTTAACTTCCCGCCCCAGGGCGGCGCCGTGGGTACGGCGGCACACCTTTCCGTGTGGCGCTCCTTGGCCCATACGCTGGCCAGCATGAAGCGCGCGGGATACTCCGTGGACGCCCCGGAAGATCCGGACGCTCTGCGCCGGGCCGTGCTGCAAGGCAACGCTGCGCGCTACGGCACGGACGCGAACGTGCTCGCTACCATTCCCGTGGACCGCTACCTGGAGGAGGAACCCCATCTCGAGGCCCTCGAGGCGGCCTGGGGACCTGCTCCGGGGCAGCACCTCACCAACGGTGCAGAGCTCTTTGTCCTTGGGGCGAACTTCGGCAACGTTTCTGTGCTGATTCAACCGGGCTTCGGCTACGAAGGCGATCCCATGCGCCTGCTCTTCGAGGGCAGCTTTGCCCCCACCCACGCGTTCTCTGCGTTCTACCGTTACCTCCGGGAGGAGATGGCGGCCCATGCCGTGCTCCATTTCGGCACCCATGGGGCCCTGGAATTTATGCCCGGCAAGCAGGTGGGGCTCTCCGGGATGTGCTGGCCGGAACGGCTTCTCGGGGCCCTCCCCAACTTTTATCTTTACGCCGCGAACAATCCTTCTGAGGGTGCCCTCGCGAAGCGCCGGGGCGCAGCCACGCTGGTCAGCTACCTGACCCCGACCCTCGCCCGGGCCGGTCTCCATGGCGCCCTGAGCAGCCTCCGGGAACAGGTCGACGGCTGGCGAGAGGCCCTGGCTCAGGGCCTGCGCGATGACACAGCGGAACGCAATCTTGCCCGGCTTCAGGCCGAGGCGGCGGCTCTGGACCTCTGCGAGGCCCAGCCTCCCTGGGTTCGGAGCGCTGCGGAGGATGCGCTTCAGGATCTTCAGCACCGTTTGCTTGAGCTCGAGGACACACTCATTCCCGAGGGACTCCACGTGGTGGGGGAGCCCCTCGGGGAAGCAGGGCAGGGCGAACTTCTCGAGGCAGTGAACCTCTCCCTGGGCGAAGCGGCTCTGCCCGAGGCGGCATTGGAGGCGCTGCTTCGCCGGCGGCGGATTCCCGCGTTGAAGGAGGCGCAGCAGGAAAGCTGGAAAGCGCTTCAGCGCATGCGCACGCTCCTGTCCGAGGACCACGAGCTACCGGCCTTGTTGGCGGCCCTGGATGGACGTTTTATCGCGCCCGCTCCCGGGGGCGATCTACTGCGCAATCCCGAGGTCCTTCCCGCGGGGCGAAATATTCATGGCTTTGATCCCTTTCGACTACCTAGCGCTGCAGCGGTGGCGGCGGGGTGGCGCCAGGCGGAGCAGCTTCTCGCCCATCATCAACAGGCTAGCGGGGGCCTGCCCGAATGCGTAGCGCTGGTGCTTTGGGGCACGGACACGCTGAAGACGGAAGGGGGGCCCCTGGGGCAAGCTCTGGCGCTCCTGGGTGCGGCGCCCCGCTTTGACAGCTACGGGCGCTTGGCGGGGGCGACGCTCCTGCCCCTGGAACAGCTGGGTCGGCCCCGCATCGACGTCATCATGACGCTGTCGGGCATTTTCCGGGATCTCCTGCCCCTTCAAGCCAAGCTGCTGGCCGAGGCTTCCTACCTGGCGGCCTTGGCCCCGGAGGCCGACGAGGACAATTACCTTCGCAAGCACGCCCGGGCCTACGCGGCGGAGACGGGATGCACCCTGGAAGAGGCTGCGCTGCGAGTGTTCTCCAACGCCGAGGGCGCCTACGGCTCCAACGTGAATCAAATGCTCGAGAGCGGCGCCTGGGAAAGCGAAGGGGAGCTCGCCGCGACCTATAAAAATCGCAAGGGCTTTGCCTACAGCGCAGCGGGCGTAGCCTCGGCCCAGCCGGAGCTCTTAAGCGCGATTCTCGGGAAGGTCGATCTGGCCTACCAAAACCTCGAATCCCTCGAGCTCGGGGTCACCACCATCGATCACTACTTCGACACCCTCGGTGGCATCAGCCTGGCGGCGGGAACGGCGCAGGGGGAGGCCGTCCCCGTGTATATCGGCGACCAAACGCGCGGGACGGAGCAGATCCGCACCCTGAAGGAGCAGGTCGCGCTTGAGAGCCACACCCGACTCCTCAACCCGAAATGGTTCGAGGGCCTCCTCAGCCATGGGTATGAGGGGGTTCGGCAAATCGAAAGCCATGTCACCAATACGCTGGGCTGGTCCGCCACCACCGGAGCCGTAGATAAGTGGGTCTACGACCAGCTGTCTGAAACCTACGTTCTAAACGATGCGCTACGGGAACGCATGGCAGCCCTAAACCCCGGGGCTGCGCTGCGCCTGGCGGATCGATTGTTGGAAGCGAACGAACGGTCCTACTGGGAGGCCGATGAAGCCACCCTGGAGGCCCTGCAGGCGGCGCGGGAAGCGCTTGAGGATCGGTTAGAGGGGCTCGACGGGGATGGCGCCGCGGCGGCCTAACCGACATTGGATACTTTGAGGAGTTCGACCATGAACAGCATTCCCGTACGTACGGTGCAGCCCGATGGAGAGGGTAGCCTGCAGGTGCATCAGGACCCATCCCTTCAAATTGAGGGCGCGAAGGTCTTTGCCGTTTATGGAAAGGGGGGCATTGGCAAAAGCACCACCTCCTCCAATCTATCGGTAGCCTTTTCGAAGCTCGGCAAGCGCGTGCTTCAGATTGGCTGCGACCCAAAGCACGATTCCACCTTCACCCTCACTAAGCAGCTGATGCCCACGGTGATTGACGTCATGGAAGAGGTGGACTTTCACACTGAGGAACTTCGGGTCGAGGACTTTGTCTACGAGGGCTACAACGGGGTGATGTGCGTCGAGGCCGGGGGCCCCCCAGCGGGGACGGGCTGTGGCGGCTACGTGGTTGGGCAAACCGTTAAGCTGCTCAAGGAGCACCACCTGCTTGAAGATACGGACGTGGTGATCTTCGACGTACTTGGGGATGTGGTCTGTGGTGGCTTCGCCGCTCCCCTGCAGCATGCTGATCGAGCTCTGATCGTCACCGCCAACGACTTCGATTCCATCTTCGCAATGAATAGGATTGTCCAAGCTATCGGCGCTAAGTCTAAGAATTACAAAGTTAAGCTTGCGGGAGCGATAGCCAATAGGAGTGCAGCTACGGACCAAATCGAGCGTTTCAACAAGCAGGCATCGATGAAGACCCTGGCCCACTTCCCCGATCTTGACGAGATCCGCAAAAGCCGGCTGATGAAGCAAACCCTTTTTGAGATGGCGCCCTCTCCGGAGATTGAGGCGGTGCAGAATGAATATCTGCGTCTAGCCGCATCCCTATGGGACGGTGTCACGCCCTGCGACGAGGCGCGGTCGCTGAAGGATCGAGAGATCTTTGACCTGCTCGGCTACGACTGAGCTGACCAACGGAAGGTGTCAATAAAAGCTGACGTCAAAATGATTTGACATTCCCTTTCCCGGGGCCAAAACTGGCCCTAAATACCAGGGAGGTTGGCGCCATGACCATCATGACCGGCGATTACCAAGAGCGACGGGGTGAAATCGAGAGCTATTTCGACCGGACGGCGCTTGAGGCTTGGGCGCGGCTCACCTCGGATGCCCCCGTGGGGCGGATCCGAGCGACGGTTCGCGCGGGCCGCGATCGCATGCGCGATACCCTTTTGGCCTGGTTGCCGCAGGATCTTTCCGGTGCTCGTCTCCTCGATGCGGGCTGCGGAACCGGCGCCCTCTCCGTGGAAGCGGCGCTGCGGGGTGCAGACGTGGTCGGCGTCGATATCTCCCCGTCCCTCGTGGATATCGCCCGGGTCCGAGGGGCCGAGGTGGCGCCCGAGGGCAAGCTCACATTCCTTTCCGGCGACATGCTCGATCCCTCCCTTGGGGAGTTCGATTACGTGGTGGCCATGGATTCGCTCATCCACTACGACTGTGGCGATGTGGTCGGCAGTCTGGCTCAGCTCGGGGCGCGGACACGCCAGGGAATGCTCTTTACCTTTGCGCCCTGGACGCCGCTCCTGGGCCTCGCCCATAGCGCGGGCCGGTTCTTCCCTCGAAGCGATCGGGCCCCGGCCATCGAGCCCGTGGCCGAACCGCGCCTGCGCCGTCTCATTTCCGCTCATTCAGAGCTGCGCGGGTGGCAAACTCGGGGTTGCCAACGGATTTCCCAAGGTTTTTACACTTCTCAGGCGATGGAACTCATTGCCAATCCGACGCGGCGGCGCTTCTCGCCATGACCGCGCGAGGGGCTCGGCTATTTAGCTCGGTGCTGAATCGCCTCGGCCCCGGCTGGCTGCCTTTTGCGGATGCCGCCTCCGCTACGCTCCCCTTGGGGCGTCTACTTCGCCTTTCCCTCTTCCAGTTCTCCGTCGGTATGGCTTTGGTGCTACTCAATGGCACGCTCAACCGCGTCATGATTGTCGAGCTCTCCGTCCCAGCCTGGCTGGTCGCCACGATGGTTTCCGTGCCGCTTCTTATTGCGCCGCTCCGGGCGTTGATTGGGCATCGCTCTGATAGCTACCGCTCGGTCTTAGGTTGGCGCCGGGTGCCCTTCCTTGGCCTCGGCACCATGCTTCAGTACGCAGGGCTGGGGATGATGCCTTTTGCTTTGCTCGTACTCTCTGAAGCCGGGGAGAGCACCGCCGTGGTCTACGCCTTGAGTGGCCTGGCCTTTCTGCTCGTGGGCAGCGGCTTGCACATCACCCAAACAGCGGGTCTGGCTTTGGCCACCGATCTCGCCTCGGAGGCAAGTCGACCGCGCGTCGTGGCCTTCCTCTATGTCATGTTGCTTCTTGGCATGGTGCTCAGTGCCCTAGCCTTTGGGACGGCCCTGGCGGACTTCAGTCAGCTGCGCCTGATCCAAGTGATTCAAAGCGCGGCGGTGGTAACCCTCGTGCTGAATGTGGTGGCCCTTTGGAAACAGGAGGTCCGCCGTCCGGAACTCACTGCCCCAGGTCGCCCCCGGCGTGCCTTCCGGGAAGCCTGGGGGGAGCTTGTGGCCGATCGCACAGCTCGCCGCCTTTTGCTCGCGCTCGGCTTGGGGACTGCGGCCTTCAGCATGCAGGACATCTTGCTTGAGCCCTATGGCGGCGAAGTGCTCGCTTTGAACGTGGGTCAGACCACCTTTCTCACGGCGCTTCTCGCCGGCGGATCGCTGCTGGCCTTTCTTCTTGCTTCTAAGCGCCTCTCCGAGGGCGAAGATCCCCACCGCCTAGCCGCCTTTGGCGCCGTTCTCGGGGTCTTTGCCTTCGCCTTGGTGGTCTTTTCCGGGCCCCTCGCGATGCCCTGGCTCTTCCGCCTGGGAACGGTGCTGATTGGCGTTGGCGGGGGCTTCTTCGCGATCGGAACGCTCACTGCGGCCATGGCCCTGGCGGAGCGAGCCGATAGCGGCCTTGCGCTTGGCGCCTGGGGCGCGGTGCAGGCCACGGCCATGGGTCTTGCGGTCGGCGCCGGCGGCGCCCTGCGCGATGGCTTTGCGAGCTTGGCAGAGGCCGGCGCCTTGGGTCCCGCGCTCACGGAGCCGGCAGTGGGTTACAGCATTGTCTACCACCTTGAGATTGCACTGCTTTTTGCGGCGCTGGCGGCCATTGGCCCGCTGGTGCGGCATGCCCGGGGGGGGATCCCCTCCGGAGCACGCCTCGGTTTGGCGGAATTCCCCGGTTAGCCGGGGCCTTTGGAGGAAGAACCATGGAACTGACGGGTGATATCACAGGCTACGTTGACGTTGCGCAGGTCGTGCTCTACGTCTTCTGGCTATTCTTTTTCGTGCTGATTTTCTGGCTCCACCGGGAAGGTAAGCGGGAAGGCTATCCGCTGGAGTCTGATATGGGCATTGGTGGGCTTCGGGAGGGTTTTCCTCTCATGGCGTCCCCGAAGACCTTCCTCCGGAAAGATGGGAGCAAGGTGGTGCCGGAAACAGATCGGACCGAGCCGGCTTGGCATGCCAAGCGCATGGCCCCCATCCCCGGTTCTCCCTATGTTCCTGAGGGGGAGGGCATGGCGTCCGCAGCTGGCCCTGGCAGTTACGCCAACCGCGCCGACGTTCCCGACGCCACCTGGCATGGCAGCCCAGTGCTCGTACCCCTGCGCAATCTGCCGGAATACGGCGTGAGCGATAAGGATCCAGACCCCCGCGGCATGACGGTGGTGGGGGCAGATGGCGAGAGCGGCGGCACGGTGGTTGATGTCTGGATTGACGTTAGCGAGGCCATCATTCGCTACTATGAGTTCGAGCTCTCAGACGGCGGTCGCCGCCTTGTGCCCGTGAACTTTACCCGCATTCCCGGGCTGCTCGATCCCCTGAACTTCATGAACCCCGGCAAAGGTAAGCATGGCCCCGTCACCGTGGGTTCCATCCTGGGCGCCCACTTCAAGGACGTCCCTGCCTTGGCTAACCCGGATCAGGTGACCAAGCTTGAAGAGGACAAAATCATGGCCTTCTACGGCGGTGGTTACCTCTACGCAAAAGCCTCCCGGGCTGAGCCCCTGCTCTAATGCAGCTCTCGGAGCACGACGAAGGCGCCCATCCCGGGGCGCTGCCGGCGGCGCTCCCGGAGGGGGAGCAGTTGCTATGGCAAGGCCGGCCTTCGGCGCGAGGGCTGGCCCGCCAAAATTTCCATGTCTTCGGCGTCGCTCTGTATTTTCTGGCGCTGCTGATTTGGCGCACCCTGTCCGTAGCCGCGGAGCCGGGAAACGGGCTGGGGGAAGGGCTCTCGGCTGCTTCCGTGCTGGTGATGCCCTTTCTGGCCGCTGAAGCGGTGCTGTTGCTCCTGGCCTGGGGCTATGCCCGAAGCACCATCTACACCCTGACCTCGGCGCGCTTGGCCATTCGCTCTGGCCTTGCCGTTCCCGTCACGACCACCATCGCCTTCGAGCTAGTGGAGGGGGCGGCCCTTAAGCGTCATGGCAAGGACCTTGGGGATCTATGCTTTACGGTGCGGGAGAGTGAGCGTCCTTCCTGGGCCATGCTCTGGCCGAGCGTTCGTCCCTGGCGCTGGCGTCACCCCGAGCCGAGCTTTCGCTGCGTTCCCCATGGGGAAGCGGTGGCCTTGAAGGTAAAAGCGGCCCTCGAGAAGAGCGCCCCGGCCACAACACCCGCCTCCGTAACCACGGTTGCCGGCTCAGGTTCGGCTGTACCCACCGTGACGGTGAGCCCATGAGTGCCCTCCATGCCCATCAGCAGGTCATCCCGCGCCCCGTCGCCTGGATGGCCGGCATGCTGGTTACCCTGTCCCTCCTTGGCGCTGGGGTGGCTCGCTATACGGGATACAACGCCACAAGGCTTCCGGATACGCCGCTGCTTGGCGAGGAGGCGGTGGTGCTGCATGTCAGCAGCCAGGATCATCTGCAGGTGCAAGGCTTAGAGGGCCTGCTCATGGACTTTGGTCCGGGGGAGGGCGGATTTCTCCGAGGTGTCCACCGCGCTTTGGGGCGTACCCGCCTTCAAGCGGGTGTTGATATTGAAGCGCCCTACCTCATTCAGCGCTGGGGGGATGGGCGCGTTTCCCTCCACGATCCGCAAACGGAATCGCACATCGAAATGATGGCCTTCGGCGAGGACAACGCAGCCCTTATAACGGAGGTCTGGCTGGCGGCAGCGAAGGCGTCGGGCCAGGGTCAGAAAAGGAGTTGGAAATGAATGCACGGGCCTTAGCCCCAAATGCGTCCACGGAGGCCGCACAGCAGGAGTCGCTGCTTAGTCCTCGCTTCTACACCACGGATTTTAAGGCGCTTGAAAAGCTCGATCTGTCCCCCGTAAGGGAGGCCTGGGATCGCATGATGGACGAGTACCGCAGCGACGGGAACGTCGATCATTTTAAGCGCGATGCCACCTTTGAAGAAGAGCTCCAGGAGCTCCCGGAGCCCCTGCGCTCGGAATTTATCGACTTTATGATCACCTCCGTGACCAGTGAATATTCCGGTTGCGAGCTCTATCAGGAAATCGAAAAACGGGTGAATCATCCCGACCTCAAAGAGCTCATGGCCTTCATGGCTCGGGATGAGGCGCGGCACGCAGGCTTTATCAATCGTGCCCTGAAGGATTTTGGGGTCGCTGTGGACCTGGGCTTTTTGAAGCGGGAAAAGAAGCACACCTTTTTTAAGCCAAAGTTTATTTTTTACGCGACCTACCTGTCGGAAAAGATCGGCTATGCGCGCTACATCACGATCTATCGGCACCTCGAGAAGCATCCCGAGAAGCGCTTCCACCCGATCTACCGCTGGTTTCTGCGCTGGTGCAACGATGAGTTCCGCCACGGGGAATCCTTTGCTCTCATCATGCGAGCGAACCCGGGTTTGCTTTCGGGGCTTAATCGGCTCTGGATCCGTTTCTTCCTCCTCGCGGTCTACAGCACCATGTTCGTTCGGGATCACTCCCGCACTGTGCTGCACGATGCGCTGGGTATCGATGTCGATGAGTACGACTACACCGTTTTCGATATCACGACGGAGATTTCCAGACAGGTCTTTCCCCTCACCCTCGATACGGACGCCCCGAAATTCCGAGCGGGCCTCAGTCGGCTAGTGGAAATTGGCAAGGCCGTGGAGCGCTCGCAGGAGGCCGGGGGCCTTTTCGGGCCCCTTCATCGGCTTGGGCTAAGGGCTCGTGGCGCCCTCATCTTTGTTCAGCTTTACCTGCATCCGGTGAAGGAAAACGCGCTTCCCGACGATGCGCGTATGTTGCCGGCCTGGTAGGGGAGGATGGCGAGCCTCGCCCTTGGCGTGGGGATTGCTGTGCTGCTCTGGTGGCTTAGCACGGCCGCGCTCCTTTGGCTGGCTAATCGCCATGGACATCGGGGCGCAAGCCTTGGGGTGCTCAGCGTAATCTACGGGGTGGCCTGGGTGCTTGCCCTGCAGCTGGGGCCAAAGGTCGGACAGGGTCCCTGGATTGCCAGCTTTATGATGGGGCTGCTCATTTGGGGTTGGCTCGAATTTGCCTACCTAGCTGGGGCCATCGCTGGGCCCCTGGCCAGCCGCAAGCTCTGTCCCCCGGGCCTTGAGGGTTGGGCACGCTTCAAGGGGGCACTCATGACCGGGCTTTGGCATGAATTGGCTGTGGTCGCGACCCTTGCGCTCCTTTGGCTAGGGCTTTGGGATGCCCCCAACGCGCTTGCGGCCCAAAGCTTTACGGTGCTGGCGGTGGCTCGCTGGAGCGCGAAGCTCAATGTCTATCTCGGGGTGCCGAATCTTCATGGGGAATTCTTCCCGGAGCACATGCGCTACCTCGTTAGCTGGACCCGGAAGCGCCCCATGAACAGCCTTTTCCCCTTCTCCATCACCATAGGTACGGGCCTTACCATTCTGCTGGTGGGGCAGGCGCTCACCGCGCCCATGCCCAGCCAGGCCTTGGGATCTGCGCTCCTCGGCGCGCTAATAGCCTTGGCCGTGCTTGAGCACTGGTTTCTCGTGATCAATATGGATGATGGGTGGCTTTGGCGTTGGGCGCTGCCCCGGCGCCCCTCAACGACGACCGCCGAAGAGGCTCCGACGGCTTGGGTCCAAGCAGCGCCTTAGCCGTCAGCTCCAGCCCTGCCTTGGTGTCCCCGTCGCGCTCCTGAGCGCCCGAGCACAGCCTCTCAACCGAGGAAGGGCGCGAGGTAGGTCAGCGTATCCCCTAAATCGCATAAGCGATGGCCCTGGGCCTCGAAGGCTTGAAGTTCGTCCTCCGTGGGCTTAGAAAAATACGCGCCCTGTGCCGGATCCTGCGGTGCCCCGGGAAGGGGATCACCCTTTTCCAGGGCGCTTAGGGCATCCACCATGAGTTCGCAGCCCGGGCCATAGAGATCAATAATCTGCCCGAGAAGCGCGCGCGTGGGGTCGAAAGGGATATCCGCACGGGCGAGGATCGGCCCCGTGTCGATCCCCCGATCGACAATACGGTGCAGCGTTGCCGTGAGCCGATCTTCGCCGGCGGAGATGGCCCGAAAGCTCGCGAGGACGCCGCGGTAGGCGGGAAGGGCGCCGGAGTGGAGGTTCAGGATGCCGTGGCGTGCGAGTTCCACGTGGTCGGCATCGAGAATGCCACCATAGCGAACGGAGAGAATGAGGTCCGGCGTCAGGGCGGAGAGGGTCTCCCTGCTCGCGGAAGCACGAGGCCTATCGAGGTACGCGCCGTCGCAGCCGAGCGCGTCCGCGAGCTCCTGGAAGGTGCGGAGCCCTGAGGGCTGGGTACGGGGTGGCAAGCGATTGAGTAGCTGCCTCAGCAGCCCTTGCTCCTGAGCCTCGAGGTCGCGTAGGGCGCGGGGGGTTGGGCCAGGGCGCCCGACGAAACGAGAAAGGAAGAAGGTTGTTTCGTGACGCAGCAGGGCGTTGAGAAGATGATTCAGCGCATAGAGCGCTGGAAGATCTTCGTTTAGAAGCGCGACGACTCTCACGGTCCACCCCTTCCCATGGCGTGAACCTAGTATAGCGCTTCCCTGCTAGCCTAGCGGGCGCCGACGCTCCGACGCGCCGTGGAGCTGCTTATTCGGCGATGGTCACGTTGGCGGCTTGCGGACCCTTCTGGCCCATGGTCACGTCAAAGGTGACCTGCTGGCCTTCAACGAGGGTGCGGCGTCCGGAGCCATTGATCGCGGTGTAGTGGACAAAGACATCCTTGTCCCCTTCCCGCTGAATGAAGCCGAAACCTTTTTCGTCGTTGAACCACTTCACAACGCCAGTTACTTGCTGATCCAAGATCGTTCCTCTTTCTCTGAATCGGGGAGCAGGGCTCCCTTGGTGTTCACGACCGACGAACGTCGCCGGACTCTCGCGATGGTACCTAAATCAGAGGAAAGTCAAATAGCGTCCGACGAGCGGTCAAGCCAGCGAAGCCCGCTGGCTTGGAGTGATGCCGCCATCGGGCGATGGCGGCCCAGGCTTTGCCGCCTAAAGGCGCTCGATGATGGTGACGTTGGCCAAGCCGCCGCCTTCGCACATGGTTTGCAGACCCCAGCGTTTGTCATGGGTCTGCAATGCGCCGAGGAGGGTGGTCATGAGCTTGGTGCCGGAGGCTCCAAGGGGATGTCCCAGCGAAATTGCCCCGCCGTGAACATTGAGTCGCGCCGGGTCGGCGCCCGTTTCCTGCAGCCAGGCCACGGGGACGGAAGCGAAAGCTTCGTTCACCTCGAAGAGGTCGATGTCATTGATGGACATGTCCGTTTTTTCCAGCGCCCTCTTGGTACCTGGGATGGGGGCCTCGAGCATGATGACCGGGTCGCCGCCCACAACCGTCATGTGGTGGATGCGGGCAAGGGGCGGGGCCCCTAGGGCCTTGAGGCCAGCTTCGTTTACCACCATCACAGCGGAGGCGCCGTCGCAGATTTGAGAGGAGGTTGCCGCGGTGAGGCGACCGTCTTCCGCCAGAAGTTTTACGGAGGAGATGGCTTCAAGGCTCGCATCAAAGCGAATGCCTTCATCCACCTCATGAAGGGCCTCCGTACCGTCCTCGAGGGTCACGGGAATCGGCAGGATCTCATTTTTAAACCAGCCGTTTTCCACGGCCTTGATGGCCCGCTTGTGGCTTTCGAGGCCGTAGGCGTCGAGCGTTGCCTTCTCAAGGCCATACTTCTTCGCGACCATTTCCGCGCCGGCAAACTGGCTGAACATGACATTTGGATAGCGCGTCTGCATAGCCTTGCCGTAGGGCATGCCGAAGCCGGCCTCGTAGGCTGGACGAATCGCGGCGCCCATGGGGACCCGAGTCATCATCTCGACTCCGGCGGCGATGACGCAGTCCATGGCGCCGGACATGACGGCCTGGGCAGCAAAGTGGAGCGCCTGTTGGGATGAGCCACACTGGCGGTCGACGGAGGTCCCGGGGACGCTCTCGGGGAGGCTGGAGCAGAGGATCGCGTTGCGGGCGATGTTCGTGCTCTGTTCACCGGCTTGGCTAACGCAACCCATAATCACATCGTCGACGAGGGCCGGATCGGCCTTGGCGCGGGCGACGACGTCATCGAGCACCTTGCCTGCGAGATCCGCAGCATGCCAATCCTTGAGGCGACCGTTGCGACGGCCTCCAGCGGTGCGGCTTGCCGCAACGATATATGCTTCTCCCATGAGGGCTCTCCCTTAAAGCAACATTCTTGAGGCGTGGGTGATGTTTAAAGCGGTCCGATTATGCCGGCCTTGGGCTGGCGGCGCCAAGCGCGGGGCGGGGCCATGTGCGGGCGGGTGAACATCGAGGGGCCCGCCCTTGGGGAAGCCCTTGCGGTGGCGTGGCCGGAGGCTTCGGGCTGGCCGCTGGCGGACGTCTATGGTGACGCGCAAATTAACGTGGCTCCGCAAGCGTGGGTGCCGGTCCTGCGCCAAGACGGGACCCTTGCGCGGCAGCGTTGGTGGTTCCCCGCGCCGCCCTCCGCCGGTGCAGGGCTCACCACCTTCAACGCTCGGTGCGAACGGGCCCTGGCGAGTCCGCTCTACGGGCCTTGGCTGCCCACTCATCGTTGCGTCTTTCCCGTCACAAGTTTTATGGAGTGGTGGCGACTCCCGGATGGACGGCGCCTGCCCTATTTGCTTCGGTCCCCTACGCCGGCTCCCCTATACCTAGCAGGGGTAGGGCGACCCGCTCTGAGCTCAAACGCACCGGGGGCGGACGGCGGTGAGGCCGGGGGCTTTGCCGTGCTCACTTGTCCTGCCCGGCCCCAACTGCAGTGGCTACATCATCGTGAGCCGCGGCTTCTGACCCTCGCCGGCGCCCGAGCCTGGCTTGGCGGCCTCGCGCCGGAGGTGCTCGCCCGGGGTCTGGCCGCGCCCCAGGCCGCCGTCCCCCTGGAGGCCTTGCCCCTCGGGCCAGCGGTGGGGGATGCGCGGCAGCGGGATAGGGCGCTCCTCGAACCCCTCGGCGCACCCTGGGTCTTCGGTGATCCCGCCCCCGAACCTCCCGCAGCGGCGCAGGGTGGGTTGTTTTAAATCCAGGCTTTTCCCGTGCTTGCGCCCCTCGTGGCAGGGTCGGACAATGCGCCGCGGAGGCATCGCCGCTTCCCCTGAGGAGATCGTCATGAGCTTCAATCCGTTGTTTACCCTCCTGGCCCGCGGCTTAGTGGATTTGGTGGAGCCTTCCCCCGATGTCATCGAGCTGGGCAACCAAACGCTGAATGCGGATCAGCGGGCCCTGCGCACGGTGCTGGCGCGCTCGAAGGGACACGGTGGAATTGATCAGGCGGGCATCGAGGGGCTCCTGGCAAAAAGCCCGGAGGCGCGCCGGGATCAGGCCGGGGCTTACATGCGCATGCTCGGCTTTCAGGATTACCAGGCCATCGACGTGAATGATCTGTACGGCAGCCTGGTGATGGATCTGAACAAGGACCTTGCGGCCACCTACGGCTATCACCGTACCTTTTCCCTATGCACCAACAACGGCACAGGGGAGCACGTCTTTAATCAGGATGCGATCTTCCGGAATGTGCACGCCCTAACCAAGGTGGGAGGCGTGATGATTCACGTCATGCCCTTCATCGAGTACGTAAATCACGGCTTCTATTCCTTTCACCCGAATCTTTACTACGCGGTGGCCGAGGCCAATGGCTACCGCATGCTGGCCATGGGCGTAGGGGCCCGCACGGGCCACGGCTTTTTGGCGGTGCCACCCCAGAGCGAGGAGCCCATCCCGGAAATGCTGCTCGACGAGCGTAGGGTACCGCTGCGCTGGCTGCTGGCGGGGGCAAAGCCGCCGAAGGCGACCTTGCTCGACCAGCTTGGCTTCTACTTTCGCCCCCAGGATGACGGGCGCCGTTTCCACCGGGAGCTCCGTCGCCTTCAGCGCAAGCGCCCCAAGCTCCTGCTCTTCACCATCATGCGCAAGCTTGAGGACGCGCCCTTTAAAACGCCAATTCAACTGCGCTACGCCGAAGATATCGGCGATGACAGCCTGGCAAGGGAATACGGCACCACCGCGGGGGCAGAGGCATGACCACAGTTCTTGATTGCCTAACGGCCGCTCATCTGCAGCGCGAGCCCTTCGATCACTACGCCATTGAAGGGGCGCTTCCCGAACCCCTCTTTAAGGAGCTGGCGGAGAGCTTCCCCAGCCTCGAATACGTGGCTGGCGCGGGCGAACTTGAGAACAACCGTCCCTACCTGAAGTCGGCCTCGGAGGTGCTCTCCGACGACGCCGTGCCCCCCCCCTGGCGCGCGTTTTTTGAGGCCCACACGGCACCGACCTTCTTCAAGCAGCTCCTGGCGCTCTGGGGAGACGCGATGCGCTCGGCCCATCCGCGCCTGGAGGACAATTTTGGAAAGCCGCTCGAGGCCTTTACCGTCGGCGTTCGGTCCCCGGGCAAGTGGGACAGCGCCGCCAATCGGGAGACGGACGTCGTGCTTGACTGTCTCTTTGGGGTGAACAGCCCGGTGAAGACGCCGGTCCCGGCGCGGGGGCCGCACGTCGACAGTCCTGCGAAGCTCTTTTCGACGTTGCTCTATCTGCGGGATCCGGAGGATGACTGCGAGGGGGGCGCTTTCGAGCTCTATGCGCCGAAGGGGCGGCTCTATCCCCGGCGCCATTACAAGAAGATTCCCGAGCATCGCGTAACCCGAGTCAAGCAGGTCCCTTACCAGGCGAATACGCTCGTGGGATGGCTAAACGGCGCGCGTGCGATCCACGCCGTGGAGCCCCGCTCCGTGACCGAGCGGCCCCGGCGCTACATTGCGATTACCGCGGAGTGCTATGGCGGACGCGAGGCGCGGGGGCACTTCCTCCACGACCCTAGCTGGTCATCCTTAACGGGGCGATTACGAAACCTGTTCTAGGGGCCCGCCCCCTAGCCACCGTGAAAGGCTGGTAATCGCGGCGTCGGCCTGCGCGGGGGTGGGCAGATGCAGCCCTGCCATCCCCAGAGCTTCGCTTGCGACGAGATTCTCTTTGCGATCATCGATAAACACCGCGTTTTCCGGTGCAAAGGCGCCGGCGGTAAAGCTGTGGGCATAGATCCGTTCTGCCGGTTTATTCACGCCAACGGCGTAGGAAAGCGTCATGCTTTGGAAGCAGTGGTGAAAGGCGTGGCGTTGGCAAACGGCCCGCCAGGTGTGGTGAGCGATGTTGGAAAGGAGATGGCAGGGAGTGTGGGCGGCGACTCGAGCTAGGAAGGCCAGCATGGGCGTGATCGGCACCAGGCTTGCGGGCATGGCTTCCACAAGGGCTACAAATAGTGCTTGTGGAAGGCTCGTTTCCTCGCTGCACTGCGCTACGAGCGTTTCCGCGGAGAGGGTGCCGGCGTCGAGGGCTTGCCAGCCTGGGCCCAGGAATAGAGCTTCCCGGGCAGCGCGTTGGCTCACTTCATCCCATTGTCCGGCCAGCGCCGGAGGCAGGGTTACGGTCAGCGGATCCCAGGCCAGGAGCACGTTGCCCAGGTCGAATACCAGATGCCGCACCACGGGGTTCAGCCCTCACCCAACTCCCTCGAAATAGCGGCTGCGGACCCCCTTTTTGGTGAGCTTTTTGCGCTGCTCAAAGCTCCACAAGCTCTTTTCCTGGGTGCAGAGCACCCAGCGAATTCCAGGATTCCGGCGTGCGGCGAGGGCGATCTGCCCTGCCCACCAGGCCGGAGGCTGGTTGGTGCAGTGGGCATTGGTGCCGTCGGGCATGATCTTCTTCGCTGGGTAGCAAGCGGCCACGGCATAGATAAACGTCTTGGCCTGGGCGAAGAGGTCGTCCAAGACCCAGGGAATGTCTTCCTCGGGGATGTGCTCGAGCACGTCCGTGCTGATGACGCCGTCATAGGTTCCTTCGTAGGGGTCGGAGAAGGGGGCGTAGCCGGGGTCGTAGCAGGTCACGGAAACGCCGGGCCAGGCGTCCATGTGCTTGTGGCGCGTCCCTGGCTGGGCGGGATCGTCCCTATAGAGCTGACCCTTGCCAGCGCCAAAGTCCAGGAGCGATTGGCTATCCGTGCGCTTGAGAAGCTTCGCGACCGGCGCGATGTGTTCGGTGAGGGAAATGCCCTTGAAGGTGTCCTTGGCAGCATGTCCCGACTCCGGCCGACCTTCCTCGTGCATGGAGGCATACATGGCCAAGAGTTCGTGGTAGCGGGCGCTGGGCTCGGCTTTTGTGAAGAGGGTGTAGCCTGCGTTGTCCGCTTCCCGCTCCAGCGCGTGCCACAGCTCACCGTTGGCGTTCGCGCCGTAGCGAAGCTGCTCTGGGAAGGGCGCCCAGGGCTGGGTATGCAAAATCGTGTAATGAAGAAGCTTGCTCTCCCCGGCCACATATTCGTGATCTCGGGCATTCCAAACGCCGGCCATATGGCCCCAGAGCCCGGCATCGTGGACCAGCCCTCGATAGTGCTTATGCTTTTGCAGCCGCTGCGTTTCCTCGAGGCGCCAAAGGGGTGCGAGCTTCTCGCAGTCGAGGAGCATCACGGACGTTTCCTTGTCGTTGATGCTGAGGACCGCGGCCTCGCCCATGGGCGCATCGAAGAGTTCGGCGGGGTCGGCGAGATAGATCTGGTCGACATCGTTGTAGATCGCCCGGCCTTGGTTACCGGCCAGCGCCGGAATGGCATAGCGATAGTTGGTAAACCCGGTCTTCCACTTGCTTCGGTCGAAGCCTTCGAGATCCTTCATGAGGTAGATCTCGTAGCGGCGACTGGGGTCGCGGTGCTTTTTCACGGACCAGACAAACACCCGCTCCGCCCGGTACTGGGCGGGCTCCGAGCCCAGGTAGATGCGCACCGGAGGCTTTTCCGAGGGGGTGACGCTGGGGTCCGGGTCCAGGGCCACGAGCACTGGGGCCTTGCGATCGCCGGGGCGGCGCACGCCCTCCATGCCGAGGGCCCCGCGAAGGGTCTTATGGTAGGGGCGCGTTTTGAATTCGCCTTTTGCCGCTGCTTTCACCGGGGGTCCTCATTTTCTTGCGTGACGTCGTGAACGATAAGCCCGCGCTCGGCTAAAGCGGTTTTGAGCACGGGGCTGGTGGTCTCTAGCGTGCCCTCATAATGCGTAAGTTGGGCGGCCAAAAAGGACAGCTCATCCTGGCGGTCGTGGGCCACGGTGTAGGCGTTGGGCGTTGCTTCGTCCCCGGGGTAGGCCCCCGCTGGATGGGCGAAGAGGTCCATGCCCGCGATCCGCAAGCGCTTTGGCGCGAGCGCCACGGCCACCGCAATCATGATCGCACCATTTGTGGGGCGGAACACCCCCCCGGTGTCCGGGAAGAGCCCGAGCTGCTCTGCCGTCACAAAGCGCCGTCGGCCGAGCAGAAAGGCGCAGCGGGGCAAAAGGCCTTCGAAATCCGCTTCCCGCTGGAAGATCAGAAGCGTTTTTGCGGGCACGGCGGCGACGGTGCCCCGGAGCCCCGTAAACACCACCTCCGGCTGGCTCAGAAAGCCCCGGGCCTTCCAGCTGTGGTTGACCCGAAAAAGACTGTCGTAGGCGGCCGATGCAAGGGTGGGGTCTTCGCTGGACGGCCCATTGCCCAGGGCCCAGATTACCTCCGGATGGCCGAGGGCTGCCCGAAGCGCCGCCAAATCTGACAGTCGTTCAAAGCGCCGCCGGGCCAGGGCCCGAAGAAGGCGATCGCCTCGCCGAGCGCGGGCGCTTCGCGCGGGTCCCTGGGCGAGGGCACGCTCAAAGCGGCTGAGGAGGGCATCGGCGCTGCCTTCCCGGGCCCCCTCTGGTGCGTTCCAGGCGCCCCCCGGGGCCGCTTCAAAGAGCGGCAGCGAGAGGGCCAGGCAGGCCTCCGCCAGCCCCGGGGGGGAGGGTCCTCCCGAGAGGAATACGCCGTGGGCCTTGGCCCGAAGGAGCAAGCGGGGCCAGGCCTCGGGTCCGGGGAGGGTGCCCAAGGGCGTTCCCTTAGCTAGGCCGTAGCTGTAGCAGCGAAGCCGGGGGAAGCGTTGCGTCAGCGCCTTGAAAAGGGGTGCCCAGGGCCCGCCCTCGGCGTCCTCAGGCCCGAGCTGAAGGCACAGCACGCTCCGGCCCTTCCGGCGCCGGAGCCAGCCCCAGCGCTGAAGCATGCTAGCCATCGGGGGCGTAGCCCGCCCCCGCTGCTAGCGCGGGGCCACCGCCGTGGCCTCGATTTCGATGAGGGCTTGCCCCGGCAGGGCGACCACGGGGAGGGCTGTGCGCACGGGGCGATGAGGATTGGCTTCGTTGTTGAAGAAGGCGCCGTAGGCACGGTTCCAGGCCTGGAATTGCCCCGGGAAGTCGTCGCCCACGTTGAGGTAGGCCCGGAGCTGTACCACGTCCTCGAAGCTCAGGCCTTGGGAGGCGAGGCGCTCACCGAGGGTTTCCAGGGCAGAGCGGGCTTGGGCTTCCATGCCTGCTTCCCGGGGTACCCCAGCCTTCGCAATGCTGCCGGATACCAGGGTTAGGCCGGCGTGGCGGGCGACGGACATGCTGTCAGCGAGAAAGCTCTTAGGGTCGCCATGGGCCAGGAGGTTTGCGTTCTCCCCGGTGCTGGCGGCGTGACCATGGGCGCCCCGGGCGTCTGGGTAGGCGGCATAGGCCTCGATCTCGATAATGCGATTCGAGCTGTTGAATCCCGGCGCTGCCATGGTGGTGCGCGCCGGACGATGAGGATTTTCAGCGTTATTAAAGAAATCATCATAGGCCGCGTTCCAGGCGGCGAAGTCTACGGCGCCGCCCTCGCGCAGATCCGGGGCCAGCATGGCCCGGAGAAAATAGACGTCCCGGAAGGTCAGGCCCTGGGCCCGAAGGTTCCCATCGAGCTTTTGCAGTGCTGAGCGAGCCTGGGCGCTCATGGGCCCCATGTGCGCAGGATCGCTCGTCGGTGCCTCGGGGTTCGCCGGATCCGCGAGCATGCCGGAGGTGAAGTAGAGGGGCGCGTTCCCGTTCACGGAAACGGCCTGGGCGATGCGGCTGCCCGGGCGCGTGAGCGGGGACAGCATGGGGTTCAGGGCCCTGGTAGGGGGCGCTCCGTCCCCGTCCGGGTAGACGGCGAGGAGCTCAATCTCGATGAGCAGCTCAGGGCGGCCCAGCCGGCTAATGCCCAGGGTCGTTCGGGTTGGGCGATGCTGCGTGCCATCGGCGAGGGCGAAGAACTCCGTGAAGGCCCGATCCCAACCGCTCCAGTCAAAGTCCCCGCCTTTCGCTGCATCAGCAACAAGATAGGCCCGGGCGTAGACCACATCCTCTCGCCCGAGGCCGAGGGCCGTGAGGGTTTGGGCGTGACCCTGGAGGGCGGAGCGGGCTTGTAGGTAGGTGTCTCCATAGCGCGCCGGATCGTCGGCGGAGTGGCGGGGGTCCTGGGGCTGGGCGATGCCGCCAGAGGTCACCACGAAATCGCTGCCCACCGTCAGGCGAGCGGCGGCGGAATAGGGCCGGCCTCCACTAGGGGTGAAGTCCGTGGCCTGGGCAAGGCTGGCCCAGCCGAGAGCGGCGATGCTGATGAGGGTGTAGACACTGTGAAGGCGATAAAGGCGGCGAAGGTTCATAGCCCGTGCTCCCCGAAGATAAGGAGGCAGAGTGTAGCACTGGCGCCGCGGCGCCAAAAAAAAGGCCGACCCCTGGGGGCCGGCCTTTTGACCTTCGGCCAAGCGCGCTTAGGCGGCGCCGAGCCCCAGGGGATTGCCATACTGATGGTCCACGGGAACCGACGGATCGATATCCGGGTATTTGCCCAGCTCGAGGCGGGCGACGGTGCGACGGTGCACCTCGTCTGGACCGTCAGCCAGGCGGAGGGTCCGCTGCCCGGCGTACATTTTTGCCAGCGGAAAGACCTGAGACACCCCAGCACCGCCGTGGATCTGAATCGCGTCATCAATCACCTGAAGGGCGATGTTAGGCACCGCAACCTTGATTTGGGCGATTTCTGAGCGGGCGACCTTGTTGCCAACCGTGTCCATCATCCAGGCGGCCTTGAGGGTCAGAAGGCGCGCCATTTCTATGTTGATCCGGGCGTCGGCAATTTTGTCGTAGTTGCCGCCGAGATCGGCGAGGCGCTTACCAAAGGCTTCCTTGGAGAGGCCTCGGCGGCACATGAGCTCCAGGGCGCGCTCGGCAACCCCGATGGACCGCATGCAGTGATGAATACGGCCAGGGCCAAGGCGACCCTGGGCGATTTCGAAGCCCCGGCCAGACCCAAGGATCATGTTTTCCTTCGGTACGCGGACGTTGGTGAAGCGCACGTGGCCGTGGCCGTGGGGTGCGTCATCGTAGCCGAAGACGTGCTGCATCTTCAGGATTTCGATCCCCGGGGTATCCCGCGGCACGAGAATCTGCGACTGCCGTGCGTGCTTCGGTGCATCCGGTTCGGTGACGCACATGACAATAAGAATCTTGCAGCGGGGATCACCGATACCGGAGGACCACCATTTCTCCCCATTCAGCACCCACTCATCTCCGTCGAGGCGGGCTTCCAGAGAGATCTGGGTGGCGTCGGAGGAGGCCGAATAGGGCTCGGTCATGCAGAACGCGCTGCGAATCTTGCCGGCCAGCAGGGGCTCGAGCCATTCCTTCTTTTGATCTTCGCTGCCGTAGCGCTCGATGACTTCCATGTTCCCCGTATCCGGGGCTGCGCAGTTGAAGACCTCTGAGGACAGGGGGTATTTGCCCATCTGCTCTGCAAGGTGCGCGTAGTCCACGTTCGTGAGCCCCGCGCCGCGCTCGGACTCGGGGAGGAAGAAGTTCCACAGCCCCTTGGCCCGGGCCTTTTCCTTAAGCTCTTCCATAATTGGCGTTTCGCACCAACGGCCGCCGGCCTCTACCTGGTCGGCAAAGGTCTTCTCGTTGGGAACGATGTGTTCGTTGATGAAAGCGGTGACGTCATCAAGCAGGGGCCTGACGTGATCGGATACTCCAAGATCCATGGCGATACATCCTCTCTCCGGTGGCCCGCCGGGCCCTCAGGCGCGCCGAGCTGATCCCTCCTGTGGTGCGGGAGCGCCCATCGCTCGCCGCACGGCGTCAGTCTAGCCCGCGGGCGCGTCATGAGGCGAATAAAAGTTCTTGATGCCGATCATGCGCTC
The DNA here is from genome assembly GCA_038144425.1 of Candidatus Salivita marina. GTDB lineage: Bacteria > Pseudomonadota > Gammaproteobacteria > Pseudomonadales > Azotimanducaceae > Salivita > Salivita marina. Next base: position 485,059 of record JAYQNS010000003.1, on the reverse strand, counting down.
CGCGAATAACGGGTAGACCCTTCCCTGGGCCCGGCGCTCTGCTATAGCCTTCGGGCCGGGGAGAGATGTCATGACCAAAAACGCTTATGGGGATCGTACCCTCGCCGTGCTCGATTCGCTGGAAACTGCAGGCGTGACGCGAGCGGCACTCATCATGCGCCATTCGGCTAGGGAGTATGTGGCCGGGCGCCACGACCTCGCGAATCCCCTGACGGACGCGGGGCGCGCCTATGCGCGAAACTTCGGGGAGCGCCTTGGTTCGGCTTGGGCCCTTCGGGCCTACAGTTCCCCCGCGGGGCGCTGCGTGGAAACTGCCGAGCTGATTTGCCAGGGTCAGAATGCCTCGTCCCGGGGGAGAGTGCGCCCCGTGGAGGCCCTTGGGGTGTTCTACGCCCTCGATCAGCAGCGCATGTTCAAGGCCATGAGCGAGATCCGCATGAATCTGCCGAACTTTGTCGCGGCTTGGCAGGCCGGGGACCTGGCGGAGGACATCATGATGAACGCTGAACAGGCGGCGATGACCCTGCTGCGCCTTCTGTGGGTGCGCCTGGAGGCGCGCCCAGAGGGAGAAGGGTGGGCGCTTCTCGACGTTCATGTCAGTCACGACCTCACCCTGTACCTGCTCCGGGCCGTGGCCGGAGCCCTGGCGCCTTCGGAGGACGCCCCGGTGCGCTATCTCGATGGCCTCGTGCTCTTCGAAGCCGACGGGCAGGCTTTCCTAACGACCCATGACCTTCCGCCGAGGCCCCTGCCTTGGTTGACCGAGGAGACTTTCTGATGGCCGATCCGAGCCTCTATCGCCCGAAGCCCCCGCAGGACAGCGCCTACGAAAGCTTTACCGTGGAGCATCGGGGCGGGGCCCACTGGGTCACCTTAAACCGGCCGGAAAGCCTAAACGCGATGAGCCGTACCATGATGCTCGAGCTTCAGCACTATTTCGGGGAGCTCTACACGCGGCCGGAGATCCGCGCCGTGGTGCTCCGGGGCGCGGGGAAGGCTTTCTGCGCGGGGCTCGATCTTAAGGAGCGGCGGGAGCCCGGGGAGGGCGGTCCTGTGAACGGGTTGCGGGTGCAGCGCCGGGTATCGGAAATTGTCATGCGCATGCGCCGGGCGCCCCAGCCAATCATTTCTCTGATTCACGGCGCCGCGAGCGGCGGCGGCTTCGCCCTGGCCCTGGCTTCCGATATCCGCCTGGCGGGCCCCGGGGCGCGCATGAACGCAGCGTTTATTCGCATTGGACTCACGGCCTGCGATGTGGGCGTCTCCTATTTCCTTCCTCGGCTTGTGGGGAGCGCACTGGCTTCGGAGCTGCTACTCACCGGCGCCTTCATCGATGCGGAGCGGGCGCTTAAGGTAGGCCTCGTTTCTGACCTGGTCCCGGAGGCCGATCTTGAGGCGCGAGGCCAGGCCATGGTCGATGCGATCCTGGCGAACTCGCCTCTGGGGGTGCGGCTCACGAAGGAAGCGTTGAACATGAATATCGACGCCCAAAGCCTCGAAGCGGCCATTGCCTTGGAGGATCGGCAGCAAATCCTCTGTGCCCAGACCGATGATATGCGGGAGGGCATTGGCGCCTTCCTGGAGAAACGCGATCCCGCTTACCAAGACGCCTAAGGACTCTACTGATGACCGACGTTCATGCGCCCCTAACCCTCCCCGCGGCCCCGCCATGCCCAACCGGTTGATGCTGGCGCCCCTCACCAATCTTCAGAGCCATGCCGATGGAACGCTCTCCGACGACGAATTCACCTGGCTGACGAAGCGGGCCGAGGGGGGCTTTGGGCTCACCATGACCTGCGCGGCTCATGTGCAGGCCATCGGCCAGGGCTTTCCTGGGCAGCTAGGCATCTTCTCCGACGATCACCTGCCGGGGCTGACGCGCCTCGCCGCCGCGCTGAACGCCCAGGGCGGGCTGTCCTCCGTGCAGCTGCACCATGCGGGCATGCGGTCCCCAGCGGAGCTGATTGGGGAAGCGCCGGTGAGCGCGTCGCCGCAGGAGGAGTTTGGGGCCCGAGCCCTGACGGAAGACGAAGTGGAAACCATGATTGAGGCCTTCATTCGCGGCGCCGAGCGCGCTGAAGAGGCAGGTTTTCATGGCGTGGAGCTTCATGGCGCCCACGGCTATCTGCTCTGCCAGTTCCTAAGCGCGGAGACGAACCGGCGGGACGACTGCTTCGGGGGCAGCCTTGAGAACCGCATGGCGCCCTTGCAACGCATTATCGACGGCATTCGCGCGCGCTGCGGCGCCGCATTCCAGCTCGGGGTTCGTTTGTCCCCGGAGCGCTTTGGCATGACTCTCGATGACGCCACGGAGATTGCACGGCGCCTGCTGGGGGAGGGGAAGATCGATTACCTCGACCTATCCCTTTGGGATATTCGAAAGGCGGCGCTCGATGCTCCAGAAACGCCCCTCATTGCACCGTTCATGGCGCTTCCTCGGGGGAACGTGGCCGTGGGCGTGGCGGGGAAGATTAACAGCGGTGAGGACGTGCGTTTTGCTCTTGAACAGGGCGCGGACTTCGTGCTGCTCGGGCGCGCTGCCATTCTTCACCACGATTTCCCGAAGCGCCTCGCAGCGGACGGGAACTTCCAGGCGGCCACCTTGCCGGTGTCCCGAGCACACCTCGTGACCGAGGGGCTCGGGCCCAAGTTTGTCGATTACATGGCCACCTGGAAGGGCTTCGTGTCCGAAGACGGCTAAGGCTACCCTAGGGCTCCGCGCCTTCCCGCATGGGAAGGCTCGGGTCCGCGACCCATTCGCTCATGGAGCCGTCGTAGACCGCCACCTTCTCATGCCCCAGGGCGACAAGGGCGAAGGCGTCACAGGTGGCGGAGATGCCGCCTCCGCAATAGCAAATCACCTCTTGATCGAAGGCCTTTACCGTCTCGAAAGCGCCTTTCAGCGTCGCTGCATCTGCAAATTCCAGGGCAGACCCTTGGAAAAGGGCAGCGAAGGGCACGTTGACGGACCCGGTAATGTGGCCCCGGCGGCCGTAGTTGGCGCCGCCGTCCCCGCGGTAGACCTCTGGCGCCAGCGCGTTGATGGTGCAGACGCCGGGGGCGTCAATGGCACCGAGCACCGCCGCTTGATCTGCCCAAAGCGCAGGCTTTGGTGAGATGGTCAGCGCGCCCGGCTCGTAGCGTTCCTGTCCCGTGGCCAGGGGCGCGCCCGTGGCTTTCCAGGCAGCCAGGCCCCCGTCAAGGACCTTGGCCGAAACCCCGAGGGCTCGGAGCATCCACCAGACGCGGGTAGCCCACATGGGATGGCCGCTGCTGTAGAGCACAAGCTCCGCGTCATCCACCACCCCCTCGGCAGCGAAGGCCGCGCCCAGCGCCCGATCCTCCAGGCGGGTGAAGCGGTGCGGCGCGCTGTTGTCTGAGAGCGTGCCCTGAAGGTCGAGAAAGGCGGCGCCCGGAATGTGACCCGCCTCGTAGTCCGCAAGGCCACTTTCGACCCGGTAGGCCCGGGGTGGGTCCGGGCGGAGGTGAACGGTGCAGTCAAAAACGCGCGCTGTGTCCTCAGCGTCTTGAAGCTCGGCGACGGTAATGAGTTGGGTGGGTGCCTGCAGTGCCATGGTGTTCTCTCCCCTGTGCTTAGGCCCAGAGGGCCCGTTCCTCGGCCACGGCCTCGAGGGCGCGGCGAATGTGATCGTCCGTGTTGTACACGTGGGGGGACAGGCGCAGGCCCCCGGTGGGTGCGGCAATGAGGCCGTGCTTCTCATAAAGCGCCTGAAACAGGGCCTGACGGTTGGGGCCCGGTACGGAAACAATGCAGACTCCAGCGCTGAAGCGGTCTGCTTCGGGGGTAAGGACCGGGGCCCCGAGGTCCCGGAGCCCGTCCTTAAGGGTGCGGACATGGGCCTTCAGCTGCGCCTCGATGGCCTTGGGCCCCAGCGTGCGATGGAGCGCTGCGGCTTCCACCATGGCGCCAAGGGCGGCGTCGTCGCGTTGGCCTAGGGACTCGAACTTTCGCGCCCCCACAGGGTCCGGGTCTGCGTCGACGCCCCAGCCCGGCGCCACCACGGAGGGCCAGAGGCTTTGAATGCGGTCTTCCCGCACCCACAGGATGCCGACCTCCTTGGGCCCCATGAACCACTTGTGGGCGCTCCCGCTATAGCTGTGGGCGCCGCTCGCTTTAAGATCAACCGCGAGCGCCCCAAAGCTTTGCGCCCCATCCACGTGAAAGTGGGGCACGCCTCGGTCGGCGAGGCGCGCGCCGATCAACGGGAGGGGGAGGGCCAGACCGCTGACGTTGGACACATGGCTCAGGGCCACCACCCGAGTGCGTGGGCTCAGGGCCGCTTCCAGAGGGGCGAGGAGTTCCTCCTCATCCCCGGGGTTGGCCGGAAAGGTAATGATTTTCAGGGCGAAGCCGTAGCGCGCCGCGCGCACCTTCCAGGCCACGAGGTTTGTGGGATGGTTTTGGTCCCAAAGCACGACCTCATCGCCAGGGCCGAGGTCAAGGCCGGCATTGACGATGTTGTTGGCTTCGCTGGTGTTGCGGACCAGCGCGAGATGATCCGCCTGGGCACCGAGCAGGGTCGCAACTGCGGATCTAGCGTCCTCGCGCAGAGCTTCAATCGGGCCTCGGTTTTGGAAGGAGCAATCGGCGTCGATGGCGGCGCCCAGGGCCTGCTGGCGCTGGGTCACGCGGAGCGGAGCAGGGCAGAGATTGGCCGCATTCATAGGTACGTGGCGCTCATCGAAGGTGAAGGCCGCTCGCACCCCCCGAAGCCCCGCCTCTCCCACCCCCGCCGGGGCTAAGCCCCGTGCGCCGCCTTCCGCGCCCAGGGCCCTTTGCGCCAAGCCTCCCCCAAGCCCCGTGGCGAGGGCGCCAAGGGCGCCCCCCTTCAAAACATCGCGTCGTCGCAGCGTCATATTCTTACCTCCCCGGTGCCTGCACCCCTATATTTCGCTTTCTAGGAGTTTAGACCCCGCGGCCCAACCCTGCCTAGGCAGCGGGTTCCCTGAGCGCTCCGGGGGCGCTGGCGCCGCGAGCCGCCTCCAGGTGGTTGTTGCCCCGGGTCGTGAAGTAGGCCGCCGCGAGCCGCTCTTCCCGGCGCCTTTCCGTGATCGTGGCTAGGTGCCAGAACTCGCCTTGGAGCCGGTCCCGGGTGATATCAAGTAGCACGTAACCCTTGTGAAAGAGGTCGATGAATCTCATGTGGGGGTGGGTCTCTAGGCCCTGATCTGCTTGGGCTTCCGCGGCTTTCCTGTCCGTAAGGAAGGGCGAGGTCACCGATGGGGTGACGAATTCCACGGCGAGGCTGCCCTTTCCTGTGCTCGCGCTGTAGGCCGCGCCGAAGGGGTCCCGGGCTACATCGAGGGCCCAGGAGGAGTGAATATCTCCGGTCAACACCGCCACGTTGTCGATGCGCCCTTCCTCAAGCACGTTGAGGAGCCGGGTGCGAGCGTGGGGGTAACCATCCCACTGGTCCGTGTTCAGAATGGGGGTGTCGCCGTAGCCTCCGAGCTGGCCCAGCATCACCTGCTGGCCAAGAATCCGCCAATTTACGCCGTCGCCCTTGGAGCGCTGAAGCTGATCGTACAGCCATGCTTCCTGGGTGGGGCCAAGGAGGCTTCGCTTCGGATTCTGGATCACCGCGTGGTCCTTGGGGTGGGCTGCTTCCCGGTCCCGGCCATAGAGACGGGTATCCAACATGGTGAGATCGAGCAGATCCCCGAAGCGGAAGCTGCGCCAAATTCGGGCGTCCCCCGGGCTTTGCGCTTCCCGAGTGGGCAGCCACTCGTGCCACGCTTTCACCGCTGCCCGTTTCCGCGCGGCCCAGGCCCCTTCCCCCTCGTTATGATTCTGCGCGCCATCCCGCCAACTGTTGTTGGCGGACTCATGGTCATCCCAGATCACCACCAAGGGATGCTGTCGGTGCAGTTCTTGCAGATCTGCATCCGTTCGATAGAGAGCATAGCGTTCTCGATAATCGGCAAGGGTAGTGATCTCCCGATCTGGCGCGTGGCGCCGCCCAAGGTCGGTCCCGTCGCCATATTCGCCGTTGCCATACTCATAGATGTAGTCGCCAAGATGGAGCACAAGGTCGAGGTCGTTGCGCCGCGCCATAGCACCGTAGGCGTTGAAGTAGCCGAAGAGCCAGTGGGAACAGGAGGTGTAGGCAATGCGCAGGTGATCGACGCCCGGGCCCGGAAGGGTGCGAGTCCGGCCCAGGGGGGACGCTTCCCTGGCAGCAAAGAAGCGATAATAGTAGATGCGCCCGGGGTCCAGGCCGTCGACAATAACTTTCACGGTGTAGTCGCGTCCGCCATGGGTGCTCACCTCGCCGCGCCGAAGCGGTCGCTGACCCTGCGGGTCGGTATAAAGGGCCCAGCCTACGGTAAGGGGTGCGCCGGCCCGCTGTGGTGTGGCGCGGGTCCAGAGTACGATGCTGTCCTGGCTGGGATCCCCGGAGGCGACGCCGTGAAGAAAGACAGTGCGGCCGGCCTCGGCTGACGGCGATGCGAAGGGGCTCGCGCAGGCGCTAAGGAGCGGTAGGGTCAGGCTTGCGGCGGAGCTGCGGAGCAGGTGACGGCGGGTGACGGCCATGGAGTGCACTCCCTCTTTCGGGAACTGAAATTTTGGGCGAGGCGGATTATGCCGGGAAATCCCTGGGGCGCGGATGACAGCCCCGTGACAGGCCTGAACGGTGAGGCACTAGCGCTCGCATGAACGCGCTCGATCTTCCCGGCCCGGGTGTGCTCCACAGCGGCTACGGCGCTGAGATGGGCGCCTTTGACGAATTGCTTGGGCCCGACGGCGCGCCCCGGGCCCATTGGGCGCGGCTGCTCCATGCCTTTGGGCAGCTGGGTCCTGAAGATCTGGAGCAGCGTCGCCGGGACGCGCGACGGCTCTTTCGGGAAAACGGCCTGACCTTCAGCGCTGGCCCGGGTACGGCCAGCCGCCCCTACGATCTTGATCCCATTCCCCATCTCGTTCCTCCGGAAGCCTGGGCCGTGCTCGAAAGTGGCCTACGGCAGCGCGCCCAGTTGCTCGATGCGGTGCTCCGGGATCTTTATGGCCCTCGACATCTATTGCGTCAGGGGGTGCTCCCGGCCGATCTCATATATCGACACCGGGGCTATCTCCAAGGGCTCGTGGGCGCGGAGGGCATGGAGCAAGCCTTGGCCTTCTACGGCGCCGATGTGGTGCGCCGGGGGGATGGTTCCTTTGCCGTGCTTGGGGACCGAACCCAGGCGCCAGCGGGAGTGGGGCTCGCCCTGGAAACGCGCATTGTCACCTCGCGCATTCTTCCGAATCTAATCCGCGCCAGCCACGTGCACCGCTTGGCAAGCTTCTTTGCCCACCTTAGAGGCGCCGTGGTGGACCTCGCGCCTCATCAGCGGTTGCGGCCGCGTATTGCGGTGCTGGCCTCCGGAATCAGCGACCCCCATTATTTTGATCATGCCTACCTCGCGAGCTACCTCGGCTTTCCCCTGCTCCAGGCTGGGGATCTTACGGTCCGGGAGGGCCGCGTATGGCTTCGCACGATCGGTGGGTTGAAGCTCCTCGACGTGGTCCTTCGCCGGACCGGTGATCACGACAGCGATGCTCTCCTCGTTCCCGGTGGGGAAACGGGGGTGCCGGGGCTTGGCGAAGCGGCCCTCCGGGGGGAGGTGGCCTTGGCCAATGGCCTAGGGGTGTCAATCCTAGAGCACCCGGGGTTGATGGCTTATTTGCCCCAGCTTGCCCGCCAGGTGCTCGGGGAAGATTTGAAGCTGCCTTCCGTGGAAACCTGGTGGTGCGGAACAGCTCAGGGTCGGCAGCACGTGCTGGCGAACCTTGAAACGATGGTCATCAAGCCCATCGATCGCAGCGGGCAGGCCCTTTGGGGCGGCGCCCTCTCCCGGGAGGCCCGGGAAAGCCTTCGGTGTCAGATTGAGGCGGAGCCGGAGACCTTCGTGGGCCAGCCCGCGGCTTTGGAAGGAACGGCGGCAACCCTTGTAGAGGGCCAGCTCCGTCCCCAGGCTGTGCTCACTCGTTTTTTTGCCACCCGTCAGGGCCTGGACTTTGAGGTGATGACCGGCGGCTTTACCCGTGTGGCGGGGCCGCGCGGTGGTCCCATGGCGCTGGGCAGCGAACTGCGGGGCCTGTGTAAAGACACCTGGGTCCTTGCCGACGAGACGGAGCGCCATCTGATTCGTTGGCCCCGGGCCGTGCCTGAGGTGGGGCCGGGCACCCCGGAGCAGCTCCCCAGCCGGGTCGCGGACAATCTCTATTGGGTGGGACGTTATGCGGAGCGGGCTGAAGGGCTCGCGCGCATGGCGCGGGCCGTACTGCGTCACGCCCGGGAGGTTCGGGATTACGGCGATCCCGCTGATGCCTTAGCCCTCGGACGCCTCCTCGACGGTTTCTGCGCCCTGGCCGGGGTGGCTTCCGACGCCTTCCCCGACCGCGATGACGTGGTGCTCACCCTGCTGCTAGATGAGCAGCAACCGGGGAGCTTGCCGCAGACGCTTCAGCGCCTGGGGCAGGCGGCGGAGCAGCTGAAGGACCGCTGGGCCCCCGATGCCAGCCGCGTGCTCGATGAAATCGGGCAGCGCCTCGCGCAAGCCCAGGAGCTGTCCCCCCAGGCCCTGGGCGCCATCGAAGAAGCCCTCGATCCATTGATTACGGCGCTTTTGACCTTTTCAGGGCTTAGCCTAGAAAGCATGACCAGGGAACAGGGGTGGCGCTTTTTGATGATCGGGCGGCGCCTTGAGCGGGCGCAGGGTACGGCCACGCTGCTGGCGGAAACCCTTGCCCAGGCTGCCGACAGCTCAGCAGAGCCCCTTATTCTCGAAAGCCTTTTGCGTGCTAACGACAGCGTGATGACCCATCGGCGTCGCTATCGTGCGCTTCTCGATCCGGCCTCATTCCTCGAGGTGCTTCTGCTCGATGAGCAAAACCCCCGAAGCGTCGCCTTTCAGCTCCAGGAGCTCGAGGTCCTGCTGCAGGCTCTGCCGCGGGGCAAGCCAGGCCTTGCACCGGAGCAGCGGGCCCTTCTGGAGGTCCGGACTGCCCTGCGCCTCACCGACGCTGAGGCCCTGGCGGCCCAGCCCGTGACCGGCGGAGCCGAATCACGGCAGCGGCGGGCTCTGCAGAGCCTCCTTGAAACCTTGCTTACGGGGCTTTCCCAGGCGAGCAGCGCCGTTGACGATGCTTATTTCCTTCACCTGGAGGCCGCCCGGCCCATGGCACTTAGGGGCCAGGGGGGCAAGCTATGAGGCTTCAGGTTCGCCATCGCACCACCTATCACTACAGTGAGCCCGTCACCCTGGGACATACGGAGGCGCGGCTGATGCCCCCGGACCGAGGTCGGCAGCGCCGCCTCAGTTTTGAGCTACAGGTTTTCCCGACGCCCAAGGTATGCCATAGCCGGGAGGACGCCTTCGGTAATGCGGTAACCCGCTTTTCCGTAGAAACGCCCCACGAAGAGCTGGTGGTGGAGGCGCACTCCCTCATGGAGATTGCCCCGGCGGAGGTGGAGCTGCCCCTCGCGGGTCCGCTTACCGTGGCCGAGGTTCAGAAGGCCTTCCGTGACCCGCAAACGGAGGCGCAGCGGCTCCATCGGCTCTTTTGCCTGCCCTCGGCCTACGTACCTCAGCTCCCCGAGCTTCGCGATTACGGCTTAGAAAGCTTCCATCCGCAGCGCGATGTCGTGGCGGCGACGAAGGAACTTATGGAGCGAATTCACGACGATTTCCAATACGACCCAACGGCGACGGAGGTGGCTACGCCCCTGCGCGCGGTGTTCGAGGGGCGCCGGGGGGTATGCCAGGATTTCGCCCACTGTGCCCTCGGCGTGCTCCGGGCCCTGGGCCTGCCCGCGGCTTATTGCTCGGGCTATTTGGAAACAAACCCTCCACCCGGGGGTGAAAAGCTGGTGGGTGCTGATGCCTCCCACGCCTGGTTCGCCTTATACGTGCCCGAGCAAGGGTGGCTTGAGTTTGATCCCACGAACCGTCAACGGCCGACTGAACGCTATGTATTTCTCGGGCAGGGCCGGGACTACGGTGACGCGGCGCCACTCCGCGGGATCGTCCAGGGGGGAGGGCATCACGAGGTCCATGTAAGCGTCGATGTGCGCGCCCAGCCGCCGGCGTCACCAAGGGAGGAGGGCAACCATGACCATCAACTGGGGTAGCTACGCCCAGCCTGGGCTTTTTGATGAGTGGGTGACGGAAAAGGGTCGCCTGCGCGCTGGCTTTGGGCGGCTGGGCAAGCGCTTCGCCACCTATCCCATAGATGCGCTCCAGGATCGCAGTGCCAGCCTTGAGCGGGCTATCAAGGAGCAGGGGGTCACCTTCACGGTGTATTCCGAGGCTCACGGGTCCATCGATCGCAGCTGGCCCCTCGATTTGATACCGCGAATCCTTCGGCGCCAGGAATGGCTCACCATCGAAGCAGGCCTGGCCCAGCGGGTGAAGGCTCTGAACTGCCTGATCGATGATCTATATCACGATCAGCGCTGCATTAAGGACGGGGTGTTGCCGGCTTTCCTGCTAGAGAATTCCGCCAACTTTCGTCCCCAGTGCGAGGGAGTGAATCCGCCCCTCGGCGTATGGGCTCACATCTGCGGTAGCGATTTAGTGCGTCATGAGGACGGGCAGATGTACGTTCTTGAGGACAATCTTCGGGTGCCCTCCGGTGTTTCCTACATGCTAGAAAATCGCGGCGTGATGAAGCGCACCTTCCCGGAGCTCTTTGCCAACTTTGCCATTGAGCCCGTGGATGCCTATCCCTCCCAGCTCTACGACACGCTCTGCGCTCTGGCGCCGCATCGGGCCCAGCCCGAGGTGGTGGTGCTCACCCCCGGGGTCTTCAACTCCGCCTACTTTGAACACGCTTACCTGGCGCAGCAGATGGGCTGCGAATTGGTGGAGGGGCGTGATCTAGTGGTGAACAGCCAGGACGAGGTGTTCATGCTCACCACCGGGGGGCGGGCGCGGGTGGATGTCATCTACCGCCGCATCGACGACGCCTTCCTTGATCCCGAGGCCTTTAACAAGGATTCCCTTCTTGGCGTGCCCGGGCTCATGCGGGCATGGAAGGCCGGGAAGGTGGCCCTTGCGAATGCCCCCGGGGCCGGCGTAGCTGATGACAAGGCAGTGTATTGCTTCGTGCCAGACCTCATCCGCTACTACCTCAGCGAAGCGCCCCTGCTGCCCAACGTGCCAAGCTACATTTGCGCACGGAAGGAGGAGCGGGAATACGTGCTTGACCACATTGCCGAGCTGGTGGTGAAGCCGGTGAACGAATCGGGGGGCTACGGCATGCTCCTTGGCCCCCAGGCAAGCCAGAAGGAGCGGGACGCCTTCCAAAAGAAGATTCAGCGGAACCCTCGGAACTATATGGCCCAGCCCATGCTGAACCTCTCTACCGTGCCTACCTTCCTTGGCCAGGCGGTGGAGCCCCGGCATGTTGATCTTCGCCCCTTCATCCTCTCCGGGGAGTCGGTGCAGGTTACCACCGGGGGGCTCACCCGGGTGGCCATGCGCAAGGGCTCCCTGGTGGTGAACTCTTCCCAGGGGGGCGGCAGCAAGGACACCTGGGTAATTGATGAGGGGAGCCGCTGATGCTCGCGCGGGTTGCGGAAAATATGTACTGGATGGCGCGCTACCTTGAGCGCGCCGAGGATCTCGCGCGCCTGATTGACGTGACGACGCATCTTCACCTTGATTTACCCCGGGGCAGCACGCCCAGCTGGGGGACGCTGCTCACGCTCATCGGGGCCGAGGAAAGCTATCGGGAGAAGCATGGCGTGGCGGAAGACGAGGGGCGCGTGCTGCGCTTTCTCCTGGGGGATAAGGACCATCCTCAGTCGCTTCGGGCGGCCATTGCCGCTGCTCGGTCAAATGCCCGGGGTTTTCGGGAAGTTTTCCCCCGAGAAGCCTGGGAAGACATCAACGGCCTCTACCACTTTAGCTTGGAGCAATTGCAGAGTGGCCTAAGTAAGCGCGGCCGGCACGCCTACCTCCGGGGAATTATCACCCGGGTGCAGACCGTGGCAGGGCGGCTTGAAGGGGCCATGAACCGCGATGAGGCCTATCATTTCATAGACCTTGGGCGGCAGCTGGAGCGAGCGGATATGACGACCCGGCTGATCGACAGTAGCAGTACGCGGCTGGTACCTCGGGAGGGCGACGACGGGGCGCGCTTCGATGATCTGCAGTGGATGAGCGTGCTCAAAAGCCTAACGGGCTACCAGATGTACCGCCTTGAAATGCAGCGGGCCATTCGCTCCGAGTCTGTGCTGCGCTTCTTGCTGCAGTCGACGCGCTTCCCTCGATCCGTGGCCGGCGCCCTGCTCGCCCTTCGCCGGAGCCTCGAAGCTCTTGATCCGGACGCCTCCCTGCCTCGGCGCCTGCCCCAGGTTTTGCGTCAGGTGGGCCAGCTGGAACCCGAAGGGTTGGCTGGGGAAAAGCTTCACGCTCTGATCGACGAGTTGCAGCAGGGTTTTGCCGATATTCACGGCCAGCTTGAGCGCCGCTATTTCCGACCCTCCCGAAGTGCGGACCCGGAAGCGGGAGGCTAGCCCCGCCAAAAGCTGGGGGTGAGGAGCACCATTACGGTCATGATTTCGAGGCGACCAAGTAGCATGCCGAGAGTCAGTAGGACCTTGGCAGCGTCCGGGAGTGTCGAGAAATTCCCCGCTGGCCCGATCGTGTTCCCTAGCCCGGGCCCCACGTTGGCAACGGCGGTGGCGGCGCCGGAGAGCGCCGTCAGGAAGTCAAGCCCAAGGGCCGAAAGAGCGAGGGCGATGGCGCCTATGGTGGCCATGAAGAAGAAGGCAAAGCCCGTTACGGAATGAAGGACTTCCTCGGGTACTCGACGCCCGTTAAAGCGTACCGGGAAGAGCCCCCGGGGGTGCACAAGGCGCCGGAGCTGATTGGCAAGGACCGCAAAGCCCAGCTGGAGGCGAAACACTTTCATGCTGCCGCTCGTAGAGCCGGAGCACGCGCCGATGAACAGGGCAAAGAAGAACAGCATGACTGCCGTCTGTCCCCAGCTGTTGTAGTCGCTCACGGCGTAGCCCGTTGTGGTGAGAATCGACACCGTATTGAAGAGAATCCAAAGCCAGCTGCTGTCCGCGCTGGGGCCGCCCCCGAGCTTCAGAAGCAGCACGAAGGCGCTGTAGAACAGGATGATCAAGAGAAAGAAGGTGCGTACCTGCTGGTCCCGGATGAGATTGCGCAGGGCTGAGCGAACGCCCCGGAGGTAAAGGGAAAAGGGCAGGGCGGAGGCCAGCATGAATAGGCAGGCGGTGAGCAGGAGCGCGGCCTGGCCTCCAAAGGCGCCAAAGGACGCATCGTAGTTGGCGAAGCCTCCGGTGGCGACCGTAGTCATGCCGTGGCAAAGGGCATCGAAGGGCGCCATGCCGAAAAGCGCATAGGTACCGACGCAAAGGGCGGTCATACCGAGGTAGACGAGGCCGATGCCCCCGGCCATGCGATTGGTGCGGGGCAGGGCCTTATCAGACCAATCAGAAGATTCGGTCTGGAACAGGCGCATCCCCCCCACCCGGAGAAAGGGGAGGATAGCGATGCCGATGACGATTATTCCCACACCCCCTAACCATTGGAGCATGGCGCGCCAGAGCTTGAGGCTGCGGGGCAGGGCTTCAAGGTGGGTGATGATGGTGGATCCGGTGGTGGTGATTCCCGAGGCGGCTTCAAAGATAGCGTTTACCGCGCCTAGCTCCGGGCGCCCGAGATAGAAGGGTAGGGCAGCGAACAGCGCCAGGGCTGTCCAGGTACTGGTGGTAGCAAGAAATAGGCTTTGGGGCTTCAGGCGAAAATCCTGCCCAAGCCCGGGAAAAAAGAGGATCAGGCCCGCGCTAAGGGTTAGGACCGCCCCCTGTCCTAGGGAAGCGGTGAGCCCGTCCTCGTCGAAGTAGGAGAGGAGCACCGGGGGCACCATGAGCAGCGCGAGGAGGGACAGGAGCGCTCCGCTGAGAAAGAGCGCTGGCGAATAGCGGCGTTTGGCCAAGGCGTGCCCCTCGTTTTGCTTGCCGCTGCATTGTACGCTCGCCAGAGCAGAAGGACAGGGTGGGAAAGCATGGGGGAGCGCAGCGGAAAGGGTCTTCGAGCCCGCCTCGGGGAAATTATTTTCGAGTCCACCGCGGGGGCGCCGCGGCACTTTGACGTGGCGCTGATGGTCGCCATTGTGGTGTCCGTGCTCGCCGTGCTGCTTAATAGCGTGCCGTCGATTAACTCGCGCTTCGGGGAGGCGCTGCGCCTGCTTGAGTGGGCCTTCACGGTCCTCTTTACCCTGGAATACTTCCTTCGTTTGTGGGTTACGGAGCGCCCCTGGCGCTACGCCCGGTCCTTTTACGGCATCGTCGACGCGCTGAGTGCATTGCCTACCTGGCTTAGCCTGTTTGTCCAGGGCTCGGAGTACATGCTGGTGGTGCGGTTGCTCCGCGTGCTGCGCATCTTCCGCGTCCTGCGCATGGCGCGCTGGCTGGAAGAATCGCGTCTACTGATCTCTGCCCTCCGCGGTGCGTGGCGGAAGATCTTCGTCTTTCTGCTCACGATTATGACCCTGATTACGATCTTTGCCGCGCTGCTGTACGTCATTGAGGGGCCCGAGCATGGCTTCACGAGCATTCCCATCGCCATGTACTGGGCCATTGTGACCCTCACCACCGTGGGCTACGGGGATCTTATCCCGCAAACGGGTTTGGGTAAGGCCATCGCCGCCTGCGCCATGATTGCGGGCTACGCCATCATTGCCGTGCCCACGGGCATCGTGACCGTTGAGCTCAATCAGGCCCTGCGCCAGCGGGGCGGGCCCCTTCGTCGCTGCGATCGCTGCGCGAGCCCCGTGGATCGCCCGGAGGCGCGCTATTGCTGGGGCTGCGGCGGTAGCCTCTAGCTGGCTTCCCGAAGGAGCTGGCTTCGAAAGTTTTGGGCCGCGGGGGAAAGCGTGCGTCCCTTCCGCTCCGCCAGGGCTAGCTTTCTACTGATGCGAAGCCCAACCACTGGGACCTCCTGCACCAGATCTTGCCCCTGAACGCCCAGGCGACTCACGAAGGCTAGGCTCTTCGTGGTGGCGACCATGCGTAGAATCGCGGGAATGGAGCGCAGTTCCATGACCACGTTGATCTCCACCCCGGCCTGACGAAGGCTGTCATCGACAATCTGGCGGATCGCGCTGCCCCCTTCAAAGCCGACGAAGTTCTCCCCGTCGATGGCTTCCAGGGAGACCCGGCCAAGACGGGTGAGGGGATGGCCCGCGGCGGCAATGAGGACGATCTGATCGTCTAGGAGCGGCGCGATGGCGAGGCCCGTTTTCCGGATGGGGAGGGTGACGAGCCCGAGCTCGAGGCGCCCCGAGGCCACGTCTTCAGCGATATCGCTGGAGCTGCCTTCCTTCACCTGGAAATGCACGTTGGGAGAGTGGGTCTGGAAGCGGGCGATTTCCCCCGGGAGGAGGAAGGAGACGGCCGTGGCGCCGCCGCCGAGGCGGATGGTGCCCCCGGTGGCGGCGGTGTGTCGCGCCACCTCCCGTTTTGCTCCTTCATAGCGTTCGATCAGCTGGCGAGCTTCGCCCACGAGGAGGCTCCCCGCTTCCGTAAGCGTCGCGCCGTTACGGCCGCGCTGGAGCAGCGTGGTTCCAAATTCGCTTTCCAGCTGCTGCAGCCGGCGCGTCAGGGCCGGCTGGGTGAGCCCAAGGCGCCGGGCGGCTTCCGTGATGGCGCCGGCCTCCGCTACGGCAACAAGGCTGCGCAGATTTGCCAGATCATGCATGAATAAAACCTATATGAAGCATAATTTATATCCATTATACGCATGCAAATTCCTTTGCTACAGTCGCGCCCTCATTGAATAGGAGGAGAGTCCCATGCTCGAAGCGTATCGCGCTCATGTAGCGGAGCGTGCCCAGGAGGGGTTGCCCCCGAAGGCGCTGTCTGCCGAACAGGTTTCCCAGCTGGTTGAGCTCTTAAAGGCGCCCCCCGCCGGGGAAGAGGCGACGCTCCTCGAGTTGCTCACGGAGCGCGTGCCCCCGGGGGTGGACGATGCGGCCTACGTGAAGGCGGCCTTCCTTGCAGACGTGGCGAAGGGTGAGGCCAACTCTCCGCTCATCAACGCTGAGGAGGCGGTCCGCCTTCTGGGCACCATGCTCGGCGGCTACAACATCATGCCTCTAGTGGAGCTTCTCGATCACGACGCCCTCGCGGCCAACGCCGCTGCCGAGCTCAAGAACACCCTGCTCATGTTCGACGCCTTCCACGATGTGGCCGAGCGGGCGAAGAATGGCAATGCCCATGCGGAAGCAGTGCTGAAATCTTGGGCCGAAGCCGAGTGGTTTACGCGCCGGGGCAATCTCCCGGAAGCGCTCAAGATGGTGGTCTTCAAGGTCACCGGTGAAACGAACACGGACGATCTCTCGCCTGCGCAGGACGCCTGGTCTCGCCCGGACATTCCGCTCCATGCGTTGGCCATGTTGAAGAATCCCCGGGACGGGATCACCAACGCCATCGAACAAATCAATGGATTGAAAGACACGGGGCTCCCGGTGGCCTACGTGGGCGATGTGGTCGGAACCGGTTCCTCCCGGAAGAGCGCGACCAACTCCGTGCTTTGGCATATGGGTAACGATATTCCCTTTGTGCCCAACAAGCGCCAGGGTGGCGTGGTGCTGGGCTCAAAGATCGCGCCCATTTTCTTTAACACCGTGGAAGATTCCGGGGCCCTGCCCGTCGAGTGCCCCGTCGATCAAATGAACATGGGCGACGTCATCATCATCAAGCCTTACGCCGGGGTGGTAGAGAACGAAGCCGGGGAAGTCATCTCCGAGTTTTCCCTGAAAACCCAAGTGCTCCTGGACGAGGTGAAGGCCGGGGGCCGTATTCCCCTGATCATTGGCCGCAGCCTGACGGAGCGGGCCCGGGAAGCGCTGGGCCTTGGGCCGAGCGAAGCCTTCCGCCGTCCTGAAAACCCCAAGGACAGTGGCGCCGGTTTCACCCTGGCGCAGAAGATCGTCGGCCGCGCTTGCGGCCTGGGGGAAGGGCAAGGCGTACGCCCGGGCACCTACTGCGAGCCGCGCATGGGCACGGTGGGCTCTCAGGACACGACGGGCCCCATGACCCGGGACGAGCTGAAGGAGCTGGCCTGCCTGGGCTTCTCCGCGGACCTCGTGATGCAGAGCTTTTGCCACACTGCGGCCTATCCCAAGCCCGTGGACATTGAAACGCAGCACACGCTGCCGGACTTCATCAAGAACCGCGGTGGCGTTTCCCTGCGCCCCGGGGACGGCATTATTCACAGCTGGCTGAACCGCATGCTCCTCCCGGATCAGGTCGGCACGGGCGGCGACTCCCACACCCGCTTCCCTCTGGGCATTTCCTTCCCCGCTGGCTCGGGCCTCGTGGCCTTCGCGGCTGCCCTGGGGGTGATGCCTCTGGATATGCCCGAATCCGTACTGGTGAAGTTCACCGGAGAAATGCAGCCTGGCATCACCCTTCGGGATTTGGTGAACGCTATTCCCTACGCTGCGCTTCAGCGCGGTTTGCTGACCGTGGAGAAGAAGGGCAAGAAGAACGTCTACAACGGCCGTATCCTCGAGATTCAGGGGCTCCCGAACCTCACCGTGGAGCAGGCCTTCGAGCTCTCCGATGCCTCCGCCGAGCGCTCCGCTGGGGGCTGCACCATCGATCTGTCGGAGGAGTCCGTGGCCGAATACCTCCGCTCCAACGTGGTGATGCTGCGTTGGATGATTGCCAACGGCTACGGCGATGTGCGGACCCTCGAGCGGCGAGCAGCGGCCATGGAAGAATGGCTCGCGAACCCGACTCTATTGCGCGCCGACGAGAACGCTGAGTACGCAGAAGTCATCGAAATCAACATGTCCGAGATCACCGAGCCCCTGCTGGCGTGCCCGAACGATCCCGATGACGTGAAGCCCCTCTCGGAGGTGGCCGGGACGGAAATCGAGGAGGTCTTCATCGGCTCCTGCATGACCAACATTGGTCACTTCCGGGCCGCCGGCAAGCTGCTTCAGGCCTCCGGGGAAAGCATCCCAAGCCGGCTCTGGATTGCGCCGCCCACGCGCATGGATGAGCAGCAGCTGATGGAGGAAGGCTTCTACAACATCTACGCCCAGGCGGGGGCGCGAACGGAAATGCCGGGCTGCAGCCTGTGCATGGGGAACCAAGCGCGGATTCGCGCTGGGTCCACCTGCGTGTCCACCTCCACCCGGAACTTCCCGAATCGGCTGGGGCAAGGGTCCAACGTGTTCCTCGCCTCCGCTGAGCTGGCGGCGGTGGCGGCGATCCTCGGTCGCCTCCCGAACAACGAGGAGTACCAGGGCTTTGCATCTAAGATTAATTCCATGGCCCCGGAGATCTACAACTACCTGAATTTCGATCAGGTGCCCGAGTTCCTCTCCGCGGCTGAGGAAGGCCGCTCCATCGCCAAGGAAATCGTGGTCTCCGCCTAGGGCTAGAACAGTTCGCCCTGAAACGGCCCCTCCCTAGGGGCCGTTTTTAGTTTGGGGCGGGGATTTTGCCCCCAGTTTTTTCGGCTGCCGTGGGCGATCAGCACGCGGCGGCTCTCTTCCCGGCTTGCCTCCTGGCGCTGGGCATCCCCCATGCGGGCGCGGGCACTGCGGGCGGCCTGGGCCGCGTCCACGAGGGGCCGGGGATAGGCTGGAGCTTCCGTGAGCGCCTGGGGCCCCGGGGCGCGCAGGCGCACCCCCGCTTGCGCCAAGCGCCGAGTCGATAGCAGCCAGGGCTGGTGAATCTCGTCATCGCGCAGGGGAGCAAGCTCAGGGACAAAGGTGCGAATGAAGGAGCCCCTCGGATCGAGGCGCTGCCCCTGAAGTACGGGGTTATAAATGCGCAGGGCATTGATGCCCGTTACTCCAGACTGCATTTGTAGCTGGCTGATATGGATGCCCGGCTCGTAGTCAATAAACTGTCGGGCCAGGGGCTGATTAAGGTCTCGCCAGTCGAGCCAAAGGTGGTATGCGGCCACGGACACGAGCATGGCCCGCATGCGGAAGTTGATCCAACCCCAGTGCTGAAGTGCGCGCATGGCCGCATCCACGAAGGGCCAACCGGTTTGTCCCCGCAGCCAGGCTTCGAGGGCTTCGCTAGGCCCCCGGGGTCGCAGCGTATCGAGGGCGCGATTGAAGCTGATGGTCTCGAGCGCGGGTTCCGCCTCCAGCTTCTGAATGAAGTGGCAATGCCAATGGAGCCGAGCTTCAAAAGCACTCCTGGCCCGGGGAGAGAGCGCGGGAGCCAACGTCGGTGTCTGCTTCGCCGCCCGCACGTGTTGCACGACGCGACGCAGGGACAGGTGGCCCCAAGTCAGATGATGGGAAAGACGGGAGCCGCTATGCACCGCCAGGGCCGGGGCGGACATGCGGCGGTGATAGTCTGCCCCCGCGTCCTCAAGAAACTTGGTCAGGCGCGCCTGGGCGGCGTCTTCCCCTGCTGTTAGGGAGGGCGCGCGGCGGGGAACCGCGGGATGAAAGCTGTCCACGGGAAGTTTCGCGAAAACCGACGCCCAGGGTTCCGCCGGGGCAGGGGGGGTCGGGATTCGGGCCGGCGCAGGGCGAGCCAGGCGGGACATATGCCCCTCCCAACCACGGCTAAAGCGGTTTCGGTTCCTAAGGCCCCGGGTCACCCCAAAGGTTTGATGCTCCCCCCAGGGAATGCCCTGGGCCCGGCACCAGGCGCGCACGGCGCGATCCCGGGCGTAGGTCCAGCCATTCCCCGTTTCCTCGTGGCTTTCGAGATGAGTCATGCCCTCCTTACGTCGAAGGTCTTCAAGCACTGCGACCGCGTCGCCGTCCCGCACCCAAAGTCCCGCGCCTCGAGCGCGAAGGTCCTGATCGAGGGCGCTTAAGCTCGCTTCAATAAAACGTGCATGCTGAAGGTCGAGATCCCCTTGGCGCCAAAGGTCCGGTTCCACGATATAAAGGGGTAGCACGGGGCCCCGGGCCACAGCAGCCTGAAGGGCTTCATGATCGTCAAGGCGCAGGTCACGTTTGAACCATAGGACCGTGAGCACGGCAAAGCTCGCTTTTGTTTGACGCGCCCGCGACTGCGGTAGCATGCCATGGCGTGCCAGCGCAGCCTAGAAACTACACACCGAGGAACAATGAGAAGGGAGACGGCCCATGGCCTATGACAGCAGCGGTGCAGGGGGCGGCGGGCCGCGAAACGTGCTCGGAGGGCCGTTGCAGCTGTGCTCTGAGGCGCCCCTCACGGGCTTCTATCGCGATGGCTGTTGTCACACCGGTCCCGAAGATCTTGGGCGCCACGTGGTGTGCGCCGTCATGACCGAGGCCTTCTTGCAGTTTTCCAGCGCCGTGGGCAACGATCTTCAAACACCCCGGCCCGAGTTTGCCTTCCCCGGGCTGCGCCCCGGGGATCGCTGGTGTCTCTGCGCAGATCGCTGGCGGGAAGCGGACGAGGCAGGCTGCGCCCCCCAGGTGGTACTGGCGGCGACGCACCAAAATGCCCTGGCGCGCATTGATCGGTCCCGGCTCCTGGCCCTCGCGGTGGATGCTCCGGCCCAGGGTTAGGAGGGCGTGACGCTCTCCGCGTGCCCGTCCGTTGATTCTCTTCGCGGGTCGAGTTCGAGTCCCGCGGGGGTAAGGCTGGCCGCCAGGACGAATTGTTCTGTTTCTTCCAGCACCGGGCGCGGTTTTTGTCGCCGCTGCTGGACAAGGCCGAGGGCGAAGAGCAACAGGGCCACGCCGCTAAACCACCACAGCCCCGCGGGTCCGACGAGGTGCATTACGTAGGCGGCGAGGGGCGCGCCGAGGGCCGAGGTTGCACCGTAGGTGAGAAGCAGGCTTGTTCCGACCATCACGAACTGTGAGGGTTCGGCGCGATCGTTCGCATGGGCATTGCAGACGGCATAGAGGGTGAGCACGAAGCCCCCCCAAAGCGTACTTAGGGAGACGACTAGGGCTGGCCGCGTTGCGTTGGAGAGGAGGGCTAGGGCGAAGGCCGCACCGGCGCCGGCCAGGCAGGAGAAGAGCAGCACAAGGCGTCGATCAAGATGATCGGACAGGCGCCCAAGGGGGTATTGGAGTAGGGCTGCGCCGAGGGTAGCTCCGCTGATGACCCAGGTGACCGCCTGCGTATCCAGCCCCAGGGTGCGTCCGAACACGGGGCCTAGAGCCCAGAAGCTTCCCGTAATTAGCCCGAGCATGGCCGCGCCCCCGAGGCCCACGGGGCTGATGCGCCAGAGGGCGTGCAGGTCGAGCTGCACATCCGCTAGCGGTGCTGGGGCCGTGGCCCCGGAGATGGAGACGGGTATAACCGCGACGGACAGGAGCACGGCAGCGCCGGCGAAGAGCATGGGGTCCTGCACCGGCGCGAGGTTAACCGCCTGCTGGCCAAGAATGATCATCGCCAGATTGATGATGGTGTAGACGGACAGAAGCGCGCCCCGGTTATCGCTAGAGGCCCGCTCGTTGAGCCAACTTTCGATGATCATGTAGAGGCCCGACATGCACACCCCGGTGGCGGCGCGCAGGAGCGTCCAGCTGATTTCCTCGGGGACCATGGGGAAAAGAAGCACTAGGGCGGAAAAGGCGCTCGAAAGCACGGCAAAGCTTCGGATATGCCCAACGCGGCGCACCACTCGGGGGGTGAGCAGGCAGCCGCCGATGAAGCCCATGAAATAGGCCGAGCCTGTGATGGCAATGGCACCGTCGCTAAAGCCCTCTGCAACGGCCCGAAGGGGAAGCACGGTAAAGGACAAGCCATGGCCTACCAACAGAAATGCGTCCGAAAGCAGCAGGGCTGCGACGGGAAGGAACAGGGCGGGCATGGGGGCGACTCACGTAAGGAGGGAGCGATACCTAGTTTAGGTTGGTCTCGTGAATCGCGTCTGAATAAATGAGCGCCCGGCCGGCTTCTCGAGCTAAAACGAAGCTGGGTTTACGCACCTCGAAGAAGGGGGACAGGTCGAAATCCCGGGGCGTGACGAGGGAATGGTGGCGCGCCCGAAGGGGGAGGGGTTCGCCCCTGCGCAGGGCCTCCGCGTCGAGGAGTTCGGGCAGGATGGGATAGGCCTCGGACTGGAATGCCTCGGCGATGAGGGTGGAGCAAATGGCACGGGTCGGGTCACCGGAACCGAGGGTGATCAGTCGACGGCGCCAGGGGGAGGGCACGGGGGGCAGGGGGAAAAGGTAGCGGGCCAGATCGACGATATTTCGCAGATCGTACTGGTGGCCGAGGCGGGCCAGGGCGTGGGTTGTCACCGCCTTGCGCTGGGCGGAATCGAGCCCCCAGGGTCGACAGATGCGCACGTTGCTTCCCAGGTAGATCGAGGCGGGGACGCAGCGCACGCCTTCCACCACGTCCGCCTCCACTAAGTGGATGGGATCCTTGGGCCCCGGGTGGGGGCCCAGCACGAGCGCGGCGTGGGACCAGGTGGATTGGGTGAGGTATTTGATCGCCGTGGAAATCCGGCTGCTGCCTTCCACGAGCAGCACATCTCCCGGCTTTAGGTAAGGCAGCCATGAGCCGAGGCCCGAGACCGGCGCAGCGCCCTTGCCGGGCCGGGGGGCTGTGAGAAAGCGTGCAAGCCGCCCCCCAAAGCGCTCGAGCCATTGTCCCCGTCCTGCCATGGTGCTGTCCCCGCCTCGCCAAGAAGCCTCCCTAAAAACGGGAGGGAATGGCGAGCTTAGCGACTTCTTCGAAGCGGCTCACGTAGTGAATGATGAGCCTTCGGGCGACGGCGGCAGGAAGGGGCTTCCCGTCTGGGGTGTTGGCTGCCTAGCGTATGGGCTTCGGGAGCGGTGCTTAAAAGGCTAGACGGCGGAAAAACGCAGAGGCGTCCGCAGGGGCGCCGGGGGTGGGCTGTCGTCGCCGCGGCCGATCATCTCGTCATAGGGGGAGTGGTGGCGGAGCATGCCCTCTCGAAGACCCAGGGCGTAGAGGGCGCGCCCTGCCGCGTGGGCGCTGGGAAAGGCGGCCGCTTGCCCGTCCCCATCACGCTTTTTCAGGGGCTCGTCGTTAATGAGCGCTAGGTAGATGACGCCATCGAGGGAGAGAATCTCCGCGTTGACCGCGTCTCCGCGGGCGACGGCCTTTCGGACCCACCGGTAGTCCATGAGTTGATCCTTGGCGGCGCAACGAAAGAAAGCGCAGCGGTAGTCGAGGGTGCCCGTGTCGCGGTGGCATAATAGGGGCTTGGCGCTATCATGCAACGCCAGCGAACCCCCAGACCAGCGAGGACCTATGGCACGCTTTGAGCACAGCGGCGAAGAAGATCGGGATCGCCCCCTGTACCGAATCCGACATTCCCTAGCCCACGTCCTGGCCCAGGCCGTGCTGGAGCTGCGCCCGGGTTCGACACTGGGCTTTGGTCCGCCCATCGACGACGGTTTTTACTACGACTTTCTGCTGTCCGAGCCCCTGACCGATGCGGACTTCCCGGAAATCGAACGGCGCATGCGGAAGATCATCAAAAAGGGCCAGCGCTTCGACTGCGAAAACCTCGCCTACGACGCCGCTATGGCTCGCCTCGAGGAGATGGGCGAGCCCTACAAGCGGGAATATGCGGAAACGCTCTTTGAGCGCCACGACCTCTCGGAGCTAACCTTTTACCGCAATGGCCCCTTCGTGGATATGTGCGAAGGGCCCCACGTAGATACCACTAAGGCCATCCCTCGGGATGCCTTTAAGCTCCGCAGCCTCGCCGGCGCCTATTGGCGCGGCGATTCTCGCAACGTCATGATGACGCGTATCTATGCCTGGGCCTTCGAAACCAAGGAAGAGCTCGATTCCCACGTTAACGCTTATGAAGAGGCGCAGGCTCGGGACCATAAGAAGCTGGGTCGAGAGCTGGACATCTACCACATCGATCAGACCATCGGGAAAGGCCTACCCCTCTGGCTGCCTAAGGGCACGGTGATCCGGGATGAGCTCGAGCGTTATGCCAAGGACCTCGAATTTGCCTATGGCTATGAGCGGGTCACCACGCCGCCCCTGGCAAAGGTTGACCTGTACTGGCAGTCCGGGCACTTGCCTTACTACCAGGACGCGATGTTCCCGGTGATGGAGGTCGAGGATCAGGCGGAGGATAGTCAGGAGGGCGAAGAGGAAGCGGAGGAGGGCGCGCGGGTGAAGGAGCGCTACGTACTTCGTCCCATGAACTGCCCCCATCACCACCGGGTCTTCTCGGCCCGCCCCCGGTCCTACCGCGATCTACCCCTGCGCCTCGCGGAGTACGGTCAGGTGTATCGCTGGGAGGAATCGGGTGCCGTGGGTGGCCTCGTGCGGGTGCGCGGCATGTGCATGAATGATGCCCACATCTACTGCACGGAAGCGCAGATTAAGGACGAATTTAAGGCCGTCCTCCAGATGTACCAGGAGGCTTACGCCGTACTTGGGGTGACTGATTACCGGGTGCGCTTGTCGCGCTGGGATCCGGAGGACGAGAAGGGCAAGGAAAAGTACATTAACGATCCTGACGCGTGGGCCCACGCAGAGCGGGTGCTTGCGGAGGTTCTTGATGAGCTAGGTTGGGACTATTTTGATGGCCCCGGAGAAGCGGCCTTCTACGGCCCGAAGATCGACATCCAGTTTAAGACGGTGACGGGGCGGGAAGAGACGGTCTCCACGGTGCAGCTCGACTTTGCTCAGCCTGGACGCCTTGGCCTCCAGTACAAGGGCGCGGACGGCGAGCTCCACACCCCCTGGGTGATTCACCGGGCCCCCTTCTCCACCCATGAGCGCATGGTGGCTTTCCTCCTGGAGCATTACGGTGGAGCCTTCCCGGCCTGGCTGGCGCCGGTGCAGGTTCAGGTCATTACTGTGGCCGATCGCTTTAACGACTACGGCCAGGCCCTGGTGCGCCGGCTTCGGGGCCGCCGAGTGCGAGCAGAAATGGCGGCGGAAGGGGAAACGGTGGGCCGAAAGATTCGCGAGGGCACCACGCAGAAGATCCCGAACCTGCTCATCATTGGGGAGCGGGAAGTGGCGGAAGGGACCGTTACCCTTCGTCGCTATGGGGTAGATCAGCAGCTAACCCTGAGCCAGGACGCCTTCGTCGAGGCGCTCCTGAAGACCGTCGAAACCCGAGCCCCGGCCTTTCTTCTTGAGGGCGTCGAGGCGGTCAGCTAGCCATGGGCCTCGGCGAGCCGCTCCGCACTCGCAGGGGGGAATGGCTCCGTCCCGCAGAGCCGAGCCAGGCGGCGGCGCTTTATGACGCCGTCGATGCGTCCCGGGACGCGCTAGCCCCTTGGCTGCCCTGGTGCACGGAGCGCTATTCTCCGGCCAGCGCCGAGGCGTTTCTCGCCGAACGGACCCTTGAGCACCGAACCCTGATCTTTCCAGACCACGACTCGACAGCGGTGCTCGGTGCGGTGAGCCTCATGCCCGTGGATCGCTACGATGGGGTGTGGAAGCTTGGCTATTGGGTGCGCGCCGATGCTCAGCGCGGCGGGGTTGCTCGCCGAGCCGCAGCCACGCTTTGCCAGGCGGCCTTTGCCTCCGCTGCTGTGCAGCGCGTGTCGATTTTGGTTGCGGTGGACAATGCCCCGAGCCGGCGCGTCGCCGAGGCGCTGGGAGCGGAGCTGGAAGGGGTGCTCAAAAGCCGGCTTTTGTTGCCCAGCGGGCGGCACGATGCGGCGATCTATGGGCTAGGGCCGGAAGCCCTCGCGGAGGACCTCCGGCCCTAGTCCGGCCTATAGGATACGGGACTTCCCATGCCCTTCCCAATAGCGATCCCGGAGCAGACGCTTATAAAGTTTGCCCGTAGGATGACGTGGCAGCTCCGCTTCAAAATCTACGGAACGCGGACACTTGAGGTGAGCCAGGTTTTCCCGACAGAAGGCGATGAGCTCCTCCGCGAGCTCCGGCCCGGCCAGGTCCATGGAGATGGGCTGAACCACGGCCTTCACCTCTTCCCCGAACTCCTCGTTGGGCACGCCGAATACGGCAACGTCGGCCACCCTCTCGTGGGTAACGAGGAGGTTCTCCACCTCTTGGGGATAGATGTTTACGCCACCGGAAATGATCATGAAGGTCTTCCGGTCGGTCAGGAATAGGAAGCCATCATTGTCGAGGTAACCCATATCGCCCAGGGTGGTCCAGCCGCGCTGGGAGGGGTGTTGAGAGTCGGCGGTTTTGTCCGGGTCGTTGTGGTACTCGAAGGTGCCGCCGTCGCTGAAGTAGATGGTGCCCGTTTGTCCCGGGGGCAGTTCTTGGCCGTCGTCATCGCAAATGTGCACCGCACCGAGCAAGGGTCGGCCCACGGTGCCAGGGTGGGCCAGCCACTCCTGGGGCCCAGCGGCGCAGAAGCCATTGCCTTCCGTGCCGGCGTAGTACTCGTGAATGACCGGCCCCCACCAGTCCATCATGGCCTGCTTCACGGGAACGGGGCAGGGGGCCGCGGCGTGGATGGCAACCTTGAGGCTTGAAACGTCATAGCGGAGCCGATCCGCTTCGGGCAGCTTTAGCATGCGTACGAACATCGTGGGCACGAACTGGCCGTGGGTCAGCTGGTGCTTTTCGATAAGGGCCAGGGCTTCCTCGGGATCGAAGCGCTCCATGATCACCGAGGTGCCGCCGTGGCGCATGACCGCCATGTTGTAGCGCAGGGGCGCCGAGTGATACAGCGGCGCCGGGGACAGGTAGCGGACGTTTTCATCCATTTGGTAAAGGGCCTGGGTAAGGCCCAGGAGGCCGCCGGCGTTGCCCAGGGGTTCGCCACTGAGGGGCACCTTGATGCCCTTGGGGCGTCCCGTGGTGCCCGAGGAATAGAGCATATCCGCCCCTTCCGTTTCGTCGGCAATGGGCGTCCGGGGCTTGGAGGCCACGGCGCTTTCCCAGCTTTCAAAGCCTTCAACGGTGCCGTCCAGCATGAAGCGATGGACGTTCAAGCGCCCCGCAAGGCGGGCGGCGAGGTCGCGTTGAGCGTGGGTGGTGATGAAGACCTTGGCTTCGCAATCCTCAACAATATAGGCGACTTCCTCCTCCTGAAGCCGATAGCTGATGGCCGTGTAGTAAAGCCCAGCCCGCTGCGCTGCCCAGCACAGGGTGAAGAAAGCGGGGTGGTTCTCCATCATGATGGCGATGTGGTCCCCCACCGCGAGCCCAAGGCTTCGGAACAGCTGAGCCCCCTGATTCGATCGAGCTTCGAGGTCTGCGTAGGTGACGATCTCCCCCGAGGCGGCAAAGATATAGGCGGGCTTTTCGGGGTTTTTGGCGGCGTGAATTCCAGGGTGCATGGTGCGTCATTCTCCGACGGGCCGCGGTGCCCTAGGGGGGGCTGACCGCGGCGGTTTGGCGTAGGGATAGGTAGTCGACCAGGATTTCCGCGCCCTCAGCCAGCAGGGCGTCCCGGTCCTCTTCGTCATTCTCTTCCTCGGAGGCCTCGCTTGCGGCGTCGCTTTCAAGATCGTCCACGAGGGCGCTGGCGGCCTTGATGGAGGCATCTTCCGTGCTGTCCCCCTCCTGACTCCCCGAGGCCTCGTCCTCGTCCTTCTCCAGCGCCTCTAAGCTATCCAATACGGGGAGACCCTTTGCCTCCCGTCGCGTGTTCTCAATGGCAAGGCGCAGCGTCTCATCTTCTTCCCGCTCTAGACGCCGCTGCGCCTCATTGAGGGAGAGGCGATTACGGGCGCTTCGGGCCCGGGCCCGTTCCACCATGGCCTCGAGGTAGGCGAAGTCGGGATCGCTTTCCACCCGGGTTTCGTGCCGGTCCTCGAGGAGCGCAAGCAGCGGCGCCAAGTTCGGCCCCCGGCGATAGCGCGTGGGACGGATCACGTCCCAGGGGAGCGCGTCATCTAGCGTGCTCTCGCCAATTTCATCTCGGTCGTACAGCTCCGGATACTCAATGTCCGGGATTACCCCCTGATGCTGGGTGCTTTGCCCCGATACCCGGTAGAACTTGGCCTGGGTCATTTTAAGCTGGCCCCGGTTTAGGGGGATGAGGGTTTGCACCGTGCCCTTCCCGAAGGTTTGCCCCCCCAGGACCAGACCCCGCTGGTAATCCTGGATGGCGCCGGCAAAGATTTCCGAAGCGGAGGCGGATAGGCGATTCACTAGTACGGCGAGAGGCCCTTCCCAGGCCACCTGCCCGTCTTCATCGTTAAAGAGATCCACTCGACCGCTGGCGCTGCGAATTTGCACCGTGGGCCCCGCCTCAATGAAAAGCCCCGTGAGGGCGTTGGCTTCCTGAAGGGATCCGCCGCCATTGTTGCGAAGGTCGATGACGATGCCGTCCACTGGCTTGCAGGGCGAGGCGTCCTCCGCGTCCGGTGTCTCCGCGTCCTCGCAGCGCAGGCCTCTGATAAGTCGCTGGACGTCTCGGGTGGTGCTCTTGTACTCCGGATCCCCCTGCTGAAGTGCTTTGAAATCGATGTAGAAAGTAGGGATGTCGATCACGCCGATGCGGTAGCTGTCCTGGCCCCTGGGTACTTCGATGACTTCGCTTTGGGCGGACTGTTCTTCGAGCTTTACGGCTTCCCGCACCAGGCTCAGGACCCGGGGCGGGGCTCCCGCTTCGCTGTCCGGGGGGAGCACTTCGAGGCGCACCGTGGTGCCCGCGGGGCCCCGAATGAGGTCCACAACATCGTCAAGGCGCCAGCCCACCACGTCCACGAATTCACCCTCTTCCCCCTGGGCAACGGCGCTGATGCGATCGGAGGGCTTAATCTGCTTGCTCTTCTCTGCCGGCCCTGCGGGGACCAGGCTTGCGATGGTGGTGTATTCATCTTCCACCCGCAGCACGGCCCCTATGCCTTCGAGGGACAAGCTCATTTGGATGTTGAAATTCTCCGAGGTGCGCGGAGAGAAATACTGCGTGTGGGGGTCGTAGCTCGCCGCCAGGGCGTTCATGAAGAGCTGGAAGGCGTCTTCGGCGCTGGTTTGCCTTAAGCGGTGAAGGCGATTTCGGTAGCGCTTTTCTAGTAGGGGACCGATCTCGTCGTCCGCCTTCTCAGCGAGTTTGAGGGACAGCACGCTGGCCTTTAGGCGTCGGCGCCAAAGGTCCTCGCGCGTATCAGCGTTGGCGAGGAAGGGCTCCTCGCTTCGGTCCATGGCGAGGTATTCATCGTCACTAAAGTCAAGTGCCTCAATGCCGCTTTCGAGGAGGCGAAGAATGGACTCGAGCTGGGTCTCCGCGGCCGCTTGGTAGCGATTGAAGATCTCGAAGGCCGGGGCCAGATCCCCGCGCCGCAGCGCATCGTCGAGGGTGTAGCGGTAGCGCTCGAACCGGGCGATGTCGCCCTCGAGAAAATAGGCGCGCTGGGGGTCTAGGGCGTCGAGGTAATTATCCAGCGTGTCGCTGGAAAGGGAGTCGTCGATGGCCCGGCGTACGTAGTGGTGACGCGCAAGCTGCTCGAGGACGGCAAGGGCCGTTTCGGGATGTTCGGCCTCCGGCGAAAGGGGCGTAACGGGGCCCTCCTCCTCGGGGCCTAGGGCCTGAGCCCCAGCCGTGAAGGACAGGGCGAGAAGGGCCGCGGCAAGCGGCCTGAGAAGCGGATTTCGCATGCGTCACATCCTAAGGCGAGCGTGAGTGCGAAGGCTCCGGCGCGCTCGCGTGCCAGGCCCCCTTTGCCCCGGTATAGTAGGCGTCGCTATTTGGGCCACGCAACCGCAGCGTGTCCCCGCGCCGAAGGCCCCGGGGAGGGCCCCGGTTCCATTCCCTTGCCCTGGAGCACAATTGCTATGGCTACGGCCTTCCTTAAGCCCATTCTCTTAACCACCGCCCTTAGCACGCTGCTGCTTGCCGGCTGCGCCCCAAAGGAAGGGGAGGTGGCGAAGGCAGCGCCTACGAGTGACGCGGGGCGCGTCAGCTACGGCCTCGGTTACAACACGGTGGAAAGCCTCGCCGGCCAGCTTGAGGGGGATTTCGATGGCGAAGCCTTCGCCCAGGGGGTGGCCGACGCTGTGGCCGGGCGGCCCCAGCAGGTGGACGAGGCAGGCTTGAACGACGCCCGAGACAGCATTGTGGAGCGGCGCCAGGCGGAGGCTGACGCCGAAGCGGCCTCCGCCGCGGAGAAGGCAGCGCGCTTCTTGGAGGAAAACCAAAGCCAGGAGGGGGTTGTGGTCACCGCTTCCGGGCTCCAGTACCAGGTGCTGAAGCGTGGCGATAGTGAGCAGCGGCCGACGCCTGAGGATACGGTGCGGACCCACTATACCGGGGAGTTGGCAGACGGCAGCGTGTTTGACAGCTCGGAAGCCCGAGGCGTTCCCGCTACCTTCGGGGTCAGCCGGGTGATTCCTGGTTGGCAGGAGGCACTCCAGCTCATGGCCGTGGGCGATCGCTTCAAGCTATGGATTCCCCCCGAGCTGGCCTATGGCAGCCGCGGGGCCGGGGATAGCATCCCTCCTAACGCTGCGCTGGTTTTTGAGGTCGAACTCCTCGCCATAAACCCGGAAGACTAAACCCGCGCTATGGCGAAGGATCGAGCCCCGGCGGCCACGGCCCCCGGGGGTCCCGCCAGGTCTATGCCTCCTCGCGGGAAGCCTCCCTTCCTGGGCTGGCGCATGGTCGCGGTGGCGTTTTTCGTGGATTTCATCGCCGTGGGGTTTTTTTTCTACTCCTACGGCGTGTTCTTTAAGGCCCTAGCCACGGAGTTTGGCGGGGCGCGCTTTGACGTCTCCCTGGGCCTGACCTTGGTGAACGCCGTGGGGGCGGTCCTCGCCCCTTTTTTGGGGCAGGCGTTGGATCGCTACCCCATCAAGTATGTGATCGCCGCGGGCTCCGCGGCCATGAGCCTTGGTTTTTGCCTGTTGAGCTTGGTCACGGCCCGGTGGCAATTCTACCTGATCCTCTCCACCCTCATTGGCTTCGGCTTGAACGCCATGGGGGGGCTGGCCACGGCCAAGTTGGTGGCGAACTGGTTCGATCGCGGGCGTGGCATGGCCCTCGGCGTGGCCACCATGGGCATTTCTCTATCCGGCGTGCTGATGCCAGTGCTCTCGGCGCTGCTGGTTGAGGCGGTCGGGTGGCGAGGGGGGTTCTTGGTCTTTGGCGCCTTTACCGCGCTCCTCGTGCTGCCCGTGACCTTGCGCTTTGTGATCTCATCGCCAGAGCACCTGGGCCTTGCCCCGGACGGGGATAGGCCATCGCCGATTCCCGCCGTGGCGAGGCCCGTGCTCCCCACACGCGGCTTTCTGCGCGATCGGAACTTTTGGATGCTGACTCTCTGCGTAGGCTGTCTCTTTTGCTGCATGAGCGCGACGCTCACGCACATGGTTCCCCGGGTGAGCGATCTCGGCTACACCGTGCTCCAGGCGGCGCCAATCTTGTCCTTCGGGGCCGCGGCGGGGGTTTTTGGGAAGGTGCTCTTTGGCTATCTGGTGGATCGGGTCGATCCCCGGGTGGCCCTTTATACGGCGATCGGGACCCAGTTCCTGGGCCAGCTGGGTATGCTGCAAACCACGGACTACGCGCTTTTTGCACTCTTTGCGACGCTGTTCGGCTTCGGCATGGGGGGCATCGTGCCGCTGCACGGGGCCATTGCGGGGCAGGTGTTTGGGCGAGAGAATTTTGGCAAGGCCATGGGGCTCATGCGCCCGGCCATGATGCCCCTGCAAATTACCGGCTTACCCTTTGCTGGGTGGGTATTTGACCGCTTTGGGGCTTACGATCTGGCATTCCAGGTGTTTCTGGTGCTTTATGGGGTAAGCGCGCTCTGCGCCTCAGCGCTTCGCATCGAAAAATCCACGGCTTAGGGAGAGGGTCGCCATGGCTGGCTCGGGAAGCACCCTCAGACGTCGCGTTCTCCTTGGAAGTGCCCTTTTGGGAGGCTTCTTCTGGATTTTTTGGGACAGCTGGGGGCTCGACCCAGCGTTGTTGGCCGAGTTCCTGTTCGGTGCAAGCCTGCTCGTGCTGGCCTGCGCCGTCCCCGCGGCTCTGGTGGGCTGGCTGCTGGCGCGCTGGCGTCGTTAGCACGCGCCCGTTAGCACGCGCCCGTTAGCACGCGCCCCTCAGCAATCGCCAGGGGAGCGTTTCCCCGCCGTGGTAGATCCGCACGTCCCCCAGAGGCGTTGCCCAATTGGCGGGCACGGAGACTTCCGTCCGCTCTAAGGTGATCGTGCCCTCATTCAGGGGAAGGCCGTAGAAGCGCGGTCCGAATTCGCTGGCAAAGGCCTCGAGCCGATCGAGGGCGCCATCTTCTTCGAAGGTGGTGGCGTAGCTTTCAAGGGCGACAGGGGCGCTAAAGATGCCCGCGCAGCCACAGGCACTCTCCTTATCGCTGACCAAGTGGGGTGCGGAGTCCGTACCGAGGAAGAACTTTGGATTTCCACTGGTGGCGGCGCGGCGAAGGGCGAGGCGGTGGGCCTCTCGCTTGGCCACGGGCAAGCAAAAGTGGTGGGGGCGCATGCCGCCCACCAACAGATCGTTCCGATTTAGCCGAAGATGATGGGCTGTGATGGTTGCCGCAAGGTTCGATCCTTCGCTTTCTACGTAGGCCACGGCTTCCGCCGTGGTGATGTGCTCAAACACCACCTTAAGCCCTGCATGGCGCTGGCGCAGGGGCTTTAGCTCTCGCTCGATAAAGACCGCCTCTCGATCGAAGATGTCGATCTCGGGATCCACGACTTCGCCGTGAATGAGCAGGGGCATGCCCAGCTCAGCCATGGTTTCGAAGACAGGATCGAGCCTCTTGAGATCCCGTACCCCGGCATCGGAGTTGGTGGTGGCGCCGGCGGGGTAAAGCTTCACCGCGGTGACGATGCCCGCTTCCCAGCCCTGGCGCAGGTCCTCTGGCTCGGTGGTTTCCGTGAGGTAAAGGGTCATGAGCGGCTTAAAAGCCTGGTCTGGGGGCACCGCCGCTAAGATGGCGTCTCGGTAGCGCGCGGCGTCTTCGCTGCGCCGCACCGGGGGCGCCAGGTTTGGCATGACAATGGCGCGCCGGAACTGGGCGCTAGTCGCCGAGGCGACGGCCTTCAGCATGGCGCCGTCGCGAAGGTGAAGGTGCCAATCATCCGGGGTGCGCAGAGTCAGACGTTGGGGGGCGGTCATGGGGGATCAATCTCCGGTGAAGGGCCTACCTTTGGAAGTCCCGCTTCCACACCTCATAGGGCATGCCGTACACCCGCTCCCGTGCAGCGCTGTCTTCCAGGGGCGCGCCGGCGGCTTCCGCGGCTTCCCGGTACCAGCGGCTAAGACAGTTCCGGCAAAAGCCTGCCAGATTCATGAGGTCGATGTTCTGCACGTCCCGATGGCTATCGAGGTGTTCGAGGAGCCGGCGGAAGGCCGCGGCCTCGATCGCATTTTGTTCCGGGGTTGGGGTGGGATGATCCATGGGGCCTCCTAGGGTATTTCGGCTTCGAAGGTTTGCAGCATAGCTGGGAGCAGGTCGGCCCCGAGGGCCTGGCTTCGGGCCGGGGACCAGCCTTCCACCGGGTCCGGATGATCACGATCATCCTTAAAGGGCATTTCCAGGGTAAAGGCCGGACAGTGAAAGCGGTGCGCCACGGCGGCGGTGGCCATGGTGAGGTTGGCGCGCCCCGGCGGCGCTACGGGATAGCCGAAGCGCTGCTGATAGGCTGGATTAAGGGCCTCCAGACGATCGCGGAAGCGCTGCTGCCGGTAGGCCCAAAGCGCGCCCGCCTCGCCGTCCCCGAAGCCCGGCACGCCCTCGCAGCCCGCGGTGAAGACGTAGGGCAGTGCTTCGTCGCCGTGAAGATCGAGAAACAGCGCGACCCCGCTTTTCGCCATGGCTCGCCAGACGCCGGCCACCTCCGGGGCGGAAAGCCCCTCCGGATCTTGCCAGGCGCGGTTCAAGTTGGTTCCGGCAGCGTTGGTGCGCAGATAGCCCCTGGCGGCGCCATCGGGGTTCATGTTGGGGACGATATGGACTTCAAAGGTCTCGCGGAGGCGCTGGCTGCTGTCCCGGGTGGGGTCGAGCAGGGCGCGGATCAGCCCCTCGCTGGCCCAGCTGGCCATGGTTTCCCCGGGATGCTGGCGAGCGATCACCCAGATCGGCGTACCTCCGGCTTTGCCGACGCGCAGCCCTTCCACGGGGCGCCCGTCGCAGGAGACGGCCCAGCAATGGCGCGCCGCGCCCTGGGCGCTGGCCCACGCCAGAAGGTCATCGAGGGCGGGCTGGTCGTGGGGGACGAAATAGGCGCAGTCCACCCAGCCTCCTTCCAAGGGGGCTTCCCAGCTTAAGACGCCTCCGGCATAGGTCGTGGGGTGCCGATGCCACCCCTGGGCGCCGTGGCGAAGCAGCACCGCGTAGTCGTCCCAACCCCGGGGGTAGGCCGCGTCCCCGGCATTCACCAGACGTACCTTTACGCGCTGCCCCGCCGTGCCCCAGAGGCGAAAGTAAAACCACTGGAGAAAGGGCTTGGCCTCGCCGCCGGGGTCCGGGGTGATTTCCACGTCCACGGTGGCGGCCTCCGGACGCCAGGCCTGAAGCTGGCCGTTACCGCCGGGAAAGGCGCTGCTGAAATGAAGTTCAGCCATCGGCGTCGTCCTTCTGAAGGCCCCCGAGGGCCGGCAGCAGCGCATCGACGAGCTGGCCGAGGGTCGGTGCGAGGAGGGCAAGGTTGGCATCCAGCGCCGCTGCCGCATCCTCCGCCAGGGTGTCGTCCTCGGCCTCGGGAAGGCGCAGACGCCTGACCACCCCTTCCTCATCAAGAACAAAGCTCACCGCGGCGTCGTCTGTCAGCTGATAGTGCAGCTCTAGGGCGGTGACGCGAAGACCCCGCTCTAGGGTGGCGTGCACCTCCGCCTCGTCCAGGTCCTGGCCCCGGAAGCGGACCTTATTTGCCCGATCAAGGGGGTGCTCGAGATCAGCCCATTGCCCGAGGGAGAAGCCCCTGGGGAGAGGATCGCCCGCAAGCCATCCGGTGAGAACGCCATCAAGGGGGTTTTCAAAGCGCAGGGGTGCGATGGGTAAGCTGCCCAGGGCGCTTCGAAGACTTTCAAGCACCGCTTCTCCCTTGCTGGCCGCGCTGCCCTCCGTAGCCAGGAGGCCCCGCTCCCGATCGACAAGGACCCAGGTGCGGCGAGACCGAACCAGGGCCTGAGAGAGCAGTTCGCTGGTCAGCGTTTCAATGAGCTCCCGCCGGGCCATGCCCTTAACGGGTATCCCCGTTTTTGCTTCTTGCGCTGCGGCGCGCTCCGGGTAGCACTCCATGATCGCGGCCTTCGGCAGGATGCGCTCCTGAGTGCGTAGGCGGCAGAGTTGGAAGGGCCCCTGGCCGAGCACATGGGCGCCATCCTCCTCCTCGAGCAGGGGCGCCCAGCCGCTCCGTTCCGTTTGCCCGGGGCCACAGGGCGTGAAGGGCTGAGCCGCAAGGGCCTGGTCGAGATCCTCGTCGGAGAGAGTCCAGGGGGCGCGGAGCCGCCACAGGCGAAGGGCGCGAAACCACATAAAGGGGTCCTTGTACCGAAGGGCAGGGAGTATGAAGGACTCTTGGCTCAAGCTCTATGATCAAGCCCCATGATGAGATGCGCCCTTTTCCTAAGCCGTCTACACTGAGCGTGAGTCGAGGAGGGACTTTCATGATGCGCCGCCACGTACATGCCGCTTTCGGTCTGCTGCTGCTGGCGAGCCTCGGGGGCTGCGTTGCTTCTGGACCGTCGCCAGATGCGCTTGCCGAGCTCACGGTTGCTCTTGAAGATCC
The DNA here is from genome assembly GCA_038144425.1 of Candidatus Salivita marina. Lineage (GTDB taxonomy): Bacteria > Pseudomonadota > Gammaproteobacteria > Pseudomonadales > Azotimanducaceae > Salivita > Salivita marina. The sequence goes on along the minus strand of JAYQNS010000003.1, from coordinate 449,498 downwards.
GGAGCAGGGTGGGGAGGCTCGCCTCAGCGAGCTGCTGCTTCGCTACCCCAATCACCTCCCCCTGCTAGATCTAGCGCTTGCCCAAAGCGACGCTCGCGGTGATCAAGCCGGGCGCCTTCGCTATGCCCGAGCTGCCTTTGGCGCCGCCCTTGGGGCGGGACTGGCCCAGGACGCCCTCGAAGCCCGGGAGCAGGCGCTCCTTGCTGCCCTCAGTTCCGCACCGGCCCCGGGGCCGGCACTTGAGGGGACCGACGCTGACGATCAGGCGCTCCTCGACGAACTGGCCTTCCTTCAGCTAGAGGCTCAGCTCCTTTTTGAAGATGGCGCCGCGGAAGAGGCTTTTGGAACCCTTGAGCTGGCCCTGGCGCTTGCCGACGACGCCCTGGGTGCAAATAGCGCAGAAAGCCAGCGCTTGAGTCTTTCCCTCGGCGATCTGGCCCTTTCTCTGGGGGACGCTCGGCGGGCCGAGGGATTCTATGGGTCCGTGGTTGACGGCGGGAGCCCGTCTCTTGCCCAGAGCGCGCTGAGCCGGCTGGCGGAGCTTTACGAGCTGGAAGGGCGCATGGCCGCGGCCGCGGCGGTGACCGAGCAGGCCCTGGGCGGCACGGAAGATCTGCAAGAGCGTGCAGTCCTTGCTGAGGCCCTGGGGCGGCGGCTCGATCAGGCGGGACAGCTTTCTGCGGGCCTAAGCGCGTTGGAGGCGGCATGCAATGCCCTGGCGGAAGCGGGCCATCCGCTCCTGGCTCCCGTGCTTCAGTGCCGCCAAAGTCGGATCACCATGCTCGCCCGCGGTGGACGTTCGGGTGAAGCGCTTGCAGCCCAGGAGGTGCTTCAGGCCCAGCGTGCGCAGCGCTTTGGCGGGCAAGCCCCTCAGACCCTTCGCGGGGAACTGGATCGGGCCAATCTGGAGCGGGACCTGGGGCAACGGGCTGCGGCTACGGCGCGCCTTGACGCGCTGGCTTCAGCCCCAGGCTTTAGCGACGGAGCCCTTGGAGCGGAACTGAAAGAGGCACAGGCGCGGCTCGCCTACGCCGCGGGGGCGGATCGGCAGGCGTTTGAGGCGGCCCAGGAAAGTCTGCGCCTTCGCGAGGCGCTGCTCGCCGACGATCATCCTCTTCTTTTGGACACCAAGAACCTGCTGGCGGCCATAGCGCTGCGCCTCGGTGACCGCCCGGCGGCGGAGGGGGCCTGGCGAGAAGTGCTCGCGGGCTTTGAACGGCGTTACGGAGAGGACAGCCTCGCGACCCTGACGGTCATGAGCAACCTCGGCATGCTCCTAGAACAGGTGGGGCTCTTTGATGAGGCCGAGCCGCTCCTCCGCGATGCCCTCGCTGCTGCGCGCACCGTGCTCGGCCCCACCCATCGCCAAACCCTGACCATCATGAATAACCTTGCCCTGCTCCTCGAAAGCCAGGGCACCTTTGACCAGGCCGAGGCCCTTTACCTTGAGCCTCTCGAAACGCTTCGGGCGCAGGGCCAGGGGGACCGGCCGGAAGCGCTCGCCATGGAAAACAATCTGGCCTACCTCTACCTGCTGCAGGGGGCCGGGGCCGAGGCGCGGAGCCGCTTCTCAGACCTTTTTGATCGCTTTTCTCGGACCCTCGGGCCGACCCATCCCGATACGCTTCGGGCGCTCAACAATCGGGGCCGCGCAGAGGCGCTCCTCGGTGATCTTGGCGCTGCCCGGGAAAGCTTGCTTTCCGCCCTGGCGGGGCGGGAGGCGCGCTACGGGCCCCTGCATCGGGACGTCATTCGCTCCCAAATCGACCTGGGGTCCCTGGAGCAACAGGAGGGGGGGCTCGCGGCCGCAGAGGCCCGGCTCCGAGACGCCCTCAGTCGGGCGGAGCGCGGGCTGGGGGAAGCCCATCCCTACACCTTTGATGCGCTCAATGCGCTTGCTGCGGTGCTGCGCGCGCAGAGCAAGAGCGACGCGGCCTTCCGCCTTCAGCGCACGGGGTTTGAGCGGCGGACGGCGTTCTTCCAGCGTGTGCTTCCGGTAACCGGGGAAAATGCTCGAGAAGGCTACCTTCGTCTCCATCGGCGAGAGCTCGACGCGTTTCTGGCGCTTATTCCTGATCACCCGGACGAAGGAGAAGCCGGGCGCGCCCTCCTCGAGGTCAGCCTCGCGCGGAAGGGCTTACTTCTGGCCATTGCCTCGGACATCTCACAAATCGCTGCCCTGGGCCTTAACCCAGAGCTTTCCGCCCTGACCGAATCCCTTGCGGGCGCTCGAGAAACGCTGGCCCAGCTCACCCTCGGCGGCCCTGGGGAGGGAGACCCGCTCGCGCACCTGGCGAAGCTTCGTGCGGAGGAGGGGCGCATTGAGGATCTACAGCGGGCGCTGGGTCGCGCGAGCCTCCGCTATCAGCAAACCATCAACGCGCCAACGGTCGATGAACTTGTTGCCCAGCTTCCGACCGAGGGGGCGGCGCTCGTGGACTTCCTTGCCTATCGGGACGAAGGGGGAACGCGCCGGCTATTGGCCGCCGTGCTTCAGCGTGCCCCGGAGGGCGCTGTGCAGGTGCAGCCGGTCACCTTTGCGCCCTTGGATACGATCGAAGAGGGCATTCGGTACTACCGGGAGCTGATTCAGGACGAGGGGGTGGGAGACGATGAGCTTCTGGAGGAGGGCATGTTCCTCTACGAAGACGTTTGGGCGCCGGTGGCCGAATATCTGGATCCGGACCTGCCTGTGTACCTGGTTCCCGACGGCCTCTTGAACATTTTGCCCTTCGACGCCCTGGTGGATGAGGACGAGCGATACCTCCTCGAAACCCTTGATTTGCGCATTCTCTCGTCCGCTCGCGATTTACTGCCGAACCGCCTTCCCGCCTCGGCGGCACCGCCTCTGGTGATGGCGGGTCCCGACTACGACACGGACGCAGTGGCCGACCCGGAGCAGCTGGCCCAGGCCCGAAGCCGCGCTGCGGGACGCCCGGCACCAGCGTCACGCGGAGGCAAGGAGGAGGACGGCTTGCCCGCGTCCCGCGCTGCCGTGGTGCTCGAGTCCCTCCGGGCCGCCTCTGATGGCCTCCGGGGGCTGAGCTTTAGTCCCTTACCCGGAGCTCGCTTGGAAGGAGAACTTATCGTCCGGCGCCTCGGCGAAGAGGCCACGGCTTCGCCGGAGATTCTCACGGCCCTTGAGGCCCAGGAAGCCGTGCTCGGCCAGCTTGTGGCTCCGCCGACCATTCTTCACCTGGCCACCCATGGCTTTTTTCTGGCGCCAGAGGAGAAGCTCCGGAAACGCCTGATGAAGGCTCAGCGGTCAGCGGAAATGGTCATTCCCCCGCCTGGAGACAATCCCTTACTCAGGGCGGGCCTCGCCTTCGCCGGCATCAACGAGAACGCCCCTTTCTTTGGCCAGCTCGATACGCGCAATGATGGGGTGCTGACGGCCATGGAGGTGCTCGACCTGGATCTCACGGGAACCCAGCTGGCGGTGCTTTCGGCCTGCGAAACGGGGCTCGGGGAGATTCATGAAGGGGAGGGCGTCTATGGCCTCCGTCGGGCCTTCCAGGAGGCCGGGGTGCGGGAGGTGGTAACGTCTCTCTGGGAAGTCAGCGATGCTGGCACCCAGGCACTGATGACGGCGATGTATGCGCGCCTCGCTCAGGGTATGAACCCCCGGGACGCTCTTCGGGAGGCGCAGCGAGAATTGGCGGCCTCGCCGCGTTGGGGCTATCCCTACGTATGGGCAGCCTTCATGATGGTTAGTCGATAACGCGCTAAACTCGGGCTCAGGAAAGGACCTGGAGGAGTGGAACTCATGAAACAGATTCGGCGCATGGCTTCGATACTGCTGCTCGGCCTCTTGGCCCCTCTGGCCGCGATGGCTGCGGGCCCCGTGGCAAAGCTAAGCCAGTTGGAAGGGACGGTGGAATTCAGTCGCGACGGCGAGGGGTGGGAGGTACTTTCGCGCAACAAGTATCTTTTCCCAGGCCATGAGGTGCGCACCGGCGCTGATGGCTCGGCGAAGCTCTCGAGCCAGGCCTCCGGCGAGATCCGAGACCTCGGCGCTTCCACCCATCTTCGGGTGGTAGAGGCTGGGATCGAGGTGCTCGCCGGTTCAGGGCTTGGGGCTTCTGGAGACGCGGCGGGGGGCTTTTGGCAGGGGGTCGAGAACAAGTTTGCGACCTCCCAGCGCTACACCACGGTGCGTCGCTCCGTGAAAAAAGCCGAGGACCTCCCGAAGATCGACACTGCGCGTAAGCTTGTGCTCACCGCGGAGCATCCCGAGGTGGTGTGGTCCAACGCGGGACCGGAATTCAGCTATGTGCTCCGGGTGGGCACGGAGCGCTTTTCCGTAGCGCCAACCTCCACCGCGGAGATGATCCGTTTCGCTCTACCGGAGATGGCTCCAGGGGAATACGAGTATGAAATGCTGATCCTTCTTGATGGGGAGGAGGTCTACGCGCCCCGTCGTCCGGGAAAATTGACTTGGCTGGCGGGACCGGAGGCGGACTGGGTCCACACCGAGGTTCAGGCGCGCAAGGCCGATCCTAATCAGAACGACGTGTTTGCGCTTGCGGAGGTGTACGAGGGCGCTGGGCTTCTCGTCCCTGTGATGGATCTTTATCGAGATTTCTTTCAGGCCTATCCCGAGGAAAATGAAATGCGTCCGCTTCTGATCAAGGCCTATCACGATCTTAAGTTGATGGACTTGAAGGAAAAGGAAGCGATTACCTTCAACACCATCGAGATGGAGCGCCAGCTCTAAGGGCGAGAAGAAGGTCTAAGCGAGGGGGGAGTTATGGCCATATTCAAAGGGCGCTGGGATTTCCTTTTGGCTGCGGGGCTATTCGCCCTTGCCCTCCTCGCTCAGCGCGCCGATTTGTTCGCCGCCTTAGAGCTGCAGAGCCAATCCTTTCGCCAGATTCTTCGCATGGCGGATGCTCAGCGGGTATTTCCAGAAGATAAAATTGTCTTCGTCAACCAGGATGAGGCCTTCTTCGAGGATTACGGAAGCTGGCCCCTTCGGCGCCTTGACCTTGCCCAGGTGGCGGAGAACGTCGAGGCTCTCGGGGGCCGGGTCATGGCCGTCGATAATCTTTTCGATTTTCCCTCTTCCTACGGAGAAGACGGTCCGACGGCGGAAAAGTTCGACGGTGTGCCCGGGCTCTTATTGGTGTCTCAGGGCGTGGTCAAAGACGGCCGAATGGTTTCCATTAACCAACCCGTGGAGCCCATCAATGGCGTGGCAAGCTCGGGCTACACAAACGTAGAGTCGCGAAGCGGGCTCAGCGAAATCATTAGCGACCTTCGCCTATTCCCCGAAGCGATCCCCATGGAGGACGGATGGCCCTTTGCGGTGCAGGCTGTCGCCCTATACCTCGGAGAGACGCCTAGCTACGACTCGGAAACACAGGTACTTCGCTTTGGCGATCAACTCTCGGTCCAGCTCGACCGCTTTAATCGGCTGCCCATCGACTTCCCTTCTTTTCCCGCTGGCGCGCAGGGGTATGTCTCGGACTTCGGGATTCCCGTGCTGGAAATGCTCCGCCTCGATGAGCTCGAAGAGGATGAGGCTTGGGAGCTGCGCTTCTGGGTGGAGGACAAGATCGTTATTCTCGGGGATACCTCCGAGGTCTCCCACGATTATTTTGAAACCCCCGTGGGGCGGCTTTACGGGGTGGAACTCATTGGCGCTACCGTGGCCACCTTGCTGGCGGGGGGCGGGCTTCTGCCCGCAAGCTTTAGCCTCGAGGCAACGGTCGCCCTAGGGCTACTTTTGGCGCTCGTGGGCGCGGGAATGCTGCAGAATCCCGCTGGGCGCCTGGCAGCCTCCCTTGGGGCGCTGGCGCTCTGGGCCCTATTGGCGGCGAAACTTTACGTGGATCAGGGGACTATCCTGTCCATGGCTTACGCCGGCGTCGCGGCGGTTCTCAGCATTGTGCTGATCAATGTGCGCTTTTATCTCGTAGAACGGGGGCAGAAAACCCTCATCCGGGACGCCTTTGGTCAATATCTTTCGCCGAAGGTGGTCAATATCTTGGTAAAGGACCCTTCGCGCCTTTCCCTGGGCGGGGAACAACGGGAGATGACGGCCTTCTTTTCCGATGTTGCCGGCTTCTCTGGTATCTCCGAACAGCTCACTCCGGCGGGGCTTGTAGCCTTGCTAAACGAGTACCTCACGGCAATGTGCGACATCATCGCCGAGCACGAGGGTACGGTGGATAAGTTTGAGGGAGACGCCATCATCGCCTTCTGGGGTGCGCCTCTCGATCAGCCTGACCACGCCCTCAAGGCGTGCCTCGCGGCTATCGACATGCAGCGCTACATGACGGATTACCGCAAGCGCCTAGAGGCGGAGGGGCGGCCCCTCCTGAAGGTGCGCATGGGGCTGAACTCTGGGCAGATCCTTGTTGGGAACATGGGCTCCGCGCAGCGGATGGATTACACCATTATGGGGGATGCGGTGAACCTTGCGGCCCGCCTCGAGGGGGTCAATAAGTTCTACGGCAGTGCCACCTTGATTTCCCAGCATACGCAGCGCCTCGTGGATGACGCCCTTGAGGTACGCGAGGTCGATGTGGTGCGCGTGGTGGGCAAAAATGAACCGGTCACCCTATTTGAACCCTTGGCCCGGGCCGGCGAGCTGCGGCCTGAAGAGGCCGCCCTTCGGGAAGCCTTCGCTGAGGCCCGGAGCCACTATCAGCGCCGGGACTTCCCCGCTGCGGTGGCGGCCTTCGAGGCAGTCCTGGCCAAGTTCCCCGGGGATGGGCCCTCGGAGACCTTGTTCGCTCGGAGTAAACTCTATATCGAAGCGCCGCCCCCGGCGGACTGGGACGGGGTTTTCCAACTCACGGAGAAGGGCTAGACGCGCACAGCGTTGGAGTGTTGCCATGAATGAAGCATCGCGGGGCGCGGACGGGCCGCGCCAAGCGGCCCTTGAGGCCGCGCTCATTGAGGCCTTAGCCCCGACCGTGCTCGAGGTTTTAAACGAGAGCCATAGTCACAACGTGCCACCGGGCTCCGAATCCCATTTTCGGGTTACGGTGGTCAGTGACGCCTTCGCCGGGGAGCGGCCGGTGGGCCGGCACCGGGCGGTGAACCGTGTGGCAGCGCCGTTTTTTGCGGAGGGGCTTCATGCCCTTGCGCTGCACACTTTACCCCCGAGGAGTGGGCCCAGCGCAGTGGGGTAACCGATTCTCCGGCGTGCCGGGGGGGCGGTGGGCAGTGACGCCATGCCGGCGCTTTGGACCGGCTTTGCGCTTGCGCGCCTTGCTGATCCGGCGGCCCTAGAAGGGGCCTGCCGAAGGGCAGCGGCGTCTACCCTTCGCGGCACCCTACACCTTGCGCCGGAGGGGCTGAATTTCACCCTCTGGGGGCCCGAAGTGGCGCTCCGAGCGCTTTTTCAGCCGATCGATGCGGCCCTGGGAGCGGACGCCTACCGGCTGCGGCGCTTGCCCGCGCCTTCGGAGGCGCCTTTCCGGCGTCTGAAGATCAAGGCTCGCCGCCACCTCATTCCCCTCGAGGGCTATCCCTCAAAGGACCCAGGCACGCCTACCCGTGTGGCGCCGGAGGCCTGGCACGCCGTGCTCGACGATCCCGCCATTCCGGTTATTGATTTGCGCAACGACTACGAGGTGGCCGTGGGAACCTTCCCCGAAGCCTTGAATCCGAAGACGGAGGCCTTCACGGACTTCCCGGCCTGGGTGGCGGAGCATCTTGATCCGGTGCGGAATCGCACCGTAGCCATGTTTTGCACCGGGGGTATTCGTTGCGAGAAGGCCGCCGCTTGGATGCGCGGCCAGGGCTTCGAGGCCGTGCTCGAACTTGACGGGGGCGTCCTGGCCTACCTTGATGCCATTCCCGAGGCGGAGCAGCGCTGGCAGGGGGAGTGCTTTGTGTTTGACGAGAGAGTCGCCCTCACCGGGGCGCTCACGCCGGGGGAGACGACCCTTTGCCACGGCTGCCGTCGACCGCTGACGCCTAGGGATCGAGAGGGCAACAGTTTTGAAGCGGGTGTGAGCTGCCCCTACTGCATTGAATCGCTCACGGACGCGCAGCGCGCCGCCCGGCGGGAGCGTTTCCGTCAGGTATCCCTGGCCGAGGCCCGGGGCGAAACCCATCTAGCGCCGCAACCGAAAAAGGACGAAAGCACATGATCGATGCCCAACCCCTGGCGGGAGAACGGTTGCTGATCACCGGGGCCTCGAGCGGCCTTGGGGCCCACTTTGCACGCCTGGCCGTGGCCGCCGGGGCGGAGGTCGTGGCGGCGGCCCGGCGGGTGGATGCGCTGGACGCCCTCGTGGCCGAGCTCCGGGACGTCGGGGGGGCGGCGGAGGCGCTGGCCCTGGACGTTACGGACAGCGCTTCCGTCGATCAGCTTTTTTCGGCCTTGAAAGGACGTTTGCCCACGGTGCTGGTGAACAATGCGGGCATAGAGCCCGGGGTATTTTCCTTCCTCGATCTTGATGAAGCGGGGTGGGATGCCACGATCAATACGAACCTCAAGGGCACCTGGCTCATGGCCCGAGCCGCGGCCAGCGCCTGGCGGGAAGCGGGGCGGGGGGGCAACATCGTCAACATTGCCAGCATCCTTGCCTTTCGCCAGCAGAAGGGCGTCACGCCCTACGCCGTCAGCAAGGCCGGAGTGGTGCAGCTAACGAAGCAAATTGCTCTCGAAGGGGCGCGCTTTTCCTTGCGCTGTAACGCGCTGGCGCCGGGTTACTTCCGTAGCGCCGTGAGTGCACGGCTCCTTGACAGCCCGGAGGCAGAGGCCTTTCTACGGCCTATCCCCCAGCGCCGGGCAGGAGTGCTTGAGGATTATGACGGTGCATTCCTGCTCCTGGCCGGGCGCGCCAGCGCTCACATGACCGGACAGGTGATTACAATCGATGGCGGTCACCTGGTTAGCAGCCTCTAGGAGGCCCCGTCGAAGATCTGCCTTAGGCTTCGCTGCTCCCCGGGGCAGTCATGCCGCCCACAAGGTAATCCAGCAGGCGCTCGTAGCTGGCCTGGGCGCCACCGGTCCGCAGATCGCCGAGGGAGGTGTTCTTCCAGTTACCACCCGCGGCCAGCCCGTGCAAAGTGAGGCTCCAGGAGTAGATATAGCGAGTGCGCCGTTCCTGGGCGCTCAGCCCCGGGAGCACCTGGGCCAGAAGGGCGTCTAAGCGGGCGGGAATACCGTGGGTATCCTGGTTTAAGAGCGTTTGCGTTTCCGTATCGATGTCCGTGTGCAGCCGCGCTAGGAAAAGCACGCCGTGGCGCCCAAGCTTCGGGTCCTCGTAAAGCCGAATGTAGGGCCAGTAATTCGCGCCAAGAATCTCCCGTACCGTCAGCTGCTCCCCCGCCGCCGCCCGGGCTTCAAGGTTGTTCACCATGGGAAGGCGGTGCCCGTCGAGCTGACCTTTGAGAAACTCGACAATCGCTTTCACCATGCCCATTTTTGAGCCGAAGTGGTAATGAACGGCGGAGGCATTCCGTGCGCCGGCATGGGCATTGATGGTACGCATGGAGACGGCGTCGAGGCCTTGGGTGGCGAAAAGTTCAAGCCCCGAGAGAATCAGGCTGCCTTTGGTATCGCCACGAACGGCTTCGAGGACGGAGTTAGACACAAAACAGAATCCTTTTTAGTTAAGTGTAGCAGCCTCTCGGGTTTCCGGGGGCTTGCCGTTCCCCGCGCTCGCCCCCAATAGGGGGGCGAGGGCCGGCCAGAGGGCGTCTAGCATGAGGGGCTGGGCCTTAGCCGTGGGATGGATGCCATCGGCCTGCATCATGTCCTCGTTAAGCGGTAGAAGCGATCGGGTGAAGGTGAGGAGGCGAACCCCTTCCGCCGCGGCCACGGTCTCAAAAGCTCCTTGGAATGCGCGCACGTAGCGAGGTCCGTAGTTAGGAGGGAGGGGAATGGATACCAGCAGCACCTCGGCGCCCGTCGCCCTAATGATGTTCACCATTTCGTTCAAGTTGCTGTGAATTTGTCCGATCGGGTACCCTCGCAACCCGTCGTTGCCGCCGAGCTCGAGGATAACGACATCGGGTCGCTGGCGGGCAAGCACGTCGCTTAAGCGCCGAAGGCCACCTCGGGTGGTTTCCCCGCTGATTGATGCATTGACCAGGGCCACGGGCAGGCCGGCGGCCTGTGTCCGTTCGGCGAGCAGGGCCACCCAGCCTTCGCCCGCCTGAAGGCCGTAGCCCGCACTGAGGCTATCTCCGAAAACCAGCACCTTCCGGTCCTCCGCCCTCGCGTCGAGCAGGGAGAGGGATAGCAGGAGCACGAGCAAGGGTAGGCGTAGCGTCATGGAATCGGACCGTCCTGTCATATTATCCGCCCGGAACCTGGGCAAGCGCCTGGCGCTCGGCGATGACCAGCTTTCCATCCTTACGGGGATCGATCTTGAGATCAAGGCGGGGGAGAGCATCGCTCTTGTGGGGGCTTCGGGTTCGGGGAAAACCACGCTCCTGGGACTTTTGGCGGGGCTTGATACGCCTACGGAAGGAACGGTGCACTTCGCGGGCCAGCCCTTTAGCGCCGAGTCCGAGGACCGCCGAGCCGCCCTCCGAGCCGAGGGTATTGCCTTTGTCTTTCAGAACTTCCAGCTCCTGGGTGCACTCACGGCCCTAGAAAACGTCATGATTCCTCTCGAGCTCGCGGGGCGGGCGGCCCCGGAGGCGCTGGCCTGCAGCTATCTGGAGCGGGTAGGCCTCGGTGATCGGGCTCGCCATGCGCCGCGCCAGCTCTCCGGGGGGGAGCAGCAGCGGGTAGCTCTTGCTCGAGCCTTCGCCGCCCAGCCCAAGCTTCTTTTTGCAGACGAGCCCACGGGCAATCTGGATCAGGCCACCGGGCAGCGCATCGCCGATTTGCTCTTTGAGCTAAACGCCGAGGCTCAGACCACCCTGGTGCTAGTCACCCATGATCCCGCCCTCGCGGCGCGCTGTGATCGGGCCCTCCGCGTTGAGGCGGGGCAGCTTCACCCCGGCCAGGATTCGACTTCGTGAGCCGCGGCCTGGCCCAGCGGATGCTTCGCCGGCACTGGCGGAGCGGGGAGCTCAGACTCCTTGCCGCGGCCCTGCTGCTAGCCATCACCACGGTAACGGGCATTTCCCTCTTCGTAGACCGGCTCGAAAGGGCCCTCGTGCTTGAGGCTAGTGCGTTTCTTGCGGCGGACCGGCGCATCGAAGGGCGAGAGGTCCCCCCGGAGGCCTGGGAGACCAAGGCGCAGGCGCTGGGGCTTACAACGGCCCGGACCGTGGGCTTTACCTACATGGCCTTTTCCGACCTCGATGCCCTTTTGGTATCGGTGCAGGCTGTCTCCCCAAGCTATCCCCTTCGCGGTGCGCTGAAAACAGCGAGCGATCCCCTTGCCGCCGGTGTCGTCACTGCGGACACCCCGGCTCCGGGAACCCTTTGGGCTGCGCCCCGGGTGCTACTTTCTCTGGGCCTTGAAGTGGGCGCGATCCTCGATCTTGGGGCCGCGTCCCTCCGTATCGATCGGGTGCTAACCGATACGCCGGATCAGGGCGGGAACTTTCTCCTCGCCCCCCGGGTGCTCATGGCCCTCGAGGATGTGGCTAAAACTCAGGTGCTGCGCCCCGGCGCTCGGGTCGAGCATGCTCTGCTCCTCGCTGGCCCGGAACCCGCTCTCGGGGCCTTTGAGACGGAGCTCCCGGATGACTTCGACGCGCGCTTTGATCTAGAAGACGTGCGCACCGGGAATCGGAGTTTGGGCCGAGCCCTGGACCGAGCGGAGCGCTTTCTTCGCCTCGGGGGCCTCATGGCCGTGCTCCTGGCCAGCCTGGCCGTCGCCCTTGCGGCGGCGCGCTATGCGGCGCAGCAAGCCGATGCGGTGGCGGTCATGAAAACCCTCGGGGCCTCCAGCCGCACCATTCGGCGTCTTTATTTGGGGCAGCTTTTTCAGCTGGGCGCGTTGGTGACTGCGCTGGCACTGGGGTTGGCCTACGGGGTTCAGGAGGCGCTGTTTACGCTGCTGGCCGCCTATGTCCCCGTGGCCCTGCCGGCTCCGGGCTGGGTGCCCTGGGTCCTGGGTACGCTGACGGGCTGGCTGTGCCTGTTGGCCTTCGCCCTGCCGCCGCTCCTTGAGCTTGAGACTGTGACGCCGGTGCGTGTGCTACGGCGCGACTTGACCGAGGCCTCCCGGAAAGGGCCGCTTTTTCGGGGGCTGGGGCTCCTTGCCTTGCTGGGACTTCTCTTCGCCTATGCGGGGAGCTTTGAGCTCGCGGGCTGGGTGCTTCTGGGTCTTGGCGGCACCTCGGCCTTTTTTGCCGCGCTCGCATTCCTGCTGCTTAGGAGCGGCCGGGTGCTGGGGATGCAGGCCGGCCGCGCCTGGCGTCTGGGCCTTGCGGCGCTATCCCGCCGCCAGGGGGCTAGCATCGTGCAGATGCTGGTCTTTGGAACCGCGCTTATGCTGCTCCTCACGCTGACCGTGCTGCGGAGCTCGCTCCTTGATAGTTGGCGGGCCCAGCTTCCCGAAGGGGCGCCTAATCACTTCGTGCTGAATTTAGACAGTGAGGATCGGGCGGCTTTTCAGCAAGCCTTGGAAGCGCAGAACGTAGCCCCCCAGCCGGCCTTCCCCATGACCCGAGGGCGGATTACATCGGTGAATGGGGAGGACCTCGATCCGAAGACCAGCCGCGCTGCAGCCCGGCTCACGGAAGAGCGCAATTTAAGCTGGAGCGGGCCCTTGCCGGAGGGTAATGAAGTCGTCGCGGGCCAGTGGTGGGACGGGTTAGGCGCGGGTCCAGGGCTGTCTCTTGAGGCGGAATTTGCCGAGAGCGTGGGGCTCACCCTGGGGGATCGGGTGACGCTTGAGGTGGGGGATCAGCGATTCGAGCTGCCCTTGGTGGCGATGCGCCGGGTGGCCTGGGACTCTCTGCGCCCGAACTTCTTTTTGCTTCTCTCGCCAGGCCTACTCGAGGACCGGGACGCCACCTATCTCACCAGCTTTTTCCTTCCGGCTGAGCGCCAAGGCGCCTTACCGACGCTGCTTCGTGCCTTCCCGAGCGTCAGCATCATTGCCGTGGATGGGCTGATCGCTCAGCTTCAACAAATCGTTGCCCGGGTTTCCGTCGCTGTCGAAGTCGTGCTCTTGTTGGTGCTGGGCGCGGGGGCCCTGGTGCTGCTCGCTTCCGTTGGTTCGACCATGGACGAGCGGCTCCGGGAGTACGGCCTGCTGCGCGCCCTCGGAGGAAGTCGGCAACGGCTCCAGGGGGCGCTGGTGGTGGAATTTGCTACCCTCGGGGTCTTCTCGGGCATGCTAGCGGCGCTGGGCGCGGAACTGATGATCTGGGCAATGGAAACGCAACTCTTCGATCTTCCAGCGCAAAGCCATGGAATCCTCTGGCTCCTCGGCCCCACCCTGGGGGTTACTCTGGTACTGACTCTGGGGCTTCTGGCAACCCGCAAGGTGGTTTCCGTGCCGCCCCTGACCGTGCTTCGTGAGCACGGGGCATGAAGGGGCTGGGGGCGCTTTGGGCGCGGATCAGGGGGTTCCCGTGGCCGTCCCCTCAGCATTGGCCGGGGCTTGGCGCGACCCTTGCCGTGGCCGCGTTGCTCCTATGGTGGGCTGGGGAGCGCCCGGAGGGTGGCGTTCTCGATGCTGCCCTTCCGGGCCCGGCGCCAGAGCAGGTCCCCGATTTTGCCGCGCTACCAACGGTGAGTGCTCGGAAAGCGGCTTTTTTTGCTTTTCTCTTGCCGCGCATTGAGGCAGAAAATCAACGGATCGACGAACTCCGAGCCCGCGTCGAGGCGCTCCAGAGCGCGGAAGGGCCCTGGGATGGGCCAACGGAAGGTTGGCTGAAGGACCTAGAGACGCGCTATGGCGCGTCCTCCTCGGAGACCGGGGCCGATCGGTTGAATCGCCTCCTGCGCCGGGTGGATCGCATTCCCCCTTCCCTGGCCCTGGCCCAGGCCGCTACGGAATCGGCCTGGGGCACCTCGCGCTTTGCTCAGGCAGGTCGGAATTTTTTTGGGCAATGGTGCTACACCAAAGGGTGCGGCCTTGTGCCTTTGCTACGCCCTGAGGGGTCGGAGCATGAAGTTCGCCTCTTCGAGCGCTCTGCCGATTCCGTGGTGAGCTACATGCACAACTTGAATAGCCACCCCGCCCATCGTTCTTTTCGAGTGCTGCGGGCGGCTGCGCGGCGTGAGGGGCGACCCCTATCCGGGGAGCTGCTTGCGCCGGGGCTGCTGCGCTACTCCGAGCGGCGCGCGGCCTATGTTGCTGATCTTCTCGCCATCATGCGCTTTAACGGCCTCGACCGCTTCGATCACTAGGGCAGGCGTAGCAGGGGCTGGGACAGCCAATGCCAGTGCCCCTTGGGGCCCTGGGCCGTGCAGTTAAAGCGGCTTCGCCCGGGGGGTAGGGGCGTCCGGGCCATCGTTTCCACTCGCGCTCCCGTGCGCGCTGTCGGAACGGCGCCCTGGCCGCTTAGGTAGCACTGCACCGGGCCCTGGTGGGCTTCGGGGAAGCGTAGGGTGAAGCGGAGCGTGGGTTGATCTGTTTCCGGCGGCAAAATCATCGAGGATGGGCTTTCGATGGTGGCAGCCAGGGCCTTCATGGTGAGCTTGGGGCGCAGGCCGTCGAGCGCACCGTAGATGCCCGAGGCGGGAAAGCGGGGGAGGGCTTGGGGGTCGCTACCTATCCAGAGAGGTCCCGAGTGCTGGCCGAAGGCCGCATAGCCCCAGGCCCTTAGCCAAGCCTTTAGCTCCGGCGCGAACTCTCCAAAGGGGTAGGCAAAGAGCTTGGGTTGGGCGCCTAGTTCGGCGTCGATGCGGGCCTGGGCATCAAGCACCTGACCCTCGAGGTAGGCCTCATAGGCCGGGGAGGCCGGGGCCGGGAGCCCCTGGCTTTCGCCCCGCACCATGTAGTCGTGGCGCAGGCCATGGTTGCCGATGGTCGCCCCCTCGGTGGCCAATTGTCGAAGTTGGTTCCAAGATAAAACGCCGCCGTGGCGCCTATCGATGGGCTCGGGGTTCACGAAAATGGTGTAGGGCCAGCCCCGGGCGCGGAGCAGGGGATGGGCTGCCTCCGCAATGCTTTCGTAGCCGTCATCGAAGGTGATGGCGAGCGCCGTCTCCGGTAGAGTGCGCCCGGCCTGGAGCGCCGCGAGCGCCTCCGCAAGGGGGAGCACGGTGGCACCGCTCGCTTCGATCGCCGCCAGGTGAGCGGCGAACTGGGCGGGGGTGACGGAGGTGCTCGCCGGCGTCTCCGTTGCCACGAAGTGATACTGAAGCACTACGAGGCTGGGCGGCTGAGGTGGCGAGCTTTCCTCCCCTCTGAGCGCGCTGCTTCCAAGAAGTGTAAGGCTTCCGAGCAAGGCCCCGCGCAGCCAACGGCTCGGCCAATTTCGCGGCCAACAACGAAAGGATGGGTTCACCATGGCAACCACTCCCGCCTATGAACGCGCCAAGCTTCAAAAGCGGCTTCGCCGCCAGGTCGGGCAGGCCATCGCCGACTACGCCATGATCGAGGCGGGCGACCGCGTGATGGTGTGCCTTTCCGGGGGAAAGGACTCCTATACCCTTCTCGACATCTTACGTCAGCTTCAGGCGACGGCGCCCATCGAATTCGAGCTCGTGGCGGTGAATCTTGATCAGAAGCAGCCGAATTTTCCCGAACATGTGCTGCCCACCTACCTTGAGGGGCTAGGCCTCGAATATCACATCATCGAACAGGACACCTACAGCGTTGTGAAGGCCCTGACCCCGGAAGGGAAGACCTATTGCCCGGTGTGCTCTCGCATGCGCCGAGGCGCTCTCTATAACTTTGCTCGGCGCATTGGGGCGACCAAGGTCGCGCTGGGGCATCACCTTGACGACATCGTGGAAACGCTCTTTTTGAATCTTTTTCACGGCGCGACCTTAAAGGCCATGCCGCCGAAGCTGCTGTCTGACGATGGGGACCACATCCTTATTCGCCCGCTGGCCTACTGCCGGGAGAAGGACATAGCGCGTTGGGCCGAGGCGCAGGCCTTCCCCATCATTCCCTGCGACCTCTGTGGGAGCCAGGACGGCCTGGAGCGCCAGGTCATCAAGCGCATGCTGGCGGAGTGGGAGCGTGCCCACCCTGCTCGTATTGAAAAGATTGCCGGTGCGCTCCGCCGCGTGGTGCCTTCCCACCTCATGGACCGGGAGCTGTTCGACTTTGCGGGCCTCGACGGCGAGCGGGCGGCGCGTTCCGATTCGCTGCGCATTCCCGTGAAGGAAGGCTAGCGTGCCCATCGCCATTCCCCTAGATGCGCTGGACGAAGAGACCCTCCAGGCGGTGCTCGAAGCCTTCGTCACGGAGGAAGGTACGGATTACGGTCATCGTGACTATAGCCTGGGGGAGAAGGTGGCGGCGGTGCGTGGCCAGCTTTCCCAGGGGACGGCGGTGCTGTGCTACGACGAGGCCACGGAGTCCGTGACCGTACTTCCAAAGGATCAGCTCCCCCCGGAGTTCTAGGAACATTGCTGCCCCCGGGGGCCCTGCGTTATGGTCCAGCGCCGTTCCCTTGCATCTTTTTGGAGAGCCCCCATGCTGTGCCGCCTTTCCCGTGCCTCGCTGACCGCTGTGGCCTTACTTGGGCCCGCTTTGGCGGTTGCCGCGAGCGCCGAGCCCTCCAGCGCTCCCCTCGAGACGATCACTGTTTCCGCGCGGCCTGCCCTCAGCGACGCTTTCACGGAGGTGGGGGCCCTAACCACCCTTGGGGGCGAGGTGGTGGAAGGGCTCGCGCCGGTGCACGGCCAAGAGCTTTTCGTACGGGTACCGGGGGCTTGGGTCTCCCGGGGCTCGGGACAGGAACATCTTATGGCGCTGCGGTCTCCGGTCTTGACTGGCCCCGGCGCCTGTGGCGCCTTTCTCCTTTTGGAAGATGGCATTCCCCTACGCCCAGCGGGTTTTTGCAACGTTAATAACCTCTTCGAGATGAATCTGGCCCAAGCGGCGGGGGTGGAGGTGCTGCGGGGGCCGGGCTCAGCCCTCTACGGCGGTACGGCGCTCCTCGGCGCCGTGAATGTCTTCACCCCGCAGCCAGCGGCTGATCTTGCGGCGCCGGAAGGCACGATCAAGGCGGAGCTCGGCCCCTGGTCCTACGGTCAGCTTCAGGGGCAGGTGGCTGCACCCCTGGGCCGGGAGCGGGTGTTGGCCGCCTTCGATGTCGTAGACACGGACGGCTGGCAGGACGATACGGGCTTCCGGCATCGCAAGGGTAGCCTTCGGGCCCAGGGCGAAGGGCGTGGCTGGCGTCATGATTTCCAGCTTTCCGGAGCTTCCCTGGATCAGAATACGGGGGGCTTCGTGGTGGGGCCGGAGGCCTTTGCGGACGCTACGCTTCGCAATACCAACCCGAATCCCGAAGCTTACCGGGAGGCCTATGCGCTCCGGGCTTCGCTGGGCCTCGAGCGGGATCTTCCGAGCGGGGCGGTCCTGGGCGTCACGCCCTACGCGCGCCGCTCGGAAATGGAGTTCCTCCAGCACTTTCTGCCTGGCCAGCCCCTGGAAGAGAACGGGCAAGATAGCCTAGGCGTAATCGCTCGGGTGGCGAAGGCAGGGGCCCGGTGGCGTGCAACCGTGGGCCTCCAGTTGGAATGGGCGGATACCTGGCTGACCCAGCGCCAAGATGGCCCCACGGTCGGCTCGGCCTTCCTCGTGGCTACCCGCCCCGAGGGGCAGCACTATGATTACGCCGTGGAAAGCACGCTTGCGGCGGCGTTCTATGACGTCTCCCTAGACCTGTCTCCGCGCCTGACCCTGGTGCATAGCGCTCGTCTCGAGCAGCTTCGCTACGACTACGACAACCGCATGCTCGCTGGGAATACGCGGGATGACGGCACGGCCTGTGGCTTTGGAGGCTGTAATTACTCCCGTCCGGAAGATAGGGAGGATCGTTTCACCGATCAGGCGGGTCGCCTGGGCATCGTTTACGGCCTAAGCGCCCGCAGCCAGCTGGCGTTCACCGCCTCTGCCGGTTTCCGCGCACCCCAAAGCACCGAGCTTTATCGCCTCCAGTCAGGGCAGACCGTAGCCGATCTCCGCAGCGAATTCGTGCGTAGCTTTGAGCTGGCCTACGGCTATGCTCGAAATGGCTTCACCCTGAGCCTCACGGCCTTCGATCAGCGGGCCGAGGATCAGGTGCTTCGGGATGCGGAGGGCTTTAACGTCTCTGCCGGCAAAACCGATAGCGACGGGGTGGAGGGGCAGCTCAGCTATGCCATCTATCCCACCCTTACGGTGGCGGGACAGGTGACCTACGCGCGCCATCGCTACGCCTTCAGTCGGGCGCTGAGCCGCGGAGGAATGATCCAAAAGGGTGACGACGTGGACACGGCTCCGCGATGGCTGGGCTCGGCCCAGCTCCGCTGGACCCCGAGTGAGGCCCTAAGTGTGGAGCTTGAAAACGTCACCATGGGGGATTACTTCATGGATGCGGAAAACACGGCCCGCTACGACGGCCACAGGGTTTGGAATCTACGGGGGCGCTATGCCTTGTCCGACCAGCTTGCGGTTGCCCTGCGCATTCTGAACCTGGCGGACGAGCGTTATGCCGAGCGTGCTGATTTGGCATTCGGGAATGAGCGCTACTTCGTTGGCCAGCCTCAGCGCGCACACCTTAGCGTGCGCTACGACTTCTGAGGTGACCCTGGATCGCTGGATTGGGTTGTGTCGCCCGGGGTTCGAGGGTGACCTCGCAGCGGAGCTGACCTCGGTCCTGGCGGAAGAGGGCGTCGGGGGCTATGCCCGCACGGAGGCCGGAGAGGGCCTAGTGGAATGGGTGGCCTATGGCTTAAGTGCTCGGGAGCTCCTCGCGCTTCGGTCCCTTCCCGCGCTTCAGGCGCTCGTCTTTTGCCGCCAGCTCTCCCTCGCGGGTCCCCAGCTGACCGGACTTGATCCAGCGGATCGGGCTTCGGGCCTCGTCGCCGCGGCGCCCTGGTCCGCGGCCGAGGTGCTCGTGGAATCCCCGGCGGGCCCGGCCTATGCGGGGCTGGAGCGCCTGGCTAAGCGTCTGCCCGGGCCAATTCGCGGTGCCCTGGGGGAAGCGGGGAAGCTCTCTGGACCTCAGGATCGGAAGCTGCGGCTCCATGTGACGCTGGCGAGTGGTACCTCTGCCTGGGTGGGTTATGCGCCCGCGGCTCTGAGCCTAGCTGAGCCCGGAGGCGTGCGGCGCCTGCGCCGCCTCGCCGGGGCCCCGAGCCGTTCTGGCCTAAAGCTTCAGGAAGCCTTCCTGCACTTTCTCTCCCCCGCGGAACGACACCTGGCCTTTGCGGGACGACCGACGGCGGTGGATTTGGGGGCCGCACCCGGGGGCTGGACCTTTGTGCTGCGAAGTCTCGGGGTGGAGGTGCTGGCAGTGGACAATGGGGCGCTGGATCCGCGCCTCGCCGAGGATCCCTTAGTGATTCACGTAAAGGGGGATGCCTTTACCTATGAGCCGCCGCGTACCGTAGATTGGCTCGTGTGTGATGTGGTGGATAAGCCCGCCCGGGTAGTGGAAACGCTAGCCCGCTGGTTGCGCCGGCGCTGGGCCATGCGGGCGATTTTCAACTTGAAGCTGCCCATGAAGCAGCGCCACGCTGCGGTGATGGATGCGCGGGAACGCCTCTTCCGGATTCTCGGTCCCCGGGCCGAGGAGTACACCTTTGCAGTTAAGCAGCTTTATCATGATCGGGAAGAGGTGACCTGTTACGCGGCCCCCCGGGGTGGCGATCACTGAGCGGAGGGGCCATGACCAGCACCGTCGGGGCCGGGGAGCACAGCAAGCTGATTTCCCTGGAGATCCGGGACCGGGCTGCCCTTCACGGGGCCTATATGCCTTTCCTTATCCACGGTGGTTTGTTTATCCCCACCCAAACCCTTTATCCCTTGGGCACGGAGCTCTCCCTGCTCCTGAGCTTGCTTGATGCGCCGGAGAAGTTCCCGACGGCGGCACGAGCGGTGTGGCGTACACCGGCAGGAGCCCAGGGGGGGCGCAAGGCGGGCCTCGGGGTGGCCTTCACCGAGCCTGATTCCCCTGCGCGATGCTACATAGAACGTCAGCTGGCGGGGCTCAAGGCCGACGAGCGCCCCACCTACACGCTTTAGCCCCTGGCGATTCAGGAGTTCGCTCATGCTGGTGGATAGCCACTGCCATCTCGACTATTTGGAGGCGCCCCCGGAGGTGAGCATCTCCCGGGCGAAAGAGGCGGGGGTGGGGCACCTGCTGTGCGTGGGCGCCGATCCGGAGCACTTTGATCGCGTGCTGGCTGTGGTTCAGGGCGCAGAGGGGGTAGATGGCAGCGTGGGGATTCATCCCCTGGCGGTCACCGCTGATCCGGCCCCCTGGGCCGCCGTGGTCGCTCGAGCGCGGGCGCTGGGCGTGGTCGCTCTCGGGGAAACGGGGCTGGATTACGCCGATCCCGCTGCCCCCGATCGGGCCCTGCAGGGAGCTTGCTTTGCGCAACATCTGACCTTGGGCGCCGAGCATGGGCTGCCCGTGATCATTCACACCCGGGAGGCTCGGGAGGACACCCTGGCCCTTCTGCGCGCCGCCGGGCCCCGGCCGGAAGCCGGGGTGCTGCACTGTTTTACGGAAAGCTGGGAAATGGCCGAGGAAGCGATTGCTCTTGGCTACTACGTGAGCTTCTCCGGCATCGTGACCTTTAAAAACGCGGCGGCGCTCCGAGCGGTGGCGGCGAAGGTGCCTGCGGATCGTCTCCTGGTGGAGACCGACGCGCCCTGGCTCGCTCCCGTGCCCCATCGAGGCCGGCAAAATGAGCCGGCGCTCTTGCCCCACACGGCGGCGGTGCTGGCCCAGTGCCAGGGGGTGAGTCCGGAGGCGCTGGCGCGGCAAACCACGGAAAACTACCGACGCCTCTTCGCCCGCACCTCCCTTAAGGCCTAAGCAGCCCATCCTAGGCGCGGGGGAACAGTTCCTCGAACAAGCGGTAGTCCGTTTCCTCCATGCCCAGCGCCCGGTAAGTACCTTGGGCGCGAAGGTTGTCTCGTTCTACGTACAGTCGAAGGCCGATGCCCGTCGGGTCCGCGAGGGCTTCCCTGCGCACCGCTTCGTAGAGGGAACGGAATACCCCACGCTGGCGCCAGGAGGGCGTCACGTAAACGCTTTGCAACCACCAAAAGGTACCGGCGCGCCAGTCACTCCATTCGAAGGTGACGGACGCGGTGCCGACGCAGCGGTCTGTTTGATCTGCAGCGACCCACACCCGGCCCCGGGCGGGCACGGCAATGAGCCCCTTGATGCCTGCGGTGACGACGGCCTCCGGGAGGACGTGATCCTCCGTCTCCAGCGCCATGGCGCACTGAAAGGCGGCGAGGGTCGGGACGTCTTCGAGGGTGGCAGCTCGTAGGGAAAAGGTCATGGGGTGGGCTCCCTGAAGCGGCGGGTAAGAAAGGCGCAGAGCTGCTCATAGCGATGGGTGCTGACTTCAGCGCCGGCGATGGCATGCTTGGCCCCAGGGTAGGCCATCATTTCGAAGGGAATGGCGGCCTTCTGAAGTGCCGCCATAAGCCGCGTGCTGTGGGTGAAGAGGACGTTATCGTCGGCCATGCCGTGCACAAGCAGGAGGGCCCCGGGCGCCTTACCCAGTTCCTCGAGGTAGGGCATTACGCCGGAGCGAGCATAACCCTCGGGGTTCTCCCCGGGGGTGCCAAGGTAGCGTTCCGTGTAGTGGGTATCATAGAGATGCCAGTCCGTTACCGGCGCCACGGAAACGGCGGCGCGGAAGCGCTCGGGCGCCTCGGCCAGGCATCGGAGGGCCATGAAGCCCCCGTAGCTGTGGCCAAAGACCGCCACTTTGCTTCGGTCAAACCAGGGGGCCTCGGCGAAGGCGTCGAGGGCGCGGAATTGGTCGCGTACCTCCACGGCACCAAAGGTTCGGTAGATGGGGCGCTCGAAGGCTTCGCCCCGTCCAGCGCTGCCCCGGTTATCGAGCTCCAGCACGGCCCAGCCGTGCTGTACGAAGACCTGATGGAGTAGGGGCGGCCAGCCCTGGGTCACGCGCTGGGCTCCGGGGCCCCCGTAGACCGCCAGAATGATGGGAAAGGGTCCATCTCCCTTTGGCCTGGTAAGCCGGTAGTGAAGCGGCTGGCCGTCTTCCCCGGGGAGCTGCCCGAGAGTCGGAATTGCGCGGGAGGAAAGGTAGGGGGCGTAGGCGTGGCTTGGTTTGCTCAGGCGGTTTGCCGTGAGCGTCGCCCGGTGCGTGCCCGCGCCGTCGCGCAGCGTAGCTTCCGGAGGCTGATCGGGACGCTCCTCGAGCACCACCATCCAAGCGCCACCGGGGGCCACCGCCCCTTGGTGCCAGCCCGTTTCCTCGGTAAGGGCCTCCACAGGGCTGCTATCGAAATGCGCTCGGAGCACCTGGCGCGCCGTGGGATCGCCTAAGGTTCCCTCGAAGAGCACCTCTCCCGCCTCTTCATCCACGGCCAGCACCCGGTGCACGATGCTGCCCTCCGGCGTCAGTCGCCGCTCTTCGGCTTCGCCCAAGCGCGGACGGTAATAAAGCTGGCGCGGGCCGCCGCGCTCCGCGCTCCACAGGGCGCCGCCGGAGGCGAGGGGACGGAAGTCGTCATGGAGATTCACCCAGCTTTCGCTGCGCTCCTCTAGGGCGAGATGGAGGGTACCGTCGAGGCCAAGGCGCAGCAGGCTCAGGGTTTTTTGATCCCGGGGTTGGCGCTGAAGGAAAAGCGCGTCGCTGCCCGGCGCCCAGGTGACCCGAGCGAGGTAGGCTTCTGGGTCGTCGCTCCAGGGCAGCCAGCGTAGGCTGTGGTCTTCAAGGGAGAGCACACCGAGGGAGAGCTTGGCGTTGGGGCCCCCGGTGAAGGGGTAGCGCTGCGCAACGGCTTCGATGCCTGCCTCCGTGGCATCAAAGCGCAGGGTTTCGGGAATGGGCGTTTCGTCGGCTTTGATAAAGGCAAGCTGCGCGCCGTCCGGGGAGAACCAGAAGGCGTCCTGACGGTGCATTTCCTCCGCGGCGATAAAGTCCGGCAAGCCCACCACGATGCCGTCGGCCGCTTCTTCCGTGAGGCGCTCGACCGGTCCCTCGGGGGTCCCCAGCCAAAGGTCCCCGCCGTGCACGTAGGCAAAGCGGTGATCGCCGGGGGCGCTGGTGAGCTGATGTACCTGATGGCCGTCCGGACTCAGGCGCGTCGGACGGGCCCCTTCCAGAGTCTGCTCATAGGCGACCCCGTTGAGGGTGAAGCGTAGGGCCTGACCGTCTGCCCGCCAGTGGAATTCCGTGACCCCGGAGAAAAATAGGCGAAGCCGTTCTCGTCGGGCCTTCTCCGCTTCTGAGCTGGGGGCTTCCGGGCTTTCCTCCGCGCCGGAGAACAGGCGTCGGGCGGAGAAGTCCTCTCCCGTGGTCCAGGTGCCGAGCCAGAGATCTAAGCGGTTGCCGTCGTCGTCGGCGCTTTGGAGCCAGGCTAGGGCTTGGCCCACTGGGGCAAAGCGAAATTGGCTGAGGGTGGGGCCGGCCAGCGGCGGCGAGGCGAAAAGTCGGGAAATGGTGAGACGTTCGGTCACAGCGTTATGGCTCCCGCAAAGGCATCTCGGGTGAGATTTTCTCGCCCCTCAGGGGTGATGCGCACGTTGTCTTCAATGCGAATGCCCCCGAAGGGTATGAGGGTTTCGATGAGGGGCCAGTTCAGGAGCTCTCGCTCTCGCCCCTCCCATAGGGTCTTGAGAAAGCTCGGGATGAAGTAAAGACCGGGCTCCACGGTCACCACCATCTCCGGGGTTAGGGTGCGGGTAAGGCGCAGGGCCGGGTGCTTGGGCGGAGGTGGGGTGAGCGCCCCCTCGGCGTTGGCTAGCTGGCCCCCGGCGTCGTGGACCTGAATGCCCAGTAGGTGGCCCAGGCCATGGGGCATGAAGCGCTCGGGCACGTCGTTCTCGAGCAGCGCGGCCTTTGAGGCTTGGGCGATGCCGCTCTCCACCAGCACCTCCGCGAGGGCCTCCATGGTGGCGTCCTGTAGGCTTGCCCAGGGTACGCCGGGGGCGAGGCGGGCCACGATGGCCTGCTGCAGCGCGTCCATGGCGTCGATGAGGTTCTGAAAGGCTCCCGGTTCTCGCGCGTAGGTTCGGGTCACGTCGGCGGCGTAGCCGCCAGCGTTCGCGCCGGCATCGATGAGGAGGCTCCGGCTGGGGCCCCGGTCTCGGGTGCGGTGGTGATAGTGGAGGATCGCGCCCCGTTCATTTAGGCCGATGATGTTGGTGTAGGGCAGTTCGTGGTCCTCGTGCCCCGTAGCCGCCAGGTAGCGAAGGTGTAGCTCAAACTCGCTGTCCTCCGCGCGAAAGCCTTCGGCCACGGCGCGATGGCCGCGCACGGCCCGGGCATTGGCAGCGCGTAGGCAGGCGAGTTCGTAGGGGGTTTTCTCTGCCCGGGCAAAGTCCACGCGGTGGCGAAAGGCCGTAGGGTCAGGGTGGCCCGGTCCGAGGGTGACCGTCGGCCCCGCGCAGCGGGCGGTCCAGGCGGCGATGTGTTGGTTGCGCTCACGCTCGCTCGTAACCAGGGTCGCGGGAAGTACCTCAAGCCAGGAGCCCTCCGGCGATCGGGGGGGCGCATGCCAGAAGTCGTCCGCCTGCAGATGTAGCAGCTCCGGTGCCCCGGACTCGGGGATGAGCACTACCGAGCCGGCGGCGTCCGGGAGGGGCGCAAAGAGGGAGAAGTGGGGATTGGGCTTCCAGCTGGCGTTGGTGTCGTCCAGGAAGTGGCCCTGGGGTTCGCCGGCGTAGATCACCACGCCGCCAAGACCCTCTCGCGCGAGCGCCCCCTGGTAGCGGGCAAGGACCGTGCGGAGGTGATCGCGGTGGTGATCGGCAAGGCGTGGATCGGAAGGCATCATGATCTCCAGTGGTGCTTCACGGGGCCGGGAGCGCAGTGTAGCGAGGCCCAGGGGGCAGGCCCAGGCCATGGAGTCTGGGGGTGCCGCCATGGTATACAACGGAAGATTTTACGCACTCTGAGGGAGAGGGTTATGCAAGGTTTTGCCTACGAGGCACCATCATCGCTGGACGCGCTCCGGGCGCGGCTGGCGGCCGCCCAGGGAGCCGGGGAATTGACTCAGGTTCTGGCTGGCGGCACGGATTTGCTTGTGCAAATGAAGCAGGGGCAGCGGACGCCGGGCCTGATCCTCGATATTAAGCGCGTGGGAGAGACGCAAACCCTGGCGGTAGACGGCGATACGCTCACCATTGGGGCCTCCGTGCCGGCGGCCAAGGCGAAGGCCTTTCCCCTCGTGGCCAAGGCCTTCCCGGGGCTGGCTCACGCCATTGATCTCATCGGCTCTTCGCAAATTCAGGGGCGCGCCTCCCTCGGCGGTAACCTCTGCAACGCCTCGCCGGCGGGGGACACGATTCCCGCTCTCATCGCCAACGGGTTTGAAGCGCAAATCCTCACCGCCGATGGCCTCCGGAGCGTGCCGGTAGAGGCCTTCGTGACCGGCGTGGGCAAAAACGCCCTTGCCTCTGGGGAAGTGCTTCTCGCCCTCAAGGGTCCCGTACCCGGTGCCCGGAGCGGAGACGCCTATCAGCGCTTTACGCCGCGCACGGAAATGGACATTGCCGTGGTGGGCGTGGGCGCTCGCCTCACGCTGGACGAAAGCGGGATGATTGCCTCGGCGCGCATTGCCCTCGGCGCGGTCGCGCCCCTGGCCTTCCTCGCGGACGCGGCGGCAACGGCGCTCCTGGGTACCCGTGGAGAACCGGAAGCCCTGGAGGCGGCGGCGACGGCGGCGATGGAGGCGGCGAAGCCGATCTCCGATAAGCGGGGCTCGGCGGACTTCCGACGGCGGATCTGCGGGGTGCTAGTGAAGCGCGTGGTGGCCCAGGCGCTCGAACGCTGCATGACGGGAGGAGCAAGCGAATGAAGGTTCATGTGCAGACGGAAGTGAATGGGGAGGCGGTAGAGTTTCTCTGCGATCCCTCGACCACTTTGCTGGAAGTGCTCCGGGACAACCTCGGCCTTCGGGGCAGTAAGGAAGGCTGCGGAACTGGCGATTGCGGTGCCTGCAGCGTTGAGCTCGACGGCGCCCTGGCCTGCAGCTGCCTGATTCTGGCCGCGGAAACGCAAGGGCGTTCCGTTGCCA
Source organism: Candidatus Salivita marina (assembly GCA_038144425.1). GTDB lineage: Bacteria > Pseudomonadota > Gammaproteobacteria > Pseudomonadales > Azotimanducaceae > Salivita > Salivita marina. The sequence continues at coordinate 423,483 of JAYQNS010000003.1, read as the reverse complement.
CCATCGAAGGCGTGGCCGCACCGGAGGCGCTCCATCCTCTGCAAAGCCATCTTCTGAAGAGCGCCGGGCTCCAGTGCGGAGTCTGCACGCCAGGCATCGTGGTGGCGGCGAAGCACCTGCTGGAGCAGGACCCAAACCCATCGGAGGAGGCGGTGCGCTACTTTCTGGCGGGGAATCTTTGCCGGTGTACGGGCTATGACAAGATCATTCGTGCGGTGCTCGACGCCGCGGCGGAGATGCGAGGAGAAGCGGCATGAGCGAAGCCATGGATTTTAAGGTCATTGGAACCCGGCCGGTCCGTCCCGATGGAGTGGATAAGGTCACGGGGCGCGCCAGCTTTGGGGCCGATTTCTCCTTGCCCGGCATGCTCGAAGGCGCCGTCTTGCGCTCGCCTCACGCTCACGCGCGGATCAAAAGCATCAAGGCGGATGCGGCTCTCGCAGCCCCTGGCGTGAAGGCCGTGGTCACAGGTGCCGATTTCCCCCAGGTGGCCGCTGGCGCCATCGAAGGCGGGGAAGGGGGCGGCGACTTCGCCGATCTCGCGGGTAACGTGATTGCTCGAGGCAAGGTGCGTTACCACGGCCATGCCGTGGCCGCCGTCGCTGCGCAGAGCCGAGCCCAGGCCCTCGCGGCCTTGGCCCTCATCGAGGTGGAGTACGAGCCCCTTCCTGCGGTGTTGTCCCTCGACGCGGCGCTCGCGGAAAGCGCGCCCTTGATCGACGAGGGGCTCATGACCTCTGGGCTCGCTGAGCCGGCGACGGCGCCGTCGAATCTGGCGTCCGTTATTGAGATGGGGAACGGCGATCTTGAGGCCGGTTTCGCCGGCGCCGCGCTCGTCATCGAGCGGCGCTACCACACGCCGACGGTGCACCAGGGCTACATCGAGCCCCATGCGTGCGTGGGCCGCTGGGGTCAGGACGATCAGGCCATGCTCTGGTGCTGCACCCAGGGCGCCTTCGACGTGCGCTCCATGACAGCCAAGGTGCTGGGCCAGCCCGTGGGCTCTTTGAAAGTTATTCCCAGTGAAATCGGTGGTGGCTTTGGGGGTAAGACCACGGTCTACCTCGAACCCCTTGCATTGCAGCTGTCGAAGAAAAGCGGCCGCCCGGTGCGCATGGTGATGACCCGGGAAGAGGTCTTCCGAGCCACCGGCCCCGCTTCCGCGGCGACCATTGATCTTCGCATGGGCTTCTCCAAGGACGGCAAGATTACCGCCGCGGAAGCCATCATGGCTTACGAGGCCGGGGCCTTCCCGGGCTCTCCCGTGGGCCCGGGCACCATGTGCGTGTTCGCCCCCTACCGGATCGCTAACTTCCGCATTAAGGGTATGGACGTGCTGGTGAATAAGCCGAAGGCCGCCGCCTATCGTGCCCCTGGCGCCCCCCAAGCGCTCTTCGCCACGGAAAGCGCCATGGACGAAGCCGCGGAGAAGCTTGGGATCGATCCCGTCGAGCTGCGCCTGCGCAATGCCGTAGAGGAAGGGGATTCGGCTATTTACGGCCCGAAGTTTGGCCCCATTGGCCTCCGCGCCTGCCTGGAAGCGGCGGCAGCCCACCCTCATTACACGAAGGCCAAGGACGCAGGTGTGGGTCGGGGCGTGGCCGTGGGCTTCTGGTTCAACGTGGGGCTCCAGTCCTCCGCCGAAGTGCACATCAATGAAGACGGCACGGTGACCGTCATCGAAGGCAATCCGGACATCGGTGGGTCCCGGGCATCCATGGCCCTCATGGCCGCGGAAACCCTTGGGGTGCCCTACGAAAGTGTTCGCGTGGTGGTCGCCGATACGGAGACGGCGGGTTTCTCCAACGTCACCGGGGGCTCCCGAGTGACCTTTGCTACGGGGATGGCCGTGGTGGAAGCCTCCAAGGACATCATCGCCCAGTGCTGCAGCCGGGCGGCCGCCCTCTGGAGCACAGACGAGGACATGGTGGAATGGCGCGATGGTGCCGTTCACCCCCGCCCTGGGGTCAACGTCGAGGCGACGCCCCTATCCCTGAAGGATTTGGCCGGGAAGGCTGGGCGCATGGGCGGGCCCTTGCTCGGTAAGGCCTCCCTGAACGCCCGGGGTGCGGGGCCTGGCTTCTCCGTCAACCTTTGCGACGCCCTGGTGGATCAGGAAACGGGGCAGGTGCAGGTTAAGGCCTTTACGGCCATTCAGGATGCGGGCAAGGCCATTCATCCAAGTTACGTGGAAGGACAGCTCCAGGGCGGCGCGGTGCAGGGCATCGGTTGGGCCCTCAACGAAGAGTATGTCTACAGCCCCGACGGCATCATGGAAAACGCGGGCTTCTTGGACTACCGCATTCCCGTCGCGTCCGATTTGCCCATGATCGACACGCAAATTATCGAGGTGCCAAATCCGGGCCATCCCTACGGGGTGCGGGGCGTGGGGGAGACGCCCATCGTGGCGCCCCTGGCAGCCGTGGCTAATGCGGTGTCCGCGAGCGCAGGGGTGCGCATGACCGAATTGCCCCTGTCGCCGCCGCGGGTGCTTGAGGCCCTCGACCAGGCCTAGGGGAGGGGGGCGCAGCGGTGGCTCAGGTCCACGTGCCCTTTGATCTCCGCCACTTGGCCGAGGGCGCTGCGGTGCTCGAGGTGGAAGGGACCTGTTACCGAAGTCTCATGGCGGTCCTACGGGACCGCTATCCGGCGCTTGAAGCGGCCCTCGCCCGGGATAAGGCCTTTGTGCTCGATGGGGAAATTATTGATAGCCCTATGCTGGAGGCCGTTGCCTCGGAGAGCGAGGTCCACTTCCTCCCCCGCATTGGCGGGGGCTAGGGCGTGACCCTAAGGAAGGCAAAAGCCCTTGGGTCCGAAGCCCTCGCGCCCGCGGCCCAGGAACGGGTCCTTGAAGCCCTGCCCGAAGCCCAGGGCCTTTTCTTTGCCCCCGGTCGGGTCAATCTCATGGGAGATCACATCGATTACCTGGGCGGTGTCGTGCTGCCCATGAGCCTGACGGAAGGCACGGTGCTGGCGGCCGTGCCTAAGGCGCCGGGGGCCCAGGCCGGCCTTGAGGTTTGGGCGCTGGATGCGTCGGAGAAAGCGCTTCTTTCATCGAAGGATCTGGAGCGGCCCCTGGGAGATTGGCGCCGACGCCTCGTGGCCGTGCTGGCGGCGCTGGGCCTCACCCCGGAGGCCGTGCCCTTTCACCTCGCGATTTCCGGAACCCTCGCCGGGGGTGGCCTTTCGAGCTCCGCCAGCTTCGCCCTCGTACTGGCTCGCTGGCTTCGCGAAGAAGGGCTCGGAGAGGCGCACGACAGCTGGAGCCTCGCAAGAATTCTCCAGGCGGTGGAGCGAGATCATGCTGGCGTGGCCTGCGGCCTTATGGATCCCCTCGCCATCGACCTTGGGACCGTGGACGGGCCGTTGCGCCTCGATTGCGAACTTGGCACGGCCACTCCCGTTACCCTGGGCTTCTCCCAAGCGGCGTTCGCGCTGGTGCATTGTGGCGTGGGGCGAAGGTTGGAAGATGGCGCCTATAACCGCGTACGGGCCACGCTTGCGGCAGCCCTGGCGGCGGAGGGCTTCCCGGCGGATCGCCTACCGCCGCCCGCCGCGCCGGTTCGGGCCGCGCCCCTTCGCCATGTGCAGTCCGAGCAGGCGCGAGTGTGGGCGGGCTGCGAGGCCCTTGCCGCTGGGGATGCGGCTGCCTTTGGGGCGCTCATGGACGCCTCCCACCGTTCTCTCGCGGAGGATTATGGGGTGAGTCTGCCTGAACTCGACCGGCTGACGGCCTTAGCTCGCGGCCTCCCTGGGGTTCATGGCGCGCGCCTCACGGGGGCCGGTTTTGGTGGCTGGGCTCAGCTGCTGGTAGAGCGGGCGGCCTGGCCCGACATTCAGCGCACCCTGGCCGCGGAGGGCTTCCCCCAGGCCGTTCTTGCCCAGCCTGGCGGGGCACCTCGGGCGCTATCCCTTGGGGGTGCCCATGGCTGAAGCGCCCCCCGGCGCTGAGCGCCGGTACGACCCGCTCCTGGATTCCTGGGTGCTGGTGTCGCCGCAGCGCGCTGCGCGGCCCTGGCTCGGGGCTAGGGGCACCCCGGAGCCACCGGGGCCTAGCTTCGATCCTGCCTGTGCACTGTGCCCGGGCAATACCCGTGCCTCCGGGGTTGCCATGCCCCGCTACAAGGGCGTTTACAGCTTTGCCAATGATTTTCCAGCCCTGACCGAGGTGAGTGCGCCGGAAGTGGGGGAGGGCTTGTTCCGGCGAGCACCGGCCCGGGGAGCAGGCCGGGTGCTGTGCTTTAGCCCCAACCACGACCTGACCCTCGCGGAAGGCGATGACGCTCTGCGCCGGGAGGTGATCGCCCTCTGGCGCGACGAGCTCCAGCGCTTTGGGCCGGAGATGGCCTGGGTGCAGCTGTTTGAGAACCGCGGCGCCATGATGGGGTGCTCGAACCCCCATCCCCACGGGCAGCTTTGGGCGAGCGCCTTTCTGCCGAGCCTAGTGGCGCAGGAGCTGCGTAGCCAGAGAGCCCATTATGAGCGGACGGGAGCGGCGCTGCTCGCCGTGGTGCGCGATCAAGAGGCTGAGGGCCCCCGGTCCGTGCTCGTCACCGAGGGTTGGGTAAGCTGGGTGCCGTTCTGGGCTCGCTGGCCCTACGAGGTGCTCCTGGCGCCGAGGCGTGATCTGGCGAGTCTCCTGGCTCTCACGGAGGATGAGCAAGGCGATCTCGCGCGCCATCTGGGTCTGCTCCTCAAGGCCTACGATCGCCACTTCGCCTGCCGGACCCCCTATAGCTTTGGCTGGCACGGCTGGCACGGCTTGGCCGATGCGCCCCCGGGACTTTTGCTCCATGCGCACCTCCTGCCGCCCCTGCTCAACGGCCCGGATCGGCAGAAATTCATGGTGGGTTATGAACTGCTCGCGGAAACTCAGCGAGATCTCACGCCGGAAGCGGCGGCGGCTGCGCTCCGGGCGGCGCTTCCCCCGTCCCCCTAACTCTACGACGCACGATTTCAGTAAGGATCTGATCATGGAAGCGCTAAATCTTCTTAGCCAGCGACGTAGCAGCCGGGCTGCGGAGCTGGCAGAGCCGGGCCCGGAGGGGGCTGCTCTTCAACGGATTCTCGAGGCCGGTATTCGCGTTCCTGATCACGGTAAGCTTGGCCCCTGGCGCCTTCTGGTGCTTCAAGGGGTCGACCGGGCCTGGGCCGGCGCGCGGCTCGCGGAGCGTTTTAAGGTGGTGAATCCCGACGCCTCGGACGCGTTGGTTACCCTTGAGGCGGAGCGCTTCCTTCGGGCGCCAGTGGTGGTGGCGGTGGTTCATCGCCCCATCCCCAGCGAAAAGATTCCGGCTTGGGAGCAACAGCTTTCCGCCGGGGCGGTGTGCCAAAACCTGCTGCTGGCGGCCCACGCCTCGGGCTTTGCGGGGCAGTGGCTAACCGGCTGGAGCGCCTACGACAGGCCGTTCCTCGAAACCCTTGGCCTTGCCCCTGAGGATCGGCTCGCGGGATGGATCTATCTCGGGACTCCGGAGCGCGAGCCGACTCCTCGGGTGCGCCCCGCGCTTGAGGAGGTGCTGCTGACCCTTCCGGAGGGGAAGGGGGATTCGGGGTCGCGCTAAAGCGCGAGCCCCGTGTGTTGGGCCAGATCTTCGAGGGCCTGGGCTTCGCTGACAACCTTGATGGTGGTCATACCCATGGCGGCGGCGGGCTTTAAGTTAATGCCCAAATCGTCGAGGTAGAGCACGGCTTCTGCCTCCACTCCGAGGCGATCGAGCACCAGTTCGTAGGCTCGGGGCTCGGGCTTCCGAACGCCTTCGATGCTCGACTCCACCACTAAATCAAACAGCGCCATGACCTCGCCGACGGCGTTTGCGCGGGTAGCGTCGCGCGCCATGCCCGGGCCGCTGCCGGCCTTCACATTGTTGGTTAGGCAGGCGTTCTGGTAGCGGGTTTTACAGGCCTTCAGGGCCGCCACCATCTTGGGCCGCAGGTCTCCGGAGAGGAGGGAGATCACTGTTTTTCCAGGAATGGGGTGGCCAGCGGCGGTGGTCTCGGCGAGAAAGGCCTCATCAAAGCCGTCGAGATCCAGGGCGCTGCTTTCGAACTGGGCCCAGGCGTTGTCATCGGGGTTGGTGGCGTTGATGGTGCGGATGAAATCCTTGGGGATGCCGTTTTCCGCTTCGAAGCGGTTAAACGCCTCGAAGGGGCTGCTCGTGAGCACGCCCCCGAAGTCCCAAAGGACCGCTTTAAATTCGCGCATGGTCAAAATCCTGGCTAGATCTAGAAGATGGAATAGGCGCCGTCGATAAGAAAGGTTTCGCCGCTGTGATAGCTGCTGGCCGTGCTCATGATGTAAACCGCGATACCGGCGAAGTCCTCCGGCTGGCCCCAGCGCCGGGCAGGGATGCGCTTGTGCACGGCGGTGACGAACTTATCATTCCCGAAGGCCCCTTCGGTCATTTCCGTTTCGATCCACCCTGGCAGGATGGTGTGGGCCGTGACCCCATAGCGGGCATATTCCACGGAAAGGGCTTTGGCCATGGAGATTAGTCCACCCTTCGTGGCGGCGTAGTGCTCGCCTCGGGCTTGCCCGGAGATGGCCGCGAGGCTTGCGGTGCCGATAAGCCGGCCAAAGCTGTCCCCCTCTTCGCCGCGGGCTTTCATGTGCCGCGCAGCAGCCCGAAGGGTGTAGAACACCCCATCGAGGTTTACGGCCAGCACCCGTCGCCATTCCTCGGCGGTCATGGTGTCGAAGCTGGCGGCGCGGCCGCCTACGCCGGCATTGGCAAAGCAGCCGTCGACTCGGCCGAAGCGCTCAAGGGTCTCGGCGAAGCAGCGCTCCACCGCGGCCTCGTCGGAGACATCGCAGCGCATTGCCGCCACCGGTGTGCCGTAGCATTCCAGGCGCGCAAGGGCCGCGGCATTCTTACTCTCGTTGGTGCCCCAGATGCAGACAGAAGCCCCGGCGGCGGCCAGGCCTTCGGCCATGCCGAGGCCGATACCGCCGTTGCCGCCGGTGATCAGGGCCACGCGCCCCTCAAGGTTGAACGGTGCAAAAGCCATGCGATCTCTCCCCAGAGTTAGAACGGTGATGAGTCTACGTGAGGGCGCCGGGAGCGTCACCGCTCGCGCGCCGTTGTCAGGCTTCCTGTGCCTTGCGATAGTGCTCGTCAGACCGGGTTCGAGATTCGCATTGGAGAGAGGAGCGGAGCGATGGCACAAAAGCGGGTAGCACTGGTAACAGGTTCGTCGAGCGGCGTGGGGGCTGCCTGCGTGGAACAGCTCGCGAAGGCCGGCTGGGATGTGGTGGTGAACTATTCCCGCAGTGCCGAGGCCGCGGAAGCGGTGGCGGAGCGATGCCGCGCTGCCGGAGCCGAGGTGTTGCTGCAGCAAGCAGACGTCTCGGAGGATGGGGCTTGCCGTGCGCTCGTTGCCGGGGTGGAAGCACGCTTCGGGCGTCTCGATGCGCTCGTGAATAACGCGGGCACCACAAAGTTCGTGGCCCATAGCGACTTGGAAGGCCTCACGGCGGAGGACTTTCATCACATCTACGGCGTGAACACCGTCGGCGCTTTCCAGATGACCCGGGCCGCCGCGGCTTTGCTCCGGGCCTCGGGGGACAGCGCTGTGGTGAACGTGGCCTCCATCGCCGGAGTGAAGGGCATTGGCAGCTCCATTGCCTACGCGGCGTCCAAGGGCGCCATGATTACCATGACCAAATCCCTTGCTCGGGTTCTTGGGCCCGAGGTGCGCATCAACGCCGTGTGCCCGGGCTTCATTCAGGGGGAATGGCTGCGCCAGGGCATGGGCCCGGAGGTCTACGATCGCACCCAGGCGTTCCTTGAAGGGGCGACACCCCTAAAGCGAACGGCAACGGCGGATACGGTAGCGGAGGCGATTATCATGCTGATCACCAGTGCGTCCCTGGTGACGGGCGAGACTCTGCTCCTCGATGGGGGGCACCACTTGCTCTAGCGGACCGGGTCTAGTTCGCCGACCCTAGCCCTTGGTGACGAACGTCCTTTCCCCGAGCCAGGTAGATGATGTACTCGCAGACGTTCTTAGCGTGATCCCCGATGCGCTCGAAGCTCCGGGCGCACCAGATAATGTTGTGGTAGCTACGCAGGCGCTCGGGGGAGGCCTCCATGGCCTCGAGGAGTCGACTCACGAGGGCCTCGTAGGCCCGATCCACGGCGCGATCTCGGGTAATGACCTCCAGGGCCCGCTCCTCGTCTACACGCACGAAGGCATTTAGGGCGTCGGCGAGCATGCTTTGCACCCGCTCCATCATATCCGTGAGTTCCGGAAGTGGATCCCTAAGCGCTGGCAGCGCGCAGAGGGTTTCGAGCATTTTGGCGATGCGGGTGGTTTCGTCGCCAATACGCTCGAGATCGGTGATGGCCTTGACGATGGACATCACCAGGCGCAGGTCGCTTGCCGTAGGCTGGCGCAGGGCGATGATGTGGGTGCAGGCGTCATCGATGCTGACTTCGAGGCGATTTACGGCCTTGTCGAGGGCGGCCACGGGCTCCGCAGGATCTGCATCCCAGGTGCTGAGGCCCAGGCACACGGCCTGCAGCTGGCGCTCCACGAGCCCGCCCATCTCCGTCACCATGGCCCGCAGCTCATCGAGCTCGGCGTCGTACTGACCTGAAATATGTTCCCGCATGGCGTTGCCGGTCTCCCTGGGTTCCTAGCCGTAGCGGCCCGTGATGTAGTCTTCCGTTTGCCGTGCCTGAGGCCGGGTGAAGAGATCGTCCGTGGCGCTAAATTCCACGAGCTCCCCGAGGTATAGGAAAGCGGTGTAGTCCGATACGCGGGCAGCTTGCTGCATGTTGTGGGTCACCACAATGATGCTATAGGCCTCGGCCAGCTGGCCGATAAGCTCCTCGATCTTCAAGGTGGAAATGGGGTCGAGGGCTGACGCGGGCTCGTCGAGGAGTAGAACCTCCGGACGAATGGCGATGGCCCGGGCAATTACTAGGCGCTGCTGCTGGCCCCCGGAGAGGGTCAGCGCGCTGGCCTCTAGCCGATCTTTCACTTCGTCCCAAAGCGCGGCGGACCGCAGCGCCCACTCCACCTCCCGTTCTAGGGCGCGCTGGTCGGAGAGGCCTTGCAGCCTGAGGCCGTAGGCGATGTTATCGAAGACGCTCATGGGGAAGGGGTTCGGTTGCTGGAACACCATGCCCACGCGCCGCCGGAGTACGGTGACGTCCACCGCCGGAGCCAGGATGTCCTCGCCGAAGAGTTGAATCTGCCGCGTGACTTCCACTCCGCGGATCAGATCGTTCATGCGATTAAAGCTGCGCAAGAGTGTGGACTTTCCGCAGCCGCTGGGGCCGATAAAAGCGGTCACTCGATGCCGGGGAACGGTAAGGCTGACCTCCCGGAGGGCGGTCTTGCCTTCGTAGCTGACGGAGAGCTGCTCAACCTTCAGGCAGGTGTCCGTGGGGTCGAAAGTTAAGGTTGGCAGATCATTCATGGGCTGCAGTTTAGCCTAGGGGATCGCGGTGGCGCCCGCGCAGATAGGCGCGAAGGAGCACGGCGCCGAGGTTAAGCAATACGATCATCAGCACCAGAAGGAGTGCGGACGCATAGACCAGGGGGCGCGCTGCCTCGACGTTGGGGCTCTGGAAGGCGAGGTCGTAGATATGAAAGCCCAGGTGCATGAACTGCCGATCGACATGAAGAAAGGGAAAGGTGCTATCAAGGGGAAGCTCTGGGGCGAGCTTCACCACGCCCACCAGCATGAGGGGTGCCACTTCCCCAGCGCCCCGAGCCACAGCAAGGATGACCCCCGTGAGCACCGCCGGCAGGGCCTGGGGGAGGATAATGTGGCGAAGCGTTTCGAAGCGCGTGGCCCCAAGGGCGAGGCTTGCTTCCCGCAGTTGCCGAGGAATGCGGCTGAGTCCTTCTTCCGTGGCCACGATCATCACCGGTAGGGTGAGCAGGGCCAGGGTGAGGGAGGCCCAGAGGAGTCCGGGGGTGCCAAAGGTGGGGGCTGGGAGGGTGTCGGCGAAGAAGGTGCGATCGAGGCTGCCTCCCACCAAGTAAACAAAGAAGCCCAAGCCAAAGACCCCATAAACAATAGAGGGGACCCCCGCCAGATTATTCACGGCGATGCGCAGCATTTGCGTGAGGGGCCCCTGGGGCGCGTATTCATGGAGATAGAGCGCCGCCACGACGCCGATAGGCGTGACCACGACGGTCATGAGCATCACCATCAAAACGGTGCCGAAGAGGGCAGGGAAGATGCCCCCTTCCGTGTTGGCTTCCCGTGGCGGCTCGCTGATAAAGGCGCCGATGCGAGAGAAGTAGAGTGACAGCTTTTCTCCGAGATCCATGGCGTTGGGACGCCAGGCGCGCACCACGTCGGCCAAGGCGAGGGACCAAGCAGTGCCGTCAGCGCCGTAGAGCGTCAGGGTTCCAGTGCGAGTCTCCGGCGGCAGGACGAGGGCGTTCTCTAAAAGCGCCCATTGCCGAGCGGCGAGCGCGGCCCGGTCTGTAGCAGGGGCCTCTGGAGGCGCGAGCAGACCAAGGGCCGGACCCCAGCTTCGCCGCTCCAGCTCGACGGCCGAGCGATCAAAGCGCGCGCTGCGAAAGCTATCATCGGCGACCCAGCGAAAATCTGGAGGCGCCGTATCCCGGTTTCCTGTGCGTAGAAGGGTTCGGGCTTCCAGGCCGCCTTCGGCCGGGGCAAAGGTGCTGTGGTCGCGCCGCGCTGCGACCAGAGGAGGCTGCCCAGCGCTGGAGTCGAAGGTGAGGGTTGGCAGGGGCTCGGGCCAAAAGTGGCCAAAGCCCACCCGAGCGAGGAGCACGAGGAGAGTGACGGTGAGCAGCAGGGTCAGGGTCACCGCGCCGGTACTGAGCCAGAGGGCGCCGTCTCCGGAGCGCCATCCCGAGGAGGCGCTCATGCCAGGGCTCCGTAGCGTTTACGGAGCCGTCCGCGAATCACCTCCGCCGCCGTGTTGGCCAGGAAGGTCATGGCAAAGAGCAGCAGGGCCGTGAGGAAAAGCACCCGGTAGTGGGTGCTGTAGACCTCGGCTTCGGGCAGTTCGATAGCGATGTTCGCGGAAAAGGTTCGCATGCCTTCGAAGAGGCTCGGAGATAGGTACGGGGTATTCCCCGTCACCATCAGAACGATCATGGTTTCTCCCACGGCGCGTCCTAGGCCAATCATGAGGGCCGACAGAATGCCTGCGGAGGCCGTGGGCAGAACGATTTGTCGAAGCGCATCCCAGCGGCTAGCGCCGAGGGCGAGGGCGCCGTGCACGAGCCGCTCGGGAACACCGGCGATGGCGTCCTCCGCAATGGAGAAGATCGTGGGGGTGATGGCGAAGCCTAAAACCAAGCCTACGATGAGCGCATTGCGCTGCTCAAAGCTGATGCCCCAGCGCTCATCAAGCCAGAGGCGGAAGCTTTGTTCGAAAAGGCTGCTCTCAAGGGCTGGAGCGATGTTGTAAAGCGCGAAGAGCGCGCTGGCCAGGGGCAGCATGAGTACGAGGGCGTGGGCTCCCGGCGGTACGCGGTGGCGCAGCGCCGGGGAAAGGAGGCCCCAAAGCCATCCCAGGCCCAGCATGAGCCCGGGGAGAGCCAGGAGGGTGATCAGGGTGCCAAAGAGGTGTTGCTCGATCAGGGGTGCGAGCCAGAGGGCGCCAAGGAAACCAAGGATGACCGTCGGCATGGCCGCTATGAGTTCGATGCTCGGTTTGATCCAGCCCCGAAGTCCCGGGGTCATAAAGTAGGCGGTGTAGATCGCGCTGCCCAGGGCCAAGGGCGTGGCGAAGATCATGGCGACGAGGGCCGCTTTTAGGGTTCCAAAGAGTAGGGGGGTCAGGCTGAACTTCGCTTCGAATTCTGGGCCGGAGCCAGAGCTTTGCCAGACAAAGTCCGGGGCGGGATAGCCCTCGTACCAGACCCGTTCCCAAAGCCGTTGGAAGGATAGCTCTGCGTGGCGCGCCTTGATTCCCCAGGCGCGGACCGTGTCGTCTGCGGCGATGCGGGCCACACGAGTGCCTCGGTCATTGAAGGCGAAACGGCCCTGGAGCCCATCGGCGGCGAGGGCGAGGAGCGTGGCGCCAGAGGTCGCTTCCAGGAGGCGGTGCTCGCCCCCGGCGACGGTGACGAGGATTCGTCGTTGCCCGGGCACCGCATGAAGCCTTTGCGCCGCCGCCGGCAGGGTTAGAGGGCGGGCATCCTCAAAGCGGAACTGGCCGGCGCTATCCCGAACGGGAAAGGTGCGCCGGAGCGTGCCATCGGCCTGCCCCAGGAGCCAGGTCTGCCCTCCAAAGAGGAGGGCCCGAGGGGTCGCCGGGGAAAGCTTGAGGCTTGCCGCAGGCTCGGCGCTATCGGCGAAGCGCGCGAACCATGCCTCGAGGCGATCGCCGTAATCCAGAAATAGCCACTGCTGGCCCCGGCGAGCGAGGCGCTCGGGGGCCCTTGCAAGGGGGTAGCGGTAGTGCCTTCCGGGGAGAAGGGGCAGGCCAAGCTCGACCTCGTCAAAAGCGAGTAAATGGAGGGTCGCAGTGCCGTTGGGCCCTTCCGTCTCGCTAATGTAGGCCAGGGTGAGCTGGGTCTCTTCCCAAAAGCTCTGGAGCCGATTTCCGCTGACCCCGCCCGGGAGTAGGAGAGGCGTTTGCCCAAAGGGGTAGGACAGGCGGATCGTCCGCTGCGCGACCCCCTCATTCACGCGCACGGGAAACTCAAGAGCGAAGAATTGCAGCGCGCCCGATTCGAGGAGCACCGCGTAGAGATGGCCGTTTTCTCCCACGGGCCAGGCGTGGAGCGGCGGGGCGCCGTCGAGGGCCAGGGCCTGGCGAAAAACCGTTTCGCCGGTGGCAAGGACCTGAAGGGTGAGGTACCCCGTGCCGTCGAGTTGAATGAGGTAATCCCCGCGGCTATCCAGGGCGAGGAGCGGCGCCGCATTTTGGGCAACCCCAGGCTTTCCAAAGGGCGTCTGGCTGGCCTCCTGGAGCAGGGGCAGGGTCGCCCAAAGGAGGTAGAGGAAGATGGCGCTGATGGCCGCCAGTACGCCAAATCCCCCCAGGGGGATGAGGCGGGCGGCCAGCCGGTCCAGCCCGTGCCGCCGTCGATCTCGCCCTCCTCTTGGGGTCGTGGTGTGCGCCATGGCCTAGGGCACCCGAAGCCGTTCCCGCGCCGCGACCTTCGCGGGGAGGGGGACGTAGCCGTCGCGAAGGACCAGCCCTTGTCCTTCTCGGGACAGCACGAAGCGCAGGAATTCCCGCTGTAAAGGTGCAAAGACGGTCCCCGGGGGGTGGTTTAAGTAGAGGTAAAGATAGCGGGATAGGGGGTAGGAGCCTGCGATGGCGTTGGCTGCTGTCGCGGCGACGAAGCGTTCACCCTCCCGCCGCGCGAGGGGTAGGGGGCGAATCTCTGAGGTTTGAAAGCCCATGCCCGAGTAGCCAATGCCCGTAGGCGTGCGGCTGACGGCCTGCACCACCGAGGCAGAACCCGGTTGCTCGTTGACGTCGCTGCGGAAATCCCCGTTGCACAGGGCGCTGGCCTTGAAGTAGCCGTAGGTGCCGGAGACCGCGTTCCGACCGAAACGCTGGAGCCGTCGCGTGTGCCAAGGGCCCTCAAGGCCAAGGTCTCCCCAGCGTTCCGCGCTCTGCCGTGCTCCGCAGCGCCGGGCTACGGAGAAGATCGCGTCCAGGGCGCTTAGGGAAAGGCCCGGAAGAGGGTTGTCCTTGTGCACGAAGACAGCGAGGGCGTCCACCGCGACTCGAAAAGCCAGGGGCCGATAGCCAAAGCGGGCCTCAAAGGCCTGGAGCTCGCCACTGGTCATGCGCCGGCTCATGGCGCCAAAGAGCGCCGTGCCCTCGGTGAGGGCCGGAGGCGCGGTGGAGGAGCCGGCGCCGGAGATTTGTGCGGACAGGCCGGGGTGGTAGGCCTGAAAGGCTTCGGTCCAGAGACTCATGAGATTGTTCATGGTGTCCGAGCCCACGGAGGTCACGGCCTGAGCCTCAAGCCTCTGGGAGGGTTCATAGGCAGGGAGCGCCTCATCGAGCATCAGAGCAGCCCCGTGCCCAAGGCCCGGTATGAGGAGGTAAAGGGCCAGCATGCGCTGGAGGAAAGCCCTAAGCATGGGGATGCTCTGGCCCGCCCCGTCGGGCCGTGAGCGGGAGGGCAAAGCTAAAGCAGCTGCCCCGACCAAGGACGGAGCTGACCTCGAGCTCGCTGTGATGGAGGCGGAGCACGTGCTTCACGATGGCGAGGCCCAGCCCCGTGCCCCCGGCCTCTCGGGAGCGGCCTACATCCACGCGATAAAAACGTTCCGTCAGCCGCCCTAGGTGATTGGCAGCGATGCCCAGCCCCTCGTCTCCGACGGACAGGCGAGCGCTATTTTCGACCGCTCCGTAGCAAATGGTAATCGCGCCGCCATCGGGGCTATAGCGGAGGGCGTTGGTGACGAGATTCGTGATAGCGCTGTGCAGTTCCCGCTCAAGGCCCGGCACGGCCAGGTCCGAGTCCACCTCCAGGACGAAGCGATGGGCGGGATAGAGCGCTTCTAGGTCGGCGCAGAGTCGTTCGATGAAGGGGCCCAGCCGGACCGGTTGCTGTTGATCAAGCCCTGGGGCCTGGTCCGAATCCAGCTTCGAAAGCAAAAGTAAATCTTCCACAAGGCTTTGCATACGCTCGGCGGAATTTTGAATGCGCCGAAGGCCCCGATGCAGAAGCGCGGCATCGTCCTCATCCTTGAGCGTTTCTAGGAACCCCATGATCACAGTGAGGGGGGTTCGCAGCTCGTGAGAGACATTGTCTACGAAGTCCTGGCGCATGGTGCGCAGCCGGGCCACGGTGGTGATGTCCCGGGCCAGCAGCAGCTGCTGTGCATTGCCATAGGGAACGATGCGCAGGTCGAGAATTTCCGCCCGGTCCCCGGGAGCGGGAAGCTCGATATGTGCCTCGCCGGCCTTCGTCTTAAGAAGCGTGCGCAGCTCCGGGGCGCGGAAAAGGCTCGCCAGTTGCTGCCCGACGTCCCGTTTCTGAAGCCCCAGAAGCGTGGCGCCTGCGGTGTTAAACCAGACGATGCGTCCCTCTCCCTCCAGGAGGACCACAGCGTCCGGTAGGGCTTGGGTGGCGCGCTGCAGCTCCCGGAGCATGGTGGCTAGGCGCCGGCTGCGGGCTCGGGTGCCGCGACGCTGCCGATAGATCCGCCAGGAGAAACGGTGCAGCGCGCCGAAGAGCATCGGGGGATGCCCCGAGCCCTGATCGAACCAGCGGTTTAGGCGACGGAACTGCAGGGCTTGTCAGCTTTGATGAAGGGCGACCACAAGGAGGGCGCCCAAGGCCGGGGCGCCGAAGGCGCTTCCGAGGAGCGCGCCGGCGAGGGCGAGGAAGACAACCGCAAGGGCGCCGCTCACCGCGATCCGGCGCTGTCCGCGGGGGGGGAAAAGCGATATCCCACGCCGCGGACCGTTTGAACCCAGTCGGCGACGCCGAAAGGCTTCAGCACCTTCCGAAGCCGAAGGATATGCACATCGACGGTGCGCTCTTCTACGTAGACAGCGCGACCCCAGACCCGGTCCAGAAGCTGCTCTCGGTCGAAGGCCCGTTCCGGGTGGCGCATGAGGAATTCGAGGAGCCGAAATTCCGTGGGACCAATGTGGATATTGTCTCCCCCTAGGGACAGGCGATGGCTTTGGGTATCAAGGACGAGGGGGCCAAAGGCGAGCTGCCCCGCCTCCGGAGCGCCGGTGCGTCGAAGGACGGCTTTGATTCGGGCGACGAGCTCCCGAGGGGAAAAGGGTTTGGTGACGTAGTCGTCGATGCCCACGTCGTAGCTCTTGAGCTTGTCTGCTTCCTCGCTTTTCGCCGTGAGCATGATGAGCGGTAGCTCGGCGGTAAGAGGATCCTTGCGGAGGCGTCGGGCCAGGTCGATGCCTGTCATGCCCGGGAGCATCCAGTCAATCAACAATAGATCGGGGAGGGGGCCCTCGAGGCGGCGGAGCGCTTCCTCACTGTCCCGGGCTTCCTGAACCGTAAAGCCTGCTCGTTCCAGGCTGAAGGCGAGGAGTTCGCGAATGTCTGCTTCATCTTCGATCACCAAAATGGTGTTGCCGCTCATGAGCTGTCCTCGGTGACGTACGGTCGCGGCGGATTACACCGCTCGAATGTTACAACCGCGTGATGTCAAGGCCAACGCTTGGAAAAAAGGAGGGAATGAGAAGGATGAAAAGACTGTTAGGGCGGGTTGACATCTTTTCAGGCATTTCGGATGCTTCGACCGCCTTCGTAAGAAACCAGGGGTGTTGCGCATGCGAGGCTCCTCGAGAGTAGCGCAGCAGCCTGGCCAGAGTGCTTGCACTCATGGCCGCCCGGAGGCCTTGGAGCATTTACGGGAAAAGGAAGTGAGGCAAACACGGGTCACTCGGTCTAGCGTTACCTCGCCGCTTTGCTCGACTCCTACTAAAGATAGTTGGCATCCATCCACCGACACGCAGGTATCAGATGATTGAGCATCGACTGAAGACGGTTGCGCGTTCCGCTCTTGCGTGCGCCATCCTTGGCGCAGCAAGCGCCCAAGCGACGGCCGCAGAGTTGGACGGCGTACTGGCCGCGGCAAACGATATTCACAGCCAAGCGCGTAGCGCCCAGGCTCGTGTTGATGAGCTTACGGAGGAAACTCGCAAGCTCCTGAATGACTACAAAACCGTCATGAAGGAGGTTGAAGGTCTGCGTGTTTACAACGCGCAGCTCGAGCGGCAGATCTCTAGCCAAGAGCGGGAGATGGCCGAGATCAACGCATCCATCGACGAGGTCACCGAGGTGGAGCGTCAGATCACGCCGCTCATGCTGCGGATGCTGGACGGCCTCGAGCAATTCGTGAAGCTCGACGTACCCTTCCTGCAGGATGATCGCCTCGACCGTATCAATCGCCTCCACGAAATTCTTGATCGGGCGGATGTGGAAGTGTCCGAGAAATTCAGCCAGGTGTTGAACGCCTACCAGATCGAAAACGAGTACGGACGGACCCTCGAGTCCTATACCGACGAGCTCGAGCTTGACGGCCAGACCCTCGTGGTGGACTTCCTCCGCCTGGGCCGTGTCTCTTTGGTTTATCAAACCACCGACGGCGAGCGTGCTGGGGTTTGGAATCAGGCCGAGCGCGCCTGGCAGCCCCTCGATTCGGGCTACAACAGCTCTATCACGGCGGCCATCCGCATGGCGCGGAAGCAGGCCTCCGTTGATCTCGTCACCCTTCCCGTTCCCGGTCCGGAGTCGGCGCAATGATCATGAAGTCACTCGTAAAATCCGCCGCAGCGCTCCTTCTCGGGGGCGCTATGGTCGCCAGTACGGCGAATGCTGCTGAGTTTGAAATGCGTCAGGCCAGCGACCTCGACGATCTTCTTAAGCTCGTAAAAGAGCGGGCCCTGTTCGAAAGTGCTGTGAACAAGGACCGGGAGCGTGAGTTCATTCAGAAGAAGGCGCAACAGCAGAGCATGCTGAATTCCGCCAAGGCCGAGCGTACGGCGCAGGAGCAGCGCTCCGATCGCCTCGAGACCCAGTTCGAAGAGAACGAGCGTCGCCTCGGTCAGCTCCAGGAACAGCTGGATACGCGGCTAGGCTCCCTTCGCGAGCTCTTTGGCGTCCTCCAGCAAGTGGCTGGGGATACGGTAGGTGTCTTCGAAGGGTCCGTGGTGAGCGCCCAGTTCCCCGATCGCGGCGAGCCCCTCCAGGCGCTGGCTGCCAAAATGGGCAAAAGCACGCAGCTCGCAAGCATAGAAGAGATTGAAGAGCTTTGGATCGCCCTTCAGCAGCAGATGACGGAAACGGGCAAGGTGGTGTCCTTCCCAGGTACGGTTATCGAAGCGGACGGCGGACAGACGGCGACCACCATCACCCGGGTGGGGGACTTCAACCTTGTCACCGACGCGGGTTACGTGAACTTTGACCCGAATACGCAGAACATCGTTGCGCTGGCTCGTCAGCCCTCTAGCCGTTTCACGGCGACGGTGGATGGTTTGCAGGGTGCGTCAACTGGCACCATCGTACCCTTCGCTATCGACCCGACCCGCGGCTCCCTGCTCTCGCTCTTGATTCAGGGCAAGACCATTGGAGAGCGGATTGAGGACGGGGGCGCCGTGGGTACGGTCATCATTATCCTCGGTTCCATCGGCATTCTTATCGCCCTGATCCGTATGGTGGATCTGGCCATGGTGGGTTCCAAAGTGGCGTCGCAGGCAAAGAACCCCACGGCCGATACGGGTAACCCCTTGGGCCGCATCCTCAAGGTTTACCAGGACAACCAGTCCGTGGACGTCGAAACCCTGGAGCTCAAGCTCGGTGAGGCTATCCTCGGTGAAACGCCGAAGATCAACCGCGGCATTGCGATCGTCCAGGTGATCTCCGTGGTGTCACCGTTGCTCGGTCTCCTCGGAACGGTTATCGGGATGATCCTGACCTTCCAGGCCATCACGTTGTTCGGTACCGGCGATCCGAAGACCATGGCTGGCGGTATTTCCACCGCGTTGATGACCACCGTGCTCGGTCTCTGTGCTGCTATCCCGACCGTGCTGATGCACGCTGTGGTGAACGGTCGCGCTAAGTCGGTGATCCACGTTCTGGAAGAGCAGAGCGCGGGCATCATCGCGAAGCACGCGGAGCAATCGGGTAAGTCGCTAGGTTAAGCCCATGTTTAACGAAGCGTACTACGCGATCATTACCTTTATGGAGCGGGGCGGCCCTGTGCTGCCCCTGATCGCGACGCTCACTTTTGCGATGTGGACGATGATCTTTGAACGGTTCTGGTTCTTCCGGACTGAGTTCAAAACCATTGTCGACAGCACCATCCAAGAGTGGGAAGGTCGCGAGGAGCGTCGGTCCTGGTCGGCCCACGCGATACGGGAAGCGATGATTTCCCAGGCCTCGGAGAAAATCCGCGGCACTCTTCCGCTCATCCAAACCTGCGTGGCGCTCGCGCCGCTTCTGGGTTTGATGGGCACGGTGACCGGCATGGTGGCGGTGTTCGACGCCATGGCGACGCAGGGCGGTAATGCGCGGTCCATGGCGTCCGGTGTTTCCATGGCCACCATCCCAACGATGGCAGGCATGGTCGCTTCCCTCTCTGGGGTACTTGCGACCACGTTCCTGCAGGGCAAGGTAGACCGGGAGACGGAACTCTTCGAAGACCATCTCACGATGGATCACTAAGGCCAGTTTGGGAGCCAACGATGCGTAGGTCCATGGCAAGATTTTCTGGCCGCGAAGAGAAGAGCGAGATCAACCTCACGCCCATGCTGGACGTGGTGTTCATCATGCTTATCTTCTTCATCGTGACGGCCACCTTCATTAAGGAGCCTGGGACGGACATCCTCCGCCCCGAGGCTCTGACCGCTGAGGTGAAGCCCACCGTGAGTGTGTTGGTGGGTATCAATGTTGCGAACGAGATCTGGATCGATAAGAAGCGCGTAGACGTGCGCTCCGTTCGGGCCAACCTCGAGCGCCTCATCGCGGAGAACCCTAAGGGGGGCTTAGTGGTGCAGGCAGACGCAGGGTCCAAGAACGAGCTGCTGATGGAAGTGCTTAACGCTGCGCGCGGTGCAGGCATTCAGCAGGTCGCCGTGTCGACGGAGAATTAAGGATGATTCAACGCTATCTGTTAGGCGTTGGCCTTGGCGCCGTAGTCACCTTTGGCCTCTTCTACCTGATGCAGTGGCTGATCCATAGCGACGGCTCTGCCCTTACCGACGGCCCAGATGGTCGGGTGCTTGATTTCGTTCGCGTGGAGCAGGATGAGGAGCTCCAGGTGAAGAATCGTAAACCCAAGCCTCCGCCGCCGCCAGATGAGCCGCCGCCCGATGCTCCTGATCCTACTTTCGATTCCAACGTGGAAGCGATAGGGGTCGATATGGGCAGTATCGGCATGGATGCCAATCTCGAGATCAGTGGAGATGGAGGCTTCACCGCAGATGGGGAGTACCTACCCATCGTCAAGGTGGCGCCGGTCTATCCCCGTCGCGCTCTGACCCGAGGCATAGAAGGCTATGTGTTGCTTGAATTTACGGTGACTAAGCTGGGGACGGTTGAGAACCCCGTGGTGGTGGAAGCGGATCCCCCGGGCATCTTCAATCGCGCTGCTCAGCAGGCCGCACTGAAGTTCAAGTACAAGCCGAAGGTCGTGAACGGCGAGCCCATTGATGTAGCAGGCGTTCGCAACCTCATCACCTTTGAACTGACGGAGTAGGGTGCATGGCTAAGGGTCTGAACCGAGTAATGCGTCCCCTGGCAAAGGGTGCGGCGCTGGTGGTGCTGGGCACTGCCATGCAGGGCATGCTCCCTCAATCCGTCTCTTCCTCCCTCGGCCTGATTCCGGTGGCTCACGCGGAGGAAGAGAAAAAGCGGGAAACCCGGCGCACGCCGGCCCTGCGGGAAGCGACCTACAAGCGCCTTGCGGAAGCGCAGGAGCTGGTGGATTTGAAGGATTACGCAGGCGCCGATCAGGTGCTGGTGGATCTCCTCGCGCGTCGGGGTCTGAACGCCTATGAGATCGCTTCGGCCTACAACATGCGAGCCTTCGTCGCCTTCTCCAATGAAGATTATCCAGGGGCCATTGCGGCCTATGAAGGGGTGCTCAGTCAGAGCCCGGAAATTCCGGAAGCACTGGAGCAATCGGCGCTCTATGCTCTAGGACAGCTCTACT
Organism: Candidatus Salivita marina; assembly: GCA_038144425.1. Lineage (GTDB taxonomy): Bacteria > Pseudomonadota > Gammaproteobacteria > Pseudomonadales > Azotimanducaceae > Salivita > Salivita marina. The sequence continues at coordinate 402,875 of JAYQNS010000003.1, read as the reverse complement.
TTGTGCGAGAGGACTACACCAAGGCCATCAACTACCTGGATCGTTGGTTCGAGGTTACGGAAAATCCTGGGCCTCAGCCCTACATCTTTCTTGCCCAGGCTTACTACCAGCTTGAGCGATACACGAAGGTGCCGGAAGTCGTGCAGCAGGCCATGGATGTGGCTATAGCACGGGATCAGGAAGTGAAGGAGAACTGGTGGCTTCTCTCTCGCGCGGCTTACTACGAGCTTGAGGATTGGAACAACGTCATCCGGATAATCGAAGTGCTCGTACGGGACTTCCCTAAAAAAGAGTACTGGGTTCAGCTGTCCGGCCTCTACGGCCAGCAGGAGCGGGGCAAGGATCAGATCGCCGCGATCTGGACGGCCTACGTGCAGGGCTTTCTCGACCAGGAGCGGGAAATCCTGAACGTGGCCGGCCTTTTGCTCCAGGAAGAGGTGCCTTATTTCGCAGCACTCGTTCTTTCCGAGGCCATGGAGGCTGAGGTCGTCGAGCGCACCTCTAAGAACCTGCAAATGTTAGGGCAGGCCTATCAATTGGCGCAGGAGAGCGACGCGGCTATCCCGGTGTACAAGGAAGCCGCTCAGAAATCTGATGAGGGAGAGCTCTTCTACCGTCTTGCGCAGCTGTATCTCGACAAGGATCAGTGCGAGAACGCGGTGGAAGCCTCTGATGAAGCCATGAAGAAAGGGGGCATCGACGACAAGCTCGCCGACCTCCAGCTGGTGAAGGGCATGTGTCAGTTTGAGCTCAAGAAGTACGCCGCTGCCATTGAATCCTTTAACAAGGGGATTCGAGCAACGGAAGATGAGTCCGACCTGCGCAGCCTGCGGCAGTGGAAGCGTTACGTGGAGGGTGAAAAAGCCCGCGACGATGAGTTGAAGCGCGCTGCCGCTCGCGGCTAGGGACCTGACGGTCCGATTCCACGGGGGCGCTTCGGCGCCCCCGTTTTCGTTTGGGGGAACTCTATGGATATCACCTTGCCGAAGGCGCCGAGCCTTCCCGTGGTGGATGATCAGGGCGCGGCCGCCGGGGCCTTTCCCGTGGGGCGTATTTTCTGCGTGGGCCGAAACTATGGGGACCACGCTCGGGAGATGGGGCACGACCCGGAGCTGGAACCGCCTTTTTTCTTCTCAAAGTTTGCCTCGTCCCTAAGCCTCGGGCCTGATCACGCCCTGCCGGCATTCTCTGAGGATGTACACCACGAGGTGGAGCTGGTCCTGGCGCTGGGTTCACGGCTGCAAAACGCGACCGAAGCTGAAGCGCTTGAGGCGGTGGTGGCCGCCGGGGCGGCCTTGGATCTGACGGCCCGGGACCGGCAGGCGGAAGCGAAGGCCGCAGGACGGCCTTGGCTTGTGGCGAAGGGGTTCGACGGTGCCGCTCCTTGCGGCGCGCTGAGGGCCGGCGGCGTTCCGCCCCCGTCCGCGCGTATTGCCCTGACCGTGAACGGCAACCTTCGGCAGGAGGGGGCCCTCGACCAAATGCTTTGGGCGCCGGGGCCGCTCCTGGCGAAGCTCTCAGCGCTCCTCGTACTCCAGCCTGGGGATTTAGTTTTCACGGGCACCCCCGCGGGGGTCGGTCCACTCCGCTCCGGGGATCGATTTGAGGGTAAAATCGACGGCCTCCCCCCGCTCTTAGGGGTGATAGTTTAGGAGTCCCCATGTTCACGGGAATTGTGCAGGAGCGGGCACCGGTGGTGTCCTTGGCGCCCTTCGATGGGGGCCTGCGTCTGGTGCTAGGCCTTTCTTCGCCCCGGCGTGCCGGGCTGGCCCTCGGCGCGAGCGTTGCGGTGAATGGCACCTGTTTGACGGTGACGGGCTTTAATGAGCTGGGGGTCGCCTTCGACATTATCCACGAGACCTTGCGGCTGACGAATCTCGGGAGCCTCCAGGAAGGGTCCGAGGTCAACGTTGAGCGCTCCGCCTCGTTTCAGGATGAAATTGGTGGCCATCGAGTGTCGGGCCATGTGTCTGGAACCACAGTGCTGAAGGCTGTTTCCCGGGATGGGGGCGAGTGGCGGGGCACGCTGGCGCTTGACCCCAGTTGGTCGGCCTATGTCTTTCATAAGGGCTTTATCGCGCTGGATGGGTGCAGCCTGACCGTGGCGCGGCTCAATCGAGAGGCAGGCACCTTTGAGGTGGCGCTGATTCCCGAAACGTTAGAGCGCACCCTCTGGGGCCAGCGCGAGGCGGGGACCGTGATTAACGTTGAGGTGGATGTGGATACGCAGGCCATCGTGACGACGCTCGGCCGGATCCTGAAGGATCCGGCGCTGCGGGCGCAGCTGCTGGACGGGGAGGAGGTATGACGCCAGCCTTTGCGGCGCGCCTGGCCGCGGCCCACGACCATTCGGATTCCCTACTCTGCGTGGGGTTGGATCCGGACCCCAAGCGCTTTCCACCGGGTTTTTCCCGGGATGGGGACGGGATTAAGGCCTTTAATCGGCTCATTATTGACGCCACGGCGGAACACGTTTGCGCTTTCAAGCCTCAAATTGCCTACTTTGCTGCCCTGGGGGCGGAGGCTGCGCTGGAAGATTGCATCGCCACCATTCGCGACCGCGCACCCCATGCCCTGGTGATTCTGGACGCCAAGCGCGGGGATATCGGCGACACGGCAGCGCTCTACGCCCGGGAGGCTTTTGAGCGCTACGACGCCGATGCGGTCACCGTGAACCCCTATCTGGGTACGGATAGCCTCGAGCCCTTTTTCGCTTACGAAGATCGAGCCACCATCGTCCTTTGCCGTACTTCCAACGCCGGGGGAGGGGAGTTCCAGGCGGAGCCGTCGGAGGCGCCTCTTTACCTTCGTGTGGCGCGCTGCGCTGCCGAGGATTGGTCTCAGCGGGGTAACGTAATGCTCGTGGCCGGGGCGACCCATCCGGCAGAGCTCGCGGAAATTCGTCGTGCTGCGCCGACCATACCCTTGCTAGTCCCGGGGGTAGGGGCCCAGGGCGGGGATCCCCTGGCGGTGCTGGCGGCGGGGCTCGATGCCTCGGGCCGGGGAGTGCTGGTGAACAGCTCCCGAGCGATTTTGTATGCCAGCTCTGGGAATGATTTCGCCGAGGCTGCCGGTGCGGCCGCGGCGGAGCTGGCCGCAACGCTTCGGGCCGGCGCGGCGGCCCTTCAATCGTAGTCCTTTCAGGAGGAAAGCATGCTTAGGCTAGGAAAGTGGATTGCCCTGGGATCGGTCGCCTTTGCGAGCTTCAGCGCGCAGGCCGCGTCCTGGGCTCTCGATGAGGACGCCTCGAGCGTACATTTCGTCACCGTGAAGAATGCGGTGATTGCAGAAACCCACGAATTTCTTGAAATCTCCGGCGCCGTCGCGGCGGAAGAGGCGGCAGTGACCATCGCCCTGGGATCTGTAGAGACCCTGATTCCCATCCGTAACGAGCGTATGCGGGAGATGCTCTTTGAGGTGGCGAGCTACCCGAAGGTGATCCTCACGGCCCCGGTGGCTCAGGGGACGGTAGAAGCGCTGGCGCCGGGCGAGAGCGTCGAGCAGCGCCTAACGGGCACCCTGTCCCTCAAGGGCGCGGGCATTCCCTTGGAATTCTCCGTGCGTGTCTCTCGCCAGGGGCCGGATGCCGTGCGCGTGGAATCCCTTGGGCCGGTGATGGTGAGTGCGGAGCAGCTTGGGCTCGCAGCCGGGGTGGAAGCCCTCCGGGCCATCGCGGGGCTCAACAGCATTACGCCCATGGTTCCCGTGAGCTTCAGCCTGCTTTTTAGGGCGCCCGCAGCTTAACCCAGATGGGGCAGTGGTCTGAAGGGCGGTCCATGGCGCGCAGCGCCTGGTCTACCCCGGCGTCCTCTAGCTGCCTCATCAGAGGCGAAGTCAGGAGAATCTGATCAATGCGCAGGCCGCGCTTTGGCGCCGCCTCAAAGCCCCGGGAGCGGTAGTCGAACCAGCTGAGGGCGGATTCCCGCGTATCGGGATAGCGGGCTCGGTAGCTGTCCGTTAGGCCCCAGCCCAGCAGCCGCTCAAACCAATCTCGCTCTTCCGGAAGGAAGCTGGTTTTTCCCGTGCGCAGCCAGCGCTTGGCATTCTCCGGGCCAATGCCGATGTCTTCATCCCGGGGGGCGATGTTCATATCCCCCATAACCATCACCGAATCGCTTGGCTTGAGAGCCTTCTCGAGGTAGGTCTGGAGATCGGCGTAGAACGCCGTTTTCGCTGGGAACTTGCTGGGGTGGTCCCGGCTTTCCCCCTGGGGGAAATAGCCATTCAGGGCCCATAGACTTCCAGAGCCAAAGGGCACGCTTAGGGCGATAAAGCGCCGCTGAGCGTCTTCCCCGTCGCTGGGAAAGCCATACTGCACCGCCGTCGGCGCGGCTTTGCTGAGGGTGGCTACCCCGTAGTGGCCCTTTTGCCCAAAGAAGGTGACGTGATAACCCAGGGCCTCCACCGCTTCCCGGGGGAACTGGGGATCGTCGACCTTGGTTTCCTGGAGGGCAATAATCTCCGGATCGTACTTTTTCACCACTGCCTCGAGCTGGTGGGGCCGTGCTCGTAGGCCGTTGATGTTGAAAGAAACAAAATTCATATCAATGACCTAGATGGTGAATCGGATAATTTACTTTATATTTTTTAGTAGCGCCTTGGCGATGATGAGCTGCTGGATTTGGCTCGTGCCTTCGTAGAGTCGAAGCAGGCGCACATCCCGATAGAAGCGCTCGATGCCGTATTCCTCCATGTAGCCGGCGCCCCCAAAGATCTGCACGGCTCGATCGGCAACTCGGCCCACCATCTCCGTAGCGAAGAGTTTGCTGCGGGAGGCGAGGGCTTCGTTATCCGTGCCCTCATCCCGGCGCCGGGCGGCGTCGAGGACCATGGTTCGGGCCGCGTAGGCCTCCGTGGCCGAATCCGCCAGCATGGCCTGCACCAGCTGGAACTCCCCAATTGCTTGGCCGAACTGTTGGCGCTCCGCGGCGTAGCGGGTCGCTTCTTCGATGAGGCGCTGGGCGCAGCCCACGGCCAGGGCGCTAATGTGGAGTCGCCCCCGGTCGAGGGTCTTCATGGCGGTGAGGAAGCCTTTGTGGAGGGCCGCCTCGCCGCCAAGGAGGGCGTCGGCGGGGACGTACACGTCCTCAAAGACCACGTCGCAGACGTGTGCGCCCTGCTGGCCCATTTTCTTATCGGGCTTGCCTAGGGACAGCCCCTTGCTGTCCGCTGGAACGAGGAAGGCGGAAACACCCCGGGAGCCTGGGGCGTTCGTATCCGTGCGGGCAAATACGGTGAAGAGCTGGGCGTGGGGCGCATTGGTGATGTAGCGCTTGCGCCCATTGATGATGAAGCCGTCGTCCTGGCGATCGGCGCGGGTGCGGACCGAACCTGCATCGGAGCCGGCGTCGGGCTCGGTGAGGGCGAAGGAGCCGATCACCTCGCCGCTGGCCATGCGTGGCAACCAGTGATCCTTTTGCGCGGCCGTCCCGTCCATAACCAGGCCTTGGGAGCCGATGCCATTGTTGGTGCCGATGACGGAGCGGAAGGCCGGGGAAGTCCACCCCAGTTCCATCACCACCTTGCATTCCTCTTCCGTGTTCAACCCCAGGCCGCCGTAAGCTTCGGGTACGGTCAGGCCGAAGAGGCCCAGCTCGCGCATCTCCTGCACCACCTCCGCGGGAATGCGATCCTCCCGGGCCACCTGAGCCTCCAGGGGCACGAGGCGCTCCCGGACAAAGCGCCGAACAGTGGTCTGCAGTTGCTCGAGGGTGCTGGGGTCGAGAGGCATGAGGGGCTCCTTAGGTAGATTCCGGGCGCAGTCTACACCCCTTTGATTGTCAGATCCGTGGTCGTGCTCTAGGCTTCGCCCGTCATTACTTCAGCTTCAGCATCGAGGAGAGCATTCATGAGCCAGGAGCAGGCTTCGAAGGCAGCGCGGGCGGCGTTTAACTGGGAGGACCCGCTGGGGTTGGAAGCTCAGCTCAGCGATGAAGAGCGCATGGTCATGGAGTCTGCTCGGAGTTACGCCCAGGACAAGCTCCAGCCCCGGGTGCTCGAGGCCTCCCGGAAGGAGCACTTCCACCGGGAAATCATGAATGAGCTGGGGGCCCTGGGCATGCTTGGGTCGACCCTCCCGGAGCGCTACGGCTGCGCCGGTCTGAACTACACCTGCTATGGCCTGGTTGCCCGGGAAGTAGAGCGGGTGGATTCGGGCTATCGCTCGGCCATGAGCGTGCAGTCTTCCCTCGTGATGCACCCCATCCACGCCTACGGTTCGGAAGCGCAGCGGGAGAAATATCTGCCCAAGCTGGCCACCGGGGAATGGGTGGGCTGCTTTGGCCTGACCGAGCCGGATCACGGTTCCGATCCGTCCTCCATGGTGACGAATGCCAAGCCCGTGGACGGCGGCTTTATCCTCAATGGGGCGAAGATGTGGATCACCAATTCCCCCATCGCCGATCTCGCTGTGGTGTGGGCGAAGCTCGAGGGCACGATTCGGGGCTTCATCGTTGAGCGGTCCTTCGAGGGCTTCTCCACGCCGAAGATCGAAGGGAAGCTCAGCCTTCGCGCCTCCATCACCGGGGAAATCGTGCTGGCCGACTGCTTTGTGCCAGAGGAGAACCTCCTGCCGAACGTGAAGGGTCTCGCCGGTCCCTTCGGTTGCCTCAACAAGGCGCGCTACGGGATCAGCTGGGGCGCCCTCGGGGCCGCGGAGTTCTGCTGGCACGCCGCGCGGCGCTACACCCTGGAGCGGCAGCAGTTTGGCCGCCCCCTGGCCGCCAATCAGCTGATTCAGAAGAAGCTGGCGGATATGCAGACGGAAATCGCCCTGGGCCTCCAGGCCTGCCTGCGCATGGGGCGGCTCATGGACGAAGATGCCTTGCCCGTGGAAACCATTTCCTTGCTCAAGCGCAATAGCTACGGCAAGGCGCTGGATGTCGCCCGCTTGGCCCGGGACATGCACGGCGGCAACGGCATCAGCGATGAGTACCATGTGATGCGCCATCTCGTGAATCTCGAGACCGTGAACACCTATGAGGGCACTCACGACATCCACGCCTTGATCCTGGGCCGGGCTCAAACCGGCCTCCAGGCCTTCACGGGCGCTTAAGCGCCGACGAAGCGCGAAAAGGGCGTTTCCTGCGCCTGGCCCTGTGCGAAATCTCCTCGGGGCCGTCCTGGCCCCGAGCGCCGCGCTAGGGTTATCCATCGCGCCACGCTCGCGGGCCCCTCTTTCGGCCTGCTAGGGTGGACCTTGCCATTGCGCAGCCCAGGGAGGGGAGACGCATGATTCGAGTTCAACTGATCGCGGGGCAACGCCTCGTCCACATCGCGCTAAAAGCCCTGATTGAGCGAGCCCCAGGCATCGACCTTGTGGCTCAAGCCTTCACCGCGGAGGAGGGGCTTGAGCAGCTTGATCCGTCGCGGGCCACCATTGCCATGGTGGCCTTGAGCCTCGAGGACGCCGACGGAGTGGAAACGATCCGCCGGCTTCAGCGCCTGCGCCCCCAGCTGGCCATCGTTGGCTTCGGGGAGCCGAGCGGTGGGCCCTTTCCCCACCACATGCTTGATGCCGGGGCGACGGCCTACGTGAGCCTTCAGGCCGAGGAGCAGGAATGGATCGCGGCGCTGCGCCGGGCGCAGGTGGGGCAGCGCTTTCTGTCCGCCGACGTGGCCAGAAACCTCGCGTTCCACAGTCTGGAAGGGGGGGATCACCGAAACCCCTTTGCCCTCCTTTCCGGACGCGAGCTCCAGGTCGCCCACCTGGTGATTCGCTGCCGCAGGGTTTCGGTCATTGCTCGGGCCCTGTCCCTGTCCCCGAAAACAGTGAATAGCTATCGCTACCGCATTTTCGAAAAACTGGCCATCGATAGCGATGTGCAGCTTACGCTGCTGGCGCTTGAGCACGGCCTGGTGAGCCGGAGGTCCCTGAAGACGGAGTCCGAAGCGGAAGCCGAAGCCATTGTCGGAGATTGAGCTTCCCGGGGTTTGGCGATACCTTATAACGTTATCGCCATCCATTATGACAAGGCCCAGCGGCGATCTTGTCTGGGCACCCTTGGGAGGGGTTATGAAAAAGCTTTTGCTGGCGGTGCTGTTCTGCCTTGGCGGGGCAGCGCAGGGGGCGCAGGACTGGTCCCTGACCCTAGATGAGGCGCAAATGGCCGAGGCCGCGGGTCTCTATGAACAGAACTGTGCGCTTTGCCACGGCGAAGATCGCAGCGGCTACGCCGCAGACCACGCCCCATCTCTGAAGAGCCCGCAGCTCCTCAGCACGGGCTTTCCGTCTCATCTGCGAGCGGCCATCGGCTATGGTCGGCGCGGTACGGCGATGGCGGCCTACAGCGAGGAGATGGGCGGGCCCCTGTCCCGAGGGCAGATGAATATCCTCACCCGCTGGCTTCTGCAGGTCGAAGGCATTGAGCCCCTGAAGCTCTCCGGCGATGCGGTGGAAGGCGACGCGCAGGCGGGCGCCCAAAGCTACGGTGCGCTGTGCGCCAACTGCCACGGCGACCAAGGGCAGGGCGTTTATGCGCCGGCCATCGGCGATCAGTCCCTGCTGGCCAACGCCTCCGACGCGTTCCTGAAGTACGCCCTGGAGCACGGCCGGGATGGCACGCCCATGGGCAGCTACGGCAAGCTTCTCGGCGAGAAGGGCGTGAACAACGTCGTTGCCTACCTGCGTAGCCAGGCCTCCGGCTGGGCGCCTGATCCCGTTAAGCTTCGCACGCCGCCGACGCCGGATCAGTACGTGCTGAACCCTGGTGGGGAAAATCCGAACTTCACCATCCGGGTGGAGCACCAAGAGAAGCGCTACAAGACCGATGGCCTCTATGAGGGTCGCTATGTCCCCGCCGCGGAGGTGGTGAAGGCGCTTGAAGAGAAGAAGCGCTTTATCCTCCTCGATACCCGGCCAGCCTCGTCCTGGCAGCGCAGCCACATCCCTGGCGCCGTGCCCATGCCCTATTACCGGGATAAGGAGCGGGCCACCGATCTCCAGCTGCCCGACCCCTCGGAGGGGGTCATGATCGTAGCCTACTGCGCTTGCCCCCATGCTGCCTCTGATTACGTGATCAATAACCTCCGGGAGCTTGGCTACCCGGCGGAGCTTACGGCGGTGATCGACGAGGGGATCCTCGTGTGGACCGCCATGGGGCTCCCCGTAGTGGCTGGCGAGAGCCTCGCGAGCAACTAAGTCGGGTGCCCCGCTGGGGGCATCGTCGAAGAAAGCGCCCGCACCCCGGGCGCTTTTTTTTTGTCTCAAGCTTTGTCACCGTGAGGTCTTCTGAGGGGAAGGAGGGGATCATGACCGAATGGGTTCGCTATGAAGTGCCCGCGCCGGGTGTGGCGCGCATTACGCTTAACCGTCCTGCGCAGGCCAACGCGCAAAATCGCCATCTGCTTTACGCCCTGAACGACGCCCTTGATCGGGGCGCGCAGGATGATGGGATCAAGGTGTTGCTCATCGCCGCCGAGGGGCGTCACTTTTCCTCCGGGCATGATCTATCCGGGGATGGTGACGCGGCCTTTGAAGACGTCGCCCTGGGGCCCTGGGGGGCTTTGACGCCCCGGCCATGGAAGGGCATTGGGCCCGGGAAGAGGAGGCCTACTTCGGGCTCTGTTGGCGCTGGCGGAACATTCCGAAGCCTACGATCGTGGCGGTGCAGGGCAAGGTGATTGCCGGAGGGCTCATGCTCGTTTGGCCCTTCGACCTCGTGGTGGCCAGCGACGACGCTACCTTCCAAGATCCGGTGGTGGCCTTCGGCGCCAACGGGGTGGAGTACTTTGGCCACCCCTGGGAATTTGGGGTGCGGAAGGCGAAGGAGCTCCTGTTCACGGGGCGCGCCATCACCGCGGAGGTGGCCCGGGAGCTTGGTATGGTGAACCGGGTGGTGCCCCGAGATACGCTTGCCGATGCGAGCCTGGCCCTCGCGGCGGAGATCGCCGAGCAGCCGGCCATGGGCCTGAAGACCGCCAAGGCCTCCATCAATCAAGCTCAGGATGCCCAGGGCTTTTTCACTTCCCTCCGAAGCGCCATGGGCCTACAGCAGCTGGCCCATGCGCAGAACTACCTCGTGCACGGCATGGCCGTGGACCCGAGCGGAGCAGAGCGGGTGAAGGCGCTGGTGAAGGGGGCGCCCCTGGGGTCCCCAGAAGAACGCTAGCGGCGTGCGCTAGCGGAAACGCTCTAAGCCCACGAAGGTGCCGCCGTTGCGCCGGGCCAGCTCGCGCATAAGGGTCGCAAAGCGCTCCCCCGTATCTTGAAACTGGGGCGGGGCAGCGAATTGCACGGGGAAGCCAACGCCGTGAATGCGGACCCGGCGCTGTCCTGAGCCGTCGCCCCGGTTAATCCGATCCACCCTATCGATCACGGCTTCGATGGAGGCGCCGGTAAATTCATCGCCGAAAACGTAGAGGGAAATCTTTCGGTCCGGCGCCCAGAAGGTGTTGATGGCTCGCGTAATGCCCTCCACTGGAGAGGAATTTGAGAAGGGGCTCCAGCTGCGGATGCGGTCCGTGATGATGGCCCGGCGTCCCGGCGTATCGGGAATCCACTGCCCAGCGTAGCTGCTAAACATGTACTCCCCCATGTCATTCATCACCTGAATGCCCTTCACCTCCGGGTAGACCTCCAGAGTTTCGATGAGCTTTTGCGTCATTAAATCCCAGGCGTAATTAAACATGCTGCCGGAGGTATCGATGATGAAGATGATGTACTCGCTATCAGCGGGAATCCCTCCCACCAGATCATTGCGGGCCCGGTAGTTCTGCCCCAAAAGGCGCTGGAGAGTTTCTGAGAGAGACTGGCGGGCGTCGGCGAGGGCGCGCCCTTCCTCTTTCGCGTCCGCGAGGGCGTCAGCGGCGCGGCGCGCTTGGGCTTCGAGGGCGGCTTCCGTCGCCTGCTGGGCGGCGAGCCTTTGCTTGAGGGCTTCGATGCGGGCTTTGGCGGCTGCCGTCGCTTCTCTCAGCTCATCCCGACGCCCTTGGGCTGAGAGCACGGCTGCTTGCAGGGTGGCGGCGTCCCCGGCGAGGCCTTCGGCGCTCGCCCGGGTGTCCTCGGGGGCTACGCTTTTCGTGATGATCAACAGCAGGATGACGGCGCCAAAGCCGCAGGAGACCACATCCAGAAAGGCCAGGCCGCTGTCCGCCACATCCCGTCTTGGCCGGGCCATTAGGGCCAATCCTCCGCCGGGCTCATGAAGCTGCCCCCGCGCTGCGTGGCGAGGCGCCAGTAGAGGGACGCGGCGAGGGGGTCTCCCTCAAGGGGTAGCAAGATGATTTGCAGCGGGATTGCCGGGGGGAGGGCCCGCACGGCGTCCTCGAAGAGCCGTCGGCGCTGGGCGCCGGTCACGGTTCCCCGGGGGCTATCCCCGGGGCTTAGGGTGGGCAGCCCATCGGTGATCAGAACAATGTTGTCCGGTGCGGGGCTCAGGCCCTTCACGGCTTCGAATACCGCTTCTAAGTTCGTGCCGCCTTCAGGCAGCAGGGCGAGGGCAGCTTCCGTGGCGTCTCCGAGCCGCTGACTGTTCACGGGCAGCCAGGTGCCTTCCGTGCCCGGGAGTGCGGGTGCCCAGCCCTCGCTGAAGGGGTAGAGCTGAAAGGCGCTGGTGAGGGGCAGCTGGGAAACTAGCCATTCCACCGTGCCCTTGGCTCGCTGCCACTTAGGCGCAGCCTGTTGGGCTTCCGGGGCCATGTTTCGCAGGCGAAGCACGTTGACGATGGTGTCATCGAGCATGCTGGCGGAGCGATCGAAGAGGATCAGGATGCGCTCGCCCCCTACCCGAAGCCCCGTAAGGTATTGGCGTTGCCCGTCGCCCTGGATGCTTCGCGCGGCGGTGCCTTGCTGGTCGTCTCCAAAGCGGCCCTGGCTATCGACCTCCGCCTGGAGGCTTGCGACGACCTCGGCGAGCCTGGCGGTTTCCGCCGCGGAGGTATCGGCCTCTTGCAGGAGCGCTTGCAGCCGCGCCTGCTCCGCCGCTAGGCGAGCCTGCTGGGCCGCTTGGGCGGGGGAGAGGGTTTGCGCCTCGGCCTCCAGGGCTGCGAGCTGGGCCGTGAGGTCGGCCTGCGCCTGCTCCGCGCTCTTCAAGTCCTGCTCTAGCTGGCTCACCGCGGTCGTGAGGGGTTCGGTCACGGCGGCGCGGCTTTCCTCAATGCCATGCTTGGTGATCAGGAACACGAGCACGACGGCGCCGAAGCCGCAGGACATGATGTCGAGGAAGGACAGGCTGAAGGGCGTCGCCCCACGTTGTCCCCGCTTAGCCATCAGCGGCCTGGACGTGAATCAGCCGCAGCGGAAGGGCGTCTGCCCCCAAATCGACGGTTTGCCCCAGGGCCAGGGTAAGGGGGCCGGAGAGAGGCACACCTTCCAAGCGGGCCGGGGCCTCGGGAATGAGGCGCCAGCCGGCTTCGCTGTGCTCGAGATGCCCGAGCCTGGGAAGGCCTAGGGCCTTCGTGGGGCCCTCCGCGCCGCCCAAGGAGAGGGTCGTCCCTCCTTCCAGGGGCAAAGCCAGCCAGCCCAGGAGCACATGGGTGGCCCTTGCCGGGCTGGGTGCTGCAGTAGGGGTCTCCGAAGGAGCGCTGGGGGTTGCTACGGGGGCCGCAGGCCGGACCGGGGCAGGCTCCGTTAGCGCACCCCCGTCTCCCTGGGCCGGGACGGCAAGGGAGGTCAGATAACTAAGGGCGCCCACGGTCCCCCGAAGCGCCAAGCCTTGCGCCTCAAGCCCAGACCATAGCCGCGCGCTGTTAAGGGGCTGGAGGGGCTGGCCAAGGCCTTCAGCGAGATGGTCAGCCAGGCCTGGGAAGCGGCCGAGGCGCTCGTGGAGCCAAAGCGTGCCCTCGAGTGGCTGGGCAATGAGCGCCTCCAAGAGGGCTTCGTAGCGCCCCTTCACCTTTCCCAGGAGCGTGCTGCGCTGGAGGGTCAGGGCGAAGCGCTGCCCGTTGACCGTCAGGGCGGCCTCGGGCGCCTCCCCTCGGCTTAGGGCCTCAAGCCAGCCTGGCAGAGCATCGAAAAGGGCCTGCTCGCTCGCTCCGGTGTGAAGAGGGTCGAAGCGCGTTTCCGCGACAAACTGATCGGCAATGGCGCTAAGCCAGCAATCTTCTAGGTCCGTGAGGGCCGCCGCTGGCAGGGGGGAAACGGCTTTACGCTCCAGCTGCCCGGGGTGCTGGGTAAAGACGCTCACCAGGCCCTGGTGTAGGCCGCCGTCGATGACAACGTGGTGCCCCGAGGCAAGGGGCCCTGCGCCAGCGAGGGTCAGGAGAGCGCTATCCACCAGCCCAACGGCGTTGAAGGCGCAAGCGTCGACGATGCCGAGAAGCAAGGCAAGCTGCTCCCGGTTCCAGGCGCCGGGCACGGCCAAGAGGGCTTCCCCTGAGGGGTCGGCCCCGTTCTGCCAGAGCCCCTGGAGCTGGGCATGGATGAGATCGGCGTGGGTGCGCGCCCGCTCAAGAGGCTGGGGCAGGGGATCGGTGCTGAGGCGATGAAAGTGCTCGTTCATCACCTTCGCCGGCTCCCGCCGCACCCAGGCGGCGGCGGCGCGCCCGAGGAATAGGTCTTGGCCCTGGGCCAAGGCCAGCCCCGGTTCGCAGTGCTCCGTCCCGGCGCCGGTGCGGAGCCGAAGGCCGCTGTCGTTTAGCTCAAAGGCGGCCAGGGTCATGTGCGTACCTGCAGATGCTGGATTAGCTCCCGGTCGGCATAGCTATGAGCCTCAAGCACGAGGCGCTCCTGGAGAAGCTGAAGCTGATGAACGAGGAACATGATGAGGATGCTGATCAAAAGGGCGACGAAGGTGGAGTTAAAGGCCACGCCCAGGGCTTCCGTGACCCCAGTGATGTCCCCTTGCACCGCCTGGTTGGCCTGGCTCAGCGCATCCCCGATGCCGCGGACGGTGCCAATGAACCCGATGGAGGGGATGGCCCAGGCAATGTAGCGCACCATGGACAATTCGGAGTCGAGGCGCTCCCCTTCCGCATCGCAGACATTGCGTACGGCTTCGGAGACGTCCTGCACATTTCGGGTGGCTGCGAAGCGTTGGAGCGCTGCGCTTAGGGCCCGGGGTAGGAGGGCGCGTTGCTGCGCTGGCTCAAGGTTCTGGAGAGGGCGAAGGTAGGTCCGCACGTCCTCAGGCAGCACGCTCATGCCCGGGGTAACGGGGAGGAGCTTTTGCTCAAGGAGGGCGCGTTCCCGCAAGCCCGATCGGGCCTTGTAGCCCATGATGGCCATGGCCCAAAGCATGAGAATGAAGCAGGCCTCCTGCTCGAAGTCCCGCAGCACGACGGCTAGATGACGCTCCGGGACGTAATTTTCGTCCGCGGCCGCCGCGGTGCGCTGCTCCGCGAGCAAGGTTTCCGCCTCTGGACGAATGGCGGTCACGTAGATCGCGTGCACAAAAAGCGCCGCAAACAGCAGGGCGAAGAGCTGATAGGCAAATTCACTGCGTAACGTGTCTCGCATGGGCGGTCCTAAATATCCTTGGGAAAGGCCACGGCGCGGTCCTCAGAAACTTGCTCCGTAGGGATAAAGCGGCGTGGTGGGGCGCCCGCGGGCTTCGCCGTCGGAGTGGGTTCCGCCGCTGTGGGATTAACGGCCGCGGCGGTCCCCTCCGCGCGGGCTTCGCCAGCTGGTGCGGGAGTATCTTCTGCCTCAGCGCCCTGGACGTCGGCTGCGAACAGGAGAGTAGCCAGCGCCAGGGAAGCCGTTAGGCGAGCCGGAAGCGGCTGGGGGCTGGGGAAAAGCATCACGGCGTAGCCTCCTGAGGTTCGAACCACCGGGCGACGCGGAAGCCCAAATCCTGTCGCCCGTCTTCGCCGTAGTCGCGGAAGGCGAGGCGCAGGTCCACCAGCTGGCCGTGCATCCAGCTGGAGCCGCGGATCACATGATAGCGCCCTCGACCGGGTCCGAGGGGATCCCGTCCCTCGGCGCCGAGGACGTCCTCCGTCGCGCCGTAGAAGTCGTTGACCCACTCCGCCACGTTGCCCCCGAGATCGAAAAGGCCGAAGCCGTTGGCTTTGAAGGTGCCTACGGGAGCCGTCGCTAGGTGGCCGTCGAGGTAGCCAGGGATGGTTCGGGCGAGGAGGTGGCGCACCGTATCATCGGCGTAGTTGCCCTGGCGATTGGCCTCCGGACTGCGACTGTCTCCCCACGGGAAGCGGCGCGGAGGGCCGCCTTCGTCCATGCGCGCGGCGAAGGCCCACTCGGCCTCCGTGGGGAGGCGATAACCGGTGGCGTCGGGATCGAAACCCGTCACCTCGTCGCCCTCGAGGGTGTAGACCCGAGGCAGGCCTTCCTGATCCGAGAGCCAGTTGCAGTAGCGCACGGCGTCAAGCCAGCGGACGGAGACCACGGGGTACTCGGGCTCCTCGAGGGTGGTGTCCTCAAACTCCCCAGAGCGGTGCTTGGGATCAAAGCGCTGGAACTGGGCGTTGGTCACTTCCTGGGTTCCGAGATAGAAGGGGCGGCTCACGGTGACCTCGCGCAGCACCTCGTTGGCGCGCCGCCCGGGCTCCCGGCGCGAGGCGCCCATGGTGAAGGCGCCGCCCCGGAGCAGCTGGAGCGTTTGCCCGTCGGGGGCGGAGAGGCTTGGCTTCATGGCCGCCCGGCGAGCCTCCGCGATAGTCAGGAGCGAGACGTCCAGAGCCTGGGGAAAGCCCGGCCGGGGGGTGACCGTGCGCTTGAAGGGCACGTAGCCGGGCTTGCTGACTTCGATAGTGACGGGGCGTGCCGGCAGCTGGAGGCGAGGCCCGGTGTCTGCGGCAGGTACCCCATCGATGCGCAGGGCGGCACCCGTTGGGGTAAAGCTCAGGCGGAGCTCGCCCAGTTCCGGTTTCAGCACAAGGTCTCGGGTCACCGTCCCCCGGGCCGGGGCCCTGCCTGCCTCCCGGTGCGGGCCATACCCCGCCTTGAGCACCTCAAGGCGGTAGGGCGCCTTGGGCTTGAGGGCTAGGGTAAGGGGCGTGGCCCCCACGGGGCGTCCATTTAAGGTTACCGCCGCTCCCGCCGGTTCGCTCGAAAGGCGCAGCTGCACGGGTGCCGGAGTGAGGGTTAGGGCCTCAAGCGTTTGGTCCAGCCGCGGCGCCACCATCACCGCGAGGCGCCGAGGGCTGTAGCCGTCGAGCTTGAAGTCTAACGTATGCGGTCCGGGAAGCACGGGCAGGCGCGTTGGCGTACGGCGCCCGGTGCCTTCGCCGTCGATCCAGACCTCTGCCCCTTCCGGGTCCGTTTCCAGGGCCAGCTCGGCCCAGCGCCGCTCGAGCTGAACCAGGGCGGTCTGTGCGCGGCCGCGGCCCGCCACGGTCAGGATGAAGCTTTGCGGTTCGTAATCCTTCGCGCGCACCGTCAGGGCCTGCGGGCCAGCGGGGAGGGTCAGGGGCTCCCCGTCGGCGCGGCGCGTTTGACCATCGGTGAGCGTGATCTCTGCGTGGGGTAGGGCCGTGCCGGAAACGCCCTGGACCGCGACGGTCACTTCGCCGACCGCGGGCTGGAGCGCCAGCCGGACCTGGGACGGGCTGCCTGCTTCCACCAGCAGGGGCTGGCGGTAGGGTTCGTAGCCTGGCGCTGTGGCCCTTAGGGTGTAGGTGCCGGGCAGGACCAGGTAGCGGTCCGCCAGCGTGACATAGGGGCCGCCGCTTAGGTTCACGCTGGCTTCCCGGGGGGTGACCTGCACCGTGAGCCCCTGGGCCAGGAATACAAATGCCAGGGGCAGAAGCAAGAGCGCCGCGAACCAGGGCCAGCGTCGCCGGCGCCGCCGCTCCTCCGACGGCGGTGGCGCGGAGCCAGGGACGTAAGGGCTGGGGGCGATGGGCTCGCTGGTCATGCTAGATGCGATCTCGGCAAACCACGGCGATGGCGGGCGGGGCTGCTTCCAGGGGGACCGTGAAGGAAACGCGAACGTCGCGATACCCATCGCGGGACCCCAGCGCGATGTAGTTGCCTGGGCGTAGGGGAAGGGCTTGCTCCGTGAGGGCGCCAAGGTGACGCACCTTAAGTACCTGCACGGTGGTTTTGCCATCCGATTCCAGGCGCACGGTGCGCGGCGTTTCCGCGGCAGCCAAGCGGGTCCGAAGGGCCTCCACCTGTTGCGCGAGGCGTGGCTCGGCGCTGAGGAAGGGCTCTGCGAGGGCGAGGGTTTCCCGGGCGTGGCGAAGCACGGCGTCGCTCGGATCCTTTCCGAGGGTGCGCTCCGCCTCGGTGAGGGCGCCCGCGAGGGCGAGCCGGTCCGTCATGGCCTGGCGCCCTTCTTGGGCAAAGGCTAGGTTGCCATCGAGGGCCAGGGCCGCTTCGTAGTGCGCCAAGGCTTCGCTGAAGGCCTCGGCACTCCGGGCCGCCTCGGCTTGATCCTGGAGTGCGGCGAGGCGCGCCTCTAGGCGCTGAGTTGCGACCAGCGCGAGCCCTTCCTCTGCTGCGGCAGCGCCACCGTTCAGGGACAGGGCCTTGTTAAAGGCGCTTTGCGCCCCGGTGTAATCCTCGCGGGCGAGGGCATCATAACCCTCCCCGAGGGCGGCCTCGAGGGCCTGACGTCGGCGTTCCCGGTCGAGGGTCTCGCTCAGGGTGGCAACGCCTGGAGCGTCCCCATCGAGGCCCCGGGCCTCCTTGAGGTGCCCGTCTGCCGCCGCCCAGTCCTCGTTGGTGAGAGCAATTTCGGCTCGGGCCAGGGCGTCAAGCACGGCCGGTCGCCGCTCCGCCCGACGCAGGCCGCGCTCGGCATCCTCCCGGAGTCCAGTGTTATCCCCGGCCATGGCCCGAAGCAGGGCATAGGCGGTTTCCGCCGTGGCAACATCGTTCGCCTCGAGGCGCGCTGCGGCCTCAGCGGCTTGCGCCGCTTGCCGGGCGGGGAGGGTGGCCCAAAGGGCCTCGGCCCCTTGAAGAGCCGCTTCGTAAGCGCTCAGGGCGGCCTCAAGCTGGCCTGCGAGGAAGGCTGCGTCTCCCGCCTCAGCCTGCCGGGTTATAGCAGCCAGGTCGCTCTCGGCCCAAAGGGCGGCGCCGTGATCCTCGAGTTCCGTGCGCCGGGCCAGGAAGCGGCGAAGCGTTCCCTGGGCGGCCTCGCGAGCCGCCTGGGTGGCCGCATCGGCAAAGGGGGCAGGACTCGGAGCGGGGCCTTCAGCGTCCGCGCCCGCGGCCCTGGCAGCAGGCCCTTCCTGCGCTTGGGCGGGGCGAGGCGCTTCGGGTGTCGGACTTAGTTGCCCGAGCAGGAAAAAGCCGCCCGCCCCAAGGACCAGGGCCAGCCCCGCAAGGACGGGAGCAGAGGGGCCGGAGGGTCCTTGGCCCTGAACCTTGGGGGCTTCTGGCTGCGTGCCCGCTAGGGTGACGGGTGCTGGCCGGATAGGGTCTTCCGGGGTTGGGCGGTCAGCCATTAGGGCTCCGCGGTGCCAAGTTCAGCGCGATAGAGGTCACCCAGAATCGTTCGCCACTTGTCATATTGCTCATCGACGGTGCCCGTTAGGGTGTAGGTTTGCTCGTCCAGGGCAAGAACCTGGGGCGCCACTACAGCT
Organism: Candidatus Salivita marina; assembly: GCA_038144425.1. Taxonomy (GTDB): domain Bacteria; phylum Pseudomonadota; class Gammaproteobacteria; order Pseudomonadales; family Azotimanducaceae; genus Salivita; species Salivita marina. Next base: position 384,446 of record JAYQNS010000003.1, on the reverse strand, counting down.
TCGAGGTTGCTTGCTAGCTCGCGAATCGATTCCAGGCGCATGCTGGCCTCCACCCGCTTATCGAGGCCTGATTTTAAGGTCACCGCGCCTCCGGCAACACCTAGGGCCCCGGCGTAGCGCGAAGCCCCATCATCGGAGGCCATGGCGGCAATGCCGCCGAGCACGGCCACGGTACCGATGATCGTTCGATTGCGCGCCTGGCGCTGAAGTTCCGCGAGGGCCAGGGCCTCCTCATAGCTGAAGGCCCGAAAGTCTTGGTAAGCGGGGGCCATGGCCGTCTCAAAGCCCCGGTAGTACTGATCTAGCGTGTCGAGGAACAGGTACTCCCGCTCTCGCACGCGATCAATTCGGGTCATCATGCTGTCCCCCTCCGCCGGGAGACGGCGCAGGGTGCTGCGCCCATTGGCGCTCGTGCTGAGGTAGGCTTCGAAGCGCTCCGGGGCGAAGCTTTGAGCAAAGCGCATCTTGCTCAGGAGGCGGAGGCGCTCCAAACGGTCGTCGCTGCGCCCTTTGAGGCTCTCAGCCAAGTCGTTTGCAAAGCGCACATAGAGAGGCTGGAAGGGATCCTGTCCCTGGGGCGCGTCGGGATCGTAAGCGTATTTGCTGGTTCGGTAGCTGTAAGTGTTCTCGACCCACACCTCACCGCTGGCGTCCGTGGCCTTAAGGGCTAGGCTAAGCGCCTCCCCATCGGATTCCTCGATCTTGCCCTCAATAACCAGATCTACCGCTCGGCTTTCCCGAGGGATGAGGCGCACGGCGCCCCAATTGCCGCTGTTCTCGAGGGTATTACGCAGGACTCCGGGTAGGTAGCGCGCCTCGGCCTTGCGTACGTCCGGTTCAATGCCAAGCTTTTCGCGTTCCTCAAAGCCCTCGGGAATATTCGGATCGAACAGAAAGATGCCTACGTCCAGAAGCACGTGTTCGGCGCGCTCCGTCACCTGGAGCTCGGGCCGTTCAACCCGCTTCACCGTGGTCGACACGCAGCCGCCGAGCAGGAAGAGAAGAAGCGTTAAGGTTAGAAAGCGCATGAGGGCTCCTAGGCTCCGTTGGCTTTGTAGCGTCGGTACTCTTCCCACAGCTTATCCCGGAGCGTGGGATCCTGCTCCGCCATGGCCGCTTCCCGCAGCTGGCGGGCGATCACGTCGTCGTCGGAAGCATCGGCGAACTCCTCAGGAACCTCCACGGGGCCCGCTGGACCGGTGGTCGGGGTGTCCTCTGGCACATTGCCGCCGCCGCCCTGGCCGCCTCGAGGTTGCTCCGGGGGCAGGGGCGCAGGGCGCCGGCTTGGGGCGCTCGCTTGCGGCGAGCCGGCCCCGCCGCTCGCCTCGGCGGGCTTGGCGGGTTCGGGAAGCCGATCCCCCTGGGCGAGCACGGGGCCCCGCTGTTCGAGAATCATGCCATCGAAGCTTTCTAAGGCGCGTTCCAATTCGGCTTCGAGGGAATCCACTGTATCGGCGGTTCCCGAGGGCGTGCTGCTGCCGCTGGAGCTCTCAGTGTCGTACACCGCCTCATAGCTTTGGGCGCTGCTCGCGCCGCCGCTATCCCGCTTGATCCAGCCGTCGTCCTCACCATTGCCCCCGCCCGTGCCGGGGGCGGAGCCCGGCGCCTGCCCCGTGCCGGCGGTGCTCCCCGCGGGGCTGCTGGCAGGGCGTTCGGTAGAGCCGCTGCCCTGGCCATCGGGCGCCGTGCCTTCGGCCCCCCCGGCCGTCGTCCCGGCCGTGCTCCCAGAGCCCTGTGAGCCCTCTACGATGGGCCCGTCGGGCTGAGCCCCTTGCTGTGCTTCGACGTCCTTAAAGACGGACCAGACGCTATCCAGTACCCCGTTGCCTTCTGAGCTGCCGCTGCCGTCTCCGGGGGTGCTTCCCGTCCCCTCGCCGGTGTTCGTGCCTGCGGTGGTGCCTGTGCCTGAGTTCCCCGGGCCGCCGCCGGTGCTCGACCCGGAGCTCGATCCTGAGCGGGGGCTTGGGAGGGAGGCGCCGGCGCTGCCGGATGATCCAGACGATCCAGACGATCCAGACGATCCAGACGATCCAGACGACGATCCAGACGATCCAGACGATCCAGACGATCCAGACGAGCTGGAGGAGCTGGACGAGCTGGACGAGCTAGACGGGCTGGGTAGGGACGGGATGGGTGCTTGAATGGCCACGCCGCTGTTCTGCCCGGGGGTAAAGACATCCAGCACGCGGTCGAGAACGCCGTCAACGGTGGGGCCGTCGCCTGAGCGCCCCCCGTCTTCCCCGCCCGCTGCCGCATCCGCGCCGTCGGCTGTGCCTTCGGCGGCATCTACGGCTTCGTTTAGCACGTCGAGGGCGCCATGGGCTTCGGGGCTTGGCGCGGGCTCAGAAGCAGGGGCGTCGGTCGCTGTGGAAGCGCCTTCGACAGCCGCGGCATTAGAGTCTCTGGCCTCCGTGGGGGTGGAATTCGCTGCATCAGGGGCAGAAGCGCCGAGGGCGCCGGGGGTGCTTAGGAGGGCCGCGATCAGGACGAAAAGCCGCCGGGCCGCGCTTGGGATCGCAGGGCGCTCGCTTCGAATCATCACGCAAACTCCTCGCTACAGAGACTTCTGACTGTGCCTGGGGGGAATGAAGCTGGCCTGAATCACGGAGTCTCTTCGGAAGGAGCTTCGCTCTCGCTGCTGGGGAGGTCGTCCCCTTCCTCCTCGGGAGCAGCCTCGGGCGCCGGGGGAGGGCCCAGGAATGAGAATTCGTGGCGTGCCTCGAGCCAATCGGAGTCCATCGCTTCCCCGGCCACCATGATGGGGCGGAAGCGGGCTTCCTTAAGGGCGCGCTTCAGGCGGAAGTTTAAAACGTCCTTCGGGCCAAAATCGGTGATTTCCAGGTCGAAGGCCCGGCCCCGGGTGTTGACCCGATAGCGGTAGTCGACGAAGCCTAGCTGGGGCTCGAGGCCCGTACGGTCCGAGGGCGCGCGGGCTTCCGGGAGGTAGAGGACCACGGGCTTCGGCGTGGCGAATAGGGCGTCTGCTGCGGTGTTCTCCCCCCCCGCTTCAAGCAGGCGGGTCTGGGCTTGCCCATAGCGCCGAGCAGCGGCGGTCCATTTGTCGAAAATAAGGTACAAGTCCCCGAGTTCGATGAGCCCGTCGGCGTAGACCGTAGGCTCCACCGACTCTTGCGCATCGTAGATCTCGAGGACCCGCTGCAGCGCATCCTCGCCCTGGCCGTAGCGCCCGAGCATCATTCGCTCGTCCTCGATGCGCAGGTTCTGGCTGTTGGGGCCTCCGGCGGTAAAGCTAAAGGCTGGCGTGTCGTTTTGACCCTCTATGGGGAACCGCTCGGCACGGACAGCGCCGGCGAGACCCCTTAGGGCGGGGATCAGGCGCAGGTCCGTTTCTCCGTAGAGGTCCTCGCTTAGATCTAGGGCCCGTTCGTAGAGGGTGCGGGAAGCGAGCACGTTGCCGGTGGAGAGATACCAACCGCCCAGGTTATAGAGGGCCGGGAGCAACGCTTCGCTGTCTTCGCCGTGGGTGCGCTGTTGAATAAAAAACGCATATTCCTGGAGGGCGTTGCCCTGCTTAAAATCGCCCTTGCGCAAGGACAGCTGGGTAAGCTCCGCAAGGATGGGCAGCTGGGAGAGGTCGTGGAGGCCCAGGTTCATGCGATTGAGATACTGGGCTTGGGCGAGGGCTTCCCCAGCGCTTTCCACATCTCCAAGGGACTGCTCCGCAGCAGCTAAGATACGCAGCCCGAGTACCTGTTGCTGATCCCAGGGTCCAAAGCGGGCGCGAATATCCTCAAGGGCCTCGGACACGGTGTTGCGCGCCTCGAAGGCTCGACCCCCTTGATATTGGAGAAGGGATAGGCGGACCTGCCGGGCGAACTCTTCCCGCTCCGGGTCGCTTTCCACCGGCGCCATGGTGAGCGCTGGCGCGTCGGCGCCCTTCGGGGCAAGGCTTGCGGCCGGCGCACCCTGGGCTCCGGTGTTAAAAAGCAGGGTGAGCGTGAGCAGTGCCCCATAGCGGGCGCGCAAGCCGTGCCATCGGAGGGTTCTCGGCTGAATTTTGCCTCGACGCACAATTACCCCTTGTCTAGGACCCGCGACCCCCATTGATGCGGTCCCTCGACGGGAAGTCAAGGGCTGCCGTTGACGGCTCTACCAACCCTGGACAGACTCGCGGTCCCAATGCGGAGTTCTCCCCCATGTCAGATGCACCGTCCGTCCTTGATGCCTCGGGCCTTCGTTGCCCCGAACCACTGATGCTCCTGCGCCAGCGCATGCGCCAGCTGGCTCCAGGGGATCGGCTGCAGGTACTGACGACCGATCCCGCGTCGGTCCGGGACTTCGAGCAGTTCAGCCGCTTCGTGGGCCACCCCATTCTCGAGCAGGAGGAGACTGATGGCGTGCTCACCTTCCTTTTCGAGTGCGCTCTGCGGTGAGGGATTCCTGGCCCTGCGGAGCGGAAGCCCTTTGCACACTGTTCGACGGGCTTTTTCTTGAGGCAGAGGGGACCCGACTTCGCGGTGGCGCCCGGGAGCCCCTCTTTTGCCCGGGCTTTGGTATTGCGCCGGCGGTGATTTACTTTCGGCTCGACTACCAGGCGAGCGCTTTACACGAGGTCGCCCACTGGTGCCTGGCCGGTACCCGGCGACGCCAGCGCGTGGATTATGGGTATTGGTATGCCCCGGAGGGCCGGGACGAGGCGCAGCAGGCCGCTTTTTTTGCCGTGGAAGCTGCGCCCCAGGCCTTGGAATCGCAGTTTTGCGAGGCCCTCGGGGTGCCCTTTGCGCCGAGCGTGGATAACCCCGGGGCCCCGGCGCCGGATCTTGCGCCTTTCCTTGCAGCCCAGGAAGGGCACCGCCGGCGCTGGCAGGTGAAGGGCCTTCCGCCCCGGGCTGCGCGCTTCCGCGACGCCCTTGCTGTCCTTAGATCGTCGTGACGCCGCCGAACGCCCTTTGGCTCGTTGACGCCAGCGCCGTCATCTTTCGGAGCTATTTTGCGATGGCGGCACGCGGTCTCGAGGGGCCGGGCTTGCAGCCTCCCGTACGCCTTGCTTGGCTCCGCTTTCTGGTTAAGGTGCGCGGGCAGCTGCCTCCCTCCGCGCGCCTTGGGGTAGCTTTCGATGAAGCGCTGGGGTCAGGCTTTCGCCACGCGCTGGATTCAGCCTACAAGGCGCAGCGTCCGCGCCCCGACCAGGCGCTAAAGGCGAGCTTTCGTGAGTGCCGAGCCCTCACCCGGGCCCTCGGTATTCCCGAAGCAGCAAGCCGCCGCTATGAAGCCGATGACTTGCTGGCCCTCGCCGCGCGCCGGGGCCGGCCCCGGCCCGTGGTGCTCATGAGCACGGATAAGGATCTACTTCAGCTGCTCCAGCCCGGTGATTGGCGCTGGACTCCGGGGGCGCCGACGCCGGAGAGCTACGCCCAGCTCCGGGAGTCCCTGGGCTTTCCGCCGGAGGTCATGGCGACGTATCTGGCGCTGACCGGCGACGCAAGCGACGGCATCCCTGGGGTGCCCGGTATCGGCGCGAAGACCGCGGCGCGGCTCTGTGCGCGTTTTGCCGACTTGCCGGCCCTCTATGAAGCGCTAGAAGCCCAGGGCTCGGAGGCTCTGGGTCCGGTCGCTGGAGCGGCGGGCATTGCGCGTAAGCTTCTGCACGGGCGGGAGGCCGCCTATCACGCTTTCACCCTGACCACGCTCTCTCACGCCGTACCCCGGCGCTTTGATCCTGCCGCTAGAGCCTTACCCCCTCTGACCGAAGCGCGGCTAGAAAAGGCCCTTCGCGCCGGTGGGCTGGTAGGCTATGCGCTCTAGCGTCGCCCTGGGATTAGGCCCGTTGTGAAGCTGCTTGTGGATGAAAACCTGCCCGAGGCGGAGCGTTTCTTCGCGGAGTTCGGCGCTCTCACGCGCGTCGCGGGACGTGCCGTGACCCCTGCACAGGCTCAGGCGGCGGACGTCCTTCTCCTCCGCAGCCAAACGCGTATCGATGCGGCTCTCCTGGGGGACGCCCAGCCCCGCTTCGTGGGCACGGGCACGGCGGGGGTGGATCATGTGGATGAGGCTTTCTTGGCGGGCCGAAGCATTCCTTTTGCCCATGCGCCGGGCTGTAACGCCGACCCCGTGGCCGATTGGATAATGGTGGCCACGGCGCAGGCCGTGCTCGCCGACGCCCTGGCCGAGGGGGCCCGCTTCGCCGTGGTTGGGGGCGGCGCTGTCGGGGGTCGGGTTGCGAAGCGCCTTTTGGCTCTGGGGTTTGAAGTGGGAATTTACGATCCTCCCCGGGAAGCTCAGGGGCTTCCCCTCGCGGCACCGGCCTGGCCCCGCGAGGCCGTGCTCGCAGCCGATGCCATCACCTTTCACGTACCGGCCATCAGGGACGGCGCCCATCCGACCGTGCCCTGGCTCAGCGTCGAGGAGCTCCTCGCCCTTCCGCGAGGGCGGGTGCTTTTGAACGCTGGGCGGGGCGGAGTTCTCCCCGATGGGGCGCTCCTTGCGGCCTTGCAGCAGGGCGCTGGCCACTGGGTAGGCCTCGATGTCTTTGAAGCAGAACCTGCGCCGCCCCTGGCCCTGCTGGAAGCCGTTGCCCTCGCTACGCCGCACATCGCCGGGCACAGCGATGAGGGTAAGCTTCGGGGTACGGCCATGCTGTACGACGCGCTCTGCGAAACCCTGGGCCGTCCTCGAGAAGATCACTACGCCGCGGCCCTCGCGCCACCGCAGGAATGCCGCACTGTGCCGGGCACGTTCCGTCGGGCGGGGTGGGAAGCGCTGGCCCAGGCCCTGGATCTCGAGGCCCTCAGTGCTCGCTACCGGGAAGCGCTGGCCGCGGGGAAGGAAGCCCCCTCGGCGATTTTTGATGCCCTGCGTCGCGCCCAGGGCGGCCGCCGGGACTTCACCTTGACCCCCTATCGCGCGACTAGGGAGGCTGGCGCCCTGCTGGCAGCGGCGGGCCTAGCCGTGGCAAGCGAACATGACTGAGACCGTTGATACGGTGGTGATCGGCGGCGGGGTGGTCGGCCTCGCCTGCGCTCGAGCCTTGGCTCAGGTCGGGGTCGAGGTCTGGCTGCTGGAGGCCGCTCCCGCGCTCGGACAGGGTATTTCCAGCCGCTCCTCGGAGGGCATTCATGCGGGCCTCTACTATCCCGAAGATAGCCTAAAGGCGTCGTTGTGCTGTCGGGGGCGGGAACTGCTTTACGAATTCTGCGCGGCCCGGGGGGTCGGGCATTCCAAGCTTGGCAAGCTGATCGTTGCCTCCGGGGAGGCGGGCATCCCAGAGCTCGAGGCCCTGAAGGCGCGAGGCGATGCCCTCGGCGTACCGGGGCTTACCCTGCTGGCTTCCACGGCCCTTCACCATAAAGCCCCGGCGCTCCGGGGGACGGCGGCGCTGTGGTCACCGGAGACGGGGATTGTGGATAGCCATGGTCTCATGCTGGCCCTGGCCGGGGAGGCGGAGGCCGCGGGGGCGCAGCTGGTGCTGCAGACCGCCGTGAGGCGCTTCGCCTTGGAAAGGGACGGAGTGGTGCTCGAAGGCGCGAGCGCTGGTGCCCCACTGACCCTGAAGGCCCGACGGTGTCTAAATGCAGCGGGCTTCGGCGCCTTTGCGCTGGCTCGGGAGGTGCTGGGGGAGGCGGCGACACCAGGGCCCTATTACGCTGCGGGGCACTACTTCAACTACGGAGGACCGGCCCCGGCGCCGTGCCTTGTGTATCCACTCCCGGAACCCGGGGGCCTGGGCATTCACCTGACCCTCGATCTGGGGGGGCAGGCCCGCTTCGGCCCGGATGTGGTCTGGCGAGAGACGGAGGACTACGCCTTTACTGCCGACCGAGATCGCTTTGCTGCGGCCATTCAGCGCTATTTCCCGGAACTCGATGCTGAGCGCCTTAGTCCCGCCTACGTGGGCCTTCGTCCTAAGCGCGTTGGTCCTGGGCAGCCCGCCGCGGATTTTGGCTGGCATGCCCAAGCGCTCGGCGACGGCCGAGGCGTTTTGCACCTACTGGGGATGGAATCCCCGGGGCTGACCTCGGCCCTGGCCCTGGGGGAGCGGGTGGCCGCCCATTGGCAGGAGGCTTTCGCGTGAGCCCCTTTCGCTTGGGTGTGGTGGTGAATCCCTGGGCGGGGATCGGCGGTGCAACGGCCCTAAAGGGTTCGGATGGATCGGCGGTGCGCGCGGAAGCCCTGGCTCGGGGTGCCGAGCCCCGCGCCCCGGGGCGCATGACCCGGACCCTAGCGGGGCTCGAGCTCAAGGGCCTTTCCGTTTTGACCTGGGGCGGCGCCATGGGGGAGGGGGCTGCCCTCGCGGCGGGGCTGAGTGCTTCCGTGCTCGGCGCCGCGGAGGGGGAAAGCACGGGGGCCGATACGCAGCACGCCGTACGCGCCCTTGTGGCTGCGGGTATCGACCTTTTGCTCTTCGCTGGGGGGGACGGCACGGCTCGGGATGTTGCTTCTGCCCTTGCGGAGCAGACCGATCCGCCGTTAGTGCTTGGGGTGCCCGCGGGGGTGAAGATGCACTCGGGGGTTTTCGCGGTGACGCCGGAGGCGGCGGCGGAGGTGATCACGGGGCTGCGCACGGGGGGTCTTATCACCCGCAGCGAAGGGGAAATACGCGACATTGACGAAGCCGCCTTCCGGGAGGGCGTGGTAAAAACACGATTCTACGGGGCCCTGGCGGTCCCCGGGGCGCCGCGCTGGGTGCAGGCCACAAAGGTCAGTGGCCGGGAGCAGGAGCCTCTCGTACTCGAGGAGATCGCCGCGGATATCGCTGCCCGCATGGATCGCAGCGGCGATACGCTCTGGGTCCTGGGCCCCGGGAGTACCACGGCGGCCATCGCGGCTCACCTCGGGGCCGAGAAAACGCTTCTGGGGGTGGATGTTTTTCAGCACGGCGCTTGCATCGCTGAGGACGTTACCGGGGAGGCCCTTTTAGCGCTTTGCGAAGGCAAGGCCGTGGCCCTGGTGGTCACGGCCATTAGCGGCCAGGGCCATATCTTCGGCCGGGGCAATCAGCAGCTGTCCCCGACCTTCCTGCGTCGCCTGGGCCCGGGTCAGTGGCACATCGTGGCCACGCGCAGCAAGCTCTTGACCCTCGAAGGGCGTCCTCTGCAGGTTGATACCGGGGATCCGGCCCTAGACCAAGCGCTCTCCGGTTATCGCTCCGTGATCACGGGCTTCGAGGATGAGGTGGTGTACGCCGTTGGCGCGGAGGGTTAGCGATGATGCCGGGAAAGGAAGCGCTCAAAGCGTCCAAGGGCGTCCCGTAGCTCCTCTTGCCGAGGGAGAAAGACCCAGCGCTGATGCTGGCGGTCCGGCAAATTGAAGGCCGTGCCCTGTACCAGCAGAAGCTTCTCCTCCGTCAGAAGATCGAGCACGAACTTCTCATCGTCTTCGATGCGGTAGTGGTCGGGATCAAGGCGGGGGAAGAGGTAAAGACCGCCGAGGGGCTTCACGCAGCTCACCCCGGGTAGGGCCGTTAGGGCCTCGTAGGCGAGGGCTCGCTGCTCGTGAAGGGCGCCGCCGGGGCAGACGAGATCGTTGATGCTTTGGTGGCCACCGAGGGCGCCCTGCACCGCGTGTTGCGTGGGCACGTTGGCGCAGAGGCGCATGGAAGCCAGCATTTCCAGCCCCTCCAGATAATCCTCGGCGCCTCGAAGATTGCCGGAGCAGACCATCCAGCCCGTGCGAAAGCCTGCGGCGCGGTAATTCTTGGAAAGGCCCCCGAAGGTCAGCACGAGGGTCTCCTCGGCTACCGAGGCGAGGGGTATATGGACGGCGCCGTCGTAAAGAATGCGGTCGTAGATTTCGTCGGCGAAGAGCACAAGATCGTGCCGGGTGGCGAAGGCGCCGAGGGCTTCCACCATGGCGCGCTCGTAGACCGCGCCCGTGGGATTGTTCGGATTGATCACGACGAGGCCCCGGGTGCGCTCGGAGACCTTGCTTTCGAGATCGTCTAGATCTGGCTGCCAGCCCGAGCCCTCATCGCAGCGGTAGTGCACGGCCTTCCCGCCGGCGAGGGTGACCGCCGCAGTCCAAAGGGGGTAGTCCGGGGCAGGGACCAGCACCTCGTCGCCGTCATTGATCAGGCCCTGCATGGCCATGACGATAAGCTCGGACACGCCGTTGCCGATGAATACGTCTTCCACGTCCACGCCTTGAATGCCCTGCTGCTGGGTGCGCTGCATGACCGCCTTTCGCGCCGCGTAGAGGCCCTTGCTGTCACAATAGCCCTGGGCCTGGGGAAGGTTACGGATCACGTCTTGAAGAAGCTCATCCGGGGCTTCGAAGCCAAAGGGGGCGGGATTCCCGATGTTGAGTTTGAGTATCCGGTGCCCTTCTTCCTCGAGGCGCTTCGCTGCCTTCAGCACCGGGCCTCGAATGTCATAGCAGACGGATTCGAGTTTTCTAGACTTCTTGATGCTGGCCATGGGGCGCCCCGGTGTGTTGACAGACGGCCGGGCCGAAGGCCTAAGCTACGGCACCGGCGACCGAAGGGTCGCGAGCATAGCAGGGAGCATGGCCATGGGTAAGGTTTCGAAAACAGATGCGGAATGGCGCGAAATGCTCTCCCCGGAGGCCTACAAGGTGGCGCGGAAGGGGGGCACGGAGCGTGCTTTCACCGGGGCCCTTTGGGATGAAAAGCGCGAAGGGCTTTACCGCTGCGTATGCTGCCACCAGCCCCTCTTTGAGGGCGCCACGAAGTATGACTCGGGCACCGGCTGGCCCAGCTATTGGGCTCCGGTAAATGGCGACGCCGTGTGGGAACGGGAGGATCGGGGGCTTTTCATGGTGCGCACGGAGGTGCTGTGCAGCGGCTGCGATGCGCACCTCGGGCACGTTTTTCCCGATGGCCCCGCCCCCACGGGGCTTCGCTACTGCATGAACTCCGCGGCCCTCACCTTCGACCCTGCCCAGAGCGCTACTGCTGCTGCAGAAGGTTAACGGGGGCGTACTGGTCCGTGAGCAGCCGCGCGCCCTTGGCAAAGCGCGGGGCCACGTTGAAGTTCCGGGCGAGCGGTAGGGGATCAGAGGCAAAGCGCCGCAGGGGGCGACGAAGCGCTTCCGCCGCGGCTTGCCGGTCGTCGGCGCTCGGGAAGGGTCGCTTCTGGGCCACCAGAATCCGATTTAAGGTTTCATCGAGGCGCACCTCCGCGAGGGCGGGGAACACCGCTGCGTAGGTGGCCGTTTCCGCGTCATAGAGGGCGCTGGAGGCGAAGGTGTTGGCCACCAAAACCCCGTCTTCCGTGAGCGCCGCGCTCACCTCCTCGAGAAACTCCCGGGTCATGAGGTGCTCCGGGATGTAATCGCCGGTAAAGGCGTCGAGCATGATGTAGTCCCAGCTCAGGCCCCGGGCCGCCGCGCGCTTCAAAAAGACCCGGGCATCCTGTACGTGCACGGCCATTTGGGCCGTGGGCTTAAAGGCGAAGAAGCGCTTGGCCACGGTCACCACGGCCTCGTCAATTTCCACCAAGTCCTGCCGGGCCTCCGGGGTCAGGGCGTTGAATACCTTGGGGAGCGTACCGCCCCCGAGCCCCACCATGAGGATGCGTTTGGGCTCTGGGGTCACCAGGAGTCCGGAGAGCATCATGCGCGCATAGGGAAAGATCAGCCGATCCGGATCGTCTAAATCGAGGCAGCTTTGGTTTCGGTTCGAGCGGCGCACGGTAAACAGTAGGCAGCGCTCGGAGCCAAGATCCCGGACCAGAATATTGCGATAGAGGGAGCGTTCTTCGTGGATGATCTCGGCGCGCAGGGTCGGGGCGAGCACGAGCAGGAGTAGGGCAAGGACGCGAAGCATGATCAGGCCTCTTGGTGGGGGGCGAGCAGGGCGAGGGCGCCGCAGGCGAGGAGGGCGCTGCCCAGAAGCAGAAGAATCGTATCCACCTCGAACCAGAGAATGAAGTAGAAGGAGGTGCCGAGGGTCCCAAGGGCGCTGCCGAAGGTGGACACGAAATATAAGAGTCCCGCCACCTGGCCACTCTCGTCCTTCGCCTGCACCAGAAGGCGCACGGAGTAGGGGGAAATCATGCCGAGCATCACCGTAGGCAGGAAGAAGAGGGCCAGGGAGGCAAGGAGGGATCCATAGCGGGGATCCTCCACCTGGGTAAAGACCGCCTCCATGAGGCTGTCCCCAAAGCCATAGAGCGGCCCCAGGAGCAGGGCGCCGCCGATGAAGAGGGACCCGAAGCGCTTGAGGCTTGGATCCCGGAGGGACAGGCGTCCCCCAAGGAGATACCCAAGGGACAGGGCCACCATGAACACGGTGATGATGCTGCCCCAGACATAAACGCTGGAGCCGAACCAGGGGGCCAGAATGCGCCCTCCGAGCAGCTCAATGGACATGATCACAAAGCCGCCGGTGAAGGCGAGGAGGAAGATCAGTTTCCGGTCCAAGGAAGGCTCCTAGGGGTTTAGGCGGCGCCGGGCACGAAGTGCCCGGTCCGCTGACGCTCGGCAAGGAGCGTCGTAAAGGTGGACTGGGCGCCGTCTTCCGCGGCGGGGGCCAGCATGAGTTGCACGAAGAGGTCACGTTGGGCGTGGGAGCCCCCGAGGCGATGGAGAATCGGCAGGAGGGTCTGAATCCCGCGCCAGCAGGCGCGGTAGGCACCGCGGTGGAAGGCTAGGCAGGCCTCCCCGAGGGGCACGGCGAGCGTCCGGTAGGGCGCGGCGTCTGGATCCTCCTGGGCGCCCCGGTCCCGGAGCCCCGTAAGCACGGCTTCCGCGTCATCGAAGCGCTCCGCGGCGGCGAGGCCCAGCACCCAGTGGGCATCGCAGAAGGCCAGCATGTGCTCCCCGAGGCGTGGGCCCAGGCGATCGGCCACGGCGGCGAAGGCGGGCTTTACGGCGAGGCCGCGCAGGGCAAGGCGCTGGAGCAGGGCAATATCGTTGCAAAGGTCGAGGTATTCCTCGCTGTCCCCCACCTGGTAGCGCGCAGCGAAGTCCGCGAGGACCGCCTCGGGCCCCTCAGTCTCCAGGGCGAAGAGGGCGCGGTGCCAGGCAAGGTGGCCGGGCATGGTGCCGGCGTTGGCCCAGTGGGGGCTATGGTCATCGATCCAGGCCAGCCCCTCGGCCGTGCGGCCTTCCATTTCCAGGCAATGGGCAACGGCGTGAATGGCCCAGGGGTCTTCGGGATCGAGACTCACGGCCCGGCGGCCCAGGGCCTGGGCCTGCTCAAAGGCGCCGTTCTCCTCTAGGGCGAAGGCATGGATGCCCAGAAACTTTCCGTAGCGGGGCACATCCTCCGTCCACTTCGGCGCCAAAGCATCCATGACAGCGCGCATGGGAGCGCCGCCGCCAGCGTAGAAATGGCTGAACTGGGACAGCTTCAGGGCAAAGAAGTCCTTGGGGTGATCCTGAAGGATAGCGTCCCAGAGGTCTCGGGCCCTTGTCTCGTCATGGCCCACCCAGGCGGCGAGGGCCTCGGCGTGGGCCTGCTCCCGGACGTTGCCCTGGGCCGCGAGGGCCTGGGCCTTGTTCGCGGAGGCCTCCGCGACGGGGCGAAGCTCACCCTTGCCCGAGAGCATCATGAGGGCGCCTCGGGCGCACCAGGCTAGGGGCATCTCCGGGTCCGCCGCGAGGGTTGCCTTCAGCGCGTCGGGAACCGTCGGAGAAAAGCGCCCATAGGCGTCTAGGAAGTCCTCGTAGGCGGCGACGGCCGCCGCACTGGCGGCGGTCATGGGCTGGCCAGCATGGTCGAGCATGGCTTATCTCCCCCGTCTGGGTTCGGGCACGTAGCGGAGCACCAGTCCTCCCCCGGCGATGAGGAAGGCCATGGAGGCGTAGAACACCGCATCGTAGCCCAGGGCCGTGGCTAGGGCACCGCCCAGGAGGGGACCAATGGTGCCGGCAAGCTCCGAGGCCGTGTTGGCCAGAGCAATCCTCATGGGAAGTTCGTCGCGATGGCCAAACTCCAGCGTGAGGTTCATGGAAGCGGCCTGGAAACCCTGGAAGGCCGCGCCGATGCCGATGAAAACCAGGACCGTCGGCAGCAGGCCGCTGCTGACCATGAGCGCCGCCGTGGAGGCTACCCAAAGGCCGATGGCCCCGAGGAAGGCCAGGCGGAAGCCGTGGCGATCGGCGAGAGCTCCCCAGGCCAGATTCGAGAAGGTCCCGGATAGGGTGAAGGCAGCCGTGAGGAGGCCCAGGGTTTGTCCCGTCAGCCCGAGGCTGGTCCCTGCAAACAGGATGTAGAAGGGGGCCGCCATGCGCCCCATGGTGGCTAGGCCCCGGGCGCCGACATAGCGAGCGAAGGCCGGATCCTCCCGGAGCAGGCCGGGGATCTGCTTCAACCGGCTGCCAAGTGCCGTGGGCGCCCGCACCGTGGGCGGCTCCGGCTCCCGGATCACCACGAGCATGGCCAGCCCGATGGAGGTCAGCACGAAGGCCATGATGAAGGTGTGGGAGTAGCCCTCCACGGTCGGTGTTTCTCCGATGAAAAAGGTGCCGCCTAGCCAGGCCACGGCAGCGGAGGTGAGCCCCGCTAAAAAGTTTCGAAGGCCGGTGAGACGCCCCCGTTTTGAAACGGGTATAACCTTTGACATCAGGAAGTTAAAGACAACTCCTTGAATCCCCATAAAGAGCCCGAAGGCGAGGATAAAGACCCCGATGGCAATGAGCGCCACCGGCGGAGGCAGAAACAGTCCGGCCAGCCCGATGAGGAGCACGGTGCCACGCATAATGCCGCCGGCGACAAAGCCCACGGGAAGCACGCGGCGTCGATGTTCGATGAGGTTCGCCCCGATGAGGGGGTGATGACCATGCCCAGCGCCTGAAGAGACAGAATGACCCCGACGGCGAAGTTCGAGCCCCCGGAAAGAAACATCACGTAGGCGGGGAGGAAGGTGGGGGCGTTCAGCAGGCGAAAGCCGGTCTGCCCCAGTAGCCCGTGGGCCAGGTGGCCCAGGTAGTTCCGCGTCAGATGCCGTTCAACAAAGCGACTATAGGCGGCCTCCGCGGAGGCCGCCGCGTCGTCTGAACGTACTCGGGGTTCGGGCCCCTCGGCGGTGGTCATGGTGCGGAAGGGAGTCCCTTAGCAGCCTTTCCAGTTCGGCGGACGCTTTTCGGCGAAGGCCTTGGGCCCTTCGATGAAGTCCTCACTCTCCACCATGGCCTTGACGCCGGGATAGGTGGCGCCCATGGCCTCCTCGAGGCTAGCGTGGGACAGGCCGTTGTAGGCGACTTCCTTGCTGGCCCGGATCGACAGGGGGGCGCACTCACAGATCATGGCGGCCCAGGCCCGGGCCCGGTCCATCAGCGCCTCCGGCTCCGTGACCTCGTTCACAAAGCCCAGCTGGAGCCCTTCCTCGGCGGGGACATGGCGTCCCGTGAGGATCATGCCCATGGCGGCCTTGGTGCCGATCTGCCGGGGCAGGCGGTGCAGGCCGCCAGCGAGGGCGGCGAGGCCCACCTTCGGCTCGGGCAGGGCGAAGCGGGCCGTCTTTGAAGCGAGGATGATGTCGCAGGCAAGGGCAATCTCGAAGCCGCCGCCCATGGCCACGCCGTTCACCGCCGCGATCACGGGCTTGCTCATGTTGAAGCGGCTCGTTAAGCCCCCGAAGCCCAGGGGCATGGGGCCGCGCTTGCCCCCTTCCGCCTGATAGCGCAGGTCGTTGCCGGCACTGAAGGCTCGGTCCCCGGCGCCGGTGATGATGGCTACCCAGAGGTTCGGGTCGGCGTCGAAGGCGTTGAATACCTCGCCGAGTTCCAAATTCGCCGGCGGATGGAGCGCGTTCATGCGCTCCGGCCGGTTGATGGTAACGGTCAGGATGTGGTCCTTCGCTTCCGTGGTGCAAAACTCATAGCTCATGCCGGGCCCTCCCCAAGGTGTGCGGTCATGTTGAATTGGCGCAGCTCCGGGGCCGGCGCAAAGCACAGCTCGGAGACAGCGCAATTGTTCTTGTGCAGCTTCGCCCAGGGGTGGTCCGGGCTGGCAAGCAGGCGAGCGAGGCCAAGGGCCAGGGCCGCGCCATGGCTCACCACAACGATCTCTTCCCCAGCGTGGCGCGTCGCTAACGCGTCCAAAATCTCGTGGATGCGCTGCTCCACGGCCTCCCGGGCTTCGCCGCCCTCCGGCGCCCAGGCGCCGTCGCTGAAGATGCGCTCGAAGAAGCCGAGCTCGTCCCTCAGGGTAGTGAAGGGGGTGTCCTCGAGTACGCCAATGCCGTACTCCCGGAGTGCCGGTTCGGGCTGGGTTGGGAGGCCGAGGGCCTCGGCGATTCCCGCGGCGGTGTTAAAGGTGCGCTGCAGGGGGCTGGCGTAGACCGCCGTGATGGGGCGAGCCTGAGCCTTAAACCAGGCCCCCGTGGCAGCCACCTGGGCCTGCCCCGCCGCCGTGAGCGGGCTATCCGTGCTGCCGTGCCAGCGTCCGTCGACGTTGGCTTGAATTTGCCCGTGGCGCACGAGCCAGAGGCGGGTGGTCATAGGCCGAGCACCGCCTTGCTGATGATATTACGCTGCACTTCGCTCGAGCCGGCGTAGATCGTGGCAGCCCGATTGTTTAGGTAGAAGGGCACGGTGGTGAGCCCCTCCGCCGGTCCCACGGGGGCTACGTTGCTCTCGAAGGCCAGGGCCTCGGGCTGGTGCACGAGGCCATAGGGGCCGAGGGCTTCCACCTGAAGCTCCGTGAGGGCCTGGCTGAGCTCCGTACCCAGGAGCTTCAGCATGGAGGCAGCGGGACCGGGAGAGCCCCGGCGCTCCGTTTCCGCGAGGGCTTGGAGTTCCGCCATCTCGAGGGCTTCGATGCGCGAGGTGAGGGCCTGGAGCCGCAGCGCGAGGGCGTCGCGCTCGGCCTTCGGGAGGGCTTCGGAAAAGGTGTGGAGGTCTTCCACACTCTCCAGTAGCCCGGGGGCCGAGGCGCCGCCGCCGCGCTCGAATTCGAGGAGGTACTTGGCGACGGTCCAGCCGTCGTTTTCCTCGCCCACGCGCTGGCTCGCATCTACCCGCACGTTGTCAAAGAACACCTGGGCCTGGGTGGCGGCGCCGGAGACGAAGCGAATGGGGGTGATGGTGATGCCTTCTGCGTCCATGGGCAGGAGCAGGAAGGTGATGCCCTTCTGCGGGCGGTCGAAGGTGCCCGTGCGCACGAGGCAGAACATGTGCGTGGCGTACTGGGCGTGGGTGGTCCAGATCTTCGTGCCATTTAGGATGTAGTGATCGCCGTCTCGCACAGCGCTGCACTGAAGCGTCGCAAGGTCTGAGCCGGCCTGGGGTTCGGAGTAGCCCTGGCACCAGTAGTCTTCTCCCCGAAGGATGCGCGGGAGGTAGTGCTGCTTCTGCGCCTCCGTGCCGCAGCCCAGCAGCGCCGGGCCCAGCATGGAGAGGCCCATGGGGGAGAGGGCCGGGGGCTTCGCCCGGGCCCGCTCGCAGGCAAAGATATAGCGCTGGGTGAGGGTCCAGTTGCAGCCGCCGTATTCCTCGGGCCAGCTCGGCACGAGCCAGCCCTGGTCGTAAAGAATCTTCTGCCAGGCCAGGGCGTGTTCCTTGCTGGAGTACACGCTGGTCATGTGGCGCCCGGCGTGGGCCAGCTCGGTGGTGAGGGCCGTGGCAAAGAAGGCCCGGACTTCGTCTCGGAAAGCGTTTTCCTCGGGGGTGAAAGCGAGCTTCATGGCGCGCCCCCTAGTAGCCCGCGAGGGCCGCGTAGCGGCTGCGGTGGAAGGTCTGGTTCCCCAGTAGCTGTTCCTGTACCCGGGCGCGCTTCAGATAGAAGCCGATGTCGAATTCGTCGGTCATGCCGATGCCGCCGTGCATTTGCAACGCTTCGCAGCTGACGGCGTGGAGCATTTCGCCGACCTTAGCTTTCGCCAGGGACACGGCGAGGGCCGCGTCGTCCCGGCGCTCGTCGAGGGCTGCCAGGGCATCGAGGACCGTGGAGCGGGCCAGCTCGATTTCCCCGAAGAGGTCCGCCGCGCGGTGCTTTAAACCCTGGAAGCTGCCGATGACCTGGCCGAACTGTTTGCGCTCTTTCAGATAGGCGATGGTTTGGTCGAAGGCTGCCTGGGCGCCCCCAAGCATTTCCGCGGCGAGGGCGGCTCGGCCCCGGTCGAGGACCGCATCCAGCAGATCGGCGTCGCCGAGGCGCTGGCTGGCGTCTACCGTGGCATCGATGGTGAGGCGGGCGTAGGCCCGGTAATCTGCAAGTTTCTCTGCGGTGGTCGTCATGCCAGCCTCCCGGGGCACGAGGTACAGGGCCAGGCCCTCCCGGTCCCCTGGGGCGCCGCTTTCCCGGGCCACCACAATGATTTGCTCGGCGCTGCCGCCGTCAATGACAAAGCGCTTCTCCCCCTTCAGGTGCACGGCATCGCCGCTGGCCGTCGCCGTGAGGGCGGTGCCGTAGGGCTGGTGGTGGGGGCTTTCTTCCAGGGCGAGGGCCAGGCGGATCTTGCCTTCCACCACCTCCGGCAGTAAGGCATCGGCCAGGGCGCGATTGCTGCTCAAGGCCAGGGCGCTCGATCCCAGCACCACGGAGCTGAGGAGCGGGGAGGCGGAGAGGTGGCGCCCGGTCTGCTCGAGGATCGTGCCCATGGCCTGCCACCCAAACTCCGTACCACCCACGGCCTCCGGCAGGGTGATGCCGGTCCAGCCAAGTTCCACCATGGCTTCCCAGGTTTCGAGGTCGTAGCCTGCAGGGCCAGGGTTCTCTCGGAGAGCCCGGAAGGCCGTGGTCGGAGCTTTGCTGGCGCAGAACTCCGCGGCGGTGGCTTGGATAAAGGACTGATCTTCGTTCAGTACGAGCGCCATAGCGTCTTCTCCCTCCCCTGGGTCTGTGCAGCGCCTAGTCTAGCATTGGACCTTGCCCCCGCTAGCCCTCGGGGGTGAGGACTTCGCGAAGAAAGGCCGTGGCGCTCGCCCAGCTTCGCTGATCGGCCTTGGGGTGGTAGGCCACGCCCGCCTCCGGGGCATTGGCCTCCGGCACGGTAAAGGCGTGGAGGGCGCCGCCGTAGTCGTGGAGCTGCCAATCCCTCCTGGCTAGGGTCATCTCCTCGGCGAAGGCGAGGACGGCGCTCGGGGGCACCATGGGATCGTCGTGGCCGTTCAGGACGAGAATCGAGGCGTCATCCCCAGCCCCCAGCGGTTGGTCCGGGGCGTGGAGCAGGCCATGGAAGCTCACCACGCCGCGGAGCCCCGCGCCGCCCCGAGCCAGATCGAGCACGCAGAGGCCGCCGAAGCAGTAGCCGATAGCTGCCACGGCGTCGCCGCAATCCGGCTGAGCGCGCAGCGCCTCAAGGCCCGCGGTGAGGCGGCGGAAGAGGGCCGCCCGATCGGCGACGAGAGGGGCCATGAGCGCCTGGTTCTCCTCCGGGGTGGTGCCGCGCACGCCGGCGCCGTAGGCATCGAGGGCGCAGGCCAGATAGCCCTCGGCAGCGAGGCGTCGCGCAATGCCCTCGGCGAAGCTATCCCGGCCGCCCCAGGCGTGGCATACGGCAACGGCAGCCTTCGGGGTTTCCGAGGCTTCAGGGCGGACCAAGAGGCCTTCGAAGGCCTTGCCATCGACTTCGTAGGGTAGGGGGGCTTCCAGCATGACGTTCTCCTCTTCTAAAGCAGTAATTTTCCACCACCTTCGTTAAGGTGGCGCCCGCAGCCCTGGGTCAGGGGCGCGCAGCTTCGCGAAGGAGAGTAGCGGTGAACGGCAGGCTTTGGATACGCACCCTTTGGATACGCGGGCTTGGCATAGGCACGCTGGGGCTTCTTGCGGTTCTTGCTCTGGCAGCCTGCGAGGGCGCCCCGGAAAAAGTCACGCTCCAGGGACAAACCATGGGCACCTATTGGCGTGTCACCTACCTCGCGGAGGGGGCGGCGCCGGCCCCCGGGGCTTTGGAAGGCCAGCTGAAAGACGCGCTGGTTGCTGTGAACGCCAGCATGTCCACCTGGGACCCCCAGGCCACCATCTCCCAGTTCAACAAAAGCGAAAGCTTTACGCCCTTTGCTATTGAGCCGGCCTTCGCCATCGTGGTGGCCGCGGCCCAGGCCGTCAGCACGGCGAGCGGCGGGGCCTTTGATGTCACCGTGGGACCCTTGATTGATCTCTGGGGCTTTGGCGCTGGGGGTAAGCGCCGGGTGGCGCCCCCCTCGGCGGAGGCTATTGCGGCCGCGCAGGCAATGGTGGGCTTTGAAAAGCTGGTGCTGAGCGCCGATCCCCCGAGCCTTCAGCGCAGGGCCCCGGGGGTTGAGGTGGACCTGTCGGCTCTGGCCAAGGGCTATGGCGTCGATGTGCTGGCTGCCGTGCTCGAGGCGGCGGGCTTCGGGAACTATCTCGTGGATATTGGCGGGGAGGTGCGGGCCCGGGGCCTGAATGACCGGGGCGTGCCCTGGCGCATTGGCGTGGAAGTGCCGGACCCCTCGGCCCGGGGCTTGGTGCAAGAGGCCTTGCCCCTGAAGGATCTGTCCCTGGCCACGAGCGGCGACTACCGCAACTTCTTCGAGGCCGACGGCGTGCGCTACTCCCACACCATCGATCCACGCACGGGCTATCCCATCCCCCAGCGCGTGGCATCGGTCACCGTAGCCCATCCCGAAGCGCTCTGGGCCGATGCCTGGGCGACGGCCATGAACGTGCTCGGGCCCGAGGCGGGCTTGGCCTTGGCGGAGAGGCAGAAGCTCCCCGTTTTGTTTATCCTTTACGACGGAGAGGGCTTTGAGCGCCGCGCCAACGCGGCCTTCGAGGCCCTGGGAACTGACGAGGGGTAACGTGCCCATGTTCGAGCTGGTCTTCGCCTTTCTCTTTATGCTGGCGCTGGTGGCGGCCATGGCCGTGGGGGTGAGCTTCGGCCGGGCCCCCATCGCCGGCACCTGCGGGGGCTTGAATAAGGTCGATGGCGCGGGCACCTGTAGCCTTTGTGGCAACGATCCCAGCCGCTGCGTGGAAAAAACCCCGGTGAAGGCTAAGGGCGTGCGCGGCGGGCAGGCGGCGGAGCTTGGCTACGACGCCTTTGATCAGTCCTAGACGCTTGTGAATCTTCCGCGCTTCCTCGCGGCCCGCTTTCTTCGCCCCGAGGGGGCTTTCCTATCTTTCGTCACCGTCGCCGCCGCCGGAGGCATTGCCCTTGCCGTGGCCGTGCTTGTGCTGGTGTTGTCCGTGGCCAATGGCTTTGAGCGCGCCCTTCGGGAGGAGGTGCTTGGGGCCGTTCCCCAGCTGGTGGTGGAGGGCTATGGGGTCGATCCCGCGGACCATGCCCCCGCGCTGGCCGCTCTGCCGGGCATCAAAGGAGCCGAGCCCTTTGAGGAACTGGGCGCCCTGGCCCTCGTGGCTCAGGCCGGAGCCCGCACCCTAAGCCGCCCCGTGCAGGTGCTGGGGGTGGCGCCGGGGGGCGGGGCCCTCAGTGGCCTGACCCCCGCGCAGACCGCCGCGCTTCGTCCCGGAACCTTCGGGGTTTTTTTGGGCGCGGAGTTGGCCCGGGGCCTTGCGCTGGCCCCGGGGGATTCCCTGACCCTAGTGGTGCCCAACCTTCGCCTGACTCTGGCCGGGGCCTTCCCCGTGCAGCGCACGGTCACGGTCCTTGGGCTTTTGGAGACGGGGACGCTCCTCGATGGGCAGACCCTGCTGGCGCACCTCGATGACGTGCGCGCCCTGGCGCGCCGCGGGGGGGCACGGAGCCTGCGTCTCGGGGTTCGGGACGTGCTCGCCGTGGGGGAGGACCGGGCTCGGGTTGAGGCGGCCCTCGAAGCCCTTCCGGAGGCTGGAGGCGGCGCCTTTCGCTTTAGCGATTGGCGGGATCGCTACGGGGCTCTCTTCGAGGCCATCGCTGTGCAAAAGAAGATGCTTTTTCTCGTGCTGACCCTGCTTGTCGCCATGGCGGCCTTTAATCTGATCGCCATGGTGCTCATGGCTATTCGCCAGCAAACCTCCGCCCTCGCCATGCTGTCTTCCCTGGGCCTGGGCGGTGCTCAGCTCCGCGCGGTCTTCCGCTGGCACGGCGCCTTTGTGGCTGGGGGCGGCATTCTGGCGGGGGTGCTGGGGGCCTTGCCCTGTGCGCAGTGGCCCCGGCCCTGGTCGCCTGGATCTCCGAGCTTCGGGGGGCGCCGCTCATGGGGGCCTACTTCGTTCACCATCTGCCCGTGGCCCCGGCCCTGGGGATTGCCTCGCCGTGACCGCGGTCGCCGGCGCCCTGGCGGCCCTGGCGATTACGCTGGCGGCCCGTCGCGCTGACGCTTTGGCTCCGCAGGAGGTTCTTCGTCATGAATAACGCCGCAGCGGTGCTCACCGCCGAGGGGCTTGGGCGTCGCTACCGGGAGGGAGCCACCGGAGCCCTAACGGTGCTGGAGAACCTCTCCCTGACCGTTGCCGCTAGGGAGCGCCTCGCCATTCTCGGCCAGTCCGGATCGGGGAAGAGCACGCTGCTGCACCTGCTGGGGGCGCTGGACCGCCCCGATGCGGGGACGGTGCGCTGGGGCGCCGTGGACCCCTTCGCCCTGTCCGACGGGGATCGAGCGCTGGCGCGCAACGGTCACCTCGGCTTCGTCTATCAGTTTCACCACCTGCTGGCGGAGTTTTCGGCGCTGGAAAACGTCGCCATGCCGTTGCTCATTCGGGGGCTGGGGAAGGCGGACGCCCTGGCGGAGGCCGCTCGGCTCCTGGGCGCCGTGGGCCTGGCGGCCCGGGGTCAGCATCGTCCTGGGGCCCTTTCCGGCGGGGAACGGCAACGGGTGGCTTTGGCTCGGGCCCTGGTGGGCAAGCCCGCCGTGCTCCTGGCCGACGAGCCCACGGGGAATTTGGATCCCACCACGGCCCATCAGATGATCGATTTGATGCTCGCCCTGCGGGAAGAGCAGGGCACGGCGCTGGTGGTGGTGACCCACGATTTGTCCCTGGCCGCGCGCCTCGACCGATGCCTGCGCCTTGAAGGCGGGCTGCTTCGGGCGGAAGCGTTGCCCGGGCCGGCAACGCCATGACCTTCAGCGCTTGGGTAGGCTGGCGCTTTCTTCACGCCCTCGGCCGCGGCCGGGGCTGGTCCTTGCTGGCCGTGCTTAGCGTCACTGGGCTCGTGCTTGGGGTGGCGGCCTTGCTCGCCGTGCTCTCCGTGATGCAGGGCTTTCAGAGCACGCTTCAGGGGCGCCTGCTTCAGGCCACGCCCCACGTCATGATCACGACCGCGGCGCCCCTCAGTCCTGAACAGCTTTCCGAGCTCAGGGGCGATGCCCGGGTGCAGACCCTGGTGCCCTTTGTCACGACCCCCGCCCTGTTCTCCCTCGGCGGCCGGGCTGAGCCCGGGGCGTTCCAAGGCTTTTCCCAGCCGGCCTGGGAGGCCTTTCCCCTGGGCGCAGGGGATGGCATCGCAGCGCCCCCGGGGCCGGGAGAGGCCCGCCTTGGACGAGGCCTCGCGGCGCGCCTTGGGGTGTTTCCCGGAGATACGCTCACGGCGCTGATTCCCGAGGTGGTGGGCACGCGGCTGCAGGTGCGCCCCGTGCCCCTGCGGGTGGCGGGCTACTTCAGCTTTGGCGCCCAGGTGGACCAAACCCTCCTTGTGGCGGGAGAAGACAGCGTCGCCGCCGCGGGGCTAGACCTCGCCACGAGCTACCGCCTGGCGCTGGCGGATCCGCAAAGCGCGCCAGCGTTCGTGGGGCACTGGCAAAACGCGCTTGGGGCCGGGGTCCAGCTCACTCCCTGGACCGATCGCTACGGGGCGCTGTTCGCTGCCGTTGCCCTTGAGCGCCGCATGATGGGTCTCGTGGTGGGGCTGATCATCGCCGTGGCCCTTTTTAACCTGGTCGCGAGTCTGACCCGCCTGGTCGATGAAAAGCGCGGCGCCATTGCCATGCTCATGACCCAGGGGGCGAGCCGACAGCACGTTGCCCAGATATTCCTGGTTCAGGGGGCCATGGTGGGGGGGGCGGGGAGTGCCCTGGGCGCGGCCCTTGGCTACGGCCTTGCGGAAAACGCCGGTGCCTTCCTTGTGCTTGCGGAGCAGCTTTTTTCCTTCTCCTTCCTGGGGGGTACCTACTTCCAGGCCCTTCCATCCGATCCCCAGGCCAGGGACTTTCTTCTGGTAAGCCTCTCCGCTGCCGTGGCCACGGTGTTCGCCGCGGCCTATCCCGCCTGGCGCGCCAGCCAGGTTTTGCCGGCGCGGGCCTTGCACTAAGGGGATTGGCGGCGCCGTCGGCTCTGCATGCGCAGCTGGGAGTGTAGTTCCTCCCGGGCCCCGTAGCAGCCTTGGAGCCAGCGCGAGCCGATATTCCCATCGAAGGCTTCCCGTCCGTGAAGCAGGCGGGCGTTGTCAAAGGCCAGGAGGTCCCCGGCCCTCAGGGTGAAGCGCAGGAAGGCGCCGGGGGCTTCCGCCCGGCGAAAAAGGGCGCGGAGGGCGCGATAGATCCGATCGGTAGTTTCGAGATCCGTGCTCAGCGGCCCCCGAAGCCAGGGGGAAAAGCGCAGCTCCTGGAGCGCGCCCTTAGCGTCCAGGCTTATGAGGGGCGCCTCCCAGCGGTAGTCCGAATCCTCTGCCCTGTTGGCAAAAAGCAAAGGCTCGGTGCTGAGGGTTTTGAAGGCGCTAGGATCTTCCTTGCGTAGGGTCTCCGCAAGCTGGAACCCGTCCGTGAGGCGCGTGGCACCCCCTACCGTGCTGTTCTCTAGGCAGTGGAGAAACTGCAGCCCGGGCATGTGCTCTCGGGTGCAAAGGTCGGCGTGCACGGGCAGGGCCATGGTGGTGTAGGCATTGGAGGTCTGCTCCGTCTCCGTGCGCACATCGAAGAGCCGCCCGAAGTTTGACTCCCGCAGGGGACCTAGGCGCTGGGCGACCTGTTCTACCTGCCCGGGCCTGGGGGTTACGCCTTCCAGGATGGCGAAGCCCAGGGCGTGGAGCGCTTCGCAGTAGGCCTCAAAGGCCTGAGGATCGTGATCGACGGCCTCGGCGGAGAAGCGGGGCTGGGCGCCAAGGCCATCCCCGGTCCAAAGCTGCCGCGGGGGCAGGGCAAAGGGGGCCTCCTGCGTTTCCCGCGCGAAGGCTCGGAGCCAGCCGGGGTGATATTGGGCTTCCGTACCATCGGAGAAGCGCACGGCCAGGCCTCCGCCTTGGGAAGGGCTGGCGCTGAGGACCCGAAGATCCTTAGGGATGTCCACCAGTTGGAGGGCTTGTTCTCGGGTGTCCGGATGGGTGGTTTCCGGGCCTGGGGCGTTTTCTCGGAGCCAAAGCGCGTGATGGGTGGTGACTGCCCCGTCATCCCAGCGCGCTTCAAGGCCCAGAGGCAGCACGGCGGCGCCCTGCACGTGCCGCGCCGTGGGGTAGTGATCGAAGTCCGGCGTCTCCATGGCAGCCCTCCCGTCGCCTAGGCCAGAGCCATCATGGCGGGGGCGGGGCAGGGGCGCCAGGGGCGCTAGCGGGCGCGGAGGCCCCGATAGGCTTCCTGCACCGCATGGAAGGCCTCTAGGGAGCCGCCGGTATCGGGATGGGCGCGTTGCAAGGCCCGGCGATAGGCCTGCTGAAGCGTCGCCTCCGTCAGCTGCCCTGACGGGCTTAGCCCCAGGGTTTTCCGGAAAGCCGTTTCCCTGCCCTGCGTGCCCTCCGGGTGGGCGCGAGCGGCCGGTTCTTGCTTTGACGCCTCCCTGGTAGGCCGTGGGCCTAGGGTTTCGTAGGCGCGCTGCCCGCGCCGGGTGCTCGCGACGGCTTGCTGCGAATCACCGTGGGCGCGCAGCCTTAGGAACGCCTGGGCATGGGGCAGGCCGCGGAGGGCTTGGGCCTGAGCCTGCTCCCCCGAACCTACGAGATAGGGCGCTAGGGGCCCAAGCCCCAAAAAGCCATCGAGATTGTCGCTGCGCTGACCCAAGGTGGGAGGTCCTTCTCACCAGTTCCTTTAGACGGCCAAGTATCATCTACGCCCCGTCCGTTGCGGGCTATGGGGGGAAACCCTATTTTTTAGGATTAATGCTCCTATTCGGCCGTGAACTTTCGTGAAGTTGGCGACGGATTTTTGGCGGGCGGGGTAATGGTGGACAGTTTAAGTTCATACGTGCCCACGCAAGCGTATGAGGCCCCTATACTTCCATGACGAATTTACTTCTAAGCCCCCTCGGGAAGGAGTCCCCATGCAAGCCATCAGCTGCCCGAAATGCGGAACAGCCTTTAAGGTTGATGATGCCGGCTACGCCGATCTCCTGAAGCAGGTGCGGGACCACGAGTTCACCGCAGCCCTCGAGGAGCGCCTGGCCGTGGCCGAGCGGGAGAAGCGGGACGCGGTGGCCCTGGCAAAAAGCGAGCTGCAGGCGAAGCTCGATGCGGCGGAGCTGGCCAAGGATCTTGCCGTGAAGGATGCGCTGGCCGACGCCGTCCGGGAGCGGGACGAGGCTCGCCAAGCCCTGAAAGAACAGGCCCTGGCCCAGGAGCTCGCCGTGTCGAAGGCCGTGACCGCCGTCACCCAGGAGCGGGACCAGCTCGGGGCTAAGCTGGATCGCCTTGCCCTGGAGAAGTCCCTCGCCGAGCAGGCCCTCAAGGAGCGCTACGAGGTTCAGCTAAAGGATCGGGACGACGCCATCGAGCGCCTGAAGGATATGAAGGCGCGACTGTCCACCAAGATGCTGGGCGAGACCCTCGAGCAGCACTGCGAAACGGCCTTCAACCAGATCCGCGCCACGGCCTTTCCGAATGCCTACTTCGAGAAGGACAACGACGCCCGCACCGGGAGCAAGGGCGACTACATCTTCCGGGACCAGGACGAGGCGGGGACGGAGATCGTCTCCATCATGTTTGAGATGAAGAACGAGGCGGACACCACGGCAACGAAGAAGCGCAACGAGGATTTCCTAAAGGAGCTGGACAAGGATCGCAGCGAAAAGGGCTGCGAATATGCCATTCTGGTGTCGCTCCTTGAGGCCGATAGCGAGCTCTACAATACGGGCATCGTCGATGTGTCCCATCGCTATCCCAAGATGTACGTGATCCGCCCGCAGTTCTTCCTGCCCATCATTGCGCTTCTGCGCAATGCGGCTCTGGGCGCCCTCAGCTATAAGCAGGAGCTTGCGCTGGTGAAGGCGCAGAATGTGGATATCACCCACTTTGAAGAGAACCTCGAAGCCTTTAAGACGGCCTTCGGCAAGAACTACGATCTGGCCTCCCGGCGCTTTCAGACGGCGATCGATGAGATCGATAAGTCCATCGACCATTTGCAGAAAACTAAGGATGCGCTGCTCGGTGCGGACCGCAACCTGCGCCTTGCCAATGACAAGGCCCAGGATGTGTCCATCAAGAAGCTGACCCGGAACAACCCCACCATGCAGGCCAAATTCCAGGCCCTGGGTGACGATTTAGGGGGCTAGAGGGTCACCCCCAAGGTGAGCTGGACGGGCGCGTAGCCTTCCCGGCGGAGCTCCGCGAGCATGCCCTTCGGCCCTCCGAGATGTCCGGCCCCGACCATGGCGAAGGTGGTCTTCCCACTTTTAAGCAGGGGCAGCAGTGCCTTCGTCATGGCGGCGTTGCGCCGATCGAAGAGCGTGTCCTGAAGCAGCGCCGCATCCTCCAGGGTGGCCAAATCCTCGATGCTTGCCGCGAAGAGGGCCTCCGGATCGCCGGCGTACCAGAGCGTCAGCAGCTTGCCGAGCAAGTCTGGCGCCCTTCCTCGATCCTCGAAGGTCTGGACTAGAGCCTGGAACTGCAAGGGTAGGGGGAGGCTCATGAGCGAGCCGAGCACCGCTACCGGATCCTCCAGCTCCACAAAGGGCTTGCCTTCCTGGCTGGCCCGGCGGGCGAAAAAGGCTTCAAAGCCGGCCTGCGGAGAGTAGCCGAGGCTTAGCAGAGTGAGGCTCTGCAGTTCCATGGCCATGGCCAGCGGGGGTGCGCTATAGGCGAGCTCCGGCGGGGCGCCGAGGCCTTCGAAGAAGGCCTCTAGGTTCTTCTTCAGGGCCTTAGGCATTTCCCTGCGAAGGGTTTTTTCTGATGGCCGGGGGAGGCTTTGGAGCGCGCTCATGCGAGCCGGGTCAGTCATCAAAAGCGGGTTCACCTCCCCGGCCAGCTGCTCCGCCGCCTGGTAGGCCTGTTCGTAAACCGGAGGTAGGGGGAAGAGCGAGGGCTTCAGTGCGTGGATCGACCCCACAAGATAGAGCGTGCCCTCGGGGCTCGTTACCCGCCATACCTGGCTGCCCTGGGTGAGATCCACCGCCTCCCGGTAAGCCCGCCCCAGGGGAATGATGGCGTCATCGCTGATCAGGATCTCGCAGGGCGCTTCGAGCCCCTTGCCGGCCCGGTCCTGTTCGCAACTTTGCAGGGCCCCCTGGCTGGCCATCACCGCGGTGGGGGCCTTCCAGGCCGAACCTAGGGCAAAGGTGTCCAGGGATGGATTTACGGAAACGGCAACGGCCCGGTGAGGTTCTTGCTCGTTAAGCGCCCCAAGGCTGGGGACCACCTGATCCCGCAGGGCCTGAGGCCAGCGTACCCCGGAGCCAGCTTCGAGGGCCTCCAGCGTAATATCGGCCTTCGCCGGCAGGCCCGCCATGAGTAAAACGGTGAGTATGACGACCGTGAATGCGCGCATCGGCATCCTTGCCCTCCCGTGATGACGTTTTGATCCTTCTCCACGCCAGTACACCGATTCGCCCTCGGCGGGGTCAAGACCGCTGAGCGGGTTGCGTCATTTGCTACCCTCGTCGAGTTCCCTGGGGAGCTCACCATGATTCGACGGGTAATTCTGAGTCGTAAGGGCGTAGATTCCGCCGCCGGGGGACGGCCATCGCCGATCCTTCCTGACGGCCGGCTGTTCTCTCTGCCCATTCCTCAGCGGCCCCCTCGACCCATCGCTATCGGGACCTCCGCTATGACGAGTTTTCGGCGCCTGAGCTGCTCCGCATGGGTGGAGGGCGCGCTCTGCATCCCAATCGATCCTGCCACTTTGATCCCATGCTAGAGGGCGCCCTGGGGCTTCTGGGGCAACACGGCGCGGCTCAGGGGGAGCTTTCCCGTCATGAGGTGGGGGTTGGCGATCTATTTCTGTTTTTCGGGTGGTTTCGGGGCACGGAAGACCGGCGGGGCTCGGGATGCCATCACCTGTTCGGATGGCTTCAGGTCGCAGAGGTTGTGCGAGGCACGCAGGCCATTGTGGCCTTCCTCAAAGCCTCTGGCGTCAGCCATCCTCACGGCTTGGGAGACGCTCGGGTGTATGCGCAGAACACGCTGTATGCCTCCCGGGGGCGCTTGCAAGGCCCTTCAAGGTTTCGTTCCAGGGCAGCCTTCGGGCGCTTCCCGCGGACCCACCCAGAACTTGTGCTCACCGAACCCGGGGCTACGCGCAGCGTTTGGCGGCTCCCCGAACCGGCATTCAATCCAGGGGTTTCACCCTTCAGGAATCGGCTCCACTGGCTTGAGGAGGGGACTACGCGGGTTCAGCCCCGGGGCTTTGGCCAGGAGTTCATCCTCGATGCAGCGCGCTGCCCCGACATCACTCGCTGGGCCTTGGCGCTGATCGATCGTTTTGGTGCCTAGCCGATGATCCCCGGCGGCTTGCCGAATTGCGGTAGGCTTCAAAGCCGCGGCGCGTGGCAAGGGGAAGTGGGCATGCACGGAGTTCTTAGAAACGTCATCCTAATCATCACGGGAGCGCTGACCCTCCTTGGATGTAGCGATGCCCCGCCCCCTACGGTTGCCGAAACCCTCAGCCAAGCCCAGGCACCCGACGGTCAGTACCTTTCCTGGGTCGAGCATCTGATCGACGCCGAGGACGTGAACGGCGGCCTACCCATTCGCGGCGGGGACGGGCTCGCCCTGGGCGATTTGGATGGCGATGGCTTTGAGGACATCGTCACGGCGCAGGAAGATTCCAACCAAATTCGCATTGCCTTCGGTACGGGCGATCCCGATCGCTGGGTGCTCATGACCCTTGCCGAGGGCAGCCTTGCCGGCGCCGTGGAGGATGTGGCCCTGGGGGATCTGAACGGCGATGGCTGGCTGGATATTGTCGCCGCCTGTGAAGATGCGCACCTTGCCTATTTTGAAAACCCGGGCATTGATCATCGGGCGGCGCCCTGGCCCTCCTTGATTCCGGGCATCGCTAAGGGGCGGGGCTCCTGGCTTCGGGTGTTCGCGGCGGATATCAATGGCGATGGGCAGCTCGATCTGACCGCTGCGAACAAGGGCGCGCCGGATATCGTCCGGCCCGAAGCGGGGATCCGGACAACGGCGCCACCTCCCTCATCACCTTTAGCGGCCCGCCCCTGGAAAGTAGTGCTTGGAAGGAACAGGTGCTGTTTCAGGAGGGCATTCCCAATAACGCCATGCCCCTGGATATCGATGGGGACGGGGATCTCGACGTACTCGCCGCGAAGCGCGTACGTAATCAGCTGGTGCTGATCGAAAACCTCGGCATGGGGGAGGGCGGTGCGTTGCGGACCCTGGCACACCCGCTTCTTCTGGCGCCGGTTTCTGAGGCGCCCGAGGGTTGGCAGGGTCTGGCAAACGCCTTTCAGGCGGAGGCTGCGGATTTAAACGGTGACGGACGCCTTGATTTGGTGGTGAACGTGATCGAACGCGCTCCAGCCCAGACCGCGCTCACTGCGGGCCTCGCCTGGCTCGAGCAGCCCGAGCGCCTAGACGCGCCCTGGCCCGTGCATCGCATTGGCAGCACCTTGCCTGATTGGGTCATCGGCATTCACCTGGCGGATCTCGACAGCGACGGCGATCTTGATGCGGTCACCGGCGGCTATTCGGGGCTGAATATTCTGAGGGGATCCTATTCCGGCGCGTCCCGGGACTTCGACCAGCCCGGGGTGGACGAAACGGCCACCGTGGGTCGCATCGCCTGGTTCCAAAACCCTGGCGATCCCACCCAGCCCTGGCGCCGCCATGACATCGACCGCCGGGTGCGGGGGATGATCGATCTCTTTGCCAGCCGCGACCTCGACGGCGATGGGGATCTCGATCTGATTGCCCCCCGGGGTAACAGCGGTGCCTTCGACGGCTTGGTGTGGTTTGAGCAGGTGCGTAGCGAAGGGCCTCGGCGGGCTTTTACGCCGGCGCGCGCTGAGGAAAGCCGACCCTTACCTCTTCCGCCCGCCGATTGGCAGGCGCGCTACGGCGCGGGGGAAAGCTATATCGCCCCCAACAAGGTGGCCCAGGAGAAGGATGGCGACGCAGCGCGCTAGCGCAGCAACAGCGTCGGCAAGGTCGCAGAGCGCAGTAGGTCGGAGGTTTTGCTGCCGAAAATGAGGCTTCGCAGGGGAGAGTGGCCGTAGGCCCCCATGATCAAGAGATCCGCCTCCCGCGTCTGCACCGTCTCCGCAATCACCCGTTCCGGATCCCCGGGGATCTGGAGGGCCTCCACGGCATAGCCCGCTTGTTCCAGCGTTTTCTGCGCCCAGGGCAGGTGGCGCAGACCCTCGCCCTTGCCTTTCCCGGAGACGAGAATATCCATGGGAAGGCCCCTGAGCAGGGGG
This sequence comes from Candidatus Salivita marina, assembly GCA_038144425.1. Classification (GTDB taxonomy): domain Bacteria; phylum Pseudomonadota; class Gammaproteobacteria; order Pseudomonadales; family Azotimanducaceae; genus Salivita; species Salivita marina. The sequence continues at coordinate 353,164 of JAYQNS010000003.1, read as the reverse complement.
CTCTTGGCGATGAGATTCACGCCCCGGCGCGTCATCGGGCTGCCGTCGAAGGCCAGGAGGGCGCGCTGCGGGGGTCGGAAGTCCTCCGTGACCGCGAGGATCGGTCGCTTCAATCGCCGCACGACCCACTCGACGCTTCGGCCAAGATCACGCTGCGTATGTTCCGCCGCTTCTCCCCGGCGCCCGAGCACGAAAAGCCGCGCGTCCCGTTCCTGCTCGGCCAGCGTGTCCGCCAGCGCGCCATGGCGCTGCCGCACGTCCGTGTGTTCCATGCCCGCATGAATGGCTCGGCTCCGGAGCCTCGCGAGGAAGCGCCGCCCCTGTTCCCGGGCCGTTTTGCTGCGGCTCTCGTCCTCTTCCGTGAGCGTGGTCAAAAGCTGCGCCTGGGCGTCGAGGCCGAGGGTGCCGCTGTGGTCAGCGTGGGCAGCAATCTCCGGATGGCGCTCGAGCACGTGCAGAAGTTCTAGGGGCGCGGCCAGACGCTGCGCTGCCCAAACGCTGTAATCCACCACGTAGTCCGCGAAATGGGATTGATCCACGCAGGCCAGGACTTTCTTCTCTAGGTCCATGGGGCCTCCTTAGTGGGCGATCAGGAGATCGTCCGCGCCGTCCTTATCGTGCAGCGCGAACCTATCAACCAGGGTGGCGCTGGCTTCATTAAGCCCAATAACCTCGACCTCCGTGCCTTCCCGGCGGAACTTCAGCACCACCTTGTCCAGGGCGCTCACTGCCGTGATGTCCCAGAAGTGGGCGCGACTCACATCGATCTGAACCCCCTCGATCACTTCCTTGTAATCAAAGGCGTTGACGAAGCGATCGGCGCTGGCAAAGAACACTTGGCCGAGCACGGTGTAGGCCCGCTGCCGACCCTCGGGGTCAGCTTGGGAGCGCACCACGAGGATTTGTCCCACCTTGTGGGCAAAGAAGAAGCCCGAGAGCAGCACGCCGGTGAGAACCCCCTGGGCAAGGTCGTGGGTGGCCACGGTCACGGCCACGGTGGCGAGCATGACGGCGGAGGAGCTCTTGGGGTGGGTCCGCAGATCCCGAAGGGACTGCCAGTTGAAGGTGCCCAGGGACACCATAATCATCACCGCCACTAGGGCCGCCATGGGGATTTGCCCCACCCAGTCGCCGAGAAAGACCACCATGATCAGCAGAAAAACCCCTGCGCAAAGCGTTGATAGGCGCCCCCGCCCCCGGATTTCACGTTAATGACGGACTGCCCGATCATGGCGCAGCCCGCCATGCCCCCAAGAAAACCGGAAACGATATTCGCGGCCCCTTGCCCCAGGCATTCACGATTCTTATCGCTCTTCGTATCCGTCAGATCGTCCACGATGGTGGCGGTCATCAGCGATTCGAGGAGCCCCACCACGGTGAGGGTGGCGGCGTAGGGGAAGACGATGGCCAGCGTTTCCAGGTTTAAGGGGACGTCCGGGAGGAGGAAGACGGGGAGGCTGTCCGGGAGCGTACCCATGTCCCCTACGGTGCGAATTTCCAGCCCAAAGGCCATGGCCACGGCGGTCAGCACCACGATGGTCACAAGGGGCGAGGGAATCGCTGTGGTGAGGTAGGGCAGGCCATAGATGATGGCCAGCCCCGCTGCAGTCATGGCGTAGACATGCCAGGTCACGTCGATAAGCTCGGGCAGCTGCGCCATGAAGATCAGGATGGCGAGGGCATTCACGAAGCCCGTTACCACGGAGCGGGAAACAAAGCGCATCAAAGTTCCCAGGCGCACCCCGGCGGCGACGAGCTGCAGGAGCCCCGTGAGCACGGTGGCCGCTAAAAGGTATTGCAGCCCATGCTCCTTCACCAGCGTCACCATAACCAGGGCCATGGCCCCCGTGGCTGCAGAAATCATGGCCGGGCGCCCGCCGAGGAAGGCCGTGGTGACCGCAATGCAGAAGGAGGCATAGAGCCCCACCTTCGGATCCACCCCGGCGATGATGGAGAAGGCGATGGCCTCGGGAATGAGCGCCAGGGCGACCACAAGACCAGCGAGAAGATCATTACGGATTGGTGCAAAGCCATCCTGCATGGGGGAGGTCCTCAATGCTGGGGCGCCGCGCGCTTGGGGGGCGCCGGCGGAGAAAACCGCGGGGGCACGAAAGAAGGAGCGGGACCCTAGCGAGATCGACGCCTGGGCGCAACCGTCGCCCCTCTTCCCTCGGGAGATCAGCCCCTGCGCTTACCTCGCATCCGCGGCGGCGGAGCGCCAAGAGACTTAATCGATGGGCCTAGTCTTCAGCTTCGTCAGCACTACTGACCTTCGCTGGATCGTACTTCTCGAACCACGCCATGATCGTATCCACCTTCGCGACGAGGTTGCTGGGGCGGGCCGCGATGGTGTGGGAGGTTCCGGGCACGCGGACGTAGGCCGAAGGCACGTCCTGCATCTTTAGCGCCGTGTACCACTGTTCCGCCTCCCAGGCCGGCGTGCGCCAGTCCTCTTCCCCCACCATCACTAGGGTCGGCGTGGTCACGTTGCCCACCACCCGGATGGGAGAGCGATCGAAATACTTTTGCGGATTCTCCCAGGGGCTCCCCCGAATCCAGTGGCGAGACACCACCACTCCGATATCCCCCGCCAGGGCCATGGTGAACCAGTTGATGACGGGCTTAATGACGGCGGCGGCAGCGAAGCGGTCGGTCATGCCCGTGGCGTAGGCGCTTAGCACGCCGCCCCCGGAGCCGCCCGTGATAAACAGGCGCTTCTTATCGACCCAGCCCTGGGCGACCACCGCATCCACGACGCTCATGAGATCTTCGTGGTCCTGCCCCGGGTAGGCTTCATCGATTTCCTGCGCGAAGGCCTCGCCATAGCCCGTGGAACCCCGGGGATTCGCCCAGACGGTGACGTAGCCCTCCGCCGCATAGCGCTGAATTTCCGCAGCGAAGCTGGGGGTGTACATGGCGAAGGGGCCGCCGTGAATCTCGAGGATCAGGGGGGCGGACCGATCCGCTTTTACCCCCGCGGGAATGGCCATCCAGGCCTGGATCGGCAGCCCGTCGAGGCGCGAGGGCACTTCAAGGGCTTCGATGCGGGGCAGGGCAATGCGGCTTAAGAGATCTGAGTTCAGGTCCGTGACAATGCGCGGGGCGCTTGCGCCGACCTGGATGGCCAGCTCCGCAGGGCGGTTGGGGTTCGCGACGGTCCAGGCCGCCACCCGCTGGGCCCCCGTGCCCTTAACGGCGTGATCCCCGGAGCCGTAGGGACGCCCCAAGCTCGTGCCGCCGATATCCTGGAGAAGAGTGCGCACCGTGCCCTCCAGATCGATCTCTACCAGGTGGATCTGCCCCCGGACCGTGGCTTGGGCGAGAAGGGCTCGCCCGTCGTCGGTCCAGCCAAGGTCAGAAAGGCCGTGGTCAAAATCCGCAGTAAGCAGCCGGGGCGCTTCGTCCCCAGGCCCCTGCAGGTAGAGCTCCGTTTGCTGATAGGCCCGGCGCTCGTCGTCATAGCCCAGCCAGGCGAGGGTTTGGCCATCGGGGGAGGCTACCGGCGACCGGTCCGGCCCATCGCGATCGGTGATGGTGCGGCGCGCCCCGGTGGCGACGTCCACGGCGTAGATTTCCGACTCGATGGGATCCATCTCTGGTCGGGGCCCATCATTGCCCACGACGTATAGGGTCTTGCCATCGGCGCTCCAGGCCGGCGCGCTGAAGCCATCGCCGCCGGAGGTCACGGCTTGGGGGGTGCCGCCGTGGGCCGGCACCACGTACACCTGATCCTTGCCCTCCTCAAGGTAACCCCGGCCATCGAAGCGGAAAACCAAGTCGTCAATCACGCGCATGGGATCGGCCCATCGTGCGTCGTCGGGTTTCCGAGGCTTAGCCTTGCTAAGGCTTAGGCCTTCCCCGGGGGTGAAGAGGGTAAAGGCCAGGGCCGTGCCGTCCGGTGCCCAGCGCACTTGCCGCGGCGTGCTATCGAGGTCGGCTACTACGGCCTCCCGGCCTGAGGCGAGCCAGCGCATGCGCAGGCGCGTTTTGCCGTCCTCGCTGGCGAGATAGGCAAGGCGCGTCCCGTCCGGGGAAAAGGCTGGGCTGTGATAGCTCCCGGGCCCGGTCACCAAAGGCTCGGAAGCGCCCGTCGCCACCTCCGTCACCCACAGCGCGCCCCGGGGGCGATCGCTGCGCCGGTCGTAGCCCGTGCGCACCCACACCACCTCCGTGAGCGCCGGCGAGATGACCGGGGAGCGCGCCCACTCGAGTTCAAAGACATCATCGGCGCTAAAAGGCTGGGGCTCGGCAGCGGTGGTCACGGTGACACTCAGGGCAAGGGCCGTTAGGAGGATCGATCGCATGAGAGAGTCCAGAGTTGCGGATTGACGGCGTCTAGCATGCCACGTTCTGGCGGTCCGTCGCCCCGAGGACTAGCGCTCCCGCAGGCGCCGGAGCATGCGCCGCTTTTCCCAGCGCTGGAGCACGTGCCAGCGCCAGAGCAGCTGGGTGCCGAAGAACCCTGCGGCGCTCGCGATCACGCCCAGAATGAAACACCCGAGGGCGAGGGGTTGCCAGATTTCCCCGGCGCGCTGGCTCAGCCAGGTCACGGTGAATTCGAAGCGCGTGGCCGGGGGCGGAGTACTTAAAAGGAGGGCCCCCAGCTCGTAGGCGAAGAGGTAGACCGCCGGCATGGTTAGGGGGTTGGTGACAAAGACCGCCGCAATGACCACGGGCAGATTGAAGCGATAGCGCAGGGCCAGGACTGCCGCAAGGGGCATCTGCCCCGGTAGGGGCACCATGGAGAGGAAAAGGCCTACGCCAATCGCCGCAGAAACACTACGGCGCGTGAGGTGCCAGAGTTCAGGATCGCTCATCCGGCCCCGGAACATAGCCAAACCCTTCCGCCGGCGAAGGGCGTCCGGTGAAGGCAGGTGGCGCTTGAGAAAATCCCGTGGCATGGGGCGGCCTTAGGCTCCGGGAGGAGAGGGGGGCGCATTATGCCCCGGGGCGCCTTGAGCCTCCACCGGAGGCGGCTTGGGCCCGGACCGATAGGCTCGCCTGGCTCACGCTTGCGGTCCTTGGGGGCCTGGGCCTGGCCCTGAGCTTGGGGCCCGCTGCGGTACCCGAGGCCCTCGCCCTCAGCCTCGTTCCCGCGCTCCTTCGGCCCCGCCTCGCGCCCTATGCTCTGGCCCTTTGCGCGGGGGCCTTGCTCACGGCCCTATCCCTTCACCACAGCTTGGAGCGACGTCTCACTGCGGCGGCCTACGAAGAAGGCGAGGCCATCCTCGCCATCACTGCGGTGCAGGGCTGGCCCCCCCAGAGCGCTTACGCTGAGGTGCGAGCCTGGCGCGCGGGATCCCCCGAGCTGCGCAGGGTGCGGCGGGTGCGCTTGTCCCTTTATGCCCCGCTTCCCCTCCGGGAGGGGGCGTGGTGGCGCATGATCCTACGCCTTCGCGCGCCGAAGGGGGCGCAAAACCCTGGGCGTCCCGATCCAGAGCGAACGCTCTTTGCCCAAGGCGTGGACGCCGTGGGCTACCCCAAGGGGCCCGCCTGGGCCCTGGCCCGCGCCGATCCCGGATCCCTTGCGCGGCTGCGTCAGCACCTGCAGGAGGCCCTGGGGCCTCTGCGCCCGGAGGCGCGGGCGGTTTTCACCGCCCTTTTGCTGGGGGAGGCGTCACCGCCGGAAGCACTCCCCTGGGACCGGCTGGCGTTACTGGGCGTGGTCCATCTCTTCGTGGTGTCGGGCTTTCACCTGGGCTTGGTGCTCGTCGCCCTGCGTGTGCTGACCGCACTCCTGACCCCGGGGCTGGCTGGACGCTGGCTCGTGCTGCCGGCGAGCCTCTTGCTTGCGGCCTACGGCGTGCTCACGGGGGCGGGGCTGCCGGTGCAGCGGGCCTGGCTCGGGGCGCTCCTGCTCCTCATGACCCTGGGGCTTGGCCGGGGTAGCCGTCCCGGGCGAGGCCTGGCGCTGGCGGCCCTCGCGCTCGGGGTGACCGCACCGGAGGCGCTCCTGGACCCCGGGGCGGCGCTCTCCTTCTTTGCCGTGCTGGTGCTGCTCTGGCCCGGGGGGGAGGGTTCGGGCCTCCGGGGTCTGCTGATCCTCCAGGGGCGTCTGTCTTTGGCCATGGCTGCCCTCCTTGCTACCTTCTTTGGCTGGATGCCCGCCGGGGGCCTGGTGGTGAATCTATTCCTGGGGCCGCTCCTCGGGGCCCTTCTTTTGCCCCTGGGCTTTGGGCTCCTCGCTCTCGTGCTCCTAGGCTTCGCCCCTGCGCTGGTCGCGCTCCAGATTCTGGGGGATGGGGTTCAGGCGCTCCTGGCGGCTCTGGCACCGCCCCTCGGGAGGGCCCTGCCCCTCGCGCCGGTGGCGGGGCCTCCCCTGGTCCTTGCCGTGCTGCTGGCCCTCGTGTCGCTCACTCCTGGTCCCCTGGCTGTGCGCTTTAGCGCGGCTCTCGGGGTGATGGCCTTGCTCTGGCCAGCCCCGGGTCTGCCTTCCGGGGCCTTCCGCCTCACCGTATTCGACGTGGGGCAGGGGAGCGCGGCCCTGGTGGAAACGGCGGAGCATCGCCTACTGGTGGATACGGGACCCGGCTGGGGCCAGGGCGGCGCCTCGGCCTTTGCGGCCCAGGTCCAGCCAGCGCTTCGCGCCCTCGGAGTTAGCCAGCTCGATGGGGTGCTGCTCACCCATGGGGACCGGGACCATGCCGGGGGGCTGGGCGCCGCCCGGGCGGCCTTTCCTAGGGCGGACCTGCTTGGTCCCGGGGGGGCGCCTTGTCATCGGGGGCGCCGCTGGCGCTGGGATGGGGTGGACTTTGCTGTGCTCCATCCTGAGCCCAATCCTCGGGCAGGACAGGGCAATGCCCAGTCCTGCGTGCTTGCGGTCAACGCTGGGGCGCGCCGGGTGCTCCTTCTCGCCGACGTGCCTCGCTTCGTGGAACGCCGCCTCGCCGGAGAACTGCTTCCGCAGGATTTGGTGCTGGCCGCCCATCACGGCTCCCAAAGCAGTTCCGCGCGGGTGCTGGTTAAGCGCACGGCACCGCGCTTCGTCATCTTCAGTGCGGCTTTGCCCAGCCCCTTTGGTCATCCTCACGACGCCGTGGTGGCGCGCTGGCGTGCGGAAGGCGCGCGCCCCGTGCTGACGGGGGCCCAGGGCATGGTGCGCTGGGATTCCCGCTGGCCGGGCAGGGTAGCGTGCGGCCGGGCGGGGCGTTGGTGGCAGTGGCGCCCTTCCGAGGGCTGCGGGCGTCCTTAGCTTTGTGAGGGGCGCAGGCCTTCGAAGTGGGAGACCATGGAGCGCAGGTCCTTGATGAGGGATTTGCGCTCGTCCTCGGAGAGGAAGCTGCCGACCTCCACTTCCTTGCCCTTGCTGCGAATAGCGACCTTCGAGCCGTACCAGCGGTGCAGGGGCTTACGCACGAAAATCTGCGCGAAGATGCGGTGGAACTCGTGGCGCTTATCCGGCTTGCCGTAGCCGCGCTCGATGGTGAGGGCCTCGGGGGTGAAGGTGATCACTTCCTGAAGGTGGGTGAAGCGAGCGCACTGGTAAAGACAGGCGCCGAGAAGGGACAGTTCAAGGACGCCAAAGGGCAGGATGAGCCAGAAGCCTTGAAGCATAAACATCAGCCCAATCATCAGGGACAGGCCGCTGATGCCCGCGAGAAACCAGACGTTTTCGCGCCAGCTAAAGGAGCGGTTGGGCTGGAGGATGATCGTGCCCTGCGTGCCGTGCTGATTGAGCTCCGTGGCCACCATGGCTGAGCTTCTCCTGCGTTGCGCCCGAGGCGGAGTCTACCCAGCCCCCGGTGAGATACAAAGAGATGGCGGGACCTTGATGCGGGTCATTTCGTCACGCCGCCCTTTGGCTCTAGAGTCAGGTTTTTCTTGGAGATCTCCTCATGACAAGTCCCTACAGCATTGCAAAGGCCTCCCTGGCCCAGGCCCTAGGCGAAGCGGAAGCCGCAGACATCGAAGCGCCCCGGCTGCTTAAGGCCTTCCTGCAGGAGCTCCTGGCTACCTATCAGCAGCATCACAGCGTTGCCGATATTCGCAGCGAATTTGAGTTTGAGCTCGAACACATGGGCGGGGATACGGACCTTCCCTTTATGCGCCCCTAGGCTCAAAGCCTTGAAAAGGCGCGTCCGGCCCCCAATTTTATAACCATCAGCGCAGCGCTTGGCTGCCGGTGTATGTGAGGGAATGGCCGTGCGAATGGACCGCTTAACCAACCGACTTCAAGCCGCCCTAGGGGAGGCCCAATCCCTAGCCCTGGGCCAGGATCACAGCGAACTGGCCCCACCCCACCTCCTGGTGGCCATGCTTCAGGATAAGGCTGGGGATTTTAGACAGTTTCTGAAAAGCGCTGGGGTCGATAGTCAAAGGGCGTTGCGAGGCTACCAAGACGCCTTGTCCCAGCTGCCCAAATTAAAGACCCCTACGGGGGAGGCCCAGCCTTCCCCTACCTTCGTGCGCCTTTTAAACCTTGCCGATCGGGGGGCGCAGAAGCGCGGGGATGAGTTCATTAGCTCCGAGCTCGTGGCCCTCGCGGCCCTGGAACTCGGGGGCGAAACGGCCGCGCCGCTGCGCGTCGCGGGGGCCACGGCGGAAAACCTCCAAAGCGCTATCGATGCGCTGCGGGGCGGGGAAAACCTCTCGAGCGCTGATGCAGAGGAGGGGCGGCAAGCCCTTGAGCGCTTCACTATCGACCTCACGGAGCGGGCGGAGGCGGGTAAGCTCGACCCGGTCATTGGCCGGGACGACGAAATCCGCCGCACCATTCAGGTGCTCCAGCGCCGCACCAAGAACAACCCCGTGCTCATTGGTGAGCCGGGGGTGGGAAAAACCGCGATCATCGAAGGGCTTGCGCAGCGCATTGTGAACAAGGAAGTCCCGGAAGGGCTTCGGGGCAAGCGCGTGCTCTCCCTCGATCTGGGCGCGCTTATCGCGGGGGCAAAGTTTCGCGGGGAATTCGAAGAGCGCCTAAAGAGCGTCCTTCAGGGCCTGGCCAAGGAAGAGGGGCAGGTCATTCTCTTCATTGATGAGCTCCACACCATGGTGGGCGCTGGGAAGGCCGACGGCGCCATGGACGCGGGGAACATGTTGAAGCCCGCCCTTGCCCGAGGCGAGCTCCACTGCGTGGGCGCTACCACGCTCGATGAATACCGCCAGTACATCGAAAAGGATGCGGCCCTCGAGCGCCGGTTCCAGAAGGTGCAGGTGGATCAGCCCTCCGTGGAGGACACCATCGCCATCCTTCGCGGCCTGAAGGAGCGCTACGAGATCCACCACGGAGTCACGATCAGCGATCCGGCGCTGGTGGCGGCGGCGAAGCTGTCCCACCGCTACATCACCGATCGCCAGCTGCCCGATAAAGCCATCGACCTCATCGATGAGGCGGCGAGCCGTATCCGCATGGAGATCGACTCCAAGCCTGAGGTCATGGACAAGCTCGAGCGGCGCCTCATTCAGCTGAAGATCGAGCGGGAAGCCCTGTCCCGGGAGACGGACGAGGCCTCCAGGAAGCGCCTTGAGGCCCTCGAGGGGGAGATTGCCACCCTCGATCGCGAGTATGCCGAGCTCGACGCCCGTTGGACCGAGGAGAAGGCGGCCCGGAGCGGCGCCACCCAGATCAAGGAAAACCTCGACGCCGCCCGGAGCGAACTCGAGGCCGCCCGCCGCGCCGGAGATCTCACCCGCATGTCCGAACTTCAGTACGGAGAAATTCCCGCCCTGGAGAAGGCGTTGCTGGAGGCGGAAGCTCAGGAGCAGAGCGATCATCAACTGGTGCGGAACCAGGTGGCGGAGGAGGAGATCGCCGAGGTGGTGGCGAAATGGACCGGCGTGCCCGTCTCCAAGCTCCTCTCGGGGGAGCGGGAAAAGCTCCTTGACCTAGAGGGGGCCCTGCAGGCGCGGGTCATCGGCCAGGAAGAAGCGGTGGCCGCCGTGGCCAACGCCGTACGCCGGGCCCGGGCGGGCCTTGCGGACCCCGCGCGGCCTAACGGATCGTTTCTCTTCCTAGGTCCCACAGGGGTAGGGAAGACCGAGCTCTGTAAGGCCCTGGCGGACGTGCTCTTCGACTCCCCGGCGGCGCTGATCCGCGTCGATATGTCCGAGTTTATGGAGAAGCACTCCGTGGCCCGACTCATCGGCGCGCCCCCGGGGTACGTGGGCTATGAGGCCGGCGGCTATCTGACGGAGGCGGTGCGGCGCCGACCGTACTCCCTAATTCTCTTGGACGAGGTGGAAAAGGCCCACAGCGACGTCTTTAACGTGCTCCTCCAGGTCCTTGATGATGGCCGGCTCACGGACGGCCATGGCCGCACCGTGGACTTCCGCAACACGGTGCTGGTGATGACGTCGAACCTGGGCTCGGATCTGATTCAGAGCATGGCCGGGGACGGGCGCGTGGATGCCATGAAGACCGCGGTGATGAACGTGGTCTCGAACCACTTCCGCCCGGAATTCCTGAATCGCATCGACGATACGGTGGTGTTCCGGCCCCTCGAGGCTTCGGCCATCGGCGCCATCGCCGAGCTTCAGTTGGCGAACCTTCGCCAGCGTCTCGAAGAGCAGGGCATGCGCCTCACCTTCGACGATGGCGCCCTCCGTCTCATCGCCGAGGCGGGCTACGACCCGGTCTACGGGGCGCGGCCCCTGCGCCGGGCCATCCAGCGCCTGGTGGAGAACCCCCTGGCGGAGAAGCTCCTTGCGGGGGCCTTCGCCCCGGGAGATCACATCACCGTAGGCCTGGCGGAGGACGGAGAGCGGCTCGTCTTTGCCGCTGCTGCCCTCGCGGGGGCGACGGGGCGCACGGTAGAAAATTAAGCTGCGCTAGGGGTGGACAGGCATACAGTGTTTGAGTACTGTATGCCTGTCCAGTTAATTTCCGGAGGCGCAGCTATGATCACTTTCGATCTTTTTGCCCAGGAAACCCTCTCCAAGGCGGCCCCTCAGCGCTCGGGGCGAGCCGCGAAACCTGCGGAGCTTAAGGCCGAGAACCGAGCGGGAGCCTTAGCCGCGGGCACCCACTACCGGCGTGCGATGGCGGCGGCGAAGCGCATTCGCCGGGCCCAGCACCGAGACGTCGTGGGTCGGCAGATCTGCGAACACCTGCGCTGCATGTTGGGCGCGGAAGAAGGTCGGTCTCGCGGTGTTTCCTTCTAAACCTCCTTCTGAGCTCTCGAAGACGCCTCCTAGCACTGCCGCACCCATGCCCCTCGTAAACGCTTCGCGTACTTCTCCCGGAATATCGGCGCGGCTTTTGGTCACGGTCGTGCGGTAGCGGGCCGGCACGGATCATGCTGCAATGTTTGGACATTTTTTGTGCTGAGGTGAGTCTGTGGTTACCAAGTGCGTTTTTCCCGTGGCCGGCTACGGCACCCGCTTCCTTCCGGCCACGAAGGCCATGCCGAAGGAAATGCTTCCCATCGTGAACAAGCCGCTCGTTCAGTACGGCGTCGAAGAGGCGGTGGAAGCGGGCATGCGGGATATTTGCTTTGTGACCGGGAGAGGGAAGCGCGCCATTGAAGATCACTTTGATGTGAGCTTTGAACTGGAGACCCAGATCGCGGGCTCGGGGAAGGAGGCCGCGCTGGGGGGCATTCGCACCCTCATGGAGCAGGCCAGCTTTAGCTATACCCGGCAGAATGAAATGAAGGGTCTTGGTCATGCCATTCTCGTCAGCCGCCGCCTGGTCGGCGATGAGCCCTTTGGGGTGGTGCTGGCGGACGATCTCTGTTTGAACCCTGGCGGGGATGGGGTGCTAGCACAGATGGCCAGGCTCCACGCCCAGTTCCGCTGCTCCATCGTGGCCGTGATGGAGGTTCCCCAAGAGGAGATCGGCGCCTACGGCGTGATTGCTGGGGAGGCCATCAGCGATGATCTGATTCGGGTCACGGACATGGTGGAGAAGCCCGACCCGGCCCAGGCGCCCTCCAATCTCGCTGTGATCGGGCGCTATCTGCTGACGCCCGATATCTTCGGCCTCATCGAGAGCACGGAGGCCGGTAAAAACGGGGAAATCCAGCTGACCGATGCGCTTCGCGCTCAGGCGGAGCAGGGCTGTGTCATGGCCTACAAATTCAAGGGCCGGCGTTTCGACTGCGGCTCCGTGCCGGGCTTCATGGAAGCCACTAACCACTGCTACGACACCTTCTTTAAGGACGCCTAGCTCTGCTCGAAAGGCGTGCTTCGCCCCTAGGGCCGAAGCCCGCTCGGTGGCCGGGGCAGCTCCAGGTCACAGCACAGCACTTGGCGCTGTCCATCGCATAGAAAACTCGCCGACAGGGTCTGGCAGGGGCCGCCATCGGGTAAGGAGAAGTAGGGATCGCTCACCAACAGGGCGCCCGGATGGGCGAGGGCCTGGCGGAAGTAAGGGCGGTGGGCCCAGCTTGCTCTCTCGGCCTGGGCCAGGGGCCAATAGCGTGGATCGCTGCGTGTGCCTGCCGGGGAGAGGTTTTCCGTCAGCTGCTCGCCCTGGTCGTTCAATACGTAGCACCGCAGTACCCCGGCTTCGTAAAGCAGGGTGGCGCAGGCCGTTTCCAGCGGTTCGCTGGTGCGCAGGGCTGCCAAGGCCTGTTCAAAGGCCGGAAGGGCCGCAGGCCCAGCAAGCGTGTTTCCCATCGCCGTTGGCGCGGGCGGCGCCCAGGGCCAGACGGCGGGGCCGCTCACAAGGTCCACCGGGGTATCCAGGGCCCAGCGGAGCGCCTCTGGCTGGGCGAGGCCCTCCAGCGCCACCATTGCACCACTTTCGTGCAAAAGCGTGATCAGTGCCCGGAGCTGCCCCAGCTTTCGAGGCGAGCCCTCGGCCGTGGGGAGAAATGCGGCGTCAAGGGTCACGAGCTCCGGCGACCCGGCCCAAAGCAGGGCAAGATCGCCCCGCTGGGGAGAAAGCCCCCGAAGTTCCACGGTAAAGCCGAGGGCTCGATGGTATTGGGCGAAGTCGGTGAGCACCGCTACCGGAGCGCTGTCGGCCGCCACGCTGAGCATCACCTCGGCGGGATTAAAACCGTCGCTCGCAAAGAGGTCCTGAGGCACGGGAGGCCAGAGTGATGCGTCCTCGAGCGCTGGGCTTGGCACGGGCAACACCAGCCAGGCGCCAGCGCCCTTATGGGCCGCCTGAAATTGCCGCATGTGTAGCGTGGTCACGGCAGCCGTCAGCGTGAGATCGGCCCCGTCCTCCGCGAAGGCTGCCGTCCCGGCGTCGCTGAGCACCGTTGCCCGGTAGGCTACGGGGCGCCCATGCGCCCGGGAGAGGAGGGGAGCAAAGCGGCTGCGAAGGCGCTGCCCCCGGTGAAGGAGGCTCAGCCCCGCGCCGTCGTCCTCGAGCATGGGCTGGAGACTCTGGCCCAGGGGGTTCTGGAACAGGCTTTTGGTGGCGTCCCTTTCCATGTCTTGGCACTCTCTCCGTGGGGATCCTGATCCCACCCTGTGATAAAAGTGATTAGCAATTGCCGCGCCAAGGTGCTCCAGCCTTGGAGGGCGATAGGGAGGACTCCATGGCCAACGGCGTTCCTGAGCTCCTGCAGCACTACGGGCCCCATGCCCCGGTGGTGCTTGAGCAGCCTCTACCCCGGGCCGCCCTCCCCACGCCAGCGCTCGTGCTTCAGCGCACCGCCTTTGAGCGCAATCTGACTGCCATGCAGTCCCTGGTGTCTGGCTACGGTCTCGGCCTGCGGCCCCACGGGAAAATGCACAAGTGCCCGGAGGTGGCGAGGCGTCAGCGGGCCGCCGGCGCCCTTGGGCTCTGCGTGGCGAAGCCCCGGGAGGCGGAGGTGATGGCCCAGGCCGGGGTGGGGCCCCTGCTCGTAACCTCTCCGGTGCTGGCCCCCCAAGCGTTAGATCGCATGATCGCGCTCCGCGCGGGCGGCGCCGATCTTACGCTCGTGGTGGACAGCTTTGTCGGGATCGAGGCCCTGGCTCAGCGTGCGGCTGAGGCCGGCGTCGTCATGCCCGTACTGGTGGATCTTGATCCGGCCATGGGGCGCACCGGCGTCGCCCCGGGACCCGAGGCCCTGGCCCGGGTAGAGGCCGTGGTCAAGGCGCAGAGTCTCGCCTTTCAGGGCTTCCAGCATTATGCGGGCCAGGTACAGCACATCGCGGAGGCTGGGGAACGGCGGGCGGCCTGCGAGGCTCATCACGAGGCGGCTCGGGCGGTGGTCGCGGCTACGAAAGCGAAGGGCATTCCCGTTCCCATCTTCACCGGCGGCGGCACGGGCAGCGTTTTCTACGATGGACCCGCGGGGCTCTATACCGACCTCCAGTGCGGTTCCTACGCTTTCATGGATCAAGAATATGGAGTGCTCGAGGGCCCCGAGGGAACGCTTCTGGACAGCTTTGAAACCGCCCTTACGGTGCATAGCACGGCGATCAGCCAGCCCCGGGAAGGGGCCATTACGGTGGACGCGGGGCTTAAGAGCCTCTGGCCGTCTCCCCTACCCGCGGTGCTCGATCTTCCCGGGGCGCGCTATTTCTTTGCGGGGGATGAGCACGGGGTGCTGCGCTTTGGGGATGGGGGTGCGCTGGCCCTCGGGGATCGGCTCCGTCTCCGCGTTTCCCACTGCGATCCCACGGTGAATCTCTACGACTGGCTTTGGATTGAGAATGACGCCGAGGAAATCGTGGAAGCTTGGCCCATCGCCGCTCGGGGAGGGGCCTGGTAATGGCCTGGGAGAACTGGTCCGGGGCCCAGCAGTTTCCCGAAGCCGAGCTGACTCCTCTGCCCTCCGAACAGGCGGTGCAGCGTTGGCTGGCGGCGTCCCAGAGTTCGGGCGTGCGCCGGGTGGTAGGGGCCGGCCATAGCTTTTCCCCCCTCTGGGGCGCCGGCGATGCCCTCGGGTCCCTGGAGGGGCTCGATGGCGTTGTCCTCGAAGATGGCCAGCTTTGGCTGGGCGCTGGGCAGCGCCTCGCGCACCTTGGGCCGAAGCTCGCGGCCCACGGCCTCGCGCTGGCGAATCAAGGCGACATCGATTGCCAAAGTCTCGCCGGCGCCCTGGCCACGGGCACCCATGGCACGGGCTGGTCCCTGCCGTCCCTTGCGGCCATGGTCACGGGCATGCGTCTGGTGGATGGGGAAGGGCGGATCCACGTGCTCACCGGCCCCGAGATCTTGGATGGCACCCGGATCCACTTAGGCCTCTTAGGGGTCGTGACGGCCCTTGCCCTTCGCTTGCGCCCGGCTTACGGGCTCGCCGAGCGCAATGCCAAGGTCCCCTTTGAGGCCCTTTTGAGGGGAGCCATGCGCGCTTTCGCAGCCAGCGCCATGGTGAGTTTTGGTGGATTCCCGCCAGCGATGAAACGATCTTTAAGCAGCTCCGGGAGATTCCTCTTGAGGGGTCCCTAAAGCTCGACCCCTTGCCCTTCGGGGGGGAGGGGGAGCGCTGGGGGCCGGCTTGGCAGATCTTCCCCAGCGATCGGGACGCACGCTTTAATGAGATGGAATACTCCGTGCCCGTCGAGGCCGGGCCGGCCTGCTTCCGCGAGCTCCGGCACGCGCTTTTGAAGGAGTTTCCAAAGCTACCCTGGCCCGTGGAGTACCGCATCGTTGCCGGGGACCAAGGCTGGCTGTCCCCAACGCAGGGGCAGCGGGTGGCGGCCATCTCCGTGCACCAGGACGCCCGCCGTCCCTATGGGCCGCTCTTCGATCGCGTTGAGCCGATCTTCCGAGCGTTTGGCGGCCGGCCCCACTGGGGTAAGCGCTTCTCCCTCGATCGGGCCGCCTTCGAAGATTGCTATGGGGAAAACCTCGAGCGCTTCCGCGCTCTTCGTCAGCACTGGGATCCGGAGGGCCGCTTCCTCACCGCCGGCCTCGCCCCCATTTTTGGAGACGCCTCGGATGCTTGAATGGCTTTTCGCCGGTGGCCCCACCATGGTGCCCCTTGCGCTGGCCTCCGTGCTGGCCCTCACCCTGATTTTTGAGCGCCTTCTGGCCCTTCGTTCCGAGCGGGTGTTGCCCGCGGCGCTACGGGAGCTGACGCCGGAAACCCTAGCTGGGGTGGCCCCGGAGACTCTAGGGACAAGCCCCCTAGGGCGTTTACTGGCCGTGGCTCAGGCTCAGGGCTCCCGGAACGGCTTCAAGGGGATCCTCGAGCAGCAGTCAGCTCAGGAGCTCCAGGGCCTCGAGCGCTATCTCACCCTGCTGGGAATCTTGGCCATGGTCACGCCCCTGCTCGGCATGCTGGGCACGGTCTTGGGAATGATCGACGTGTTTTCCACCCTCGATGCGTTGGAGGGCGGCGCCGGAGCGATTCTGGCTGGGGGTATCGGTGCCGCCCTCATCAGCACCGCTACGGGATTGACCATTGCGATCCCGACGCTCATGGCCCATCGCTTGCTGTCCCGGCGGGTAGATAAGCTCATGAACGCGCTGGAGCACTGTCTTGGGCCCTGGCTGCAGCCGGAGCCGGGCCCTTGAGCTTTCCCCGCCGGCGCCTCGAGGCCCCCGCCCTGGAGCTTGCGCCCCTTGTGGATGTGCTTTTTTTGCTCCTCGTGTTTTTTATGGTGGCAACGCGCTTCCCCGATCCCCCGGGGGCTATCACCGTCGTGCGCCCTGCGGTAAGCGCCCAGGGCGCCGTGCCCGAGCGCGCCGTGCGCCTAAGCCTTACCGCGGAGGGGGTGGCGGCCCTCCAGGGGACGCCGCTACCCGAAGCTAGGTCCGCGCGCTTGGAGGCCCTCCGCCAGGCCGCCGCGGCGGGCAGGTCCGAGCTCAGCTTGGCGGCGGATCAGGGGGCCACCCATGGCGAGGTTCTCGCCTTGTTGGCGCTAGCAGAGCAGGCCGGCTTTTCATCCCTTAAGCTAGAAACTCAGCACAAAAAGGAGGGCAAGCGTGCCCAACCCTAGCGCTCCCTTTCATATCGTCATTCCGGCGCGCTATGGCTCAAGCCGCCTTCCGGGGAAGCCCCTGGCACCCCTCGGGGATGCGCCCATGGTGATCCAGGCCTGGCGCCGGGGCTGCGCAGCGGGGGCTGAAAGCGTGGTTATCGCCACCGATGATGCGCGCATTGAGGCCGTGGCCCGGGACTTCGGCGCCGAGGTGGTGCTTACAGACCCCTCTCATCCGTCGGGCACGGACCGCATCGAAGAGGTTTCCCGGGTGCGCGGCTGGGAGGACGACGCCATCGTGGTGAACCTGCAGGGGGACGAGCCCTGCGTGCCCGCGGCGGTGCTACGCCAGGTGGCTGCGAATCTCGAGCGCTCCGGCGCCGCCATGGCAACGCTCTGCGAGGCCATCACTCGTCCTGAGGCCTTTCGCGATCCCAATATTGTCAAAGTGGTGATGGATGAGTCGGGTATGGCCCTCTATTTCTCCCGAGCCCCCATTCCCTGGCCCCGGGATCTTGCCGCTGGGGAAGGCGAGGCGGCCCTCCCTACCCCGTGTTGGCGCCACCTGGGGCTCTATGCCTACCGGGTCGGCCTGCTGCGCCGCTTTGTGGCCTGGGCCCCGGCAACCCTTGAGCGCCTCGAGGCCCTTGAGCAGCTTCGGGTCCTTGCCTATGGTGAGCGGATTCACGTAGCGGAAGCCTGCGAGGCTGTGCCTGGGGGGGTGGACACGCCGGAGGATCTGGCCCGCTTACAAAAAGGTTGGGTGGGGGAGAACGCATGAGTCAGCGCTTTGTTGTGGTGGTAAAAGCCGATTGTCCCACCTGCCAGCTGATTGCGCCGGTGCTCGAGGCCCTGGCCCCTAGGGAGACGGTCGCGCTCTGGACTCAGGACGATCCTGCCTTTCCCGCCGTCCCTGGGGTCCAACACGATGTCACGCTGAAGGCATCTTTCGATCTAGGCGTTGAAATTGTGCCAGCGCTCATCGCCTATTCCGGCGAAGAGGAAGCGGCGCGCTGTGAAGGCTGGGAACGGGCAGCTTGGCAACGCATTCTTGAAGACCCGGCCCTCGGGGCTGAGCTCCCGGCTCTGCGCCCCGGCTGCGCCTCCCTGTCCGTGACGCCACCCCATAGCGAGCGGCTGCGCGCGGAGCGCCTCGCCGCGCGACGGGTGACCCTGGGACAGGAGGAGGACATCCAGGAAGCCCTTTTTGATCGGGGCTGGAGCGACGGTTTACCGGTGGTGCCCCCCACTCCTGAACGGGTCGCCCGTATGCTGGAGGGCACCACTCGCGATCCGGCGGAGGTGCTGGGGGATGTGCCCCCAAACTTGGTGCCCGTCACCATAGAAAAGGTGGCGATCAACGCCGTGCTGGCTGGCTGCAAGCCCGAGTACCTGCCCGTGGTGATCGCCGCCGTGGAGGCGGCCCTGCTGCCGGCCTTCTGCATGCACGGCCTTTTGGCCACGACCTATTTTTCCGGTCCGATGGTGGTTGTGTGCGGTCCCCTTGCGAAGGCCATTGGCATGAATAGCCGGGGCAATGCGCTGGGGCAGGGGAACCGGGCGAATGCCACCATTGGGCGTGCGCTTCAGCTGGTGATTCGCAACGTCGGCGGCGGCCGGCCCCAGGGTGTAGACCGCGCAACCCTGGGGAACCCCGGTAAGTACACCTTCTGCTTTGCGGAGGATGGCGATCCCGAATGGTCGAATTTAAATGAGGACGCGGGCCTTCCCCAAAATGCCAATAGCGTGACCCTCTTCGCTGCCGACGGGGTGCAAGGCATCGTTGATCAAAAGGCCCGAACCCCTGAGCCCCTGTGCCGCTCCTTTGCCGAGGCCCTGAAGGTGGTCTCCCATCCGAAGATGGTGCAGGCAGCGGACGCATTCCTTGTGGTGTCTCCGGAGCACGCCCGAGTTTTCCACGACGCGGGGTGGAGCAAAGAGATGGTCACGAAGACCCTTCGGGAATACTTGACCCGGTCCGGGCAGGAGTTGATCCGAGGCGCTGGCGGCATGGAGGAGGGCCTTCCCCGGCCCTGGGGGAGCGCAGCTTCGAAAAATTCCGGGAGGGCGGTCTTCGTCTCGTGCGGGCGGGCGGTGAGGCCGGCATGTTTTCCGCAGTGATAGGGGGTTGGGGAGCCAGCGGTACCATCGGCAGCAGTCCCGTCACCCATGAGATTCGCCTTTAAACAAAGGCCTTTAGAAGGAGCACAGCCATGAGCACTGGCTTGGTGGTAATGGATCCCACGGGGGAAAGCACCCCGGCGGCCCGAACGCCGCTGCCCCTCCCCGCTTCCGTGGCGGGAAAGGTAGTGGGGCTTTTAGATATCTCTAAACCTCGCGGCGATGTTTTCCTCGATCACGTCGAAGGCAAGCTTAAGGCCGCCGGGGCTGAGGTGCGGCGCTACAGTAAGCCCACCTTTACCCGCCCTGCGCCTACGGCGCTGCGCCAGCAAATTGCCGAGGAATGCGATCTCGTCCTAGAAGCGCTGGCTGACTGAGGCTCTTGTACGTCGTGCAGTCTGCATGACCTGCGAGATCTGGATCAGCGTGGCGTACCCGGAGCCTTCCTGGCATCCACGGCCTTTGTGGAGGCAGCGGAGGTGCAGGCGGAGGCCCTGGCTTTTCCGGCGCGACGATGCTTCGTGCCCCATCCCATCCAGGACCGGACGGATGGGGAGATGGTGGGGTTGGCGGAAGCTGCCTGGGAAGAGATTCTGGGGAATT
The DNA here is from genome assembly GCA_038144425.1 of Candidatus Salivita marina. Taxonomy (GTDB): domain Bacteria; phylum Pseudomonadota; class Gammaproteobacteria; order Pseudomonadales; family Azotimanducaceae; genus Salivita; species Salivita marina. Next base: position 333,685 of record JAYQNS010000003.1, on the reverse strand, counting down.
TGCAGGCACCGGAATAATCCGGTGCCTGGTCCAGTGCACCTTACTTGGGCTGCATCCGGATGCCGCCATCGAGGCGAACGGTTTCGCCATTGAGGTAGGTGTTTTCCATCATGTGCACGGCAAGGGCTGCGAACTCCGGGGCGTCTCCGAGGCGCTTGGGAAACTGCACCATATCAATGAGGGGCAGGCGGACCTGATCCGGCGCGCCCATCATCATGGGGGTTTCGAAGATCCCCGGGGCAATGGTGTTCACCCGGACCCCAGTGCGAGACAGGTCCCGAGCGATGGGCAGGGTCATGCCTGCCACCCCAGCTTTGGAAGCGCTGTACGCCGCCTGGCCGATCTGCCCGTCAAAGGCGGCCACGGATGCGGTGTTGATAATGACACCGCGCTCGCCGTCTTCGTCGTCCGGGGTATTCTTTGCCATCGCTTCAGCGCACAAGCGAAGGACGTTAAAGGTGCCGATGAGGTTTACGCCAAGCACAAAGTTGAAGGTCGCCAGGGGCATGGCGCCATCCCGACCCAGGGTCCGAGCGGCGGCGCCCACGCCTGCGCAGTTCACGTTGATGTGGATCGCACCAAAAGCCTCGAGGGTGCCTGCGATGGCCGCCTTCACCGATTCTTCATCGGAAACGTTCACCGCAAAGGCCTTGGTGGACGGCCCCAGAGCTTCGGCCGTGGCATTGGCGAGCTGCTCGTTTAAGTCAAAAATGGCGACCTTGCCACCCGCTGCGATGACTTTTTCGGCGGTGGCGCGACCCAGGCCCGAGGCCCCTCCGGTAATGACGGCAACTTTGTTCTCAAGCTTCATAAGACCCATCTCTCCCTATGGAATGGAAAACTGGTCCGCCCCGGCGCGGGGCGGGAGCGGGGGCGCTAGTGTACCTTAAGCGATCCCCGCGGTGAGCCGACCCTCTCCGCCCTCCCTTCTCGATCTCTCCGTTCGCAATACGCTGGCCTTGCCGTGCCGCGCGGAGGCGCTACGCACCCTTCGAAGCCGAAGCGAGGCGCTTTCCGCATGGGCAGAGGACGCGCCCCGGGGCAGCATCACCGTACTCGGGGAAGGCTCTAACGTTTTGCTGCCACCGCGCCTGACCGGGACGGTTTGGCATCTCGCGGCCTTCCCGCCCCGCTTTGAGCGCCATGGGCGCGTTGAGGTGTTTGGGGGCCTAGCCCTCGATGCGCTTGTGTGCGCCGCGAGCCGAGAGGGGCTTTGGGGTTTGGAGAACCTCAGCGCGATTCCCGGGACGGTCGGCGCGGCTCCGGTGCAGAACGTTGGCGCCTACGGTCAAAGCCTCGATGAGGTAGTGGAAGCCCTCGAGGTGTTTGATCTTCGAACGGGCCAGTGCGCCTGGTGGGTGGCTAAGGATTGTGACTTTTCCTACCGAAACTCCCGCTTTCGTCGAAGCCTCGGCGCCTACCTAGTGCTGACGCTGCGCCTTCGGTTGCACCGGGGTGGTCAGCCGGTGCTGGCTTACGCTGGGGTCGAGGCGCGTTTGGCGAAGATCCTCTCGCCAGGGGCCCAAGCGCGGCCAAGCGATCTCGCCCAAGCCGTGCGCGCCCTGCGCGCAGAAAAGCTGCCGGACTGGCATCGTCTCCCGAACGTAGGAAGCTTTTTTAAAAACCCCCAGCTATCTCAAGAGGCTTTTCAGCGGCTGCGCGCCCGGGCCCCGGAGCTTGCCTTGCGGCCCTTCGCATCGTCTGGCGGTAAGGTGTCTGCAGCGGCGCTCATTCAGGGAGCAGGGTGGCGCGGTCGACGCCGGGGCCCCGTGGGCATGGCCCAGGAGCACGCGTTGGTGCTGGTGAACTACGGGGGCGCGTCTCGCGAGGATGTGGACTGGTTGGCGGGGTCCGTGCAGGCGAGCGTCTATGCGGGCTACGGGGTACGCCTGGAACGGGAGCCGTTGCGCATGTAGGAAAGGGAGCGACCGAGCCCCGGATGGGGCTCGGCGCTTTCCGGCTTACTCCGAGGCGGCGCGCTGCTGCCGCGGATCGTTAGCCGCCCGGGCGCTTGGGATTGCCTCGAGGGGCGCGATGGGCGTGGGGGCCTTTGTGACCGCCGGGCGCTGGGGACGGGCCGGAGCGCTGTCCTCAATGCTGACTACCGGCCGGACGTCCTGCCCCGCGTTCCGAGGATCGTTAGCGGCTCGGGAGCCCACTGGGGCCACCGCGGCCGGCGCAGGTGCCTCTTCAGCCACGGGCTCGGGAGTGTCTTCAGCCACGGCCTCGGAGGCTTCTTCAGCTACAGGCTCGGCGGCGTCTTCAGCCACGGCCTCGGAGGCTTCTTCGGCTACAGGCTCGGGGGCGTCTTCAGCCTCAGGCTCGGCGGCGTCTTCAGCCACGTGCTCGGGAGCTTCTTCAGCCACAGGCTCGGGAGCTTCTTCAGCCTCAGGCTCGGGAGCTTCTTCAGCCACAGGCTCGGGAGCTTCTTCAGCCTCAGGCTCGGCGAGGCTTCAGCCACGGGCGCGGGAGCTTCTTCAGCCACGGGCTCAGGGGCTTCTTCAGCCACGGACGCGATGGTCGGCGTGGTGTCTGCCGCAGTTGCCGTAGCTGCGGACTCTAGGTCGGCAGGAGCTTCGCTGGCGGCTTCCCTTGCAGTATCGGTGCTCGCCTCGGTAGCGCTTTCCATCGGTGCCGCATCATCGGAGCGCCCTCGACCACGACCACGGCTGCGGCGGGGCCGGCGACGGCTGCTTTCCGGCGGGATATGGGCTTCCGTGGGCGGCGTGAGATCATCGTCATCGCTTAGTTCAACGGCGCTTGCGTCCCCGTTGTCATCGTCCTCGGCGCTTTCGTCCTCGGTGTTGCTATTGCCGTCCAAGTCCTGATGACCGTCTTGGGAACGGCGACGGCCCCGACCGCCACGGCGACGGCGGCGGCGACGGCGATTTCCATCGTCCTCGCCCTGGCTATCGTTTTCCGCAGCACGATCTTCGTTCTCGGCGCTGTCGTCAGTGGTGTTTTGATCGTTTGCCTTCTCATCGCTCGGGCGACGACCGCGGCGGCGGTTCCCCCGACCTTCCCGGCTCTGCTCACCGCTGTCCGCTTGGTCTTCGTTCGTTTCCTCATCCTGCCTATTGGAGGAGGGGCTGCGTCGTGGGCGATCGCCGCGACGACGATTTCGCCCGCCTCGATTGCGGTGGCCGCCACGGTTGCGGCTCTCCGAGCTACGCTCGTCTTCTTTATTCTCGTCCTGCGTCTTGGCCTCCGAGGGCTCGGGGGCCGATGGGCTGCCAAAAAGGCCCTTGAACAAGCGTCCTAGGAAGCTGCCCTGGGGCGCGGGCGCTGCGACGGAAGCTGAAGGTGTCGCCACCTGGGTTTGCGCCGGTGCCGGTTGCTGGGGCGCCACGGACTTCACAATCGCGTCCTGGGCTTCAGGAATAGGCGGTGCTTCATAGCCGTCTTCCGTGCTGGCCTCGAGCACCTCTGCCGCCACCTCGTGGCTTTCCTGGGATAGGAGCGCATCCATCTGATCATCCCGGAGCCGAACCACTTCAAAGTGGGGCGTTTCCATATTGGGATTCGGAACAATCATGATTCGTACGCCATTGCGGGCTTCGATGGCGGTGATGTCCGAGCGCTTTTCGTTTAAAAGGAATGACGCGATGGGTACGGGAACAATGGCTCGGACCCCGGCACTCCGCTCCTTAAGCGTTTCCTCCTCCAGAATCCGGAGGACGGAAAGGGCAAGGGAGCGCACATTGCGGATGACCCCTTGCCCCGTGCACCGCGGGCAGATGATGGCTGTAGTTTCCTCGAGGGAGGGTCGCAGCCGCTGCCGAGACATCTCCATGAGGCCGAAACGGGAGATCCGCCCCACCTGCACCCGAGCACGGTCCGCTTCCAGAGCATCGCGCATGCGGTTTTCCACCGCGCGCTGATTTCGGGATGCATTCATGTCGATGAAGTCGATCACGATGAGGCCGCCCATATCCCGGAGGCGTAGCTGTCGGGCAATTTCTTCCGCGGCTTCGAGATTCGTGTTGAGCGCTGTTTCCTCAATGTCCGCGCCCCGGGTGGCCCGGGCCGAATTGATATCGATGGACACGAGCGCTTCCGTGGGATCGATCACGATTGCGCCGCCACTGGGCAGACGCACTTCGCGCTGGAAGGCGGTCTCGATCTGCGTCTCGATCTGGTAGCGAGAGAATAGGGGGACCGGATCTTCGTAGCGCTTGATGCGGTTTTCGTAGCTCGGCATGACCTGCTGGATGAATTCCAGCGCTTGGCGATGGGCGTCGGCAGAGTCGATGAGGACCTCACCGATATCCTGACGGAGATAATCCCGGATGGCCCGAAGGATGACGTTGTTTTCCTGATAGATCAGCTGAGGCGCGGGGTTCTCCTCCACGGCGCGGCCGATGGCTTCCCAGATCTGGCCAAGGTAATCGAGGTCCCACTGGAGCTCTTCACTGCTTCGGCCGACGCCGGCGGTGCGCACGATCACGCCCATGCCGTCTTTAATGGTGAGGCCGCTCATCGCGTCCCGGAGCTGGTCCCGCTCTTCCCCTTCGATACGACGGGAGATGCCGCCCGCGCGAGGATTGTTCGGCATGAGTACCAGGTAACGCCCAGCAAGGGAGATAAAGGTGGTTAGGGCCGCGCCTTTGGTGCCGCGCTCCTCCTTGTCCACCTGAACGATCAGTTCCTGCCCCTCCTTCACCAAATCGGAAATGCTGGCTCGGCCTTCCCCGGCTTTCTTTTGGAAGTACTCTTGAGCGATTTCCTTGAGGGGGAGGAAGCCATGGCGCTCGGCACCGTAATCGACGAAGGCCGCCTCGAGGCTGGGTTCTACCCGGGTGATGCGAGCCTTGTAAATGTTGGCTTTGGTTTGAACCCGCATGCGGGATTCAATATCAAGATCGTAGAGCTTTTGCCCATCAACCAGCGCAACCCGAAGTTCCTCGGGCTGGGTGGCGTTGATCAACATCCTTTTCATGCTGTGCACTCAAGTGAGGGCGTGGCGGGGCGGGCGTTAGGAGAGGGCTCAGGCTCGAAGGCGAGACCACGGCTTGCAGGGGCCAGGCAGCGCCGGGAGGCGCGGCTTCGGGCCAAAGGGGGCGAAACCCCCCGAACTGCGCGAGACTTAAGCTATCGCTTTTTAGCTTCGCTTACCGGCGGCCGCGGCTCATCGCGGCCTGCGCACTATCCTTGACGCCGCGCAACCTTGCGCCAGCGCGTGTACTCTTCATTGATCGATAGCGCATTAAGCATCGCTACCAGCGTAGCCGGGCTTCTCTTACCCGGCGTGTTCCAATCCGACGCGGCGCGTAGGCGCTCGGCGGCGGCGGGTCAGGCGAACACGGGGCGGCTCTGCGATCCCTAAGGGGCGAGCGCCGCGGCTGACCTTGAGGAAAGGTTAACAGGGTTTTTTAAGTGACTCAATCGAAAGGGAAAAGCAATCATTCCGGAGGTGGCGAGCGTTACGGCGCCCGGCTCTACGAGATTGAGTCCGGGGAGGAGGGGCAGCGGGTAGACAATCTGCTGCTGCGGCTTCTGAAAAATGTCCCTAAGAGCCGGGTTTACGCCATGGTTCGAAAGGGCGAAGTGCGTCTTGATGGAGGCCGGGTGAAGGTGACCACCCGGGTGCGGTCGGGGCAGAAGCTGCGCATTCCGCCCCATCAAATGGCTCAGCATGGCCCCGAGCTCTCGGTGCCCGAAGCGCTCCGGACCCAGGTGCGCGAAGCCGTGATCTTCGAAGACCGAGACCTGCTGGTGCTGGGGAAGCCTCCAGGGCTTGCTGCCCATGGGGGGAGCGGAGTGCGCTTTGGCGCGCTGGAGGCGCTGGGCCCCTGGCCGGAAGCGCCGGCGCTGGCTCTGGCGCACCGCCTGGATCGGGATACCTCGGGTGTCCTTCTGCTGGCCAAGCGGCGGGCGGCACTGCGTCACCTGCAGCAGGCCTTTCGCGAGCGCACGGTCCAAAAGCGCTATCTGGCGGTGGTTGCAGGGAGCTGGCCTGCGCATCTAAAGCGTCTCGAAGCCCCCCTGGAGCGAGTGCTGGCCAGCAACGGGGAGCGCTTCGTGCGCGTGTCTCAGGCCGGGAAGCCCGCCCAGACTGGGGTTTCCGTGGCCGAGCGGCTGCCCGGCGCGACCTTGCTTGCCCTGACTCCGGAGACGGGGCGTACGCACCAATTACGGGTGCACCTGTCCCATGCGGGCTTCCCTATCCTAGGAGACGAGAAATATGCGCCGCCGGGGCTTCGCAAGGCGCTTGGGACCGTGCCCGTGCCGCGGCTGGCGCTTCATGCCCAAGCGCTGACCGTGCCCGGCCGGGATCCTGAGCAGGCCCCTTGGCATTTTGAGGCGCCCCTGCCCGAGGATCTGGAGGCGTTACTGAGTGCGCTTCGGGCACAGCACTAGGGGACCTCTTCTCCGCCCCAGGGCGTGGAGAGCAGGGGCCAGCCAAGCTCTGTGGTGAGGCGATGGAGCAGGTTAAGGGGTAGGCCAATAAGCGCAGAGGGGTCGGCCCCCTCCCAGGCCTCGAGGAGCACGGCGCCCAGCCGCTCTGAATACAGGGCGCCCGCGGCATCCAGCGGCTGTTCTAGGGCGAGATAGGCGTCGATCTCGGCTTCCGAAAGCTTGGCGAAACGCACCTGTACCGGCGCAGCGCCCTGGGCGAAGGCTCCGGTGCCGCTGTGCACCACCGCAAGAGCGCTTTCGAAGGTGATCCTTTGGCCCCGGCTGGCGAGGAGCTGGGCCCGAGCTCGAGCTAGCGTGCGCGGTTTGCGCAGCAGATGCTGGCCGTCATGGGCCACCTGGTCGCCGCCAATCACGAGCGCGGGGGGCGGACTGGCCCATCGAGCGGCCACGGTTCGGGCCTTGGCCAGGGCTAAGCGCTGGGCGCGCCGGGCCGGGCTTTCCCCGGGGACAGGGGTTTCGTCGACCTCGCTGTCGCGGGTTTCGAAGGGGGCGCCGAGGCGCTCGAGGACCTGCGCACGGTGAGGGGATCGGGAGGCCAGCACGAGAACTGGAAGCACAGGGCCAATTCCTGAGTTTTTGCCTGAAAGCTCAAAAGCTTAACACGACGAAAGGGGCGCTCTCGGCCTTTGACACGATGGGGGGGCATCCCTATGATTGCGCGCCTGTTTACCCGGGGGCACGCGATCGTGGTATTGGAACCCTACCGCCTGGCCCGAGAAGACGCTCATTATACGGTTCGGGTCGCCCTCTCCGACTTCCCGCGCATCGCCCAGGTTCTGGGCAGTGGGGGGGAGCGTGGCACGGTGGCCGTTGATGTCCGCTTCTTTCGGGATGAGGAAGGGCGCGCCTGTGCTGAAGGCACGGTAACGCTTGAGGGGCGCCAGCGCTGCGCGAATTGCGAACGGACGGAACCGCTGGGCCTGACCGCGGAGGTGGCCCTCGTGGTGGTGCGGGATGAGGCGGCCCAGGGGCTATACGCCGGGACCCGAGAACCAATCACGCTAGGGGGAAAAAAGGTTCCCTTGGCTGAAGTTTTTGAGGATGACTTGCTTCTGGCCTTGCCAGAGCGGCCCTGCGCGATGCGGGAGGCTCCATGCCCGCACGCCCAGGCGCGGTTGGCCGCAGTGCAAGATCAGGGTGCGCCGGAACGGGCGCCTAAGCCTGAGAACCCCTTTGCTGCTCTAGCGCAGCTAAAGGGTGCGCGAGGACCCGAGGATTAGGTTTTTGTCGGCGGGAGCCGACCACATCGTAAAGGAGTAGGCAGTCCATGGCCGTTCAACAAAATCGTAAAACCCGTTCCAAGCGTGGCATGCGTCGTTCCCACGACGCCCTTTCCGGGCCTACCCTGTCCACGGAAGCCACCACCGGGGAAACGCACCGCCGTCACCATGTGTCTGCGGACGGCTTTTACCGCGGTCGTAAGGTCACCGACGGCAAGGACGACTAGGCCCGCCCATGGCCTACGCGCTGGTTTTTCCCGGTCAGGGAGCGCAAAGCGTTGGCATGCTCGATGCCCTTGCGGAGGTCTTCCCGGTGGTTCAGGAGACCTTTGCGGAGGCGAGTGGCGCCATTGACCTCGATCTTTGGCGCCTGGCTTCTGAGGGCCCCGCGGAGCTTCTGGATGCCACGGAGCAGACCCAGCCCGTTCTTCTGACGGCGTCCATCGCAGCCCTACGGGCCCTGGAGAGCCACGGAGCCCTTGCGCCGGCGGCCGTTGCTGGCCATAGCCTTGGTGAATACGCCGCCCTCGTAGCAGCGGGCACGCTGAGCCTGAGCGATGCCGTGCGCCTGGTACGTCGCAGGGGCCTACTCATGGCGGAGGCAGTTCCTGCGGGGCAGGGTGCCATGGCGGCTATTCTTGGCCTGGACGATGACGCGATTGCGGAAGCCTGTGCAGAAGCCGCGGGGGATGAGGTGGTCTCGCCGGCCAACTTCAATGCGCCGGGGCAAATCGTCATTGCGGGGCATAGCGCTGCGGTGGAGCGGGCTATCGAGGGTTGTAAGGCTCGCGGGGCGAAGCGCGCCATGGCCCTTCGCGTGAGCGGCCCCTTTCATAGCGCCCTAATGGCGCCGGCGGCAGAGGCGTTCCGCGCCGATCTTGAAGCCGTCAGCTTCCAGCCCGCAACCGTTCCCGTTTACCAAAACGTAACCGCCGCTCCGACGCGGGATCCCAGGGCGCTTCGGGATCAGCTCCTCGTGCAGCTCTCCGCGCCGGTGCAATGGACGCGCAGCGTGCAAGCCATGGGCGCCGCAGGTCTAACGGCCACAGTGGAATGTGGCCCTGGGGCAGTGCTGGCCACCATGGTGCGCCGCATCGATAAGGCCATTACCTGCCACGCGACCGGAACTCCGGAGGCGCTGGGCAAAACCTGGGATGCTCTGGAGGCAGGGCTATGAGCGAGGCGCGCGTCGCCCTCGTGACCGGAGCCAGCCGAGGCATCGGTGCAGCCATCGCGCAAAAGCTTGCGGGTGAAGGCTATCGAGTCGCCGGTACGGCCACCTCTGAGGGGGCTCCGCAACCATCGCCGGGGCCCTTGGTGACGGCCATCTTGGTGTCGTCATGGACGTGCGTTCGGAAGACTCGGTTACAGCGGCCCTAGCGGTAGTAGAGGAAGCGCTGGGGACGCCCGTGGTGGTCGTCAATAATGCCGGGATCACCCAGGATAACCTCATGCTGCGCATGAGCGCGGAGCAGTGGTCATCGGTGATGGATACCAATACCAACGGCCTTTACCGAGTGACCAAGCCGCTCCTCCGAGGCATGATGAAGGCGCGCTTTGGGCGTATCGTTAATGTCTCTTCGGTGATCGCGCGCCGAGGGAATGCGGGGCAGGCCAACTACGCGGCCTCCAAGGGCGCCGTTGAAGGCTTCACCCGGGCCCTTGCTCAGGAGGTGGGGAGCCGGGGCATTACGGTGAATGCCATCGCGCCAGGCTTTATTGAAACGGAAATGACCGCCGCCCTAGATGAAGGGGTGACGGAGCAGCTTCGATCCGCCATCGCGCTAGGGCGCTTCGGCAGTGCAGAGGAAGTGGCTTCCCTCGTGGCGTTCCTTGCAAGTGATGGAGCGGGCTATATCACGGGGGAGACGATCGCCATAAACGGCGGTCTGTACATGAATTAGGGGCTTCGCGCCAGCTTGAAGGGCTTTAAATCGTTCCACTAGAATTGCGACGCATCGTGGCGCCGCCTCGACCTATGGGAGTTAGCTTTCAGATGAGCAGCAGCGTGGAAGAACGGGTCAAGAAACTGATCTGTGAGCAGCTAGGGGTTAAGGAAGACGAAGTCAATGACGACGCTTCCTTCGTTGAAGATCTTGGTGCCGATTCCCTCGACACCGTGGAGCTCGTGATGGCTCTCGAAGAGGAATTCGAAACGGAAATTCCTGACGAGGAAGCCGAAAAGATCACGACTGTTCGCGAAGCGATCGATTACGTCCTAGCGCACCAGTAAACGGGTACGCTGCGCGGCCTCATGTCGGGGGGGATGGGGTCGCCGCTAGGCCGCGCTTTGGAGCGCCCCTGGCACTCTATATGTTCGTCCGCGCCCTGCGCTGGAGCACCTACATAGCTTCGCTGTGGCGTCCACAGGAGACCGACCATGAGCGGTAGACGAGTCGTGGTAACTGGCCTAGGAATGGTGTCGCCCCTCGGGCTTGACGTGGCCAGCTCCTGGGCCGGCATCCTCGCCGGGAAAAGTGGCGCGGCTACTATCGAAAGCTTCGACGTGAGTGACTACAGCGTTCAATTTGCAGCGACGGTAAAGGGCTTTGACCCCACCGTTTGCATGGAGGCAAAGGAAGCGCGTCGCGTCGATATTTTCGTGCAATACGGAATGGTCGCGGCCAGTCAAGCCATGGAAGACGCAGGGCTGAAGGAGATTCCGGAAGCCGAGGGCGATCGCTACGGCGTGGCCATTGGCTCAGGTATCGGTGGCATTGTGACCATCGAAAAGACCCACGAGACCCTGATGAAAAGCGGGCCCCGGCGGGTCTCTCCGTTCTTCGTTCCGGGAAGTGTCATCAATATGATCTCCGGGAATGTTTCGATTCGCTATGGCCTTCGGGGCCCTAACATCGCAATCGTCACCGCCTGCACCACCGGTACGCATAACATCGGCATGGCCGGGCGCCTCATTCGAGACGGAGACGTGGATGTCATGGTGGCGGGTGGCGCGGAAATGGCGACGTCCCCTGTGCCCCTTGCCGCCTTTTCCTCCATGAAGGCCCTGTCTGCTCGCAACGATGATCCTACGGCGGCATCTCGCCCCTGGGATCGAGATCGGGATGGGTTCGTCCTGGGCGACGGGGCGGGGGTCCTGGTTCTCGAGGAATACGAACACGCCAAGGCGCGGGGTGCGACGATCTATGCCGAGCTCGCCGGCTTTGGTATGAGCGGCGATGGCTATCACATCACCAGCCCCCCGGAAGATGGTGCGGGGGCCGTGGCATCCATGAAGAACGCGCTTCGTTCGGCGGCCATGGATCCCTCGGAAGTGGGCTATATCAATGCTCACGGTACCTCCACGCCCCAGGGAGACATCGCTGAAACCCGGGCTATTAAGACCGTGTTTGGCGATAAGCCCAGCCTCGCGGTCAGCTCCACCAAGTCCATGATCGGCCATCTTCTCGGCGCTGCGGGCTCGGTGGAAGCGATCTTTAGCGTGCTGGCGATTCGCGACGGCGTCCTGCCTCCGACAATCAATCTCGATAATCCGGATGACGCCTGCGATCTCGACTACGTCCCGGGAACGGCGCGGGAAGTGCCCCTAAAGGCGGCGTTGAGTAACTCCTTCGGCTTCGGGGGCACGAACGGCACCCTGATCTTCCGCGCCGTCGATTAAGGACCGTGGGGCATCGGTGGCGCCAAGGTGCCCTGGTGCTCGGGCTCCTGGGGCTCGGCAGCCTTCTGTGCCTTGGCGCCGGGGCTTGGCTTCTCCGCCAACCCGTGGTCCTTGAGGGTCCCCTTTGCTTCGATCTGAATCCTGGCGCTGCCGGCCCCCAGCTTCAAACGGTTCTGAAGGCCGAAACTGGCCCCGCGGAGCGCTTCGCCCTTCGCCTCTACCTTCGCTTAAGCGGTGTGGGGCGAGTGCTTCAGGCCGGAGAGTATTGCCTAGCTTCTGGAGAAACCTTCCTTTCGACCCTCGGCAAGCTTCGTAGCGGTGCCGTTCACGAACGCACCCTGCGAATCGGAGAGGGTTGGACCCTTCGGGATTTAGAGAAGGCGCTCCGGGCGGCGGAGCGGCTAGATCGGACCGGGCTTGGCCCCTCGTGGCCGGAGCGCGCAGCGCAGCTTAGCTTGAGGGGCAGCCTCGAAGGGCGCTTCTTCCCGGACAGCTACCGTTATGTTGCCGGAACCTCGGCCCTGACCCTGCTGGCTCAGGCTGCGGCGCGCATGGACGAAGCCCTCAGGAAAGTCTGGGAGGGCCGGGATCAGGATCTACCCCTGAGTACTCCCGGAGAATTGTTAACCCTCGCGTCGCTCATAGAAAAGGAAACGGGTTTCGCCTCGGATCGCCCCCGGGTGTCCCGGGTCTTTCACAATCGCTTGCGCGAGGGAATGCGCCTGCAAACGGACGTGAGCGTGATCTATGGTTTGGGGCCGGCGTTCGATGGCGATCTGACCCGCGCTGACCTGCGCCGGGATACGCCGTACAACAGTTATCGCCGGGCGGGTCTTCCGCCCACGCCCATCGCCTTCCCCGGCGCCGCGGCCCTTAGCGCCGCAGCCCATCCGGAACCCGGGGCCTGGCGCTATTTCGTAGCCCGCGGCGACGGAACCTCGGTCTTTTCCGTTACCCTAGCGGATCACGAACGGGCCGTAGATCGCTATCAGCGCCAGGCCGCGGCAAAGGGGAGAGCGCCATGAGACCGGGACGCTTTATTACCCTAGAAGGTGGGGAAGGGGCGGGGAAGAGTACGCAGCTTCAAACCGTGGCCAGGTGCCTCACGGCGGCTGGCATTCCCTTTTTGACCACCCGGGAGCCCGGAGGTACGCCCCGGGCCGAAGCCATTCGGGGGCTGCTCCTAAGTCCCGGGGAAAGGGAGCCCATGGCTTCGGAGACGGAGCTTTTGCTGATGTTCGCGGCCCGAGCGCAGCATGTGAAGCAGCGTATTGAGCCGGCCCTCGCCGCCGGGACCTGGGTGCTTTGCGATCGCTTCACGGACGCCACCCGGGCCTATCAGGGTGGGGGGCGGGGCCTCGATCTGTCCCAGATTGACGCGTTGGCTGCCTGGGTGCACGGGGACTGCTGGCCCGAAATGACGCTTTTGCTGGATGTGCCGGCGGTTCAGGGTCTGGCCCGGGCGGAAAAGCGTAGCGCGAAGGATCGCATCGAGCAGGAGGCACTGGCCTTTTTTGAGCGGGTGCGCGCCCACTACCTCGCGCAGGCGGCGGCGGAGCCCGAGCGCTTTCGCGTCATCGATGCGGCCCCGGCGGAGGCGGCGGTCACTGCGCAGGTGACCGCCGCGGTGGAAGCTTTCCTCGCCCGGGAGAGCGACCGTGACTGAACCCCCCGTCGCGTCCTGGCACCGGGGCGCCTGGGAGCGGCTCCTTGGCCTCCATGCCAGGGGTCGCCTACCCCATGCAGTACTTTTGCCGGGTCCCGCGGGCTGGGGCGCAAGCTTCTTCGCCCGCCAGCTGGCCCGGGCCCTGCTGCAGCGACCGCTGCTGCCCGCGGACCATTGGCTTCAGGGCACTGGGGAGGATGAGGATCTGCGAACCCACCCCGATGCGCGGCTGGTGGAGCGGGAGGTGCCCCGGGAAGGCGCGGCTCCTAGGGCTCAGCTCACCATCGAGCAAATTCGTAATCTTGGCGCTTTCCTCGAGCGTACGGCCAGCCAGGGGGCGGTGCGGGTGGTGGTGCTGGAGCCCTTCGAAGCTTTGAATGGCGCTGCGGCCAACGCCTTTCTTAAGCGCTTAGAGGAACCTGGGCCAGGCGTGCACCTTCTGCTCGTTAGCCATGCGCCAGGGCGTCTCTTACCGACCCTGCGCTCTCGTTGCCAAAGCTTTCCCCTGCCACCGGGTACGGATTCGGAGGCGTTGGCCGTGCTACAGCATCTGGGGGTGAGCCCGTCGGAGGCAGCTCGCCGCCTCGTGCTGGCCGGGGGCGCTCCTGGAAAGGCTCTTCAGGAGGACACAAGCGCTCGCCTGGCGCTCGATGAACCCGTGCGTGAGGCCCTGGCTTCGGGGAATAGCGGTCCCCTACTCACCTTCCCTCCACGCCTAGATGCGGCGGGGCAGCGGGCGCACGCGAGGGCGGTCATTGATGTCCTTCGGGTGCATACCGCGGAAGCGCTTCGGGAGGAACTTTCGGAGGGGGTGGATCGACGTCTTTTGGGGCGCTATGAGCAACTCGAGAGCGCCCGGCGGAAGCTGGAGAGCAGCGCCAATCCTAGTCCCTTGCTCCTTCTAGAGGAGCTTCTCTTGCCCCTTGTTCGCTAGCGGCTAGCCCGCGTTCTCCGTAGCCGCGGCCGGACCGCTCAGAAAAGTTTCCAGCTGATCCGCGAGCCCGGAGCAGGCCTGGGCCTGGACCCGGGCAATGATGGGTACGGGGACAACCATAGCCGGCATGTAGGAGGTGCCATTGGCGTCGCTGGAAATACGCCCAAGCGTTTTTTGCGTCTTTAGATCCCACACCGTCGCTTCGTAGGAGGCGTCCCGGGCCCAGGTGACGAAGCCAAAGCATCCGCCGCCTCCTGGGCTGATGGTGCAGGTCATAGATCCCGCCTGATCCGTGGTGTTGGTGGTGCCGTCCACCCAAATCATGTAGCGAACGCCCAGGCTGTCGATGCGCTTAGAGACCGCTTTGTTGGCGAGAAGAGTTGGTAAATCGGCGGTGCCCAGGGGCGCCGTGCGCGGTTCAAACCAGGGGTAGAGGGCGTCGATGAAGACTTGTTCCGGTAGCACCGCGCTACTGCGAAGATTCTTCCCCAGGCAGTCGACGAAATTGCTCTCGGTCTCGTAGCCGTTGTTGTGCCGGCGTCCGAGGATCACGATGCTCCCTTCCTGCGGGGCCTCGAGTAGCGCCGGGGCGGTCCGCACCTCTTCGATGGTGGCGCTGACGCAGCCGCCGAGGGCAAGACTCACGGCCAAAAGGCTGAGTACGCGGGGGCGACGATGGCTATTCATGGCGCGTCCTCCCTAGAGGGTTGGGGGGCGTCCGCAGGGGCGTCCGCAGGGGCGTCCGCAGCTTCGGCTTCTGCTTCCCCCCGGGCCTTTTCCGCTCGTCGCTGCTGAGCTTGCTCCCGGGCCGCCGCCAGCGCGTCCTTGTTTCGGGGAAATTCGATGGCGAAGAAGGCTCCGGCATCGCGCAGCGCTGTGATAGCCGCTTGTTCGATCGCGCCCTGGGTACTGTCTAGGAAGCCGTCCCGGGTCCGCCCGTAGCCCGTCAAGGGATAGCGGGTTACTAGCGTCTCTCCGTCCCGCTCGTAGAGTTCAATTTCGTACTTCAGCCATACTTCAAAGAAGTTTGAGCGCGTTTGATAGGGAATGGAGAACTGCATGTCTTGGAGCTGGGGCCGCAGCAGCAGCTCCGCGGTGCTGTCCTCAGGCTCTGGGGCAAGGGCTTCCCGCTCCTTAACGGTGCTAAAGAGGGCCGGTAGCATGGCGCGGAAAAGGGCGACCTGGGCTGCGCCAAGGTCGATCTCCCAATCGCCCCGCTGGGGAATGCTTTCGGCAAGGGTGTAGCTTTGGAAGGCCTCGTCGTATACCACGGCCACAGCAATGGGCAGCCGCTCAACAATGGGGCGCTCGGGGAAGGTGGCCTCTACGGTCACCGCCGTGGTGGTGCAGCCGCTAAGGAACAGGCTAAGACAGAGGCAAGCTAGGACAGCGTGACGTGGTGCCATCGGGACTCCTCGCTAGGCCCTCGACTCTAGCAGAGCCGAAAGGAAAAGGGGGAGTTGCTCCGGGGGCCGGAAGGGCCCCCGGAGGCTGCTGCTTAGGCGTGGACCATGACCTGCATATTGGAGTAGCCCTTCACGAAGGCAGAGCGAACCCGGGTGGGTTCCTCCAGCACCTCCACGTGCTTGAAGCGCTTCAGGATTTCTTCCCAAACGACGCGCAATTGCATCTCGCCGAGGCGGTTACCCATGCAGCGATGGATCCCATAGCCGAAGGAGACGTGGCTCCGTGCATTGGGCCGATCGATGATGAGCTTATCCGCGTCGGGAAATTGGTTCTCATCCCGGTTGCCGGAGAGATACCACATGCAGACCTTTTCTCCGGCCTTGATTTGCTGACCCCCGAGCTCCGTATCTACGAGCGCACGGCGGCGCATGTGGGCGAGGGGCGTCTGCCAGCGGATGATTTCCGCCACCATGTTGGGGATGAGGCTCTGATCGGCCTTCAGCTTGGCGAATTGCTCGGGCCACTTGTTCAGGGCGTAGACGCCCCCGGTAATGCTGTTCCGGGTCGTGTCGTTGCCGCCTACGATCTGGAGAATCAGGTTCCCCAGGTACTCCATGGGAGGCATGTTCTTCGTCGAATCGCCGTGGGCGAGCATGGAAATCAGGTCGTTCCCGGGCTCGCTGTTCACCCGATCGTTCCAGAGCTGGGTGAAGGATTCGAGGCACTCAATGAGCTCGGCCCGACGTTGCTCTTCCGAGTCGATGATGCCCATGCCTGGGCCGGCCGTGGCCACGTCGGACCAGCGGGTGAGCTTGCGCCGATCTTCGAAGGGGAAGTCGAAGAGGGTGGCGAGCATCTGCGCGGTGAGCTCAATGGAGACCTTATCGACCCAATTAAAGGCTTCCCCCACGGGGAGCTCATCGAGGATCTTCCCGGCGCGCTCGCGGATTAAGGGCTCTAGGTTCATGAGGTTCCGGGGAGACACCACCCCCTGCACCGTTTTGCGCTGGACGTCGTGCTTGGGCTGGTCCATGGCTATGAACATGGGCAGTTTGAAGTCTTCGTCTTCGTCGTTGAGCGTAATGCCCGTTTCCGACGAGAAGATCTGGTGGGACTTATCCACGTGCATGATGTCTTCGTAGCGCGTTACGGACCAGTAGGGGCCAAATTGGCTGACCTCGGTCCTGTGAATCGGCGCTTCTTTACGCAGGCGCTCAAAGAACTTGTACTGCTGATCGGCCTCAAAGAGCTCGGGCTGCGCCGGGTTCAATTCTTCGAGGGGAATGCTGTAGGGATCCATGCCGAGGTGGCTGGGGACATCGGGGAAGGGGTTTTCCCAATCGATCGTGCCAAGGGTGGGCGCTTCGCTCATGGTGGCTCCTAAAGGTGAGTCTCGGCTCGCATTTCCACCAAATGTCCTCCGCCCTCAGCGGTCTGTCAAGGGCCATCTGTCAAGAGCTAAGAGGGGGAGGGGAAAGTCCCTAGGCGGTATAGAGCACGCCAAGCCCTAGATAGGCCGCCAATGCGATGGCTCCGGCGCAGAGGGCGAAGGGCAGCTGGGTGCGCACGTGCTCGATATGGGAGGCCTCGGCGGCGAGGGAGGCGACCACTGTGGTATCGCTGATGGGCGAGGCATGGTCCCCAAACACGGCACCGCCGAGCACCGTGGCCAGAAGCAAGGACGGCGGAAGGCCCAGATCCAGCGCCAGGGGGATGGCCAGGGGGATCATGAGGGCAAAGGTGCCGAAGGAGGAGCCGATGGAAAAGGCGGTGATTCCACTTACTAAGAACACCAAGGCCGGGAGCAGGAAGGCGGGCACCTGATCCCCCACAAGCTGAGCCAGATAGGGGCCCGTACCTAAGGCCTTGGCGGCCGTTCCCAGGGCGAGGGCGAAGAGCAAAATCACGGAGATGGTGAGCAGGTTAGCCGCGCCGGCAAGGCTCGTTTCCATGATTTCCGCGAAGGCCGTGCCCTGCCGCGCGGCCTGCAGGGCGGTGACGGTTAGCCCCGCGAGCACACCCCAGAGCACGGCCTTGGATCCGGAGCCCGCCATAAAATCCCCGTCCCCAGTAATCCAAAGGCCGAGAGGCACGGTGAGTAGCAAGGCCAGCAGGGGAAGGAGCATGTGCCCAGCATGGCCTTGACTCGGGCCTTCTTCCGGTTCACCGGCCAGGGGGGCGGCCACCGCAGCCTGGGCCGCGCGGTCGTCGGCGGCGCCCATGGGTCCGAAGCGCCAGCCGAAGGCGATGGTGGCGGCGGCAAAGGCCACGGCGCTAAAGGCATAGATGTTGAGGGGGATGGCGCTGACGAATACGCCGAGGGGATCGTTGAGCCCCGTGTTTTCGAGAAGGCCAAGGTTAATGGCCCCCCAGGCATTTAGGGGGATGAGAATGCACACGGGGGCGGAAGTGCTGTCGATGAGATAGGCCAGCCGCTCCCGGGAGAGCCGGAAGCGGTCGAATAGCGGACGGGCCACGGCGCCCGCCACAAGAAGGGTGACCGTGGATTCGATGAAGATCACCACCCCCGTACCCCAAGCCAGCCATTGCGCGCCCTTTGGGCTTTGGCTGAAGCGCAGCTTTGACAGGGCCCGGATCAGACCTCCCACGCCGCCGTTCCGTTCGATGAGCGCCATCATGGAGCCGATGAGCATCATGAAGATCAGCACCCGCGTATCGCCGGGGCTCTCGAAGACTCTAAGAATGCCGTCCACCGCGTCGGCCAGGGCGCTTAGGGGATTCAAGCTGCCGTCCGCTCCGAAGGCCAAGAGACCGTAAGCGAGCCAAATGCCTGCAAAGAGTGAGGGCAGGACCTGGCGCGTGAGCAGGGCGCATCCGATGGCCAGGGCCGGGGGCAGGAGGGCAGTCCAGCTCATATCGCTCATGAGGGGGTCCTTAGGGCAACAGGGAGGTCGCTAGGGCCCCGAGTATGCCGTGCTTTTAGAGAGTTGCACCCCATGGCCGAGCGAGGCAGGCTCTTGAGCTTAGGGAAAAGCAGTGAATCTTGAAGCTGAGGTTCCGGGGGAGGAGTAAGAAAATGGTGAAGTTAGCGGATCGTTTTGATTCCTGGGCACCGATCACGGCGGACGACGCGACCATTAAGAGCGCCCTTGCCAGTGCCAATATTCCCGCGCTTATGTGCGCCCTTGTGCACCTGACCGGAGATCCGTCCTTGCTCCGGGGCAGCATCAAGCCCAGTGCAGAATTCATGGGCGATCCTCAGGGGGGGATCTCGGAGGGGGACCAGGCACGCATGCGGCAAGCAGCCCTTGAGGCGATCATCGCCTATCGAGACAACGGGCAGGCGCTGCCGGCAGCGCCGAGCCTCGAGGTGGTTCGGGAGATGATCGACTTTATCGCCGGCCAGTCCTTACCGGAACACTATGGCCCCTTCCTCCTAAGCGAGCTTGGCCTTAATCAAGAAGACCCCTACGCCCAACCAGCGCTCCTTCAGGTTGATGAAGGAAAGCGCAGCGCCTTTCACGTGCTGATCATTGGCGCAGGAATGTCCGGGCTTTTGGCGGGGTATCGCCTAAAGCAGGCTGGGGTGCCCTTCACCATCGTCGAGAAAAACCCCTCCGTGGGGGGGACTTGGTTCGAGAACACCTATCCCGGCTGCCGAGTCGACAGTCCGAACCACACCTATTCCTACTCTTTCGCGCCCAATGACTGGCCACAGCACTTTAGCGCTCAGCCCGTGCTTCTGGACTACTTCCGCCAGTGCGCTGAGGCCATGGGGGTGCTACCCAACATCCGCTTCAATCGGGAGGTCACGGAAGCGCGCTACGACGCCGAGACCCAGCAGTGGGTGCTGTCCGTGAAGAGCCCGGAGGGCACGGAGTCTTTCTCAGGCCATGCGCTTCTCACCGCTACGGGGCAGCTGAATCGCCCGCGCATACCGGAGATTGAGGGCATGGGGCGCTTCGCAGGGCCGAGCTGGCATTCGGCGCGCTGGGATCATGAAGTGGATCTCACGGGCAAGCGAGTAGCCGTGGTGGGTACGGGCGCCAGCGCCTTTCAGTTTGTGCCCCACATTGCCAAGCAGGCGTCCAGCGTCACCATTTTTCAACGCACGCCTCCCTGGGTCTCTCCCCAGGCGCACTACCTCGAGCCTATTGAAGACGGCAAGCATTGGCTGCTGCAGCACGTACCCTTCTATGCAAAGTGGTTCCGCTTTTCCCAATTCTGGTCCACAAGCGAGGGGCTTCTCGGTTCCGTGCGCCGGGAGCCAGGCTACGAGAACCGGGACGACGCCGTGGGAGAGGCAAATGACCAGCTCCGGGCCATGCTGACGGAATTCATTCACGAAATGCTCGGGGATCGACCCGATCTCATTGAGACCGTTACGCCTCACTATCCCCCGGCGGGCAAGCGGATGCTGGTGGATAATGGCACCTGGTATCAAACCCTCAAGCTGCCCCACATCGAAGTGCTCACGGATCGCATTGCGCGCTTCACGGAAGGGGGCTTGGAAACGGAAAGCGGGACGAGCCACGACTTTGACGTGGTGATCTACGCCACGGGCTTCCATGCGAGCAAGATTGTCTGGCCCATGGCCATCTACGGCCGCACTGGGGAAAACCTTCAGGATCTATGGAATGGGGACCCCCGGGCCTACCTCGGAATCACCGTGCCCGATTTCCCTAACTTCTTCATGACCTATGGACCCAATACCAACATTGTGGTGAACGGCTCCATCGTCTTTTTCTCCGAATGCGAGATTCGCTACATCCTTGGGTGCCTGGCGCTGTCCATGGAGCAAGGGCAGAGCCTGGCGGTGAAGCACGCGGTCCATGACAGCTTCAATGAAGCGGTGGATCGGGCCAATGAGCAGATGGCTTGGGGCGCACCCCAGGTCAACAGCTGGTACAAGAACGCGAAGGGGCGAGTGACGCAGAATTGGCCGTTTACGCTTCTTGAGTACTGGAACCGGACCCAGGCGCCGGCGGCGGAGGATTTCGAATTCTTCGCCCCGGAGGGGCCTGCACAGAAACGGGCCTAGGGCCCTTTCCCGCGCCTAAAAAAACGCTGGCCCCCGGGAAGGGGGCCAGCGTTTTTTTTGAACGAGGGTTTTATCCCCGGGGCTAGTCCGGCCGGTGGTACTTCACCACGCCCTTCGGGCCCACTTCCGCGCCGTAAACGTTCCCTTCCGCGTCCACCGCTACGCCTTCCGCAAAGGTGGTGCTGGCCTGGTCAGGGTTCGGTTCGATATCCGGGATAAACGCATCCACGTAACCATCGATGACGCTGCCGATGCGCATGCCCCGGCGGTAGCCTGGGTTGTTCCCCCAGGTCCGATTCGACTCCGAGTCCACGGATTAGAGAATGTCGTCCTTGATAAAGAGGCCACTGTTCCGGCTGAACTGGGTCCAGGTGTCCAGGTGCTTGCCTTCCTGATCGAAGATTTGAATCCGGTTGTTGTGCCGGTCGGCGACGAACAGGCGACCCGCGGAATCCATGGCCATGGCGTGGGGCTCGCGGAACTGACCAAAGTCTCGCCCCGTGCCGCCCCATTCGAGGAGGTACTTGCCATTGGCGTCGTATTTCACGATGCGATTGTTGTTCCCCGCGCCGTGCCCGTCTGCGACGAAGATGCTGCCGTCCGGGGCCACCAGCACATCATTCGGGGCGTGGAAGACGTAATCCCCTTCTCCCGCCACCCCTGCGGTACCGAGGGTCATAAGCACTTCACCCTCGGGGCTGAATTTCCACACCTGGTGGCCCCGGGTGCCGTCGCCGCGAGCGTCCGTGACCCAGACGTTGCCTTCCGCATCCACAAACATTCCGTGGGGCCAGGTGATCAGGCCGGCGCCGAAGCTCCTGAGTAAGTTGCCTTCGAGGTCAAACTGGAAAATCGGATCCAGATCTTCCTTGCCAATGCAGCTATTTTGCTCGCAGCGGTCAGCGACCCACATTGTTTTTCCGTCGGGGGCCGGATAGATCGCGCTGGTTGAGCCCCAGTCACGCCCGTCGGGCAGCTGGCCCCAGCCGCGCTCGGCAGCGTAGGGGTTCGGAGCATGGTTTTCGGCCTGGGCCGTAAGGCTCAGGGTAAGTGCGGCTGCCGCAAGGGCAGCGGAAAGCATCGATGGTTTACGCATGGGGTCTCCTCCTCTAGCCCCCTCACTATAGAGCCTGGGGCCTGGCCCGGGCTAGCCGCCGGGCGAGGCTCTCCAGCCCCCCATAGACCAGGGCTGCGGGTAGGAGCAGGGCAAGCCAGCGCAGGCCGCCGGTAGATAAAAGATCCCCAAGGGCAGGAAGAGTGAGGGCGTAGGCCGCCACCGCTTCCCCGCGCTCAAGGCACCAGTGCAGCGCCGTATGGCCGACCAGAGCGATGAGGACCCAGTCGAGGGTCCGGCCCGGGAAGCGCTGGCGAAGGGCTCTCAGCAGAGGTACGGCGACCAAGAGTACGGCAATTTGCCCTAGCTCTACGCCGCCGTTGAAGGCGAGGAGGGCAAGGAGCTCGTGGCCTCCCGCGTACTGCAGGCCATCCGTCAGCATGAAGGCGAAGCCGAAGCCGTGGAGCAGGCCAAAGAGGAAGGCAAGGCGCCAGCGCGGTTCCGCGCTTGGGCGTAGGCCGTGCTCCAACGCCATGAAGAGAATGGAGGCGGCAATGCCCGTCTCTACCAAAGGCGGAAACCATGGGGCCGTGGGCAGGAGCTGAAGGGCCGCAGTGATGAGGGTGAGGCTATGGGCTGCGGTGAAGGCCGTGGCCACGGCCAGGAGCGGTCCTAGGCGAAGCAGGGGCAGCATGAGGCAGAGCAAAAACAGTAGGTGATCGAGTCCCCCCAAGATATGGTCCATCCCCGAAACGATGAAGCGCAGCGCCGCCGCTAGGGCGCCAGGATTCAGCGTCACCTCTCCAGGGTCGCCGATAAATTCGAAAAGCTGAAGGGTCCCGACCGGGTTCTTAAAGCGCAGGCGAGTGTGAGTTTCGAGGCCGAGGGTCCCCAGGGGCGCTTGAAAGGATAAGGTCCCTTCCCCCGGGGGAAACCGAAGTGCTACGTCCACCACAGCCTGCTCCCAGAATATCTCTTCCGTTTCCTGCAGAGGCGGGGCAGCGAAATAGCCGGGGAGGCCCTCGACGTTGCCTAGGAAGCGCCGATCGCTAGGCAGGGCGACGCGCAGCGCCTCCAGCGTTCCCCGGGCCAGCGCTTCACCGTTTCGGCGTAGGGTCAGGGCATCAAGGAGCCATAGCTCGATGCCCTCGCGAAGGGGCTCGTCGGCTCGGGCCAGATCGAGATAGCCCGGGCCCCGAAGAGGAAGGGCAATATCCCGCAGGGCCTCCACGGGCACTCGAGCGTAAAGCTCCACCGCCTCAGCGGTATCGAGCACCCAGAAGTCCAACCGCACCTCCGCCGGAACCTCATGGGCCTGGAGGGGCAGGGCAAGGCTTAGGAGCAGCGCGAGTCCGCTTAGGAAACGGGGAATAGGCGGGGCTCGATGCACGGTGCCTCCTTAGGGCCCGTCAGGGTTATGCGGGCAGGTGAAAAAGTGAAGGCCCCAGTATACGCTTGGCGGTCAGATCTATTGGGGAGACAAAGCTATGGCAGGGTCGACGTGGGGCAGCAAGAAAGGGTGGGGCATGGCCGTCCTGGCGGGCGCCTTGGGGCTAACGGTGTTGGGCGACAGAGTGCTGGCACCGGAGGCCGGCGCGGCGGCGGCGATGGCGCCGAGCTTTGAGGTCGATCCCTTCTGGCCCAAGCCCCTGCCGAACCATTGGATCTTGGGCTCGGCCATTGGGGTGGCCGTGGACTCGCGGGACCACGTTTATGTGATCCATCGGCGCCAATCCTTCAATGAACGCACGGAAATTGGCGCCTTCACCGATCCCCCCACGGGGGAGTGCTGTAATCCGGCGCCGAACATTCTGGAATTCAGCCCCGATGGCACGCTGGTGAATACCTTTGGAGGGCCGTCCGAGGCCTACGACTGGCCCGAGTCGAATCACGGTATTACCGTGGATCACAAGGACAACATCTGGATTGGCGGCAACGGCCGGAACGACGCCCACATCCTAAAGTTCACCCGGCAGGGTAAGTTCCTAGCTCAGTACGGCATGCCTGGGGCCCCTCTAGACAGCAACAGCACGGAATACTTTGGCCGGGTGGCCAAGATCACCGTGGACGCCGAGGATAATGAAGCCTACGTTGCCGACGGCTACACCCACCGACGGGTGGCTGTGCTCGATGCCGATAGCGGCGCGGTGAAGCGCTACTGGGGTGCCTACGGCAACACGCCGTCTGACGAAAACATTGGACGCTACAACCCCGAAGAACCGCCGGCCCAGCAGTTCCGTAACCCTGTGCACTGCGCCGAGCCCACCCGGGACGGGCTGGTTTACGTTTGCGATCGCGCGAACGATCGTATTCAGGTGTTTAAGAAAGACGGCACCTTCGTTAAGGAGAAGTTCATCGCTCCGAAGACCCTCGGCGATGGCTCGGTGTGGGATATCGCCTTTTCCCCGGATCCTGAGCAAACCTTTATCTTCCTTGCCGATGGCAAGAACGAGCGGGTCTACATCATGGATCGGCAAAGCCTCGAGATTCTTACCACCTTCGGGGATGGGGGCCGCCAGCCTGGGCAGTTCTTCGGGGTGCATAGCATCGCCGTGGACTCCAAGGGCAACATCTTCACCACGGAAACCTACGAGGGTAAGCGAGTGCAGCGCTTCGCCTATCAGGGCATGAAGCCTGTGGAACGCCGGGAGCAGGGCACGCCCTGGCCGGCGTCGGCGCGCTAGCTGCCATCCTCGGGGGCGGCGGCCTAGCCCGTTGCTCCACGCATCGCAGCGCGGGCCTTGGAGCCCGCGCGGCATTTTTATCCCCTTCATTCTTTAAGAAAATCAGGAAAAGCCCATGCGCCGCGCTGCCATTGTTACCCCCCTCCGTACCCCCGTGGGACGCTTTCTTGGGGGCCTGTCGACCCTCCCGGCAGAGGTGCTGGGCGCCGAAATCATCAAGGCCGTGGTGGCCAAGAGCGGCGTGGA
Organism: Candidatus Salivita marina; assembly: GCA_038144425.1. Classification (GTDB taxonomy): domain Bacteria; phylum Pseudomonadota; class Gammaproteobacteria; order Pseudomonadales; family Azotimanducaceae; genus Salivita; species Salivita marina. The sequence continues at coordinate 309,430 of JAYQNS010000003.1, read as the reverse complement.
GCCGGCCCGCATTGAAGATGTGGTCTTTGCTCAAAGCTATGCCAACTCCGAGGCGCCCTGCATCGGCCGCTGGGCGGCCCTGGCGGCGGGGCTGCCCCTTGAGGTGCCAGGCATTCAGCTAGACCGGCGCTGTGGCGGCGGCCTTCAGGCCATCGTGACTGCGGCCATGATGGTGCAAACCGGCGCCGCCGATTGCGTGCTCGCCGGGGGCGTTGAGTCCATGAGCAATATTGAGTACTACACCACGGCGCTCCGCGGGGGCACCCGGGCTGGCAACGTTGCCCTTTACGATCGCCTGGAGCGGGGCCGGGAGCGGTCCCAGCCCGTGGAGCGCTTTGGGGTGATCTCGGGGATGATCGAAACGGCAGAGAACGTCGCCAGGGAGTGCGCGATTACCCGCGAAGCCTCCGACGTCTACGCCGCCGATAGCCATGCCCGGGCGGCTGGGGCCTGGGCTCGAGGCGATTTTGACGCCGAGGTGGTGCCAATCTCCGTCCCGCAGCGTAAAGGCGATCCGGTGGTGGTGGCCCAGGACGAAGGCTTCCGCCCCGACACCACGGTGGATTCCCTGGCTAAGCTTCGGCCCCTTATGAAGGACGGGGTCGTCACCGCGGGTAATGCCAGTCAGCAAAACGATGCGGCGGCGGCCTGTTTGGTGGTGGCGGAGGATCAGCTGGAGGCCCTAGGGCTGACTCCCATGGCCGCCCTCGTGGGCTGGGCCCCGGCGGGATGCCATCCGGCAACCATGGGCCTGGGCCCGGTGCCGGCCGTGGAGAAACTCCTGAAGCGCACGGGGCTGACCCTCGAAGACATGGGTTTGATCGAATTGAACGAGGCCTTTGCCTGCCAGGTGCTGGGGGTGATGAAGGGCCTGGGGATAGAGGGCACGGAGCGCTTGAATATTCAGGGCTCGGGGATCTCCCTGGGTCACCCTATTGGCGCGACGGGGGTGCGGATCATGACCACGCTACTTCACGCCATGGCGCGTCGCGGCGACCGCTATGGCTTGGAAACCATGTGCGTGGGCGGCGGGCAGGGCATCGCTGCCATTTTTGAGGCGTGCTGAACCCCCGTCGGCCCTCGCCATGATTTCCCCAGGGCCTTGGGATGCTGCGCTGGGAGCCCTGCGCACCTTGCTGCGCTGGGCGGGCGACGGGGCTTCGCCTAATACACGGCTAGTGAAAATCCCGGGCCTTCAGGGGAAGGTCCGCCAGCTGGGCGCTTTCGTCGAAGAAGGCGCCGGCCACGACGTGAATGACTTCCCCCTCCCGCTGTAGCACCCCCTTTACGTAGAGCAGGCTCGCCCCCAGCACCACGGCCCGGAAGCGTTCGAGCACCCGGGGCCACACAATTACGTTGATAAAGCCCGTTTCGTCCTCGAGGGTAAGGAAGAGCACCCCGGAGGCGGTGCCGGGGCGCTGGCGTCCGGTCACGATGCCCGCGAGGCGCAGGAAGCGCCCATTGCGGAGCGATCGTAGATCTTCCGCCCGGGGGAGCTTCCGGAAGCGAGATCGGCTGCGCAGCAGCGCTAGGGGATGGGGGCGCAAGGTGGTGCCTAAATTCTCGTAGTCCGCCCGGAGCGACTCCGCCAGGCGCGGGGCGCGAAGGTTGACCTCATCCCTAGGGCGCTCGTCCCCCAGGAGGGGTGTGGCAGGCAGCAGCGCCGCTCGAGCCCAGTGGCTTTGGTGCCGGTGGCCGCTCAGGGTCTGGAGCGCATCCCCTTGGGCCAGGCAGCGGAGGCTCCCGGCGTCGAGCTGGGCCCGGCGCCGCAGTTCCGGAAGGCTTTTGAAGGGGCCTCCGGCCTCTCGGGCTTGAATGAGACGTTCTATTGAATCGCGTCGTAAGCCTTTGATTTGCCTGAATCCCATGCGCAGCGCCGCCTGGGGGGAGGCGTAGTCATAATGCCAGGGCCCCGGGCCCCGCTGGCCCGGCCCAGGGCTTTCGGGGCTAGGCTCCAGGGTGTAGTCCCAGTGGCTAGCTTGCACATCCACGGGGCGGATTTCGAGGCCATGGCGTCGTGCATCTTGGAGAAGCTGGTCGGCGCTGTAGAAGCCCATGGGCAGGCTGTTCAGTAGGCCCGCATAGAAGGCTGCGGGCTCGTGACGCTTGAGCCAGGCAGAGCAATACACGAGCACGGCAAAGCTGGCAGCGTGGGACTCGGGGAAGCCGTATTCTCCAAAGCCCTGAATCTGGGCGAAGAGCCGCTCCGCGAAGGCCTCATCGTGGCCCCGTTCCCGCATGCCCCGGAGTAGCTTGTCCCGGAAATGGCTCAGCCCACCCTGGCGTTTCCAGGCGGCCATGGCCCGGCGCAGGGCATCGGCTTCGCCGCCGCTAAAGCCCGCAGCTACCATAGCCAGCTTAATAACCTGCTCCTGGAAAATGGGCACTCCAAGGGTGCGTTCGAGCACCTCGCGTACCGCTGCATTGGGGTAGTGCACCGCTTCCAGGCCCTGGCGCCGGCGCAGGTAGGGATGAACCATGTCCCCCTGGATAGGTCCGGGGCGCACGATGGCGACCTCCACGACGAGGTCGTAAAAGCAGGCAGGCTTCAGCCGGGGAAGCATGGCGAGCTGAGCCCGTGACTCCACCTGGAAGACCCCTAGGGCATCGCCCCGCTGGAGCATGGCATAGGTGTCCGGATCCTCCCGGGGGATATCGGTCAGACTCCCGGGGCCCTCCCGTAGGGGCGCAAGAAGCTCGAGGCTTCGGCGCAGGGCGCTCAGCATGCCCAGCGCCAGCACATCGACCTTCAAGAGACCCAGCGCCTCTAGATCGTCCTTATCCCACTGGATCACCGTGCGCTCAGCCATGCTCGCGTTTTCCACGGGGACCAGCTCGGCCAGCGGGCCCCGGGAGATCACAAAGCCCCCCACGTGCTGGGAGAGGTGGCGAGGCGCCCCTAGAAGCTGGCTGACGAGGGCCTGGTAGCGCCGTAGCGCGGGCACCGTGGGATCGGCGCCGCAGGCGCTGAATAGCTCGGGAAGGCCTCGACTTCGTTCCCAGCCCCGGGCCTGGCGGGCGAGTTTTTCGATGAAGGCGGCCTCAAAGCCCAGGGCCTTTCCTACGTCCCGAAGGGCGCTGCGCAGGCGATAGGCGATCACCGTGGCAGCGAGGGCAGCCCGGTCCCGGCCGTATTTCCGGTAGATATACTGGATAACTTCCTCTCGGCGCTGATGCTCAAAATCCACATCAATGTCTGGAGGTTCGTTGCGCTCCTTAGAGATGAAGCGCTCAAAAAGCAGCTGGCTTTGGGACGGGTCCACCTCCGTGATGGCCAGGCAATAGCACACGGCAGAATTGGCCGCGGAGCCTCGACCTTGGCACAGAATGCCCTCGCCGCGAGCGAAGGCGACGATGTCGTAGACCGTCAGAAAAAAGTACTCGTAGCCTAGGGCCTCGATGAGCGTGAGCTCGTGCTCAAGCTGCCGGGTCACGCTGTCGGGAATGCCGCTGGGCCAGCGCTGAGCCGCGCCGGCGAAGGTGAGGCTCCGAAGGTGGCTGCTCGGCGTCTGCCCCGGAGGGACGAGTTCCTCGGGATATTCGTAGCGCAGCTGAGCCAGGGAGAAGTGGCAACGATCAGCGATGTGCAGGGTTTCCGCCAGGAGCTCGGGGGTGTAGCGACGCTGAAGGGTGGCCCAGGGCTGGAGGTGACGCTCTCCGTTGCTATGGAGCGCTGAGCCAAGGCTGGCCACGGGACGCCCCAGGCGGATGGCCGTGAGTACGTCGTGGAGAGGCTTATCCTCCGGCGTGACCAAGCGCACATCCCCGGCGGCGGTGAGGGGGAGGGCAAGGGCCTGGCCTAGGGCGTAGACCTGGTGATAACGCCCGGCGTCGTCCCCCTCGTCAAAGCATCCCAGGGCCAGCCAGAGGCGCTCCGGGAAGGCCGCCTTGAGCGCCTCTCCCCAGGGCTGCTGGGCTTCAATGCTGTGCGATGGGTCGGGAAGCCAAAGGGCTAGGCTCTGGGCCGTGCGCTGGGCCGTCAGATCCCGGAGGCTTAGACGGTAGTGGCCCTTTTCGCAGCGCCGGCGGGCCTGCGTAATGAGGCTGCAAAGCGCGCCATAGCTGGTTCGGTCCGGGGCCAGGAGCACGATCTTGGGTCCCTCCTCGAGGGTGAATTCGCTGCCCACGATGAGCTTTAGGCCCTCGGCCTGGCAGGCCTGGTGCATGCGCACGGCTCCAGCTACGGAGCATTCGTCGGTCACCGCCAGAGCCGCGTACCCTAGAGCCTTGGCGCGCTCCGCTAACCGCTCTGGATCTGCGGCGCTGCGCAGAAAGCTGAAGTGGGTCAGACAGTGGAGCTCCGCGTAGCCAGCCATGGGGGGTGCCTAGGCGAAGAGCCCATGGAGGTACCAGGCCTCGGTGGCGCTGTCCTGGAAGATCCATAGCCAGGGCCCCTGAGGGGCCTGGGCTACCCAGTAGTCCCGGGGCGTGCCTGGGCCCTCGGCAGTGTGGTCCCACCAGCCGTAGCAGAGGCGCTCCGGGCCCTGGCGTAGCTGCAGGGTTTTGCCCCGGTAGCGAGGCTGGGCGCGAGCGCCGGAGAGGCGCTGGGGGCGGGGGAGGAGCCAGAGGGGCCGGGGGCTGCGGCGCCAGCTGGCGCCTTCTAAGGGCGGGGCTTCGAGGGCATTCTCCCCGGCCGGGCTCTTGGAGCCTCGGGGGCTTGGGATGAAGCGAGGGCGAAGGGTGGTGGTGCTGCGCTCGGGTCGAGGATCGTCCTGGGTACGGAGCCCCGAGCAGCTGTCTTCCCCCAGGCGCGCGAAGAGGCGGCTGAGGAGCGTTTGTGGGGTTTCCTGGGTGCCGCGCTTGGCGCTTTGGAAGAGGTCTTCGCCGGGCCCTTCACAGGGGCTCAAGGACGTGACGCGCAGCGTGAGGCGATCCACGGCGGGGAGGAGCTCAGCGCGGCTCAGCTGGAGCCAGGAGAGCTCGTAGAAGGCTTCGGCGCTTCCCTGGGGGTCGGCGAGCACCACGCGGAGGTATTGGCTACCGTGATCCCGGTGCTGAAGGCGCCAGCTGAGGCGATCGGTGCGCAGCTGCCGATCTCGGAGCCATTGAGCGAGCTCTCCGCAGACGCGCCGAAGGGGGAAGCGTAGACCGCCCCGGTGCACCGCATCTTCCAGAAAGGGCTGATCTCGGTAGAAGGCTCGGCGGGTCTTGAGGGCGGGACGGAGATCGGGTTTGGTTCCCCAGAATTGCTCTAGCCGGTCCCGGGCCTCTTGCCCCAAGCGTGCTTGTAGCGCTGCCTGGGGTAGCGCGCGGAGCGCGCCGAGGTGATGAAGGCCAAGGTCTTCTAGCAGTTTGGCCGTCACGCCCTTGGGAAAGAGGCTGGCTGCGGGCAGGCGTTCTAGGAGGGGTGTGGCTTGGGTAGCAACCCCCTGGCACCAGCGCGCCTTCAGGCTCAGCGTGGGATCTTCCGGGAGAGCCTGGCGTAGGGCTTCTAGCGGGAGCTGCTGGCCCGCTTCTGCCAGAGCCTGGGCGCTGAGGGGGGTGGGCCCAAGGCTTGCGCTGACGCTGTAACCTTGGGCTTGGAGCCCGGCTACGGCGGCGCTCTGGATGCGATCAGCGCCTTCAAAAAGTTTAACACTATCAGATATTTGAAGCATTAAGCTCGAGGGATTAGAAAGACTGACGTCGGGGGTAAACACCGTGGCCCAATCGCCAAGGAGGCGTAGCGTTTGCTCCTCTTCCCGGGGCATGCGAGGACGTACGTCGAGGTCCTGGCAGATGCTTAGGGCCGTGCTGAGGGCCATCTGGGGCTTAAGCCCCCGAGCCTGGGCGTGAGTGTTGAGCTGGCATAGGCGTCCTTCCTCGCTAAGGGCCCGGGGTAGAGCGCCGCCCCCCTCCGGATCGCTTTTGAGCCAATGCTCAAGCCCCAGGCGCGGCAGATGAAGACATAGCCAAAGGGTTTCCCGGGCCATGGGGCATACGCAGGCAAGAGGGCCGGGCTAGTGGCGGGCGGCCTGGGGGGTGCCGTCTCCCCCGGAATGATGGGCCAGGGGCGCCGACCGAGGTGGTGTCTCGGAAGGCGCACCGGCGGCGTCCCGGAAGGGCCCCCGGGGGGCCCAAAGGCGCCGCGGCGTTTCTGCAGCCTCGGAGGAAGGCTTGAGGGGGGCAGCCGCCAAGGGTAGGACCGGGATCGTAACGTCCAAGGGCCTAGGCTCACCGGAGACCATCTCCAGCTGCGGGCCTAGCTGCTGACTTAGGGGGTCATTTAGGGCGAGCTCGAAAGGCTCGAGGGGCCAGCCCCCTCGACGCTTCAGAACGTGTAGCCGCACCTCCTGGGCGTTTCCGCCGGCTTCCAGACGCAGGCGTAGCTCTGCCGGGGAAGCCTCCTGGGCCGCGCTTTCCGGGCGGAATAGAAAGGCGAGGGTGCCCCCGCTGCGGGCTGCCAGCTGTAGGCGCCGCAGCACCTGAGGGGTCACGTGGCGCGGATCGAGCCAGCCCAGAAGGGCGCTGCAAGTGCCGGACTTCAGCGCCTGTTCCATGGCCCACAGCTGTTCCTGAGGCGTTTTGGGGTGAATGAGGAGGAGCCGATCGAGGCGGAGCCCCGCAGCTTCCAGGGCCGGCGCGGAGAGCAAATGGGGTGGCGCCACCCAGGCCACCCAGCGGTCCTCATTTTGCGTGAGGGTTTTTAGGGTGGGTAGGAGGGTGCGTAGTTCACCGATGCCCTGTTGATCGCTTAAGAGCTCAATCAGTCCATCCTGGGGCCAGCCGGCCTGCTCTAGGGCGCCATCAAGGGTGGCAAAGCCCGTGCTGAGCCCTGACCCGGAAAAACCCCGCCGTGCCGTGGCGCGCCACAGGTGAGGGTGTTGGAGGAGTTGGTCGAGGGACGCATTCATGGTTGGGCCTCATCAATCATGGCTTGGAGGGAAATACTGTATAAACAACCAGTATTAGGTCAAGCTCTTTTTTCATCTCCCCGCTCCCAGGTCCTTGGGAGGGCTTGATCTCTGAGAAAGGGGGGCGTATTTCTGAAGACGGGGATCGCTGAGCGAGTGCTAGGCCTGTGCTGGCACGCTGACGATGTCATCGTCGATGGAGTGGAGAAACTATCACTATGAATACGGAAGTCAGTCGAAGAGCCTTTATGGCCACCCTGGCTGGGGCTGCGGCCGTGGCCACGGCCTTGCCGCAGCGCAGCTGGGCTGGGGCCCCGATGCTTTATGGGCCCAGCGCGAGCGTTGTGAAGCTCAACGCCAATGAAAACCCCTACGGCCCTTCGCCTAAGGCCCTAGAAGCCATTACGAAGTCCGCAACGGAAGGCGGTGCTTATTATCCGGGGAAGGTGAACCGCGCCCTGGCGGAGATGATCGCCGAGCGCCATGGCCTCACGGCGGATCACGTTGTCCTGACTTCCGGTTCCATGGAATGCCTGTTTGCGGCGGCCGCGGCCTTTACCAAGTACGGCCGGATCGTGGCCCCGGGCCTGACCTTCGGGCCCCACCTTACCGTCGCTGAGCGTATGGGTGGGGAAGTGCTTCGGGTGCCTCTGACCGGGGAAATGGATCAGGACCTCGAGCGCATGGCTGCGGTCACGGACAGCATGACCAGCTTAGTCTACGTCTGTAATCCCAATAACCCCACGGGGCTGACGGTGGAAGGGGGACGCATGCGCGCCTTCTGCGAAGCCGTGAGCGCCCGGGCTACGGTGATGGTGGATGAGGCCTACAACGAGCTCACCGATAACCCCGATGCTACGAGCATGGTGGATCTGGTCCGCCGCGGGGAGAATGTCATCATTACCCGCACCTTCTCGAAGCTTTATGGCCTGGCTGGGCTTCGCGTGGGCTATGCCCTGGCGCCGCCCCACCTCGCGGAAATGCTGAAGCGTCATGCCATGACCTCTCCGAGCGTGGTGGGGGCCGCTGCGGCCCTGGCCAGCTACAACGATGAGGCCTTCCTGGCCTACTCGAAGAGCAAGATTGTGGAGGGGCGGCAGATGGTGGAGGCGCTCTTTGATCGCCTCGAGATTCCCCACGTGCCGTCCCAGACCAACTTTGTCTACGCCGACATTGGCCGTGATGCCGATGCCTTCCAGGCGAAGATGCGCGCCGAGAACGTGCTAATTCGCGGCGTGTACGAGCCCTACAAGACCTGGTCTCGGGTCAGCATGGGTAAGCTCGAAGACCTCGAGCGCTTTGTGCAAACCTTTGAGCGGGTTTACACCCTCGGCTAGGCGACGCTTCGGTGTTGAAGCGGTCGTTGAACGGAAAAAGGGCGGCGCAGGCCGCCCTTTTTCTTTCTGTAGGCTGGGCGCCTAGGGGCTTATAGAAGTTGGGGGCTGGGGCGATGTTTGCACCTCGAGAGGATTGGGCGGCGCAGGCGCAGCGCTTCGCGGCGGAAGGGCGGCTCCGTTTGGAGCAGGCTCTGCCCGAGGCTCAGGCGAAGGCCTGGCATGGGCTGCTGGCGCAGGCCGGCTATGCCCTCATGTTGACCCAGGGGGGGGGCAGGGGCAGGTGCTGGCCTCGGAGGCCCTGGCGCAGCTGTCCCCCGCAGCCCGGGAGGCGCTCCAGCGCGAGCTTCATCAAGCCGCGAGCCAGGGAGTGGGCTTTCTCTACGAAGGGCACCAGCTGGCGGCTTCCCAAAACCCGGATCTCCGGGCCGTGCTGGAGGCGGTGAATACGCCGGAAACGCTAGCCCAGGTTCGGGCGCTGACGGGCTTTCAGGACATTACCCACGCCGATGGTCAGGCCACGCGCTATCGCGGTGGCCATTTTCTCACCCGCCACCAAGATAATATTCCCGGGCAAGCTCGGCGCGTGGCCTATGTCCTGAGCCTTACGGAGCGCTGGCATCCGGACTGGGGCGGGCTCCTGCAGTTCTTTGAGGATAACGGCACCCCCCGAGACGCCTGGGTGCCGGGCTGGAATGTGCTCTCCCTTTTCGATGTGCGTCACGTGCATTCCGTGACCTACGTGGCGCCCTTTGCGGGGGCGCCACGGTTGTCCATCACCGGGTAGTTTAGGGCTGGGCCTCGACCTTAAATACCTGGGATTCACCCCGCCCCCGGGGATCGGACGCGGCCTGCCAACCGTCGCTGCCGCGCACGATGACCTGCACGTCGCCGAATTCCCAAAGATGTTTCTCCGTGCGATAGCCCAGCTTCGCCAGCTCAGCTTTCACGGCCTCGCTCAAGGGATTGGCCCAGGAGTGGGTAATCAGGTCGGGGGGTAAAAGCTGGTGGTGGAAGCGCGTTGCGGCCACCGCATCTTCGGGCGACATGCCAAAGTCGAGGAGGTTCACCATCACCTGGAATACCGAAGTGAAGATGGTGCTCCCCCCCGGGGTGCCGATGACCAGGGTGACCTTTCCGGCGTCGTCCAGTAGCAGTGTCGGTGTCATGGAGGACAGCATGCGCTTCCCCGGTTGGATTTCGTTGGCGGTGTTGCCGATGACGCCGAAGATATTGGGGGTGCCTGGCTTGGCGCTGAAGTCATCCATTTCATTGTTGAGGAGGAAGCCGGCCCCTTCTACGACCACGCCACTGCCGAAGGCCCAGTTGATGGTGTAGGTGTTCGATACGGCATTTCCCGCGGCATCGACGATGGAAAAGTGAGTGGTATCCGCCGGTTCCATCGCGGAGAGCGTGGCGCGGATCTCCGCCGGCGGGGCGGCCGGCGCAAGCCCGGGGCGGACGCTGTCGAAGGCCGAGATGCGGTCTAGCTGAACCTCCGCCGCTCGCCGCTCGATGTAATCGTCAGCGAGCAGCGCGGCGATGGGGATGTCGACAAAGGCTGGGTCCCCAAGGTACTCGGCCCGATCCGCGAAGACGCGCTTTTCTAGCTCCGCAACGAGGTGCACATAGGGAGCGGAATTATGGGCTAAGCCGTCAAAGTGTTCAGCCAGCAGGTCCTTCCCCTGTAGCAGCTGCAGGAGTGCGAAGCCCCCGGAGGAGGGGGGAGGCGCGGAGACCACTGTCTGGCCCCGCCAAGTACCGCTAAGGGGCTCTCGCCAAACGGCTTCGTAGGTGGCGAGATCCTGGAAGGTGATAAGACCACCGCCCCGTTCCATCTCAGCCACCAACAGCTCCGCCGTTTTACCGAGATAAAAGCCATCCCGGCCGTCGGTGGCAATGCGCTCTAAGGTACGGGCCAGCTCGGGCTGAAGCAGGCGCTGCCCCGCCTTGGCTGCGGGACCGAAGTAGGCCGGAAAGTTGGTTCGACCCTCAAGGTTTTCGACTCCCTCGGCGATCTGATCGGCCAAGTGCTTGGGTACGAGAAAGCCGTCCCGGGCGAGGGCGATGGCGGGTTGGAGGAGTGCTGCCCAGGGTAGGGTGCCGTAGCGTTGATGGGCGGCCCACAGGCCCGCCACCGTGGACGGGATGCCCACGGAGCGCGGTCCCACGAGGGTGGAATCCGCAATAACTTCGCCATCTTCGCCGAGGTACATGTCCCGATCGGCAAGGGCCGGGGCGGTCTCCCGGTAATCGAGAAACGCGCTCTCGCCGTCCATGTGCACGAGCATGAACCCGCCGCCGCCAAGGTTGCCGGCTTCCGGTAGGGTGACGGCAAGGGTGAAGGCTGCGCCAATGGCCGCATCCACCGCGTTGCCTCCAGCCTTCAGGATTTCCTTGCTGACCTGGGCGGAATGGGTGTCGGGCATGGCGATAGCGGCTTGGGCGCTAGCGCTGGTCCGATCTACGGCGCTGGGTGCCTGGGGAGCTTCCGGCGCGCAGCCCATGAGCAGGGCCGCGGTCAGGATTATCGGCGCTAGCCGGTGCATTCGCTTGAGCATAATGAGCCCTTGTTGGTGTAACAGGTTACGCGCCGACGCCGGTCTAGCGCGGCGCTTCGAGCAGCGCATTCATCGCCTCGATATGCGCCGTGAGGGCCTCCAGGCGGGCGGCCGTACGCGCCACTTCCTGGGCCACCTGCTCGTACTCCTCCTCCTCGATGGCCTCCCGCACCGCCGGTAGGGTTTTGACGCCATAGCCCGTGTAGAACCCCGGGGCGTAGAGGAAATGACGAAACCAGGGGCGCCGGGGTAGGCCCTCGGAGTCGGTCAGCTGGGCCTCTGCCTGGGCCAGCATGCGGTCGACGGTGGCCCGCAGCGTTTCCGGCAGGGTCGTAGGGTCGCCGGTGAGCGCCCCGAAGCGCTTGGCCGCCTCGGCCAGCGGGGCGTGGGCATTTCGCAGGGGTGCAAAGTTGAAGTAGGGCACGGGGCGCTGCGCTTCCGGCGGCGCTACGACGCCTTCGGGGTCGAGGGCCAGGGCATAGCTGCCGTCCTTCAGGCGCGCGGCCCGCTGCTGCTGCGCCGTGCGCTGCTTCTCCGTGGCGCCTTCAAGGTCGCTCAGGAAGCGGTCCACCGCCGCGGCAACGCCTTCAAATTCGAAGGGGAGGAGGGGCGCCTGAGCGAGGCGAAGGGTGGCCCGACCATTAAGCTCCGCGAGGGCCACGCCATAGCGGAGGCCGGGGTCGCGAAAGCGCGTGTAGTGGGCGTAGGTGTCGTAAAGGGTGTGGTAGCTACCGCTCGGCCCTTCTCCCCCAAAGCTCGTATTCAAGGACGCGATGCCCAGGTGCTGGAGGAAGGGCGAGTAGTCCGAGCCCGAGCCCAGGGGCGCGATGGGCAGCTCCGGGGCTTTGGCCTCTTGCTGGTCGCCCTTGTCCGCGCTCAGCCGAAGCTTGGCCCGGAGCCGGTCTGTGACTGGCACCTCAAGGATCGGGTCAGCGGTGGCGTCGGCCACTTCGTTCATCAGGCGCTGGAGGCTATGACTGCCCCCGAGGCCCACGAAGCCGCGGCTGTTGCCGTCCGTATTGAGGTAGGCCACGAGGTGCTCCCGGAGCGCCTCGGCGTGATCCTCCACCCATTCCGTGGAGCCAATGAGGCCCTGCTCCTCCGCATCCCAGGCGGCGTACATGACCGTGCGATCCAGCCGGTATCCCTCGGCCGCTAAGGCCCCAAGGGCCTTGGCCTCTGCCAGCATGGCCACCAGTCCCGAGATCGGGTCCGCGGCGCCGTGGTTCCAGCCATCGTGGTGATTTCCCCGGAGGATCCACTGCTCCGGAAGGCGCGCGCCGGGGAGGCGCGCAATGACGTTATAGGCGGGTACGGTTTTGTAGTCGAAGTCGAGGGTCAGGCGGACCCGCGCGGGCCCTGGGCCAAGGTGATAGGCGAAGGGCAGCTGCCCGAACCAGCTTGTCGGAGCGACCTCGCCCCCAAGGGCCTTCAGCAGAGGCGTCGCATCGGCGTAGGACAGGGGCAGAACGGGGATAGGGGTGAGCGTTTCCACTTCTTCTAGGGGTAGGCGCGGCGTGCCGTCCTTCGCGCCGGCGTAAGGCGTCAGAATATCCCCCGGGCGGAGGGGAAGGTCCATGACTGAGCCGCGCTGCACTCCCGTCTCGTGCTTGAAGGGCCCTCGGGGATAGGGATCCCCCTTGCCGTAACCATCGTCTGCGGGATCGGAATAGATGAGGGCGCCGATGGCCCCCTTCTCCGCAGCCAGCTTTGGCTTGATGCCACGCCAGGAGCGGCCGTATTTCGCCAGGACGATTTTACCTTTGACGTCGATGCCACGCCGGTCCAGGGCTTCGTAGTCTTCCTTTAGGCCGTAATTGACAAAGACCAGTTCGGCTTCCACGTCTCCCGCGGCGGAGAAGGCGTGATAGGGCGGCAGGAGTTCTTCCGGAGCCTGGGTTGAGGGATCCTCGGCGAGCGCGGCTTCCGTCAGCGCCGCTTCCCAGGTTTCCGGCGCCGTAAGGGCGACCCGGCGCACGGTGGGGAAGGGCACGCTAACGTCGTAGCGCACGAGTTCCGTTTCATAGCCCCAGCTTTCAAACTGCGCCTTCAGCCATTCCACATTTCGGAGGCCGGCGGCGGAGCCCACGTGATGAGGCTCGGCGCTCAGAGTCTTCAACCACTGATCCTGATCGCTGGCGCTTAAGGCGGCGGTGAAGCGGGCCTCGAGGGCCCGCTGCGCGGCGCTGCTCTCTGGTCCGAAGCCCAGGAGCGGTCCTTCGCTCGCTTGAAGGAGCGGAGTGCTGGCCAGGGCCAGCGCGGCCAAAGCGGGGGTTAGGAATCGCAGGGTCATGCGGAAAGTCTCCTCGTGCTTAGGACCCGGGAGTGTGACCCAGCCTGGGCCCGGCGGCAAAAAAACGGCGCCTCGCGGCGCCGTCTAAAAGGGCAGGTTAGGGGCCTGCCTGATGGGCCAGGAACTGGCCCGGGGAGGAGCGTTAGAACTGGTTCATGGTATTCGCGGCGCCCCCGGCGAGGAGCGCCTTTTCCCCAAGGAAGTATTCCTTGTGGTCGTCGCCAATGTTGGAGCCAGCGAGATCCTGGTGCTTCACCGCGGCGAGGTCGCGGCGGAGCTCCGCGCGCTGCACCCCAAGTACATAGGCCAGCATACCGTCGTTGCCGAAGTAGCCTTCCGAGAGGCTATCGGTGGACAGGGCCGCCGTGTGGTAGGTGGGCAGGGTGATGAGGTGATGGAAGATGCCGGCTTCCCGCGCTGCATCGGCCTGGAAGGACTGGATCTGCCGATCCGCTTCCTGGCCCAGGGCCGTGGTGTCGAAGCTCACGTCCATGAGACCCTTTTCGTCCGTTGCCGGATCGGGGTAGGCGGACACGTCCTGGCCTTCCGCCTTCCAGGTCTCGTAGACGTGCTGGCGGAACTTCAGGGTCCAGTTGAAGGACGGCGAGTTGTTGTAAACCAGCTTCGCCTCCGGACGCTTCTCGCGGATCTTGTTCACCATCTCAGCGATCTGGCCCACGTGCGGCTTCTCCGTCTCGATCCAGAGAAGGTCGGCACCGTGCTCGAGGCTAGTGACGCAGTCCAGAACCACCCGGTCGATGCCCGTGTCTTCCCGGAAGGCATAGAGGCCGTTGTCGAGGCGCTTGGGCCGGACGAGCTTGCCGTCCTGCTGAATCGTGATATCGCCCTGCCGGAGCTCGGAGATGTCCTTGACCTCTTCGACTTCGAGGAAGCTGCAGTATTGGTCGCCCAGGTCGCCGGCGGTGAGGGAAACGGGGACCTTTTGCGTTAGGCCAGCGCCAAGGGAGTCGGTACGGGCCACGATGATGCCCTCGGGGATGCCCAGCTCCAGGAATGCGTAGCGCACGGCGTTGATTTTGGAGATGAAGTCTTCGTGGGGCACGGTGACCTTGCCGGCCTGGTGCCCACACTGCTTGGCATCGGATACCTGGTTTTCGATTTGGATAGCGCAGGCTCCGGCCTCGATCATTTTCTTGGCGAGGAGGTAGGTGGCCTCTTCGTTACCGAAGCCCGCATCGATGTCGGCAATGATCGGCACCACGTGGGTTTCGTAGTTATCGATCTGCTCGAAGAGCGCCGTGGTGTCCTGGCCAGCGGCCCGGGCCTCGTCCAGCGCCGTGAACATGTGGCGCAGTTCCCGCGCATCAGCCTGCTTCAGAAAAGTGTAAATCTCTTCGATGAGCTCCGGCACCGTGGTCTTTTCGTGCATGGACTGATCGGGGAGGGGACCGAACTTCGAACGGAGGGCCGCAACCATCCAGCCGGAAAGGTAGATGTAGCGCCGATCCGTGGAACCGTGGCGCTTCTTCACGGACATCATGGTCTGCTGGGCGATGAAGCCGTGCCAAGCGCCCAGGGACTGGGTGTACTTGCTGGTATCGGCGTCATAGGCCGCCATATCCCGACGCATGATGCCAGCGGTGTACTTGGCAATATCTATGCCCGTGTGGAACCGGTTCTGCTGGCGCATGCGCACGACGTACTCGGGGTTGATGGCGCCCCATTCCGTCTTGCCCTTAAGGCCTTCGCGGACGGCTTCGATTTCGTTTAGGTAGTTCGACATGGCAAGCTCCCGTGGGTGAGCAGCGATGAAAGAGGAAGCACTCTGGCTAGGCCCCCGGGAGGGAGGGGGAGGGTTGGAGGCCTAGAGAGTGCTTCCGCTTTCACCGCTATCAGCTAACGGCGCGCACCCTACCAGCCTGAGTTGCCAAAGAGTATGGAAAGAGAGACAACTAATACATTCCTTTTATTCATCAATTGGCTGATTCCATTCCTGCTGCTGACGCTGGCCCACGAAGGGCACGGCGCAGCGGTCATTGATTCCGATGCGGCGCTGGCGAGGCTCCTCGAATCGGGGGCCTTCGGGCCGGTCATGGAAGATCCGAGGGGCCATCGAGTGCAGGTGCTCTACGCACCCCTTTCCCGGGACTCTAACGGTGTCGTTTCTCTTAAGAAGTTCCGTTATCGTGTTGATAAAAATGAATATTTCTATCCGGCTTCTACGGTAAAGCTCCCCTTGGCGGCCCTCGCTCTGGAGCGCCTGGGCACGCTGCCCGGCGCGGATCGGACGGCCGTGCTCTTGACCGGGGCGGCTAATGCCGAGCAGAGCGCCGTGAGCTATGACGCCTTTGGGGGTGGTGTTCTCCCCACGGTGGCGCGCTACATTGAGAAAATTGCCCTGGTTAGCGATAACGACGCCTACAACCGCCTTTACGAGTGGCTAGGACCGGAGGCCGTGGAAGCGCGCATGGCTGCGCTGGGCCATGAGGGGGTACGCATTCGCCACCGCTTATCCGTTTCTCTGTCCCCGGAGGGGATGCAGCGCTTAAATCCTGTGCGCCTGGTGGCGCCGGGGCCGCGGCAATGGACCTGGGGAGCGCGCCAGGCCCAGCCCTCGCCCCCGGGGCCAGTGCTGCCCCTCGGGCAAGGGGAGGCGCTCGGGGGCCAGCTCATCCCCGGCCCGAAGGCCTTTGATGAGAAGAATGCCTACCCCCTGGAGGCGCAGCTGGCCTTTCTCCAGAGCCTTTACCTCCCGGAAACGGTGCCGCCGACGCAGCGCCTGGCGCTTCCCAAAGGGGATCGGCGTTGGTTTCTGGAGCGCTTTGGACAGCTTGCGCCCCGCAGCGGCTATGAAGCCTATGCGGCCTTGCCCGAGGGCTATGTAAAGTTTCTCGCCTTCGGGGGCCGGGCGCCGACGGTTCCCGAGGATCTGGTGATTTTCAATAAGGTGGGAGACGCCTACGGCTTTCTAACGGACGTGGCTTATTTCGTGGAGCGGAGCACGCAAACGGAGTTTCTCCTAGCGGCAACGGTCTATGTGAACGCCAATGGCATCTTTAATGACGATCGCTATGAATACGAAACTCTGGGCCTTCCCTTCCTTGAGGCGCTCGGGCAGCAGCTCCTTGAGGATGCCCGGCGCCGGCCTCGGGAGCGCCTCGCGCCGGCGGACTTTGAGCGCCTCATTCCCTGGCCCTCCTAGGCCTTGTGCTTCCTCGAAAAGACTGTTAATAAAAACAGACTGTGAATCTATACAAGGTGCGCCGTGGCGCTTTCCGCCCCCTCGCCGGTGCCCTCCGGGCTTGGCGATTTCTATCGTGAGCACCTGCTCGAGCTTGTGCGCTGGGTGGAAAGCTGGCCCCCGCACCTTTGCCCGGCGGATCTGCGGGCCTACGTCCGGGACTTTGACCGCCTTCCCTTAGTGGCGCAGCGCCTCTGGGCGCGCCTGCTGCTGCGCAAGGGGCCCTGGTTTATCGTTTCAGATCTCTCCTACGAGGAAGTTGGCGACCCCGCCGGCCCGGTCCTTGCGCTGGTGCTTGGGGGCTTTCTGTCCCTTGAGCAGGATGTGCCCCCACGCCTTGCGCTGCTGCCTCGGGTAACCCTCCTCACGCTCTGCGACGCCCTGAGCCTGCCCCGGCCCCGGGATCAGCGCCGGCCGGCCCTGGAGGCGACCCTGGCCGCTGCGGCCCCGGCGCTCCTGGCCCGGGATCTGCTGCCGCTCACGGTCCGTCGGGAGCGATCCCGGGCGATCCACCGGCTTGCTTTTGCTTATTTTGGTGAAACGGAGGGAGACCTTAGCGCCCTGGTGGTCTCGGCCCTTCAGCAGCGGCGCTTTGCCCAGGCGCCGAGGGGCGCGCCCTGGCCCTCCCGGGCGGCTTTCGAAGCGGCCCTCGCGCTTCACGAGGCGGCCGATGGGACCTGGTCTCCGGCGCTTCGCTTACCCGAGGCGGCAGCCTTACGTCGGCAGGTCTTTTGCGCCCTGGCCTGGCCTGGGCTGCGGCCTCGGGATGAAGCGCGTCGGGGCCGAGGGCTATGGCGCCTGGCGCGCCATGCCCGCGCGGCGGGGGAGGGGGCCTTTGCCCTTCGCGTGCTGGGCGCCCTGCCCAAGCCGGTGGAAGGGCTTCCGAGCCTTCGCTGGCTCCATGAAACCGGGGCACGGGAACAGGAGGCCTGGCGCCTAGCCGCTCTTAGCGTGACGCCGGAAGGGGAGGTCGCCCGTTATGACTACGGCCGCGGTCGCTGTCGGCGAGCGCCAAAGGTGGCGACGGTGCGCGCTCGCCTAGCCCTGCCCCCGGGGCGCCAGCTGGGGCGGGTGGAAGGGGCCGCCTTACGCCACCTCGGGGCCTTTCGGGGCTGGCATTGGGAGAACCGCTTTCCCGCCTGGGTGCTCTATCTAAGCGCGGCGGATTTGATCTTCGCCCCAAGCCCCGGCGCCTTTACCCACCCCCAGCAAATGGCCCCCCACGACCTCTTCACCGAGGACTTTTATCCGGCGCGGGCCGAGGCTCTCGAGGCAAGGTGCGCCGCCCTGGCCTCCGGGGCCTTCGACCTCAGCGCGGCCCAGAAGCTCTGGCACCGCTTTGGGGGCGTCGCCAATGCCCTGGTGCCCCGCCAGCTGCCCAGCTCCGCCCTGTGGCTGGCCATGGGGGCCCCGACCCAAGCCCCGGAGCGCTGGGCGGCCCTAGTGGCCTGGTTGCTCCGGGCGCCCTCGCGCTGTCGCCGCGGCTTCCCCGATCTCACCCTGCTGTCCAAGAGCGGTGAACTAAGCTTCGTGGAGGTGAAGGGACCGGGGGATCAGCTTCGCCCAGAGCAGCGGGAATGGCTGACCCTCCTGCCGCGCTGGGGCTTTCCTGCCACCTGCCTTGCCCTGGAAGCCGCCCGCGATGCTGACTAGACGGCTTTCCGTCGGCCATCTGGTCCAAACCCTTTATCGCCAGGGGGGGCTCTTCGATCGCCGGTCCCTGCCCCTAGCCCCCCTCGAAGGCCTCCGGGTTCAGCAGCGCTACCAGGCGAGTAAGGGCGCTGACTATGAAAGGGAGGTGCGCCTCGCGGGCACCTTCCCTCAGGGCGCGCTGGAGCTTCGCCTTGGCGGCCGAGCCGATGGGGTGCTCCGGCGCGCTGACGGCTGGATGGTGGAAGAGATCAAAAGCTACGGGGGCACGCTCGGCGAAGCGCAGGAAGATCTCGAACTGCATCGGGCTCAGCTGCGCTGCTACGGCGCGCTGCTGGCCCGGCAGGCGCCGGATTGTCCAGAGCCCCTAGGGTTTTGCTTGACCTACGTGCAGGCCAGCTCCGGGGCAGCGACGGCGGTGCGCTGGGAGGAGCCCACGGCCGCCCTCGACGCCTTTCTCCAGCGAAGCCTAATGGCCTACGGAGCAGCCCTCGCTGGCGAAGGCGCGCGCCTTCGCGCTAGGAATGATGCGCTGTCCGCTTTGGTCTTTCCCTTGCCCATTCCCCGGGCCGGGCAGCTGGCCCTAGCTCGGGCAGCCTTTCGGGCGTGCCAGCAGGGAGAGGGACTCCTGGCGGAAGCCCCTACGGGTTTGGGGAAAACCCTCGGGGTGCTCTTTGGAGCCCTAAAAGCCCTCCCTAGCGCCCGGCAGGAGCGGCTCTGGATCATGACGCCGCGGCGCACCCAACGGAGGGCCTTTCTCCGAACGCTTAAGGAGACCCTACCCGAGGCGCTGGCCCTACGGGTGGTAGAGCTCCCCGCGGAAAGCACCCTGTGTCTGGCCGCCGATGGGGTCTGCAGTGGGCCCGCCTGTCCCCATAGCCAGGATTTTTATGGGCGTAGCCGCCCCGTCCTTCAGGCGCTTCGCGCGCCCCGGCGAGGCGATCGCAGCGCGATCTTCACCACCGCGGTGCTTCGACGCCTGGGACGTCGCCACGGCCTTTGCCCCGTGGCTCTCGCCCAGCGCCTAGCCCGGGATGGGGATGTGCTGCTGAGCGACGTGAACTTTGCCTTCGATCCGCTGCAGCGAAAGCCGGCTTTGCTAGCCCCAGGGGAGGGGGCGCCATGCTGTTGCTCGATGAGGCCCACCAGCTTCATTCCCGAGTCCGGGGCATGTACCGCCAAACCCTTGCTGCTGGGGCCCTACGCAGTGCCCTTGCAGAGGCCCCCGCGGGCCCCTGGCAGAGACCCCTGAAAGCCCTTGGCGCCCGCCTCGAGCGCCTTCCGGACGCCCAGAAAGCTGGGCGCTCAGGGTCGTCGGGCGGGGCCCTTTCGGCGCTGCTTGATCAGGCCCTGCACAGCCTGCGCGAGCTGCCCTTTTCCTCGCCCCTGCGTCCTTTGCGCGGCGAACTGCTCCGCTTTCATCGCCTGCAGCAGTTGGAAGAGGCACACCCCGACGCCTTTTGGCAGGCCGCGGCCCCGGGCACGCTCACCCTCGCGCTCCTGTCTCCGGCGCCGGTGCTGAAAACCCTTTGGCCCGTGACCCCAGCGCGTCTGCTTTTTTCCGCCACCTTGGCGCCCCTGGCCAGCGAAGGAGAGGCCCTGGGCCTTCCCGAAACCTCCACGCTGCGCCTACCAAGCCCCTTTCCAAGGGAGCGCCAGCTCAGTCTCCTCCTTTCCGACTTTGATCTCCGAGCCCGGCATCGGGAGCAGGCCCTGCCGGCCCTCGTGACCTTCCTGACGGCCTGGGCGGGGCAGACCGGAGGTCATCACCTGGTGGTGGTGCCGGCCTTTGCCTGGCTTGAAAGGCTTGCGGAGGCCCTTCGAGCAGCGGCGCGAGAGCGCCTCGGACCGGTGCAGCGTCGAAGCCTGAGCGAGGCGGAACAGGATGCCTTCCTCGCTGAGCTCGCTGCGCCGCCCCAGCAAGCTGGCAGCCCTGGGGCTGGCCGCCTTGCCCTGATCGTGGCTGGGGGACGCTTTTCCGAGGGCATGGACCTTCCCCCGGGAGCGCTGGCAAGCGTATTGATTCTTGGCCTACCTCTGCCGGCCCCCGACGAGGAGCAGGAGGCGCTGGCGGCTCAGGCGACGGAGGGGCGCTTTCGGAGCTATGAGGCGCGGGCCCTGCGCAGTGCGCTTCAGAGCGCCGGGCGGTTGATCCGACGCAGCGCCGATCGCGGCGTGGTGGCCTTTGTGGATCGTCGCTTTGCAGCGCCAGCCCTTGCACCCCTGTGGCCTGGCGAGGCGCCGCCCCGACGCTGCCATCGGGCCCAGGCCCTCGCCGAATGTGAAGCGTTTTGGCGAGGGGGCCTAGAGGGTTTTGCTGATGAGGCGCAGCGCGGCGGCGAGGAGCAGCACCGCGAAGGCCCGGCGCAGGGCGAGGGCCGGGACCCGATGGGCGAGGCGGACTCCCTGGGGCGCAGAGATCATGGCGCCAACGGCCAGGGCCGCCACTGCCGGCAGGTAGAGAGCGCCTAGGGTGCCAGGAACGGGTAGGGACGGCAGTACGGAGTAGCCCAAAGCCCCGGCGAGGGCTACGGGGACGCCGAGGGCACTGGATTGAGCGGCGGCGCGCACGGGGCTGATGTTAAAAAAAATCAGCGTGGGCACGATGATGTTGCCTCCGGCGATGCCCGCCAGTCCCGAAAGCAGACCGGCGCCCAGGGCGAGGGCGGTGGTGCCCGCGGCCTCCGGGTGCCGGCGCTGTGCGGGAGGTTGCCAGCGAGTCAGAAGGATCACGGCGATCGCCGCGAGGAACGCTCCGAGAAAGCGGGTCAGGGCGATCTCCGGGAGCAGGCTCGCCAGCGTGCCCGCGCCGAGGCCCCCAAGCATGAGCCCCGGGGTCCAGCGCCAGAGCAGGGGCCACTCGAGAGCGCCCCGGTGCCACTGGGCCCGGCCGGCGGCGAGGCTGGTGAAGATCATGGCGCCAAGGCCCGTCGCTACGGCCTCCCGAATGCCCAGGGGGAGGGCGAAGGCGTCGAAGATCAGGACCAGGGAGGGTACGATGATCACCCCCCCACCGATCCCGAGCAGCCCGCCAAGAAAGCCCGTGCCGAGCCCAAGGGCGAAGCAGAGGGGGAGAAAATTGCCCAGGGGCATCACATCAGCCATGCGGCCTCGGTCCGTTCCGATGATAAAACAGCGCAAGCATACGACAGGGGAGAATCGCATGGGGCTCTACGAAGCATTGTTGCGCGCAGCCGAGCAGCGACCGGAACAGCGGGCCTTCTCCGGCCCGGGCCTCGGCACCGAGGGCGTCAGCTACGGCGCGCTTCACGCGCGCGCGGGACGCTGGGCGGCGGGGCTCCAGGCGCTCGGCGTTGGTCCCGGGGATCGGGTTCTGGTGCAGGCGGAGAAATCCCTGGAGGTGGTCATTCTGTACCTGGCCACGCTTCGCGCGGGCGCCTGCTATGTGCCCCTCAATACGGCTTACACGGTGAAGGAAATGACCTACTTCTTCGCCGATGCGGCGCCGACGGTGGCGGTATTGCCTGCGCCGGAGGCCTTGGCGGCTCACGCCGACGGCTGCCGGTGCCTCACCCTCGACGCCCTGGTCGTGCAGCTCGAGGAGGAAAGGGAGGCCCTCCCGCCCGTGCATCGCAGCCTCGAGGATCTCGCGGCTATTCTTTACACCTCGGGCACCACGGGGCGGTCTAAGGGCGCCATGCTGAGCCAGGGCAATTTGCTATCCAATGCCCAGGCGCTTCGGTCCCTTTGGGGCTGGCAGGCCGATGACGTACTCGTGCATAGCCTGCCCATTTATCACGTCCACGGTCTCTTCGTGGCTCTGCACTGCGCCATGCTCGAGCCCTCGGAGGTTCACTTTCTCCCGCGCTTCAGCCCCGAGGCGGTGCTCGAGGCCCTGCCCGGGGCCACGGTCTTTATGGGCGTGCCTACCCATTACGTACGACTTCTGGATACGCCGGGGCTCAGTGCCGAGGCCTCCGCGGGCATGCGCCTCTGGGTGTCAGGCTCCGCCCCCCTGCGGCCGGAAACCCACGGGGCCTTCGAGGCCCGCACGGGGCATCAAATTCTTGAGCGCTACGGCATGTCCGAGGCCGGCATGATTACCTCAAACCCCCTAAAGGGGGCGCGGGCCCCAGGCACCGTGGGTTTCGTACTTCCCGAAGGCGAGGTGCGCCTCCGGTCGGAGGAGGGCGAACCGGTGCCCGAGGGCGCCGTCGGGGTTTTGGAAATCCGCGGTCCTAACGTGTTCTCAGGCTACTGGCGGCAGCCGGAGAAAACCGCGGAAAGCTTCCGGGAAGGCTGGTTTATTACCGGTGATATGGCGCAAATCGACGAGACCGGGCGGGTGAGCATCGTGGGGCGCCACAAGGATCTCGTTATCTCCGGGGGCTTAAATGTCTATCCCCGGGAGGTGGAAAGCGTGCTGGATACGCTGCCGGGGATTGAGGAAAGCGCGGTCTTTGGCGTTCCCCACCGGGACTTTGGAGAAGCCGTGGTAGCGGCGGTGGTGCTTGAGGAGGACACCTATCCCGGGGACGCAGCCACGCTGGCGGCCCTGCGGGAGGCGCTGGCGGCCTTTAAGGTGCCTAAGGCCCTCTTTCCTATGGCGGCCCTACCCCGGAACACCATGGGGAAGGTGCAGAAAAACCAGCTGCGAGCTGACTACGCCCATAGCTTTAGCGGGGAAGGGGGCGGCGCGTCATGAGGGTGCAGCGGACCTTTGTCTCGAGCGCTTCCCCGGTGACGCCGGTGAACGGAGCGGGCTTTGCGCCCTGCCAGGGCCTTTGGCATCACCCTGGAGTGCCGGTAAAAACCGCCTTTATTGCGACCCACTACAACGTCGATTTCAGCGAGCACTACCTAGCGCCCCTTCTGGCGGCCCGGGGCTATGGCT
Organism: Candidatus Salivita marina; assembly: GCA_038144425.1. Taxonomy (GTDB): domain Bacteria; phylum Pseudomonadota; class Gammaproteobacteria; order Pseudomonadales; family Azotimanducaceae; genus Salivita; species Salivita marina. Next base: position 286,702 of record JAYQNS010000003.1, on the reverse strand, counting down.
TCCTCGGCTGGAATACGAAGTATCGGGGTGCCGAGGCCTTTTTCCGCCTCGATCACGCCCTCTGCGAAATTGCCGTGGGGGTGCGGTGGCTTCGGGATCAGGGGGTGGAGAACATCGTGCTGCTGGGGAATTCGGGGGGCGGATCGCTTATGGCCGCCTACGAAAGCCAGGCGCAGGGGGTCACGCTCCGGAGCGTTGCTGGGGAGGGCCTTCCCGAGGCGCTTGAAGCGCTCCCAGGGGCGGATTACTACATCTCCCTGAACGCTCACGGGGGCCGGCCCGAGGTGCTCACCGCCTGGAGCGATCCTTCCGTGATCGACGAGCGCGACCCCTTCGCCAAGGATCCGGCGCTGGATCTTTTTGCCCAGCCCTTGCCCCTCGCCCCGGCCTTTGTCGCGCGCTACCGAGCCGCCCAGGAGGCGCGTAACCACCGCATCACGGCCTGGGCTCGGCACCGCCTCGAAGCCCTTGTGGCTGCGGGGTATCGAGATGAGGCTTTTCTTTTCCACCGAGCCTGGGCCGACCCACGCATGTGGGACAGCGCGCTGGACCCCTCGGACCGCGCGGCCCAGCGGTGCTACGCCGGCAACCCCTCCCGGGCCAATTTCACCCCCTTCAATGTCGGCCTAACCTGCACGCTCCGGAGCTGGCTAGCCATGTGGAGCCTCGAGGCCTCCGATTGCCGAGGGGCGCCGCACCTGGCACGGCTGCGCGTCCCGGCCTTGGTTCTGCAAAGCACGGCGGATACGGGGGTCTTTCCAAGTGATGCCCAAGCCATCTATGGTGCGCTCGGGAGCGAGGATAAAGCATTGGTGATGATCCCTGGCGATCATTACCTCACCGAGCCCGCGGGGGCGCGGGAAGCCGCGGCCGATCATATCGATCGCTGGCTGAAGGAGCGGGGGGCCTAGGGGCCTGAATTTAACGTCTGCGGTAAGGCCACTGGCTATGAGCGTAAGCATTCCCTATCGGCGTGAAATGAGCTTCGAGTACGGCAAGCTCGAGCGCTTAAGCCCCATGATCCGGCGCATTATCGCCCACAACCCGAGCGCTTTTACCTTTCACGGTACGGGCACCTACGTGCTGGGGGAGGGTTCGGTGGCGGTGATTGATCCGGGCCCCGACGACCCCCGACACATTGAGGCGCTCCTCGACGGCCTTGGGGCGGAGCGCGTGAGCCACATCTTCATTACCCATTGCCATCACGATCACTCCCCCGGGGCGCGCATGCTCCAGGCGGAGACGGGGGCGCCCACCTACGCCTTCGGCCCCCACGGCGCCGGGCGCTTGGGGGATCAGGGAGAAAGCGAGGAGGGGGCCGACTGGGACTTCACCCCCGATCACCGCGTGACGGATGGGCAGATTATCGAGGGCGAGGGCTGGTCCGTGGAATGTGTGTATACCCCGGGCCACACCTCGAACCATATGGCCTTTGCCCTGCGGGAAGAGAAAACGCTGTTTTCCGGGGACCACGTTATGGGTTGGTCCACGAGCGTCATCTCTCCCCCTGATGGGGATATGGCCGCGTATATGGCCTCCTTGGAAAAGCTTCTGGATCGCGATGACGTCCGCTACTGGCCCACCCACGGGCCTTCCATCGAGGATCCGAAGACCCACGTGCGGGCCTTCATCGCCCATCGTCAGGCCCGGGCTCAGCAAATTATCGATGCGCTGGCGTCGGGCCTAACCCAGGTTTCGGCCATGGTGCCAAAGATGTACGCGGACGTCTCTCCGAACCTCCATCCTGCGGCTACCCGCTCCGTGCTGGCTGCCGTGGCCTATCTTGAAGATCGTGGGAAGCTCACCGTAGCTGGACCCCTAAACGCCAACGCGGTGCTGACCCTGCGTTAGGGCGCCCTCGGTGCTACCAGGGGATGGGCTGGCCGTCGTAAGCGAAGAAGCGGCCGTGATCCTCGAGGGTCAGGGCGCTTGCGGTTTTCACTAGGGCAGCGGCGGAGCCCTCCGGCGTCAGCAGCTTCGGCTGATCGGGCCGGCGGAAAGGTTCGGAAAGCCTCGTAGCCACGGTCCCGGGATGGAGTGCTACGCAGATTAGGTCCCGGTGCTTTCGCCGAAGCTCGATGGCCAAGGTACGAAGGCCCATATTGTGAGCGGCCTTGCTCATGCGATAGCTGTACCAGCCGCCTAGCCGGTTATCCTCAATGCTGCCTACCCGAGCCGACAGGCTCGCCCATAGGGCCGGACCTCGCCGGGGGAGGCCCGGGGAAAGGGCCTTGGCCAGGAGGAGGGGCGCGATGGCGTTAATCCGGTAGCTGGCCAAAAGGGCTTCGCTCTCCACTTCGAGGAGGCGCTTTTCCGGGGTAAGGGCCCGTCCGTGCAAAAGCCCCGCGGCGTAAAAAATGATATTTGGGGGCTGGGCCCCGCGGACCTGCGCAGCGCCGAAGGTGGCGATGGCGTCGTCGTCGGTGAGGTCGAGGGAATGGTAGGCAATTCCATTCTTCTCCGTCGCGGGGCCCCGATGCGTCGCCGCTACCGAGGCCACCTGGGGGTGGGCAGCAAGAGCTTTGGCGAGGGCATGGCCCACGCCGCCGGCGCCGAGAACCAGGGCGTGGTGCTGGAGCCTTCCATCAGAAAAGATCATCGGGCGTTTCCTCGGAGGCGCTGGGCCAGGGGCAGGCGGACTTCAACTTCCACCCCGGAGCCGTCAGGGAGATTGCGCGCCAGGGCGCTGCCGCCGTGATGCGCGGCAATCACCCGAACCACGTAAAGGCCCAGGCCAAAATGGAGCTTGGTATCGTTCGTGCCATCCCGGCGGGTCACCATGGAGTCGAACATGCTGGCGCGGGTGTCCTCGGTCAGTAGGGGCCCTTGGTTGCGAATGGTGAGCACCGCATCGCTACGCTCTCGACGCAGGGCTACGGCGATGGCCGTGTCCGGTAAGGCAAAATCCAAGGCGTTATCAATGATTTTGTCGAGAAGCTGCTCGATACGGTAATCCGCCGCCTCAACCGTGACCCCGGTTCCTGGCCCCTGGAAGGTGAGGCGCCGAGGCGCCTGTAAGGCCGCGGAGTTTCGCACGTAGCTTTCCACGAGGATCTCAAGATCCAACGTTTCTAGATCTTCGGCCTTAAGCGATTCTTCGAGATTCGCAGCGTCCGCAAGGTTTTGCACAATCGCTCCGATGCGCTGCACCCCGCGCCGAGCCGCGTCGAGGTACTTGTTGTCGGAAAGTCCGGGCTGGTTGTCCTCGAGGTTTTGCAAAGACGTGGATAGGGTGTTTAAAGGGTTGTTGATCTCGTGGCGCAGGGTGCGGGGCATGTTTTCCAGAAACTGGTTGTGCTGGTGGAGGCGCGCGAGCATTTGGGAGACGTTGCGGGATAGCTCCCCGAGCTCATCCCCGGCGCGGGCTTCCCGGCGCAGCTCGAAGGTGCGCAGCCGGCCCTGCTGGTCAATGGCCCGGGAGGCTTCAGCGCCCAGGCCTCTAATACGCCAGGCCAGGCGCAGGGAGAAGGTGAGTAGGGCGAGGAACACCAGGGCAATGGTCAGCACCGCGAAGCCGATGATGCGATCGAGCGCGTCACGCTGCAGGGCAAGAATTTGGTCTGTGTCCTGCTCTACCACCACAGCTCCTAGGGCGCGCTCTCGTCCGCGAATGGGCACGGCCGCCATAATGATTTCCTGTTCGTCGCTTAAGCGTCGGCGCACGGCGAGGGGGCTTCCCGCGAGGGCCGTGTCGATCACCGCGTCGCTGGCGATGGGAGCGGCGCTGTCGGTCTGGCCAAGCCGGGCAATGGCCAGGAGGCCGCGCACGAGGGGGCGGAAAAACTCCAAGGGACCCAGGGCCTGAGCAGACAGGGGGGACGCCTCCGGTCCCTCTCGTGGATAGGCGCCCGTTTCCGCGCGCACCCGACGCTCGCCGTCGATGACCAGGATGCGGGCCCCGGCATAGCCTAGCCCCTCAACGATATTCAGCACCTCCGGGGAGCGCAGCACAATGAGGTTAAAGGCCTCGGGGCCCGCCGTGGGTAGGGTTTGGACCATGTTGCGGAGGCTTCGGGTCCTCGGGTTATCCACATCGACCACGCTGATGCCAAAGGATTCCCGGGCGTTGAGCATAGCCAGAGGGAGGCGGAACTCCACCACGTAGCCTTCTCCCGTATTGGTGGGCGCAACGAAGCCTTGAATGCGATTGTCCGGCTGCCCGTCGCTGGCGAAGCGCCAGTTCTCGTCCATGGCGTAGGCCGTGAGGACGCCGGGGCCGGAGAAGGTGAGCTGGATCCGTCCTCGGGCGCCGCTGGCGTCCTGGAAGGTAAGGCGCACGTGATCCGCGTTATCCAGGCGAAGGGCGTCGGGATCCCGCCAGATTCGATCCCGGTCGAGGATACGCAGCACGGCGTAAAGCTGATCGGCGCGATCTCCGAGAATCAGGTCGAAGGAGCCATCGGGACGATTACCCGTGTCTGGGTCTGCGCCAAACACCAGGCGCCGCTCGGCGAGGCCGTCCCAGTCCCCGTCTCGGGCGTCGAGGCGAATGGCCGATGGCAGGGGGTGAGCGTAGAGGGACGCGTAGCCCTCCGCGCTCAGGGGCAGATCGTTGAAGAGGTCATCCCGGCCGTTTAGGAGCGTGGAAATCCCCTCGGCGGTAAGGAGCTGGGCCTGGGCTTGGCCCTGGATCAGGAACTGTTCCATGGCTAAAAGCTGGCGCAGGCTGAAGTAGGGGAGGCTTAGGAGCGCCGCCCCGAGGAGCATGAGCTTGGTGGCGAGGCTCGGCCCACGGAAACGTCGCCGGGCCATGAGCTAGCTGCCCACCCAGCGGTAGCCGTAGCCGTATTCGCTTTTGATGGCGGAGAAGCTCGAATCCACGCGCTCGAACTTTTTCCGGATATTCCGCATATGCGTGTTGATGGTGTTGTTCGTCACCAGCGATTGCATGGTGGCGTTCATGAGAGTCTCGTAGCTCACGGCGTGCCCGGGGGCGCGAACAAGTTTCGCAAGCATGCGAAACTCCGTCCCCGACAGGTCGATGCTCTGGCCCTTCCAGGACACCAGTAAGGCATCCTGGTCGAGCACGAGGTCGCCGATGCGCTGGGCGCTGGGGCTTGGCGCTGTAGCGCCGCCGTCGCGCTGGGATCCGATGCGAAGGAGGGACGCGATCCGCTCCGCCAGATAGTCGAGGGAAATGGGCTTGGGCAGGTAATCCCAAGCGCCGAGGCGCAGTCCCGAGATCTTGTCGATCTCATCGATACGCTCGGTGAGAAAGAGCACGGGCAGGCTGGGGCGCCGGGCGAGGAGATCGCGGCAGAGCTCGAAGCCCGCGTCGATCTCGTCGCCAAGTATAATGTCGAGGATAGCGAGGTCCGGGAGGGCCTGTTCGAAGCCCGCGAGAGCTTCGGCCCGGGATCCGTAGGCTCGCACCAAGTAGCCCTTTTTGGTGATGGCGTCCCGGTAGTTTTCCCGCTGGTCCGGATCGTCCTCGACAATGACGATGGTTTTTTTCATGCGGTGCCTTCCCGAAGGGGTATCCCTATGGAGTTTATGAGCTTTTGGACCCTAGATCGCGTCCTCGAATTCGCCGGCCTGGTCACGGGGCTCGCCTGCGTCTGGCTCCTGATCCGCCAACATATTGCCACCTGGCCCCTGGGCATCGTCTACGTTTTCCTCTCCCTTTATATTTTTTGGGAGGCCAAGCTCTACGCAGACTTTCTTCTTCACCTGGGGTTCCTCGCGTTAAACAGCTACGGGTGGTGGGTCTGGTCGCAGGGCCTAGGGGATGAGAGCTCCACGCTTCCCGTGACCCGCTCTCCCCAAGGCGAGCTCCTCACCGTGCTCGCCCTGGGGGTGCTGGGTACGGTGGTTTTCGGCACGCTCTTCGCCCGCACCACGGATGCGGCCTTGCCCTACTGGGATAACGCCACCACGGCTTTTTCCCTAGGCGCCATGTGGCTTTCCGCGCGCAAGCGCCTGGAAAACTGGGCCCTATGGCTGGCTGTGGACGTGGTTGCGGCGGGCATCTATGCCGCGAAAGGCCTGCCCTTCTACGCGCTGCTATACACCATTTACTTGGGGCTCGCGATCCTGGGCTTTCAGCAATGGCGCCGTTCCCTCGGGGAGCGCGGCTAGCTATGGACGTGGTGCTGACGGGGGTTGAGTCCACGGGGAAGAGCACCCTGGCTCAGGCCCTCGCGTCGCGCCTTCGCCGGCCCTGTGTGCCTGAAACCGCCCGGTCCTACCTCGAGCTTCGAGGGGGGCGCTATGACGAAGGAGACCTTCTCGCCATCGCTCGGCGCCAGTGGGCATGGGCTCGCTGGGTAAAGGGGCCAGCGGTACTCGATACGGACCTATGGACCCTCGTTCTTTGGGCCGAGGTTCGCTTTGGACGGGTCGATCCCTGGCTTCGCGCTGCAGCGGCGTCGCAAGGTCCACGGATTTACCTGCTGTGCGAACCAAACCTGCCCTGGGTTGAGGATCCTCTTCGAGAACATCCCTCCCCTGAGGACCGGGCCGCTCTGCACGAGCGTTACGCGGCGATGCTGGGCGCCCAATCCTGGCCCTGGGTGCGCCTTCAGAGCACGGGGCCTGACCGCCTGGCGGCGGCGGAGGCGGCGCTGGCCGATCGGGGCTTGCTGTCCTAAGAGCGCTCTAGGCGCTCTAGAGCATTGGAGGACTTATGCGCCTGCGCTTTGGCCTCCGTTATGCCTTCGCTTTGGGCCCACAGCGCCCAGGCGTACTCCCTGAGCCAGTGGAGCGTTTCGAGCTCGCGCCATTCCCTAGCGCTCGGGAGCTCTGCACCGTAGCTTGAAAAGAGCGCCGCTGTTTGGCTGCGCTCCAGGCCCAGGTGCGTCGCTAAGGTCACGAGTTCGAAGCGCGGGTCCCCGGGGCTGGCCAGCTCCCAGTCGAGGAAGGTGAATTGGATGCCGCGTCGCAGGACGTTACCGCCGTGCAGATCATTGTGGGTGAGGCGGTCACTGCGAAGGGGGTAGGGCAGGAGGGCGTCGAGGCGACCCTGCCACCGAGGGTCTGCGCTGACCCCCTGGGCCCCGGCACGCTGTAGACAGGTGAGGGCGTAGCGGGCCGGGTGGAAGGGCTCGGCGTTCTTTGGGTAGGGCAGGGCATGGAGCTGCCGCAGTTGCTGGCCCAGGGCCCGGCAGCGGGGGCCAGCGCCGAGCGATGCAGCGTCTAGGGGGCGGCCAGGGCAGGCCTTCGTGGCCAGGCGTCCAGTTTCCCAGTCCAGAAAGAGCACCGGTGCAGCAAGCGACCCCGCTGCCGCGAGCAGGGCGCCTTCCCTGGCCCAATCCACTCCCGGGGGTGGTGTTGCGCTACGGGGGGCCCGAAAGAAGCCCTGCCACCCCGGTGCTCGGAGCGTGTACACCGTATTGGTCCAGCCAAGACCTGCCGCTGCCCCCAGCGTGTAGCCAGCGAGGGCCCTAGGAAGGCTGGGGGCTTCAGGCGCCCTCATTACCCCAGAGCGCGGCGTAGAGGCCTTCCATCTCTTTCAAGGTTGGCACCCGGGGGTTGGTGGCGGGGGATCCGGAGGCCGGGGCCTGCTGGGCCATGGTGGGCAGGGCTGCAAACCAAGCGTCTCGGTCAATGCCGAAGGCCGCGGGGGAGGGTACGGCCAAGCGCTGATTTAGCGCGGCGAGCCCCTCAATCAAGGCTTGGCTTTGCGCCTCAGGGGTTGAGCCGGCGTCGGCCCAGCCCATCAGCACGGCGGCCTCCCCATAACGCTGAAGGGCGGCCTCCCGGGAGAAGGCCGTCACCGTGGGTAGCAGCATAGCGTTGGAGAGGCCATGAGGAACGTGGAAGAGGGCGCCCACGGGACGGGACATACCATGCACCAGGGCCACGGAGGCGTTGGAAAAGGCAAGGCCCGCCTCGAAGGCCCCAAGCATCATGGCTTCCCGGGCCTCCTGGTCGGATCCATCCTCATAGGCTCGCTCAAGATAGGCGGCAATGCGCGCCATGGCTGCCCGAGCAAGGGTGTCCGAGACGGGGTTTGCCAGTTTGGACACATAGGCTTCCAGAGCGTGGGTTAGGGCGTCGAGGCCCGTATCGGCCGTTAGTCGAGGCGGTGCGCTTAAGGTAAAGCTGGGATCAACCACGGCCGCATCTGGCAGAAAGGCGGCGCCCCGGCACAGAAGCTTCTCCTGGCTGGCGGCTTCCGTGATCACGGTAAACCGCGTGGCCTCTGAGCCTGTGCCTGCGGTAGTGGGCAGGGCAATGATGGGTACGCGGGACAGGGTGACCTCCTGGGGTACGGCGTAGGCCCGAATGCCGCCGCCCCCAGCGGCCAGCACCGCCATGGCCTTGGCGCTATCAATAACGCTGCCGCCCCCAAGGGCGACCACTCCGTCGGCGCTTGATGCTGCAAGAACCGCCACTCCGCGAAGGATGCTGCCATCGGCCGGCTCGGGCTCCGTATCCGTATGCACCTGGGCGTCCAGGCCCGCATCCTTAAGCACTCCGAGGACCCGAGCCACGTGGCCCAGCCTATCCATGGCCGGATCGCTTACGAGCAAGGGGCGGCGGACGCCAAGGGCAGCCAGCACCTCAGGTAATTGTTCGAGGGCGCCGTAGCCCAAGCGAAGAAGACGGGGAAAACTCAAGGCGTAGGCCATGGCACCACTCCAAGCCTGGCCCCAAGGGGCCAATGATTAGGCGAGGGCGCGTTGGCGGATCGAGCGAATGTTCCAAAGATGGGCCGCCGCCACCAACAACACCCCAGGCAGGGTGAGATTGTGCGCGTGGTCGAGGTCGTGGACCAGGGGGCGGAGATCGTAGCCCATAAGCAAAAGGCCGATGGCGCCTAGGGCCGGGATGAAAATCACCTCATGGCGCCGAAAGCCCTGCCAAAAGCCAAGCGCGGACAGAGGTAAGGCAATGAAGAAGAAGAGGCTATGGACGAGTTCATCGCCGCCTTCGGAGGCGAAAACAAACGGCGTAAAAGATACCAGCAGAGGCACGGCCAGACAGTGCAGCACGCAAAGCCCGGATAACACGATGGCGGCAAGGTCGACTTTCTTGAGGGCCACAGGGTGCGCTCCCTTGAAAACGGCGCTGATGCTATAACATAACAGTAGGCCGTGCCAGCCCTTCTTTTCACCATGTCTAGGAAATCATATATTTAACATAATATATATTATGCGCAGTTATCGGTGTAGGTTAGAAAGGGGTTTCCCTAGGCGCCTTTGAAGCCAAGGGCCTCCTTTACCGCTGCCAGTGCCATCTCCTCCGTCGTCTGGGGCGTTAAAACCAGGGCTGGTGCCCCGGGCAGCGAAACTTTTGCACGCAGCTGCGCGTGCAGCACGGCTTCATCGGCATCGGAGGGATCGCTCGCAGCGCTCTCCCTCGCGCGGACCCGATCCCGCAGGACGGCCTCCGGGGCTTCGCAGCGCATGAGCACCGACGGCACGCCGAGCCTTTCGCCCAGGGCTTCGAAGCTTTTCAGGGCGTCGGCACTTAGGAACGTGGCATCCACCATCACCGCAAAGCCGCTTTTGAGGTGCTGCTGCGTGAGTTCGCGAAGCCGTTCATAGGTGCGCGCGCTCATTTCCAGGCTGTAGCGCGCGGCACGCTCCTGCGTATTCGCCGGCCGCGCCTCCGGCGGGAGCCCCAAAAGCCGCTTTCGTTCGATATCGCTCCGTAGGCACAGCGCGCTCAGCGCCGGGCCGAGGCGTTGCCCCCAGTAGGATTTTCCGCTCCCGGACAGGCCTTGCAGGAGCAACAGCGCAGGCGTGGACAGCGGAGCCTCTGCGAGAGCCACCTGGGCTTCCAAGCGGGCTACGCAGTCCTCCCGGGCCTCTCGCGCGGCCTGGGCCAGATCGAGGGCCGCCACCTTGGCACGCACCAGCGCGCGGTAGCGCACGTAATACGGCAGCACGGCAATGCCGTCGTGATCTCCCGAGCCATCGAGCCACCCCTGGAGCACGCTGAAGGCTTCTCGGTGGGCCCCGCGAGCCCGTAAGTCCATGAAAAGAAAGGCTAAATCGCTGACCGTGTCGATCCATCGGAGCTGGGGAGAAAAGTCAATACAATCAAAAGCTTGGATGGAATTTTGGTAGGCGCAGAGGTTCTTTAGGTGAAGATCCCCGTGGCCTTCGCGGATAAAACCCTGACCCAGCCGGTCGGCGAAGCGCGAGGCGAGGGCCGCGCCCTCCTCCACGCTTTGCTGCTCTAGTGCCGTCAGGCGCGCCGCGCCGTTTTCAAGGTAGGCGACCTTGGGCCACAGATGAAGAAAGTTTGCCGCTACGGGCTTTTGTACTGCGTCGACCGTTCCCCAGGGGCCCCCCTCGCGCGCGCGCTCGAAGCCCGCCTGGCGCGCCGCCCAGTGGGCGCCAAAGGCGCGAAGGGCATCGGCGGGCAGCGCACCCTGAGCGAGGCGCTCATCGAGCTGTGCCGCCTGGGGAAAGCGCGCCATGAGCACGGCAAACTCGTCCCCGTCCTCGAGATCGTCGACGATTTCAAAGCCCTTACCGCATTGCCGAAAGGCCACCACCGCTTTGTAGAGATCGGGGGCAAAGCGGCCGTTTAGGCGCAGCTCCTCCTCGCAACAGGTGCGGCGGCGCTTAAGGGACGAGAAGTCAAGAAAGCCGAAGTTAACGGGCTTTTTGATCTTCAAGGCAAAGTGTTCGCTCAGGAGCACCCAAGCGCTGTGGGTAGTGATACGGGTGAGCGTCGCAGAAGGTTCAAAGGGCCAGTGGGCGGGATGGGTTTCATAGTGCGCCACCAGGGCTTCGCCGATGCCAGTCATGCCTGCGCTCGTCCTCTGTCCTGAGCCTCTTGGTTCTGCCTCTAGCCAGGGTACACTTAAGGCGTTCCTTTTAGGGGAGTTTGTCCATGTTCCAAGGCGTAGGGCGCGGGTTTGCGACGATAGCCCTGCTGCTGTTGGCCCTGGGGGCCAGCGCAGCGGAGGTGCGACGCCTGAAATGGACCGAACTCATCCCCGCGCATCTGGTGGCGACGCCCCTAACCCCCTCGACCGTTGATCATGCAAGCCCCGATCCCATGGCCCAGCCCACCCCTGGGGTGCTCTAGCTATGAGCGAGCTGGTGGTGCCGGAGCTCGATGCTACGCGGGTGCGCATTCCCGGCTTTATCGTGCCCCTGAACATTACCCGGGACCAAACGGTGGACGAATTCCTCCTCGTGCCCTACTTCGGCGCTTGCGTGCACGTGCCGCCGCCGCCGGCGAATCAGATTATCTATGTCACCACGACCCCGGGGTTGGCGGCGGATCGGATCTACGAGGCCTGGGAGGTGGAAGGCGTGCTGCGCACCGCCGCCGTGGACAGCGCCATGGCGCAGGCGGCTTACCAGATCGAGGCTGATCAGGTTGTGCTCTACGGAGGTGGACAATGACAAGCCCTCAGCACCACGATCATGACGCTTGCGTGGCCTCCGCGCTGGCGGCGGCGGAGCGTATCTGCACCCTACGTAAGGCCCGGCTGACGCCCAATCGCCGCCGAGTGCTTGAACTGATCTGGAGCTCCCACGATGTGGTGGGCGCCTATGATTTGCTTGCGGCGCTCCAGAAGGAAGACCCGGCCGCTAAGCCCCCCACCATTTACCGAGCCCTCGAGTTCCTGCTGGAGCTCGGGCTGATCCATCGCATCGAATCGGCGAACGGCTTTACGCGCTGCGAGGCGCCCGAGGGATCTCACGTGTGCCAGTTCCTGATCTGCGATGAGTGTGGGCTGGTTGAGGAGCTGCATTCTTCCAAGTTGGCCTCGGCTCTTGAGGCTCAGGCGGAGGACGCGGGCTTCGAGCCCACCTTTCAAACCGTTGAGGTTCGGGGCCGCTGCCGCGGCTGCGTGTCCGCTTAAGGAAGGACGCCCCATGAAACTGGCCCGTTTCCGCCCCGCCGGCGAAGAAATTGCCGAGCTTGGTGTACTCCGGGGAGAGGCCCTCGATGCCTTCGTGCCCTTTTCTGCTCTGAGGGCGGCGCTCCCGGGCGGCGTAGTGCCTCAGGATCTTCGCGCCTGCTTGGCCTGGTCCTCGGCTGAGCGTAATGCCGTGGCCGAGGCCGCTTGGCGAGCGGAGGCGCGCCCCCTCAGCGAAGGCACTCTCCTCGCGCCTTTAAAGCCAGAGAAATGCCTGGCCATTGGGCTGAACTACAAGGCCCATGCGGAGGAGTTCGGGGGGACCGTGGCCCCCTTCCCTACGGTGTTTACCAAGCAGGTGAGCTGCATCACGGGGCCTTTTGCGCCGATCCATCGACCGCGCGTCTCCGAGGCCCTCGATTACGAGGGGGAAATGGTGCTGGTCATTGGTCGGCGCTGCCGCCACGTGCCGGAAGCCCGGGCCCTGGAGGTGGTGGGGGGCTACTGCGTGGGCAACGATGTCAGCGTGCGCGATTGGCAGCTGCAGACGCCCCAGTTCACCATGGGCAAATCCTTCGATACCCATGGCCCCGTGGGCCCCTACCTCACCACGGCGGATGAAATCCGCGATCCTCAGGCGCTGAACCTCCAGACCTGGGTGAACGGTGAATTGCGACAGGAAAGCAGCACGGCGCTCATGATCTTCTCCTGCGCCCAGCTCATCGCCCATTTGTCGGCGGCCTTCACCCTCGAGCCGGGAGACATGATTTTTACCGGAACCCCCGCGGGCATTGGGCATGCCATGAAGCCGCCGGCCTACCTTAAGGTGGGGGATCGGGTGCGCGTGGCCGTGGAAGGCCTCGGTGAGATCGAGAACGTGGTGGTGGCAGAACCCGAGGCTACGGCCCTGCCCTTCCCCGCCGCCTAGGCCCTAGGCCGCTTCCGCCTTCAGGGAGAAGGCCTCCGCGAGGCGCTGATAGCTGAGCTCCCGCTGCTCATGCTCCGGCGTGATGGTGATTACGCTGCAGTGATCGGCCCCCGTTTCCTCGAGGAGCGCGCTGAGGCGGCTCCGCACGATCCCTGGGGTTCCGGCGATCGCATGAGCGCCCCCAGCGGGACTGTCGGTTCCCAGAATGCGTTCCGCTTCTTCGATACTCGGCCAAGGACCGGCCTCCCCCCGCATCAGTCGTTGGCGCCAGAGATCCCGGCATCGAGCCAGGGCTGCGGCCTCCCGGGGCGTGTCGGCGCAGAGCGTGAAGACCCCTAAGGAGCTATAGGGCGCGGCCAAGGTGGGCGAAGGCCGGAAGCGGTCCCGGTAGAGTTTCAAAACGGCTGCGGCGTTGTCCGGGGCGATGAAATGCGCGAAGGCAAAACGCAGCCCCAGGTGCGCAGCGAGCTGGGCGCTTTGGTCCGTGGATCCCAGCAGCCAAAGCTCCGGGGCCGAGGGGGTTTTAGGCCCGCAGGGCACGGTGCTCAGAGCTTGGGTGTGGGGCGTGCCATCGGTGAGCCACGCCTGGAGGTCGGCGACCTTTGCCGCGAAGTAATCCGCCCCGACGGCATTGCCGTAGCCCAGGGCCGCCGTGGTGTGCCCATCGGCACCGGGTGCCCGACCGATACCCAGATCGATGCGCCCGGGAAAGAGCGCTTCGAGCACACGGAACTGCTCGGCCACCTTGAAGGGAGAGTAGTGCATGAGCATGACGCCCCCGGTTCCCACGCGGAGGGTGGAGGTGGCGCTGGCAATGCGGGCGGTAAGAATTTCCGGTGCCGGCCCCGCGAGGGCTTGCCCCCCGTGGTGCTCCGCAAGCCAGTAGCGATCGAAGCCGAGGGCTTCAACGTGCTGAGCGAGGCGCACGGACTCCCCGAGCGCCTCGGCAGGCGAACTCCCCGGACGAACCGGGGTTTGGTCCAATACGCCGAAGCGCATGGCAGCTCGGGGCTCTTAGAGCCCCAGAACCAGCTTCGCCATGATGTTCCGCTGCACTTCGTTCGACCCCGCGTAGATGGAGGCTTTGCGAATATTGAAGTGGTGCAGCGGCGCTTTCGCAGAGGTCCAGTCGTAGACCGGCTCTTCGTTCATGCCCGCGCTCGGGTCCGGATGGTGGAAGGGAATGCCCTGGGCGCCCACCGTTTCCAGTGCGAGTTCTGCCACCTGTTGCTGGAGCTCCGTGCCTCGGCACTTGAGCATGGAGGATTCCGGGCCCACGTTTTGTCCGGAGGACAGGGCACTCAAAATGCGCAGCTCCGTAAACTCCATGGCGCGGATAGCGATTTCCGTATCCGCCAACTTGCGCTGGTAGCCAGGATCGGTGGCGAGGGGTTCGCCGCTGGCCTCAAGCTGGTCGGCATAGCTGCGAATGCGGTCGAGCTTCGCCAGCAGCGCCGGCGCGTAGGCGTTGCCGCGCTCAAACTCAAGGAGATATTTGGCGTAGGTCCAACCCTTGCCCTCTTCCCCAATCAGATTTTCCACCGGAACCTTCACGTTCTCGAAGAAGATCGTGTTGATTTCCTGGTGCCCGGGCGGGGGGTTATCGATGGTCACGATGGGGTTCACCGTGATGCCTTCGCTCTTCATGTCGATGAGGAGGAAAGAGATCCCGTCTTGGCGTTTCTCCTCTTTCGAGGTGCGCACAAGGCAGAAGATCATGTCTGCGTGCTGGCCCAGGGTGGTCCAGGTTTTCGTGCCGTTGACGATGTAGTGATCGCCGTCGCGCTTGGCCGTGGTCCCGAGGGAGGCGAGGTCCGAGCCGGAGCCGGGCTCGGAATAGCCCTGGCACCACCAAACCTTGGACTCCCGAATATCGGGAAGGTACTGCTCCTTTTGCGCCTGGGAGCCGTACTTCATGATGACCGGCGCCACCATGGTGACGCCAAAAGGTAGCACGCGCGGCGCGCTCGCTTTGGACATCTCGAGGTCAAAAATGTACTTCTGCGTGGCCGTCCAGCTCGGACCGCCCCACTCGGCCGGCCAGTTCGGCACGGCCCAGCCTTTCTTGGCGAGGCGTTGCTGCCATTCAATCTGGAGCGTCTTGGACAAGTGTCCCGTGGGGCTGCGCTGCAGCACTTCCCGCATGTCTGGCGTGAGGTTTTCGTCGATAAAGGCCTTAACCTCGGCCTGGAAGGCGAGATCCTCGGCGGCAAACTCAACGTTCATAGGTGCTCCCTCGTGGTTAGTCACAGCGGTGCCCGCTCTCCCCGAGTATACGCAGCGAATTCCTCCTTTGCATTGTCTTGACCACCGCTTTTGCCCGGGCTAAAAGTTTGAGGAAGACGCACACCGCGTTCTGGGGAGAACAGCATGGCAGAGCAGGCACCGGGGACCGGCGCTTCGGCGCAGGATGGCGAGCAATTTGGTCCCGTTTATCGATGGTACGCGCTAGGGCTGCTCTTCATCGTTTACATCTTTAACTTCATCGATCGGCAAATTCTCGGCATTTTGGCTCAACCTATTAAGGAAGAGCTGGGGCTGTCAGATACGCAGATGGGGTTCATGGGGGGCATTGCCTTTGCCCTCTTCTACACCTTTCTCGGCATTCCCATTGCGCGCCTTGCGGATCGGGGCGTGCGCCGAAACATTCTCGCGGTATGCCTCACGATCTGGAGTGGCATGACCGCGCTCTGTGGCCTCGCCGGAAGCTTTGTTCAGCTCCTGGCCTGCCGAATCGGCGTGGCCGTGGGCGAGGCAGGGGGTAGTCCCCCGTCCCATTCTATGATTTCCGATATTTTCCCCGCTGATCGGCGTGCCACGGCCCTGGGCATCTATGCCCTGGGCATTCCCGTGGGCACCATGCTGGGGAATCTTCTCGGTGGCTGGATCAATGACGCTTTCGATTGGCGTATGGCCTTCTTCCTCGTGGGCATGCCCGGAGTGGGCTTGGCACTACTGGTGCGCTTTACGCTCCGGGAGCCGGTGCGTGGGGCCTCCGATACGAAGCCTGCGGCCCCACAAGCGGCACAGGCGGAAAGCGCCCTGCCGCCGGTCAAGGAGGTCTTTCTAGCCCTATGGGCCCGGAAAAGTTTCCGCTACATGGCCATTGGGGGTGGGCTCCATGCCTTCGTGGGCTATGGCGTGGGCTACTGGATCCCTGCTTTCTTCATGCGTACCCACAATTTCACCAGTACGGAAATTGGAACAGCGCTGTTTTGGCTGGGCATTCCGGGCATGGCTGGCACCTTCCTAGGGGGGCTGCTCGGGGATCGCTTCGCGAAGCGGGATGTACGTTGGTATGTGTGGCTCCCGGGCCTGGCGACCTTGATCTCCGTGCCCTTTGCCTACTACGTGTATACCCACGAGGATCCCTGGGTTGGCCTCTGGGTTTATGCCATTCCAACCTTTCTGGGGTCCTATTACCTTGGCCCGACCTTCTCCCTGGCCCAGAGCCTTGTGGGGCTGCGCGTGCGCGCCCTCGCCGCGAGCATCCTGCTGTTCATCTTGAACCTCATTGGCCTTGGTCTAGGGCCTCAGTTCGTGGGCATCATGAGCGACCTGCTGCGGTCGAGCTATGGGGAGGGATCGCTGCAGATGGCCCTGGTGATCGTGCTGATCTTCAATGTGCTTTCCACGGCAAGCTATCTGTTTGCCGGGCGAACTCTGAAGGCGGATCTTGCCCGAGCGCACGAGCTGTCCTAGCAGGCTTGCCCATGGACCGTGCAGAGGAGACGCGCCGAGGAGGTGCGGAGAAGGGAGAACGGCATGTGACGCCTCCCCTTCTCCCTTCCTTAGTGGCCAGCCTTGGCCAGCGATAGGCCGGTCATCCAACCAAACACCAAGCCAAACGCGGCATAGACTTGGTATTGCCCCGTCCACCAGCCCAAGGCAATGCCGGCGCCGAGGCCGATTCCGGTCCATAGTAGAGCGGAGGCGCCACCCTTTCCTTCACTGGCCATATAGGCTCTCCCAGTTGCCGGGCAGCCCCTGCTGCCCATCGGTTAGGCGCTTTCAATAGCGCTATTTGTAGGCTTAGGCCAAGAGGGCTCGGCCCACCACCTTCAGCGCGAGGGTTTCCTCGGCGCCCTCAAAAATCGACAGCACGCGCGCATCGACGAAGTAGCGTGAAACCGCCGTTTCCTCCGCGTAGCCCATGCCCCCATGCAGCTGCAACGCTTCCCGGCAAACCGTTTCCGCCGCTCGGCAGGCATAAAGCTTGACGAGGCTTGCCTCCATTTGCCCTTCCCCGGCATCGAGTAGCCTGCCAACTTCCAGAGTCAGCATGCGCGCGCTTTGTAGGGCCATAGCCATGCGCGCCAGCTTGACCTTACTGAGACCGTAGCGGCTGACGCTTTGACCGAATACCGTACGGTCTTCGCTGTAGCCCAGGGCTGCTTCGAAGGCGGCTTCCATGAGGCCTGTGGCGCGGGCGGCGGTTTGAATGCGGCCCCCGGAGAAGCCCCGCATTTGATAGTAGAAACCCTTGCCGAGCCCCTCTTCCCCGCCCAGCAGGTGGCTATCGGGGACAAAGAAGTCATCGTAGAACATTTCGTAGGAATGCATGCCTCGGTAGCCCAAGGTGGCGATGGCGCGCCCGCTCATCTCCCCATCGCCGGGGCTCGCGTGGGCGAACTCGTGGGCAGCCGTGCCGGGCTTTTCCACGAGAAAGAGGGACAGGCCCCGGTGCCCCGCCTTCGGGTCCGGGTCCGTGCGGGCCAGCACGAGAATCAGTTCGGCTTTCCCCGCGAAGGTGCACCAGGTTTTGGCGCCGTTTAAGCGCCAGCCGCCTTCGCAGCGCGTGGCCCGGAGAGCCACGGAGGCGACGTCGGAGCCCGTGCCCGGCTCGGTGACGGAGATGGCCACGAGCGGCTCCCCCGCCGCAATGCGCGGCAGCCAATGGGCTTTCTGATCTTCCGTGCCTCCGGCGAGGAGCGCTCGGGCAAGGATCTCTGGTCGAGTGATAAGGCTGCCTGCGGCGCCGAGGGAGGCTTTCGAGAGGGCTTCGGTGGCCACGATCATGCCCAGCGTGTCTTCTCGATCATCGGGAAGTAGGCCCCCGAAGCGCTCCGGAACCGACAGGCCAAAGCACCCCAGGGCCTTTAGCCCCTCGATGATGTCCTCGGGAATGGTGAGATCTTCCCGGTGGATAGCTTCCGCTTGCGGGGCAACGACCTCCCTAGCGAAGCGTTCGAAGGTGTCGCGCATTATGCTCGTGGCTTCCGGCAGCACCACGGGGCCGAGATCCCCCTTCCGGGCTAGAATCTCCGCTCCCAGGGCTTCTAGGGCGGCGCGGTCGTTCGCGCGTTCGAGCGCTTCATCAATAGCGCCGCTAAAGGGCGCTTCGAAGGCTGCCCGGCTCATGCCGTAGTCCCGGGCCCGGGCGCCCACACGCTGGCGCAGCTGGGTCAGCGTGTCGGCGATGACGGCCCCGGCCAGGGCCTGGCAGAAGGCCCCATCGCTGCCGCTCTGGGCCGTGGCCCAGTGCTGCATAGCCTTCGCCGCGGAAAGCTCGGCGCGGAAGAACGCGAGGTCGTAGACTGCGAGCTGATGCTGATCAATCAGGTCTTCCCCGGCGGCGAGCTGCGCGCTTTGTCCCTTGATGTGCGCAAGCGCATCGTTCAGGCACGCTTCCATGGCCTGGAGGGCGTCTTCGTAGCGCTTAAGATCCGCGGCGGGAGTCGCGCTTAGGGATTCGGCAGTGCTCACGATAACTCCTCAGCTATAGGGGACGACCCTTCTAGGATAGCGGAAACCGGCGGCTCGATCTTGAGGGGTCTTGCTGGACAAGGGCGGGCGTGCCCGCGCTTCCCGGCTAGATCGCTCGTCCTCCCCGCCTTAGGAAGCGTATGCTTCAGCCATGAGTGAGCCCGCCGCCCCTCCTCGCTTTCGCATTGGCATGACCGCCCGGGTCACAGCGGTGGTGATGCTGGTGGCCTCGCTCGTGCTCGTGGTGAATGCGGTGGCCTCTCGTCTCGCCTTTCAATCTCGCTTTTTGACCTACGTGAACGAGCAGGAAGCGGCCATACTGGAGCGCATGGCAGAGCAAATCGCCGAGATTTACGGGCGCTACGGCGACTGGGATGCGCTTTCCGAGGCCATTCCACCGCGGCGGCTTCTTCTCTGGTCGGCCCGGGTTTCCAGCCGCGAGGTGCCGGGAAACCGCATCGATGCCCTTGTTGATGCCCCCGTGGCACCCTTCCCTTCGAACGACTCCCTGGCCGCTCCTCCGGAAAGCATGCTGAGTCCCAGCCGGAGCGATCTATCTGGGCCTTCGAGCCGTCCCCTCCGCCGGCCAACTATGTCGCGTTTGGCCCTGGTGGACCCGTCCGGGCAGGTTCGCGTGCCCGCCCCCATGCAGGAGCTGGGGGAAGCGGAGGTGCGACGCCAGCCCATTCGCTGGGCCGGCGAGGTGGTGGGCTACATCATGCTCTACCCCGTGCGCCGCCTGGATCAGGAAACGGACCTGCGTTTTGAGGAGGATCTGCTTCGGACCCTCTGGGTCATCGCGGCCCTGATCCTTCTGGGTGCGGGTTTTGCTGGCTGGCGCCTAGCGAGGAGTCTTCTAGCGCCGGTGCGGGACCTGGCCTCTGGAGCGAGGGCACTGGCGGCGGGGCGCTACGGTACCCGGCTGCACCTTACCCGGAGCGATGAATTCGGTGCCCTGGGCCGGGACTTCAACCGCTTGGCTGAGGCCCTGGGGCAGGCGCGCTCGGCGCGCCAGCGGTGGCTTGCGGACGTTGCCCATGAGCTCAGGACACCGCTCACCGTCCTCCGCGGAGAGCTGGAGGCGCTCGAGGACGGCGTTCGTCCCCTGACGCCGCAAAATCTTGGCTCCCTCAATACGGAAGTTCGCCAGCTCGGACGGCTCGTGGAAGATCTTCATGCCCTGGCCCTTGCCGACGCCGGGGCCCTGGCCTTTGAATACGAACCTTGCGAGCCCCAGCAGCTTCTCGAGGACGCCTTCGCGCGTCATCAGCGGCGCTTCGAGGACGCGGGCCTTGCACTTACGCTCGCTGAGGCGCCCGTAGCGCTCACCCTTTCCCTCGATCCTTTGCGCATCGCTCAGCTTTTGGACAACTTGCTCGAAAATGCGCTGCGCTATACCGACGCGCCCGGAGAAGTACGCTTCCGCTTGGAGCCGAGGGGCGCGGGGGTGTGCTTGGTGGTGGAGGATTCGGCTCCAGGCGTTAGCGATGACGCCCTCGAGGCTATGTTCACCCGCTTCTGGCGCGAGGATGCCTCCCGGGCGCGGGCCAGCGGTGGCGCGGGGCTGGGCCTGGCCATGGTGCGCCGCATTAGCCGCGCTCACGAAGGGGACGTTGTCGCTGAACCCAGTCCCCTCGGGGGTGTTCGGATTTTGATCTTGCTCCGTACCCAAGAACCGGAAGGAGGTCGCTCATGAGCGAGTCCCCTCGCATTCTGATCGTTGAGGATGAGCCAAAGATAGCGCGCCTCGCCGCGGATTATTTGAATGCGGCGGGCTATGAAACAGTGCTGGTACACCGCGGGGACGAGGCGGAGGCTCGCTTTCAGGAGGCAGCCTTTAACCTGGTGGTCTTGGATCTGATGCTGCCCGGGGTTGATGGGCTTACCCTGTGTAAATCGCTGCGTGCCCTATCGACCGTTCCGATCATTATGGTGACGGCTCGGGTAGAGGAAGTGGATCGGCTCCTGGGTCTTGAGGTTGGCGCCGATGATTATCTGTGCAAGCCTTTTAGTCCTCGGGAGCTGGTAGCCCGGGTGAAGGCTCAGCTCCGGCGTCAGGATTGGCTTCGGGGAACGCCAAAGCCCGGGCTTGATCTTCAGGAGGACGCCCTGCGGGCCGTCTACGAGGGCGTGGCGGCAGATCTTACGCGAGTGGAGTTTCGAATTCTGTCGGCGCTTCTGTCCAAGGAGGGGGTCATCCTATCCCGGGATCAGCTCATCGCCGCCGCTTACGAGGATCACCGCGTCGTGAGCGACCGAACGATCGACACGCACATGAAAAACTTACGCAAGAAACTCATGACGATCATGGGCGGCGCCATGGGCATTCGATCGGTCTATGGCGTGGGCTACCGTTGGGAAATTGAGCCCCAGACCCTCGAAAAGGCCTAGGGCGCAGGGCTCTTACTCAGCGGCGCCGATAATGCACACCGCTGCGACGTTGGACATGGGCGATCCCCCAAGGTTATGGGTCATGCCAATGCGCGGCGCGTCGAGCTGCCGGGGGCCCGCCCGGTGGGACAGCTGCAGGTACATCTCATAGAGCATGCGAATCCCCGAGGCGCCGATGGGATGGCCGAAGCACTTTAGGCCGCCATCGATTTGGCAAGGGATGGTCCCCTCAGCATCGTAGAAGCCATCGAGCACGTCCGTAATGGCGCCGCCCTCGGCGGACAGCTGGAGATCTTCCATGGTGACGAGTTCCGTGACCGAGAAGCAGTCGTGGCACTCAAACATGGAGACCTCTTCCCGGGGCTTCTTAATTCCCGCTTCTTCGTAGGCTTTGCGTGCGGCGATGCGCGTGGTGTGGAAGTAGCTGCCATCCCAACTGTTGTGCCCGGCCTCGCTACCGTTTGAGAGGGAAAGCTGGAGCGCCTTCACGGTGACGATGCGCTCCTTCCCAAGCTGCTTCGCGATTTCCGGGGTGGTGACGATGCAGGCCGCCGCGCCGTCGGAGACTCCGCAGCAATCGAAGAGCCCTAGGGGTTCAGCAATCATGGGGGCGTTGAGGGCCTGCTCTTCCGTAATGGGCTTACGCAGATGCGCCTTTTCATTCTTCGCGCCGTTGGCATGGGATTTCACGGAAATATGCGCCAGGGCACGCTTTAGCTCCTCGCGGCTAACGCCGTGCTTTGCCCGGTAGGCTGAGGCGAGCTGGGCGAAGTTTCCCGGGGCCGAACCGGTGGCTGCCCACTGGGCATTCAGCGTGCCGCCGAGGCTGCCGGGAAGGCCGCCGTAGCCCGTGTCCTTCAGCTTCTCAACCCCGAGCGCTAGCGCAATATCGCACGCACCGGAGGCCACGGCATAGACCGCGCCTCGGAAGGCTTCCGAACCGGAGGCGCAGAAGTTTTCTACCCGGGTGACCGCGATATTCGGAAGGCGTAGTGCCGTGGCAAGGGGAAGGCCGCCCTTGCCGACGTTGATTTCTTCGTAGTGGGTCGAAAACCAGGCAGCGTCCAGCTGGCTTCCATCGATGCCCGCATCGAGGAGCGCTTCTTCATAGGCCTCCACCATAAGCTCCTCGGCGCCACTCTCCCAGCGCTCGCCGAAGCGTGAGCAACCCATGCCTAGGATTGCGACCTTATCTTTGATTCCTCGTGCCATTGCCTAGCCCTCCCGCGGTTTAGGCGTCTTGGCCGCGCTGCGGCACGGCCTTCCAAAAGTAGCGAACAAAGCCCCGGAGGCGATCGCTCGATTTGATGCGGAACATCATTTTTACCGAGGTGCCAACGTCGAGCTCGCCGACGTCCACGTCCGTGAAATCGGTCATGAAACGGCCCCCGTCCTCGAAGGTGATCATGCCATAGTGGCTCGGGGGGTTGGGGATGTAGGTCAGGTAGTCTGCGGACCAGGTCAGCACGGAGGCCTTGCTATCCCGGAAGCTGTGGGGTTCTTGGGTGTGGTGAGCGCCGCATTGGGGATTCACGCAGATGTCCGTGCGGGGGAACTGGAGCGTTCCGCACTGGGTGCACTTGCCCCCTTCCAGAGCCAGCAGCATGTCGCGCTTCCGATAGGTGACGGACAGGGCTGTTTTGTAATCGTCCCGCTCCGCGCGCATGCCCTTCTCGAGGGTGACCAGATCATTGAAGGCGAGATATTGCATGTAGTTATCGCTGGTCTTTCCGAGGGCCAGGTGGCCCCGCACCCCTAGCTTCCCCTGGGGCGTGGCCGCAGCCTCCGTGGCTCGGAAGAGCATGGCATCGCAGCCCTGCCCGAAGGCCGCTACGAGCACGAGGGATCCGGGTTTAAGCCCCCCCTCAAGGAGGTTGCTCAGCATGACCAGGGCGTGGGCGGTCCCGCATTCCCCGAGCGTTGCCGAGAGATTATCGGCGAGGGCCTCAGGCTTGATGCCCACGCTTTTGGCGACGCCGTCGGCAGCCCGGCCGATGGTGGAGGGGAAGATGAAGTGGTCGACGGCGCCGGCCTCGACCCCGGCCTTAGCGAGGACCGCCTTCACCGCCTCCGGGACGATCTGGCTGATGCCTTCGTCCCGAATCCAGCGTTCCTCCCAGGTGTAGTCGAAGGCTTCCCCCGCGCCGCGGAAGTGATCGACGAAATCGGCCGTTTCCGTAACCCCAGCCAGGAAGGTGAGCATGCCCTCCCCCTCCTCCACCAGCAGCGCCGCGGCGCCATCGCCATAGGCGAGCTCCCCGGCGGAGGCCGCTTTGGCTTGCCGCTTATCCGCGCCCACCACCAGCGCTTGGCTGCTGTAGGGGCCCGCAACGGCCTGCAGGGCCTCGAGGAGTGCCGTGGTGCCCGCACGTTGGGAGCCGGTGATGTCTAGGGTGCGCCGCTGGCCATCGAGGCTTAGGGCCGTAGCAACGATGCCTGCGTTTTGCCGGTCGGCGAAGGGCAAGGTGGCGGAGGCAAGGTAGAGGGCGTCAAGGCTGGCGCTGGCCTCCGGGCCCGGCGCTGCGCCGTGGGCGAGGCAATCCCGGGCCGCTTCCACGGCCATGGTGATGGCGTCTTCGTCCCAATTCGCGATGGCGCGCTCACCCTTCCCCTTTCCCTTGAAGCTCGGATCGGACCACTGATGCGCCGCAGCGATGGCGCTTCGGGCCAAACGTAAGCGCGGAACATACGCGCCATGGGCGGAAATACCGGCCATGCCCCCTCCTTTACCGTTGTCCATGAATAGGCCCCATGGTTTGAGCATAAGCCTTGATTTAGGACAAGGCACCCCCTGGCCTGCCCCGGCATCCTCAAGCTATGGTGATCATTGCTCAAATTGGGAACCCACATTCATGGCTCAGCAACCTTCTGTCGGCCCCTTTGTCGACTATTTAAAGACCCTGCAGGATTCCATCGTGGCGGCGCTCGAGGCGGCCGATGGGGAGGCCACGTTCCTCCGGGAGGAAATTGCCACGGACGGTGGCGGGCTTTCCCGGCCTCGGGTGCTCGCCGATGGCCCGGTGATTGAGAAGGCTGCGGTCCAGTTCACCCATTCCGTGGGAAAGGCCCTACCCCCGGCGGCGACGGAGCGCCATCCGCACCTTGCTGGGCGCGGCTTTCAGGCCGGCGCCGTATCCCTCATTGTCCATCCTCGAAACCCCTATGCGCCCACCACGCACATGAACATCCGGATGTTTGTGGTTGATGGCGCTGTGGACGAGCCTGGCGCGTGGTACTTTGGCGGTGGTTTCGACCTTACCCCTTACTATGGGTTCGATGAAGACGCGCTTCATTGGCACCGTACCTGCGCAGCGGCCCTGGAAGGTCATGGGGAGGGGCTTTATCCTCGGCTGAAAGCCTGGTGCGACGATTACTTCGTGCTCACACACCGCCAGGAACAGCGTGGCCTGGGGGGGATCTTCTTCGACGACTGGACTGAGGGTGGCTTTGAGGCCGCGCAGGCGCTAACGCAAAGCGTCGGGAGCCACCTCCTCCCGGCCTATCTCCCCATCCTGGAACGTCGCAAGGCTATGCCCTACGGGGAGCGGGAGCGAGACTTCCAACTGTATCGCCGAGGTCGCTACGCGGAGTTCAATTTAGCAATTGATCGGGGCACCAAGTACGGGATTCAGTCCGGCCGGCGGATCGAGTCGGTGCTGGCCTCCCTACCCCCGCTCTGCACCTGGAAGTACAACTACCACCCAGACCCCGGAACCCCGGAGGCGGCCCTTTACGAACGCTATCTCGTGCCCCGGGATTGGTTAGGTGACGCCTGAGCAGCGTCAATTCTTTGGCGGTTGTCCACAAAATCTGTGGATAAGTTTGGGGACAACCGCCTGGAGTGCGGAGGAAAGCGAGAGAGACTGGGGACTTTCCCTGGCTGGTTAAAATTTGAACAATTAGAAAAAATCCAGAAAAAACAATCAACTAAATGCATTTATTTGTGGAGAAACTGAGGAGGAACCACTAAACGCCTCGCTTTTGAGGGAGGTCTGTTGGGTGTGAATAACCTTGCCGAATTTGGCTCATGGTGGCAGCGGCGATTCGGGGCCTCCCTAGACCCCGAACGCCCGTAGAAGACCTAACTTCGGCCCTTGCCTCTGGGGTAGGCATCCACCACACGCCATACCCGCAGCAGATTTCCAGACAATATCCCCTTGATTTCTTCCTCGCTGTAGCCCCGGGAGAGGAGCCCCGCGATCAGATGGGGGTACGCCGCCACGTCCCGCATGCCGATGGGGAGCGTATCCCCTACCCCGTCGAAGTCCGTGCCGATGCCGACGGCATCAACGCCGGCAATACCGGCCATATAGTCGATGTGGTCCAGAACATGCTCCAGGGTCGCCCGGAGATAGGGGTTTTCCGCAGCGTAGGCGGCCCGCCAGGCCTTCGCCGCTTCGCTATCCCGGGCTTCGCCGCTTTCCCTTAGGTAGGCCTGGAAAGCCTGCGTGGCCTGTTCGCTGCTCCGCCGGGAGGCCTGGCTGAGGAAGGAGGAGCCGATGTTGACCATGATGACGCCGCCTTTATCGCCGATAGCCCGGAGCAGATTGTCGTCCGGGTTGCGCAAGAAGCCCGGGATGAAATGGCGCGCGCTGGAGTGGGAGGCAATGACCGGAACCGCGGAGAGCTCGAGGATTTGGTAGGCCGCCTTGTCCGATACGTGGGAAAGATCCAGCATGATGCCTGCGTCGTTCAGCGCCGGGACCAGGGACTTTCCGAGGGGCGATAGGCCATCCCAGCGCTCGTTAATGTCGTAGGAGGAATCGGAGAGCGCGTTGCTGCGAGAGTGGGCCAAAGACGCGTAGCGAATGCCCCGGTCTCGCCAGTGGGCTACCTCCTCAACGGAGCGAATGGGCCCCGCGTTTTCCATGCCCATGGGCAGGGAGATCTTACCCGCGCGGAAGTTCGCAACGAGCTCCCCGGGGCTTTTCGCCAGGGCGAATTTATCGGGGTCTGCCGCGACTAAGGCTTCCACGGAATCGATGAGACGGTTGGCGAGCATCGGTCCCTGGTCCTCGGCGTCAACGTCGGCGGGGATGTAAATGGACATGAACGGAGCATCTAAGCCGCCGGCCACGGCCCGGGGGTAATCAAAGTCCCCCCCCTCGGTGGCTTCGCTAACATCCACCCAGCCGCGCTCAAGTCGATAGGGCACATCGATGTGCGTATCCAAGATGATGCTTTCCGCCGCAATACGCCGGCCCTCGGGTAGGAAGGCTTGCACCTCCGGGGCCAGGCTTGGGATTCGCTCGGCCAGGCCTTGGCCGTAGCCCGAAGGATGTGCCTCCCCAGCCTGCGCTAGGGGCGCAAGGGTGAGAGCGGAAAGGGTCCATGCTAAAGTCAAACGACGCATCGTGGTCTCCTGAGGGGTAAGCGTTGCGCCCAAAACGCCGGGGCAATGACCTGAGCCTAGCACCCGCGCAGTTGTAGCCCAAAGCCCATGGGAGGTGCCGTGACCGCTGCGGAAAAAACGTCTCCGAGCCTGCTTGAGGCGCTCTTCCCCATTGCCCTGCTCGTCGGCCTGCTGGGCGCCTCCGTTGCCATCTATGGAGAAGACAGCTCCTACGGTCCCAATCAGATCGCCCTGCTCCTTGCGGCCCTGGTGGGGGGGCTTTTGGGGCTCCGCCACGGCCATCGCTGGCCCGCCCTCGAAGCGGCGGTGGTGAGGGCCATTTCCGTGACCATGCCCGCCTGCCTTATTCTCCTGGCCGTGGGGGCCCTCATTGGGGCCTGGATTCTCTCCGGCACCGTGCCCTATTTGATCTTACTCGCCGCGGAGCTGCTCTCGCCCAACTGGTATTACGCGGCATGCTGTCTAATCTGCGCGCTGATCTCCCTTTCCATCGGCAGTTCCTGGACCACCGCGGGCACCGTAGGCATTGCCCTCATGGGGGCGGCAGAAGCGCTGGGGCTTTCGCCCATGATCACCGCCGGTGCCATCATTTCCGGCGCCTACTTCGGGGACAAGATGTCGCCCCTCTCAGAAACCACGAATCTCGCTGCAGCGGTGGCGGAGGCCGATCTCTTTGCCCACATCCGCAACATGCTCTGGACCGCCCTCCCCGCCTTGGCCATCGCCCTGTTGCTCTTTTCCTGGCTAAGCGCCGCCCCCGAGGGCGAGAGCGCCGATGTTTTTGCCGAGCTGGCCGCGGGGCTTGCCTCGGAATATGACCTAGGGCCCCTGAGCCTCCTGCCCCTGCTGCTCCTGCTCGCGCTTTCCCTGCTGCGTTTCCCGCCGGTGCCGGTTATTGCGGCGGGTACGCTGCTGGCCTTGCTGCTCGCACTGCTGACCCAATACCCTGCGGCGCTGTCGCAAGCCCCCGCGGGGCTTGAGGGATTCTCAGCCGCCCTGGCGGGGTGCTGGACCGTGCTCTTTGCCGGCTTTGAAAGCCAGAGCACGGAAGAAAGCGTCGCCAGCCTCCTCACCCGCGGGGGGATGGCGAGCATGCTCAATACCGTGTGGCTCATTCTGTGCGCCATGGTCTTCGCCGGGGTCATGGAAGCCACGGGCGCCTTGGCTCGGCTCGTGTCCGCCATTCTGTCTTTGGTTCGCGGGGTGGCCAGCCTTCAGCTGTCGACCCTCGTGACGGCGTTGGTTACCAATGTCTTGGCCGCTGATCAGTACATGGGGGTGTCCATTCCCGGGCGTTTGTTCCAGGGCGCCTACGCTCAGCGCGGGGTGCATCGCCTGAATCTGTCCCGGAATCTTGAGGATGGTGGCACGCTCACCTCCGCGCTTGTGCCCTGGAATACCTGCGGGGCCTACATGGCGGCCACCCTGGGGGTGGGCACCCTGGCCTACCTGCCGTTTTGCTTTTTTAACATTGCCTCCTTTAGCGTTGCGGTGCTTTGGGCTCTCCTGGGCGTTGGCCTCGTGGCACCGAAGGCTGCGGCGGAGCCTGCTCCCTAGGGGGCGGAATTTTTTAGGGGGAGAGGATTCATGGAAGCACAGGCGAATTGGGGGGAAGTCGCCCTTGTGACGGAGGGCCTTCGCTTTCCCGAGGGCCCGGTGGCCCTCCCCGATGGGCGGGTGCTGCTGGTAGAGATCGCCCGTGGCACGATCACGGAGGTGGGTCTCGATGGCACGCAGCGCATCGTGGCTACTCCTGGCGGGGGCCCCAACGGAGCGGCGCTCGGCCCCGATGGCGCGCTCTACATCTGCAATAACGGCGGCTTCGAATGGCATGAGCGCGATGGTCGGCTGTATCCCGGGGACCAGCCCGTCAACTACAGCGGTGGTCGCATCGAACGCCTCGATCTCACTACGGGGGCGCTCACCGTTCTTTATGATGCCTGCGATGGTCGCCCGCTCTGCGGACCCAACGACCTCGTGTTTGATCGCAGCGGGGGCTTCTGGTTCACCGATCACGGCAAGAATCGCCCCCAGGACCGGGACCGCACCGGGGTGTTTTACGCTCAGGCTGACGGCAGCCAGATTAAGCAAGTCCTCTTCCCCCTCGAGGGGCCGAATGGCATCGGCCTGTCCCCGGCGGAGGATGCGCTCTACGTTGCGGAAACCCTGACCGGGCGGGTTTGGGAATGGCGCCTGGCGGGCCCGGGCACGGTGGCGGCGGGGCGCCGGGACCGACCCGATGGGGGGCGTCTATTGCCTGCCCCTCCAGGCTATCTGCTTTACGACTCCCTCGCCGTGGACAGCCTGGGCCGGGTGTGCGTGGCCACCCTGATTCAGGGGGGTATCACGGTGATTGATCCCGTGGCCAATACGGCAGAGCTTCGCCGTTTTGACGACATCCTCACCACCAACATTTGCTTTGGCGGCCCGAACCTGCGTACCGCCTTCCTCACCCTGTCTTCCACGGGACGCCTGATTAGCGTGCCCTGGGACGCACCAGGGCTCACCTTGAATTTCTCCGGGGCGGCCTAGCATGGAAAAGTCTCTTACTCGAAACGGGGTCGCCCTTTTCTACGAGGTGCTGGGCTCCGGCCCCACCCTTCTTCTTAGCCATGGCTTTGGGGCCTCGGCGGCCATGTGGGCGCCCCAGCGGGCGGCGCTGAGCGAAAACTATCGGCTAATTCTCTGGGACATGCGTGGCCACGCCCGCAGCGACAGTCCGGAGGCGCTCGATGCCTATAGTGAGGCGGAAACGGTGGCCGATATGGCCGCCCTCCTAGATGCCGAAGGGGCGGATTCGGCCCTCGTTGGGGGGTTGTCCCTTGGGGGCTATATGTCGCTGGCCTTCGCCCTTTCTCACCCAGAACGCGTCGATGGACTTCTTCTCTTCGATACGGGCCCTGGGTACAAACAGGATGAGGCCCGAGAGAAGTGGAATAGCTTTGCCCGACGCCAAGCGGATAAGTACGAAAGTCGTGGCCTTGAGGCCGCGCCTAGGGGGCCAGAGACGCAAGGCGCGGCTCATCGCTCAGCCGTGGGCCTTGCCAATGCGGCTCGCGGCATGCTCGCACAGGTGAACGCGCGGGTGATGCTCGGGCTGGACTCGATTACCGTGCCCACGCTGGTACTGGTGGGGGCTGAGGATAAGCCCTATCTTGGCGCCGCGGATTACATGGCGCGCAAGATCCCCGGCGCTTCCCAGGTGGTGCTGCCAGCCGCAGGCCATGCGGCCAATTTGGATCAGCCCGAGGCTTTCAACGCGGCGGTTCTTGCCTTTTTAGGGGGCCATTTTTCCCTGACCCAAGGGTTGTGAAGTTAGCTGCCCCGTGTACACTCCGGAGCCTTGGGAAGGAACCCAGAACCGCTTCGGCGGCCCAGGGTTAAAGCAATAGGAGAAAGTATTCGTGCGACGTCGGCTTGGAGCCCCGCAAGAGGATGACGAGAGCTCGATCGATTTGACGCCCATGTTGGACGTCGTCTTCATCATGCTCATCTTCTTCATCGTGACCGCCACCTTCATTAAGGAGGTGGGCTTGGATCTGAATTCTCCCGATCCGAATAAGACGCCGCCGCCTCCAGACCCGGATAAGCAGAGCATCGTGGTCAAGATCACGAACCGGGATCGAATCGTGATCGCGCAGCGCGACGTTGACTGGCGCTCGGTGCGGGCCAACATCGAGCGTCTCCATGCGGAAAACCCGGAAGCGCCGGTGATCGTGGTCCCCCACGCGGATTCGTCGACCGGCGCTCTTATCCATATCATGGATTCGGCGCGGCTAGCGGGGGTGTATGACGTGAAGCTCGGGAATATGGCCCAGTAGGGTTTCCGAGGGTGAAAAAGCGCGCCAGCCGGCGCGCTTTTTTTTGCCTGCGATTTAGAGGCCTGAAACCAGGCCCATCATGGCGCCGGTGCTCAGGGTGGCCAGATTCCCCGAGATGAGGGTTTTCGGCGCAAGCGCCAGAATGTCCTCCCGGCGCTCCGGGCACATGCCCAAAAGACCTCCGATCATGATGCCGAGGGAACCGAGGTTCGCGAAGCCGCAGAGTGCGTAGGTCATGATGATCGTGCTGCGCTCGCTGAGGGTTCCTTCCCCAAGGCCGGTGAGCTGGAGGTACGCGACGAACTCATTCAGGATGATCTTGCTGCCAAGGAGTGCCCCGGCAGCGCTGGCCTCGCTCCAGGGAACGCCAATAGCCCAGGCCAAGGGCGCCATCAGCCAGCCAAGTAGACGCTCGAGGGTTACGGGGGCCCCGCCAATCTCTGGACCGAGACCCAGCAGGCTGTTGGCCAGCGCCGTTAAGGAAAGAAACACCACCAGCATGGCCACCACGGCTGCGGCGAGGCGCAGCCCGTCGAGAGTGCTCTGAGTAATCGCATCCATGGTAGAGCCGTAGCTCACCATGGGCGTGTTGCTAACGCCATCCGTGGTGTGCTCCGAGGGCACCATGATGTGCGCCATCACGATGGCTGCGGGGACGCTCATGACCGAGGCTGCGAGAATATGGCCGAGGGCGCCGGGGACCGCGGGCTCAAGGACCGTGGCGTAGAGAATCATCATGGTGCCCGCGACCGTTGCCATACCGCAGGTCAGTACAATAAAGAGTTCCCCCCGGCTAAGGCGGGGCAGCATGGGACGGATAGCTAGGGGGGCTTCCACCATTCCCACAAAAATTGACACCGCCGCGCCAAGGCCTACCGCGCCGCCGACCTTCAGGGTCCTGCGCAGCAGGCGGCTGAAGCCGCTCACGAGCAAGGGCAGGATGCGCCAGTGCCAGCCAAGGCCCGCGAGTACGGTGAAGAGCAAGATCTGGGGGACCACGCGAAAGGCGAGCACCGTGCCATGCTCCGGGGCGGTCACCGCAAAGGGCGCGGGCCCGCCGCTCAGGTAAGCGAAGAGGAACTGGGCGCCGGCGAGGCTCGCTTCCTCAAGAAGTGCCACCACGGCATTGAGGCTAAGGAGCGCATCCTTAAGTGGCGTGACCTTCACGAGGGCCAGGGCAATGACCGCTTGGAAAAGCATGCCCGTGGCGATGAGGCGCCAGGACACCCGGTTACGCTGCTCTGAAACGAGCCAGGCGAGTCCTAAAAGGGCCACGAGGCCAAAAATTGCCTGCATGGGAAGCTCCTGCTGTAGTGCCGAGGGGCGAGAGTGTACACGCATCCTTCCCGGGGCTTTGATGGATGGCGGCTCGCCCTTGCATCCCAGAGCGCCCTCGCCTACCTTCGCGCGTTCCTGGAAGGGAGGAATCCATGACCCCTGGCCGTATCGTGTTGCTCAACGGCGCCTCAAGCGCAGGGAATACGACCCTTGCGCGCGCCTTTCAAGATCAGCGGCAGGAGCCCTGGTTCCACCTGGCCCTAGATCAGTTCCGCGATGGCATGCCTCCCGCCTACCGGGGTCTGAACTCCCCGGAGGGCTGCCCCGGCGCCCGGGGCCTGAACGTGGTCCCAGTGACCCGAGGGGAGCGCCGGGTCACCGAAGTGCGCTTCGGCGACGTGGGCCAGCGCATGCTAGCGGGTATGCACCGTGCGATCCGCGCCTTCGCCCTTGCGGGAAACGATGTGGTGGTCGATGACCTCTGCCTGGAGCCGAGCATTCTTCAAGATTATCTGGTGGCCCTGGAGGGTCTCTGGGTGCTCTTTGTGGCGGTGCGGGCGCCCCTTGAGGTGGTGCAAGCTCGGGAGGACGCGCGCCCCGGACGCTTCCCTGGGACGGCCTATTCCCATTTCGACGCGGTGCATGCCCATGGCATTTACGACCTTGAAGTCGACACGGCCGCCGAGGGCCCGGTGGACTGTGCCCGGCGGATTTCGAAATTTATTGATAAAGGGCTCGAACCGCTGGCCTTTGAACGTCTTCGGCAATCCGGGGGGGTGAAGGCCCCGGGCGCTCAATCATGAGCGCCCCCGGCGCCGCGCCGGCGGCCGTCTCCCATCGGGGTCGTGCCCTTCTCTTTTTGGTTTTGGCCGAGCTGTGGGAGCGCTTCTCCTATTACGGCATGCGCGCCATCCTCGTGCTTTACCTCACCCGGGCCGCGGATTTTTCCGATGGCGATGCGCTACGCCTTTATGGCGCTTACCTGGCTCTGCTGTACGCCCTTCCTGTGCTGGGAGGCGCCCTCGCCGATCAGGCTCTGGGCGCCCGACGGGCGGTCTATTACGGCGCCGTGGTGCTTGTGCTGGGTCATGCCATCCTCACGTTGGATGGGGCGCAGCTAGGGTTCGCGCTGCCCGTGAGTCCCCTCTATCTTGCACTGGCGCTTATCGGCATTGGCACGGGGCTTTTGAAAGCCAACATTTCTACCCTCGTGGGCATGCTCTATGCCAAGGAGGACCCGGAAAGGGACAGCGCCTTCAGTTGGTTTTACCTTGGCATCAACGTGGGCGCCTTCACCGCGGCCCTGGCCGTAGGCTATGTGGGGGAACGGCTTGGCTGGCACTGGGGCTTCGCCCTAGCAGGGCTGGGCATGGCCGTCGGCCTCATGGTCCTGGTGCTGGGTCGCCGAGCCCTGGCTGGTCTGGGAGATCCCCCGGCCCAGCCCACGCTGGGCCCCCGGGTTCAGCTTGCGACGGCGGTGCTCGCCCTGCCCGTTGCCTATCAATTGCTGAGCCACCCCCCGCTCATGGGCGGTACCTTGGCGCTCGTGGGCTGCGGTGCGGTGGCCTTCGCGCTCTATTTCGCGTTCCGGCGCCTGCCCCGGGAGGCGCGTCACGATACTCTGCTCATGCTGACCCTTATCGCCTTCTCAATTATTTTCTGGTTTCTCTTCGAGCAGGCCGGCGGCGCGCTGAATCTTTTTACGGACCGCTTTGTGGATCGCACCCTGGGGTCCGGTGAAATTCCCGCCTCCCAGCTTCAGTCCCTAAATGCCTTCTTTATCATCCTGTTTGCCCCCCTCTTTGCGCGCCTTTGGCCCTGGCTAGCCCGGCGCGGCTGGTCCCCGGGCTTGGCTCGGCAGTTTGCGATGGCTCTGGTGCTGGTGGGGCTGGGCTTCGCTCTTTTGGTTTTTGCAGGGCAAGGCAGCGCCTCCGCGCCCCTCTGGGCGCTCGTGGGCACCTATTGGCTTCATACAATTGGGGAGCTGTGCCTATCCCCCGTGGGTCTGGCCATGGTGACGCGCCTGGCCGTGCCCCAACTTGTGGGCATGATGATGGGGGTATGGTTCCTCGCCGTGTCCGCGGCGGGCTATTTGAGTGGGCTTTTCGCAGAGACGCTGGTCTCCGCCGATGCCGGAGCAGGCATGGACGGCTTTTTAGGGGGCTTTGAGCGCCTTGCGTTTCTTGCCGTGGGCGCCGGGCTCTTCTTAGGAATTCTTGCCCAGCACGCCTTTTTCAAGCCTGCCCCAGCGGTCGAGCCGTCCCTCGATACAGGTACGTTAGCACCCTAGGCCCGGGCATACCGTAGCCCACTGTATGGTCGGCTTCCTCGATGCGCCAGCCGGCATCATGGAGGAGCGCCTTGGGATCGCGGCTCAGCTGGCATCCTCCGGCTAGCGCGCTCCAGAGCGGATTGAGGCGCCGTTGCCATCGGGCGATGGCGGGCTCCGGCGCCAGTCCATGCTCAAGAAAAACCCACTTACCGCCGGGTTTGAGCACGCGCCGCGCCTCCCGGAGTGCTGCATAAACGTTTGGAATGGTGCAAAGCGTAAAGGTGGTGAGCACCGTATCGACGCTCTGGTTTGCTTGGGGCAAGGCTTCTCCGGAGATGCTCAAGGAGCTCTACCGGTACCGGAGCTTCGGCGATGCGCGCCTGAGCCCGATCGGTCAGAGCCACCCCCGGGTCGACCCCAAGGACTTTCCTGACCCGTTGTGGTTCGTAGAAAGCCAAATTCAGCCCCGAGCCCAAGCCAAGCTCGAGCACCGTGCCCTTGGCGAGGGGCACGACTTCAGCCCGAAGTTTCATCACCTCCGGGCCACCACAGAGCTTGTCGATGGCAGCGCTCAGGCAGTGGCGGTCGTACCAGGCTCGGCACATCTCGGTTAGGCGGAATCGCGGCGGTAGGTGCCGACGAGGCGATTCATGCCCAGAACGTGGGCTTCAATGCGTTCCAGGAGCGTCCAAAGATCCAGCCCCGGCGGCAGGTCGAGGGCCGTATCTAGGGCAAGTAGCCAAAAATAATAGCGATGGGTGCCGTGGCCTTCGGGGGGCATGGGGCCACCGTAGCCCTCGGCCCCAAAGTCATTCCGCCCCTGGGTGCCGCCCTCAAAGCCTTCCGGGAGCGCGCTAAGATCGGGGGGTAGGTTGTACAGCACCCAGTGCACGAAGCCATAGTGGCCCGGAGTGACGAGGGGCGCGTCCGGGTCGTGACATATTACCGCCAGCTGCTGCGTTCCCTCGGGGAGAGCTTCCCAGCTGAGGGCTGGGGACGTGTCGGCACCCTCCCCCGTATGGTCCCTCGGGATAGCGCCGCCTTCCGCAAAGGCTGGCGATCGGAGCGTCATGTCTGACAAGGCGAAACCCATGGTGCTCTCCTGTTCTACTGGTGCGAGGTGATGGCATGAAAATACTAGAAAATGTCCTCGAGGGCCTCCGAGAGAGTGGGAAAGCGGAATGGGAAGCCCGCCGTCTCCGCTACCCTGGGCAGCACCATGGACCCGCCAAGCAACAACTCTTGTCCCATTTGTCCGAAGAGGATTTTCACCAGGGCCGCGGGTAAGGGAAAGGGCGTAGGACGGCGCAGCGCCCGGCCCAGGGCCCGGGTAAATTCCCCGTTGCTGACGGGATGGGGCGCAGTGCCATTCACCGTCTCCGGTAGGATCGGTGCGGCGCGTAGCCAGGAGAGCAGGCTTAGCACATCGTCGCGATGAATCCAGCTCATACCCTGGTCACCCGCGCCGATCCGCCCGCCGAGGCCGAGGCGAAAGGGCGGCGCAAGCCGTCCCAAAAGCCCACCGTGAGGTCCCAGCACGAGCCCAAGGCGAAGGCAGCATACCGCGCTGCCCCCGGCCTTAAGGGCTCGACTTTCCGCCTCCCAGGCTTCGCAGAGTGCTGCGGCAAAGCCCGCGCCCTGGGGGGCGGATTCGTCCACTGGGGAATCCCCCAGGGGGCCGTAATAGCCAATGGCGGAGGCGGCGATCATGCGCTCCGGTGGGGCCGGGCGGAGCGCGTTCACGAGGCGGCGGGTGTAGTCCACCCGGGAGGCCCAGAGCTTTGCGCGGCGTTTCGCAGTCCAGCGCGCCTCGGCGATACCCGCCCCGGCCAGATGTACCACGATCGTGGGCTTAAAGGCGGCAGCGGCCTCCGGGTCCTTAAAGATGACCTTCGGCGAGAGCCCAAGCCGCTTGGCGCTTGGACCACTCTGCGTAAGGACAGCGATCTCCCCGGTGCCCCGCCAGGCACGAACGAGCGCTTGGCCGATGAACCCCGTGGCGCCAGTGAGCAAAATACGATCCATGGTCGACTCCTGCGCCCGTGCCTGTGGAGAGAGGGGTCAATGATAAGCTTTCCCCCTGGCCTTGCGGAGGGAAAGAGCATGGATCCCCAGGAGAAACTTCAGACGCTGGTGGCCCAGGCGCGCCACGCCGTCATCTTTACCGGAGCGGGCATGAGCACCGATTCCGGCATCCCTGATTTTCGCAGCCCCAGTGGGCTGTGGACGCGTATGAAGCCCATCCCCTTCGACGACTTTCTGAGCTCTGAAGCGGTGCGCCGGGAAAGCTGGCGCCGGCGCTTTGAGGGGGACGATACGCTGACCCAGGCGGCGCCCAATGCTGGCCACTACGCCGTCACGGCCCTGCTCACCAAAGGTTACGCGCGCTGCGTGCTAACCCAGAACGTCGACGATCTTCATCGCCGCGCCGGAGTCGATCCGAACGCGCTGATCGAGCTTCACGGCAACAGCACGTTCGCGACCTGCCTTAGCTGCGGTCAACGTTATGAGCTTGCGGCGCTAAAGGCAGTCTTTGAGGCCTCCGGCGGCGTGCCGCCCTGCGACGCCTGCGGCGGCATCGTCAAGAGCGCCACCATTAGCTTCGGCCAGGCCATGCCTGAGGGGCCCATGGCCCGGGCTGCGGAGGCCATCGCCGCTTGCGATCTGTGTCTTGTGCTCGGTTCATCCCTGCAGGTCTATCCTGCCGCTGCCTTCCCGGAGGAGGCGGCGCGGCGCGGGGTCCCGTTGGTCATTATCAATCGCGAAGCTACGCCCCTCGATGGGCTGGCCCAACTGGTGTGGCATGAGGGCATCGCCGAGGCCCTCGCCGTGCTCGACGATCTTCCAACTCTGGAGCCTGCGCTATGAACCGCTTTCTTTGCCCCTCGTCCTTTCCCGCCCTGGCTCTGGGGCTTGCGCTAAGCTTCGGGGGGGTGTGGGCCGAGGCTTCGCCAGCGACGGAAACCCTCGCCCTGCCCGGCCTCAGCGCTCCCGGGGAAATTCTCATTGACCGTTGGGGCGTGCCTCACATCTACGCCCAGAAACACTACGACGCTTTCTTCCTTCAGGGCTTTAACGCAGCCCGGGATCGGCTATGGCAGATTGATCTTTGGCGGCGCCGGGGTCTTGGCGAGCTGGCAGAGGTGTTCGGTCCGGAGTTCGTGGCCCAGGATGCGGCGGCGCGGCAGTTTCTCTACCGCGGCAGCCTGTTTCGGGAATGGTTAGCCTACGGTTCTGACGCGCAGGCCATTGCGGAAGCTTTCGTGGCCGGTATCAACGCCTTCGTCGCCCTAACGGAGGCGGACCCCAGCCGCCTCCCCTCGGAGTTCAAGGCCCTAGACTATCGTCCGGCGCGCTGGGCGGCGGAAGACGTGGTGCGCATTCGAAGCCACGGCCTATGGCGCAACGTGATCAGCGAAGTGGCCCGGGCCCGCAGTGCGTGCCGGGGCGCGCTCGCGGAGGATCAGCTGCGCAGTCCCCTCGAACCCCCCCATTTGCCCTCCGTGCCCGAGGGGCTTGATCCCTGCAGCGTTCCCGAGGGTGTGTTGGACAGCTACCTGCTGGCCACGAGTGCCGTAAAATTTCAGCGCAGCGGCGATCAGCTCGCCCTGACTCAGGAGCCTCTCGAAGCGCGGGTCCGGAATCTGCGCTCGGCGGGGTCCAACAACTGGGTGGTCGCCCCGGAGCGAAGCGCGACCGGGCGCCCTATCCTCGCGGACGATCCTCACCGGAGCCATGCCCTGCCTTCGCTCCGCTATATCGCGCACCTAAATGCGCCGGACCTTAATGTGATCGGTGCCGGGGAGCCTGCGTTACCGGGGATCTCCATTGGCCATAACGAACGCATCGCCTTTGGGCTGACCATCTTCGCGATGGACCAAGAGGACCTCCTCTTCTACAACCGAGACGGCGATCGCTACCGCTACCAAGACCGCTGGGAACCTCTGGAGCGCGTTGAAACTACCATTGCGGTGCGCGGCGCGGCTCCGGTGTCCGTCTCCCTTGCCTTTACGCGCCACGGGCCGGTGATCTTCGAGGAAGATGATCGTCTCTGGGTGGTGCGCGCGGCTTGGCTTGAGCCGGGGATGGCGCCCTACTTCGGGTCCATCGAGTACATGCGCGCGTCCAATTGGCGGGGCTTCGTGGCGGCCCTCAACCGCTGGGGGGCGCCCTCGGAAAACCAGGTTTACGCCGATGTCGACGGCAACATTGGCTATAAGCCCGCCGGCCTTTTGCCACGGCGCGTGAACTATGACGGCCTCCTCCCCGTACCCGGGGATGGGCGCTACGAGTGGGCGGACTACCACCCTATGAGCGACATGCCGGAGGTGTTGAATCCGGAGAAAGGTTGGTACGCCACGGCGAACAATCTCACGCTTCCGGAAGACTTTCCCATGGATACGGTGCGGGTCGGTTACGAATGGACCGCCCCCTGGCGCATTGCGCGTATCGAGGAGGTGCTTAGCAGCGCGCCGCCCCACCGACTGGAGGATAGCCTTGCCCTGCAGCGGGACTTCACCTCCGTGCTGGCTCGCCGTGCCAGCGCCGCCCTCAG
This sequence comes from Candidatus Salivita marina, assembly GCA_038144425.1. GTDB lineage: Bacteria > Pseudomonadota > Gammaproteobacteria > Pseudomonadales > Azotimanducaceae > Salivita > Salivita marina. The sequence continues at coordinate 248,625 of JAYQNS010000003.1, read as the reverse complement.
CGCCTGGCCCCGCCCCAGGGGGGATAAGGCCCGCCGTGCCTTTGGTCTTTTAGAGGATTTTGACGGCGTCCTAAACGCCGATTCTGCCGCGGCTGCGCTTTTCCAGCTGTGGTTCACCGATCATTGGCGCCGGGCCTTGGTCGCCAGCGAAGCCCCGGCCCTGGCCGACGCTTTCCCCCGAGTCGATACGCGAGCGGCCCTTGAACGTTTGGAAGTCCGGGAGCCGCGCCTCCAGGGCCTCTTCGAAGGAAGCCTCGCCGACGCCTGGGAGGACGCCGTGGCTCGCCTTGGCGCGGACCCGGCGCGCTGGCGTTGGGGCGCGCTCCACACCATGAATTTCACCCATCCCCTGGCCGAGGTGAGCCCTGCGGCGGCGGCCTGGAGCCTGCCGTCGAAGGCCCTCGGGGGGTCGTCCTATACGGTGAATAACACGAGCTTTGGGGAGGACTATAGGGTTCGCTCCGGAGCGTCCTGGCGCATGGTGCTCGATGTCGGCAATTGGGACGAAGCGCGCATGACCAATGCCCCGGGGCAAAGCGGCGTTCAGGAAAGCCCCCACTACGGAGACCTGCTTGATCCCTGGGCGACGCTGGAAAGTCGCCCCCTGCTGTACAGCCGGGAGGCGGTGGAAAAGGCCACCACGAAGGTGCTGAAGCTGATTCCCGCTCAGTAGGAGCGAGGTTGGTCGAGCACCTGTTCCGCAATAAAGTTGCGGATCATCTCCTGGCTCACGGGGGCGATGCGAGGAATCATGACTTCTCGGAACAGCCGCTCGACGTCATATTCCTTCGCGTAGCCCATCCCTCCGTGGGTCAGTACGGCCCTTTCGCAGGCTTTGAAGGCGGCTTCCGCGGCCAGGTACTTTGCCGCGTTGGCGTCGGCGCCGCAGGGTAGGCCGGCATCGTAGCGGCTCGCTGCCCGGAGAGTCATGAGCCAGGCGGCTTCCAGAGCCATCCAGCATTCCGCGAGGGGATGGGCAATGGCCTGGTTCTGACCGATTGGCCGGTCAAACACCACCCGCTCCCGAGCGTAGCGCGCGGCCCGCTCCAAGGCGGCTTGGCCCAGCCCCACAGCTTCTGCGGCGATGAGGATTCGTTCCGGGTTCAGGCCGTGCAGGAGGCAGCGCCAACCGTCGCCTTCTGCGCCGATGCGGTGGCCTTCAGGCACGAAGAAGTCATCGATGAATAGGGCGTTGGAGTCCACTGCGGCCCGGCCCATCTTCGGGATGGCGTTCACCGTTATCGCGCTGCGGTCGAGGTCCGTATAAAACAGCGTGAGCCCTTCCGTGGGGCGCGTCGCCTCCTCCCGGGGCGTGGTACGGGCAATCAGAAGAATTTTGTTGGCGATCTGCGCCGTGGAGGTCCAGAGCTTTTGCCCGGTGATTCGATAGCCCCCGGGCACGGGCACCGCGCGGGTTGTAAGGGCCGTGGTGTTCAGCCCTGCATCGGGTTCGGTCACCCCAAAGCACACCCGATCCTTGCCTGCGATGAGGGGCGGAAGCATGGCCTCTTTTTGGTCTTCGGTGCCAAAGACCACTACGGGGTGGGGTCCAAAGAGATTGATGTGCACCGCCGAGGCACCGCTCATGCCCGCTCCCGAGCGCGCTACGGCGTGGGCAAAGAGCACTGCCTCCGTGATCCCCTGCCCCGAGCCTCCGTAGGCCTCGGGCATTGCTATACCCAGCCAGCCGCCCTCGGCCACGGCCTGCACGAAGGCTTCGGGAAACTGCCCCTCCTGATCGCATTTGCGCCAATAGGCAGAATCGAAGGGGGTGCAAAGCTTCGCCACGGCGTCGGCGAGGGCCTGCTGTTCCAGCGTCAGTTCAAAATCCATAGAGCCTCCTAGCCGAGCACGATACGTGCCCGAACCATGCCGGGCGCGTCCGTTCGATCCAGGGAGAGATTCAGCACCCGAAGGCCCCGTTCCTCCGCCAGCTCCACGAGCCAGGCAATCAGTGCGGGATAGGCCGCACGATCGAGGCTGAGGGCAAGGCGGCCGCCGCCCTCCGGGGTAAAGCGGTTGAGCGTAAGCCCATGGGCCTGGGCAGAGGCGGCGACCGCATCTAGGGCGGCATCGCCCTGAGGCCTTGCTTGCTGACGCTGAGCCAGGGCTGCCGCCAGGGTGCCGTAGTTGCGGTTGAGCCAAGCGAGATCACTCTGAGCCTGGGCCAGGGCTCCAGCGGCGCGATCTCGGAACGTCAGCACCGGATTCACGACACCAAGCCACAGGAGGACAAGGGCGAGAAAGCCCGCTAGCCAGCGCAGGCGCTGCTGATCGCTGAGGCTTTGCTCTTGAAACCAATGCCGAGCCTTAGCTAAGGGCGCGGAAAGGGCGGGAAGAGTCAGCTTCATCTTAGGGACTCCCCTTGAGGGTCAGGCGCGCGCGGACGCCCGATTGATCCTGCGTCGCATTCTCCATCGCGACACCCAGGCCGCCCTCGCTTTGCAGTCGTTGCTGCAATGCTTGAAGGGCTCCAAGGCTTGGCGTGGTGAGGTCTATGGCTAAGGTGCCTCGGTCCCCCTGGTAACGGAGCTGGTCGATGCGATGTTCATCGCTAATCGCGCCCGCGAGGGCGTCAAGGGTCGGGAGAAGGCCGACGCCCGGGCTGTCCTCCGCGCCCAGGAGAAGGGAGAGCTCCCGGCGCGGATTTGGGCTTCGCCCAGCGCGCTCGGGCCAGAGGGTCGCAAAGCGCCCGTCCAGCGCCGCCCTTTGAGCCTGAGCCTGGTGCTGAAGCCAAAACCCCTCCCCCAAGGTTCCGCCGAGAAGCAGGAGCGCCAGGGCGGCGGCAAGGCGGCCAGGGGCACCCCAAGGTCCAAGCCCCGTCCGGGGGCGGGCCCGGGGTGCGTAAGGTCCTTGGAGTGCAACGGGCACCGTGGGTCCCGGAGCGCCAGTGGACAGGGACGGCATTGCGCCCTGGTGATAGGCCAGGGACCGGTAGCCCTGTCCCTCAAGGGCTGCCTGCCAGCCGAGGGGGAGTTCCGCGAGGGGACCCACGACGGTCAGGACGGAGGCTGGGCCGAGGCCCTCACCCAGGCCGTCGAGAAGGGTCGGAGTCAGGGTGAGCTGTCGACCTTCTCGGGGATCGAGCCATAGCCCTTCATGCTCCCCGGTTAGCCAAAGCAGTGGTTGGCTTCGGTCCGAAAGCCCGTCGCAGATCGCAAAAACGCTATCCGGTGTTAGGTCAAGGTTCGCGAGCTCCGCAAGGCCGGCTTCAAAGGATGGCTTGGCCAAAGCCAGCACGCCGAGGGACCCGCCCTCCCCCCGTTCTGCAAGGGCGACATGCAGGGTCTCCAGGGGTTCCGTGAGGTATTCCTCGAGGAGGAAGGGGGCGGCCCGGCGCTGCGTGCTGGCGCGCCTGCCTGGAACGGATAGGTTCAGCCGAAGGGCTTGCTGCGGGCCGAGGGCCCAATCGATACGGCTGGGGGTTAGCCCGCCGAGGCGGGTAATGAGGGATGGAAGCCCTGCCCCCGTTTCCGTGCCCTCCGTGGCCCCCTGGCGAAAGGTGAGCCGCCACTGGACGGCATCTAGCGTACCGAGGAGGAGAAGATGGTCCGGGCCCATGACCTTAGCGCTCCTTATCCGGAGAGGGAGAGGGCCAGGCAGCAAAGCTCTGGGAAAAATCTCGGCTCATAATTCTTATCCTCCCGGTGTTGGGATCCCGGTACAGGGTGGAGCGTAACGTAAAGGCCCCGTCGAAGGCTTCTACCAGAACGAGCGTTTCGAAAAACAAGCTTCGGGTCGCCAACACGCCCTCCTCCGGGGCGAAGGCGGCCTGGCTCCCAATGACCGCGCCTACATCAGGCCAGGGCGGGCTTGGCTGAGCCAGGGGCCAAACTTGCTGCGGTTCAAGTCCCGGCGCCACGGTCGCGAGCACTTCGGGCGGTGCGAGGTTCACGTTGATGCGCTCGAAGGTGGGGGGCAGCGCGGCGACAAAGGGTCGCAGCTTCAGCCATTGGGCTTGGCTCAGGCGGGTGCCCTCGGGAATCTCCGTTTCCGTAGGAAAGACTGTGTTGCCCGCTCGGCGCGGGGGCTTTTGATCCCAGTAATAACCGTCCTCCGCGCCCCCGGGTCGGAGGGTTTCATCGCCGTCTACCCAATCGGCTACCTGAGCGGCAAGCTGAGGGTCAAGCTCGAGCTGAGTCAGAAGACGCCCGAAGCGCGCTAGGGCTGCCGGTGAACTGAGGTTATTCACGTTTAAGAGGGCGTCTAGGGCGCGGCTCCGCCGCTGAAGGGTGGCACTGTCTTGCTCTCGGGTCTGGGGACTGAGCCACGGATCCATCACACCATCGTAGCGTTCGGAAGCAGCCAGATCGGCGCGGAGTTCGGCGCGGAATCGCGCCTCTTCTCCCAGCGCGAGGGCTTTCCGGGTGCTGTAGCGATCCACCTGCCCAGCCAGGGATAGGAGCCGGGCCTGTTGCGTGAGTAGGGTTGTCGCTAGCAACGCGACCAGGGCTGTCACCAGGAGCATGGTGAGGAGCGCGACCCCGCGCGCGGGCTGAGGCGACGTACCCCGTCGCTCCGCCGGCCTCATCGTCGACGCCTCGGCGCCTGGGGCTCGACATTTCTGGGCTGGGTCGGCGCAGGGGCCGCATTGGCATCTGTGAGCGCTGGGAAGCCCTCCGGGAGACGCCAGAAGCGACTTAAGCTGGGTCCCCAGATCTCGGATTCGAAGGCGCACTGGAGGCCTTGGGCCTCGGGTTCGAGATTGTTCTCCGCTCGGGAGGCCAGCATCAGGGGATCGGGGGGCCACTCCCGGTAGCGCTGGCCATCGCTGGCAAGGATTTCGCAACGCAAGGCCGTGAGCCTAAGGCCATAGCTGACGTCCCGGGCTTCGGTTTCCGGAAGCTGATCGAGCACAGGCCAATAGCGCCGAGTGAGTTCGCCGTTCTCCAAGCGCCAGGCCACGCGCTGCAGTTCCCCTCGAGCCGGGGCGTCCTTCTCTAGCCCCTGCTCCCCCCGACGCCCGGCGCGGGTTAGCACCAGTTCGCCGGCGGACAGGGCAAGGGCCGGGAGGGGATCGCCGAAGCGATCGCGGACCGGTCGTGCCACCCATTGCTGGACGTCCTGCTCAAAAATGAAAAGGCTGCGGACAAGGGCGGCCAGCGCGGCTTCTCGGGTGCCAAGGCTCTGGCTCTGGGTAACCGCATCGCGCAGGAGACGCGCCGAGGCGGCGCCTATGATGGCAAAGATGGCCAGGGCCACCAGCACCTCCATAAGCGTAAAGCCTCGGGCCCGGCGAAGCGCGGTCATGGCGGGGCCAGCCAGGCGGAGGAGAGGCGAGCGGCGGGGCCACCCTGATCTTCCAGAGGCCAAACGCGGAGCTCTACGGAAAAGAGACCGGGGACGTCCGTGGGTTGGGTCTCGGCTTCCAAACGCCAGCGACGCCCAGCGAAGAGCGCTTCCCCCTGCCGCCGGCCCGGCTGTCCCCCCACTTCGAAGTCGAGGCCCCAGCGCTCCAAGGTATCGCTGGCAAGGTAGGTCGCCAAAATACGCGTCTCCGCTTGCCCCTGGACCACGGCCCGATCCCCAAGGCGGCCCTGCAGGGTTAGCATGGCCAGCGCAAAAACCGCGAGGGCGACCAGGACTTCGACCAGGGTGAAGCCCCGTGGGCTCGTCCTAGCCATGGGCGGTCGCTCTCAGGACCACGGCGGCAAAGCGGGTGCTTGCCGGTTTTTGCGTCTCCGGAGCCTGGAGCTCGGGCGGGGCTACCCCATCGCCTTTCAGGTCCAGCTGTTGATTACTGGCCTCATGCTCAAAGCGAAGCCAGAGGGCCGTACCCTCGCCGCTTGGGAAAAACAGTGCTGCCCAGGGAGTCGGCGTGGCCGGTGCCCCCTCAGGGTTGAGACCGGTGAGCGTAAGGCCCTCCTCGAGCCGTTGCGGCGCGAGGCCCGCCCGATCCTGGAGCGGGCTCCAGGTCCCGTCTCGGGGATGTTGCTGGTGAAACTCGTAGCCCTCCTCCGTCACCTTTAGGGCAAGTACCTGACCGTCGGCGAGGGCCTGGGTCTGCGCAAGGCGCACGGCACCGTTTAGCGTGTTCCCGGCGCGCTCAAGGCTCTGCTGTCCGTCATTGGGACGGGCTTGGAGCATGGCGAGCCCTGCCAGTAGCCCAATAACGGCTACGGTTACCAGCAGCTCGATCAGGGTAAAGCCCCGGTCCATGTCAGGGTGTTGCGAAGGCGATATCCGCAGCGCCCCCCTCGCCCCCTTCCTGCCCGTCAGCCCCGAGGCTGTAGAGCTCGAAGCGCTCGCCGCTACTCAAATACTGGTAGGGCGTTCCCCAGGGGTCCGTAGGGAGGCGCCGCAGGTAGCCGCCACTCTTCCAGCGCCGGGCTTCGGGGTAGCCGGAGGGCTGGGTGACGAGGGCCTCGAGACCCTGTTCCGTGCTGGGATAGGTAAAATTGTCCAGACGGTAGAACTCCAGGGCGTTAGCCAGGGCGTTCAGATCGCTCTCGACGGCCGTGCGTTGGGCCTGCTCCTGGCGCCCGGCGATGTTCGGCACCACCAGCGCCGCCATAATGCCTAGGATAACCACCACCACCATGATTTCGATCAGCGTAAAACCGTAGGCCTGCGGCCGCCGATGCCTGGGAAGGGAGCCGTTGCCGGTGCGAAGGGAAACTCGGTGCATGGGGCGCTCCTTAAATTGCAAGCTGATTCAAGTTCAAAATAGGTAACAGGATCGCCAGCACAATCATGAGGACGAGCCCACCCATAAAGACGAGAGTGAGGGGCTTTAGGAGTTCAAGGAAGGCCGAAACGAGCCTTTCGTTGTCTCGCTCTAGGTGCCCGGCGACCCGTTCGAGCATGCTCTCAAGCTGCCCCGAAGCTTCTCCGCTTGCCACCATGTGTAACATGAGCGGAGGAAAGTAGCCCACTTCTCGAAGGGCCTGGTGCAGGCTTGTGCCCTCGGCCACGGACTGCCGGGCAACCCCCAGCCGCTGGCGCAGCATGCCGTTGGTTAGCACATCCGTCGCTATGCGGAGTCCTTCCAGGAGCGGCACGCCGCTCCCTGACAAAATGGCCAGGGTGCTCGCAAAGCGGCTGGCGTGGACCCCCTGGGTGAGGCGACGCCAGGGGGCACCGGTGAGCGCCAGGCGCTCCGCCCGCGCCTTCACGGGGGGCAACTGATAGGCCCGGTAGGCGCCGAAGGCGAGCGTCAGGGTGGCCAGCAGCACCCAAAGGCCGAAGTTTTCCAGAAAAGCCGCGAGGGCCAGGAGCCCCTGGGTCAGAAGGGGCAAGGCCTGCCCCGTCTCTGCATAGACGCCGACGAGCTCGGGAACCACGTAGGTGAGGAGCCCCAGCACAATGGCGAGGGATAGCACCAGTAGCAGCACGGGATAGAGCAGCGCCATTTGTACGGTCTGCCCCGTCTCCTGACGCCGTTCCGTGAAGCGTGCCAGGGCATCGAGCACGCGATCGAGGTGCCCAGCCTGTTCCCCCGCGGCTACCGTGGCCCGGTAGAGATCATCGAAGGCCGCAGGGTAGGCGCCGAGGGCCTGGGCGAAGCTTTGTCCCTCCAGGATCCGACCCCGAACCCCGAGAAGAAGGCTCTGGGCCCGGCCCTGGTCGGCCTGGGCCGCCGCGGCCCCAAGGGCCTCCTCGAGAGGCAAGCCCGCCGCGAGGAGCGTGGCGAGGTGGCGCGTTACAAGGGCGCGTTCAAGGGGGGCTAGGCGAGGCTTCCGCTCGAATAGGCGACCTCGGCTGGGCCCCTCCGCTGCCGGGGATACGTCCATGGGCGCCCAGCCCCGGTCCCGAAGAAGCTGGCGCACCTGGCGAGGGCTATCGCCTTCTAAAACCCCCCTTTGTTCCCGGCCGGCCCCGTCGAGGGCTCGAAAGTCATAAGCGCTCATCCTTCGTCCCGGGTGACGCGGAGCACTTCCGTTAGCGTCGTTTCCCCAGCCAGAATTTTTCGCTTCCCATCCTCGAACAGCTTGTGGCCATGATGCGCCTCGGCGAGGGCCTGGGCCGGGGCATCGTCGTGGATGAGCTGGGACAGGCCGCTATCGATGTTGACCAGTTCGTAGATCCCCGTTCGTCCCCGGTAGCCCGTGCCGGCGCAGGCATCGCAGCCGACGGCGTCGAAGAGCATGGGCGCGTCATTTCCGAGACCCAGGAGCGCTCGGGTACGGGCATCCGCGGGCGCTGCCACCTTGCAGTGCTCACAGAGCCGACGTACGAGGCGCTGGGCCAGCACGGCGCTGAGGCTGGAAGAGAGAAGATAGGATTCCACCCCTAAATCCCGCAGCCGAGCAATGGCCCCGAGGGCGCTGTTCGTGTGCAAGGTTGAAAGCACGAGGTGCCCCGTGAGAGCCGCCTGGATCGCGATCTCCGCCGTTTCCAGATCGCGAATTTCCCCGACCATCACGACGTCCGGGTCCTGGCGAAGGATAGCCCGAAGGCCCCGTGCGAAGGTCATCTGAGCTTTGCTGTTGACTTGGGTTTGGCCGATGCCCGGAAGGTGGTACTCGATGGGGTCCTCGACCGTCATCACGTTGGCGCTTTGCGTATCGAGGGTGCTCAGCGCCGCGTAGAGAGTGGTGGTTTTTCCCGACCCCGTGGGGCCGGTCACCAGGACGATGCCGTGGGGCCGGCGTACCACCCCTTTCAGGGCCGCGAGGGTGTCCGGCGCCATGCCGAGCTTTTCGAGTTCGAGGCGTCCCGCCTGCTTATCCAGAAGGCGGAGCACGACCCGTTCGCCGCTGGCCGTGGGGAGGGTGGAGACGCGCACGTCGACCTCCCGCCCCGCTACCCGAAGGCTGATGCGCCCATCCTGCGGCACCCGCTTTTCTGCGATATCCAGCTTGGCCATGACCTTCAAACGGGAAACGAGCAGGGGCGCCAGGGCCCGCTTTGGGCGAACGATTTCCCGAAGCACCCCATCGATGCGGAAGCGCACCGCCAGAATGTGATCGAAGGTTTCCAGGTGGATGTCCGAGGCGTCTTCCCGGATGGCTTCCGAGAGGATGGCGTTTAAGAGGCGAATGATCGGAGCTTCGTTCTCTTGAGCGAGGAGATCTTCTGTCTCCCGGACCTCCTCTGCGAGGGCTGCGAGATCGAAGGCATCGCCGAGATCTTCCACCATCTGCCGTGCGGCGGAGCCTTCCCGCTCAAAGGCGCCGCTAAGCCTCGCTTCGAAGGCCTCCTCAGTCTCGCTGGTCCAGCTGATGGGCCCAGACGCACGGCGCTGGGCCTCGGCGATCGCCGGCGCCTGGGCCGAGGGGCGGAAGTAGCCCTGGGTGGTGCCCTGCCCGTCTAGCACCAGCAATATCCCGTGACGCCGGGCATAGGCAAAGGAGAGGAGCGGGCCGGCGTTTGCCGGGGCTGAAGCCGGCTCCGGGGTGACCGTGCTTAGGGGTGCAGTTTCCGTCATAGCCATAGGCCCGCCTTAGTGAGATCGTCATAATAGCAAGGGGGGGCAAGGCCCCTCTATGGCAATTGCGTGACAGGAGTGCCCGATGCAAGCACCACCTTCGGCTCGCGGCGGCGCCCGCATGGATCTAAACCTCTATCGCGTGCTCGACGCCATCTATGCCGAGGGCAGCCTGACCAAGGCCGGTCGGCGTCTCGGTCTTTCCCAGCCCGCCACCTCCCACGCGCTCGCGCGCCTTCGGGATGTCTTCGCGGATCCGCTCTTTCTGCGCTCCGCCCATGGCATGGTGCCCACGGCTCTGGCCAAGGACCTGATCGGCCCCGCTCGGCAAGCGCTCCGTCTCCTCGAAGATCCCCTCAGTACCGCCCAGCCCTTCGAGCCCGCGGACGCGGCCCTGCGCTTTCGCATTAGCATGAGCGATTTAAATGAAGCTCGGCTCTTGCCGCGATTGGTGCAATTGCTTCGGGAAGAGGCCCCTGGGGTGACCCTGGAAAGCTTCTCCGTGCCCCGGCGGGATCTGGTGCAGGCCCTCGCCACCGGAGCGCTTGATCTGGCGCTCGATGTCCCCCTCCTGTCCGACCCCCTCGTTCACCATGCACCCTTAGCGGAGGACCGCTATGTCTGCCTGTTGCGCGAGGATCACCCCCTGGGCGCTCAGGCGCTGACCCTGGAGCGCTTTCTTAAGCTTGACCATATCCACCTGTCCTCCCGGCCCCGGGGTCTAGGCCACGTGGATCTAGCCCTCGAACGCCTGGGAAAGCGGCGACGCATTATGCTGCGCGCGCAGCATTTCCTGGTGGCGCCGGAGGTGCTCATGACCTCCGATCTTGCCCTCTCGGTGCCTGAGAGTTTTGCGGACCACATGGCGCTCCGCTATCCCCTGCGTCGCGAGCCCCTACCCTTTCCCCTGCCCTCCCTGGAAAGTCATTTGTACTGGCTGTCTCAACGCGACGCCGATCCCCCCCTGCTCTGGTTCCGTACCTTGCTGGCCCAGGTGGCCCGAGGCCTAGGGAAATAAAGTAAACTCGCGGCAACCAGCGGGGATTGAGCGGCATGATCAAAGCGTTTGCGGGGCAGCACCTTCTTAGCGTCCAGGACTTGAGTCTTGAGGCTGTGGAGACGGTGTTTTCCGTCGCCGACCGCATGGTTCCCTTCGCAGAGCGGCGCATGGTGACCCGGGTGCTTGAAGGCGCCATCCTCGGCAATATGTTCTTTGAGCCCAGCACGCGTACCCGAGTCAGCTTCGGCTGTGCCTTCAACCTCCTTGGGGGGGAGGTACGGGAAACGATCGGCATGGAGAGCTCCTCCCTGGCTAAGGGGGAATCGCTGGAAGATACGGCTCGGGTGCTATCTGGTTACAGCGACGTCATCGTGATGCGCCACCCAGAGGAAGGTGCCGTGGATCGTTTCGCCCAAGCGAGCCGCGTGCCCGTGTTGAACGGCGGTGATGGTGCGCGGGAGCACCCTACGCAGGCGCTGCTCGATCTCTACACCATTCGCCGCGAGCGAGCAGCCCTAGGGCTTAGCCTAGAGGGGCTGCGCATCGCCCTGATGGGGGACCTGCGCTTCGGCCGTGCCGTCCACTCCCTAGTGCAGCTTCTCAATTTGTACCCGGCCATTGAGTTTCATCTCATCAGCCCGCCGGAGCTCGCTTTGCCGCCGGTATATGAAGAAGCGCTCCGATCCCGGGGGCATCGGGTGTTTCGCCACGACACCCTAGAGCCGGGGCTGGCGGCGGCGGATATCGTCTATGTCACCCGCACCCAGGAGGAGCGGTTCCCAAGTCCAGAGGAGGCCACGCGCTACCGGGGCCTATTCCGCCTGAATCAGGCGATCTATACGGAGCACTGCGCGCCTCAGACGGTGATCATGCATCCCCTCCCCCGCGATTCCCGGGTGGGCGCCCAGGAGCTCGACTCGGACCTCGATGCTAACCCGGCCCTGGCGATCTTCCGCCAGGCGGACAACGGTGTGGTGATCCGCATGGCCCTCTTCGCGCTTTGTCTGGATGTGGTGGGGGAAGTAGAAAAGGATCTGAAGCCGGTGCGCTGGTTTACGGGCGGTCGCCGCCCCTAGGCCGGTTGCTGACGCAAAAAAAAGCCCGGAATAACCGGGCTTTTCAGTTATTTAGGCGCTAAATCTAGATTTGTCCTTCAAGCTCTGGCACCGCTTGGAACAAATCCGCGACAAGGCCGTAGTCCGCCACCTGGAAGATCGGCGCATCTTCGTCCTTGTTAATCGCCACGATCACCTTGGAATCCTTCATGCCCGCGAGGTGTTGGATGGCGCCGGAGATGCCGACGGCAATGTAGAGCTCCGGGGCGACGATCTTGCCCGTTTGCCCCACCTGCATATCGTTGGGGACGAAGCCTGCGTCAACCGCTGCCCGGGAAGCGCCCATGGCGGCGTTGAGCTTGTCCGCAACCCCTTCCAGGATCTTGAAGTTCTCGCCGCTGCCCATGCCCCGGCCCCCGGATACCACCACTCGAGCGGCGGTGAGCTCGGGACGATCAAGCTTGACGATTTCTTCGTTCACGAAGCTAGAGACGCCCGCGTCGTGGGCGCTGCCAAGGGCTTCCACCGCAGCGCTGCCCCCGGTGGCAGGGGCGGCATCGAAGGCCGTGTGACGCACGGTGATGACCTTGACCGCATCGGAGCTTTTGACCGTGGCAATGGCGTTCCCGGCGTAAAAGGGACGCTTGAAGGTGTCTTCGCTTTCCACGGAAATGATGTCCGACACCATGTTCACATCGAGGAGCGCGGCCACCCGCGGCATGGTGTTCTTGCCGTTGGTGCTGTGGGCCGAGAGTACGTGGCTGTGCCCCGCAGCGGCCTCGGCAATGAGGGGGGCAACGTTCTCCGCGAGCTGCTTGCCATAGATCGCGGCGTCGGCGCAGAGCACCTTGCTTACCCCAGGGAGGGCGGCGGCGGCTTCCGCGGCGGCACCGCAGCCTTCCCCAGCCACCAGCACGGTGATGTCCCCACCGATCGCCTGCGCCGCAGCGAGCACGTTTAGCGTGACGGGGTTGAGCGCGGCGTCGTTGTGTTCTGCTACAAGAAGAATACTCATGTCTTTAAGCTCCCTAGCGCGCCCTTAGATAACCTTGGCTTCGTTTTTAAGTTTGTCAACAAGGGCCTCCACCGAGTCGACCTTGATTCCGCCCTGGCGCTCCGCCGGGGGCTCGACCCGAAGGGTTTCGATGGTGGCCTTGACCTCCACGCCCAGCGCTTCCGGGGTCAGCGTGTCGAGGGGCTTTTTCTTGGCCTTCATGATGTTCGGTAGAGATGCATAGCGTGGCTCGTTGAGGCGGAGGTCTGTGGTGACCACGGCCGGGGCCTTCAGGGCGACGGTCTGCAGACCGCCGTCCACTTCCCGCGTGACATTTACCGTATCGCCGGCGATTTCCACTTTGGAGGCGAAGGTGCCCTGGCCAAGGCCCGTCAGGGCCGCAAACATCTGCCCCGTTTGGTTGTTGTCGGCGTCGATGGACTGCTTGCCGAGGATTACCAGGCCGGGCTGCTCCTGGTCGTAAACCCCCTTCAGGAGTTTGGCGACGGACAGGGGTTGAGGAAAGCTGCCCGTTTCTAGCAGGATGGCGCGGTCGGCGCCAAGGGCGAGGGCGGTACGCAGCTGCTCCTGGCACTGGCTCGGACCGACCGCTACGGCGATCACTTCCGTGGCCTGACCGCTTTCCTTCAGGCGCACGGCCTCTTCGATGGCGATTTCGCAGAAGGGGTTTACCGCCATTTTGACGTTGGTGAGGTCAACGTCGCTGTTATCGGCCTTTACCCGCACCTTGACGTTGTAATCGATGACGCGCTTGATCGCGACGAGCACTTTCATGGACCACTTCCCATAGCTAGGGGGCCCGGAAGGCCCGTGGACAGCGACAGCAGGCGCATAGGGACGCCTTTGCAAACGGCGCGTATTCTGACCCTGGCCCCCTAAGGGGTCAAGGCGAGGTCCCGGGGGCATGATGGAGCCCCCCTGCCCCGTCGTTTATACTGCCTTCGACACGGGAATAGCCCCCCGGGGCTTTGCAAGGGAGAGAGGCGTGGACGCCGTAGAACGGGAAGCGATGGAATTTGACGTGGTCGTCGTTGGCGGTGGTCCCGCGGGGCTTTCAGCCGCCTGCCGGGTCATGCAGCTGGCTCAGGCCGCGGGGCAGGAATGGTCCGTGTGCTTAGTCGAAAAAGGCTCGGAAATCGGCGCTCACATTCTTTCTGGGGCCGTGGTTGAGCCCCGGGCCCTTGATGAGCTCTTCCCGAGCTGGGCAGCAGAGGGCGCCCCCCTTAACAACCCCGTCACCGACGACGAGGTTTACTACCTCCCCGATGGCGACCACAAGGTGAAGGTCCCGGGCTTTTTCGTACCGAAGGCTACCCACAACGAGGGCAACCATGCGATTAGCTTGGGCAATCTGTGCCGCTGGCTTGGGGAGCAGGCCGAAAACCTCGGGGTGAACGTTTTTCCGGGCTTTGCTGCGAGCGAGATCCTCTATAACGACGATGGCGCTGTGGTCGGCGTGGCCACCGGAGATCTCGGCGTGGGCCGGGATGGTCAACCTAAGGGTTCCTTCACCCCGGGCTATGAGCTTCGCGCGAAGTACACGATTTTCTCAGAAGGCTGCCGCGGACATCTGGGCAAGCAGCTCATTAAAAAGTTTGAACTCGACAAAAACGCAGGTCCCCAGCACTACGGCATTGGCTTCAAGGAGCTTTGGGACATCCCGGCGGAACAGCACGTGCCGGGAAAGGTCGTGCACAGCATTGGCTGGCCCCTTGCGGAAACCGCCGGGAACACCGGGGGCAGCTTTCTCTACCATCTCGAGAACCAGCAGGTGGTGGTCGGGCTGATCGTGGATTTGGCCTACAGCAACCCCCACCTTTCGCCCTTCGATGAATTTCAGCGCATGAAGCATCATCCGCTCTTCGCGGAAACGCTCAAGGGCGGTACCCGCGTCGCCTATGGAGCTCGGGCCATTGTGAAGGGTGGTCTTCAAGCGCTCCCTGAGCTCACCGTCCCTGGTGCGGTGCTCGCCGGTGACGACGCTGGCTTTCTGAATTTTCTCAAGATCAAGGGCAGTCACACGGCCATGAAGAGCGGCATGCTCGCCGCTGAGGCCATCGGCGAGAAGCTTGCGGCTGGGAGCGAAGGAGGCGAAACGGTCCCCGCTTTCGCGGAGAAGTTCCGGGATAGCTGGCTTCACGAGGAGCTGTCCGAGGCACGCAACGCCGGGCCGGCCATGCACAAGTTCGGCATGCTCGCGGGCTCAGCCTTTGCCTGGGTGGACCAAACGCTCTTCGCCGGCAAGCTCCCCTTTACCCTGAGCGATAAAACGCCGGACTACGCGACCCTGAAGCCCGCCAGTGCCTGCAAGGCGCCGTCCTACCCGAAGCCCGACGGGGTGCTCAGCTTTGATAAATCCTCTTCTGTCTATCTCTCCAACACCAACCATGAAGAAGATCAGCCCTGCCACCTGCAGCTGACCGACCCGGACCTCCCCATTCGGGAGAACCTGCCCCGCTTCGATGAACCGGCCCAGCGCTACTGCCCCGTAGGCGTTTACGAGGTGGTGACGGAAGGGGACGGTCCGAAGTTTGTGATCAACGCCCAGAACTGCATTCACTGCAAAACCTGCGACATCAAGGATCCGGCGCAGAACATCACTTGGGTGACCCCCGAGGGTGCGGGCGGCCCGAACTACCCCAATATGTAATCTGCTTACCCGATGGACGAAACGGGCCTGCGGGCCCGTTTTTCGTTGCGGCGTTTACACCGCTTCCGGCGCGCTTTCGGGCATCAGGGGGAAGCGCATTCCCGCGCTAATCACGGAAAAGGGGGGTTCACTATCGGCCAGGGAGGCCAGGTGATAGTAGGTCGGGCGATCGAGGCGAGCCCATAGCTGTCCCCGCACCGGAAGCACCAGGCCCCCGCCCGTTGCTTCGTCTCGCGCCACTAGGGGATGGGTGGCATCCACGGGCACCCAATCGCCGACGTTCGTTTTCAGCATAAGCTGCTGCCCCACGCCCTCCCCGGCCACCTCCAGATCGACGGCGAGGAAGGGGGTGTCCTCTACCGTGATGCGCAGCATTTCCGCTGGCGTGACCAGCCAGTGCGCTCCTTCATCGCGCCGCAGGATCGATGCGAACAACGCAACCAGCGCTGGCCGTTTGATCTCGCCGCCTTCGTGATACCAACGTCCATCGCGCGCAATGGTGATGTCGATGGTGCCCCGATGGCTTGGGTTCCAGCTATCCACCGGGGGTCGCTTCTGCCCGCTTGCTTCCGCGAGGCGTTTGGTGAGGGCTTCAAGAGTTAAGCGAGGGAGGGTCACGGTTGAGCTCCTAGCCGCCAATAAATTTCATCACCATGGTTCCGCCGGTGAAGGCGACCGGTTGCTTTGCCTTAAGGGCTGCCTCAAGTAGCGCCGGCAACTGGGTCAGGGCTTCTTCCCGAGGCAGAGCCAGCAGCGGCCTGAGGGCTTGATGGGCATCGGAGGAGAGGCAACCGTAGAGATCCCCTTCCGAAGACAGGCGAAGGCGGGTGCAGCTCGAGCAGAAGGGCTCAGACTCGTTGGGGATGATGCCGAAGCTGCCGCCGCTCGCCACCGCAAAGCGCCGAGCGGTGCTGTCGAAGGGAGCCTCCGTGCGCTCGAAACTGTGGTGCTCACCGATCAGCGCGAGGATCTCTTCCATCCCAATAAAGTCTCGGTCGAAGGCAGCGCTATGGCTAAGGTGGCCCATGCGCATGAGTTCTATGTAGCGAAGCTCCATGCCCCGGTCTAGCGCATAGCGCAGCATGGGTTCTATTTGGCTGCGGTTACTCGATCGCACGGGCACCATATTCAGCTTCGCCTTCAGCCCAGCGTCGAGGCAGGCGTCGATGGCGGCGAGCACCGTGGCCAGATCGCCGCCCCGGGCGAGCGGCCGGAAGGCCTCGGGATCGAGCGTGTCGAGGGAAATATTGATGCGCTTAAGGCCGCTGGCCACGAGCAGGGGCACCTTGGGTCCTAGGAGCTGTCCATTGGTGGTGAGGCTCACGTCTTCGAGGCCAAGGTCCATGATGCGCGGGAAGAGGTAGTCGAACTTTGGCGTCACCAGGGGTTCGCCCCCGGTTAAGCGCAAATGATCGATGCCGGCTCCCGCTACCAGCAGTTCGATGGCGCGGAGCATCTGCTCGGCGTCGAGCTCCCGATCCGCGCGAAGCAGCCGTTTGCCGTTGGGTACGCAGTAGGTGCAGGCGTAGTTACAGGCTGCCGTAAGGCTGACCCGAAGGTTACGAAAGCGGCGGCCGAAGCGATCTACGGGCCCTGGGACGGATGCGATGCTCATGAAGGCAGTATGCCACGGGCCTCTAGGGCATCGCGAAGCCGGTCGACGGTGCGCGCCTGCCAGAAGAAGCGATTGCTGCCCTTCACCAGAAGCTGGGCGCCCGGGCTGAGGGCGTCCAGGATTGGGGTGAGGTCGAGGGAATCCGTGCTCGGCCACCAGCCCTGGCAGCGCGGCCCCAGCCGTTCGGCCAGGGGCTTCATTAGCGGTCCGATGAGAAACACGCCATGGACTCCGGCGAGGGCTTCCTCAAGCGCCAGGTGGTAGGCGGGTCCGTCGTCTCCCAGTTCGAGCATGTCCGCCAAAAGCGCGAGCTTTGGTCCGGTTCCCGGCGCCGCTTCAAGATCGCGCAGGGCGAGGCCGACGCTTTCTGGATTGGCGTTGTAGCTTTCGTCGATGATCACGCAGCCCCCGACCTCATCGCGCGACCCCCTCCCCTTGGGTGCCGCCACCGCCGCCATGGCGGGCACAGCAGTGGCGAGGGGCAGCCCCGCTGCCTGAAGGCAGGCCAGGACGGCCGTGGCGCTCCGTTGCCGATGCTCGGCGCCAAGGGGCTTAAGGTCTAGGCCCGCTCCTTGCCCCTGAAGAACGCCGCGCTTATCGCGGTAAAAGGCCGCAGCGGTGCCCTGGCCGCGGTGATCCTCGAAGGTCACGACCCGCGGGTGCCCGGGGGCTCGGTCTTTTGGGCAGACGAGCACGCCCTCCGGACCGAGGCCTGCCGCAATCGAGAGTTTTTCCTCGGCGATGGCCGCCAAGCTTCCCAGGCCCTCCAAGTGCACGGGCAGAATATTCAGAACGAGGGCCACCGTGGGCTGCACCAGCTGGCTTAGGGGCGCGATCTCCCCGGGGTGATTCATGCCGAGCTCGAACACGGCGGCCGCCGTCCCCTGGGGCAGCCGGGCGAGGGACAGGGGCACGCCTAGATGATTGTTTAAGTTCCCTTCCGTAGCGTGCACGGCGCCGGCGCCAAAGTGGGCCTGAAGGGCGGCGGTGAGCAGGGCCTTGGCCGTCGTTTTGCCCGAGGAACCGGTGAGGGCGAAGACCGGCCCGGGGCAGCGCTTCCGCGCCTCTCGGGCGAGGGTCCAGAGGGCTTCGAAGGGATCGGGGACCACGATTTCCCGAGCCCCGGCCCCAAGGCTTTGCCGCACCACCACCGCAGCCGCCCCCTGCTCGAGGGCGTGGGCCGCAAAGCGCTGGCCGTCCAGGCCTTGGCTGCTGGCGCCGTGAAAGCGCGGATCCCCTCCCTGAAGGGCGAAGAAGAGATCGCCGGTCGCAAGGCTACGGGAATCAAGACTGATGCCGGTGCACTGCAGCGCCCGGTCGCAGGAAACGCCCCAAAGGGTTGAAAGCTCAAGTCCGGTCCATAGGGGCTGGGTTTCCACGGTGCGGCGGCTCCGATTGTCGGTACACTTATACGCCCAAGCTCACCCTGGAGCTCTGTTATGAACACACTGATTCTTGCCGTTGCCCTTGCGGCGCTTATGCCCATTGTCTTTGCTGGCCTCGCCAAGCGCCAGGGGGGCTATGACAATCGGGCCCCGCGGGCCTGGCTCGCGCAGCTTGAGGGGGCCCAAGCTCGTGCCCAGGCTGCCCAGGAAAACAGCCATGAGGCCTTTCCACCCTTTGCCGCCGCGGTGATTTTCGCGGTGGTGCTGGCGCCGGAGAGGGTCAGCGAGATCAATGCCTACGCCTACGCCTTTCTCGGCTTTCGTTTGGCCTACGGCTGGGCCTACCTAACGGATCGGGACAAGCTACGGTCCCTGCTTTGGGTCCTAGCCTTGGCCTGTACCCTCCGAATTTTTTGGCTTGCCGCCACCTCGTCCTAAGGAGCACCACCATGTCCTCTGAAAACCCAGGCCTTTGGGCTCGAATCAACGGCGGTCTCGAGGGCCTACGCCGCATCCTAGCGAACGTGGGTTTTATGCTGCTGCTTGTGCTGGTGGTACTGGGGCTATCCCAGGGCGATGGCGTTCCGCCGGTGCCGGAGGGCGGCGCCCTCGTGTTGACCCTTGACGGTCCCCTGGTGGATGCGCCCCCTACGCCCGACCCCCTCGCGGCTCTCCTCGACGAGGGGGGGCCCGCACCCCTGGTCTTGACCGAGGTGCTTCGGGCTCTGAAAGCGGTGGAATCGGATTCGTCCCTAAGGGGCGTGGTGCTTGATCTCGACGCCTTTCCCGGCACCGGCTTTGCCACCCTCGAGCGCCTAGGCGCCGCGCTGGCCGATCTCCGCGCCGCAGGCAAGACCGTGGTCACCCATAGCGAGGGGCTCTCCCAGGGGGCTTATTACCTTGCGAGCTTCAGCGACGAGCTCTACCTAGATCCCGAAGGCGCGCTCTGGCTGCGGGGCCTTGCTAGCGAGCCGCTGTATTTTGGGGCGGCGCTCGACCGGTTAAAGGTGTCGGTGGAGGTCCTTCGCGCGGGTCGCTACAAAACCGCGGTGGAACCGCTGCTGCGTAACGACATGTCACCGGAGGCTCGAGAGGCGAATCAGGCGCTGATCGATAACCTCTGGGCCGGCTACGCGGAAACGGTGGTCAGCAATCGCCAGATGGACGGCGAGCCCTTCGATCGCCTGCTGCGCGAATGGCCTCAGCGGCTCCTTGCGGCCGGCGGCGACAGTGCGCGCCTCGCCCTGGAAGCGGGGCTGGTGGACGAGCTTCTGCCCCGGGATGCGCGCCTTGACCGGCTGCAAAGCCGTTTCGGCGCGGATCCCGAAGATCCCTTAGCCTTTCAGGCTATCGGCCTTGGGGCTTATCTCGCGAATCGTCCGGAAGCGCCGAAGCCTGACGCCCCCGCCGTGGCGGTAATTGTGGCGGAAGGAACCATCGCCCCGGGGCCCGGCGGCGATGGCGAGGTGGGTGACGACGTGGTCGCTCAGATTCATGATGCTCGGCTTGACGAAGCCGTGGCGGCGGTGGTGCTTCGCGTGAATTCCCCGGGCGGCGCAGCGAACCAGTCGGAGCAGGTGCGCCGGGCCCTGGCTCTGGTCCAGAGCCATGGCAAGCCCGTGGTGGTCAGCATGGGGGACGTGGCCGCCTCCGGAGGCTACTGGATTTCAAGCACCGCGGATCATATCGTCGCTGAGGCGGGCACCATCACCGGTTCCATTGGTGCCTTTGCTCTGGGCGCTACCTTCGAAGATAGCGCTGGCGCCCTCGGTGTCACTACCGATGGGGTGCAGACCCATCCCCTGGCCGGGGCGACCAACGCCCTCCGGCCCCTTAACCCGGGGCTTCGCACCATGATCCAGGCAGGTATCGACCACACCTATGCTGCGTTTCGGGCCCGGGTGGCTGAGGGCCGGGGCATGACGTCGGAAGCGGTGGATGCGCTGGCCGAGGGCCGGGTCTGGAGCGGTCGCGCGGCCTATGACCGGGGGCTCGTTGATACGCTGGGCGGGCTGGAGGACGCCATTGGTGAAGCGGCCCGCCTCGCGGAGCTTGAGACTTACCGCGTGCAGCGCTTCACACCCAACCTTTCGCCCCTAGACGCCATGCTCTCTGCGATGCTGGAAGCGGTGGACCTCGGAGGGCCGCGCCCCAGCGCGGGACCCCTGGGCACCTGGTTGGCCACCTTCTTCCAGGAAGCACAGGCGGTGCTTGACCTTGATTACCGCCGTGCCGGCGTTTTGGTGTGGTGCCCGCGTTGCGACGCCCTTACCCCCTAGCCGCCCTCGCGCCTCGCCCTAGTCCTTCGGGGCGGGGTTTGGCGCGTCGGGGTGAGCCTTGGAAAAGCCCGTCCAGTACTCACGGATTTCCTGACGGATTTCCTGGCGCATCATCACAAGCCCCAAAAGGTTCGGCAGGGTCATGACCACCATGGTGATGGCGGCGATTTGCCAGATCAGGGTGGTGTCCGCAATGGCCGCTAGGAAGAAGCCCACCACGTAAACCAGGCGGTAGGGCATGATGGATTTCGTCCCGAAGAGGAAGGTCATGCTTCGGTCCCCGTAATAGGACCAGGCCAGGGCCGTGGAAAAGGCAAAGAGCATAAGCCCAAGGGCCACGATGTAGGGGCCAATGCCTCCAAGGAAACTGCGGTTAAAGGCTTCGACGGTGAGGGCCGCGGAGTGGATCAGGGAGTCGCCTCGGAGGTAAACGTCGGGCTCCGCAATCCGCCCGTCCCGGACCATCACCTCTCCCGTAAAGCGCCGGTTCTGACCGATATGGTAGGTCACGTTTTCAGCCACGGAGCGCGCATGAAGGATGGTGAAGCCTTCGTGCGTGGCCTCCCCGTTCTGCACCTCGATGGTGCCGGAATAGCGCTGTACGCTTGAGGGCTGATCCGTGAGGAAGGCGCTTAAGGCTGTCACGTGCTGCGCGTCGCTGTCGGTGAGATCCCCGGCGAGGATGGTCGTGTCCGAGTCCTGGAAGTCATTGGGGAACTTTTCGTTCCAGACCCCGGAAGACAAAATCACGAGGCCCGTCAAGGTGCAAATCAGGATGGTGTCGATGAAAGGCTCGAGAATCGCGACGAAGCCCTCCGAGACAGGTTCCCGGCCCTTCGCTGAGGCGTGGGCGATGGGCGCGCTGCCCTGCCCCGCCTCGTTAGAGAAGAGACCGCGATTGACACCTCGGTTGAAAGCGTACGCAAAGGATGCGCCGAGAAAGCCCCGGCCGCGGCGGAGCCGCTGAAGGCGTCCCGGAAGACGGACATGAAGGCGGGCCCGACGAATTCAAGGTTCGAGATAATCACTGCAAGAGCGCCAATGCCGTAGGCGGCGGCCATGAAGGGCACTAGCTTGGACGTCACCGCTGCGATGCGCTTAATACCGCCGATGATCACCAGGCCGAGCGCCACGGCAAGTACGCCCCCGGTCCAGTAGGGGGAAATACCGAAGGTGGCATCCATGGCCTGAGCGATGTTGTTGGCCTGGGGCATGCTTCCAGTGCCGAAGGAGGTGGCCACGCAGGCGACGGCGAAGAGGACGGCGAGCCAGCGCATGTTCATGCCCCGGTCCATGTAGTACATGGGCCCGCCAGCCATGTGCCCCTCTTCGTCCACCACCCGATATTTATAGGAAATCAGCACCTCCACAAATTTAGTGGTCATGCCAAAGAGGGCCGTGGCCCACATCCAAAAGAGCGCCGCGGGCCCGCCGACGTGAAGCGCCAGGGCCACCCCACCGATGTTCCCCGTGCCTACCGTTCCCGACAGGGCCGTGGCCAAGGCCTGAAAGTGGGTCGTATCCCCGGGGGCGTCCTTGTCGTCGTAGCGTCCTGCGAGGATGCGCCAGGCGTGGCGGAAATAGCGCACCTGGGGAAAGCCCAGGTAGACGGTGAAGAAGATCCCTACGCCAAGGAGCAGAATGGGAAAGTACTGGGCCGAACCTAGGAATCCATCGAGGGTAATCAGAAAGCTGCTGAGCTGTTCCAAGGTTTGCTCCCGTTGGCGAGGGTGAGGCGCAGCCCGGCGGCTGCGCGCTTTTTCAGACGGGGCCTAGGGGGCGGGCGCGTCGAGCTTCGCTCCCAGGGCCGCTTTCATCACGTAGTAGATCACATTTTGCTCAAGGACACCGCCAAGGCGCAGGGAGCCGGCGCCCCAACCATAAACCGCAACGTCTTCCCCCCCATGGGTCTCTGCTCCCGCTGGCACCATGGCTTCCTGGAGGTAATTGGGGGCCTCCACAGCAACATTCGTAAGGTCGGTTCGACCGATGGCGGGCTCTATGGTGCGTGGATAGTGCGGCGCGGTCTTCGCTCCGGCGCTCTGCTGGTCGCTCTTCCCGGAATAGCCCGGCCCATTGGCGTATGCCAGGGTGGTATAGGGCAGTCCGAGTGCATCCTTGGCCGGCGTGCTTTCCGCAAAGCCTTGCCTATCGTTGCCTACGGTCAAGCCGAGGATAGGATTGCCTCTCGTAGGATAGCCGGCGAAGGTCAGCGTGTGGCTGTGGTCGGCGGTGACAAGGATGAGGGTTTCGCTTTCGTCGCTCTTGGCGACCGCCAAGGCGACGGCTTCATCCAGCGCCACGGTGTCTTCCATGGCCCGGTAGGCATTGCCCGCATGGTGGGCATGATCGATACGACCGGCCTCCACCACCAGCACATAGCCCGCGCCCTTCTGGCTTAGCCGGTCCATGGCGAAGGCGGTCATTTCCGCGAGGGACGGTTCCTTTCCCGGGTCCTGGGCGCGGTCCGCCTCAAACTGCATGTGAGAGGGTTCGAATAGCCCGAGCACGGGGCCGGAGACGTCCGCCGCTGCGGCAAGCGCTTCGCCGTTCCAGAGGTAGGCGCCGTCCGGGTTCGCCGCTTGCCAGGCCATGATCAGGTTCTGCCCATCCCTGCGCGCGCCAGACTTTCCGGGATATTCCGGGTCGGCGACGGTATTTGGCAGGAACATGGCCCGTCCGCCGCCGAGAACCACGTCGATCCCATCGCCGTGGTTGAAACTGAGCAGCTGGCTGGCGACATCAGTGCATCCCTGCGCCGCCGCTGCTTCCGGGACGCCCCCTCCCAGTCCCGCTCCACCACGTGGGCGTAGGTGGCGCCGGGGGTAGCGTGGGTAATGCGGGCCGTAGAAATGATACCCGTGGCAAGGCCCGCGGCCTCCGCCTCTTCAATGAGACTCGGAACCTCCGCCCCCTGCCCCGAGGCGCAGTCGCCCCGGCGCACGGAGCCGTCAACGGAAAGGACGCCGGCCAGGGTTTTGATCCCCGTGATCATCGCGGTCATGGTGCCCGCCGAATCGGCGGTCTGCTGGTTGGTGTTGTAGGTTTTCGACAGGGCGACGGCTGGGAAGCGCTCAAAACTGAGCTGGTGATCTTCCCCAAGGCCTCCGGCTTTTTGCCCTGCATAGATACGTGCAGCAGAGACGCTGGAAATCCCCATGCCATCGCCGATAAAGAGGATGATGTTCTTCGCCGTATCCCCTCGGTAGGCTGCAGCCTGGGCAGCAAGGGCCCTGGCACCCACGGCGCGCCAATAAGCGGGGTCTGCCTCCGCCGCCGGGCTAGGCGAGTTGGCCCCATGGGCCGATGAAGCAAGCGCCAGGGCCAGGGCGAGGGCCGCGGTGCGCCGGGAGCGAAGAGCCTGAAGCATAGTGATTCCTCTTGGGCTAGGCCTCGGTGGGGGCTGGAAGCAAAAAGTAAACGGATAAGGTGTCAGTCTGGAGACGGCGCTTCCTGGCGGCGGGCCTCCAGGGCCGCGAGAACGGCGCTGTGGCGCGCCTTGGTAAGGTTGTAGTGGCTGTAGCACCACACCGCAATCAGGGCAAAGCCCGCGACCAGGGGACCATACAGCCACCCAAGGCGCGTTAAGACCTCGAGGGGTACCTCCCCAGGGATGGCCTTGGCGGGAAAGGCGATGACGTCGAGGCCGAAGCCGCCTACCAGGTTGCCAATGCCAGAGGCGCCCTTCCCCGAAAAGCTAAGGGCCCCAAAAAAGATCCCCTCCTGCCGCCGCCGGGTAGCCAGCTCATGCTCGTCGGCGATGTCCGCCATCATGGAGCCCGCAGTGATCAGCGCTTGCACCACCCCCACGCCGCCGATAAGGGCGGCACCCACGAGCAGGGGCAACAGAGACGGATGCCCGTTCTCTGGGAACCAGCCCAGCAGCCGGAGAATGGGTGGGGAAAGGGCGAAAAGGGTGTACCAAGCGGTGCCAAAAACCACGGAGGGCATCTTGTCGAAGCGCTGATTCATGCGGTGCGTAAAGGGCGTGCCGAGGATGAGGCCCAGGGGTCCAGCAAGCACCACCCAGCGGAAATCCTCCGAGGACAGGGCCCAAAAATAGTTCCCCATGTACAGCCCAAGGGCGCTCTGCACCCCGACCATGATGTAAACGATGATCACGCCGGAGAACAGCCAGCGAAAGGAGCGATTGGTCAGGGCGCTTTTAAGATCAAGGAAGACTTGAAGGAGAACCCCTAGAGAGGTCCCCCGCTGTGTCTGCGGGGTCTCCCGGGCTGCTACGGCCTTCAGTCGGGGAATCTGGTCGTGGGTTCCTAGGGCCGACCAGAGGATGGTCACCACCATAGCCACACTGAATACGGCGGCGAAGGCCGGATAGGCGTCGCGGCGCAACGTTCCCGGTAGTCCACCCTGATCGGTAAAGAAAACGCTGAAGCCGATCAGAATGGTCAGCGCTCCCCCAAGAACCCCGAAGAGCATGCGGTAGCTCACAATGCTCGTGCGCTCCGCATAGTCGTCGGAGAGCTCAGCCCCAAGGGCTAGATGGGGCACGTGATAGAGGGTCATGGCACCTCGAGTGAGGACGGCGAAGACCGTGAGCCAGAGGAACGTCTCGAACTCCGTCAGCTCAGCGGGGGGTGCAAAGAGAAGATAAAAGGCAAGACCGAGGGGAATAGCGGAAGCGTACATGAAGGGGTGGCGTCGCCCCCAACGAGAGCGCCAGCCATCGGAAAGGGATCCGGCCAGGGGGTCCGTGATGGCGTCGAAGCACAGGGCAATCATGATGGCGAGGCCCGAGAGCGTTCCGGAAAGGCCCAGGACCTGGTTGTAGTAAAGCAATAGGAACGTACTGAAGGCGTTGTTTTTGATGCCCTCGGCCATTTGCCCGATGCCGAAGGCAAATTTCGTACTGCGTTTTACCGGATCCTGTGCCACCGGGCCTCCCCGCGCCGGTTGGGTGGACGCCTGATTAAAGAGGTCGGCCGCGAGGGACGCAAGGACCTTTTTATACCCCCGTTTCCTTAGGTCGGGGCTTTCGGCGCGACCAGGGTCATGGGGAGGCCGAGCGGATCCACGCCCCCGGCCCCGAGGTGCTCCAGGGCCTGCTCCGGGAGGCTCGCCAGATAGGCCAGCACCAAGGCATCGAGGCGATCATCCAGAGCCACGCGACGGCCCTCGCAGGTCAGGGGCTGGCTAAGGACGGAGGCGCAGGGCAGGCCGAGCGCTTCAAGCAAGGCCGCGCGCGCGGAGGCCCCTTCGCCGGTTTTCTTCGAGGGCAAGGGTACCCCGCCCTGCCCCGCGTTTAAGCGCTGAAAGGCCAGTTCCGGGTGGGCCTCTTCGAGGCACGGAGGCGCGGGGTAGGTGCGGCGAAGAAAGCGATCCACGGCGCGAATCTTCGGCACAAGGTTCCAGGCTTGAAGGCTCAGGCCCTGGCCTAGCGCTGCCCGGGCGAGGCGCTGAGCTTCCTTGAAGTTCAGGGCATCGAGAACGGGGCGCGGGGGCGTAATGAAAATCGAAGCGCGCGCTGCCCCAAGGGCCGCCTGGGCCTGCAAATCCACAGGCCTGGGGCCGGCCAGGGGCAGGCCTATGGGCATGTCTATGAGCTGACGCATGGGCGTAAGACCCTGACAAGCCAGCGCTCCTGCCAGAGCCTCGAGGCGCTCAAGGGTGAAGAGCGTAGGCGCCCCGCCCGGCACCCACGCCGCCACCACCCAGCCTCCGGAGCACCCGTCGATGCCCACGGCGGTGGGGCTCATTAGAGGGGGTCTTCCCGGGTGGGGGTGCGCATGGTGACGAATTCCTCCGCCGCCGTCGGGTGGATCCCCACGGTGGCGTCGAAGTCACGCTTGGTCGCCCCAGCGACGATGGCTACGGCGATGCCTTGAATGAGCTCCCCTGCGTCGGGCCCCACCATGTGCGCGGCGACTACCCGATCGTCGCTTCGGCGGACGATGAGCTTCATGAAGGTGCGCTCCTCCCGGCCCGTTAGCGTGTGCTTCATGGGGCGAAACACGGCTTCATAGATCGCCAGGGGCCCATGTTTCTCCCGGGCAAGCTCCTCGGTGGGGCCCACGGTGCCGATATTGGGCTGGCAGAAGACCGCCGTGGGGATCAGGTCGTAGTCCACCGGCGGGACCGCCGCGGTGCCGAACTGGGCCTCCGTAAAGGCCATGGCCTCACGGATGGCGACGGGGGTAAGCTGGGCGCGATTGATGACGTCCCCTAGGGCAAAGATGCTCGGAACGGTGCTTTGGAACTGTTCATTTACGAGCACGCGCCCGTCTTCCCCAAGGGCCACGCCAGCCGCCTCGAGACCAAGGCCCGTGGTTAGGGGGTGACGCCCCGTGGCGGCCATGGCCAGATCAGCGGAGAGCGTCGTTCTCTCGCTTCGGGCCTGCTCGTCCTCCCCCTCGCTGCTTCGGTCTTGGAGCGTTAGTCGTAGCGACCCATCGGTCTGCTTCTCGATGGCCTCCACATCCGTTTCTAAGCGGAGGTCGATTCCGAACTTTCGGAGCTCCTCCATTACGAAGCCCCGCACGTCGGCGTCAAAGCCCCGGAGGATCAGGGGGCCGCGATAGATCAGGGTCGTTTCCACACCCAGGCCCCGAAGGATGCTGGCGAACTCCACAGCGATGTAGCCCCCGCCGAGGACCACAGCGCGCTTGGGTAAGGCATCGAGGTAGAACATCTCGAAGCTGGTCACCACGTGCTCGACGCCGGGGAAGTCCGGCAGGCTTGGCGTACTTCCGGTAGCGATGAGAATCCGTTCGGCGCTGTAGCGCGCGTCCCCCACGGCTACCTCATGAGCGTCGAGCACCCGAGCCTGGCCCTGGAGCACAGTGACCCCGGCCTGGCTCAACAGGTTGCCGTAAACGCCATTGAGACGCTCAATTTCCCGGGTTTTGTTATCCCGAAGCGCGTCCCAGGAAAAGTGCGGGGACGCCACCTCGAAGCCATAGCCCTTGGCGTCCTCGAAGGCTTCCGGGAAGTGGGAACCGTAGACGAAAAGCTTTTTAGGCACGCAGCCCACGTTGACACAGGTGCCCCCGAGGGGGCCGGCCTCCACCACGGCCACCCGGGCGCCGCTTTGCGCCGCCATGCGACTGGCACGGACGCCGCCGGAGCCCGCGCCAATCACCAGTAGGTCGTAGTCGAAGCCGCTCATGCCCTACCCCTCGTAGCTCAGCACGGCGCGGCCGCGAATCTGCCCGGCCTTCAGCCCGGCGAGGATCGCCCCTGCTTCGACCGGTTGGCGGCTGTCGATGGTGACCGGAGGAATGCGTCCTTCCCGCACGAGGGCCATGAGCTCATCCATATCCTGAAGGCTGCCCACGTAATTCCCTTCGATCGTACGGGCCTGCATGGGCAAAAACGGTAAGGGGAAGCGGAGCTCACCCCCGTACATCCCAACCACAATGAGCTTGCCCCCCTTGCGAAGGCTCTCCAGTGCCAGCGCACTGCTCGGTTCCGAGCCCACGAAATCAATCACCGCGAGGGCGCCGCCGCCCGTGAGCCTTTTCAGGGTCTTCGCGGCGTCGGCGTCCGTGGCGTTGACCGCGTCCGCGGCGCCGGATGCTTTGGCTGCCTCGAGCTTGTCATCGTCCACATCGACCATGATGGGGGTGATGCCGAAGGCCGCTTGCGCGATGGCGAGGGCCATCATGCCCAGGCCCCCGGCGCCGACGAGCACGAGATGGTCACCCTCATGAAGCTTCGGTACGCGCTTTAAAGCGGCGTAGGTGGTCAGGCCCGAGCAGGCATAGGTGGCCGCGAGTTTGGGATCGGTGGTGCCCGGGTCGAAGAGGTAGCGGCTATGGGGTACGACCACGTGATCCCCAAAGCCTCCGGCCTTCTGGATCCCAAGATTTTCCGGAGCTAGGCAGAGCTGTTCATCGCCGCGCTGGCAGGTGGCGCAGGTTCCGCAGCCGATCCAGGGGTACGCCACGCGCAAATCCCCGAGGGCCACGCCGTCGGCGTCCGGGCCAAGGGCTACCACCTCGCCAATAATCTCGTGGCCTAGGGTCATGCCCTCCCGGGCCACGGGTAGCGCCTTACCGCCCCCCAGATCAAAAACCCCATCATGTAGGTGCACATCGGAATGGCAGACGCCGCAGGCGACGGTGCGCAAGAGGACTTCGGCGCCCTCCGGCTCCGGCGTGGGCTTGTCTACCCAGGCCAGGGGGTGCCTGCACCGGTGGTTTGCAATTGCTTCATGGGAATCTCCGCCTCCGGGGTTGTGAGCGGGAAAGTGTACCCGGAGTAGCCCTGGGCTACACTCGTGGACTTGAGCAACGGGGGAGAAGGCACCATGAATGGCGCGCAAAGCTTGGTTCAAACGCTGGTCGATGCGGGGGTCACGGTGTGCTTCACCAACCCTGGCACCAGCGAGATGCATTTCGTCGCGGCGCTCGACGACAATCCGGAGATGCGCTGTGTCCTGGGGCTTTTTGAGGGCGTGGTAAGCGGCGCCGCCGATGGCTATGCGCGCATGGCTGATCGCCCTGCGGCCACCCTGCTCCACCTGGGGCCAGGCTTAGGAAATGCCTTGGCCAATTTGCATAACGCCAAGCGGGCCCATACGCCCATGGTGAATATCGTGGGGGATCACGCGACCTACCACAGCCATTTCGATGCGCCCCTCACTTCCGATGTGGAGGGGGTGGCTCGCCCCATGTCTCACTGGCTTCGGCGTTCCCGCTATGCTGCCGAGGTGGCTCGGGATGGGGCCGAGGCCGTACGCGCGGCCCTGAGTGCGCCGGGGCAAATTGCGACCCTCGTGCTCCCTGCGGATACGGCCTGGGATGAGGCCCCGGGGCCCGCTGAGCCCCTTCCCGTTCCAGCCCGCTCGGTGCCTCAGCCCCAAGCCATCGAGGCGGCCCGGACGGCCCTGGCTAGCGGTGAGCCCTGCGTGCTCCTCATGAACGGCCAGGCCCTGCGCGCTCCCGCGCTGGCCCAGGCGGCGCGGGTGGTGGAAGCCTCCGGGGCGCGGCTGTTCCACGACACCTTCGTTTCCCGCCTCACGCGCGGGCCAGGCCTGCCCGCTCCGGAGCGTCTTCCTTACTTTGGCGAGCAGGCCCTTGAGGCCCTTGAGGGGACGGCGCACCTCATTCTGGTGGGGACTCGCCCTCCCGTGTCCTTCTTTGCCTACCCGGACAAGCCCAGCTCCCTCGTGCCCGAGGGCTGCTCCGTGCATAGCCTGGTGGGTGTCGAAGGGGATGCGCTGGCCGCCCTTACGGCGCTGGCTGATGCCCTTAACGCGCCGGCCTTGGCGAGCCCAGTGCGGCCGCCCAGGCCCGAGGCTCCCGGGGCGGGGCCCCTGACGCCGGCGACCATCGCCGCTTCCCTGGGCGTGCTCATGCCGGAAAACGCCATCGTGGTTGATGAAGCGGCGACCTCAGGCTTTGCCCTCCCCGGCGCCACGGCGGGGAGCCCTACCCACGATTGGCTGGCCCTCACCGGCGGCGCCATTGGTCAAGGGTTACCTACGGCCGTGGGCGCTGCCGTGGCCTGCCCAGACCGCAAGGTGCTGTGCATGCAGGCCGATGGCTCGGCCATGTATACGGTACAGGCGCTGTGGACCATGGCCCGGGAAAAGCTCGACGTGGTGACGGTGATTTTCTCGAATCGGAAGTACGCCATTCTTCAGGTCGAATTCATGCGCGTGGGGGCCCACAACCCTGGGCCCAAGGCCATGAGCATGCTTGATTTGTCGAACCCAGATATCGATTGGGTGGCCATGGCCAATGCCATGGGCGTGGAGGCGGAGCGCGTGGACGAGGCTACGGCCTTTCATGCGGCGCTGGCCCGGGCTATCGCGACCCCGGGACCGCGCCTCATCGAAGCCGTGATCTAGGGCTGCCGCGCCTCGATGTCCTCCAGGATGCGCGCGCAGCGCGCCTGGAGGGCTTTGCGCCCGGCCTCATTGCCGGGATCCTGGGCGGCCAGCACGGATTCGAGACCCTCGAAGACCACCCGATAGCCCTCTAGAGTGGCGCCGTAGCTCCGGTGATTGGGTACTTCGAAGTCCAGGAGCGCCCGCCGGGGTTCGTCGTCCATGAGCAGCAGGTCGAAAATGCCCGCGAGCATACGTCCCCGCATGCCCTGATCCATGTGCGTGGTGGCCAGGGCGGAGGGGTCGTGGGGCGTCACCATGGCGGCCCAGAGCTGATCCTCGAGGGCCGGGTCCGTAGCCTGCTCTAATAGGCTCCAGAGTGCGTTGGCGTTCATTATGCCGCCCGATGGAAGCCTTCATAGTCCGCGGCTCTCACTGCGTCGCACTTCTCGCAGTAGGCCGGGAAGCCTAGGTAAGGCATAAACACTCGGGGCTTGCCTGGAATGTTGGCGCCCACATACCAGGAGTTACAGGTCGGGTAGATGGTGGCGTCGCCAACCTCATTGACGTGCCCTATCCACGCCTCCTGGGCCTCCGGCTCCGCCTCCATGGTGGCGTAGCCCCCGGCTTTAAGGTCGGCGATGGCGTCCCCAATAAAGCGCACGTGCTGCTCGATGGAGGGCAGCATGTTCGTGAGCACGGAAGGCGAGCCAGGCCCGGTCACCGTAAAGAGGTTTGGGAAGCCCACGACCTGCAGCCCCAGGTAGCTTTTCGGCCCCTCGGCCCAGGCCTCCGTGAGCGCTTGGCCGTTCCGGCCTCGGATGTCGATGCGGGAGAGCGCGCCGGTCATGGCGTCAAAGCCCGTGGCAAAGACGACGGCATCCACTTCATAGCGCGCCCCGTCCGTCTCCACGCCATCAGCGTAAAGTCCCTTGAGCGGCGTTTCCCGGAGATCCACGAGCTGGACATGAGGTTCGTTGAAGGTTTCGAAATAGCCGGAATCGGCACAGAGACGTTTACAGCCTACGGCCGTATCGGGAAGGAGCTTCCGAGCCGTTTCCGGGTCCTTCACCTTTTCCATGATCTTGCCGCGAATGAACTCCGCCGCGTACTCGTTGGCCTCGGTGCTGAGGCCCGTATCGCCGAAGGCTCGCATGAAGAGGAGGCCTCCAAGCTGCCAGTGGTATTCGAACTGCGCTTGGCGCTCCTCCGGTGAGGCCTCGAGCACGGAGCCCTGGTTAGTGGGATGGCGCGCTCCGAACCCGACAAGCTCCTGAGCGTTGCGGGCCCGAAGATCGGCGTAATTGGCTTTAACGGCCTTCTGGAGCATCCGGTCGAGGGGCTTGTTCTGCGCGGGCACGGAATGGTTAGGGGTGCGCTGAAAAACTGTCAGGCTCTTTGCCTGCGCAGCGATGAGGGGGATGGACTGAATGGCTGAGGATCCCGTGCCGATCACGGCCACCCGCTTCCCGGTGAAGTCTACCCCGTCCTTAGGCCATCGCCCTGTGTGGTAGATCGGGCCCGTGTAGCCGTCGGCGCCAGCGACATCTGGCACGTTGGGCATGGATAGGCAGCCCGTGGCCATGACCGCGAACTGAGCGTCCCAGCGACGGCCATCCTCGGCGGTAACGGCCCAGCGCTTCTCCCCTTCATCGAAGTGCGCCGAGGCAACCCGGGTATGAAATTCCATGTCCTTGCGCAGATCAAAGCGCTCTGCCACGTGTTGGCAGTAGGCCAGGATCTCCGGCTGCGGGGAGTAGCGCTCGCTCCACTGCCACTCTTGCTGCAGCGCCTCATCAAACTGGTAGGAGTACTCAAGGGACTCCACATCACAGCGGGCGCCCGGGTAGCGATTCCAATACCAAGTGCCGCCGACATCGCTGCCGGCCTCAAGGACCTTCGCGGTCAAGCCGTGCTGCCGGGCGCGGTGAAGCATATACATGCCTGCGAATCCCGCTCCGACGATGATGAGATCAAGTTTTTCCGTTGGGTCTGCCATGTCGTGTCCTCCCCAGGTTCACGAGTTTCCTCAAGCTTCGATGATGACCGATGACCACGCCCCTGGCTACGGCCTCCTATGCCTCGGCGCTCCGAATCCGGCCCAGGGGACGGGGAAAGAGCACCGGCGTACGGTCGAGATAGGCCTGGTAGGCCGGATCGTTTCCCCAGCGCCTCTTGCCGCGGGAGGCCAACATCGGGATGCCGCTGATGCGCGTCAGAAGAACGAAGACAAATACGGGGGACAGCAAGGTGAGCTGCTGCCAGCCGCTGAGCACGGGCACGGCGACGAGGGACACGCCGAGCCAAAGGAGGATCTCCCCCAGGTAGTTAGGGTGGCGGCATAGGGCCCACAGGCCGCTCTGTATAAAGGCGCCCTCGTTGTTCGGGTCGCGCCGGAAGGCTCGCTTCTGCCCATCTGCAATCACTTCGAGGATGAAGCCAAGAAGCCATAGTGAGCCTCCAGCGAGGGCGAAGGGCCCCAGGGCCACACTCTGATCGCTCGCCATGGCGGCGAGGGCCGCTCCCATGGTGATTAGCACCCAAAGCCCCTGAAGGGTCCAGGTCATGAAGAAGCGCGGGAAGGAGACCTTCAGCGCATCGAAGCGTCCATCCCGGCCATCTGCGCGCACCCGAGCGAACAGGAACGTGCCCAGCCGCAAGGCCCAAAGTACTACCATCGCCGCAAGGAGGAGTACCCGGGGATCGGAAGCCCCAGTGAGCCAAAGCGTTCCCACAGCCAACGTGAGGTAGGTCAGGGAGCCCGTTGCGTCAAAATAGTGTTCCGTATGGGCGAGGAAGGAGGGAACAAAAATGATCCAGTTTAGGGAAAAGGCCCACAGCGCCGCCAAGGCAAAAAGCGGATAGCCTGCTACCTCCCGGGTCCCTTGGCTTCCGGCCCAGGCCCAAAGTCCCCCAAGCGCCATGGCGATGATTGCCCCTAGCAGAGCCCCTCGTTCCGCCTTACTCATGGTGTTCTCCTTGCTATGTCTTCCTGCCCACCGGTGCATGATCGGCTAGGGTGCCGCGTGTGCCCGTGCTAGGCTCGCGCCATCGTTTTAAGCCCTCGGGAGGCTCCGTGCGTCACCCTGCTCTGCGCCTTTATACCGTCCTTTTCCTCCTCTGCGCAGCCCTAGGTGCGGGCGCCTCGGACGGGCCCTCCTTTGAGGCCTGCGTTGCCGACCTCGGCACCCGGGCCGCCGCCGAGGGCATCCAGGAGCCGATCTGGCGCAAGGCCGTGGCCCGTACCGCGCCCGTGCCTCGGGTGCTTGAGCTGGATCGGAGCCAGCCAGAATTCACCACCCCCTTCGGCCGTTATTTTGGCCTCCGGGTGTCTCCGGGACGGATCGAAACGGGGCGTCAGCAGTTTAAGGATCGCCGCGCTTTGCTTCAGCGGGTGTATCAGGAGAGTGGCGTACCGGGCCACTATCTGGTGGCGTTCTGGGGCCTCGAAACGAACTTTGGATCCTATCTTGGGAAGATGCCCCTCCTGGGCTCCCTCGCCACCCTGGCTTGCGATCCCCGTCGGGCGGAGTTCTTTGCGTCCCAGTGGCTGGACGCCGTGCGCCTACTGGAGCGGGGTGACCTCACCTTCGATCGCCTTGAAAGCAGCTGGGCTGGCGCCCTTGGGCACGTGCAGTTTATGCCCTCGGTGTATCTTCGCTATGCCGAGGACGGCGACGGGGACGGCCGGGTGGATCTATTTGGCAGCGTGGACGACGCCATGGTTAGCGCGGGGGCCTTTCTGCAGGGGCTCGGGTGGTTTCGGGGGGAGCGCTGGGGCCGGGAAGTGTCCCTACCGGAGGGCTTTGACTACGGCGTGGCCGGGCGGCAAAAACGCCGTTCCCTTGCCGCCTGGGGTGAGCTTGGGGTGCGCCAAAGCGATGGCGCGCCCCTACCGGTCGCCGATCTCGATGCGGCGCTTCTCGTGCCCTCGGGCCATCAGGGTCCAGCCTTTCTGGTTTATCGCAACTTCGATGTGATCATGGGATGGAACCGAAGCGAGTTCTATGCCCTCAGCGTGGGGATCCTCGCCGACGCCCTCGCCGGGGGCGCCGGGCTATCCAGAGCGCCCCCCGACGACGAGCTGCGCCTGTCCATGGACCAGGTCTCGGCGCTGCAACAGTCGCTTGTCGGGGGTGGTCACCTCACGGGCGCCGTCGATGGGCTTTTTGGCCCTGCGACCCGCGCTGCCCTCGCCCGGGCCGAGGCGGCCCTTGGGCTCATCGCCGACGGCCACCCCGACGCCCGTACTCTGGCCGCCCTGGGCCTTAATCTTTCCCCCCAGCCGTAAGGACACCCTTCCGTGCAAGTCCCCGCAGAAGCGTTTTTAGGTCTTCAACGCGTCTCCGAAACGCGCTTTTCCCTGCCCCTCCGCCCAGCCCTGAGCGGTGGCGGCGGTAGCCTTTTTGGCGGCGTAGGGCTTGCCGCTGGCATGGCTGCGCTGGCGCAAGCGGTGGAGAAGCCCCTCGTCTGGAGCACAGGGCAATTTCTGTCCCTGACCCAGGGAATGAAAGCCTTGACCGTGGATGTCAGCCTGCCCGCCGTGGGGCGGCACGTCACCCAGGGCCAGGTGCAGGGTCGGCATCAAGGTCAATCGATCTTTACCGTCCTGGGGGCGTTGGGTCAGCGCCCGGAGGCGGGCCCGGGCACCTGGGTGGATCGCCCGGAGGCACCGGCTCCGGAATCCTGCCCTCGTATCGACCGGGAGCACCGGGAAGAAACCCTTCATCACGCCATCGAGCTTCGGCGGGCGAAGGGCATGTTCGGCTTTTCCCAGGAAGGGGAGCCGAGCGGCTGCGGCCGCAACCTCCTTTGGGCTCGTATGCCTGGCTACTCCATCGATGCCGTAGCCCTGGCCATCATCGCAGACTACATGCCCTCGGTGCTCGGTGATGCGCTGGAAGGCCAGATCTTCTGCACGAGCCTTGATAACACGCTACGGCTGGGCCAGCCCCGGCCTACGGAGTGGGTCCTTTGTGATAACCGCATGACTTATACGGAAGGTGGCTTTGGCTATGGAACGGGGTATCTTTGGAGCGAAGGCGGTCATTTGTTGGCCACCGCGACCCAATCTATGATCGTGCGTCGCCCCCGGCGGCGGCCGTGGCCGCGGGCTAGGACAGGAGAATGGCGATGGCCTACCGACAGCCTCGCTTCACCCGCCCCCCGGGGGCCACGGAGCTTTTACTGGTTCGCCACGGAGAATCCCGCGCCGCGGATCCTGCTAATCCCTTTCCTCTAGTGGACGGGCAAGGGGATCCGGAGCTTCATCCCGCCGGGCGGGCCCAGGCCGAGGCCGTGGCGGCGCGCCTACAGCATCTTCCCCTCGCCGCCCTCTATGCCACGAAGCTTCAGCGAACCCGGGAGACGGCCGCCCCTACGGCGGCGCTCCTGGGCTGCGCCGTGGACGTGGATCCGGATCTTCATGAGGTGCATCTCGGAGCTTGGGAAGGTGGGCTCTTCCGCCGGAAGGTGGCAGAGCTCGATCCGGTCTATCTCGAGATGCAGCGCCAGCAGCGCTGGAATGTTATCCCTGGTGGGGAAAGCCCTGAGGCTCTCGACGCGCGCCTCAGCCGTGCCCTCGCTCGTCTCCACCGGGCCCATCCGGACACCATGATCGCCGCCTTTGTCCACGGCGGCGTCATCGCCCATCTGCTCCACCTGGCCACGGGCAGCGAGCGCTTTGCCTTTACCGGTGCGGAGAATGGCTCCCTTAGCCAGCTGCTCCTCACGGCTGAGGGCATCAAGGTACGAAGCTTCAATGACGTCAGCCACCTGGCCCATCTCGAGGCTGGGGACGGACGCATGACCTAGGGAGGAACTATGAGCCTTCGCTTTATCGACCCTCGGGCCCCCGCGGGCCCTGAGGATAGTCCTTATACAGGGGCACTTGCGGTGGACCCCACGGGGCCTGTACGCATCGGCCTGCTGGCCAACGGCTTTCCCGACTCCGTGCCCTTCCTCGAAGCCGTAGGAAGAGCTCTGGAAGCCGCTTTTCCGCAGATCACCACCCAGCTATGGGACAAAGGTAACGCCTCCATCACGGCCTCGGATGCCCTGGTGCAGGAGATCTGCGCAGCGAGCGACGGGGTCGTCGCGGCTTACGGGCACTGAGGCAGCTGCACCACCGGCACCGTGCGTGACGGCATTGCAGTGGCTCAGCAGGGGCTCCCAGCGGTGGCTTTGGTCACCACGCTTTTTGAGCCCCAGGGGCGCTTCGTAGCGAAGGCCTCGGGCATGAGCACCGTCCCTCAGGTGCTCCTCCCTCATCCCGTGGCAGGCTCTGGCGCGGAGGCCATGGCCACCCTCGCCGAGGCGATTGCTCCGCGGCTGTGGGAGACGCTTCAGGGGCGGGGTCAGGACATCTCTTCATGAGCGTGCTTGAGGCCCGGGATGAAGCAGACGCCCAGGAGCAGCTGTATCAGCTGGGCTGCACCGATGGCCTTCCCGTGATCATTCCCACGGAAGCACGGGTCGACCGCATGGTGCTGGCCAGCGGCCTGGACGGTTCTCTGGTGCTCGGCGCTATGGGGCCTGCGGGGGGTGCCGCCAGCGTCGAGGCCCTAGCCACCGCCGCGGTGATGGCGGGATGCCCCCCGGAGCTTATGCCCGTGCTCTGCGCCGTGGCCGAAGCGGTGCTCGATCCCGCCTTTGATTTGACGGAAATGCAGGCGACTACGCACTGCACGGCGCCGCTCATTTTGCTGTCCGGGCCCGTGGTGGAGGCTCTGGGTTTCGCCTCAGGCTTTGGGGCCCTGGGTCCGGGGCACCGAGCGAACGCGACCTTAGGTCGAGCTCTGCGCCTCGCCATGATCAATATCGGCGGCGGCCGGCCCGGGGAGTCAGATATGGCGCTCCTGGGTCATCCGGGGAAATTCACTTACTGCCTAGCGGAAGCAGCAGAGGCTTCCCCCTTCCCAACTCTGGGCGTCAGCCTTGGCTTTGATCCGGAGGATAGCGTGGTGACGGTGATTGGGGCGGAGGCGCCGCAGTCTTTGATCTTCAGCGCTACGGGAAATCTTGCGCAGGACCGGGATGGGCTGCTGGCGATTCTGGCGTCGGGGCTTGCCGGTCCGGCGAGTAACAATGCGGTGCTGACGGGTGGCCAAGCCGTGCTGGTACTCAATCCTGACCATGCCGCCCTGCTTGCGGCGGCGGGCCAGGATCGACCGTCGCTTCAGGCGGAGCTACAGGCTCGGTGCGAGGTTCCCGGCGCGCTTCGTAGTCAGGGGAGTTTCCAGCGTGAAGGCCGGCGCCAGGCCTTTAGGGCGCCGGAGGACATCCTCATCCTCGTCGCCGGAGGCAGCGGCCTCTATTCCATGGCCATGCCCAGCTGGTGCGCCGGGCCCCATCAAAATCGAGCCGTCAGCCGGCGCGTGGATTTGAATCCCGCCTGTGAGGTGCCCTTTTAGCAGAAGGGCATGGTGCGTTAGGCGAAGGTTGGCAACGGCGCCTTTCGAAGCTGGAAGGCGGCAAAACCCATGAGTAGAAGAATCGGTAAGGTGCTCAGGAGCAGGGGCATCCAACCGAAGGACATGAGCAAGGTGCCCGCGAGGAGACTCCCCGTGGCCGAGGTCCCAAAGACCGCAGCCTCGTTGACCGCCTGGGCCCGGTAGCGCTCGCTGGGCCGGTAGCTCTTCACGAGTAGCGTCGTGCCTCCTACAAACAGGAAGTTCCACCCCACGCCAAGCAGCACCAGCGCACTGGTGTAATGCATTACCGCATGGCCACTTAGGCCAAAGGCCAAGGTCGCCAGTAAGGCTGCCACGCCCCAGAGCATGAGGGTGCGCTCCCCAAAGCGGGCAATCAAAAGCCCGGACACGAGGGACGGAATGTACATGGCTAGCACGTGGGCCCGGATGACCCCTGCGGTGGTGGCGAGATCGTGCCCGTCCATGACGTGCATGGAGACCGGGGTGGCGGTCATGATAAAGACCATCACCCCCTGCCCCACCACGCCGGCTGCTACCGCCAAGCGGAAGAGCGGCGCTTGGAGAATTTCCCTTATGGGCCGAGCCTCTCCCACGGCGGCAGCGCCCTCCGTGGCCTCGGTTTGGCGCATGGCGAGTAGTAGGGCAAGGGCAATGAGAAAGAGGACGAAGGCCCCCTGCACGGCACCCAGAAAGGCATTACCCGCCACCAGGCGCTCGCCGCTGGCCACCAGCTCGGGGCCCACGAAGGCCCCCCCTATGCTCCCAAGAAGGATAAAGGAGATGGCTTGCCCAGCCCGCTCCGGGGCAACGCTTTCCGCAGCGGCAAAGCGAAACTGCTGGGAGAAGGCCAGGGTTACACCGGTCATCGCCGTGCTCGCGCAGTAGAGCCCGAAGTGTTCGCTGCGGAGGGCCAGCGCAGCCACTTGTACGGCCCCGGCGGCGAGGGCGGCAGCAAAGGCAAAGCCCAGGCGCCGTCCGAGGCGCTGCATGAGCAGGGAGGCAGGCACGGTGCCGAGAGCCGTTCCGAGCACCATGAGGGACACGGGTAAGGTTGCTAGGGATGGGGATGGAGCAAGGCGAGACCCGACGATTCCGCCCATGGTGACGGTCATGGAGGAGCCCGCCACGAAGACCAGCTGTGCCCCCAGGAGCAGGAGCACATTACGCTGGAGTAAGGCCTTCACCCGTCTGTGCTTGTCTGGGGGCTTTCCTGGGGGCTTGCGGGCCGACGGGCCTCCCGGCGACGCATAATGTCGTTCCATAGATCCAGGGAGAACACGTGCGCGAAAATGCTCGCGAGGCTGCCGTCATTCCGAAGGGAGGTGAAATCCTCTGCGCTCAGTGCGGAAAGTTTCTCTGGATTCACCGCTCCGTAGCGGGCGATGTCTTCCGAATTCTCGTTCTGATTCCAGGCCACCTGTTGGGAGGCTACGAGATCGAGAGCCTTGAGGCGTTCGCAGAACACTTTGGTGCGGGCGATTTCAGCGTCAAAGGTCTGCACAAAATCCAGCCGCGGCTTCATGGCCTCGGACAATTCACCGTTTTCGAAAAAGGGAATCTCGGGGTTTTCTTGCACCACCTCAGAGGCCCGGTCGACGACCACCGCGAAGCGATCATCGCCGGTGTTCGCCAGGGCGAGGGGGTGGATGCGGAGGTAGGCCGGAATGTAGACCCCAGGCTCCCACTGCCCCGCGCCGTCGACGAAGAAGTTCTCCCCTTCCGTTCCTAGCACAGCCAGGGGGCTTGGCAGCTCATTGCCCGCGAAAATGATCGGGTAGTGGCGCTGCACGCTGCGGAACTCGCTCATGGCGATGGGCACGGCTTGGGCCTTGGCGGCGAAGGCGTAGGGCGCCTCAATGGGCGTTAAGCCCAGCGCCCCGTGAGCTTCGATGGTCAAAAGCTCCGGCGCATCGTAGAGGAAGCGCTTACCTTCGACGTCCGCTGTCGGGGTCCCTTGATCGCTCATACAACTACCCTTTTGACAAATTGGAGGGTGGGGGGCAAAAAGGCTTCCCCCGCCGTGCGGCGCAGCATAGGCTGGGCACGCAGGCGGAGCAACAAGGATGCGTGCCCCGCTGCTCAATTATTCACGGTATGGGTCATGGACGACGAAACCCCCACCGCTTTCGCGCGCCAACCGATTGTCGATGGACAGGGGCGCGTCAAAGCTTACGAAATCCTCGAGCGTGGGCCCCGGGCGTCGGCGGAAACACGCACCGCACGGGCCTTGCTCTTCTCCCTGGTGGATCGCCCGGGCATTGTCCCCGAAGGCATGCCTCGCTTTATCAATGTCCCCTCCGCTCTGCTGCTGGAGCCCCTCCCCCCTGCAGAGGGCCCGGTGGTGCTTGAGGTGCTCGAAGATGCGGTGCCGCGCCCGTCTCTGGCCAATGCCCTTGCGGTCCAGCGCGCCCAGGGCTATGCCCTTGCGCTCGACGATTTCGCCCTTGCGCCGGAGTGGACCCCCTATTTGGATCAGTTCAGCTATTTGAAGCTCGAGGTGCCTCGCCTTCGCCTGCAGCAGGACTGGGCCTTGCCGCCCCTTCCCCCGGGCACGCAATGGATTGGGGAAAAGGTTGAAACCATCGCCACCCTGCGAGCGCTCGAAGCGCGCGGAGTGGCCCTGTTCCAGGGTTATTTCTTCGCCTTTCCCGAGCTTACTCGCCCCGAACCTCTGCCCCAGTGGTCCAGCACCGTTTTGCAATTGCTTGGTGTTTTGGAGCACCCGGAGGCGGATTTTCGCGCCCTTGCTCGCATTGCCGGCGCCGACCCGACGCTCACGGTGCGCTTGCTTCGGGCAGCCGGGGCCGTGGCCTACGGCCCGCCAGTGCGTAATCTGACCCTGCCTGATGCGATTGCGCGGCTGGGTCTGAAGGCCCTCAAGCGCTGGCTTCAGCTCATGCTCCTTGCCGACGCGGGGACCTTCAGCGAAGTGAAGCTGCGGTGGGCCTTAGAGCGGGCTTGCCTCGCGGCGGCCCTGGGGCCACAGGAGGGGCTGAGCACCGATGAAGCGTACCTACTGGGTTTGCTCAGCAGCGCCGATACGCTCTTTAACCGTCCCCTGGCCGCCGTGCTGGCTGGGCTTCCCTTGGAAATCGACATCATCCTTGCGGCACGAGAGGGACAAGGTCCGGGCGGAGCTCTGCTGGCTACGGTATCGCGCCTGCAGGAAAGGGCGCCCCTGCGCCCTGAGGAACAGGCCGCCTACTGGGTCGGTTGCGCGGAGGCTGACGCCCTTTACCAGGTGCTTAGGGCTGAGGGGCCTCCCCGGTAAGCCACGCAAGCTGCGCCGGGGGCGGGTCCGCTCCTTCGGCGGCGGTGATTTCCCAGGCCCCCGCAGCCGTCGCCAGGGGCACGGGTAGGGTTAGGAGTTCGCCCCGGCGGCCTAGGGTCAAGGGCACTGTTTCCCCCGGGGCGTGGCGGCGAAGGAGCGGCTCAAGGTCCTTGCTGCGTACTAGGGTGCCAGCAACAGCGAGGAGTTCGTCTTCCGCCTGTAGCCCCGCGGCAAAGGCTGGGGCACGCCGGTCCACATCGCGAATACTCACCCGCCCCCCTCGCTCACGCAGGCGAGCGCCCAGGGCCGCGGTGGCTGCGCCCTCCTTCAGGGGCTTGCGAGAAAGGGCGAGGCCCACTGTCGCGAGGGCCTCCGCAACGGGTAGAGGCTCCCGTCCATGCACCCATCCTTCAAAGGCCTCGGCGAGTTCGGCGCCGGCCAGGGCCTGTACCCGCGCCTTCATGGCGAGGAAGTCATAGCCCGGGCCGCCAAGGGGAAAATCTTCGTAGAGCATGGTCATGAGCGTATCGAGGCTGCCCCCTCCCCCGGTCGCCTCCCGAAGCTTTAGGTCCAGGACCAGTCCCAGCACTCCACCCTGGGCATAAAAGGAGACGCTCTCATTTCGCTTGTCTGGCGTGCGGTCCCGCCCCTGGTGGTAGCCCTTGATCCAGGCGTCCTCGCTGGCTTCCGCCAAGCTCTGTTGCCCGTAGCCAGGATGATCGAGCACGTCGTCGATCATCTCCCCGAGCATTTCTAGAAAGCGCTTGTCCTCTACCAGCGCAGCTCTGCGGAGGAGAAGCAAGTCGTAGTAGCTCGTCAAACCCTCCGCCGCCCACAGCAGATCCACGATGGTGGGTTTTTCATAGTCGTAGCGAGCAATGGGCGCGGGGCGGAAGCGTTTGACGTTCCAAGTGTGGAAATACTCATGGGCGAACAGGGATAGCATTCCCTCATAGCGCTCCTTATCCCAGAAGGCCTTGGGGTCCGTATGCACCACGGTGCTGTTGTAATACTCCGTACCCCCTCCCAGCCCCTCTCCGCTGTGGAGGAGGAATAGGTAGCGTTCCGTGGGCATAGGCGCGGAACCGAAGACGCCGGCGGCGGCGTTCATCAGGGCAGCCACGTCCGTTTTGATGCGTTCGGCGTTGCCATCCCAGGGGCCATGAATGGCGACGGTCGTCTTGACCGGGCCGGCGGCAAATTCCACAGCTTCAAAGGTGCCGGCTTCCAGGGGGCTATCGACCAGGCGATCGTAGCTGGGTGCTAGGACGCACCCGGGGCCACAGCGGTCTAGGCCCGAAATCATCGCCCAGCCCTCCGGCATGGCCAGCTGCACGGACGCGGGGGCGTCGCGCAGGGCTTCGACGAAAGGAAAGACCGCCGCAGGGTTGAGGAAGGCATGGGTATCGTCGATGTCCCGGGTGCGATCTTCCAGGGAATTGCCGTAAAGACGATAGCGAATTCGCACTTGGCCACTGGGCGGCACCGTGCCCTCCCAGCGACTCGTGCCGCTGCGCTTGAGCGTAAGGGCCCTGCCCTCTCCGTCCTCAAAGGTGAGCTGACTCACCGTCCCAGCGGGGTCGATGACGCGATAGAGGCCGGTGCGCCAAACGGGAAAGCTGAGGGCCAGGGGCGAGCCCGGGGTCAAGCCTTCGAAGCGGCCCTTGATCCAAGCGATCTGGCTGGCCCGCTCGGAGAGATCCACTTCAAAGGCACTCGCGGGGGCCTCCGCTAGGGCCTTGGGAACGGTGCCCAGAACGCTTAAGGCGCCCAGCAGCGCAAGGGAGTGCACGGGGTTCTTCATTCCGAATCCTCTTCCGACGCGATTTCCGATCCTGTTTCCGGGGGTAGGGCGGCTGGGGGATCGGGCTCCGTGCCTGCCCCTAGGGCTACGAACTGCCGAGCCTGGCTCAGCACGCTGCCGCGGCCCGTGGCAAGGCGGCGCATGGCGACCTCCCAGGTGCGTTCGAGGGTCGCGATCTGCCGGCCCACCCTTTCCATTTCTGAGGTCGTTGCCTGAATTTTGTCGTGAAGAGCCCCGGCGCGGCGGGCGATCTCTTCGGCCTTCTGGTGTTGCCGTTCTCGCCTCCAGCTCATCTCGATAACCCGTAGGGCGAGAAGAAGCGTGGTGGGCCCTACTATCATGACCCGTTGCTCAAAGCCCTTGGCCAGCAGCGTTGGATCCGTTTCCAGGGCGGCGGCGAGCGCCGCCTCTACGGGGACGAAGAGCAGTACGAAGTCCGGCGAAGTGAGGCCCTCGAGCTCCGCGTAGCCTTGCGTCGCGAGGCGCTGAAGCTGGGCCCGGAGGTCCTGGGCATGGCGCTCCAAGTAGGCGCCCTGCTCCGCCGGAGACGCCGCGCCGCGAGCCGCTTCCCAGGCCACGAGGGTAACCTTGGCGTCGATCACCACGGCCCGATCCTCCGGTAGCCGCACGATGACGTCCGGCCGCTTGATTCGCCCGCTTTCGTCCCGCAGCGTCTCCTGCTTTTCGTATTCGTGTCCCGCTCTCAAGCCCGAGGCCTCAAGGACCCGATCGAGAATAAGCTCCCCCCAATTTCCCTGCAGCTTTTTATCGCCCCGAAGCGCTTCGGTGAGCTGCCGGGCCTCAGCATTCATGCCCTGGGTGGCCTGCTGGAGTGCCCGCAGCTCCGTCAGGAGCGAGGCCTTGTCCTTGGCCTCGGCGAGTTGCACCTCCTCAACCTTTTGCCGAAAACTCGTCAGTTGCTCCCGAAGGGGGCCGAGCAAAGCGCCTAAGCTTTCCTGCTGTCGTTTTTCAAGGGTTTCGCTGCGATCGCTCAAAAGCTTTTGCCCAATAGCGTCAAACTGCTGTGTTAACCG
Source organism: Candidatus Salivita marina (assembly GCA_038144425.1). Taxonomy (GTDB): domain Bacteria; phylum Pseudomonadota; class Gammaproteobacteria; order Pseudomonadales; family Azotimanducaceae; genus Salivita; species Salivita marina. The sequence continues at coordinate 204,921 of JAYQNS010000003.1, read as the reverse complement.
GGCTTCTGAGTCCCGTAGCCAGGCCTCCCGGGCTGCGAGGGTATCGCGCTCACTGCGCAGGGCTGCGCTCTCCTCCGCCGCGGCGAGCAACTGGGCTTCCAGCCTTTCGCGACGCCCCTGCTCCTGCTGCAGCTGGGCGATCTGCGCGTCGCGCTGAGCCTCGCTCTTTGCCAAAGCCAGCTGTGCGTCCGCGTCACGGCGAAGCGCTCGGCGCCAGGCCCAGGAAAGAAGCCCTAGGGGAAGGGTGAGCGTCGCGATGGAAAGCCATAGGGTTAAATCCGCCATAGGGCTACTGTGACCGAAGGAGAGGAGGCTCGCCAGCCTTCCGAGGGGGTCGTACACTGGCGCGGGACTGGGGGGGAGAGCACGCATGAATGAAACGCAAAGCGACCCGACGGCGGTGCCGCTTCTGTCCGGCCTTAAGGTCCTCGACGTAGGAACTTGGATTGCGGGCCCGGCCGCAGCCACGGTGATGGCGGACTTCGGCGCCGAGGTCATTAAGCTTGAGAGCCTCGAGGGCGACCCGCTTCGCCAGCTGGCCCAGGGCCCCACCTCGCCGCCCTGTGACCACAACTACTTCTGGGTGCTTGATGGGCGCAACAAGCGCTCCATCGCTCTCGATCTCAAGGATCCTGCCGCAGCGCCGGTGCGCGATGCCCTGCTGCGCTGGGCGGATGTGCTGGTGACCAATTTCCGGCCCGATTTGGCAGAGCGCCTGTCCCTTGATTGGGCTCGGGTGAAGACCCTGAATTCCAAGCTTATCTACGCCCACATCACGGGCTACGGCGACCTGGGGCCGGAAGCCGGTAAGCCCGGCTACGACACCACGGCCTGGTGGTCACGCTCCGGGCTCGCCGATTGGGTCCGCCTTCCCGGGGCCCGGCCTGCCATGTCTGCGCCGGGCATGGGCGATCATGCGACGGCGATGGCGCTTTACGGTGCCATCATGACTGCCCTTTGGGCCCGGGATCGCACGGGCGAGGGGCGCCGGGTCACCACCTCCCTGTTGGCGAATGGCTTTTGGTCCAATGGCATGATGACCTCCATGACCCTTTGCGGTGCGCCGCTTCCGGACCGGGACCCGGCGCGCCCCGTGGCCAATGCCCTCGCCGCTCAGTACGAGACGAAGGACGAGCGCTGGCTTCAGCTAACGCTTCTTAATGAGGCCCGGGAATGGCCGAAGCTCTTGGGCGCCCTTGGGGCTGAGGCCTTGCAGGGGGACCCTCGCTTCGCGGACGGCGATGCTCGGCGCGCCGATCCTGAGGGCCTATACCAAGCCCTCGCCACCTACTTTCATCGTCTAACTCTTGAAGAAGCCCAGGCCGTGCTGACGGAAGCGGGCATCCCTGCGGCCATTCTGACCGCGGTTAGGGAGCTAGCAGAGGATCCGCAGGCGCTTGCGGCCGATATTTTAACGCCGGTGGCGGAACCGCGGCCCGGCTGGACCCATACGGTGAACAGCCCCATCGCCATCGAAGGCGCGGAGAAGGTGGCCCCGCGCTACGCCCCGGCCGTTGGAGAGCACAGTGCTGAGATCTTGCGGGAACTGGGTTTTGACACGGCAAGGGTAGCCGCCCTTCAGGCGCAGGGCGTACTCGGTGGGGCCTAGGGCTAGGGGGTAGGCACTGCTCAGCATCGTCCTGCGGGCACCGAACCGCACATTTTTCGGTTGACCTTCTAGCCCAAGGCGCGCACGGTCAAGTTTCGCGCCTTGCGGGGCTGAAGGAGGAAAGGAAGCTGCTCATGGTTCAGTCGCGCTTTCCCGATCAGAAACCCAACGCTACCTTTACCTTCGGTACCAATCTGAACCGCGCCGGCCGCCTCTGGCGCACCGTTTTTCGATCCCTCGCCGGGCTCCAGGCCCGGCCTACCCCCTACCTCGCCGTACTGAGCTATCTCATTACCGGCGCCGAAGGGGCCACACAAAAGGAGCTGGCTACCCTTATGGGCGCCGACGCTCCGACGGTGGTTCGGGTGCTCGACGTGCTCGAGCAGCAGGGCTATGTGGAACGGCGCATTCGGGAAGCGGACCGTCGTTCGAAAACGGTGCATTTCACGGAAACGGGAGCGGCCTTTGCGGCGGAATTTCGCCGCGCCGGGGAGGAAACCAGTGCCCAGCTCCTTGCGGGCTGCGATCCTGCTGACGTCGAGGCCGCTATCCGGGTTTTTCGCCGCATTTCGGAGAACGCGGAATGTGTCAGAATTCCGGCTAAAGCCCTGATTTAAAGCACCGCAGGACATCGGGAGGGGAGCCCGAGCTATGCCTGAAGCATCATCGGCGGCGGAGAGGGGGAGGTCTCCGGCGCAGAGGAATCGTCTCGCCGTTGCCCTGGCAGCCGCGTCTACCTTGGCCCTCGGCGCTTGGCTCGCCGATCGCCTGACCCATATTTATGTGACCGATGCGCGCATCAGCGCCACCATGGTGGCCCTTTCCGCACGGGTTCCCGGCTGGGTTCGGGAGGTGCCTGTGGAGGAAGGCGCTGAGGTGCCAGGAGGCGCGGCCCTCGTACAGCTCGACGATGAGATGGCGGCGCTCATCCACGCCGGCCTTCTGCGGAAGGTAGAGGCCCTCGAGGCGGAGCACGACTCTCTTGCGCGCCAACGCACCATGGCGGAGCGGCAGACGGCATCGCGCCAAGCCGGGCAGGCTGCAGAGCTCAGGGCGGCAGAGGCCAAGGCCCAGGCCTATGCTCACGACCGTGAGCAGGCGGCGGCCGCTTTCCGTCGGGGAGAGCAGTTGCTCGCTACGGGCTCCCTTTCCCCCCAGGCTTATGAGCAGCTGAAAAGCCGCTTCCTCCAAGCCCGGGACCAGCACGCCGCAGCGGAAGCGGCGGTGGGTGCCGAGCGCAATGCGCTGGAGGAGGAAAGCGCGGGTCGGGATCGGGTGGCCATATTACAAGCGGAGCTCGAGGCTTTGGAGGGTCGCCTCGCGGAAGCGCGTTTGGAAGCGGCTCAGGCCGCGGTGCGTCTTCGGGATCATCAGCTTCGAGCGCCCTCCTCGGGGATCGTGGACGAGATCTTTGTGGACCCCGGGGAATACGTGGCGCCGGGGCAACGGCTCGCCATGTTCCATGATCCAAGGACGCTTTGGATTTCGGCGAACGTTAAGGAAACTGATGTCGCCAAGCTGGCCCTCGGTAAGAAGGCGGAGGTGATTGTCGACGCCTTCCCGAATGCGCCCCTGGAAGCCACGCTCAGCCGCATAGGCTCGGCTGCGACGAGTCAGTTCGCCCTGCTGCCCAATCCCAATCCCAGCGGCAACTTCACCAAAATAACCCAGCGCATTGAGGTGCGTTTTGAGCTTCCGGAGACGGCCTTGGCGCTGAAGCCGGGGATGATGGTGGAGCTCAAAATTGCCGAGTGAGGCGACCCTCCCCGGACCTCACTCCGTTCCCGAGGACATTGATGCGCGGCAGCGGATTCGGGAACTCTTCTCCCGCTACGGGAGTGCCTATCGTTGGTGGGTGACCTTCGCCTCCATGCTCGGATCCTTTGCGACGCTCCTCACGGGCACCATCATTAACGTCGCCATTCCCGACGTCATGGGCGCTTTGGGTATGACCCCGGATGATGCTCAGTGGCTTGCTACGGGCTTTCTGGCGGCTACCACGGTCACCATGCTTCTTGCCGCCTGGTGCGTGGAGCGCTTCGGCATTCGCACGGCCTATCTCGCCTCCATGGTGATTTTTCTTCTGGGAAGCGTGCTTGGCGGGATTGCCGAAAGCGGCGATACGCTCATTCTGGCCCGCCTGATTCAGGGCGCAGGGTCTGGGCTCATGACCCCCGTATCCATGCTAATAATCTTTCAGGTCTTCCCCCCTCATCGCCGTGGAACGGCCATGGGCGTCTACTCCATTGGCGTCGTCCTCGCCCCGGCCCTTGGCCCCGTGCTGGGAGGGCTGCTCATTGATCATTTGAGCTGGCGCTACGTTTTTTTCGTCGCCGTCCCTTTCGCTGTCCTGTCTATCCCTTTGGCCATGGTGTTTATGCCAGAGCGGGAGCCCGACGCAGCGAGTCCTCGGTTTGATTGGGTCGGGGTCGTATTGCTTACGATTGCCCTGCTCGCGCTGCTGGTGGCCCTTTCCGAAGGGCCAGCGGATGACTTTCAGGATCAGCTGAGCGCGCTCCTCTTTGCGGTAACGGCGCTGTCCGTAGCGGCCTTTATCGCCTGGGAGCTACACCGCCCGGATCCCATGATTGATCTGCAGCTGTTCGCTAACGGGCGCTTTCTAGCGGCGTCGGTGGTGACCTTTATCATCGGAGCTGGGCTCTACGGATCGACCTACCTTTTGCCTCTGTTCATGCAAACCATTGTGGGCCTGAAGGCCACGGACTCGGGATTCCTCATGTTGCCCGCAGGCCTCATGATGGCGATCTTTTTCCCCCTCGCGGGTCGCCTTTCGGACCAAATGTCTGCCCGGACCCTGATCTTCTTTGGCACCGCGGTCTTTGGGATCTCGGCTGCGCTTACGGCGCAGATTGATCTGCAAACGCCCCTTCTCATCATCGGCCTGTGGGCCCTGCTGGGGCGCGTTGGGCTGTCCTTTATCTTCCCCTGCTTAAATGCGGCGGCGATGCGTCCCCTGGCCATGCATCAGCTTGCGCAAGGCTCGGGCATCGTAAACTTCCTGCGCCAACTCGGCGGCGCCTTTGGCATTAACAGTCTAGCGATTTTTCTGGATCAGCGGACGAGCCATCACGTGGCGGCCATGGCCCCGGCGGTACAGCAGGACGGCGTCGAGCTCTACCTCTGGTTCAAGGCCCTCTTCCCGACCCTTACGCAGGGGGGGCTGACGGACTGGCTGGAGCTTCCCTACGAACCTCTGGCTCTCTCCATGCTGAGCCGAGCCGTTTGGGTGCAGGGGCACATCCTGGCCTATCAGGACGCGTTTTGGGTCATAGCTGCGGTGTTTGTGCTGTGCCTGCTTCCCGTGGCTTGCATGGATCCCCGTCCGCCTACGCATCCGGATTAGCACTAGGCGTCGGAGTCGACTCGGTCGTAGAACACCGATGGCTGGGCCGGCAGGGTGAGGGCCAGCACCGTTTCTCCGGGGGCGCTGGACTTCACCTCCACTTCACCGCCGGCCGAAGCGGCCATGCGCGCCACCTGAGTCAGGCCCAGACCTCGATCTTCGTTCCCCGTTTTCGTGCTGAAGTAGGGTTCAAAAACCCGGGCCCGTTCGCTGGGTACCATGCCCCGCCCCGAATCCGTCACCAGGATCTGGATTTGCTCCCCGGGCTTCAGCCAGTTGCTGCTGACGGTGATGACGCCTCGCCCTTCGATGGCTTCCGCGCCGTTCTTAAGGAGGTTAAGCAGCGCGCGCTGGAAGTCCCCCGGCGGGGCGAAGATGCCTGCCTCAATGAGGGAGCCGACCTCTAGCATTACGTCCGAGCGGAGCGTCGCGCGAAAGCCCTCACAGACTAAGCGAATGGCTTCCGCGAGGGACTGATGCTCGGCACGCCGAGGGCGGCCCAGCTCCCGATCCCGAAGCCTGGCAATGAGCTGCTTCGCACCCTCTACGGCGGCGGCTAGATCGTCCTTCGCCGTGGGGTAGGCGCTGGGCTGATCAAGAAGGCGGCTCGCAGCGGAAATCACCGTCATCACGTTATTTAGATCATGGAGGATGCTCTGGCTGAGCAGGTTGAGGGCAGCTTCCCGCTCCGTGTCGACCTGAGCCTGCTTGCTCATTTCGAAGTGCGTGACCTCCGTGAACAGGACCATGGTGCGTGCCCCGTCGGGTTGCTGGAGGGGCGCCGCCGCAGGGACCAGCCAGTGAGGATTACCCTGCTCATCGCGTAGGCGCAGAGGCCGGCCTTCGGATGCCCCCTCTGGGTCGAGCGCGTCGTTGATGGCTTCCGAGAGCATGCCTTCCGGGAGTCGGGCCCAGCGCTCAAGGGCGCTCAGGGGGCGCTGCAGAAGCCCGCCCTCGGGAAGACCTAGAAGCCGCGCTAGCGCATCGTTAAGAATCTCGATACGCCCCTGGGGGTCGAGGACAAGGAGCGGTGCCGGGACCGTTTCCGCTAGGGCGGACTGGCTCTGCACCGTAGCCATCGCCGTATCGAGGGCTTTCCAAAGATGGGACTCATCAAGGAGGCAAAGCCGATGCCCGGCCACGCCATTTCGCTGCTGGGGACGGGCGATAATGCGAACGATGTCCGGAGCCCCGTCTTCGCCATCGAAGAATAGAGGAAAGATGTCAGCGGCGCGCCCTGCGGCGAGTGCTTCGAAGAGCTCCGTGAGGGCCCGAGGGGCGCGGGTGGCGTTAGAAACAAGGAGTGAGGAGAGCGCCCGCCCTTCGCAGGCCCGTTGCCAAGAGGCTCGGGCACCCCAAACTTCGGTGATTTGCCCGTTGTCATCTACGAACAGAAAGGAAGTGCCCTTTGGCAGCGCCAGAAGGCTCTCAATCGTTCCGTCTGCCGCGGCCTGAGCGAGGCCCTGCTCTAAGCGTGCTTGAAGGCCTTCATCCATGGCGCTCTCCCTCGAGCCCCTCTCCTAGAGCCCTTCGTGAGGAGAAGGATAAAAAACCTTTGGGTTCTTTAAAAGGGCGAGTAAGCACTGGAGACAACTTGCAAGCTCCGCTTACACTGACCCTTTCTTCAGGGGGGGTTCCCGTGGCTGATCGTCGGTTTCAGCTTTTGGTCGTGGATGACGATCCCGCACTTCGAGGCGCCCTTGCGGCCCTCCTACAACTGGAAGGCTATGAAGTCACGGTAGCGGACTCGCTCGAGGACGCGCAGCGCGCCGCCCAGAATCTCCCCGATCTGGTCCTCCTTGACCTGCACTTGGGCAGCGGGAAGAGCTATGACTTTGGGCGCTGGTTGGGGAGCCGGGGCATCCCCTTTCTCATGCTGAGTGGTGAAACCAAAAGCTTGGAGAAGGTGCTTACCCTCGAGCTCGGGGCTGAGGACTACATCACCAAACCCTTCGATGAAGCAGAGCTTTTCGCACGCATTCGCGTGATTCTACGGCGGCTTGGGACCTCCGTGGGTGCCCTCCAGGACCTGCTTATTGGGAACGCACGCTTACGGGTGGAGCGCCGCGCCTTGGAGCGCCAGGGCGAGATCATCCCTCTCACGGAGCAGGAATTTCACCTGCTCCTGACCTTCCTTCGCCATCCTCAGGAGGTGCTGGGCCGGGAGATGCTCGCCCGGGATAGCGGATCCCAGCCCCTCGCTGCTGGGCAGCGGCACATCGATGTGGCAGTGGGAAAGCTGCGGCAGAAGCTGGGGACCGGAAGTATCGTGGCCGTTCGCGGCCTGGGCTATCAGCTAGCCCTGCCCGTGTCCTCGCCCCCGGGGGCGAGCCCCGCGCGGTAGACGAGTGACGGCAGGGGGCGCTCCAGCGCTTCCTCCACAAGCGCTGCGGCGCTTAAGATCCCAGTTAGGGACACAGCTAACCCTTCGCCCATACGTTCAAGCGCGTAGAGCAGCTCTTCCGTCGCTATATTTCCCGTTGCCCCCGGGGCGAAGGGGCATCCTCCGATACCTCCAATGCTTGCATCGAGGGTCTCCACCCCAAGCTCCCGGGCGGCCAGCGCATTGGCAATGCCCAGGCCCCGCGTGTTGTGAAAATGGGCGCGTAGCGGGACGGCGCTTCCAAGCGCGGTCCGAACGGCCTCAAAGGCGCTGCGCACCTCACGAGGCGCCGCTACGCCGATGGTGTCCGCGAGGGCAAACTCCCGGAGCCCAGCGCCCTCGAAGCGCTCTGCGAGGGCGACGCAGCTTTCGAGGGGCGTCGCGCCCGAGAAGGGACAGCCGAAGGCCACGGCGATGGTGAGCTGGTAGCTTTTTCCCGCCTGCGCAGCCCGCTCAAAGACTCGAAGGGCTTCTTCGCAGGCGGCGTCTACGGTCATGCCCTGATTGCGCTGGGCAAAGGCATCGCTCGCTGGAATCACCATGCCGATATCGTCGATTACCTCGGTGGCAATGGCCCGCTCCACGCCGCGGAGGTTCATGACCAGCCCCGTTAAGGAAACTCCCGGGCGGGGCGTAAGGGCTGCGCACAGGGCCTCGGCATCCGCCAACTGGGGGACCTTTTTCGGATGGACGAAGCTCGTGACCTCGATTCGCTTCACCCCGGCCGCCAGGGCGCTCTCGATGAGGGCCAGCTTCTGCGCGGTCGAGACGGGCTTAGCCTCGTTCTGTAGCCCATCCCGGGGGCTCACCTCCATGAGCGCGGTCATGGTCAGGGCTTAGCGCTCCAGGGCAGCGGCAAAGGCCGGGCGGGCCCGAACCCGCTCAACGTAGGCCGCCGTATTCGGCAGCGCGTCCATGGGAATGCCCAGGCCTGCCGCCGCATGGCAGGCGTGGCCGGTCATGATGTCGGCGCCGGAGAAGTCCCCTGCCAGGTAAGCCTTGCCTTCCAAGCCCCCTTCTACCGCCTCCAGGCTCTTCGCCAGTAGCTTCTGTGCCCGGGCGAGATTGGTCGGGTTTTGCTTCTCGGGGGGCAGGAATCGCGTTTCCACCATAATGAGATTGACCTGGGGCATCATCATGCCCTCGGCGTAATGGAGCCACTGTAGGTAGGCGGGAAAGGCCTGATCGTCTACCGCGGGTACAAGGCGTCCGGCTCCGTGACGGGCCAGCACATATTCAACGATGGCCCCGGATTCATGGAGGATCACGTCCCCGTCCACCAGGGCCGGAACGCGGCCCATGGGATGCACTTTGCGGTACGCCTCGCTTCGCATTTCCGGCGCGCCGAGATCAAAGAACTCAACGTCGTAGGGCAATCCTAATTCCTCTAGGAGCCACAGAATGCGCAAAGACCGAGTGTTTCGGGCGTGATAAACTTTCATGTCGGTATCCCCCTTTTGGAATGACCCAGAGCCTAGGGGATGGCCTTCGCGATTTCTAGCATCTGCCGGTACGAGTTCCTGTCATGCTTTCTGCCCTTAGCGCCGGCTTTGGCCTGTCCCTTTCCCTTATTGTTGCCCTTGGGGCGCAGAACCTTTTTCTCCTGCGCATGGGCCTAGGCCTCCATTACCGTGGTCCCCTCGTACTGGCCGCGGTCGGTTCAGACGGGCTTCTCATGGCCCTGGGGGTGCTCGGCTTAGGGTCAGTGGTAACGGCCTACCCCGACGCTCTGCGCTGGCTCACCCTCGGGGGCGTGGCCATGCTCGTGCTGTACGGCGGGGCGGCGCTTCGCCGGGCCTGGGAGGGGGAAGCGCTCGAGGGCGCCCAGGCCGCAAGGCGAGCCCCCTCCCCCCGATCCGTAGCGCTGACCTTCCTGGCGATCACTTTCCTGAACCCCCATGTTTACCTGGATACGGTGGGCCTTGTCGGTGTCGTTGGTAGTCGCTACGAGGGCGCCCTGCAGTTTGCCTTTTTAGCGGGAGCGGTAAGCGCCAGTGCGGTCTGGTTCACCAGCCTGACTTACGGCGCCCGCCTGCTTCTACCCTTTCTGAAAACCTCCCGGGCCTGGCGCGTGCTCGATAGCGGGATTGCCGCCATTCTTCTCCTTCTCGCCCTGGCGCTGTGGGGGACCTCCCCCGGCCCTTAAGGGAGGCGCGAAAGGGGTGCTTTTTCCCAGGCCTGGGAATGCCTACACTCGGGGGTCACGAATAATGTGGCGGCCTTGAAGTCGCCCGCACCCTGGGAGGGCACCCCATGGCCGAGGCCATCGCACAGCACGATCAACTGGCAGACCCCTACGCGCTTCCCCTTGAGGCGATAGATGTCTCCGATCCCCGGCTCTTGGAGCAAGACGCCTGGCGCCCCTACTTCGCCCGGCTACGCGATGAGGCGCCGGTGCACTATTGCGCCGACAGCGCCTTTGGGCCCTATTGGTCGATCACGCGCTTTGAGGACATCAAAGCCGTGGATATGAATCACCAGGCCTTCTCCTCCGAACCTACGATTATTCTCGGTGATCCGCCCCCGGATTTTCGCACCCGCAGTTTCATTGGCACAGACGGTAAAGCGCACGACGAGGAGCGCAAGGCCGTGCAGCCCGCGGTGGCGCCGCGGCAGCTGGCTAATCTTGAACCGCTGATTCGCCAGCGCGTCGCGGCTATTCTCGACGGACTTCCCGTGGGGGAAGCCTTTGACTGGGTCCCCGCCGTTTCCATCGAGCTCACCACGCAGATGCTGGCCACGCTCTTCGATTTTCCTTTCGAAGATCGACACCTCTTGCCCTACTGGTCTGATGTCGCCACCTCGGGTTCCGCTACGGGATCGGAGAAGGTCAGCGAGGAGAAGCGCCGGCGAGAGCTCAATGCCATGCTGGAATACTTCTACCGGCTCTGGAAAGAGCGGGAGGCTAACCCTGGCAATGATTTTATCTCGCTCATGGCGCAGTCCCCGGCCTTCGCCGCCATGGATCCCATGACCTTCATGGGTCAGCTTAATCTTTTGATTATCGGCGGCAACGACACTACGCGAAACTCCATCAGCGGCGGTGTTTACGCCCTAAACCGGTTCCCCGAGGCCTTTGAGAAGGTGAAGGCTCAGCCGGAGCTTATTCCCAACATGGTGGCCGAAATAATCCGCTGGCAAACGCCTCTTGCCCACATGCGCCGAACGGTTAAGGAAGATCTCACCTTCCAAGGCCAGACCATGAAGGCTGGGGACAAGGTCGTGATGTGGTATGTCTCCGGGAACCGGGATGAACGAGCCTTTGAGGACCCGGACCGGCTTATGATCGATCGTTCCAATGCTCGGGGCCACGTGTCCTTCGGCTACGGAGTCCACCGCTGCATGGGCAATCGGCTCGGAGAAATGCAGCTGCGGGTGCTGTGGGAAGAGCTTCTAAAGCGTTTCGAGCACATCGAGGTCCTGGCGGAGCCGGAGCGGGTCCGGTCGAACTTCGTGAAAGGCTACGCCTCCATGCAGGTGATGCTTCATCCCAAAGCGCGGGCTGCTTAAGCCTCGGAAGCCGCGCTATGGGGGACGATCATTATTTGCTCAGCACCGCCGCCATGGCGGACTTCGTCGCTGACGGATTTCTGCGTTTTGATGCCCTAGTCCCCGAGCCCCTTAACCGCGCCGCATTGGAGGAGATGCAGGCCCTTGCGCCGGGTAAGCTTCGGCGAGCGCTCCACGGGCTTAGCGGACGCCCTGGAACCCTTCCAACGGACTCCGATCCCCTCGAAAGCCCGGAAAGTCTAACGCCCCTGGAGGATTGCTACCCCGCGCCTTCAGCTCTCGGTGAGGTGCTCAGGTTGCCGGCCGTCGCCGGTATCATTGAATCGCTCGTCGGATCTAACCCGGTGTTTGATCATGATTTCATCCATCATATTCCCGCAGGGGCGCCTAAGGGCCAGCATCTGCACGTCGATGCGGTGCTCGAAGCCGCGGGCCAGGCCTTCGATATTCAGCTGTTTTACTTCCCCACCGCCGTAGCTCCCGGTGGCGGTGGCACGCGCTTTGTGCCGGGCAGCCATCTCCGACGGGCCCGTGCTGAGGGCATCGCTCGCTACCAGAACGTTGTGGGAGAGCAGCACTACAGCGGTCCGGCTGGCACCCTTCTCGTCTTTCACCAGGGGCTGTGGCACGCCGGGCAACCTAACCCCAGTGCGGAGGACCGGTGGATGTACAAGCTTCGGCTGAATCCCCGCGTTCCTCAGCAGCGCCTCTGGAATACGACTGATTTGCCGGACCTCCACAACGACGCCAGGGATCACAGCTTCGCTCGCCCGGGAAGCCTCAGCGTTGCGCAGCGGCTGCGCTGTATGGCGCCTTGGCAGAGGGGCCATGAGGGCCGGTATGAACAAATCCAGCGCGCCGCTCTCTGGCGCTACCTGAGCGGTGATCCCACCTATGACGTAGACTTCTACCAAACACGCCAACGGGTTCGAGAAGGAGCCCTTGACCCGGGGAAGCGCTAATGCGTCAGCAGCTGCTCTATCTATGGCTTGCGGAGAGCGCGCTGGATACGGAGGTGGTGGCCTGGGCAGTTTATGACGGAGCTAAGGGGGACGGTCCCGAGCTTCCCAGTTCCAATGGTAGCGGAGACCCCCCCTACGCCACGGGCCTTGAAGCTCTAGAAAGGGGTTGGCGCCTACTGCAAGCGCCCCAGGCCGGACCTCTGCCCGGAGGAACCGAGCCGCTTCCAGGGGAGCTGCAGTTTCAATTTATCTTTGAGCGCTGGGTAGCCCTGGGATCTTAAGAAAGAGCGCGCGTTTTTCCCTCACTAAACACCCGGTGCGCGATGGTGCTTAGGCGATGCCCGAACGGTATGCCTTTCCCTTCAGAATGTCGGCCAGCTCAGAACGACCACTTACCGTTCCATCGCTGGCTAGGCTTTCGGCCAGCAATCCTTCCGGATTAAAGAGATTGAACAACACAAGCGCGCCTTCCGGGCCTCCAAGCTCTCTGTGGACGTCGCCAGGTTCCTTGCACGCATAGTCCCCCGCCTTTCTGATTCGTCGTTGCGTTTCTTCGCCCGTCTCTGGATCGATATCGATGACATGTAGCTCGCCGGCGAGGACCGTAGAGGTCGTGCGCGCCGTGTGTCTGTGAAAGTGGCAGTAGGCGTTGGGTGCCCACCAGTAAAGAAGATCCACATGACCGTCGTCGTAGGCCTGGAGCAGAGCCGCCGAGTAATCAATGGGATAGTCAAACTGGTCTCCGCCGACAAATCGCTTCCATCGCAGCTTTTTGTTGTCGAATAGATTCATGGATGCCTCCCGCTGCCTTTTGTTTTACGAATTGCCTAATTACACGCCCTGCCCTGCAGGGGAATCTAGCTGTTTTATAAGTTTCGCGTCCCACCTTCGACGTAACCAGTCCGCCGCAAGGAGCCCGGCCGGGGCCGATACCCAAATCGAAAATAAGAGAGAAAGACCTTCCCACTCCCGAAGCAAGGGCCCCGATACCACGAGGAAAATCCGGAAAAGCCAGAAAGCGCCATACATTGCACCGATAAACCGCAGCATCCATATGCGATGCTGTTCCCAATCGCCCTTCCTTGCGTTACCCCATCCCATAAGCGCGGCGCCATAAACGCAAAGGGACATGGAATAGAACCCCCACTCAGCCCAAAGGCCGCCGTAGGCAGAAACCGCGTCATGCTCCCCGGCCAGGTATATAGCCGCCGCCGTGCCCACCGTTAAAAACCCTAAGGTCGTGCGCCCCAGCCACCGGTGAGAAGTTTTCGACCCGGGCTGACCTGCCCGAAGAACTTGAAGGTGCATCAGAATAAAAACAACTGAGTTACAAAATAAGTGAACATACAGCGCATTGGTCCGCATCGCCGGCGCGTTCGTAAAGCGATCGAAGAAGGCAACACCCCAGCTTTGATGCAGAAGGTAGGTTTCGCTCCAGAGCGAACAGGCGTTTTCGGAACAGGTAGCCATGGCAGCTGGAGCTGCCCCTGGGTCTAACCCTAGATTGTCAAAAAAATCGTAAAGGCTGATGAAATAGGCAATGCCCGCAGGCGCGCCTTCAATGAGATAGCGGGCATTTAGGAACAGAAGAAGGACGAGGCCGAAGGCCGCAATCAGAGGCCATTGCGTCGGGCGACTCCGGCCCCGCGCAATCAGAAGGCCCCAAACGGCAAGCGCCACATAAAAGCTGGCTATGCTCGGCGGCATTCCCCTCTCACTTTTTTCTGTCCCTCATGGAGAGAAGACTAGCAGAGAAACGCGGGCGCTTCGGGCGAGTAATGTTCGCCTCTCCGCGAAGGCGTAAAGCGACGTAAAGGAGTGGCTCAAAAGATGCTTTTGCGGTAAGTGGTGCCGGTGGCCGGACTCGAACCGGCACGGGGTTTCCCCCTCGGGATTTTAAGTCCCGTGTGTCTACCAATTTCACCACACCGGCGACGCGTCGCAGTTTAGCAGGGCTTTCCGCCCCGGGAAGCCGTTTCTGCTCTCGGGACCTTTTACCCGTGCCGGGACTTGGGCAGAATCGGGCGCTTAACTGAAAGGGGAGGCGGGGATGTACGCAGAGCTTAAGCAGGTTTGGCAGTCGCTCACGGGGTCCGAGGGCAACTTTGAGATCACCACGGTCGATGTGCGGGGGGTCCCCACGAGGACTTATAAAAACGCCCCGCCGAGCCTGCGCGAACTCTGGTTGTCCTCCCAGCAATTTGCCGACCGCGAGTACATCGTTTACCAAGATGAGCGCTGGACCTATGCCCGGGCCCATGAAGAGGTGGCGTCCGTCGCTGCTTGGCTGGTGGAGAACGGCGTGGTCCCAGGGGCCCGGGTGGCCCTGGCCATGCGCAACTTCCAAGAGTTCATGCTGATTTAATGGGCCATTGATAGCATCGGTGCCACGGTGGTGGGTATGAATGCTTGGTGGGTCACCCCGGAAATGCGCTACGGGCTCAGTGACTCGGAGCCGAAATTCCTGTTCCTCGATGAGGAGCGCTATACGCGCATCAAGGACGAGCCCGAGCTGCCTGGAAACCCGACCCTTGTCGCCCTGCGCTTCGAGGCCCCGGAGGGCGCCGTGGCTTATGAAACCCTGCGCAATCATGGCGGCTCGCTGCCGGAGGTCACCATCGACCCGGACAGCGACGCCTGCATCTTCTACACCTCGGGTACCACGGGGAACCCCAAGGGTGCCTTGCAGACGCATCGGGGCTGCGTGAATAACGTGATGAACCTTGCCTTTTGGGGAGCCTGCCTCGCAGGTACGCAAGTGGCTCTCGGCAACGCCAAGCCCGAGGACTTTGAGAACCCGCCCCAGGGGGTCAGCCTGATCACCACTCCCCTCTTCCACGTCACTGCCAATAACTGCGCGGCCCAGGGCGGCACGCTCAGCGGCGGGAAGCTGGTACTGATGTACAAGTGGGACGCCGGTCAAGCGCTTAAGCTAATTGAACGGGAGAAGGTTAGCACCATGAGCGGCGTGCCCGTCATGTCCCGGGAGCTCCTCGCCCACCCCGATTTTCCGAAGACCGACACCTCTTCCATGGTGCAGCTCGGGGGCGGTGGGGCTCAGCTCCAGCCTGATCTCGTGGGGCAAATCGATCAGGCCGTGGCCACGGCGAAGCCGAACACGGGCTACGGAATGACGGAAACCTGCGGCATCATCACCGCGATTTCCGGGGACTTCTTCGTAGACCGACCAGAAAGCTGCGGCCCCGTAATGCCAAACTTTGAGCTGCGCATTATCGACGACGAGGGAAATCCCTTGGCTCCGGGGCAGGTCGGCGAGTTGACGGTGCGCGGAGCGCCGGTCATCCGCGGCTATCTAAACCGGGAAGACGCCACGGCAGAAACCATCGTTGATGGCTTCCTGCGCACCGGTGATGTCGCTCGGGTGGATGAGGACGGCTTCGTTTACATCGTCGATCGAAAGAAGGACATGGTGCTCCGGGGCGGTGAAAACGTTTATTGCGCGGAGGTGGAATCGGCCATCTACGAGGTGGATGGTATCGCCGAATGCATTGTCTTCGGCGTCCCGGACGATCGGCTCGGTGAGGAAGTGGGTTCGGTCATTGTTCTGAAGTCTGGGGTGGAGGTGGACCCCAAGGCCCTCCGCGCTGACCTCCTCACCCGTATCGCCAAGCATAAGGTCCCCCGCTACCTGTGGGTGCAGCGGGAATCTCTGCCGCGCAATGCCAACGGCAAGTTCCTGAAGCGCGAAGTGAAGGAAACGCTGGACCTTGCGGCGGCCTTATAAGGGTAGGGTCATCGCTTTGCTGGGCAGCGCAGCGCTCACCGGCTGCGCTCTTTTCCCGCCGCCGGTGCCCCCAAGCCTGAATCTTCTGGCCAGCACCCTCACGGCTGAGGCTCTGCTAGTCTCCGCTGAGCTCACGCCCGCCGGGGGCGTGCTCAGTGCCGTAAGCCTGACGGTTAACGAAGACAGTCTCGGCTGCACCGCAGAGACGTCAAAGCCAGGGGCGGCGCAAACGATTCAATGTCCCCTCGCTGGGGCTCGCCTTCTCGGTCAGGCGTCGGAATGGCGTCGCGCCCCACCCGCCAGTCTGACCGTGACGGTGCGCGCCAGCTGGACGCAGGGCCAGGCAAGCCCGCTGACCCTCGAGCGTCAGCAGCGCGTCGCCTTCTCGCTGCTTCCATCGGACGATTGAAGCATCAGCTGATCCCCCTCGAGATGCCCCGAGAGGCTCGCCTCGGACCCCTCGCTGATCAGCACCGTGCCCCTGAGCCGCCCCTCCCAGGAAGCGTTGATGCCTAGGGACGTTGGCGCGTTGCGCAGCCTCACCTTCTGAAAGCGTTGCTCGAGTTGGAAGCGTGCCCCGCGTGCGGTGCACCAGGAGCCCGCCAGCTGAGCGGGCACTATCCAGAGTAACAGCCCACCGCTCGAGGCCGCTTGGATGTGCTTGTCCGGCTTCCAGGCCCCAAGGTCGAAGCTATTGGACACAATACGCGTTCCGGGCGTCAGCTCCCGGAGAAGCTTAGGACGAAGCGCCAGGTTTGCATCGGGGAAAAGATAGAGGGTCACTACCGTGGCGGCGGAGAGGTCCTGGGCGAAGAGATCGCCTTCATGAAAGCGAGCCTTCGTCTCCACTTGAGCTTGCCTCGCTGCGCGGCGTGCCCTTATGACGAGGCTAGGATCAAGTTCGATGCCCAGGGCATCGGCGCCCCGCTTCGCCGCTGCGATTACGATTCGGCCGTCCCCAGAGCCGAGGTCTATGAGCCGATCTCCTCGCTCCACCCCAGCGAGCTCCATTGCTGCTCTGACGTCCCGCTCATCCATCGCCACGAAGGGCGCCACCTGACCAGGAAGGCCTGCGCTGGCCCCTAGGGCCGCAGCGCCGGGGAGGAGTCCTAGGAGCGCCCCTAGGAGGTATAAGGTGTTAAAGCAGCCGAGCTTCAAAGGCTAGGGTCCGGCGTGCTTCCGGGGGAAGGCTTTCCATGATGCGCCACTGCAGATGGGTCACGGATTCTGGAGCCACCTTGTCCGGGGCTTCAAAGGTGACGCCGCCGTCCATTGACAGGGCAAAGGCTACGGGGCCTGAGGGCTTCAACCCTTCAAGAAACTGGACGCCCTCGGGAAGCGGCGTCGTTACGAGGAGGCTTTCCGGCGCTACGGCTTCGGCTTCGGCTTGGTTATGGATGATGAGTTCGTAGCGCAGGATGGCCCCCGGCGCCAGCCAGGTGTCCTCCAAATAGACGATCTCCTCGGCGCCGCCGTCGTCGACGCGGGTCACGCGTTGGGTCACCCGGGTCTCGAGGGTCACCTTGCCGCCATCGCTCACCAGCTCTGCCGCGGGAGCGGCCCAGGCACCATAGGGAAGGCCCGAAATAGCGAGCGTCAGGAGAAGCGCAGCACGGATCAGCATGATGGGGTCTCGTTCAATAAAACAGCCAACATCTTAGGGGGAAACTTCCCGAAAGGCGCCCCCGAAGGTCTGAACGGTATCCCCTGTGGCGGAGCGAAGCCGGAGGAAAAACCAGCCGCTGAGTGCCTCCGCATCGAGGCGGTCAAAGCGAATGAATCCCTGAAGATTCTCAGCTCCCGCAAATCGGGCCCGGGCCAGGGCCCTGGGGCCCACGGAGTAAACCCCGATCCCTAGAAGGGGCATGGTTAGGTATAGAGGCTCAGCGAGAGCAGGAAGGCGGAAGGTTAGGGTGAGCGATGTCTGGTCAACAAAGGTCCCTTCCATCGCTTCTTGGCCTGGAAGGCCGAGGCCCCTGTTCGTGATCTCGCCGTCAAAATAGAGGGCTACATGGTTACGCTGGAGCCCAGGCTGCAGCCGGGCCATGGCCTGGAGCCCGGCGTCGGCCTCCCAGGGCTGGCTGTCCCCCTCCCCCGGCGCCCCGGCGGCGGAAGGCGCGGCGGCGAAAGCAACGCCGGCATGCAGGATCAGCAGCGGCACCAGACGCCGCAGCCCTCCGGCAAGAAAGGATCGGCGGATCAATTCTCCGCCTGCCGCGTGACAACCTGCACGAGCTGCCAGTGTTCGCTGCGGACGACGGAGGCGACTTCGCTCAGAGCGACCTCCGCAGCCTCCAGGCTGTCCCCCGCTGCCGCGAACGCCGCCTCCGCGGGGGCGCTGGTTCCAAGGGCCTTGAAGGTCGGATACTGGAGAACCAGTACCCGATCGTGATCCCCGCCCGCGCTCGGCAGGCGCCGCCGATACTGGGAATAGGCTGCGGGGCCCGCTTCGTCGGCAATCATCGCCTTCAAGGCCGGTCCGAAGCGGTTTTCGAGGACTTCGCGGGTTTCCTGGTCATTGTCGCTGGCGAGGAATATCGCCGTTAGAAAGGGACGATCTCGCAGCGTCAAATTGGTGTGAAATTGCTCAAGGGAGTAGACCAAGCGGCCCTCCTCCCGAGCCAGGCCCCGGAGCCGGTTTCCTAGATCGACCCCTAAGGCTTCCGCTGCGCTCGCTTGAGCGAGGGGGACAGGCCATCGCGCTGAATGGCCTGGCGAATCACCACGTGGCTGTAGGCGCCGTCGTGGTAGAGCACGCGATAGAGCGCCCAGGCAAAAAGGCCTCGGGCGTTGGCTTGTGCCTGCGCCACCACAGCATCGTTCTCCAGCAAAGCTGACTCGAGGGCGGTCTCTGCCCCCGGGGCTGCGCTCAAATAGGTAAGCTCCGAGAAGATGGTCATTTCCTCTTCCGCCGAGGACAGCAGCGGAAGGAAAAGCGCGAGGATCAGAAAGTAATGCTTGCGCATAATAGGCCTCCCTAGGGGGTCACGATGGGAAACAAGGGATTTAAGGGGTCGAGCATGGTCAGCCAGGCCTCCAGCAAAGACTCGGCCCCCTCCGAGGTCTCTACATCGTCTCGGGCCAGCACCAATGCTGAGGGCAGCTGACCAAAGAGGGCGATGAGCAGGCTTCGATAATTGAGGGTTAGGACAGGTGCGTCCGCAGCGATTTGATCCTCTTCGTGAATCAGTACGCCGTTGCGGACTTCGATGCGGTGGGATTCATTCCGGTCCCGAACCTTGAGATTCAGGACGAAGGGTGATGCCAAGGCGGGCCCGGGGTTCAGGCGCACTGCCACGAAGTCCAGAAGCATGGCCGTTGGGGTCGCCGCTACGATGGCTTGATTGGCTACGCTCAGGCCGCCCTGGCGGACCCCACTCCGAAGCTCCTGGGCACCGGTGAGGTAGATATTTCGCCAGGTTCCCGCCTCGGTGCGGAAGGCCAGCTGCTCGTAAACGGTAGCCAGCAAGGCCTTGGCTTCATCTCCGCCCTCCCCAGCGAAGATGATCCGATTCAGCAGGGTTGCGGCCCAGCGCCAGTCCTCCCCCTCCACCGCGGCCTGCGCTTGAGCCAGGGCGGGTTCCGCCCCGCCAAGGGCCGCGATCCAGCGTCCGCTCTCTTCTTCCGGCGGTAAGGGCCACAGGTTGGCTGGGTTCCCGTCGTACCACCCCATGTAGCGCTGATAGACGGCCTTCGCGTTGTGATTCAGGGTTCCGTAGTAGCCCCGGTTGAACCAACGCTCGGCGAGCGCCGGGGGGAGCTCGAGAGCCTCGGCGAGTTCAGTGCCCGTAAGCCCTGCATTCATGAGGCGGACGGACTGGTCATGGAGATACTTGTACGCGTCCCGGTGGTGGCTGAGGAAATCCTCGATGGCCGCCCCGCCTCGCCGCGGGACTCCGTGGGCGCCAAAGAGCAGATCAGAGCGATCTCCGTAGCGGCGCAGCGTTTCCGTTAGATAGTCGGCCCAGGCCTTCGCATCCCGCACCAGGGCGCCCCGGGCCGGGAGAAGGTTGTGGAGGGTGAGGTTGGCGTTTTCCGCAACAAACAGCGTTCGAAGTTCGGGGATATAAAAGTTCATCTCCGCCGGCGCCTCCGCCCCGGGGGTCAGCTGGAATTCTAGCGTCAGGTCCCCAAATCGCCGCGTCTCCCCGGTGCGCGTGAGCACCTCTGTGGGTGGCAGTAGGCTCAGGGTCCCAGGCGGAAGGCCGGGCCCGAGGCCTGAGGTCACCTCCCCCTTCGGACCCCGGGTCAGCGTATTACCGAACTGGTAGCGCGCGCGTCGTCCCATGGCCGGGCCAGCAATGACGTTTTCCGCAATGGCGTGGTGAAGGAAGCCTTCCGGGGCGAGCACGGCGACTTCACCCCGGTCCACCGCCTCCTGGGAGACCATGCCCAGCGCACCACCGAAATGGTCCGCGTGGGAGTGGGAGTAGATCAGGGCTCGAATGGGGCGTGGCCCCAGGGTGGCATCCACCAACTCTTTGGCTTTTCGGGCCGATTCCACCACGGTGAGAGGATCGATCACGATCCATCCGTCGCCGCTGTCGATGAAGGTTACGATGGAAAGGTCAAAGCCCCTCACCTGATAGATGCGTTCGCTCAGGCGGTAGAGCCCGTGCTGGGTCAGAATCCTAGCGTGGCGCCAAAGGCTGGGGTTGACCGACGCGGGCGCCGCGTCGGCAAGAAAATCGTAGCTTGTGAGATCAAAGATCACGTCCCCTGCGCTGTTGCGAATCAGGGGGTCATCGCTGGTGGCCACGAAGCTTGCGGCCAGCTCAGCAAGTTCCGCCCCGTCATCTTTCGCAGCGAGGGCCACGGTGGCTTCCCAGGCGGGCCCCCGGGCGCCCGTCAGCGATCCTTCCGCCGCCGCCGGGGGAAGGCTCGCCTTCGGCGCAAGGAGTATCGAAAGGGGGCCTCGAAAAGGCATGGCGACGAGTAGCACAAGGCCCACGCCCAGTAGCACGCCAAGGATTATGTTCTTCATGATGGTGCCCCCTCCCCGGGCCTTAGGCTTGCTCTCGCTTGCGCAGCTTAACCGCCTCGGGCCTGGGAAGGCTAAGGGGTTAGGAGGGGAATCGGGGAGAAATAAATGGAGGCCGGGGTCGGAATCGAACCGGCGTAGACGGATTTGCAGTCCGCTGCATGACCACTCTGCCACCCGGCCTCAGGGAGCGAGATGATACCGAAGCGCGCTTGAATTGCCAGCCTTCTCGGAGGGATCTAGCGCGGCGGACGGGCTGCCTCGAAGGCTTCCCGGAGCGTTGGCCAGGCCGCCCGCAGGTAGCTGACCATGGAGGCTAGGGTCAGCGTTGCAGCCAAAAGCAGAAGCGCCAAGCCCAGCATCGGCTGCCACCCTGTTGCAGTCTCCGGGGTGTAAAGGAGCACGAGGATCGCAATCATCTGCGCCGTGGTTTTGGCCTTGCCTAGCCAGGCTACGGCAACCACGCCCCGGCGTTGCATTTCCGCCATCCACTCCCTCAGGGCGGAAATCATAATTTCTCGGCCCACGATGACCGCCGCCGCGAGGGCAAACCAGAGGTCGCCGTAGCGCCCCGTGAGCATGACCAGCACCGTGACCACGATGAGCTTATCCGCCACCGGATCGAGGAAGGCCCCTAGAGCCGTCTGCAGTTTGAGGCGCCGGGCAAGATAGCCATCAAGCCAGTCCGTGAGGCTGGCCAGCAGAAAGACCGTAGCACTGGCTTCATAGGTCCAGGCCCCAGGGAGCATGATCAGCAGGACCAGTACGGGAATGAGCGCAATCCTCAAGAGGGTGAGGAGGTTGGGCAAATTCATGACGGTTCTCTTGCGGTGTTGCGATGAGGTCAGTGTACTCCCCCACTCCCCCAGGGGCAGCCCCAGCGCTGGGATGTGGGCTTAGGCCCCGTGCAGCGCATGATAGAGGCTCTGGGCTAAGGCGGCGTTGATGCCTGGTACGCGACGGAGATCGTCAACGCTGGCGTTTCGCACGCCCTTTAAACCGCCGAAGTGAGCCAGGAGCGCCCGGCGTCGCTTCGGCCCGATACCCTCAATGCCTTCCAGGGAGGATTGGGTCCGTTGCTTTCCTCGGCGTTGCCGATGCCCCGTGATGGCAAAGCGGTGCGCCTCGTCCCGGATATGCTGCAGGAGGTGAAGGGCTCGATCGGAGGGAGCCAGCGCTAGAACACGCCCCGTGGCGCCATCAATGACCTGCTCGAGTCCAGCCTTGCGGGTAACCCCCTTAGCGATTCCCAGCAGGTGAATGCGGTTGAGCTCTAGAGCCTCGAGCACCGCGCGGGCCTGGGTCAGCTGCCCCGGGCCACCGTCGATGATTAAAAGATCGGGCATGGGGGCCTCCCCTCGCTTCACCCGCGCATAGCGACGCTCCAGCGCTTGGTGCATGGCGGCGTAGTCGTCCCCGGGAGTGATGCCCTCGATGTTAAAGCGCCGATAGTCGCTCTTTTTGGGCTGACCTCCCTCAAACACCACGCAGGAGGCAACGGTCCCCTCCCCGCCCGTGTGGGAGATGTCAAAGCACTCCATGCGCGCCGGTGTCGAGTTCCGCCCGAGGGCCTTCGTTAGCGCTGCAAGGCGATCCGCTCCGTGGCCCCGGGCCTCGAGGCGCTGGGTCAGCTGGGCCTGGCCGTTTACCTCCGCGAGGCGCAGCCAGCTTGCCCGCTGGCCCCGAACCTGATGGGAGAGGCGTACCCGGTAGCCGAAAGCTTGCGACAGGGCCTCGCCGAGTATGGTCGCGTCCGGGAGGGCGTGGGAGGTCAGCACCTCCCGAGGCCGATCTCCACTTCCCGACCCTTCCTCGCCAAAATAGAACTGGGCCAGGAACTCCCCCAGGAGAGCCTCCGGCGCCAGGCCCAGGGCGTTCTCGGGCCACCAATGCTCCGTGGCTAGCACCTGGCCTCGGCGTACCCCGAGGCGAATGATGCAGGTCATTCCTCCCTCTTCCAGGAGTGAGAAAACGTCCACATCCCCCCCCTCGGTGACCACATGCTGTTGCTGCTGAATGCGCCGAAGCTTGCTGATTTGGTCCCGAAGGCGCGCCGCTTCCTCGAAGGCCAGGGCCTCAGCAGCAGATGCCATGGCGACCTCAAGCTCCGCGGTGACCGCATCGGAGCGGCCCTCGAGAAAGAGGAGCGCGTGACGCAGGTCCGCCCGGTAGCTCGCCTCATCGATGAGCCCCACGCAGGGACCGCTACAGCGCCCTATTTGAAACTGAAGGCAGGGCCGGCTCCGGTTAGCGAAGTTGCTGTCCGTGCAGCTGCGGAGTCGGAAGAGCTTCTGAAGCACGGTGAGCGTTTCTCGCACGGCGCCGGCGGAGGGAAAGGGCCCGAACAGCGTTTTCCCCTTTCCCTCCCGGCGGCCTCGAAAAACGCGTAGGCGAGGAAAGTCCTTGTGTTCCGTGAGGGCGATCATCGGGTAGGACTTATCGTCTCGGAGAAGGATGTTGAAGGGCGGGCGCTCCGCTTTAATGAGACTCTGCTCGAGTAGTAGGGCCTCAATCTCGCTGCCCGTGACCGTCGTTTCCACTCGAGCGATGCGCTGCACCATGGCCAGGGTTTTACTGGTTAGCCCCTGACCTCGGAAGTAGCTGGATACTCGAGCCTTGAGATCCCGGGCCTTGCCCACATAGAGCACGGCCCCTTCCGCATCGAGCATGCGATAGACCCCCGGCCGACGGGTCAGGGTTTTCAGAAAGGATTGATAGTCGAAGGCGTTCGCCACAGGTGCGCTCCTAGCCGAGCCCGCAGTGTAGCGCCCTGTGCTAACTTTGCTCCATGACAACGCCGAGTCCCGCACCTCCTGCCCCTAGCTTTCTTCAGGCCACAGCCCCGGCCTGGGTGCTGCTGACCCTTCTGCTTTACGGGCTCGTGCTGCGCCCCCTTGCCCTCGCTCAGGCGCCGCTAGCCCTCGAGACGATCTTCGTATTTTCTGCGGCCTTCGCCATGGCTGAGCTGTTCTGGCTGGGCTTCTCCTGGAACGACATTCAAGGCGCCATCATCCATCGCCTTGGGCGGGCCCTGCCGGCGATCTTTATCCTCTTTGCCATTGGGCTTTTGGTGGGTGCCTGGATCATTGCGGGAACGATACCCATGCTGGTGGCGTGGGGCGTCACCCTCGTGAGCCCGGGCTGGATTTATCCCCTGGCCTTTCTCATTCCCGTGCTGTTCTCCCTGCTGACGGGGACTTCCTGGGGTCCGCGGGGACCATCGGGGTGGTGCTCATGGGCATTGGGATTTCCGTGGGCGCCGATCCCGCCGTGCTCGCTGGCGCCATCATTGGTGGGGCCTACTTTGGCGACAAGCTCTCCCCCCTATCGGACACAACGAACATCGCGGCCATCGCCACGGAGGTACCCCTTTTCAGCCATATCCGGGCCATGCTTTGGACTACGCTCCCCGCCGCGGCGCTTGCCCTCGCCGTTTACACCGCTCTGGGCCTTTTGGCACCCCCGGCGCCGGCGACCGATCTTGCGGCGCCGGAGGCCTTTGCGGCCGCCCTGGGCGGCCTCTTCAACTTCCACCTGGCCCTATTGCTGCCGCCGCTGATTGTGCTCGCCGGTGCCTGGCGCGGGGCGCCAACCCTGCCCCTGCTTTTGCTATCCATAGTGGTGGCCACGGGGCTGGCCCTCCTACTTCAGCCCTTCGACGCCGCCCAGATCACCGCGGCGCTTAAAAACGGTTACCGCCTGACCTTTAGCGAGGTTTCTGGCCCGCTTCCTGAGGGCGTTGCGGTGCTCTTGGAACGGGGCGGGCTCTACTCCATGAGCGAAGCCATCTTCGTCGCCATGCTGGTGTTCCTGTTTGTCGGCGCCATTGATCTCCTCGAAACCATGCCTCGGCTTGTGAACTGGGCCTTTGCCTTTGCTAGGAAGCCGTCAGCCCTGGTGCTTTCCGCCCTGGGGGCCACGGCCGTCACCAACGCCATGACGTCGAATCAGAGCGCGACGTCCTTTATTGTTGGCGACGCCTTTTCCCGCCGCTTCGATGGTGCTGGCGTGCCCCGCCCCCTTCTGTCCCGCTCCATTGAGGACACCGGCACCATGCTCGAGAGCCTCGTGCCCTGGCACGCCACAGCCCTGTTTATGGTGGCGACGCTTGGGGTACCCGTTGCCGCCTACGCCCCGTGGCAACTTCTCTCCCTGTTTAACTTTGCCTTTGCGATCCTCTTTGCCCTGTTTGGTCAGGGATTACTTCGCAGCCCGGCCCCGTCTAAGGAAGCCTCTTCGTGAATGATGGCCTGAAACCGGAAACCCAGCTCATTCAGGACGGACCCTTTCGAGAGGAACGCTATGGGGCTGTCATTCCCCCGCTCTACCAAAACAGCACCTTTACCTTTGATAGCTGGGACGCCCTCGACGCCGCTTTCGAGGACCGCACGGGTACGCCGACCTATTCCCGGATTCTGAACCCCACGGTGCAGGCCGCAGAGCGCCACCTCGCAGCGCTGGCGGGAACGGAAAAGGCGCGCCTCTTCCCCAGCGGCATGGGCGCTATTAGCGCCGCCCTGCTGCACTGCCTGCGCCCCGGGGATCATCTGATTACCCTGAACAACGTGTATGGCCCTGCCGCCAATCTCATGGGCACCTACCTGCCAGAGAAGATGGGGATTCAGACCACCTTCGTGGATGGCGGAGATCTTACGGAGGTGGAAGCGGCGCTCCGCCCTGAAACCCGCGTGCTTTACCTTGAAAGCCCCAATTCCGCTCGCTTCGGGGTGCAGGACATCGAGGCGCTGTGCGCCCTAGTGAAGCCCCGCGGCGTCCGCGTGCTCATCGACAACACCTGGGCCACCCCGTTGTTCCAGAAGCCCCTTGGGCTAGGCGTAGACCTAGAGCTTCATAGCGTTTCCAAGTACCTGTCGGGACATAGCGATCTTGTCGCCGGCGTAGTGCTGGGCAAGGCGGAGCTCGTGGATGCCCTTGCCACCCGGGAGGCGGAGCTCCTCGGGGGTAAAATGGCCCCCTTTGAGGCTTGGCTACTCCTCCGGAGCCTCCGCACCCTCCCCGCCCGCATGGCGCTTCACCAGGCCAACGGCCTCGCGGTGGGGCGCTTTCTCGAGGCTCACCCGGCCATTGCCGAGGTGCGGCACCCGGGGCTTCCCAGCCATCCCGATCACGCCCTTGCTGCGCGCCAGCTCTCAGGCTTTTCGAGCCTTTTTAGCTTTACCCTTAAGACCGACCACCTGCCCGCTATCAAAACTTTCTTCGACAGCCTTAAGCTTTTTGGCCGGGGCGTTTCCTGGGGCGGCCACGAAAGCCTGATCTATTCGCCGGTCATTAGCGCCGTGAAGGAGCAGCCGCCGGAACGGCTTCGAGCCATGGGCCTCGCACCGGGGCTTATGCGCGCGGCCGTGGGGCTCGAGAGCCCCGAGGACCTTACGGCGGATTTGGGTCAGGCCCTAGAGAAAAGCCAGGCCATGATTCCCTAGCGAAACCTGGCCCGTGGTCACCACCGGGGCGCTTCGGTAAGCTCAAGGGGACGATCACCGACTTGGGGGAGTGGCATGGATCTGTCCTACGGGCCTCACTACGAGGCGTTTCGTGAGGAAGTACAGAGCTTCTTGGCTCGTCATGGCAAGGACGCGCCGCGGGGGGAAGGCCTGCGTTCGGAGAAGGTGTTGGCTTGGCAGCGCCTTCTCATTGAGCACGGCTATGCCGCCCGCACCATCCCTAAGGCCTACGGCGGCTACGGCGCTGCGCCCGACATATTAGAAAGCCGGATCATTGCCGAAGAATTCGCCGCAGCTCGGGTGAGCCCCGGGCTTGGGGGCCAGGGTATCTCCATGCTCGTGCCCACCCTTCTCGAGGTGGGCACGGAAGCGCAGAAGACCACCTATATTCCGCCGACCATTCGGGGCGAAATGCTCTGGTGCCAGGGGTACTCGGAGCCCGGCGCCGGGAGCGATCTGGCGGCCCTCCGCACCAGCGCCGTGGTGGACGGCGACGATTTCGTGGTGAATGGCCAGAAAATCTGGACCTCCACGGCCCACCTTGCGGATTGGATCTTCTGTCTCGTGCGTACGGAGCCCGAGGCGCCGAAGCACCAGGGCATTTCCTTCCTCCTCTTTCCTATGACTACGCCAGGCATTGAGGTGCGGCCCCTCGTCGATATGACGGGGGTGGCGAACTTCAACGAAGTCTTCTTCACCGATGTGCGCGTGCCCACGGGGCAGATTGTGGGCCAGCGCGGGGAAGGCTGGAAGGTAGCGAACACCATCCTCGGCCATGAGCGCGGCTCCCTGGGCGATCCCAACGCCACCATGACCCGCTTTAACACCCTTTTGGAGCTGATGCGCCGGGAAACGGTGCACGGGCACCGGCTGATTGATAACCCCCTCTTCCGGGATCGGCTGGCTTCGCTCCAGAGCCGGGTGCTGGCTATGCGTCTTCACGACATGCGCCTTTTGTCCAATAAGGTCAACGACGAGCGAGCGCCCCTAGCTAACCTCATCACGAAGCTTCAGGGGACGGAGCTTCGCCACGAGTTGGAAGGCTTTGCCATTGATGTGCTCGGGGAGCTTGGCCTCGCCTACGGCGACAACCCGGATAAGCAGGACGGGGGAAGCTGGCAAACGAGCTACATGTATTTCCTCGGCCTGATCATCGGGGGGGGAACTTCGCAAATTCAGAAAAACATCATCAGCGAGCGGGGCCTTGGCATGCCCCGCGAGCCTAAGCTTGCGAAATAAGGGGGCGTTATGCGATTCGGACTTTCGGAAGATCAAACGCTCCTCGATGCGACGGTGCGGCGGCTCCTCGCGGACGAGGTGCCGCTGGATGCGGTCCGCGCCTACGCCGATGGGGGCGAGGATCACGCCCTATGGAGGACGCTTTGCGAGCTTGGCCTCGGGGGGTTGCTGGTGCCGGAGTCGGCTGGGGGCCTCGGGTTAGGGGTGCTCGACGCTGCGGTGATTGCGGAGGCCCTAGGCCATCATGTCACCCCCGCGCCCTTTCTTGGTACCGCGGTGCTGTTTCCCCGGGCCCTCGCTGTCGCAAGCTTAAGCGACCAGCCCGCCTGGCAGGACCGGTTAGGCGCCGTTGTGGAGGGCGCCCTTCGCGTTGGTGTCGCCTTCCCCCAGGCAGGGGGGCAGCGTAGCCGAGACAGCATCACCGCGAAGGACGGTACCCTAAGCGGGACCGTGACCCTCGCCCTAGATGATTCCGCCGAGGCTTATCTGGTCGCGAGCGATGATGGCGCCCTATGGTGGGTGGAGACCAGCGCCTCGGGCTGCGCCCGGGAGCCCTTTGAAACGGTAGATCGCAGTCGTCGGTGCTGCCGCCTCCGGCTACGGGACTGCGCGGCTACGCTTCTGAGCCAGGACCCTTCGGTCCTCGCAGAGCTGCGGGCCGTGGCCTGGGTCATTCTCGCTGCTGATAGCCTGGGGGCGGGCCGAGCCATGCTCGAAAAGGCCGTGGTCTACGCCGGGGAGCGGGAGCAGTTCAACCGGCCCATTGCCAGCTTTCAGGCTGTGAAGCACATGTGCGCCGAGATGGCCGCGGAGCTAGAACCTTGCACGGCCCTGGTTTGGTACGCCGCCCATTGTCAGGACCATATCCGGGAGGAAGCCCTCACCACCGCTGGCCACGCCAAGGCGCTTCTCGGGGACGTCGGGCAGTTCGTGGCAAAAACCGCCACGGAGGTCCACGGCGGTATGGGCTTTACGGACTTAGTGGGGCTGCACTACTGGTTCAAGCGCATCGGCTTTAATCGCCAAGCCTTTGGTAATCCGCAGCAGGTTCGAGCGGAGCTCGCCGAACTCCAGGGCTGGTAGGCCAGCGGCGGGGCCCTAGAGGCCCCGCTGTCCCCGCGCGTCAAAGGAAACGACAACCCCATCCCCTCCATCGTGAAGCACGCTCATGGGAATGAGCCCTTCCGGAAGGCGGTGATCCCCTGAGAAGAAGAGCTGGCGCCGAGCTTCGAAGTTCTCAAGCAGGTCCGCCCGTTCGCTATCCGGCACCCGATCGCTGTCCCCCAAAATCGCCTTTACCGGAGCCCCCCGCATGAGCGTCAGGTTCATCTGCGGCAGTACCCCAGCCGCGCTGAACTCCGACAGCACCGTGCGGCCCCCATCGTGGTTGGCAATACGGATGTCCAGCCGGGTTCGAAGGATGGCGGGGACGGTATCGATCGCTAGGGTTTCCGGATCGCCCTCGGGTGAGGTCGCGATCAAAATCTCATCGATCCGATCAGCGAGACCGTGGTTGGCGGCGCGGGCACGAAGGCGCTCTGCGCCGGCTTCGCTGGTCAGAATGTAGCTCTCCACGGGAGTACCATCGGGGTGGGTCGCGTGGAAGATCCGCGCTTCGAAGATGTCCTTGGCGCCCTCCCGAAGCTTTCCGCTTTGCGTCACCACAATCTGCGCCGGGTAGCGTCGGGAGGACAGAACCCCGATGTCCTGCCAGGCCGCCCGCTGAGCAGCGATTTTGTCGCCGATGTCCGCGTCAAGGGCCGCCAGCTGGGGCCAGGCCGCGGGGCCGTACGGTTGCCAGAGGTAGCCCTGCTCCTCCCCATGGTCCACCCCTTCCGTCACCACCGTATTACTTCCGACGATGACTGCGTCGGACAGGCCGTACTGGAGGGACAGGCGATAGGCGTCCAGAGGATTACCGGCGGCAATAAGCCAGCCCCCATCGAAGCCTTTGACGTTGAAGCACCACTGTTGCCCTGCCCGAAGGGCTTCGGGAACGGCCTCGCCGAGGGACGCATCCCAGGCCTCGGCTGCGGGACGCAGCACGAACATGCCAATGAGCAAAGCTCGGTTGGTTTGTCGGGGATCTTCCATGAGAGGGAAGGTGGCGCCAGCACCGAGGGCGCCGAGGGCGTCCCCGAGGGGGAGCTCCACCGCTGCTCGGCCACTGTCTTTGTAAATTTCTTCATGACTGAGGGTGCTCATGTAGAAGCTCCTGTGTGCTCTCCGGGCTGATCCCCGGGGGCTGATGATCGGCGGGCCCGAAGCCTATCGATATTGGCTTCATGCCCGGCGCGGGAAATACGATAAAGGCCCATCAGGACAATTGCGAACCCGTAAAGGACCCATTGCACCGGAATGTAATAGGTCGCCAAGCCAAATATGGTCTCTTGGCTGACAGTCCCCAGGGCGGCCCCCGTGGGAAACTCTACCCAGGCTAGGAGTTGGCCCGCAACAAGGACCCCCAGCCCGTTGACTGCCTTTTGCGCGAAGGTATTAGCGGCGAAAAAGGTTCCCTCGGAGCGTCGTCCGGTTTGTATTTCGCTGTCCTCTACGACGTCTGCAATCATGGCGGCGACTAAAATTGACGAGGTGATGATCAAAGCAACCTCGATGGCGCCATGGGAAAGAACGATCCAAAAGAGAGCTGAGGTACCGTTGTCCGGGAGTAGGTCAAGCATGCGTAGGATGAATAGCGCCGGAGCCAGGGCCACAGCGATGGCCGTGATGCTGATGGCCGCAGGCCTCTTCCCCAGCGCCTGGGTCACCTTGGGCCCAAGCCAGAGTGCCACCATCGCCGAAAAGAAATAGGGAAACTGCAGATAGCCGATCTGCTCCGTGGTGAAGCCCCACATGTGCCGGGTGAAGTAGATAGAAAGGGTGGTGGAGACGCCGGCGGCGACGGCGGAAAAGAGCGCCGCCGCGAAGAGCACAAGGAAGGATGGGTTTCCTAACGTCTCTCGAAGTTCTCGGGCCGTTCGGCGAAGGCTGAAGCCCTCATCGCTGGGCTGAACACTTGGCGCCCTTAATTGGGGGATGTGCCGGTGCGTGCCTAAGCTCGAGACTAAGATTGAGATGAACATAATGATCGATGCCGACAGGCCGTAGTTGCGCCAGCCCTCGGTGTAGAGGAGTCCGCCCTTAGCTTCCGGGAGAAACACCAGGTAGGCGAGTACGGCCATGGTGAGCCCCCCCCACCAGCCAAAAAAGTAGCGATAGCCAACAATGCGGGAGCGTTCGACGTAATCGTCGGTCAGCTCCGCCACCAGCGCTGTGGAGGGAATGTCATAGAGGGTGATGGTGGTTCGGATAAAGATCGCGAGCACCAGGAAGTAGGCCAGCAGCGCTTCCTGAGACCACTCCGGGGGTGCCCAGAGAAAATAGTAGGCCAGGGAAACGGGAACGGCTGACGCATACATGAAGGGGTGGCGCCGGCCCCAGGAGGAGCGAAAGTTGTCTGAGAAGTAGCCAATGAGGGGGTCGGAAACCGCGTCGAAGACCAGCGCAATGAGAATCGCAAAAGACACCCACTCAGCCGGGAGTCCCACCACCTGGCTATAGAAAAATAGTAAGAGGTAATTAAACCCGTTGGATTTGGCCCCCTGGGCTACGGCGCCGAAGCCGTAGGCTAGGCGGGTGCCAAACCCTAGATGCGGTTGGTCGATCACCGAACGCTCCCTCCCTGAATTTGGCTCAGGCTACTGGGTCCTTCCGGCCTTGTCCTCTCTTATTTCACTTTCCAGGAGGAGGGGCTATGGTCCCGAGAGCGTGATGGCGCATGAGGAGGTAGCCGTATGCACAGCGGGCTAAGAAAGCTCGGCCCAAGGTTATGGCGTGGAGCGCTGCTGGCAACCCTCTGCACCCTGCTGCTGGGGTGCCAGGGGCCCGAACTTGCGCCCTTTCTAGCCCAGGCACCGGCGCCGGACCTTCCCGGCGTAGCGAGGCGCACTACCCCCTGGCCCAATGCTCTGGGTCCGGAGAACGCACGCTTTGCACCCCTCGGGGCCCTAAGTCCGGAAGCCATTGGCGAAATGCGGCTGGCTTGGACCGTGCGCACGGGCGATGCGGGCACGGTCTTTCAAAATACGCCGATCCTCGCTCAAGGCCGGCTCCTCGCCTGCACGCCGCATAATCAGGTCCTGGCGCTTGATCCCCTAACCGGAGCCACGCTTTGGCGCTTCGACCCTAAGGTGGGGCCCGGTCCCTACCCCAATCAGGCCAACTGCCGCGCCGTGGCTGCTTGGGAAGAAGCACCGGCGGAGACCAAAGCCTGCGCGGCCCGGGTGCTCATGGCCACTAACGATGCGCGGCTCTTCGCCCTTGATCTGGCGACGGGAGCGCCCTGCACCGACTTCGGCACCGGCGGCGAGGTGGACTTAGCTGAGGGAATCGGGAATCGCCTTTGGCCTCAAGAGGTCCAGGTCACCTCAGCACCGGCGGTGGTCGGCGATCTGGTAGTTGTGGGATCGGCGATCGCTGACAACATTCGCGTTGACGCGCCCTCGGGGGTGGTGCGCGCCTATGACGTGCAGAGCGGATCCCTTCGCTGGGCCTTCGATCTGGCGCCGCCCGATTATCCGGAGGCTCCGGAGCGTCGGAGTGACAACGGCTATCTTCTGGGCACGCCCAATGTCTGGGCGGGCTTTACGGTGGATCAAGAGCGAGGGCTGATTTTTCTCCCCACGGGAAATCCGGCCCCGGATTACTTCCGCGATGACGGCCCCGATCGCTCTTACTACGGCTCCTCTCTGGTTGCTCTAGATGGCGCAAGCGGGGCAGTTCGCTGGCACTTCCAGCTCGTGCATCGGGATTTTTGGGATTTTGACACCCCCGCCGCGCCTATTCTTCTGACCCTTCAAAGACAGGGCGAAGGCCCCATCCCTGCCATTGCTCAAAGTAGCAAGATGGGTTTTGTTTACCTGTTCCATCGGGAAACGGGCGAACCCTTGATTCCCATCGAGGAGCGGCCCGTCCCCCAGGGAGGGCCTCTGGCGCCTTACCTGTCCCCAACCCAGCCCTTTCCCCCGGAGGCCTATCGCTTCGCGCGAAGCTTTGACCCTTCTCGAGTGCCCCTGGGGTGCGAGAACCTCGTAGAGGATACGGTAAAAGGACCAATCTTTACGCCCATAGGCACAGAATGGACCCTGGGCTTTCCCAGCCATGCGGGGGCGAGTAATTGGGGAGGGCTTGCGGCAGACAGCCAAAGCCAGACCCTAGCCTTCCATATCCAGAGCCTCGCTTCCCGGAGCAAGCTCATCCCTCGGGAGGACGCTGCCGCCATCCTTCCAAAGTTAGAATCTTGGGACTCCGCCTTTGGATTGGAGGACGTGGATCGGGGCCGCTACAGCCCCGCCCCCGCCGCCTGGGCAGAACTTAAGGTCGCCCTCGATATTCCCTGGGATGCAGATTTGGGATATCAGCGAGGAACCTCTCACCTCATGGCGCGCTATTTTCCCTCCGCCCCCTGCCCTGCGCTGGCGGCCCGTTTAACGAAGTGGTGAGCTTCGACCTCGCCGAGGAAC
Organism: Candidatus Salivita marina; assembly: GCA_038144425.1. Taxonomy (GTDB): domain Bacteria; phylum Pseudomonadota; class Gammaproteobacteria; order Pseudomonadales; family Azotimanducaceae; genus Salivita; species Salivita marina. Next base: position 172,144 of record JAYQNS010000003.1, on the reverse strand, counting down.
GCAACCTCTTCCGCCAGCCTCATGGCCAGGATCCACTTTCAAAGCGCCTGCCCCTTGAGCTCGGTTTGGGGATGATTGGGCAGGGCGGACCCCTACTGACGGCGGGTGGCCTGCTGTTTCTCGGCGCTTCTGCTGACGAGCGCTTCCGCGCGTACGATGCGCATAGCGGCGCTCTGCTTTGGGAGCACCCCCTGCCCTATTCGGGGTTGGCTACGCCCATGGCTTATGCGGTGCAGAACGAGGCAGGGGCTTGGCAAAGCTTTGTCGTCATTGCCGCCGGGGGCGATACCCGCCTTGGGGCCTTCGGTCGCGGCGGCGGGGATTTCCTCGTCGCTTTCGCCCTCCCTACGGCACAAGAAAATTAGGAAGGCCAATGGATCCCATTGAAGAGCTTGGTGCCCTTGCCCTTGTCCCTGCCAGTACCGCCATCGCGTTGGCCTTCTTAACGCGCAACACCCTCTTCGCCCTGACCGTGGCCTGCCTCGCCGGGGTGCTGGTGGCGGGCCTTGGGCCTGCGGGCTTTCCTAAGTTGCTGGTCACGGCTTTGGGCAACGAGGGCTTTGCCTGGGTCATGCTTCTTGAGTTCTTCATCGGCATGCTCATCGCGTTCTTCCAACGCACCGGCGCTATTGAGAACTTCTCAGCCTTTATCAGCCGACAAGCCATGACCCGCCGGCGGGTGCAGCTCATGACCTGGCTCATGGGCACCTTCGTATACTTCAGCGATTACTTCAGTCCCCTCTTCGTTGGCAGCACCATGCGCAAGCTGTCGGATCAGTACCGCATCAGTCGGGAAAAGCTGGCCTATATTTGTGATTCCACGTCAGCCCCGGTAAGCATTCTCGTCCCCATTACCGGCTGGGCCGTATTCGTAGCAGGGCTCACCATTGGCATGGGCCCCATTGGTACAGCAGATGAAGCCTTGGCGGTTTTCGTGGCGTCCGTACCCTACAACCTCTATGCCTGGATGGCCGTGCTGCTCGTGGCGCTTATTGCCCTGGGAATTTTCCCGGACTGGGGTCCTATGGCGAAGGCTGAGCGCCGGGCCCAGGACTCAGGGCAGGTGCTGCGCCCCGGCAGCCAGCCCATGCTGGCCGAGGAGCTCACGGGGCTCGAGCCCTTTGAGGGGGTGAAAACCAGCCTCTTCTGGAACTTCTTTTTTCCCGTGTTGCTGGTCATTGGCTTTGCTCTCACGGCCGTGGCCCTCGTGGGCAGCGCTAAGCCCATGGAGGCATTCCTGCTGGCTGTGGTTGTGTCCGCGGTAATCATGCGGTTTCAGGGCTTTCCCCTCGAAGAGATCACCCGCACTGCCGTCACCGGGGTGAAGGGGATCATGCCCGCCGTGATTATTCTCGCCCTTGCCTACGCCTTGAACGCGCTGTCCGAGGCCATGCAGACGGCGGAGGTCATCCTGGCCATGACCGAAGGCTGGCTCAGCCCGGCCCTTCTCCCCGCGCTCGCCTTTCTCTTGACCGGCGCCGTGGCCTTCTCTACGGGCACTTCCTGGGGCACCTACGCCATCATGATTCCCCTGGCCCTCCCCCTTGCCTTGGGATTCTCTGGAGATGCCCTTGGGCCGCTGGTTTACGCCACCCTCGCGGCGGTGGCCGGGGGTGGGGTCTTTGGGGATCACTGCTCTCCCTTGTCCGATACCTCGATTTTGGCGTCCACAGGCGCTGCCTCAGACCACATGGATCACGTCAAGACTCAGCTCCCCTACGCCCTTGCGGTGGCGAGCCTGAGCCTTGGCGCCTATCTACTGCTGGGGCTGACGCTCTAGGGGCGAGGAAGTGCTGAGCGCTTAAAGCAGGGGAAAGGGGCGATCAATTCGGTAGGGCGCAAGATCCAGCGCAGGCGCTTCCCCCTCCGCGAGGGCCGCAAGGCATTCCGCGGAGACAGCTGCCTGGGTGAGACCGAGGTGGCCATGGCCAAAGGCAAAGAAGATCCCCTGGGGCGCGTCCGGTGCCGCCCCAAGCACGGGCAGGCTATCGGGGAGGCTCGGTCGGAAGCCAAGCCAGGGTTTCACCCCCGGGCCCCTCAGGGCGGGGAGCATCTTTAGGGCATTACGACTTAGGACCTTGGCGCGGTCCCAGGCTGGCGGCGCCTCGAGGGAGGCCAGCTCTACCGTCCCCGCCAGGCGGAGGCCCTCCGCCATAGGCGTTGCGGCAAAGCCGAGCTCGGGGAACAGCACCGTTCGCGTGAGCGTAAGGCCCGGGTCCGGGTGCAGGATGTGGTAGCCCCGCTCCGTAGCCAGGGGCACGGCCCAGCCCAGCTGCTTCGCCAGGGTCGCACTGTAGGCCCCCGCGCAGAGGAAGAGCTGGTCCGCTAAGGGCTGGTCGCCGAGGCCATGTACGCGCACCTGGCAGCCTTCCCGGGTCAGCGCTGCGACGGCCCCCTGTACAAAATGACCGCCGCGCGCCCGAAAGCGCGCAAAGAGCTGATCAGACAGCGTTTGAGGCCAGGGATGATGCGCCGCCTCCGGCGCGTAAATCGCCCCGGCGAGGCTCGGTGCAAGGGCCGGCTCGAGGGCGCAGGCCGCCGCGCCGTCAAGAATCTCGAAGGCAATGCCCCGCCGCGTTCGGTAAACGTTATCCCGGAGGGCCGCAGCAAAGCTGCGAGGAGAGCCGTAGGCGTAGAGCAGGCCCTTCCGGGTGAAGGGGGACGGCAAGCCCACCTGCTGAAGCAGTCCATCCCAAAAGCGAAGGGCGGGCTTGGAGAGGGCACTGATTGCCACGGAAGCGGCCTCGACCCGGCGGGGTCGAGCCTGCGCCAGAAAGCGCAGTAGCCACGGGAGCTGCTTAAGCAAAAAGCTGGGGCGTAGGTGCAGGGGGCCCCGGGGATTGAGTAGCATGCTCGGAAGGCTGGCGAGCAAGCCGGGCATAGACTCCGGGTGCACCGAGCCCGCGGCAACGATGCCTGCGTTGCCGCTACTTGTCCCCGAGCCCGGCGCCAGGCGGTCGATGAGGGTGACCGTTACCCCAGGTCGCTGCAGCGCGAGCGCCGTAGCTAGGCCGACGACCCCCGCACCGATGACGACCCGCTGGGTCAAGGCCTCAGGAGACGACGCCCCGAAGCCGCTCGTTGATGAGCTTCTCCGCGTCGGCCATGATCCCATCGATCAGTTCTTTTACCGTCGGGATGTCGTTGATCAGGCCCTGCACCATGCCTGCGGACCAAATCCCGCCGTCCGTGTCCCCTTCGGCCATGGCGTGCCGGCCCCGAGCTCCAGCGACCAGATGTTGGATGTCTTCGAACTTCGCCCCACCCTTCCGCTCGATACCCACGACCTCGTCGCTGACGGCGTTCTTCATTACCCGGGCGGTGTTATGCAGGGTGCGGAATATCAGGTTCGTTTGCCGCTCGTCGTTCTCGACCATGCGCTGTTTGAAGGCTTCGTTGATCGGTGCTTCTTTAGTGACGCAAAAGCGCGTCCCCATGTTTACCCCGTCCGCGCCCAGGGCAAGGGCTGCTACGAGGCCCCGGGCATCGGCAAAGCCGCCGGAGGCCAGCATGGGGATCTTCACCTTGTTGGCGGCCGCGGGGATGAGAATCAGCCCCGGAATGTCGTCTTCCCCTGGGTGCCCAGCGCACTCAAAGCCGTCGATGGAGATGGCATCCACGCCCATGCGCTCAGCGGAAAGGGCGTGACGCACCGCGGTGCACTTATGGATCACCTTGATACCGTGTTGCTTGAAGTGATCCACGTGCTCTTGCGGCTTGTAGCCGGCGGTTTCGACGATCTTTACGCCGCCCTGGATGATGGCGTCCCGGTACTCCGCGTAGGGGGGCGGGTTGATGGCCGGCAGGATCGTCAGGTTCACGCCAAAAGGCTTGTCAGTCATTTCTCGAGTGCGGGCGATTTCCTTGGCCAGATCTTCCGGCGTCGGCTGGGTCAGCGCGGTCAAAAAGCCCAGCCCCCCAGCGTTAGCCACGGGCGCTACCATCTCTGCGTAGCCCACCCATTGCATCCCACCTTGAACGATGGGGTGCTCAACTCCGAACGCTTCCGTGAAGCGGGTCTTAATCGCCATGGTTCTCTCCTTAGTGGTGCCGCCGGGGGGCGTCGTCAACGTGCTTAGCCTAGAAGTCTGCCCGAGGAAAAGCGATTTCGCGCGATTGACTTTCGCTTAGACAGCCCTTTTTTTCTCCCTCCACCACGTCCGGGGCAGGCGGAAGAGGCGGTATGTCTCCGGGGGAAAGCGTGGGTCAATGGCCGGTGAGCTCATGACCTCCACCCCGAGCTTAGCAAGGGCTCTTTGGGAGCGAAGGTTATCCCTTCCTACGTGAAAGTGGACTTCCTCAACGCTTTCAAAGGCGTGGTCCAGCATGAGCGCCTTTACCTGCGCGTTCGCGCCTCCGCCCCAGTGACTGCGACGCAGAAAGGTGTAGCCGATGGCGACGGAGCGGGCGCCATCGTCGTCATAATAGCGGGAGGTCCCGATCACCAACCCCTCCCCGTCTTGAATGAGCAGCGCCCCCTTTGATGCCATCGCCGCGTCAAAGAACGCGTCGAACGGTCCCGGCTGCCAGCGATCCTTTGCTGGATGATGCGTCCAGATCAAAGGGTCGCTGGCCGCCTCAAAAAGCGCGGCCCGATCCGTCACCTCAAGAGGACGAAGGACGAGCTCTTCGCTAGTAAGGGTAGGTTGCCGATCCATCTAAGCTGCGGATTGAACGGCGGCTTCTCCGGCCTTCGGCGTTTCGAAGGCCAGCACTCCATCCGCCTCCAGGGCCTCGGCGGCTAAACGCTTATCCGTCGTAAAATCCTGCGTATTGCGCCAGGGCCCCGTGCCCTGCTTCGGGAAGCGGTGCATCTCCCGCTGCATGTAGCCGGGGGAGAAATCATCGATCCAGGGGCGGGTCGGCATGTTTTCGTCTCCCGGCCGCAGGGTTGGGGTCACGGAGGCGAAGCCCCGGTCCGTCATGTGCCGCAGAAGCCGCGCGACGTAGTCCGAGGTGAGGTCGGCGCGTAGGGTCCAGGAGGCATTGATGTAGCCGAAGGTCTGCACAAGATTGGGCACGTCAGAGAACATCATGCCCTTGTAGCTGTAGGTCTCGGGAAGGACGATGGGGTCGCCATCGCGAGTGAGGGCGATATCCGACAGCACCGCGAGCTTCAGCCCCGTAGCGGTTACAAGAATATCGGCCTCCACCGTGGTGCCATTCTTCAGCCGGAGCCCCTCGGGGGTCACGGTCTCAATTTCTCCCGTCTCCACTGAGGCCTTGCCGGACCGAAGAGCCTTGAAAAGATCCCCGTCGGGGACGAGGCACACCCGCTCATCCCAAGGGTTGTAGCGGGGCGTGAAGTGGGCATCGACCATTTCTGTCGGCAGGGCTTCCTTCAGCATGGCCAGCATGCGGCGCTTGGTATCTTCGGGCTTGGTGCGGGTCCTCTGATAGAAGAAGCGCTGGAAAGCAATGTTCTTCCACCGGGTGAGGGCGTAGGCCCAGGCCTCGGGTAAAAGGGCCCGCAGCCCATTGGCCAGGCGGTCCTGGGCGGGTCTGGACACCACGTAGGTTGGAGAGCGCTGCACCATGGTCACCTGGGCGCCCCGCTCCGCCATGGCGGGGACGAGGGTCACGGCCGTGGCGCCACTCCCGATGACAGCGACCCGCTTATCCGCATAGTCCAGATCTTCCGGCCAAAACTGCGGATGGACGCGCTGGCCAGCAAAGGAATCTAGCCCGGGGATAGGCGCCTCGTAAGCCTGGTCGTAGCGGTAATAGCCGCCGCACATGAAGAGGAACCGGGTTGCGATAACGGACTCGCCCTGGGGCGCGTCCACTCGGAGGGACCAGCGCTGGGACCCGCTATCCCAGTCGGCGCCGAGGACCTTGTGGTGGAATCGCACCAAATCGGCAAGGGCGTATTCATCCATGGTCTCATGCAGGTAGCTGCGAATGGAGGGCCCATCGGCGATGGCCTTGGCGGCGGTCCAGGGCTTAAAGGCGAAACCGAGAGTGTGCATGTCCGAGTCGGAGCGCACCCCGGGGTAGCGGAACAGATCCCAGGTGCCGCCCACGGCCCCACGCGCTTCAAGCATGACCACCTTGAGCTCCGGGCACTGCTTGCGAAGGTGCACCGCTGCGCTTATGCCGGAGATGCCTGCGCCTACGATGACAACGTCTATCGGGTCCATGGGTTCCTCTATCTGCGATTAAATCGAACGGTGGCGAAGCCTAGCATGCCCTCTGGCCTCCCCAGGAGAGACCGGCTAGCCTCGAAAGCTTGGTAAGGGAAGGGATGAGGCAATGATTCACTCTGCTCGTATGACCGCCGCAGTGGACGGCGATATTGTTCTCTTTCTTATTGGCATGCGCCTTAATCAGCCCTGGGCCGTCCACAAATGGCTGCCCGTGGCTCGGGCCATGCCGCGCATGCTGCGGGAGCTCTACCAAAACCCTGGGCTGGGCTTCGTGAGTCACGAGATGTGGTTTTCCCGAACGCTCATCCTGGTGCAGTACTGGCGCTCCCTCGATCAGCTCATGGCCTACGCCAGCGCGCGGGAAGCGGAACATTTACCCGCCTGGCAGGCCTTTAACCGCGCCGTGGGCACCGATGGCACGGTGGGGATATGGCATGAAACCTACCTTTCGAAGGCTGGGGCCTTTGAATCGGTCTATGCCAATATGCCGCCCTTTGGGCTAGGAAAGGTTGGGCCCCTCGTGGAGGCGAAGGGCCCCTATCGGTCTGCCGCCCAGCGCCTCGCTGCGGGGGTCGAGGCGGACTAAACTTAAAAGCTCATGGGGGCTGGAGCCCCGTCGCGGGAGTTCATGGATGAAGACCGGCGTAGAATCCGTTGGGCGATGGCCCCTCGTGCTGCTACTCGGGGGCGCTCTGAGCAGCTGCGCTTCCCCGCCCTCCCCCGCGCTCGTTGAGGCCGTGCTCGCTGGTGACGAAGAGCGCATCGTGCGAGTCGCAGCGAAAGAAGCCCTCCGTTCCCAGCTCCCCCCGGAGCTGCAAAACCTTCCGGAACTGGTGCAGACCTTGGAGGTTTTACTTCGCTCCCTTTGGCCCGAGGCACAGCCCGAGGTGGCCTCAGAGCACCGCTACGTCAAGTACACAAATGCCTACGAGGCCCGAGCCATTGTCGATTTCGATGAGGGTTGGCTTCGCGTGGAGACGGTGGCACAGGAGGCGCCTCTGGAGAAGCTTAAGGAGGCCATTGTCACCACCGTGCTCACCCCCCAGGACCTGCGCATCGAGGCCATCTTCGACGATACGGCGCCGACCCTAGGGGCCGAGCCCTTTCTTCTAGGGCAAATCCTCGACGAGGAAGGCAACGCCCTTCGCTGGCGATGGCGGGCTGAACGCTTTGCCGATGCCCTTTTGGCCTCACGGGTCACAAGCCGCGCCACCACCCTCCCCAGCGGCGAGCGGCGCACGCTGCGCCAGGTTCAAGTGGCGCTGGTTGCGAATCACCTCAAGCTTCGGGAGAAAGCCTACGCGGAGGCTGTGCTATCAACGGCCCGCCGTTACGACCTGCGTCCCTCCCTGATCTATGCAGTGATTGAGGTGGAAAGTGCCTTCAATCCCTACGCCGTTAGCCCCGCCAAAGCCTACGGGCTTATGCAAATTGTGCCAGCCACGGCCGGGCGCGACGTCTACCAGAAGATAAAGAGGCGGCCTGGCGAACCCTCGAAGGAATCCCTTTTCGATCCAGACTTTAATATCGATATTGGGGGCGCTTACCTGCACTTGGTGGACGAGCGCTACCTAAAGGAGATCAGGGACAGCAGTAGCCGAAGCTTCGCTACCATTGCCGCCTATAACGGCGGGGTCTCCACGGCTTTACGGACCTTTGATCAGGACCCGAAGCGCGCCGTCGCGCAGATCAATCGTCTTTCGAGCGATGCGGTGTACGAACGCCTTCGACGACACCATCCCTTCGCTGAAACCCGGCGCTACCTCGAAAAGGTACGAAGCGCAGAAGCCCGCTATCGTTAGACCTTAAAGCCTGGGCCGCACTCAATAAGGAGCTGTCCCTCGAGCGCGGCCACGCGATGGATTTGCACGGCCTGATAATCGGGATCGCGGAACATATCGAGCATGACCTGGGTAGAGGGATATTCGATGAGCATCACGGCGTCCCAAGCGTTTTCCCCTTCGCCAATCAGAAACCCCCGGGTGTCTCCCGAGTACAGCACTCGGCACCCCTTGGGCTCCATAACGCGCCGAAAACCCGCGGCATAGCGTTGGTAGGCTTGAAGGCCAGAAACGGGTGCCTCGGAGGAGGCTTCATAAGCTGCGACTGCCCGGAACTTCAAGAGATTAAGCATTTGAATGGGTTGCCCGGTAGCCCGGTCGCGGAAGGCACGGACTTGATCGCCGGTGGGCTGAAGCACGTTACGAACCATTGGGTGTCTCCCCTAACCCTGAGCTTGGCGGAGAGGGTGGGATTCGAACCCACGGTGGGCTATTAACCCACGCCGGTTTTCAAGACCGGTGCTTTCAACCGCTCAGCCACCTCTCCGGAGCGCCTAGTATAGGCAAAGGTGAACTCGAGCGCCCCTGGCCGGGAACTTTTCTCCTCTTGCAAGGGTCCTTGCTTCGCCGTATACAGGCGTCTTAGGCACGGATGCGCCTACCCCTTTTGGCAGATAAAGAGGAATATCATGGATCAGCATCGACCGAACTCCCGCATCGCCCAAGCGAGCGCCGTGGCTACCGGTCAATCAACGGCCCTAGACCCCAGCGCCCTCAAGGTTCTGCGGAATACCTACGCACTGCTCGCCATGACCGTGGCCTTCAGCGCCGTAACGGCTGTGGCGTCCATGGCCCTGAACGTGCCCTACCTGGGCCTTTGGATGCTCCTTCCCTACTTTGGTTTCCTCTGGGGTATCGAGAAGACGAAAGACAGCAGCATGGGCATTGTCCTGACCTTCGGCCTTACGGGATTTATGGGTCTTACGCTCGGCCCAATCCTGAACGCCTACCTTCAGTTCCGAGGCACCGGTCCCATCGTCATGGCCCTCGGCGGCACGGCGGCGATTTTCTTTGCCATGAGCGCCTATGTGCTGGTGACAAAGAAAGATCTCAGCGGCATGGGCCGCTTTCTCATGATTGGCATGGTCATCGCTTTCGTGGCGTCCATTGCCAACATCTTTATGGAAATCAGCGCCCTTGCCATGACCACATCCGCCATGTTCTTGGGCATCTGCTCCCTCATGATCGCGTTCCAAACCAGCGCCATCATTCACGGCGGTGAGCGCAACTACATCAGCGCGACGGTGACGCTCTACGTCATGCTCTACAACGTCTTCCTGTCCCTCCTGTCCTTTGCGGGTCTGGGCGGCGACGAGTAAGCCCCCTTTGGCCCTGGCTGGGAGCGCCCCAGCCAGGGCCAGCTTCCTTCCCGCCACGCTCGCTTAAGCTCTGCTCCCTCCATGCGCTTCGCTCTTCTCGTTCAAGGTGATCCGGCCCAAAGCCCCAGCGCGATCAGCGCCCTGCGCTTTGCTGAAGCCGTAGTCGTCTCAGAGCACACCCTGGTGGGCGTGTTCTTTCAGGGCGATGGAGTCCAGGTAGGGCAGCGATTTCGACGCCCGCCGCGGGATGAAAGTGATCTTCAAGCCCGCTGGGCGAAGGTTTCCGAGCACTGCGCCCTGCCCCTTCAGCTGTGCGTCGCATCCGCGTTGCGACGGGGTCTGGTGGATGAACAGGAGGCGAAACGGGCCGGGCTCGCGGCGGCCACCCTGACGCTGCCCTTTGAGCTGGCGGGGCTGGCGACGTTCCTTTCGCACATGCAGACGGCGGATCGGGTGCTCACCTTTGGAGTTGCCGCGTGAAGTCCCTGCTGATCATTTCCCAAGGCACGCCCTATGGTCGGGGTACTGCGGCGGAAGCGCTTGATACGGCCATGGCAGCGGCAGCCCTGGACGTGCCCGTCACCTTGCTTTTTGACGGGGACGGTGTCTATCAACTGCTACCGGCGCAAGCCGGCGGCGAACTGGGAGTGAGGAACTTAAGTCAAGGGCTCGAAGCTCTACCGGCCTTTGAAGTGAAGCGGTGCTTTGTGGCCGGGCCGGCCCTGGCCCAGCGGTCCCTATCGCCGGAGACCCTTGCCCTGCCGGGTCCGCTTCTCGACGCTGAGGCACTGGCTGCGCTGCTTCGCTCGGCCGATGTGGTGTTGACCTACTGATGGCTTCTTCGACGCTCTTTTTGCTGCCCCAGCGCCTGCCGGCCCCTGCGCGGCGCCTTGAGGCGTGGCTCTGCCCCGGTGATCAACTCCTGGTCCTTGAGGATGGGGTCTACAACCTCGCCCTTTCCCTTCCTGAAGGCGTAAACGGCTTTGCTTTGGCGGCGGACTGCGAGGCCCGCGGGGTGGAAAGCCCCTGGCCCACCCTCGACGACGCGGCCTTTGTGGCGCTCGCAGCCACTGCGGATCGGGTAGTGACTCTCACCCCCAGCCTCTTGGCCTAGGCGCACGATGAACACGCTCCCTCCCCAGGATCCGGAAGGCTTTCTCCTAAACCGAGAGGATTGGACGGGGGAAATCGCTGAGGCGCTGGCTGCGGTGGAGGGCCGAACACTTACGGAAGACCACCTGGCGGTGATCTCCCTGGTGCAGGATTTCTACGATCGCTATGGCATTGCGCCGAATAATCGGGCGCTGGTGCGGGCGGTGAAGACAGCCCTCGGGCCCACGCAAGGGTCCAGCGTGGCCCTCATGAAGCTTTTCGGGGGCGCGCCGGCGAAGACCGTCGCGAAATATGCGGGGCTTGCAAAGCCCCCGCACTGCCTTTAGCTGTCCGGCGCGATCACCGTTCGCCCGCCCAGATAGGGTTGAAGGGCCTCGGGAATGCGGATGCTGCCATCGGCCTCTTGGTAGTTCTCCAGCACCGCCACTAAGGTGCGGCCCACGGCCAGTCCGGAGCCATTGAGGGTGTGCACCAGGGTGGTTTGCTTTGCCCCAGCGGCCTTATAGCGCGTGCCCATGCGTCGAGCTTGGAAATCCAAGAAATTGGAGCAGGAAGAAATTTCACGATAGCAATCTTGCGCTGGCAGCCACACCTCAAGGTCGATGGTTTGGGCAGAGGAAAAGCCCAGGTCGCCGCCGCATAGCAGGACCTTGCGGTAGGGCAAGGCCAGCCTTTGCAGCACCGCCTCTGCATGGCCCACAAGGGCGTCAAAGGTGGCCCAGGAATCTTCCGGTCGCGTGATATGGACCAGCTCCACCTTCTCGAACTGGTGTTGGCGAATCATGCCCCGCGTATCTCGCCCATAGCTGCCGGCCTCGCTACGAAAGCACAGCGTATGCGCCACATAGGCCTGCGGCAGCGAATCCTCCTCCAAAAGCTCTCCTCGAACCAGATTTGTGACCGGAACTTCAGCCGTGGGGGCCAGCCAGTAAGGACTATCCCCGGCCAGCTGGAAGGAATCCTCGGCAAACTTTGGAAGCTGTCCCGTGCCCTGCATGGAGTCGCTGTTTACCAAGACCGGTACATTGACCTCCTCATAGCCGTGGGCCTGGGTATGGAGATCGAGCATGAACTGGGCAAGCGCACGATGGAGCTGGGCCAGGGGCCCCTTGAGCACCACAAAGCGGCTTCCCGCAAGGCGGGTGGCCGCCTCAAACTCCATGCCCCCGAGGCCCTGGCCGAGATCGACGTGATCCTTTGGGGTAAAGCTAAAGACCCGCGGCGCGCCCCAGCGCTCAAGCTCGACGTTGTCCGCCTCCTCTTTGCCCGCCGGAACCGCCTCCGCGGGCAGGTTGGGCATGGTCAGTAGCTTTGCCTCGAAGGCCTTAGCCACGGCGCTGTGCCGCGCTTCCACGGACTCGAGCGCTGATTTCAGACGCCCCACCTCAGCCTTGGCAGCTTCTGCAGCCGCCTGATCACCCCGCTTCATGAGGGCGCCAATTTCCTTGGAGCGGCTGTTGCGCTCTGCCTGTAGGGTCTCTAGCTCAGCCTGGAGGCTCCGGCGCTGGACTTCGAGCTCGGACAGCGCGACCTCATCCACCACATAGCCACGTCGACCCAAGGCCGCGACCACGGCCTCAAGGTCACTGCGAATGAGTTTTGGGTCAAGCATGGGGTCTCCGCGGTCCGATCAACTGATAACGGGCGCTATGGTACAGGAGCGGCGCGCTAGATCGCGCCCTCTTCCTCTTCCGAGCCCCGTTGCCAGGGGCTCGCGGCGTTTTGCTCGTCCAAATAAGCCAACTTCTTGGCAAGACGCTGCTCTAGCCCCCGGTCCGAAGGGGCGTAATACCGGCGGCTCATCAGTGTCCCAGGCAGATAGCGTTCTCCGGGGACGAAGGCGTTGTCATAGTCGTGCGCGTAGCGGTAGTCCGCCCCATGACCTTCGGCCTTCATCAGCGCCGTGGGGGCGTTGCGTAAATGCAGGGGCACGGGCAGGGAGCCCGTTTCTCGAACGTCCGCAAGGGCTGCATTAAAGGCCTGGTAAACCGCAGCGCTCTTAGGGGCCAGGGCCAGATAGGAGACAGCTTGGGCCAGGGCTAGCGTGCCCTCCGGCGCCCCAAGCCGTTCCTGGACCTGCCAGGCTTCCAGGGTCAGGGAGAGGGCTTTCGGATCAGCATTGCCAATATCCTCACTGGCCATACGCACGAGGCGCCGGGCGACATATAAGGGGTCCGCGCCTCCGTCGATCATGCGAGCTAGCCAGTACAGAGCCCCATCGGCAGAGGAACCCCGAACCGCCTTATGAAGTGCCGAGATCTGGTCGTAGAACGCATCCCCGCCCTTATCAAAGCGCCGTGTGCTGTCTTCAAGAAGTTCCTTTACCGTGTCCAGAGACAGGCGGTCCGCCTCGGCGGGTAAGAGGTCGAAAGCGATCTCCAGCAAGTTGAGATAGCGCCGCGCATCGCCATCGGCCACCTGTACCAAGGCCGCCTGTGCTCCGTCCTCCAAGGTCACCCGACCGTTGCCAAGATGCGGTAGGGCCCGTCTCAAAAGCGCATCGAAAGCCATGGCATCGAAAGGGCGGAGCTTATAGACCCGGGTCCTAGAGAGTAGTGCGGAGCGCACCTCAAAGGACGGATTTTCCGTGGTTGCGCCAACAAAGATTACCGTGCCGTCTTCCACGTAGGGTAGGAACGCGTCTTGCTGCGCCTTGTTGAAGCGATGGACTTCGTCGATGAACAGCACGGTCCGTCGGTCTTGAGCGCGAAGCTGGGCTGCCTGCTCCACGGCGGCGCGCACCTCCTTAACCCCAGCCATAACAGCGGACAGGGCGAGGAGCTCAGCCCCCGTGGCCTCGGCCAAGAGTCGAGCTAGGGTGGTTTTGCCCACCCCCGGGGGACCCCAAAAAATCATGGAATGCAGCCGTCCCTGGTCAAGCACCCGGCGCAGGGGCCGCTCCGGTCCCAGGAGATGATCCTGCCCCACCACCTCCTCTAGGCGTTGGGGCCGGAGTCGCGCAGCTAAGGGCGCTCCCCCGGCATCGGGCGCGGGGAAGAGATCAGTCACTCCGTCCCACCCTCGTCAATCACTTCAGCGCCATCCGGAAGCTCGAAGGCGAAATCCTCGGGGCTGAGGATCGCCGGTGTTAAAGCTCGCAGGCGGAGAACGAGCCGTTGTCCGGTCCCTTCCTCAACGGAGATCAGGCCGAGAGCGCCTTCTATCCAGGTCATTTCCACTCGCGTGGGCGCCCCGGGGTGACTCTCAGCCTGCGCCGCCCTAAGCAGGCGAAAACGCTCCAGGTCTTCCGAAGCCTGGGCCTCTACCTCGTATTCTTCGAGCCAGCCTTCTCCAAGGCCAACCAGCAGCATGGCCGGTGTGCCCCCAAGGGCGCTTAGGGGACGGCGAAAGGCCTGTTGCAAAGTCGGGTCCCAAAGCCAGACGCCTTCGCCGTTAAGTACCAGCTGTTCTTCAAAGGGTATTTCCGTTACCCAATTCAGACCGAGGCCCGGCGCCAGCGCGAAACGTCCCTCTCGCTCATCGAAACGCTGACCGTAGCCATCCTCGACGTGCTGTTCAAACGCTCCCGTGAGAGGCTCTAGGGTTTGCAGGTGGTCGAGAAAGCGCGCCTCCGCGGCAGGTCCTGTCGCCCAGGGCCGAGGCGCCTCCGATGGGCGCTCGGGGGCCGCGGAGGCGGCCGCCAGGCAGAAGGAAGGCTGGAGGGTCAAAAAGCTTAGCAAGGCACTAAGAAGCGCGCCCAGCGGAGGGGTGCGGGTCATCCGTCCCCCTGCGGACCAGGAGCAAGCACTTCCCGGCCACCTGCGGCGTCCATGGCGCTAACCACGCCCGCAGCCTCCATGGCTTCGATGAGCCGAGCGGCTCGGTTGTAGCCGATGCGTAGCTTCCGCTGAACAGACGAGATGGAAGCCCGGCGCGTTTCCAGCACGTAGGCACAGGCTTCGTCGTAGAGGGGGTCGTCCTGTTCCGTATCTTCCGAGGTGGTCTGACCACCGCTTGCGGCCAGCGTATCGATATCTGCGGTGACCGTAAGCACCTCTTCCAGGTAGTCCGGCGTCCCGCGTTGCCTCCAGTCGGCGACCACCCGATGCACTTCGTCATCACCCACGAAAGCGCCGTGCACCCGCTCCGGCAGCGCCGTGCCCGGCGGTAGGTAGAGCATGTCCCCGTGCCCGAGAAGCTGCTCCGCCCCGCCCTGGTCAAGGATGGTCCGGGAGTCGACCTTGGAGGACACCTGAAAGCTGATCCGGGTGGGTATGTTCGCCTTAATTAACCCGGTAATCACGTCCACGGAGGGACGCTGAGTGGCCAGAAGCAGATGAATGCCGGCGGCTCGAGCCTTTTGCGCAATGCGGGCAATGAGCTCCTCCACCTTTTTTCCGACGATCATCATCATATCGGCGAATTCATCGATCACCACGACGATCGCTGGGAGCGTTTCCAGCGCCGGTGCCTCGGGCACATCGCCCTCGAGGACCACCTCCGGGGCTTTCCAGAGCGGATCCTTCAGGGGCTCCCCGGCCTTCTCTGCCTCCTGTACCTTACGGTTGAAGCCCGCCATGTTCCGCACCCCCAGGGCGGCCATGAGGCGGTAGCGACGCTCCATTTCCGCAACGCACCAGCGCAGGGCCGCTGCCGCGTCCTTCATGTCCGTCACCACAGGGGTGAGAAGATGGGGGATGCCCTCGTACACGGATAGCTCGAGCATCTTCGGATCCACCAGGATGAGGCGAACCTCATCCGGCGTCGCCTTATAAAGAAGCGATAGCAGCATGGCGTTTACGCCCACGGATTTCCCCGACCCCGTGGTACCCGCCACCAGCAGGTGCGGCATGCGCGCCAGATCCGCAACGATAGGTTGTCCAGAAATATCCTTACCGAGGCACAGCGCTAGCTTCGACGGCGCACGCTCGTAGGCGCTGCTGGCTAGCACCTCCCGAAGGCGGACCACGGCCCGATCCTCGTTCGGTACCTCAATCCCCATGGTCGATTTGCCGGGGATCACCTCGACCACCCGTACGCTGACCACCGCGAGGGCCCGAGCCAAATCCTTGGCCAACCCGGAGATGCGGGAAACCTTCACCCCCGCGGCGGGTTCGATCTCGAAGCGCGTGATCACCGGGCCGGGATGGACCTTAACCACCGCGGCCTCGACGCCAAACTCCCGAAGCTTCAGTTCTAGGCGATCAGCCATGCGCTTGAGAGCGTCTTCCGAAAGCGCGTGATGATCCGCGGGATCGGTTTCGTCCATTAGCGACAGGGGCGGCAGCTCACCGCTGATGGGCAGGGAGAAGAGCTTTTGCTGCTTCTCCTTTTCCGCCCGGGGGCTCGGCTCAATCTTCGCCTTTGGCGCCTCGATTTCCACGGGGCGGCGCTTCTGCCGGCGTTCCACTTCCTCATCAATGCGAGCACGACGCACCGCGGCCTGAGCCTCGGCAGCCTTGCGATCGCGGACCTCGTCTATCCGGCGCTGCGCGTAGGCGCGGCCGCGGCGAAGGGCTTCGCTTACCGCCGCTGCAATACGGGCCATCAGCACGAACCAGGAGAGGCCCGTGAACAGCGTGATCCCGAGTAAAAATAGCGCCGACCCGAGTAAGGAAAGGCCCGGAGTCCCCAGGGCGCTCCCCATCTGAAGTAACAAAAAGCGCCCCAGGATGCCCCCGCCGCCACTCGGCAGCGGCGTTCCCTCGTCAGCAAGAAGCGCGCCCAGGAGGCTCCCGGCGATGAGAGTGATGAAAAACCCCAGCGCCCTAAGCCCGAAGACGGCGCGGGGTACGGCAAGGATGAGCCTGGGGCTTCGAAATTGCAGCACCGCAAGAGCGAGGAAGGTTAGGGGAAGCAGTCCAGCGAGCCAGCCAAAGAGGGAAAAGAGCAGGTCAGCCGCGAAGGCCCCCGTCAATCCGGCAAGGTTGCGCAGCTCATCGGCCGTGGCGCTGTGGGACCAGCCAGGATCCGCAGCGTCGTAACTCACCAGAGCCAGAAGAAACCAGCCTCCCGCCGCGAGGGCGAAGATCAGCGCTGCTTCCCGGAGGCCCCGGTGCGCAGAGGTCAAAAGCTCCGCTTTCTCTGGCTCGGCGGCGATCACCCGCCCTGAGGGTCGTTGGGCCACGCTTGGCTCCTCTGGTCGCAAGAGGACAGTATACGAAAGGCCAGCTGAGCACGCGCCCCCCCTGCGCCCCGGGGTAATTCGCGCTATCCTCCGCGACCGTCAAAGTTCGCATCGCCCCAGCCCATAAGGAGCCCCCCGTGACCGAAGCGCTTCATCGTCGATTGATCATCCTTGGCTCTGGGCCCGCGGGATGGACCGCCGCGGTTTATGCGGCCCGGGCGGGGCTTGAGCCGACGGTGCTGACGGGCCTTGAAGCCGGAGGCCAGCTCACCACTACGACGGACGTGGACAACTGGCCCGGCGGTCCCGAGGGACTCCAGGGCCCTGGGCTTATGATGGACATGCAAAGCCATGCGGAGCGCTTCGGTACGGAGGTCATCTTCGATCACATCACCGCGGTGGACTTCAGCGAGCGCCCCTTCCGCCTCACCGGAGATAGTCAGGGCTATAGCTGCGATGCGCTGATCCTTGCCACCGGCGCCTCGGCCCGCTATCTGGGCCTTCCCTCGGAGGATGCCTTTAAGGGTAAGGGCGTGTCCGCCTGCGCCACTTGCGACGGCTTCTTCTATCGGCATAAACCCGTGGCCGTCATTGGGGGCGGCAACACTGCCGTTGAAGAGGCCCTGTACCTCGCGAATCTGGCCTCTGAGGTGCACCTCGTGCACCGACGGGAGGGGCTGCGGGCGGAGAAGATCCTCCAAGATCGGCTCTTCGCTCGCATGGGGGAAGGCAAGGTCATTCCTCACTGGCACCGGACCCTCGAAGAGGTGGTGGGTGACGAGAGCGGCGTCACAGGGCTTCGCCTGGCAGGTCCTGAGGGCGTGCGCGAGCACGTTGACGTTGACGGGGTGTTCATCGCCATCGGCCACACGCCGAATACGGGGATTTTCGAAGGCCAGCTGTCCATGCAAGGGGGCTATCTGGTTACCCAAAGCGGGCTAGACGGCATGGTCACCGCGACCAGCGTTCCCGGTGTCTTCGCCGCCGGGGACGTGGCGGATAGCCACTACCGGCAGGCCATCACCTCCGCAGGGTTTGGTTGCATGGCAGCATTGGACGCGGAGCGCTTCCTGGACGCCGAAGGCGCCTCGCGGCGGGATTAGGCCCCGTGCCCAACCGAAGCCTACCCTGGCTTCCCGAGGCTCCCCGGGCCTTTCCCCCACCGGCTCAAGCGGGCCCCGACGGGCTCCTCGCTGCCGGCGGCAGCCTCGATGTCCCTACCCTCCGCCGGGCCTACGGCGCAGGCATCTTCCCCTGGTTTGACCATGATGCGCCCATGCTCTGGTGGAGTCCGAATCCCCGAGCGGTGCTGCTTCCCTCCGCCCTTCGGGTTCGCCGAAGCCTGCGGAAAACCCTGCGCCATGGGGGTTTTCATTGCACCATGGATGAGGCTTTTGAGGCGGTCGTCGCGGGCTGCGCTGCGCCCCGCCGGGATGGCGGTGGCACCTGGCTAACGGGGGAGATGCAAGCGGCCTACAGCGCTGCTCATGATGCGGGGCTTGCCCACAGCTTGGAGGTGTGGAGAGACGGTGCGCTTGCCGGGGGGCTCTACGGGGTGGCCTTAGGGCGCTGCTTCTTTGGAGAGTCCATGTTTAGCTCGGTGCGTGATGCCTCGAAGGTGGGCCTGGTTCACCTGTGTGGTCAGCTTGCTGCCTGGAACTTCGCCCTTTTGGACTGCCAAGTTGGTAATCCCCACACGGAATTTCTCGGCGCCCGCGCCCTCGCCCGAGATGCCTTTCTCCGTATTGTGTCGGGCCTTAGAGAACAGGAAAGCCTGGCGCCCCGAGGCGCCTGGAGCCTGCGCTGGAGCCCCGTGTTAGGCTCTGGAGGCTGAGGAGTTCATCATGACGGACCTGTCGGAGCTGAGATTTTTTGCCACCCCGCCCCACCCCTGCAGCTACCTGCCTGGGGAATCGGCGACTACGGTGTTTCTCGACCCCGCCGCGCCCCTTGACCAAGCGCGCTACAGCGCCCTTTCCCGCCTGGGTTTTCGTCGGAGCGGCGTCCATCTTTACCGTCCCCATTGCACGCAATGCGCGGCCTGCATCCCTCTTCGCGTGGTGGCTTCGGACTTTCGTTCGCACCGGCGCCATCGCCGGGTGCTTAAGCGCAATGCTGATCTCACCCTTCGCGAGGTCCCGGCGCGGGCCAGCGATGAACACTATAGGCTCTACGCGCGTTATATATCCGCGCGCCATCGCGACGGGGATATGTATCCCCCAACGCGCGAGCAGTTCGAAAGCTTTCTCCTCAGCGGTTGGGCCGAGCCCCGGTGCCTGGAGCTGCGCCTGGGTTCGCGCCTTCTCGGGGCGGCGATCACTGACCGCCTCGACGACGGGCTGGCTGCGGTCTACACCTACTTCGATCCGGAAGAAAACGACCGAAGTCTCGGCACCTTCGCCATTTTGAGCCAGCTAACCTGGTGCCGCCGGGAAACCCTCCCCTACCTCTATCTTGGCTACTGGATTCGCCGTGCCGACAAGATGCGCTACAAGCACGAATTCCAACCCTGCGAGCTTCGCTTGGGCGAGCGCTGGGTTGCGCTGGGACGGCCTCAGGCTGCCGCTCCCTAGGCTTTTGCGTCTTTCCGCTGCATGCGGCAGAATTGCGCCCGTTTTGCGCGTTGCGCAAAGACATTCGGCGCCCCTGGCGCGTTGCTGACGAGGCCCTAACAGGCATGGCCAAAGAAGAACAGATCGAGATGGAAGGCACCATTGTCGATACGCTCCCGAATACGATGTTTCGGGTTGAGCTCGACAATGGGCACGTGGTGACGGCCCACATCTCGGGAAAGATGCGGAAAAACTACATCAGGATTCTTACCGGGGATCGGGTGAAGGTGGAACTCACGCCCTACGATCTCACCAAGGGTCGGATCACCTACCGCGAGCGGTAGGCGCTCCCATGGCTTTCTGGCCCCTAGGCCGGAACCGCCTCCCCTTCGACCTCAAGCGCCAGCTCGCCATCTCGCTCCGTGATGTGCACCATCCCACCCTTCTCCGCTAGGCGGCCAAAGAGCAGATCCTCGGCTAAGGGCCGCTTGATCTTGTCCTGAATGAGGCGCTGCATCGGGCGAGCCCCCATCTTCTCGTCGTAGCCTTCCTTCGCGAGCCAGGCGCGCGCGGCCTCATCGACCTCGATGGTTACGCGTTTTTGATCAAGCTGGGCCTGAAGCTCCGTAAGTAGCTTATCCACCACTGTTTCAATAACCGACGGCGATAGGGGCGCGAACTGTACGATGGCGTCAAGCCGGTTGCGGAACTCCGGAGTAAACAGCTTCTTGATCGCTTCCATGCCATCGTGGCGAACGTCCTGTTCGAGGAAACCGATGGAGCCCCGACTCATGTCCACTGCACCTGCGTTGGTGGTCATGACCAAGATCACGTTCCGGAAATCGGCGCTGCGGCCGTTGTTATCCGTGAGCCGCCCGTTGTCCATCACCTGAAGAAGGAGATTGAAAACGTCCGGGTGAGCCTTTTCGATTTCGTCGAGCAGTAGCACGCTGTGGGGGTGCTTACTGATGGCTTCCGTCAGGAGCCCGCCTTGATCAAAGCCCACATAGCCCGGAGGGGCGCCGATGAGCCGAGAGACGGTGTGTCGCTCCATATACTCGGACATATCAAAGCGAAGCAGTTCCACGCCGAGAACGTGGGAGAGCTGGCGGCACACCTCCGTCTTACCGACCCCCGTGGGCCCCGCGAAAAGGAAGGAGCCAATGGGCTTGCGCTCCTCCTTAAGTCCCGCCCGGGACAGCTTGATGGCGGAAGCTAGAGTGTCGATGGCTTCATCCTGCCCAAATACCGTCATGCGCAGTTTCTTGTCGAGATCGCGCAGCGATTCCTTGTCGCTGCTATTTACCTGCTGGGAGGGAATGCGAGCGATCTTCGCCACCACTTGCTCCACATCTGCGGCGCCGATGGACTTCTTCTGCTTGGAGGGGGAAGGAGCTTCTGCGCTGCGCCCGCCTCGTCGATGACGTCGATGGCCTTATCGGGAAGGAAACGGTCCGAGATGTAGCGCGCGGAAAGCTCCGCGGCAGCCCGTAGGGCCTTATCCGTGTAGCGAAGCTGGTAATGATCCTCGAAGCGGGATTTCAGTCCCTTCAAAATCTTGATCGTGTCCTCGACGTCTGGCTCCACCACGTCGATTTTCTGGAAGCGACGGGACAAGGCCCGGTCTTTCTCGAAGATGCCCCGGTATTCCTGATAGGTGGTGCTCCCCATGCAGCGCAGTTCACCACTGCTCAGCAGCGGCTTAAGAAGGTTGGAGGCGTCCATGACACCCCCGGAGGCTGCCCCGGCGCCGATGATCGTGTGGATTTCGTCGATGAAAAGAATGGCCTTTTCCCGGGCCTGAAGATCGGAGAGCACGCTCTTTAGGCGCTTTTCGAAATCCCCGCGATACTTGGTGCCAGCCAGCAAGGCGCCGAGATCGAGGGAGTACACCTCGCTCCCCTTGACGATATCGGGCACCTGCTCGTCCACGATACGCTTGGCGAGGCCTTCAGCGATCGCCGTTTTCCCTACGCCGGCCTCCCCGACCAGGAGCGGATTGTTCTTGCGACGCCGGGTGAGGATCTGCACCACCCGCTCGACTTCTTCGTCCCGGCCCACGAGGGGATCAATCCGCCCCGCCTTGGCTTGCTCGTTTAAGTTGCTAGCAAAGGCCTCGAGGGCGCCAGCGGTGGCGGGCTCGGCGTTTTCCTGGGCTTCTTCGGTTTCTTCCCGCTCTTCCCCCTCAACGTCACTGTCCTGGACCTTGGAGATTCCGTGGGCAATGTAGTTGACGATATCGATGCGGGCGATGTCCTGCAGCTTCAGGAAATAGACCGCTTGGCTTTCTTGTTCGCTGAAGATCGCCACAAGTACATTGGCCCCGGTAACTTCCTTGCGCCCCGAGGACTGGACATGGAATACGGCCCGCTGCAGCACCCGCTGAAACCCGAGGGTAGGTTGGGTTTCCCTTTCCCCAGCGTCTTCCGGAAGCACCGGTGTAGTGCTTTCAATAAACTCGGCGAGTTCGCTCCGGAGTCGGTCGATATCCGCGCCTACGGCGCGAAGTACCGAGCGCGCCGCCGCATTATCGAGAAGCGCCAGAAGCAGGTGTTCAACGGTCATGAATTCGTGCCGCTTCCCCCGAGCTTCGCGGAAAGCGTTGTTAAGGGTCGTTTCAAGGTCTTTGCTGAGCATACTGCACTGCTCCTGTGGTCGCGCCCGTTAGTCGGCCATCTCAACCTGGGATAATAGGGGATGGTTGTTCTCCTGCGCGCACTGATTGACCTGCTCGGACTTGGTCTCTGCCACGTCCCTGGGATAGACGCCGCACACTGCACTCCCGCGCGTGTGCACCGCCAGCATAATCTGCGTGGCCTTCTCCCGCCCCATGCCGAAGAAGCGCTCAAGGATATAGACCACAAACTCCATGGGCGTGTAGTCGTCGTTGAGCAACAACACCTTGTAGAGCGGAGGGCGCTTCAGCTTGGGCTTGGCTGCTTCCGTAATGAGCCCAGCTCCGCCCCCATCATCCTGACCCGGGCCCTCACTGCTACCTCGGATCGGCATCGGGTGCTTCGCCTGCCCAACCACCATGAGGTCTCCTTTCTCTGTGTCGTGCCCGAACCGAGCAACGCTGCCCGGCGAGCGTTCGATCATACCTCTCTGTCTGGAAAGGAGGCCAGCATGCGCTACGCCCTCTTCTTAGGTGGGGTGCTCGCCGGGCGTTTTCAAGGGCCAAGCCCTTGACGAAGACTAGCCCCCTGGCCTTATGCTCAATCTCGCCCTAGAGGCATAACAGCGTCAGCGGTAGATAAAAAAATCAAGGCGCGCTCAGGGTAGATCCATTCGCACGGGGAGGTGACGTATGGCGATAGGCACCGTGAAGTGGTTCAACAACGCCAAGGGCTACGGGTTTATCGTGCCTGAGAATGGCGGTGATGATCTGTTTGTGCACTATTCCTCCATTGAGATGGAGGGATATCGCACGCTAAAGGCGGGGCAGGAAGTCTCTTACGACGAGCAAGCCGGAGAGAAGGGAAGCGCCGCAGTGCGGGTACGGCAAAAGGAGGGCTCCGCATCCGAAGGTGCGGAGCCCCTCGCCGCCGCCTCGGGCTAGGTCCCGTCCAAAAAAACGGGGCGCCGTGGCGCCCCGTTTCGATCGCCCTTCCTGAGCCTTAGCCCATCTTGGAGATCATGGCGTCTCCAAAGCCCGAGCAGCTGAGGAGGGTTGCACCGTCCATCAGGCGCTCGAAGTCGTAGGTCACGGTCTTATCCGCAATGGCGGCGTCCATGGCTTCGATCACGAGATCCGCGGCTTCCGTCCAGCCTAGGTGGCGCAGCATCATTTCCGCTGAAAGGATCAGGGAGCCGGGATTCACCTTATCCTGCCCCGCATACTTCGGTGCCGTGCCGTGGGTCGCTTCAAAGAGCGCCACTTCGTCACCGATGTTGGCACCGGGTGCAATTCCGATACCGCCGACCTGGGCGGCAAGAGCGTCGGAGAGGTAGTCTCCGTTCAGGTTCATGGTGGCAAGGACGCTGTATTCGTCTGGACGGGTCAGGATCTGCTGGAGCATGGCGTCAGCGATGACATCCTTGATGATCACCTCCCTGCCATCCTTGCGGATCACGTGCCAGGGGCCGCCATCAAGGGGCTCGGCACCGAACTCTTCTACGGCGAGCTCATAGCCCCAATCCTTAAAGGCCCCTTCCGTAAACTTCATGATGTTGCCTTTATGCACCAGGGTCACGGAATCCCGGCCTTCGTCCAGTGCGTACTGAATGGCCTTACGAACCAGGCGCTTTGTGCCTTCCACGGAGATGGGCTTGATGCCCAGACCCACGTGCTGGGGGAAACGGATCTTATTTACCCCGAGCTCCTCCTGGAGGAACTTCAGAAGCTTCTCGTTATCCGCCGTATCTGCTTGATATTCAACGCCTGCGTAGATGTCTTCCGTATTCTCTCGGAAGATCACCATATCCACGGCGCCCGGATTACGCACCGGGCTCGGCACGTTGGTGAACCATCGCACGGGGCGCTGGCAGACGTAGAGGTCCAACTCCTGGCGCAGGGCCACGTTTAGGGACCGGATTCCACCACCCACGGGGGTGGTCATGGGGCCCTTGATGCCCACGATGAATTCGCGCATAGCGTCCAGCGTCTCTTCCGGCAGCCATTGATCTTCGCCGTAGACCTCCAGGGATTTCTCCCCGGAATAGATTTCCATCCATGCGATGGAGCGCTTGCCGCCGTAAGCCTTTGCTACAGCAGCGTCAGTGACGTCGATCATCACCGGCGTAATATCGACTCCGATGCCATCACCTTCGATGAACGGAATGATGGGATTGTCGGGGACATTCAAGGAATGGTCGGCGTTGACGGTGATCTTCTGGCCGTCGGCGGGCACCTTGATGTGCTGGTAAGCCATGAAAAACTCCCTGCAAGTAATGGAGGCACCAGCCACAAGGCAAATGGAGTCCTGCGACGGCCCCGGTAGCGGAAGCCGCCGGGCGCAGGCAGGGTTTGCTAGGCTGGTGCTGGGCCCCCCTCGGGCCCATGCGTGAAGCGATCGGGAGTATAGCAAGGGTGGAAGGAAGGTTCACGGGGCCAGCTGCGATCTTGCTACGATTTCATAAGCCCTACGGGGTGCTTTCCCAGTTTACGGATGGGGAAGGCCGGAGCACGCTGAAACCCTATCTGCCGCACGCCGATATTTACGCCGCTGGGCGCCTCGATCGAGATTCCGAAGGGCTTTTGCTGCTCACCAACCATGGAGGCCTGCAGCATTGGTTGAGCCACCCCCGGCACAAGGTAGAAAAGGGCTACTGGGCGCTGCTAGAGCAAACCCCTAATGCCGCCACCCTCAAGCGCCTTAGGGACGGCGTCATGCTTAAGGATGGAGACGCTCGAGCCCTCCGGGCATCGCGGTGCTCTGCCCCGGGCCTTCCTGAGCGTGATCCACCCCCGCGCATCAAAAGTTCGAGCAATCCGTGCTGGTTGGACCTCACCATCGACGAAGGGCGGAACCGTCTCGTCCGTCGGCTCTGCGCCGCCGTCGGGATGCCCGTGCTCCGCCTGATCCGCTATCGCATTGGGGATTACGCCCTAGACGATCTCGCGCCCGGCGCCTATGCGGAAGCTTCCGTGCCCCCGCCCTTCAGGGGGCCCCTCCCTCCGAGGCCTGTTCCCAAGAAGAAAGGGCGCGCCGGTCCGACGGGGAGGCCTCGATCCACACCTTCTCGTCGCCCCGGTCCTCGAGCTTCCAGAAGACCACCTCGCTCTTGAAGGCGTCCATGATGTACTGCGCCCCGGCAAAGGCGGCGTGGCGGTGGGCGCTGGAAACCAAAACGAGCACGATCTGATCCCCCGGGCCTAGGGTTCCTACGCGGTGAATGGCCTCCACGGCCTGCAGCGGCCAGCGCTTAGCTGCGCGCTCGCAGACCGCGAGCATGGAACGCTCGCTCATGCCTGGATAGTGCTCCAAGGTCAGACTGGCCACGGAGCCTGCCTGATCGCGAACAAGGCCCACGAAGGCCACCTCGGCCCCCGCCCCGGGGGCGGCTTGGCGGAGGCGCCGAAAGGCGTCCTCAAGGGAGAAATCTTCCGTCTGCACGGCCACGGAAAGCGCCGCGGGGGCCGTCATCCGCCGGTCACCGGCGGCAAAAAAGCAACCTCATCTCCGGGCTTCAAAGCGAAGGCCAGATCTTCTACAAAGGTCTGATTCACCGCTAGGCGAATCCCTGGGGCCGTGAGCTGAGCCCGGGCGCCGGGAATCTCGGCGTCCAGGGCACTAAGGAGCCCCTCCACCGTGAGCCCCGGGGACTCCAGTGGCAGGCTGATGCGATCCCGCTCCAGCGCTTCCCGCAGGCGGGCAAAAAAGCGCACCTCAAGCATGGGTCTCGCTCTCCCGAAGCCAAAGACCGCTCGCCCCGCCGCGCTTTTCTTCCAGGGCAATGCCTTCGATGACCATGCCCCTATCCACAGCCTTACACATATCGTAAACCGTCAGCGCCGCCAGGCTCACCGCGGTGAGGGCCTCCATCTCCACGCCAGTCTGGGCCGTGGTTTTCACGCTTGCCGTCACGTGGAGGGTAGCGGGCTCCTCCACGTCAAAGCTCACCTTGACCGAGCTCAGGGGTAAGCTATGGCAAAGGGGAATGAGCTCGTGGGTCCGCTTTGCCCCCATGATGGCAGCGATACGCGCCGTTGCGAGCACGTCGCCCTTGCGGTGCGTGCCCGCCTGAAGCTTCTGCAGCGTTTCCGGCGCCATGCATAGGCGCCCGGAGGCCCGTGCCTCGCGCGCGGTGCTCGGCTTTTCGCCGACGTCGACCATGTTTGCCCGGCCTTCCGCGTCAAGATGGGTGAATCCGTCTGAATCGGTCACGCGCTGCTTTCCTCTTACTGGTGGCCCACGGGCCCGCGCCGGTACAATAGCGACCGCATCCGCCGTGAGAAACCCCCAGCCATGATCCAGGCCGTCTCCACCCGATCCTTTGGCCCCGCGCCCCAGCCGGAAGCGGGCGCGCGCGTGGTCGTTGGCCTGTCCGGCGGGGTGGACAGTTCCGTCGCGGCACTGAGGCTTAAGCGAGCGGGCTTTGAGGTGATTGGCCTCTTTATGAAGAACTGGGAAGAGGACGACGGCACGGATTACTGCACGGCCTTAGAGGATTTGGCCGATGCGCAGGCCGTGGCGGATCACCTGAGCATTCCGCTCGAAACAGCGAACTTCGCCGCAGAGTACTGGGACGCGGTCTTTGAGCACTTTCTCTCTGAATACCAGGCGGGGCGCACGCCGAACCCAGACGTGTTGTGCAATCGGGAAATCAAGTTCAACGTTTTTCAAGATTACGCTGAAGCGCTCGGCGCCCAGTGGGTAGCGACGGGGCACTACGCCGATCTTGCAACGCTGGAGGGCCAGCCCTGTCTTCTCCGGGGGGCGGACCCCAATAAGGATCAAAGCTATTTCCTTCACGCCGTCCCGGAGAAGCGTTTCGCCCAGTGCCTTTTCCCCTTGGGTCCGAGTCCAAAACCAGAAATCCGCCAGGAGGCAGAAGCCGCTGGCCTTCCCACCCACGCTAAGAAGGACTCTACGGGCATCTGCTTCATCGGCGAGCGGCGCTTTGGTGATTTCCTTGCGCGCTACGTGAAGGGCGAGGAAGGCCCGCTGGAAAGCGTTGACGGCGAGGTTCTCGGCGTCCACCAAGGCCTCGCCTTCTACACCTTCGGGCAGCGCCAGGGCCTGGGCGTCGGCGGGCGACGTGATAGCGATGGGTCGCCCTGGTATGTGGTGGAAAAGGACGCGGCACGGAATACGCTAGTCGTCGCTCAGGGCCACGATCACCCTGCCCTCTTCCACAGCGAACTCCTGGCGGAGGGACTGAACTGGATCGGCCCAGCGCCAAGCCTTCCCCTGCGCTGTACGGCGAAGATTCGCTACCGCCAGGGAGACCAGGCCTGCACGGTCTCTCCGGCGGCGGAGGGGCGACTTCGCGTGGTCTTCGATAAGCCGCAGCGCGCAGTAACGCCAGGGCAATGGGTCGTTTTTTATGAGGGTTCTCGGTGCTTCGGCGGAGGCCAAATCATTCAGAGAAGTCCGGGATGACGGCGCCCCACGAAGTTGCCAAGGCCCTGGCCGCGGTATTTCAGAGTGCTGTCCTCGTTGAGGATGCGGCCCACGGGCGCAGCCTGGAACCGACCCAGCTTCGCCCGCTTCTAGAAGCCGTGCTGATTGTTGATGCGCCGAACGTCGACGGCGTCTATGACGCCTCCCTGACCCTTGGCCTCCGAGCCCTGGAAACCCAGCTTTCCCCCGGTGCCCGGCCCTCCGGGGATGGGCTCCGCTATGTTTTTGCCATGCTGCGCCTTGCCCACCAATTTCAGCGCGCCCCCGGGCTACAGCAGGAAATGGACAAGCGGCTAGCACGCTTACAAGCGCAGCGCGCCCATTTTGCCGTGGATCATGAAACGCTCATCGAAGCCTTCGCGGAGACCTACAGTGCCACCCTCGCAACCTTGCCGCGGCGCATTGAGGTTCGGGGCCAGCGGGGTGCCCTCAGCCAACCGCGTATCGCCGCTCTCATTCGTGCCTGCCTTCTGGCAGGCGTTCGCGGCGCTATTTTGTACTTCCAGCTTGGCGGCCGCCGCCGCCATCTCTTCCTTCATCGGCGACGCCTCGTTGGCGCCGCTCAAGCGCTTTGTGAGGAACTGCCGTGACTGACACTGCCCACCCTCTCTTCGCCCTGTCGCCGCTCGACGGGCGCTACCGCAGTCAGGGGGACGGGCTCCGCCCGTTCCTCAGTGAATTCGGGCTCCTGCGCTTTCGCGTAGTCACAGAGGTGGAATGGCTGCTCGCCTTGGCGGCCGAGCCGGCCTTTACGCCCCTTCCGCCCTTCAGCGCGGCGGATCAGGCCTATCTCAGGGGTGTCGCTGAGCATTTCTCCGCTGCGGACGCCGAAGAGATCAAGGCCACGGAGCGCACTACGAACCATGACGTAAAGGCCGTGGAGTATTTCCTGAAAGCGCGCCTTCGCGCGCGCGCTTCTCTGGCGCCCTATGAAGAGTTCGTGCATTTTGCCTGCACGAGCGAGGATATCAATAACGTGTCCCACGCGCTTATGCTGAAACACGCGCGGGACGAAGCCCTCCTGCCGGCTATGGATGCGATGCTCACGAAGCTTAAAAGCCTAGCCGATAGCCTTGCGGCCATGCCCATGCTGTCCAGGACTCACGGCCAGCTGGCCTCCCCGACCACCATGGGCAAGGAGCTTGCAAACTTCCTGGCGCGCCTCCGAAACCAGCGCGACGCCTTTGCCGTCCTCCCTCTGCCCGCCAAGCTGAACGGCGCCGTCGGGAACTTCAACGCCCACCTGGTGGCGGCCCCGGAGGTTGCTTGGCCCGTGCTCAGCACCCGGGTGCTCGAGGGGTTAGGTCTCACCATGAATCCCTACACCACACAAATTGAGCCCCACGACGGGATCGCCGCCTACTGCCACGGTCTCCAGCGTTTTGGTCAGGTGCTGCTCGATATGAACCGGGACCTCTGGGGCTACATCTCTCTGGGCTACTTCACTCAGCGCGCCGTTGCCACGGAGACCGGGTCGTCTACCATGCCCCACAAGGTGAACCCTATCGACTTTGAAAACTCCGAGGGTAACTTGGGCCTCGCCCACGCCGTGCTATCCCACCTTGCCGACAAGCTCCCTGTGTCGCGATGGCAGCGAGACCTCTCCGACTCCACCGTGCTGCGTAACCTTGGGGTGGGTTTGGGACACTTAATGATCGCCCTCACGGCTACCCTTCGAGGCCTGGGCAAGATCGAAGCGGATCCGCAGCGCATGGCCCAGGATCTCGACCACAGCTGGGAAGTGTTGGCCGAGCCGATCCAGACCATCCTGCGGCAGGAGGGGGTGGATCAGCCGTACGAACGGCTTAAGGAAGCCACCCGGGGAAGGCATCTTGATGCGGAGGCCGTGGCCGAGCTCCTGGAAGCCCTGCCCCTTTCCGCTGAGGGCCGGGCGCGCCTTCAAGCCCTCACTCCAGCCACCTACCTCGGCCTTGCGGAAACCCTTGCGCGCGCTCTGTGATGCCCTTGCCTCCGCCACACCCCCATCTCTTTGCTGCCGCGCCCTTCCCCGAGGGTACGGAAAGTATGAAAAGCCAGGAGGTGGCCTTTTTTAAGCATTACTGGGGGCAGAAGCCCGCCTTTCTCGCCGGAGCCCTTCCTGGGGCCCTGCCGTTGGATAGGGATGAGCTTGCGGCCCTGGCTTGCGAGCCTGCGGTGGAAGCCCGGCTGATAGAGGGGACTGCGCCGAAGCTCCGGCTCCGCCACGGGCCCTTCGCGGACGAGGAATTGGAGGCCCTAGCCTTCGACCGCCCATGGACCCTTTTGGTCAATGCCGTTGATCACTGGATCCCGGGGCTTGCCACGGTTTTTGAGGCGGTCCCTTTCCTGCCTCCCTGGTGCATCGACGATTTGATGGTGAGCTTTGCCACCGGGGGTGGCTCCGTAGGCCCCCACGAGGATCGCTACCACGTTTTTCTCATGCAGCTCGAGGGGGTGCGTCGCTGGTCACTGGCCCCCGGGCCTGCTCGCTTAGCACAGCACGAAACGGTAGATGGGCTGGATCTGCTGAACCCCTTCGAACCCACGGCCACGCTCGAGGCCAGCCCCGGGGACGTGCTCTATCTTCCCCCGGGCTGGGGCCACCACGGGGTGGCGCAGGGGCCCTGCCTAACCCTATCCCTCGGCATCCGAACACCGACGGCGGCGGAGCTTCTGGAAGCGCTTCTTGATCATGCGCTGGAGCGCGGAACTGATCCCACGCCCTTGCCCCTACTGCCCACCTTTGGCGCCCTTCCGGGGCACCCAGAGGGCGCCGCTCCGCCGCTAGCACAGGCGTTAGCCAGCCCTCTCCTCGAGACCCTTTGGGGCTCCGGTGCGCCGACCCGGTCCCTTGCTGCGGCGCTCACTCGGCCGCCGCGCCAACCCCCGGAGCTTGACTCGCGTCGTGACGAGCCGGCCTTTTGGAGGGCCTTTGATCGCTTTCATGCTTTGCTCCCTGCCCCCGGGCGGCGCTGGCAGTGGTGCGAAGACGAGGGAGAGGGCTGGCTCGTGAGCGATCAATTGGCGTTACCGTGCCCTTTAGATGAAAAAGCGCGAGTGCCGTTCCTCCAGCTGGCCCCCTTGCGCAAGGACGTCTTGCTCAGCGAAGCGCAGCGGGCATTCGCTTGGACGTGCTACGAGGCGGGGCTTTTCCTTTTCCCCGACGAATAAAAAACCCCCGGGACGTCAATGTCTGCGGGGGTTCTTGGACCGCCGCTTCCGTAAGACGAAGCGGCTTAGCATTGGATTTTTAAAGCGGAGGCAGCGCCGAAGTGAAGAAACGCAGGTCTTCGCCCTGCTGAGCCAGCGCATAGCCTCGGGCCTGCATGCACTGCTCGTAGCCCGCCAGGCTTTGGGACTTTTCCACGCAGGCTTGATTGTTACCCTCAAAATTGACGGCTGCTGCGCGGCTCTCCGCGACCCATTCATGGGTCAGCTGAGACTCCAGCGCCGGGGGCGTGGTCGCGCACCCTACGGTAAGCGCCACCGTTGCGGCCAACCCCATTACCCGCATCAAAGTATCTTTTTTCATTGTTCTACTCCTTTCCCCTTCCCGTCGCTAGGAACAGCGAACCTATGTATCGAAAAATAGTCCTAGGAAAAAGCTTCCGCAAGGGGGACGAATCATAGCTTTATGACAGTTTAATGTCATGAAACTACCGGACGACACTGGCAGGGCCTCGAAGAATAGAGGATTAACCTATTGTTTATTTTAGATTTATTTCAAAATCAAGGGCCACCGGCAAGGGCAAGCGCCCGTCATCTAAGTGTCATTAAGGGGATTTTTACCCGATGAACGGTCGATTCTTTGGCAAAAAAATGCTTGCCAGAACCGGGAGAGGGAAGTTTTGGGATCCCGAGGCGACCTAATTCTCGTCGATCAGGCGACCGGTGCGAAATTTATGCTTCAGCGTGTACCAACTAGGATAGGGAATGCGCCGCGGATCGCTCTTAGCGGTCCAAAATCGCACGACTCGACCATCGGATAGGCGCAACGCTCTGGCCACGTCCTTATTTGAGATGCCAAGGACGTCCATCCATGCTCGTAGATCTCGCGCCGTCGGCGGCCAGGTCTCCATTGCGCGTTCGGCCCTGCCATGCTTGTCGAGCTTGTCCTCCAGCGAGGCCTTGGGCGCGGGGTCGTTTAGCTCCAAGGCTCGTGCGAGGGCCTTGGTGGCATTCTTTCCCTTCTCTGCCATGGCTAATCCGTCAGAGCAACGCTGTCGACGATGTGATGATGCCATTATCGTCGGCATAAAGGTATGCGCCGGGCACCAGGGTAACGCCGGCGAAGGTGACCGGAAGATCTCGGTCGCCCAGGCCCCGTTTCACGCTTTTCCGAGGATGCGTTAGGAGCGCCTGAATGCCGAGGTCAATCGCGGGAAAGTCCTGAACGTCTCGCACCGCCCCGTAAATCACGATACCGGCCCAGCCATTAGCCGCAGCCTTTCGAGCGAGATTATCGCCCAGGAGCGCGCAACGGTCAGAGGCGCCCCCATCGACCACCAGCACCCGACCTGCCCCGGGTTCTTCCACCGCTTCAGCCACCAGGGAGTTGTCTTCGAAGCATTTGATCGTACTGATGGGACCACCAAAGGCCCGCTGGGCCCCGAAATTTCGGAAAAGCGGTGCCAACACGGTCACCCGATCGCCGTGGGTATCGCATAAATCTGGGAGAATAATATCCATCAGTAATCCTCGCTTAGGCGCAGTCGGAGCCCCGCCCAGTCGCCACGGTAGCTGACGGTACGCATTCGGAGCCCGTCCCCCGCCGCCTGCGAGGGGGTCGGCGAAAGGCGCGCACCCGTCTCCAAATCGAAGCAAAAACCATGCTTTGGGCACCAAAGACGGCGCCCGTCGCAATCCCCCTTGGCAAGGGCCGCTTCAAAATGAGGGCAGCGGTCCTCTAAGCCGAAGGCCCGCCCCCCTTCCACGATCAGAAGCCAGCGCCGCCCTCCATGGCTTCGGGTGACGCGAACGCCATCACGAAGGGTCTGGGGCCGTGCCATGGGCAAGAAGCCATCCTCCTCCAGCCCCGGCACCCCCCAGGCCATGGGCCCCTAGCCCCGCTCGGCGATGGGGGTGACGGCGCGAGGTTCGGCGCCGACGTAACCCGCGCTCGGGCGGATGATGCGGTTGTTGCTGCGCTGCTCCATCACGTGCGCGGCCCAGCCGGTCAGCCGAGAGCAGACAAAGATCGGCGTGAAAAGCTTCGTGGGAATGCCCATAAAGTGGTAGGCCGAGGCATGGAAGAAGTCGGCGTTGGGGAAGAGTTTTTTCTCATCCCACATGAGCTTTTCCACGGCGCAGGAAACGGGGTAGAGCACCCTATCCCCTACGGATTCAGCGAGCTTCTCGGACCACTTCTTAATGATGGCGTTCCGCGGGTCAGAGGTGCTGTAGATTGCATGGCCGAAGCCCATGATCTTTTCCTTCCGCTCCAGCATGCCCTTCAGGCCCTCAACAGCAGCGTCCGCTGAATCGAACTTTTCGATGAGTTCCATGGCCGCTTCGTTTGCCCCGCCGTGGAGCGGTCCCCGTAGCGAGCCGATGGCGCCGGTGATGCAAGAGTGCATATCGGACAGGGTGGAGGCGCAAACCCGAGCCGTGAAGGTGGATGCGTTGAACTCGTGCTCGGCGTAGAGAATTAGGGAGACGTTCATCACCGCTTCGTGCAGTTCGCTTGGGGCCTCCCCGACCAGCGTATGCAGGAAGTGCCCGGCGACGGAGTCATCGTCCGTTACCTCGTCTATTCGCACCCCTTCATGGGAGAAGCGATACCAGTAGTTGATGATCGAAGGGAACACAGCGAGGAGCCGGTCCGCTGCATCTTCCTGCTGCGAGAAGTCCTGCTCCGTCTCCAGATTACCCAGCATGGAGCAACCCGTGCGCATGACATCCATGGGATGGGCGCTGGCGGGGATGTGCTCAAGCACCTCCTTGAGGGCTGGCGGGAGGCTCCGGAGGCCCTTGAGCTTGAAGCGGTAGGCGTCGAGTTCGCTCTGCGTGGGGAGCTCCCCCTTCAGAATCAGATGAGCCACCTCTTCAAAGCAGGTGTTCTCCGCCAGATCAGTGATGTCGTAACCTCTATAGGTTAGTCCCGTGCCCGTCTTCCCCACGGTGCAGAGGGCTGTTTCCCCGGCCACCTGGCCCCGGAGGCCGGCTCCGGTCAATTTCTTTCCATCTGCCATTAGTTCGACTCCTTAGCGTTGTCCCCGAAGAGCGCGTCAAGCTTCCCTTCGTATTCGTGATAGCCCAGGAAATCATAGAGGTCCATGCGGGTTTGCATGGCCTCGACGACATCCCGTTGATGCCCCTTCTCGCGAATGGAGCGATAAACATTGAGCGCTGCCTGGTTCATTGCCCGGAAGGCTGATAGGGGATAGAGGGCCATGGCGATGCCCACGGAGCCGAGCTCTTCGCTGCTATATAGCGGCGTTTGTCCGAACTCCGTAATGTTGGCCAGCACCGGCACGTCCACCGCATCGACGACCTCCTTATACATGGAGAGGTCAGTCATGGCTTCGGCGAAGATGGCGTCGGCGCCCGCTTCGACGAAGGCCTGGGCGCGCTCGACCACGGCGGAGAAGCCTTCCACGGCAAGGGCATCTGTGCGCGCCATGAGGATGAAGTCCGGATCGGTCTTTGCGTCTGCGGCGGCTTTCAAGCGATCGCACATCTCGTCCGTAGACACGATGGCTTTATTTGGACGATGACCACAACGCTTCTGCGCCACCTGATCCTCAAGGTGCACAGCACCGGCGCCTGCACGGATCATTTCCTTAACCGTACGGGAAATATTGAAGGCACCGCCCCATCCCGTGTCGATATCCACCAGTAGGGGGAGCTCCGTGGCCGCGGTAATCCGCCGTACGTCTTCGAGCACGTCGTTCATGGAGGTGATGCCTAAATCTGGAAGGCCGTAGGAGGCGTTAGCTACCCCACCACCGGATAGATAGATGGCCCGGTAGCCCACCCGCTCCGCCATCATGGCGGCATAGGCGTTAATCGTGCCCATCACCTGAAGGGGCGATTCTTCCTTCAGAGCCTGCCGAAAGCGGGCCCCTGCTGATCGTTGTTCTGCCATGCCTGCTCCTACTCCTCTCCCATATCCGCCTCGCGAAGCTGCGCAGCGTAAAGATCCTCGATGTTTCTCCTGGCCTTAGCGATGTGGCGGCGCATCATCTGCTCTGCAAAGGCGCCATCTCGTTCACGCATCGCGTCGACGATCGCGCGGTGCTCCTGAAGGGCCGTTTTAGAACGACGCCCCTGGGCGACAAAGGTGCGGCGGTAAAGACGCATCAGATGATAAAGCTGGTCGCAAAGAATAGGGATAAGCGCCGGGTTTTCGCTTGCCTGGGCGATGCGAAAGTGAAAGTCCAGGTCCCCTTCGTCCTGAAGATAGGCCGCCCCGGCATGCAGGGCGGCGCCCTTCTCGTGCTCATCAAGGAGTGCCGACAGGGCCTGCAGGGTGGCCTCGGGCGCCCGTTCTGCGGCAAGGCGGCAAGCCATGCCTTCTAGCGCTTCTCGGGCGTGGTACAGATCAATGAGCTTGGGGAAGGACAGGGTGACGACCCGCGCACCCTGGTGCACGGGGCGCTCAATGAGGTGCCGTTCAGCGAGGCGGGCCAGCGCTTCTCGTAGCGGCCCCCGGGAAACCCCTAAGCGCGTTGCCAGAGCCGGTTCGAGGATGCGCTCTCCCGGTGCGAGGGCGCCGGACACGATGGCCTCGCGGAGGCGCAAAAATACTTGATCCGCAAGCGTGCCTGGGGCGGGCACTAGCGAATTGCCAGAAGGCTGGGCTCCCACAGCGCGGCCTCTCCCCCTTTGCGTGTTTACACTTAAGCAGAGGATAGAGCCTAGAGAGCTCAGGCTATAATGTCAATAAATATCAAAAAAAGCTAAATTTATCAGATATTTAAATTTACTTTGGATAATTATTGTAGAAATCTACCACAAGCCCTTTCGCTTAAATTGTTGACACCGGCTAGGCTAGGCGGAGAGAAGCTTCTTCTAGTCGGATTTTCAACTCGTCATAAGTGTCCGCGGCATCGAACTGGGGAAAGGCATCTCGGACGTTTTGCGGCGCAGAGAAAAAGAAGCCCGCGTCGGCCTCCTCCAGCATGGCCGTATCGTTAAAGGAATCCCCGGCCGCGAGCACGGTGTAGCGAAGGTCGTGAAAGGCTTTGACAGCGGCTCGCTTCGGGTCTGGCTGGCGAAGGCGATAGCCCGTGATCCGACCGTCATCGGCTACTTCAAGGCGGTGGCAGAGTAGGAAGGGCTGATCGAGCTTGTCCATCAAAGGCGTCGCGAACTCATAAAAGGTGTCGGATAGGATCGCCACTTGAAAGTTCTCTCGGGCCCAGCGCATGAACTCTGCAGCTCCGGGCAAGGGGTTCATTTCCTGAATCACCGCCTGTACATCGCGCATGGTGAGCCCGTGGGTCTCAAGCACGGCGAGGCGCCCCTGCATCAGCTCATCATAATCTGAGATGTCCCTTGTGGTCAGGCGCAGGGCTTCAATGCCGGTTCGGTCCGCGACCCCCAGCCAGATTTCGGGGATGAGCACCCCTTCTAGGTCGAGGCAAAGCAGCTTCATGGTTCCTGCTCCTTAGGGCGGAAAAGGGGTTGAGTTTAGTGCCCTACCCCGCCCCTGGCTATGACAGAGCGGTGGCAAGGTTCTGTCTTAACGCTCAGGCAAATGGATGCCTTCGAAAAGCGCCTCCCGGGATGCGCGGTCGGGAGCGGCAACGGCGGCGTCGACCTGATCCGCAGAAAGCTGAGGTGCGAAAAGCTCAAGGAATTCATACATATAACGCCGCAGAAAGGTGCCCCGGCGGAAGGCAATGTAGGTCACGGAGGGCTCGAATAGCTGGCGCCCGGGCAAGGCGACAAGATCCTTATCAAGCTCTGGATCGTAGGCCATCTCCGCAAGAATGCCGATGCCCAGCCCCAGGCGCACATAGGTTTTGATCACATCCGCATCGGTAGCAGTCAACACAATGCGTGGCGCCAGCCCCGCATCGGAAAAGGCCTCGTCAAGGCGCTTGCGCCCCGTATAGCCCTGCACGTAGGTAACGATGGGATAGCTGGCTACAGCCTCCAGGGAGGGCTGGGCCAGAGCCGCTAGGGGATGCCCTTTGGGAACAATAATGGTCCGGTTCCACCGATAGCAGGGCATTACCACCAGTTCGTTTACGGCGCTCAGGGCTTCCGTCGCAATGGCGAAATCCACAGAGCCCTCCGCAGCCATGGCGGCAATTTGGGTAGGGCTGCCCTGATTCATGTGTAGCGCAACCTCTGGATAGCGATCCCGAAAGCGCGCAATTACGGAAGGTAAGGCGTAGCGTGCCTGCGTATGGGTCGTGGCGATGGTTAGCGCGCCCTTGGCTTCATTGCTGAACTCTTGGGCAACCCGCTTAATGCCATCGGCGCGGCGGAGTATCTCCCCCGCCATTTCTAGAATTACCTTCCCCGCTGGGGTGACGTGGGTGAGGTGTTTCCCACTGCGTGCGAATACCTCAACCCCAAGCTCGTCCTCCAAAAGGCGAATTTGCTTGCTGATCCCGGGCTGGGAAGTGAAAAGCGCTTGCGCCGTTGCGGACACGTTTAAATCGTGGTGTGCGACTTCCCAGATGTAGCGAAGCTGCTGAAGTTTCATCGCCCGCCCCTTTAGATCTAATTGATTTATCGGGTGGCGTTCATATAACCAAGCGCGACGCATGGGCGCAAGGGTTTACGCATGGACTAACCGGGTATTTCGTTGGCAATCCCATGCGGAACATGACCCGCGGCGACGTGGTCCCGGGCGGACTCACAGTGCAGTGCCTGATCGTCGAAGAAGATGTCGGCCCCAAAGGCCTTCAAAAACGCTCCCTTCGACCACCCCCCAAGGAAGAGGCTTTCGTCCAAGCGGATGTCCCAGGCCCGGAGCGTGCGAATGACCCGTTCATGGGCGGGGGCGGAGCGCGCGGTCACCAGCGCTGTGCGAATTGGGCAGGCATCAGGGGAGAACTCCTGCTGAATGCGATGCACCGCTGCCAGGAACGCCTTGAAGGGCCCGCCCTGGAGGGGTCGCTTGGCGGCGTCTCGTTCCGACGAGCGAAAGGCCTCCAGGCCCTCGCGCTTAAAGACCTTCTCCGCTTCGTCAGAGAACAAAACTGCGTCGCCATCAAAGGCGAGGCGAAGCAAGTCATCCCCTCCGCTCTGGGCCTTCGAGGGCAGGAGCGTCGCAGCAGCCACCCCGGCGGCCAGAGCATGCCGCACGTCCTCGGCGACGGTGGACAGGAAGAGGTCGCAGCCGAAGGCCTCCATGTAGCGATAGGGGCTCTCCCCGCCACAAAAAGCTGCCCGCTCGATGGCGAGTCCGTGATGCTGGATCGAGTTAAACACCCGAAGCCCCGTATCTGCCGCGTTCCGAGATAGAAGAATCACCTCAATGCGACCAGGAAGCTGGGCGTTCAGCCGGGAGAGCTTTTGCACGAGAGGGAAGGCTACGCCCGGTTCTAGGGGCTCGTCCTCTCTCGCGATCTGATATTGGCGGTACGCTTCGACGCCCTCTTCCTCGAACACGCGGTTGCTTTCATCGAGGTCAAATAAGGTGCGCGAGGAAAGGGCGACGATGAGGGGCGCTTTGCGTTCCGTTTCGGCGGCCATGAGAGGCCTCCCTAGGCGTCTAAATCGGGGATGAGTTTGCTCTCGAGGCGGGCGATCATATCCTTCAAGCTGAGCTTACGTTTTTTGAGCCGCTGAATTTGCATGAGGTCACTGTGGCGATGGGTTTGAAGCATCACAATCAGGTCGTCGAGGTCTCGGTGCTCTGCGCGGAGCTCATCCAACCATTGACGAAGTTGCTCTTGAGTCATATTGCCCGTTCTCAGTCGCCTCGGGCCGGCCGCCGGGGTACGGCATTTAGTTTAATCTATGACGCCGCCCAGAACACCTACGAGGCCGTCGGGAGAGCCTTTGCCGCATGTTGATTCGCCTTCTCCTGTTTCTACTCCTTGGCCTGATGCTGGGCGCTCTCGTCCGGCTCCTGTGGTTGCGCCTTAGCCCGAGGGGTCAAAGAACCCTTGGGCTTGGGCTGTTCACCGCCGCGGTGCTGGTATTGGTGGGCGCAGCCTTATTGGGGCGCTTGTCTTGGCTTGTGCCGGCGATCACGGCTGCCCTTCCCATGCTTCGGCGCCTTCCCCTACTCTTTCGCGTGGGCCGGGCGGCTCGAGCCTTCCAGGCCATGGGCGCCCTTTCCTTGCGCCCGATCCTTTTGATGGAGGGACCCCACCTGCTTGATGGGGAGGTGCTTACGGGGCCAGATCGGGGTCAGACGCTCAGTCAGCTCGAACCCGAGGCCCTAGCAAGGTTGTGGCGAACGCTTCACCGAGACCCCCTCGCCGGCCGGCTTCTCCCCCTCTACCTCACGGAGCGCTTTGGCGCGCAGTGGTTCGAAAGTCCGCCCTTCCCCCCGGCGCCCACCCCCGAGGCAACGCTGGGGCCCCTCCGCAAGGCGGACGCCCTTGCCTTACTCGGGCTCAGAGAAGGCGCCGACGCCGCGGCGATTCGTCATGCGCACCGGCGCCTCATGCACCGCGCTCACCCCGATCATGGCGGCAGCGATGCCCTTGCAGCGCTCTTGAACGCTGCAAAGGATCAGCTCCTTGGGAGCTAAGGCTCGAGAATCGTCGCGCCCTGGGTCTTCCCGGACTCCAGCAGGCGATGCGCGTCCGCCGCCGCTGCCAGGGGGAAACGCTGGTGGATTTCTACGGACAGAGCGCCTCGGGCAACGCGCTCGAAGACTGCCCCGGCGAGGCCTTCAAGTTCCTCCCGGGTTTGGGCATAGCTGGCCAGCGTGGGCCGGGTGAAGTAGAGGGAGCCCTTCGCCGCCAGCACGGCCGGAGTCACGTCCGGGGCCGGACCGGAAGCATTCCCGAAGCTCACGAATAGGCCTCGGGGCGCAAGGCTGTCGAGGGAGTCCTGGAAGGTCGCCCGGCCCACAGAGTCGTAGACCACGGGCACGCCCCTACCGTCTGTAAGCTCTCGCACCGTTGGAGCAATGGGATCACGGCCCCGAAGCAGGATATGGTCACAGCCATAGCGCGCGACGATTTCCGCCTTCTCCTCACTGCCCACAACGCCGATTACCCGCGCCCCCAGATCCTTTGCCCACTGGAGCATGAGGAGCCCCGTACCCCCGGCCGCGGCGTGCAGAAGGATGTTGTCATCTCTGGTCAGCACCCGGGTTTGGGTGAGGAGATAGGCCGCAGTCATGCCCTTTAGCATGATTGCCGCGGCAGCTTCATCGGAAACGCCCTGGGGAATGGGTAGAAGCTGCGCTTCAGATCGAAGGGATGACGAAGCGTAGGCACCCAGGGCACCGGAGCCGAAGGCCACTCGATCCCCCACGGCGAAACGCGTGACGCCCTCCCCCACGGCTTCGACCACACCGCTGGCTTCAAGGCCCAGGCCGCTGGGCAGGGGAACGGGATAGAGTCCGGAACGGTGATAGGTATCGATAAAGTTCAGGCCGACCGCTCGGTGCCCGACCCGGACCTCACCGGGCCCCGGGGCCGCAAGCGCCTGGCTCTCAACCTTGAGCACCTCCGGGCCGCCGGTCTCGTAAAAGCGAATCACCTGCTCAGTCATTTGCGTTCTCTCCCCTTTGAGAATTAGAGGCATAAAAAAGGCCGCGTCAGCGGCCTTTTTACCACGGAGTACGCGGCCTTAGGAGGCGAGTGCGGACCAATCCGTAACCACAATACCTGCCGCCATAATGACAACGGAGAGCCAGCCCCAGGCGATGAAAGCCTTCATCACGAGGTTTTGCTCAAAGAAATCTTCCACTAGGGACCAAAAAAGACGCATGGGGGTTCTCCTCGCTCTGGGCCGCGGCACGGGACACCCCCGCGCGCGGCGCGACTATAGCAGGGGCTCGGCACAGCGCCCAGCCCCTAGGCCTTGGGCAGCACCCGTCCCTCTAGGTCATGCTCATCGCTGGCGACGATTTCCACCGTGAGCCGATCGCCAGGGCGCGCCTCCACCCCGGGCAGGTACACCACCCCATCGATTTCCGGCGCATCCCCGGGCCCGCGAGCAATCACCCCGTCCTTCCCGATCTCGTCTACCAGCACTTCAAGGGTTCGCCCAACCTTCCAGGCCAGCCGCGCAGCGCTGATCTCCGCCTGCACCGCCATAAAGGCGTCGAGCCGATCGGCCTTTTCCCCTTCGGAAATAGCCCCGGGGAATCCATTGGCCGCCGCGCCCTCCACCGGGGAGTAGGTAAAGCACCCTACCCGATCAAGCTGGGCGGCCTTGAGGAAGCTCAGCAGTTGTTCGAAGTCTCTTTCCGTCTCGCCGGGGAAGCCCACGATGAAGGTGCTGCGCAGGGTGAGATCGGGGCACTGCTCGCGCCACCGGTTAATGCGCTCTAGCTGGCGCTCTGCCGCCGCGGGTCGGCGCATGGCCTTCAAAAGCCTCGGCGATGCGTGCTGCAGGGGCATGTCTAGGTAGGGTAGGAGCCGGCCTTCAGCCATGAGGGGAATCAGCTGATCGACGTGAGGATAGGGGTAGACGTAATGCAGGCGAACCCACACCCCAAGGGCGGCAAGGGCCTCGCAAAGTGGGTTCAGGCGACTGGCCACTGGGCGCCCGCCCCAAAAACTTGTTTTATACTTTAGGTCTACGCCATAAGCACTTGTATCTTGTGAGATTACCAAGAGCTCTTGTACGCCTGCGGCAACCAGCCGCTCCGCCTCCTCCAGGATCTCTCCCGCGGGCCGGGAGACCAGATCTCCGCGCATGGAGGGAATGATGCAAAAGGTGCAACGGTGGTTGCAGCCCTCGGAAATCTTAAGATAGGCGTAGTGCCGGGGCGTCAAGCGAATGCCCTGGGGGGGCACGAGGGAGGCGAAGGGATCGTGCATGGGGGGCGGGAGGTGGGTATGCACCGCATCCACCACGGCCTCATAGGCGTGGGCGCCTGTGACCGCCAGCACTTCGGGAAAGCGGTTTTGGATGCTAGCTGCATCGGCGCCGAGGCAGCCCGTGACGACCACTCGCCCCTGCTCCGCGAGGGCTTCACCGATGGCTTCCAGGGATTCCTCGACGGCGGCATCGATAAAGCCGCAGGTGTTGACAATGACGAGGTCAGCATCAGCGTAGCCGCCCACAAGATCGTACCCTTCGCCTCGAAGCTGGGTAAGGATACGTTCGGAGTCGACCAGCGCTTTCGGACAGCCGAGACTCACCATGCCAATGCGGCCGCCGCCGAGGGTTACCGCGCGCCTTGCAGCCATGGGTCTGCTCTCCTAAAACGAGACCCGGGCAGGGGCCTCCTCCGGACCCGGAGGCTTAATAGTATGCGTTTTCTTTTACCGAGTGGTCCGTGGAGTCGCGCACGCCTTTCAACTCTGGCAACTGAGAAAGAAGCGTCTTCTCCACCCCTTGCTTAAGGGTCATATCAACCGCTGCACAGCCCTGGCAGCCGCCGCCGAATTGCAGCACCGCTTCTCCGTCCACGATCTCGACGAGGGACACCATGCCCCCGTGGGCCGCCAGGGACGGGTTAATTTCGTTGTACAGGATGTAATTGACTCGATCCTCAAGGGGGCTGTTCTCGTCAACCTTAGGCACGCGGGCATTGGGCGCCTTGATGGTGAGCTGTCCCCCGAGCTTGTCTTCCTGAAAATCGACGACTGCTTCCGCTAGGTAGGGCTCGCTTCGCTTTTCAAACCACGCGGTGAACCCTGTGAAAGCCACTCCAATATCGTCGTCCTGTGCTTCCCCGGGGCGGCAATAGGCGATGCAGGTTTCCGCCGAGGGGGTGCCAGGGTTAGCTACAAAGACCCGAATGCCCGTGCCTTCGGCCTCCTGCTTCTCCAAGAGGGTTCGCAAATAGCCCTGCGCTGCCTCGGAGATCTCAATCATGGCCCAGCCCCTCGAATATCCAATCGCTCAGCTCAAGTATTCTACGCCCTTCCCCGCCCCGAGGCGAGGCCCTGGCCGAATCATGAGCCCCCTTCAAGTCCGGGGGAGCGCCCCTCAAACCCTAAGGAATAGGCCCTGGTACCATCGCGCCGTCGTAAACGTTAAGAGGTGGTTATGACCCGAGCGGACCGCATTAGCGCCCTACACAACGCCCTCGCGGAGCGCATCTTAATTCTAGATGGCGCTACGGGGACCATGTATCAGCGCTACGGGCTCGGGGAAGCGGATTACCGGGGCGACGCCTTCGCTCGCCACGGCCAGGATCTCGCTGGAGATAACGAGCTTCTAACCTTAACCCAGCCCACCATCGTCCGGGAGGTGCACGACGCCTTCATTCGCGCCGGCGCGGATATCATCGAAACCAACACCTTCGGTGCCACCCGCATAGCCCAGGCCGACTACGGCCTCGAGGATGAGGTGCCGCGCCTAAATTTTGAGGCCGCGCGCATCGCTCGGGAGGCCGCCGATGCTGCGGACCGCATCTGCTGGGTGGCCGGCGCCCTGGGCCCCACCAACCGCACAGCGAGCTTGTCTCCGGATGTGAACGATCCAGGGTTTCGAAACGTCAACTTTGATGAGCTCGTCGCCGCCTACGAAGAGGCCACCCTTGCCCTCATCGAAGGGGGCGTGGATCTCATCCTCATCGAAACCATCTTCGACACGCTCAACGCTAAGGCGGCGCTCTTCGCCGTGGAGAACGCCTTCGATAGGAGCGGCGTCACCCTCCCCCTTATCTTGTCTGGGACCATTACGGATGCCTCCGGGCGGACGCTATCCGGGCAGACCACGGAGGCCTTTTGGGCTGGCCTGCGCCATGCCAAGCCCCTGGCCATCGGCTTGAATTGCGCCCTCGGCGCTGAGGAGCTACGTCAGTACGTGGCGACGCTGAGCCAGATCGCCGACGTCGCTGTTAGCGCCTACCCGAACGCAGGCCTCCCGAATGAATTTGGGGAGTACGACCAAAGCCCCGAGGCTATGGCCAAGGTGGTGGCGGAATTCGCCCAAAGCGGCTTAGTCAACCTGCTCGGCGGGTGCTGCGGAACGACCCCTGAGCACATCCGGGCCATCGCCGATTCGGTGCGAGGTCTTCCACCTCGGACCATTCCTCAACGGCCCCAAGCCCTACGCCTGGCGGGCCTCGAGCCCTTCACGGTGGATGGAGATTCGCTGTTCATCAATGTCGGGGAGCGCACCAATGTCACCGGTTCCCGCCGCTTCGCCCGCCTGATTCGAGAGGAGCGCTACGACGAAGCGCTGGCAGTGGCTCGCCAGCAGGTAGAGAACGGCGCTCAGATCATCGATATCAATATGGACGAGGGCATGCTCGACTCG
Source organism: Candidatus Salivita marina (assembly GCA_038144425.1). GTDB lineage: Bacteria > Pseudomonadota > Gammaproteobacteria > Pseudomonadales > Azotimanducaceae > Salivita > Salivita marina. The sequence goes on along the minus strand of JAYQNS010000003.1, from coordinate 128,750 downwards.
GAAGCCGCCATGGTGCGCTTCCTGAATCTCCTGGCCGCCGAACCGGACATTGCTCGGGTGCCCCTCATGCTCGACTCCTCAAAGTGGAGCGTCCTTGAGGCCGGTTTGAAATGCACCCAGGGCAAAGCCATCGTCAACTCCATAAGCTTGAAGGAAGGCCCCGAACCCTTTCTTGAGCAGGCCCGCTTGGCTCGGCGTTATGGCGCAGCCGTGATCGTCATGGCCTTCGATGAACAGGGGCAGGCAGACACGCTGCAACGTAAAACGGAGATATGCGCCCGCTCCTACGCACTCCTGACGGAAACGGCAGGCTTCCCGGCGGAAGACATCATCTTTGACCCGAACATCTTCGCCATCGGAACGGGAATCGAAGAGCACAACAACTACGCCGTAGACTATATTGATGCGTGTCGCTGGATTAAGGACAACCTCCCTCACGCCCTCACCTCGGGCGGCGTATCCAACGTGTCCTTCTCGTTCCGGGGCAACGACCCGGTGCGGGAGGCGATTCATGCCGTTTTCCTCTATCACGCGGTCAAGGCGGGGCTGCGCATGGGGATCGTGAATGCCGGGCAGCTCGCCATCTACGAGGAAATTCCCCCGGCGCTCCGGGAGCGCGCGGAGGACCTCGTGCTGAATCGCCGCCCCGATGCGACGGAGCGACTCCTTGAAGTCGCCGACCAGTTTTCTGGCCAGGGCGGCAAGGCCCGGGAAGAGGACTTGAGTTGGCGTGAAGCGCCTGTGGCAGAGCGGCTACGCCATGCTCTGGTGAAAGGCCTAAACCAGCACATTGTGGAGGACACGGAAGAGGCGCGACGGACCGTGGATCATCCCCTCTCGGTCATCGAAGGGCCCCTGATGGACGGCATGAACGTCGTCGGAGACCTCTTCGGGGAGGGCAAGATGTTCCTGCCCCAGGTGGTGAAGAGCGCGCGGGTCATGAAGCAGGCTGTCGCGCACCTTATTCCCTTCATCGAGGCAGCTCAGGATGGGAAGAAAGAGAGTAAGGGGACCATGGTCATCGCCACGGTTAAAGGCGATGTGCACGACATTGGGAAAAACATCGTGGCCGTGGTGCTCCAGTGCAACAACTTCGAAGTCATTGACCTGGGCGTGATGGTGCCCACGGCGAAGATTCTAGAGAAAGCTAAGGAAGTGAACGCCGATCTCATTGGTCTTTCGGGCCTCATAACGCCGTCCCTCGACGAGATGGTCAATGTGGCGGCGGAAATGCAGCGCCTTGGCTTTAAGACGCCCCTCTTGATCGGCGGCGCCACCACGTCGAAGGCGCATACGGCGGTAAAAATCGCGCCCGTTTACGAGGGTCCGGTGGTCTATGTCACGGATGCGTCGCGCAGCGTCGGCGTAGCCAGCGCGCTGATGAGTGCGCAGCAGCGCCCCGCCTTCTTAGAAAACCTTGATGGTGAGTACACTCAGGTGCGGGCGCGCCAGGCCGGCCGCCGGCCCAACCAGCGCTGGCACGACTTTGATGCCCTAAAGGCGCTACCGGCGCCGCTGACAGCGGCCCCGGCGCCCAGTCCACACCAGTTCGGGGTCCAGGTGCTGGCCCCCTACCCTCTGGAGGAGCTGGTCGATTACATCGACTGGACGCCCTTCTTCATGACCTGGGAGCTCGCGGGCAAATTCCCCGCCATCCTGACCGATGAGGTGGTCGGAGAAGCCGCTACCCAACTCTTTGCTGACGCCAAGGCTATGTTGAAGCGCATCGTCGAGGAGCGGTGGGTGGAAGCGCGGGCGATTTTCGGCTTCTGGCCCGCCGCACGGTCCGGACGGGACGATGTCACGCTATACGGAGACGAAGACCGCCGTGAGGAGCTGGCCACTCTCCATTTCCTTCGCCAACAAACGATTAAACCCGACGGCAGCGCCAACCTGAGCCTCGCCGATTATGTTGCACCGGAAGGGGATTGGGTTGGTGGCTTTGCCGTAACCGCGGGGCTGGGGGCGCAGGCGCGGCTCGATGCTTTCGAGGCGGATCATGACGATTACCAGAGCATCCTCTTCAAGGCGCTCATGGATCGACTGGCAGAAGCGCTCGCGGAGCGGCTCCACGAGCGAGTCCGCACGGAATTCTGGGGCTACGCCCCGCAGGAAGCCCTTGCCAAGGAAGCCCTGATCCAGGAAGCCTATCGAGGCATCCGCCCGGCGCCAGGCTATCCGGCATGCCCGGATCATACGGAGAAAGCAAAACTGTTCGCCCTGCTGGGCGCTGAAAGCCAGGGCCTATGCCTGACGGAAAGCTTCGCCATGGCTCCGGCGGCTAGCGTGTCGGGATGGTATTTTGCTCATCCCGAGGCGCGCTATTTTGGAGTGGGCAAGATTCAACGGGACCAGGTGATGGACTACGCTGCACGGAAAGGCTGGACCCTCGAAGAAGCGGAACAGTGGCTTGCTCCGAACCTGGGCTATGACCCTCATAGTCGTGATGTCGCCTAGAGGGTCGGAGGCGCGCATGTCAGAGGCGGAGCCTGAAGGGGGCGGCGAGGATAAGGGGTCGCTGACGTTTTCTAGCGTGGTTATGAGCACCTTGGCTGCGGCCATTGGCGTGCAGTCAAAAGCGAACAAGGAGCGGGATTTCAAGCACGGATCCCCAGGCGCCTTCATTGTTGCGGGGCTCATCTTCACCGCGCTCTTTGTGGGGGCGCTAGTATTGGTAGTCCGCTTCGTCCTGAGCGCTGCCGGCGTTTAAGCTTCGCGTCGCACCAGCAAGGATCGTCCTAGCCGTTAGCGACGTACCACAGCACCCCAGCGGTGAGGGCTAGGAAAACCACAAGGGCTGCGACCGTGTCGGCTTTGCTATCCGGCCAGAATCCACTGTTTTGCTGATCTGCCCCGTCGCTCATGATGCTCTCCTCTAATTAGGCGCGGGCGATTTTAGTGCCATCGGCGCCAACTTGCTACGCTCCCGACTAATAAAGGCACTTTTCAAAGGGCTGAGCCATGGACCATCAGCTGCTGTCCGCGTTTTTTTGGATATTCTCCGGCGCCGCTGCCCTGGCGACGGCCGCGCTGTTTACTCGCCAACCTTTGATCGTGGCCTACCTTGCCCTTGGCGCGCTCCTCGGCCCCTACGGCTTCGGCTGGGTAACCGATGGCGCCCAGCTTCGGGCTATCGGCGAGATTGGCATCATTTTTTTGCTGTTTTTGCTGGGTCTCGAGATGCAGCCCCGCAAGCTCCTAACCGTGCTTCGAGAATCGCTATGGGTTGGACTTTTAAGTTCCACTCTTTTTCTCGCCCTTGGGACCGGCCTCGCCCTGGCCTTCGCCTTTTCCCTGCAGGATGCCCTCTTCATGGGTCTGGCCGTTAGCTTCTCCTCCACGATCATTGGGATAAAGCTGCTGCCTACTACCGCTCTGCACCACCGCCACATCGGAGAATTGGTGGTGAGCTTGCTCCTCCTCCAGGACTGCTTGGCCATTTTGGCCCTGGTAGGCCTGGCCCATTTCACTCCCGGGGTGGGGGCGACGCAGCCTCTCTGGGTAACGGTGCTGGCGCTCCCAGCGCTTCTCGCCGTGGCCGCGGCAGGGGTCCGTTTTATCCTGCTGCCGCTGATTTCCCGCTTTGATGTGATTCAGGAATACGTTTTCCTGCTCGCCGTGGGGTGGTGTCTGGGTTTGGCCCAGCTTGCGGAAGCGCTGGGGCTTTCCCTCGAGCTCGGCGCCTTCGCAGCCGGTGTTACCCTCGCCACGAGCCCCATTGCCCTCTTCCTCGCGGAGGCCCTGAGGCCGCTCCGGGATTTCTTCCTCGTGTTGTTTTTCTTTACCGTAGGGGCGGGCTTAAACCTAGCCCTCGTGCCCTCAATCCTTCTACCGGCCCTAGCCCTTTCGGCACTCGTACTCCTTGCCAAACCCATCATTTACCGCGTGCTGTTGAACCAATTTAAGGAGCAGGGATCTCTTGCCTGGGAGGTGGGCTTTCGCCTGGGGCAAATCAGCGAGTTCTCGCTATTGCTCGTTCTATTGGCTGGGCAGGCATCTTTGCTTTCGGAGGGCGCGATCACCACCATCCAAGCAGTGGCGGTGCTGACCTTTATCCTCTCGTCTTACGTAGTGGTTCTACGCTATCCGACGCCCATCGCCCTCGATGAGCGCCTCCGGCGCCGCTAAGGCAGGGAAAGGCGCCGAAGCCTAGGTAGCGGCGCTGTGGATCAGAAGGCCCCGGCCGACCATTTCCCCGGCCAGAATACGATCCAGCGCATCGGACAAGGTTCCGAGGCTCAGGGGCTCCACGAGGGTCTCCAGCGAAGGAAGCTGCCACTCCTTGGCCAGGCGTCCCCAAAGCCGCTTCTTCTCTGCCAGGGGCCACTGTACTGAATCGATGCCAAGTAGATTCACGTGACGCAGGATAAAGGGTAGTACCGTGGCCGGAATGGCGGGGGACGCCACGAGACCGCAGGCGGCCAGGGATCCGCCATAGCGCAGGGACTTCACCGCATTAAAGAGTAGCTCTCCCCCTACCGTATCTACCGCAGCGGCGTAGCGTTCTGCGAGGAGGGGCTTCCCTGCCCCTTCCGCCAGGGCTTCTCGGCTAAGCACCTCGGACGCGCCAAGCGACTTCAGCCAGTCGGCCTTGTCAGCCTTCCCAGTGACCGCCACCACCTCGTAGCCGAGCTGAGAAAGGAGCATGACCGCCACGGAGCCGACGCCTCCCGTAGCCCCCGTAACCAGTACCGGACCCTGTGCGGGGCTAAGTCCGCCCATGCGTTCGAGCTTGTCAACGCACTCCGCCGCGGTGAAGCCCGCCGTACCTAGCGCCATGGACGCCCGAAGCGATAGGCCTTCAGGGCGTTGTACCACCCAATCGGCGGGCACCCGGATACGCTCTCCGAAGCCCCCTGCAGTGCCCATCCCGAGATCGAAACCAATGACAATGACGTCATCTCCCGCGGAGAATTCGGGAACGGCGCTCTCGAGAACGACGCCGGAGGCACCGATGCCCGGCGTGTGGGCAAAGGCACGGGTGACGCCAGGATTTCCCGTGGCAGATAGGCCATCTTTATAGTTGAGCGATGAGTAGTGAACTTCGATAAGAACCTCGCCCGCAGGTAGGGTCTCCGAACTGAGCGTTTCTAGGCGACGAACCAGCGCGTCCCCCTCCCGATGCACCACCATCGCGCGGTAGGTCCCCATGGCATGCTCTCCTATCAGTGATTAGCGAAAGGCATTCTTAACGAATTCGACCGTTAGCGAAGCCAGCTGCTGCGGTTCAGCAAACGTCCCAGGGCGCCTTCCATGGCGCGACGTACCGAGCCCTGAGCTCCCTGAAGAAAACGATCCAGGGGGCTTTGAGGGACGGACCAGCGGACTTCGAAAAGCTCGGCCTCGTCCGCTCGGCGCAGCAGATAGCTGTCGCTGGTTTGAAGGTGGTCGCAGAGGTTCCGGTCCAAGGCATCCGTGCCGAACCAGCTTTCCCCCGTGGCCACCGTTTCTACGCTGAGGGCTGGCCGAGCCGCTTGCACGGAAGCCTTAAAGAGCCTGTGCACATCTTCCAGCTCCTCGAGGAACTTCTTGCGCCCCTGTTCCGTATTCTCTCCGAGGACAGTGAGGGTGCGCTTGTACTCTCCCGCCGTCAGCACTTCCACGTCCACATCGTTTTTCTTTAGGAGGCGATGTACGTTGGGAACCTGCGCGACCACACCAATGCTCCCGAGGATGGCAAAGGGCGCCGCCAGAATCTGATGTCCGAGGGCGGCCATGAGATAGCCCCCACTCGCGGCCACCCGATCCACGGAAACCGTCACCGTGAGCCCCTTTTTCCCGCGAAGGCGCTCGACCTGGGAGGCCGCTAGGCCATAGCTGTGAACCATGCCGCCGGGGGACTCAAGGCGAAGCACGACTTCATCGCCACTCCGGGCCTCGAGCAGGACGGCGCTCACCTCCTCCCGAAGCGCTTCCACCGCCGAGGCCTCCATATCGCCCAGAAAATCGAGCACGAATACCCGGGCGCGTCGCTGGTCATCCTGCCCCCCCTTTTTATCCCGGGTCCTCCTGGCTTTCTTTTCCGCCTTCTGGTGCTTCTTGAAGCTGGCATCGTCGAGCACTGCACTTTTCATGGCGAGGCGAAGATCATCAAAGCGATCATTGAGGCGCTTAACCTCAATGGCCCCTTCCGGTGCTCTTCGACGATTGCGAACGGCAAGCCCAGCCATGGCGGACAGCAGCACCAGGCCTACCACCAAAAAGGTGAGGCTTTTAGCCAGAAACAACCCATATTCCATCAAGAATTCTGTCACCGACGACTCCTTTCCTAAGGGTCGCGTCCCCAGCCGGAGGGCGCGCGCCCAGCGGCGGCAATGTAACCCTCCCTCCCCGGACCGTCTAGAGACGTTCCCACAACGGTCATCTCCGCGGTAGCATCGCCTCCGACGTCCTTGGAGCCCCCCATGCTTGATCTCACCCTTGAAGCGCTCGAGACCCGGCTGCGACCCCACTTTCGCCGCGAGGCCAGCGTCGACATGCACCGTCTTTATCAGGTGGTCATCGACGAGACCCCTAGCTTTTACCTGGCGGTAGAGTACGGCGCCCTGACCTTTGGTCTTGGCGAGGCCCCCGATCTGGGCTGTCCTCGGGTTCGCTTTTACTATCCGTCCGTCGCGCTCGCCTTTGCCATCTTGGAGGGCAAGTCCAACCCCATGGAGGCTTTCATGGCCGGGGATGTGCGAAGCGACGGACACCTCATCATGGCGCTTCAGCTGGGGCTTCTTTTTCCACCAAAACCCCGCAGTTAATTTCTTTAAGCGCGTCGGGAAATCAGGTAGGGTCCAAGTCCCTTTGCTCAGCCACCCCTTCGATTTGTTTATGAGTCAGAGTGACGCGAGCCCTCTGGCGGAATTTCCTCGGGAGCGCCCCCGACTGGTACAAGCAGACCCTGCTTGCGTTTTTAGTTGTGAATCCCGTGGCCTTTTTTGTTGCGGGCCCCTTCGCCACGGGCTGGATTTTAGTGGTGGAGTTTATTTTCACGCTGGCCATGGCGCTCCGTTGCTACCCCTTGCAACCCGGCGGGCTTCTTGCTTTGGAAGCGGTGCTCATCGGTATGACGAACACGGAGAGCATCCGCGCCGAGGTCTTCTCGAATTTTCCGGTCATCCTGCTACTGATGTTTATGGTGGCGGGCATCTACTTCATGCGCGAACTGCTCCTCTTCCTCTTCACGAAGATCCTTCTAGGCATTCGGTCGAAGACGCTCTTGTCCTTTATGTTTTCCATCTCCGCAGCCTTCCTCTCGGCTTTCCTCGATGCCCTGACGGTCACTGCGGTGGTGATTTCCGTCGCCGTGGGGTTCTACTCGATTTACCACAAGGTCGCTTCCGGTAAAGGTTTTCACCACGATCATGACCATGGCTCCGATCAGGAGGTGGGGGAAATACATCGGGAGGATCTCGATGATTTCCGTAGTTTTCTTCGCACCCTCATGATGCATGCCGCCGTCGGCACCGCCCTTGGCGGGGTTTGCACCACCGTGGGCGAGCCCCAAAATCTGCTTATTGCGGGGAAGGCCGGCTGGGAATTCGTGGAGTTCTTCATGCGCATGGCGCCGGTGACCATGCCGGTCCTCGTGGTGGGACTCGTCACCTGCCTTGCCCTTGAGCTCACCGGGGCCTTTGGCTACGGGGCTAAGCTTCCCGCACCGGTGCGGAAAATCCTTGAGGACTACGACGCTGAGGAAACAAAGCGTCGCACCCCCTCCCAGGTGGCCCGGCTCCTTATTCAAGGCGCCGCGGCAATTATTCTTATCGTTGCCCTTGCCATGCACTGGGCCGAAGTCGGTCTAATCGGCCTGATGGTGATTGTCATCCAAACAGCCTTTAACGGCGTGATTGAGGAGCACCAGCTAGGCAAGGCCTTCGAAGAGGCGCTCCCGTTCACCGCGCTCCTCGTGGTGTTCTTCAGCGTTGTAGCCGTGATCCACGATCAGCACCTGTTTACCCCCGTGATCAGCTGGGTGCTCGCTCAGAAGGAAAGCCTTCAGCCGGGGCTTTTCTTTATCGCTAATGGCGTTCTTTCCGCTATCAGCGACAACGTCTTCGTAGCTACGGTCTATATCAACGAGGTAAAGCAAGCGCTGGATATGGGGACCATCGGTCGGGAGCACTTCGATAAACTCACCGTCGCCATCAATACGGGGACCAACATCCCTTCGGTGGCCACGCCCAACGGCCAGGCGGCCTTCCTCTTCCTCCTGACCTCCTCCATCGCCCCACTCATTCGTTTGTCTTACGTGCGTATGGTGGTGATGGCCCTTCCCTACACCATTTCCATGGGGATTACGGGATTCTTAGCTGTGCAATACCTGCTCTAGGGTCGATTCCGCAGCCAAAGAGGGGGCTCGCCAGCGGACTGCTCCATCGCCTCAAGGTAGGCGCGGTGCGCCGCCTCTGCCTCCGAAGGAAGGACTGCACGGGGGGTTTTAGGCCATTGCTTTGGCGTCGCGGGGGTAGCCTCTCGCGACGCCCCTACCCCCTCGCTATCCTCCGCCCCGAGCCCAAGGGCCGTCTGTCCCCCAGTCATGGCGAGGAATACATCCGCTAAAAGTTCCGCATCCAGCAGGGCGCCATGGAGCGTGCGCTCCGTATTGTCGACGTCGTAGCGCCGGCACAGGGCATCGAGGCTGTTCTTCTGCCCTGGGTGGAGGCGCCGGGCAAGAATGAGGGAGTCGGTGATCTCGCAAAGGGCGGCCGTATTCTCAGGTCCTTGGCTTAGGCGGCGCCACTCCGCATCAAGAAAGCCGACGTCGAAGGGTGCATTGTGAATGATCACTTCCGCACCGCTCAGGAATGCCTGAAGCGCCTCGGCGATATCGGCGAAGCGAGGCTTGTCGGCCAAAAATTCCGCGGTCAGCCCGTGCACCGCCTGGGCCCCCTCGTCAATTGCCCGATCGGGCTTGAGGTATTGATGGAAATGTCGCCCGGTCAGCCGTCTACCCACAATTTCCACCGCACCGATCTCAATAATGCGATGGCCAGCCTCGGGCTCAAGCCCCGTCGTTTCCGTATCGAGAACAACCTGCCTCATGCGCTCACCACCGCTTCGTCCTGTCCCGTTTGCCCTAGGAGGGCGAAGGCGTCCACTCCGCGATTGGCCAGGATATCCGCCAGCTCGTTGCCGGGATCGCCGCTATGTCCCTTTACCCAAACCCACTCAATGCGGTGGGGCTCCGCCGCGGCCACTAAGGCCTGCCATAAATCTACGTTGAGTACGGGCTTCTTTGCAGCGGTGCGCCAGCTTCGCTTTTCCCAGCCCGCAACCCATTCCGTCATACCCTTCAACACATAGACGGAATCGGTATGAAGCCGCACGGCTATGGGGCGCTGAAGCGCCCTAAGCCCTTCCAGAGCCCCCTTCAGCTCCATGCGGTTGTTAGTCGTTTCCGGTGCACCGCCCCAAAGGTGCTTTTCCCGGTCGCCATAGCGCAGCACCGCGCCCCAGCCTCCGGGGCCTGGGTTGCCCCGGCAGGCCCCATCGGTCCAAAGCTCAACGGGCGCGGTCATCGTTTTCGGGGAAGCGAAGAATTGAACCGGACTCCCGTGCCGCACTCGGTGTTCCCGTGAGGGCCCGGCGCCCCCTGCGAAGGCTGCGCGCTTCCGGTAGGGCCAGGGCGGGGGAATGCCGCGCCCTTAGCACCCAGGCGGCCCCCAAGGGGGGCTGGAGCCAGGCTTTTAGGCCCTTCAGCCTTGGATGCTCCCAAAGAGGCCAACCCCAGGGCTCGGGGAGACGGTAGTGCACGTGGCACAGATCGCCCAGGGTGAAATCCAGCACGGAGAGCCAATCCCCGACCCGGTGCGCGCCAAGGAAATGGCTACTCCAGGGCGCCTGCCGCGGCGTTAAAAACCGGCGGAGCCCCCAGCTACTCCAGGGGTTGAACCCGGTCATTAGCAATCGCCCCCCAGGGGCCAGCACCCGGCTGAGCTCCCGCAGAGCCTGCTGGGGCCGATCGGCGAGATCGAGTCCGTGAAGGGAGACCACCACGTCAAAGGCATCGTTTTCGAAGGGGAGGTTCGCGGGATCGGCGACGGTGATGGACCCACTGCTGATGGCACGACGGCGAGCGGGAAGTAGCTCTTCCTCAGCACTGAGGCGAACAATATGGCGACGGGCCACGGGCAGGGCGTCGGCCAGGCGCTCATCCACGCCGGCAGTGAGCACCAGGGCCCGAGCTCCGGCACAGCCCGAGAGTCGCTCCCGAAGCGCCGTGAGCTCCGCTTTTTCTAAGCGCTGCCCCATGGGGGAGGCGAAAAAGCGGGCCGTGTGACCGGCTCGGGGCGCATCGAAGGCCGTTTCAAAACGAAGGGCGCACATGTCAGCCTCGCGAATTGCTTCTAGAGTCGCAGGAAAAGCTTCCCTATCATACTGGGTTTTCCTAGCCCGGCAGGGGTATTCCATGGAAGTTTTAGCCGTCCCGGCCTTTCAGGACAACTATCTCTGGGTGCTTCAGGATGGGAAGCAACGCGCGTTGGTGGTTGACCCGGGGGACTCCGCTCCCGTTCAAGGGGCCCTCGAGGCGCAGGGCCTTACGCTTTGTGGGGTGCTCATTACGCACCATCACTTTGACCACACCGGGGGCGCGCTCCAGCTGGCAGAGCGGTACGGTTGCCCCATCTATGGCCCCGCCGGCAGCCCCTTTGAGGGTATTACCAACCCGCTGGAGGACGGCGCAACCCTTACCCTTGGAAGTACCTCGTTCACCGTATTGGCCGTTCCCGGTCATACCCTTGACCACATTGCTTACTACAGTGCCGAAGCCAACCTTCTGTTTTGCGGAGATACGCTGTTCGCCGGAGGCTGCGGAAGAATGTTCGAAGGGACCGCTCCCCAAATGCATGGCAGCCTAGCGCGCCTGGCATCCCTTCCCGAGGACACCGCAGTGTACTGTGCTCACGAATACACGCTCGCAAACCTGCGCTTTGCCAAGGCCGTGGAGCCCGACAACACTGCCCTTCTCGAACGCATTGCCAAGGCCGAGGCGCTACGCGCGGCGGGGACCCCGACCGTACCGACGTCCATCGCTTTGGAGCGAGCGACCAATCCCTTCCTGCGCACCGAGTCGCCGAGCGTTCGTCAGGCTCTGGCGGCGCAAGATGCGTCCCTCGAATACGCGGAGCCCAGCGTTTGCTTCGCGGCCCTTCGTGGCTGGAAGGACCGTTTCTAAGATGCGCACCCTCGCCCTGGGCCTAGCGGCCCTTCTGACCATCACGGGCTGCAGTACCTTTCCGACGGCGACCGACGCGCCCCAGCTCCAGCTGGCGCCGCCCCTCCTTCCGAGCCTCCGCTATGAACTGGTGCCCTACGACCCTGGGCCCCTGGCACCGGTGGATCTATGGGAGCGCCTCCGCCGCGGTTATGCCCTTCCGGAACTCCACCATCCGCGTATCACCAGCGAGCTTAACTGGTTTGTGCGGCACCCCGATTACTTGGAACGGACCTTTACCCGCGCTGAGCCCTATCTCTATTTCGCAATCAGCGAGGCTGAGCGTCGGGGTATCCCCCTTGAGCTGGCGCTCTTGCCTGTGGTGGAAAGCGCCTTTGATCCCTTCGCCTTCTCCCCCGCTCGGGCCTCTGGCCTTTGGCAGTTTATGCCGGCCACGGGGCGCCTCTATGGCCTTGAGCAAGACTGGTGGCATGACGAACGTCGAGACGTGTTAAAGGCCACGAAGGCCGCCTACACCTTTCTAGAGGATATGCATGGACTCTTTGAAGGAGATTGGCTGCTGGCCCTGGCCGCCTACAACTCCGGCTCGGGCAATGTCCGCAAGGCTCAACGGCGCAATCAGCGCAGGGGTAAGCCCCTCGATTTCTTTTCCCTGGACCTACCCCGGGAAACGGAAGCCTATGTCCCTAAGCTGCTGGCGATCGCCCGACTACTTCGGAACCCCGCGGCTTATGAGCTCGCACTCCATCCCCTCCCCAATGCCCCCCAATTCGTTGTGGTGGATACGGGGGGGCAGCTAGACCTGGCCCGTGCCGCCGATCTCGCCGGCGTCGCTATGGAAACGCTCTACCGCTTAAACCCCGCACTTAATCGATGGTCCACCCATCCCGATGGACCTCACCGTCTGCTTCTTCCCATCGGTAAAGCTGAAGCCTTCCGGGCGGGTCTCGCCACCCTTGACGCCGCGGAGCGGGTGGCCTGGGTGCGACACATTATCCGAGAGGGGGAATCGCTTTCCGTGATTGCGGCGCGCTACGACAGTAGCGTGGACGCTCTGCGGCGGGCCAACCAGCTTCGGGGCAACATCATTCGCGCGGGGGATGCCCTGCTCGTCCCACGAGCAAGCGCAACGGAAGAACGCTACGCCCTCAGCGCAGATCAACGGGAAAAGCGCACGACACCTACCGCAGGCCCCGGTACCCGCTTCGAAGTAACCGTTCGCCCCGGGGACAGCCTCTGGACGCTAGCCCGGGCCTACGGCACCAGCACGGCCAAGCTCGCCCGATGGAATGGCATGCGGGAACGGGATGTGCTGCGCGCGGGCCGATCCCTTGTGGTCTATCGGGAAGGTCCCGCCCCCACGGCCCTCGACGCGCTGCCCCCGAAGCGGACCGCGGTATCACGACGGGTGGCCTATCGCGTTCGCCAAGGGGATTCCCTAGCGCGCATTGCCAAGCGTTATCGGGTGACGGTGGCCGATATTGTGGGCTGGAATGCTCTAGATCCTAAAGCGTATCTCCAGCCAGGGCAGCCGCTGACGCTCTTTATAGCGGTTACCGCCGTCAACTAAGCGAACCTCACCTCGTGACGAGTTCTGCCAAAGCCTCGGGATCCTAGGGCAGTTCCGTCATATTTGACCGGCTCCGCTTGATGACAAAATCCCGCGCGAGGGCCCCGCGGAAGGCCGTGAAGTCTACTCCCTGGCTTCGTTGCGCAAGCTGAGCGCGAAGGGATGTTTTCTGCTCGTCGCTAAGAGCATCGTATCTCCCGGGCCGAACATCGGTAAGAATCAGCACCAGCTGTTCCCCACTGGGAAGGCGAACCTTATCTAGGCGGCGAAGCTCCTCCGCCGTAGGCGAAGCCAAACGAAAGGCCGCGTCTCGTAGTGCCGGGGAAGCTCCGTGTTCGTGCGCAGAAGCCCCTCTTCTCGAACCCATTCCCGGCCTTCAGCTTGGGTCACCTCAAAGATTGAGGTTCCCGCTTCGAGTTCGTCGAGCACAGCCTGGGCTGCATCCTCGGCCAATCGCGCGGACGCTTCTGCAATAAACGCCTGCGTGACGGCCTCTCGCACCTCATCTAGCGTCTGGTCCCGCGCCGGAATCTCCTCAATGACCCGAAGGACCACCGCTAGACCGTCTCGAGGCTCGAGCACCTCGCTGTTGTAGCCCTCTTCCCTTACCTCGGCGGAAAAGGCCGCGTCTCGAACCTCTGCGGTGGCAAAAATGCCTTCGCCACCGTCTCGAGAAAACGGCTCGGGACGCTCCAGGGTCAGCCCCAGCGACTCTGCGGGCTCGGTGAGGTCTGGGGCCTCGTAGGCCAGCACCTCAAGCTTAGCCTTGGCCTCGCCAAAGGCGTCCTCCGCGGCCTCGGTTCGGAGCCGCTCCCGGAGGGAGAAAGCGAGTTCGTCGAAGCTCGGAAGCTCCGTGGTGAGAACTTTATCAAGTAGGAGGATGTGTATCCCAAAATCCGTTTCCACCGGACCCCGGAGCTCGCCAGGCGCCATGGAAAAGAGCGCGTCCTCGAAGGGCCCCACAAAGGTCCCCCGCGCCGCCGCGCCAAGACGCCCGCCATCGTTTGCTGAGCCCGGGTCATCGGAAAATTCCTCGGCCAGCGCGGCGAAGTCCTCCCCGGCCTCAAGCCGTTCCAGGAGGGATTCGGCCAAGGCTCTTGCCGCCTCCAGGTCTCGCTCGTTTGTTTCCGTGAGAAGAATATGAGCGGCCTCCCGCTGCTCCTGCCCCTCGAAAGCGGCCTTCTCGCGCTCGTAGGCGGCGAGCACTGCCTCCTCGGAGATCGTTTGCGCGTCTTCAAAGTCGAAGCGATCGAGGCGGAGGGCTTCCACCCGTACCCGGTTTGGCGCGCGATAGGCGCTGCTCCGAGCCTCAAAGAAAGCTTCAAGGGCTTCATCGCTCACCGCCACCTGGGATTCAAATTCGCTGGGTGCGAGGCGCAGCCAGGCGATATCTCGATTTTGAAGCAACACTGTCGCTAGCGCGCGAAGCTCCGCCTGCGTAATGAAGCTTGAATCCGCCACCCCGCTTGTCAACTGATCGACCGAGAGATCTGCACCCATGGCGCTTCGAAAGCTCGCGGGGGTCATCCCGATGCTCTGGAGGGCGAAGCGGAACCGGTCGTCATCGAAGCCCAGATCGCCCTGAAACTGCGGCATGGCGGTGATGATTTGGTCAAGTTCTCCGCCTGGGGCCGCTAGCCCGGCCTCATCGGCAGCTGCGCTGAGCAACTCCCGATTAATGAGGGACTCCAGTACGCGCTCGGGAATGCCAAGCTGCTCGACCAAAGCAGGATCGAAGCTGTCCCCGAAGTTATTGGCAAGCTGCTGGCGCTGGCGATCAAGCTCCGCTGCGTATTCGGACTGCGTAATCCGCGCGTCGCCGACGGTGGCCACAGCAGGCTCGCTCACCACAAAGAAGTTCAGGGCGCCGAAACCAAACACTGCAAGCACGGCGATAATGGATCCGATAATCAACCACCCAAATACCCCCCGGGCGTGCTCCCGCATGGTCTGCAACATGCCTTGCCTCGCTCCCATCTAAAATAATCGTCACCCAAAACAAGAAAAGGCGCAGTCCTGCGCCTTTTCCGAGGTTTCCGAGCCGAAGCCCGTGAAGCCTTACTTCAGTGCATCTTTTAGAGCCTTTCCGGCCTTAAAGCCCGGCACCCGCGCGGCAGCAATTTGGATTGTTGCGCCGGTTTGAGGGTTCCGACCTTCGCGAGCTGCACGCTCTTTGACTGCGAAGGTCCCAAAGCCCACCAGGGAAACCTGCTCCGAGGCCTTAAGGCTCTCCGTAATGGCATCAAGCATACCATCGACCGCCCGCGCCGCAGCGGACTTAGAGATGTCAGCCGCTTCAGCGACCTTTTCAACCAATTCAGCTTTATTCACAACAGCCCCTTTGAGATGAGTTAACTTTCAACGGATCTTATTATGTTATGCCGCCTGCCGTGCTTTATACCAACGCTTTTAAAATGGTGTCAATTTCGCAACAGGCGAGAGCCCAACCCTACGCTAATGGGTGGAGATACGCACGGCCTTATCGCCTTCGACGCCCTCTGTTACGGCCTCAGCGCCGCCCTCTTCCTCCGTTTCCAGCCGAGGCTCGGGCAGGCTCGTAAGGGCGATTTCTAGGACTTCATCGATCCACTTCACGGGTCGGATGTCGAGGTCTCCCTTAATGTTGTCGGGTATTTCCTTGAGGTCTCGAGCATTACGCTCAGGTATCACGACGATTTTGATTCCACCGCGGTGGGCGGCCAGAAGTTTTTCCTTGAGGCCCCCAATGGGTAGGACTTGACCGCGCAGGGTGATCTCACCAGTCATGGCCACTTCCGCTCGCACGGGAATCCCCGTAAAGGCAGAGATCAGCGCCGTGCACATTCCGATGCCCGCGCTCGGACCATCCTTCGGTGTGGCGCCTTCGGGTACGTGGATGTGGATATCGTTCTTTTCGTGAAAATCCTCCGACAGCCCTAGCACCGCGGAGCGGCTCCGAACCACCGTAAGGGCTGCTTGGATAGACTCCTGCATGACGTCGCCCAGGGAGCCCGTACGCACCTGTCGACCCTTCCCAGGCACAATTGCCGCTTCGATATTCAGAAGCTCGCCGCCAACCTGGGTCCAGGCGAGGCCTGTCACCGTGCCGACCTGATCTGCTTCTTCTGCCCTGCCGAAGTCGTACTTCCGCACCCCATTGTAATCCTCAAGGAGAGACTCATTCACCGCGACACCAGGTGTCTTGCTCTCCTTGCCGAGGCGCTCCCGGACCACTTTGCGGCAGAGCTTAGCCAGCTGGCGCTCGAGCTCCCGCACGCCCGCCTCTCGGGTGTAATAGCGGATCATGAGGCGAAGCGTGTCGTCGTCGACTTCAAGCTCATGGGCCTTTAGACCGGCATTCTTCCGCTGCTTGGGTAGTAGATAGCGTTTTGCAATGGCCAACTTCTCATCTTCCGTATACCCAGGAATGCGGATGACTTCCATGCGGTCCAGCAGGGGCGTGGGAATATTCATGCTGTTGGAGGTGCAAATAAAGAGCACTTCCGAGAGGTCGTAGTCCACCTCAAGGTAGTGATCATTGAAGGTATGGTTTTGCTCCGGATCGAGCACCTCTAGGAGCGCGGACGCAGGGTCACCGCGCATATCCATGCCCATTTTGTCGATCTCATCGAGCAGGAAAAGCGGATTTCGCACCTCGGTCTTTGCCATTTTTTGCAACACCTTGCCAGGCAAGGACCCGATATAGGTACGGCGGTGGCCACGGATTTCAGCCTCATCTCGAACGCCGCCAAGTGCCATGCGCACAAATTTGCGATTCGTCGCTTTGGCAATGGATTCCCCGAGGGATGTCTTGCCAACCCCCGGTGGCCCCACCAGGCACAGCACGGGACCTTTTAGCTTCTTCACCCGCTGCTGCACGGCAAGGAATTCCAGGATTCGGGTTTTGACTTCTTCTAGGCCGTAGTGGTCAGTGTCGAGTACTTTCTCCGCCGCCGCGAGATCCCGGCGCAGCTTACTCTTCGCCGTCCAGGGTACGGAAAGAATCCAGTCCAGGTAAGCTCGAACCACCGTGGCCTCAGCGGACATGGGGGACATACTTTTGAGCTTAGCCAGCTCGCTCTTGGCCTTACCCTTCGCTTCCTCGGTCATACCCGAGCTTTCGATGCGCTCCGCTAGGGCGTCTACCTCGCTTGGAGCGCCCTCCTCCAGCTCGCCGAGCTCCTTTTGAATGGCCTTCATCTGCTCATTCAAGTAGTACTCGCGCTGGCTCTTCTCCATCTGCTTTTTTACGCGCCCGCGAATACGCTTTTCTAGCTCGAAAACGTCCATTTCTCCCTCGAGGAGGCCCAGGAGTCGTTCCAGGCGGGCTTCCAGCTCCACTGCTTCGAGGATAGCTTGCTTGTCTTCGAGCTTGAGACTGAGCTGGCTCGCGATCGTATCCACCAGCCGGGCCGGGTCTTCGATCGCCGAGACCGAGGTTAGAACCTCCTGCGGGACCTTTTTCGAGGCCTGCACATAGCTTTCAAAAGGCCCCATGATCGAGCGTACGAGGCCTTCTGCCTCACGCCCGCTGCGCTTCGGCTCGCTTAGGGGCTCCACCGAGGCCGTGAGGAACGCGCCATCGGTGTTGAGGGTTCGGATCGCGCCCCGCTGCCCCCCTTCAATGAGTACCTTGACCGTACCGTCAGGCAGCTTTAGGAGCTGAAGGATCGTGGAGATGGTACCAATGGCAAACAGATCATCGAAACCGGGGTCCTCGATCTCAGCGTCTCGCTTGGCAACCAGAAGGACCTTTTTATCATCGTCCATGGCCGCTTCAAGCGCCTTGATAGACCGTGCTGTACCCACGAAAAGCGGATGAACCCCTTGGGGAAATACCACCATATCGCGGAGGGGAAGAATGGGGAGATCGGTGAACTCGCTTGCCACATCACTGGCCATGGGAGGTCCTTTTCCGGGGGGTTAGGCATTCTACTGAGGGGGAGGAGCACCACCACTTCGCCGTGGGGGCTTGTGGGGCCCACGCCTCACCCTGAAGGGAACTTCTAGGAGGCTTAGTGATCCTCCGGTACCGCCCGTGCCTGCTCGACGTTCTCGTAAATCATCATGGGCTCCGATTCGCCATGAATCACCGATTCGTCGATCACAATTTTGCTCACCCCTGCCTCGGAAGGAAGGCGGTACATGATATCGAGGAGTACGTTTTCGAGGATAGAGCGGAGGCCCCGGGCGCCAGTCTTACGCTCCATGGCGCGCTTCGCCACGGCCCGCAGTGCATCTTCCCGGAAATCCACCTCTACGCCGTCCATCTCGAAAAGCTTGCCGTACTGCTTGGTCAGGCTATTTTTCGGCTCCGTAAGAATGCGCACTAAAGCGTCGGAGTCGAGCTCCCCTAGGGTAGCGATCAAAGGCAGGCGCCCGACGAACTCGGGAATGAGGCCGTACTTGATTAGATCCTCAGGCTCGATCTGGCTAAGAAGCTGGCCAATGGACTTGGCGTCGGACTCGCCCTTCACTACTGCGTTAAAGCCAATTCCGCTCTTATCGGAGCGCTCCTGGATGACCTTATCGAGTCCCGCAAAGGCACCCCCACAGATGAAGAGGATATTTTTCGTATCCACCTGTAGGAATTCCTGCTGCGGATGCTTGCGACCACCCTGGGGCGGAACGGAAGCCACCGTACCCTCAATGAGCTTAAGTAGGGCCTGCTGCACCCCTTCCCCGGAGACATCCCGGGTAATCGATGGGTTATCGGACTTGCGCGAGATCTTGTCGATCTCATCGATGTAGACAATGCCTACCTGTGCCTTGTCGACGTCGTAATCGCACTTCTGAAGGAGCTTCTGAATGATGTTCTCGACGTCTTCCCCCACGTAACCAGCTTCCGTGAGCGTGGTGGCATCGGCGATGGTGAAGGGCACATCGAGAAGGCGCGCCAGCGTTTCCGCGAGCAGCGTTTTACCACTCCCCGTGGGCCCGAGCAGAAGGATGTTCGATTTCGACAGCTCGACGTCGTCCTTTTTACCCTTATAGTTCAGACGCTTATAATGGTTATAGACCGCCACGGACAGGACGCGCTTGGCGCTATCCTGGCCGATAACGTATTCGTCGAGAATGGTCTTAATTTCGTCCGGCTTTGGTAAGTGCGGATGCTCAGATTTCTCCTCGCTCTCCTGCACTTCCTCGCGGATGATGTCGTTGCAGAGCTCGACGCACTCATCGCAAATGAATACGGAAGGGCCCGCGATCAGCTTGCGGACCTCATGCTGGCTTTTCCCGCAAAACGAGCAGTACAGCAGCTTGCCGCCGTCGTCGCCCTTTCCGTTTTGCTCGTCGCTCATGCCAGACCCTCGTCCGTCATACTTTCGTCAAATACCATGCGTTCTGCAGTCCCATATTGCAAGCCCAGGGGCGTGCAGCCTAGGCCGCATCGCTCTCCGCTGCGCCGGGCTTCCGGGGGCGCTGCACGGTATCAATGAGCCCATAGCTGGCGGCTTCATCGGGGGTCATCCACCGATCCCGGTCCGTGTCCTTGGCAATCTGCTCAATGCTTTGACCGGTGTGGCTGGAAAGGATCTCATTGAGCTGGGTCCTCATGCGGAGGATTTCCCGCGCCTGGATCTCGATATCCGATGCAACCCCCTGGGAGCCACCGGACGGTTGGTGGATCATGATCCGAGCGTTGGGCAAAGCGAAGCGCTTACCGGGCGCGCCCGCCGCCAACAGCAGGGCCCCCATGCTCGCCGCATGGCCGACGCACATGGTGAGCACATCGCAGCGAATGAATTGCATGGTGTCGTAGATCGCGAGCCCCGCCGTTACCGAACCCCCGGGGGAGTTGATGTACAGATGCACGTCTTTGTCCGGGTTCTCCGATTCCAGGAACAGCATCTGCGCCACGATGAGGTTGGCCATGTGATCGTCGACCGGACCCACGGCAAAAATGATGCGATCCTTTAGGAGGCGCGAGTAAATATCGTAGCCCCGCTCTCCCCGAGCGGACTGCTCTACCACCATGGGCACTAGGCCCAGGCTTTGGATCTCGTGGTGATCGCTCATCACAGCCTCGCTTGCTCTTGATGGAACTTAGCTTTCGGCGCCGTCGACCTCGACAGCGTCGTCGTTATCGGAATCCTTGCCCTGTTGCTGGGCCGCTGCCAGGGCCTCTTCGTAGGACAGGGTAACGGTGGTCACGGTCATCTTTTCGAGAAGCCAGTCGATGACTTGCTCCTCGATAGCCGAATTCCGCAGCTGGCTCATCTGCTCGTCGTTGCCATGGTACCAGCTCTTAACCTGCTCCGGCTCATCGTAGGGCGCCGCGATATCGTCAAGCATTGCTTCGACTCGCGCGTCATCAGCGGTCATGGCTTGATCGTCCACCACGTGGGACATGAGCAAACCGAGCTTCACCCGACGCTCCGCCTGGCTCCGAAAAAGCTCTCCAGGCAGCTGGTGAGGATCCATACCCTGCCCCCCGAACTGGCGCGCCATGTCGTGCTGCATGCGATGAATTTCTTCCTGCACCATTGCCTTAGGCAGATCGACTTCATGCGCGTCGGCCAAGGCGTCCATCACTTGATTCTTCACTCGCGTACGAACGGCGTTACGAAGCTCACGCTCCATGTTTGACCGCACTTCCACCCTGAAGGAACTGAGCTCGCCATCCTCCACGCCAAATTGCGTAAAGAAGGCTTCGTCAAGCTCCGGCATTTCGGCCTTGGCCACGGCCTTAGCCTTGATCTCGAACACTGCCGCTTGACCCTTAAGCGCTTCGTTACCGTAGTCCTCGGGGAAGGTTACATCGAGACGCTTCTCGTCCCCGTCCTTCAGGCCCAGAAGCCCTTCCTCGAAACCTGGGATCATGCGGCCACTGCCGATCACAATTTTGGCGTCCTCGGCGGCACCGCCCTCGAAGGGCTCATCGCCAAGGTAGCCGGTAAAGTCGACGGTGATCTCGTCACCGTCCTCCGCCGCACTTCCCTCCTCTACCACGAAGGCCTTCCTCTGCTCCCGAAGCCGCTCAATCATCGTATCGATGTCTGCTTCCGTAACCTCCGCATCCGGCGTTTCTACCGTAGCCCCGGAAAGGTCCCCGAGGGCAACGTCCGGGAACACCTCGAAGGTGGCTGCGTAGGCGAATTGGCTATCGTCCTTCTCCGATACCCACTCGAGACTCGGTTGCCCCGCAGGACGGAGGGATTGCTCCGCCATGGCCTGGAATACGGTCCGCTGCATCAGCTCACCGGCGACTTCCTGCCTAACCCCGGGACCAAAGCGACGCTGGATTTCCTTGAGCGGTACCCGCCCGGGACGGAAGCCAGGCAGGCGCGCACGCCGGGCCGTGTCCTGAAGACGCTTTTGAACCTCCTGCTGGAAGTCCTCCACGGGAAGCTGCACCGTCATCTTGCGCTCGAGCGCCTCGGTGGTCTCGATCGTTACCTGCATACTGGTCTCGTTATGGCTGGTTAAAACCGATGGACGCCCCCGGGGGCGTGCCGCTCATGACTTCTCGGGCGCCTTCGCAGGGGGATCGGGTTAGGAGGGAAATGGGGTGGACGATGGGACTTGAACCCACGACCGCCGGAATCACAATCCGGAGCTCTACCAGCTGAGCTACGCCCACCATAAAACGATGGTGCTACGCCCTTTCCTTCCCGTTGCCCCAGCGTTGGCACGCCCGGCAGGGCTCGAACCTGCAACCCTCGGCTTAGAAGGCCGATGCTCTATCCAGTTGAGCTACGGGCGCTTTGAGTTCGACGCTTTCCCCAACGCTGCGCCGCATGCAAACGCTGGCTCTCATGTTGGAGACGCCCCTTTTCAGGAGGCGCGATGGTACGCCGACCCTCATTATGCGTCAACGCGGAGCCAACTCCTCTCGGTCCCAAGCGGGGCCCTACCCTAGGCGCCCCCCCAGTGCCGTGCGAGAATCAGTGCCTATTCTTCGGTTAGGGCAAAAGCAATTGGACACTGCAGCGGGCAGAGATCCCACGGGGCAGATTCTAGATGGTCGAGCCATTGCGGAGATCGTTAAGGGAACGGTTAAGGCTGGCGTGGACGCGCGCCTGCGCCAGGGGCGGGCCGCTCCGGGGCTTGCGGTGGTGCTCGTTGGAGACGATCCCGCCTCTGATATCTATGTGCGCAACAAGCACCGAGCCTGCGACGCCGTGGGCATCGTCTCCCAGGTTCACCGCTACGAGGCTGCCACGGCCCCGGCGGTGGTACTTGCAAAATTGGACGCACTCAACGCCGACCCTACGGTCCATGGCATCCTCGTCCAGAGCCCCCTACCCCCCCATTTCGACGACGACGCCATCATCGATCGCATCGCCCCGGCGAAGGATGTGGATGGCTTTCATCCTCATAACCTTGGGCGCCTAGCCCAACGACGACCGGCCCTTCGCCCCTGCACTCCGAAGGGCATTATGACCCTCTTGAGCCATACGGGGCGGCCCCTCCGCGGTCAGCACGCGGTGATTGTCGGCGCATCCAACCACGTAGGCCGGCCCATGGCTATGGAATTGCTCCTCGCAGGCTGCACCGTCACCAGCACCCATAAGTTTACCGAGAACCTTGGGGTACACGTTCAGCGTGCTGACCTCGTTATTGCGGCGGCAGGGCGACCGGGGCTAGTGCAGGGGGCGTGGATTAAGCCGGGGGCCATTGTCATCGATGTAGGTATCAATCGCCTTGGCAGCGGTAAGGTGGTGGGTGACGTAGAATTCGAAGCCGCGCGAGGCCGGGCTGCCTACATCACCCCCGTGCCCGGTGGCGGGGGGCTGATGACCGTCGCTTCGCTTTTGGAAAACACCCTTTTAGCGGCGGAAATAGCCGATAAGCCGGCCGCCTAAGCGGGGCCCCCTCGCGCCCTAGGCAAAGCGGGGGAGGCCACTGTGAAACCGCAGCTCGGGATCTTCAGCTTCGATCAGCCGGGCTTCTTCCGACCGAAAGCGCTCACAGCGGTCGGTCACAGCGTCCCTGCTAAACCGATCTTCCGCCAGGTGCAGGTAGGCTTCGAAGTGCCGGGCCTCGGACGCGAGGAGGCGTCCATAGAACGTAGCGATGGGCTCCGGCAGGTGAGGTTGGAGCGCATGAAAGCGTTCGCAGGAGCGCGCTTCGACAAAGGCGCCGCACACCAAGAGGTCGAGCAGCCGGTCCGGCTCGGCGCTCCGGAGTAAGGCACGGAGGCCTTGGGCATAGCGACTGGCGCTCACCGGGCGATGGGGGATCGCTAGCCGCCGCATGAGCGCAGCGACCTGCTCAAAATGGCGGAGCTCCTCCCGGGCGATGCGGCTCATGGTGTCCGCTAGCGCCCCGTCTGTGTCATAGCGAAACATGAGCGCCAGCGCCGTCGAGGCTGCTTTCTTCTCGCAATTGGCATGATCATTCAGCAGTGTCGATAAATCCTCCACCGCGGCCTCGCACCAGGCGCGAGGGGTCCTTGTGCCCAGGAAAGCGTGCACCGGAGCCAGTAGTTCAACGTCAGCCATAAATCCTTCCCTCACCTAGCTGGTAGCGCTCGTAGTGGGCCTCGGAGAGGGCCAAAAAGCGTCGATCGATTTCATCGCGAAGCTCCGCCGCCGTCCATGACTCCGCTTCCGGTGCCGGGGTGAGGCCATAAGCGCGAAGGCTGCGAATATGCCGCGCCCCTCGGCGCAGCAGGCCGTAGGCGCGGGACGCCGGCGTACCACCCGTATCATCAGGGATGCGGTGCTTCTGCCGCTGCACATCAAGTAGCGTCTCATCCTCCACGACCAAAAGGGACAAGACCACCTGATCCCGGAGGGCCACTAAGCGAGCCCAGACCGCTGTTTTCTCCTCATCGCCATAACGATTCCAATTCACGATCTCGTGGGAGAACCGCTTGCAGCCTCGGCAAACCAAATCACCATAGGTCGTGGAGCAGAGGCCCACGCAGGGGGTTTTCACCGCCACGGTTAGCTTTGCTCGGGCAAGTCGAGGCGGCGCATGGGGCCATCGCCCCGCTCGGCCTTGGCCGCGTCGGAGCGATGCACGGATATGGCAGACAGATAGCTCGCGTCCACGTCGCCGGTGACATAGTGCCCGTCGAAAACCGAACACTCGAAGGCTTCGATTTCCGGGTTACCTTCTTTTGCGCAGGCGATGAGATCATCTAAGCGTTGGTAAAACAGGCGATCGGCGCCGATCTGGCGACAGATTTCCTCCTCCGTGCGGCCGTGGGCCACGAATTCCTCCGGGGCTGGCATGTCGATACCGTAGACATTGGGGTAGCGCACCGGGGGTGCTGCTGAGGCCAGGTAGACCTTTTTCGCCCCCGCCTCCCGAGCCATTTCCACGATCTGTTGGGAGGTGGTGCCTCGAACGATGGAATCATCCACCAGGAGTACGGTCTTTCCCTGGAACTCTAGGTCGATCGCGTTCAGCTTTTGCCGCACCGATTTTCGGCGCTGCTGCTGCCCGGGCATGATGAAGGTACGACCGATGTAGCGATTTTTGGTAAAGCCTTCCCGATACTTCACGTCCAGCTCATAGGCCAAGGGCAGCGCCGCCGTGCGGCTCGTTTCCGGGATGGGAATGACCACGTCAATATCGTGCTCCCCCTTAGGAAAGGCTTCGAGGATTCGCTCAGCCAGCCGCTCCCCCATGCGCAGCCGGGCCTTGTAGACGGAGACGTCGTCCATAATAGAGTCCGGGCGCGAAAGGTAGACGTGCTCAAAAATGCAGGGGCGACACTGGGGATTAGGCGCGCATTGCTGCGTATGCACCGTACCCTCGAGGTCCACGAAGAGCGCTTCCCCGGGGGCGATGTCTCGCACCAGGGAAAAATCGAGCACGTCCAAGGCTACGCTCTCCGACGCCACCATGGTTTCCCTCCCTGCCTCCGTATCCCGATGGCCGAACACCAGGGGACGAATTCCGTAGGGATCGCGGAAGGCGAGGAGACCACGACCCATAACAAGCAGTACTACTGCGTAGGCACCCCGGCACCGCTGATGCACCGCGCGAACGGCCTCGAAGATGTCCCCGGGCCCCTCCGCCGCACCACCGGCGCGTCCCGCGAGCTCGTGGGCAAAGACGTTAAGAAGAATTTCCGAGTCCGATTCCGTATTAATGTGCCGAAGGTCGGCGCGGAACATCGCCTCCTTCAACGCCTCGGCGTTGGTGAGATTGCCGTTATGGGCCAGGGCAATGCCATAGGGCGAGTTCACGTACATGGGCTGGGCTTCGGCCACGCTCGAAGAGCCGGCGGTGGGATAGCGTACGTGGCCAATGCCATGATGCCCTTGCAAGCGCTCCATGTGCTCCTGCTGGAAGACGTCCCGCACCAGACCATTGGCCTTGCGCATGGATAGGCGCCCGCCATCGCTAGTGACAATCCCAGCGGCATCCTGCCCCCGGTGCTGGAGCACCGTCAGCGCATCATAGAGCGGCTGGTTAACCGCTCCCGTGCCGTGAATTCCCACAATGCCGCACATACCCGTCCTCTCGTTTTAACGCCAGCCGAGCATAACAAGAAGGCCTTCCACCGCACTGGTCAGTAAGAAAAAGCCTTCGCCCAGAGGGGCACTCAGCCGCCCTACTCCCCACCACGAGTTGGCCCCGAGCAAGGGCTCAAGAACCCCCGCAAGCACCAGCAAAAAGAGTCCGCCACGAAGGGCGCCAAAGGCGCCGCCAAACAGATGCCCCAGAAGCCCCAGATTCACGTCTAGGGCCCCTAGAAACAATACCCGCTGCGCCAAGGTCCCGATGGCGAGCGCGAGGGCGAAGGCTAGGAAGAATGCGAAGCGATCCCGGAGCAGCCCTTCCCCGAGTGCCACCGGCAGCCAGCGGGAGAGCTCCTGAGCCAAACCCACGGCCAAGAGCAGCGCGAGGGCCCAAAGCAATAGGGTTAGCCCTTCCTTAACTGCACCCCGAAGTACCCCTACCAGCGTCGTCAGTCCCAGGGCCAGCAGAAGCCCCGCATCCACCGGAGAAATCATGGGGCACTCCCTGGTTTGACCGCGCGAAAGTAAACAAGGGTCCCGTCGTAACCGAAGCGCGCCTTAAGGGTTTCCCGTTGTGCCCACAGCGCAGCTCCCTGCAAACGAGGACCGAGAGCAAGATCATAGCCTAGGGCATCCCCGGCGCCCTCCCCAGGGAAAATGGGGAGAACGTACACGGTGAGACCGGCCTCCTGCAGCACGTCCCGCGCAGCCATTGCTGGCTCAAGCTCGGCAAAACGATCCAAGACAAGGGAAAAGGGCCCGGCACCCAGCCCTGCCTCCTCGGCCGTCTCCGCAAAGCCCGCCAGCACCGTTTCCGGCACCGGAAGGTGCCGAGGCAAGCCACGAAGCGAAGCCTGCCCCTCTTGGCCGAGACGGCTTAGCCGGGCCCAGCGGGCGGACCCCTCCACCACTTCGGGCCAATCGCGCATCACTTCGCCCAGGTTGTTACTGGGCAGGGACGGCAGGGGGCTAAGGGGCTCGGCTGGCGCGTCGAACAGCAAGGGAACGCCTGCAGCGAGGGCCAGAAGGCCTGCGAGCACCAGAAGGGGCCTGCGCATTAGCTGCCGACTCCTGGCTTGACAGGCAAAAGTGCCGCCTCGGCAGCGGAAGCGACGGAAAAGGAGCCCAGGAAGCCTACTCGTTTATGCCCCTTGGCGCGGGAAGCGAGCACTGCCCCCTGAAGCGCCTCTGCGCTTAGAGACGGCAGCACTTCAAAGGGCTGGCCTGCCGAAGCGCAGAGGGGGGCAAGACGCGCAGCAAGGGCCTCACTCGCCTGCCCCCGGGGTTCCGGGGTCGGTACGAAAAGCCAGTTCCGCACCTTCGGCGCCAACGCCTGAAACATGCCCTCCGCATCCTTATCGGCATAGCACCCGAAAACGGCGAGATCGAGGGGCGCCTCGAGGCGCTCAGCGAGAAAGGCTGCCGCATGGGGGTTGTGGGCAACATCAAACAGAAGGGCCTGTTCCTGAAGCGACCGCCACTGTTGCCGGCCCGGGGGCGGCGCCATAACCAGAGCTTCGTCGAGCGTTGCTCCCGTCAAGGGATAGCCTAGAGCTGCCCAGGCTTGAAGGGCACCGAGAAAGCTCGGCGGTGCCACGGGGAGGGGCGCGTGCAGCGGCCAAGCCAGATGCTGCTCAAAGCCTGTGACGAAGGCCTCCGATCCGCTGCCTGAGGCACGCACACCGAAGTCTAGGCCCCATCGAGCACTGGGACAGGCTAGGGAGGCGACCCGCTCAAGCACGGACGCCGGCGGCTTTGGATCAGCAATGATAACGGGGCGCCCTGCTCGGAAAACGCCAGCCTTTTCTAGCCCAATGGCCTCCCGGGTCGAACCAAGCCAACTTTGATGGTCCAGATCCACGGGGGTCAGGAGGGCCAGGTCCGCGTCTATAATATTCACAGCGTCTAGGCGACCTCCGAGCCCGACCTCGAGGATCGCTAAATCTAAGGCAGCGTCGGCCATAATCAGGAGCGCAGCCAGAATGGCCGTTTCAAAATAGGTCAGGGTTAGGGTGCCTCGGGCAATGTCGATGCGCTCGAATGCCGCGACGATCTGCGCATCGTTCGCCGGCTCCCCTTGCAGCTGGATCCGCTCATTGAAGCGATGAAGATGGGGCGACGTGGTGTCCCCTACCCGCAGGCCCTGGGCCAGGGCCAGGGCCCTAAGCGTGGCTACCGCTGAGCCCTTGCCATTGGTGCCGGCCACGGTCACGACCTGCGCTCCGGGCCAGGGAGCCCCGAGGGCCCGCCAAACCTCCCGCAGGCGATCCAACCCCAGATCCATGGCCTTGGGATGCTGCGTTTCGAGACGCTTGAGCCAGGCCCCTAGCACGAGGCGTCTAGCGCCTCCCGCAGGGACCGGGCAAAGCCTTCCAGCTCCGCCGGCTGATCTTCGAGGGCAAGAGACCCCATGCGGCGAACAATCGCGCTGCCCACCACGACCCCATCGCCAAGCGGGGCCATGCGCTGGGCTGTTGCCCCATCCCGAATCCCAAAGCCAATGGCAATGGGCAGGCCCGTCATGGTGCGCAGGGGTGCAAGGCGCGCCGCCACGTCTTCCGGATCAATATGCCCCGCTCCCGTGGTCCCCTTTAGGGAAACGTAATAGACAAAGCCCGAGGCGCGCTCGAGGATGGCCCGGGCCCGGGTCTCCGTGGTGGTGGGCGCGAGCAAAAAAATGAGGTCAATGCCGCGTGGGGTAAGGCAGCCCTGCAAGGCATCGGCCTCCTCGGGAGGTAGATTCACCAGAATCAAGCCATCGATACCCGCCTCTGCCGCAGCCACGGCAAAGCTTTCATAACCCATGCGCTCCACGGAATTGAGATACCCCATGAGCACGAGGGCGGTTTCGCTGTTTTCTTGGCGAAAAGCCTTGGCCATGGCGAGTACGTCGCGAAGCGTCACCGCATGGCAAAGCGCTCGCTCGCATCCCGCCTGAATATCCGGACCTTCCGCTTCGGGATCGGAAAAGGGGACGCCAAGCTCAATCACATCGGCGCCTCCCGCGGCTAGGGCGCGCAGCGCCGGCAAGGTCGCCTGGGGCTCTGGGTCCCCCGCAACCAGATAGGTCACGAGCGCCTTCTGGCCGGCAGCCTTGCGCTCCGCAAAGCAGGCCTCCAGCCGACTCATAGGGAGATACCTTCGCGCTCGGCGATGGTGAAGATGTCCTTATCTCCCCGGCCGGACAGGTTCACCACGATGACGTGGTCCTTGGGCAGCTTTGGCGCATGCTCAAGAATCCAGGCGAGGGCGTGACTCGTTTCCAAGGCCGGGATAATGCCCTCCTTGCGGGTCACATGGTGGAATGCGGCTAGGGCGTCATCGTCAGTCACGGCGACATATTCCGCGCGCTGCGCATCCTTAAGGAATGCGTGCTCCGGCCCCACCCCGGGGTAATCGAGCCCCGCAGAAACCGAATGGGTCGCAATGATCTGTCCGTCCTCATCCTCCATGAGGTACGTTCGATTTCCATGGAGCACTCCGGGTACACCGGCGGAGAGGGGCGCGGCGTGCTGCCCCGACGCTATCCCATAGCCTCCCGCTTCCACCCCCACGAGGCGAACGCTTTCGTCCCGAATAAAGGGATAGAACAGCCCGAGGGCGTTAGAGCCACCCCCGACGCAGGCCACGAGCGTATCGGGCAGGCGCCCGAGGGTGTCGAGGCACTGGGCGCGTGTTTCCTCACCGATGACGGACTGGAAGTCCCGGACGATCATGGGATAGGGATGAGGTCCGGCGACGGTCCCGATGATGTAATGGGTGTGGTCGACATTGGTGACCCAATCCCGCATGGCTTCGTTCAAGGCGTCCTTAAGGGTTTTCGACCCCGAGGTAACAGGTACCACGGTGGCGCCCAGGAGCTTCATTCGGTAAACGTTGGGGGACTGGCGCCGCACGTCTTCCTCGCCCATGTACACCACGCACTCAAGGCCGAGGCGCGCGGCAACGGTTGCTGAGGCGACGCCGTGCTGCCCCGCGCCAGTTTCGGCGATGATGCGCCGCTTCCCCATGTGCTTGGCGAGCAAGGCCTGGCCCAAGGCGCTGTTGATCTTATGCGCCCCCGTGTGGTTCAGGTCTTCCCGCTTCATGTACACCTGGGCACCGCCCAGTTCCGTCGAAAGACGCTCCGCGTGATAGAGCGGCGTCGGCCGACCCACGTAACTTCTGAGCTCCTCCTTGAATTGAGCTTGAAATGCGTCGTTGCCCATGCGGTCACGGTAGACCGCTTCAAGCTCGTCTAGGGCATGCATGAGCGTTTCTGCTACGAAGCGGCCCCCGAATTGACCAAAATGGCCCTGCGCATCGGGCAGGTTGTATTGGCTCCAGCCCGCCGGGCCGGGGGAAGCGGGGGACCCCTTAGCTTGCGTCATGAGTGCTCCTATCGGTCTTTGCGGCACGAATAAAGGCTCGTACCTTGGCCTCATCTTTAATGCCCTTCGCCCGCTCCACGCCGCCGCTGACGTCCACCCCATAGGGCCTTGCCGTCGCGATGGCGCAGCTTACGTTGTCTGGCGTTAAACCGCCCGCCAAAATGATAGGCGCGGGGGCCTGCGCGGGCACCCGATCCCAGGAAAATACCCTCCCCGTTCCTCCGGGAACCCCGGCTTCGTAGGCGTCGAGCAGGAACCCAGCGGCGGAGGGGTAGGCCGCCATGGCCGCGGCCACATCCAGCTCCGGCGCCATTCGTAGGGCCTTGATATAGGGCCGGTCCCAGCGCTGGCAAAACGCCTCGGGTTCATCGCCGTGAAACTGCAGGAGCTGCACAGGCGCCTCACGCAAGGTTTTTTCGACCTCCGCTTCCGAAGGATCCACAAAAAGACCCACGCTTATCGTGAAAGGTGCCACGGTCTGCAAGAGTGCCTTCGCCTGTGCTGGGGATAGGGCGCGGGGGCTGGGCGCATAAAACACAAAGCCCAAGGCATCAGCGCCCGCCGCACACGCGGCGGTGACATCCGCGGACTGCGTTAAGCCACAGATTTTCACCCGGACCATGGGCCCGCCCCCTAGAGCAGCTCGTGAGCGGACAAGTCTAGCAGAACGCTTCCCCCCAAAAAGGCAGGCCCGAGGGAAAGGGCGGCAAGCCAAAGGCTGCATCATAGCCCACGGCTTCAAGGTAAAGCCCTTGTGGCGGAGCC
The DNA here is from genome assembly GCA_038144425.1 of Candidatus Salivita marina. GTDB lineage: Bacteria > Pseudomonadota > Gammaproteobacteria > Pseudomonadales > Azotimanducaceae > Salivita > Salivita marina. The sequence goes on along the minus strand of JAYQNS010000003.1, from coordinate 98,474 downwards.
GTAGGGGGCGCGAGGCGGCGATCCTCTGCGGCCCGTAGCGCATCCAGCCAGGCGCTGTCCCCCCGACCCCGCCCCACCTCGATCAGCGCGCCCACAATGTTCCGAACCATGTGGAGGACAAAGGCGTTAGCCTCTACCTCCACGGATACGAGTGCCCCCGCCCGTTGAACCGTCAAACGGCGCATGAATCGGCGTCCATGGCGCGCCTGGCATCCTGAGGCACGGAAACTGGAAAAGTCCCGCTCCCCAAGCAGAACCTGCGCAGCCTCGTGCATGGCGCCTGCGTCCAAGGATCCGGGAACAAAGGTTACCCGGTCCCGAAGTAGGGCCCGGGCGGCCCCAGCATCGCTCAACCAGTAGCGGTAGCGCCGCCACTGTGCGGAAAAGCGGGCATGGAAAGCGTCGGGGACGGGATGAGCCCAGTGAATGGTAATACCGGGCCCGGCCAAGCTGTTTCCGCCCCGTACCCAGGCCGTGGCCGGACGGGGACGAGGCGCATCAAAGTGAACCACCTGCCCCGTGGCATGGACCCCAGCGTCCGTGCGCCCCGCCACAGCGCACTGAATAGGCGCTGCCCCCACCTCACTGAGCGCCGCCTCCAGAGCCCCCTGCACCGTCGCGACGCCGGAGGAGGGCTGCCGCTGAAAGCCGGCATAACCGCTACCGTCGTACTCCACCGCAAGGGCCCAGCGCTGTACTGAGGGGCTCCCTTTACCCACAAGACGCACCCTCTTGCTGCGGATGGGCGCGAGCCAAGGCATCGCCCTCCGGAGCCACCGCAAGGCCGGTGCCCGGGGTATGCAAGACGAAGCTCGCATCGAAGGTTGGATCCTCAGGGCCAAGGGCGAGCGGTGGCGATGGCTCCGCAAACGCCCAAGCCTGGCTCGGTGCCTCCTGCGCGAAGCCGGCTCCCTCCCTTTCATCGCGCCCTGCGCTGCAAGCTCGCGGCCTCCCGAGTGATTGGGGCCCGAAGCGCTGCACCACGGCGCTAGGCTCATAGACCCTAAGGCTGGACAGCGTCTCTGACCCTGGCTCTGCCAAAGGGGAAGACGTCGCTTGCTCTTAGGCGGTTCCTGGCGACGGCGCAGAAGGCTGCCCAGCCCCGCGAGCCCCGCCGCGCCTATCAAGGCTGCCCCCAGAAGAGGCGCCAGCCCCTCGGCTGAGGCGGACTCGAGACTCAGCTGGGAGGCTGACGACTGACGCGCGGCCTCTAGAGCCTGCCGCTGACGCGCAAGCTCAACCCTTAGACCCGCAAGCTGAGCGGCTTGGGCTGCGCCCTCCGCTTCCCAGGCCTGGCGATCGGCTTCGGCTTGAGCCCGGGCAGCCGCAAGGGCAGCCTGCCCCGCTTTAAGCTCGGCGTGGAGAGGATCCGGCGAAATTTTTGCCGGTGGTTCTGGGGCCCGCGCTTCAAGCTTAGGTTTCGGGTTAAGCCTCCCTCCCTTAGGCCCGACCTCGGGAGAAATCCGCTGATCGAGAAAAAGGGTAAGGGGATAACGGCGGGCCTTTGCCCCCTGCCCCGCCCGCAACGTGCCCTGGATGATTGGCGCGTCCAAGGCGCTGTCGCTGTGCAGGTATACCCGGTAAGGCGTCGCGGGATCGGTTCGGGCGGCGATTGAGCCTTCGGCGCCTTGGCGTTCGAAGCTCAGGGGCGCGGTTGGGCCATCGGAGGGCAGCGAAAGGATAGCGAGCAGGGGCTCCCCGAGGGCTGAGAGGACGTGAACGGGCAGGGGCTCGGAGGCGCCCGCTGGGATTCCCCCCAACAGCCAAAACAGCAGCACGAGCCTCTTAGAACGCGTTACCACAGCCCCTAGCCTCTCCTGACGAATCTACAGGGCCTTCCCCACCCTGCTGGCCTAGCGCGCTGGCAGAAGGCCTTGCAGCGATTCCGCAATCTGAACGCTATTTAGGGCTGCGCCCTTGCGCACGTTGTCGCTCACCACCCAGAAATTCAAGCCCCCGGGCACGGAGAGGGACTCCCGGAGCCGGCCCACGAAGACCGCATCTTCCCCTGCGGCATTGGGCACGGGCGTGGGATAGGCGCCATCCGCGTGCTCATCCATCAGCCTCACCCCGGGTGCTTTTTTAAGAGCTGCCCGCGCCTCCCCTACCGTGAGCGGCGTCGCCGTTTCGACGCTAACAGCCTCGGAGTGTCCATAAAACACTGGGACGCGAACGCAGGTAGGGTTCACCAGGATGCTTTCATCCCCAAAGATCTTGCGCGTCTCCCAGACCATCTTCATCTCTTCAAGGGTAAAGCCGTTGTCTTGGAAGCTACCGATGTGGGGAATGACGTTGAACGCAATCTGCTTCGTGAACACCGAAGGCTCATGGCTCCGAGCGTTTAAAAGCTCCGCCGTTTGGCGCGCGAGCTCCTCAATGCCGCTACTACCCGCGCCGGAGACAGCCTGGTAGGTCGCCACCTCAATGCGACGAATCCGCGCGAGGTCGTGGAGGGGCTTCAACGCCACCAGCATCTGAATCGTTGAGCAGTTCGGGTTAGCGATGATGCGACGCTCTGGCAAGCGATCGAGGACCTCCCCATTCACCTCCGGCACCACCAAGGGAATGTCCGCTTCCCGTCGGAAATGGGAGGTATTATCCACGACCACCGCCCCCTGCCCCGCCGCCTTGGGCGCAAACTCGGCGCTAATGCTGCCCCCCGCGGAGAACAGCCCAAGGGATACCTTGGAGAAGTCAAAGGTATCCAGCCGCTCCACCTGCACGGGGCGTCCCTTAAACATCACCGTCTTGCCCTCAGACCGCGCACTGGCCAGGGCGTAAAGCTTTCCTACGGGGAAGTTGCGAGATTCAAGAATCTCGATCATGGCCTCGCCGACGGCGCCCGTTGCACCGACGACCGCTACGGAAAATCCTTCGCTCATGACGAAGCACCCCATCGGACTTCGAAGGCTTCGGTCACCGCGTGAGCCATCGCGATCGTCCCCACGAGAGCGGCCTCCGCCGTTTCCGGACTCGCGATATCCCGAGTGCGAAGGCCCGCGTCCAGCACATCGCCTACGGCGCCTTCCAGGGCTTCAGCGATGGCCGGGGCCCCCAGGGAATAGCGAAACATCATCGCTGCCGATTGAATAGTCGCCAGAGGGTTGGCGAGATCCTGCCCCGCAATATCCGGCGCCGAGCCATGTACGGGTTCGTAAAGCCCCTGGCTCGCCGCATTCAGCGACGCCGAGGGGAGCATACCGAGGGAACCGGTCAGCATGGCCGCGACATCGGAGAGGATATCCCCGAACATGTTTCCCGTGACGAGCACGTCGAACTGCTTTGGCGCCCGCACCAGCTGCATACCTGCGTTATCGACGTACATGTGGGTAAGCTCAACGCCGGGGTACTCAGAGGCCAGATCGGAAACCACCTCCCGCCAGAGCGCCGTGACTTCTAGAACATTCGCTTTATCCACGGAGCAGAGGCGCCCATCTCGCGCCTGCGCAGCCTCAAAGCCCTTACGCGCGATGCGGACGATTTCTTCTTCCGAATACACGTAGGTATTGAAGCCTCGGCGCTGCCCTGGCGCACCCTCTAGGCCGCGAGGTTCACCGAAATAAATCCCGCCGGTGAGTTCCCGGACGATCAGGATGTCTAGGCCCGCCACCAGTTCAGCTTTGAGCGACGACGCCGACGCCAGCTGGGGAAAGAGGATAGCTGGGCGCAGGTTCGCAAAGAGCTCGAGCCCCGAGCGCAGACCCAAGAGCCCTCGCTCCGGACGTTGCGCCGTCGGCAGCGCATCCCACTTCGGTCCGCCCACCGCGCCCAGGAGGATCGCGTCGGCCTTCCGAGCTGCCTCCAGCGTGGCTGAGGGCAAGGGCGTGCCCTCAGCGTCAATGGCGCAGCCCCCCACCAGGGCCGTCTCCAAGGTCAGGGGCTGGCCCGTGACCATCCCAATGCGCTCAAGAAGCGAACCCACGGGGCCCATGATTTCGGGGCCAATGCCGTCGCCGGGAAGAAGAAGAATCGAATGTGCCATGTGGGGTTCCTAAGCGTTCAGGCTAGCGAAGGGCGTCAAAGAGCCATGGCGCCTCACTGCGGCGCCGGCGTTCGTATTCACGGATCTGCTCCCCGTACTTCAGGGAAAGACCGATATCGTCAAGGCCCTCGAGAAGGCAGTGACGACGGTGAGGGTCGATTTCAAAACCATAGGTAGCCGCCTCCGTGCGCACCTCCTGCGCTTCAAGATCCACAGTCAGCGTTAGGGGCCCGGGATCGGCCGCGGCGAAGAGCGCATCCACCGCCTCCGCGGGGAGGGCGACAGGCAACACGCCATTTTTAAAGCAGTTGTTATAAAAAATATCCGCGAAGCTCGGGGCGATCACACAGCGCAGCCCAAACTCCTCCAGCGCCCACACCGCATGCTCCCGGCTCGAGCCGCAGCCGAAGTTTTCTCGGGCCAGGAGCACCTTGGCATCCTGGTAGCGGGCCTTGTTCAGCACGAAGTCGGGATTGATTTGACGCTCGTTCTCCGTCTTTTCCGGCGACCCTTCGTCGAGGTAGCGCCAGCCATCAAACAGGTTCGGGCCAAAGCCGGTTCGGCGAATCGATTTGAGAAACTGCTTAGGAATGATTTGGTCCGTGTCCACGTGAGCCCGGTCTAGGGGCGCGGCTAGGCCGGACAGGCTACGAAAGGCCTTCATGGCTGCTCTCCCTGCTCGCTCAAGAGGATGCGTACATCGGTGAAGTGGCCACTAATGGCCGCCGCTGCCGCCATGGCGGGGCTCACGAGATGGGTTCGTCCCCCGTGGCCCTGGCGCCCCTCAAAGTTTCGGTTGGAGGTGGACGCGCAGTGCTCCCCAGGGCCTAGGCGATCGGCATTCATGGCCAGGCACATGGAGCAGCCCGGATCGCGCCACTCAAAGCCCGCGGCGCGGAAGATCTCGTCAAGCCCCTCCTCCTCGGCCTGACGTTTCACGAGGCCAGACCCGGGTACCACGAGGGCCTGCTTTATGGTGCTGGCGACTCTGCGCCCCCGAGCCACCGCGGCCGCGGACCGAAGATCCTCGATGCGGGAATTGGTACAGGAACCGATAAAGACCCGATCTAAAGCAATGGAGGTCAGCGCCTGCCCCGCAGCCAGATCCATGTAGCGCAGGGCGCCGGCCCAGCTTTCCGCCCGTACGGGATCGTCGCACTGCGCCGGATCGGGCACCTGGCCCGTAATGGGCGCGACCATTTCCGGAGAGGTCCCCCAGCTGACCTGAGGCTCGAGGACGCTAGCATCGAGCACCAGTTCCCGATCGAAGCTGGCATCAGGATCGCTTACGAGATCGCTCCAAGCCTCCAGCGCCTGGTCCCAGAGCGCGCCCGAGGGTGCGTAGGGACGCCCCTCTACGTAGGCAGCGGTGACCTCATCGAAGGCCACCAGCCCCGCACGCGCCCCGGCCTCAATAGCCATATTGCAGAGGGTCATGCGCCCTTCCATAGAAAGCGCCTGGATAGCCGGCCCGGCGTATTCAAGGGTGTAGCCCGTGCCTCCGGCGGTGCCCATGGCGCCAATGATGGCCAGGGCGAGATCCTTGGCGGTGACCCCTTCGCCGAGCGTTCCGTCAACCCAGACGCGGAAGTTCTTCGCCTTCTTAGCCGCGAGGCATTGGGTGGCCAGCACGTGCTCTACCTCGGAGGTTCCAATGCCGTGGGCCAGGGCTGCAAAAGCGCCGTGGGTGGAGGTGTGGGAATCGCCGCAGACCACGGTCATGCCGGGCAGCGTAGCCCCCTGCTCCGGACCCACCACATGGACGATTCCCTGGCGGGGATCTCGCATGCGGAACTCCAGAATCCCAAACTCATCGCAGTTCGCATCCAGCGTTTCCACCTGAATCCGCGAAATGGGATCGGTAATACCGTCGATACCCGCGGCCCGATCGGTGGTTGGCACGTTGTGATCCGGGGTGGCCAGGTTTGCATCAATACGCCAGGGGCTGCGCCCCGCAAGGCGAAGGCCTTCGAAGGCCTGAGGGGACGTCACTTCGTGTAGCAGATGGCGATCGATGTACAGCAGCGCACTACCGTCTTCGCGCTCCGCTGCCAAGTGCGCGTCCCACAGTTTGTCGTAAAGGGTTCGTCCGCCCATGGTAAAGCTCTCCCTATGAAGGCTTGGGTGCGGGGATACGGGTCGGATTTTGGGCCCGCTGGCGTAGCCAGTGATCCATCAGCACAAGGGCCACCATGGCCTCGGCGATGGGCACGGCGCGAATTCCCACGCAGGGGTCGTGGCGGCCGTTGGTCACCACGGAAACTGGCGCTCCGCTACGATCAATGCTTTGACCGGGAATGCGGATGCTGGAGGTCGGCTTCAACGCTAGGCTGGCGCGCAGCGTTTGCCCCGAGGAAAGGCCCCCAAGGGTCCCGCCAGCGTGATTGGAAAGGAAGCCCTCGGCTGTCATTTCATCCCGGTGTTCACTGCCCTTTTGCGTCACCACGGCCACGCCGTCGCCGATCTCCACGGCTTTCACGGCATTGATGCCCATGAGCGCCGACGCTAAGGTTGCATCGAGCTTGTCAAAGACCGGATCGCCGAGCCCCGGAGGCAGCCCCGTGGCCTCCACGGTCACCTTGGCCCCGATGGAGTCACCGGCACGACGGAGCGCGTCGATTTCCGCCTCCAGCGCGGGCACGGTGCTCGCATCGGGCCAGAAGAAGGCGTTCTCCTCGATAGCGCTGGCCTCGAAGGCCGTGGGGATGTGAGTCCCCAGCTGCGCAAGGTAGCCCTGAATCTGCACGCCGTGCTGGGCCAGGTAAGCCCGGGCAATCGCCCCGGCGGCGACCCGGGCCACCGTTTCCCGCGCCGAGGAGCGACCACCCCCACGGTAGTCCCGAACGCCATACTTTGCGTCGTAGGTGAAGTCCGCGTGGGCCGGACGATACTGATCCTTGATATCGCCGTAATCCCGGCTGCGCTGGTCCTCGTTTTCAATCAAGAGACCGATGGGCGTTCCCGTGCTGCGCCCTTCAAAAACCCCCGAGAGAATGCGTACCTGGTCCCGTTCCCGGCGCTGCGTGGTGTAGCGCGATTGACCAGGACGGCGGCGGTCGAGATCCTGCTGAATCAGCGCTTCATCGAGGGGCAAGCCAGGCGGACAGCCGTCCACGACGCACCCGAGGGCCGGCCCGTGGCTTTCCCCAAAGGTGGAAACGGTGAATAGGGTTCCGAAGCTATTCCCAGCCATGCCTGCAATCCAATACCCCGCGAGGGCGCGGATTCTAGCACGACCTTCCCTAGACCAGCGCGCCGGCGGCCTCCGCCTCCCGGAGCGCGCTCCCATTCAGCAGCGCCAGCCCCGCGCCCCCCTGGGGAAGGTCTGGCCAAAGCCAGGGCACCTTGGGATAACGCGTTTCCAGCGCCGGTGCGCTATAGCCCACCTCAAGGGCCAAGAGCCCCTCCGGCGCCAGATAGGCACTCAGCCCACGAAGGAACGGGGTGACGAATGAAAGCCCATCCTTGCCGGCGGCCAGGGCATGGCGCGGCTCAAAGCGAAACTCCTTCGGCAACGCGTCCATGGCTGCCTGATCCACATAGGGCGGGTTAGCCAAGACTAGGTCGAAGGGGGCCTCCCCCGCCAGAGCCTCAAGCCCATCCCCTGCGCGCAGCTCGATACGATGTTCAAGGTGAAACTTCGCAACGTTACGCTGGGCCACGGCCAGGGCGCGGGGATCGATGTCCGTCAGCACCACCTGCGCCTCGGGAAAGGCCAGGGCCGCCACAATACCTAGGCAACCTGAACCCGTGCACAGATCTACGACACGCTGGGGTTCGTCAGCGCCAAGCCAAGGCTGGAGCCCTTCTGTCAGCATCATGCCTAGAGGCGAGCGCGGGATCAGCACGCGCTCATCGACAAAAAACTCCAAGCCGCAGTAGGGCGCCCGCCCCGTGATGTAGGCCGTGGGGCGGCCCTGGAGGCGACTTTGCACGGCGGCAGCAAGGCGTCGGCGCTCCTCAAGCAGCAGCACCCCATCGAGTACCCATTCCGCGCGATCCTGAGGAATAGCGAGCACCCCTAGGACCAGCGCCAAGGCCTCATCCCAGAGCGTCTCCTGGCCCTGGCCCAGGTACAAATCGCCCCGCCCCAAGGTGCTGACGGCATAGCGCAGCCAGTCCCGTACGGTGTTGAGCTCATCCCCTGGAGTCACCGCGCTTCCTCCTTGATTCGCCACACTTCCACCTCCGGGGTCTGGGCGCCCCGCCCCGCTACGGCACCGCCAAGGCCGAGGGCCCGTGCCTCTGCCGAGGCTAGAGATCGCGCGATAGAAGAAGCCAGCGCTTGGCTCGCCGTCAGCGCTTCCGCCCGGCGTCCTTCCTCGGGCTGCTGGTGGACCAGCACCAGCCAAGGTCCCGTGAGCGAAGCTAGCCAGGCCTGCTCCGGCGCAGAGAACCACCTGCGAAGGGCTTCCTCGGACGCTTGAAGCCGAAGGCGTCCCGTTTCAGCGACCCTCTTCTGAGCCGCAGCCGCCGTCGGCAACGCAGGATCGCGTCCCCGGACTTCGATGAGCTGCGCAAACACTTCCCGGGTTCCGCGCTGGCTTACGTAGAGCGCCCGCCATCCGTCAGGCGCCTTAAACAGAGCGTAGTGCTGCTCTCCATCCCGGCCGTAAAGATCCGCAACGCCGAAGACCTCATGGGCGTACAGCGCGCTCGAGCCGCAATCCCGCCCGGCACAGGTGAAGCGCTCCTTTCCCGGTAATTGCGCCCGGAGGTCGTCGAAGACCCCGCTCGGCTCGCTGCCCCGGGGAAAGGCCCAGCGCGTCCCCTGCCAGGGGCCGGTCACGGTGACCGCGTCCCGTCCGTCGAGAAGCGCCTCCTCCCGCGTTACCCGAGCTTGGGGCAGGCGCCAGGGGCGAGCCGCCCCCCGATCCTGCACCTCAATCACCTCTGCCCGGAGTGACGGAGTCGGCGAGGGCGCAGCCAGCCCCTCTGATCCGAGCAAGGCCAGTGCCAGGAGCCATGCCATCCGCTTTGCCATGCCAATCCTCCCTGGATTTTTCACCGCTGAACGCCCGTGGGATCTACCCAATAGGTCATGCGAGCACCCTGAGGTGCCCAATCGTCGAGCGCCAGCACCACCCCCCCGGCCGTGGGAAAGGGTGCAAGCACCCCCGCCAGGCGCTGCGTTAAGCGTGGGAGCAAAGGGCGATGGGATACCACGAGGAGCGGCGCGTCGATACCGAGCCCTTCTAGCGCTTCCCTAGCAACCCGCTCATCACCCTCAGGGATGAGCTCGGGCAACGGGGAGAGGGGCGTTAGCCCCCAGCGCGCCGCGATCAAGCGGGCCGTTTCCTTGGCGCGGGGGTAGGGAGAGCTCACCACCTCGAGCCCTTTTTTAACCCAAGGGTTAAGATGCTCTGCAACCTGCTGGGCCTGGGCCTTTCCTTCCGCAAGTAGGGCCGCCGCCGGATGGATGCCCTCCGCCTGCCCATGGCGCAAGAGGAGCACCTCCCTCACGGCTGCCGCCAGGCCACGGCCACGTCGTCACGTTGCTCGGCCAGCATAAGGCGCACAAGCACCTCGGGAAGTTGCCGTCCTTCGAAGAGAATAGCGTGAAGGCCCTGGCAGATCGGCATGGGCACGGCGAGGCGCTGGGCCTCCTGCCAAGTGCTGCGCACCGTGTTGACCCCCTCCGCGAGCTTGCCCAGATGCGTGGCAGCCTCTTCTAGGCTCCGCCCCTCCCCAATCGCGCGCCCCAGCTGGAAATTCCGTGATAGGGGGGAACTGCAGGTCACCATAAGATCCCCGACCCCCGCCAAGCCTAGTAGGGTCAAGGGGTTGGCCCCCTTGGCCGCCGCAAACTGGCTCATCTCCGCAAGGCCCCGGGTCAGGAGCATGGCTCGGGGGTTTTCTCCCGCGCCGAGAGCCGTAGCCATGCCCGAGGCTAGGGCATAGATATTCTTAAGCGCCCCGGCGAGTTCAACGCCATAGCGATCGCTGTTGGAGTACACGCGAAAGGACCGGGAGTGCACCCGAAGTTGCACCTCTTCGCAGAGCGCAGCCTCGGCGGAGGCGATGACCGTACCCGTGAAATGCCCCTGGGCGATCTCCTCGGCGAGATTGGGCCCCGAGAGCACGCCTACCCGCGCCTGGGGACAAGCGGCTTCGAGCACCTCGCTCATGAGGGTGAAGCCATCCCGGGCCAAGCCCTTCGTCGTGCTGATGAGCCCCGTCGCGGGCGCAAGCAGCGACCCGAGGCGTTCGGCCACCGCGGGTAGCGCCGCGCTGGGCACGGCCACAAACACCAGTCGGGCTCCGGCCACAGCGTCGGCGAGGTCCGTGGTCGGAACGACCCCCTCAGCCAGGGGGTGTCCCGGTAGATAGCGACGATTCTCACGATCCTGCTCGAGGGCTGCGCATTGAGCAGGGTCCCGAAGCCAGAGGCCCACCTCATGGCCTCGGGCCGCCACGATATTGGCAATGATGGTGCCAAAGTTGCCGGCGCCGATGACGGCGATCTTCACTCGCTCATCGCCCATGAAGGCCTGCCCCCCAGAAAGAAAGACCGCGCCACCGGGGCGCGGCTCTCTAGTCTATCAGGCCAGCTCGGCCAGCAGACGGTTCATGCACCGCAGGTAGGCAGCGGGATCATCTAAGGGGTCGCCCTCCGCAAGCTTGGCCTGGGCGAGGAGTACTTCGGCCAGATCCTGGCGCCGCTCCTCGTCTTGCTCCTGCTCAAAGCGTCGGAGGAGCACGTGATTGCCGTTGACCTCAAGGATTGGCGCCGCCTCGGGCACCGCTTGCCCTGCAGACTTTAGAAGCCGCCGCATCTGGCTGCCCATTTCATCCTCTTCCACCACGAGACAGGCCGGGGAATCGGTAAGCCGGTCGCTCACCCGCACGGTCTTGACTCGCTCTCCAAGGGCCTTCTGGAGCCCCTCGAGGACATCCTCGGCCAGGGCCGTCGTGGTCTCCGGTGCATCCTCATCTGCGCCCTCCCCGGCGGGAAGCTCCTTCAGATCGATAGCGCCCCGGGCCACGTCCTTCAGGGGCGTGCCCTTGTATTCGGAAAGATGGCTCATGAGCCATTCATCTAGGCGATGGGACAGGAGCAAGACCTCCACCCCACGCTGGCGCAGCGCCTCGATGTGGGGCGATCCCTTGGCAGCGGCGAAGCTGTCGCCGGTGACGTAATAAATTGCCGTCTGCCCTTCAGGAGAACGCTCCAGATAGGCATCTAAGCTATGGGTTTCCGCTGAGCTATCGTCCTTCGTGGAGGCAAAGCGCAAGAGAGAGGCGACTCGCTCTCTGTTCGCAAAGTCCTCCGCCGGCCCCTCCTTCAGCACGGGCCCCAGCTCATTCCAGAAGGTCTGATAGGCCGCCTCGTCATTCTTCGCGAGCTTCTCGAGCATATCGAGGACCCGCTTGGTGAGCGCCCCCCGAATGGCCTCTACCCGCTCGTCCTGCTGAAGGATTTCCCGACTGACGTTTAGGGGCAGATCGGCGGAATCGATCACGCCCCGCACGAAGCGCAGGTAAAGGGGCAGAAACTGCTCCGCCTCATCCATGATGAATACGCGACGCACGTAGAGCTTGAGGCCTCGGGGGCTCTCCCGATGATATAAATCGAAGGGGGCGCGCTTAGGAACGTAAAGAAGCGAGGTGTACTCGTGCTTCCCTTCCACCCGGTTGTGGCTGTAGCACAGCGGGTCTTCGAAATCGTGAGCCAGGTGCTGGTAGAAGGCGTTGTATTCCCCTTCCTCAATGTCCTTACGCGGACGCGTCCACAGCGCTTTGGCTTCGTTGACCGTCTCCCACTGAATATCGCCCTCTTCCTCCTTGGGCTTATCCCCCTCCATTTCCAGCAGCTGCACGGGAATGGCGATGTGATCGGCGTACTTTTTGATGACGCTCCGGACCCGGTAAGGCTCAAGGAACTCGCTCGCATCCGCCTTCAGGTGCAGGGTGATGGTGGTGCCCCGCTGGGTGCGCGTGCCCGGGGAAAGCTCATAATCGGCCTCCCCCGAGGAACGCCAGCACCAGGCTTCGGTCTCCCCAGCCCGGCGCGTCTCCACCGCAACACGATCAGCGACGATGAAGGACGCGTAGAAGCCCACCCCAAACTGGCCAATGAGCTGGGAGTCCTTTTGCTGATCACCGGTGAGCTGCTCGAGAAACCGGGCCGTGCCGGAGCGCGCGATCGTACCCAAGTTCTCGATCAGCTCCTGCCGATTCATGCCGATGCCATTGTCCTCAATGGTGAGGGTTCGGGCGTCCTTATCGAAGGCCAGGCGAATGCGCAGATCACTGTCCTCGCCGAGCCACTCGGGGTGGCTCAGGGCCTCGAAGCGGAGCTTATCCACGGCATCAGAGGCGTTAGAGACCAGCTCTCGAAGAAATACCTCTCGGTTGGAGTAGAGAGAGTGAATCATCAGCTTGAGGAGCTGCTTGGCCTCGGCCTCAAAGCCGCGGGTTTCCGTTCCGCCGGTGGTTTGGTCCTGCTCTTCGCTCATGGGGCACCTCCATTTCTTGATGGACTCAAAAATGGGGATGGCACCCCGCCCCTTCAAGGGCTTCTCAACATAAAAGGATGCATAAAAAAGCCGCGCGAGATAACCCGCGCGGCTTCTTCCCTGCGCTCACGCCTTGGGGCGTGCCCCTAGGCGTAAGGCATCAGCCCCAGCCCGTAAGCTCTGCGAGGGCGTCGCCAATATCGGCCAGGCTTTTTACGGTCTTCACCCCCGCGTCTTCCAGGGCCGCAAACTTTTCGACCGCCGTGCCCTTGCCACCGGCGATAATAGCCCCGGCGTGGCCCATGCGCTTACCCGGCGGGGCCGTTACCCCGGCGATGTAGCCGACCACGGGCTTGGTCACGTTGGCCTTAATGAAGGCGGCCGCGTCTTCCTCGGCGGTCCCGCCGATTTCCCCGACCATCACGATGGCTTCCGTTTCCGGATCCTCCTGGAACAGCTTTAGGATATCGATAAAGTGGCTGCCGGGGATCGGGTCTCCGCCAATACCCACGCAAGTGGATTGGCCATAGCCCTTATCCGTGGTCTGCTTCACCGCCTCGTAGGTCAGGGTGCCGGAGCGAGAGACAATGCCCACCTTCCCGGGAAGATGAATGGAGCCGGGCATGATGCCGATCTTGCAGGCGCCGGGGGTGATGACCCCGGGGCAGTTGGGGCCGATGAGGCGAACGTTGTCCATCTCGTCAATTCGGGCCTTCACTTCAAGCATATCCAGGGTGGGGATGCCTTCTGTGATGCACACGATGAGCTCGATGCCTGCGTTCGCCGCTTCAAGGATCGAATCCTTGCAGAAGGGGGCCGGCACGTAGATCACGGAGGCCGTGGCCCCGGTGGCCGCCACGGCGTCCTTCACCGTATCGAAGACTGGCAGGCCGAGGTGGGTCGTACCCCCCTTGCCCGGGGTAACGCCGCCCACAAGCTGGGTGCCGTAGGCCAGCGACTGTTCCGAGTGAAGCGTGCCCTGCCCGCCCGTGAAGCCCTGGCAGATGACCTTGGTGTTGGCGTCAATCAGAATGCTCATGCGGCACCTCCAGCGGCAGCCACGGCCTTCTCGGCCGCATCAATGAGGGACTCGGCGGCAATGATGTTCAGCCCCGAGCTGCCGAGGCGCTCCCGCCCCGCTTCCGCATTGTTCCCCTCAAAGCGCACCACCACGGGAACGTTAACCCCCACCTCTTCTACGGCCCCGATGATGCCGTCGGCTATGGTGACGCAGGAGACAATGCCGCCAAAAATATTGATGAGTACAGCCTTCACGTTGCTATCGGAAAGGATAATCTTGAAGGCTTCAGACACCGTTTCCTTCGTCGCGCCACCACCCACATCCAAAAAGTTTGCCGGGCTGCCACCGCAGTGTTTCACCAAGTCCATGGTCCCCATGGCCAGGCCCGCACCATTGACCATGCAGCCGATGGTGCCGTCGAGGGCCACGTAATTCAGGCTGAACTGCGCCGCGTGCTCTTCCCGAGGATCTTCCTGGCTCGGATCCTGAAGGGCCTTGAGCTTGGGCTGGCGATAGAGCGCATTGCCGTCGATGTTGATCTTGGCATCGAGGCAATGAACCTTTCCTTCGGAGGTGATCACAAGCGGGTTGATCTCGAGGAGCGCGCAGTCGAGCTCCTGGAAGAGTTTCGCGAGGCCCAGGAAGAGCGCTGTGAACTCTTTGATCTGATTCCCTTCAAGGCCCAAAGCGAAGGCGAGCTCTCGTCCCTGGTGGGGCTGAGCGCCCACGGCGGGATCGACAATTGCTCGAAGGATTTTTTCCGGAGTCTCTTCCGCCACCTTTTCGATTTCGACGCCACCTTCCGTGGACGCCATGAAGACCACACGCCGCGTACCCCGGTCGATGACCGCACCGAGGTAGAGCTCGGTAGCGATATCCGTGCAATTCTCCACATAGATCTTGCTAACGGGCTGACCCTTTTCGTCGGTCTGGAAGGTCACCAGCCGCTGGCCCACCCATTTCTCGGCAAAGGCGCGGACCTCGTCGAGGCTATCGCAGAGCTTAACGCCCCCTGCCTTGCCCCGACCCCCGGCATGAACTTGGGCCTTTGCCACCCAGCGCGTGCCCCCAATTTTTTCTGCCGCAGCCACGGCCTCATCCGCCGTATCCACGGCATGACCCACGGATACGGGCAGCCCGTATTCCCGAAATAATCCCTTTGCTTGATATTCGTGAAGATTCATTTCTCTTCCCGCTCGCGTCAAAACGCGGCCAGCGAACGCTGACCCCCCATAACCGCCGGCCCCAGCGCACAGCGCAGGGTCCGACGCTCAACTCTCACGCCCCCCATGGGGAGCGCCCCTTCACTACGACCTAGCGTCGACGATTGGCCACGTGGATGGCGTGCCCATGCACGCCCAGGGCCGCCTCGTGCATCGCTTCGGAAAGCGTCGGATGGGCAAACATGGTTAGCGCAAGATCTTCTGCCGTTGCCGAAAACTCCAGCGCAATCACCGCCTGGGCGATAAGTTCCGAAGCCTGGGGACCCAGCACGTGCACCGCCAAGATCCGATCCGTGGCTTCATCCGCGATGATCTTCACAAAGCCGTCCGTATCGTTCGCCGCCAGAGCCCGACCACTCACGGCGAAGGGGAAGGTGCCGACCTTCACCTTCTCTCCACGCTGCTTTAGCGCTTCTTCGCTGGGCCCAACCCAGGCTAGCTCCGGGTGCGTATAAATCACGGAGGGCACGGCATCGTAATTCACAAGGGGTTTCTTACCGGCGATCCGCTCCGCCACCATAACGCCCTCTTCCATGCCCTTGTGCGCCAGCATGGGGCCGCGCACTGCGTCCCCCACGGCGTAGATGCCTGGAGCGCCGGTTTCGCACAGATCATTCACGTAAATGAAGCCGCGCTCATCAAGATTCACCCCACTGTCCTGAGCCAGAAGCCCTTCCGTGGCGGGGCGACGCCCGACGGCGACGATCAGCTTGTCAAAGCTTTCCTGATGCTCGCCGTCCCCATCCTTGTAGGTAACGACCACCTTTTTGCCCTTGCGTTCAGACGCCGTCACCCGCGCACCAAGACGGATATCCAGCCCCTGGCGCTTGAAGATCTTCAGGGCGTCCCCGGCCACGCGCCGGTCTGCCATGGGCAGGAAATCATCGAGAGCTTCGAGCAGGGTCACCTCGCTGCCGAGCCGGCTCCAAACGCTTCCAAGCTCGAGACCGATAACGCCCGCGCCAATCACGCCGAGGCGCTTTGGCACGGCGGTGAATTCCAAGGCGCCGGTGGAGTCGACAACCGCGTCGCCGTCCATAGGCGTCGGGGGGATTTCCACGGGCAGGGACCCGGGGGCAAGAATCACTGAGGTGGCCTCGAGGGTCTGGGCCGCCCCGGCAAAGTCCGTGAACTCCACCTTGCGATTCGCAAGAAGGCGACCAGACCCCGCAAGGTGCGCGACCCCGTTGGCCTTGAAAAGCCCCGCAACCCCGCCCGTGAGCTTCTTCACAATCCCTGCCTTATGCTCGATCATTTTCGGCACATCGGGGGTCACGCCCTTGGCAGTAATACCGATATCTCCAAAATGATCCCGGGCCTCCACGTATTTGTGGCTCGCATCGAGCAGGGCTTTGGAGGGAATGCAGCCCCAGTTCAGGCAGGTGCCGCCGGGAGCCGGAGCACCATCGGCATCCTGCGACTTATCGATGCATGCGGTCTTCAAGCCCAGCTGCGCACAGCGAATGGCAGCGTGATAGCCCGCCGGACCTGCGCCGATTACCACTACGTCGTATTGCGTCGTCATCCCTGCGCTCCCTGTCCTTAGATATCCAGCAGCATGCGAGCCGGTTCCTCAAGGAGATCCTTGATGGTCACCAGGAATCGCACGGCCTCCGAACCATCGATCAAGCGGTGGTCGTAGGACAGCGCCAGATACATCATGGGTTGGATCACTACCTGCCCATTCACGGCCATGGGACGATCCTGGATTTTGTGCATACCGAGAATCGCCGTCTGCGGCGGATTCAGGATCGGCGTGGACATGAGAGACCCAAAAACCCCCCCGTTAGAGATGGTGAAGGTGCCACCGGCCATATCCTCGAGGGCCAGCTTGCCATCCCGTGCCTTCAGGCCGTAATCGCGAATGCTTTCTTCAATCTGCGCTAGGGACAAGCCATCGGCATCGCGGATGATGGGCACCACAAGGCCCCGATCCGTGCCCACGGCCACGCCCACGTCGTAGTAACCGTGATAAACGATATCGTTGCCGTCGATGGAGCCATTCACCGCGGGGAAGCGCTTCAAGGCTTCCGTGGCCGCACGCACGAAAAAGCTCATGAAGCCCAGGCGCGTGCCGTTGTGCGCCTTTTCAAAGTCATCCTTGTAGCGTGCCCGGAGATCCATAACGGGCTGCATGTTCACTTCGTTAAAGGTGGTCAGCATGGCCGCCGTTTGCTGGGCTTCCACGAGGCGCCGAGCGATGGACGCGCGGAGACGGGTCATAGGGACGCGCCGCTCCGGACGCTCCCCCTCCGCCTGTCCCACGCCGGGGAGGCGCTGAAGCGTTTCGCTCGCCGGCGCCGCTGGGGCCTTAGGCGCTGCGGCGGCCTGAGCCGGAGCGGACGCTGGTGCGGCCGCAGCCTTCTCCACATCTTCCTTGGTAATTCGACCGTCGCGGCCCGAACCCCGAACCTGGGCGAGTTCAACGCCGAGCTCGCTGGCCGCCTTCCGCGCGGCGGGGGAAGCGGCCCCCCCGGGGCCCGATGACTCCGCAGCCGCGGCGGTGGTTGCCGGTGCGGTCTCGGTTGTCGCAGGGGCGGCAGCGCTGGCCGCTGCGCCGACTTCGAAGACGCCCAGCACTTCTTCCGAAAGCACCGTTTCGCCCACATCCTTGTGGATGGTCGTCAATACCCCATCGGCGGGGGCAACGACCTCAAGCACCACCTTATCCGTTTCGATATCGACCAGGAGCTCGTCCCGGGAGACCGCCTCACCCACGGCCTTGTGCCAGGTGGCCACGGTGCCGTCGGCAACGGATTCAGGAAACTGAGGCGCCTTAATTTCAGTGCTCATTTCGAGGGGTTCCTTACATCTCGACGGAACGGGCCGCCACCCTTTCTGGTTGCTAAATGGCTATGCTTCGCCGGCCCCGAGGGCCTCAGCGATGAGCTGCTCCTGCTGCTCCAGGTGCAGGGACATATAGCCCGCTGCCGGTGCTGCGGAGGACGCCCGTCCAGCGTATTCGAGCACCAACCTTTTGTTATGGTCCGTCGCAACCCGCTGCATGTGATGCTGAGATGGATACCACGCGCCCTGGTTCTTAGGCTCTTCCTGGCACCAGACGACGGACTTCAGCCCTCTGTACGGGGCGAGAGCCTCGGCGAGTTCATCGTGGGGGAAGGGGTAAAGCTGCTCGATCCGAATGATGGCCACGTCATCGCGTTCGAGCTCCCGGCGCCGCTGTAGCAAGTCGTAGTAAACCTTCCCGGAGCAGAGCACGGCCCGCTTCACTGCCTTGGCGGGGAGCTCGTCGGCTTCCTTTAGCACGGTCTGGAACTGCCCGTCGCAGAGCTCTTCCAAAGAGGAAATGGCAAGCTTGTGGCGCAAAAGGCTCTTCGGCGTCATCACCACCAGGGGCTTGCGCAGCGGGCGCTTAATCTGGCGCCGCAGCATGTGATAAACCTGCGCCGGCGTGGAGGGAATGCACACCTGAATGTTGTGCTCCGCGCACAGCTGAAGAAAACGCTCAAGGCGCGCCGAGGAGTGCTCCGGGCCCGCCCCTTCGTAACCGTGGGGCAGGAGCATGGTCAGGCCGCAGAGGCGCTGCCATTTATGTTCCCCGGAAACAATGAACTGATCGATCACCACCTGGGCGCCATTTGCAAAATCCCCGAACTGCGCTTCCCAGATCACCAGGGCATTGGGCGTGGTGGTGGCGTAGCCGTACTCAAAGGCCAGCACCGCCTCCTCCGAGAGAAGCGAATCGTAGAGATCAAAGGTGGGCCACTGAGCTAACTTATTCAGAGGAATGTAGCGCCGTCCGGTTTTTTGATCATGGAGCGCCGCATGACGGTGAGAAAAGGTGCCCACGCCGCAGTCCTGCCCCGTTAGGCGAACAGGGAAGCCCTCATCTAGCAGCGTCGCGTAGGCCATGGTCTCGGCGAAACCCCAGTTGATGGGCATGGCGCCGGCGGCCATGCGCTGCCGATCCTCCATAAGCTTTTGCACCTGACGATGAAGCATAAAGCCATCGGGAAGGCTCTGGAGCTCGCCCGCCAAATACTGGAAGCGCACAAGATCAAAGCGCGTATCGCAGCTCGATTGCGTATCTTGATTAAGGTAGGGGCGCCAATCCACGAAGAGTGACTCGTCCGGGTCCCGAACCAGGGATAGGGCGACGTGCCGCCCCGCATCCAGCGCGCTTCGATAATTGTCCACGAGAGTTTGTTCACTCGCCGCCGTAAGCACGCCCTGCTCCACCAAATGCCGGGCATAGAGGGTCCGGGTGGTGGGGTGCTGGCGAATCTTCTGATACATCTGGGGCTGGGTCTTGGCGGGCTCCTCCGCCTCGTTGTGCCCGCGGCGGCGATAGCACACGAGGTCAATCACCACGTCCTTGCCAAATTCCATCCGATAATCGACGGCAAGCTGCATGGCAAAGACCACCGCCTCTGGGTCGTCGCCATTCACGTGAAGGATGGGCGCCTGAACCATCTTTGCGACTTCCGTGCAGTACTCCGTGGACCGGGCGTCTTCCTGGTGGCTTGTGGTGAAGCCCACCTGGTTATTGATGATGAGGTGGATCGTGCCACCGGTGCGATAGCCCCGGGTTTGGCTCATCTGAAAGGTTTCCATGACCACGCCCTGCCCCGCGAAGGCGGCGTCGCCGTGAATCACCACGGGCATCACCTTCCGGTGCTTATAGTCAAGGCGCCGATCTTGCCGGGCTCGGACGCTGCCCTCGGCCACGGGATTCACAATCTCGAGGTGAGATGGGTTGAAGGCCAGGGCGACGTGCATTTCTCCGCCTGGGGTGACCACGTTGGTAGAGAAGCCCTGGTGGTACTTCACGTCTCCCGAGCCCTGGGCCGGGGAAACCTTGCCCTCAAATTCATCAAACAGCTCATCGGGCTGCTTGCCCAGGATGTTCACCAGGACGTTCAAGCGGCCCCGGTGCGCCATGGCGATCACCGTTTCCACGATGCCATGGCCGCCGGCGCGCTGCAGGCACTCGTGGAGCGCAGGAATCAGCGACTCCCCGCCCTCGAGGCCAAAGCGCTTGGTGCCGGGATAACGATTCTGCAGATATTTTTCGAGCCCCTCGGCCGCCGTCAAACGCTCAAGAATCATGCTCTTTGCGTCGGCGTCGTAGCTCGGATGGGCGCGGACACTCTCAAGGCGCTGCTGCACCCAGAGCTTCTCGGCCTCGTCCACGATGTGCATGAACTCGGCGCCCACGGTCCCGCAGTAGGAGGCCTCTAGAGCGCCTATGATGTCGCGCAGGGGCGCCTGGGCCTGCCCGAAGAAAAAGGAACCGGTTTGGAAAACGGTGTCGAGGTCGGCCTCCGAAAGGCGATGGTAGGCAAGATCGAGGACGGGGGTGGCCGGTCGCTCCATCAGGCCCAGGGGATCGATGTTCGCCCGCTTATGGCCCCGATGACGGTAGGCGGAGATCAGCTCGAGGACGCGCACCTGCTTTTGTTCTTGCTCGCTGGAAACGGAGGGCGGAGGCGTGGCCGGGCGAGCTAAATTGCGGGAGCGGCCGAGCTGTTCGAAATGGGTGCGAATGGGAGCATGGGGGACATCCGGGGCGATGACCCCATCCACCCGCGGAAGCTGCTCAAAATGGGCGCGCCAGGTTTCGGGCACATCGTCGGGGTCTTCTAGATAGCGCTCGTACATCTGCTCGATGTACGCGACGTTCCCCCCGGACAGGTGGGAAGTCCGACGCATGATCTCCATGATGCTTTCTTGCACGGTAGCAGCCCCCTCGTTGCTCACGCCGAGGCCCCTGCCTCGGGCGCGCCGTGCGCGATCTTCGGCTCGCGCTACCGTTCGGGAGCGAGCCTTCCCGCTCCCTTGCGCTTCCCAGGCCCCCTCAGGTTCCCTGGGAAATCAGCATTTGCTTAATGTGGCCGATGGCCCGGGTAGGATTCAGCCCCTTCGGACACACGGACACGCAGTTCATGATGCCCCGGCAGCGGAAGACGCTAAAGGGATCGTCGAGCGACTCAAGGCGCTCCGCTGTGGCCGAGTCCCGCGTATCGGACAGGAACCGATAAGCCTGGAGCAGCCCTGCGGGACCGATGAATTTATCCGGGTTCCACCAGAAGGAGGGACAGGAGGTCGAGCAGCAGGCGCAAAGGATGCACTCGTAGAGTCCGTCGAGCTTTTCCCGATCTTCCGGCGACTGGAGGCGCTCCTGGGCAGGTGCGGGGCTATCATTCAGAAGAAAGGGCTTCACCTTCTCGTACTGGCGATAGAACTGAGTCATATCCACCACGAGGTCCCGCACTACGGGCAACCCCGGGAGGGGACGAAGCACTAGCTTGTTCTTCTTCGCCACCTGAGAAACGGGGGTTATGCAGGCTAAGCCATTATTTCCGTTCATGTTCATGCCATCGGAGCCGCAGACCCCCTCTCGGCAGGAACGGCGATAGGCCACGGAGGGATCCTTGGCCTTCATGAGTTCTAAAACATCGAGAACCATGAGGTCCTTACCCTCGGGGATCTCGACCTCCACATCCTGCATGTAGGGCGCGCTATCCTTGGCGGGATCGTAGCGATAGATACTAACTTGCATGGTGATGGCCTCCGACAGGCAGACTTAGTAGGTCCGAACCTTAGGTTCAAAGGTTTCCACGCTCTTCGGCGTGAAGTTCACCGCCCGCTTACCCAGCGACTTCGTTGCCGGGTTGTAAATCGAGTGACACAGCCAGTTATCGTCATCGCGATCCTGGAAGTCATCGCGGGCATGGGCGCCGCGAGATTCCTTCCGCTCCATGGCGGAGATCGCAGTTGCTTCGGCGATTTCAAGCAGGTTCCCAAGCTCCAGGGCCTCGAGGCGCGCCGTATTGAAGGCGTCGCTCTTATCGGCCAGGTGCAGGTTAGCCACCCGCTCCCGGAGTTCGGCGAGCTGCTCGACGCCCTTCTCCATGTACTGCTGGGTCCGGAAGACGCCGAAGTTATTCTGCATGCAGGTTTGGAGGGCCTTGCGCACCTCCGCCACGGACTCGCCGCCGGCGGACTCGTTGAGCTTGGCGAGCCGTGCTTGAGCCGCCTCGAGGTCGCTGTCGCTCGCTTCCCGATGGGACACGCCCTGGCGCAACACCTCTTCCAGGTGCAGGCCCGCGGCGCGGCCGAAAACCACGAGATCAAGAAGCGAGTTGCCCCCGAGCCGATTGGCGCCGTGCACGGAGACGCACGCCGCCTCCCCGCAGGCGTAGAGGCCGTCGATAAAGCTATCCTGACCCTGGCCGTCCACACCGATGGCCTGGCCGTGAATGTTCGTGGGGGTTCCTCCCATCATGTAGTGGCAGGTCGGCACAACGGGGATGGGCGCCTTCACCGGATCCACGTGGGCAAAGGTTCGGGACAACTCGCAAATACCCGGGAGTCGGCTATTCAGGATCTTTTCGCCGAGGTGATCGAGCTTCAGAAGCACGTGGTCCCCTTCCGGACCGCAACCACGGCCTTCGAGAATTTCGAGCACCATGGAGCGCGCCACCACGTCCCGGCCCGCGAGGTCCTTCGCATTCGGGGCGTAACGCTCCATGAAGCGCTCGCCGTCCTTATTAATGAGGTAGCCCCCTTCCCCGCGGCAGCCTTCCGTGACCAGCGTACCGGCACCGTAGATGCCCGTGGGGTGGAACTGCCACATTTCCATGTCCTGCACGGGGAAGCCCGCGCGAAGCGCCATACCCGTGCCGTCACCCGTATTCATGAGCGCGTTGGTCGTGGAGGAGTAAATCCGCCCCGCCCCGCCGGTGGCGAGCACCACGGCCTTGGAGCGGATATAAACCGTCTCCCCGGTTTCGATGCAAATGGCCACCACGCCGGTAACGGCGCCGTCCTGGTTCTTCACCAGGTCTACGGCGAACCACTCGGAGAGGAAGGTCGTATTGGCCTTCAGGTTCTGCTGATAAAGAGTGTGTAGCAAGGCGTGGCCCGTTCGGTCCGCCGCGGCGCAGGTCCGGGCCGCTTGCCCGCCCTTTCCATAGTCCTTGGACTGGCCACCGAAGGGTCGCTGGTAAATCCGTCCAGTCTCCGTGCGAGAGAACGGGAGGCCCATGTGCTCGAGCTCGAACACGGCCTGGGGTCCCACGGAACACATGTACTCGATGGCGTCCTGGTCCCCGATGTAGTCGGAGCCCTTGACCGTGTCGTACATATGCCAGCGCCAATCGTCATTCGGATCGTCGCTGGCGATGGCGCAGGTGATCCCGCCCTGAGCGGACACGGTATGGGAGCGGGTTGGGAAAACCTTCGAGACGCAGGCCGTTTTCAGGCCGCTCTGCGCCAGCTGAAGGGCCGTGCGCATCCCGGAACCCCCACCGCCAACAATGACGGCATCAAAGGTCATGGTACGGAGTTTGGCCATGGCTTATAGCCTCCAGAACAGGTCAAGGGCCCAGCCGACGAAGATGAAGAGCACCCCCGCACAGACCAGCTGATAGAGCCCCCGGGCCAGCGTTGCCCGCCGACCGAAGTAATGCCCGCGAATGTAATCGGTGCCGATGGTCCACATACCGACCCAAGCGTGCCCCGCCGTGGCCAGCACAGCCAAGGAGGAGAAAAGGCGCATGGCACCGCTGCCTTGATACGCCAGCCACTGCTCGTAGCTTACCCCCGGGGTGACCACGAGGAAGCCCACAACGCATACAGTATAGAGGCCCAGCACGATGGCCGTGACCCGCTGGATAAGGAAATCGGAAAGCCCGCTCCGGGTCAGACTCGTTGCACTCTTTACCATAGCCATGCTCCTGCGAGGGCGCTCAGCACCGCTGCGGTGACAATCACGAGGCGGGCCCCAAGCTGGGCACCGGCCAGGGTGTCGCCAATATCCCAGTCCAGGAAGAGGTGCTTGAGCCCGGCCGCGAAGTGATAGCCGAGGCCGGTCAAAAGAGCCCAGGCAATGAATTTGCCCAGGGGTGCCGCGAGGAGCGCCTTCGCCTCAGCAAAGCCTTCGGGGCCGGAGAGGGATAGGTCGAGCGCATAGAGCGCGAAGAGGAGACCCCCAAAGAGGATCACGCCGGTGATCCGGTGCGTGATCGACGCCAGCGCCGGAAGCGGAAAACTGAATTGGGTTAGATCCAGATTGATTGGCCGCTCATGTGTATTCATCCGCATCCCTCTTTCAAGCCGCAGGTGAAAATTGGTGCCCGCCTGGGTGGGCCCTCCCCCTCGGAAGGCCTGAACCGTGTCCGAGCGCCGCCATGGAAAAGCCCCCGCGGGCTGCCGTGCCGAACCGTTCTCAGGACGGTGCGCATGATAGTGATCCGGGGCCCTGAACACAAACGAGTTGCGCCAGTTTTCCCCCAGAGCACGGGGCTTCGCGCGCGGTTTTGTCCAGGACAGAAGTCGCGTTGACAAGCGCATGGGGCGTCGCTAGCGTTCCCCCTCGCCCCACGATTTGCGAAAACCAGGAGCCAGCTATGGCGAAGAAAGCCCTGCTGTCCATTGACGGCCAGGATCCCATCGAACTGCCCATTCGGGCGGGCACGGAAGGGCCAGAAGTCATCGACGTATCCAGCCTTACGGGGAAAGGGTACTTCACCTTTGACCCGGGCTTCGTTTCCACCGCCTCCTGCGAGTCGGAAATTACCTATATCGATGGCAATGCTGGCATCTTGCTCCATCGGGGCTATCCCATCGATCAGCTCGCGGAGAAAGCCAGCTTCCTCGAGGTCTGCTACCTGCTTCTGCACGGCGAGCTGCCTAATGCGACGCAGAAAGCCGATTTCGACCGAACCATTACCCTTCACACCATGGTTCACGAACAGCTTCGGGTGTTCTTTAACGGCTTCCGCCGCGACGCCCACCCCATGGCCATCATGACTGGCGTGGTCGGCGCTTTGTCCGCCTTCTACCACGACTCCCTGGACATCAACGATGGGCGGCACCGGGAAATCTCGGCACATCGACTTATCGCCAAGATGCCCACCCTCGCGGCCATGTCCTACAAGTATTCCCTCGGCCAGCCTTTCATGTATCCCCGGAACGATCTCAGCTACGCGGAGAACTTTCTGTACATGATGTTCGGCAATCCCGCCGAGGACTACGAGGTGAATCCGGTGATCGCCAAGGCCATGGACCGGATTTTCACGCTCCACGCCGATCACGAGCAAAACGCTTCCACCTCCACCGTGCGCCTCGCCGGCTCCACCGGAGCCAACCCCTTCGCCTGCATTGCCTCAGGCATCGCGGCTCTCTGGGGTCCCTCCCACGGCGGTGCCAACGAAGCCGTCCTGAATATGCTCGACGAAATCGGCGATGTTTCTCGGGTGCAGGAGTTCGTACAGAAGGCTAAGGACAAAAACGATCCCTTCCGCCTCATGGGCTTCGGGCATCGGGTGTACAAGAATTACGACCCCCGCGCCAAGGTCATGAAGGAGACCTGCGACGAGGTCCTCGCGGAGCTCGGCGTGGGCGATGATCCGCAACTCAAGCTGGCCATGGAACTCGAGCGCATCGCGCTAGAAGACGAGTACTTCGTTGAGAAAAAGCTCTATCCCAACGTCGACTTCTATTCCGGCATCATCTTGAAGGCCATCGGCATCCCCGTGAACATGTTCACAGTGATCTTCGCCACCGGGCGCACCCCGGGGTGGATTGCCCACTGGAACGAGATGATCTCGGGCAGCTATAAAATCGGCCGGCCCCGGCAGCTCTACCTCGGTAAAGCTGCTCGGGACATCAAGCCCCTCGGGGAGCGCTAGACCCCAAGGGCAAGGCGCCGCCAGCAAGACACAAAAAACCCGGCGCTGCCGGGTTTTTTGTGTCTAGAGAAAGGTCTCGGGGCCCTAGCTGCCTTTGCGAAGCAGGGTGATCAGGGAGGAAGTGTCCCAGCGGCCGCCGTCCTTTTCCTGCACCGCGGCGTAGCATTGATCAACCAAGGCGGTGAGGGGCAGCTGGGCCCCATTCCGGCGAGCTTCATCCAAAGCGATGGCTAGGTCCTTTCGCATCCAATCAACCGCAAAGCCGAAATCAAAGCGGTTTTCGAGCATGGTGCCGCCGCGGTTTTCCATCTGCCAGGATTGGGCCGCGCCCTTAGAGATCACGGAAAGCACCGCCTCGCCGTCCAGCCCGGCGCGCTCGGCAAAAGCCAGGGCTTCACTCAGGCCCTGCAAAATGCCGGCGATGCAAATCTGGTTCACCATCTTCGTGAGCTGACCGCTTCCCACCGGGCCCAGGCACCGGGCCGCCCTCGCGTAGGGCTCAAGGAAGAGCTGGGCCCGGGCAAAGGCTGCTTCCTCGCCCCCCACCATGATGGTGAGGGCGCCATTCTCCGCGCCCGCTTGCCCCCCGGAAACGGGGGCATCGAGAAAAGCCACCCCCCGGGCGGCGCACGCCTCTGCCAGTTCCCGAGCCAGGGCTGCGGAAGCCGTCGTGTGGTCGATAAGCAGGGATCCTTGCGCCATCCCCTCGAGAACCCCTTCCGTGCCATAGACCACGCTGCGGACGTCATCGTCGTTTCCGACACATAGGGCTACCACTTCGGCCCCCGCAGCCGCTTCCCGAGGGGTAGGCGCGGCGCGCCCAGGGTAGCGCTCGAGCCAGGCCTCAGCCCGGGCCCCATTGCGGTTGTAGACGCATACCTCAAAGCCGCCCTGCGCCCAATGCCCCGCCATTGGAAAGCCCATGACCCCAAGGCCCACAAAGGCCACCTTCGTTGCCTGCTCTGCCATCACCTACTCTCACCGTCGGGTAAGCGGAGGACGGGCCTCCACCCCCTGCGCTACACTTCGCGTTTTCAGCGGGGGACCCGCCATGAGCGACGCATCTTGCCACGCCTTAGACCTGCCTGCCCTTCCCGATGAGGCCCTGGGTTCGGATCTCGCGAAATACTTTGGGAAGTGCCGGGAGAAGCTCGGCTTCGTTCCGAATGTCCTTCAGGCCTACGCGTTCAATGCGGAGAAGCTCAGTGCCTTCATCACTTTCTACAACGATCTCATGCTGGCGGATTCACCGCTCAGTAAGCTTGAGCGGGAGATGATCGCCGTGGTGGTGTCGTCGAAAAACCACTGCTACTACTGCCTCGTCTCTCATGGCGCGGCGGTCCGCGAGCTCTCCGGCGACCCAATGCTCGGGGAGCAGCTGGCCATGAATTACCGGGCAGCCAAGCTGAGCACAAAGCACAAAGCCATGCTCGCCTTCGCGGAGCAACTGACCCTAGCCCCGGACAGCATGGACGACGAAGACCGGGACACCCTCCGGGAGGCCGGCTTCTGCGAGCGCGCCATTTGGGATATCGCCGCCGTCGCCGCCTTCTTCAATATGACCAATCGCCTCGCCGCAGCCATCGAGCTGACCCCTAACAACGAGTACCACAGCCAGGCGCGCAGCGCCCCATAAGGAAAGGAACCATAGCTATGAGCACGCCCCTCGGTGCGACCTTCGAAACCAGTGCCGGCCCCATCAAGGTGGTCTTATTTCCGGAACAGGCCCCGGTGACCGTGGCTAATTTCGTTAACCTAGCCCAGCGTGGGTTTTACGATGGCTTGAGCTTCCACCGCGTCATCCCCGACTTCATGATTCAGGGCGGTTGCCCCCTGGGCTCGGGCACCGGCGGCCCGGGTTATCGCTTCGAGGACGAGTTTGACGCCAGCCTTCGCCACGACCGTCCTGGCCGCCTTTCCATGGCGAATGCGGGTCCGGGAACCAACGGGAGCCAATTTTTCATTACCCACGTACCTACGCCCTGGCTGGACGATGCCCACACCATCTTCGGAGAGGTTTGCGGTGACGACGACCAGGCGATCGTAAATGCGATTGCCCAGGGCGATCGCATCGAGCGCATAGAAATTACGGGAGATGCATCGGCCCTGCTTGAGGCCCAGGCGGAGCGCGTGGAGGGCTGGAACGCCTCGCTGGACTAGGCTCCCAGGCGAATGGAAAGGGCCCCGGGAGTACCCTGCCCCGGGGCCTCTTTGTTTAGCGCTCTGGCGTGTGCACCCGCACGGCCAGCACGTCCCGCTTCACGCCGTGGAGCACGCTGTTCGCGGTCGAGCCGAGAAGGAGTCCGAGGCCATGGCGGCCGTGGGTTCCCATCACGATAAGATCCGCTTCGATTTCCCCGGCAACGCGCTGAATCTCCGTCGCGGCGTGACCAAGGGGCGTAAACTGCTGGCTTTCCCGCACACCGAGGACAGCCCCCAGGTCCTTCAGCTTTTGCGCAGCGTGCGCCGACGCCTGCCGCTCCAGCGTAGCCATTTGCTCAGAGAAATCCCCTGCCAAGCCCACCGCTCCGAAGCCCCCGTAAACATGTTCGATGGGACGAACGACGTGCACCAGGGCCAGGTGATCGCCCACGCCGGCAATGGCGAGGGCCTTATCGACCACCTGCTGAGACTCATCGGAGAGATCAATCGCCACCAAGATATTTTTGTAAACGCTCATGCTGTCCCCTTCCGAGGTTTCGCTGGCTTGCGGCCCTATTAGGCGCTTTGGACTGCCCTTGATCCATGACCTGGATCAAGGGGGAGCGCCCAACCACAGCTGGGAGAAGCCACCCGAGCGAGCCAAGGACGCGGCCAGGGCTGCGAGCGCGGGCGCAGTAAGCGCTGTGAGCCCACCCCCCTCGTGGTCGATAAGGTAAAGGGGACGTTCAAGGCCCCAGAGCTCGGCGATGAGCGCCTCTAGGGAGTCCCCAAGCCGCTCAAGACCTGCGGGCCACAGCTCCACGATCAATCGAGCCTCTCGGTGACGCGCAAGGGTTTTTGCAAAACCCTGGAGAATTCGCAGTTCGCTGCCCTGGGTATCAATCTTTAGAAAATCGAGGCGCGAAAGGGCCAGCGCATCCCCGGGCCAGCAGGGGGCGGTGAAGCTCGGGTCCGTGCGAACCCGCGCCGAATCCCCCTGGTTATCCCCATGGCGCCGAAAGGCCACCTCGCCCCTCGCCTCCCCGAGAGCGGCGCCCAGCGCGCGAAGCTGGGGGAGCCCCGCGCCGTTCGCTCGCAGCAGCGGCATATTTCGTGGGTCGGGCTCGAACGCGTAGACGCGCCCCTCGGCGCCAACGGCAAGGGCCGCCCAGACCGCATGCCAGCCAAGATTCGCACCGGCGTCCACCACCACGGAACCGGGGCGGAGGGCTGCGCGTAGAAGCGCGCTTTCTACTCCTTCCCAGGCGCGATCCCGGCGCAACAAATCGCTCACCAGTTCCCCCGGGGGATGAAGCGCAAAGGCCCGCGGCCCTTCCCCACCCCCGGGCGCGCTAAAGCTTTCCCATTCCACTGCTGCGTGCCCCCTAGACCCTCCCCAGCAGGGTGGGTAGCCTCTTCAAAACCGTTGCCGAGCTCGCCATGTCCCAAGCCTCTCCAGCCTATCAGGACCTTCCCAGCGTCGCCGTGCTCCTCGAACAGCCTTTTGCCATGGAGTTGCAGCGCCGTTGGGGTCGATCCCTGACCACCACAGCTCTGCGCGAGGCCTTGAAGAAGGCGCGAAGCGCTATGGCCCAGGGTAGCCCCACCCCCAAGGTCGAAGCGCTCCTCACCGCTGCGGAGGCGGCGCTGGAAGGACAATTCCCTCGGGGCCCCCGGCCCGTACTGAATCTCACCGGCACCCTCCTCCACACCAACCTCGGGCGCGCCGCCCTGAGCTCCGGGGCCCGGGAAGCTATGGTGGCCGCCGCGGGCGCCGTGGACCTCGAACTCGATCTTTCCACGGGGCGTCGAGGCCAGCGGGATCAGGCTGCGGAAGCCCTCCTTTGCGCCCTCACCGGCGCTGAAGCCGCCGCCGTCGTCAACAACAACGCGGCCGCCGTATTGCTGGTCCTGAACACCTACGGGCTGGGAAAGGAGGTTCTGGTCTCCCGAGGCGAGCTCGTTGAAATTGGCGGCAGCTTTCGCATCCCGGACATCATGACGCGGGCCGGCGCAACGCTCCGAGAGGTGGGGACCACCAACCGAACCCACGAAGGGGACTACGCCCAGGCTCTCGGACCGAACGCCGGGCTCATGATGAAAGTACACCCGAGCAACTACGCCATCGAGGGTTACACCAGCGAGGTCTCTCTCAAAACCCTCGCTGCCCTTGGGAAGCACCATGGCGTGGCCACGGCCTTTGATCTGGGCGCGGGCAGCCTCGTCGATCTTCGGCGCTATGGCCTGCCCGCCGAGCCCCAGCCCCAGGAGGCCATTGCCGCCGGCGTCGACCTTGTGACCTTCTCCGCCGATAAGCTGCTTGGGGGCCCCCAGGCCGGGCTGATCGTTGGCACCAAGGACGCGATCGCCGCTGTGCGAGCCAATCCGCTCTATCGCGCCCTTCGCGTCGACAAGGTCCGCCTGGCGGCGCTTCGCGCCACGCTCCTCGCCTGGGACCAGCCGGACCCCCAAACCCAGCTCCCGACCCTAGCCCAGCTCTTGCGGCCACAGGCCGAGATTCGGCGCCTAGCGGAAGCTCTGGCACCGATAGTGAAGGCTCGCCTAGGCGATGATTGGTCCGTAGAAGCGGTGCCCCTAGAAAGCCAAATTGGCAGTGGTGCCCAGCCCACCACCCGCTTGCCGAGCGCAGGCCTGGCGCTCACCCCCCGCGGGGCCAAGGGTCGTGCCCTCGAGCACCTCGCCCAAACCTTGCGGGCCCTCCCCACGCCTGTGCTCGGGCGCATCACCCAGGACGCCTTCGTCCTCGATGTGCGCACCCTCGCCGACGCCGAAAGCTTGCTCGCGGCCCTGGGAGACCACCCCCTCGCGCCATGATCATTGCCACCGCAGGACACGTTGATCACGGTAAGACGGCTCTGGTGCGCGCGCTCACGGGAGTAGAGACGGATCGCCTCTCGGAGGAGCAGCGTCGGGGGCTCACCATTGAGCTGGGCTATGCTTACGGGAACCGGGGCGATACGCGCTGGGGATTTGTTGACGTGCCGGGGCATGAGCGCTTCATGGCGACCAGCTTGGCGGGCCTCGCCGCGGCGCGCCTCGCCCTCCTTGCCGTTGCTGCCGATGAGGGGCCCAAGCCCCAGACGGAAGCTCACCTACGATGTCTCCAGGGCTTTGCCTTTACTGGCCTCGTGGTGGCCCTGACGCGCTGCGACCTCGCCAGCGAAGCGCAGCAGCAGGCCGCGGGAGCGGCCCTTGAAGCGCTCCTGGAACGCTATGGCTTTTCTTCTGCCACCGTGGTCCCCACCAGCATTCACGACCCCGCGAGCCTCGAGGCCCTCTGGAAGGCCCTGGAAACGACAGCTGCGGGCCTCGCCAAGGACGGTGGCCGCAGGGCGCAGCCGGTGCGCATCGCCCTCGATCGCGCCTTCAGCCTGCCCGGGGCGGGAACCATCACGACCGGGCTCCTCTTCACGGGAACGCTTCATGCCGGTGATTCGCTGTGGCTTTTGCCCGAAGGCCGTGCGACCACCGTGGCCAGCCTCCGAGCTAATGATCAAGAAGTTACGCAGGCGTCCGCCGGGGACCGGGTAGCCCTGCGCCTCCCGGGCCTCGCGACCTCGGATATCAAGCGAGGGTGCTGGCTGGCGGCTCAGGAAAGCCATCCCGTCAGCCGTCGGCTAGAACTGGCGCTAGAGTGGTTCGACGCGCCGCCCCCTCAAAGCCAGCTGGGCGTGCACGTCCATCACGGAACCACTCACACCCTCGGACGCCTCCAGCGAGAGCCGCGCCTTTTGGACGCCCTGGGACAAGAGGGAGCGACCCTCCGCTGCGAAGTTCCGCTCATGGCCTGCCATGGCGACCGGCTTCTGCTCCGCGATGACCGCGGCGATCGTCTTCTCGCGGCGGCCACGGTCCTGGATCCCCTTCCGCCCTCCCGGGGGCGGTGGAGCCCGCTACGGCTTCAAGGGCTTGCGGCCCTGCACCGCGGTGCCTGGGAGGAAGCCCTTCGCGTCACTCTGGCCGCGGCTCCCCTAGAACTGAACCTTGCACCCTGGAGCGCGCGCCTTAACCGACCGGAAGACCAGCTTCAAAGCGCCCTTCCGGAGGCGGAGGGTCTCCCTAACGCCCTGAGAGATCGGAACCACTGGACGGCCTTCAAGCGGCGAATCGACGGACTCATCGAGGCGCATCACCAGGCCAAGCCAGAGCAACTGGGACTGCGCCTTGATGAACTCGCCCGGGCTCTCGAGCGCCCGCCCCGGGGCGCCCTGCAGGCAGCCCTAAGGGCTCTGCTGGATGATGGCCAGCTCGTCCTGGATCGCAATCGCTATCGCCAACCGACCCACCATCCCACCTTGGATCCCGCCGATGTCGCTGCCTGGGACCGGCTTGCCCACCACTTCGCGGAAACCCCCAAGCAGCCGCCCACCATTAACGACATCGCCAAGGCTCAGGACCTCAACCCCAAAGCCTTCTATGAGCAGTGCCTGCGCTGGCACCACGGCGGACGCCTGCTTCAGGTTTCAAAGAACCGCTTCCTGCTTCCTGAGGGCCTCGCCGCCCTTGAGGAGGCCCTTCGCACCCTCGCCGCCGAGGCTCCGGAAGGCTTTGATGCCCGCGCCTTTCGTGATGCCGCCGCCATCGGACGAAACACCGCTATCGACGTGCTGGAGTATTTTGACCGCGCCGGCCTCACCCGCCGCCGTGGGAACCAACGAATCTTCCTGGGAGCCCTGCCGTGAACTTCGCCTCCGACAACACCGCGCCGATTGCACCCGAGATCCTCGCCGCCCTAGGGGCGGCCAACAACGGACCCGCACCGGCCTACGGCAGTGATGACCTCACGGCTGGCCTCAGGGACCGGCTGACAGAGGTCTTCGAGCGTCCCTGCCACTTCGCGCTGCTGGCCACGGGATCAGCAGCCAACGGAATCGCCCTTTCCCTAGCGAGCCCGCCCTACGGCCAGGTGCTCTGCCATGAAGCGAGCCATATCACCCTTGAGGAAGGTGGCGCGCCCGAGTTCTACACCGGCGGCGCCAAGCTCGCCGGGATACCCGGGGCACAGGGAAAGCTCACGGTCGAAGGACTCCAGGCCGCCATCGACGCCCACCCGCCCCTGCCGCCCCACGTCATGCCCCGGACCGTCCTTTCTCTAACGCAAGCTACGGAGCTCGGGACGGTCTACACAAGAGAAGAGATCGTGACCCTCACGGCCTGGGCCCGGAGCCAGGGGCTGAAGGTCCATATGGATGGTGCGCGCTTCGCCAATGCGGTCATCAGCAGCGGTGCCAGCGCCGCAGAACTTAGCTGGAAGGCAGGGATCGATCTGCTGAGCTTCGGCGCTACGAAAAATGGCGCCCTGGCCGCGGAGCTTCTGCTGGTTTTCGACGATGCTCTAGCCGAGGGCCTAGCGCCTCGGCAAAAGCGCGCGGGCCATCTCTGGTCCAAGCAGCGCTATCTGGCCGCTCAAATGCTGGCCTACCTCGATGATGAGCTTTGGCTTCGCCTTGCGGCCCAAGCCAATGCCCATGCGCGGCGCCTCAGCGAAGGCCTAGCGGGCCTCCCCGGCGTCACCTTAGTCGCACCAACGGAGGCCAACGAAGTATTCGTGCACCTCCCCCTCCCCCTGCAAGAGGCCTTGCGAGCGGCCGGTGCAACCTTCTACCCCTGGCACGCGCCGGGGCTTTCCCCTCCGAAACCCGAGTACGCCTGGTGACCCACTACGCTACGGCAACCGAGGAGGTTGACGCCTTCCTCGCCCTTGCCGCGCAATCAGCCTAGGCGCGAATAACGGCCCGAAGGCCCCGGGCTCTTGCTAGACTCTCCTACGGAAGCGCATGCGGCCCGGTGGCCGTCCCGGACTTCAAACTCGGTGAGGCGCACTATGCGCGCCTGCGAGGTTCGACTGTCGAGGATGTCTGCGGCCCGGCTTAGCCGAATCAGGAGGCTCAAACGGATCCGCCAGGTTTCGCGGCGCGACGGTCAGGCGCCACGGCTTGCCCGCATGTGAATGAGACGCTCGTGGGGGTTTGCGCGGCTCATCGAAACCATGTTGGGATAATAAAGCTTTGGCCTCGGGAAACCAGCTCCCCCATCCTGCGTGGTGTAGGGGTCAACGATGGCAATGCCGCCCCCCGGAACCTCTCTCTGAAGAGGCCTGAGACCTGGTGGTTCGCGCTATCCACCTCCTTGATCAGGCGGCAGCCGCATGGCTCGTCACCGACCATGTCGATGGGCCGTTGACCGCGGTGGCGAGATCGGGACAGTAATGGACCGGCGCCTCCGGTCCCGGAGCAAGGCGAAAGGTTTCGGCGGGACGCCAACTGTCATCGGCAAAGCGTTGGGGCCAAAGTCTGAGCCATCCGGAGCGATGCAAGGGACAGCGCTTCCGTGGGTCATTACGAGCCTCCTGTTAGATTCACGAACGAGCGTGGCTTACAGACCACGTAGGCCCGTTGAGGACAGTAGTGCGTTACGGCCCCAGCCGCAGCTCGGCGTTTGAGCGTTCAGGGTTTCAACCCCGCAGCGCAAATGGCAAAACGCCACAACGCAGATAGTGCCCCACGCCCCAAAGCAGAGCCACACCGGTCACCATGAGCCCATAGCGAAGGCTCTCCTCCCCGGCCCAGGGGCGAAGATGTCGCTAAAGAAGCCCACGCTGAAGGGGCCTAGCCCCAGCCCGATGATATTGGTGATGAAGAGGTTGATGGCGGCGGCCACGGCCCGCATGGGCACGGGCACCTCGTTTTGAATCAGCGCAAAGCTTGGGGCCACGTACACCGTCGCCAGCATGGCCGGCACGGCAAAGCCCAGAGCGCCCCTGCGCCGTGGGGGCCAGAAAGGTCCACAGCAGGAGGGGCAAGCTCGATAAGATTCGCCAGGGCGACGATCCAGGGGGAGCCACTGGGCCCCGCGCGTGGCTGACAGGCGATCAGCCAACCGCCCTGCCAGGAGAATGCCCGCGGCGCCTCCAAAGCCCACGATCAGGGCGAGATAGGTCCCCACCATGCCCGTGCCCAGGCCGTGGATGCGCACCAGGTATACGGGCACCCAGATCACGGCGGCGTAGCCCGCAAAGGCCACGAGGGCGCTGCAAAAATGAGGTGCCGAAGGATCCCCTGGCCCGCCATAAAGCGCACCACCTCCCTGAACGGTGGGGCCTGAGGAAGCGCTGCGGACGGGAGCGGGTCTCGCCGAGGCTGTCGCGGCCATCCCCGGGGCGGCTCCGGGACCGTGAAAGCGGACCAAAAGCGCCAGCGCGATGCCGGGTACGCCCACGATCAGAAAGGCGGCGCGCCATCCGAAGAACTCGTTAACCCAGCCCCCCACGAGAAAGCCGAGGAGGATGCCCCAGTTCACCCCCAGTGCCGAAGATCGCCATGGCCGTGGCGCGGCGCTCCGGTGGATAAAGATCGGCGATCATGGAATGGGACGGTGGATTCGACCCCGCCTCCCCGACCCCCACCCCAATGCGCAGCAGCAGAAGCTGAAGGAAATTGCTCGCCATGCCGCAGAGCGCCGTCATGAGGGACCAAAGGAAACGGAAAAGGCGATGAGGTTTCGCCGATTGTTTCCGATCGGCCCACATGGCCATGGGCATGCCGAGGGTGGCGTAGAACAGGGCGAACATGATCCCGGACAGGAGCCCGAGCTGCGTATCGCTGATCATGAGGGATTCTTTGATGGGCTGGCCCAGAATCCCCATGATTGCCGGTCCACGTGGCTCGAGGTGAACACCACCACGAGCATGAAGAGCGTATAGCGACGCTGGCCGTCGCTGATGGCCGGAGGCGTGCTCACTGTGCGCTCAAGCTGGCGGCAAAGGCCCGCTTCCGCTCTTCCGCCTTAACTGCAGCGTCGGGCTCCTCGAGGCGCTCCAAGGTGATGCCATCGATGCGGCCGTTAAAGGGGAAGTCGTGGGGATAGGCCCCACGGGGCTTCCCGTATCCCGCCCCACGTCGAAGGTTTCTCCGCTCATGGAGAAGATAACCCCCACCGTGCGGGGGATGCGCTCTGCCGCGACCGCCGCCCCGTTGACGGAGAGGGTCGCCTCCCCCCGGCGGCAAAACCGCCGTCGTGAGCGTAGTGCACTTCCAGAACCTGCTCCCCTGCGCCCAAGGGCGATCCCTTCAGGGTCGTGAACTCGTGGCCAAACCAGTTGTAAACGAAGCTTGGGCGGTGCTCCTCATCGATGTAGAGCGCCCACCCCGCCATGTTGCCCCTGGCAGGCCAACACCCCGCCGGCGCCTCCGGCGTCTCGATCTCCGCCGTGATGCCATAGGAGGTGTTTTTCAGGCTGATGATGCTGTGTTCAGGCATGCGCACGTGGGCCGGCCCGTAGCGCATCTTGCGATGCCTCCAAGGCATGGGGGACGCTGTAGGCACCTCCGCGGCGAGCCGACGCATCTCGCAAGGGATAGACGCCATAGCGCGCAGCCTCCTCCTCAAAGCGGGCCTTAAGCGCCTCAAGCCGTTCCGGATAGCGCTCGGCCAGGTCCTCGCTCTGGGAGAAGTCCTCGGCGATGTGATAAAGCTCCCAGCGTTCCTGCTCTCCGTCGAACTCGAAGCCTGCGAAACGGATCCAGGGCAGGCGTCCGTGGAAGCAGGAAGCCATCCACCCATCCTCTACGATGGCCCGATTCCCGAGGATCTCGAAATACTGGGTGCGATGGCGGCTTGGCGCCTC
This sequence comes from Candidatus Salivita marina, assembly GCA_038144425.1. Lineage (GTDB taxonomy): Bacteria > Pseudomonadota > Gammaproteobacteria > Pseudomonadales > Azotimanducaceae > Salivita > Salivita marina. The sequence goes on along the minus strand of JAYQNS010000003.1, from coordinate 62,342 downwards.
CGGCGCATCAAAGCTGTAAGCCATGCTCACACCATGGATCGGCGCCTGCGCAATTCCGTTCACCGCCTCGGGGGCCGACAGGCCCGTGACCTCGAGGATGGTGGGATAGATGTCGATGACGTGATGGAACTGGCTCCGTAATCCGCCTCGAGCCTCCATACCCCCGGGGCCAGGAAACGGCTAAGGCGTTGCGGGTACCGCCGAAGTGGGAAGCCACCTGCTTCATCCATTGGAAGGGGGCATCCAGGGCCCAGGCCCAGCCCACGTTGAAGTGGTTCTCGCAGCGGTCCGTGCCGAAATCGTCCATGTGGGCGAGGAGCCATTCGGGGTCTTCGTGCACACCGTTCTGGAAGGAAGGCGCACTCCAGGCCCCGTGCACCGTGCCTTCCGCGGAGGCGCCGTTATCCCCGTGAGATAGATCACGAGCGTGTCCTCAAAGCAGCCCTGGGCCTTCAAATGATCGATCACCCGCAGCACCTGCGCATCCGTGTGGGCCATGAACCCTGCGAACACCTCCATAAGCCGGGAAGCTACGGGCTTATAGCGATCGTCGTAATCGGCCCAGGCGGGGATCTCATCGGGCCGCGGCGTTAAGCGCGTCCCCGGCGGGATCACCCCAGGGCCTGCTGCCGCGCGAAGATCTCTTCCCGGAGCGCATCCCAGCCCTGGTCAAACTGGCCCGCAAAGCGGTCGCTCCATTCCGGCGCCACGTGATGCGGCGCGTGCACGGCGGCCGGGGCGAAGTAGCAAAAGAAGGGGCGATCGGGGGCCGCGGCACGATGGCGGTCAATCCAGGTGATGGCCTGATCCGCGAGATCTTCCGTGAGGTGGTAGTCCGGTCGGCCCCGATGGGGCTCGATGGGCGTCGTTTGGTCGTAGACCGCGGGCTCCCAGTGGGAGGCCTCGGCGCCGAGGATGCCGTAGAAACGATCGAAGCCGAGCCCCGTAGGCCAACGATCAAAGGGCCCCGCGGGACCCTGCTCCCAGGACGGGGTCAGGTGCCACTTTCCAAAGCACCCCGTGCCATAGCCCTGGCTTTGCAGCAGCTGGGCCACGGTGGCTGTCTCCGGGGGATGGCGCTGTCGTAGGCGGGAAAGCTGTTGGCAATCTCCGTAATGCCGCCCATGTGCACGCTGTGGTGATTTCGCCCCGTCAGCAGCGCCGCTCGGGTCGGGGAACAGAGCGCGGTGGTATGAAACTGGTTATAGCTCACCCCGCCGCGGCCACCGCATCAACGCCGGGGGTGGGAATGGGGCCGCCAAAGGTGCTGCAGGTCCCGAAACCCACATCATCGAGCATCACGAGCAACACGTTGGGCCGGCCTGGCTGCGCTTATCGAGTTTCAGGGGCCGGGGCGTCGCGTCCTGATACAGCCGCGCGAGGCGCCCTCGAAGGTGAGGGAGGGCTCGGGAATGCGCATTTCAGTCCTCCGCCCGAAAGGCCGGGAGCTCAAGGCCGATAGCATGCGCTGGGCCCGGTCCCCGTCGCTTGCGACCACGGCGCCAGAGGCGAGCGCGCGTCGGCCAGGGTTTGCTTGCCCGCCAAGAGCGCCCCCCATAGCTCCGGCGCGAGAGTCAGGTGCACCGCCCCTCAACTTCCCGCTCCGTCCCAGGCACCGCAATCCCTCGGCGGAGCGTTAGGGACCCCTGCCCTGCGGAACCAAAGTCAAAGACCAGGGTCCCCTCCTCCGTTAGACGCGCGGGGTCAAGCTGCACGCGCAGGAGCGAAAGGGCCGCCACGGGATCGGCGGCAACAGCTCCGACGGAGAACCGGTGGCGCCGGAAGCGGGACAGATCCAGCGCTCCTTCCAGCTCAAGCGCACGGGTCAGGCTCCAGTTGCGAACGTTCGCTGAAGTCGTTGCATAGGCCACGCCGCGAAGGGCCTGGGCCAGCCGATTTCGGTCCGCCTGCGCGCCGCCGTCACAGCGTCCCTCCGGGCCCGGATCCTTCCGCACGAGCCAGCTCCCGAGCTCCAGGGCCCAGCGAAAGTCTTCCGTCGCCAGCGCCTCATCGAGGGCGGCGCGCACCGCCGCCTCCCCCAAAGCCCGCGATGAGCCGCTGCGCCCGCTCCGCCGGCGGCAGGGGCAGGAGGTGTTCCTCCCGCTCGTCGAACCAGCCAAAAAGCCCGACATAGATCTGCCGAATGTGATGTTCCGCGAGGCCGTAGAGCTGCTCCGTGGTGTAGTGCCCCTTAAAGGTTTCCGGCCAGGTCAGGGCCGCAATGGCTTCCCCAGGGCCGAGCCCCCGGTTCGCCATGCGCACCGCTTGATCCCAGAGAAACTGGATCGAATCCCGATAGCGCTCGATGGTCTCGGCGATGAGCTCGGCGCCCTCGAGGGGCGGCCCATGAGCCCCGCCAGGTGCGTCGCCCCCAGGGCCCCAAGCTCGTCGAGGCCCTTTAAGAGGATGCGGGGGTCCCGATATTCCTCTCCGCGAATGGCAAACACGTTAAAGAGCGCAGGCCATAGCAGGTTATTGACCGCCAGCTTAAGGGCTGGGAACCAGATCGTGATGGAATCGGTGGCATCGGAGGGCGCCGGCAGAAAGTGCACCTCAAGGCCCGCCAGGGTGGTTTGGGTGGGCTCCAGGAATTCATGCTGGGCCGGCACATAGCCGGGCGTAAAGGGCGCGTGAGCCGGGTTCCGGAAGAACCGGCCCAGGCCCACGTTGACCAACCCTTCGGGGCCGCTCTCGGGCAGCAGAACGCCAAATTGATGGGCGAGGCCGCGAGGCCTCGCGGGCCCACCTCGCCGGAGAAGCGGCGGAGATTGCCGGGAATGCCCCCGTGGCCCCAGATGGGCAAATCCGGCGCTTCAGCGAGGAGCGCTTTGGTGCCCCCGATGTAGTGGAAATGGCTGTAGATGCAAGCCACCACGGGATCGGCGCAGACTTCCCGGAAGGCCGCGAGCGCCGCCTCCATCTCCTCGACGCACTCCCCCGTGTCGATGACGATGACGCCCCTCGGGACCGCGCACGAAGGTCTGGTTGGACAGCCCGTTGCCCACAAAGCACCAGGCCCTCGGGGCCTACGGCGTAAAGCTTTTGCGCAAGGCGCGCGCTATGCGCGAGCAGCCGTTCGTGGACCTCCTGGCCAGCCGGTCCCTGCACCCGCCCTTCCGGAAACACCGACTCCAACATGCCCTTCTCCCCAAATTTTTTGTTATGACCCAAGGCTAGCAGAAGGGACGGGGAAAGGTCCGGGTCCGAAAAGCGTGGGGCAATGGCATAATGACGCTCATTGCTAACAACATTGCGCTGCTAGGAAACTGCCCGTGCCTCAAGGCTTTATTTCGATCCCTCCTCGCCCTCGCCCTGCCTTTTCCTCCTTGCCCCAGCCCAGGCGGCTGAGCAAGGCTCTGCCTCGCCGGCGGCACCTACCATTCCGTCAGCACGGTCTGGTTCAACGACGGCAATAGCACGGCTCGGTCCCGGGTCGCCCTCGATGGCGTATTGTTCACCCGACCCCTAAAGCGGACGGAAAAAACGCGCTGGCTCGGCCTTCAGTTCCAGGGGCTGACCATGGAGGTGGATGGCAACCCTCAGCCCCCGCTTCTTTCAGGTGCCCTTCGCCGTGGAGCTCGACAACGCCACCGGGGCCTGGCTCCAAACCCACTTCAATGGCCCTCTCAAGCTCGAAGACCAGGAGCAGGTGCTGGCCTCTACGGCACGCTCCAGGGACCCGACAGCACGCTTATTCCCCCGAGGGCTTGACGCGCCTCGAACGCGACAGCATTGGCAGCGCGACCGTTCGCTACGACTCCCCCGCCCTAGGGACCATCACTCGGCGGAAGCTGGCCTACGAAACGCTCCGCCCCGGGGAAGAGGGACAGGCCCTAACGGAACGGGTCGCGGTGGAGCAGGACGAAACCACCCTCACGGAGCTGGCCTGCGGCTTTCGAAGCGCCGACGGCCGTTCCTCCACGGAGGCCTTCTTCCGCGGCGGCATGACCGTGAAAACCCTTCAACGCCTGGCCGTCGCCTGGGATCGCACGCTCGCCGCGCCCCTGGACTCCGCCTGCGGTGCTTGGGGAAGATCCGCTCGCCTGGCCAGCGGTGGAGCTGGCCTGGCTCTACCCGCCGCCGCCGAAAACGCCCCTCGCGGACGCTGAGCGCTTTTTGGCTGCCCTCAGCGCGCTGGACCAGGAGACCAATGACGATGAGGCCCTGAAAGCCCTTCTTTCAACAATGACCGCTTCCTCGAGGCGCTCCAGGACCAATTCCGCGCTGGCGCCTTCTCCAAGGCCTTCCAAGAGAATCTTCTCCTGCGCATCGGTCAAACGGATGCACCCCAGGCCCGGGCGCTGCTGGTGACCCTTGCTGCCGATGAGGCGCTCACGCCGGCGGCGCGCTTCGGGAGCCTAATGGCCCTTCGCTATACCCCTCGAAGCTTGAACCAGAAAGCCTTGACGCCCTTATGGACTTCTCCAACCTGTCCAATCTTTCCGAGGACGGGCAGCAGCTCGCCGATAGCGCGCTCATGGTGCTTGGGGAGGTCGCTCGAAATACGGAGGACGGGGCGGTCACCAGTCGCCTCACCCAGGCGCTCAGCACGGCCGCCAGCGATCAGCGCCGCCTGATTGCCTTAAACGCCCTGGCCAATGCCGGGGACGAAACCACCGTCCCCTCCTTGGGGATTATCTCAGCGCCGGCAGCGCGACGGTGCGCGCCCGGGCCGCCGAAGCCCTGGGCGGCATTCCCACGGCGCAGGCCCGTGCCCTCCTCCAAGGCCAGCTCCAAGACGGCAACCCCGGCGGTGCGGGCCGCGGCCCTCGAAGGGCTGGGCAAGCAGACCCTGGACGCGGGCGAAGTCGCCGCCCTCACCCGCTTTACGGCCCCGGAGGAGCCCCTCACGGTGCGCCGCTCCGCCATCGCGGCGCTGGCCGCCCAGAAGAAGGCCCATCCCGAGGTGGAAGGCACACTAAAGGCCCTTCTCGTGCAAACCAGCGATCGGGAGTCCATGGAAATTATTATGCGGGCGCTCTATCAGTAGACTCGGAAAAAACGCGAGGCGGCGCTCCCCCATGGACTATCGCACGCTTGGCCAAAGCGGCCTGAAAGTTTCTCCCCTCTGCCTCGGCTGCATGAGCTACGGGAGGCCGGCGCGGGCACCCATGCCTGGACCCTCACGGAGGCGGACAGCCAGCCCTTCTTCGCCAGGCCCTGGAAGCGGGCATCAACTTCTTCGATACGGCGAACGTCTATTCCGCGGGCAGCTCGGAGGAAATTACGGGGCGCGCCCTGCGTCGCCTCGCGCGACGAGACGAGATCGTCGTGGCCACCAAGGCCTTTGGGCCCTGGCGCCGGGCTCCCAACGCCCGGGGCCTGTCTCGCAAAGCCCTCTTCCAGGCCATGGACGACAGCCTCAGCGCCTCGGCATGGACTACGTGGATCTCTACCAAATCCACCGCTTCGATACGGAAACCCCCGTGGAAGAAACCATGGAGGCCCTCCAGACCTGGTCAAAGCCGGGAAAACCCGCTACCTGGGCGCTTCCTCCATGGCGGCGTGGCAGTTCGCCAAAATGCAGCAGGTGGCCGAGCGGAATGGCTGGACGCGTTTCATTTCCATGCAGCCCCAGGTCAATCTCATCTACCGAGAAGAGGAACGGGAGATGCTGCCCCTGTGTCAGGATCAGGGGGTCGGCGTCATCCCCTGGAGCCCCCTGGCCCGAGGCAAGCTCACCCGCCCCTGGGACACCCAGACCCACCGCTCGGAAAACGACCTCTTCGGCCAGCAGCTCTACAAGGCCATGGAAGCCAACGACCGCGCCATTGTGGAACGGGTACGGGAAGTGGCGGAGGCCCGGGGGTTCCATGGCGCAAATCGCTCTGGCCTGGCTGCTGCAGAAGCCCGGGATTACCTCCCCCATTATCGGGGCCACTAAGCCCGAACAGCTGAACGACGCCCTTGCCGCCCTGGAGCTCAGCCTTAGCGCCGAAGAAGTGAGTGCGCTGGAAGCCTTCTACCAGCCCCACCCGGTGGTGGGGGTTTTACCCCGGCCCCCGATGGGAAGGTCAGCCTCACGGAAGAAGGCATGAGCGCCTAGGCCTCCAGCGTCGGCAAGCCCGACCGCAGCTCGGCCTTGGCGATTTTCTCTAGGGTCGAGCGCGGCAGGCTATCCACGGGAAACACGGACCGGGGCACCTTGAAGTCCGCAAGATTGGTCTCGCAGTGGGCTTTGATCGCCGCCTCGAGCCCCGCCCCAGCGGCCTTTCCCGCCTCGCTGGGGATCACGAAAACCACGGGAACCTCATCAAGCATGGCGTGCTTCTGCCCCACCACGGCGCACTCCTCCGCCAGCCCCGTTTGCATGATCACCGATTCGATCTCCGAGGCGGCAACGTTCTCCGCCCCGACCTTGAGCATGTCCTTGTCTCGATCGGAGAAGTAAAGCCAACCAGTTCTCATCGCTGCGGACGATATCCCCCGTATCAAACCAACCATCGGCGTCGAAGGCCTTCTCGTTGGCCTCGTCATTCCGGTAGTAGGCTTTGAATAGGGATACCCCTCGCACGCCGCGGATGAAAAGTACGCCCCGCTCGCCGGGGGCCGCCACGGAGCCGTCCTCGCGGCGGATCTGGATGTCGTATTCCGGGGCGACGCGCCCCAGGGTGCCGCGGGGCCCGGGATGATCCACGGCTGTGACGATGCCGTGGGCGAGCGTCTCCGTCATGCCCCACCAGCCGATGGTCTCCACCCCAAAATGCGCGCCCACGGCGGGGAGGCTGGCGGGTCCGCCCCAGAATCGTTGGCCGTGGTCGGGCACGGGAATTTCATGAGCGCCTTATAGGCGAAGGGAATCATGGACATCCAGGTCACGCCGTGGCGCAAGCAGGTGTCCCAGAAGCGCGACGCGGAAAACTTCGGATGGATTACGAAAGTGCCCCCGGCCCAGAGCGTCGCGAGCATGGAATAGCCCTGGGCATTGGTGTGGAACAGGGGCATGTAGATCAGGGTGACGTCATCCCGACGCAGGCGCATGTGCACGGCGGAGATCTTGCCGGCCCAGAGCCCGTTGGCATGGGTCCAGAGCACGGCCTTCGGCCGGGAGGTGGTCCCGGAGGTGAACTGAACACTCAGATTCCGCTGGGGATCGACGGGAAGGGCCGGGGGTTCGGCCTCGCTCCGCAGGGCCGTGAAGGGCTCCGCGCCCAGGCGTGGCGAGGTCCACGGACGCCGGCGTCCCCGCATCGTTATCCGTGATGAGGAGCCAGGGCAGGTCCGGGCAGGCCTCGCGCAGCAGGGCCCCAAAGGCCGGCTGCGTAATGGCCCCCACGGCCTCCGTGACCTCCTGGAAGTAGCTGAGATCCCGGGCCACGCTTCGCGTATTGGTCGAGACGGCCACGGCGCCGACGCAGGCGCAGGTCAGCCAGGCGATAACGAACTCGTAGCTGTTATCAAGTGGATGAGGATGAAATCCCCGGGCTTCACCCCCCGCTCCGCCAGCCCTGCGGCGTGGGCTCCGGCCTCCTGCAGCAGCGCCCGGTAGGTCAGGCTGCGCTCCGGGCCTTCGAAGGGCGCCCAAACCATGGCCACCTTGTCGGGGGCGCGCTCGGCCCATTGGGTCAGGAGCCAGGGAATATCCTGGCCTTGAAAACTGTCCGCCTTTGCCTGATCGATCGCCTGCTTGAGCACCGCACCCCTCCCTGGCCATTTAATGCAAACAGTTTAGCGCGACGAGGGCTAGAGCGGACGCTCCATCATGATGTTGCAGCGATCATAGGCGGCGTGATCGATGGGCACTTCCCAGAAAGCCCAGCCGGGCACTAGAGGCCCATGGCAGGCTTCAGCACCGTATTGCTCTCCAGAAACAGCATCTGCCCTCCCCGCGCCTGGGCCTCCGCAATGACCGCTTCCCCGAGGGCCGCCCCGAGGCCCAGCCCCTGAGCACTGGGATCGACGGCCATCTTGGCCAGCTCAAAGCGCCCGCCCCCGTGATGCATGAGGGCGCAGCAGCCCTTTACTTCCCCCTGGACCTCGGCCATGAAAATCGCCCCGCCCGGGGCCAGGATCTTTTCCTCCAGGGATTCCCCAGGCTCGCCCAGTCCCCGGCTTCCGGGGTCCAGTGCTGGCGAATCCAGGCAAGGTTTAGGTCGCGAAAGGCCGCCCCGTCGCCATCGCGAAAGGGTCGAATCAAGGCGTGTGGTGTTGGCATGGCAGCTCCCGTCCGTGGGAGCGTTATAGCGCAGGCGCGCTGCGGCGCCCAGAGGGGGGCTTCTTGGGGCCCTGGGCGTTGTCCTCGAAGAGGATGCCGCGGAGCACTTCGATGTTGCGCACGGCCCGGAGGACGTCTTCATTGGGCAGCTGCCGAATGATATCGCCAGAGGTCTTATCAATAACCCGAATGACACTCCGCTTAGCGACCTCATCCATGGAAAACTCCAAGGACCGGCTGGAATCCTTCATGCGCGCGTTCAAGGTCTCCACCGCGGCCTTCACCGCATCAATCATCTGCGTGGGCGAAACCTCGGGCTGCTCGAACCGAGGCCCGACGCGGCCCGCCCAGGACCGGAGGGTCGCGCCACATCCGCAAGGCGAGTCGTGCCCAGCGCTTTTACGCTGTCTTCCGCTGCCATGACGACCGTCTCTAAAGTGAAAAACAGAATCTAAAAGCTCTGTGTCTGTAAATCGACAGTAGATTCTGATCCTTTAGGAAAAAGATTTTTAAAGCTTTTCTAGAAATATTTTTATCTATTTTTCAGGCGCTTATAGATCTACTTCCTAATCCTTTTGGGCGAAAAAGGCAACGTATCAAACGTGGAAGTTAGGCTATCAGACAGCGTATTCATCTCTTCGACCAGCTGTTCCATGGCCGTGAACTGGGAAAGGTAGCGGTCGTAAATGCGATCCATGCGGTCCTCCAGCGCAAAGAAGCGCCAGCTCCTGGTCTTCAATCTGTCCCTCCATGCGAGAGACGGCTCCCGCAGCGGACCTGGGTAGACAGGAGCGCATCTAGATCCTTGAGCGCATCCCCCGCGAGGCCGCCGCATCGGCACTCAACAGGGATTGATTGTTGGTACCCGCCGTGAGCAAGGTACTCAAATTAGTAAAATCAGCGCGGAGGCTTTGGGGGAAAACACCACTTCATCAATTTCGAGCCGCCCTTGCCGATTACGCTCGATGCCGAAATCGAGGAGGCGGCTCTTCCCACCGGCAGGGGTGGAACTTTCCGTCCAACCAAGGCGCTTAAGGTTCGACGGGCATAGCTGATAATGCTGTCTCCAAGGAGCACGCCCCCTCGGCACTATCGGGATCGGTAAGATCGCTGAGCGTTGCCTCCGCCAGGTTATAGGCGTCCACAAGATTTCGAAGCTTGAGTTCCGTGCCCGAGGTCGTTCGCTCTAAGGAGAAACTTTGCCCTGCCGCAACGCTCCGCAGACTGAGGGTCACCCCCGGTAGAACGTCTTGAACCTCATTGCTCGCCCGGGAGAAGGTCAAGTTGTTGAGCGTAAAGGTCGCATCGCTAGCCGCTCGATTCTGCGTCGTGAAATCCAGGCTGCCTGCGCTAGCGGTGATCGTAAACGCCTGCTCAGCCCCGACCGCACCGGTCACCACAATGCGCTTAGGCGTAGCGCCCACGCCCGTATCAACAATGCGTGCAGATAACCCGAGGCCCGAGCTGTTTAGCGCGGCGACCATAGCCTCCGGCGTATCGGCTGTGGGGTCACCGTGGTCGTTGTAGGGCTGGAAACCCCAGTGACTATGGTCAGGGTAAGCGCACTGCCACCGTTCACAGGCGCTGAAGCGTCGGCGAAGCCCGAGGAGGCCCGCTCCTCCCCCGCCGCCAGCTGGCTTACGGTGAGGTCGTATTGCCCTGGCTCGGCCCCGGCACCCGCGGACACGGAAACCGCCGTGCTGCTGTTACGACGGAAACCTCAGAGAGATCGTTAACGTCGTTGAGCGCCTCAAAGGCTGACCGCACCCTTCAAGAACGGAGGTCACCTGACCGTAGGCCGAAATGGAGGCTTCCGACTCGGTGATCTTTCCAGATATCCGGCTCTCCTGTGGCGCTCGTTCCGCAGCGACTAGCGCATCGACGATGGCTTTCGAGTCCAGACCGGAGCCAGCGCCGAGGGCATTTAAGTTCGATCGCCATGCTTCAGGCGCTCCCTAACGGAGAAAGTCGAAAAGGCTTTGCCCTGCAATCCGGGCAAAGCTGCTTTGAGCGGCTTCCTAGGGCGAGCTGATCCGCACGCAGCTTGGTAATCGCTTCCGCAAAATCTAGATCCCGCAGATCCGAAATGAGCGCATCGGTTTGTAGCTGCTCCTCGGCCATCACGTCCCGGGTCCTTTCAACGGCGGATAGGTCCGTTCCGACCCGTGCTAGCCCCAAACTCATGCTCTCGAGCATGCTTTCCAGCTGCGCAAGGGACCGATCTTGCTGTTGCACATTCGCCTCTAAACCTTCGGCAAAAGTCTCAAGCACCGTGAAAAAGCCATCGCGAGTACGGACCTCAAAGGTCTCCTCCGATCCCACGGACGTCGCCTCGATCGCTAACCCCATCCCGAGCTCAAAGCGGTTTGTCGCGCTCTCCTGAGCCTCTCCGTTGATCTCGGCTTGTGCGTTCAGGGCATTTTGGACCGTTGCCCAGCCCAGTTCTCCAGTGGGGTCGTCTAGGCTAAAGGCCGCATCCGCTCCCGTTCCGCCATCAACCACCAGGGCCACCGATCCCGTGGCCTCATCAAGAACGCGAAGCTCCGCGGAAAGACCCAGCTCCGCTGCATTTAGGCTTCGGCAATCGCTTCGGGAGTTGGGGATTGATGGTGAGGTCTGGACCGCACCCGCTTGGCCAATCGTGAGGCATAGCGGGTTCCCACTGTTTAAGCAACATCGGACGAAGCGAAGGCAGTGGACAAGGTGGATTGCCCTCGAGCGAGCTGAGAGATGGTGACCGCATAGGAACCCGGGGTCCGCGCCCTCCGAACCGTCTACAGTGAAACTCTCAAGCGCCGAATCGCTCAGAATTCTAGGTCCCTCGGGGACAGCAACAGGCCCGAAGTAGGTCGTTCCCGGACGGGCAATGTTAAGCGCACGGTTTCCCCCAACGGACAATTCGACCCCCGTACTATCGCCGAGGTACTGAACCGCGCCCGCTGGCGTCTTTCTGAAAGGCTTGGGCCGCGGTCGCTGCTCCCTGCAAAAACCGCATTACCCTCAGCATCCTGGGTGTTGGCGAGGGCCAAAAGCTCGTCATTCAGCGCCCGCACCTCCAAAGCAAACGTTCGCCGGTCCGCAGCGTTATAGGTTCCATTACTCGCCTGAATGGCCAGCTCCTTCACTCGAATCAAAATATCGCTGGCACTACGTAAGGAGGCTTCCTGAGCCTTGGCCCTAGCCTCCGCCCGATCCAGCAGCCCCAGGCGCGCTTCCTGCCCAGTCTTCAGCGCATCCAAACGGAGCAGCGTTGTCGCATCCTGCGGCGCTTCCCGGGGGCGTTGAAGGCTTCCCGCTGCTGATGCGGGCCTGCTGCGCGGACAAATTTCCGGTTAGCGTACCCATTTGAGCGGCCGCGATTAAACTGGAGCTGAGTTGAGATTTTCATAAGATCCTCAGATCGCTAGCACCGCGTCAAATAGGTCTTGGGACGTCTGAATAATCTTCGCCGCCGCCTGATAGGCCTGCTGATAGCGAATTAAATCCGCAGCCTCTTGATCAAGGCTGACGCCCGAAACCCGATCCCGGGCTTCCTCGGCCTGAGCCTTCACCACCTCTAGCGCCTGCTCCCCGATCACCGCCTGCCGGGATAGGGTTCCAACGCGACTGGCCAGACTTGCGTAATAAGCCCCTCCACTCTTGTCGCCAAGAGCAGCTATGGCCCCTCCGCTAGCGCTGCGAGGCGCTTCAGGTTCCGGTTGTCATCCACCGCCTCGGTTGTCTTCTAGGAAGAAGCGATCGCCGCCAGCCGGTTGACCGTCAAAACTCAAAAACCGCGCCGCCATAACGAATGGTCTGCGCCCGGTATGTAGCGTCCCGAAGCCACTGCGGTTCCTGAGCTCACTTCCGATATCACGTAGCGCGCCCCGCTTTCTTCGAAGCGAACCTCTAGGGGCTCTTCCCGCAAGCTCGCTAGGGGTCAAAGCTCCCCTCGCCATAGCTCGCGGATACGGTCGCGGTTTCGCTGCCGGCCAAAAACACCAGCAGATCCTCGCGCTGCGTACCACCCACCTGCAGCCGCGTATCGAGGCCCAGTTCGCTCAACAGACTAGGCACCCCTCCTCCGCCAGGGTTAGGGAAAAAGCCTCTGGGGCCGTCAGGGACAACGTTCCGCCAAAAGTGCCTGCAACCCTGTTAGATTCCCATCGTCACCACTAAACATTTCTTGACCGCTAAGCTCGATGCTCTCGCCCTCACGGCCCGAAGCGTTACGAAGAATGAGTTCTCCGGAAAGCCCCTCTGAGCCACGACGCCGGTAGTCCCGCTCTTCTTCATTAATGGCGCGAACGACCCCATCAAGCGTCGCACCCTCCCCTGCCGCTACGACGAGCTCACCATTGATGCGCAGCACGGCATTGGCGCCTCCAGGGTTAGATCATCAAATACCAGCCGAGTTTGCGCAGACGCAGTAACGCCCGCCGCCAGTCAGGGCCGTCTGACCATTCAGCCAGAGGCGATAGATGCGGAGGAGATATCACCGCGACCATCGGCCACGATCGATCCGGTAAGGGCGCTTCCATTCAAAGCCAAAGCGCCAGCTTCAAGCGCACTCTTGCTGGCCTCAGAAATGCTTCCGGAGATGCCCACGGGGAAGGGTCGATCTCCATCCAAGCGAAAACCACCGGATGCGCTCTCCCAAGGCAAAGGCTCCACTTTCCAAGGACAGGGAGCGATAGGCCTCGCTGGGATCCTGACCCGATAATTGGCCCGCGCGGTAAACCCATTGTCTTCGCGAAGGATCTGCGCCTGGTCAGCCTCGGTGAGCGGCGGCCCGGAAAGCAACACCCCTTCTCGTGTGAACACTCGAAACTGGGTAGCCGTTGCATCCGGATCCGCATCCCGCGCGCCGGTAAGGCGAAGCTCAGCCCCCCTCGCTGCCGGAGGGCAGCACGACGATTGCACTATTGCCGCCCGCCACCGCCAGGCCAGCGCTAGGGTCCGAATTGTTCAGAAAAACGCTGTCCAGCGCCGCGGGAACTGGTCTTGGGGCCGTATCAACGTCAAAGCGAATAGCGGCTCGCGCACTCTCGCTATTGAGGGCATCGGCCCGGACGCGGAGAGGATCGGCCGCCGCCAAATGCTCTGCGCGACCGAGGGCGAGCGTTACATCGCCGGCCCCGCCTCGTTGACCACGAACCTTTAGGGCAACGGCCCCACTGGGCGTGCCCTCCACGCGAAGGCCAACACCGTCCCGAGCGAACGATGCCATCACTATCCGCCTCTACCACGTGACGGGGCGCTTCCAGAGATCCCGGACCACGGCCGACCAGCGTTGGCTAGCAGGATCGAAACGAAGTTCGAAGTTCTCAACCACCGTCGCGCTTGGTGACTCGAGAGTCGTTTCTAATTTGAAACCGCGCTGCGCATCCAAAACCAACCAGCTGATAATCCGGCTTAAGCGCGAAGAGTTCTCGCCCCGTAGCACCGTCTAGGCCCATGCCCGCTCTGTGGTGGCGATTGAGCTCGTCAACGAGCCCCCGGGCCAAGGTATCAAGGGTGCCCCGGGTGGGCTCCAGCACCTGCTCACGGAAGGTCACCAGCCCTCCCAAGGTCCCTCCGGAGACGCCAGAAAGAACTAGCCGCCCCTGGGCTGGAGTGGCCGGTTCCAGGTAAAAGGCTGCCCGATCCTCTGCGAGGGGATCGAGCTGAAGGCCGAGAATGCGGACTTCGGAACCCGATACCACCGCCCCCGCCCCGGCGCTGCTGCCAAGGCGGACCGTAACCTCCCCATTCGCGGCCTCGGTGACGTCTAAACGGACCTTTTCGGAAAGATCGCGGAGCAGCTGATCCCGCTCATCGAGGAGAGCTGGAGGCTGCTTCCGTAGCGCGTCCCGGCGGCTGAGCTTTTGGTTTATTCCCCCAATTCTTGAGTGATGGCGATTAATTTCTGCCACCGTGGTTCCCAAATCCGCCTCGGAGCCGGCCGCCTGATCGTCTAAAAAATTGATCAAGCGCCTGGAAACGATCCCCAAAAAGCGCGGCATCGGAAAGGGCGATTTCCCGCAAGACAAGGCGCTCGCATCGGCGCTCAGCCCGGTGAGGGAGGCAAAGAAACGATCGAGGGCGCCGCTCAAGGCACTATCCTTCGCAGCAAAGCGATCGAGAATTCGCCCGGCGTACTCAACGAGGGGCTTCTGCGCTGCCAGATCGCTCGTGCTCACCCGGAGCTGCTGCTCTGCAAACACATCAAACTCGCGCTCGATCGCAGCGAGACGGGCGCCAGTGCCGAGGAAACTGGTCCCCGCCTGCACGGGCTGATTCTGACTGATCGCGACTGTTTGCCGTGAATAGCCTTCGCTATTCACATTCGAGATGTTGTTGGAAACGGTGGCGAGCGCCTGCTTATAAATGCTGATGGCCCCGCTTCCGAGAGGAGAGAAGGTCGCTCATGGCGCGCTCCGCCCTTAAGGGGAACGGCCCTGGGCTCCCGAGCGGGAAGCATTTTCGGCGAAGGGTCCCGGTGAATCACTCGCGGCTGCGTGCCTGGATGGAGGGAGAGCGCATCTTCTGTAGACCTCGGAAGTTGGCCTGCGCTGGGATCCAACTGCTGGGTCAGCATGGCAGACAGGCCGATACCTCCACGCCGCGCCATGACCGTCGCCAGCTCCCGGTCGTACATGGCCTCGTAGGTTTCCATGCTTTGGGAGTTGAAGAGATCGCTCTTCGTCACCGTCGCCCGCATGGACTTCATGACCATCTGCAAAAACATCGCTTCGAACTGCTGCGCCGTTTCCTGGAGCGCTGCCCCCTGATCGCGCTGGGCCTTCGCCCGAAGCGCACCGTAGGCCCCAAAGTCCAGCGAGGACCGAGCCACGGAGAGATCAGGAGCGCCACTCATCAGATCACCACCAGCTCAGCACGGAGGCTTCCGGAGCTCTTCAACGCCTCTAGAATGGCAATTAGGGAAGACGGCTTAGCGCCCACGGTGTTCACCGCATCCACGATGTCCCGGAGCTCAACCCCAGGTTCAAAGAGGAACATGGGAACCGTGGGTTCCTCGACTTCGATATCCGCGTTTTGGATCACCGCCGTGTCCCCGCCGCCAAAGGCATTGGGCTGGCTAACTTGATTCGCCGCGGAGATGCGCACGGAAATGGAACCATGATTCACCGCGGCGGCGGTCACCCGGACATTTCGGGAGATCACCACGGTCCCGGTCCGAGAGTTCACCACCACGCGCGCCGGCCCCTCGGCCGGAGTGACGGCCAGATCTTCCACCATGCCCATGAAGCTCACGCGCTGATCGAGATCCCGAGGGGCACGCACGGCGATAGAGGCGCCATCGATGGCCCGGGCCGTGCCCTCGCCAAACTCCCGATTAATGCCATCGACAATTGCCGCCGCCGTTGCAAAGTCCGGCGACCCCACGTTCAAGACGATGTTATCGGCGTAGCCAAAGGGGTTTCCACGGCGCGCTCCACCAGCGCGCCGCCGGGGATGCGTCCCGCCGTCGGCACGCCAATGGAAACGAAGGAACCCGCGGCTTCGGCGCCAATCCCGGTCACCGTGAGCGGTCCCTGGGCCAGGGCGTAAACTTCACCATCGACCCCGAAAAGACGGGTCATGATGAGATTGCCGCCCCGGAGGCTTTCGGCCTTACCAATGGTGGACACGTTCACATCCAAGACGCTGCCCGGGCTTCGCGAAGGGAGGAAGCTCCGCCGTCACCAAAACCGCCGCTGCGTTCGCCACATCGAGCTGGCGGGGCTGCTGCTGGCTAATATCGAAATCGGACCGCCGCCCCTCCGTCGCCAGGGAGGCCCCCAAGCGATCCAAAAGGGACTTCATGGTCTGCGCCGTAAAATCGATATCGGCGCCGTCCCCGGTCCCCTGCAGACCTACCACGAGGCCGTAGCCCACCAGCTGATTGCTGCGCACACCGGCAACGGACGTCAGATCCTTAATGCGATCGGCCCAGCTGGAGGCGCTCAGGACGGCAAGGAGAAAAAGCACCATGAAGGTTCTCATCATGCCCTCCTAAAACGGCCAGGCCGCATTGAAAGCGCGTGCCCCAGCCGGGGCGTGCCGCGCGCGCGAGATCACCCCGACCTTCGTAGCGAATCTGGGCATTGGCCAGGCGATAGGAAAGAACGGTATTCATCTGGGATACGTCTCGGGGACGGATGACGCCTCGCACCCGAACCCGCTCACTCCCTCCGGTAAGGGCAAGAATCTTTTCCCCTGGACCACCATGTTTCCGTTTGGCAGCACCTCAACCACGGTTGCCGTAATGGAGCCGGAGAGACTTGCGCTCTGCCCGGAGTTCCCGGACCCCGTGCTCTCGCTCGTGGATCCATCAAACATCCCGGGGACATTCACGAAGTTGCTTCCAGCGGAGAGGATGTCAACCTGCCCCGCGCTCATGAAGTCGTTGGTGCTCTCCCGGCTGGTTGAAACGCTCGCGCTGCGCGTGGATTGCGTCGATTCCTGCAACAAAATCGTCACCGTATCCCCAACCCGGCTGGCTCGAGCCTCCCCGAACCAAGCCGTGCGGCTGGACATGTAGAGAGAGCCGCTCGGCGCGCTGTCCACGGGCTCCGCAGCGGGCGGTACCGGGCTAAAGTCTGGCTCGAAGTCCTGAGGAGTGCTGGCGCACCCGCCAAGAGCCAGGGCGATCAGTGCAAGGGCGCTAGGAAGTCGCATGGAAAGCCCGCCTTAGAGGTTCTGGTTTAGGAAGCGAAGCATGCCGTCCGCAGAGGAGATCGCCTTTGAGTTCACCTCGTAGGCCCGCTGCGTTTCGATCATGTTCACCATCTCTTCCACGACGTTCACGTTGGATGCCTCAAGGGCCCCCTGAACAAGCTGCCCAGCGCCGTTCTGCCCCGGCGTCAGCACCTGAGGCGGACCGCTGGCTGCGGTCTCCCGGAAGAGATTCCGGCCGAGCGGCTCGAGGCCGGCGGGATTCAGGAATCGAGTCGTCTGAAAGTTACCCAGCTGCTGGGCGCCACCGCCAAAGAGACTTGCGGACACCGTTCCGTCCGCGCCGATGGTCAGGCTGGAAACGTTCTGGGGCACGGTGAGGGGCGGTTGTAAACGTGCCCCCGTGGAGGTCACCACCTCCCCGATATTGGAAAGCTTGAAGCTGCCATCTCGGGTGTAGGCGAGCGTTCCATCGGGCTGAAGAATCTGGAAGAAGCCTTCGCCTTGAATCGCGAGATCCAGGGCGTTTTCCGTGTTGATGAGGCTGCCCTGGGAATGGAGCTTCTCTGTGGCAACGATGCGCGTACCGGTCCCAAGCATCATGCCCGTGGGCGCCTGTGTATCGACACCGGTCTGCCCCCAGCCTGGCGAATGTTTTGATAGAGCAGATCTTCAAAGAGGCTCGATCCCGCTTAAAGCCTGCGGTGTTCACGTTCGCCAGATTGTTCGAAATAACGGCCATACGCGTCTGCTGCGCATCAAGACCGGTTTTGGCTACCCACATGGACGCGTCCATGGCTGTCCTCCTCGCCGCTTAGGGCAAATATTTCTTAGGCGAGGCGCATCATGGATGCGCCCTGCTGATCTAGATCCCGGGTTTCCGCATGATCCGGACGTTGGTTTCGAAGGATCGGGATAAATCAATCATCCGGACCATGGCGTCCATCGCAGACGCATTCGAGCCTTCAAGAGCGCCGGAAGTAACGGAAAGCATGCCGTCCCCAAGAGGATATCACCGTTGCCGATGCTGTCCTCCGCAAAGGGCGCGAACAGCCCATCGCTACGCCGGACAAGCGCGCCTCATTGCTGTCGCGAAGATAAAGCTGACCCACCGTAACTGGAGCCGCCTGCGGCGCTAACGGATCGGTTGCGTACACTGCGCCGTCGGGACCGAAGGACACCATGCTACCCGGGGGAACGGACAGGGCCCGCCCCGGCTTCGAGCACGAGATCCCTCCAGGTCTCCACCAAGCCCGCATCGTTAATCCGAAGATCTCCTCGGCGGGTAAAGGCAAGCGATCCATCCTCCGCCTGGACGCCAAGAACGGTGGCATCGTTCATCATGATGTCGAGGGCGCGCCCTGTGGCCATGGGCGTGCCGGGCTTCATGTTGATAATGTCGACCTCAACGATCCCGACTAAGGAAGCGGCTATCAAAACCGCCACCGGAGACCTTGAGGTCTCCAGCGCCGTCTCGTAGCTTTTCTTAAACCCCACCGTGGATAGGTTTGCCAGCTCATTGGTAATGGACTGGCGCTCAAAGCGCTGTGCAGAAAGCGTATTGAGCGCTGTGAAGACCAACTTATCCATGGCTTAGCTCCTCGCCCGGGGACTTTAGTTCCGGATATTGATAATGGTCTGGGTCAGGGTGGAGCTCGTCTCAATGGCCTTGGCGTTGGCCTGGAAGTTCCGCTGGGCTGTAATCAGCTCCACCAGCTCTTCCGTCAAATCCACGTTCGCCCGTTCAAGCGCACCAGCCTGAATCGATCCAAAGCCATCGCCACCGGCCTCCCCTAGGGTCGGCTGACCGGAGTTCGTGGTCTCTAGATAGTTGGCGTCACCGATCTGCTTCAATCCGTTGGGGTTTGCGAAGTTGGTCAGGATGATCTTCCCGAGAGCCACCTGCTGCCCGTTCGGTGTAGTTCGCGCGCACCACCCCAGAGCTATCGATATCCAGGCCGTCCAGCTTCCCGAGGGGAAACCGTCCTGGGACAGGGACAGCACGGAGAAGGGTTGGGAGAACTGGGTAGAGTTTGTACCGTAGTCCACGTTCAAAACGATGGGATCGGAACCGTTCTGAGGATCGAAGGGGTATAGGCCGCACCCTCCTTCGGAGAGATGAGGCGACCGCTGGTGTCGAAGGTCAGCTCACCCTTGTCGAGGTAGACGGGCACCCAGTTAGGCGTACCTTCGATGGGAACGATCGTTTCGTTGCCATCGCCATCAACAAAGATCGGGTTTCCGTCCACATCCCGCCTGCTGAAGAATGGTGACGTCGGGAACATCCCCCGCTCCTGGGTCGTAACCGCCAATCCAAAGTTCGGGTGGCCGTTAACGTTGATAAAGGAATCCCGGACGCCGTACCAGAGGTGAAGGTGAAACGCTGAGCATCGATGTCAAAGCGCACCTCAACCCCTGAAACCTTCCGGCCATCTTCGGTTTGAATCAGATTCACCCGATTCTGCACTTCTGCGGCAAAGGTATCGCCAGTGTAAGCGCCAGGAGGAATGGTGATTTTCCCGTCCACTCCATCCACCGTGACGGAAATGACATTGTCCTGAAAAGTGACCGGGAAGGTCCCGGAGGTGTCGACACCGGTCCGGGAACCGGTGGTAATTGCCGGGACACCGGGCAAACCGGTCCCCGAGCTCACCAGGATCTCGTCAGCAACCTCCTCAGCGAAGCCTAGAACCTGACCGGCCCGAACGTTTGCCAGGCCAATATCTAGAGGAGTCGCTTGAAGCAGCTCGTTCACCAACTCTAGCGGAACCACATCCCCCGTGGGATTACCGCAGTTGTCGAGATAGCGATAGAGAGGCTGGATATCAATGGTGGACTCCTCGCCCGTCGTCCCGCTCTTGAATACGAAGCGACGCTCATCTCGAAGGTATTCAACCTTGATCCCGAACGTTGCTGGTCCGGGTCTAGGCGGAAGTCGCCGTTCGGCACGAGGGCGTCGCTTAAAAGGCGCCCAGGGTGACGAGGCACCCACGGCTATGGTTTCCGAAGTCGCACCAAAGCCGAGCACAAGGTTCTCCGCTGCCGACCCATCCAGTTCCCCGTCATCGCCAGGTATCTAGGTTCCAGCCGGTGACACGAATTTGAGAGATATCGTCGTCAAAGTCGCTACCAGAAGGCTTAAATTGGATCGCCCGCTCCCGAATGTTGTAGGAAACCGTCATCTGATCACCGAGGGTAACTTCACCGGATTTGCCGCCAGTATCCGAGGTCCACAATCGTATCCATCGCGAGATTGATGGCGTCCACAATATCCGACGGCAGCATCGTCGTTGCCGTTTTGTCAGCGGGAATGGCGATTTTAATGACGTGCGACGTTTCCACCCATTCTCATCAATCGTGGTAATCCGAAAGGCTCGATCGGAAGGTGCTGCTGAAGTCGAAAAACTTCTCGTCACCAAACTGATCGTTCAGCGCAAGGGATATGGCGTTTGCAAGCCCGGAGCCATTGAACGCCTGGGTTTCGACTCCGTTGCTTATCGAGGTCGAGGAAACATCGACAAAATTGCTCCCATCGATGCTGACGCGGAAAAGGTCCTGACCACTCAACGCGCCGTTTTCTGCGCTGGTGGACCTATCGATTATTCTGCCTCTGGCCGCCGCTCGCTGCATCGTCCGTCTCGGACAATCCCGTCAAATGGGAACCAAGTCCGTGCTGCCGAAGTCAGCGCCGTTCTTGCATAAAGCCCCCAGTCCAAGCGCCAGACTGCGAAGGAACCTGGGACTTCTGGTCATCCAACGCATATTTTGGATGCGCCGCATTCGGGTTAAAGGTCGGATCCACCGCAGCCGGGTCGGCCGACAGCTGTCCGAATTTATTGATGTAGAGCACCTCATTTTTGTCGTTCTTCGCCTTCAAAGTGCCGGCTCAATTTCCCGGTCACCGATGAAGATCCGCGTTTGCCACTTGTTCGTTGGGTCGTTGACGGTCGCGTTTTGAGTTTTGTAGTAGTAGATCGTTGCGATCGACGCGTTACCTAGGAGTCGAACACGGTGATCGAAGTCGACTTGTTGTAGGTCTCGGGATCATCACGATCAAACTCATAGTTCGCCTGCCCGCTGGTGAAGATGCCCGCTCCGGGATGATCTCCGCATCCGCGGGCAGGTTCACCCCGAGGAGGAGCTGGCTCGAAGCCTTCGGCTCCCCGCTCGTCTCTGGCAGCTGCAGCGAACCGGCCGCGTCGATGCTCGTGCTGGTTACCGATCCGTCCTCGTTAACCGGGAAGACTTGAAGGAACTGGCCAACGGAGTCGACCACGTAGCGGTCGTTGTTAACGGAGAAGCCGCCGTTTCGGGTGTAGACGGTCTGGTTAGAGGTCAGGTTCGGCTTCAATGCAAAGAAGCCCTGACCCGATACCGCCAGATCCAGGAGTTCGCAGAGTTCACGATATTTCCCTGGCTGAAGACCTGGGAAATCTCCTTCAGGTTAACCCCCTGCCCCACCACGCTGGAGTTCTTCTGCAGCGGCGAGGTAGCAAAGATGTCACCGAACTGGGCCCGGGACTTCTTAAACCCGATGGTGCCCACGTTGGCGATGTTGTTACTCGATACCCCGAGCTGAGCGCTGGCGGCATTCAAAACCCGTTAGTGCGGTATAGAAGGACATGACCCACTCCTACTTAGTTTCCAATACGCTCCACTTGGCCAAGGCCCAAAACGGCCCCGCCAAGCAGCTCGAGTTCAATGGTTCCAGCCCCATCCCGACGAATGCCGCTGACTTCGGAAAAGACTTTCACGGGCTCCCGGGAGACCTGGCCGCCCAGGGCCACCATGGCCTCGGGCGATAGGCGCCGGGGCGGCTTCCCGCCCGCGTTATCGAGCCCATCCCAGGCAAAATTCGAAGGTGCCCGGGGCCTGCTGCCCAAATTCGATGGTGCGCACCGTGTCCCCCGCCGCGCCGACGACGTTGACGAAGACCGCATCGGCCCCGGAGGGCAGGGAGAGATAGCCCGGGAGATCGGCGCCGCTCTGCCGGAAACCCTGACCATTGGCCACGGCAACGGAGCGCCCGATCAAATTCGACGCTTCTAAAACGTCGTTTTCCTTTCGGCTGCTCACGAAGTTGTCGAGGGAGCCGGACATGGAAAGGGTGGCTTCGAGGGTGGAGAACTGGGCCAGCTGGGCCACGAACTGCTCGTTCTTCATGGGATCGAGCGGGTTCTGGTTTTGCAGCTGGGTCGTCAAAAGCTTGAGGAACTCCTGGCGCCCAAGCTCATCGCTCTTCGGCGCAGCCGCCGCGGCCTTGCGCTCTTCATAACTGGCAAGGCCCGTGGGAAGACTTTGCGTGACCTGAGCAACCATGGTTTAGCTCCGAATCACTTCAAGGGTTTTCAGCATGAGCTGGCGAGTCGTGTTCACCACCTCTACGTTGTTCTCAAAGCCCCGGGAGGCGTCGAGCATGTCGACCATTTCGGAAACGGGATTAACGTTGGAGATATAGACGTATCCCTTTTCGTCAGCCTTGGGATTCCGAGGATCAAAGCGACTGACCACTGGCGTCGGATCGTCGGATATGCCCGCAAGCTTCACCCCCGCCCACGGGGGCGCCCCGCGGTGGAGCTGCTCCTTCCGAAGAAGGGCTTCGAAGACCGTCCGCTTGGCGCGGAAGGCTTCCGCTTCCGACGAGGCTTCGAACCCACGTTCGCCAGGTTCGACGCGATGGTGTTCATGCGCACGGACTGGGCGCATTGAGCGCCGTACCGGCGATATCGAAAACGCGTTGCAGATCGAAACCCGCCATGCTCACTCTCCTCGCAAAGGCCCGGCGGAGGCCGGACACGCGGTTATTCAAAAATCGAAGGGTGGCCTGATACTGCGCGGCAGCCGCACCGAATTGGGCTTGCTCCACGGAGGACTCCACCGTGTTTCCATCAGCCGAGGCATTTAGGGGAATCCGATAGACCAGCCCATCGCGGTTTTGGTCCGCGCCGATGGAAAAGTGCTGACGATGGGTCGTTTGAAGCGCATCGCCGGTTGCAGAGGCCAGACCGCTTTGAAGTCGATATCCCGAGCCTTGAAGCCCGGGGTTTGCGCGTTCGCAATATTCTGGGAAAGCAGATCGATGCGCTGGCTCCGCAGCGCTAGCGCCTGCTCATGAATCCCAAGAATGTTGTCGAATCTCGCCATGATCGCCTCAAGCTTTCGCGTCTTAGGTCGACTACCCAAATTGGCAGCGAACCGTCTCACCTCGGAAGAGTGCAGGCGCTATGCCAAAACACCTCTTGAGCACTTAAATCTCTGAAAAATGCGTTTTTATCGAAGCCCTCGGCGATCCCCACCCGCTCTTCCCTCGCCTGAGCGGCAAGGCCTTGCCGCCCCCGGGGCAAAGGCTTGCCGACGAGTATTGCCTGCAGCGCTGCGCTAGACCCCGCCAGAGATGGGCGGCACACTGGCTCCGCTGGAATGGAGGGGTCATGCGGTGCTTTGAGGTCGTTCGACGATTGGCCGAGCCGGCCTGGTGTGCTTATTTTTCCTTGCACCTTGGCTTCGAGTGTTATGCCCAGCCCTTGGATGCTCTGAACCTGGAGGCCCTACGGGACGCTGCCGGAGACTTCGTCGCCCAGGAGCTTTCCGTCGCTCGGAGCGAGGTCCTCGTGCCGGTCCTAGATCGCCGTGCGCGTCCCCCGGTTTGTTCCGAGCCCCTGGCCTTTCGCTGGCCCTTCTCCAGCAGGGGAACGGTCGAGGCATTTTGCCCAAGCACCAATGCGCATCTTTTCCTGCGCGTCGTTGTGAAAGGCGCGTCGGGTCTGCGCCCCAAGGGCATGGATCAGCAGCTGGGCTGGCAGGTGGTCAGGCCGATAGAGGAAGGAGAGATGCTCAGCGGCGAGGACCTTGAGCCGGCGCAGGGGCCTCGCCCCGAAGTTTTGCCCTACCGCGGCCCGAAGCCGCAAGCATCCTTTCGCCTTAGAGCATTGACACCCATCACGCCAGGGGCGCCGATCCCTGCCAGCGCAGTGCGCCTAGAGCGAAAGGTGCTGCGAGCTGACGCTTCCCTAACCGCTCAGCTGCGCTTACCCCACCCGCAGCTAACGGAAACCTGGGTGCCCGCGGAAGGACTCGCCGGGGATACGCTGAGCCCCGAGGATCTGCCGCAAACTGGTGGCTCTAGCGCGTCCCCTGAGGGCCGGGGCGATACTGCGCTCCAGCGACCTTTCAAGCGCCGTGCTGGTTCAAAAAAGGCGCTGCGGTCCGCGTCACCATTCACCAGGGTCTCATGATGCTGGAGGCTGATCTCATCGCGGAGGATGACGGCGCCCTTGGAGAAAGCGTCGTGGTCCTAAATCCAGAAACGGGACGCCGGCTTCGAGCCACGGTCACGGGCCCCCGGCCGGGCCGAGCATCAGCCCTAGAGAGCCCGGCCTAAATCCGTTACAGTTATCTCTTGGGCTGTCGATTAACTCATTGAAAGATCAAGAATTAATTTTTTCAAAAAAAGCCTAAAGGTTAGTCAGCTTCTGTCGATTACCTACCTAAGAGCCATATTTTAGGGCGAGGAAAACCCATGGCAGATCCTATTTCAGGCGTTGGTGGTCGCGGCCTCCAGGCCCCCCGATTGGCGGAAGCTGAGAGCAAAAAAAGCGCTGAGGCGGACAAGTCTGCAACGGAGCGAAAGCTCTGGCGCCGTTGCTCAGGACAGCGTAGAGCTCAGTGAGGGCGTCAGGAACGCCAGCACCGAAGCGGTTTTCGACGCAGATCGGGTAGCGGAACTCCGCGAGGCAATTGCCAACGGACAATATCCCCTCGATCCTAAAAAGATCGCGGAGAGCTTCGCGAGCATCGAGCGGTTGCTATAGGCTCTGAGCGAATCCCGTTCGCCAAGAGTCTGCCGTTGTGAATGTTCAGGCCTCCACCCTCGCCCTCGCGGAACGCCCTAACCCGCTTTGCTTGAAACGGAATTCGAAGCTCTCAAAGCGCGAAATCTCGAAGGCCTGGAAAAGCTCGCTGAACAGCGAGAAGCGCTCCTGACCCAACTGCTTTATTTCAAAGAGACGGATCTAGCGCGTTGGCAGAGCGAGAGCTTTGCTCCTGTTCGTGCCACCCTCGACGAATGCCAAGGGCTGCATAACGAAATGAACTCCTTCTATCCCGCCAACTTGACGCCGTTCGCCAAGCCCTCAGTACCTTGCGAAAAAGTAGCGATGACGCGGATCTTTACGACCGGCTCGGCAAGCTTGCCCGGCGCCGGGGCCACCTATTCAGCGATGACGTCTAAAGGACGGCTAAAGCTCGTTGCCCTGGTTCCGATTACCCCTCTTAGCGATGGCTTTAACGACAGCGGATGAGGAGTGGTCCCCATGAGCGAACGCGGTAAGCAGCTTGCCCTTCTGCTAAGCGCCACCTTGTTGCTCGGGGGATGCGCCGTTGCCGCCAGCCCCCGCCCTGACCCTCGAGGGGGCTCGGCAAGCGGCGGGCGAGGCCCTGCGCCTCAGCGAGCGAGGCGCTCAGCTCGTTGGCATTGGGTACGCGGTGATCAGCGTTCAAAACCACAGTAATCCGGAGCAGCGTCGCTTGCTCGCTATTCGCTTCCTCCAAGCTCGATGCTTACCGCGCCCTCGCTGAGCAGGTTTTCGGCCAGTATCTCGACGCGGACACGACCATCGCGGAAATGATGATTGAAGACGACCGCTTCCGGGCCGGGTGGAGGGCGTGATCTACGGGGCCCGCTTGGTATCCATCGAACCGGTGGGGGATGACAGTTACCAGACTACCCTATCCCTTGATCAGCACGTCGTGCAGGACCTCCGCGCGCTATACCTTGGATACTTCGCCCATACCGGCAACCCGGGCTGGGGAGCCATCCCATGCAGCGCTTAGCTCTGACCCTTGCCCTGGCTCTGTCCGTCGCTCCCGCCCTCGGGCAGGAAGGCGCTGAAGGCGCGTCTCGAAGCGGCCAAGAATGCCATGGTCGATCATGCGCTGAGCCAGCCCACGCGAGTCCATAGCGCGGCTTGGATTGACGAAAACGGGGTGCTTCACGAGCAAAGTCGGTATCAAAGCCAAGGGGAGATCCGGGGAATCCGCCTTCCAAGCTACCTGCCCAAGGTGCAGGACGAGGACCCCGAAGCCGCCCCAGCGTCCAGCATGCTCGCGGAGAGTCGGAATCCGAGACGCAAGACGTCCTTCCGCCCTCGGAATCCTGCGCGCTAATCCTGGCCTCGCGCAGGTCGCCGTTCTTGATGTTCAGGGGCTAACACCCGCAGGGAACCCGGCTGCAGGCTATGCCCGACAGCTGGAGAATGAAACCCGCCGCCTTCTCCTTCGCCGATTTGAAGGTGCTGACCAGTGGCGGCTCGCACCTCGCCACGAGAGCGCTTCGCTGAGGTCCGACTACGAGCGTGCTGTCTACGAGGGCCTCGGAACCGTCGGCCTCTGCAACTGACCCTCGCCCTGGCGGTGCGCCGAAGCGACCAGAAGCCGCGCTGGTGGAACGTCAGCGCCAAGGCCCTCGAGCCCCTCAGGGAAAACTTTGGCCCGTTTCGACGGCGAACCCAAGCCCTAGAGCTCGACCTCGAGCTGCGCCTTTCGGCCCCCGGTGCCCCCACTTACCTATGGGTTGGCTACGACAGCGTTCGGCTTGCCGCGCGCGATAGCCAGTGGTCGCCGAAGGTCCTGCCCAACGACATTCGCGCGATATACGCCCGCCTAAACCAATGGTTCGACGCCCTTCAGGCGCGGCAGAGCTGCGAGGCACCTCGCTATGCGGTCAACGGTATGGTTCGCGGCCAGTACGTCATTAGCGGCGGGCGCCAGGCCGGGCTTAAGCCCGGCGATAAGCTCATCCTCGCCGACGGACTTCGGACCCCGGCTGACGTCCTCGCCCGGGGGTGGATTCCACCATGGTCCTGGCGGAAGTACGCTGGATAGAGGAGGAGGAGGCAGGCCTCACCTCGTTTCTGGGGAAGCGCCAGGGAGCACGGAACAGCTCATCGCGATCCCCCCTCTAGGCCTTAGGGCTCGCGCACCAGCATGAAGGGATGCTTGGCCGAAAGGAAAGCACGGCACGAACGAGACCCTTGGTAAGTGTAAACGATGCAGCCGTAGGAGCTGCTCATTGCCAGGGTAGAGCGGGTCCAAAAGTTTTCCACCGGCAAGGCGGGAAAGATGTTGGGATTAAAGGCCGGAGAAGGCGCAACCATCTCTCGGAGGGGCGCGCATCTCCTCTGCCTTTGGAAGGCGCCAGCGCCCGCTGGAGGCGCTCGGAGATTCCACCGCATAGCCTGCTGCGCATCCAGAAAGCTCAAGCGCTGAACTTCTCCCCGGCACTCTCCGGTTGACGAAGCGCTGCCCTGCCGGACAGCGGTAGAACCAATCGAATTGCGGGGTTTGAGACCAGACCATTGCCCTCGTCGGTAAACGCGCCTAGATCCCCTGCGGTCAGATGATCCTCGCAATGCGGCAGATAGGTAGGGATCTGCACAGGCGACAAGGGCCATAACGGTCAAGAAGATCCCCCTCGTTCCGAATAAACGCTTTAGGAAGTCGTGACTCACGAGGGTCATCAGTTTTCTCCGAACCGTTGTATAGTGTTTCGGAGGATGACTTTTTGGCAAACCCGATTGCCGCCCTAGCCTAGGGTATGCAGGATTTGGGCCAACGAATTGCAAGGATGACTGACCATGGATATCGCAACCGTCAGTCGGACTAGTGGGCGCCTTTGCTATGGTGCTCCTGGGTATCCTCCGGCGGCTCCCTCGATGTTTGTTGACGCCACCAGCATTTTCATTGTGGTGGGCGGCGGTGGCCTCATCTTCGTCATGATGCGTTCAACGCTGGCAGATTTCCTCAAGCTTGGCGGCATCCTCGGCAAAGCCTTCGGAGCCGGGTCGACGACCCCGTCGATCTGATTAACCAGCTCGTCGAGCTGGGTACGCTGGCGCGAAAGGACGGCATGATTGCGCTTGAAGGGCAGGAAATCGGCAATCCCTTCCTAGCGAAGGGTATTGGCATGCTGGTCGATGGCACCGACGCCAAAATGATCAAAAGTTCCCTGACCAATGACATCGGGGGCATGAAGCAACGCCACGAACTGAGCGCCGCGATTCTCGATGCCGGGGAAAAATATGCCCCGGCCATGGGGATGATTGGCACCCTCGTTGGCTTGGTGAAGATGCTTTCCGCCATGGACGACCCGAAGTCCATCGGACCAGCCATGGCCGTCGCTCTACTCACCACCATGTATGGCGCTATCCTGGCCAACATGATTTTCGGCCCCATGTCCGAAAAAATTAAGGACTACTCGGCCCGGGAAGCCAACGAACTGCGCCTTATTATTGAAGGGCATCATGTTCATCCAGTCAGGCGGTAACCCCCGACTTGATGGGCGACCTCCTCGCCTCCTTTATCGCGCCCAAGGCTCGGGCGTCCCTGGCCGCAGGCTAAGCCACCATGGCCGAGGCAACGGAAGAGCCCATCGAAGAGCCGATCCCCGGCGGAGGACGGGGAAGCCGAAGAGGCAACGGCGGCCGACTGGCGGTGATGATGAGGGGGACCCTGGAGAGGACTGCCCGAATGTCCTCCCGCCGGCGCCCCTTTGGATGGCGACCTTCGCGGACATGATGTCCCTATTGCTCTGTTTCTTCGTGCTTATTCTTTCCTTCGCGGAGATGAATGTCCCGAAATACAAGCAAATCAGCGGATCGCTCCAGAGCGCCTTTGGCATTCAGCGAATTGTGCCCGTGGTCGGAGCCGCCCAAGGCCCAGAGCTTAATCGCGAAGGCCTTTACCCCGTCCGTTGCCCAGCCCACCCCCATGGAGACCATTCGGCAGCAAACCACTGACGAAACTCAGCCCGATCTTGAGAAGAAGCTGGAAACGAAAACAGAGGACTACCCAACTCCGGAGGAGAAGGCCCAGCTTGAGCAATTGCTCGCGGAGGAAATCGCCAAAGGCCAGGTAGAGGTTCGCATCGAGGATCAGGAGCTGGTCGTCGAGATGAAGTCACCCAATATCACCGGCGGCCGCGAGGCAGGCGATTCAGGTCGCATGGCTGGGGCCCCTATCAGCCGAGAGGCCCTAAATACCTACGCAAAAATTGCTGAAGCGCAGAGCCAAATGGATCCGGGACCTTACGGTGCTGGCGCCGGAACCGACGATGGCCAGTAGCCAAAGCGAGGGGACGCGTCGGGGCCCCGGCCGACGGAGAAAATGTTGGAGGCCAGCCAGGCTCGGGGGCGACGGCAAGAGCGCAGACGATCTTTATGCCCGGCTTCGCGCCGATCTGTCCGGAGGAAATTGAGGAAGGCCTCGCGGAGGTCGAGCGCGAGGGGGATTCGGTCATTGTACGCCTCGCAGATCAAGGATCCTTTAACTTCGGGCAGCGCCGACCTTCAGGCCGCCTTCCTTCCCCTCCTCCGCCGGACGGGCCAGGCGCTCACGCAAGGCGATGGAAGATCAGCGTGAACGGCCATACCGATAACGTCCCCATGCTCTTCAACGATCGCTTCAACTCAAACTGGGATCTGTCTGCGGCTCGCGCGGCCGCGGTGGCAGATTTCTCCTAAACGAGTTCCCAGCAAACCCCGCATCCATGACCATCAGTGGCTTCGCGGACAGCAAGCCCATCGCCGATAACGGCACGCCCCAGGGCCGGTCTCAAAACCGCCGTATCGAGATCATCGTCGAACCCAGCTAGGACAGCTGGCACAGAGCTTGCTCTGTCTCCTTGAAAGCTAAACCCCAGGGCCTTTTCCCAGGGTTTATGACGGAAAGGACGACAATGGCGACGGCGAATCTGTCGGATTATCGACAAATCTTCATGCGTTTCGATCCAAGCGCCCTGGGCATCCCTGCCCTGGTGCTCCTGATCCTCAGCATGCTGATCCTCCCCTTCCCGCCCTTCCTGCTCGATCTGCTCTTTACCTTCAACATCATTTTGGGCCTGGTCATCCTGGTGGTGGCCATCAACACCTTTAAGCCCCTCGAGTTTTCCGCCTTCCCGGCCACCCTGCTGCTTGCGACCATGCTGCGCCTTGGTCCTGAACGTGGCCTCGACCCGGGTCGTGCTGGTGAACGGCCATGAGGGCACGGACGCCGCAGGCAAGGTGATCGCGGCCTTCGGCGAGTTTGTGATCAGCGGCAACTACCTGGTCGGTTTCATCGTCTTTGGCATCTTGATGATCATTAACTTCATCGTGGTCACGAAGGGTGCGGGCCGGGTTTCCGAGGTGATTGCGCGCTTCACCCTCGATGCCCTCCCCGGTAAGCAGATGGCCATCGACGCCGATCTTTCCGCAGGCATTATTGACCAGGAGACGGCAAAGGCCCGGCGAGAGGAAATTTCCAGGAATCGGACTTCTTCGGCTCCATGGACGGTGCCTCCAAGTTCGTGCGCGGGGATGCGGTTGCGGGGCTCTTGATCCTCATCATCAACATCATCGGCGGCCTCGCCATCGGCATGTTCCAACACGATCTGAGCTTTGCCGACGCCGGACGCATCTACGTGCTCCTCACCATTGGTGATGGCCTCGTCGCCCAGATCCCCTCCCTCCTGCTCTCCCTGGCCACGGCCATCGTGGTGACTCGCGTCACCACCTCCCAGAGCATGAGTGAGCAGGCCGCCGTTCAGCTGGCCAACCCCACGGCGCTCTATGTGGGCGCAGCCATTCTGACCATCCTGGGCATGGTCCCGGGCATGCCCCATCTCGTGTTTTTGATGCTGGCCGGCGGCGCCGCCGCTTTAGCCTTCTCCATCCAGCGCAAGGCCCAAAATGTGGCCTTTGAGGCAACGGAGGCGGAACAGGAACGGCAAGCCCTCCCCAGCAGCAAGGAGCTGGACTGGGACGATCTGGATACGGTGGATCTCATTGGCCTCGAAGTCGGCTATGGCCTCGTGCCCCTGGTGGACAGCGACGCCGGGGCCAGCTCATGACCCGGGTCCGGGGCGTGCGGAAAAAGCTATCCGCGGAGCTGGGCTTCCTCATCCACCCCGTGCGCATCCGGGATAACCTGGATCTGGGACCGAACGAATATCACATCATCTTGAAGGGCGTGGTCCGGGCCAAAGGCGAAGTTCGACCCAATCGGGAGCTCGCCATCGACCCCGGCCACACCCACGGCCAGATTGAGGGCATTGCCACCCGGGAGCCGGCCTTCGGCCTCGACGCCCTCTGGATCGAGCCTTCCCAGCGGGATTACGCCCGAACCCTTGGCTATACGGTCGTCGATGCGAGCACGGCCATCGCCACGCACTTGAACGCCCTCCTCCGGCAAAACGCCTCGGAGCTGCTCTCCCACGATGAATCCCAGCAGCTCCTCGACAAGCTCGCCGAGCGCGCCCCTAAGCTGGTAGAAGATCTGGTGCCCGACCGCCTTCCCCGGGCGCCATCACCCGCGTGCTGCAGCAACTGTTGGCTGAAGGGGTGCCCGTGAAGGACATGCGCACCATCGTCGAAGCCCTTTCGGAAGCCGTGGACCGCACCCAGGATCCGGACCAGCTCACGGCCCTCGTTCGGCCGCGCATTGGTCGCATGATCATGCAGCCCTTGCTAGATGAGCAGACTCAGTTGAACGTGCTCACCCTGGAGCCGGAGTTCGAACAGCTGCTCCACTCGATCTTGCAGCAAAGCAACGATCTGCAAACGCTGGCCATCGATCCAAAGCTCGCCGAGGGCTCTTCCGCTCCCTTCGGTCGGCCTTTGCGGAAGCGGAGGCGCAAAACATCGCCCCCGCCCTGGTTGTTTCTCCCCCCGTGCGCCCCTGGCTTGCGCGGGTGCTTCGCCATCGCCTCCCGGACCTGCCGGTGCTGGCCTACTCTGAAATTCCTGACGATACGGCCATCAAGGTGGTCGGTACCGTCGATGCGCAACGGACGGAATAAGCTATGGAACTCCATCGTATCGTCGCCCCCGATGCCAGTAAGGCCACCGCCGAGGCCCTTCGCCTCTACGGACCCGATGCCCTGGTGATCTCAACCCGTCGTCTTAAGAACGACCGCACGGAGATCATCGTCGCCACGGAGGCGGCCGAGGCCACGGAGGCCAGGACGCCACGCCGGAGGCACCGACGCGGCCACGATCAGCCGGATAATGCCCAGAGCCAAGCGCCAGCCCTCGAGACCAAGGGCGGCAAGGCCTTCAAGGCGACCTTCGAGGCGCAGTTAAGTGGGCCCAAGCCCCTGTTGCTGAAAACCTTTCCCTACCACCCCATCTGCCGGAGAAGCCAAGGCCGAGTATTTACGCGCGGCGGTGGACGGCGTCGGCCCACCCTCCTCCAAAGGACGAGGGTTTAGTCCTTTTAAATGCGATCCACGAGGAGCTCGCCCGACTCCGTTCAGAGGTTGGCGCGTTAAAGGCGGAGCGTCAGGACTTTATGCAATCTCAGGACCGAGACCGCCTCGTGGCGTTAGGTCTTCCGGAGGACGCGCTCTCAGCGGTACAAGAGCGCCTCGCAAGTGGCGCGCTTCCGCCTCTCCCCAAACTCAGCGATGGGGCAAGCGCTCAGGCTCAGTGGCTTGCGCAACTCCTTTGCCATCCGAACGCCCAGACTCCCTTGAAGGGGACACATATTCTCCGGGCCGAAGATTCAAGGGTCCAGGCTGAAATTGCCGCTGCGCTCGCCGCAGAGGGTGAGCAACGCCATGGCTGCGGCTCTACGCTTCTGGTGGCCGTTGGCCAGGACGATACTCACTGGCGCCAGGTGACCCAAGCGGCCCTAGCGGAAGGGTTCAAGTGCTTCGCGCGCGAAGCAGCGCTCAACTGGAGGGCCTTCTTTCGAATGAAGGCCTCGGAAGCCAGCTCTGCCTGTTGCTTCCCGCATCAGGAGAAGAGGCGGACGCCTTGCGCCGGGTATCGGCGCTGCAGGAGGTTCCAAGACACCAAGTCCTTCCTTCCGATCGATTGACGTCCCCTTTTCTCGGGACCCTCGTGGGCGGCTCGGAAACCGATTCGGTCATGGTTCACCGGTTTCACAAGAGCGTGCCCTTAGGACCACTTTGTCGCTACGATGCTGAAAGCGGGTAAGGGGGTATCCGTGCTCCATGAAGATGGAGGAGGTGTGAGCGAGGGGCTCACTGCATCCCTTACCCTTATGGCGGCCTGGGCAGCGAAGGAGCCTGCGCCAATACAGCCGGAGGCGGGAATGGCCAAAGCCTGGCCCCTCGCCCTGCACGGTTAGAGACGGGGACGTTATGGGGCTTTGGGCAAAGGCAGCGCCCAGCCACGGGTGATCGGTGTGGCCAGCGGCAAGGGGGCGTCGGCAAGACCTCCGTTGCG
This sequence comes from Candidatus Salivita marina, assembly GCA_038144425.1. Taxonomy (GTDB): domain Bacteria; phylum Pseudomonadota; class Gammaproteobacteria; order Pseudomonadales; family Azotimanducaceae; genus Salivita; species Salivita marina. The sequence continues at coordinate 29,321 of JAYQNS010000003.1, read as the reverse complement.
GTCACCTTGGCGACGCTATTCGCTGAGGAAGGCCTGCGCACCCTGCTCCTCGATGCCGACATGGGCCTCGCCAATAGCCAAATCCTCCTGGGGTGCAGCGTGCCCAAGCACATGGGTCACGTGCTCGAGGGGAAGGCATCGCTTGAAGATATCCTGGTCCAGGTGCGCCCCCACTTTGCATCTGGTTCCCGGCGCTTCGGGGTTAAAACCCTGGGCGCCCTCGATGAAGCCATGACGCACCACATCATTCGGGCCTTTTCCGCCCTCGAGCGCCCCGTGGACATCATGATTGTCGACATTGCCGCGGGGATCTCCCCGTCGGTGCTGACCTTCCTCAAGGCCTGCCAGCAGCAGGTGATTGTCATGAAGGATGAATTCAGCAGCATTGCCGACGCCTATGGCCTGGTGAAGGTGCTCGCCGAGGACCTCTCCTTAAACAGCATGGCGCTGGTGCCCAATGGGGTCGCGAGCCACAGCGAAGGAACGGCTCCACGCCCATTTCTCCAGCGTGTGTGAACGCTTCTTCGGCCAGGGCATCCGCCTCGGGGGCGTCGTTCGTCAGGACAGCTGGATGGGGGAGGCGCAGCGCCGGCAGCAGCCGCTCATTGCCCTCGCCCCCTCCTCCCAGGCCCTAACGGACATTCGTCACCTGGCGGAGCATCTCTATGCGACAAAGCTCGGCCCCTAAGCGGCGATACGCAGTTTTTCTTCGAGCGTCAGCTCTCCGGGAAGGTGCTGGCCTAATGCGGGACGCCTCCGGAGTACGAAAGCATTCAGCAGGGCTCGAGCGACGAAAATCGCTTGGCGCAGCTGCGCCTGGTGCGCAAAGTCGCAGTGCACCTGAAAGCCCGCGTTCCCGATTTCGTCGAGGTGGACGACCTCGTTCAGTACGGCATCATCGGCCTCCTCGAGGCCGAGAAGGCCTTCGATGCCAGCAAGGGCATTCCCTTCGATGCCTTCGTACGGCAGCGCATTCGCGGCGCCATGATCGATGAAATTCGGCGCATGTCCGATATTCCGCGAAGCGCCGTGGCGAACCTCAAGGCCCATGGGGAGGCCAGCAAGCGCCTTGCCGCAACCCTCGGGCGCGAACCCACCCAGGCCGAGGTCGCCGCCGAACTGGGGCTCTCAGACGAAGAATTTCAGAACGAGCGAACTCACGCACACCGCTTCCAAACCCTTGCTTACGACGACGTAGAGCAGGAAGTGGATGGTGTCACGGCTGCACCGGAGTTAGATCCGTCCATTTTAGTCGCAGACCAGGAAGGGGTAACGCTCTTCAGGAAGCCATTGGTGCGCTTCCGGAACGGGACCAGCTGATCCTCCAGCTCTACTACGTGGAAGAACTCAATCTAAAGGAGGTCGGCGCGGTCATCGGCGTCTCCGAATCCCGAGTCAGTCAACTGATAACGGCAAGCGCTTCAAAGCTCCGCCGGCTAATAGCGTGCTAAACTTCAAAATCAAACGGTTAGGTAAAGGCAGCCATGGCACTGTTCGGAAGATCAAAAGACCCCCAGAAGGAGGCGATGATTGCAGCGAAGCGGGACTTCGAGACGGTCTCTGATCCCGATGCGCCCGGCTCCGTGCGCCGCATTAGAAGTCGGGTCGCGCTTCGCTGCAAAGCCCTTCTCGACAAAACCTTTGTGGAGGGCGCGCAGCGCTCCGAGCGCCACGAGCAGGCCGTTATCATCGCCATTAATGAAGGCAAGCCTCAGCCGGAGGCCCCCAAGGCCCGTTCCTTCGGAACGGTCCCGGCTTTTGACCATGAGGTCATGGCATTTCTGCCCCAGGAAGTCGCTGATCGCGCCTTCGACCTCGGGCGGCGCTATCAACGGGTGGAAATCGACGCCAAGCAAGCTATCGACTACATGCAGGCCTTGGCCGATGAACTCTGCGCAACCCTTCAGGTCGATCCTCCTTTTGAAGCCTTGCGCTTCCCTAAGGGATGAACTCGCTGAGGAAGAGGGAGAAGGCGGCGAAGACAGAGAATCCGATTCAGAGGACGACAGCACCCCATAACCAGGCATTGGGGCCCCTGGGCCGGAGGCCAACAGGAGGCCGTTAAATCATGGAAACGACGCTTCTCCTAATAATCCTCATTGCCTTGGCGCTGATTCTAGTGCTTTTGGTTTACGTCGTTGATCGCCTCATGGCACTCGAGAAACTTACGCTTAACCTTCCCTCCTTCGGTGGGGAGAATGAGACCCCTGCCAGCAACGGCGATGCGCACTTTGGAAGCCTGACCGGACAACAGCTCTGGGACGGCATGAATGGAAAGCCCATCGACGGGTGGACCGCCGATACCTTCCACGCACTTCGGCCTCGCTATGAGGTGGTCCTCGGGAAGCACATCGAGCAAGTCTTTCAAGCAGGAAAGAGCGGTCAGCCTCTTCCCAAGAGCCCGGCCACCATTGAAACACTGCGAGGTTCCGTCGCTTCTTTCATTCCCGGAAACCATGCCCAAACCCTTCACAGTCTTGGAGCCAGGAGCAATGGCGAACCCGCGGAGGCGCTCGCGGATCCGCTGGATGATGTCACCGAGGTGCTCTATGGGCGAACAGGCCTAGATCTGCGCAGGCCCTACTCGGAAAAGCTTCTTGGCTACACGGGCGAGGAGCGTCAGGAACCGCTGGAAGGCGGGGACGAATTCGTCTCCTAGGGCTGCGGACGAGGCGGCTCCAACCCCTTAGCCAGTAAGCCCACGACAAGACGATCGCCACCGCGGTAAATAGTTCGTCAGGAATCTCTTCGTCCAAGCGAAGCTGGGCGAGCGCAGAAGCCAAGGCCGGATCCCGAGTCACGAAAACCCCTTGGGCCTGGGCCTCACGAACAATGGCGTCGGCAAGCTCGTCATCACCCGTGGCCGATACCTTGGGGCGGAAACGCCCTCGTAGGTCAGGGCGATCGCGCCCCGACGACCGGAGGCTGGAGGATCACTCCTTCCCTTCTTCACGGCCGATCCTGCCGAGGATGCGCGTGAACTGAAAAGGACTCAAGCTCGAGCTGAAGAGCAGCGAGCTCCTCCTGAAGACTGCCCTGCTCCCGCCGAGCGAGTTCCGCCACCCCGGCCTGAGGCGCCCACAAGGTAAAGGCGACCTTTCCCTCCCGGGAGAAGCGCGTCCGCATCCACAGGGGGCCCAGGGAATCGAGGGTTGTCGCCGCATGGACAACCCAGAATACCGTTGCCGCTTGCCCGGGTCCTCTTCCTTCTGAAGCTCTAAGCGCAACCGCGGGGCCATCTCGAAGGGATACGACCCAAGACAGGCTAAGATCCTGGCGGTGCTGAGCGGCAGCGACCCTCTGCCTGAGCGCGCTCTAAGCCGCCCAGCACCTCACCAGCGACCCGGCCAAGCTCAGAGTTGGCCGGAGCGAGCTGGCTCACGCGCAGAAGGGCGCGCTTTAAATCGAGGGGCGATACGGGCCTTCGTTGGGCCAGCTGAGCCTCGAAAAACAGCCCGGACTGAATAAGGCTTGCGCGTAGGGCGGGACCATCAAGGTCCTGCACGCTTAGGCGCGGCACGCCGAGCTGGAGCTGGGAAGGCGCTTTTTCCGAAAGGGCAAACAGCGCATCAAGCCCCTCTGCCCGCTGAGCCAGGGCCATGGTAGGTGCCGCAAGCTGGCGAAAAAGGCTACTGATCTCAAGGGACCTAGAGCCGGCGCCTATGGGCGGACCTACCCTGCCGTGGCGCTGCGCCCTCGGGTGGGAATAGGCTCCAGCGCCATGCCCTGGGTCGTGGCTCGGAGACGAAAACTGCGCCGTTCTCCTGGAGGAAAAGGGGCCTGCCCAGCAAGTTGTAGGGAACGGTCGCCATAGAGAAGTCGGGCCCGACCGTCTACCAGGGCGCTTACTAGCTCAATGATTTGCCCGGCCTTAAGTCCGAGCTCCTGCGCCACGGGGGCGCGCGAGTACCAGCGCTCGACCCTCTAGGAAAATTGGTAGGGGCCGGGAACGGCGCCGATCTGCTCCTGGGCCCAGGGCCATGCTAGGGTAGCGAATCATGCGCCGGCGATCGACAGTTTGACCCACCTGGGGATCGTCAAACACCACAGCGCGAAAAATCTTCAGCACCCGGTATGCGCAACTCAACGCCGGCGAGGAGATAGTTAGGGTTCTTTCGCCGAAACGCTCGAGGATTCGCTCGAACGAAGGCGTCTCGGACGACTTCATGGCGAACGGAAAGATCCCCAAGGGTTTTAAAGATGATTTCGTCGAGCGTATCTCCCGGCTGAACTCGATAACGGTTTCCCGCGAGGGGCACCCGGGCAAGCTCCCCTTCCAGGACGGCAAAGCCACGCAGCAGCTGAGCAAGTGCCCCATCAACGTTCCGCTGCCCCGAGCCTCGCGCCCGAAGCACGGGGCGAGAGCTCCGGGGCCCTCCGTTGCCGCCACCGACCTAGACCCTTCGGAAGCTTGCGTTGCTGCTTCTGAGGCCGCCATCTCCTCTGGAGCGCCGCAAGGGCTGGCTTGTTTGCTGCAAAATGCACAATGCCTTCCGCGTCCGAAGATCCAACGCGAGAAAACTGCACCGCGTCCTTGGCAGTCCCATTAGCCGAGCAGGCCCGGAATATGAAAGCGCTCAGCCCTAGGTGCACCCTGGAAACTCGATGGATAAGCCCTACGATCCTTAAGATCATGGCTGACGCCCTCCTTCGCGCGATTCCGTCAACGACCGATTCTCAGGAGCGGTCTCTCCAAGGCGAACGGCTGCCGGGGGTAGCGAAGTCTCGGGCCCGTATCACCAACGTCCAGCTGCGCCCCAAGAACCTCGAGGTACCGTTCCCCGCGAGAGCGTCACCAAGGCTTCGACATCCGACTCCGAAGCAAGGAACGCGTTCGCCCATCGACGGTCTGTATTCGTCTAGCCATACTTTCCACTGCATCGGTCGTGCCCTTCAGCACCGCATCCTGAGAGCCTAAGGCATTACCGAGAACATCCACCCTTCGATTGAGGGCATCCATGCCCTCTGCAAGGGCAGACTCAATGCGCGGTTCAAGCGCGGAGGGCACGGTGTCCGGGAGGGACTCCAGCCGCTGCTGCGTATCCTGAAGGGCCACGGTAAGACGGTCCTGAGCCAGAAGGAGATCTCGCTGAGTCTCTGCCACCACCCCCATGGCTTCTCGTATCTGCTCGAGTTCTCGAAGGCCCGCGGCCTGCTTAACTACCCGCGTGCCCACGGCTTCCAAGGTTGCATCAAGGCGGGACAGGCGAACGGTAAGAGGTTGCCATGTAGACGAAAACGAGCAACCCAAAAATAGAATACCGCCCATGGCATAAACGATGGTCTTGTTAAGCTTTTGAATGCCCCCAAGGTGGGTATTGAGTTCGGTCATCCCCCCTGAAAGCTATGACCAATCCTCTCCGCAGCCTGTGCAACGTCGTTAGCCGTCTCCGCTGCATCAAGAAGCGAACTCACGGCGGCGGCGGATAGGCTTTCCGCACCTTCCGACCCCTTCGGCGCGACTTCAACGTCATCGCCAGGTTCCTCAGAGGATTCAGCGCTCTCCGAGGTGTTCCGAGTGCTGCTGGCGTCCCCGTTACCATCGGAGACAGCATCTTCCTGATCGTCCTCCGGGGCGCCGAGCTACTCGCTCCGCCAGAACTGCGTCCGGATCCTTATCGTCCCGATCAACCATCGCCACCTACCCCTTCTCGACCACTGCGCAGAGCGCTCTTTCAATGCTTGCCGGCGCATTAACAGCCGCGAGGCGCGCCCAAAGAGCGGAATCTTCCAAGGCACTCTCGTTGAGTGCTTGTTCCGACACCGCCTCGATATGCGGGACCTCCAGGCTTTGCTTCGCCGATGCCGCCGGAGCAGAATCCTGCGCCTTCGTCGCCCCGCGAACGGGGCGAGGCCTGAATGCACGCCGCCTCTTCCGGGACCCGGCTAATGGTTGGCTTTCCCGATCCGAAGCTAGAGGGCGAGTCCGCCATTGAGCCTCCGCTGCCTCGTCCCCTATCTAGTCGACAGCTCGCCCGGAAGGCTTGAGGCGCTAACCGAACCGCAAGCGCCTTCTGACCCACACCGTACCACCAGCTAAGGGCGAGCACCGCTAAGCCCCGCAGCGAGCAAAAACGGCCAGCGAACGAGCGCCGGGGGGCGAGATCGGGGCGACGTGCGTGGCGTATCCGCCAAAGGTTCGCTCACGGGCGCTTCTACCAGAATTTCGCCATCCGGGGGACGATGGCCTCGACGACCCGCTCCCGGCGAAGCTGAGCAACCAGCGACACCACCTCATCGCCCAGGCCCTGGGCATCGGCTTCCGCTTCAAAGGCCTCAAGCGCGTCATCGCTCGGTACGGATGCTCCAACTACGGAGCCCCTGCCGGAAACTCTCTTCGAGGACCTCCGGAAGCCTACGCCGCCGGTAGCCAAGGATCAGCAGCGCCATCCGGGCGCTCGGTAAGTCCTGGACCATCCTGGCAAGCAGTGCGGCCTCATCGGGGTCCAATCCTTCGAGCTCATGGAGTGCGAAAATCCGAAGAGGTCCCTCAGCATCATCGCCTCCCCGCGCCTGATCCACGCTCAGGGGCTCCAGCAGCTGATTTAAGCGGCCCATGAGCGCTTCCGGGCTTCCCGGCGTGTAGGTTTCCAGCACTACATCGGGGCGACTGCGCAGGCTACGGAGCAAGCGTTGTCCGTAATGCTCCACCAGCGCCCCGGAGCTGGACAGCAGCGCGATGCTCCGGCGCTGAAGCACTAGAGAGTCCATCATGCGCTGGTATCGCGCCTGATCCACCGCCGATAGGAAGAACCCTTCCGCATCAAAGCGCACATCACTCACGATGCTAACCTCTGCTCGCCATCTACGGAGAAGCGGTACCCCCTCGGGGACCTTTGGCCGGGGCCGCTGAACCTTCCCATCGCGCATGGACGCCTCGAGCTTGAAGACGTAGGCAATCACCTGAGCAACGGGGAAGAACAGCGCTCCGGAATCGTCTCTTCCAGCTCCGTAGTGTAGTACACCGCTCGGGCAAGCGGCGGCGCTTCAAACTGCGCAACCCCATGGTGGAGCGCCAGCTGACGGATCTGGAGCGCGAGCTCATCCGTGCCCTTAGCCACCACCACCGGGGCCGATCCCCGTCGAGGTCATAGCTCAGGGCAACGGCGAAGTGGCTCGGGTTCGTAATCACCACGTCGGCGTCCTTCACATTGCCAAGCATGCGCGCCGAGGCCAGCTCCCGCTGCTTGCGCCTAATGGCGGCATCGAACCTCGGGGCGCCCCTCCATATCCTTCATTTCATCGCGCACTTCCTGCCGGGTCATGCGCATGCGCTTGAAGAAGTCATAGCGCTGGAAGGGGATATCGACAGCGGCAATCAAAGCCAGGGCCAGGGACGCCACCAGGGCCGACAGGGCGATGATCGCGCCGGCGCGCCCGAGCGCCGTCTCGTAGGGCAGCATGAGCCCCAGGCCCACGAGCTCGACGATATGGGCATCGAGCATGAGATAGACCACCCCAGCCACCAGGGAGAACTTCGCCAGGGCCTTCCCGAGCTCCACCAGGGCCTTCAGCCCAAACATACGCTTAAAGCCGTTTAAGGATTCAGCTTGCTGAATTTCGGCAGCGCGGCCTTCGGCGCAAAGAGAAAGCCTCCGGTCATGGAGCTCCCAAGAGCGCCATGACCAAGGTCAGCGCCAGGAGGGGTACCACGGGCAACAACGCCTCCCCCCTAGGCGGCTCAGAAAGACCCCGGGGAGGAGGCGCTCGGAGAAGAGCAGGCGTCGGTCGAAGGTGAGCGCGTCCGTGGCGAAGTCGGCGAGCCCGGCTCCAATCCAAGGCCCAAGAAGATAGAGCAAGGCCAGCGCAGAAATGGTGACCGCGGCGCCGTGGCCTCCGTGGACCGAGGAATCTGCCCGTCCTCCCGCGCCTTTTCTAGGCGCCGTGCGGTGGGCTCTTCCGTTTTGTCGTCGTCGCTTGCGTCCTCAGCCATTAGCTAAGCCCACTGGGTTCGAAGCTGCTCAAAGCCCTGGAGCCAAAGCCCCTCGATGCGAAAGACAAGGGTCGGTAGCGCCACGACGAGGATGCCAAGGCCCACGAGGAGCAAGGCGGGAAAGCCCACGGCGAAAATATTCAGGGACGGCGCCGCCCGGTGATGATGCCCATGCCCACATTAACGCACAGCATCACCGCCAATATGGGCAGCGCGAGCGTGACCCCGCCAAGAAAAATCATGGAGGACCACTCAAGCACGAAGGGGAAAAACACCGACAGGTTGGGCACCACCCCGATGGGCAGGCTTCGGAAGCTCTCAAGCAGGATAGAGATGAGCACTAGATGCCCTCCGAGACCCAGGAACAGCAGCGTTGCAATCACCAGGAGAAATTGGGCCACCACGGGAACGTTACCGAGATTCGGATCAATCATGTTGGCCATGGCGAGGCCCATGGCCGCGGAAATGGCCTGCCCCCGCCACCACCACCGCCGCGGTCACGATCTGAAGCACGAGCCCCATCACCGCGCCAATGCTGACCTGCACGAACACTTCCCGAAGCCCCGCAGCGCTGAAGGGATCCACAAACGGCCAATCGTGCAGGGGATAGATTAGAAAGGTGAGCACCAGCGCTAAAAGAATGCGCAGCCGTATATTGAAGGCGGATACGGAGAAGATGGGGGCCGCCAGCAGCAGGGCGGAAATGCGGATCATGGGCCAGAGAAACGCCAGAAAGCGCTCCACCACCTCGGCCACTAGGAGATCCACGGCCCCAGGCCCCAGCTAGCTGAAGTAGCTGGGCAGCTGTTCGAAAAGCCCCCGCGTGAAGTCCACCAGGAGCTCGAGCTGCCAGTTCCCCACGAGCGCCAGCACCAGGGCTAGGGCCGCAAGCTTGGGAATGAAACTTAAGGTCATCTCGTTCACCGAGGTGGCCGCCTGGATTACCCCGATCAGCACCCCGACGATCAGGGCGATGCCGAGAAGCGGCGCCCCCAGGAGCACGGCGAGCCAGAGGGCATCACGCCCCAATTCCACGACCTGTGCAGCTTCCATGGCTCGCCTCCTAGGTGACGAAGCTTGCGGTGAGCGACCCCATCTGTGAGGGACCATCCATCCACCAGCACGAAAAGCATGAGCTTAAAGGGCAGGGAAATCATCATGGGGGACAGCATCATCATGCCCATGGACATGAGGACCGAAGCCACCACGAGATCGATCACCACGAAGGGAATGTAGAGAATAAACCCAATGACGAAGGCGCTTTTTAGCTCGCTGGTCACGAAGGCGGGCACAAGCACGGTGAAGGTACGGCCTCCGGCGTCGCCACGGGTTCGGCCTCGGACACCTCCATGAACATGGCAATGTCCGTTTCCCGGGTCTGATTCAGCATGAAGGTGCGCAGGGCGCTTCCGCGGCGGCCAGGGCTTCATCGAAGGTCGCCCGCTCCTCAAGATAGGGCACGGCGGCTTCCGCATAGATCGTTTCGAAGACTGGCGCCATGACGAAAAGGGTCAGGAAGAGGGCGAGCCCCACGAGCACCTGATTGGGCGGCGTTTGCGCCGTGCCCAGGGCCTGGCGAAGGAGCGACAGGGTAATAATAATGCGGACAAAAGACGTCATCAGCGAGGAGCAGAGACGGCAACAGCGTCAGCACGCTCATGAGCGCCAACAGCTGCAGGGTCAGGGGTGTACTCCGTCCCCTCGGCCCCTTCGCTTAAGGTCACCGCCGGCAGCCCCGGCTGGGCTTACGGCGCTCCCTGCCAGCAGCAGCAACGGCAGTAAGGCGCTCACCCTTGCCCAGCGCTTAAGCATCGGCGGACCCCTCCTCTTGGACGCCTACAGTCAGGAACAGCCCCCCACGCGGCGAATCTCCTGGGGAGAGACGGCCAGCAAAATTTCTTCATCTAAGGCCCGAACGCGAAGCAGCTGCTGGCGAGGCGATAGGCGCAGGCGATCGAGCACCACCATTTTATCGCCCTGTCCAAGCACGGCATTTCCCGCAGCCGCACTGCGCCGAAGGCCCAAAGGGTGAGCGCAAGGAGCCCCAGCACCAAGACAACGCTTAGGGCATAGCGCAGCCAGTCAAAGGCCTCGGGCGCAGGCGCACTAGAGCGGCTTCATGCGATCCGCGGCGGGGACCACCTGGGTTAGGCGAATGCCGTAGCGCTCGTTGACCAGCACCACCTCGCCTTGGGCCACCACGGTGTTATTCACCAAAAGGTCGATGGGCTCGCCGGCGATGCGGTCAAGCTCCACAACGCTGCCCTGGGTCAGGCGCATGAGGTCCTAATCCGCAGCACAGCCCGTCCCACTTCCACAGAAAGGTGGACGGGAATATTTCCCAGCACATCGGGATTGATATTCAGGGTTTCCCCATCCATCGCTTCTGCACCTCTTCGCTCATGGAACCTCCTCGCTCTCCGTTACTGCCCCGGCTCTAAGGCCTGGGAAATGGAAATGGCCACCTGGCCGCCGCGCTCTAAGCTCCCGCATCAAAGCAGGAATGCCTTCCGCAATCACCCGCGCATAATCAAAGCGCTCAAACCACAGAGTTTCGCCAGTCTTCAGGCGCTTAAGGTGGTCCACGGTGATCTCAAGCTCACCAATATGCACCCGAAGCTCAAGGGGCGCATCTTCTGCCGCCTCCTTAAGCTCGGAGCGCCATGCGCATCGGAAGCCTCATCGCCGTCGCCGGTCCGCACCCGCTACGGAAAACTCCCGCAGGGGGCTTCAGGGACGCACGGGGGTAAACCAAGTCCCAGCCGCCCTCTTCCCCTTCCGATTCGAAGCGGGTCCAAACCACCAGATCGTCTTCATCGCGATCTGGGCGAACTGGAGGATTGATCTTTCGCTGCTCATGTGCTCGAAGTCGATGCCGAGGAGTTGGAGACCAGGCCTCCTTTGGAGGCAAAAATGATGTCCAGAATGACATTAGCGATGCGCGTTTCCGTGGGGTAAAAAGCCGGCCCGCGGGCAAGTTTCGCCACGCCCCGTCCCATGCCTCCAAAGAAAGTTATCGAGGGCGGTAAAATCAGCGAGGGCTCAATCACCACAATGGATTGGCCGCGCAGCTGGTTCACCCGCACCGTATTCACCGAAAGGGGCGGCTTTCACGGTCTCTAGGTATTCGCCGAAGCGCACGATGCGCGCTCATGGGATTCACCTTGGTAGACGTGCGAAGGCTCTCAAGCATGCCGAGGCGAAAGAGGCGGATGAAACGCTCGTTTATCATGTCAATGGACGAGACGTTCACCCCGAGGAGCTGTCCTCGGCGGTCAAATCCATGGCGACGCACCTCGGCCTGAGATTCAGGCCCGTATCGGAAGCCATATCTCCAGAGGCGACGGCTTCCGCCAGGGCGGCCCGTTCCTCGTCACTCAGTAGCTGTCCGTCGTCGCTCATAGCGTGCGCGTCCTTACTGGACCACGAATTCGGTGAAGTGAACCTGCTCGACGCCTCAAAATCTTCGAGCTCCTCGAGCATGGCGTTCACCATGAGTTGAATTTCTTCCCAAGATTGGCCCGGAAAGTCCGTTCAAAGCTGCTCTTCCGTAATCAGCCGGAGGTGATCGAGGATCGCCATGCCCGAATCGCCATTTCATGGCGCTGCACGTTCTCAAAGACGCGCTCCGTCGAAGTAAGTCATGAAGGCCACCTTAAGCTGAATGACCTTGCGCGAATACGCGATGTTCGAGGTCAGGGCCGTTCCAGCTCGTGATAGGTCGCTTCAAAGCGCTCCCGCTCGGGCATGGCTTTGGGGTCGGCGCCGCCGCCAGGGGATCTTCTTCCCCTGCCGTTTCCTCCTCAAGCGCGGCTAGCTCCTCCTCGACCGACTCCTCCGCCTGCTTATCGAAGAAGCCCGACATGTAGAGCGTGCCCATGATGGTGCCGCCTACGATGAGTAGCACGGACAGCACCCCAATGATGATCCAAAGAAGGCGATTACCGCCTTTCTTCTTGCCCTCGTCTTCCTCGTCCGGAAGGTTATCTACGTCGCTCATGATTCACTCAAGGCAGCGAAAACGCCGCGAAGGTTATGCCGCAATACTAGCTCAAACCGTTATATCAAGCCCGGTATCGTTGCCCGGACTCCCCTGTGCCTTGCCTGCGCTGTCCTGGGCAGGGTTTGAATGGTCTTCTGACCGTCCCGCCCCCAACGCTCCAGGCTGACCGTTCCCTTGGGTGGCCTGCCCGCCGGTCTGGCCACTCTGGGCGAAGGCACCGCCTTGTTGCCCGGCCAAGCCCGAGCCGCCAGCACCCCGGCCTTCCGTGCTGAGGCGCGCTACCTCAAAGCCTGCTTGCTCAAGCCCTTCCTTCAAACGCCCGAGGCCATCCCCCAGAAGCTCCCGGGTCATGGCGTGGTGGGCTTGAAACTCCACCGCAATACGATCCCCGGAAAGCTCAAGGCGAACCTCTAGGGGCCCGAGCTGCGCCGGATTGAGCGCAATGCGTGAGGTCAGCTGTCCTGCCGCGGCCTGCGCGACCACCCGCTGGGCCAGCTGGGTTGCAAACCTTTCGCTCAGCTCCGCCGCTTCCCCTTCGACGCCCGGCGTGGGACGCGCAAGCGCCACCAGATCTAGCTCACGACGATCGACTCCAGCCAGCAAAGGCGAGGACAGACCGTCGGAGGGACGCGAGCCCTCGGCCCCAGCAGATGCCGGAGGCGTTGTCCCGGCGCGCTGCGCTGCGGGCGATCGAAGACCCGAGCCTGCGCCCCAAGATTTTGTTTAGAGCCCATCCGCTAGCTGCCTGGATGGTAGGGCGTTGCGTCCGAGACGCTGACTCGACGCGCTGCCCCTGAAGTTCGCGCTCGGAGCGCCCCTCCCCCTTCAGCGCCTCCCGAAGCCCCAGGGCCACCGCGCCCACGGCAACAGGAGCTCCGCGTCCGTGTTTTGAGACGCTTTTGCGCCTCGAAGCTCAGCGCCTTCCAGGGTCCCTCGGAGGCGCCGAGGCGCCCACTCACCGCCACTTCCGCAGGACACTCACCGCGCACTATCGAATGCAGGCCCCACATGGGGACTGCTTCGCCGCGCTGGCTATCGGATAGCCGTCTGAGCTCCGCGAGGCCTCAGGATGAGCCGGAACGGTCTGAGCCGTCTGAGCCGGAGCCGTCTGAGCCGTCGGAGCCGTCGGAGCCGTCGGAGCCGTCTGAGCCGACGGAGCCGTCGGAGCCGTTTGAGCGTTTGAGCCGTTTGAGCCGTTTGAGCCGTTTGAGCCGCCGAGCCGTTTGAGCCGTTTGAGCCGTTTGAGCCGTTTGAGCCGTTTGAGCCGTTTGAGCCGTTTGAGCCGTTTGAGCCGCCGGAGCCGTTTGAGCCGTTTGAGCCGTCTGAGCCGTCTGAGCCGTCTGAGCCGTCTGAGCCGTCTGAGCCGTCTGAGCCGTTTGAGCCGTTTGAGCCGTTTGAGCCGTTTGAGCCGTTTGAGCCGTTTGAGCCGTTTGAGCCGTTTGAGCCGTTTGAGCCGTTTGAGCCGTTTGAGCCGTCTGAGCCGTCTGAGCCGTTTGGAGCCGTCCTGAGCCGTCTGAGCCGTCTGAGCCGTCTGGAGCCGTCTGCACACCCTTCAGCAGCCGCTGGAGCCGCAGCCGGGGAGGCTAGGGAATCACGGCATCGCAGGCTTAGCACCCTGCCCTTCAGCGGATTCCCTGAAACGCTGACCGGCGCAACGGCCGCGCTTTCCGAGCTCACTAACGCCTCGTCCGGTAATCGATCTCGTCTGGCTTGAGCGCCCGAGCGTTATCAACTGTTGAAGCAGCAGCGGTCGAAACGATCACTTCATTTGCTAGGGCCGCTTCCCCGCCCTGCGCGTTGTCGTCCTTTCACTTGCGGCTGCGCCGCAGCGGAGTTCCCGATGCCTCGAAGGAGGAATCGATTGCCTCGCCCTGCGCTTCAAGCTCCAGATTACGCGCCGGCGTGACCACCCGAAGCGCGGTGCCAATAATGCGCAGCTACATGGGGGCAGCGGCAAGCTCTTTGCCGCCCCGTGGCATGGACTTGCCGAAGGGCTTCCGCAAAATGCTGGCCCTGTTCTCTGGCGCCGGGTGCCGCGCCCGATGGCCCCAGCAGCAAACCGTCGCCCTGAGGGCGCCCAAGATTCAGCAGCAGATGGGCATCAATCATGACAGGCCTCCGGCGAGATCACCGGCACGGCGAGCGCTCAGAAAACGCGCTAGGGCCGTAGCATCCATCGCTTTCTTCCTGCTGCTCCGCAGCCTTCTCATGGCTCTCCCGCGCTCGCTCAAGCACCAGGCCAGGCGGAAGCGGCGAAGCGTCTCCCGGCTTCCCCGAGGACGCGTTCCTCTGCCTTTAAATCTTCAGATAAAACAAAGGCTTCGCGCTCAAGCCGGGCGCGCAGCTGTTGGAGCTTCTGTTGGTAGGCGCGAAACTGGATGAAGTCCGCGCTACCGGTCATGGCTTCGGGCCGTTGAGCCGAGGCCAGAAGCGCAGCGGTGCGCTCGAGGCGCTCCTGCGCCCGGGCCCACTGCTCGCGCGCGGCGCGAACGGCTTCCTCCGCACGGTTTGCGGCATGCTCGGCGCGGTCCACCAGCGTTTGCCAAGTTTTGAGGTCGGTCACGGGCCGCCTACTCCTCCATCATCGTGTCCAAAGCCCCTTCGGCTTCGGCCAGCGTGGTCTGCGTGTCCATGGCCTGTTGCAGAAAGCGCGCCAACTCCTCGCGCTTGGCGATGGCGCGATCGAGTTCCGGGTCACTCCTGCCTCGTAAGCGCCTACGGTAATCAGATCCTCGTTCTGTTGATAAAGCGTCCAGGAGACGGCGGGCGAGGTTCGCCCGGCGAAGGCGCTCCGGGGGAACGAGTAAGGGCATGACCCTGGAAATGGACCCCGCCAGGTCAATGGCAGGGTAATGGGCAGCATCGGCCAGGCGGCGCGAAAGCATGACCTGGCCGTCGAGGCTGGCTCGGGCGATATCCACAATCGGATCGTTAGGCGTCGTCCCCTCGGCGAGCACGGTGTAGAACGCTGTGATAGCGCCATGCCCACCCCGGCCGACCCCTGCTCTTTCGATCAAGGACGGTAGAAGGGCAAAGACGGAAGGCGGATAGCCCTTCGCCGTGGGCGGCTCGCCTACGGCAAGGCCCACCTCCTGCTGGGCGCGGGCCACGCGGTAAGGCTATCTACGAGCATGAGCACGTTCTTGCCCTGATCGCGGAAGTATTCGGCAATCAGGTGAGTCAGCTGCGTGGCCTTTAGCCGTAGCACCGGACTTTGATCCGCCGGAGCGGCGATAACGACCGCCCGGGCGAGCCTCTCCGCCCCGAGGGTTTCCTGCACGAACTCACGAACTTCCCGCCCCCGTTCCCCGATGAGGCCAATGACCACCACGTCGGCCTCCGAGCCCCGGGTGAGCATGCCCATGAGCACGCTTTTCCCGACCCCAGAGCCGGCGATAAGGCCCATGCGCTGGCCCCGCCCTAAGGTGAGCAGGCCGTTGATCGCGCGCACCCCAACATCAAACGGAGGTGTCGATGGCCCCCGGCCATGGGGTTGATGGGAAGGCCCCGTAGCCCGAGGCGATCCTCACAGAGGGGTTGGGGACCGCTATCGAGGGGCTGTCCGAGTCCATCGATGACCCGACCGAGCAATCCGTCCCCAAGGGCCGCAGATGGAATGCGCGCCAGAAGTCCGACCCGAGCTCCCGGGCCAATGCCCACGGGTTCACTGAAGGGCATGAGGTAGAGCACCCCATCGTTAAAGCCGACGACCTCCGCATCCACTGCGGCGCCATCGTCGCTGCTTACGCGGCACAGGGCACCCAGGGGCGCCTGGAGACCCCGGGCTTCAAGAGTCAGCCCCACCACGCGAACCAGCGTGCCCACGGCCACGGGCGCCGGGGTCCCAGGCTGCGCAGCATGGTCTCGGCCTCCTGGAACCAGCGCTCCGCAATCATGGTTTGATTCGTCGCGAAAGGGTTCCTCTGGAGAGGAATCGTCCCGAGAGGGTTCATCCTCGGGAATCTCGTGCGGCGCGAGTCCGTCCGTCTTGTCCTTCTCCGGGAGGCGCCTCGTCCGAGTCGACTGCGTCGGGCTCCAAGCCGGAATCGCCTTCTACCGGCATCCACTCTGCCTCTGCCACATCATCAACCTCCCTCGCCTTCGGCGTAAGCGGGGTGCTCAAGCGCTCCGGACGCCAGCCCTGCTGTTCCCCCAGCCATTCCCGGGCGAGGGTTTCGAGGCGCTGCTCAATAAAGTCGTCGATGACCGTGGCCCCGGCCTGGAGGCGCACGGAACCCACCGACACGGCGGCGTCTTCCGTAAATTTCAAATCCCGGAAGCGCGCGCCTGAGCGTCCGACAGTGGCGGCGTAATCGCTAGGGTTCAGAGACACGGTAACCGCCCCGCATCGCGCTCGTCAAGCGCTTCCAGGGCCCGTTCTACGAGGGGCGTGAGGAAATCTTCCCCAGTTCCGAGGGCGCGGCGCAGCACCGTCTCCACCAGATGCAGGGTGAGGCGTCGAAGGCATCGAGCTGCTCGGTCAGGGGCTCCTCGGCCGAAGCTAGCGCCTCGGCGATCCCGTCGAGCCATTGGAGTAAGGCGCCATGCGTCTCCGCTGCCTGCGCCTGGCCCCGCAGCCAAGCCTTCCCGCATAGGCCCCTTCCTGCCCTTGCGCTTCGCCCTCGGCAAGACCTCGCGCGTAGCCCGCAGCCTCCCGGCCGCCTCTCCCGCCTGCCGGGCTTCTTCCCGTGCCTGTTCAAGAAGGGCCTCAAGGGCTTCCGACGGCGGCAAGGCTTCGGCCTCCGAGTTCCCGCCTCTGCCGATGCGTCCTCTTTCAACTCCGGCGGAGCCTCTGCAGCGGGGCGGATACAGGCCGCAAGCCCGACGGGCTGAAAGGGCGCCTCCTCCGCGGGGACCTCCTTCTGCGCGCGAAGGCCTTGCTGGGCGGGGCCCAGAGGGGACTTGCCATAAAGGGGCTTCAGGCTTAGACGAAGTCATCGCCTTCCGCCAACATCAGTTCACCGGCTTCGGAAAGCTTCCGGGCCTGGCGCATGATTTTCTTCGCGCGTC
The DNA here is from genome assembly GCA_038144425.1 of Candidatus Salivita marina. Classification (GTDB taxonomy): domain Bacteria; phylum Pseudomonadota; class Gammaproteobacteria; order Pseudomonadales; family Azotimanducaceae; genus Salivita; species Salivita marina. Next base: position 12,375 of record JAYQNS010000003.1, on the reverse strand, counting down.
TTCCACATCGGAGACGCATGGGGCCCCTTCGCTTCCATATCGTCGAGGAAGACCGCGCGAGCCCGCTCGGACATGTTGGACATGAACCTCCGCGCACAATCTCGTCGGCGCCCTTGAGCGCCACCGTGGTCCGGCTCGTATTCCGCAGGAGCGTCTGCCAGTTGTCTACGGAGCCGAGATCGGCGAAGGTGAGCATGTTGTCCTGAATCGCTGGGCGAGATCGGCGTCGAGGGATTCCACGCCCTTCATAATCATGGATTCCATGTCCACCTTCGTGAGGTTCATGATCTTTGCCGCCGCCTTTACGCCGCCGAAGCTCGACGAAGCGGAATGGACCGGCTGGCGAACTGTTTGCGCATGATCGCCTCAAGTTCCTCCATGGCCGCAGGCTGAACGGTCTCGAGGCGCGCCACCCGCTCCCGATTTCCGGCCGAGCCTCCGGGGCAAGGAAGCTCAACACATCCGCCGCCACCGCGTTCTCCAGCACGGAAGGATGATGGCTACCACCTGGGGTGTTCTCCCTGCACCATCTCGGCGATGGCGCGCATCCATCCAGCGGAGAATCTCCAGCCCCTTACTGGCGGGACGGATTGATCCCGCCCGAGCACGGAGGTTGCCTTTATCATCCAAGGGCGGTCCTGAGCACGCTTTCCACGTAGTCCGACGTTCTAGGCCAAGGCTCGTCTGCTTCTTGAAGGTGGAGATGAAGTCGTCGAGCACCTCGTTCACCTGCCTCCTGGGAGATATCCCCACGGACACCATGGCCGCACCCAGGGCTTGAACCTCCTTAGGGTCCATGTACCGAATGATGCTGGCCGCCTGGTCCTCCCCTAGGAGCAGCATGAGCACCGCTGCGCTGGGTCGTCGAGAGGGCCTCAAGCTCTGCTTGAAACGCGTCGTTGCCGTCTAAATCCGGGAGTTCCGCTTTATCCGCCATGTCCTAGCCTCCTAGTCCTCCGGACCATGTTCTGAGCACGTTGGCCACCCGGCCCGCGTCCTCGTTCACAATCATGCGAATGAGGGCCACCTTGTCGTCATAGGTGTTCGCCGTATCCAGCATGTCCGCAGAGATCGACGATTTCTTCGGCTTCAGCTTAGCCCGGATATCCTCCAGGCTCTCGCCTCGCCAATTTCAATGCTGGCCAATTCTTCCTCCGTCAGCTCACCCCCTTCAGCCAACAGGCGGGCCGGGTCGCTGACATCATCCCCTTCCACGGTCCGGGTAGAGGAAGGTCTTGAGCACCGGACGCACCACGGTCAGCAAGATCACAAGGAAGAGCGCCGCGGCCATGCCCGGCGCGAGCCATCGAGGCCACGCTCGGGCTCTCGTACCAGGGGGCAGGCCCTGGGGCTCGGCAATGGGTTCGAAGGGCACGGCCTCCAGGGTAACCAAATCGCCCCGCTCGGTGACGGCGCCCACGGCCCCGCGCACCAGATTCGTTAGCGCTCCAGTCGCGCCAGATCCACCTCGGTAATCACCGGAGCCGCCCCTTCCGCCCCCTCTTCCCCTTCCTCAGAGGCCGGCGCCGGGGGCAGCAGAGGTAGCGCATTTACCACCACGGCCACGGAGAGGCGTTCGATGGTCCCGGAAGCGCGTTTCGTATGCTCCACCCTGCGATCGAGCTCGTAATTTCGCGTGCTGCGGCTGCTGAAGGTCCCCGCGCCCCGGCCTGCCCTTCCCTTCCGTCGCCGCGCCATCTTCCGTGAAGGCCGGATCCTCCGGCGGCTGATTGGAGACCGCCCCGGGGACGCCCATGGCGGAAAGCTCCGTGCCGCGCTCGGAAGAAAGGTCTCCAGCGGGTCTTGGGACCTGACCCCGCCTCGTCGTAGCGCTCAATGGTGGATTCCCGTTTGGGTGAAATCCATGGCGACGTCGATTTCCGCCCGGACGTTCTCCGCCCCAACGATGGGGGCCAGAATCTTCAGGACCCGGCCCCGAAGTTCATCTTCGACGTTGCGCTTGAAGTCCAGCTGCGTGCCATTCATGCCCATGGCTGCGCTGTCTGCCGTTCCCGTCAGCAGCGTCCCCAGATGGTCCACCACCGCGACGTTCTCTGCTGGTAGATAGGGCACGCTGGCGGAGACCAGGTGCACGATGGCCTCGACCGGAAGGCGTTCCGTGACAACGCGCCCGCCATAGGGCGTGACCGTGACCGAGGCCTTCGGCCGGAGTGCGCTCGCGCACAAAGGGGCTCTGCTTCGCCATGGCGATGTGCACCCGGGCGTTCGCGATGCTGCTGATTTCGGCGATGGTACGGCCCAACTCCCGCTCGATGGCAGCGTTGTAGCGCACCTGTTCCATGAACTGGCTTTGGGTCATGGAGGACTGCTCGGCGAGGGCATCGAAGCCCCCTTCCACGGACCCCAGGGGCAAGCCCTGGCCCGCGAGGAAGAGGCGAGCCTCGTGATAGCGCCCTTCCGGCACCTGGAGCTGCCCCGTGCTGCCATCGATGCGGGCCTCGTAGCCCGGCCCCCACGAGCGCCTCGTAGGCGCCCTGGCGATCGCCCTCGGCCATGCCGGGGTAAAGCGCCCGGTAAGACGGCTCTTCCATCCAGAAGTAGATGATGGCGAAGGCCAGCACGACGAATACGGCGCCGATGGCCGGAACGGCCCGACGCACCGCCGGCTGAGCGAGAGGTTGCTGGAGCGAGCAGGAGCCTGAACCAGTCCCGTACCCGTGCCCGTGCCGCCGCCGTCGCCGCCTCCGGCCGCGGGAACGGCGCGCCGCCGCTAGCCGCTTCCCCCACCGTTGCCGGCGTGGGGGCTGGGCTTCCGTGCTTTGCACCGCGGGAAGGGTGCCCGGTTGCTGCTGCCGTACTCATAGCGCTGTCCTCTCCCCCTAGGGGGCGTCATTCAACCGGGGCCCTAGACGGGCATATTCATGATTTCTTCGTAGGCCTTGAGCACCTTGTTGCGTACCTGAAGCGTTGCCTCAAAGGCCAGGAGGATTTCTGCATGGAGAGCACCACGTCCGTAAGCGCCACCTGCTCTTCCCCGCGCTCATAGGCGCTCTTCAGGGCCCGCGGCGCTTGCTGGCGTCGCGTTGACCTGATCCACCGCGCTCTTTACGGCGGCGCCAAATCAACGCCGTCCGGCGCCGGCGGCTGGATCGCCGTGGGGCCCTTCGCCCTGATCGGCATAGGTCTCAAGCGTGCGCAGCATGCTGGCGATGGCATCGGGGCGTTGCGTCAATCATGGCCGCAGCTCCTTAACTGGCTCCGGGGGATGGCATGGCCGCGTTCCCGCAGCCGGGCCATGCGATAGCGAAGGGTTCGGGGGCTAATGCCCAGCCGCTCAGCGGCCTCAGCCCGGCTTCCCGTGGTGCGGAGGGCGGCTTCGATGGCGCTGCGCTCGTGGGCATCCCGGGCGTCCAGAAGACAGCCCTTGGGGGATGCTGCGGCCGTCGCCGCATTCAGCTCTCCCCCTTGCCGCGCCTCAAAGGGGGCTGCAGGGGCGGGAAGCTCGAAGGCAGGGCAAGCGTCCTCCCCGTCGTCGTAATCAAACATCAGGTGTTCCAAGCCCACGGCCTCGCCTCCAGGAAGTACGAGGGCGCGCTGGATCGTTCTGGAGTTCGCGCACGTTCCCGGGCCAGCGATGCGCGCACAGGGCCTGCTCCGCCTCAACGCTGAGGATCGGCGCCGTACCCGCCAGACATGCTGGCTGAGGAAAGTACAGGCCAGGGGCACGATGTCCCCAGGGCGCTCGCAGGGGGCCGGCACCGCGAGGCGGAAGGTGGCCAGGCGGAAGAACAGATCCTCCCGGAACTCCCCGGTGCGAATGCGCTGGGTCAGCTTCCGGTGCGTGGCCGCAATGACGCGGATATCGAGATCAATGGCGCGGGTGGAGCCGGGCAGACGCACTGCCGCTCCTGAAGCACGCGCAGGAGCTTCGCCTGCAGGTGCAGGGCATATCGCCAATTTCGTCGAGGAAGAGCGTGCCGCCCTGAGCCTGCTCAAAAGCCCCAGGTGATCCTTGTGGGCGCCGGTAAAGGCCCCCTTCTCATGACCGAAGGCGCATCTTCAATGAGATGTTCCGGCAGCGCGGCGCAGTTGAAGGCGATGAAGGGCTTATCGCTCCGGGCCGAGCCTTCATGGATCACCCGCGCCAGCACATCCTTGCCGGCGCCCGTGGGAGCGCTTCCAGCAATACACTGACTTCCGTGCGCGCCACGCGCTCCGCGAGTTCCAGCACCCGCAGGCTTGCGGGATCCACAAGGACATAGGCTGGCCCTGCCTGGGCGGCCTGAATGCGGGCGGCCGCATCCTCCCAGCTCGCTCGGGAGAAGTCGTCGTAGGCCAGGGCGTGGGAGGCGCCTTCGTCGAGCACCCGCACCGCCGCCGTGATGTTCCGCGGGGTACGCGAACGATCAGGGAAGCCAGGCTCGCAGCCTGCCCAAGCCATACTGCTCAAGCTGTTGGGCGAGCGTGCCCTGCCCCTCTAGGGCCAGGACCAGCGCCACCGGCGCCCCTGCGTGCTCGCCTCGAAGGACCCGGGAAGCACGGCCGCAAGGCCGAGGGCCTCAAGGCAGGCTCGGTCTTCCGCCTCCGGAAGGCCCCGGGGATCAAGCCACCACATCACCTGGCGTACTGCTTTGCTCATGCTGCGTTCCCTAACCTTGCCGCTGCCTTGCCGGAAGCGGTGAGGAGTTGCCGTTGCAGGAGCTCAAGCACTGATCGTGCCAATTCTTAAGGGCCTGTTTTATATAGATTATTCAGGCGTGGGGACGGCAAGGAAGGGGGAAAGCGTCGACGGTGCGCCGTCGATTGACGAAAAACGGACAGGCTAGGAGGTGAGTTCGTACTTGTTAATTTTCTCGATCAAGGTGGTGCGCTGAACCTTCAACAGGCGCCGCCTGGGAGACGTTGCCCCCAGCGGCATCCAGGGCCCGGGCAATCAGCGTGGACTCAAATTCCGCCAGCTGCTCCCGCAGGGGGCCCCTCCTCCGGGAAACGGCCCCAGCCCTGCCCCGCCATGATCGCCGCCTCCACGGGATTGGCCGGGGCCTTGCCGAGCAAAAAGCCCCAGGGGATCATCGCCGGCGGGCGCCGCTGCGAAGGGATTCCCCTCCGGCGCCAGGAGCCCCTGGGGCAAGAGCGAGGAAGGAACGCTCTCAGGGCTCCAGGCAGCTGCCGGGATAAAGGGTAGAAAAGCGCTGAAGGAGGTTGGAAAGCTCCGCACGTTGCCCGGCCAATCATGCCGCGCCAGCAGGGCCATAAAGCCTTCGCTTAGCGTGAGGGTTCGGCGCTGTCCGGTGCGTGGAGCGCTGAGAGATATTCGGTCAGCGGGGGCGGATCGTCTAAGCGCTCCCGGAGGGCGGCACCTCCGCGGGGATGACGTTGAGGCGATAGTAGAGGTCCTCGCGAAAGGATCCGTCGGCCACGGCCTTCTCAAGATCGCGGTGGGTCGCCGCCACCACGCGCACATCCACGGACTCCGGGGCCGTTCCCCCCACCGGCTCAACCTGCCGTTCCTGGAGCACGCGAAGAAGCTTCACCTGCATGTAGGCCGGCATATCGCCGATCTCATCGAGAAACAGCGTGCCCCCGTTGGCGGCTGAAAGCGCCCAAGCCGGTCCGCCAAGGCCCGGTAAAGGCGCCCTTGCGATGGCCAAAGGTTCGCTTTCGAGAAGATCGGCGGGAATGGCGCCGCAGTTCACGGGCACAAAGGGGCATCGGCGCGGGGGCTTTGGGCGTGCACGAGGCGGGCGACCACCTCCTTGCCCGTGCCGCTTTCCCCCCCCGGATGAGGAGCGTGGCGGAGGACTGCGCCACCTGCGCGATGAGCGCGCGCAACCCCTCCACGGCGGCGGAGGCGCCGACGAGGGCAAAGCATCATCTAATTGGTAGCCCAAGGCGGCCCACGATTGCGCGCGATCTACGGGCTTAACCTTAACCCTTGGGCCCAGGAAGGCAACACAGGGGACGACCAAATTTAATAGGTGCCATCAACCGAAGACAGGCGTCTCCGCAGAATCTGCCAAGCAGAGCGAAGCTCGGCCGTGGGCCCCGCAAGGTGCGCGGGGGTTTCCGGGGCAGACAGGCTACGTTTGGAAGAGCCCAAAGGCGCCGGGTGCTCCGCAAGCGTAAGGTCTTCCGAAGGAAAGGGCCCGCCCCCGGGCAGGGCCGCAAGCGCCTCAATCCTCACCATCAGCGCATCGTTCGCGCCCTGGCCCTCGAGCTCGCCAAGGGCCTCCCGGGGCTACCGAGCACGAGGGAATGCTCTCAAAGGTTCCCGAAGCGCTTGAGCCGCCACCTCAGGCGCCCTGCTTCTGCTTCTTGGCCATCTCGCCCCAGCCGGTGCGAAGCTCCTCGGAAGACCTCGTACCTCCTGCAGGGGTTGCCACATCGTTGTGTGGGTTTCCGTGCAGAAGGCGTCGGAACAGTAGCTGTAAAGCTCATCCAAAGTGCCCGCAAGCTCTCCACCGGACTCCAGCATTCAGAGAGGTCTTAAGTGCAAGGACGATCTCTGTGGCCTTCTGTAGTGCCTTCGCCTTGCTCTGCCGATGATTCCTCACGATGCAGCCTTCGGCGTCCAGGAGCGCGTCAATGGCCCCGTCAAAGAGCAAGCGCACCAGGGTGGCGGGGTCGGCTCCATCAGCAACGGTTTGCGTATGGACGGCGCCATAAGCGGCCAGGGCACGACGAGCAGCTGAACTCATGAAGGGCTCCCTATCGATCTTTAACAAGCTAACGCTTCTTAAATAGTCGACGGGAGCCAGGGAAGCTTGAGGAAAACGCCGACAAAAATAGGGGTTTAGGCCTTCGGGCAACGCAAAGGCAGACTCGAGGCAGATATCCACAAGGGGACGGAGGGACTCGATTTCATCGTCATCAAGCTTCAGCTCGGCGAACTGGCGCACCTCCTCCGCAGGCGCGTAGCCGCTTCGGCGCCACCTCCTCTGCCCACGTAGCATGCTTCGGCATGGGCGCATCGGCGGCATCCCCGGAAAGCATCACCAGCGCCGCCATGAACTGCGCTTCTGCGCCCAGCCCCTGCCCCGCCGCTTTCAGGAACCAGGACAGCGCCGTGCGTGGGCTCATGCGCACCCCATCCCCAGCGTGGTAATGGAGGCCCAGCATGTACTGGGATTCGGCCAGCCGCCTTCGGCCGCCTCTTCGAAGAACCTCATGGCCTCCCGGGCATTTTCCCTACCCCATAACCATGGTGATAGAGCATGCCCAGGTTATGCAGGGCTTGAGGCTGCTTTGCCTCAGAGGCACGGCGATACCACTTAAGCGCCTCCGCGTAGTCTGGCGCACCGATAGGCCTTGCTCTTTCCGGTAGCCAACGTTGGTTTGGGCGTTGGCGTCCCCAAGGGCCGCGCGAACCCGCCAAGCGCGCATGGCCGTCGCATAGTGGCCACGATCGAATGCCGCTTGCGCCTCATCGACAGCGCCTTGGGCCGGTACTCCCAAGGCGAAACCGAGCACCAGCGCTGCTGCCGTCAAGTTCCACCGTGCCTTCACTGGGGACCCCCCTTATCTTGGAAACCCATGCAACCGCGCCCATCGGCCTGTAAGACTTCAATCGACGGAAGCCGCGGCGTCTTGAATCCATGGAGCCGACAGGCATAGCGCGCCCGAGCATCCCAGCTGCTGGCGAAATGGCTGCAACGCCAACAGTTGGGCGCCCTAGCGGCGCCGTCCGGGCCCGAATTCATGGTACGCCTTCCAAGAAATCTGCCCAACCAAGATGAGGCCAATGCCCCAGGCCAGCACCTTGGCAAAGTCCACTCACCGCTGGGGCCGATGCGTGTCCCCGCTTAAGCGGAGCACCACCAGCATGATGATCATGGGCACGAACATAAGAAGGTAGCCGCTGAATCAGGCGACAGACCTCACAGGGCGGTTTTGCGGTGGCCATAACGACTCCTTAAACAGCCTCCTGAGGCTACGACACTGACCGGCAAAAACAACACTGCCCGGGCTGGAGACCAGACCGGGCAGTGGAATTAGGCTAGGCCCTGGCTGCGAGGGCCTAGCCTGGACCTCCCTCAGGCTTAGCCGAGGAGGGAGAGCACCGTCTGCTGAGAGGCATTCGCCTGAGCCAGCATCGCCGTACCTGCTTGGAGCAGGATCTGGTTTTTGGCCAGCTTAGCCGACTCGGCCGCGAAGTCAGCGTCTTCAATCTGGACTTAGAGGCTCGGTGTTGGTGACGATGCTTCCCCAGGTTGTTCACCGTATGATCAAGGCGATTCTGAGATCGCACCACCCAGCTTAGAGCGCTCGTCGTTGACCTGCTCAATCGCGTTGTCAATGATTTCAAGACGCAGCTGTTTGCGGAGCCTCAACTTGATCCATCGCAACCGCGGAAACCGTTTTCCCAGTCGATGCGTTCCCGCTGTCGTCGTTGGGATAATCGCAGTTCCCTTGTCCCGTTGCCGGTGAAAAGGTCATCTGTGCCGTGCCATCGGACTCAAATTGGTAATCTTGATCTTTCCACCCTTGCGTTAGTAAAACAAGCTTTTCGTCAAGTTGACACCAGCATCTGGGTTTTAGCAGCGACGTAATGTCGGTAATACCTGCATCGCTGAGGGCCTTGTTGACTTCAGCCAAAAGATCGGCATTGCCCTCGGATCCCAGCTGTCGTAAGCCTAACCTGATAGTCGCCGTCGCCACGACCGTCGGAAATTTGGAAGGTCACGCTGTCGCTTGCCGTCAAGACCAAATCCATGGTTTCTCTCCATCAGCGGCCAGCTTCGGTAGCTCCGCTCACGGCAACCGTTATCGTCTATGCCGCACCGCGGAGCCCTGCCCCTGCGATGGTCATAAACAAAACCGTCCCTGTAGATGCGAAGTCGGATCCATGCTCTTGGCCACCAGTCGGTTTCCGTAAGGATAACCTGCAGAGAATTCTGATTCACCGGAAGCTGTCACGTTGCTAATGTGTTTGTATCCGCGTTAGTCGCCAAGTTAACCATTTGATCAAAGCGGCAGACCCCCTGAAATCGAAGCGGTAGTGATCTCCAATTTTGAAGTTAGTACCGTCGTCTTGTCGGAGTAACTGGTTCGGTCATTTCCCGAAACAATCAGCGTCGAGTTTAGACGTAGCCGTCTGCGTAGAGGCAGACCCATCCGTCTGATTCAGATCAATCTGAGAAGCAGCAACTCGCCAGCATCTACGGGCGTATCGTTGAACTAAAGGTCCCTGTCCACCGTACAGGCAAGGATCAGTTGCGATGTTTTCCTCTCGCTTGCCGCCGACAATCGGACCATCCGTAGCGTCGTAGTGGCACCTTCCCCAGCGTTATAGCTGTAGCCTCGTCGTAATCGTTCACGATCTCTCCTGCCAGCGTCTTTACCCGTTGACATCAAGGCCACCAGCAGTTCGTGTTAGTTTGCTGCTGTACCAACGGACCCGCTCCTCATAGAAATCCCGTAATCCCGCAGCCGTCACCACCAGCAATACCAACTGGTCGCGATCGACGCCGCCAAGTGTTGCCGTTATCTGATTCGATCATTGAATTGCCCCCGTTACCATTGGCAATCTTCCCACCGGAGGAAAAGCGGTCATCACCATCTCGCCAGAATCGTGGTGGAGCCGAAAGACATTCGATTGAAATTCGTAATCCCAATCGCATCGGCACCGTGAACGGTGGTCCTTCAACAAGGACCACTTTCTGGCCCGTTGCAGTGGTGCGAATGTTGACCGGTCGCCCCAGCATCTCCAATCCAGCTAATTTTAATGGGTGCCAAGACGCTTGCTCTTTGCATTGTGGAAGATAGTTGTCTCGCCAAATCAGTCAACCGCCATCAAATTACCGTTAGTCCGCATCCCAGTTCGCGCTTTCATCAGCTACTCGGTCAGCGTGCAATGTAGACAAAAAACTGTTAAGTTTGGCCGAGGTTTGGTCCGCAGTCCGTCGTTAGGATACTGCAATCCCGCGCCGCTGATCACCTTGAAGAGTAGCTCCACGTAGTTGCCGTCAGCAGTGCTTGCAAGGGAGAAACGCACCCCATCGGATTGAGGCTTCATAGTGCCCGTACCGTCGTAGGTAACCACGTTACACATCGTTCATATGGAACCCGACACCACGCCGCCGTGTTGCGGTCACTCGCGCGGATGCCTTCCATGGATCTTGTCCGCCACGTCCTGTTCATCGTTTTGACGAAGCATTAATCGCCGTTTTTAACGTCGCCTCGAACGTTCGTCACGCCATCGGAAGCCAAATTGTTATTGGTCAATCGGTAGTGGGTTCGAACCGTCTAGGTGTCGTTACCGTTAAAGCGTAATCGTGAACGAGACGTTCTTCCCTGGAAGGTGTCCGTGTCAGGGGCGAGAATTCTTGCTCGTAACCACTGGCCGTGACACGCCCTGATGCAGGAGGTGGTTCCAAGAACCCGTTCCGACAGGTTCCCAGCCGTGCTGGACAGAGCCAGGGAGAAAGAGACTTCCCAGCTTCTGCCCAATCTGCTAGCGTTTGGATGCGTAGGACCCATCGAGATTTTCTGGTTGTTGAAGGCGTCTGACTTGCTACCCGATCAATCTCGCTTTTCAGCTGCTGAACTTCTGCATCAAGGTTCTGACGATCCTGGTATTGGGTCCGTTTCGACTGGATAGCCAGCTCCCGCATGCGCTGGAGCATGTTGGTGATCTCATCCATTGCTCCTTCGGCCGTGTTCACCATGTTAAATGCCATCGTTTGCATTACGAATGGCTTGGAGGAGCCTCGAACCTGTGATTCCATGCGCGTGGAGATGGTTAGGCCCGCCGCGTCATCACCAGCGGAATTAATCCGCTACCGGACGACAGAGCTGCCATTGCATCCTGCATTTCCTTGGTTGGTTTTGCTTACGTTGTATTGGGCTTGGATCGAAGCCACGTTCGTGTTGACGACAAGTGCCATGGTTATGTCCTCTTTCTCGACGTCAGTTGATGAACGGCGGATCAATCCCGCCTAACGCTGCAATCGACAGTACCGGGCAACGCTTTAGGGCTGCTCTGCCTTGCTCTTCTGAGCGGCAGGGTTGGCCTTCGTTGCGGCGCTGAAAAGTTCATTCGGCAGGAGGGAGAAAAAGCTTGAGGGCAAGGGGTCCGCGCGGGCCAGCGGAACCGTTAGTTCCGGATGGCGCCTTCCAAATATGAAGCAATTGTGAACTATTGATTGCATTTTCCAATTACCCGAGCTTACTATCGAGTTTGCTTTGGTCAGATTTGTTCCAAAAGATAAAAAATGGCCTCAGAAAATCAGCTCCGCCATATCGTGACCCTTACCGATCTCGCCAGCTATCGGCAGGCTGCAGAATCTCTCGGCGTAACTCATTCCGCCCTCAGCCAAACCGTTTCCCGCTTGGGGCGCGCTACGGCGTCAACTGTTTGAGCGGGTGAGGCCGGCGCACCGTGCCCACGGCCTATGGGGCCGTGCTGGTCCGAGGCGGCGCGCCAGTCCTCGAGGCCATGAGCGCAGCCAATCACGAAATCGAGCTAATGCAGTCCGTGGAAAGCGGTCGCCTATGCATTGGGGCCGATCCGGCTATTAGCCAGGCCATGCTGGGCACGGCCCTCACCCTAGCGGGCGGGCCCATCCAGGAGTTTACCTTCGTGGTGAAGACGGTCAGCTGGCGCCAGCGCAATCAGCGCTGCTGGACCACGAGGTGGACATCTGGCTAGGGCCCGACGAGCAGGCGGATCATCCCGCCCTCGCCTTTGATCGCCATCCTTTCCCTACCCCGTGGCCCTCTGCCGAACGAATCATCCGGCCCTTGAGCGGCACCCGGACGGTCTATCCTTAAGGAACTGGCCGCCTACCGGATCATTGGCATGGACCTTCCCGAAGAGTTTCCATGCGCCCTTTCAGCCGGTCGCCAAGGCGCTCGATGCACTTGATCTCTCCCCTGGGGAAACCAGAACCAATACGTCGTCGCCCAGGATCCACACCTCATTCTCTCCTGCTTTTATGGAAGAGGTGATCGCCCTGGTCCCCGCAACCCTGGGGTCCTACTTCGTACGCGATGGAGAGCTCGCCATCCTTCCCGTGAAGGAGCTCCGAAGAGCAGCAAAGCATCTCCCCGCTTGCGTCGGCCTGGCGGGAGGAGCGCAGCTCCTCCCCGCCGCAGAGGTGCTTCCGAGGCACCATTGCGGAAGCCTTTAAGGGCCTGAACGCCGGTGGGTCCGACCCCTGGGGCGATGTCTTTCCGAGACCCTCCCGGCTTGCGGCCTCGGGGCGCCCGGCAATTAGTCCCAACTTTCGATTATCAAGCCTTTCTAGCCTGAGCCTCGTGGTCCCGGTTTAATCTCAGGAGACCCCATGGCCTCGGAAAGTCAGCTTAGGCACATCGTGACCCTTACGGATCTGGCGAGCTATCGCCGAGCCGCTGAGATGCTTGGGGTAACCCATTCCGCCCTCTCCCAAACCGTTTCCCGCCTCGAGGCCC
>JAYQNS010000002.1:472500-1098669 GCA_038144425.1 Candidatus Salivita marina | reverse complement strand
CCATCGCCCCTTCGGCCGTATCCACCATGTTAATGCCGTCGTTGGCATTACGAATGGCTTGAGTCAGGCCTCGGATCTGGGAGTCCATCCGGGAAGAAATCGACAGGCCCGCGGCGTCATCGGAAGCGGAGTTAATCCGCGAACCGGACGACAGAGCAGCCATTGCGTCCTGCATCGATTGGTTGGTCTTGCTTACGTTGTACTGGGCTTGGATCGCAGCCACGTTCGTGTTGACGACAAGTGCCATGGTTATGTCCTCTTTCTCGGCGTCAGTTGATGAACGGCGGATCAATCCCGCCTAACGCTGCAATCGACAGTACCGGGCAACGCTTTAGGGCTGCTCTGCCAATGCTCTTCTGAGCGGCAGGAATGGCCTTCGTTGCGGCGCTGAAAGAACCATTCGGCAGGAGAAAGAAAAAGCTTGAGGGATCGGGTTCCAGGCGGGTCAGGGGAACGCTTAGCGGGCGTGGCGCCTTCGGAATATGACGAAATTATGACTATTGATTGCAATCTACAGTTACTGAGAATTACCCTCGAGTTTGATTTGGTCATATTTTTTTAAGAGAACTCGATGGCCTCAGAAAATCAGCTCCGCCATATTGTGACCCTGACCGACCTGGCGAGTTATCGTCAGGCAGCAGAATCCTTAGGGCTCACTCATTCGGCCCTTAGCCAAACCGTTTCCCGCTTGGAGGCGCGCTACGGCGTCAAACTGTTTGAGCGGGTTGGGCGGCGTACCGTACCTACGGCCTACGGCGAGGTACTGGTTGCGGCGGCACGCCGCTCCCTCGACGCCATTAATTCGGCGAAGCACGAAATTGAACTCATGCAGTCCGTGCAAAGTGGTCGGCTTAAGATTGGAGCCGACCCCGCGATCAGCCAGGCGGTACTTGGCACGGCCCTGACCCTCGCGAGCGACGCGCACCCTGGCTTCAGCTTCGTGGTCACGACCGTTAGCTGGCGGCAGCGTAATCAAGCCTTGCTTAATCAGGAGATCGACATTTGGCTGGGCCCCGATGAGCAAGTGGATCACCCGGGGCTTGCTTTCGACCGGCACCCCTTTCCCTACCCTGTGGCGCTATGTCGGGTGAATCATCCGGCAGCGGCGAGCGGGGACAAGAAGCTGTCCCTTCTTGACCTTGCGAACTATCGAGTCATCGGTATGGATCTGCCCCAAAGCTTCCATACGCCCTTCGAGAGCGTTGCAGAGGAGCTCGAACGCTTGGGCATCGATAAGAGCGCTGAGCAAGCGGCCTATGTGGTTGGCCAGGACCCCCATCTCATTCTCAGCCTAGTGTTTATGACCGATGTCATCGCAATTGTTCCTTCCACCCTGGGGTCCTACTTCATCCGCGATCGCGAACTGGTCAATCTGCCGGTACGGGAGCTTGAAAGCGATGGACGCTTACCGGCCTGCGTGGCCTGGCGCCAGGAGCGGAGCCCACCTCCAGCCGCCGAGGTGCTACGAGAAACCCTTGCGGAGGCTTTTAAGCAGTTGAATAGCGGGAGCCACGATCCCTGGGGTGAGATCTTCCCCCGGCCATCCCGGGCAAAGGGAGAAGCGGGCTCTTAAGGCCGCTAGCCTGCGAGCAAGGCCGCCTCCGCAGCCTCCACCTCAGGTTGCGGGCCGACGAGGAGAAGTACGTCACCGGCGCGTAGGGAGCCAGCGGTACTCACTTCCAAGACGTCGTCCCCTCGGCGCAGCTGTTCTAGGGAGACCGCCCCAAGCCCCGGTGGCAGCGCCTTTTCTGCGGGAAGACCCAACACGCGAGCCCCTTCCGGGAGGACCACGGGATGGAGTACCTCGGGATAGAGGCTGTGCCGCTCCCCGGCAATCACGCCGTGGAGCAGGTGGTAGCGGTCCGCCCGCACCCGATCCAGGGCCGCTTCCGTGTCGGCGCGATCGTGGCGCAACAGGGCCATAAGGTGGGTAAAGAGCATGAGTGAGGATTCGAAGGTCTCCGGAACCACCTCCGTTGCCCCCGCAGCAAGGAAGGCTTCCATATGCCGATCGTCTCGGCTGCGGACCAGGATGGGCACGGTGGGATTCAGCTCCCGAGCGCTCGTGAGCGCCCGTAGGGCGCCCTGCCAATCATCAATGCAGACCACCACAAGGCTCGCGTTCTCAAGCCCGAGGCCCCGCTGAAGCTCAGCCCGGGCCGCATCCCCGAAGCGGATGGGTACCCCGGCCAGGGCCGCCTCATTGACCCGCGCCGGGTCTGAGTCCAAAGCGCCATAGGGCACCCCCGTTTCCTCAAGCATGCGCCCAATCACCTGCCCCACCCGGCCATAGCCAAGGATGAGTACGCGCCCGCTCGCCGCAGGCAGGGGCTCGCTGAGGCTAGCCAGGGGGGCGCGCTCCGCCGGGCCCAGGATCCGATCCGTCACCACCCCGCTCCCCCGCACCAAAGCCGGGGTAAGCACCATGCTCACCAGGGTGACAGCCACCATGAAGGCCTGCACATCGGCGGGCACAAGGCCATAGCTCGCCGCCAGAGCGAGGAGGGCGAAGGCAAACTCGCCCCCCTGCGCGAGGACCACGGCGCTGCGCACCGCATCCCGGGGCTTCTCCCCCAAGGCTCGGGCGATCAAAGCGATTAGCGCGAACTTGACCAGCACAAGGATGAGCCCGAAGGCGAGAATTCGAGGCCAGTATTCCGCAAGCAAGGGCAGGTCTAGCATCATGCCCACGCTGACGAGGAAGACACCCAAGAGCAGATCCCGGAAAGGGCGAATGTCCGCCTCAAGCTGATGGCGGTAACGACTCTCCCCGAGCATCATGCCGCCCACGAAGCCTCCCAAGGCCATGGACATGTGGAGCGCGTGGGTCAGCCAGGCGGCGCCGAGCACCACCGCCAGGGCGCTCAGCACAAAGAGCTCCTCGGAGCGGGACCGGGCAATCTCATGGAAGAGGGGCGGCAGGAGATAGCGTCCCACCGCCATTAACGCGACAAAAAGCGCCAAGCCCTTCCCCGCCGCCACGGCCACGGAGAGCCCAAGCCCCGCGGCCCCGTCCGTCGCAAGCGCTGGCACAAGAATGAGGAAGAGCACGGCCGCCAAATCCTGGAAAAGGAGAATCCCCAGGGCCGTTTGCCCGTGGCGCTGCTGCAGCTGCCCGGTGACGGCCAGCTCCCGGGACACGAGCGCCGTCGAGGACAGGGCCAGGCCCCCACCAATGACGATGGCGAGGCCCAAATCAAGCCCCGCATAGGCCAGCGTGCCTGCAAACAGCGTCGTGGTGAGCACCACCTGCGTCGAGCCTAGCCCGAAGACGGCCCGGCGCATGGATAGCATGCGCGGCAGGGAGAACTCGAGCCCCAGGGTGAAGAGCAACAGCACCACTCCAAGCTCCGCGAGTAGCGCCAGATCCTCTGGATTCTTCACCCAGCCCAGGCCCGTGGGGCCCACCAGGGCTCCCGCAAAGAAGTAGCCGAGGGTCGCGGGAAGCTTCAGGGGCCGGCACAGCGCCACCATGGCCAGGGAGGCCAGGAAAATCACCAGCAGCTCCGTGAATAAGTCAGTCATGGAGGTGCGCTTTGCCCAGGGAGAGGCCGCCACCCGCCCTCAGCCCCCCGACAACCCGGGCCGAGGCAAAGCCAGCGCTCTGAAGGGCCTGCAGGCAGGCGGAAGCCTCTGATGCAGGGACGGCGGCGAGAAGGCCGCCGCAGGTTTGGGGATCACATAGCAGGCGAACCCGAGGGTCCGTCAGGCTCACCCCTAACCCTTCCATCAGGGAAAGGGGCGCGGCGTTGGCCTCCGTGAGCTGGGCCCCCACCCCCGCTGCCAAAAGGGAGAGCACGCCATCGAGAGCCGCGGGCGCGGCAGGGTCAAGGAGCAGACCCAGCCCGCTGGCCTCGGCGATCTCCAGCGCGTGCCCTAATAGCCCGAAGCCCGTGACGTCCGTCAGGGCCCGAACGCCATGGGCGCGAAGGACGGGCAGGGCCGGGGCCGAGGGTTCGAGCATCAAGGCCAGGGCCGCCCCACGCACCGTGCTGGCAGCCGCGCCCTTCGCCGAGGCTGCCAACGCCACCCCTACCCCAAGGGCCTTGGTTAAAATCAATGCGTCGCCGTCTTGGGCTCCGCTTTTGAGTAGCGGCGCAGAACCCGGCGCTTCCGCCCCAAGCACCGTGAGGGCCAGCTCCGCGCGGAGCCCCTCAAGGGAGTGCCCCCCCGCAAGAACGCACCCGGCGGCGGTGAGGGTGGCTTCGGCTCCGGCCATGAGCTGTTCCAGATCTCGTGCCATGAGGCCATCGCTGGCCACGGGCACCGTTGCCAAAGCCCAGGCTTGCCGAGGCTCAAGCCCCAAGGCATAGAGATCGCTCAAGGCGTGCTGGGCGGCAAGGCGTCCACCTAGGTAAAGATCGTCCACTGGCAGAGGGAACCCGTCGATGCTTTGCCACAGCCCCGACGCCCCAGCCACGGGGGTGGCATCCTCCACGGGGTTTCCACTTCCCGAAAGCGCTGCAAGGCCCGCCCGTAGGGTGGCGGGGCCAAGCTTGCTGCCACAGCCTTCGCATCGCATGGGGGCGACACCACGCCCCTCCCCCCTTCCTGAAAGTAGGGAGGGGGCCGCCTCCGGTTCGGGCATGGGCGGTAAGCGGAAGCGGGCCATGAAGCGCTCATCAATGGCCTGCTTCAGGCGCCACAGGGGCCGCCCGACCCAGGCTGGAAGCCAGGGATGGGCCGCCAGGGACCGGCCATCTCCCAGATTCAGCAGGTAGAGGGCTCGACGCTGGGGCTTGAAGGGCCGCAGGGCCTTCCCGGCAACAAATGCGTGTAGATTTTTCGTCAGCACCGGGCCCGCGCGCACCGCATAGACCCCGGACTTCGGACGCGGCGCATGGGTCAGGGCCGCGACGTCGCCGGCCGCAAAGACCTCAGGATGGGAGAGGCTCTGCAAGGTGGCCCCCACGGCCAGGAAGCCCGCCTGATCAAGGGCGAGGCCCGAGCTTGCCAGCCAAGCCGGGGGCGCGGCCTGCGTCGCCCATAGGACCAGGGCGGCGGGAAAGGCTTCCCCCGTCGCGAGACGCAACGTTGGCCCATCCTCCACTGCCGTGACGCGGGCCTCGAAACGCACCGCAATCTTTGCCGCCGCGAGGGCCCTTAGGGCTTTGCGCCTCGCCCGCGGCGGTAGGGTTGGAAGAATGCAACCCCCGGCGGTGAACAGCTCCAAGGTGATGGCAGCACCGAGGCGGGCCCGCAGAGCCAGGGCCAGCTCTACCCCAGCGGCTCCACCGCCAACCACGCGAATGGGCTGCCCTGCCGCCAGAGCGTCATGCTTGGCCTCCAGGGCCGCCGCAAGCCGCGGGAGAAAGGTCGAAATGGGCTTGGTGGCCAGGACCTTTCCCCGCGCGCCAGGCACCTCGTCCAAGGCAGGGGTAATACCGCAATCGACGGAGAGCACGTCGTAGCTCAAGGGCGGCCGATCAGCAAAGCGCAGCTGGCGCTGGGTCGCCTCAACCCCCACCACCTCCGCCTCGATCAGCCGAACACCCCCCGCGCGAGCCAGAGGGCCGAGATCGATGTGCATGGCCTCCCAGGACAAATCCCCTGCGACGTGAGCCGGCAACATGCCTGAATAGGGGGCGAGCCCTTCTCGAGTGACCAGCGTAACCCGGACCCCGGGCCAGGGGCCCATGGCAAGGGAGCGGAGCACGGCCACGTGAGCATGCCCGCCGCCAAAGAGCAGGAGATCAAGTTCCGGCGGGGGCTGGAGCGAATGCACGGCGTTTTCCCTGGCCTGACCCAGCGTGGGCAGGCCGCCAAGGCTAGCGCGAAACGCCTAGCGCTGCAGCTTTCCTGGGGGCTGGGCGCCCCTAATCCTCGTCGTCGAAATCGAGGTCGAGGTAATCCAGGGAAGCGTTCATGGCCCGGGCTTCGGAGCGCTCCTCAAGGGCCCGGCGAATGGCCAGCTGGCGCGCAGGTGCGGAAAGGCCGTCCATATAGGACTCGTCCTCGTCACCGCCGTCCGTTTCGTCGTCTAAATCGTCGTCAAGCATGGCATTAAAGTCATCATCGTCATCAACAGTGGACACGACAAAAACTCCTCACGCAAACACAACAAAACAAGCTGCGAAAGCGTCGGACTACCGCGGAAAGCGCCGTGTACAGCCCTTTCCAAGCCGGCTTCGGCGCCCTTGTATTCCCGAAGGTTTTTTTCTGTCAAGTAAATTTTTCATGACGCCCGGGCGCCGGAAAAACTACTTAAAAATGAAGGCTTAGGAGAAGGAAGGGGGAAGCCGCGGGAAGCGCCTCGGGGACCCTTTGCACGCTTTGGAAAATTGACCCTAGGGCGCTTTCGGCGCAGCGGGCGCCTTCGGCGCCGCCGGAGCGGTGGGGGCCTTCGGGGCCTGGGGTGGCAAGCCGGCATGGGCGCGCAAATACCCTACTCGCTTCTCCGAGAGGCCCCAGGCACTCGCCCCAGCGATCACGGACTGCGGCGCCATGCCTCGATTTAGCTGGTAGCGACCCCAGACCTCCGCAGCGCGCTGCCCGGACTGACAGTGGAGAAAGACCTGCTCCGGTCCATAGGCATCGAGGAGCATCCCCACGTTGCGCACCACCGCCGGGCCCGCAGCCCCACGGACGGGAAGGTTTACGTATACGAAACCCAGGCGCGTTGCCGCTTCCTCTCGCCCTCGGCCCCCTCTTCTCCATGGCGAAGATCCACGATCACCCTAACCCCCTGATCGCGCAGGGTGATGAGATCGAGCTCCCCGGCTGCCGGCCCGCCGAGGATTGGGCCACCCACGAGGAAACCCCCCGCTTCGGCCTGGGCCCAGGCGCCCACCGGCGAAGCCACAAAAAATGCGGCGAGGAAAAGCGTTGAGATGTAATGGCTCATGACCGTCGACGATACGCGCCTTGAGGGGCTGACGCCAAGGCAGACAAGGTACATCGCGCCGTCCCCGGACGACCCCTTTCGGGTCACATTTCGTGCAGAAACTTAGTCTCAAGCAAAGTGGTTTTTAGCAGGCTAATGAGGGGGAGTTTTTGATCTATAGGTGGAAATTACGACCCTTTTTATACAATGAATTGGCAGAACGGTGGGCTTCCCAAGCCGTCGCGTTCGCATCATGTAGATACACAGACCATGCGCCAGCTGGGCGCAAGGCCGCGCCAATGCTGGCCCCGCCACCACCCCAGGGCGCGGTTCACGTAGATACTTAGAAATTCGCCTAAAAGGGCTTCCGGGACGCTGCCCTCAATGGGTGCCGCCGCCCAACCGAGCCAGGTTGTCTCGATGAACCCAAAAAAAACGCGGCGGGCGCCGCGTTTTCCGGTGTTGGTGGAGCTAGGCGGGATCGAACCGCCGACCTCCTGCATGCCATGCAGGCGCTCTCCCAGCTGAGCTATAGCCCCGAATGCTGCGGCCCCGAAGCCGGTTCCAGGCAGCAAGGCGGCGCAGTTTATGGACGCCTTTAGAGGGTGTCAACTCTCCGCAGAGCGCCCCTCTTCCGCACCCCTCAAACCCAATTCCGCGTAGCGCTTCTCGAGCCGCTTGGCGGCCTTTTTCGACACCCCTCCCAGGGCCTCAAGCCCCTCCCGGAGCCGGGCCCGGGCGAGATCAGGGCCAAGAAATACGAGAGAATCGTAAAGCGGCAAGGACACGGCTTGTCCAGATAGGGCCACAAAGAGCGGCGCCAGTAGCACCCGGATCTTCAATTCCAATTCTTCCGCCAAGGCCTCCACCGTGGCGACGAGCTGGGGCCGGGTCCAATCGCTGAGAGCCTCAAAGCGCCAAAGTGCAAACTGAAGCACCTCAAGGAGCGCCTCTCCTTCGAGGGCCAGGCCCTCGAAATCCTCGGGAGCAAGCGTACGGCGCGCCCCCCAGGAGGTAGCCCACCATGGGCGCCAGGTCGCACAGGCGCTCCGTCCGGGGCTTGATAAGGGGCACGAGGGGCATGAGCGCCTCCCGATTCAGGCCCCAGGCCATGACCCGATCGGCGAAGGCCTCATCGGAGAGGCCTCGCAGCCACTGCCCATTCAGCCAGGCCAGCTTTTCCTGATCGAATACCGGCGCCCCGAGGGTGATGCGCTCTAGGGAGAAGGCCTCAATAAAGGCCTGCACGTCGAAGATCTCCTCCCCCTCTGGCATGGAATGGCCCATAAGCCCGAGAAAATTCACTAGCGCCTCGGGCAGATAACCCATGCGCCGGTAGTAATTGATCCCCGTAGGATTCTTCCGCTTCGACAGCTTGCTCCGATCCGGGTTCCGCAGCAGGGGCAGGTGCGCGAGCACCGGCGCCTCCCAACCCAGGTAGTCATAGAGCAAGCGATGCTTCGGCGCGGAGTTGATCCACTCTTCCCCGCGAATGACGTGAGTGATGGCCATGTGGTGATCATCCACCACATTCGCGAGATGATAAGTCGGCATGCCGTCGCTCTTCACGAGCACCTGCATATCGATCTGGGACCAGGCAATTTCTATGGGGCCTCGGAACAGATCGTCGATGACGCAGCTCCCCGCCTCGGGGATCTTCATGCGAATCACGTGAGATTCCCCGGCGCTGATGCGGGCCGCGGCCTCCTCTGGGGAAAGGCTCAGGCAGTGGCCGTCGTAGCGCGGGGTCTCCTTTGCAAGCTGCTGAGCCCGGCGAACCTCATCGAGGCGCTCGGCGGTGCAGAAACAGGGAAAGGCATGACCATCCGCCACAAGCTGCTTCGCCGCAGCCTGGTAAAGATCGCCCCGTTCGCTTTGCCGATAGGGCCCGTGGGGGCCGCCCACCTCCGGACCCTCATCCCAGTTCAGTCCCAGCCAACGAAAGGCCTCTAAGATGGCCGCTTCGCTTTCCTCCGTGGATCGAGCCTGGTCCGTGTCCTCAATGCGCAGCACAAATTCCCCGCCCTGGCTCCGGGCAAAGGCGAGGTTAAATAGCGCCACATAGGCGGTGCCGACGTGGGGATCCCCCGTAGGACTCGGGGCGACACGGGTACGAACGGTCATGAGGTCTCCATCGCAGAGCGGAACGCCCCATGATAGCGCGCCCTACTCCCCTAGGGGGATCTCACTGTCTTCCTCCGCCTCCTTTAAGGTCGCGTTAAAGGCGATGGAGACCCGTTCCTCTTCGCTGTCATTGGGATAGACCATGTGGAGCAAGTAGGAGGGAAATAGATAAAGCTCGCCGGGCTGTCCAAGCAGTGCCCTCCGCCCCTTGTACGCCTTGATGCGAAGGCCTTTGTACTCGTTGAGCTCTCGTCGAGGATCGAGGAACTCAATCATCCCCGCATTCCTGCTCCTGGGCCGGGGCTGGCTGACGTAGTACACCCCGGACCAGTGGCAATCGGGATGGGTGTGGGGCGCGTTGAATCCCCCAAGGGGATTGATATTCATCCAACCATCGACGTGAAATCTTGGATCGGGTCCATCGCCCCGTGCCGAAAGCTTGTCCATCGCTGCGCCAAGAGCGATGTGGATCCAAGATTCAAGGACGGACACCGCCGAAGAGGCCTCGCGGAAAAGATTGCCCCCGGAATGCCACCCCTGGCGATTGGAACGCCGAATGCCCGGGCTTTCTTCCCGGAGACGATAACCAAGGCGAAGCAGGTCCTCGTTCAGGGGTTCGCAATCCGGCACCGCAAAGTGCAAAAGCGGCGAGGGAAATAGCAACTCCACCCGTTTCAGTTTGAGCACAGCCTTCCTCCCTTCCCTGGGAGCAGGACGGGCCTAGGGGTCCGTCGGGATCAAGGGGAGCATGACATGGGAGGCCCGGCGGCGATCCAAATACACGCTTTGATTTGCCACGCGGAAGCTCATTCCCTCCCCGAGGGGCTCTCCCGTATTTAGGTTTCGTGCAAGCCGGGGGAAGTTGCTGCTCGTGATATCCAGCCTGAGCCGCTCCCCCGGCGCGAGGCGGTAGCTCGTCGCCCAGAGATCAAGCTCAAGGCGATACACCTCCCCCGGCGCCATAAGGACCTCCCTTTCGTAGCCCTCCCGAAAGCGGCCCCTAAGCACCCCATCCACTAAATTCATAACGCGGTTATCGGCCTTGATCACCGAAAGTTTAGCCATGAAATCCGTGTCCACCCCGTCCGTGGAAGCGTAGAGGATGGCGCGCACGGGGCCAGTGATTTCCTGGGGCGCCGTAAACGCGTCCGTCTCAAAACGAAGAATATCGCTGCGCTCATCAAGGGCGCGCTGATCAAAGGTTCCCCGAAGCTCCGCCCTCATAATGTTTCCACCCAAGGTGGGAACGGGATCCTGCGGATCGTAGCGATAGCTCAGAGACCCCTCGTCGGCGTCGGGGCGCTCGGGCGCCAGCCGGCCATCACCGTGAAGATAGAAGGGCGTAAAGGCGGTCCGCTCAAGGGGCCACGCCTCTTCATCACGCCAGCGGTTTTCCCCCATGACGAACAGCTTGACGGGCGCCCCGGACGGCGCGGGGCCATCCTTTAACCAGTGATCAAAGAACTCGAGCTGGAGCGCCTCCGCGTCAATGAGCGCTTCCGGGCCGAAATCTTCCTCGCCGGTCACGGTCTTCGCATTCCAGCCATGGGGCCAGGGACCGATGACCAGACGCTGCCCCGCCCGGGCCTCGGCCGTCGCTGCCTCTCGCTTCATGGTGCTGTAGCTCCCCAGGGTGCTGCGGAGGAAGACGTCGTACCAGCCCCCAATGTTAAGGGCGGGCACTGCCATTTCCGGCGCCCGGGCCTCAAGGTTCAAGGGCTTCCAGTACTCGTCGTAGGTCGGGTGCGCCAGCCAATCCCGAAAGTGCGGCACGTCAAAGCCCAAACTCCGGTCCAGGGTCCGCAGGGGTAGATGATCGATGGCCGATACCCAATCGATGGGAAAGCTCATATTGGTGCGGCTTCCCACGAGCCCAATGCCCCAGCTGGCCCGCGACAGCAGGGAAAAGGCCCCGCCGGGGTAGGCCACGTCCCGGTAGTAGTTCCCGGGGCTCATGGCCGGGGCAATGGCTTTCAGGGCCGGGTGCTGGCCCAGGGCCGCGAGCCACTGCACGGAGGCAAGGTAGGAGGTGCCGAACATACCCACCTTACCGTTGGACCAGTGCTGCCCTTCGATCCAGCTTAAGGTGTCGTAGCCGTCGTGGATCTCCTGAAAATAGGGATACCACTGCCCTTCCGAGTCGTAGCGCCCCCGCGCGT
Source organism: Candidatus Salivita marina (assembly GCA_038144425.1). GTDB lineage: Bacteria > Pseudomonadota > Gammaproteobacteria > Pseudomonadales > Azotimanducaceae > Salivita > Salivita marina. Next base: position 1,087,563 of record JAYQNS010000002.1, on the reverse strand, counting down.
TTTGGAACACAAAGGCGTAGCCATTTTCCGTGGCCCAGCGCGCATAGCGCTGGCGCCCCGGGGCAGAGCCGTTCCCGTAGATATCCCGCACCAGGAGAGTGGGAAAGGGCCCGGAGCCCGAAGGCAGGTAGACATCCGTCGCTAGGCGCACGTCATCGCGCATAGGCACCATTTGGTGATAGCGCACGGTCCCAAAGGACTCCGCCGCGACCGCTAACGCGCCCAGCGCCAACGCGCAGAGCAGCATCACCGCCCCCAGCACTCCCCCGAGGGCCCGCTGCTCCCTTCGCCGACGCTCGACCATGCCCGTCTCCCTTTCTGAAATGAGGCCCTCAAAATCCCATGGGGCTCCAGTCCCGCGCAAGGGCGGGGCTTTGCTAAACTTCCACCGTCACCGTAAGCGAGACCTGCCGTGCAGCCCTGGCCCACCCTCTCCGTCGCCCCCATGCTCGATTGGACCGACCGGCACTGTCGGTTTCTCCATCGCCTGTTTGGGGCCCATACCCAGCTCACCACGGAGATGGTGCACGGCAACGCCATTGTTAAAGGGGATCGGGAACGGCACCTTGCCTTCTCCCCGGAGGAGCACCCGGTGGCCCTCCAGCTTGGGGGCAACGAGCCCGAGCTTCTGGCCGAAGCCACCCGCATCGGGGTGGATTACGGCTACGACGAAATCAACCTCAACGTAGGCTGCCCCAGCGACCGGGTGCAGGCCGGAGCCTTCGGGGCCTGCCTCATGGCCGAGCCCGATACCGTGGCCCGCTGCGTGGCCGCCATGGCTGGGGCCACAGACCGTCCCGTCACCGTGAAGTGCCGCCTGGGCATCACCCGCCCGGCCCGCAGCGACGCTCCGGCCCTCGATCTCGATACCGATGAACATCTCCATCGCTTCGTGGGTGCGTTGACCAACGCGGGCGTTGCCGGCGTCATCGTGCACGCCCGAAAGGCTATTCTCGGCGGCCTATCCCCCAAGGAAAACCGCACCGTGCCTCCGCTACAGTACGAGCGGGTGTTCGCGCTGAAGCGGGCCTTCCCCGCCCTAGCGATCAGCCTCAATGGGGGGCTGACCAGCCTGGCCGAGGTGCGCGCAGTCCTACCTCAGTGCGACGGCGTCATGATCGGCCGGGCCGCTTACCACGATCCCTGCCTCCTCGGAACGCTGCATGGGGCTCTGCTGACTCCCGAGACCCCTGCGCCGTCCCTCGCCGCGGTGCTTGAAGCCTATGGCGCCTACGCCGAGGCCCAGTTCGCCGAGGGCGTACCCCTTGGAACCCTTACCCGCCCCCTCCTCGGCTTGGTGCAGGGCCGCCCCGGGGCGCGCCGCTTCCGCCGCCTCCTCTCGGAAGGCGCGCGGCAGGAAGGGGCTAAGCCCGCCCTCCTAACGAAGGCCCTATCCCTGTTGAAGGATGCCGCCTGATGGCCTTCCTCGATTCGCTGAAACGCTGGCTAAACCCCGAGATGACGGATGCTGCCCAGCCCGATCCCGTGCTCGCCGCGAGCGCGGCTCTGATGGCGGAGATCATGCGCGCCGATGGCACCTATGATCCCCAAGAGCGGGAGGCCCTCCTAAACCTTCTCATGGCCCAGAGCGGCTGTTCCGCCGAGGTGGGCCAAACGCTCATGGCGGAAGCGGAAGCGGCCGTGGAAGAGGCCCACGATCTTTTCCAGTTCACCTCCCTCATCAACGCCCACTGCGACGCCGAGGCCCGCGTCGCTATCGTGGAACAGCTGTGGAAGGTCGCCTTCGCCGACGGCAATCTCGACCAGCACGAGCAGCACCTGATTAAGCGCATCGCTGATTTGCTCTACGTCCGCCACAGCGACGTCATTACCAGTAAGCAGCGCGCCCGGGCGGCGGTGCTGGGCGCCTAAACCGAAGCCCCGCGGCCCTCGCCATCGTTCTGTCACATAGATGGCCTAGCCTTTGGACGGGGTAAAAGCCGAGGCGCCCCCATGGCCACGAATCCCCCAAATCCTGCGAGCCCTAGCGATGACCACCCCACCGCTGAAAGTCCTCGTTCTGTGCACCCATAATCGGTGCCGAAGCATTCTCTTTGAAGCCATCGCCCGGGCCGAGGCAGGGCCCGAGGTCATCGTTCACAGTGCCGGGAGCGAACCGGCTGGGGAAGTGCACCCGGCAACTCTAGAGGCGCTGAGCCACGCGGGGATCTCGACAGAGGGACTGTGCAGCGAAGGCTGGGATCGCTACGAAGCCTGGGGGCCGGACGTGGTAATCACGGTGTGCGACCGCGCGGCGAAGGAGCCCTGCCCCCTCTGGCTCGGCCAGGCCCAGCGCCTGCACTGGGGCCTGCCCGATCCGTCTGGCTCGGCCAGTCCCAGCGCCTGCACTGGGGCCTGCCCGATCCGTCCCTGCTTGCAGGTACCGCGCAAAGCCAGGCCTTCGTCGAAGTCATTGCGGCCATTCGCGCGCGGCTGCACGACCTTTCCGCCCTCGCCGCCACCCATCCCCGATGCTAAGGAACCTGCCATGGGACGCTTTGAACGCTATTTCCCGCAGTATTTCAGGCGCTGGCGGTCGCCGTTGCCATCGCCCTCTTTGGCCTCAATTCCGGGGCCGCGCTGGCAACGGTGGTGGGGGTTCTGGTGGAGGTGCCGGTGATGCTGTCCCTCGTGGCCTTCGCCAATCGCACCCGGCACTGGTTTCCCGCTTAGGAAACGGCGGAGATCGGCGGCGCCTGCTCGAGGGTGGAGACCAGGTCCTGAAAGCGGGACCGGTTGTCGTCGTTTAGGGCCATGAGGGTCCGGTGCGCCTCCAACACCCGTTGCCGAGCGTCTTCGTCGCAGCACTCCATAAGGGGGCGCTCCCCCAGCTGGCTAGGGCACTCCAGGGGCTCATCGATCAGGTTGAAGATATCGTCAAAGCCCATGGTTTCGAGGATGCGGGTAATATCCCCGCGGGTAGAAATCAGCGTCGGAACGGCGCCGTAGCGCTGCTTCGTCTCCAAAGACAGGCGAGCCAGAAGCCCAAGCGCCGTGCTGTCGATGCCGTCGGTTTCAGACAGATCGACGAGCGCTGAGCAGAAATTCTCCTGATCCAGCACTTCCCGCAAGCAGGTATCCATGGTGACACAGAGATTCACCCTGACGTCGCCTACAAATTTCAGGAGATACACGCCCTTGTGTTCCCCTAGGAGGATGCGTCCTTGCGTCATGAGAGCTCCCGCGCGTCGCGACCCGAGGCCCCCTGGGAAAGCAGCAGGCAGGCCACATCGTCCGGGAGCGCCTCCGCGCCCTCCGGCGCCAGCAAGGACCACAGCTTCGGCAGCTGGCCCTGGGCGGCCACAGCGAGGGCATCGAGCTGCTCATCCTTTCCAGCCAGCGCCGCCTCCGACAGCACATCCAGCACGCCATCGGAGAACAGCATCAGGGAGAAGGCTTCCGGAAGGTTTTTCTCCAGCACCTGAAAGTTCGGCGCCTCGAAAAGGCCCAGGGGCTTACCCTTCAAAGCCAGGCGCTCTACCCCTGCGTCCGTCACCAACCGCGGCTCGGGAAAGTGGCCCGCATTGGCGCAGCGGAGGACACCCTGACCGAAGTCGAGAATACCTAGAAATAAGGCGACATGACGTTGCAGATGGCTATCGAGGAGTTCCTGATTGAGCCAGCTCAAAATATCGTCCGGATGCTCAAGCATGTGGGGCCGGTATTCCCGGCGCAGGCGATTGGAAAATTGCTTGAGCAATACGGTGACGAAGGCCGAGGGTGCCCCATGACCTGATACATCGGCCAGGTAAAACAGCGCGTGCTGGTCGGTGATGGGGAAGTAGTCGACGTAATCGCCGGAAAGATAAAGGGATGGAAGGATCTTATGGGAAAAGGTGACGCCGCCGATGGCTACGGGCGTCTCCGGCAGCATGCCCTCCTGAAGCTGGCGCCCCGCGGCTTGGTCGCGGTGCAGCGCCTCGAGCGCCAGCCGCAGCTCGGCATTCGCCGTCTCAAGCTCACCCTTCACTCGTTCGTTTTCATCACGGAGGCGGAAGCGTTCGAGGGCGCAGGAGACGGCGTGATGGACGCCCGCCGCATCCCCTAGGGGCCTAGCCAGAAAATCGGCTGCCCCCTGTCCCATGGCGCGCCCCAGCGTGCTGTCCTGAGCGTCCCCCGTGAGCACCACCACGGGCAGCTCCGGGCGCTCGCGATGAAGACGGGGCAGCAGTCCTTCCCCATGCTCGTCGGTGAGGCTCAGATCGCACAACACCAGATCGGCGCTACAGCGGGCAAGTTCGGAAAGCCCCGCCCCGGATGACGCCGCGCAGCACACCTGAAACCCATCCTTCTGGAGCGTGGCTTCCAGCCAAGCGCGCTCGTCCTCCCGCTGGTCGATGACGAGCACGCGCGCCTTCACCGGTGACGCTCCCCTAACGCGGGGCACCGGGAAGAAAATAGGTTTGAGCGGAATGAGGCAGTATGTGGGGAGTGCCGCATGACCCTTGCTTACCCCGAAACCGCTGGGGTTAGTGACCAATTTGAAGCGAACGCTACTCCCCTCGAAAGTGTTACGCAAGCGTTTCGAAAATGCGATCCGATGGCTGGTAATCGCCCCCTCAACCCTCCCCGAGGCGAGCGCTGGCCTCGGCGGCTTCAAAGCGCGCCTTCAGGCGCTTGGCTGAGATCGGCGCCACCGTACCCAGCTTCTGAGCCGTGAGGGAAACGCGGTATTCCTCTAACCACCAACGGAGCTCCGCAGCCGCCGTCGCACCGCCCACGCCGAGGGCCGCCAAAGCACAGCGTCGATCTTCCCACTGAGCCAGCTCCATGATCAGAGCGCGATCCTTATCCACTTTCCCCTGGAGCTGCTTGAGCCGGAAGTTCGCGGCGGTGAGATAGCGGCCAAGTCCCCCAAGCCAGACCCCTGGAGTGCGGGCAAGGAAATCGGGCGGCAGCAAGGCCCCCATCCACTGCCGTACCTCATCGGTTGCGTCACGGAAACTCGCGATTTTCTCCGCCTCATCCAGGGCCAGGCGAAGACCCTGCGCCGCCCTAAGAATCGCCAGGGCTTCCTGCTCAAGAGCCTGGAGCGCGGGGCCGAGGCGGGAAGTGCCTTCGCTCAGGCAGCGTCGAAACTCCGCCTCGTCCCGGGGCGCGGGACGCCCTTCCAGCTCGTGAGCCGCCGCCAAGGCGCAATCGCCGAGCTGCTGGAAGAGGTTTTCCGGAGCTCCCAAGGGCGTATAGAGCAATCCCAGCGAGGTGCGTTCGGGAAGCTGCTTCAGCCGCTGGCGAAGGGCGCCGCGCTGGCGCAAGGCCAGGAGACGGAGCACCCCCTGACGGTGGGCCGTCTCCGCCTCCTCCCGCGCCGTGAAGAGGCGCTGAGCAACCTTGTCCCCCTCATCCACCAGGGCGGGGAAGGCCTGGAGCCCATTGCTCAGGGTCGTTTGCGCGAGCACCTCCCCGAAGACCCAGTCGTCGGCACCAGCAGTTTCAAAGGGTGTGGCGGCAGCCACGGCCTCGGCAAGCGTTTCCCGATCCCCGTAGCGCTCCTGAAGGGGTGCCAGGGCGCGGTCCGCTCCCAGTACCCTACCCGCCTCATCGAGCACTTCAAGGCGCATAGACAAATGGAGCGGAATGCCCTCCCGTTGCCAGGCATCGGCGGGCACGGTCACGCCAAACTGCTGCTCGAGAAGCGCCGTGAGGGCCGCCAGGAGGCTCCCCTGTCGATAGCGCTCAGGGGCGAGGAGCGCCGGCAGGAGGGCCTGCACCTTGTCGGGCACGGGGGCGAGCTGGCGCCGCACCCCCTTCGGTAAGGCCCGAAGCAAAGCCACACACCGCGCCTCGAGCAAGCCCGGCACCAGCCAATCGAGGGCCTCCTGGCGCAGCTGGGGAAGGGCCAGGCGCGGCACCCGCACCGTCACCCCGTCATCCCCCTGCCCCGGGGAGAAGCTATAGGCCAGCTCAAGCTCCAGGGACCCAAGGGAAAGCGTGCCCGGAAAGTCCTGATCGGCCTGGGCATCAGGATCGGCCTGGAGAAGGTCCTCCCGAGCAAAGAAAAGCACGCGCTTTTGGGCGCCCTCCGCCTTCCGGCGCCAGTGCTCAAAGCTCCGGGCGTCCACCACCGCCGCGTCGATGCGGGCGTCGTACCACGCCACCATGGCCGCTTCGGAAACGAGCAAATCTCGGCGTCGCTCCCGGGCTTCCAGCTCTCGGAGCTCTTCCACGAGGGCCAGATTATGAGCGTGGAAGGGTCCGCGAGTTTCGAGCCCCCCGCGAACCAAACCCTCAAGCAGAAAAATTTGCCGAGCCCCATCGGGATCGATAGGGGCGTAGGGCACAAAGCGATTTTCGACCACGGGAAGTCCATAGAGCGTGGCCCGCTCCCGTACCACCACCCGGCCCTGCTTCCGGCGCCAATGGGGTTCCTCGTGGCGCCGACGCAGCAGATGCGCCGCCGCGCCTTCGATCCAACGAGGGTCAAGAGCCGCCACCGTACGGGCGTAGACTCGGGAGGTCTCCACGATCTCCGCCGCCATCACCCAGGGGGGATCGCTGCCGAACACGCCCGAGCCCGGGAAGATATGGAAGCGCAGGCTCCGAGCCCCGAGGTAATCCTTGCGCTCCGTGCGAAGCCCAAGCTGGCCCAGGAGGCCCGGGAGCAGCGCCTGGTGGATACGCTCCGGCGCGGCGTCTTCTCCGCCAAGGCGCCAGCCCAGGCCCTGCACAGCGAGGCGAAGCTGGCGGTGGAGCGCTCGCCACTCCCGCACCCGCAAATAAGACAGGAATTGGCGCTGCAACGCCTTGCGAAAGGCGGAGGCGGACAGCGCCTCCCGCTGCGCATCCAGCCAGCGCCACAGGGCCAGCAGGGTGAGGAAATCGGAGCGCTTATCCCGCCACTGGGCGTGGGCCTGGTCCGCAGCCTGCTGCTTATCCGGGGGTCGGTCCCGTACGTCGGGCTGGGCCAGCCCCGTGACGATGGCCAGCACGGGCTCAAGCACCCCCCCCTGCTCCGCCGCCACGAGCATGCGCCCAAGCTGGGGATCCAGCGGAAGTTTCGCCAGAGACCGGCCCACGGAGGTCAGGCGCCCGAGTTCATCGAGGGCCTGAAGCTCCTGCAGCAGACGCCGACCGTCAGACAGGGCCTTCGGCTCCGGGGGCTCGAGGAAGGGAAAGGCTTCCGGGTCCCCGAGGTCCAGCTCCTTCATGCGGAGCACCACGGAGGCGAGGTTCGTGCGGCGAATCTCCGGATCGGTAAACGCGGGGCGCGCCTCGAAATCGGCCGCCTCGAAGAGGCGGAAGCACACCCCTGGAGCCAGGCGCCCGCAGCGGCCCGCGCGCTGGGCGGCGCTGGCCTGGGAAATAGGCTCCACGGGCAGGCGCTGAAGCTTCGAGCGATAGCTGTAGCGGGAAATTCGGGCCAGCCCGCTATCGATGACGTAGCCGATACGCGGCACGGTCAGGGAGGTTTCCGCGACGTTCGTGGACAGCACGATGCGCCGCGCGCCCCCGGGATTAAAGACTCGCTGCTGGTCCGCATTCGAAAGCCGGGCATAGAGGGGCAGCACCTCCGCGCCGCGGAAGGGCTGGGCATCCCGCAGCACCTTGGCCGCATCGCGAATATCTCGCTCCCCCGGCAAAAATACGAGCACGTCCCGAGCATAGGGCGGCGGCGCCTCGCCCTTTCGCTCCAGGCGATCAATCGCCTCCAAAGCGGCAAGAAGCCCCTGCTCCATCCCCCCCTCCCCCGCGAGGGGCAGGTATTCCACGGAAACCGGGAAGGTGCGTCCCGAGACCTCAACGATCGGCGCCGGAACGGGCTGTCCATTTTGGTCGGGTTTGGCGAAGTGCGCCGCAAAGCGCTCCAGATCGATGGTGGCCGAAGTGATGATGAGCTTGAGATCGGGGCGCCGGGGCAGCAGCCGCGCGAGGTACCCAAGCAGGAAGTCGATATTCAGGCTGCGCTCATGGGCCTCATCGATGATCAAGCAATCATAGGCACGAAGCTCCGGGTCCCGCTGCGTTTCCGCTAGCAAGATCCCATCGGTCATGAGTTTGATGCGGGTGTGCTCGCTCATGACGTCGTCAAAGCGCGTTTGGAACCCCACCGTTTCCCCAAGGGACACGGCAAGCTCCTCAGCGAGGCGCCGAGCGACGGCCCGAGCGGCGAGGCGCCGGGGCTGGGTATGGCCGATACGTCCTGCGATCCCGAGCCCCGCGGCCAGGGCGAGCTTGGGAAGCTGGGTGGTTTTTCCCGAGCCCGTCTCCCCGGCAATGACCAGCACCTGGTGAGCCTTCAGGAGGCTAACAATTTCCTCCGCCCGCTCGGCAATGGGCAGGTCAAGGTTAATCCGGGGAACGGGCAGGGCTTCCGCATTCGCGAGTACGGCCGCTGCGGAGCGAGTCGCGAGGGCGTCATAGCGGGCCTGGAGGCGATCAAAGGGTTTGCCATCGGCTTTCAGCCGAGCGAGCTTGCCCTCAAGCTTGGCAAGCTCGGGACGATCGGCGCACAGCGCAAGGGCCGGCGGGGGCGCTGGCGCCGAGGTCACGATTTACTTGGACAGGACGCCCATGGCTTCTTCCAGGCCCGCGATAGTCAGGGGATACATCTGCCCCCCCACCAGGCCTCGAATCAGTTCCACGGACCCGGAGTATTCCCAGGTGTCCTGGGGCGTGGGGTTGATCCACACCAGATTGTTGTACACCCCGGCTAGGCGCTGCATCCACAGGGCTCCGGGCTCTTCGTTCCAGTGCTCCACGCTCCCCCCGAATGGGTAATTTCGTAGGGCGCCATGGTGGCATCGCCTACGAAAACCACCTTGTAGTCCGACGGGTACTTGTGGAGCACATCCCAGGTGGCCAACCGTTCCGCCATGCGCCGCCGATTGTCCTTCCACACCGACTCATAGATGAAGTTGTGGAAATAAAAATACTCCATGTGCTTGAACTCGGTGCGCGCGGCAGAGAAGAGCTCTTCGCAGATCTTCACGTGCGCATCCATGGAGCCGCCCACGTCGAAGAAGCACAGCACCTTCACCGTGTTCTTCCGCTCGGCCTGGAGGCGGATATCAAGCAGCCCGCCGTTATGGGCGGTAGACCGGATGGTCCCGTCCATGTCGAGCTCATCTTCCTTACCGGTGCGGGCCAACTTCCGCAGGCGCCGCAGGGCAAGCTTGATGTTACGCGTGCCAAGCTCAACGGAATCATCAAGGTTTTTGTAGGCTCGGCGATCCCAGGCCTTCTTGCCCTTCTTTTTCTTGCCCTTCCCGCCTCGGCCGCCGGAACCGTTGGGGCCCTGACCGCCCTGCCCCTCCTGTTCCCCCTTGCCGCCCTCGCCGGGCTCTTCTCCTTCGCCTTCGCCCTCACCGCCCTTTTCCGCAGACTCCTTGGCCTTACGGAATTCTTCGATGAGCTTCTCAAGGCCGCCCATGCTTTCAATCTTTTCGAGCTCCTCGGCGGTAAGGGAGCGCTCGAATTCGCGGCGGAGAAATTCGTCGGGGATCAGGGACTCAAGAAGCCCCTGAAGGTCTTCCAAGCCCTTGAAATACACCCCAAAAGCTTGGTCGAACTTATCGTAGTGCTTTTCGTCCTTGACCATGATGGCCCGAGACACCTGATAGAACTCGTCGACATCGCTATACACCAGGCGATGCTTGAGCCCTTCAATCAGGTCAAGCAGTTCCCGAATCGTTACCGGCACCTGGTGGCGGCGAAGGGTGAAGAAAAAATCGATGAGCATGCCGGTCTCCTGGTAGCGGCGCCCGGAGGCGCCGGCAATCCCTAGCCGCGGCTGTCGCGACGATTCATGAAGGCCAAACGCTCAAGCAGGTGCACGTCCTGCTCGTTCTTCACCAGAGCCCCGTAGAGCGGCGGAATGGCCTTGGTGGTGTCTCGGTTGGTGAGAATTTCCTCGGGGATATCGTCAGCCATGAGCAACTTGAGCCAATCGATGAGCTCAGAGGTGCTCGGCTTCTTCTTCATGCCCGGCACCTTGCGCACGTCGAAGAAGATCTCGAGCGCTTCCTTCACGAGGTCCTGCTTAACCGTCGGGAAGTGCACGTCGACGATGGCCTGCATGGTTTCCCGATCGGGGAAGTCGATGTAGTGGAAGAAGCAGCGGCGCAGGAAGGCGTCCGGCAGCTCTTTCTCGTTGTTTGAGGTGATAACCACGATGGGGCGCTTCTTCGCCTTGATGGTTTCCCCCGTCTCGTAGACGAAGAACTCCATGCGATCGAGTTCTTGCAGGAGATCATTGGGGAACTCGATGTCCGCCTTGTCGATTTCGTCAATGAGGAGCACCACCCGCTCGTCGCGCTCAAAGGCTTCCCAGAGCTTCCCCTTTCGGATGTAGTTTTTGATGTCCTTGACCCGCTCATCCCCAAGCTGGGAATCGCGGAGGCGGGAGACGGCGTCGTACTCATAGAGGCCCTGCTGAGCCTTCGTCGTGGACTTGATGTGCCAGGTGAGGAGCTCAGCCCCGAAGGATTCGGCCACCTGCTCTGCCAGGAGCGTTTTACCCGTGCCCGGCTCCCCCTTGATCAGGAGCGGACGCTGGAGGGTCACCGATGCGTTAACGGCGAGGCCCAGCTCTTCGGTCACGATGTAGGAATCTGTGCTTTCGAATTTCATAGGGTAAACACCAAGGCGGAGGAAAAAAACGAGGCCCAAGAGTACGGTTCGCGCCAGGGCCGATCAAGCCAAGGCTAGGCGCGCCCGCCCCGACGCTCTTCAAGAAAGGCCAGGAAGGCGGCCACGCAGAGGGCAAGGCCCCAACTGATGCCCAAAATTTGAAGAGCGGCGGTAGCATCACCGCTTTTTTGGACGATCCCCTCGAAGAGCGCGGCGATGACGGCAGGCACGAGGTAATCCCCCGCGGCGCCGGCCGGAGCAACGGGCACCACCGTGGCGATCGCCAGGCATCGAAGCAACCACCGCAGCCCCGGAGGCCAGGGCCTAGAAACACGGAAGCCCAAGGCAATAAACAGAAGCACGCTGCCGGCGTAAACCGCCCATCCCATAGGGTTCTCCATCAGGGCGTCACCCACCGAATGATATGGGCCTCGAGATCGTCCGGATGCACTGCGTCCTCGGAAAGCACCTGACCCCGAACGGAGGCACCGGCCTCATGCACGCTTTCTGGGTCGCCAGTGATCAGGGGATGCCAGAGCGGAAGGGCCCGCCCTTCTGCGAGGCGCCGATAGGCACAACTTTCCGGCATCCAGCTGAGGGTGCGGGCCGCCTCCGGGCTTAGGGTGACGCAATCCGGCACCTTAATGGATCGGGTTTCATAGGCGGAGCAGCGGCAGCTTTCCTGATCAAGCAGGGCGCACACCACCGCCGTTTCCGCCAGGGCGCCAGCCGCCTCGTCCTCCAGCTTAATGCGGCAGCACTGGGCGCAACCATCGCAGAGGGACTCCCACTGTTCCCGGGACATCTCCTCGAGGCTCATCCTTTCCCAAAAGGGGCCGCTCAAGCCTCGGCCTTCTGCGGTGGCAGCTGTAGATAGAACCCCTTCTCCCTTAGGGCGTCGAGCACGAGCGCAGGATCCGCCTGGGCGAGGACCCGTTCCGCCGTCAAGTGAAACACGAAGGCTGGCTCGGGATCCCCAAAGGTCCCAAATAACGCTTCCGGTACCGCCGTAAGCCCGCTGGCCTTTTCCGTCAGCAGGTAGGTGTCTGCGCGGCGCGGCGAGCGGTAGACCTGCACCAGGACGCCGCTCACGCCGCGCCCTCCTTCACTGCTCGAAGGGCGTCGAGCAGCAGGGGCGCTCGCCACCCCAAGAACGGCTCGGGAATCGCGTCTTCGGTGTAGAACGCTTCGAGAAGCTTCTTTCGCCCCAGCAGCTCCGGGGCTAGGCCTTCCCGCTCCGCGGCCTCCTGGGCCACGGCCTTCAGGGCCTTCATCACCCCCTGGGCCTCCCGCCCCGGCGGCCCAGGCACGGGCATGGGCAATTCGGCGTCAGGCTGGATGGCCAGGGGCCCAAGCAGCGTCTCCCACTCTTCCCCCCAGCGACGAAGCGCCCCCGGGGGAATCTCAAGGCCCGCCCAGCGCGCTGGGGCGCCGGGCGCCTTGGCAAGGGCCAAAAGATGTTCATCCTTAAGCACGCGCCCCCGAGGCCTATCGAGCGCCTGGGCCGTCTTCTCCCGCCAGGCGGCCAACACGCGAAGCACCGCTTGGGTCCGTCGGCTCTGCAGGGGCGCACTTTTCAGGCTCAGCCAAGCGCGGGCACCATCGTGGCGCGCCAAAGCGTCCTGCAGGAGCGCCCGCGATTCCTCCGCCGCCCAAGGCCAGCGCCCCTTCTCATCCAGGGCGTCTCGAAGCGCAGGCCAGAGCGCTTCTAGGTATATAACGTCCAAGCACGCATAGCGGCGCTGCGCGGGCGTCAGCGGCCGCTGCAGCCAATTAGAGCGGGTTTCATCCTTCTCGACGACAGCGCCGAGCATGGTTTCCACCAGCGCACCGTAGCCCAGGCCCCAGCGGTGGCCCAGGAAAGCCGCGCCAAGCTGGGTGTCAAAAATCCCAGCGGGGGTGGCCTCGAAGAAGTACGCCAGGGCCTCCAGATCTTCGCCGCAGGCGTGAAGTACTTTCAGGATGTCATTTCGCTCCAGCAGTGCCCGAAGGCGCGCCCGCTGCGCCCCATCCAGGGTCAGGGGATCGAGGAGACTCACCTGCCCCGCTACGGCGCTTTGGATGAGGGCAAGGCGAGGGTAGTAGGTGTCCGTGCGTTCAAATTCCGTGTCCAGAATCCAAAGGCCGTCCTCCTCGATAGCTTCGAGAAGCGCGTCGAAGGCCGCAGGGCTATCGACATCTACCGCCCCTTCAAGAGCCGGGGTGGGATCAAAGGGGGGCGTCACAGGGCGGTCCGGCCGGCAAAGGCCCGCCCGAGCGTGCCTCCATCCACCAGCTCAAGCTCGCCCCCGAGGGGCACCCCCTGAGCCAGCCGCGTCACCTGCACCCCCAGAGGGCGCAGGGCTTCGGCGAGGTAGTGAGCCGTGGCCTCCCCTTCCACCGTGGCGTTGGTGGCCACGATGACCTCCTCCACGGGATCGCGCTGAAGGCGCTCCAGCAGGGCCGGGATAGCGAGATCCTCCGGGGTAACCCCATCAATAGGGGAAAGCTGACCGTGGAGCACAAAATAGCGGCCCCGATAGGTGCCCGTAGCCTCCAGGGCCCACTGATCGGTAGGGGACGCCACGATGCAGAGCGCAGCCGTATCGCGCCCTGGGTCACGACATATTTCACATACGGAACCTTCTGTAAGTGTCCGGCATTGCTGACAATTTGAAATTTTTTCTAGGGCATTCAGAAGGCCCTCAGCGAGGGCCTGGGCCTGGGGACGATCACGTTCAAGAAGCTGAAAAGCCATACGCTGAGCAGAACGCCGACCCACGCCGGGGAGGACTCGGAGCTGTTCAATCAAGGCTTCTAGGGGGGCGGGATAGGGCATCAGAACAGCTTCATGCCCGGCGGCAAAGGTAACCCCGCCGTGACCTCCGACATGAGTGCTTTTTGCTCCCCTTCCACCCGCCGTACCGCGTCATTAACCGCCGCCGCGATGAGATCCTCAAGCACTTCCCGGTCTTCGCTCATCAACGCCGGATCGATGGTCACGGCGCGCACGTCGTGGCGCCCGGTCATCTGAACGCGCACGAGCCCGGCACCGCTTTCGCCAGTGACCTCCAGGGCTGCCACCTGCTCCTGAACCTTGGCCATCTTCTCTTGCATAGCCTTGGCCTGCTTCATCATGTCACCCATGCCAAGCATGCGGACCTCCAGAACGTAGACTTCAGATGTAAAGCCCTAGTGTAGCGTGGGGCCGGCGGTGCTCCCATGAGCTCCCCCGTCCTCCCTTGGGCGAAGGCTCCCGGGGATAATCCTAGCGCCAAACTGGGCCTGCAGCGCCTGAACCTCCTGGTCATTTTCAATGGCCTGCTCCGCCGCCGCCTGGGCTTCAGCTCGACCCCGGGCCGCTCGCTGAGCCGGCGTCTCCGCCTCGGCGCTGGCTATCTCGAGCTGCACCCGTACGGTCCGCCCTCGACGCGTTGATAGCGCTTCCGCCAGCCGCGTTTCGTGAACCGGGGCAAAGAGCGGCTCCGCCTCCGGGGCCAGGGCAAAACGGATGCGATCCCCTTCATCCCCCAGGGGCACGCAATGCTGCGCCACCTCAAGGGTTACCCCGGTCAACCCCAGGGTACGAAGGGCCTCGCCCCACTGCTTCGGAAGTAAGGGCTCCGGGAAGGGCTCGGGTTTCGTTGCCGGTGCCGCCGCTTCGGCTGCGGGCTCATCGAGTCCTGCCAGGGCCCCACTCAGTGCTTGCCGCGCGGGGGCTGGCTGCACCGGGGCTGGCTCCGGCGCGAGGTCCCGAGCGGGTTCCGGCGGCCGGGGTTCGGGCGGCCCGGGCTCGGGCGGCACGGGTTCCGGTGCAACGAAAGCGCTCGCCGGCGTCACCGACGGCGTGTCGGCCAGCATGCCGCGGAGGGCCTCCGTACCCGGGGGCGCTTGCGGTGCTGGATCGGGTGCTGCCTTAGACGTCCCTCCGTCGGGAGCGCCACCCTGGCCATCCCCTTCCTCCGGCTGGAAGGCCAGCATGCGCAGGAGGGTCATTTCAAAGGCAATGCGCATATCCGGCGCGTAGGGAAGCTCCCGGACTCCCGTCAGGGCGATTTGGTAGTAGAGCTGCACATCCTCCGGGGGAATGCGCGCCGCCAGGGCCCGCACGGCTTCCTGAGCCTGATCGGCCTCCGCCCCGGCCAGGGCTTCAGGCACCACCTGGGCCACGGCCAGATCATGAAGCATCCGTAGAAGGTCCCCTAGCACGGTAGAAAAATCCGCCGCGTGGGCCGCCAGATCCTGGGCGCAGGCGAGGAGCCCCGGCCCATCGCTTCCAGCCAGCGCCTCCAATATACGATGAAGCGCCCCCTGATCGATGGTGCCCAGCATGGTGGCCACTTCCCCGGAACGGAGCGTTCCTCCGCCGTGGGCAATCGCTTGATCGGTTAGGCTTAGGGCATCACGCATGCTGCCGTCCGCAGCCCGCGCTAGGGCCCAAAGGGCCGGCGCCTCGAAGCTCACCTCCTCCTCCCCGAGCACGTGCTCCAAGTGGCCTACGATGCGCTCGGCAGTAAGGTTCTTGAGGTGAAACTGAAGGCAGCGGGACAGCACGGTGACCGGGAGTTTCTTTGGGTCCGTGGTGGCCAGGAGAAACTTCACATGGGGGGGCGGCTCCTCCAGGGTTTTCAGCAGGGCGTTGAAGCTCGAGGTGGACAGCATGTGCACCTCGTCGATGAGGTACACCTTGAAGCGTCCCCGGGTAGGCGCGTACTGCACGTTATCGAGGAGTTCGCGCGTGTCTTCCACCTTGGTTCGGGAGGCGGCGTCCACCTCAATCAAATCGACAAAGCGGCCTTCGCTGATCTCCCGGCAGCTGCCGCAGACCCCACAGGGCGTCGCGCTAACCCCCTCCTCGCAGTTCAGGCACCGAGCCAGAATGCGCGCCACCGTCGTTTTCCCCACACCACGGGTTCCGGTGAACAGATAGGCGTGGTGGAGACGCCCCCCATCAAGGGCGTGGGAAAGGGCCCGGAGCACATGCTCCTGCCCCACCATGGTGGCAAAGTTACCCGGGCGCCACTTCCGCGCCAGCACTTCGTAGGCCATGGGCCTGGCTCCTGTCGGCTGCCGATCCGCCGAGGCCCTAGCCCCTTCTAGATCGCGTGGCCTTAAGTGTACGCTCTCGCGCTCAAACCGTGCTACGGAGCCCCCATGACCGCCTTCTTCTCATCGAATTTTTTGGTGATTGCCCATCGAGGCGCCAGCGCGGAAGCGCCGGAGAACACGCTCCCCGCCTTCGCCCGCGCCCTCGCCGTGGGGGCCCTCGCGGTGGAGCTCGACGTCTATGCCGCGCATGGTGAGCTCTGGGTCATTCACGATGACGCGCTCGATCGCACCACGAACGGAACCGGGCGCCTGGAGGATCACAATCCGGCCGCGCTCCGGGCCTTCGACGCTGGCAACGGCGCCGCCATCCCCACCCTCACGGAGGTGCTCGACCTCATCGGAGCCCGGGCCGGGGTCAACATTGAGCTCAAGGGGCCCGGGACGGCAAAGCCCGTGTGCGCCCTTCTGGCGGAGCGGAACACCCCGCCGGAGCAGATCGTCCTATCGGCCTTTGACCACCGAGAGCTGGAAACGGCTAAGGCCCTTGCACCCCAGTGGCCCCGGGGCGCCCTCTTCGGGAGGGACCCCAGCCGCGCCGTAGCCAAGGGCCAGGCCCTTGGCGCAGCCAGCCTCAACTTTGCGGACCGCACCGTGACCCCAGAGCTGCTCAGCGAAGCCCGGAGCGCCGGCTTCAAAACCCTGGTCTATACGGTGAATGATCGCACCCGAGCCCGGGAGCTTCGGGATTGGGGCGCGAGCGGGATCTTCTGCGACGACCCCGGCGCCATGCTCGCGGCGGTGTCCTGCTAGGAGCGCTCCGAACGATCGAGGGCGTCCAGCTCCGCCGCGAGCTGCTTTCGAGGGTCGGTCACGATGGCCTCGAGCTGGGCTACCCGCCCCTTCAACTGCTCGATCTCCGTGAGCAGGGCTTCCTGATCGCTCGAACTCCCTTTGGCCCGGGCCTCAAGCCAGTGGCGGATCGTCCCGGCGATCATGGTGATGGCCACGATCAAAAAGACCATGGTGAATACGTCCATTGCGCACCCCTTCCCTGTTCGCCCGAGGGCAACGAAGTCCTAGTCTGCCTCGATGCGCCCCAGCCCAGAGACGGACTGTTCCACGGATCCCGGATTGCCTCGATAGGCGATATGACCGATGCCCGCTACGGAGCCCTTGAAGGATTCCCGCGCCGTCACCTCCGCGGATCCGGCCCCAGCTACCGAGACCTCCGCCGCCTGCGTTTCGAGATCAAAGCCCTCGAAGCTGCCGGCGCCCGCGATGCTGACCTCCAGTGCGTCGGCCCGACCGCTGACGTCGCAGCGCGCCGCCCCAGCCAAGGTAAGTCCGAAGCGCCCAAGGGATAGTTCCCCAAGCTCACACTCCCCGGCTCCAGCCAGGCGCAGGGACAGCTCATCTCCGGATAGGCCCCGCCCCGTGAGGCGGCCAGCGCCCGCAAACGCCACCGTCTCAAAGGTTGGGAGGGTGACGATTAGGGTCACCGGGAGCCGCTCGTCCTTATCCCAGATCCACCCCGACCTCTTTGGCGTCTCCTGCTGAACGATAAGGCGGCGTCCCCGGGTCTCGATGCGCAGCGCGCCCAGCGCCTCGGCCTCATCAGCGGTGACGCGATAACCAGCCTCGTTCCCGACCTCCAAGATCACCGTACCCACAAGCGTGAGATCGAGACGATTCACGGAGGCCTCGAGGGCCCCTTGCAAACTTTCTCCCGCGGCGGCGCCCGCCCCGAGGAGCAGAAGGCCAGCGCCAAGGAGGGCTCGGCTTCGCGCTGGTAAGGTATTCATTAAGGGGACTCCTGAGGGGCTTCCCCCTCTTTCTCTAGCCGCTGAAACGCACGATCCAGACGGAATTGCCGAGACGTGACGGTGCGTTCCATACGCTGGAGCCTAAGCTCCAGTTCGCGAAAGCGTGCTCGAAGGCTCCGCGCGCTAAAGCGCGGGGCTGGAGGCGCAGACGTAAAGGCCGGCTGCGCTGCGGCGGGGACTTCCAGCCCGAGGCTTCGCCGTTCGGCTTCGGCGTGCGGTATGGGGGCCAGCACGAGAAGCGCCCCCAGGTAGAGAGGCACAACGATATGGGGAACAAAAATCAGAAGGGTGACGGCGATGAGCCGCGCCACCCAGCGCTCCACCCCATAGGCTCGAGCTAGGCCCGCGCAGACCCCGCCGATGAGGCGCTTGCGCCGATCGCGGTAAAGCCCCCGATGCCAACCGTTACTTCGCCGTGGCGGGGCGTAGCTATCCGCCCCCGCGCCCCGGGGCGCCGACCCCTGCCCTTCCAGCTGGGCGTGGATGCGGGCCAGGGCCCGCTCGAGATCGCGCTGGGTCACCACCGTTTCCGCAGTGATCGGGCCCTCCTTCAAGGCCTCAAGGGCGCGTTCAAGGCGCTCCGCCGTGGCCCGAAGCCGTGCCCGGGCGGCGTCCTGACCGCTCACGACTCCCGCTCCGGGGTGCGCCAGCTGGGCACCTCGCTGTCGAGAATGGCCTCGAGGGTCCGCACCCGCTCGCTCAGCTGATCGGCGATATCCGCCAGCGCATCAAGCTCCGCTTGCTCCCGATCGCTCAGGGCCGAGCCGTGCTGACGCTTGCTGCGGTAGTGAAGGATGAGCCAGATGGGCGCCACGAGGACCATAAAGACCACCGTGGGGATCATCAGCGCCGTTGCCAATTCCATAGTGCCAATCCCTTAGCCGTGGAGGCGTTTATTCGCTGTCCTTCGGAGCCTTCACCTTCGCCTTTAGGGCAGCAAGGGCTTCGTTGAGCTTGTCATCTTCCTCGAGTTCGGCAATCTCGTCACTGAGGCTTTTCCGCCCCAGGTCATAGGCCGCCACCTGCCCTTCGAGGTCATCCATGCGCCGCTCGTAGTGATCAAAGCGGTCCAGGGCCTGATCGATGCTTTCCGCCGAGAACCGCTTGCGGACCTTCAGCTGCGTTTGCGCCGTGCGGGTCCGCAGGCCCAGGGATTTCTGCCGCGTGCGGGCATCGCTCAACTTCTCCTGAAGCTGGTGGATATCCCCACTCAGTTGCTCAATAGCCTCCCGAAGGGCGCCGATCTCCTCATCGAGATCGGAGAGCGCGCTCTCCGTCCGCGATTGCTCCAGCAGCGCCGCCCGGGCGAGATCTTCCCGATCCTTCCGAAGGGCAACCTCCGCCCGCCGTTCCCACTCCGACACTTCCTGGGCCAGGGTCTCGCGGCGACGCTCGAGCCCGCTCCGCTCTGCGATGGCCCGCGCAGACTGGGTGCGGACCTCCACCAGCGTTTCTTCCATTTCTTGGATGATCAGGCGGACCATTTTTTCCGGATCCTCAGCCCGATCCAGCAGGGCCGTGATGTTGGAATTCACGATGTCCGACAGACGAGAAAAGATACTCATAACGCCACTCCTGTTGAGGCATGGCTAAGTTAATCCAAAGCCCGTGCCAACTTTTAGGCGCCCCCTAATTTATCAAGACCATTTTCTAAACTATTGTTTTTGAGAGACTTCGCTAAAATGAGGAATTCGCGTTAAGCTGCGTCCTCATTCCTGTCGTGGCGAAACTGGCCACCTGCTGGTGAGATTTACCAATGCCCCTTCGCGCCCCCGAAGCCGCCCCCCGAGAAAGCCGTCACCTTGGCGAGGCCCCGGCCTTCCTGGAAGCCCTTGATGCCGTCTCCGCCGCCGCCCCCCTCGCCAAGCCCGTGCTCCTCGTGGGGGAACGGGGGACCGGCAAGGAAGGCTTCGCAGAGCGACTGCACTTTCTCTCGAGCCGCTGGGACGGGCCCTTTGAAAAGCTGAACTGCGCAGCGATCAGCGAAACGTTGCTGGAATCGGAGCTCTTCGGCCACGAGGCCGGGGCCTTCACCGGGGCCAGCAAAGCCCACACGGGGCGCTTTGAGCGAGCCCACGAGGGCACGCTCTTCTTAGATGAGCTCGCGACCACCTCGCCCCTGGTTCAGGAGAAGATCCTGCGAGTCATTGAATACGGAGAATTTGAGCGCCTCGGAGGCAGCCGCACCCTGAAGACGGATATCCGCCTCGTCGCTGCCACCAACGAAGATCTCCCCACGCTAGCGGCCCAGGGTCGCTTTCGGGAGGATCTCCTCGACCGCCTCGCCTTCGACGTCATCACCCTGCCCCCCCTCCGGGCCCGGGAAGAAGACATTCCCCTGCTCGCGGAGGCCTTCGCCACCCGCATGAGCGCAGAGCTGGGCTGGGAGGTATTCCCCGGCTTTAGCGCCGCCGCCCAGGGCGCCCTGCTCCGTCACCCCTGGCCCGGGAATATTCGCGAACTGAAGAACGTGGTTGAGCGCAGCGTCTATCGCCATGGGGATGAGGACGGACCGGTGGACGTCATCGTGCTCGACCCCTTCGCCTCCCCCTGGCGCCCGAGCGCCCGTTCCAAGACCACGGACGCCAAGGCCGCCCGAGGCATCGCTGCGCCGACCTACCCCATGGACTTCACGGAAGCCGTGCGCAGCTACGAAATCGCCCTGCTCGAGGGCGGTCTCGAAGCCTCCCAGTTCAATCAAAAGCGCTGCGCCGAACTTCTTTCCATGACCTACCACCAGCTCCGGGGGCTCCTCAGAAAATATGATCTCAATACGCGCTAGCCTCGCCCTGGTTCTGATATTTCTGGCCCCGAGCCACACCCTCGCCGAGGCCCTTGCCCCGGCTACGCTGCACTTTGTCGAGGCGACAGCGCATCGCGCCGCCCTCATGGGCCCGGTGGCGGAGGCTAAGGCAGTGCTTGGCCAGCCCATCTTCGATCGGGAGCAAGAAGCCCGGGTGCTCTCCGTAGCGGCTCAAGACGGCGCCGCCCAGGGCTTGGCCGTGGCGCCCTACCAACGCTTTGTGGCCGCACAGATGGCCCTCGCAAAGGGGATTCAAACGCGCTGGACGCCGCCCCTATCCCCGCCGGCCTCCCCGGAGGCTGCTCGAGCGGCTCTGCGAGACCTGCGCCGCGCCATCGCCGCCACCACCGCGGCGCAGCTGACGACCCTCCGCCAAGCCCTACCCCTGCTGCATCGGCAGCGGGAGGCCTTTCGCGAGGCCCTCGGGGCAGCGCTGCAGGCCCAGGGGGCGCAGGACCGGGAAATCAGCGCCCTCGCGGACGCTGCCCTGGCCTTGCGCTTTGGAGCCTTAGCACCGGAAGGCCTCGCCGCCCTCAAGGCCCAGGGCACGCTCCGTGTAGGTACCACGGGGGACTACGCACCCTTCAGCTACCGCACCGTCGAGGGCGCGCTCGCGGGCATCGATATCGATCTGGCCCAAGCCTTCGCCGAAAGCCTGGGGCTCAAGCTTGAGCTGGTAGAGACCAGCTGGCCCACGCTGACCGCCGATCTTCAGCGCGGCGCCTTTGATCTCGCGCTCAGTGGTATTAGCCGGACCCTAGCTCGGGCAGCCGTTCCCGGAAGCAGCTTTTCCGAGCCCTACCACCGAGGCGGCAAGGCGCCGATCATTCGCTGCGAGGATCGGGCCCGCTTCAACCGCTGGGAGGCGATCGATCAGCCGGGAGTGCGGGCCGTGGTCAATCCGGGAGGGACCAACGAAGCCTTCGCTCGAAGCCGCTACCGAAACGCCAACCTTCGAATTCACGGGGACAATCGCACCATCTTCAAGGAAATCGCCGAAGGGCGCGCCGATGTCATGGTGACGGATCTGATCGAGGTACAGCTGTGGGCCGGCCGGGATTCGCGCCTCTGCCCGGCCCTGGGCACGGAGCGCCTCACCTATGCGGAAAAGGGGGCGTGGGTGGCGGCGCCGCCTGCTAGCCCCCTGACCACCCTTTTCAACCTCTGGCTTGCCCAGCAGCAGGGCTCCGGCGCCCTCGCGGACCGCTTCCGGGCCCACGGCGTCGGACCCTAGGCCGGATCTCGATCGCCCTCGGCCCCGCTCGCATGGGGCACGGGCGCGGCCTGAAGAAAGGCTGACATCATGGCGTTCACCGCCTCCGGATCGTCCTGCTGAATCCAGTGAGAGGCCTCCGGCAGGTAGCGCAGAGTGAGCTGGGCCACCTGGTCCTCGGTCCCGTAGGTGGTGCTCTTCGCTAGAGCCACATCCTGTTCCCCCCACAGCATGAGCGTAGGGACGGTGATCAGGGGCATGCCGCGCTGGGCCATGCGCTGCGATCCCCCCCGGACTAAAGCCCGGTAATAATGAATCATGGCCCGAGCACCGCCGGGGCGAAGCACATTATCCACGAACACCTGCACCGATTCCGGAGGCACCGCGCCGGGGCGCACCGTCCCCTCTCCGAACATGCGGGCCACCGCCGCCCCCCGTTGCCGAGTAAGGAACCACTCGGGAAGCGCCGGAAGCTGGAAGAAGGCGGCGTACCAGGACTTCTTGCGCTGCTCCGGATTGGCCTTGAGCTCCCGGGTCATGGGCACGGGATGGGGCACGTTCATGATGATCAAGCGATCGAGGGTGCGCCCCCCGTGCATCGCGTAATACCAGGAAATGACGGCCCCCCAATCATGTCCGATCAGCACCACGGGGCCTGCACCCGCGGCATCGATCAACCCATCTACGTCGGAAAGCAGCTTTTCGATGGCGTAGTCGCTCACCTTCGGGGGCGTACTCGTGGCCCCGTAACCCCGCAGATTCGGCGCCCAGGCCAGATAACCCTCGGCGGCCAGCGCCGGCAGCTGGTGACGCCAGGCATGGGCATGCTCGGGGAAACCATGAAGGCATAGGGCGAGGCCCTTGGGCGCTCCCTCGGGGCGCGCCTCGAGCACCTCGAAGCGGAGCTCGCCGACGTCGATGAAACGCGTCTGAATGGGCGCACTCATTGCGGCAGATACTGCTTAGCCAGCTTCCCAAGGGTCTCCAAACACTCGTTATGCACCGCCTGGAGAATCTCCGCCACGGGCTTCACCGCATCGATGCGCCCCGCGACCTGGCCCGTTAAGGCAATGGCCGCTTCCATATCGCCACCAAAGTAGAGGGCCTTGGCGTCCCCAAACTCCCCCCAAATATTCTTTTCTACTTCCTTCTCAAGCGCCGTGGTGCGCGCCGTCCGCAGGGCCCGAAGCGCCGGAGAATGGAACCGATTGAGGTAAACCGTGTCCGTTTCCTTCGCAGACACGATGGCGTCCTTCCAGTTCTGGTGCACCGGCGATTCCGCCGCAGACACCATGCGCGTTCCCATTTGCACCGCCTCGGCGCCCAGGGCCAGGGCCGCGGCCATGGTGGCACCGTCGGTGAAGCCGCCAGCGGCGACGATGGGCAAATCAGTGCGGGACCGCACCAGGGGGAGAAGCACCAGGGTGGAGACGTCCTTCGGATTCTTAAACCCCCCGCCCTCCGCGCCCTCCACCACCAAGCCATCGACGCCGGCGTCGATGGCCTTCAGGGCCGCGTCCAGGGTCGGAACCACGTGGAAGACCGTTAGCCCCGCCGCCTTTAGCTCCGCGGTATAGCGCGTGGGGCTGCCCGCGGAGGTGGTGACGAAGCGAACACCCTGATCAACCACAAACTGGACGATATTCGGATCGCGGACAAAAGCCTGGGCGATGTTGACCCCAAAGGGCTTATCCGTCAGCTCGCCCATCTTCCTGATCTCTTCCCGGATGGCATCAAGCTCCCCGGAGGAGGTCTCGATCACGCCCAGACCACCGGCATTGGAAACGGCGGAAGCCAGGGCCGAGCGAGCAATCCAGCCCATGGGCGCCTGCACCACGGGGATCGTGATCCCCAGCTTCTGCGTAAAGCGATTGATGATGGCCAAAACCCCTCTCCCAGATGGCGGCGCGGCTGCGCAGGAGGGGCTACTGTACTCAGGAAGGAGGCGGCAGCCCAACCCAGCCACACTCCGGCACTCGCGAATACTGCTACCGTTGCTCCCTTCCGGGCCTGGCGGGGTTCACAGCGTCACAATGCGGAGGAACCGGGCGGACTGCCATAAAACTAGAGCAAGAGGATACACCGCTTCCCCTTGGCCCGCAGCCGGGAGGCTTAGCTGTCCCGGTAATTGCGCTCCAGGCGCTCCTGCCGAGCCTTGGCTTCAGCGCAGAGGGTCGCCGTGGGGCGAAGAAGGAGGCGTTCGATACCGATGGGCTCCCCCGTCTCCTCGCACCAACCGTATTCTCCCTCCTCGATGCGCTTGAGCGCTTCGTCAATCTTTGGCAGGAGCTTGGACTCGCGATCGGCAATGCGCAGGCGAAGGCGGTTCTCTTCCTCCGTCAGGGCACGATCAAGCTCGTCGGTCTCTCGGTTGGCGTCTGCTAGGCGCTGCCGCGCTTCGTCGATATGGGAGATCGTCTCGCGCTTGAGCTCCGAGAGATGGTTCTTGAAGAACTCTAGCTGAGCCTCGTTCATGTAGTCTTTTTTTGGTGCGCGTCGAATCTGTTTTTCCGTCAGCATCGTGATCTGTCTCTGCCCTATCTGAAGACCGTGACCCCGTGAATGACCGGGCTGCGCAGGCGCATGCATCCGCTGCATCGCCTGAAAATTCATAAGCTTAGCTGTAAATCGGGGGAAGCCCTGGCCAAGCAAGGCGCGGAGTTTATAGCAGCCGTAGGGCGCTGGCCACGCTTTTCTTGTGACAAGGGCGTTTGCCTCCGAGCGAGGGCTGCGCTAACCTCGCGCGCCTTCGGAGAGGTGTCCGAGTGGTTTAAGGAGCACGCCTGGAAAGCGTGTATAGGTTAATAGCCTATCGCGGGTTCGAATCCCGCTCTCTCCGCCAACTATCTTGTGATGACGCGGCCCTAAGCGTCGCTTATCCCCAAAAAGCCCGCCCTTCGCCCACAGCTTAGATAGGATGCCTTGATTCGCGTCTCAACTTTTTTTGCGCCTCAGTGGTTTATGTATCTAAAACAGCAATTAAGTCCATGCCCTTTTATTATATGCCCGGCTGAGTGACCAACCGGATTTCAACCGCCGTATGAAGAAACGGCCTAAGGGGGCGACGTTATGGAAAGCTCTCTTTGGTTCACAGTGTCCGTTGAAGTAATTGTGTGGCTAGCCCACGTTTTTGCTTTTACTGCCATTGAGCTGGTTGGAAATGCCCTACGTCCGGGCGAGATGAAGAAGACTTTCACATTGAGCCTGCGCCATGGATCTTACGCGGGAACAGGGATCTACATATTTATGGAGGTGCTTGGATATTTCGATCTTGTATGAGTAAAGCGCTATTGGAGGCGCTCTCAGAGGGAGTGTGGGGCTATGGCAAAGGTTTTCTACAAAGAATGGACCATTGAATTCCGTGGCCGAGTGGTCAAGGTTACCAACTCCTAAGATTCAGAGTTGAACACTGCTGCCGATCTCTATCTCGATGACGTTCACCTTGAAAAAAGCACCAAGAGCTTCGTCAACCCACACAAGCCAGCCCTTGCGCAATACAAGGTTGCAGATGGTATTGACTCAATCGAGGTGTTCTACGCCGGGTTGCTTACGCCGAAGCTGTCCATCCGAGTCAATGGAGAGATCATCTACGCGGACAAGCTTGGCTGGCTCGACAGGCTAGTGGTTCGCCTTTTCCCTAAAAAATAGCTCGACCCTAAGCCTCACGAACCTCTCTGAGCCTGACCGGATCAATTCCTTCATCGATCGCCCATTTTGGCCCCTTGAAGGTGCTCATGGACGTCATAGAGGAGTTCATTACCTGATTCTGCGCACTCATGACAAAGAGCGTTGGCAGAAAAAGCCCCCGCCCCCTAGGGGGCGGGGCAAGCCGCATCGCTCTGGGGAGTAGGGTTAAGCGAAGCGGTATTGCTCAAAGTGGATCTCGTCTCCCGTGGCGTCGAAAACGCCCTCGTAGATGTTTTCCGTGCCGTCGGTCACGCGGTCCACATAGCGAAGCGTTACCTTGGTTCCCTCCCGGGACCAGACGCCATAAGCCTCACCGGCGAAGAACGTACCGTCCGTCATAGCCCCCCGCCCAGACCCGTAAAGCGCGCCACCGGATCGATCTCCGGCAATCTCTAGGGTGACGGAAAAGCGAACGCGGCCGTAGCTCTCCATGTTGGTGATGCAATGAATGGTCGTTTGGTCTTTCTTCACGTCCGTGCCCGTCACCGTCGCCACGAAATCGGCTTGTTTCTCAAGGTTCATCTCGTCATACCTCTCTGCTTGATTGAGGGCATGACTATAGGAAGCGCGCAGCTATGGGGAACAGCCGCCTAGGGATTGCGAAAGGATGTCGTGATGAACGGGCCCTCGGGAAGGCTTGGCTTACGAAAATCGCAATCCCGGCTTTAAGCAGGCGCTAGGCCTGCGCCGGCGTGTTCGCGGCCAGTGCCCGTTGGTAGGCCGAGCGGCCCGCCATGCGCTGTAGATAGGCTTCCGATGCAGGGCGCAAGGTGGCGCCATAATCCTTCGCCCAGGCCAAGCAGGAGGTGAGCATAATGTCCGCCAGCGAGAAGCGATCACCGAGAATAAACCCGCCCATTTCAAGCGCCGCGTTTACCACCTTCAGGTGGCGATCTAAATACTCAAAGCAGGCCTTCACCACCTCGGGCCCTTCCCCATAGATGTGGGCCAAATCGCGGTGCCGGCGAATCACGTAAAGGCTGGTCTCATCGAGCTCCGCGAGTGCGTAACAACACCATTCATCCTCCCGCGCGGCTTGCAGCGGCAAGATCGGTGCTGAAAGAGCCTTCGTGCCGTAGGCCGCGATCAGATAGCGTCCGATCGGGAGGCTTTCCGTCAGAACGAGCGTCCCCGGCACATTGCCATCGACCATGCAGGGGATCTTCTGCTTGGGATTCAGGCGCGTGAAGGCGTCGGTCTGCGTCTCTCCCGAGCGCGGTGCGATGGGGTGCAATTGGTAGGCTAACCCTAGCTCCTCCGCAACCCATAGGGGACGAAGCGTGCGGGAGGTATAGGCGCCCCAAAACTCAATGGGACGCAAAGCCAGAGCAGACCGCTCAGGGTTTTGATCCAACGATCACCCCCGCATCAAATAACGCCTGGATCTGTTCCTCGTTATAGCCCAGCCCCCGAAGGATAGTGCCTGAGTGCTCGCCCAGCTTGGGCGCCGGCCCCGCAATCGCACTGGGGGTTTGGCTGAACTGCGCGGCGGGGCGCGCCTGCCGCACCTCACCAAAGCCGTCGTAGAGAGTCCGTTCGATCGCCTTACTCGCGACAATCTGCTCGTTCTCGAGGAGTTCCGTGCGCCGCAGGAGCGGCGCGTTTGGCACGTCATTTTCATTCAGCCGTCGAAGAATCTCCTCCGAGGGCCATTTAGCGATTTCCGCCAACGTAAGCGCCTTTCGAGCCTCAGCATTCTGACCTCGGGCCCGGGCCGTGGCGAAGCGTTCATCGTCAATCAAATCCTCTCGGTTGAGGGCTCGGCACATACCCACCCATTCCTTATCAGAAATCACTCCAGCGGTAATGAAGCCATCGAGCGTCGGATAGATTAAATCCATCGAACCGGATCGGGCCCCAGGATCGAACTCATTGTCCGCAAAGGTTAGGCCACCCATGCCTTCGGGCCAGAAGAAGGCTAGCATCGCATCCAACATGGAAAGCTTGATGTGTTGCCCCTCGCCGGATTGCGCACGGTGATAAAGGGCGCTGGAAATGGCCTGGGCGGCGGTCAGGGAGGTCACCTTGTCCGCGATAATGATGCGAAACATTTCCGGGTCTCGCGTCGTCCGGTGAGCCTGGATGTCCGTTGCCCCGGACAGGGCCTGAATAACGGGGTCGTAGACCCGCTGCGTTGCATAGGGGCCGCTTTCCCCAAACCCGCTGATGGAGACGTAAATTAACCGGCCATTTCTTTTCCGAACCGCCGATTCGCCGAAGCCCATGCGGTCCATGGCGCCGGGGCGGAAATTTTGCAACAACACATCGGCTTCATCGATCAACTTCCACAAAACTTCGCGCCCGGCTTCGGCCTTGAGATCCAAGGCAAGGGACGTCTTTCCACGATTGCAGGAAAAAAACGCAGCAGGAAGCTCGTTCGTTGGCGGACCGAGAAAGCGCATTTGTTCGCCCTGGGGCGGCTCAACCTTGACCACCGCGGCGCCCTGATCGGCAAGCATCATTGCCGCCACAGGTCCGGAAACCATGCTCGTTAAATCGACAACCTTAAGTCCCTGAAGCGGACCCATGGCACCTCCCTACCCCGCTCTTGGCTTGCCCTGTGCCAAGCCCCACCCCAGAGCCTAACAGGAAGGCCGCTGTTCGCCAGCAGTTCCTCCTAGCTGGGGATCTTCGGAAGCGTCGAGGACCAGGGCGCCTCGCAAACCGGTGCCTCCAAGGCCAGTACTTCGTAGCGCAGCAGCGTTTTCCAATTCCAGGACACGCGCAGGGACCCCGTCGGATCCCCTAGCCCCGTGCTGGCGCTCTCCACGACCGCCTCTCCCGGATCTGTTGGATCGCCTTCCGCCGCCGCGCCGTCCTCCTCACCCCGGGCTTTTTTTAACGCTTTGAGCCAACGCTTCGCCGTATCCCAGCGGTCTCCTTGGGCGATGGATTTTTCAACCTCAACCACTAGGGCCGGGGCATAGCCCTTCCCCGGATCCGCGGGATCAAGGGGGACGGCCCCCACGGTCAGGGGGAGGAAAGTCGTTTGAAGCATAGCCGCCGGCAGTATCGTCTCGTCGCACTGAAGCAATTCGTCCGCGGCCTGCGCCGCTTCCGCAAGGATTAAAAGCTCCCCCAGCGCCGCCTCAGCCTGAGCGACGCTGGCATCCCGCTCCCTACCGACCTGGAACCCATAGAGCACCGCTGCGGAGACCCCAACAATCATAACGGCCGTCACCCATTCGGAGACCAACAGACCAAAATATCGCTTCATGCCTATCCCGTCCTTTCAGCGTGAGGTTGATCCCCTCCCTCACCAGCAGAGGCAGCAATGACCATGCCATGGCTTCCGCAACCGAAAAGCCCGTGTTCAAGCACCGGGCAGGGACGCAAACCGCTAAGCTCACGCCCATTTCTGGGGCAAAGCGTTGATCGCAATGCTTCATTGAGTGGCGCCCCTGTCCCACGGTGGAACCTTTCTATGCCGCCTTTACCCTCCGGTCTAGGGCAAACGGGGATTGAAAAGCCTGGAAAACCAGGATTCTGAGCAAAAACCCCCTGCCTCAAGGGCGCCTTTAAAATTAACGGCGAGCTGGTCTGATACTTGCTTCTTCTCCTGAGGCAATTCCCTTGCGCACGGGCAAGCACAGGAGGTCAGTCCATGAGCGATCATGCGCTCAGCAACGGAGAACTCAGCGGCACTGCCAACCCCCGGGTCAAAAGCGCTCAAGACCTTTTTTGGATGGTGCTTCAGCCCGTCCTCGTCCTCGGCTCCGCTTTTTTAGTCGCTACCATGGTCACCGGCGAGTGGATGAATCACAAACTCTACGCCCTGGTTATGGTCATGATCCCCGTTCCCCTCCTCATCTTCGCGGAGAGGATCTGGGGGAAGCGGAAGGATTGGCAGCTCGAGCCCAGGGAACTGGCAGAGGACGGCTTCTGGCTCGCCTTCGGCGCCTTCCTCTGGGGCCCGCTCATCGGCGACTTCTACCGCACGCCGATTTCTGAAGGGTTCCGGGCCATCCGCGACCGCGCACTTTTGGACATCACCATTGCGCCGGAAAGCGTAATCGGTCTCGTGGCCGCTGCGGTGCTGCTCCGGATTTGCTCGAGCTTTATCTACTATTGGCTACACCGGGTGCAGCATGAGTCGCTCTTCTTCTGGCGCATGCACGCCACGCACCACCACATCACGAAAATGAGCTGCATGCGCGGCGCCCGCACCCATCCCTTAGAGTATTTGGCCCTAGCGCTTAGTACGCCCGTGATCCTGGCCCTCGTTGGCGCAAGTGATGCAGTGCTCGCCGTCTCCGCAGCCTTCGGGGTATGGAATGGCAAGCTGAACCACTCGAACTTGCCGCTGAAATCGCTACCGGTATACGACTGGATTTTCGCCACGGCACCCCAGCACCACGTGCACCACGCCTTAGACCGCAAGCACAGCGACACCAACTACGGGTGTCAGATCATCCTCTGGGACCGGGTGTTCGGCACCTACTGCGGCGATGAAGACGTGGGCCAAATTGGCGCCGGCAAAGCGGTCCCCCTCTCCATCAAGGAGCAACTGATGCTGGCCTTCTATCCCAACAAGCGGCTGATCGATCTCTAGGGAGGCGTCATGAGCCCGTTCATTCTCATACCCTTCGCCATCGGCACCGCTGCCTTCTTCGCAGGGCTAGCGGTCACCTTAAGCCAACCTCGGGGCGCCCTCGCGGGCGCCGAAGAGGCCTCCCCCGGGCTGAAGAAATGGGACAGCGCTACGAGCTGGCTCATGTGGGGCGGCTGGGGCGTTGCCATGGTGATGCGTTTTCTCGATCGCAACGGCTTGCTCTCCACCCTCACGGGCTAGGCCTTACCCTTTCTCCCGGGGTCGACGCCCGGTAGGGTGGGTCCCGCCTAATCGCCCCCGGGGAGCGGCCATGCGCCGGGATCACCGCCCTGCCAGTCTAAAGCGCGCCTACGCGGCGCTCGAACGCGCCTACGTACGTTGGCGCCTAGCCCCCCAGCTCGACGCCCTGGGCCCAGGCTTCCACTTCATGAAACCCTGGTTTGTGCGCCTCCATGGCCCTGGGATCACCGTGGGCGCCCAAGTTCATTGGGTCGCTGCCGCCGATCGCCACATCACCCTTTCCAGTTGGGTACACCCCAAGGGTCAGGGACGCATCACGATCGGAGACTACTCCCTCCTTTGCCCAGGGGTCCGCATCGACTCCGCCGCAGAGGTCACCCTAGGCGCAAGCTGCATGGTGGCTGCAGGGGCCTACCTTACGGACGCAGACTGGCACGATCTCTATGACCGCACGGAGGTGGTGGGTGCGAGCGCCCCCATCTTTCTCGAGGACAACGTGTGGATCGGCGACGGCGCCACAGTCTGCAAAGGCGTGCGCATCGGCGCCCACGCTATCGTCGCGGCGGGCGCTGTGGTCACCAAGGACGTGTCCCCCTTCTCCGTAGTCGCAGGCAATCCGGCCGCTGTGGTGAAAACCCTCGATCCCGAGCACCCCCGGCGCACGCGAGCGGAGCTCCTCGCTGACCCTGAGGGCCTGGAGGTTTGGCTCCGGGAGCTCGACAACGCCTTTTTAGGGGAAAACTCGGTGCTAGGCTGGCTTCGAGCCCTGCTGTGGCCCCGGCGCGGCGATTAGGAAAGACGGCTGCTGGAAAGTTCGCTAGGCTCCTCGAAAGGGGAGAAATCATGACCACACCATCATCCGCCGGTCCCTCGCGCCGGCGCCTGCTGGCAAGCTACGCCGCCATCGCCATGCCCATGGCGGCCATGGGCATGCCCATTGCCGTCTACCTTCCACGCTTCTACGCTGAGGTCGTGGGGCTGTCGCTGGCTACGGTGGGCATGATCTTCACCGCGGCCCGACTCTTCGATGTGGTCACGGACCCTCTCATGGGCGTCGCCATCGACCGCTTCCATAGCCGCTGGGGAAGGCGAAAGCACTGGGCAGCCCTGTCCATCCCCCTGCTATGCCTTGCGGTGTGGAAGGTCTTTCTTCCCGATGTCGAAGCAGCCCCGGGCGCGCTCTACCTCACCTTCTGGCTGCTCATGCTCTACGCCGCCTACACCATGCTTACCATTGCGCACCTTTCCTGGGGGGCGGAGTTGGCGACGGGCTATGACGCCCGCTCCGAGCTGTACGGCTGGCGCGAGATTTTCACCATTGCGGGCATGACTCTCGTGCTGGCGCTTCCCGCAGCGCTAGAACTGGCTGGGGAGGAAAGTCAGGAAGGTAAGGTCGCCAGCATGGGGCTCTTCTGCCTCGTGCTCTTTCCCGTGCTCGTGGTGCCCTTGCTGCGCTACGTCCCCGACTCCCGGGAGAAAAGCCAATCATCCCTACCCCTGAAGGCCGCGCTGAAGCTTTTGGTGGGAAACCCCCTGCTGTGGCGGCTCCTGACCGCCGATCTCCTGGCGGGTCTGGGCACAGCGGTCTCCGGGGCACTCTATATCTTCGTCGCGATCGCCTACTTCCGCCTGCCGAGCCACGCGAGCCTGGCCCTGCTCTTCTACTTCCTCGCAGGCTTTATCTGCATGCCCCTTTGGCTACGGCTGGCCTATCGTTACGGGAAAGACCGCACCCTGAAGGGCGCGCTGGTCTACGCTGCGGCGGTGAACCTGATCCTGATGGCCACGGCCACACCGGGAAGCGTGCTCGGGCTCTGGGGCTTCACCATCGCCTTCGGGCTGGCCTTTGGCGCCGCGCCTACGCTCTTGCGCTCCATGATGGCGGACCTCACGGACGAGGATGAGCTTAAAAGCGGACAAAAGCGGGCCGGGCTCTACTTCGCCCTGCTCACTACGACGAATAAGCTTGGGGCGGCTTTAGGCGTTGGCCTCAGCTTCACCATCCTCGACTGGGCCTTTGGCTTCGTTCCGGGTACGCAGAACGACGCCGCCGCGCTGGACGGGCTGCTCCTCACCTATGCAGTGGGGACCGCGGCCGGATTATTGCTGGCTGCCCTTCCCCTCATGACCTATCCCATGACTCGGGAGCGGCACGGAGAAATCGTCGCGGCCCTGCGGGCCCGCGAGCCGATTACTGACGCGCAAGGCGCAGGGGACTGAAGGACGTTGGTTCCGAGGCCCGGCAAGGGGTGATATCGATGCCCCCGCGGCGGCAGTAGGCGGCGCGCACCGCCACGTAGGTGCCCCCCGGGAGGGCCTCGAGAGCCCCATAGAGCCGCTCTACCGTCGCCTCGTGAAAGCCGTTTTGCTCTCGCTGCGCAAGCACCAGGGCGAGCACTCCGGCGGGATCGAGCTTGGGACCCTCAAACTGCAGTTCCACCGAACCCCAATCGGGCTGGCCTGTCACGGGGCACAGGCTCCGGAGTAGATGGCTGTGGAAACACTGACGCTCGGGCTCCGTCCCCTCCCCGGCCAGCAACCCGGCCTCAGGGCGTAGCGGGGCTGCATCGACGCAGCTCCCGAGGAAGCGATCAAAGCCCCGGGCCTCGAAGGCAGGCAGGGACTCCAGCGTCACCTCAACGGGCGCGCCGGCCGCCGCAGAGAGATCTGCCGCCAGCACCGTTTCCAACGCCGCCCAGCTGTCGTAGCTCACCTTATACAAACCGCCGAGGTAGAGCTTCAGGGATTTCGATTCGACGATGCAGGGGCTACTTGAGGGCACAGCGAAGCGCCCCACGGCCACCTGAGGCCGCCCCTCCCTATCGACCCAGGAGAGTTCGAAGGCCGTCCACCAATCCACTCCGTGGAAGCCCCGAGCGGGTTGGGCCGGAAGCATGCTGCGGCTGTCAGCCCGAGCGATGGGATAGAGCAAGGTGGGATCGTAGCCCCCGACGTAGTCCTGTTCGCGCCCAAGGGGGCTTTTCGTGACGTCCCCGGCAACAGGCCCCGCCATGCTAAGCCCGGATGCCCGTTCCGCGATTGAGGAGCACGAGGGAGATGGTCCAGAACAGCACCACGAAGCCCCCGATGGCCGCCACGGAAAGGTAGACCGGCACGTCGCCGCTCACCCCAAAGATGCCATAGCGGAAGCTCGAGACCATGTACACGATGGGGTTGAAGTAGGAAACCGTGCGCCAGAAGTCCGGTAAGAGATCCAAGCTATAGAACACGCCCCCAAGATAGGTCAGGGGCGTGAGCACGAAGGCGGGGATGATCGAGATATCGTCGAACTTATCGGCGAACACCGCATTGATGAAGCCGCCCAGGGAAAACAGTATGGCGGTCATGAGAATCATGCCCACGGTTAGGGCAAAGCTGTGGATCGTAAAATCTACGAAGAAGCCCGCCATAACGGTGACAATAGCGCCCACGCAAAGGCCCCGGGCCACCCCCCCAGCCACAAAGCCCGCCAAGATCACCCCATTGGGAATGGGCGCCACGAGCATGGTCTCGATACTCCGCTGGAACTTCGTGGAATAAAAGGAGGAGGCCACGTTCGAATAAGCGTTGGTGATCACGCTCATCATGATGAGCCCGGGAACGATGAAGGCCATGTAGTCGAGCCCCCCCATCTGCCCGACCCGACTGCCGATAAAGGTTCCGAAGATCAAAAAGTACAGCACCATGCTGATCGCCGGCGGTACCAGGGTTTGGGGCCAAATGCGCAGAAAGCGACGGATTTCCTTAAGCACGATGGTGCGAAAGGCGACCCAGGCGGCGCTTAGGGTGGATTTGGCTTCCGCCGGGGAAACATGGGTGGTGGACTCAGCCATGAACGAGGGTCTCCGCGCTGCCTTCGCTCGCCGTAAGGCTTACGAAGAGCTGCTCTAACCGATTGCTCTTGTTGCGCAGGCTCAAAACCTTGAGTCCAGCGCCGTCTAGCGCGGCAAACGCCGCATTCAAGTGTTGGCCCCGGGTCAAATCGAGCTCGAGGCGCTGGGCATCCACCTTGCGGAACGCAAAGCCCGGCACCTCCGGCGCGGCCCCCACGGGCTCGGCCAGATCCACCACGAAGGTTTCCGTGGTGAGCTGCCCCAGGAGCGCACGCATGGAGGTATTCTCCACGATTTCCCCGTGATCAATGATCGCAATATTGCGGCATAGGGACTCGGCTTCTTCTAGGTAGTGGGTAGTGAGGATGATGGTGGTCCCGGCCCGGTTCATCTCCTCCAAAAAGGCCCACATGGACCGACGAATTTCGATATCCACCCCCGCCGTAGGCTCATCCAGGATAAGAAGCTGGGGTTCGTGGACTAAGGCTCGGGCAATCATCAGGCGCCGCTTCATACCCCCGGACAGGTACCGGGCCTGGGCGTTGCGCTTGTCCCAGAGCCCAAGGCGCTTGAGGTATTTCTCCGTATTCACCGCCCCTTCCCGGAGGGAGAGGCCATAGAAACCCGCCTGCACTTCGATAATATCCCCCACCTTCTCGAAGATGGAGAAATTGAATTCCTGAGGCACAACGCCGATGAGGCGCTTCGCCGCGGCGAAGTCCTTGTCCACGTCGATGCCAAAAATCTTCACGCTTCCCTCAGTCTTTCGCACCAGAGAGCAAATGATGCCAATGGTGGTGGACTTACCTGCGCCGTTGGGTCCGAGCAGCGCGAAGAAATCCCCCTCCTTAACCTCAAGATCGATGCCCTTTAGGGCGGTAAATCCGTCGGCATAGACTTTCTTCAGGCCAGCAATGGACAATGCGGCAGTGGTCATAACGCGTCCTGTTAAAGGGAATAAAGCGGCGGCGCCGTACTCTAGCAGAGGGGGGTGAAATGCGAACGGAAGAAAGCCAGGAGGCCCCGCGCGCGCTAGGCCCAAATCTTCAGCGCCTGCGACAACTTAGCGCCCTCCTTGGTGCGGCCAAGGCGCAGAGCGAGAGCGACGAGCTCGACCCTCTCCAAGCCAGCTTCGACCGCCTCTTGGAGGCCGTCAGCGCCCAGGAGCCGGATTACGAATTCCTTGGGCAGGAGGTCCTGCTCCGCCTTCACCGCCGCTTCCCCTCCCTCTGGGAGGGGGTCGATCGGCACCTGCTGTGGTTCTTTGGCGGGGAACTTTTGCACTTCCTCAGCGATGAGGAGCTCGACGCCTTCCAGCAGCGGGAAGATTAGGAGCCTCGCCATGCGCCCCAGCCGAATTTTCATAGTCCTGCCGCTTCTCGCCCTGGCCCTTAGCGCCAGGGCGGAGGACCCCCGGGGCCGCGCCCGGGACTTCGGCGTGGTACCTGGGGTCTTCGCCCCGGGGCCCTTGAACGCCCTCACGGACGTGGCCGGGATAAAGGTGGGGCATAAAACCCTCGTTGAAGGGGACCGTATCCGCACCGGCGTGACCGCTATCATCCCGGGCCCCGGCAACCTCTACACCCACCCCATGCCTGCCTGGATCCACGTGGGCAACGGCTACGGCAAGCTCATCGGAGAAACGCAGGTGCGGGAGTTCGGGGAGCTTGAGACGCCCATCGTGCTCACCTGCACCCTTTGCGTCTGGAGCGCTGCCCGGGGCCTCGTGGATTGGTTGTACGACCAGCCAGGCATGGGAGAGCACACCATCAACCCTATCGTGGGGGAAACGAACGATGGCCGGGTAAACGACATGTGGTCCGACCCGGTGCGGCCCGCCCACGTGCGGGAAGCCCTGGAGGCCGCAGAGGAGGGTCCCATCGCCGAAGGCAGCGTAGGTGCGGGCACGGGGACACAGGCCTTTGGCTGGAAGGGAGGCATCGGTACGAGCTCCCGGGTGCTGCCGGAAAGCCTCGGCGGCTGGACCCTCGGCGTGCTCGTGCAAACGAATTATGGCGGCTTTTTGACCATGAACGGCGCCCCCGTGGGCCGGGCGCTAGAACAGTTTCCCTACCGAAAGGCCCTGGCGAAGGCGCCCCCCGCGGATGACCGGGAAGACGGCTCCATCATGATCGTACTGGCCACGGACGCCCCCCTTTCTGCCCTTGGCCTGGAGCGCGTGGCCAAGCGGGTGATGATGGGCCTCGGCCGCACCGGCTCCTACGCCCACAACGGCTCCGGCGACTACATCATTGCCTTTTCTACGGCACCGGAGCTGCGAAAGCCCAGGGAAAGCCAGGACGCTGAAGGGGGCGGCGTGCTGGTCAATGCGGCCCTCTCCCCCCTCTTCGCCGCCGCCGCTGAGGCCACGGAGGAAGCGGTCTACAACGCCATCTTCATGGCGACCACGGTGCGCTCGGCTCGAGGCGAGCTCAAAGCCATTCCCATTCCCGCCGTGCTTGAGGTACTTGAGGCGCACAACGCCCTGGGTTGGGATCAGCGCTACGCCCCCGGCGCCCCCTAGATGGAGCGCCTACCGCGAGCCCTCCGGGCCCCCTTTACCGTCGATCTGCGGGCCCTGGGACTCCTGCGTATCGCCGTGGGGCTCCTTATCCTCGCGGACCTCCTACTGCGCAGCAGCGACTGGCTGACCTTCCTTGGGGCTGAAGGCCTCTATGGGGCGGAGCTCTCCCGGCGGCTGGCCGAACCCTGGCGCCTCTCTCTCTACTGGCTCTTCGACGATCCCCGCTGGACCCTAGGCCTTGGGGTCCTTTCCGCCCTTGCGGCCCTCACCCTGACCCTCGGCATCCGGCCCTGGCTCTCAACCCTCGTGAGCTTCCTCCTGCTGGCATCGCTCCATAACCGAAACCCCCTGGTGCTCCAGGGGGGCGACAACCTGCTGCTCCTGCTCCTGTTCTGGGGCCTCTTCCTGCCCTGGGGTGCGCGCCTCTCCCTAGCAGCGGCAGTGCAGCGGCCTAGCCGCGAAGACGTCCCCGGAGGCCACAGCCCAACACACCTCAGCATCGCTTCGAAGGCCCTGATCTTTCAGGTGCTAGCGGTGTACTTTTTTTCGGCGTTCTTGAAAAACGGCGACGCCTGGCGGGTGGACGGCACGGCGATCTACTACGCGCTTTCCCATAATCAATTTGCAGCCTACCTGGCCCCCTTCTGGGCCGACTGGCACGGTCTAACGGTGCCGCTCAGTCGCTACGTTTGGTGGCTTGAGCTCCTGGCCCCGATGCTGGCCCTCTGGCCGACGCAAAACCCCTGGCCTCGCACGCTGGCCGCCCTTGGGCTCATCACCCTCGAGCTCGGATTCATCCTCAACCTGAAAATCGGGCTCTTTCCCTTCATCAGCATCGCCTCCCTCCTGATTCTCCTGCCCCCAGCCTTCTGGCACAGCGCCGCGCGCCTCACCTCGCGCCCCGCCGCACCGCTGGCGATTTATTTCGACCGGGACTGCGGCTTCTGCGAAAAGACCTGCCTGCTCCTGTGGCGCATCCTAGGCTTGAACCTGCGCCACCTGGGCCCTGCGCAGGACGATCCGGAACTGGGGCCCTTGCTTGAGCGGGAAGTGAGCTGGATCGTGGTCACGGAGGACGGCGCCCGGCACCTGCGCTGGGCGGCCCTGGCCACGGTGTTTGCCTCGGGCCAGCGCCTGCGCTGGCTGGCGCCAGTGCTCCGCGCCACCACCCGCCCCGGGGACCGGATCTACCACTTTATCGGCGAGCAGCGCCGCCTGTTCGGGCGGGGGACCGCGCTCCTGCTCCCCTGGACCCCATACCCCTCTCCCGCGGCGCCCCCAGGCCTCGCTGCCCTGGCCTTCCTCGCCGTGGTGGGCTGGAACATCACCAGCGTGCCAGCGCTGCGCACGCCCGAAACCCCAAGCGCCCTGAGCGAGGCCAGCCTCACCCTCCGACGCCAGCTTGAACCGGTGATTCAAAGCCTTCGTTTAGACCAACACTGGAATATGTTTGCGCCATACCCCAGCACCGTAGGCGGCTGGTATCTCTTTGTGGGGCTCACGGAGGATGGACAGCTGGTGGACGTGCTGCACGATCGCGCCGTGCCTCCGAATCCCTTCAAGCCTGCCCATTTCGTTCCCGATAACGCCCCGAATTACCGCTGGCGTAAATACCTCAGCCGTATCAGCCGAGGCCGCTACGAAGCCGCGCGGGAAAGCTACGAAACAACTCGCTGCGCCCAGTGGAATCGCCGCGCGGCGCTCGACCCCAGCTGGCCGAAGCTTCTGGCCTTCAACAGCTACCAGCTGCGCCTACCCACCCCAGCCCCCGGGGCGGACGCTACGGCCCCGACGCCCAAGCGCTTCGGCCAAGGGCTCTGCGCCGGCGCGCCAGAAAGCGCCCGGGATGCGGTGGAGGCGGTGATGTTAAATGGGTCTCAGCGCTAGCGCTTTTTAATGCGCCGCAAACAAAAAACGGCGCCCGGAGGCGCCGCTTAAGGATTTGGAGCGGGAAACGAGACTCGAACTCGCGACCCCAACCTTGGCAAGGTTGTGCTCTACCAACTGAGCTATTCCCGCGAAACCGCGTTTGAGCGCCGAACGCCCAGCGCCCTGAGTCGAGCAAGACGCAAAAATAGTGGCGTCCCCTAGGGGATTCGAACCCCTGTTACCGCCGTGAAAGGGCGGTGTCCTAGGCCTCTAGACGAAGGGGACGCTTCATGCCAACACCGCTAGGACTCGGCTCCCGTTGACAGGCCGCGTAGTCTAGCGATCCCCTCACCGTAGTCAAGCATCTCATCGGATAAAAATCCCTAGGGTCCGCTAGCCCTGCGTTCGGCGCGCAGAGAGGGCCTCCTGCCCTACCCAGTGGCGGGCAAAATGATGGGCCACCCGGCCGCTGCGCGCCCCTCGGGTGAGGGCCCAAGTCAGGGCGGCGGCCCGGGCTGCGTCGGTAAAGGTGACCCCATGGGGCGCACCGTAGTGGGCTACCCAGCGCGCCGCCGCTTCCAGGTAAGCGGGCTGAGCCATGGGATGAAAGGACACCCACAGGCCAAAGCGATCGGCTAGGGAAAGCTTTTCCTCCGTGGTCTCCCCCGGGTGAACTTCGCCCGTATCCGTGTGGGTGAATTGCTGGTTCTCCGCCGCCCTCTCGGGCATGAGATGACGCCGGTTGGAGGTCGCCACCAGCATCACGTTCCCCGCCCCCGCAAAAACCGTCCCTTCCAGCGCCGACTTCAGCGCCTTGTAGCCAAGCTCGCCCCCTCAAAGGACAGGTCATCGCAGAAAAGTAAAAACCGATAGGGCAAGGCGCCGAGGCGCTCGGAAATCTCCGGCAAATCCCCCAGGGCATCGCGCTCAACTTCCAAGAGGCGGAGGCCCTGATCCGAAAAATGATTCAGAACCCCGTGCACAAGGGATGACTTCCCCGTGCCCCGGGCGCCCCAAAGCAGCATGTTATTGGCAGGCAGGCCCGCTACGAACTGCGTCACGTTAGCGACCACCCGGGCACGCTGGGCGTCTAGCCCAACTAGGTCCTCAAGGCCTACGCCATCGATGGCGCCCCCCGCGACGAGCCGACCCCCGAGGGGGCCGGGCACCCAGCGCGCGGCCCGCACCCGGGAGAAATCGACGCCCTGGTTGTCGGGCACAAAGCGACGCTCGAGGGCTGCAAAGAGCCGCTGGGCGGCCGCCCAGGGCGAGGACGAGGTGGTCATGGGGTCTCCTGCAAACAGTCCTTAATCGCGCTAATGAAGCTTAGGGGGTCCGTGCTCGGGGCGAAGCGCGCCCGCACCTGGCCCCGGCGGTCCACCAGGAACTTCGTAAAGTTCCACTTGATCGCCTGCGTACCCAGAACCCCCGGTGCCGCCGCCTTTAAGTGCGTAAAGAGGGGGTGGGCCTCAGGGCCATTTACCTCGGTTTTCGCAAACAGCGGAAAGGTGGTGTGGAAGCGCGTCTCACAGAAGCTGGCGATAGTTTCATCATCTCCCGGCTCCTGACGCCCAAACTGGTTGCAGGGAAACGCCAGCACGGTAAAGCCCTCCCCGCCAAAATGTTGCTGCAGCTGCTCAAGAGCTTCGTACTGCGGCGTAAAGCCGCACTGGCTGGCCGTATTGACCACGAGCAGCACCTGCCCCGCATAGGCGTTAAGGGCCTCTTCCTGGCCGCTGGCGCGCTGAAGAATGATTTCTGGCAAGCTTGATGACATGGCAGTCTCCAATGGTTCGGGGCAAGTGTACGCGCCCGAACCACGGCCTGCCCGCCCCGCCCTCGAGACCGGCCTAAGCCAGGAAGCCCCATGACCGCCACCACCGCCGCCTTCACCCTCTACCTCGCCGCACTCTTTGTGCTGGCCCTTGCAGCCTGGCGGAAGACCCGAAACGAAACGGACTATGTCCTTGGGGGCCGAAGCCTTGGGCCGGCCGTGGCGGCGCTCTCCGCCGGCGCCTCGGATATGAGCGGCTGGCTCCTCCTCGGCCTGCCCGGGGCCGTATTCCTGGGCGGCCTCACGGAAAGCTGGATCATGATCGGGCTGATGCTCGGCGCCTATCTGAACTGGCGCTTCGTAGCGGCGCGGCTGAGGGACGCCACGGGCACGGGGGACGGACAGGGCGGCGCGCTCACTCTGCCAGCGTTTTTCGCTCAGCGGGCCGAGGGCAGTCCCCGGAGTCGGCGAGCCGTACGCGCCCTGGCCACGATCCTGATCCTATTCTTTTTTCTTTACCTTTTACGTGTCCGCAGGCCTCGTGGCCGGCGCTCGGCTCTTTGAAAGCACGTTGGGCCTGTCCTACCTCACGGCCCTGCTCTTGGGCGCCGGAGTGATCGTTGCCTACACCATGGCTGGGGGCTTTCTCGCCGTGGCCTGGACGGATTTTTTCCAAGGCCTCCTGATGCTGGGAGCGCTTCTGCTGGTCCCCGCCCTAGCGATTCTTGCGCCAGCGAACGCACCGCTCCCCGCGGGCCACCTCGAACTGTTCTCTGGCCTAACCCTGATGGGGTGGCTGTCCCTCGTGGCCTGGGGCTTAGGCTATGTAGGCCAGCCCCACATCCTCGCGCGCTTCATGGCCCTCCGCCGCGCCTCCGAGGCCCGGCAAGCCACGCGCATCGGCATGGGCTGGATGATTCTCAGCGGCCTTGGCGCCGTTGCCCTCGGACTCCTGGGCCCGCGCCTCCTGCCCGATCTGGCCGATCCGGAAACGGTCTTCATCGCCCTCACCCAGAGCCTCCTTACCCCGGCCCTCGCCGGCGTGATCCTTGCGGCCATTCTGGCGGCGGTGATGAGTACCATCGACTCCCAGCTCCTGGTGGCCTCTACGGCCCTCGCTGAGGATGTCTTCGCAGTCCTGAGGCCCACGGCCTCGGCCCGGGCGCGGCTCAACGTAGGCCGGGGCGCGGTGCTGCTGGTGGCGGCCACGGCGCTTGCGCTCGCTCAGGACCCGAACTCGAAGGTGCTGAGCCTTGTGAGCTATGCCTGGGCGGGTCTCGGGGCCAGCTTCGGCCCCGCCGTGCTCTACGCCCTCTATGGGAAGGGCTTCAGCGCCCGGGGCGCCTTCTGGGGCATGGTCGCCGGCGGGGGCACGGTGGTGCTCTGGGGCCAGCTGAAGGGGGGCATCTTCGATCTTTACGAGATCCTGCCTGGCTTCGCCTTTAGCTTTCTCGTGCTCCATGCCCTTCGAAACCGAGAGGCCTAGCTCACCCGATCGTACACATGGTTCTTTCGGATTTTTCCGTGGAGACCTAGCCGATCTGAGCCAAATACCCGAAGCTCAAGGACTTCCTCGGACCCGGAAGAATCGGACGCCGGACGAAGCAGCAAGCTCTCCCCCATCAAGCGCCATTGGCCGGTTGTCGTGGTGCCATCGGGGCGCAGCTCTCGGTAACTACCGCCCGTGAGCCCCCCTTCAAGTACAAGCTCATGGCCCCCATCTCGGCACCACCTTCCGGGCAGCCCCAGCTGAGCCAGGCGCGCCTGCCGTTGCTCCCCGAGGCTTCGCCTTAGGGCCCAGAACACCGCGCCAATCAGCGCGAGCAAGAGTAGGAAGCGCATCAAGGTCTCCTAAGACGAGGGGGCCGTCGCCCCGGGCATGAGCTGGCACGCCCCGAGCACCCCTTGCCACTGAATCGTGTGCCGATCCCGGGCGGCCAGGTAGGCCTGCCAGGGCCCAGGCGCCCGAGGATCCAGAAAGCCTCTCAAAGCTGGTCGCGCTGCGAGCGGCGCGCCCCCTTGAAGCTGCGCCCAGAGCTTCCCGGTGGTCTCAAGCCAAGGCCTGAGGCCCCGCTCGAGCTCTGCCATGGCCGGCTGCAGCCCCGTGCCATAATAGCGAAGAAACACCGCGTTCACGTGCCTTGCCCGAGGCGTCGGACGGCCCTGAGGGCACAGGGGACGCTGCCTCTCCCGTTGCTCAAGCAACATGGCGGCGCCCTCCAGGGCATGGGTGAGGCGCTGAAGCTGGTGGAGCGCCACGCCAGGGTAGCGTTGCTGCGTAAGCGCCTCCCAGGGCCCATGCCAGTCCGCAGGATCCTCCGCCGCCGCAAGCGCCTCAGGGCTCGCGCCCAGGGGGGACGGCCCAAGGGCCTTCATCCGCGCGCGGAAAGGCTCCAGGGCTTCCAGCGCCGCCGCGCCCGCGATGGCGGGTGGGGGGTCCCAGTCCTCACCGCCAGCGGCATAGAGCCGCGCCCAGGCTGCGCTCCCGACCGTTCCATTCCACAGCACCGCGGGCCAGCTTTCCCTCTTCCGAGCAAGGAGGGCTTCGAGTCGCGCCCGTTCCTCCCCTTCAAGCACGGTCAGACAGCGCTCGGCGCCTTCTCGAAAGCGCAGCTCGTAACGAAGGCGCTCCGGGCCATCCATCACCCGCCCCAGGGGGCCGTTCCGCGCGCCCAAAACGGCGCCCAGGCCACAGCGCTGGAGGGCCAGAAAATCCAGCATATCCCCCTTTTCCTCCGGTACCGGCGCTTGGCGCAGCCGAGGCCGGGGCCAAGCTGTCGGGGCCGAAAGGCTAGGCTGGGGAAGCTCGAGGGCATCGGACAGGCGCTGCACATAGGCGTCGGGAGGCGCGGGATCGCAGCCCCCGAGGAGAAGGGCAAGGAGCGGCAAGAGCCCAGAGCCCAAGGTCTTCATGCGCCCGGGGATCCTCATAGCACCTCGTGCTCCAGCCGCACGACCACCGCGTCCACGCCGTCTTCCAAGGTTCGCAGCACCCCATCCAGGCGCTGCTGAAGGGTCTTAGGATCCGGGGCCACCACGGCGATGGCTAGCGATGCCTCTTTCAGCGCATCCCCGGGCACCTGGCACAGGGCGAGGTGACGCTGCCGTCCCAGGCGTTCGGTCACCGGCGAGAGCCGGCTTCGCCGTTCCTTCAGGGACCGGCAGCCGGACAGATGGTAGGTCACCTCGATATAGGCTAGCGCTGGCATGAGCCACTCCCCAGGGGTGGTTTCCCGAGCTTTCTGGTAGCTTAGAGAGGGAGGAGAGGGGGAGAAAGATGAAAATCAGCCTGTGGCCCAATCCGGCCCAACCCTTTGAGGTGGTGCTAGGCCTTGCCCGGTACGCAGAGGCGGCGGGCTTCGATGGTCTCTGGTACGCCGATCACTTCATGCCCAACGCGGAAGACACATCGGTTCCCTGGCCCGAATGTTGGACGACCCTGAGCGCCCTGGCCACCGCCGTGCCCCGCCTTCGTCTCGGCACGCTGGTCTGCGGGAACACCTACCGGCATCCTGCGGTCCTCGCGAAGATGGCGGCTACGCTGGACCACATCAGCGGCGGCCGCATGGTGCTCGGCCTAGGCGCCGGCTGGCAGGAAAACGAACATCAGCAATACGGTGTGCCCTTCTATACCGTCGCCGAGCGCTTGGCGCGCCTCGATGAAGCCTGCGCGGTGATCAAAACCCTGTTCACCCAGGCTCAAAGCGACTTCGCCGGCGCCTACTACACCCTGGCGAGGGCTAGCCTTGAACCCAAGCCCCTGCAGAGTCCCTTACCCCTCCTCATCGGCGGCGGCGGCGAAAAAGTCACCCTGCGCATTGCCGCGCGTTGGGCCGACGAATGGAACGTTTGGGGCACGCCGGAAACCTTGGCCCATAAGGGCTCGGTGCTCGAGGCCCAATGCCGGGCCCGCGGCCGGGCCCCTAAGGCAATCCACCGCTCAGCCCAGGCACTTATCTTCATGAGCGATGACCCCGGGACCGTAGAGCGCTGGTCCGCCGCGCCGAGCACCATGCCCAAGCTGGTGGGGACGCCGGAGGCCCTTCGGGATGCGCTCGATGCCTATGCCGAGGCCGGCGTTGATGAATTCATCGTGCCCGACTTCACCCTCGGTCAGGGCGAAGCGCGGGAACGGGCCCTAGACACTTTCCTAAAGCGGGTCGCCGGCCGCTAAGGCCCCCTATTTGCCCTACAGAAGGACAACGCCGTGACTGAAGCTGAAGCCAAGCCCCCCGTTCCCGCCGGCACCATCGTGCTGCTCCGAGAAAGCCCGGCGGGCCCAGAGATGTTTATGGTGGTACGCCACCATCAGATTGATTTTGCCTCCGGCGCCCTCGTCTTCCCTGGTGGCAAGGTGGATGCGCAGGATGACGATCCCGAGTTGGCCCCGCTCTGCGACGGCGCTTCGGAAGATCCCGTGCTTCGGGCCATCGAAATCGGCTCGATCCGGGAGGCTTTCGAGGAGGCCGGCGTGCTCCTCGCCCGGGCCGAAGGGGAAGCGGAACTGCTCGATGGCGCCCGGGTAGCGGCCCTCGATCCGCTACGGGACGCGCTCCACAAAGGCGAGCTTCCCCTGAAG
This sequence comes from Candidatus Salivita marina, assembly GCA_038144425.1. Classification (GTDB taxonomy): domain Bacteria; phylum Pseudomonadota; class Gammaproteobacteria; order Pseudomonadales; family Azotimanducaceae; genus Salivita; species Salivita marina. Next base: position 1,043,069 of record JAYQNS010000002.1, on the reverse strand, counting down.
GATTTCCTACGCCAGCACAAGCTACGCCTCGCCTGCGATGCTCTCACTCGCTTCGCCCACTGGGTAACCCCCACAATGATGCCGAAGCGCTTTGATACCCATTTCTTCCTCGCCGTGGCCCCGGGGGATCAGATCCTGGCCCACGACGGCCACGAGTCCGTGGACTCCGTTTGGCTCACCCCTGCCAAGGCCCTGGCCGATGCGGATGCAGGGACGCGCACGGTGATTTTCCCCACGCTACGGAACATTGAGATTCTCGAGGGCTTCGCCGACTGCGAGAGGCTCATCGGCGCCTTTGCCGGTAAGTCTATTGTTACCGTCATCCCCTGGACGGAGAAGCGGGAGGACGGCACCTGGCTTTGCATTCCGAAGGAAGCAGGCTACAAACTCTCCGAAGAAAAAATGACCAGCATGCCCTAGGGGCAAGAAGGAGCGCGCACATGTCTCAAGCACAGATTCAGGCAAGCCCCGAAGAGGACGTCCTCTACGAGGTCAGCGAACACATCGCCACCATCACCATTAACCGGGAAGCGGTGCAGAACACCATCTCCGGGGCCATGCTCGACCGGGTAACGGAGCTCTTCCTGCAGGCGGACCGGGATCGGGACGTACGCTGCATCATCTTCACGGGCACGGGGCGCTTCTTCTGCGCGGGCCTCGATCTGCGCAGCGGTAAGGTTGGGGATTCGGACGCCGGCAACAGCACCAACCTTGATCTTCGCTCAACGCCGCCGACGGTCATGCACAACCTCGACACGCCGGTAATCTGCGCCCTCAACGGCTCCGCCGCGGGCTACGGCATGGATATGGCCCTGGGCTGCGATATCCGCATTATGGCGGAAGAAGCGAAGATGGCCGCGGCCTTTACGGCTCGCGGCATTGTCCCGGAATCCGGGGGCACCTGGATCCTTCCCCGCCTTTTGGGCTGGTCCAAGGCCGCGGAACTCATCTTCACGGGACGCACCCTCACCGCGGCGGAATCGCTTGAGCTTGGCCTCGTGTCCACGGTGGTTCCGGCCGCAGAAATACCCGAGCGCGCTCGGGCTCTGGCCAAGGAAATCTGCGCCAATGCGCCCCTCGCTGTTCAGGCCTCTAAGCGCATGATGCGCATGGGTATGAACGAGACCTTCAACGATCACGTTCACCACGTATTTTTACAGCTCCTGCCGCTGTTTAAGACGGAGGACTTCAAGGAAGGGATCGCCAGCTTCATGGAACGGCGGCCAGCGGACTTCAAGGGGCGCTAAGCGCCCCCCAGAGTCGGTGGAGAGCTTGCGGCGGGCCTATCCGACCCGAGAAGCGCGGCCCTCCCAGTAGGGCTTGCGCAGCTCTCGCTTTAGGATCTTCCCCGTCCCCGTGCGGGGGATTTCAGCGATGAACTTCACTGACCGGGGCACCTTATAGCCGGCCAAATGCTCTCGGGCGAAGGCCATGAGGGCCTCTGCGCTGAGGCTTGCGCCAGGACGCTGCACCACCTCGGCGTGGACCATCTCCCCCCACTCTTCGCTCGGAATACCAAAAACGGCAACGTCCACCACGTCAGGATGCTGCTCTAGCGCGCCTTCGATTTCCGCGGGATAGATGTTCACCCCCCCGGAGATGATCATGTCCTTCTTGCGATCGCAGATGTAATAGAAGCCCTCTTCGTCGAAGTAGGCGATGTCGCCGACGGTTTGCCATTCCCCGTCGCGCCGATCCTCCTGAAACTTATCTTCCGCCTTGTGGTAGGTGTCGAAGACGCTCGCGCTGCGAACGAACAGCTCCCCTTCCGTATGCGGCGTGGAGACGACCTTGCCTTCCTCGTCGTAGAGGCGAATTTCACAGCCTGGCGCAGGCTCGCCGCAGGAGCCCTTCTTGCTGCGCTGAAACTCCGGGCGAAGGATGGCGTTGACGCCCAGTTCCGTGGAGCCGTAGACCTCAAAGAGCGAATCCTCGGGGAAGCGCTCGAGATACATCAGCTTGAGGGCGTAGGACCAGGGCGCGGCGTTCGCGATCATCACCCGCATGCTGGAGCGATCGTAACGGGCAACCACCTCATCCGGCAGATTACAGACGAGGCGAATGGGCGCCGGGGCCGAGAAGGTGCTGCTACAGTGGTACTTATCAAGCAGGCGCAGCCAATCTTCCGCGTCGAACTTCTTCTGCAGCACCACCGTTTGGCCCAGAAGCTGCCCCGTGGCCATAAAGCCGCTGGGCCCGGAGTGATAGAGGGGGCCGGTAGTGAGATAGACGTCGTCGCCGTGCACGCCGTAGAAAGCAATCATGCGCTGCGTCTGGGCGGGGTCAGCGCCCCCAAAGCGCACCGCCCCCTTGGGCTTGCCCGTGGTGCCGGAGGTGTAGATCATGGTGCCGCCAGCGGCCCCCGCCGGCGGCAGGGCGGCACTTTCCGCCGCAGCGATCAAGGGCTCAGCGTCCACGTGCGCTTCGGAAACAGCAAGGCCCTGGCGCGCCGCATCGAAAACTAAAACGGTCTTCAGCTTTGGCGCTTCGCTCCGAAGCCCCTCGAAGAGCGGCTGAAGCTCTGCGTCAATAAACGCCACCGCAGCGTCGGAATTATCCACCACATAGGCCGCTTCCTCTGCAGTGAGGCGATAGTTCAGAGGCACGGCAACGGCCCCCAGCTTGCGAGCGGCGGCCATGAGCGCCACCACCCAAGGGGAGTTCTGGCCACACCAGATGACCCGATCCTTAGCGCCCACACCCTCAGCGATAAGCACGCGCGCGAGGCGACAGGCGTTGGCTTCAAATTCAGCGTAGGACCAATGGCGAATGGTGCCATCGGGGAGATCCTCCACCACCGCGAGCTTGTCGGGGTGCGTGGTGGCCAGAGTTGTAAGAAAGTCCTGCGGGGCTTGCGTTGTGGTCATGGTGTTCCCTCCTCTGCCTTGCATTAAAGCAGAGAAGGGCAAGGGGAAAAAAGAAACGCCAGCGCCCCAATTCGCCGGGGCGCCGGCGCCGCACCTCCCCCCGGAGGTTAGCCGCCGAAATCGTCGAGAAGGATGTTCTCGGGTTCGACGCCTAGATCATCGAGCATCTTTAGCACCGCAGCCACCATGGGCGGCGGGCCGCACAGGTAGTACTCGCAGTCTTCCGGAGCCGGATGATCCTTTAGGTATTGATCGAAGACGACATTGTGGATGAAGCCCGTGAGCCCCTCCCAGTTGTCCTCGGGCATGGGGTCCGAGAGGGCCACATGCCAATTGAAGTTTTCAAAGCGCTCGTCGAGGGAGTCGAAGTCCTCGACGTAGAACATTTCCTTCAAGCTTCGGGCGCCATACCAGAAGCTCATCTTGGTGTTCTCATTTTCCTTACGCTTCAGCTCATCAAAAATCTGCGAGCGCATCGGTGCCATACCCGCCCCGCCGCCGATCCAGATCTTCTCCGCTACGGTCTCCTTTACGAAGAAATCGCCGTAGGGGCCAAATACGGTCACCTTGTCGCCGGGCTTCAGGGAGAAGACGTAGGAAGACATTTTCCCGGCGGGGACGTCGTCGCGGCCCGGGGGCGGCGTAGCCACCCGAATGTTAAACTTCAGCACACCCTTTTCTTCCGGGTAGTTCGCCATGGAGTAGGCACGGATCGTCGGCTCGGTCACCTTCGAGGTATAGCGCCAGATCTTGAACTTGTCCCAGTCCTCCCGGAATTCGGGCTGAACCTCAATGTCCTGTTCGTAGCTCATGGCATAGGGCGGAATTTCCAGCTGCACGAAGCCCCCGGCGCGGAAATCGACGTTCGCCCCTTCCGGAAGCTTGAGCACGAGCTCCTTGATGAAGGTGGCCACGTTCTCGTTGGACTCCACGGTGCACTCCCAGCGCTGCACCCCAAAGGCGTCTTCCGGCACCTTGATGGCCATGTCCTGCTTGACCGCCACCTGGCAGGACAGGCGCCAGTCTTCCCGGGCCTCGGAGCGGGTAAAGTGCCCCTCCTCCGTAGACAGCATGGAGCCGCCCCCATCGAGCACTTGGCATCGACACTGGCCGCAGGAACCGCCGCCCCCGCAGGCAGAGGACAGGTAGATGCCCTGCTCCGCCAGCGTTCCGAGGAGCTTTCCCCCCGCCGGAACGGTGACAGATTTTTCGCCGTTGATACTGAGGGTGACGTCACCGGCGCTTACGAGCTTAGCCCGGGCCATGAGAATCACCCCAACCAACGCCAGCACCGTGCCGGTAAACATCACCACGCCCAGGACAATCGTTGAATCCATCTTTCTCTCCGTTTTGCCGGCCTAGGGCCGACGCCTACCCCGCTGCGCCCGGTTTTCGCGGTCCCTAATTTAGAGGTCAATTCCCCCGAAGGACATAAAGCATAGGGAGATAAGCCCCACGCTAATGAAGGTAATGCCTAGGCCTCGCAGTCCTTCCGGGACATCGCTGTACTTCAGCTTCTCTCGCACCCCAGCCAGGGCCGTAATCGCGAGCATCCAACCCACGCCCGCCCCGAGACCGAAGACTGCAGACTCCGCAAAGGTGTAGTCCCGCTCCATCATGAAAAGGGAGGCCCCGAGAATGGCGCAGTTCACCGTGATCAGGGGCAAAAACACCCCAAGGGCGTTGTAGAGGGCCGGCACATACTTATCGAGGAACATCTCAAGAATCTGCACCAGGGCCGCAATGACCCCGATGTAGGAAAGATAGCCCAGGAAGGAGAGATCCGCCGCCGGATAACCGGCCCAGCTCAAGGCCCCTTCCCGGAGGAGGTACTGATGGATGAGGTTATTCACGGGAACCGTGATTCCGAGCACCACCACCACGGCAATGCCAAGGCCCACGGCGGTGCTGATTTTCTTTGAAATGGCGATGAACGTGCACATCCCCAAAAAGAAAGTCAGGGCCATATTGTCGATAAATACGGCCCGGACAAAGAGGCTCAGGTAGTACTCCATTTAGAGCGCCTCCCGGTATTGAACATTCTCGGCAATCTCGTAATCGGCGCTTTCCACCTGCTCCCGCTTCCAGGACCGGAGCGCCCAGATCAGAAGCCCAATGATGAAGAAGGCGCTAGGGGCCAGCAGCATGAGGCCATTGGGCACGTACCAACCGCCGTTGTTCACCGTGGGGAGAATCTCATAGCCCATCAGCGTACCTGCCCCCAGGGGCTCGCGAATGAGGGCGACGGTGACCAGCAGCGCGCTGTAGCCAAGCCCGTTGCCAATGCCGTCTAGGAAAGACAAGCCAGGAGGGTTTTGCATGGCGAAGCCTTCCGCTCGCCCGAGCACGATGCAGTTGGTGATGATGAGTCCCACAAAAACCGACAGGGTCTTGGAAATGGCGAAGGCGTAGGCCTGAAGTAGCTGATCCACCACGATCACGAGGGACGCGATGATCGTCATCTGCACAATAATCCGAATGCTCGAGGGCATATGGTTGCGCAGCATGGAAATAAAGAGGCTCGAGAAGGCCGTGACGGCGGTCACCGCCGCACACATCACCAGGGTGTTCGCCATGCTGACCGTTACCGCCAGCGCCGAACAGATGCCAAGCACCTGCAGGGCAATGGGGTTGTTGTCTACGATGGGGTTGAACAGCACTTCCTTTGAGCTGGCCATGGTTAAACGCGACCTCCCCGTAGGTTCTCAAGCCAGGTGCCGTAGCCCCGCTCCCCGACCCAAAAATTCACCAAGTTCTGCACACCTCGGCTCGTCATGGTCGCCCCAGAAAGAGCATCCACTTGATGGCTCCGGGCACTGCTACCCTCCGGCGCCTTCCCCTTCACCAGGGCCACGGCCGGGGACCCGTCATCACCAAAGAGGCTGACCCCCGCCCACTGAGCCTTCCAGCGAGGGTTCTCTACCTCGCCCCCAAGCCCCGGAGTTTCCTTATGCTGGTAAAAGCCAATGCCGGCGACCGTTTCAAGATCGCTGTCGAGGGCTAGGTAACCGTAGAGCGTACCCCAGAGGCCGTAGCCCCGAATTGGCAGAACTGCGGTCTCAATCGCTCCCCTTGCGTCGCGCTTTAGGTACACCAAACCGTAATGCTCAAGACGCTTGATCGTGGCCGGGTCCTCCTCCGTGGCCAGGGCCGTGGAGCGGCTCGGATCGGCCGCGGTCCGCAGCTGATCGAAGTTTTGGGCATCCACGTCATCGGCATAGCGGCCGGTGCGTAGATCCACGACCCGGGTCTCGAAGTCCGCGAAGAGCGTTTCCACCCCGCGCCCCTCCCCGTCTGCGGTTGCACCCTCGGCGAGCAGGCCTGCCGCAATGAGGACGTTCTTTTTCTGGTCGAGGACGCGGTTCGCCTTCTGCACCGGCTTCAGAGCAACGGCCGCCCCGGAAACCAGAATGGAGCAGACAAGGCATACGGATACGGCGACCAGCAGAATGTTGCCGATGCCATCTCGCTTAGGCTGCGACATTGCGCGCGATCCTCCGCTTGATGTTGGCCTGCACCACCACGTTATCGATGAGCGGTGCAAAGAGATTCCCAAACAAAATGGCAAGCATCATCCCTTCCGGGAAAGCCGGGTTCACCACCCGAATGAGGATGCACAGGGCGCCAATGAGCGCTCCGTAGAAGTAGCGCCCGGTATTGGTCATGGACGCCGAGACCGGGTCCGTGGCCATAAATACGGCACCGAAGGCGAAGCCCCCGAGGACGAAGTGCCAGCTGAAGGGCATGGCGAAGAGCGGATTGGTCTCGGAACCCAGGCCATTAAAGAGCAGGGTCATGAGTGCACCGCCCAACACCACCCCAGCCATGATTCGCCAGTTGGCGATGCGCATGAGCACCAAGGCGGCGCCGCCGAGGAGGATTGCTAGGGTCGAGACCTCCCCCATGGAACCTGGCATGGTGCCTAGGAAGGCATCCATCCAGCTCACGCCGTAGTCTTCCCCAAGGGCGGCCCGGCCCAGGGGCGTTGCCGACGTGTAGCCGTCCACTGCCGTCCACACTGCGTCTCCGGACATGGACGCGGGATAGGCGAAGTACAGGAAGGCGCGCCCCGTGAGGGCCGGGTTCAGGAAGTTTTTGCCCGTGCCGCCGAAAACTTCCTTACCGATGATCACCCCGAAGCTAATCCCGAGGGCCACGAGCCATAGGGGAATCGTCGGAGGAAGGGTTAGGGCGAAGAGCACGCTGGTCACGAAAAAGCCTTCGTTTACCTCGTGGCCCCGCTTTGAGGCAAAGAGTACCTCCCAGAACCCCCCCACTAGGAAGGTGACCGCGTAGGCCGGCAGGAAGTAAAGGGCCCCATGAACCAGGCAGTCCCAAGCACTTGCGGGATCAAAGCCGGCGAAGGTGCCGATAACAGCGCCGCGCCAGCCGTCGGCCGCGGCGAGCCCAAGGGCCGCCAGGGCCTCGTTGGCGTTGTGACCAATGGCGTACATGCCCGCAAACATCGCGGGGAAGGTGCACAGCCACACCGTAATCATGATCCGCTTGAGATCGATGCTGTCGCGAACGTGAGAGGCGCCCCCCGTGACCCGGCTAGGCTTATAGAGCGCCGTATCAACGGCCTCATAGAGCGCCGCCCACTTTTCATACTTGCCGCCCTTCTCGAATTCCGGCTCGAGACGATCTAGCACACTGCGTAAGCTCACGACCTAGCCCTCCTTCTCGATGCGGTCGAGGAGACCCCGAAGCACGGGGCCGTACTCATATTTGCCCGGGCACGCGAAGGTGCACAGGGCCAAGTCTTCCTCGTCAAGCTCCAGCGCCCCGAGGGCGATGGAGGTCTCGATATCCCCCACCAGCAGGCTGCGCAACAGCTGCGTGGGCAGAATATCCAGGGGCATAACGGCCTCGTAGGCCCCCACGGGCACCATGGCTCGCGCCGAACCATTCGCGCTGGTGGTAAAGGGGAAACGCTTCTTCGGCGCCAGCCGAGACAGGAAAACAGGCAGCACGGAGAAGGCTTCGCTCCCCGGGCGCAGATAATGAAGGAAGGGCCGGCTCCGGTCTTCCGCGAGCACGGAGATCTGGCTGTGGTAGCGGCCGAGGAAAGCAAGCGCACCTCGGGCACTACGGCCCGAGAATACGGAACCGGATAGGACCCGCAAATCGCCGCTGCTGAGCTCACCAGCTGTCAGCTCATCAATGCTGGCCCCGAGCACGGTCCGCAGCAGCCGCGGGCGGGTCACCGCCGGGCCCCCGAGGGCCACCACGCGCTGCGTGTACAGCTCGCCGTCGAGCAAGGTCCGACCCAGCGCCACCACGTCCTGAAGACCGATGTGCCAAACGGACTTTTGCGCGGAAACGGGCTCGAGACAATGGATGTGCGTGCCCGGGAGCCCGGCGGGATGGGGGCCGGCAAAGCTTTCCTGCTGGATCCGAGCGTCGCTGCCGGTGGGCAGGGTGACCCCAGGCGCCGTGCACAGATAGACCTTGCCTTCCGTAAGGCGGGCCAAGGCGTCGAGGCCATGGCTAAGAGCGTCGGGCTGGTCCGCTACCGCCATTACGGGGTCTGCCGCAAGGGGCTGGGTGTCCATGGCGGTCACGAAGATCGCCGCCGGCATGCTGTCCCTCTCGGGAATGCGGGAGAAGGGCCGGGTGCGCAGGGCGGTCCAGAGGCCGCTGGCCACCAGCGCCTCCACCAGCGCGCTGCGCTCTACCCCAGCAATGGCCTCGGGGCCGATCACCGGGAAGGCAACCGCACCCCCTGCTTCGTCTACGTCAATGACCACAGACTGGAGAGCGCGCTTGGCGCCGCGGTGAATGGCACTGATCGTGCCCGCCGCCGGCGCCGTAAAGACTACGCCAGGATTCTTTTTATCGTCGAAGAGAACCTGCCCCTTCTCCACCCGGTCCCCTTCCTGGACCGCCATGGTGGGTTTCATTCCGATGAAGTCGGGGCCGAGGACGGCGACCTGGCGCGAAGGCCTTGCGTCTTCAATGGTTGGTTCGGGGGTGCCCGTGATGGGCAAATCGAGACCACGCTTAAGGCTGATCATGCTTTGGCTGCTGCACCCTTGCTCAGGCCGACAAACCCAGTTTGTCGATGGCTCGGCCCACGAACACGCGTGGGGATTGCAGGCTCCAAAACTGCGGGACCTTTCGTGTGTTTCCCGCCGCTCGCCCAGCGCAGCAACGACCGCCCTAGGACCGCCGAAGCATTCTGAAGCCGGCAGAATTATAATGACCGGACTTCGGCCCTACCAGTTGGACAGGGCCGCGAGAGCGGTGAACAGTGCCTATACAGGCCCTAGAACTTTCATGGACGACTGCTTAAATGCAGTTAAAAGCCCGTTTTTGCGACGTCACTGGGAATCAGGGGGTAGCGAATGCCCGCCCAGCGCTGGACGATCCGCACCACCTGGCAGGTGTAGCCGAACTCATTGTCGTACCACACATAGAGGACGCAGCGCTTGCCGTCGACGATGGAGGCTACTCCATCGACGATACTGGCATGCCGGTTCCCCACGAAGTCCGTGGATACCACCTCAGGGGAGGTGGTGAAGTCGATCTGGCGCTGCAGGGAAGAATGAAGGGCCGCCCAGCGCAGGTACTCGTTGACCTCCTCCACCGTGGTCTCTTTTTCCAGCGTCAGGTTGCAGATGGCCAAAGAGACGTTGGGTGTCGGCACCCGGATCGCATTTCCCGTGAGCCTACCGGTAAGCTCGGGCATGAGTTTCACCACCGCGGAGGAAGCGCCGGTCTCGGTTATGACCATGTTCTGCGCGGCGCCCCGGCCCCGGCGATTTTTCTTGTGGAAGTTGTCGATTAAATTTTGATCATTGGTGTAGGCGTGGACGGTCTCTAGGTGTCCATAGGCAATACCAAACTTCTCTTGCATGGCCTTCAGCACCGGCACCACGGCGTTGGTGGTACACGACGCCGCCGCTAATATCTGATCGCTGGACTCCACCAGGTGACTGTTCACCCCGGAAACGATGTTCTTGATCGCACCCTTCCCCGGCGCGGTCACGATGACCTTGGTGGCACCCTTTGCCTTTAGGTGCTGCCCAAGTCCCGCTTCGTCTCGCCATGCGCCGGTGTTGTCGATAACGATAGCGTTGCGAATGCCGTAGGCCTCGTAGTCCACGGTGGCCGGATCGCTCGCGTAGATCATGCGGATCACGTTGCCGTTGGCAATGATGGCCTGGTTTTCTTCATCGACCCGAATGGTGCCGTTAAATCGCCCATGCACCGAATCCCGACGCAGGAGGCTTGCGCGCTTTTCGAGATCGTTCTCCACCTTGGAGGGGCGAACCACGATGGCGCGCAGGCGAAGCTGCTGGCCGCCGCCAGTTTTTTCTACGAGTAAGCGGGCCGCGAGCCGGCCAATGCGCCCAAAGCCGTAAAGTACTACGTCCTGGGGCTCGCTGATGGGCGGCGTATGACGGCCGATCACTTCCGCGCAGGCCCGGCGCACGAAGGCTTCCGCATCGATGCCGGTCTCTGCCGTTTCCGCCATAAACTGGGTGGCCAGCTTGCCTACGTCAATGTGGCAGGGACCGAGATCCAGGGACGCCATGGCTTCGAAGATGGGGTAGCTCTCGAACTCCGACAGTTCGTTTCGTTCAACCTGACGCACGTAGCGGTGCGCCTTCATAATGCTGGTAACGCTTTGGTTATAGAGGGCCCGTCCGTAACAGTAAGTCACCACATTTCCACGGTATAGCTTACCGATAATGGGAATCATGGCTTCCGCGAGCGCCTCCCGCTGTTTCCAATCGGGGAAAGAATCATCAAGGCTCGGTAAGGCCACGGCGAACTCCTTTTAGAGATTTTCTTACCCTGGGGCAGGTCTTTAGAAACCAGAAAGGGCGGCATTATCAATAGTTCCCCCCCCCTTGGCCACCCCGCGGGGTGTACACTAGCAAAACCCGAGTTTGTGAGGCCCCCATGAGTCACCGCGCCGATCCTTTCGCGCCTCCCCGTCCCCACAACGCGGAGCGTCGCCTGCGCTGGCGAGGCCTACTGCCGGGGGCCGACGCCCTGGCCCTAGCCGCCGCGGCCCGGGCCCAGGATGCGCCGCTACTGGTGGTCACCGCCGACACGGAAAGCGCCAACCGCCTAGAGAGCGAGCTGGCCTTCTTCCTAAGCCAGCCCTCAGACCCGGAAGTGCTTCACTTCCCGGACTGGGAAACGCTCGCCTACGACAGCTTCTCCCCCCACGAGGCGATCATTTCCCAACGGCTGGCAACCCTTGCGGCTCTACCCTCGCTGCGCCGGGGCGTCCTGGTGAGCCCAATCACCACCCTCCTCCACCGCATCTCTCCCTTGAACTGGCTCCTCGGGCGCACCCTAGCCCTGCGTAAGGGCGATCAGTTCGATCGAGACGAGAACCTGAAGCGCTTCCACGCCGCGGGCTATCGGCGCGTGGATACGGTGCTCGAGCATGGGGAGTATGCCGTCCGAGGTGCGCTCATCGATATCTTTCCCATGGGGAGCGCTCACCCCTTTCGCATCGACCTCTTTGATGACGAAATCGAATCGCTGCGCACCTTCGACCCCGAATCGCAGCGCACCCTCGAAACCCTGGACGCCCTGCGGCTTTTGCCGGCGAAGGAATTCCCCCTCGATGAGGCGGCGCTGAAGGGCTTTAAGGATCGCTGGCATCTCGCCTTTGATGTCGACGCCCGGGCCTGCCCGATCTACCAGGATGTGGCTCAGGGCAGCGCGCCGGCAGGCGTTGAGTATTACCTGCCGCTGTTTTTTGACGCCCTCGATAGCCTACCGACCTACCTTCCGGAGGGCACTTTGGTAGCCTTCCTCGAGGGCACGGCGCCCGCTGCGGAGGCCTTCCGGCAGGAGGTGAAGGGCCGCTTCGAGAATCTGCGCTATGACCCTCAGCGACCCATCCTGCCCCCGGATACCCTGTTCCAAAGCGCCGACGAGCTCTTCGAGCAGCTTGGGCGCTTTGGCCAGCTCCGCCTGAGCACGGACGTTGGGGACGGATTCGACTTCGCGGTCCGCCCCCTTCCAGACCTCAGCTACAGCGAGGATGTGCAGGCCCGACTTGATCGCCTAAAAGTCTTTCTCGCCGGGGACGACGCCCCGGAGCGGGTCCTGATCTGCGCTGAATCGGCGGGACGCCGGGAGCTCCTCCGGGAAACGCTGGCCCGGGGCGGACTGGCGGTCTCCCCCGTCTCCGATCTTGAAGCCTTCTTCGCCGAAGGGCCTGGCCTGGGCCTCACCCTCGCCCCCCTCTTTCATGGTTTCCACCTTCCGGACCAAAGGCTCGCGGTAATCACGGAGGCGGACCTGCTGGGTGAGCGGGTACAGCAATCCCGGCGCCGGAAAAAAGGCGCCGGGGACGCGCCGGAGCTCATCGTTCGCAGCCTCTCCGAACTCACCCCCGGGGCCCCCGTGGTTCATAACGAGCACGGGGTCGGTCGCTATCTTGGGCTCGAAACCATGGCCCTAGACGACGGCGCCCAGGAATTTTTGACCCTCGAGTACGCCGGCGGAAGCAAGCTCTACGTGCCCGTGGCAAACATGCACCTCATCTCCCGCTACAGCGGCGCCGATGAGGCTCACGCGCCCCTGCACCGCCTGGGCTCGGAGCAGTGGGAGAAGGCCCGACGCAAGGCCGCGGAAAAGGTCCGGGACGTCGCCGCGGAGCTTCTCGATATCTATGCGCGCCGGGAGCTCCGACCGGGCCACGCCTTCCCGGCCCCAGACGCGGACTACGAGCGCTTTGCCGGCGCCTTTCCTTTTGAGGAGACGGACGATCAGGAACGGGCCATCGCCGCCGTGCTAGAGGACATGACCGCAGCCCGGGCCATGGATCGCCTGGTCTGCGGAGACGTTGGCTTTGGGAAAACGGAAGTGGCCATGCGCGCGGCCTACCTGGCCGTGGCCGGGGAGCGCCAGATCGCCGTGCTCGTGCCCACCACCCTCCTCGCCCAACAGCACTTTGAAACCTTTAGCGACCGCTTTGCCGATTGGCCGGTGCGCGTGGAGGTGCTGTCGCGCTTTCGCAGCACCAGCGAGGTCAAAGCCGTCGCGGACCGCCTGAAAGCCGGAAAAATCGACATCATCGTGGGGACGCACAAGCTGCTCAGCAAGGAGTTTGAGTACGCCCGCCTCGGGCTCATTATCATCGATGAGGAGCACCGCTTTGGGGTGCGGCAGAAAGAGCAGCTTAGAGCGCTACGCGCCGAAGTGGACGTACTCACCCTCACCGCCACGCCCATTCCCCGCACCCTAAATATGTCCATGCACGGCCTTCGCGACCTCTCCATCATCGCCACGCCGCCGCAGCAGCGCCTATCGATTAAAACCTTTGTGCGGGAAGCCTCCGACGGGCTGGTGAAGGAAGCGGCGCTCCGGGAACTGCTCCGGGGCGGTCAGGTATTCTTCGTGCACAATGAGGTGCGCACCATCGAGCAAGCTGCCGAACGGCTGCGTGCCCTTATTCCCGAAGCTCGCGTGGCCGTGGGCCATGGGCAGATGCGGGAGCGGGAACTCGAGCAGGTCATGAGCGACTTCTACCATCGCCGTGCCAACGTGCTCCTCTGCAGCACGATTATTGAGACGGGGATCGATGTTCCCAACGCGAACACCATCATCATCGAGCGCGCTGATCGCTTTGGCCTGGCTCAGCTGCACCAGCTTCGGGGCCGGGTGGGCCGCTCAAACCGCCAGGCCTACGCTTACCTGCTCACGCCCCACGTCAAGGCCATGACGACCGATGCGCAAAAGCGCCTGGAGGCCATCGAGGCCGCCGGGGATCTCGGCGCAGGCTTTAGCCTAGCGACCCACGACCTTGAGATTCGGGGGGCGGGGGAATTGCTTGGGGACGAGCAGTCGGGGCAAATCGAAGCCATCGGCTTCACCTTGTATATGGATATGCTGGAGCGCGCCACGGCGGCGCTGAGGGCGGGGAAGGAGGCGAATCTCGATGCCCCTCTCGGTACGGGGGTTGAGGTGGACCTCCACCTCCCCGCCCTGATCCCCGACGACTACCTCCCGGACGTTCATGCCCGGCTGATTGCCTATAAGCAAATCGCCAGTGCCGAGGACGAGGAAGCCCTGAAGGACGTGCAACGCAGCATGATCGACCGCTTCGGTCTCTTGCCCCCGCCCTTGAAAACCCTCTTTGAAGTGACGCGGCTGAAATTAAAGGCGGAGGCCCTCGGCGTCACCCGGGTAAACGCCGGGGCGGAAAATGGGCGCTTGGATTTTGCTCAGGAGCCCACCCTCGATCCCATGGCACTCATCACTATGGTTCAGCAAAGCCCGAATCGTTACCGCCTCGAAGGGGGGCAACGCCTGCGCTTCCGCCTGCCTATGGAGACGCCGGAACAGCGCATGCACACGGTAGAGGGGCTTCTCGACGCTCTGGCAAAGCCGGCAGGGCGTCATGGCTAGGCGCCTTTTTTTACTCGGGCTCGCGCTCCTGCCCATCCTGGCTCGAAGCGAGACCTTCGATATCGAAGTCCTCTTTGTGGAACCCCTGGCGGCTCTGGCCATCACGGAGGAGCAGCTCCCGCTTCGTAAGGCCGCGGCGCTGCCCGCCCATGCCCTGCGCTTCGATGCACCGCGCCCCGCCAATCCTGGGCAGGCCAAAACTCTTTGGGACAGCATTGGCCAGGGCCCGACCCTGCGCTGGGTCACCCCGGGCCTCAGCCCTGAAGTAGACGACTTCCTCGATCAACTTGCTCAGCTCCGATCCCTGGAAGGCAGGAGCCTAGAAACCATCCAAAGCATCCAATCCCTTCGCTGGGCCGGGACGCCGGGCCCCCCGCGCCCCCTCGCCTTCTTCCTGGCTCCGGAGGGCCGCAGCGTTCCCGCCTTCGGACTCCAACAGGCCCCAGCGCTCACCCCGGCCCTCGCCCTGCGGGAAGCGGGGGCCGACGACTTCGAGCGCTGGCGGCCCCTCACGGCCCGAGAGCTACGCTTCGGGGGCGCGCGACGGACCCTAGCTCGAAGTGCGGAATTCGGCATAGTGGGGCATTTTGGCTGGCGCGCCGTGCTCGAGGAGAACGAGCCCACCCTTCCCCTCGCCCTTTGGCTCCCGGAAAGCGAGGAGACCCCAGGGCTCACGGGCAGCCTTGGGGTAGATCTTCGGCGCTTCCTGCACCTATCGGGAACGGTTTTTCTTCGAGAGGGGAATGGCTGGCTTGAAATCCCGCTGGCGCGGCGCATGCGTTCCGAAGAACTTCACCATATCGACCATCCGCGCCTGGCCGTGCTCATCGAGGTCCGGCCCGTAGACCCCTAGGCCCCAAGGGCGGCGGCAGCGGCTGCCAGCACCGCCATGATCCGGCCCCGCCCTGCCTCTGCAGCAGCCATGATTTCCGGCAGGCTCACCGAGCCTCGGCCCGCAGCGGGATTGACCACCAGCCCAAGCCCCGCCAGGGGGAGGTCCAGCTCCCGAGCAAGCCCAGCTTCAGGCATGCCCGTCATGCCCACGATCGTGCACCCGTCGCGCTCCAGCCGGTCGACTTCCGCAGCGGTTTCCAGCCGGGGTCCCTGCACGGCGGCATAAACGCCATCGCCGACCAAGGGTAGGGATGCCTCGGCTTGCACGGGCGCCGCTGCAGTCAGGAGCGCTTGACGCAGCGTTTCATCGTAGGGATTGGTGAAGTCGACGTGGAGCACCTCCCCTTCCAGGGAATAGCTCTGCTCCCGGCCCCAGGTGTAGTCAATGAGCTGGTGCGGGACCACCAGAGTGCCGGGGACCCAGGTCGGCTCGGTGATGCCGCCCACGGTGTAGACGGAAAGGATGGCCTTCGCCCCAGCTTCCTTCAGGGCCGCTATGTTCGCGCGGTAGTTGATTGCGTGAGGAGCCAGGGCATGGCCCTTGCCGTGGCGCGCTAGGTAGAGCACAGGGGCGCCACCGAGCGAGCCCCGAAGCAAGGGTCCGGAGGGTGCGCCCCAGGGGGTGGAAAGGGTCAGGCTGTTTTCGACCATCATGGCGTCGAAGTTTTCGAAACCCGTCCCCGCGATCAAACCGATGGTCATGCTGCCTCCCTAGGCGACGGCCCACAGGCCCCGCAAATTGCGACCGTAACCTTTGTAATCCATGCCTTCGCCGAACAGAAAGCGATCGGGCGCCACGAGGCCCACGAAGTCAGCCTCCAGGGCCCGTTCAGGACGCGCCTTATCCACCAACACGGCGCTGGCCACGGAAGCGGCGCCCTCAGCCTCGCAGAAGGCATGAAGCGCCTTAAGGGTGACGCCCTCATCGAGAATGTCGTCGACCAGCAGCACGTGCCGGCCCCGAAGCGATTGGGTCGGAGGCTTCTTCCAGAGCAGCGCTCCACCTTGGGTCTCGTCACCGTAGCGAGTCACCTGAAGGTAGTCCAGCTCAAGGGCAAAGCGCAGGTGTCCCAGGAGATCGGAGGTGAAGCGAAGTCCGCCGATCATCACGCACAGGACGAGCGGGTTCAGATGCTCGTAGACGTCCGTAACGGCGCGGGCGCAGCGCTCCACGGCGCAGTCGACAGCGTCGGGAGAAAAGAGGCACTCGGCGTGATCCAGCACCTCAAGATATTCCTGCTGCAACTCACTCTTACGGGTCATGAGAACGCCATTCCTACGGGTTTGGAGAGGGCTCGGGGTTTGGCCCTGCTTGGATTGGTCCAGCCAGGTGAAGCGTACGGGTGGGGAAGGCAATCTCGGCGCCATGGCGTTCGATGATGGCCGCAATGTCCAGGAGAATGGCTTCCTTGATGGCGTGGTACTCGGCCCACACCGTGGTGCGAGTAAAGGTGTAAATAAAAAAGTCGAGGGACGAGGGACCGAAGGCGTTGAAGTTCACCATTAGGGTACGCCCCTGGTCGATGGCCTCGTGCCCCGCGAGGTAGGTCCGAAGGTCCTCCAAGATGACCGGCAATACGGCAACATCCTCATAGCGAACGCCAATAGTCTCGTAGATCCGCCGGTTATTCATGCGTGAAGGGTTTTCCACCGTAAGGGACATGAAGGTGGCGTTGGGCACGTAAAGGGGCCTTTGATCGAAGGTGCGAATGCGCGTGAGGCGCCAGCCGATATGCTCGACGGTTCCCTCAATTTCCTGGTCCGGGGAGCGAATCCAATCCCCGACGGAAAAGGGACGATCAAGAAAGACCATGAGGGCGCCAAAGAAGTTCGCGAGGAGGTCCCGGGCCGCAAAGCCCACGGCGATGCCCCCGACCCCGCCGAAGGCCAATATTCCGGCAATGGAGAAGCCCAGGGACTGGGCTGCGGTCAGCACCGCGGTGATGATGATGGACATGCGCAGAAGCTTGCCCACGGCGGTGGCCGTGGTGGCATCGATGGGTCCGTCCTCAGCCTCTCCGGCGAGCAACCGAGACTCCACCTGCTGCACAAAGCGCACGCCCCAAAGGGCTACGAGGGAGACCACCGCGAGCGTGCGCAGCGGATCCACCAGCTCGAAAAGCTCCACCTCGGCCTGGGCCCCAGCAGCTTCCGCAGCCTGACAGAGCCCCAGGACCGTAACTAACCAAACCATGGGCCGTTCTGCCGAGGCCACGAGCGCATCATCGTAGGGGTTGGTGGTTTTTTCGAACTGGCCCCGGAGGCGGCTGAGAAAGCGCTTTAGGAACGCCGCGGCCACAAGCGTGACGAAAACCGTTAGGAAGACCTCGATCATCCAACCCTCGAGGCCAAAGTCCGCCATGGAAGCGGTGATGCGATCGTTGATAGCGTCCATGAGAATCCCCGGCGCTGCTGCGGGCGCGCACTATACACCAGCCCCCCACGCCGCGCTGCCCCATGGGTTGATTAAATATACAGGCTGGATAAAATCACAGAAAACCACAGGGAGCTCGGCTATGGACCGCCTCACCCCCCGGCAGCAGCAAGTGCTCGATGTCATCCGCAGCCACATTGGCGAAACGGGCTACCCCCCCACTCGGGCCGATATCGCCCGCAGCCTCGGTTTTCGTTCCGCCAACGCTGCGGAAGAGCACCTCAAGGCCCTTGCGCGGAAAGGCGCCATCGCCCTGATCCCTGGCACTTCCCGGGGCTTGAAGCTGCTCGAGGAAAGCCCACCGGAGTCCCTCGGGCTCCCCATCGTGGGTCGCGTGGCCGCCGGCCAGCCCATCCTGGCCCTTGAGCACGTTGAGGATCATAGTCCCGTCCCGTCGAGCTTCTTCAAGCCTAGTGCCGATTATCTGCTCCGAGTTCACGGCGAAAGCATGCGCGACGTCGGCATTCTGGATGGCGATCTCCTTGCCGTTGCCCGAGCTCAAACGGCCCGCAACGGGGAAATCGTGGTCGCGAGGGTGGATGATGAGGTCACGGTAAAGCGCTATCAGCAACGCGGGCAGCACATTACCCTCTTGGCTGAGAATCCAGAATTCGCCCCCATCGAGGTGGACCTCGCCGCTCAAAGCTTCGCCATCGAAGGCCTGGCGGTAGGCGTACTGCGGCAAGGCGTCTGATTAAGGGGGGGTGCGCTTAGGCGCCCGCAGCGCCACGCCCTAGTGCAGGGTTGAACCCTCGTCGTGAAACATGAGGGCCCAGCCATTGCGGCTTTCCCCGGAGTGCTGTTCGTGAAGGTCCGAGGCCGCATCGGCCGCCGCATCCAGCATGGCCTCCACCACTTCAAGCAAATCGTCACCGAAGCGCTCCAGCATGGCTCGGGAGAAGCGGAACAGTACCAGCGGTTCCCCCTCCGGGTGCTGCGTGCGCCGCAGCACCACATCGCCATTCTCGAGCTGAATTATCTCCAGCAAGCCGTCCCCGGTGCTCGATCCTTCTGTCATGCGCTCCGCGCCTTGCCCCGGGGCGCCTTCTTCTTCGCCGGCGCTTTGCGGGCCGTGGCCTTCGCCTCTTCCTGGACCCATTTGCCATCGCGGAAGAAAGCGCGCCATTTCGTCGCCTGCCCCTCGACCTCCGACAGCAGGTACTGCTCCCCATCCTTCCGGCTCCAGCGAATCACCGCCGGGTGGCCGTCCGGATCTGCCTCCGGAGCCTCTAGGAGAAACGCGTATTTGGGATCCAGCTCATTCCCGTGCGGCTTTAACTCGGTCACTAGGGGCGCTCGGGTTTCACGATTCTTAGGAAAGCCGCTCGCAGCCAGAAAGAGCCCCGCCGCCCCGTCGCGCAGCACGTAGGTATCGTCGACCTTCAGGCACCGAAGCTCGGGCATGGGGATGGGCGTCATCTTCGGCGGCGCCGGCTGACCGCTGCGCAGGAGCTTCCGCGTGTTTTTGCACGCCGTGCAGCCAAAATACTTCCCAAAGCGCCCCGATTTCAGCTGCATCTCTGCGCCGCACTTATCGCACTCCAGCGTGGGGCCTTCATAGCCCTTTAGACGAAATACGCCGGCTTCGATGGCAAAGCCCGAGCAATCGGGGGCATTGCTGCATACGTGCACCTTTCGCTTTTCATCGAGCAAGTACGATTCCATGGTGGCGTTGCAAATTTCGCAGCGACGCTTCTTTCGGAGCGCCTTGGACTCGCCTTCATCATCGGCGTCGAGGTCCACCGCCTCATCGCCTCCCAGAAGATTCATGGTTTGGGTGCAGCGCTCCTTCGGCGGAAGGCTGTAGCCAGAGCACCCGAGAAAGACCCCCGTGGAGGCGATACGGAGCATCATGGGACGACCGCAGGCGGTGCAGGGAATGGGGGTTTCCATGGGATCGTTGGGGCGCATGCCCCCCTCTGCCTGCTCGGCCTTTCCCAGGCGGGCGGAGAAATCAGTGTAAAAGGTATCGAGCACCTGTTTCCATGGCACATCGCCCTCGGCCACGGCATCGAGGCGCTCTTCCATCTGCGCCGTGAAGGCGTAGTCCAGAAGGTCATCGAAGTTTTCCACGAGCCTGTCCGTGACCACTTCACCGATTTTTTCGGCGTAAAAGCGGCGCGTATCGAGCTTTACATAGCCGCGATCCTGGATCGTGGAGATTATTGCCGCATAGGTGGAGGGACGGCCGATGCCCCGCTTTTCGAGCTCCTTCACCAGCGCCGCTTCGCTGTAGCGCGCCGGGGGTTTAGTGAAGTGCTGCTTGGGGTCGAGCGCCTCGCAGGCCAGCCTTTGCCCTGCGGTTAAATCCGGAACCAGCACGTCCTCGTCGCGCCCCGCAGGCGGCTGGACGCGGGTGTAACCGTCGAAGCGAAGAATCCTGCCCCGGAGCCGAAGCTCATAGCCCGCCGCATCCACCAGAACGCTCGTGCTCGTGTATTCCGCCCGGGTCATCTGGCAAGCCACAAACTGGCGCCAGATCAGATCGTAGAGACGCTGGGCATCACTTTCCACAGCTAAGGAAGACGCCTTCACCCGAACGTCCGAGGGCCGAATGGCTTCGTGGGCCTCCTGGGCCTGTTCCCGGCTACTATAAAAATTGGGCTTCTCCGGGAGATAGGCCTCCCCGTACTGGCGCTCGATAAAGCTCCGCGCTGCGCCGATGGCGTCGCCCGACAGATGGGTAGAGTCGGTCCGCATGTACGTGATGTACCCCGCCTCGTAGAGGCGCTGGGCCAGGGTCATGGTTTTCTTGACGCTAAAGCCCAGGCGGGTGGACGCGGCCTGCTGCAGCGTCGACGTAATGAAGGGCGCTCCAGGACGGGTCGTGGTGGGCTTATCTTCCCGGCTGCGCACCACAAAGTCGGCGTCCCGAAGGGCCTCTAGGGCCTTCTCCGTTTCCGCCTCGGAGTTCGGTCGAAAAGCGCCGTCGGGGCCGCGGTGGACCTGGAAGCGGGCCGGGGCGCTTTCCCCCTCCGCCAGCAGATCTGCAAAGACCTCCCAATATTCTTCCGGCACAAAGGCGCGGATCTCTCGCTCCCGTTCTACGATGAGGCGCACCGCCACGGACTGCACACGCCCGGCGGACAGGCCCCGGGCCACCTTGGCCCAGAGCAGCGGCGAGATCATGTAGCCCACCACCCGATCCAGGAAACGCCGAGCCTGCTGTGCATGGACTCGATCGACGTTGACCTCCCCTGGCTCCGCAAAGGCTGCCTGAATGGCGCGCTGCGTAATTTCGTTGAAGACCACGCGCTTATACCGTTCCGGGCGCCCCCCGAGAGCCTGCTGAAGATGCCAGGCGATGGCTTCCCCTTCCCGGTCAAGGTCGGTGGCGAGATATACCGTATCGGCTTTCTCCGCAGCCTTGCGCAGGTCGCTCACAACCTTCTCTTTTCCCGGCAGCACCTCGTAGTGAGCGGCCCAACCGTTGTCCGGGTCCACCCCCATGCGCGCCACCAGCTGCGCCCTGGCTTTAGCCTTTTTATGGGCGGCCTTGGCTTCCGGGGAAAGCTTCCGCGTTTTGGCTGCTTCCGCAGCCCGGGCCTTCGGGTCGACCTTGGACCCGGCACCGCTCACGGGAAGATCGCGGATATGCCCGACACTCGACTTCACGATGAAATCGTTGCCGAGGTAACGATTGATGGTCTTCGCCTTTGCCGGCGATTCGACAATCACTAGGGATTTGGCCATGGAGTATCTATTCCCAAGAGGTCAGGAAGGCGCCTGAACGGCGGGGCGAGGCTAGCAGACTCTCGCCTTCTTTTTCAGCAATAGCAGTTAAGCGGGCTCAGGGTCAAAGGGGGGAGGCGGCACCAGACGTGCGTACGCGCTGCGCAAGGTGGAAGCTTTGAAGCATCTCCAGCCAGCTCTTAAGGGCCTCGACCTCTACCGCTTCGCCCCGCTCCCGCCATAGCACCCCCACCTGCCCACCATCGGCGCGAACCCCCTCGATACCCGGCGGCGCCGCCGCTAACAGGGATCCGAGATCCTCTAGCACGGACCCCGCGAGCACTAAGGTGCCTGGGCGAAGCAGCCAGCCTGCAGGCAAAGGCGCCATGGGGGCCGAGGCCCCCTCCGGTCGATAGTCCGCTTGCCATTTCGGCCTCGGGGCCCGAGGCACCCCAGTCAGCGGCAAGCTGTAAAAGGGTCGCAGTAGCTTTTCTTGCCGCTCCGTTCCCCCGGGTCGCAGCCGGTCCCCCGTTTGCCCGGGCGTCTCCGGGCGCATCGTCACCTGCAACCCTGCGGCTCGGGCCGCGGTCCGTAGCCGCTCAAGTTGCCGATCCCGAGGACTCGGCAACGCTTGCCGCAGCAACCAGCCGAAGAACACCAGCATCACCGCAGCGATGACCCATCCGGTCATAGATTCCTCTCCCGCACAGAGCCCTTGAGGGCCGCCGAGGGCCATTGTATGGTCCAGCGAAGTAGCCCTCTTGGGAGATTAGGGTCCATGGCCAATTACACCCATCTGCTGCTCGCAATTGATCTCACGGAAGATGCTAAGCGTGTCGGGGAACGGGCCCAAGCCCTTGCTACGGCCTGCGGTGCAATAATGACCGTACTGCACGTCATTGAACCCCTCAGCCTCGCTTACGGGGGCGATATTCCCATGGATCTCTCCAGCGTGCAGGACCAGATTCACGAGCAGGCCAAGGGCCAGCTCCGGGATTTCAGCGCCACCCTGGAGATTCCGGAGGAGCGCCAGCACCTGGTCTTCGGTCGACCGGAAGCGGAAATCCACCGCATCGCCGAGGAAGTCGGTAGCGACCTCATCGTTGTGGGCTCCCACGGCCGTCACGGCCTCGCTCTGCTCCTGGGCTCCACCGCCAACAGCGTCCTCCATGGCGCACGCCGCGACGTGCTCGCCGTCCGCGTGGGTGAAGTCGAGGACTAAATGCCCGCTCCCCTTTGCCGCGGGCGGCCGTGGCTGGCGCTGCTGCTGGGCGGCCTCCTGAACGCCGGGGCCCTCGCAACGGAGCTGGGCGGACCCCCGGTCCCCAGAGCTAAACCCCCTTCGCCACTTCTCCGGCGTGGACCTCGACCGGCAACGGCAGGCTTATCGAGCCGCGTTGGCGAGCCTCTATGGCAATAACCTTCCCCGCTTTGAGCGACAGCAGGCGGCCCTCGAAACCTATCCCCTGGCGCCCTACCTCGCTTACTACCGTCTCCTGCGCTACCTCTCGAGGGCCAGCGAGGCGGACGTCCTCGCCTTCCGAGATCGCTACGGGGACAGCAGGCTAGGGGACCGCTTGATGACCCACTGGCTTGAAAACCTTGCGCGGCGAAAGCAGTGGTCGCTCTATGCACGGCACTATGATCCTGCCTTGGCGCCGGGAACGCCGCCGGCTTGCCATGGGGCCTGGGCTCAGTTGCAAACCGCCAGGTCGGGTGCGGAGGCGGCCGACGCAGTGGCCGCCGCAACGACCCTTTGGCTTGCACCGCGCTCCCAGCCCAAGGCCTGCGACCCGCTCTTTGACGCCCTTATCGATGGCGGGCACATCACCGCCGGCCTAGGCTGGGAGCGCTTCATGCTTGCCTTGGAAGCTCAGCGACCAGCCCTCGCCCGCTACGTGCTGCGCTTTCTTGACCCCCCTCGCCTGGCCCTCGGAGAAACCCTTCTTGCCCGCACCTCCTGGGCCACCCGGGCCCACACCCTTGCCGCGCAGGAGGCGGCCGCGCCCACCGCCGGGGCCCGAGCCGACGCCCTGACCTTCGCTCTGCGAAAGTGGGCAGGGCAAGACCCGGAGGGCGCCGAAGCTGCCCTGGAGGCCGGGCGCGATCAGCTTCCGAACTCAAGCCAGGCCAGCATTCGCATGGCCCTTCTCGACGAGCAGCTCGAGGGAGATGACATGGCTCGCCTCACCCAGCTGCCCTGGCCCCCGGCGGAATTAAAAGGCGAAAGCACCGCGGACCTGGTGGAACGCTTTGCGGAAAAAGCCCTCGGGGACGGAGCCTGGGAGGCACTCCTGGTTTGGCTTGAGCGCATGCCCCCCTGGATGCAAGGCCGAGCCCGCTGGCAATACTGGCGTGCCCATAGCGAGCTTGCCCTGGGCCTCGGGGAGGTCGCCGTGCCCCTCGGCCCCGAGCCCGTCCCTTCACCGGCCGCCCCGCCCCTGCTCAGTGCGCACCCGCGGAGCCTCCCTCTACCCCTTACGCTGGCCCCCGGAGCCCGGCTGGCGGCCCTCGCGAGGGATCGGAGCTACTACGGCTTCCTCGCCGCCGATCGCTTGAGCCAGCCCTACCAGCTGGCCGAGCAACGCCCGGCCTACCGTTTCGAAATCTTCGAGCGGGTCGCCCAGGAGCCGGCGGTGCGCCGGGCCTTTGAGCTCCGGGCCCTGGGGGAGCGACCGGAAGCCCGCCTCGAGCTTCTGGACGCTACCCGTCGGCTGAATCGTGAGGAAACGCTGCACCTCGCGGCCCTTGCTGATCAAGCGGGATGGCATCGCATGGCCATTGCCGCCACGATCCAGGGCGAGCACTGGGACGTGCTGGACCTTCGTTTCCCCCTGGCCTTTGAGGGTCCCCTGCGCGCCCAGGCCGAGGCCACGGCCCTCCCCTCCAGCTGGCTCTTCGCCATCACCCGACAGGAAAGCGCCTTCATGAGCGATGCACGCTCCCGAGTTGGGGCCCTAGGGCTCATGCAGCTCATGCCGAGCACCGCTCGCCTGGTCGCTAAGGACCTCGGCTTAGACCTCAATAGCCGCTGGGCCATCCTCGAGGAGGAAACCAACCTGACGCTGGGGAGTCACTACCTAAAGCGGCTCAGCGACCGGTTCGCCGGCCATCGCGTGCTCGCCTCCGCCGCCTACAACGCGGGGCCCCACCGCGTGAGCCAATGGCATCAGCGCTTTGGCGGAAGCTCCGCCGCCGAGTGGATTGAGCGCATTCCCTTCGACGAAACCCGACGCTATGTGCAGAATGTGCTGGCCTACGCCGTGATTTATGGAGATCGCCTTGGGGAAGGGACACCGCTTTTTAGGCCGCAAGAGCGCCTCGTTCCGGCGCCGCCCTAGAGCCGAAGCCCTTGGGCTATTAACGGTCCTCGGGACCCTAGCGGGCTGCGCTGCCGCCCCCCCTTCCCCCCTAGAACCGCACTGGGTCGAGGCGCCCAAGACCCTGCGCGCCTGTCCCTTTGCGCCCCCTTGCTTGGTGAGCCGAAAGGATGCGGGGAGTGCCTTCGTCGAACCCCTTCCCTTCACTGGCCCCGTGGAAGACGCCCTGGCACGCTTGGAGACGCTCATCGCAAAGGACCCTCAGCTGACCCTCGAGGCCCGGGGGGTCGGCTACCTAAAAGTGGTCGCGCGAACGCCACTCATGGGCTACGAGGACGATGTGGAAATTTTACGCCTAGGGCCGGGCGTGCTCGGACTTCGCTCCGCCTCCCGTATTGGCCTTTTCGCCGGAGGGGCCCATAGGCAGCGGCTCGCCGCGCTGCGGTCGGCCTTCGAAGCCAGCGCGCCAGTGGCGCCCTAGGTCCCCGAGGCTATGTGGATTGATATCGGCATCAACAGCACCCACGCGCCCCTGGCGACGGCTTTCCCGGAGGTACGCGCCCGCGCGCGGGACGCTGGGGTCCGGGCGGGACTGCTCACGGGGACGAACCTTGACGGCGCCGCGGCCGCCCTAGCCCAGGCCAGCGCTGCGGGACAGGGTTTCGGGGCCACCGTGGGAGTCCATCCTCATGATGCCGCGGGCGCCCCAGAGGATTTAGCAGACCAGCTGCGCCGCCTCGCCGCCCACCCCGAGGCCTGCGCCATCGGCGAAACGGGCCTAGACTTCAACCGCGATTACTCTCCCCGGCCCGTGCAGGAGCGGGTCTTCCGAACCCAGCTCGCCCTGGCTGAAGAAACGGGCTTACCCCTCTTTCTTCATGAAAGAGACGCGGCAGACCGCTTCCAAAGCGGCTTTGCGCCTTTCGAGGGTAAGGTATCCGGGGTCCTCCATTGCTTCACCGGCGATCCCGCCATGCTCGCCTGGGGCCTCGCCCACGATCTCTATTTTGGGGTGACGGGTTGGGTCTGTGACGAGCGCCGGGGGGAGGCGCTCCGGCAAGCGATCCCCAGCATTCCGAAGGACCGGCTCTTGCTCGAAACGGACGCACCCTTTCTCGTTCCCCGCACCCTCCGCCCCCGGCCCCGGCACAACGAACCGGCCTTTTTACCCGTGATAGCGCAGACCGTGGCCAAGCTCCGAGGCGTGGCCCTTCTCTCGCTGGCCGCGCAATGCGCAGAAAACACCGTCCGACTGTTCGGGGAGCGCCTCAGGCCTCCGCCTGAAGAAAGGCAAGGGCCTGAGGGACGGTAAAGGGCCCCGGGAGAGCCCGGTCCGTCCGAGGCCAGTAGAGCACCGGGATCTGGGTTTCGAAGCGCGCCAGCAGTGCCTCATGGTCCATGACTTCCACCGCCTCAAGGTGAAACCCCAAGGCCCGCGCCGCCGCCTCCGCCTCAGGGCGCAATGCATCGCACAAATGACAGCCTGCGGTCCCAAGGAGCCAAAGGGATTCCAATAGTGCCTCCTGCGTTTATGCCCGTATCATGCGCCCATGAGCGCCTCCGTCCTGCCAAGGCTAGCGTACTCCTGCTTCCTTACGAAGGAACCCGGCATTGCCGTGCCCCGGGATCTTCGACCCGAGCCTTTGCTGAAGGCGTTCCCCGACCTCGCCATCTGCGATCATCGCCCGCTCCCCGCCGGCACGGGGTGCTGGACGCCCCTCGGCACCCTGTCCCTTGCCGCTGGGGAGGGGCTTGTCCCGAGCTTTCAGAGCACGCAGACCTGGGCTGGCCAGGCCACCCTTCGCTTCGAAACCTCGGAGGGGCAGCTGACCCTACTGCCCGTAACCTTCGGCGGGGACGGCGGTGCCCCAAAGCCTGCGGAAGCGCCCGATCCTTCTCTGCCGACCCTTACCCAGGGGCTAGACGGAGTAATCGCAAAGGCAACTCAGGATCTCACCGTTAGCCTTCGCCTGGAGGGGGATCCCGGAGCACTCTTGCTCAGCTTCACAAAGCGCTCCTGGGACCAACCGGCGACACCCGAGCCCCCCGGGGAAAGCGCAAGGCTGCTGAGCTTCCCCCCCCGTTCTCAAATGGCGGAAGGGGGTGACGCCGCCCGGCACCGCTGCAGCCCCACGAGCCTACGCATGGTCCTCGAGGGCTGGGGCGAGGCCGTGCCCGAGCGCTTCTATGAAACCTGCCGCCATGGCGCCTTCGATCGTTTTTTCGGTCTCTGGCCCCAAAATCTTGCGGCGCTCCAGCGCTATTCCGCGACGGGAGTGCTCCAACTTTTTTCCTCCCTCGCCCAGGCTAAGGTCCTACTCGATGCGGGCTTCGCCCTCGTCCCGTCCGTGCGCTTCGCCGCAGGCGCCCTCCCCGAGGCGCCCCTGTTAGAGACCCAGGGCCATCTCCTGGTGCTTCGAGGTTTTCAGGGCGGCGCCGCCGAGGTGCTAGATCCAGCCGCTCCCAACCTGGACACGGTGGCACGGCGCTACCCCCTCGATAGCTTTAGCAAGGCTTGGCTGACCCATCGCGGAGCGGCCTACGTACTTTGGCCTCGACCCTGGGAGGGCAACACCTCGTGAACGAAGAAGCCCTCTTCACCCCTCGGCTCCTGCTTCGACCGCCCCAGGAGCAGGACGGGACCGTTTTCCTAGAAACCATGGCCCTTTCCCGGGAGCTCCACTATCCCTGGATCTTCCCGCCCCTTACCCGAGGGGCCTTCGGCGCCTACCTGGCCCGGGTGCGACGGGAAGATCACCGGGGGTTTTTACTGATTGATCGGGAGGAAGGCGCCCTCCTCGGCGTAGTGAATTTCAACAATATCGTCCGGGGCAGCTTCCTTAGCGCCTCCCTGGGCTACTACGCAACGGCCCTGAGCGGCAGAGGAGGATTGATGGCTGAAGGCCTTTCCGCCCTCTGCACCTGGGCCTTTCATCGCCTGGGGCTGCACCGCCTAGAAGCCAATATTCAACCTGGGAACCGGCGCTCCCTTGCGCTGGTTCGGCGCCTTGGCTTCCGCCGGGAGGGCTTCTCCCCAGCCTTCCTGTACCTTGATGGCGCTTGGCGGGACCACGAACGCTGGACCCTCCTTGATCCCCGGACCACCCTTCGGAGTAGCGATTCATGACTGTCCAGCCCTACGGATCCTGGCCCTCCCCTATCACCCCGGAGGCGCTCCTTGCCGGCGCCCGGACCCTGGCCTTTCCAGAAGTTTTTGAGGGGCAGCTGTACTGGATGGAAGGGACACCGGAGGAAAAGGGCCGGAGTTCGGTCCAAAGCCTTTCTCTCGCCACCGGCGGCCTCGTGCCCGCCCCCTTCAACGTGCGCTCTCGGGTGCATGAGTACGGGGGCCGGGCCTATGCGGTGGTTGCGGGGCGGGTGCTCTTCGTGAACTTCCAGGACCAGCGCCTCTACGCCCAGCCGCTCGCTGGCGGCGACGCCGTGGCCCTGACCCCCGATGACGGCTCCCGCTGGGGGGAATGCGTCCCCGACGCCCAAGGTCGCGGCCTCTGGCTGGTGGGGGAACGGGACCGAGACGGAAAAACGGAAAACTTTCTCGCGCTCCATCACCTTGCGGAGGACGGAATGGAGCAGCCCCAGGTGGTAGCGTCGGGCCACGATTTCTACGCCAGCCCCGCCCCAAGCCCGGACGGTCGATGCCTCGCCTACCTCGCCTGGGACCAGGGAGAGATGCCCTGGGACGGCGCCGTGCTCTATCGCCAACGGCTAACGGCAGAAGGGCTGCCGCAAGGCGATCCCGTCGCCGTAGCAGGAGGCCAGGGTACGAGCGTGTTTCAGCCCGCTTGGGACCCGGAGGGGGCACTCCTTTTCATGGACGACCGCACGGGGTGGTGGAACCTATACGAGCAAGCCGCGGCTGGCGAGAAGCCCAAGGCGTGCCTACCCCGGACCGCGGAATTCGGCCTCCCCCTCTGGCAACTCGGCATGCGGAGCTGGTGTTTTATCGATGATCACCGCCTCGCCTGCCTCTGGTTTGAAGAAGGAAAGCAACGGCTGGGCGTTTTTGATCGGCGCAGCGGTGAGCTGGCTGCCCTTGCCACACCCTTCGATCACTTTGACGGACTATGCAGCGACGGCACCCGGCTGTTCACTGTGGCTGGCGCCAGCAACGCCTTCCCGACGCTCGTGGCCCTCGCCCTCGAGGGCAGCGCAGAAACCCTTCGCGAAGGCAGTGCCCTCGCGCTTCCCGAAGGGGTTCTGGCTCAACCGGAGACCCTTACCTTCGCCACGGAGGATGGGGAGACAGCCCACGGCTACTTTTACGCGCCAAAAAACGCATCGGTCACGGCCCCCGATGTGCCCCCGCCGCTGCTCGTGATCAGCCACGGGGGTCCCACGGCGTCCACCTCCCCGGCACTCAATTTGAAAGTGCAGTTCTGGACAAGCCGCGGCTTTGCCGTGCTCGATGTCAATTACCGGGGGAGCACGGGCTACGGTCGAGCCTACCGGGACGCCCTTCGTGGCGCCTGGGGCGCGCGGGACGTGAGCGACTGCGTCGACGGCGCGAAGGCGCTCATCCTCGCCGGCCGGGTCGACCCCGAGCGCTGCGCCATTCGTGGCAGCTCCGCCGGAGGCCTCACGGTGCTCGGAGCCCTCGCCTTCCACGACACCTTCCGGGCGGGCACCAGCCTCTACGGCGTTACGGATCTGGAGGCGCTGGCCACGGACACCCACAAGTTCGAGGCGCGCTACCTTGATCTACTCGTCGGACCGCTGCCGGACACCCGCGACCGCTACCGGGCCCGCTCACCGCGACACCACGCTGATCGGATCACCGCACCGGTGCTATTCCTTCAAGGCTTGGAGGACCGCGTGGTACCCCCGTCCCAGCCCGAAGCCATGATTGCGGCCATGACCGAAGCGGGCGTGCCGTCCGCCTACCTAACCTTTCCCGGAGAGCAGCACGGCTTTCGGCAAGCAGAAACCGTTCGCACGGCCCTGCTGGCGGAGCTAAGCTTCTACGGGCGGGTCTTTGGCTTCACGCCTACCGATCCCTCCATTGACCTTACTTTTGCCTGCGAAGAGCGCTTAAACACGCCATGACTGGAAACGCTTTAGCCCAGGCCCATGTGGTCATTCTCCAAGGGGGACCGTCCCCGGAGGCTGAGGTCTCCCGGAGCTCCGCGGCGGGCCTTGAGCAGGCGCTCACGGGCCTCGCCCGGCAGCTCACGCGCTTGGAGGTGGACCGGGACCTGACCGCAAACCTTTTGGCCCTGGCACCGGACGTCGTTTTCCCAGCGCTCCATGGCCCCCGGGGGAGGACGGAACGGTTCAAGGCCTGCTCGACCTTCTGGGCATCCCCTATGTCGGCAGCGGCGTGGCTGCCAGCGTGACGGCCATGGATAAAACCCTTGCCAAGCATTGCTTCCGGGCCGCGGGCCTTCCTGTGGCCCGGGATGTAGTGGTGCCCCGGGAAACGACGCCGGAGGTCGCTGCCGCTATGGTGCAAAGCACCCTCGGCAACCAAGTCGTCGTAAAGCCCAGCCAGCAAGGTTCGGCCCTCGGCGTGACGCTCGTGGATAGCCCGGAGGCCCTTGAAGCGGCCCTCGAGCTGGCCCTCAGTTTCGGCGACGCGGTGCTTGTGGAGGAGAGGCTCGCAGGCCGGGAGCTCACCGCTGCCATATTCGCCCCGGTGCAGCAGGACGCCGTCGCCCTGCCCCTTATCGAGATCGTCACCCCCGCGCACAGCTGGTACGACTATGAACACCGCTACGCCCCGGGGGCAAGCGAGCACTTGGTGCCCGCACCGGTGAGCGACGCTGAAGCGGAGGCCCTTAAGCACATCGCCCTAGCCGCTCACGACAGCCTTGGCTGCCGAGATCTCTCCCGAGCTGATCTCATACTGACGCAGGCCGGCCCGATGCTATTGGAGGTGAATACGCTGCCGGGCATGACCCCCACCAGCCTCTACCCTGACGCCGCGAAGGCCGCAGGGCTGCCTTTCACCCAGCTGGCCCGCAGCCTGGTCCAGAGCGCCCTTAACCGCGGCCCTCGCTTTCCCTAGCGCTCGGCAACGCTTTCCCCTTCGGGCCGCACCAGCCAGCAACGATGGGCGGGACGGCCCCGGTCGCAGTCCTGATCCAGAGTCAGGTGGGTCCTCTCCTCAACCGCCCACCCCTCAGCTTCGAAGGTGAAATCAAAGCGGCGGGCATGGGTCACGAAAAACAGCACGCCCCCGGGGGCAAGGCGTTCTAAAGCAGCTTCGAGCAGCACCGGATGATCTCGCTGCAAGTCGAGATCCTCGGCCATGCGCTCAGAGTTTGAGAAGGTGGGGGCATCAAACAAAATGACATCGAAGTGACTTTCCCAGGGCCCCGCAGGCGGGCCCCCCAGCCAGGTCTTCACGTCCGCCTGCTGCAGCCTGTGGCGCGCCCCATCAAGGCCGTTCAGCTCGAAATTATCCCGAGCCCAGTTCAAATAGGTTCGAGAAAGATCGACCGATAGGCTTTCTTCTGCTCCCGCGAGGGCGCCCTGTACGGTGGCCGTCCCGGTGTAGCTGAAGAGATTGAGAAGGCGAGGCCCGCCCCGCCCTTGCCGCGCCCGGCGCGCCCGGAGGATCCGGAGATATTCCCCTATTACCCGGCGAACACCCCGGGAATCGAGGTAAAGCCCCGTGTCAAGGTAGTCGCTGAGGTTTACCCAAAACTTGGCCAGCCCTTCGATGACCTGGACCCGTTCCTGGGCCCGGCTGGCCACCCCGTATTGGCTCTCCGGGCTTGTGCGCCGCCGCTCCCGAAGGTAATGGGCCCCTGCCTCCACCCCCGACGCCTCGGGCAAGAGCGCCAGAGCCGCTTTTTGACGCAGCGCGGCCTGGGCCGGATCGATGGTGTGCGGCGCTTCGTAGGTCTGCACGGCCAGGGCGGTGCCATAGTGATCAATAGTCAGCGCATATTCCGGGAGATCCCGGTCATAGAGGCGATAGGCCGATACCCCCTGGCGGCGCGCCCAGCGCCCTAGGTGGGCACGATTTTTTCGGATGCGGTTGGCGAAGGCTTCTGCCGCATCTAAAGCTTTGTCCCAAAGCGGGTCTTCCCCGCGGGGAGGCCCGCCCCCCGCAGCGCCCTGCGCTGCCCCCTTCTCCTCGGGCGCCGCCGGCGTTGCGCCGCTCAACACGATGGCTTCAAGGGCACCATTGTTCAGCGCGCTGGCCTTGAGCCCCGGAATCCCAAGCCGCGCGATGAGCGCTCGGGCGTCCGAGTCTTCCCCCGCAGGGACCCCAACGATGAAAGACAGCTTAGTTTCGGGATGGTGCCGCGCTAGGGTTCGACCCAGGGTCGGCAAGAGATCTTCGCTGGCCGCCAGCCGGGCGCCGTAGGGAGGATTACCGACGATCAGCTGGGGTGCCATCTCCGTGCCCGCGTAGCCTTCGAGCCGGCCTTCGGCCAGATCCAGCTCAAGCAGGGGATGATTTAGGAGCCCCGCCGCCTCCAGATGAACCTGGGTTCGAACCAGCTGCTCCGGATCCGCGTCTCGCCCAACGAGACGCAGGGGCGTCTCCCGTTCCTGGGCACCGCTCTGAGCCCGTAGCGCGGCCCACTGGGTCCGCTCAGCGCCTACCCAGCGATCGTGCCCGCTCCGCTCCCGACTGGCCCCCGGGGGAATGCCCAGGGCCATCAGCGCGCCTTCTACGAGCAGCGTGCCCGATCCGCAGACGGGATCGAGCAAGGGGCCCTCAGCGCCAAGACCCCAGCCCCCGAGGCGAAGGATCGCCGCAGCCAGGTTTTCCTTGATCGGAGCGACGCCCCCATCCCGCCGCCAGCCCCGGCGATGGAGCGCTCCCCCCCCAAGCACCACATACAGCGTGACCTGCTCCCGGTGAAGCACCCCGTGGAGCTGCAGCTCCGCCCCGGCAGGGGCAAGTTCGGGCAAAGGCAGGCCGTCCTGGCGAAGGGTGTCGAAAATCGCATCCTTAACGCGCAGGGCAGAAAAGCGAGTGTGGCGAAGCTGATCATGGACCCCGTCAAAGCCTAGGCCCAGGCTGCGAGGCCCAAGCAGCCACTCGCCCCAAGGTAAGGACGCCGCCCCGGCGTAAAGCCCATCGGCGCTCGGCGCAGGAAAACGCGCCAAAGGCCAGAGGACGCGGCTGGCGATGCGAGAGGCGAAGCACGCAAGCTCCGCCTCCTCAAAGGTCCAGAGCCCCTGGACCCCACCCTGAAAGGGCTGTACCGGGGGCAGCTGAAATTCCGCGAATTCCTGAGAAAGCATTCGTTCGAGACGTCGGGGGCAGCGGATAATGACCTCCGCCCGCCCCTGTCCCGTAGGCGCCAGTAATTTGGCCCGCGGCCGTGCCCTGCTCATCAGCTTGCCCTCCTTGGCATATAGCGACCGGCGCTCGAAAGGCGCGCCCTTAGAGCTTTTTGTTGTTCGACAGCCCGGAGCCGGAGGCGTAGAAAAAAGGAGTTACCCCCCCGACTTGGAGTGCTCCATGAGAACGCATAAACGCAATACGAAAGCGCGTGCATGGCACCAAGGCTATCGCGCTGGCGTGCGCGGCCGGCCCCGTAGCCAGTGCCCTCGCGGTGCCCTGGGCCTGCGCAGCCAGTGGCTTGAAGGCTGGCTTTCGGGGGCCGAAGAACGCGCCAACGGCACCCTTGCGTTGTTTGGTTTACACAAACCGCGCTAGCGGTCACGGCGCGGGCGCTGCCAAGGCCCGGGCCACCCGGGACACGAGCGCCGGCCCCTGATAAATCAAGCCGGTATACAGCTGCACCAGCTGCGCGCCGGCCGCCACCATGGCTTGGGCGCGGTCGGGGTGATCAATGCCGCCTACACCAATAAGCGGATAGGCGGTGCCAAGCTCTGCCCGCAGCAAGGCTATAACCTCCAGGGCCCGGGCATGGACTGGGGCCCCGGACAGGCCTCCGGCTTCTTGCCCGTGAGACAGATGCTCGACGGCCGACCGGCTGAGCGTGGTGTTGCAGGCAATCAGCCCATCAACGCCCTTTGCGGCGGCTTGCGCCGCCAGGCCCTTTAAGTCGTCGTCATGAAGATCGGGGGCAATCTTGATGAGCAGCGGCGTTCGGCGCCCTTGCTCATCGGCCAAGGCCTCCCGGGTGCGGCCAAGGGCCTCCAGAAGCTGAGCAAAGGCCTCCCCCTGCTGCAAATCCCGCAGCCCCGGAGTGTTTGGGGACGATAGGTTGACCGTCACGTAATCGGCATGGCGATGCACCGCCTGAAGCGCCCGGGTGTAATCGTCCCCAGCACGCTCCGCTGGGGTGGCCTTGTTCTTCCCAATGTTAATGCCCAAGACGCCGCCATAGCGGCGGCGGCGAACTCGGCGAAGGAAGGGCTCTAGCCCCTCGTTATTAAACCCCATGCGGTTGATGAGCGCGTCCGCCTCCGGGAGCCGGAACATGCGCGGTTTGGGATTCCCCGGCTGGGCGAGGGGCGTAACCGTCCCCAGTTCGATGAAGCCAAAGCCCAGCGCGCCAAGCGCTTCAAAGGCGCGCGCATCCTTGTCTAGCCCCGCGGCCAGCCCAACGCGATTGGGAAAACTGAGGCCCAGGCACTCAATGGGATCGGCTACCGGGGCTGGGGCTAAGGTGTCCAGCTGAAGGCGGCTTGCGGCCGCTAGCAGCCCCAGCGTGAGGTCGTGACTGGTTTCCGGGGCTAGGCGGAAAAGCCAGGGGCGAAGGCGCGCGTACACAGCGAATCCACAGCGAAAAAGGTCAGCCAGAATTGTAGCCGTTCCTACCTCGCGATGCCGAGCCTTTATGAGCGCCCCCCGGAGCCAGAGCTGCGTTAGACTGCGCAGCGGTTTTATTCATGTACTCGAAAAAGGGGAACGGGCCATGGCCCAAAGGGACGCCCTGCTGGCGCTGCGGCGCTGGCTAAATCATCGCATTTTGGGGCAAGAAGCCCTGGTGGATCGGCTGCTCATCGCCCTCTTGTCTGACGGCCATCTTCTGGTCGAGGGCGCCCCCGGGCTCGCCAAGACTCGCGCCATCAAGGATCTCGCCCTGGGGGTGGAGGGCAGTTTCCATCGTATTCAGTTCACCCCCGATCTCCTCCCGTCCGATGTAACGGGCACGGATATCTTTTCCCCGGAAACGGGGCAGTTCTCCTTTCAAGAAGGCCCTATCTTTCACAACCTCGTGCTCGCCGACGAAATCAACCGAGCGCCCGCAAAGGTTCAGTCCGCGCTCCTCGAGGCCATGGCGGAAGGGCAGGTCAGCGTAGGCCGGCGCAGCCTGGAACTTCCCGAGCTCTTTCTGGTCATGGCGACGCAGAACCCCATCGAACAGGAGGGCACCTACCCCCTTCCGGAAGCTCAGCTCGATCGCTTCTTGCTGAACGTGCTTGTGGCCTACCCCGATGCGGAAACGGAACAGCGCATCCTTTCCCTGGTCCGGGCCGAGGCCCAAGCTTTGGCAAGCCAGGCGCCGCCGGCGCCCCTCTCCCAGGAGGACCTCTTCGCTGCCCGGCAAGCCGTGCTGTCCCTGCACATGGACCCCGCCGTTGAAACCTATCTTGTGCAGCTGATCCTGGCCACGCGGAATCCTGCGCTCTGGGGAGAGGACCTCGCCCGATGGATCGAATACGGCGCGTCTCCCCGCGGCACCTTGGCGCTTGATCGCTGCGCCCGGGCTCGGGCCTGGCTCGAGGGCCGGGACTTTGTCACACCGGAGGACATTCAAGCGCTGGTCCACGACGTCCTTCGGCACCGCGTGCTCGTCACCTTCGAAGCCCAGGCCCAGGGCATCAGCACGGACCACGTGTTGGACGAGTTGCTGGCTCGGGTGCCGGTCGCCTAAGCATGCGCGGCGCCGTTCCGACGTTGCCGGAGCTTCTCGCCCTCCGCGCTGCCGCCACTCGCCTAGTATGGACGCCCCCGCGAACGGTGCGCGCCGGCGGCACGGGGCAACGCAGCTCCCGTTTTCGCGGTCGAGGCATCGATTTTGCGGAAACCCGGGCCTATCAGCCGGGGGATGACATCCGCCACATTGATTGGCGCGTCACCGCGCGCACGGGACGGGTACACACCAAGGTTTTTCACGAAGAGCGGGAGCGGCCCGTGTTGCTCCTCGCCGATCTCGGCCCTCAAACCTTCTTTGGCACGCGCCAGCGCCTGAAATGCCTAGCCATTACGGAGCTCGCCACCCTACTCCTCTGGCGCGCCTACGACGATGGGGACCGGGTTGGCGCCCTCCTGCGCACCGCAACGGGCTTCCAGGCCCTCCGCCCTCGCAAAACGCAACAGAGCGTGCTGCGGATCCAGAACCAGCTTAAAGAAGGCTGCGAAGCCCTAGCAGAGCGCTATGGGGCGAGCCCTCGCGCTGTAGCCATCCCCGCCCCTAGCCCCGTGGAAGGCCTAAACGCCGCCCTGCAGGAACTCCTCAAGGTGGTCCGCCCCGGGACAACGGTGATCGTCGTAAGCGACTTTGCCGATGGCCTCGACCCCTTTCCCGAGGTGCTGGAGCAGCTTGGACGGCTGGGGCAGCAAGCCCAGGTCCACGGCATTTTGGTCAGCGATCCCTTCGAGCGCGCAGCGCCCCCGGCGGGGCGCTATCCCCTAAGTGACGGCCGCCGACGACGAAGCCTCGACCTCGGCGGGCGAGAGGCATCCGCGCGTTGGACCGAGCGATACCAAACACGGCGGGATAAGCTGGAAGCCCAGCTGCAAAGTCAGGAGGGGCTCCTTCTAGAATGCTCGACGGACGGCGATTACCTCCAGGATCTTGGGCGGTGGCTACGATGATCGGCGGAGCCCGGCACCGGCGTCTCGCCCTCGGCCTAGCCCTGGGTGCCGTCCCGAGCCTCTGGGCGGCGCCGGCGCCAGGGGATCTAACGGTTTTAAACGGTCTTGCGGATATCGCCGAGCCCCCAGAGCCCAGCGCCTGGCCCCCCAGCCTGGAGGTCCTTGCCCTTGCCTTAGCCGTGCTGGGGCTCACCGCCCTCGTTCTTTCCCGCCTCTGGCAGCGCCATCAGCGGCGTCGCCCCTATCGGGCCGCCCTCGTGGAGCTCGCCGAGTGGGAACGCGCCGCACCGAGCCGAAGCGCCGGGGACGCGGGCGCGACGCTGACCGCCCTCCTTCGCCGCGTGGCTCTGCTTCATTATCCCCGGGATCGGGTGGCACCGCTGAGCGGAACGGCCTTCGCTGCGTTCCTTGACGAAGCTCTCCCAACACCCACCTTTACCGAAAGCCCTGCCGCGGAAGTCCTCGGCGATGCGCGCTACGGGGTAAGGGCCGCAGGCCCTCTCGACGCCAGCAGAGACCTCGCCGAGGCCGCTCGGCGCTGGCTCGTCGCCCATCGCGACGGAGCGCCCCATCATGTTTGAGTTTGTAGCGCCCTACTGGGCCCTGCTGGCGCCCCTGCCCTGGCTTCTGCGCCGCCTCCTTCCGCCCCGCCCCTCCGATGACGCGGCGCTCCGGGTCCCTACCCTCGATCCCTTCTCCCCATTCCTCGAGCGCCATGGGCATGGCGACGGCGAACGACGCCTGCGCCTGATAGCGCTCTGGGCCCTATGGCTCGCCCTTCTCACCGCCGCAGCCCGGCCGGAACACTTTGGGGAGCCCGTGAGCGTGCCGGTGACCGGCCGGGACCTGCTGCTGGCCGTGGACATCTCCGGATCCATGAACCGGGAAGACATGGTGCTTGCGGGGCAAAAGGCGACGCGCCTCATGGTGGTGAAGGATGTGCTGGAAGCCTTTCTGGCACGCCGGGAAGGAGATCGGCTAGGGCTCATCCTCTTTGGTTCCGGCGCCTACCTGCAGGCGCCCCTCACCTTCGATCGCGCTACCGTGAATGCGCTACTCCAGGAAACACCCCTCGGCATCGCCGGGGGAAAAACCGCCATCGGAGACGCCATTGGCCTCGCGGTGAAGCACCTCCGGGATCGACCTGCGGAAAACCGCGTACTGATCCTTCTCACGGACGGCGCCAACAATGTGGGCGAGGTCAGTCCGGAGAAAGCAGCAGAGCTTGCCGCGCAAGCAGGGGTACGAATCTATACCGTGGGGGTCGGCGCTGAGGTGATGGAGGCGCCGGGCTGGTTTGGCGGCGCCTTTGGCCGCGCCACCATGAACCCGTCTGCGGATCTCGATGAAGCCACGCTGACGCGCATCGCCGAACAAACCGGCGGTCGCTATTTCCGAGCACGCAATACGGAAGAACTCGCGGAAATCTACCGCACCCTTGACGCCCTGGAGCCCGTCCCTGCTCCGGATGAAGTGTTCCGCCCGGTGACTGCCCTGTTCTACTGGCCCCTCGGGGTCGCCCTGGGCTTGAGCATGCTCCTGGCCCTCGCCGTCGCCTGGCCCCGGCCGGAGGCGACGCCGTGATGGAATGGCACCTGCTCCGCCCCGAGCTCCTTTGGCTCCTCCTTCCCCTGGGGGCGCTCGGGGCGCTCCTTCTCCGGAAGCAGCGTCAGCGCGGACGCTGGCATGAGCTTCTGGACCCAGTGCTTGCCCCCTACCTCGTCGAGGGCTTCGAGCGCCCTCGTGGCCGGGGCAGACTTGCCCTCCTTACCCTGGCCTGGCTCCTGGCGGTCTTGGCCCTGGCGGGGCCTAGCATCGAACGCCAGCCCCAACCGGTAGGCCAAGGAGATGATGCTCTGGTGCTGGTACTGGATCTTTCCCTTTCCATGTACGCCGAGGACCTACCCCCCTCTCGGCTGCTTCGCGCTCGGTTGAAAATCGAGGACGTCCTCGCCAGTCGGCGCGATGGACGCACGGCGTTGGTGGTCTATGCGGGGGACGCCCATACCGTGATCCCCCTCACGGACGATGGGCGCACCATTCTGAATCTGTTGCCGGCCCTCGAGCCAAGCATCATGCCCGTACTCGGGAGCCGCCTTGGCCCCGCGCTTCGCCAAGCCAGCGAGCTTCTCGACGGTACGGCCCCGGGGGAAGGGCGCATCCTTCTCCTGACTGACGGCCTTGGGGAGGAGCGCCCGGAAAGCGCGGCCGCGGAAAGTCGCTATCCCGTTTTCGTGCTTGGCCTCGGCACGAAAGCCGGCGCCCCCATTCCTCTCGCAGCCCTTGGCCGTTCGGGATTCCTTGAGGAAGGGGGACGCCGAGTCCTGGCGCGCCTTGACGACCAGGCTCTGGCTCGCCTAGCTCGGACCACCGGTGGCAGCTATGCCCCCTTCGACGCCCAGGGCGCCGATCTGGCCGCCCTGGGGGCAGCGGAGCGGGCCCTGAGCGAAGCCGAGGCCTCCGACTCGTCCTTTGAGCTGTGGGTCGACTCCGGGCCCTGGCTGGTCTATCCCCTGCTGGCCTTCGCTCTCTTCGCTTTCCAGCGGGGGCGTCTCGCCGTTCTGCTCATGCTGCCGTCCCTCGCGCTGATGACGAACGCGCCTGCTAAGGCCGCAGACGCACCCTGGTACTTAAACGATGATCAAGCGGGGCTTCACGCCCTGCGACGGGGCGCGCCGGAAGCGGCCCTCGCACGCTTCCAGG
Organism: Candidatus Salivita marina; assembly: GCA_038144425.1. Lineage (GTDB taxonomy): Bacteria > Pseudomonadota > Gammaproteobacteria > Pseudomonadales > Azotimanducaceae > Salivita > Salivita marina. The sequence continues at coordinate 1,004,075 of JAYQNS010000002.1, read as the reverse complement.
ATCCCCGGTGGCGCGCCACCGCCCTCTATCGCAACCAGGAATTCGACGCCGCCGCGGCCGCCTTCGCCGCCTTCGATGACCCCTTCGGCCATTACAACCGGGGCAACGCGCTGGCCAAGGGGGACACTATGACGCCGCCCTTGAGGCCTACGACCAAGCGCTCGCTCAAAATCCCGCCCTCGAAGACGCGAGAAAAAATCGAGAGCTGGTACAGCAGCTGCTCGATCAGGCCAAGGCCGCGAGCCAAAACGAGCAGGGTAAGCAGAAGGATCAACCGGAACCCGGCGATAGCGACGCCGATGCCGGGAACAACAGCGAAGAATCGGGACAGGAGGCCCCGCCGGAGGAGCCCGGGGACGCGGGGGAAGGCGAGGAAGCAGACTCCGGCGACGACGCCAGCGATGGCGCCCAGGAGGACACTCCCGCCGCCGCCGAGACCCCGGGGGAACAAACTGCCGAGGCCGCCCAGGCGGAGGAGGAAGCCGAGCAGGCCCTCGAACAATGGCTCCGCCGCGTGCGCGACGAACCAGGCGCCCTCCTTAAGCGGAAGTTCCGCTATGAGACGGAGCGGCGTTATCGCCAAGGGCTACCTCGGGCCCCGGAAGCGGAGCAGCCCTGGTGAAACCACTGCTTCCTCTGGCGCTGCTGGTCCTCGCGACGCTCGGCGCCTCCGCCCTCGCCGACCTCACCGCCGAAACGGACCGGGAGGTCATCGACGAAAACGACGTCCTTCGCCTTACCCTGCGCATCGATGAGCAGATCTTTATCGGCGAGCCGGATTTCGCACCCCTCGAGCAAGATTTCGTCATCATGAGTCAGCAGCGGGCCAGCCAGTTCACCCTGGTAAACGGGCAAACGGAATCGGAAACGAGCTGGACCCTTACCCTTCAACCCAAGCGCCGGGGCACGCTGCAGATCCCCCCGCTTGGCTTTAAGGGTCAGGAAAGCGCGCCCCTGCGCGTGCGGGTGACGGCGCCCTCCGCGGAAGCCCAGGAAGCGCTGCGCGCCTTGGTCTTCATGGAAAGCGCGGTCAGCACCGATAGCGCCTACGTACAGGAGCAATTCACCCTTACCGTGTCCCTCTGGTATGCCGCCGGCGCGGTGCTCTTCGGGGACTTTCCCCCACCCCCAAAAATCCCCAACGTGCTGGTCTATCCCCTCGGGGACGCAGAGCCCGGCCGGCAACAGCGCGACGGCCGGCGCTACAACACCATCACCCAGCGCTACGCGCTGGTCCCCCAGCGAAGCGGCGTCCTGCGCCTGCCGCCCCAGAGCTTTGCCGGGGCCGTGCGCGTTCCCGAGGGGGGCCGCACTCGGCGAAAGAATCTCCGAGCTCAGACACCGCGCCACGAGCTTTCCATCAAGCCCGTTCCCCTTGGCTGGCCCGCGGGGGCGTCCTGGCTGCCGGCCAGGAACCTCACCCTAGAGGCGACCTATGCCCCGGCGCTGGCGAGCGCTCAGGTCGGAGTCCCCTTGGAACAAACCCTTCACCTCCGTGCCGAGGGCATCGCGGCGTCCGCCTTACCCCCCCTTCCCGCACCGAGCGCGCCGGGGCTGCGCACCTACGACAGCCAGACCGCCCTCGAGGAAGCGAGGCTGGGCTCTTGGCTTCAGGCCGAACAGCGCATGGTGACGGTACTGATGCCCGAGCAGGCCGGCGCGCTCCGCCTGCCTACCCTATCCCTACCTTGGTGGGATACGCAGGCCGACGAACTTCGCTTTGCCACGCTCCCCGGCGCCCAGCTAAGGGTCGCGGAAGGCGCCCTCGCCGCCCTGCCCCTGGCTCCGCCTCCCCCCAGCCCTCAGAAGCCGCGCCGACCTTCGGTGCAGACAACGTGAAAGCGCCGCCCCCCGCGATCGCACCGCTTGAGGACGAACAGGCCTCTGCGGAAGACGTTGTGCCGGAGGCCAGCGTACCCCTGGGACCGGCCTGGGGTGGCGTTCTGCTCGCGCTTCTGGGACTGATTGGCGCGATGGGGCTCTGGCGCTGGCGCCAGGGCCGATCCGCCGCCCGGGTGGGCCTGGCGGGGCAGGTCGCGCAACAATCGCCTAGGACGGCCCTGCTATGGGCCCTCGCCGCGGAAGACCGAGCCGCCGCCTATGTCGCGCTCCTGCGTTGGCAGGGAAGCCAGGAAGGCCGGGCAGCTCCGGAGGACGTGAAAGGAGCGGTAAGGCAAGCCCTTGAGTCCCTGGGATCTGAACGCTATGGCCCTAGCCCCGCCGACCAGCCGCCGCCCTGGGCTGAGCTCAAGGCCCTGGCCGGAAAACTTTCGGTAAGGAGCAAACCCCCAGCGCCGCCGCCCCTGCCCGCCCTCTACCCATCCTAGGCCAGGGCCTTCGACACCACCTCGAAGACATCGGGAGACTGAATTTCCCCGGCCAGACGCTCAAGCTCTTGCTTCATCAACACCTGAGCTCCCTCGGGATAGCGCGCCCAGCGCGTGAAGGGCATCGCCAGACGAGCAGCCACCTGGGGGTTCTGCCCATCGAGCTTGCGGATCCAATCGGCAAGGAAGCGGTACCCCGCCCCGTCCGGGCGATGGAAGGCCGTGGGGTTTTGCCCAGCAAAGGCGCCGAGCAGGGAACGGAGCTTGTTGGGGTTACGTGCATCGAAGGCGGCATGAGCGATGAGCGCTTCAACCCGCGCCAGGGTATCTGCTCCAGGAATGAGCGCCTGGGTGCTCAGCCACTGATCGACCACCAGAGGCTGATTCTGGTAACGCTCATAAAAGGCGCCGAGCACGCGCTCCGCGGCAGCCCGAGCGGCGGGCTGGTCGCTCCAGAGGAGCATGCGCAGGGCACCGAGACGATCGGTCATATTATCGGCCTGGGCGTAGCGCGCCTCTGCCTGAGCGACCGCGGTCTCGTCTCCGGAAGCCAGCAGATAGGACAGCGTGAGGTTCATTAGAGCGCGGTGTGCAATGCCCACAGCGTCCGGCGCGTAGGGGCGCCCCTCATCCGTCGCATAGAGCGCCGCAAGGGCCTCCCGGTGGGTGCGGGCCAGCGCGTTACGCAGCTGGCGCCGAGCCTCGTGAAGCGCATGCACATCAACCACGGGCACCAACTGAGCGAGCGCGTCCTCCGCCGGCAGGGTCATCATGGCCGCCAGCATGGCCTTTCCTTCCCCGTCATCGGGGGCGGTAAAGGCCGCCTGAAGCAGGGCGCCGAAGGCCTCAGAAAGCACGGAAGGCACCGGGGCGTCGGGGTTTTCCAGCCGGCTCAGAAGGATGCGAGCCATCAGTCGATCCGCCGCGTCCCAGCGGGCAAAGCCATCGCTGTCGTGGACCATGAGAAAGGCAAGCTCTTCATCGCTCTGGGCCACCACAAGCTTCACCGGCGCGGAGAAATCCCGCAGGAGAGAAAGCGCTGGCCGACCGGAAAGGCCGCCGACGGTGACCGTATGCTCCGCCTCTCGAAGATGGAGCAGCACGCTGGCCTCGGCCGGTCGGGCTGTGACCTCCGCTCCGGTGATGGAGAGGGCCCCGGGAAGGAGGTCCCGCCCCGCCTCATCCAAAAGCCCCAGGACAAAGGGAATGTGCATGGGGGCCTTAGAGGGCTGGCCCGGGGTTGGCGGCACCTGTTGCTCGAAGGTCAAGGTGAGCGTGCCATCGGCGTAGGCGCTTTGCACGGAGACCACCGGCGTCCCCGCCTGACTGTACCAGCGCCGGAACTGGGCCAGATCGGCGCCGCTCGCGGCCTCCAGGGACAGCACGAAATCTTCGCAGGTGGCAGCCTGCCCGTCATGCCGATTGAAGTAGAGGTCCGTCCCCCTGCGAAAGGCCTCCGCCCCCAGCAGGGTACGCATCATGCGCACCACCTCGGCGCCCTTCTCGTACACCGTAAGGGTGTAGAAATTGGATATCTCGAGATAGCTGTCAGGCCGCACGGGGTGCGCCATGGGGCTGGCATCTTCCGCGAACTGGGCCGTACGGAGGAAGCGCGCATCTTCAATACGCTTGACCGTAGGGGAGTTCTGATCGGCGGAGAATTGGGCATCGCGCAGCACCGTGAAGCCTTCCTTCAAGGAAAGCTGAAACCAATCGCGGCAGGTCACCCGATTCCCGGACCAGTTATGAAAGTACTCGTGGGCCACCACCGCTTCCACCCGCTGAAAGCCGAGATCGGTGGTGAACTCCGGCGTGGCGAGCACGCAGGAGGTGTTAAAGATGTTGAGCCCCTTATTTTCCATGGCGCCCATGTTGAAATCGTCCACGGCCACGATCATGAAGATATCGAGGTCGTACTCCCGGCCGTAGGTCTCCTCGTCCCAGCGCATGGAGCGCTTAAGCGCGTCCATGGCGTAATCCACCTGGGCGATATTGTGAGGCTCGGTGTAGATCCGCAGCGTCACCTCTCGTCCCGAGACCGTAACGAAACGATCCTCGATCCACTGGAGATCCCCAGCCACGAGGGCGAAAAGGTAGGAGGGCTTGGGAAAGGGGTCTTCCCACACCACTTCCTGGCGTCCATCGGCCAGGGTCTGCCGCGACACCTCGTTGCCGTTGGACAGCATGATGGGGAGGACCGCGCCATCCCCACGGATCGTCGTGCGGTAGCGAGAGAGCACGTCAGGGCGATCCAGGCTGTAGGTTATGCGGCGGAAGCCCTCCGCCTCGCACTGCGTGCAGTACATGCCCCCGGATCGATAGAGCCCCTCCAGCGCCGTATTTTTCTCCGGGAAAATGCGCGTTTTGATCGTGAGCGTGCCCTCCTCCGGCATGGCCGGCACCACGAGCGTATCCCCTTCAATGCGGTACTCATTGCCGCTCAGGGGTACGCCGTCGAGGGCGAGGCCCCGCAGCTCAAGGTCCTGCCCCTGGAGCACCAAGGGCGCCGCCCCCTGCCCCGGCGCCCGGCGAAGGGCAAGGGCGGCGGTCACCTCCGTGACGCCTTCGGCCAGCTCAAAGATGAGATCGGTGTGATCAAGCAAGTAGGCCGGGGGCTCGTAGGCTTCGCGTAGCACTGCCTGGGGCTGCCCTTCCTTGTACGCCATGATCATTCTCCTAGGGGGGAGGCCTTTTCGTCCTAGGACGCGAAAAAAGCCACCTGATGGGCCGTGTATTTTCGAATATTGATGACCCCCGAGGTGAGCAGGAGGTACTGCCCCTTGATGCCCTCGAGCGTGCCTTCAACCGTACCAAGCTTTTCCAAGGCCAAGGCCTTTACCTTCGCCGGATAGGCGGTAACGGGATAGGCGGCCTGCCAGAGTTCGGGACCGGTGACCCGCTGCACCGCCTGAAGACCGTGCGCCTGTTGAAGCCCCGTCAGCGCTTCTCCACAGGTTTCCCAAAGCTGTTCCCGGGCCTCAAGGAGATCCACGGGCTCGGGCGGTCCCTTCAGCAGGCGCTGCCACTGGGTGCGATCGGCGGCATGAGCCTTCAGGATCACTTCTACCAGCCCCGCTAGGTGGCGCGTCGCCGTCCGAGCAAAGAGGACGGCGGCGCTGGCACCCTGATCCAGCCACCGGGTCGGCACCTGATTGCCCCGGGTAATCCCCACCTTTAGGCCCGTGCTGTTAGCCAGGTAGACCCAGTGGTCCGTCATGCAAAACTGCTCGGCCCAGCTGGGTTCTCGGCAAGTGCCAGCGGCGAAGTGGCATTTTTCCGGGCTGACGATGCAGCTGTCGCAGGCCGCAAGTTTCTGAAAACAGGGGAAGCAATACCCCTGATTGAAGCTCTTATTCGTCTTTCGCCCGCAGGCGGTGCAGTAGATAGCATCCTCAAAGCGAAGCTGGAGGCGCCTTCCCAGCAGCGGATTTAGGGAAATCTCCGAATCCCCCAAGGGCAAGCGGTAGGCGACGGTGCCGTCACCCTCCACCCTGGCACGCATCTTCTCCAGCGTGCCCGTGGCCCGGTGCGTGAGCTCGCCGCTCACGCGTCGTCTAGCCAACGAAGGGGCGTAGGCCCCGGGACGGTGCTTGCACAGGCATCCTGCGAGGACGGCACGTAGCCCGTGTGTTCCTCCGGCGGTAAGTGCCGATGCTCCCAGGCCAGCACCGCTTCCAGGCACAGGCCCTGCTGTTCCTTTGACAGCTTCGCACCGTTGGGCCAGCGCCCGAGAGCTACGGCTTCCCGTAGGGCATCGATGGTTGCGCGATCCAGCGTCTGGGCGGTTTCCACAAAGTTACCAGGAAAGGCGGGCGCTTCAGTCACCGAGGGGCACCTCCAAGGGGGTAGGAACGGTAGAAAAGCATAGCACGGGGCGGGCAGGGGCTTGTCCTAGGACGCCCCGCGAATCCCAGCTTTGCCCGGCCAGAGCGCCCGGAGCAGTCCCCAAAGACCGCCGGTAAGGAGCCCACCAAGGTGCGCGCCATTGGCCACGGCCAGCCCGAAGGGCTCGGTCACCCCCGTGGCCATCACCGCCAACAGACCGATGAGCAATACGGGCAAGGCTGGCGGTAAGCGATAGGCGCGGCGGGGCCGAAGACGGTGCACCACCACGAGGTAGCCAAGGAGGCCGTACACGACTCCGGAAAGCCCACCAAAGAGGGGATGTTCTCCCACGGCGTACTGAGCCAGGGCGCTGGCCGGGGCCAGCCAGAGGATCCCCTCGAGGAGCCGCCCGCTGCCCTCCTGCCCCTCAATGCGTCGGCCAAATTCCCAAAGCCAAAGGCCATTAAAAACGAGATGGAGGACGCTGAAATGCACTAAGGCGGGGGTCCACAGGCGCCAGAGATGCCCCGCCTCCAGAGTGGCAAAAAGAGGTGGAAACGCGATGAGATTGCCATGGGGCACCACGGGCACGATCAAAAGGGCGCTCAGCACGGGGTTGACCGCCTCCGCCCCGTTTCCAAGGAAGGGGTAAAGCAGAAGGCACAGGCCACCTAGGGCCACGGTGACCGGAGTGCGCCGAAACTCGGTGCGCAGCGACCTTCCAAGCCCCCCGGGCCAAAGCTCAGATCGACGCAGCGCAGGCCGTTCCGTTCCGACGCCCCCCTGCCAAAGCGCCAGCACCCGAACCTGCGCCTCCTCATCAGCGACCGCGAGGCACTGCGCGCCGCCGGCCTCATACACCCGGAAAGGCCGGCCTTCCCGCCTTAATTGTTCGCAGAGGGGACGCAGATCCACCCCCTTCCCCACGCGCAGGGCTTCCACCATTACCATCGCTCCCGGGCCTAAGTGCGCTACATTGTCCCCAATTCAATCGTGCAATCGCTATCACCTTAGGAACGGCATCATGCATAGCGTCGATCATGAGGTCATGGAGGCTCTCCTGGCTTGGCTCCAGGCAGGGGAAACGGTGCATCTGGCCACGGTGCTGGAAAGCTACGGCTCCTCCCCTCGCCCCCCCGGGTCCCTCCTTGTCGTCGGCCCAGGCGGCGCCACCGTGGGCTCCCTCTCCGGGGGCTGCGTAGAGGAAGCGCTTATCGAAGATCTCACTACCGGACGGCGCGTGGTCACCACCCCAGAACGCCTCGACTTTGGCCTAACGGAGGAGGATACGGCGCAGCTGGGCTTGCCCTGCGGCGGCCATCTCCAAATTCTCCTCGAACGCCTAACGCCGAAGGCCGAGACCCTCGCGGCCTTCACCACGATCCTGAGCCAGCTTGAAGCACGGCAGGGGGTGCTTCGGCACATTTCCCTCAGCACGGCGGAGCAGTTCACCGTGGAGGCCCCCGCCGCCCCGGGGCCCGTGCTCTCCCAGCCCGAGGACAACGGGGAAACCCGCCTATCCCATCGCTATGGCCCGGGATGGCAGCTCTTCCTCATCGGCGCGGGCATGGTCTCCCGCTATTTGGCGGAAATGGCCCAGGCCCTCGATTTTCGGGTCACGGTGTGCGATCCCCGGCAAGCGATACTTGATGAATGGCACGTGCCCGGGGTCCGGGCTGTGTGCCAAATGCCCGACGACGCCATCCGGGCCCAGGCCTCGGACCCGCGCACGGCCATTGTGGCCCTCACCCACGACCCCCGCATCGACGATATGGGCCTCATGGAAGCCCTGGAAACAGAGGCCTTTTACGTTGGCGCCATGGGTTCGAGCCGAACCAGCGCCTCCCGGCGGAGCCGCCTTGCGGCGCTCGACATTCCCGAGGCCGCCCTCGCGAAGCTTCATGCCCCCGTGGGCCTGTCCATTGGTAGCAAAACGCCCCCGGAAATTGCCATCGCGATCCTGGCCGAGCTTATCGCCGAGCGCCGGGCCCTCGCCAAGGGGTGAGGATTCAGCGCCTCATCTTGGCCGCCGGCGCGGGGCGGCGCTTTGGCGCGGATAAGCGCCGGGCCCGCCTTTCATCCGGGGAAACGCTGCTTGAGGCCACCCTTTCCGTACTCTGTCCCGCAGACCCCTTGCCCCTCCTCGTGCTCCGCCCCGGAGAGACGGCGCCGGCGCCTTTCCAGGACCAGGTCCGGGTCATTCCCTCCCCGCGCTGGGCCGAGGGGCAAGGCCACTCCCTTGCCGCCGGCGTGAAGGCCTGGGATGCCGCAGCGGCGCCCTGGCTTCTTATCGCCCTCGGAGATATGCCCTACCTTCAACGGGAGACCCTGAGGGCCCTGGAGCACGCCTGCGCGGACGCCCAAACGGCGCCAGGGCCCCTGCCCCTGATCGCCCCCAGCTTCCAAGGGCAACGGGGTCATCCCGTCGCCGTACCCAGCCGCCTCCGCGCTACGGCCCTTGCCCTGACCGGGGACCAGGGCCTAAGGGCCCTGTTCGTGTCCGAACCGGTAAGGCTGCTGCCAGGACAGGACCCCGGCGTATGCCGCGACGTGGATCGCCCCGAGGACCTTGCCAGAGACCTCGAAGGCTAGGCAGACCAGCCCGTCCTCGGCATAGTCACGGCTTGCCGCGCTGCCCGGAGACCAACCATGACCCGTGCCCTTCCCTTCGCCCTTTCGCTCCTCATCGCCTTTGAAACGCTGCCGCTATACGCCGCCAGCGATCCCCGGGCCACGCTCCTGGCCGACCTAGAAGCCCAAGGACCCCGCCTAGACTCCGTCGCCCTGTCCCTATGGGATTGGGCGGAGGTGGGCTATCAGGAAGTGAAAAGCAGTGTCCTACTGCAGGACACGCTCCAAGACGCTGGCTTTCGCGTGACTCCAGGGGTGGCCGGCATGCCCACCGCCTTCGTGGCGGAATATGGCGAGGGGGGCCCGGTGCTCGGCATCCTCGCAGAATTCGATGCCCTCCCGGGCATCACCCAAACGGCCAGCCCGGAACGGATGTTGCGCCAGGACCGGCAGGCGGGGCACGCCTGCGGCCACCACCTTTTCGGCACGGGCTCGGTGGGGGCGGCCATTGCACTCAAGAATCTCATGGCCGAGCAAGGCCTCCCGGGACGCCTTCGAGTTTATGGCACGCCAGCGGAGGAAGGGGGCTCAGGCAAGGTATACATGGTTCGTGCGGGGCTCTTCGAGGATGCGGATGTGGTGCTTCACTGGCACGCCGGAGACCGCAATGCGGCCAACCCCGCCACCAGCCTGGCCAACAAATCGGCTCGGGTGCGCTTCTATGGCCAGTCGGCCCATGCGGCGGCGGCGCCGGAGCGGGGCCGCTCAGCCCTCGATGGGGTGGAAGCCATGACCTTCATGGTGAATCTCATGCGGGAGCACGTCCCCGAGCGCACACGCATGCACTACGTCATCACGAGCGGCGGGAAGGCCCCAAACGTCGTACCGGACTTCGCTGAGGTCTACCTCTACGTTCGCCACCCTGAGGCCTCGGTGCTCGCGGGGCTCTGGGATCGGGTGCTCGACACCGCTCAGGCTGCGGCCCTCGGGACGGGCACGGAGGTTGAGCTAGAGGTCATGCACGGTAACCACGCGCTCCTGCCCAACGAGACGCTCGCGCGTGCCATGCACCGAAACCTTTCCGCCGTGGGGGGCTATCGCTACAGCGAAGCGGAGCTCGCTTTCGCCCTCACCATCGAGGAAAGCTTTGGCGATCGACCCAGCGAGCTGGGCCTGGAGCAGACGGTGCTGCCCCTGCGCTTCGATGGCGGCGCGGGGAGCACGGACGTCGGGGACGTCAGCTGGGTCGTCCCCACCACGGGATTGCGCACGGCCACCTGGGTGCCGGGCACCTCGGCTCACAGCTGGCAGGCCATCGCCGCCGGCGGCACCTCCATCGGCCTGAAGGGCATGATGGTGGCGGCGAAAACCCTAGCCCTGACGGGCTATGATCTGCTGAACGACGAAGCGCTCCGGATCGCCGCGCGAGCGGAATTCGAACAGCGACGGGGCCCTAACTTCACCTATGTTCCCCTCCTGGGGAATCGCCCGCCCCCCCTCGACTACCGCCGCTAGCGCGGGGCGGGCATGATGATCTTCAACGCTTAAGGGAGCACGACCATGGATCTTTATCTCCTTCTCGGCCTGATCGCGCTGCTCATCGTCTGGGGCGTGATGATCTACAACAAGCTGATTGCCCTTAAAAACCGGGCCAGCAACGGCTTCGCGCAAATCGAAGTGCAGCTAAAGCGCCGCTACGACCTCATCCCCAATCTAGTGGAAACGGCGAAAGCCACCATGGCCCACGAACGGGAAACGCTGGAGGCCGTCATTGCCGCCCGCAACAGTGCGGAGGCAGGGCTGCGGCAGGCGGCAGCGAATCCAGGGGACGGGGATGCGCTGGCGGCCCTCAGTTCTGCCGAAGGCGCCCTTACCCAGGCCCTGGGAAGCTTTCGGGTCACCATGGAGGCTTACCCGGACCTGAAAGCGAATCAGAACATGATGCAGCTCACGGAAACGCTGGAGAGCACGGAAAACAAGGTGGCCTTCGCTCGCCAGGCCTTTAATGATCAGATCATGGCCTACAACACCTACCGCTCTAGTTTCCCGCCCGTGCTCATTGCAAACCGATCCGGGCACACCAAGGATCTTGCGCTCCTCGAGTTCGAAGACAGTGCGCTGATCCAAGCGGCCCCGAAGGTAAGCTTTTAACCTATCCCCATGGATTTTTTCGAGGCCCAGGACGCGGCGCGGCGAAAAACCGCCTGGCTAGTGGTGCTCTTTCTCGGCGCCGTACTGTCCCTTATCGTCCTCACCAATGCCGCCGTGGGCATCGCCATTACCGTTGCCTCCGAGGGCCAGCTGACCCTCTCCACGCTGCCCCCAAGCCTTTGGGTCATCATTAGCAGTGGGGTTCTGGTGATCATTTTTATCGGCAGCGCCATCCAGGCCTTTCGCCTGCGGGCCGGGGGCGCCAGCGTGGCCCTGACCTTCGGGGGGCGCCTGGTGACGGAAGAGACCACGGACCCCCTCGCTCGCCGCGCACAAAATATCGTCGAGGAAATGGCCCTGGCTGCGGGGATTCCCGTGCCACCCCTCTACATCATTCCCGAGGCGGGCATTAACGCCTTCGCCGCGGGCTTCGGCCTGAAGGATGCGGTCATCGGCCTGAATCAGGGCACCCTTGAGGCGCTCAACCGTGATGAGCTTCAGGGGGTCATCGCCCACGAATTCAGCCACATCGTGAACGGGGACATGGGCATCAATATCCGCCTCATGGCGCTCCTCCACGGCATCCTCATGATTAGCGTCGCCGGGCGCGTGCTCATGCATGCCCGAGGCGGCGGCCGGCAGCGAAATAGCGCTGCGCAGGTTGTAGCCCTGGGCTTTGCCCTCTTGGTGATCGGCTACAGCGGCGTCTTTTTTGGGCGCCTCATTAAGGCCTCCATCAGTCGTCAGCGGGAATTCCTTGCCGATGCGGCCGCGGTGCAGTTCACTCGCAACCCCCAGGGCATTGGCGACGCCCTTCGGCGCATTGGTGGCGCCCAGGAGAGCAGCTTCATCACCCATGATCGGGCGGAGGAGAGTAGCCATCTTTTCTTTGGGCCCATTCGGCACTTCAGTCGCCTGCTGGGAACCCATCCGCCCCTGGAGGCCCGAATTAAGGCCGTACTGCCAGCCTGGGATGGGGCCTACCTGCCGCCCCTTGCCCTTGGGGCCACGGAGGGGCACGCCCCGGAGCGAGCCGAAGACCAAGGGTCTGCATTTGCTGGCCCGGAAGCGGCCCTGGCCCTCGGTGCCCTCGCTTCGGAGCAGGTCCTGCGCCAGGTCGTGGGGCAGGCCAACCTCACCGCGGCGACTCAACGCATCGCCGCCCTACCGCCCGGGCTGCGAGACGCCCTTCATCATCCCGAAACGGCCTGGGCCGTAGCCCTTGGTCTGCGAAACGGCTCGGAAGAGGCCGCAGGCTACGCCCTTGCCCTTGGCCCCGCTGGGCAAATGGCTGTGCTTCAGCTCGCCCTACCCGCCTTGCGTAGCCAGAGCACGAGCGCCCTCCTCGCCCAGGATGACGAGCTCAAAGCGCTCCCGCCGCCGCCAAAAAGCCTGCCCTGCTGGGTCGCTGATGAAGCGCTCCGCCAGCTCTTCGCCGGCGCGCTGCAGGGGCCCAAGCGCGCCCCGGGGCGAAACCATCACTGCCAGGAGGCGGAGGCAGAACTTGAAACCCTTTTTCGCTGTTTAGCCGCCGCCGGCGGCGGGGACGGCGCACAGCAACGCGCTGCGGTGCAGGCCGGACACCGGGCCCTTGAGCTCGGCAACGCAGCCCCCGACGCCCCGCCCGGGGAGAACTTCGCTTTACCGGAGGATCTCACGGAGGCGGACTTCGACCGCGCCGTGGCGAAGCTTCGAGACCTTTCCCCCAAGCCGCTGGCCCAGGTCCTCAATGCCTTTGTGCAGGTGATCGATGACGACGGAGCGCTCACGGAAGGGGAATACGCGCTGCTCCAAGGCCTCGCCCTGCTGCTGGACTGCCCCCTTCCCGCTCGCTTCGACGGAGCCCCTATTCCGGCGTCACGCGGAGTAGGTGATTCGTCGCGCTCTGGTGAATAAGTAGGCGCCCGGCCCGATCCGCGCGGGTGTGGCGGAGAATCCCCGCGTAGACCCCAGACGACGGTATGGGCCAGCTTTGGAAGCTTTCCGTCTTCGGGTCAAAGCGCACGAGGGGATCGGGGCGCACGCCGGACTCGTTGTACCAAACGATGCCGTCGACGATGACCAGGCCGTAGGGGTGGGACTTTGGCCCGCTGGGGGATGGCCATTCCCGGAAGCGCCCCGTGGCAGGGGTGTACTGACCCAGCCGCCCGGCTCCGGAATTGACGTACCAGACGCTGCCATCGTCGGCGACATCAAGGCGGCGAACGTGGCTCTCCTGATTAGGAAGATCGATGCGCGTTTGCGAAAGGGTGTTCGGGTCAATGCGATAGAGGCAGGGGCCTCCGTTGCACGCCACCCAGGCCTGCCCCGCTGCGTCGAACTTGATGCCATAGGGTCGGCTCTTTGGCCGGTCGAGCTCGATCAGGTCGATGGCGCCCGTGGCGGGATCAAAGCGTCCCACCCGGTTGCTCTGCTGAAGGGTGAAGATGAGCCGGCCCTTCTGGTCGAATTCGCCGGTGTGGGGATCCCTCGCTGCGGGATCAGGCATGGGGAAGACGGTGATCTCCCCCGATTCAGGATCGAGGCGCTGAAGCGTTCCGTTTTTGTTGCCGAGTAGCCAGGGGATTCCAGCGCTATCGAGGGTCACGCTGTGGGGATAGGTCCCGTCGGGCAAGGGATATTCCCGCATGGCGCCGGTTTCCGGGTCGAGCACCCCCACGAGGTTGCCCCACTGCCCCACCCACCAGATGCGCCCATCGGGGCCCTCCACGGGATCCCGGGAGCGCTGCCCTAGGGTGGGCACCTGCCACTGTTCAAAGGTCACCCGATGGGGCCCGGGCACGAGGGTAGCGGCGCGATGCCCCCGAGGGGGAAAGGCCTCGGCAAGGTAGGTCGCGAGGCGGGTCTCCGTGTCCTCGGGCAGGGCCACCATGGTGCTCAAAAGCTTGGCCCAGTTCTCCGCGCTGTACCCCGAACTTCGGGTGACGGTCGCGGCGCTATGGCAGGTGGTGCAAAGCGCAGCAGCGAGGTCCTGACCCTCCCCAGCCGGCCAAGGCCTGGATTCCGCGGCCGAAGCACTGGTAACCCCGGCCGCGAGGCCCAAGGCAAGCAGCCCCCTTTCCACCCTTGCCCAAATGCGCTTGCCATAGCGATTAGCTCCTTTGAGGCCCCCTATAGGGCGACGCAGATCTTCCCGAAGTGCTTTTGCGATTCCTGGTGCCGGAAGGCCTCGGCCAGCTCGACAAGGGGAAAGGTGCGATCGATAACGGGCTTGATGCCGCTGGCATCGATGGCCGCAATCATGTCCCGCTGCTGCGCCCGGCTGCCCACGGTGATCCCCTTCAGGGCCGCGTTCTTGCCAAAGAGCGCCGCCGTGGGCACGTTCCCCTCAAAGCCCGCGAGCACGCCAATGAGGGAAATGTGCCCCCCACGCGCACCGCATTGATGGACTGGGGTAGGGTTCCTGCACCGCCGATTTCCACCACCACGTCCACGCCCCGGCCAGCGGTAAGCTTCAGGGCCTCTTGGGACCATTCCGGCGTGGTTTTGTAGTTGATCGTCTCGTCCGCCCCCAAGGCCCGCAGCTTCTCCAGCTTCTCGTCGGAGGAGGAGGTGGAAATCACCCGGCAGCCCGCGGCCTTGGCAAATTGAAGGGCAAAGATCGACACGCCACCGGTGCCCTGGGTAAGGATGACATCCCCAGGCTTGATCCGTGCTTCCACCATGAGTCCGCGCCAGGCGGTCAGGGCCGCGCAGGGCAAGGTGGCCGCCTCTTCTGCGCTATAGCCCTTCGGGATGCCCGTGAACATGCTCGCGGGCATGGTGACAGTCTGCGCCGCGAAGCCATCGACATGATCGCCGGGCACGCCGATGAGCTTCGGCAGCTCGGCATCGCCGTCCTGCCAGGCGGGGAAGAAGCACCCCAGAACGCTATCGCCCACGGCAAACTCCGTGACGCCGGCGCCCACGGCCGTGACCACCCCGGCCCCATCGGACATGGGAATGCGACCCTCTTCCACAGGCAGCATGCCCGCGACCACGGCGTAGTCGTGGAAGTTCAAGCTGGAGGCCTGCACTTGCACCTGTATCTCCCCGGCGCCGGGGGCTCGGGCTTCGATACCTGCCAGTGCCAAATTGTCTAAGCCGCCGGGGCGGGCGAGTTTCATTGCCTGCATGGTGCCTCCCTCCTTCAGGTGAATCAGAAGCCTCGTTGACTTACGATGGCCGCTGCTTGAGATTACGAAAAATGGCGGAGGACGCTTCATGACGCAAGCCAGCATTTCAACACCCACGCAGCAGGCCCGCGTTCCTGGGGACGCCGAAACCTTCGTCAATGGCCCTCTGCCATCGGCCTACGATATCCCCCTGGAAGACGTGAACCCGGCAAACCCGCGCCTTTTCGCGGAAAACCGGTGGCAGGAAACCTTCGAGCGCCTTCGCGCCGAGGACCCGGTGCACTTCAATGAAACGGAGCTGGCGGGGCGTTTCTGGTCCCTCACCCGATACGAAGACATCAAGCAAGTCGACGTCGACTGGAAAAACTTCTCTTCGGCGAAGGGCATTGCCCTGGGCTTCCCCGTGGATGCCCCGCTACCGGAAGGGGCCCTGAAGGTCAGCATGTTTATCGCCCAGGATCCGCCGGTGCACGACGTGCAGCGGAAGACCGTCGCCGGGGTGGTCGCGCCGTCAAACCTCGCCAAAATGGAAGGGCTCATTCGCAGTCGCACCGCCGCCGTGCTAGACAGCCTTCCGGAGCAGACCCCCTTTGATTGGGTGGATACGGTGTCCATCGAGCTCACCACCATGATGCTGGCCACCCTCTTCGACTTCCCCTTCGAACAGCGCCGGAAGCTCACACGCTGGTCCGATGTGGTCACCGCCGTACCGGGCCGGGGCGTCATCAACTCCGTGCAGGAGCGCCGGGACGAGCTGTTGGAGTGCCTCTCCGCCTTCACCACCCTTTGGGAGCAGCGCAAGCGCGAGCCCGGGGACGACCTCGTCTCCATGCTGGCCCATGGCGAGGAGACCAAAGACATGCAGCCCATGGAGTTCCTGGGCAACCTCATGCTACTGATCGTGGGGGGTAACGACACCACTCGGAACACCATGACCGGTAGCGTATACGGTCTCCATCAGTTCCCGGAGCAGTTCGCCAAGCTGAAGGCCGATCCGACCCTTGTTCCCAACATGGTGGCGGAAATCATTCGCTGGCAGACGCCCCTCTCCTACATGCGCCGCACGGCCAACGCCGACTGCGAGCTCGGGGGCAAGCAAATCAAAAAGAACGACCAGATTCTCATGTGGTACGTTTCCGGAAATCGCGATCCGTCGGTCTTCGAAAACCCCGACGCCATCGACATCACCCGCCCCAACGCCCGGTCCCACCTGTCCTTTGGCTTTGGCCTCCATCGCTGCATGGGCAACCGGCTGGCCGAGCTCCAGCTCCGCATCCTTTGGGAAGAGCTTCTTGCCCGCTTCGAGACCATCGAAGTGCTTGAAGAGCCAGAGCGCGCCTACTCGTCCTTTGTGAAGGGCTATACCCGCATGCCCGTGCGCGTGCACCGCCGCTAACCTTGGGGGCGGGCGCTCAGCATCCATCGGAGGGCCCTGGGTGGGCCCTCGTTCATTGTGAGTCCCTAAGCTTTCGCTGGCCCGGGGCTCCAGCGCCCACCCTCAAGGCGCTCAGCCTGCGCCTCCAGCCCGGGGAAGCGGTACTGCTACGGGGGGAGAGCGGCCAGGGAAAGAGCACACTCCTGAGCCTCCTGGCCGGCATCCTCGCGCCCTCTTCCGGGGCCCTCACCGTCGCTGGCCAGGACTTCCACGCCTTAAACCAGCGTCAACGGGACCGCGTTCGGGGGGCGAACATTGGTGTCGTCTTTCAACAGTTCAACTTGCTTCCGTTTCTATCTATCCTCGATAACATTCTCTTGCCGTTGCGTTTCTCTCCGGAGCGTCGGGCGCGCCTCGCCGGGACCGGGAAGCCCCCGGAGGTCGCCGCGGAAGAACTTCTTAGCACCCTCGGCCTTTCCCTGAAGGCCCTTGGGAGTCCCGCCGTGGGGGCGCTCTCCGTGGGGCAGCAGCAGCGGGTGGCAGTGGCCCGCGCGCTCCTGGGCAGCCCTAGCCTGATCCTCACCGATGAGCCCACCTCGGCCCTCGATCCGAAGAATCGCGATGCTTTTCTTCGCGCCCTTAAGGACGCCCAAGCTGCCCAGGGGGCGGCCCTGCTCTGCGTCAGCCACGATCCAGCGCTTGAACCCTATTTCGATCGCACGGTGACGCTGGACGCGCTCCAGGGGGTCACGCCGTGAGTGCCCTGCTCCGCCTGGCCACGGCGAGCCTCCTGGCCCGGCGCCGCACCACGGGGCTCATGCTCCTGGCCCTCACCCTCTCCTGCGCCCTGCTCTTCGGGGTGGAGAAGCTCCGAAGCGAGGTCCGTGCCAGCGCCTATGCCGCCGTCGGCGCCGTAGATCTCATCGTCGGAGCCCGCACCGCCCCGGAGCAGCTGCTCTTGGCTTCGGTCTTTCATTACGGGGCGCTATCCACGCCTCTGCCGCGATCGGTGGAGGCGCGCTTAGCATCTCACCCGGCGGTTCGCTTCGCCCTTCCCCTCAGCCTCGGAGACAGCGTGGCTGGCCTGCCGGTGGTGGGGACCGTTCCCGGTTACTTTGTACACCTCGGCCCCCGGCCGGAGGTGCCCCTCGCCTTTCAGGCTGGAGGCCCCTTCGCGAGCGATGAAGAGGTTGTGCTCGGCGCAGAGGCCACCCGCCGCCTGGGCAAGGGACTCGGCGATGTTCTCACCCTAAGCCATGGCCTCGGAGCCCAGTCCTTCCTCGAACACGGGGACCATCCCCTCCGGGTGGTCGGGGTTCTCGCCCCTACGGGGACGCCGCTGGATCAGCGGATCCTCGTCAGCCTCGAGGCCCTTCATGCCGCCCACGAGGAGATCGGCGCAGGCGGCGAGGATGGCGAAGAAAACATCAGCGCCCTGCTCCTGGGTCTCTCCCCTCGGGCCGCGGCCCTCGGCCTAGCGGCCCAGCTCAATCGCAGCGAGGATCCGCCCCTCTCAGCAGCACTTCCAGCCCTCACCTTGGCGGGGCTTCTGCGTTGGCTTGGGGCAGGACAGGCCGTTTTGCAGGTACTTTCCGTCTTCATAGTGGCCGTGGCCCTCGCGGGGATGTTGGCCATGATGCTTGCGAGCCTTGAGCAGCGGCGCCGGGAAATGGCCGTCCTTCGGGCCCTCGGGGCGGGCTTCCCCACGCTCCTTTTCCTCCTCTTGGCGGAAGCGCTGATTCTCGTGGGTGGGGCCATCGTACTGGGGCTAGGGCTGGTTCACGGCGGCCTCGCGCTGGCCGCACCAGCGCTGCACGGGGCAACGGGACTTGCCCTTCAGAGCCTAGGACCTACCGCTGAGGAAGGTCGCCTGGCCCTAGGCGCCCTCGCCCTCGCCACCCTGGCGGGGCTCCTGCCCGCCTGGCTCGCCGCCCGCCGCACACTCATGGACGGCCTCAGCCCCCAAGGCTAACGTTGCGCCCCTACCAAAGTTCTTGCCTGCGCCTTCTCCTTGCTCATACTATGAAGCAGTCACTACATAAATGGAAAATTACTGCTATGACCCGCTTTGACGCCCTCCTCGTCCTGCTCCTCGCGCCCCTCCTTGTCTATACGACGCTGGTGGCGCAAAGCCACGGCTTTGGCCTTCTGCCGCTCTTCTTTCAGGCCATCGCCGAGCGAGGCTGGCAGGGGCAGTTCAACTTCGACTTCCTGACCTTCCTCGTGCTCTCGGCCTGCTGGAGCGCCTGGCGCTTCGGCTATGGCGTGAAGGGGTGGGCCCTAGCGGTGCTGGCCTTCTTCGGCGGCATGCCCTACCTCGCCACCACCCTCTTTCTGCTTCGCCGGCGCCACGGCTCCGATTGGGCCGCTCTTCTCCTTCCCCCGAAAGCCGACTGAGACCCTTTTCAAGGGGCGAAAAAAGATTCGTAGCGCCTTTCTGGGAAGAGCCCGTTTGCGCCAAGTTTTATGTAGATACGTAGAACATGCAGCAGTTGGGCGTAAAGCCCCGCCAATGCTGGCTCGGCCACCACCCAAGGCGGTGTTCATGTCGATACCCAGAAATTCGCCCTAAAGGGCTTACCGGAGGCCGGAGTCAATTCCATCTAAGCCACGATGAACCAAAAAAAACGGCGCCCAAGGGCGCCGTTTGCAATGCTTGGAGCGGAACCCCTTATAGCTCGAAGCGATCCAGACGCATCACCTTCGTCCAGGCGGCGATGAAGTCCTCGACGAATTTACCTTCTCCGTCCCGAGCGGCATAAACCTCAGCGATCGCCCGGAGCTCGGCATGGGAGCCAAAGAGCAGATCCACGGGAGTGGCGGTCCACTTCACCGCACCGGTGGCGCGATCGACGCCTTCATAGAGGCCTTCCCCAGCAGGCTTCCACGCCGTCTCCATGGACAGCAGGTTGGTGAAGAAGTCAGGGGACAGAGCGCCCACCCGCTCCGTCAGCAGACCATGCTCGATCCCAGCGGTGTTTGCCCCGAGGGCCCGGAGGCCACCCACAAGGGCCGTCATCTCCGGCACCGTCAGCTGGAGCAGGTTGGCGCGATCGATGAGCGCCTGAGTCGGCGCCATCCACTCGCCACCGCCGTAGAAATTCCGGAAGCCATCGGACTTCGGTTCCAGAGCGGCGAAGGAGTCCGCGTCCGTTTGCGCAGCGGTGGCATCGGTGCGCCCAGGCGAAAAGGGCACGGAAACGCTGTGCCCTGCGGCGGCAGCGGCTTGCTCGATGGCGGCGGCACCTCCGAGGACAATGACGTCAGCGAGGGACACCTGGGCGCCCCCAGCCTCATTGAAGCGGGTCTGCACCCCTTCCAGCACCGAGAGGACCTCCTCGAGCTCCGCCGGGGAGTTTACGGCCCAACCTTTCTGCGGCGCTAAGCGAATGCGGGCGCCGTTGGCGCCGCCGCGCATGTCCGAACCCCGGAAGCTTGCCGCCGAACCCCAGGCCGCACGAACAAGCTCAGGCACCGACAGCCCCGTGGCTAGAATCTCTCCTTTCAGGTCTTCGGCATCATCCACACTGATAAGGGGGCCGGTGACCGGCGGCAGCGGGTCTTGCCAAAGCAGGGTCTCGCTCGGCACGTCGCTGCCCACATAGCGGGCCTGGGGCCCCATATCCCGGTGCGTGAGCTTAAACCAGGCCTTGGCGAAGGCCAGTTCAAACTGCTCCGGATTCTCCAGGAAGCGGCGGGAGATCTTCCCGTAAGCCGGATCGGCTTTCAGCGCGAGGTCAGTGGTGAACATGACCGGCGCATGCCTCACCCCGTCAAGGTGCGCATCGGGAACCGTGCCCTCAGCCGCACCCCCCGTCGGCACCCACTGGGTGGCGCCGGCGGGGCTCTTGGTCTGCTCCCACTCGTAGGCAAAGAGGTTCGCCAGGTACATCATGCTCCAGCGGGTCGGGGTGGCCGTCCAGGCCCCTTCTAGGCCGCTCGTGATCGTGTCCTCAGCGTTCCCCTTGCCGCAACTGTTCTGCCAGCCAAAGCTCTGAGCTTCGAGGTCTTCCCCGGCCGGAGCCACGCCCACGCAGCCCTCCGGACTCCGAGCACCGTGGGCCTTGCCAAAGGTGTGACCACCGGCAATAAGCGCGACGGTTTCTTCGTCATTCATGGCCATGCGTCCGAAGGTCTCTCGGATGTCCTTCGCCGCCAGCAGCGGATCGGGCACCCCGTTGGGGCCCTGCGGATTCACGTAAATAAGCCCCATTTGCACAGCGGCAAGCGGGTTATCGAGCTTCCGCTCGCCCCTATAGCGCTCGTCCGCCAGCATTTCCGTTTCCGGACCCCAGTACACAAGGTCGGCTTCCCAATCGTCTTCCCGGCCCCCGGCGAAGCCAAAGGTTTTAAAGCCCATGGACTCGAGGGATACGTTCCCCGCCAGCACCATGAGGTCCGCCCAGGACAGGCTCCGGCCGTACTTTTCCTTCACAGGCCACAGGAGACGCCGCGCCTTATCAAGGTTCGCGTTGTCGGGCCAACTGTTCAGGGGCTCGAAGCGCTGTTGCCCACCCCGGCCCCGCCGCGGCCGTCGGCAATTCGATAGGTCCCAGCGCTGTGCCAGGCCATGCGAATGAAGAAGGGACCGTAGTGGCCGTAGTCCGCAGGCCACCAGGGCTGGGACTCGGTAAGCACGGCGCTGATATCCGCCTTCACCTCAGCCAGATCGATGGCCGCAAAGGCTTCGGCATAGTCAAACGCGCCGCCGAAGGGATCGGACTCCACGCTGTGCTGGCGGAGCGGCGCGAGGTCCACCCGTTCGGGCCACCAAAACTGATTGGACTTCGGGGCACCGATCGGTGCGGCAGAGGCGGCCGCGGCCACCGCGAAGGCCGTTGCCAAGGCAAGAGGTTTAACGGTCATGCTTCGTGCTCCCCATAGGAATTTCTAAAGAATTGCCCGATGAATTAGAGGCTTTTTAATAGTTTTTATCAATCGAAAATTCCAATCGCAGCGATTGATCAACTTGATCTACCGGTAAGCGCCCTTTATTTTACCCGGGTAAAAACAAGGAACGATCCATGTTCGTACTTTTCGAAGGCACCACACCCCTCGCGGAGGGGGCCTACCCCGCCCTGGCGGCGCAACGCGAGGCCCTCTCCCCGGAGGCGCGGGGCTCCGCATTGATTTTGAATCTCGACACCGGAGATATCGCTTATGGGCCCGATCCGGTGCCCCCTGAAAGCATTCCCGGGTCCGCGAGCGGGAGCCGGGGCCGCCCCAGGCTTGGGGTAGTCTCAGGGGAAGTCACCCTGCTTCCGCGCCACTGGAAATGGCTGAAGGCCCAGCGTGGGGGCGCCTCCGCCACCCTGCGCCGGCTCATTGACGAGGCGCGCCGTGCGGGCCAGGGCGAGGCCGAAGCCAGGGCCCGGCAGGAGCGCTGCTACCGCTTCATGACCCACCTGGGCGGGGACCTTCCGGGCTATGAAGCTGCGCTGCGAGCGCTCTTTGCCGGGGATGAGGCAAGTTTTGCGGAGGCCATCAAGCCCTGGCCCGAGGGCCTGCGCACCTGGGTGCTGCGCCTTGCGGAAGCCCCCCCAGAGGAAGGCCCGAGCAGGAAAGGCGCTAAACTTCCCCCGTTGCTTTTGAGGCCGGCTATGCGCGCTGATTCTCTTTGGGCCTTAACGGCCGGCTTTCGTCGCCCCTTTGTCCTTGCCGCTTTCGCACTGCTCCTCGCGAGCGGCGCGCTACTGCTTGTGCCCCTGCTGGGGACCTTCGCCATCGACGTCGCCCTGGCCGGGGACCTCGCTCCGGGAACGCCGGTGCTCCGGGCCCTCGCCCAGGACTTTGCCGAGCACGCGCTGCTGGCCTACCTCCTGCTGTCCGCCGTGACCATTGTGCTGGTGACCGCGCTCGGAGGGCTTTTCCATTTCTTCCGGGGGCGCTGGACGGCCCTGGGCTCTGAAGGGCTGATTCGCCGCCTGCGCCTTGCCCTGCATGACCAGCTCGAACACCTCCCGGCTCCTTGGCACGATGGCATGGACACGGGGGATCTCGTGCAGCGTTGCTCCAGCGACGTGGAGACGATTCGCGTCTTCTTTTCGAACGACGTGCTGGAAATCGCTCGAGCCGTCGCCTTGCTCCTCGCGCTTCTGCCCCTGATGTTTTGGCGCAACCCGAGCCTGGCCGCCCTATCGCTCCTCCTCATGCCCCTCATCTTCACCTTTGCCGTGCTCTTCTTTCGCAGAGTGAAGCAGGTGTTTACGGTTACCGATGAGGCCGAAGCAGCGATGACGGCGGTACTGCAGGAGAACCTCACGGGCATCCGAGTGGTTCGGGCCTTTTCTCGCCAGCCGGAAGAACGGCTGCGCTTCGCCGGCTTCAACGCCACCTTCCGGGACCATAACCGTCGCCTCATCGACCTCATGGGGCTGTATTGGTCCGCCAGTGACCTGCTCTGCCTAACCCAGGTGGGCATTGTGCTGTTCGCCGGGGCCTACCAGCTTCAGGCCGGGACCCTTTCCGTGGGGGAGCTCTTTGCCTTTTTCACCTGGGAGTTCATGGTGATCTTTCCCCTCCGACAATTCGGCCGCATTCTGACCGACGCAGGAAAAGCCTCTGTGGCCCTAACCCGCCTTCAGGCAATCCTCGACGCCGCTCCCGAACCGCAGGGCGTCCCAGAGGCGGTACCCCAAAGGCCCCTCGCCCTGGCGCTCGACGGCCTCACCTTCACCTACCCCGGCGCAACGACCCCCGCGCTTCGGGACCTCACCCTTTCCCTGGCCCCCGAGGAAACGCTCGCCATCCTGGGCGCACCGGGGGCCGGGAAGAGCACCTTGCTTCGACTCCTGCTTCGCTACTACGAAGCCCCTTACCGCGCCATCGCCCTGGGCCCCGGGTCCGAGGCCCTAAGGCCCCTGGATGACTGGCCTCTGGGCGCCCTTCGTAGTGCCCTGGCCATCGTGGCGCAGGATCCCTTCCTTTACGGCCGCTCCCTGGAGGAAAACCTACGGGTCGGCGCCCCGGAAGTCTCGGAAGCGGAGCTTTGGATCGCCCTGGAAGACGCGGCTCTGGCGGAGACGGTCCGGGCCCTGCCCGATGGTCTGGCCACGGCGCTAGGGGAACGGGGGGTGACCCTCTCCGGCGGCCAGCGCCAGCGCCTCGCCATCGCCCGCGCTCTGCTTCGCCGTCCAGCGCTTCTGCTTCTGGACGATGCCCTCTCCGCCGTAGATGTCGGAACGGAGGCGCACATCCTCCGCGCCCTGCAGCAGCGCAAGGGGGAAAGCACGGTGATCCTTACGGCCCATCGCTTAAGCACGGTGCGCCACGCCGATCGCATTGCGCTCCTGGAGGACGGCCAGCTGGTGGCGCTGGGGGATCACGCCACCCTACTACGGGAGTGCCAGCCCTACCGCACCCTCGCCCAGCAACAGGGCTATGCCTCATGAGCACCGCTTACGACGACGCCCTCTACACCGACGACGCGCTAGCCGAACGGCTCGCGGGAGACCTTTGGCGCCAGCTCTGGGGCTATACCCGTCCCTACCGCACTTGGGTCTGGGGACTCTGCGCCTGCGCCGTGGTGGTCGCTCTCATGGACGTCGCCTTCCCCCTCATTACCCGTGAAGTGGTTGACGCCATCGGAGAAAGCGGCGCCCAGGCGAACCTGACGCCCTGGTTTTGGGCCTATGGGGGAGCCACCGTTGCCCTCGCCGGGGCCGTGGGCGCCTTCATCTTTCTTGGGGGTCGGCTCCGCACCCACATCAGCCATGACATTCGCCGGGACGCCTTCAACCAGCTTCAGGACCTCTCCTTCGCCTACTTTGACCGCCGCCCCGTGGGCTGGCTCATGGCGCGCATGACCTCAGACTGCGAACGACTTTCGAATATCCTGGCCTGGGGTCTTTTGGACCTCGCTTGGGGGGGAACGGTGATGAGCGGTGCCCTCGTCGCAATGATCATCATGGCCCCGAACCTCACGGTAACTGTGGTAGCCATTGTGCCGCTCCTGGCGTTAGCCAGCTTGCGCTTTCAGCAAAAGATTCTCACCACGGCCCGGGATGTGCGCCGCTACAACGCTCAGCTCACGGCAAACTTCAACGAGACGGTCATGGGCGTGCAAACCACCCAGGCTTTTCAGCGGGAGCGCGACAATCACCGTCGCTTCCAGGGCCTGAGCGATGCCATGTATGGCGCCTCGGTGAAGAACCTTATCTATGGCGCGATCTACCTTCCCGTGGTGCTCACGCTCTCAAGCCTCGCCCTCGGCGGCGCCCTGGCTCTCGGCGGGCTTGAGCTCTTCCTTGGCGCCCTGAGCGCGGGGACGGTCCTTGCCTTCCTCTCCTACGCTCGCCACTTTTTTGAGCCCGTGGAGCAGCTTGCCCACTGGTTCGCAGAGATGCAGATGGCTCAGGCGTCGGCGGAACGGGTCCTCTCCCTCGTCAATGCAGAGCCAGAGATTCGCGATAGCGAGGCAGTACAAGCGCGACCCCTTGAGGTAAGCGAGCCGCTTCAATGCGTTGAAGTTCGGGACCTCGCCTTCGCCTACGGCACGGGGCCCCAGGTACTCCGGGATATCCAGTTGACCCTGCGCCGCGGCACGCTCACGGCGCTCATCGGCCCCACGGGGGGTGGCAAAAGCACCCTGAGCGCTCTGCTTTGTCGCTTTTATGAACCCACTCGCGGCGGCATTTACGTCGATGGGATGGAGTATCGGGAGCTACCCCTGCAGGCTTGGCAGGCACGCCTCGGGGTCGTGCTTCAGCACGCCCACGTCTTCTCCGGCACTGTTGCAGACAACCTTCGCTTTGCGAAACCCGGCGCCTCGGAAGCCGAACTCTGGGCCGCGCTGGAAACCAGCCAAGGCGCCGCCCTCGTCCGCGCGCTCCCCCAGGGCCTGGCCTTTGAGGTGGGAGAAGGGGGCAACCGCTTATCCGCGGGGCAGCGCCAGCTTCTGTCCCTCACCCGGGTGCTACTGTGCAATGCGGAACTGGTGATCCTGGACGAGGCGACGGCCACCATCGACTCGGAAACGGAGGCACTCATTACCCAGGCCCTAAAGGCCGTGCTCGCCGATCGCGTCGCTGTGGTGGTGGCGCATCGCCTGTCCACCATCCGCCACGCCGATCAGATTGCCGTGATTTCCGGCGGCACCATTGCCGAGCTGGGCACCCATGAAACCCTTCAGGCCCAGGGAGGGATCTACGCCGGTCTTCTGGCCCAGGGCCCCACCGCCATCGTTTGAGGAGGCCCTATGAAACGCCTTGTTTGCCATCGCTATGGCCCGCCGAAGGACCTCGTGCTTGAAGAAGCCCCCTGGCCCAAGCCCGGTCCAGGACAGGTGTCCGTGCGCGTCGGCGCCACGGGGCTGGGTTTTGTTGATGGTCTATTGATCGCCGGGAAATACCAGATCCAACCGCCCCTCCCCTACGTACCTGGCAGCGAATTTGCCGGCACGGTGGAGGCCCTGGGAGCCGGGGTGGAGGGCCTCGCCGTGGGCGACGAGGTCTACGGCCTCGGCCAGGGCACCCTTGCGGAGGGGGCGCTTGCGCCGGCAGGCCAGGTGTACGCCCTTCCCAAGGGGCTTTCTCTGGCCCAGGGGGCGAGCCTGCCCATCAACAGCTTCACCGCCCTTTATGGGCTTGAGGACTGCATCGACCTCGCCCCGGGGGAACGCATGCTGGTGCTCGGCGGTGGCGGGGGCGTAGGAACGGCGGCGATCGCCGTGGCCAAGGCCCTGGGGGCTTGGGTTATCGCCGGGGCGTCCTCTAGCGCCAAAGCGCAGGCGGCCCGCAGCGCGGGCGCCGACGCGGTAGTGAACCCTCATCTCCACAGCTTTAGGGACGATCTGAAGGCGGCCCTTCGCGGCGAGGCACTCACGGTGGTGTACGACCCGGTGGGGGGAGCTTCAGCGAAGCGGCCTTCCGCAGCTTGAGCCCTGGCGGCCGCCATCTGGTGGTGGGCTTTGCCAGCGGCACCATTCCCAAGCTACCCCTAAACCTGGCCCTGCTAAAGCGTAGCAGCGTAGTGGGCGTGGACTGGGGCGGCGCCATGCGCGCCGACCCCACTCTAAATCCCCGCCTCGCTGCGCGCCTGCGCGCCCTCTTGGAGAGTGGAGCGCTGACGGCACCGCCCGTAGACGCCCGCCCCCTGGAGGCCGTGGCTCCTGCCCTCGACGATCAGCTCGCCGGCGCCATCGCCGGCAAGCTGGTGATTACGCAGGACCTTTCAGATGCTTAAACGCCGCTGGGGTTTTTCTCAAAGGCCTGGGCATCGGCGCGCACCGGATCCCAGGATCGGGCCGTGCTGGACCAAAAGCTCGAGGCGATGGTCACCCAGTCGCTGTTCTCAAGGGTGCCTGCCTTGATGAACTTCAGCGCGTCCATGCCCTCGAGGTAGCTCAACACCTGAGAGCCACAGGTGGGACAAAACCCCCGCGTTACCTGCCCCCCGTCCGTGCCCGTGACCGTATAGGTCTTCAGCTCACCGGTGGACGCCAAGGTCTCCGTCGGCACCATGATAATGGTGGCCTTACCGCTACCGGTCATCTTTTGGCAGTCGGTACAGTGGCAATGGTGGGAAGACACCACGGCCTCCCGGGGGAAGGCGTAGCTGTACTGGCCGCAGAGGCAACCACCCTTTTCGCTCATTCGTCTCTCTCCTAACCCTTCCTAGCCTGATCCGCATCATAAACAATGCGGAAGCCGATGTGATTGGTCGGTAGCCCCGCCTCCTGAGCCTGCCGGGCCGAGGCCCGGAAGCGGTGACAGTAGTTTTCGGCGCAAAGGTAGGAGCCACCCTTGATGGTGTAGCGGGCCTCTCCTTCCGCGACAGGATCGTCATAGGGGGTGGCGGTCCATTCCCAGACGTTGCCGATCATGTCGTACAGGCCAAAACCGTTCGGCGGAAAGCAGCCTCCGGGGGCCCGACTCAGATAGCCATCATCGCCGCTATTGCGGACCGGGAAGGGCCCCTGCCAGGTGTTCGCCTGAAGGACGCCTTTCGGCGCCAGAGCGTCCCCCCAAACATAACGCGTGGTGCTCCCGGCCCGGGCGGCGAACTCCCACTCCGTCTCCGTGGGTAAGCGTCCTCCGGCCCAGGCGGCGTAGGCCACCGCGTCACGCTGGGACACCTGCACCACGGGAAGCGCTTCCAGTCCCTCGATGGAGGACCCGGGGCCCTCCGGCGCTCGCCAGGAGGCTCCTTCCACGAAGCGCCACCAGCTCGGGTTTTCTGGGGTCGGATAGGCGAAGACCGCGGCGCCGGGCACCTCGAAGCCCGGCTGGGGCCGCTCTGCATCGGTGATGTAGCCCGTGGCCGCCACGAAACGGGCGAAGGCCGCATTGCTTACCTCAACCGCATCGATGGAGAACCCGCCGCTGCGCACTGGGCGGGCTGGCCTTTCCTCGGGATACGCCGCGTCGGAGCCCATCCTCCCTTCGCCTTGAGGAATGCTCACGACAGCGGGCGCCGCACTCAGACACTGCCCGCCCTCCGGGCCTGGGGGCGGCGCACAGGCGCTGAGAGCTAGCGCCAAGGTCAGCGCCCCTCCCCATCGTCCTCCGCCTGGCTGCGCGCGTCTCATCTTGCCCTGCCCCCCGGCCTTTCGCGTAAGCTCCAGGTGGGAAGCATAGGGGAAAAGGAGAGGGGATGGACTTTCCGCAAGCGGATTTTGTGCGCACCCGTGGTGCAACCCTTGAGGTGTTCCGCTCAGGAACGGCCAGGGGACCCGCCATCGTGCTCTGTCACGGCTGGCCAGAGCACGCCTATAGCTGGCGTCACCAAATTCCCGTCCTCGCCGCCGCGGGCTTCGACGTTATCGTCCCTAACCAGCGGGGCTACGGCGCCAGCAGCTGCCCGGAGGCCGTCGAGGCCTACGACATCACGGCCCTCACCGACGATCTCGAGGATCTCCTGTCCCACTACGGGCACGAAAAAGCAATCTTTGTGGGCCACGACTGGGGGGCCCTCGTGGTTTGGGCCATGGCCGTGCTGAAGCCCGCCCGGGTGCGCGCCGTCGCCAATCTGAGCGTCTCCTACCTGCGCCGGGGGGCCGAGGACTGGGTGAGCTTCTGGCGTAAGGCCCTTGGTCCAAAGCACTACATCGTTCACTTCAATGACGCCCCGGGGGAGGCTGATGCGGTGCTCGACGCCCACCGCACGAACTTCCTGCGCAATATGTACCGCCGGGCCGAGGCGCCGCCCAGCCCGCCCGGGGACAGCGACCTACCGCCTCTCCTCGCCCTGGCCCAGGCGGCCGGCGCCCCCGGCGCGCCGCTCATGAGCGACGAAGACCTTATGGTCTTCGACCAGGCCTTCGCTCGCACGGGCTTTACCCCAGGCATCAACTGGTACCGCAACTTCGCTCGAAACTGGACGACGCTAAAGGGAGTTCGGGAACGGATCACGGTGCCCACGCTCATGATCTGGGGCCACTTCGACATGGTGCCGCCCCCACAGGATCTCGAGGCCGTGGCGCCGGACCTTGACGTCCACGGCCTGCCCTGCGGCCACTGGATTCAGCAAGAAGCACCGGAGGAAACGAACGCGCTGCTCATCGCTTGGCTGTTACAGCGCGGACTACAAACGCTTGGCCAGGACCAAGCCTAGGGGAGGAAACACCATGAGTCGCTTAGAAGGAAAAACTGCCCTGATCACCGGGGCTGCTCGGGGCCTCGGGGCCCGCATTGCCGAACGCTTCACGGAAGCTGGCGCTCGGGTCATCATCAACGATTTAAACCTGAGCGCGGCGAAGGCGACGGCGGACCGCCTTGGCGGCGAGGCGGTCGCTTGCGACGTCAGCGATTCCGCCTCCGTAACCGCCATGTTCAAGGCCGTGGACGGCATGACCGACCGCCTTGATATCCTCGTCAACAACGCCGGCATCAGCGGCTTGGAGGGAGACAATAGCGCCCGCACGCGCATCGCCGAAATGGTAGAGAAGATGCAGGCCGGGGAAACCCCCGAGGCGCCCCTCGGCGGGCTCTTCACGGAAGTCACGGATGAGTCCTGGCACCGCATGATCGGCGTGCACCTGGACGGCACCTTCTTCTGCAGCCGGGAAGCCACGGCGCGGATGATGCACAGCGGCGGCAACATCCTGAACTTGAGCAGCATTATGGGTACCTTCGGACGCCCTGGAGGTCCAGCCTATTGCGCTGCAAAGGCCGGCATCCTGGGCCTGACCCGCGCCCTCGCCCATGAATTGGCCTTATACCAGATCCGCGTGAATGCCATTGCCCCGGGGTGGATCCACACGGATATGACGGACCCCCTTGCGCCTATGCATCCCATGCTGGAAGCACAAACGCCCCTCGGCCGGCTCGGGGAGCCCGACGACATCGCCTTTGCTGCGGTATACCTGGCCAGCGACGAAGCGAAGTTCGTCACGGGCCAGTGCCTGTCCCCGAACGGGGGTTGGTATATGAGCCAATAAGACCCTAGAACCGATACTGCAGGGCGAGACGCCCGTAGCGGGGCTCGCCCGTGGAGAGGTTGTTATCGTTGTGCGCTGCAGGGAAGTAGCGCTCATCGAAAAGGTTCTCGACGTTGAGCTGTAGACTTAGCTTATCGCTGACCTTAAAGAAGGCCGCCAAATCGACCCGGGTAAAATCGGGCAGGGTCACGGCGTTGCTAAGGGAGGCGAACTGCTCGGCTTGGTGGATTACGCCAACCCCAAAACCGAGCCGGGGGGTCACGGTGAAGCGACTCCAGAGGGACAGCATGTCCTCCGGTAGCTGAGCGAGATCGCGATTTGCTGGCAGACCATTTGCGAAACGGCCCAGCTCCCGCCCCGTGAGGTGGCTGTAGCCCGCATTCAGGGACCACCATTCCGTTAGGGTGCCATCGAGCTGGAGCTCCCAGCCCCGGGTTTTCGTGCCTGTCAGCACGGAACGCTCGGGGTTGGCCGGATCCACGGCCGCACCCTTATCCCGCTCAATTTCGAAGGCCGCCGCGGCCAGGGCCAGGCGCTCCGTGGGCTGCCACTTCAGTCCCACTTCCCGATTTTCGAAGACCTCGGGGTCCAAAGCCTGGGCGTCTAAGGACAGGGAAAGAAATTGATCGCCCGAGCGCGGGAGAAAGGACTCGCTATAGCTCGCGTAGGCGCTCACCCTTTCCCAGGGCTTCACAATGACTCCCAGCCGGGGAGAGAGCTCCGTATCCTCAGCGTTGAGGGCAAAACCACCGACCCGGTCCTGGACCTCAATGCTGAAGCGGTCGACACGGAGCCCCGCGACGAGAATCAGGTGTTCCCCCAGGGCAAGCTCATCCTGGAAAAAGGCCGAGGTAAACTGCACCTCCGAGGCCCGATTCCGCACCGGATCGGTATAGGTCATGGCCGGCACCACCAGGGGGTCCGTGAAGGCGAAGCTCACCTGATCGTCATTGCTCGTCGCGAACAGCGCGTCCCGCCGCGCGTTCTCCGTTTCCTGCCGGCCCTGCTCCACGCCGGCGAGCAGGGTGTGCTCCACCGGGCCGGTGGCGAAGGCGCCCACGGCGTTCAGCTGAAAGAGCGTGTTTTGCCGATCCGTGCTGTCCGCGTAGCCATCAAGGGTCACCGTGGGTCCGGCTTCGGCGAAGGCAACGGGGTACTGGTTTCGGTAGTACTTGTTGTAGTCCGCGTACTGAAGCGTCGCGTTCACACGCCAATTCGGCCCGAAGCTGCGCTCCGCCCGAAGACGCGCAATGTGGCCCCCAAAGGTCGTGCGATTGACGGAAGGGTCGGCAAAAAAGGTGTCCCGGGCACCGCCCAGAGGCGCCCCATCCACGGAGGGAATGCCGCGATCGACGACGCGATCATCATCGAGCCATTCGTAGGAGGCGTTCAGGAGCGTGCCATCCTTCGTAAGCCAGCTCACCGTGGGATTCAGGGCAAAGCGCTCCCCATCCTTATAATCCCGATGGTTTTTCATATCCCCATCGGCCAGGGCGTTGAGCCGGAAGGCGCCCTGCCCCCGAGGGGCCGGTTCAAGTCCAGGGAAAGCCCCTCGGCGCCGAAGCTATCAACGTTAGCGGATAAGGTGGTAAAGGCCTCCGCCATGGTCGGCACCTTGGATACTCGATTCACCACCCCGCCGCCCCCGCCCCGCCCGAAGAGCAGCGCATTGGCCCCCCGGAGCACTTCCACGCGCTCGAGGTTGTAGAGGGGCCGAAAATATTGCACGTCGTCCCGAAGCCCATCGAGAAAGAAGTCGGCGGTGGTGTTCTGTCCCCGAATGGTGAGCTGGTCCCGGTGGTCTTCCCCCTGCCCAATGCTCACCCCGGGGGTGTACTGCATCGCGTCGACCATGTTCACGTGGGCCTGTTCCCGAAGCTGCTGCGCATCCATCACGGAGACGGACTGGGGCACGTTTAAAAGAAGCGTCGGTGTTTTGACCCCCTCCGCCAGCGCCTGGCCAAAGTAGGCTCCGCGCACCACGATGGTTTCGATGGGACCGGCCTCATCCACGGCGGCCACGGGCAGGGCCAGAGCCGCGAGAGGCAGGATAAGGGGGCGAAGGAAAACGGGTTGGAACGGGCGGATCACCGGGGAGAGCTCCTGTGGGGTTAAGATCACGGGAGCATTTAAGCGCGAATGCGAATGATTCGCAACTACTTTATCAAAGAACCCCCTCCCGCCCTCTCACCCGCTCCACCGCGGCGGCCAAGGCGGCTAGCCGCTCCGCCGTTGGGGGGTGGGTCGACAGATATCCTGGAGACCCCGTTTCAGTGCCGTCGGGGCTCAGCCGCCCCAAGGCCTGAGCCAAAACCTCTGGGTCCTGCCCAATGGCCCACAAGCGCTCCACGGCCTGAGCATCGGCCTCAAACTCGAAATCCCGGGCATAGGATAATTCGAGAAGGGTGACGGGAAGGATGGTGAGCAGCGCCCCAAGATCCCCCGTGACCCAGCTCCAAAGCACCGCAAGGCCAGAAAACTGGAGCCCTCGCCGAAGGCCGTGGCGCTCAGCGCCGTGGCTCAGCTCATGGGCGAGCACGGCCTGAAGCTCGGCGTCGCTTAGCAGCTGAACCAGGGCATCGGTAACAACAATTTGGCCACCAGGGAGGGCAAAGGCATTGGCGCCCACCGTCTTCCCGCCGTCGCGAAAGGCCAGCGCAGGGCGCACGTGGGAGGGCGCGCCAGGAATTAACGGTACCAACAGAGCTTCAATTCGTTGGCGGTCTGCGAGGGTTAGGCGGGAAGGCGCAAGGACCCCTTCATCAAAGCCCCGGAGCACGGCCCGGTCCATCCCCTGGGCCACGGAAGGAGGCACGGCCTCGGCGACCTCTTCGGCGATCGCCGGCACTGCAAAGCGGATGCCGGCATAGAGCAGCAGCGCCGTCACCAAGACCGCTAGGGCCACGGCGCCCCCATGGCCTTCCAGCCGGCTTAGCCAGGAGCGTTGAAAGCCCGCAGGGCCCGCCCCGAGGGCTAGAAGGCCCGCCCCATCCCGAGTC
Source organism: Candidatus Salivita marina (assembly GCA_038144425.1). GTDB lineage: Bacteria > Pseudomonadota > Gammaproteobacteria > Pseudomonadales > Azotimanducaceae > Salivita > Salivita marina. The sequence goes on along the minus strand of JAYQNS010000002.1, from coordinate 971,334 downwards.
TCGAAGCGCTGCCCATCGGGGAGTGTCACGAAAGCGGCCGCGCCCCCCGGAGCGTCGGAAAACTCGCAGGCGTCCAGGGGCGCGGCGGCGAGGGCCTGCCCCGTCTCGCTACACCAGCGCAGCGTCTCGCCTTCCCGGTCAAGCCACACGGCTACGCTGCGGCTACCGGATACCCCGTAGAGCTGGCCCTGGACCCCTACCCTCAAAGGCCAATATCCAGATCGAAGGCTTCCCCGAGCTCCTCCCCAAGGGCCGAGCTTTGCGCGACCTCGGCGGCGAGGAAGCTTTCCAGATCACCGTCGATCCAGATCCCCACGTGACTGAGCCGATAGCGTGCTGCGCGGATCCGTGCCCAGGGAATGGCCAGACCCAGGGAGAGGGCCACCAGTACGGCATTGCTGATGAGCACCCAGGCCCAGGGGAGGGTCTCCAGGCGCCCCTCAAAGCGATGACCCCCAAGCGCGCTTGCCCCGAGCACGCGATTCAAGGTTTGGGCGGAGAAGTGGGCGTAGGCCATGAGGCCACCAAGGGCCAGAGCCAGGGCCGCTACCGCGGGCAGCAGGGCCGAGAGGGCCCCCGCGACCAAGAGAATCCCAAGCCCCTGGAGCGCCGGGGCGTAAAAGGCGCCGCTGGGCAGCTCGGAAGAAAATTCGCTAAGACCGTAACGCGTATGCTCGACCATAAAGCGCTGCTGCCTCTGCATGGCCAGGGGAAGCAGCGCCCCCAGGGTGAGACCTGCGGCAAGAAGCCAGAGCACGTGGACCTTAAAACCGGGCCCATAGGCCCCGGTAAAGGAGAAGCGCACGTTACGGTAGCGCGTATTGGCGAGCCGGAAGGCGAGGGAACGATTCACGAGCCACGGTAAGGCAAACATAAACAGCAGGGGCGGAATCAGCGCCCAAAGTGAGGGGGACTGGGTAACGGCGCTATAGATCAGCAAGGCGAGTACGGCGACGATCCGCCCCTTGAGAATAGCCAGAGGCTCCGCGAGATACTCAAAGCTTGCCCCCGCCAGCTGCGTATGCCCGTAGAAATAGCGGTTCATCCGCACCTTGGCCCAGGCGGAGTAGATGCCAAGAGTGACCACGGTGAGGGCTACATTGACCACCCAAATGCGGAAGTAAACCCAGCCCTCGCCGGTAAACTCCAGCGGCGTGTACTGGGGTGCGAAAGGCGCAGGGGCCACGGCTGTGCTGTCGTCCATGAAGTGCCCTCCCCCGGGCCCGGCTGATTCTCCCCAACCGTACCCTATGGCCCCTGGGCAAGCCATGGGGTGTGGCTTACAGACCTCGAAGAAACGCGTCCAGGGCTTGATTGCACGGCTCTGGGGCCTCCTGCTGCACCCAGTGGCCCGCGCCAGGGATTAGGGTGGCCCCGCGGAAATCCGCGCAGCCGGCGCCAGGATCGGCGTAGAGATCCATGCCCGGGATAAAATGCCGCACCGCGTCCCGCTCCCCCCCGATGAAGCAGCTAGGCTGCTGCAGAAGCGCCCCGTGCTGCGGCGCAAGCTGCTCCGCATCTAAGCGCTGGGCCCGATAGCGATTCAGCGGCCCCCGAAAGCCCCCGGCGCGAAAGGCGTGGGCGTACACGGCAAGATCCTCAGCGCCCATCCACGCGGGAAAGGGTTCCGGGCGCGGGAGGGCCTCTAGAAGGCCCGCCCCCTTCCCTTTGTGCTGCAGCCACAAATCCAGAGGAGCATCCCCAGAAAGGGCAAAGTAAATTCGCGCGAGGGAATCTTCCGGATCCGCTTCTAGCTCTTGCTCCGCCACCCCTGGCGCCTGGAAGTAGTTCTGATAGAAAAAGCGATCGGCATAGAGCGCCTCGGCCACCTCGATGAAGGGGGTGGAGCTCGGGGGACTGAAGGGTACGCTGAGACCCGCTACGGCCCGAAACCTCTCGGGGTGCAGCAGCGCCGTGTGATAGGCGATGGGCGCGCCCCAGTCATGGCCAAAGAGCACGGCAGGCTCTGGCGCCAAGGCCGCCGCCACCGCCGCCACATCCGCTGCCAGCGCCGGGAGCGTGTAGGCCGCCACTTCTGACGGCTTAACGCTGCCGCCATAGCCCCGCACGTCCAGGGCTGCCACCGTATAGCCCTGGGAAGCGAAATAGGTGCCCTGGTGACGCCAGGAATAGGCGAGCTCGGGCCAGCCATGGACGCACAAAATAAGGGGACCGGCCCCCTCTACCGTTACCGCTAGGGGGCCCGCGGCGCCCCTGACCTCTAGCTGCTGCACACCGTCCTCCTAAAGCCAGTGAAGGGAATCGCCGAGGGTCACGGTGCCCGGCTGCACCACGGAAAGATATACCCCCAGGCTGCTTTGCCGCTGCGACCGAAGAGCGAAGAGCACACTCCGATCCTCGGGCACATCCCTAAAAGCGAGCGTGGTCATCACGCACCGGGGGCAGCGCTTGCGCACCTCAAAGGCGGCCGAGCCAAGGCGGAAGCGCCGCCCCACCCACTCATCCTCGGGAAAGCCGGGCTCCGTACCCGTGACTAAAAAGTTTGGCCGAAAGCGGCGTAGCTCTCCCGCGCCGGGGCTCAGGGCCGCTGCCGCCGTCAGGGAAGCTTCGGACATCAAAAGGAGCGGCGCATCATCAAAGTACGGCGCAGAGCCGGTCTGAGCCTTGAGGCATAGGGGGCTCCCCAGCCCATCGCTGAGCCAACGGTCCAGCGCCGGATCATCACTCCGCCGCGTTTCCCCGGTCGGCGCTTGAAGCGCCACCGGGGGCCAGGGGGCGGCCACCCCCGGGGGCTCCAAATAGCGTGCCTCATAGCCCATGAGGGCCGGGTAGCGTTTTGCCCCCTGCCCCGCGCCCCGATCCCCATCGCTGAGGGCCCAGCCGCGATCTCCCGGCAAGCCCGCGGCGCCAACTTCGCTATGGCTCAGAGCTTCCCCACCCATGCTCTTGACCGGGTAGCGGAATAGTCCGGAGAGGGAAGTCATCGGGGCGAAACCGGGGGAAAGCGCAGCGCCCTCCCGGGCGTTGCGCCAAGGTCTACCCGATCTGCCTTCACCACGGGCTGGCCAGCGACGAACACATAGGCAACGCCCGTGGCCGGCCGACTGCCCTCCGCGTAGGTGCTGTGATCGCTTACGGTCGCAGGATCAAAGAGCACCAGATCGGCGATGGCATCCACCTGGACCCGACCCCGCTCTTCCATAGCAGAGAGGCCCAAGGCCGCCAAGCGCTCCGCGCTTTCCGTGCTGGTTTGACGAAGAATAGGCATGAGGGGCAAGCCATGCTCCCGCGCCAGCCGTAGGGCCTTAGCGTAGGTCCCCGCCGCTCGGGGGTGGGCATTGGGCAGATCCTCGAGGGGCATATCGAGGGGGAAGGGCTGCAGCGCTGGCAAGCCATCGCTTGCCAAGGTGGTCCCGGGCAAGCCCAACCATTGAACGACCTCCGCCTCAGGCATTTTGTAAGCGATCACCACGTGGGTAGGGTCGCGCTCCCGGAGCGTGAGGAAGCTCTCCTCATCCAAAAATCGCTGCGCCGTAGGGTCGAAAATATCCTCATAGCGCCGCCCCAAGCGCTCCACCCAATTCGCGCGCTCAAAGAACACCGCATTGATCGTCGTGGAGCCCGCCGCATAGGGGTAGATCTCCCCCCAAACGTTGTGACCCTGCGCCTGGAGCGCTCGGAGCAGCCTATGGACCTGGCGCCAGCCAGGATTGTTGAAGTGATTGATCATGGCGGGGGCCTTCAAGGCCACGGCATTCGCCAGGATTTCCTGGGCGCCGTTAATTTCGTCAATGTCTGTTCCAGGCGTGCGCCGCAGGTGCACCGAAATCTGTCGGCCATAGCGTCCCGCCAGGGCCTGAATATCGTAGAGGCCTTTCCCGGTCACCCCAGGCATGTAGCCGAGCGTCGACCCCACACCCAGAGCACCCGCTTGAAGGCCCTCCTCCAGCATTTTAAGAATCGCTCCCTGCTCGCCGTCCGTCGCCACGGCTCGGCTCCACCGGGGAGCTCGGCGCGCCTTCACGGCCTCCGAGGTATCGCGGGCCCGGACCCCGTCGAGTACCGCCGCTCGGGCCAGCTCGTGGCTGGACGCGGTCCCAAAATTGATGAGCGATGAGCCGGTGCGTTCCTCATACCAGGCCCCGACCTCGTCCCCCAAGGTCCCAAATTCAAGATCCATGATGGAGGTAACGCCGTTGCGAAGAGCGAGGCGATAGTGAATGGGCAAGGTGCCGTGGTAGTGCGTATCAATGAACCCAGGCGCCAGCACCAGTCCCCTCGCGTCAATTCGCCGAGCGCCCGTGGCCTCGGCGCCGGTGAGTGGTGCCTCGCTGATCGCGGCGATGCGATCGCCCGCGAGGGCGACGTTGGCTACCCCATCAAAGCCAGAAGCCGGATCCATTACGCGAGCGCCGGTCAGCACCCAATCGTAGCCCGGGGCCGCGACGGCGCCGCTGCCCAAGCAGAGCGTTAACAACGCAGCCCATTCCTTCGTCCCCATGGCCCCTCCCAGGAAAAACCGATCGCCTAACTCGGTTCAAGTGCACAGAAGTTCTACAAACCGAAGCGTTTCGGTTTATGGCTGTCCGTACTATGCTCAGAACTAGAACATACCGATAAGTGGCGCTAAACGTCACGGCATTAATAAGGGGAACCACATGAGCGCATCTACGGGCTTCAACCGTCGTAGCTTTCTTCAAAGTGCGGGGCTCACGGCCCTGGCCGGGGCCAGCGGGGGTGTCGCCCTCGCGGGCAGCCCAAGCGCCCAGGCAGCCGGCAGCAACCACATTCCCATGAAGGGTGGGCGTTACGATTTCGACACGGTCTACGACCGGCGAAATACCAATACGGCCCGCTGGGATGGCCCCTCCCGGGACTTCCCGGAGGGCGTCTTCCGCTACGGCATGGGCGTGGCCACCATGGATTTCGAGTGTGCCCCCTGCATTACGGAAGCCCTTACCGCCCGCGTGCAACATCACACCTGGGGCTACATGGCCTCTACGGACGGGCTCCGGGACGGCATTATCAAATGGAACGGTGAGCGCCACGGCCTCGATCTCGATCCCCGGGAGCTGGTGATCTCCGACGGGGTCTACCCGGGCATGATCGCCGCCCTGCGCACCCTCGTGCCGCGGAACAACAAGGCGCTCATCATGAGCCCGGCCTACTCCGGCTTTTACGGCATGGTTAAGGCCGCTCGGATCGATTCCGTCGACAGCCCCATGACCCTCAAAAACGGCCGCTTTGAGATTGACTGGGCGGATCTGGAACGGAAGATGACGTCAGACGTGCGGGTGCTCATTCTCTGCAACCCACAGAACCCCACAGGCAACGTATGGCGGGAAGAAGAGCTGCTGCGCCTCGGGCGCCTCGCCCTGGAAAAAAAGATCGTGGTGCTGTCGGACGAGATCCACGGCGACTTTGTGCGCAAGGGCCACCGCTATGTCCCCTTCGCGACCCTGAAAGATCGAGCGGTGGTGGAAAACAGCATCACCTGTAACGCCATTAGCAAAACCTTCAATCTGGCGGGCATGAAGAACGCCTACTTTTACTCGAAGAGTCCGGTGCTTCTGGAGCGGGTTAAGCAGTATCACCGCGCCGAGCTATCTACTCTCGGGGTGGTGGCGAACGAAGCCGCCTACGCTGAAGGACAGGACTGGTTTGATCAAGCCCGGGACTATATCGACGGCACCCACGATCTCGTGGAGCAGACCGTCAAGGCAAAAATGCCCCAGGTGGGTTACGTGCGAAACGAAGGCACTTTCATGACCTTCCTGAACTTCGAGAAGGTGATCAAGGCGATTGATCCTAGCGAACTGGCCCAGTACGGGGGAAAGACCCCGGAAGAAAACTTCCAGGATTGGCTAACTTACAAAGCAGGGGTTTATCTAAACGCCGGATCGGTCTACGGCGAAGGCAGCGATGGCTACATGCGCATGAACGTGGCGAGCGCTCGCTCCGTGGTGTCCGGGGCTCTCGACGCCGTTGCGGGGGCCATTAAGAGCCTCTAAGCAGTTCCCTGGCATAGCGAAGGCCCCGCGCTGCGGGGCCTTTTTCGTTGTATTGCGGTCTTACGAAGCGACTTCACCTTGGTCCGCAGCTTCGGCACGAAAGGCTAGAAAGAGAGGCAGGGCAAAGGACACCCCGATGTTTCCCAGACCTACTAGGCAGGCGAACCGCCGGGATCTCGTGACCGGCTGGCGGTCGCTCACGATCCATAGGGCGAGCACCAGCCCTGACACCAGCACATCCATGGCAAAAAACTGCGATCCAGGGCTGGCCGCGACCTGCCCTCAAAGCGCGGGAAAATCGCCCCCCTCGGCCTGAAGGAAGGGCCAGAAAACTCCGTAGGGCAGCAGCGCCCCCAGCGCCGCAAGGCTGAACCACAGGCTGCTTCCCCTCACGGCGCGGGCCCCCCGCTCGGTTCAAATACCGATGGTGGACCCGGTGGCCGACCTCCGGTGAGCCGCCCCCCCTGCCCCGGCGCGCCATGGCGGTGGGGCCCTGGGCGAAGCAGCAGGGCCGCCACAGCTCGGCGATCCTCGGGCGAAAGCTCCGCGAGCACGGCTAAAGCGCGCTCATGCATTTGCTGCTGGTAGGCATTCGTCGCACCTCGCAACGCCGTGAGGGCCTCCGTAAGCCCCCGTCGATCAAAGGGTTCGCGCCCTACCGCGGCCTCCACCGCCCGCGCCGCCTGGCGAAGAGCGCGGCGATGGGCCCGGCTCTCCTGGAGGTTCTCTCTGAGGCGGGGCATGACCTGGGCCCGTGCTTCCGGGGATAAACTGCGTAGCCCCCAGCTGAGGGGCGGCGGCCCCCGATCGAATCCCCCACGCCAGGCATGGCCAAGCACCGCGCCGAGCACCAGCAGGTTCAGCCCCAAGGAAAGAATGAAAACTACGCGGGTTTTGCTCATGGGTAGTACCCCTCTCCGCCTGCCGCGAACACCCACTGCTCCGAGGCTTCCCAGCTGTCGCCGTTCTCCGTGGGTAGCGCTGAACTGAGAAGAAAACCTAGGAGAACAGGCAGCGCCGCCAGCACAGCGGGGCGCCAAAGATTGAGTAAGGTTTCAAGGGGTACGACGGCGCCCAGCCTTTCGCCCAGGGGGAGAGCCCGCGGTGAAGCCTCCTGGGAAGGCAGATTCGAGAGCAGGCGCTCAAGATCGGCCCTTGGGGTGACCGCGTAGCGGTCAAGCCAGGCCTCTAAGCGTTTCCGCGCCTCCGGGGTTTCATGGGGTTCTTGCATGCTCTTCCTCCAAGGTCTTTCCCAGGGCGCGCCGGGCCCGGACTATCAAGGACTCCGCCGCTCGCAGGCCTAGCCCAAGCACCTGGGCGACCTCCTTCTGACTCAAACCCTCGTAATAGGAAAGCAGTAAGGCACTGCGCTGTCGCTCCGGGAGGCGCTGCAGCGCCCGCTGAACTTCCCGCGCATCGCTGAGCTGCTCCAGTTCCGGGTCTGGAACGCCGTCCCGGCCCTCGAGGGACTCGAGACCCAACCAGCGCCAGCCCTGCCGCTGCTGATCCAGAAAGCGGTTTCGCGCAATGCGGTAAAGCCAGGTGCTCAGCCGGCCCCGGGCGGGATCAAAGCGCCCCGCCTCAAGCCAGAACTGGAGCAGCGTTTCCTGGGCGAGGTCCTCGCCCAGAGCCCGGCGCCCGCTCAAGCGCGTTCCGTACTGCTCGAGCTTCGGAAGGTAGTAAGCCGCCAACTCGGCAAAGGCTTGCCGATCACCCTCGGCCACCTGGCAAACCCGCTGCCCTTCCTCCGCTTCTGTGAACACGCTGACCTAGGAATCCTCGCGCCAGCCGCCCCGGCGAGGACGCTCCTCTGGCCCAAGGCGACCGTCACCGTCCTGATCTAAGCGTTGAAAAAGGCTCTGACGAACCTCCTCGGCTGTTAAGGCGTCGTCCCCATTGAGATCGCTGCCGTCAAAGAAGGCCCGGGCGCGCTCCGCTCGCGAACCCTTCCGCCCGTCCAGCTGGGCCTCAAGCTCCACCCTCGTCAGCACCCCGTCTCCATCCCGATCCGCCTGCTCAAGCGGTCCCCGGGGCGGAAGGTCGAACTCCGCAGCGCTGATAAAACCGTCACCGTCGGCGTCGAGGGTTGCCATGCGATCCCCTCGCCCTCCTTCCCCCCGGTGTTTCCCGTGGGGGCTGGCCCGTCGATTCCCGGGGGGCGTTGGCAGCCGGAACTCTTCCCGACTCAACACCCCATCGCCATTTTGATCAAGGCGCTCAAACACCCGATCTTCCACGGCTTTGGGCGCCGCGGTGGCCATGCCTCCCGCCATCAGCGCCGCGACGACCACACCGCCCATCGCCGCACCCTGGGTTAACCGCTTCACCGTGCTCATGATATCGACTCCTAAGGTCGCAAGGCTCGAAGCCAATCTTCGAACCCTGTCCCCTATACGGATTCCCGGTCCCATTCCCGTCGCCGCCGAATAAATTTTTAGGCCCTTGGGTCGATGGGGGTCAGCGTCCCCACCGCCGCTTCGAGCTGCGCAGCCGCTTCAAAGCACAAATCTTCCCGCCATCGGTCGGCATAGATCTTCACCGCTACGGGCAAACCGTTGGACACCCCGAGGGGTACGGGCATGGCTGGCAGACCCAAAAGATTGCCTGGGGTCACGAAGCGCAGGCGATCGAGTGTGGTGTCGATGCCGTGGTCAGGATCCAGGTCAGCGCCGATGGGAAAGGGGAAGTCGGTCCAGCCGGGGCCAATCACCAAGGGCGTTTCTTGAAAGAAAGTCGACCAGCGCTGCATCAGTCGGTAGCGCTCCCGATGCACAACATCGGAGCCCATCGCTTCTGCGGGGAAGCGCTCGGCGAGCTTCCCGAGCATGGCCACGGCCGGCGGACTCATTACCGCTTCGAGCATAGGAAAATTGGGCAGCACATCTCCCAGAAGAAGATAGGCCCAAACCTCGTGGACCCGGGGGAGTTCGGGGGGCACCGCAGAAACCACCTCCCAGCCCGCCTCGGCCAGCACGGCGCCCGCCCGCTCAACCGCCTCGATGAAGGCCTTGGGCAAGGCTACGCCCGGGACCTCCGTTACCAGCGCCACCCGCTTCGGTACGGGAGGGAAAGCGCCGCGGCCCGCATCAACACTGAAGGGGTCGCGAGGGTGCCACCCCACCAGCACCTCATAGGCCGCCTTCACATCGGCCACGGTGCGCGCCATGGGTCCCTCGGAGATCATGAGCCCGTAGGCCACCGTTTGCTCCGCGGGCACCAACGAAAGGGCCCAGGGAATGCGTCCCGGGGTCGCCTTAATGGAGGTAATCCCGCAGCAAAAGGCGGGATTCCGGAGCGACCCACCGATGTCATTCCCAAGGCCCAGGGGAGACATGCCCGTCGCCAGCGCGGCCCCCTCTCCGCCACTGCTACCGCCAACGGCGACGGCAGGGTTCCAGGGGTTGAAGGTCCGCCCGTGCAAGGGATTTTCCGTATCAATCCGCAGCCCCATTTCGGGCAAGTTCGTGCGCGCCAGGGGAATGGCCCCGGCGGCCTTCATCCGCTCCACCGTGGGCCCATCGACCGTGGGAATGGCATCCCTCATAGCCGGCAGACCCTGGGTAGTCGCGCTACCCATACAGTCGATGTTTTCCTTGATGGAAAAGGGCACGCCATGGAACGGCCCCTGGGGTTCGGTGCGATCCGCGGCGTCAGCGGCGGCCAGCGCCGAATCGGCCAGCACCGCCGTGATGGCCCGAACCTGCCCATTAACCGCCTCTATGCGATCAAGGTGAGCCGAAACGACTTCCCGGCTACTCACTTCCTTGCTGCGAATCATCTTGGCCAGCGTCGTTGCGCTTTGAGCCCATAGTGGCGTGCTCATCTTTCCTCCCCCTTTTGGCTATGCCCTCACTCTAACCCTCGCCAGGCCCCCTTGGGCAGCGTCCCTTGACGCCAGTATGATGCGGCTTCGCTCCTAGGAATCGCGCTTACCGTGGCCCCTGCCTCTTCCCTCAGCCCCCGCGCCGTGGCGCTTTTCGCCCTGGCCGCGGGGGTCGTCACTGCCAATGCCTACTACATCCACCCCATTATTGGACGGGTCGCCGAAACCTTCGGCCTCAGCGCCGCGGAGATCGGCGCAGTGCCCGCCCTGAATCAGGTAGCCCTGGCCCTCGGCGTGTTCTTTCTTCTCCCCCTTGGGGATTTCCTTAGCAATCGTAAGCTGGTGCTCATCTGCATCACGGTGCAGCTTCTGTCCCTCGGCATCATGGCTCTGGCCGAAAGCTATGCGCTTTTCCTGGCGGCCAGCACGGTCCTTGGTTTCTTCACCTTGACCCCCTACCTCTTGCCCGCCTACGTCTCCAAGCGAGTCGAGGGGGCTCAGCTTGGGCGGGCCACCGCGACCTTGACCACCGGCGTGGTCGCGGGCGTTCTTCTATCCCGCACGGGATCGGGGATCATTGCGGAATACGGCGGCTGGCGCACGGTCTACGGCGTGGCCACCGGACTCATGGCTCTGACCCTGGTTATTCTCGCCTGGCGCCTCGAAGGGAAGACCTCCACAGGCAACATCGTCCCCGGTGAAACGCGCTATGGCACCATGATGCGAGCTTTAGGGCGCCTTGCCTTCGCCCACCCCCAGGTGTTGCTTTCCGGCGCCATTCAGGGGCTTAGCTTCGCCATCTTCTTGCTGCTGTGGCTCGGCCTAGGCCTCCATCTCACCGGGCCCGAGTGGAAGCTGGGAACGGATGTTGTCGGCGCCTTGGCTGCCCTAACGGCCCTCAATCTGCTCACAACGGCAAAGCTGGGCCGCTGGGCCGATGGCCATGGGCCGGAGCGAGCACGGCGACGCTTAGCGATTCTTCAATTTATCGGGGTGGGGAGTCTGGCGTTGGTGCATCTCCACTGGCTGTGGGTGATCCTGCCCATCACCTTGACCAGCATCGCGGGTCCGGTAATCGACGTCACGGGCCGCATGACGGCCCTGAGAGAAGATCCCGCCATTCGCACCCGGCTCATGACCCTTTACACAACGATCATGTTCCTCCTGGCCGGCCTCGGCAGTGCCCTAGGCACCAGCACCTATGCCGCCTTCGGTTGGAACGGCATTGTCCTGGCGTCTTCCGGCCTCTCGCTGCTGGTGGTGGTTGCCACCCACCTTGCCTATCGCCTGCAACCGCGGGGAGACGCCCGGCCCTAGGCGCTGGCTTTATGGGTCGTCACAAAGGCCGGGGGCTTAGAGAACTCCGGCGCTTCGCTGGTCAGCTGAGCCAGGGCATAGCGGCGGTCTTCCTCCGTAAAACTGCCCGTAGTCAGGCAGAACTCAACGAGATTGTCATTCGGATCTTTGGTGTAGATGGAATGGCACCAGTTGTGATCAACCTCCAGCACATCGCACCCGGCGGCCTGCCACTGAGCGCGGCGCGACTCAAGCTCGGCGGCATCCTTCACGTCGAAGGAGATGTGATTGATGTGATCGGGTAGCCCAGCGGCCTTAGAAAGATTCGTTTCAAAGGTGTCATCGACCCCGGGCATGTCGTGCATCTCCCAGAAAGCGATGAATTTTGAATCGTCTTCCATGCGGTAGAAGAAGTGCTTTGCCCAGCCGCCCTGGGGAGACGGCCCAACTTCGACCTTCACCAGAGTGAAGCCCATCACCGTTTCATAAAAGTGATGGATGGCCTTCATATCTTTGGCGGCCAGCGCAAGATGGTGGTAGCCCATGGTCTCCCTCCCGTGGTTAGGGGCGCGGCTGAGCTAGGCTAGCGCCGCCGCCGTCGAAAATCGATTCTATCTCAGCCCCGCGTTGATGCTGTCGAGGAACTTAGAGCCAGGGCAAAGCTCCTGCTCAGCGAGCGCATTGAGGGGACGGCGGGCTGTTCCTAGCTGATCGTGCAGCTCTTCGCTGTCGCGATCAATGTAAAGAAGGCCCGTAAGCACCTTCCCCTGACTCTCGTAATGAGCGATGGCTTGGAGCGCCGACTGCCGATCCTCGATGTCGTGGTCGCTGTCCTGCTTGTGTAATCGCACCATGGAACCGTCGTGCATGCGCACCTCACAGGTCGTGCCAGATGCATAGCTCGCCGTGATTTCCTCCCGCACGGGGACAAAGTCCAGGGGCATAACTTCCTTCACACTCCGAAAGTGCTCATAGCTTTTAGACGACCCCTGGTGGTTGTTAAAGGTGACACAGGGGGAGATCACATCCAGCAAGGCAAAGCCGCGATGGCTTAGCGCCGCCTTGATGAGGGGCACAAGTTGCTCCTTGTCTCCTGAGAAGCTACGGCCCACAAAGGTAGCTCCCACCTCGATGGCCAGGCGCGCCACATCCATGGGGGTAGAGAGATTTTGATCCCCCTTCTTGTTCACGGTCCCCGTATCCATGGTGGCCGAATCCTGGCCTTTGGTCAGGCCATAGCATCCGTTGTTCTCAACGATATAGGTCATATTTAGATTCCGCCGGGCACCATGGGCAAATTGCCCCAGGCCAATGGACGCCGTATCTCCGTCCCCCGATACCCCAATGTAGATCAGGTCACGGTTGGCGAGGTTCGCCCCCGTGGCCACCGAGGGCATGCGGCCATGCACGGAATTGAAACTATGAGAGCCGGAAAGAAAGTAAGCGGGAGTCTTCGACGAACAGCCAATGCCCGAGAGCTTGGCAACCCGGTGCGGTTCAATGTTCAGCTGGAAGCAGGCCTCCACGATGGCCGCGCTAATGGAATCGTGCCCGCAGCCCGCGCAGAGGGTCGATAACCCGCCCTCGTAATCTTGCCGCGTCCAGCCCAGATCGTTCACCGGGGCCTTGGGGTGACGGAATGCCGGTTTGATGTAGGTCATGCGGAGATCTCCTCAGCCTGAGCCCGCCGGGTAATCGGCGTTACGTTGCCTAAGGTAATGAAATTTCGAATCATGCCGGCGATCTTCCGCGCCGTAACGGGAAGTCCATCGTATTCCAAGATGGGGATGAGCCGATCCTTCACGGGAACGCTGGTCTCGTTGAGCAGCAGGCGCCGCATTTGCCCATCGCGGTTTTGCTCGATGACGAAGATCCGATCGTGATCCCGAATAAACTGCTCTACATCTTCGTTGAAGGGGAAGGAACGGATGCGCAGCGTATCGATACAGATCCCCTCTTTTTCTAGGATCTCGATCGCTTCGTAGGCTGGGGAGGCCGTGGTGCCAAAGAACACCGCACCATTCCGCGTCTCCATCTCCGCTTCCTTCAGCTTCGGCTCCGGAACGAGCTGCTTGGCCGTCTCAAACTTCTTCAGAAGCCGATCCATGTTTCGCACGTAGGCCTGACCATCCTCCGTGTAGGCGGCGTATTCGTCCCGAGAGGTGCCCCGGGTGAAATAAGCGCCCTTACTCGGGTGCGCCCCGGGATAGGTCCGGTAGGGAATGCCGTCTCCATCTACATCGAGGTAGCGCCCAAAGCGCTCGGTCATGCCCTCTAAGGCTTCCGCGTCGAGGACCTTACCCCGGTCGTAGCGGAAGCTATCGTCAAACTCCAGGGGCGGCGACATCCACTCATTCATGCCCAGGTCCAGATCGCTCATGATGATGATGGGCGTTTGAAGCCGCTCAGCGAGATCAAAGGCTTCCACGGTCATGCTGAAGCACTCCGCGGGGGTCGCAGGGAAAAGCAGCACGTGCTTCGTATCCCCATGGGACGCATAGGCAGCAGCCAAAATATCTGACTGCTGAGTGCGCGTCGGCATCCCCGTGGAGGGTCCCGCCCGCTGCACATCAATGAGCACCGCCGGCACCTCCGCGAAATAAGCCAGCCCCAGGAATTCGCTCATGAGCGAGACCCCCGGGCCACTGGTCGCGGTGAAGGCCCGGGCGCCATTCCAGTTGGCGCCAATCACCATACCCATGGCCGAGAGTTCATCCTCCGCCTGCACGATGGCGTAGTTCTTCTTCCCCGTGCCCGGGTCTATGCGCAGGCGGCGGCAATAGGTATCGAAGGCATCCACGACGGAGGTGGACGGCGTAATGGGATACCAAGCAGCGACCGTTGCGCCGGCGTATACCGCGCCCAGAGCCGCAGCGGTGTTGCCATCCATGAGTATGTTGTCGAAGTCCTCGATATGCTTAGCCGCTTTGCGACCCCGCTCAAGGTGAATGCTGAGGGGGCAGCTGAAGTTCGCCTGGGCGTGCTGATAGCCGAGCTCAAGAGCGTAAATATTTGGCGTGATTAGCCGTTCCTTGCCCTTGAACTGATCGCTCACCAGATCCTTCAAGATGGTGAAATCGATGTTCAACAGCGCCGCAAGGGCCCCGACGTAAATGACGTTCTTAAACAGGAGCCGTTGTCGGGCATCGGTGTATTCCCGGAGGCAAATTTCCGTCAGGGGAAGGCCGATGTAGTGGATATCGTCCCGAAAAAAGCGCGGCTCCAACGGCTTCGTATTGTCGTAGACAAAATAGCCTCCAGGCTCCACGCCAGCGACGTCCTGAGCCATGCTCTGGGGGTTCACGCACACCATGATGTCCGTGCCCCCCCGGCGGCCTAGGTAGCCGTCCTGGCTGACCCGGACCTCATACCAGGTGGGCATGCCCTGAATATTCGACGGAAAGATATTCCGCGGACTTACGGGGATCCCCATGCGGAAGATGGCTTTGGCGAACATCCCGTTAGCACTGGCGGAGCCAGTGCCGTTTACATTCGCAAATTTGATAACGAAATCGTTTATCGCTTGCTTTGGCTGCATGGCTGGCCCGCCTTCGTGACTTGATAGAGGAAACGCTGCATATCCCAGGCGCCGGTCGGGCAGCGCTCGGCACAGAGCCCGCAGTGAAGGCAAACGTTCTCGTCCTTCACCATGACCCGCCCGGTCTGCGCGAGCGCGTCGGACACGTAGAGATCCTGATCCAGTTCATCGGCCGCCATGCGCAACTGCGTGCGAAGGGCCGCCTCCTCATCGTTGGGCAGGAAGTTGATGCATTCCGTGGGGCAGATATCCACACAGCCATCGCACTCAATGCATTTGTCCGTGATAAAGACCGTTTGCACGTCGCAGTTCAGACATCGCTCCGCCTCTTGGTAGGCGACGGCTCGGTCGAAGCCGAGCTCCACCTCCACCTTCCGGTCCTTTAGGGCGAGAGTTTTATCCACGTGGGGTACGGGGAAACGATCCTCCGGGGATACGGCGCTGTCGTAGCTCCACTCATGGACCCCCATCTTTTGGCTCACGAGGGTGACGCCAGGGGCTGGGCGGTCATGAACATACTCGCCGCGGATAAAGCGATCCATGGAAATAGCGGCCTGGTGCCCGTGGGCGACGGCGGTGATGATGTTTTCTGGCCCAAAGGCGGCATCTCCGCCGAAGAACACCCGAGGATTCGTGCTCTGAAAGGTCACGGGGTCGATCACGGGCATATCCCACTTCCCGAATTCGAGCCCAATATCCCGTTCGATCCAGGGAAAGGCATTGTCCTGGCCGATGGCAATGATTACGTCATCCGCCTCAAAGAACACCTCCTCCCCGGTGGGGACAAGCTTCCGCTGCCCCCCCTCGTCGTAAACCACGTCGACCACGGTGAAGCGCACCCCGGTCAGCTTCCCGTTCTCATGCACAAATTCCTTGGGCACGTGGTTGTTGATGATGGGAATGTCCTCCGCCATAGCGTCGTCAATCTCCCAGGGCGAGGCCTTCATCTTCGCCCGCTCGGAACGCACCACCACCTTCACGTCTTCTCCGCCCAGGCGGCGGGCTGTCCGGCAACAATCCATGGCCGTATTTCCGCCCCCGAGCACGAGGACTCGGCGACCGACCTTGCTGAGATGCTCAAAAGCAACGGAAGCGAGCCAGTCAATGCCGATATGAATGTGCTTGGCGGCCTCTTCTCGCCCGGGAATCGAGAGATCACTGCCCCGGGGCGCACCGGTCCCCACAAAGATGGCGTCGTAATCCTTCTCGAGCACGGCGCCAAGGCTGTCTACGTAATGACGAAAGTGCTGCTTAATCCCCAGCTCCAGAACGAAGCCCACTTCTTCGTCGAGGACCTCCGGCGGCAAGCGGAACACGGGAATCTGACTGCGCATGAAGCCCCCGGCCAGGGGCTGGTCGTCGAAGAGATCAATTTCGTAGCCAAGGGGCGCGAGGTCTCGCGCCACCGTCAGGGAGGCGGGGCCAGCCCCAATGAGCGCCACCCGCCCCTGCTTTTTGATATCCGGCGCCACAGGCATGGCCGCTGATACATCACCCTTGTTATCGGCTGCGACGCGTTTCAGGCGACAAATCGCCACCGGCTCCTCGTCCACCCGACCCCGGCGACAGGCCGGTTCGCAGGGCCGGTCACAGGTGCGCCCAAGCACCCCGGGGAAGACGTTGGACTCCCAGTTGACCATGTAGGCCTCGCCGTAGCGCTCCGCCGCGATCAAGCGGATGTACTCCGGCACTGGCGTGTGGGCCGGACAGGCGTACTGACAATCGACGACCTTGTGGAAGTATTCCGGATCCTTAATGTTGGTTGGCTTCATCGCCCCCCTCCCCCTGGTGTCTAGGCAACCCCCCTAGGAGTCGACGACGGGAGATCAGGAGACGGACACAGCCTCGCTCCAAAGGGACCCAAGGCCCTCTGGAGATCCACTATGTTTAAACGCTTACGTTCCAAGCGCGCCCCCTTGCGGGCACGGCAGGAGGCAATCAAGGCCGAAGATTGCGCCCGGATACCGCGCCCCCCACGCGATACCACTCCCCTCATGTCCCTGAAAGTACACCTTTTGTTAATTCTTGCAAAATCCGCTGATCGGCCGCCCTAGGGCAGCCAACCCTTAAAGAGGGGTGAAAGACGCCGCCCTCAGGGACGCACGTCGGCAGCCGTCTCGGAAGCGCCCGCCTTTCCTTTCCGCTCCTGCAGAGCAGCAAGGAGATCACCCTGGCGCCGTAGCGACAGCCAGGGGAAACGCCAGGGCAGCCCTAGGCGCTGGCTTGCCTCCGCAGCAGGGCTTCGGGGCTGGGGTATTCGGTCAGCGAGGCGCGCCACCCGGCGCACGGCAAAGCGACCCAAAGGCGTTAGGTCGTAGTCTGGCCCAAGGCCCAAAACTGCGCGAACCGCCGCAGGCAACAGGGAGATGGAGGCCGCGGCCATTTGCCCCTGAAGCCAGCGAGGCACCCCCGGCGCCGCCCGCCCCGAGCGCATAATGTCCAGAAACTCTTCGTTGATCGCGTGGGCCTCGAACCCTGGAGCCATGGCGTCGCAGAGGGCGTAAAAAGCCCCCAAGCTCCGAGGGGGATTGGGGGCGCCGTAGAGCCCCCCACGGTGACCGCATCGGCAAAAAAGCGATCAATCTCCTCGGCGCTGAGCCGAGCGACGAAGCGGTGGTAGGCCATCACAAAACCATAGCTCGCGGTGGCAGAGACCCAATTCGCAAGCTCCGGATCGGAGGCCCGGTAAGCGCGCCCGCCCGGCGTCTCTCCAGCCACGCGCGCGTGAAGGCGACCAATACGGTCGATGACCTGATCCGCGGCGGACCGGGGGCCAAAGACTCCGATTTGCGCCGCCATGGCCGTGCGCTGGCCCCGTCCCAGGGGATCCTTGGGAAAGACCGAGTGATCCCAAACGCCGCTGCGAATGCGCGGATCGGCGAACTCAAGCAGTACCGCACAAACGCCGCCCAGCGCCGGGGCCACGGGATTCTTGTAGACGCGCCACTGCACGGAGTCGGGGCTGGCGTAGGCCGACTCCCCCGGCGGGCTCAGAAAGTCGATATCCCATCCCATGTAGCGTTTCATCACCGAACTCCTTTCTCGCCCTGCGGGGAGGCACGCCGCATCGCTTCCGCCTAGTATAGGGCCCCTCGCTTTTGCCCTGGACCCCGTCATCTTGGATCCGACCCTCCTCAACCCGGCCTGCTGGGAGGCCCTGGCCCAAGCGCGCAAGGCCACCATGCTCCGCGTCGAGCGCCTGGAGGGCGGCGTTTCCGCTGAGGTTCTCGCGCTTACCCTTAAGACCGCCCAAGGCACAGAGGAGACCATGGTGCTGCGGCAGAAAGCCGGCACCTTGAGCCGGGAGGCCCGCGCCATGGCCCACGCCCGCGCCGCAGGGCTTCCTGTTCCCCCGGTCGAAGCGGTTTCGAAGGCCCTCACCCCAAACGGGGCGCCAGCCCTGCTTATGCCCTTTATTCCTGGCCACCGTGAGATCCGCATTGCTCAGCCTGAGCCCCAGCTGCAGCGCATGGCTGCGTTTTTAGCTGAGCTCCACCAAGTAGATAGCGAGGACCTCGATATCCTCCCAGTGCTTGTCGACCCCCTTCCCGAGCTTCCCGGGTTCCTCGCCGTTGATAAGCGCTTCGCCGCCCTTCGCCGCTGGACAAAAGAGGCACGCCCCAGGCTCTTTGACGGAACGCTGGCGCTCCTTCACGGGGACTTTTGGCCGGGAAATCTGCGATGGGATGGAGAGGAACTGGTTGGCGTGCTGGATTGGGAGGATTGCCACCGGGGCGACCCCATGGTGGACGTGGCGGTGACTCGCCTAGAGCTGCGCTATTTGCTGGGACCCAGGGGCGCGGAACGCTTCACCGAGCTCTACGGCGCTCGGAAACCGGTGGACCTTCCCCGCCTCGCCCTGTGGGACTGCTACGTGGCCAGCGCCGCCCTCACCTACATGGGGAGCTGGGGCTTGCCGGAGGCGGAGGTCACCCACATGCGCCAGGAAGCAACCGCCTTCGTCCACGAGGCTGCGGCGCGCCTTGGGGTGCCGTCTCCCTAGACCCGTCCCCGCTCCAGATGATCCTGGATCTCCTCAAGGCTGAGGCCCTTGGTTTCCGGGGCATATCTTAGGACCAGCACGGCGCCAAGGACGGGGCCAATCGCTACCAGCGTAATCGCCCAGGAAATTCCCATGACCGGGATCAGCGCAGCAATCATGAGAGGCACGAGCACTTCCGTGGCTCGACCAAAAAGGTTTGTGGTCCAGCCGTAGCCCGTAGCGCGAAGATCCGTGGGGAAGAGCTCCGAGGCATACACGTGGGTCGCTCCGATGGCGCAATTAAAAAAGAACACGGTGGTGATATGCCAAAAGTATTGCCCGGGCACCGTTTGGGTATGAAACAGCCCGACGATGGCCACGGCAGCAATGGCGTAGAAAGCAGCGCAGGTGATTTTCCGCCCAAGTCGGTCGATCAGCTGCCCCGCCAGCAAATGGCCGAAGGCGCCAGCGATATAGGCCCACATCACCACGTCCCCCACCTCCGCCGGGGTCATGCCCACGTCCTCCCGGGCGTAGATCGCCCAGTAGGCTACGGCCGGCGCAATCACGAGATAAACACAATTCCAAAGAAGCGAAACGATGTTCACCCGCGGCAGGTAGCGCGGCTCAAACAAGCGCTTCGCCTCGGAAACCTGGTGAGCAAGGGTTTGGCGCAGGGTCATGGCAGCCCGCCCCGAGGCAACGGCCGTGAACCGCGCCGTCTCCCGAACCCCGAAATAAAGCACGGGCAGGAGGAACAGGGGTAAGGCCCCAATGAGGTAAAGCCCGCGCCAGTGGGCAGCGTCATAGGGAATCGCCAAGCTCGCCGCCCCGGCCTCTACAAGGCTCATGGCAAAATCGTGCGCCGGGTTTCCAGCCGCCCCCTCAAGAAGCAAGAAAAAGGGCGAAGCCTTAGCCATGGCTACCGTGCCCACGGTGGCGAAGGCCGTGAGCACGGTGATGCCCGTCCCTCGGAAACGGGAGGGCAACTCTTCCCCGGCGATGATGATCGCCAAGCCGTACTGAGCCGTAAGGAACAGACGGGCGATGGTTTGCCACAGCGTGAATTCCCAGGCGGTCTGGGCGAAGGCCGTGGCGAGGCTCGCCAGGGAGAAGCCCGCAACGGTGAGCACCAATAGGTTCCGCCGCCCAAAGTGATCGGCGCCCATGAGGAAGAAGAACGAGGCCACCATGCCTGCCCGGGTGATGGCATAGACCGTTCCCCAGTCGTCAAGCCCGATGCCCAGGGTAGCTCGAACGTCTACGGAGGCTAGGGTCAGCATGGAGGCATCAAACCCTTCATAAAGCGTGGCGATGCCCAGAAGTAACAGTAATACGATGTGGTAGGCGCTTAAGCGCTCCGATGCCTCCGACGCTGTGGTCACGCAGGCCCTCCCCCGGTGGACGGGCCCCGAGTCTGCCACGAAACAAATGCCCGACCTAGCGCCTTGAAAGCACCCTAGGAAGGCGGGCACGCTAGAGCAAAGAGATCGGAACGGACCGGTCCGAAGCAAAGGGGAAGCCAGCACCATGAGCCTTACCGTTCGTCCTAGCGAGCGCTTTCCAAACCGGCTTTGGCCCTTCCTGACCTGCGCCGCATTCTGCCCTGCCCTACCCGCTTCCGCGAGCAATGTGCTTTCGGCCCGTAACCTTGCCTAGGAAAGACATGAGCGCCCTCCGCGCCTCCGCCGCCCTCCCCCTTGCCGGGCTTTTGCTCGCGCTCGCCGTGCAAAGCCCCATTGCCGCGCTCTTTCTTGGGCTAGCCGTGGCCCTTGGCCGGGGGTCCACGCCCCGCTACGCCGCGCCCTGGGGCAGCCGCGCGCTCCAGGGTGCGATTGTGCTGCTCGGCTTCGGTTTAAATGGCCAGGATGTTCTGGCCCTTGGGCAGGCGACGCTCTTATTCACCGCGGGGACCGTCCTCGGGGTGCTTACGATGGGCCTTCTGAGCTTGAGGCTTTTGAAACCGCCAAGAACGCAGGCGGCGCTCCTGAGCGCGGGGACGGCCATCTGCGGCGGCACCACCATCGCCACGCTGGCACCGGTGCTGAAGGCGAAGCCGGAGGACACAGCCGCCTGCCTTGCCCTGGTGTTTTTAATGAACGCGGTGGCCGTTCTTCTCTATCCCATCCTGGGCGCCCAGCTCGCGCTCAGTGACATGCAGTTTGGCCTCTGGGCGTCCCTATCGATCCACGATACCTCGTCCGTGCTCGCGGCCGCGGCGAGTTTCAGCCCGGAAGCGCTGGAAACGGCGACGGTGGTTAAGCTGGGACGCACGCTCTGGCTCATCCCTCTTACCCTCTTGGCGAGTGCGCTCACCCAGCGCCGCGGCGCAAACCCCTTTCCCCCCTTTATCCTGTTTTTCCTGGCTGCGGTGATGCTTCGGACGCTCATGCCCCTGAACGAGATCTTTTTAGGCGTCACGGCCCTCGCCTCCAAGACCCTCCTGCTCACCGCCCTATTTCTTGTTGGCATGCAGATCGATCGGGAAGCCCTAAAGGCCTTGAGCCCGCGGCTTTGGGCCCAAGGGCTTCTCCTATGGCTTCTTGCCTCCGGAGGCGTGTTGACCGCGCTCTTAGCGGTGCCCGGGCTCGGGGGCGCCTAGGCGCCTCAAGAATTCTTGCCATCCCTGGGTCGCCAAGCACCAAGCGCCAGAGAAGCCGCGCTCAGGGACCCGTAGATCACCATCCCCAAAGCCGCAGCCAGGTAGATTCCGTTCAAACCCAGGGCGAAATGGTTCAGGGCCACCGCAGCGCCCCCAACGGCAACGAGAAAACGTAGGAGCGTCGCAATAACAGGCCATCCCACGCGCCCCGCCCCCTGGGAAGCGAAGTAAAGCGCCAGGCCCACGCCTAAGAAGCCAAAGGCTGGGCCCACGTAGGTCATGTAGGCCACCCCGGCGGCCAAGGTGGGCGGATGATCCGTGAATAGCCCCACCCAACTGTCGGGGAACAGCGCGAGCAGCAGCCCCACCGCCCCGGTCAGCACGCCCGCGGCGCCGGCTCCAAGCCATCCAATGTGCTCCGCTCGCGTTACCTGCCCGGCCCCCATGTTCGTGCCGACCATCGCCGTGAGCGCGGCCCCAATGCCGAAGACCAGGGGCACGAGTAAAAACTCGATACGCGAGGCAATGCCATAGCCCGCCAGCGCATCAACCCCTTGTCGCCCCACCAGGGCGGTAAGCGAAACGATGGTAAGCACGGTAAATAGGGGGGAAAGGAGTGCGGGGAGCGCCACCCGACCGATGTCCCTAAAGGCGCTACGCCGAAGTTGAAAGCGATCCCGGCGAAGCCGCAGGGCCCGATCTCGATAGCGCAGCCACGCCAGGAGGAACAGGCTATTCACCGCCGCCACGCTGACCACGGAAACGGCGGCCCCGGCGAGGCCAAGGGCCGGGAGGCCGAAGGCGCCCATGATCAATACGCCCGACAGGGGGACCTGCACGGCCGCGGAAAGCAGCATAACCCGCGCCGGAAGCTGCATATTCCCGGTCCCTCGAAGCGCCGCACTGAGCGTATTCACCAGCCACAGCACGATGCAGGCGGGGAACAGAATGGCGCCGTAGCCCAGCGCCTGGGACAGCACGGCGCCCTCGCCCCCAAGGGTGCGGAGCAGGGCCTCTCCAAAAAGCGCGAAGGCGAGGGCCATGGCGAGGGCAAAAGCGCCGGCGAGGGTCAAGGCGTGCCACAAAAGCGTTTCCGCTCGGGCCCGATCGCCGGCCCCTAGGGCCCGGGCGATGGACGACGCCACGGCGCCGCCAAGGGCCCCTCCGGACATCATTTGATTCAGCATCAACAGGGGGAACACAAGCGCCATGGCGGCGAGGGCCTCGGGACCGAGGCGCCCCACAAACCAGACCTCCGCCATGCTCACCACCGCTTGCACAAGAAAAGCCACCATGTTCGGCGCGGCCAAACGAGCAAGCAGGGGAAAGGGCGGCGCGCCGAGCATCGCTTGGGTTCGCGCATCCATGGCCTTATCCAATAAAGCGAGGAGGCGGGAGCCTTAGCCATGGCCTCGCGGAAGTCAATCCGGAGCCTTGAAGCGGCCGGCCCGGGGGCGTACGGTCGGGGATGGAGGGGAGGACAGCGCATGGTCATCAAGCTAACTTCAAAGGCTTTCATTGACGCTCCGGAACAGTTCTACGACCGGGCCCGGCGAGAACACCCCGTCGCGCCAGCGCGCATCGGACCCTTCAAGTTCATGGCCCTTTGGCGCTTTGAAGATTGCCAGAAGGTTTTGAAGCATCCGGGCATCAGCCGTAACCGAGGCAAGGCTCTGGGTAAGCCCCCCACCGATCTCCCCTTTGCCCTCCCCTTGCCCAAGCGCCTAAAGCCCCTCGTGAAGAGCATGATCACGGAGGACGACCCGAACCACCGGCGCCTGCGCAATATGGTGCGCGCCCAATTCACGCCGCAGGCCATCAGTCAGCTACGCGGTGCCCTGGAGCATCACGCCGAGCGGCTCCTCGCGGAAACTCGGGAAGGGGAACCCTTTGAGGTCCAGAGCGCCCTATCCCTACCCCTCAGCACCCATGCCATCGCCGCTATGCTCGGCGTCGATGATGACGTGATGCCTGAGCTGAAGCGCACCCTTAACACCCTTTCCACGGGCTTCTCCCTGTGGCGTATCGGCACGCTTTTGTTCCGGGAGCTTCCCAAAAGCGCAGCCTTCATCGAGGGGGTGATCGCGGCCAAGCGCCAACGGCCCGGCGCCGATCTCCTCTCCGGGCTGCTTGTCCCAGCTCAGGGAGAGGCGCAGCTCACCGACGAAGAAGCCCTAGCCATGACCTTTCTGCTGCTCATAGCGGGCTTCGAAACCACGACCCACCTGGTGAGCAACGGGGCCCATGCCTTGCTCCAACACCCCGGCGCGCTGGAGGAACTGCGGGAAGATCCTACCCTCTGGCCGGAAGCGATTGATGAAATCCTCCGCCTCTACGGACCCATTCACAGCACGAAGCCCAATTTTGCCGCGGAGCCGATCACGGTTAGCGGAGTCACCATCCCCGGGGGACCCCCATCATGCCCATGCTGGGCTGTGCCAATCGGGATCCAGATGCCTTCGAGGCCCCGGAAGACTTCCGCATTCATCGCCCGCAGCGGCACCATCTTGCCTTTGGTTATGGGCCCCACTACTGCCTCGGCGCCCATCTGGCCAAGCTCGAAGCTGAGGTCGCCCTGCGGGCCCTTTTTGAACGCTACCCGCACCTTGGGCTCAGTGAGGCTCATCCCCCTCCTAAGCGCGCCACCCTTCCCGGGTGGTCTCGCTACCAAGCGCTTTGGCTCCAGACCCCTTGAGGCCACTGGGCCCCCTAGCCCGCAACCGCAAAAGTGCTAAAGTCGGGGCTTGGGAGTTAGGGGAGCTATTGCCATGCGTTACCAACTCGCGCCGATCGCTGCGGCGCTTCTGCTGTCTGCCTGCGGCTCAGAGAACGGCTCTGCGCCCACCGCATCAACGCCGGAACCTTTAGCGAGCTCCACGGCGGCCGCGGCGGAATCAGGCGCGAGCAATCCTGCCGCCCGACAGCCGCTCTACGGCGATCTTCACGTTCACACCGCCTACTCCTTTGACGCCTTCGCCATGGGCACGCTTGCGGGTCCCGATGACGCCTACCACTTTGCAAAAGGGGGCGTGCTCAATCACCCGGGCGGTTTTCCCATGCAGCTCGATCGCCCCATGGACTTCTACGCCGTGACCGATCACGCCTTCTTCATGGGCGCGCTCAGGGCCATGACGAATAGCGAAACGCCCCTTTACGAGCATGAGCTTGCCCCGGCCATTCGGACCATGGGCGATGAGGCGTCGCGAAGCGGAGTTTTTCAAACCCTGATCGATTTTGTGCGCTCCGATCGCCGCATGGAGCTTGTGGACGACCAGGTGTTTTCCGATGCCTGGCAGGACATTATCGAAGCGGCCAACCGTCACAACGATCCCGGGCGCTTCACCACCTTTATCGGGTATGAGTACACCGCCTCGGGCCCGGAGTTCGAGAATCTCCACCGGAACGTCATCTTCGACGGTGACAAGGCCCCGCTCCTGCCCTTTTCTCGTCTTGACTCGAACAATCCCGAAGACCTTTGGCGCTGGATGGACCAGCAGCGCCAGGCGGGGCTCGAGTCCTTGGCCATCCCCCACAACTCCAATGGATCCAACGGTTGGATGTTCAGCCAGCTTGATTTCGCGGGGAATCCCCTGGATGCCTCCTACGCGGAGCTGCGCATGCGAAACGAACCGCTGGTCGAGAACTCTCAGATCAAAGGAACCTCCGATACGCACCCGGCCCTTTCCCCCAACGACGAATGGGCGGACTTCGAAATCATGAAGGTGCGCATTGCCTCTAACCTGCTGAGCCAACCGGACGGAAGCTACGTACGCCAAGCCTTAATGCGGGGGCTAGAGTTTCAGGAGGCCCAGGGCTTCAACCCCTTCAAATTTGGTGTGATTGGCTCTAGCGATACGCACAATGGCAGCTACGCCGGCGATGACGACAATTTCTGGAGCAAAACCGGCATTCTTGACGACGAGCCGAAGGAACGCGGATCCGTCCCGCTCGATGGGGAGCCGCCCCGCTATCTCGATACCTATCGCAGCACCTGGAGCGCCGGCAGCTTGGCCGCGGCCTGGGCTGAGGAGAACACCCGGGAATCGATCTACGCGGCCTTTCGCCGGAAAGAAACCTTCTCCACCTCCGGCAGCCGCATCGCCGTGCGCTTCTTTGCTGGCTATGACCTCCCGGAACCTGGCGCAGCGGACTGGGTCGGAGATGCCTACGCCAAGGGCGTACCTATGGGCGGAGACCTGCTTACCCGAGGGACGGAGGCCCCGAGCTTCCTGGCTTGGGCACGCCAAGATGCGCAAAGTGCGCCCCTGGCCCGGCTGCAAGTGATCAAGGCCAGCGTACGAGACGGAAAGGCTGAGGAGAGGGTCTTTGACATTGCCTGCCCGGGCGGCGCCGCCGTCGATCCCGAAAGCCATCGCTGTCCGGAAAGCGCAGCGTCCGTGGATCTTACTAGCTGTGCCCTGGTAGGGGACGGCGCAGCAGTGCTTCAGGCGCGCTGGAGCGACCCCGATTACCGGCCCGGGGAAACGGCCATGTATTACGTCCGGGCCCTCGAGAACCCAAGCTGCCGCTGGTCGACCTGGGATGCGCTCCGCACCGGTGCAACGCCCAATCCGGCCCTGCCCCTCACCATTCAGGAGCGGGCCTGGAGCTCCCCCATCTGGTTGAGCGCTGCCGCGCCCTAAGGAGCATGGGGGCGTGTCCATTGCTCGTCACCCGCTGACGATCTTCTTGGTTGTCGGCGTTCTCCTCTTTGTCCAGGATCGCTGGAGATCCACCGAATCGATCATCATTGACGAAGCGGTGACCGAACGCGTCGCGGGACTCTGGGAAACGCAAATGGGGACGCCCCCGGATCCGGAGACGCTGGACGCCCTGCTGACCGCTTGGCTCCGGGAGGAAGTCTTCTATCGGGAAGCGCTGCGCCGAGGTCTCGACGCGGACGATACGGTGCTTCGTCGACGGCTCGTGCAGAAGCTCGAGTTTCTCGTGCAGGACATGACCTCGGGAGCGGTCAGCGACGGGGACCTTGAGGCCTACTTTGAAGAACATCGGGAACGCTATCGCCTGCCAGAACGCTGGACCTTCGAGCAGCACCAATACGCCACGGCGGCAGGGGCCGAAGCCGCCCTCGAAGCCCTCCGCCAAGGGGAAGCACTTCCCCGCGGCCTAGAGGACCTGCCCCGCCACTTCGTCGGAAAGTCCCAGGCGGAACTGCAGCAAGCGCTCGGCAGCGCCCTGGCCTTGGCGCTCCGTGAGGCGCCGCCGAACCAATGGGTAGGCCCCCTAGAAAGCCCCTTTGGGAGCCACCTTCTGCGCCTCGAAGCCCGCCTTCCGGCGGAGGTACCGCCCCTGAGCTTTGTGGCCCCTAGGGTGCGGACCGATTATCTTCGGGATGCCCGAGAGGCCAGCCTCGATCGTTTCTTCCAATCGGTGCGGGGACGCTATGGCGTTGACGATCGGCGCTAGGCTGCGCCGAGCCTGGCCAAGGCTCTTCTTGCTCTTGCTGCTTTGCGCCGCCTTTCCCGGCAAAGCTCACGAGATTCGTCCAGCGCTCCTTGAGCTCACGCAGCTGACGGAAACGGAGTGGCGCCTGCGCTTTCGCCAGCCTCAGATGATGGGGCGCGTCCTCCCCCTGGTCCCTCAAAGTAACTGCGCGCAGGAGGAACGGGGCGTAACCCTGGCCGTGGATGCGGTGGAAACCGAATACCGGTTGCGCTGCCCCGAGGGCCTCACGCGCCTCGCCATGCCCGGCCTTGAACGTACCCTCGCGGATGCCATGGTGACGCTCCTGCCCCTCACGGGAGAGCCCCAACAGTTCAGCCTCAGCCCACGAAATCCCGAGCGGGATCTGCGCCAAGGGGCCGCGGTGCCGGCCTACCTCGCCCTTGGCATCGAGCATCTGGTTTTTGGGATCGACCACGTTTGCTTCGTGCTTCTGCTGGTCTACCTTTACCCCACGCTGCGCCAGCTCCTGCTCATCGTAACGAGCTTTACCCTAGCCCACTCCCTGACCCTAGGCCTCGCGAGCCTCGGCGTCCTGACCCTTCCCGGGGGACCGGTGGAGGCCCTCATCGCCCTCAGCATTGTGCTCCTGGCGGCGGAGGCCCTGGGCCGCCCGGGGGCACGGACTGCCCCAGCGCTAGCCCCATGGAAACTGTGCTTTGCCTTTGGCTTGCTCCATGGCCTGGGCTTTGCGGGTGCGCTGGAAAGCCTGGGCCTGCCCCCCGAAGGCACCTTCTGGGCCTTGCTGCTCTTCAACGTGGGTCTCGAGCTCGGCCAGCTTGGGGTCGTAGTCAGCGCCCTCCTGCTCGGCGGGATCCTGCGCCACTTCACCCCTAAACCGAGCGCACGCCTGGCCACGCTCCCGCCCTACGTCCTCGGCAGCGTGGCCGCCTTTTGGTTTGTGGAACGAACCGCTTCGGTTTTTACGGGCTGAGAATCCTTGACTTAGGGGCGCCCAGGCCCTAGGGTGCGCGCCTCTGTCGAACGCGCATCCCTCGCTTTTCCCCTGGGACCGTCGACTTTGTTTGCCCCAGCCTCGCCGCGCGTCGAGATGGCGGCTCCCGCTTCGCACCGAGATGGAAAGCGAAGCCAAAAGGAAAATCTCTTGAGTAATCTAACGTTTGACGGCCTCGGGCTGGGTTCAGACCTATGCCAGGTGCTCGCTAGTGCAGGTTTTACGACCCCCACCCCCATCCAAGCGAAAGCCATCCCGGAACTACTAACGGGCCAGGATGTGCTGGGCATCGCCCAAACCGGGACAGGAAAGACGGCGGCCTTCGCCCTTCCGCTCATTGAAAAGCTGGCCGATGCGGGCCGGGCTCGTCCCCGCTGCCCCCGGGCGCTCATTCTTGCCCCGACCCGGGAGCTGGCCGCCCAGATTCAGACGGAAATCCGTCGCTTCACCGCAGGGCATAAAACTCGCAGCTTCTGCGTCTTCGGCGGCGCTGCCATTCGGCCCCAGGCTCAAGCCCTGGCCCGCGGCACGGAAATCCTCGTGGCCACCCCGGGACGGCTCATCGATCTCATGACCCAGCGCATGGTGAGCCTCGGGGAAGTGCGCCATTTGGTGCTCGACGAGGCGGACCGGCTCCTGGATATGGGCTTTATTGCCGATATTCGCCGCATCGTCGCGGACCTGCCCCGGGCCCGCCAGTCCCTGCTCTTCTCCGCGACCATGTCCGGAGAGATCGCAGAGCTGGCCAATTCCCTCCTGAAGGACCCGGTGCGCGTGGAAGTCACCCCGGAAGTGGTGACCGTCGATGCCATCGATCAGGGCGTCTATCCCGTGAAGGGGGACGCAAAGCCCGAGCTCCTTCGCCAGCTACTGTCCCGCAACGATGTACGGAAAGCCATTGTCTTTACCCGCACCAAGCACGGCGCCGATCGCGTGGCTCGGCGTTTGAACGCCGCTGGCATTGAGGCCAGCGCCATCCACGGCAATAAGACCCAGGGCGCCCGCCGCAAGGCCCTTGAGGGCTTCAAGCAGGGCAAGGAATGGGTGCTCGTGGCCACGGATATCGCTGCCCGGGGGATCGACATCTCCGGCATCACCCACGTCATCAACTTCGAGCTGCCCCACGAGCCGGAAAGCTACGTGCACCGCATAGGTCGGACGGCACGGAACGGCACCACGGGGGTCGCCTGGTCCCTGGTGGAGCCCGCGGAAGGCAAGCAGCTGGGCGCCATTGAGCGGCTTCAGCGCATCGACATTCCTCGCCTCGACGCCCCCGAGGGCTTCGCGCCCGTGGAACTGCAAACGCAGGGTGCGACCCGCCGCGGTGGACGCAGCGGCGGCGCCGGCGGCGCCCGCCGGGCCCCGCCCCGGGCACCTCGGTCTCGGAGCGGTAACGGTGCCGGCAGGCCCTTCCAAGGCGCTCGCGCCCAGGGAGAAGGTCGCTCCGAAGGGCGGCCCCAGGGCGAAGGTCGTCCCCAGGGGGAGCGTCGTGCCTCCGGGGAAGGCCGGGGCCACAAGGGCGGCGCAGGCCGCGGGGGCAAGCCTAATGGCGGCCGTCGCTTCGGTGCAGCCCCCGGGCTCAGCGTAACCGGCCCAGCGCGGCCTAAGGCTTCAAGCGGCGCTAGCCTGCCGAAGGCGCGCCTAGGCGCGCTTTAATATCAGCTCGGCGAGGGCCTTTCCGTGGGTATTCTGCGGAAAGTGCCCCGCATCCTCTAGGGCATCGAAGGGCGCGTTTAAGCGCCCCGCCCAGCTTCGCCCCCAGGACTCCAGAAATACCGGATCCTGGCAGCCCCAGATAAACTGCACCGGCTTTTCCCAAGCAAGCAGGCGCTCATAGTGGAGCGCCTGGGCCGGCCCGTTGCCCTTAAAGGCATCATCCAGGGGAATGGATAGGGGAAAGCGGCGAAGCCCGTGGTAGGCCGCATCGGGCAGCCCTGCGAAGGGGGCAAGGTACGCACGGTGGATCGCTTCCGCAGCGCCGTCTAGGGCCGGGCGGGTCCCCGCGGCAATATGCGGATAGATCGTCTTCCCCGTTCCGTAGCCCGCGCTCAGCACCATCAAAAGCCCAACATCGGGTTCGGGCCGGTCAAAGGCGCCCCCGGGCGTCCATTGGCTGTGCCAACCCCGAATGCCCGGGGAGTACTCGTAGCCCTCATGGTGCAGCCAAGTGTTCATGATGACGAGGCGTCGAAACCGCTCGGGCATCATGGCGGCCTGAGCAAGCCCCGTGGGCCCGCCCCAGTCCTGACACACCAGCGTGATGTCCCGAAGGTCTAAGGCGCCGATGAGGCTCGTCAGCACCTCCGTATGTCGGGCGATGGAGTACCAGGACAGATCGCCGGGCTTATCGGACTTCCCAAACCCCAGGTGGTCCGGCGCGATGCAGCGAAAGCCGGCCGCAACAAGGGGCGGAATCACGTCCCGGTACAAGTAGCTCCAGGTCGGCATGCCGTGGAGGAGCAGCATGACCGGCGCCTCCCTCGGGCCCTCATCAAGATAATGGACCCGAAGCCCCTCCCACTCATGCCAATGGGGGGCGAAATCAAAATCCCTAAGCCCCGCAAAGTTTTCTTCGGGGGTCCGAAAGACTTCTGCCATGATGCCTTCTCCTTATCCGTCCTTTGCCGCCCGGGCCAGCGCCTCTAGGCAACGGAGCGCCGCAGCGCCTTGGGTTTCGGGAACAAACAGGTGATCGTGATGGAGCGCTGCCACGACGTTGCAGGGTATACCCTCTTCCCCCAGCGCCGTGGCCACCGCTGCGGTCAGCCCAACGCCTTCTAAATCCGAATACACCTGCAGGGTGATTTTCGCCATCGCCACGCCGCGAGGCGGAGGGGCTTCCTCCGGCGCAAGGCACCGGTAGGCCGTTAGTCCCTCATCTTCCCGAAACACCCCGAGGAGCTGCGCCGCCGCCTCGGCGCTGGGCCAGGACTCCAGCGCCATAAAAAGGTAGCGCCCCGCCTCGAGCACCGGGGCCATCCCCGCCACCATGGCCTGCCGGCTAGAAACCGTTGGCCTCACAGCACCTTGCCAAGGGCCGCGGCATCGGCAGCGTAGTTCGCATAGGAATCCTTCAGGGTGGCGGAATTCAAAATCACTTCGGCCACTAGGCTCCGGTCCTCGCCGTCGTACACACGCGTCAGAATCCAATTTGATTCCGTACGCCGGCTTTCGCTTAGGGCCAGGATCTCCCGCTCGAGCAGATAGGGATGATCCACAAAAAGCGGGCCCTTCAGGAGCTTGATTTCCTGAGCAGCGAACAGCCCCACGGCGGGACCTCGGGCGCGAAACTTCGCCTGATCGCTGGTGTACTGGGTCAGTACGCTGATCATCTCCCAGGGGATGATGGGACGGCCCCAGGGAGAATCCTTCGCCCCCTCTGCCGTATACCAAGGGTGGGGCTCGGTGATCTTTTCCAGCTTCTGCGCGAGGGAGAAGGGGTAAAGGGCCCCCATGTGCTGCGCAAAGGCCATGCGCGCGCTTTCCGGATTTCCCGCGCCCTTCTGCCCCACGGTCAAATCGCTGAGCAGCACGAGCTGCTCCGAAGGGCGCAGCTTGGCCCGGCGCCGGTCAAGCTCCGTCTCCCCGTAAGCAGGCCCTAGGGAGGCGGTCCCCGTGAGCACGGGGGTTCCGTCTTTCTTCTCTGCGCCGATGCGCAGCACGCCCTCCCTCTCCGAGGGCTCCACAAAGGCTCGGACCTCGTCCCCCTCAAAGACCATGTTCTGGTAGTGGGCACTGATGCAGCCCCGCTCAAAGACTGCCGGCCCCAGGGCCTCCTCCAGGAGATGGACGAACTGGCTGAAATGGGTGGGCCCCTCGATGGGTGCCCCGGCGAAGCCCAGCTTATCCGCCATTTCATCGTCATGAATGGACAGGTGGCCCTCGTATTCCTGCGTACCCAGCATCTGCCGCGGATGGCGATAGGGTCCCGTTAAACGTTCCTTCAGCATGCCTCTCCCCTCTTCCGCCGAGCCTCCCCGGCTTGGTGTACAGTTTGGTCTTCAGCTTAACCATGAGAGGGAGAGGACGCCATGAAGGACCTATTTTCCGTACGCGGTAAGGTCGTGGTGGTCACCGGCGGATCCCGGGGCATTGGGGAGATGATTGCCGCAGGCTTTCTGGCCAACGGTGCCAAGGTTTATATCAGTTCCCGCAAGGCGGAAGCCTGCGACGCCACCGCGGAGCGCCTGGCACAGGAATACGGCGGGATCTGTCGCTCGATCCCGGCAAATTTAGCGACGCTCGAGGGCATCGACAGCTTCTGCGCCCGCTTTCGAGAGCAGGAAGACCATCTCGACGTACTCATCAACAACGCCGGCGTTGCCTGGGGCGAACCCCTCGAACAGTTCCCGGAGATCGGCTGGGACAAGGTCATGGATACGAACGTGAAGGGGCCCTTCTTCCTCATCCAGCGCTTACTTCCCGAACTGGAGAAGCAAGCCAGCCACGAGCGCCCCAGCCATATCGTTAACGTGGGCTCCATCGACGGCATCAAAACGCCGCGCTTTGAAAACTTCTCCTACGGCCCGTCGAAGGCAGCCATTCACCACCTCACCCGCGTGCTTGCCGCCCACCTGATCAAGCGAAACATCATCGTGAACGGGATCGCCCCAGGGCCCTTCCCCACTTACATGCTCAGCACGGGGGTAGGCGGCGGAGGCAAGGTAGACGACACGGATTGGTCGGCCGTGGGCAAGGGCAATCCCCGAGGCCGGGTCGGCACTCCCGAAGATATCGCAGGCCTCGCCATCTTCCTAAGCTCTCGCGCCTGCGGTTTCACCGTGGGAGACATCATCACTTGCGACGGCGGCTCCGTCGTCTCCTAAGGAGCATCCAGCATGAGCACACGAGAATTCGATGTTGTGGTCTACGGGGCCTCGGGCTACACCGGGCGCCTGGTCGCGGAATACCTTGCGGAGCGCTGCGCTGCGGGGCTTGTCTGCCGCTGGGCCATGGCCGGTCGCTCCCAGAGCAAGCTGGAAGCCGTTCGGGACGAGATCGGCGCGCCTAGCGACACCCCTCTGGTCGTGGCCGACGCGGCCGATCCAGCGAGCGTCCAGGCCCTCGCCGCCCGTGCGAAGGTCATGCTGACCACGGTGGGCCCCTACCAGCTTTACGGTGGCGAGGTGGTTGCGGCCTGCGTGGAAGCGGGTACGGATTATGTGGACCTGTGCGGAGAAGTCCCGTTCATGCGCGCTACCATTGATGCCCACGAGGCACGAGCCAAGGAAACGGGGGCCCGCATCGTATTCTCCACGGGCTTCGATTCCGTCCCCTTCGACCTCGGCGTGCTTTTTCTTCAAAACGCGAGCCTCGCCCAGCGCGGCAAGCCCTTCCCTCGGGTCAAGGGGCGGGTACGCAGCATGAACGGCACCTTCTCCGGCGGCACCCTCGCCTCAGGCATGGCCACCATGGCCGCCGCGCAGAAAGACCCTCAGGTGCTGCAGCTACT
This sequence comes from Candidatus Salivita marina, assembly GCA_038144425.1. Lineage (GTDB taxonomy): Bacteria > Pseudomonadota > Gammaproteobacteria > Pseudomonadales > Azotimanducaceae > Salivita > Salivita marina. The sequence goes on along the minus strand of JAYQNS010000002.1, from coordinate 938,251 downwards.
CCTGACCCCCTGGGCCCTTACCCCGGGCTTTGAGGGTCCGGCGCAGCCCTCGGGCAACGACGTCCACGAAGACCCCGCCCTCGGTGCCTGGGTGGCGCCTTTTGTGATGGCGGCGATTAACACCCGGAACATTCATCGGTCGAACCAACTCCTCGGTCACCCCTACGGCGTGGATTTCGCCTACGACGAAATGATGGTGGCGGGCCCGGGAGACAGCGGCAAGCAAATGGCTGAGGCCCTTGCATCGACCAACATGATGGCTGTGGATGAGAACTCCCCGAAGCCTGGGGAAGGTCCATCGAAGGAAGAACGCGACAATGGCAACTACGACGTGCTCTTCGTGGGAGAAGACGCGGACGGCGGCAGCCTCCGTGCGGCCGTGACCGGAGATAAGGATCCTGGCTACGGCTCCACGTCGAAGATGATCGCGGAGAGCGCTCTGTGCCTCATCGAGGACGTGCCCGCGCTCCCCGGGGGCGTCTACACCCCCGCAGCCGCCGGCGGTACGGCCCTCATCGAGCGCCTAAAGACCCACGCCGGACTCACCTTTGCGCTGGAGGCCTAAACCATGAGCGAAGCTTATCTACCTCCTACCATCGACTGGGTGGCCAAGCAGGTCGAACTCTACGAGGGCAGCGGCGGCACGGAGGGCACCACCCTTCTGGATACGGGGCTGCCCTGTATCCTCGTGACCCACCGGGGCGTGAAGACCGGCGCCCTCAGAAAAACCCCCCTCATGACCGTTAAGGTCGACGAAGGCTACGTGCTCATCGGCTCCTACGGCGGCGCCCCAAAGGATCCTACCTGGGTGGCAAACCTTCGAGCTAATCCTGACATTTCCCTGCGCGATCGCACGGACGTATTTGAGCTCCGAGCCCGGGAAGTCACCGACCCAAGCGAGCGCCAGCGCCTCTATGACGCTGGGGTCGCGGTCTTCCCACCCTATGCGGAGTACGCGAAGAAAACCGATCGAGTGATTCCGGTCTTTCTCACCGAGCCGCGTTAGGTCGGGCCTCGCTAGGTCGGGCCTCGCTAGATCGGACCGTGTGAGGCCGCGCCTCGCTAAGCGCGGCGCTCCCGGCGCTGGTGGAGCCGAAACAGCGCCGGGGCCAGCACCCCGTCATAAACCCAGCGGGCCAGGGTGAACACCCCTGGCAAGCGCACTACGCGCGCAAGCTGTCGATAGCGAGGCATGGCCTCCCAAAGGGCAAGGAAGGCATCGACGCCGACGAGCACCTCGTCCCCTCGACGCACTCGAAGGGCCTTTGCGGCACTGTCCTGATCAATAGTCCAGGCCTCCCGAGCTTCCGTCATAAGGTCGTCATAAGCGATGGGAAGCCCTTTCCCATCGCTATAGCGCTGATAGTGCTCGATTTCCTTACTGCAAATGGGGCAGCTGCCGTTGTAAAGCACGCGCAGCGAATCATCACACGACTGTGAGGCGGGGCCTTCCGTCATAGATCCGATCCTTCTCCTGCCCGTTCGCGAGCGGCAGCGGCTTCCCGCTCCTCCGGGTAGAGCAGCCGTACTTCATCATCCACAAAGGTATAGCGAGGATATTTGTACCAGCCAAAGATCGGCGCCTTTCTAGGCTCCTTGTGCACCCGCTCCTCTACAACCTTAAGCCGATCCCCATCGGGCACGAGCCAGAAATCGAGGTCGTAGAGCTGCTCCGGCGCCCCGTCCACCGCGAAGTCTGTACAGGCAAAGTAACGCCGATCCTCAAACTCGCGCACAGGATCGTGAATTTTGACGAAGCGCAGGGTGAGGCGCTCGCCCGTTTCATCATCGACCAGAAAAAAGCGACCAGCCTCATCGATCCGCGACTCGATGTGCTCTGCCATGGCCGCCTTGATGTCCTCGGCGTAGAACACCCGCCCCTGATCTCCCCAGCTGGTGGCGGGGGAGAGGGAGAGGACAGCGAGGCTGAGGATGACCAGCGGTGCGTAGAGCCTAGCGACCACCACCGGCTGACGAGGCAGGTTTGCCACCATGTTCCTTGGATTTAGCCGCTTCTCCGCCGCCGTGTTCCTTGGATTTAGCCGCTTCGCCGCCGTGTTCCTTGGATTTAGCCGCTTCGCCGCCGTGTTCCTTGGATTTAGCTGCCTCGCCGCCATGTTCCTTTGCCTGGGCAGGCGCACCGCCGTGTTCTGCAGCGGGCGCTAGGCCCGACGCCATGACAAGGGCGAGGATCAAACCACCGTAGCAAGTCTTAAGTTGATTCATCATTCCTGACTCCTATGAAGCGGACCCAAATGCCGCATTCCTCTTTGATTGAGCCCCCTAAACGGGCCAAGAAGCAAGGCCAGGGGACGATCGGCGTCACCGCGTCCCTCGGGAAGGCCAAAGACCCAAGGCTCTCCTCTTTCACCCAGCGGCCCCGGAGGCGCGGCAAAACTGCGAAAAAGCCAATCCCAAACGGGCACGAGCGTGGAAAAATTTCGATCGCCCCAGCGACGATCCACTAGATGGTGAGCCCCGTGAAACGCCGGGGTAACCCAGAGCCAGCGCAAAGCACGTTCAAGTCGGGGCGCTAGGCGCAGATCAGCGTGGTGAAACTGAGCCGAGGCACTCACCAAGGCCTCGAAGAGAAACCAAGCCACCGGGGTGGGACCGAGCAGCGCGAGCCAAAAGGCTTTAGCGATGCCCGAAAGCAGTAGCTCCCCAGGGTGGAAGCGTAGTGCCGTGGTGACATCAAGCGCTCGGTCGCTGTGATGGACCTTGTGAAAACGCCAGAGAAAGGAAACTCGATGATTGGCTCGGTGCCACAGGTAATCGAAGGCATCGAGGATCAGAACGGAAAAGATGAGCTCGGGAACGCCAACCAGTCCGATTGCTCGGACCAGGCCCCAGCCCTGCTCCTCGAGCCATACCGCCCAAAGCAGAAGGGGTACAAAAACCAAGGACCGCATCAAGACGGTGTTGGCCGCTGCTAGCGTGCCGTGGCGCAGCCAGCGAAGCGCCCTTGGACCCAACCGCCGCCCTGCAGGCCACAAGGCCTCCAAAAGAGCGAACAGCGCAAGACCGATCAGAAAGACCCAGAGTCGTCCCTGATCGAGATCGAGAAGCATGGTGTGTGCTCCGGTCGCGCCCGTACCGTGTAGTACGAAGCATCGCAGCTGCCGGCGCCGAGGGGAAGTCCGAATTGAGAGCAAAGGCTAGACGCGCTAGCCTCTAGGGCCACGGGAGGAAAGCATGATGACCTACGCACATCGCCAGGATATCTTCGACGCCGATTCGCACATGATGGAGCCCGCCGACTGGCTAGCGCGCTTCGCGGCCCCTGCGGTACGGGAGGCCCTCGCGCCTTATCTTGAGGGCGACAATCACGCTCACGAGCGCTTGGCGGCCGCCGAGCAGGCCCGGCAGGCACGGAAAATCGATCCCACCCTGGCCCAAAGCGCCGATGAGGCTTTCATGTCCATGCGCTACAAGGGTTTCGAGGCCCTAGGGGCCTGGGATCGGGAGGAGCGCCGCCACGTCAACGATCTCCTGGGCTTCCAAGAATCGCTGATGTTCCCTACGACAGCTTTCAATCAGGTCCTCGCCAGCCCATCGGAAACGGTTTTTCACGGCGCCGTGACGGCCCTAAACCATGGCCTCGCCCACTTTTGCGAAGGCGATCCCCGCCTTCGCGCGTCGGCCTATATCCCCCTGGGCGCCGGTCCTCAAAGGGCCCTTGAACACTTGCAGGAGGCCCTTCATCAGGGCGCTGGGGGCGTACTCATCGACACCATCGCACCGCAGGGCGGTCAAAGCTTTACCCATCCCAGCTACGATGTTTTTTGGGCGGCGGTGGAAGCAAGCGGCTTACCCCTTTTGCTGCACGTGGGCGTAAATGGGGGCTACTACGATCCCGTCCCCGCGAGCTTCTATGCCAACGGCCGCAAAGTGCCGGAGCCAAAGGCCGGGGATGCGCCCCGAGACGCCCTCGCCTACATGGGCATTGGCTACAACGCCCAGCTATTCCTCAGTGCCATGATTTTTGACGGGGTGTTGGACCGCTTTAAGGGGCTCCGCATCGGCGTGGTAGAGCTCGGCGCCGTGTGGTTTGCCAGCTGGGTTCGCCAGCTTGATCAAGCGCATCGGGCCTTCAAGCGGCTTCAGGATCTGCCCGAACTTGCGCTAGTGCCCAGCGCCTACGCCTATGAGCGGATCAAAATCACCCCCTTCGCCGGGGAGCCCATCGGCTGGATGCTGGCGCAGGATATGGATGAGGTGCTGATGTTTGCTTCGGACTATCCTCACCATGAAGGTACGGACGATCCCATCGGCCGCTTCGAGCGGGCCATGCCCGAAGCCACCGGGCGGCAGAAAGATCGCTTCTATCGCGATAATTATAAGGCGCTGTTCGCCCTTTCCTGAGCCCTCGGGGGCAGCGCACGGCGCCGCCCCCTAAGGTCTTCTAGAGCGTGGAGCTGGTCAGCTCCACGTCCGCCAACTGCCAGGTCCGCTCGAAACGGGTACGCATGGCGCTCGCCCCCGCCTCGTCTCCCTGGGCCTCCAGCGCCTGGGCCAGGCCAAACATGGACCAGCCATTCATGGGGTACTCATGCAGGTCCTCTTCGAAGACCGTCTGCGCCTCTGCGGCCTTCCCCGCGGCCAGTAAGGCGGCCCCGAGGGATTGGCGCGTGGGGTAGTACCAGAAGGGCGGCTCCGTATAGGGCAAGGCGTCCTGAAGGACCACGGCCTGCTCAAAGTGAGGGATAGCCGCCGCCGCATCCCCAGCGCGATAGGCCACTTCCCCCAGCAACAGGGCCTTCGCGATGCCCAGCAGCGCTTTCGCGGGATAGGAAGCCCCGAGGAAAATCTCGTTCACCCGGTCCTCCAAAGCTTCAATGGCCGCCAGCTCTGCAAGGGCGGCGTCACCCTGCCCCTGCGCCGCCAGGGCGACGCCCCGGCCGTAGTGCCAGATCGCTCGGGCGAAGGCGAAGTCTTCCCGCGGCTCGGGCTCAACCAGAATGTCGTCCCATCGCCCAAAGCGCACGAGGGACAGCATGGGTACGGTGCGGAAGAACTGAATGGTGGGAAACTGCTCCACCTGCTCGACTCGAACGTTCTCTACCACTCGGCGGGCGCTTTGCAGCGACAGCGCGCTTTGCCCCTGCATGCTCGCCGACGCCCACAGGAAGTGAATGTTGTGGGGGTAGTACATGGCCGGGTAAAAGCCCTGGGCGTTACACTGGGCAATGTACGCCTCATCCACGTCCGCCGCCTTGATATTCGCCTCCACGGCATCGTTGTAGCGACCGACGCGGAAGAAGATATGGCTGGGCATGTGCACCAGGTGTCCGGAGCCGGGGACGAGATCGGTGAGCCGATCCGCCGCCGCTTCCGCCTTCGCCGCATTGCTTGAGGCTTCTAGGGCGTGAATGTAGAGGTGCAGCGCCAGAGGATGGTCCGGGTCCTGGGCAAGCACACGATCAAGGCTCGCGATCACCTTTTGCGTCTCGGGCTTCGCTTCCCCATCGGGACCCCAATAGTCCCAGGGCATGGTGTTCATGAGCGCCTCGGCGTAGATAGAGGCCGCCGTGCTGTCCTCCGGGTAGGCCGCAGCCACCGCGCCCATGGCCTCCGCCCAGGCCTCGTCCAGCGGCGCCCTCGGCGTTTCCGGATTGCCGTCATAGCGCTTATCCAGCGCCTTGATGAGCGCCTGCTCCCGCGCGTTCGAGCCCTCCATGTGCGCTAGAGCTTGGTCAATGGCGGCCCGCGCCCGGCGGCGCTCGTCGGGGCTCATGATGGCCTTACCGTTGCTGGTGACGTTGATGTTTGGCCCCGTGGCCAGCGCTTCGCCCCAGAAGCACATGGCACAGGACGGATCGCGCGCTTGCGCGGCACGGAAGCTGCGAATGGACTCGGCATGGTTAAAGCCGAAAGCCAACACCATGCCTTGATCAAAATAGCGCTGCGCGTAGGCATCATCGGTGGTGATCGGCATGGTGTAGGCGCCCATGCCCTCAAAAAATGGCGCCCCGGCGGCCTGGGCGACTTCGAGTTCGGTGGGCGCAGGCTCCGCTGCGCAGCCCGCCAAAACGATGGCAGCGGCAAGGGCCGCCCCTTTCCAAAGTTGTCTCATGGCTTTTTCTCCCCGAATAAGCGGTCCCAGGCTAGCAGCTTTGCCGCTCCCTTGCCTCCCCGGCTTGCCCAAGCCAGACTCCCGGGATCACACATTCGGGGGGGGAGATGCGCATGGAGCTTCAAGGCAAGGTTGCGGTGATCACGGGGGGAAGCGGGGGCATTGGGCAGGCCATGGCCAAGGCTTTCCTGGCCGAGGGCGCGCGCGCAGTGGTGCTCGCGGATCTGAGCGAGGCCGCCGTGAAAGCCGCGGCGGCGGAGCTCGGCTGCGACGGCTATGCCTGCGATGTCACCGATGAAGCCCAGGTGCACGCCCTAGTTGAGAAGGTGCTCGCCGACCACGGCTCAATCGACCTTTTCTGCTCCAACGCCGGCGCCTCTGCCCGGGCCGATGGTCCCCTACTCGAGGCTAGCAACGAGATCTGGCAAGCCCAGTGGGAACTCCACGTCATGGCCCATCTCTACGCCGCTCGAGCCGTCTTGCCGGGCATGATCGCGCGGGGCGAGGGCTACCTATTGAACACGGCCTCCGCTGCCGGGCTCCTCGCCGCTCTCGGCAGTGGCCCCTATACGGTGAGCAAGGCCGCCGCCGTAAAGCTCGCGGAGTTCATCGCCATGACCCACGGGGATGAAGGTATCAAGGTCTCCGTGCTTTGCCCTCAGGGGGTGAATACGGCCATGGCTCCCCGGAGCCTAGGCGATGGGCAAACGGACGGCATCATCGAAGCGGATGAGCTTGCGGCGGTGGTCATCGATACCTTGCGGGAAGAGCGCTTCTACGTGCTACCCCATCCGGAAGTAGGGTAATACGTGCGCCGCAAAGGGGAAGACGTCGATCGTTGGCTCAGCGGCATGCGGCGCCTGCGCCGCAAAACCCTGGACGCACAGAGCGCCCAAGACCGATAGCCGTGTCGATCTTTAGCCCCAGCGCTTACGAGCGCCCGGCCTACCGCTGGGGGGTCCTTGCCCTCCTCACCATGGTCTATTCCTTTAACTTTATAGACCGGCAGCTGCTGGTGATTCTTCAGGAATCGATCAAGTTGGAGATGGGCCTCTCCGACAAGCAGCTCGGCCTGCTCTCGGGCTTTTCCTTCGCTATTTTCTATGTGAGCTTCGGCATTCCCATCGCCCGCCTTGCGGACCAGGGGACGCGTCGCTCTATCGTCGCCATGGCCCTGGCGGTATGGAGCGGCATGACAGCCGTAAGCGGTCTTGCTCAAAACTATATCCAGCTCCTGCTCGCGCGCATTGGGGTCGCCGTGGGCGAAGCCGGGGGAAGCCCCCCAGCCCACGCCATCATCTCCGATATATTTGAGGGCGAACGGCGCGCCACGGCCCTGGCCATCTACTCCATGGGCATCAACATTGGGGTGCTTCTCGGGTTTCTCCTTGGCGGCTGGATCAACGAATTATACGGCTGGCGCACGGCCTTTATCGTCGTCGGCCTCCCTGGGGTGGCCCTTGCCGTCATCCTCCGCCTGGTCGTGGCCGAACCCGTACGCGGGCTTGCCGAGGGCAAGCAATCAAGCGATGCGACCCCGCCGCCCTTTAAGGACACCCTGGCCCTGCTCTGGTCTAGGCCCTCCTTTCGCCATCTCTCCATTGCCTGCGGCCTTCACGCCTTCATCACCTACGGTGCGGGAAACTTCTTGCCGTCGCTGTTCCTGCGTCTCCACGAGATCAGCACCGGCGAGCTCGGAACCTGGCTTGCCCTGGCGTCCGTATCCGGCGGCGCGGGGACCTTCCTCGGAGGCTACCTCTCGGACAAGCTCGCCGTGCGGGACCAACGCTGGTATCAATGGGTACCGGCGGCGACGACCATCGTCACCATCCCCTTCACCCTTTTCATATACACCACGGACCAGACTTATTTGGCCCTCGCACTGAACTTCGTCCCGGCGATCTTCTTTGCCGCCTACCTAGCGCCAAACATCGCCGTTACCCACTCCCTTGTGGGCCTACGCATGCGCGCCCTGTCCTCGGCGATTCTGTTCTTCGTTTTGAATCTTGTCGGCCTCGGCGGCGGCCCCCTCTTCATAGGCTGGGTGAGCGACCTCCTCGAGCCTCATTTCGGTCTCGAGTCTATTCGCTACGCCATGGTGTACGTGATTCCCGCAGTCTCCGTCTGGAGCACGGTGCACTACCTGATTGCTGCCAAACACGTCCGACAGGATCTGGCTCGGGCCCCCGCCTAGGGGGTATGGGGGCGCAAATGCTGGCCACAGCACCAGCCCGAGGCCCAGGCCCACTGGAAGTTGTAGCCCCCGAGCCAGCCGGTGACGTCGAGGGCTTCGCCGATAAGATAGAGGCCAGGAAACTTTTTGGTCTCGAAGGTTTTGGAAGAGACCTCCTCCGTGGCGACGCCTCCGAGGGTGACCTCCGCCGTGCGGTAGCCCTCCGTGCCATTGGGGTAGACGCGCCAGGCGCCGAGGAACTCGGCCAGGCGCTCTAGCGTCTCATCAGAAATGTTGGCCAATTGCGCATCGGTAAAGTCCGTCATGACCAGCACGTCCACGAGACGGGCTGGCAGGGCACTTTTCAATAGGGTCGACAGCTGCTGCCGAGGGAAGTGCTGTTGCCCATCCTTGAGCCAGCCCAGGGCCTCAAAATCCGGAAGCAGATTAATCTCCACGGCCTCCCCCTCCCGCCAGTAAGAGGACACCTGAAGCACCGCCGGGCCGCTCAGCCCACGATGGGTGAACAGAAGATTCTCCCGAAAGGACGCCCCGCCCGCAGACACGAGGGCATCCACCGCAATCCCCGCGAGGGGTTCAAAGCGCGGTTTGTCGACACTGCGCCAGGTCAGCGGAACGAGGCCGGCTCGCGGCGCCACCCGCCCAAGGCCATAGCGCTCGGCCTCCCGCAGAGCCAGATCGCTGGCGATCTTTGGTAAGGAAAGACCCCCCGTGGCCAGCACCACCTGCGGTGCTGAAAAGGTGCCGCCAACGGTTTCAACCCGATAGCCCTCCTCGGGTAAGGGATGGATCGCCGTGGCCTTCTGCCGCAGGCGAATATCCACCCCACCGGCGTCGCAGTGGGCGAGGAGCATAGCCACGATGTCCTTAGCGCTGTGATCACAAAACAGCTGGCCTAACGTCTTCTCGTGATAGGCAATGCCGGCGCTCTCCACCATCTCGATGAAGTCTTCTGGCGTGAAGCGCTTTAGGGCGGAAATACAAAAGTGGGCGTTCTCGGACAGAAAGTGTTCCCGGGGGTCTACCCGTCGATTGGTGAAGTTGCAGCGTCCGCCCCCGGAGACGAGGATCTTCAGCCCTACCTTAGGGCCCATCTCCAGCACGCGTACGGAGAGCCCCCGGTAGGCTGCACTGATTGCGCACAGCAGGCCGCTCGCGCCGCCGCCCACCACGAGGACGTCCGGAGTATCCGCCATAGCTGGCCCCTGCCAGAGGAAAGTCCCCAGTATACCGGTTGAGGCCAGCCACGCCGCCGCCGGCCGCTGCTACACTTTCCCTTTTCCCCCGCCCCCAATCGGAAAAGGCATTTCCCATGAGACGTTTAGCCGCCCTGCTCACCCTGCTTGCGGGCCTCGCCGCCTGCGGTGAAACCCCACTCCCAACCCCGCAAGTGGACGCGGAAGCTAACGCAGAAGCGCTCTCAGTTTGGTTCGAAGCGAAGTACGAGGAGCAGCTTCAGCGCAGCCCCATATCCCTCACCTTCCTTGGGCGAAAGGACCGGCAGGGGGAGATCGATGATCTGTCCCTCGCCGCGGAGGATGCGGAACTGGCCTGGCTTGCGAGCACGGTAGAGGACCTCAAGGCCAACTTCGACTACGACACCCTGCCCCAGCACTTGAAGGATTCCTGGGACCTCTGGGTTTATCAGTACGAGCGCGCACAGGACGGTGCCGCATTCCGTCTCGCCGACTACCAGTTCGATCAAATGAACGGCGCCCAGTCCTTCCTGCCCACCCTGCTCATCAGCTTCCACGCCGTCGCGAGCCCCCTTGATCTTGAGGGGCTGATCACTCGCTACGGGGAAGGGGGCCGAGCGCTGAATCAGATGATCGATCGCGCCGAGGCTGCGGCCGCTCAGGGTTTAGAAACCCCCGCCTTCGCCCTCGAAGGGGTGATCGAGCAGGCGGAAAAGGTCGTCACCGGCGCGCCTTTCACAGAAGGCGACGCCTCTGACCTCTGGGCAGACTTTGAAAGCGAAGTGGCGACGCTCCTCGCGGACGAGCAGATTTCCGAAGAGGATGCGCGCCGCTATCGCCAGGAGGCGCGCCTGGCCCTGACCGAGAGCCTTGCCCCGGCCTACGCGCGCCTGCTGACCTGGGCCAAAGGCGAACTGCCTGAGGACAAAGGCCCGGTCACTGGCCTCTCAAACCGCAACGATGATGGCGCCTACTACAATTATTTGCTGCGCCTGCACACCACCACGAAGCTCACGGCCGATGAGATCCACGAGATTGGCCTCACCGAAGTCGCCCGGCTCCGGGAGGAAATGGAAGTTATCAAGGACAAAGTCGGCTTTGGGGGCGATCTTCGGGCCTTCTTTGACTTGCTCCGGGGCGCGACCGGGGATGAGCGCTTCTACTTCCCCAACACGGACGCCGGCCGCCAGGCCTACCTGGACGAGGCCACAGCGGCCATCGAACGCATCAAGGCACGGCTCCCAGACTACTTCGGGATCCTGCCCAAGGCAGACCTCGTGGTGCGCCGGGTGGAGCCCTTCCGAGAGCAAGATGGCGCTGCCCAGCATTACTACCCCGCGGCCCTCGACGGCTCCCGCCCGGGCATCTACTACGCCCACCTGTCGGATATGAATGCCATGCCAAAGCATGAGCTTGAGGTCATCGCCTACCACGAGGGGCTGCCGGGCCATCACATGCAGATTGCCATCGCCCAGGAGCTCGAGGGCATTCCCACCTTCCGGACCCAGACCAACTTCAACGCCTATGCGGAAGGCTGGGGCCTCTACGCCGAGTGGCTCGCCACGGAAATCGATGGCACCTACCTGGACCCCTTCTCGGAGTTCGGGCGCCTGGGCTCGGAGATGTGGCGCGCCATCCGCCTCGTGGTGGACACGGGGCTCCACGCCAAGGGCTGGACCGAGGAGGAAGCCAACGCCTACTTCCTCGACAACGGTCCGATCACGGAAGCGCAGGCGCGCTCCGAAGTGCGGCGCTATATCGTCATGCCGGGGCAAGCCACGGGCTACAAGATCGGCATGCTGCGCATCCAAGCCCTCCGCCGGAAAGCTGAGGACGCTCTTGGGGAGGCCTTCGATATTCGAGCCTTCCACGACACCATCCTCGGCGGCGGCGCCATGCCCCTCACGCTCCTCGAAGCACGGGTGGATCGGTGGATCGCCGAAACCCAAGGCAGCGATGCCTAAGGGGGGATCGCCCACCTTCGAGAACACCCTTGCGGACCTCACCCGGTCGGACTTCGACCGGGTAAACCTGGTGGGCAGCAGCGGCAGCGGGAAATCGACCCTGGGCCGAGCCCTGGCCCAGGCCCTCGGCCAACCCGTGGTGGAAATTGATGATCTCTTCTGGGGTCCGAACTGGACCCCCACCCCCGACGAAACCTTTCTGCCGCGCCTGTCCGCGGCCCTTGCCGAACCTCGCTGGGTTCTCGACGGAAACTACGACCGCACCCGGGCCCTGAAATGGGCCCGGACCACCCTCGTGGTTTGGATCGATCCCCCCTACCCCCGCGTGCTCTGGCAGGTCTTCCTCCGGACCTTAAAGCGCAGCTTGGGGAACGTGCGGCTCTGGCGCCATGGGAACCGGGAGTCGCTGCGTCGCGCCTTTCTGTCGAAAGACTCAATTTTGCTGTGGTCCTTCCAGAATCTTCGGCGGATTCGGCGGCGCTACGGGGAGGCGATGGGCGAGCTAACCCAGGACCCCGAGGGGCCGCGCTGGCTACGCCTTCGATCCCGGGCGGAAGGGCGCGCCCTCCTCGCCCGGGCGGGGGGCCTTAGCGCCCCGTAAACACGGGCACGCGTTTCTCTACGAAGGCCGCCGCTGCGTTCCGGTGATCCTCCGTGAGCCCCGTATGCACATGATGGGTAGCCTCAAGATCCATGCAGCTCAGGGCGTCGGCGCCCTCGGCCGCACGATTGAGGTTCTCCTTCATGTAGCGGTAGGCCGCCGGGGGACCGGCGGCGAGGCGCCGCGCCAGCGCCAAGGTCTCTTCCTCCAGGGCCTCTGCCGGCACCACTGCGTTGGCGAGGCCCAGCCGGAGGCATTCCTGCGCATCGAGGCGATCGGAAAGATAGTAGATCTCCCGCGCCTTCCCCGCGCCCACGAGCTGGGTCAGGAAGAAGGTCCCGCCGTAATCGCCGCTAAAGCCCACCTTGGCGAAGGCCGAGGTGATGAAGGCGTTCTCCGCCATAATGCGGAGGTCCGCAGCCAGAGCCAGGGACATGCCCGCCCCCGCCGCGGCGCCAGGCAAGCTAGCAATGACGGGCTTCGGCATGAGGTACATGCGCCCCGCCGTGGCCCGCTGGTTCAGGCGCTGAGCGTGGATGCGCTCATCCAGGGTCGCTTCCGACGCCGCTGTGGAGCCCCCATCGCCGCTGCCCGCCATGCCCTTCACATCGCCGCCAGCGCAAAAGGCCCCCTCAGCGCCGGTGACGACGATGACGCGAACGCTCGCGCTCTCCTCGCCATAGGCCAGCATTTTGCCGAAGGCCTGATTCATCGGGCCTGACATGGCATTGCGGGCCTGGGGCCGGTTGAGGGTGATGTGAAGGATGCCCTCGCCCTCCCAGGCCTTGAGATCCTCCGTTCCCGTATCGAGCATGGTTTTGGTCATCGGCTTCGCCTCCCCGCGAAAATCCCTAGGATCTTGAGCCTACCCCGGCCCCAGGGAAGACACCACAGCCCTTGGAGCCCTGGCGCAGGACGCTTATGCTCTGGCCTCCACTTAACGCGTTGGGAGAGTCGCAGCATGTTCAGCCACATCATGGTGGGTGCAAACGATATCGAGGCATCGAAGAAGTTCTACGACGCTGTCCTAGGCGCCCTGGGCCATGCCCCGGGTACGCTTGATCCGAAGGGGCGCTGCTTTTACATGACGCCCTCGGGCATTTTTTCCCTTTCCATGCCCATCAACGGCGAGCCCGCCTGCGGTGCCAACGGCGGCACGGTCGGCTTTGCTGCCGCCAGCCCTGCAGAGGCTGACGCCTGGCACGCCGCAGGCCTCGCGAACGGCGGGACCGATTGCGAAGATCCCCCGGGGGAGCGGGAAGGCAGCGGCCTTTACCTCGCTTACCTCCGCGATCCCGCGGGCAACAAGATCTGCGCCCTGCACCGCCTCGGCGCCTAGGCCCCCTTTCGCGCCCGGGGCCCCTCCCGGGCGCGTTTCCCTTTCCCATAGGTGCTCACCGCTACAGCCCCAGATCAATCCCAAAGGGCTTTACCGCTCGGGCAAAGGCCCAGAAGCAGACCGCCGTGAGGGCGGCGCTCGCAGCGAGCGCACCCCAAAAGCCTAAGCGATGCAAAAAGGCCGGAAAGGTCAGGAACATCGGTAGCGTCGGCACCACATACCAGAAGGTATACCAGGCGTGGGCCGCAAGCTTCTCCCGGTTACCCGTTTCAAAGTGGAGCCATAGCAGGGAAAGGATCGTCACGAGGGGTAGGGCGACAAGCAGCGCCCCCAACCGGTCGCTCCGCTTCGCCACCTCCGAAACCAGCACCACAAGCGCTGCGGTCATCAGGTATTTCGTTACCAGCCAAGCCATCTCTCTGATACTCCTAAACCCATTACCGAGTCCAGTGGGCCTAGCCCAGAAGCCGCAGCCGGCGCTTGCCCCTCGCTTTTTTCTCGGCGAGGTGCCAGCCTTGCGATGACCGCTTAAGGGAGGGGAGCGCTCCATGGCAATGCCTCCAGCACCCCCCGGTTGCATTCCAAGGCGTGAGCAACCGCCAGCTGGGGAACGTACTCAGCCGCCTAAAACCAGTACGGGAAGCGCCATGACCTCACCCTCTCCCGCCCTCAACGATGCCCGAGACGCCCTTATCCACCAGGGCTGGGCCGTACTGGACGGGGTGCTCGATGAGGCGGCCTGCGGGGCCACCCTCGATCGACTCTGGGCAGCAGCAGCGAGCTACGAGGCCCAGGGCAACAGCACCTTTATGCCTCTGCTCGATCCCAACGCGGCGAACGTGCGCGTTTTCGATCTGCTGGCCATCGACGCCTGTTTCCGAGACCTGATCCTTCAGGCCGACGCGACGACCCTCGTGGAGGCACTCCTCGGGCCTGATTTTCGGATTTCGAACTTCACGGCGAACATTGCCCGTCCTGGCTCCGGTTCCATGGCCCTACATTCGGACCAGGCCCTGGTGGTGCCCGAGCCCTGGCACGCCCCCTGGGCCCTCAACATCATTTGGTGCCTAACGGATGTCACCTTCGAAAACGGCGCCACGCGCTTTGTACCCGGCAGCCACCGAGCGCAAACCCGCAAGGACCTTGGTTCAAACCCCGAGGCACGCCTCGTGCCCTTCGAAGCCAAGGCCGGATCGATCATCGCCATGGATGGGCGGCTCTGGCACACCTCGGGGAAGAACATCACGGAAGGGGAAGATCGAGCCCTGCTTTTCGCCTATTACGTCCGGGACTTCCTCCGGGGCCAGGTAAACTTCAGTGCACTCCTCGAGCCTGCGCTCCAAGCCTCCCTCAGCCCCGAGCTCCGGAAACGCCTTAGCCTCGAGTCTGCGGAGAATCTCAGCGCGGGCGCTGAGCTCCTTGGTAAAGCGCCCCGCCCCTAGGCACTCTGAGGCATCCTGCTATGCTCGAGCGCATCACCGAAAGGCATGGGGAGGCCAACCGTGACCGACCGTTCTCTGAAACCCTGGGGGCGCCTTGCCCTGCTGACCGTCCTAATGTTTCTTGGAGCTTGCACACCTGAGCCCAGCAAAACACCGGTCGATCTCCTGCTGACCAATGGGGTCATCATTCCAGGCGCCCCGGGGGCCCCGGGGGGGAACGTAATGGCCGTGAAGGACGGCCGCATTGTCGCGATCGGTGGGCCCGAGCTTGCGGACCGCTTCATCGGCACGGTGACCCGGGACCTTGAGGGGCAAACCGTGCTTCCGGGCTTTGACGATGTGCACAGCCATATTCACAGCTACGCGCGGCGCTACATCCCGCTGCAAAAGATCACCTCCATCGAGGCGCTAAAGGACGCGGTGCAGGCGAAGGCCGAAGCCCTGGGGCCAGGAGAGTGGATCACGGGCTACGGCTGGTCCGAGGACGCCCTTGCGGAGGGACGCAAGCCCCACCGAGATGATCTGGATGAGGCCGCGCCAGACAACCCCGTGCTCCTCACCCGGGCCGGGGGCCACAGCGCTGTGGCGAACAGCGTCGCCCTGGATCTCGGCGAAATCACCCTGGGCACGCCCCAGCCGGAGGGCGGTGTGATTGAGCGGGGGGAGGACGGGCGCCTAAACGGGATAATCCGGGAGCGGCAGGATCTCCTCGCCCAATACATCCCCCCGCCCACCCAGGAAGAACTGAAGGAGAGCCTCACGGCGAGCCTTGAGGCCCTCTTGCCCCTCGGTATCACAGCGGTCACCCATGCTTCCGAGCGCTTGGAGCGCTGGCCCCTCTGGCGAGAAATCTATCAAGAACGTGGCGCGCGCCTCCCCCGGGCCCGGGTGCAAATGCACTGGGAAGGGACCGAGGCCATGGCACGCTTTAAGGCCAGCGCCCACGAGGCTCTGGATACGGACCGCCTATCTCTCGGCGCCATAAAGATCTTCGCCGACGGCGGTTTTACGGGCCCGGCAGCCTTCACCAAGGCCCCCTACAAGGACATGGATGACTACCGAGGCTACCTCAACCTGCCCGAAGAAGAGCTGCGCGCACTGGTAGATGAGGTCCATCGGGCGGGGTGGCAAATGGGCATCCACGCCATTGGCGATGCGGCGATCGAGATCACCGCTGATGCCCTCGCAAAGGCCATCGAAGCGGCGCCCCGGAACGATCACCGCCACTACCTGAACCACTTCTCCATGCGCCCTTCCGACGAGACCATGGCTCAGATGGCGGCCCATGGCATTGCCATCGCCCAGCAACCGAACTTCACCTACACCCTTGCGGGGCGCTATAGCACCTACCTCGACGGCTGGCGCCTCGCCCACAACAACCCGATCAAGAGCCCCATCGATGCGGGCATCTTCGTCGCCCTGTCCTCCGACATCCTCCCCATAGGCCCCATGGTGGGCCTCTACGCCGCGGTGACGCGAAAGGGCATGGATGGGGTGGTATACGGCGCCGACGAGGCCATCTCCCTGGAAGAGGCACTCCATCGCTACAGCTATGGCGGCGCCTGGCTCGCCTTCCGGGAAGAAGACCGGGGCCAGCTCGTGCCAGGGCAGCTCGCCGACTTCATCGTGCTGAAGCGCGACCCCCGAAGCCTAGATCCGGACGCTCTGCTGACCTTGCCTGTGGAAGAAACCTGGATTCAGGGCGAGCAGCTCTGGCGGCGCACCCCGTGACGGAACGGGGCGCCCTGCCCCAAAGCCTCGGACGCTGGGACGTCCTCACCCTGGCCTTCGGCGCGATGATTGGCTGGAGCTGGGTGGTGCTGTCTGGCACCTGGCTCGCCCAGGGGGGCCTCGGAGGCACGCTCCTCGCCTTCCTGATCGGGGGCGTCATCATGTTGGTCATCGGCAGCGTCTATGCCGAACTGGCCTCCGCCCTGCCCTGGGTGGGCGGGGAGCACGTCTATGCGCAGCGGGCCTTTGGGCCTGGCGCGGCCTTTCTATGCACCTGGGCCATCACCCTCGGCTATTTTTCCGTCAGCGCCTTCGAAGCTGTGGCCTTACCCACGGTGCTCGAGACCTTGGTGCCAGGGCTTGACGCCTACCCCCTCTGGACCCTCGGAGGCTGGACCGTCACCGCGCCCTGGGCAGGGGTAGGCTGCGCGACAGCGCTCCTGCTGACGCTGCTCAATATGCGCGGCCTACGCTTCGCCGCGGTGATGCAAACGGTGCTCGTGCTCGCCATGGTGGGGGTGGGGCTGATGCTCTTCCTCGGCGCCTTCAGCCAGGGATCCCTGGAGAACCCCGGGCCCCTTTTTCCCGAGGGCCTTTCGGGCTTCAGCGCCATGCTCATGATGGTGCCCTTTCTCTTCGTGGGCTTTGACGTCATTCCTCAGGCCGCGGAGGAGCTCCGCATTCCCCGGCGCAGCATCGGCGCCCTGCTGCTCACGGCGGTGGCCCTCGCGGCGCTCTGGTACGCGGTGGTGGCGGCCAGCGTCGCCCTCGCCCTGCCCGTAGAGGGACGCGCAGCAGCGAGCTTGGCCACGGCAGACGCCATGGGCGCACTCTGGGGGCCCGAGGCCCGAGCGCTCCTCGTGCTGGCAGGCCTAGGGGGGATTCTGAGTTCCTGGAACGCTTTCATGATCGGAGGCAGCCGGGCGATCTTCGCCATGGCTAAGGCGGGCCAGCTCCCCGCGATCTTCGCCCGGCGCCATCCGCGGTACCAAACGCCCACGGCGGCCCTGGCCTTGCTTGGGGGCCTCTCCGCCTGCGCGCCCTTCTTTGGTCGGCCAGCCCTCGTCTGGCTGGTCGATGCGGGCGGCCTGGGGATCACCGTGGCCTATGCGTGGGTCGCTGCCGCTTTCCTCGCCCTTAGGCAGCGGGAGCCCGAACTCCCCCGCCCCTTCCGCCTTCCCGGCGGACGGCTTCTTGGCTATGCGGCCCTTCTTGCCTCCCTGGGCCTTTCCCTGCTCTACCTGCCCTTCGGCCCCGCCGCCCTCGCCTGGCCTGCGGAGTGGGCCATCGTGCTGGGCTGGGCCGGCCTAGGGGCCGGCCTCTACGCCCTGGCCCGCCGCCCTAGCTAAGGCGGATAGGAAGATCCCGCACTCGCTTCCCCGTGGCGGCGAAGATCGCATTGCCGATGGCCGGGGCCACGGCAATGAGCGGCGGCTCCCCCAAACCGCTGGGGAAGGCCGTGCTCTCGGCGAAGTGGATATCGAGCTCGGGCACATCCTTCATGCGCAGGGGCGTATAGCGATCGAGGTTCCGGTCCTGCACCTGACCGGCTTCGAAGGCCGTGCCCTCATGGAGCGCGAGACTGAGACCCCACAGCATGGCCCCTTCCGCCTGCGCCCGAGCCCCACCGGGATCGATCACCGTACCGACGTCGATGACCTGCCAAAGCTTCTTCACGGACACCGCATCGCCGGCAACGGCCACTTCGGCCACGCAGGCGGTCCAGGTGGGCATGCCCCGCTCCTGACCATGAGCGACGGCCACCCCAAGGCCCGAGCCCTTCGGCAGGGATCGGCCCCAGCCCGAGCGTTCGCGCACCGTTTCCAGGACCGCCCGGAGACGGAGCGCGCCCCCCTCATTCGCGGGCCCATCGCCGCCGTTGGGACCGGCGCCGTCCAGGCGCGCGAGGCGGAATTCGATGGGATCCACCCCCTGGGCGTGGGCGAGTTCATCCATGAAGGATTCCACCCCCCAGCCAACCCATCCCGGACCCACGGCCCGAAGCCACCCCGGGAGAAAGGTTTTTTGCGCGAGGGGATTGTTGATGGCCCGAACCCGGTGCGCGGGCAAGGTGTACCAGTGGTCCGCGCCGCTAACGGAGAAGCTGTCGAAACGGCCACTGTCATTCAGCCCCGGCGCAAGAAAGCTCGGCGCCATGGACAGGGTGGGCCAGCCGGCGGCCACCCCATGGTCGATGCCCAGCACATCCCCCGCGGCATCGAGCGCCGCATCGAAGCGGCAGACGCTCGGGGAGCGCACGCAGTCGAAGCGGCTGTCTTGGTCCCGATTCAACACGAGCTTTACGGGACGCCCAAGGGCCCGGGCTGCGAGAGCCGCGGGAATCATTTGGTCGCCGAAGAGGCGGCGTCCGTAGCCGCCACCGAGAGCATACTGGTGGAGCGTGATGTTCGTTTCCGGGAGCCCCAGGGCCTCGGAGAGCACGGGCAGAATCAGGGACTGCCACTGATTGCCCCCGTGGATATGGCAATGCCCCGCCTCATCGAAATGGGCGAGGGCGTTCTGTGGCTCGAGGGTGAAGTGAAGCGCTGACGCCGTACGGTAATGGGCCGATAGGGTCCTCGTAGCGCCAGCGAGCACGCTGTCGATCTCCCCGTGGTCCACCACTCGCACCCCTTCCCCGGGATCGTCCGCAAGGCGCGTCCCCTCGGCAAGGATGGCGGCCTCATCGACCGCGGCCGTGGGCCCAGGCGTCCATTCCGCGTTTACCTTTTCCGCCGCCTTCCAGGCCGCAGGTAAGCTCTCCGCGATTACCAGGCCCCAGCCTTGAATCGTTTCACTCGGATCATCAATCCGCAGCGTTTGCAGAAAGCCCGGCACCGATCCGGCGGCGCCATCCTCAAGGCGCGTGAGCACGCTACCGTAGCGCGTGGGCGGCAGGAGCGGCACGGCGTAGACCATGTTCGGCAGCGTCGCATCTAAACCGTAGACCGCCTCCCCGGCGCTTTTTGCCGGGACATCCAGGGCTGCCACGGGTTTGCCCAACAGCTGGCGCGCCTCCGGGGCCTTAAGCGGCAGCGCATCCAGGGCCTCCGCGGAAAGCTCTGTCTCTGGCAGGCCGGCGGAGACGAGGGTGCCAAAGCTAACGCTCTTGCCCCCGGCGCTGACCTGTCCGTCCGCAACGGTGCAGGCCTCCACGGCAACGCCGAGCTGCGCTGCCCCCGCTGCCTGCAGAAGCTGGCGCCCGGCAGCGCCGGCCTGGGACAAGGCCTTGAAGGAGGTGTGCACGGACCAGGACCCGCCGGTCACCATGGCGCCCCACTTGGGATGGCTATCCACGTGGGTAATGCGGACCTGGGACCACGCGGCGCCGAGTTCCTCGGCAATGATGCGCGCAAGCGCCGTGCCGACGTGCTGGCCCATCTCTGCCTTGGTGACAAAAATATGCGTGGCGCCCGTGCCGTCAATTTCATACCAAAGACTAGGGGCAAAGGTGGCATCGGGGCGGGCGGCGGCGAGGGATTCCACCGCACCCCTTGGCGAGCAACCGGGCAAGGCGAGCCCCAGGCCCATGATGCAGCTGCCGCCTACGGCGCCGGCGAGGAAGCGACGACGGGAAAGATCGGGGTTCATTAGACGGCTCATGCCTGCCCCTCCCCGCGCCCAGCGGCGACCTTCACCGCGGCCTTAATGCGCCCGTAGGCCATGCACCGACACAGATTGCCGTTCATGGCGTTGACGATCTCGTCATCGCTTGGGGAGGGATTGGCCTCCAGCAGCGCTGCCGCGGTCATGAGCTGCCCGGACTGGCAGTAGCCGCATTGCGGCACCTGCTCCGACACCCACGCTGCCTTCAAGGCCTCCCCCGCATCGGAAGCCAGCCCTTCGATAGTCGTGACCTGCCGCCCCGCCACGGCGCTAAGCGGTAGGACGCAGGCGCGGGTGGGGGTGCCATCCAGGTGAACGGTGCAGGCGCCGCACTGGGCGATACCGCAGCCAAATTTCGTGCCCTTGTGGTCAAGTTCGTCCCGAAGTACCCATAGCAAGGGGGTATCTTCCGGACTCGCCGACGACACCGGCGTTCCGTTGAGCGTAAATTCCGTCACGGTGGTTCTCCTCTCCCAAACCGTTCCTCAGTAAAGCAAGGGGAAAAGGCCCCTCGCAAGCCACGGTGGGCGCCGCTCAGCCATTGCCATGGCCCAAAGGGGCGTGGTGGGATAGGGGCAAAGACTAAGGGGAGGGGAAGACCCGTGTATCCAGGACCTTATGCCCAGCAGCATCCCGAGCGACCAGCGGTCATCCTCGCGGAGACCGGCGCTCAACTGACCTACGCAGAGTTTGAAGCCCGGGCCAATCGCCTGGCGCACTTCCTTGAAGCGCAGGGCCTCGAGCGCCTAGATCATTACGCGATTTTTATGGAGAACAATCTCCCCTACCTGGAAACCTGCGCCGCTGGCGAGCGCAGCGGCCTCTATTACACCTGCATCAATGCCTATCTGACGGGCAGCGAACTCGCTTACATTCTCCAGAATTCCGAATCCCAGGTGCTCATTACCTCCCGGGAAAAGCTTGCGGTGGCGCAGGAAGCGTTGGCGGATTGCCCGGGCATCAAGACCGTACTGGTGGTCGACGGCGCGGACGTCCTCCCCGACGAAACGCGCTACCAAGACTACGAGCGCGCCGTCGCCGCCTTTCCGGAGGCGCCGCTCGCCGAGGAATGGCTCGGCACCTCCATGCTCTACTCCTCCGGTACCACCGGTCGGCCCAAGGGCATCATTCGCCCTTTGCCGGCCCAGGCCCCGGCGGACATGCTTCCGCTCTACTATTTTCTTAGAGATCTCTGGCTTTACCGGGAGGATATGATCTACCTCTCCCCGGCGCCCCTCTATCACTCAGCGCCCCAGGCCGCCGTCGGGCTTACCCTACGCATCGGGGGCACGGTGATCGTGATGGCCAAGTTTGACCCGGAGCGCTACCTCGCCCTCATCGAGCGCTACGGCGTCACCCATAGCCAGCTCGTACCGACCATGTTCAGCCGCCTCCTAAAGCTTCCCGAAGAAGCTCGGCAGATCCACAACCTCAAGAGCCTCAAGGTCGCCGTGCACGCAGCAGCACCCTGCCCCGTGGCCGTGAAGCAAGCCATGATCGAATGGTGGGGACCGATCATTCATGAGTACTACGGCGCTACGGAGGGGCTCGGCTTTGCCGCCTGCAACAGCGAGGAATGGTTGGCCCACCCTGGGACGGTGGGAAAGATCGTTTTAGGGGAGTTGGCCGTTCTCGACGAAAACAACGATCCCGTGCCGAACGGGACCTCAGGTACGCTCTGGTTTAAGACCGCTTCGGAATTCGCCTATCACAACGACCCGGAGAAAACCCAGGAAGCCACCTCCGCCGACGGCACCCATACCACGGTGGGGGATGTGGGTTACGTGGATGACGATGGCTTCCTTTATCTCACGGACCGGAAAACCTTCATGATCATCTCCGGGGGCGTGAACATTTACCCCCAAGAATGCGAAGACCTCCTGATTTCCCACCCCTGGGTTGCCGATGCGGCGGTCTTTGGCGTACCCAACGTCGATCTTGGAGAAGAGGTCAAGGCGGTGGTGCAGCTCATGCCCGGCATCGACGAGGGCGAGGCCACTACGGAAGGACTGCTGGCTTACCTTCGAGAACACCTATCTCGCCAGAAGCTACCGCGGTCTATTGACTATCGGGAGGCCCTCCCCCGTCTTCCCACGGGCAAGTTGTACAAGCGCCTGCTTCGCGATGAGTACTGGGGAGACGGCCCCTCAAAGATCGTCTGAGGCCACAGCCGAGGCAACCCAAAAAAGGCGTCCGGGACCCCCCGCAGGAAGGGAACCCCGGACGAAGGGGACCGCTAGAGGGTCAATGTAAGACGTAAGCTCGCACGGAAATTGTGTTGTCCCGGCCGTCGAACTCGATCATGTCGAGATTTTGCGAGCCATCGGAGAGGTTCACAACGTTCGTCATATAGATCCGTGAGCCCTCCCGGCGCCAGGCACCGCGAAAGGTTCCGGAAGCCATGGTGTCGGCATCAATAAACCCGCGACCGGCCCCAGACACCGATCCCTGAGTCGCCGATCCATCCCGATGCAAATGGTAGGTGACATAGACCTTTCCGTAGGCCCCCATGGCACCTTCCGCTGAAATGTGGGTTTGCTCCGCCCCAATAACCACAGACGTTACCGTCATGGTGGCCTGGGCTTGCCGGGGTACAAAACTCAGGTCTTGCTGCTCGGCTGCCGCAAGCGCGGGGAAAAGAAACCCTAGGAGGACAAGCGCTAATCTTTTCATCAATGAATCCTCAGCTGACGCCGTTTCCCGGCACGGCCCCAAGCTAAGCGCCCCCTAAAGCGAAGGGGAAGAAAGGCAAAATCGTTTTGAAAAAAGGATCAGCGGTATCCTTCGTAAGCCGCCCTTACATCTTGGCAAGCAAAAACTGCCGCTGGGGGCGAATTAGCTAGCGAGGGAAATCGCGTCCTCGTTTTCCCCTGCCCCGAGGCGATCAAGGATCCCAATGAGCGGTTTCAACAGAGACTCGCTGCTTGGGTCAAGGGGAAGACCATCCAAGCACGCCAACACCATCCTTCCCGCGGAGGCATCAGGGAAATCCTCAACCCGTACCCGCGCCAAGCCGTACTTCCGCTGAAGTTTCTGAGGCATCGCGCATAAGGGAATGAGAGAAACCTGATCAGGCTGTCGCGCGAAGCAGATGAGATCCTCCAGATTTTCCGATACCAGATCGAAAGCCGAGCGCGAGACCACTCCGGCATGCTTTTCCGCTGGAAGGCATTCAAGAAGAACGGCGCCAAAGTTCCGCGGCAGGGGGAACGGCCAGAGACGCCTGGCTAACCAGCGCATCAAGGGTGTAATGCCCGCTCGCATAGGGTGAATCCCAAACCGCAAAGAAGCCCGCCGAAGGCGTGTCCTGGGCGTAAATTCGGACAAGGCCTTCGAAATTCTCAGGCTCGGGTCCAAGCCATAGGTTAAATTGCCCCCTTTTGAGCAGCGGGCTTGCCACCTCCCAGTTCGCATAGCGCAGCTCAAGACCCACGGCGGGGTTCGACTGCTTAAGGAGATGGCAAAAATCCGCGGGCAGGATCATGCGAAGGACAGGATCAACGCCGATCAAAACCCGTCCGCCATCAACTTCATTGATTGCCCGAAGGGACGACTCGGCATCGGAGAATGCCGCCAAACTCTGCCTGGCCGCCTGTAAAAATACGCGCCCCGCAGGGGTGAGCAAAAGGGTCCGGCCGAGACGCTGGAAAAACAGAACGCCATAGTGCTCTTCAAGGCGAGTGAGGGTCTGGCTGAGCGCCGAGTGGGAAAGGCCAACCGCTTCCGCAGCGAGGGTGAAGCTTCCGTGCTCGGAAAGCGCGACGATCTGTTTGAATTGAGACAAGCTGAGCATGGTCCCTCCCCCGAGGTACATGCATACCGTTCCGGCATGCTTTTCTCTTTAACTTCTTAACCCTCCTGACCATATCGTCAATTTATTGACGCGTCTATTGATAATTGTCATTAATTTTTTATTACAAATGAGCATAAACGTATGCCTTCAAAAATCGCCCTCGAGCCTACCCCGACTCCCCCCAGGCGCCTTGGAATTCGAAGCACACTGCGACCTCGTCGCCAAGGACCCGAGCATCATGTCCCGGCGCGATGGAATAGGCATCGCCAGCCCGATAAACCTTCGTCGTCCCATCTTCATGGACGACCTCCACGGCTCCGGAAACAATGACGCCAAGGTGACTCGCCTGACACTGATCCGTACCGACTCCGGGGCGGATATCGGTGCCCCAGTGCCATCCGGGAGCCAGAGTCAATCGCATTACCCGTTGCCCACCAACCACAACGGCCTCTACCCGCGCGTTCGGCGGGGTGTTTACTTCACTGCTGCTTGAAAAGCTCTCTACTTCCACGCTGCCAACCACGTCTATGCTCCTGTCTCGTCGCCCCCTAGGGTAGCGCTGTTACCGTATAGACCTCGAGAAGTCGGCCAATGGGCGCCGCTGAGAAGCGCTGGGAAAAGGCTTGAAAATCTGCATTAGGCGCCTTCCGCTGAGCCGCAAAAGCTGCATGGGAAGGGTAGCTCATCACGTAGTGCACGCGATTCATCTGGTCGACATTGATCCCGATGTCGATGCCAGCGGCTTCGTGAATCTCCCGGGCCTGGCGCGCATCACGCAGGAACGCGGTGACGTTTCCATTGAGCGGTTCCCACAAATAGATCTGGGTGAAGCGCCCCGGAGCCTCGGGGGATACCACCTCCTCCATGAAATAGTTTTCCACCTGCTTAGCCGCGGGATCGGCAGCGGCCCGGCCCTGCCACTGGCGCCAAGCGTCGCTCGTCGGAAGGGCCTCATTGAATCTGGCCCAGCCATCCCAATCCTCAAAGGTGACCACGTAATGGAGCCGACCAAGGGTATCAAGGTGCATGGCCACCGTAGCCCCAAGGCTACGATGAATCTCTGCCGCCGCCTGGGCGGAGGCGATCATCTGCGGCGCCTTTCCTGGCGTCGGGTCCCAAATAGCAACCCCCAAGGGCTTCGCGGTCGCCATGGCGCTGCCAAAGATCATCGAGAAAATAAGGAATGCTTTTTTCATTGTGCGATCTCCCTGTGGATCAGCAGGGAGTAACCCGATCGTAAGCTCAGCTCCAGCTATTTTTGCCAAGCGCGCGGGATAAAGGACGCTTCGTAATCGCCCCTTTCGGTAAAGTGGAGTGGCACTTACACGCTTCCCGACCGGACGCCCAACTGGGCGCTGAGCTGATGAAGGGTCGCTTCCGCCCGGGCTCGAAGCCCGGCGTCCGTTGCGCTGCTTACGGGATGGGGGATGACCGCAAAGCCGTAGGCAGAATCCCCCAGGGCACCGGCCATGGCCTCCGCCGCGTCCACAAAAGCTTCCGTCATGACCCCCAGTGCGGGGGTACCTAGGCGCTCGGCGGCCATCGCGTCATGCAAACTGCACGACGAACAGCTGCCTCAATCGCCCAGGCCCGTGATGGCAAAGTCCCATGCCGCTACGTCGGCGAGGATTTCCGGCTCCGCAGGGGCGCTGTAATTGCTTTTGGTGCGCCATAGCACCTCCGCTACGCCAAGGTGCTCTCGAAGCAAGGCTTCAAGATGGGCGAAGAAGCCCTTCGTACCTTCCTTACCGTTCGAGATAAAGCCCACAGTGCCGCCCGAGAGGCTCGCCGGGCGAGGCGCCGGAGCAAAGGCCTGGGCCTGCGCCTCATGGCTCGGATTCAAAAATCGTAAGGTCATAAGTGCTCCCTTCCTTAGCAATCGATGCATACGCCCACGGGGGCCGTCACCGCCCTACTCTTATTGCCCAGCCAGGGGGGAATCACCGCCCCAAAGCCCCCGGCGGGGCCTCCGGCCGCCAGCACGAGAACGTCCTCCGGGCGCTCAAAGGCCGGATATTCCCAATCCCCCCGGTCCCGAACCACGGTGCCCTTGCCCACCTCCCCCCATTCCCGACGCTTGATGCGAGCGCGCTCAAAGACGAAGCGCTGCACGTCGGCCTTGCTCCAGCCCGCCGCTTCAAGATGCGTGCGATGCTGCTGGGGTATGACGAGGAGATAGTTCCCAGGCCAAATAGAGTAGTGCCGCAGGTTCGCTCGAACCTCTGCGGCATAGGTCTCAAGGATCTCCTCCGGAGCCGTGGTCCACTCATTCATGATTTGCCGCGGCGCCATGGCTGCCATGACCGTCACCGCGGAGGCTTCCCGAGGAACGCCCCGCTGCTCAGCGAGCGTTTCCCAGCTCGTATGACTCTCGTCTTCGGCGAGGCACCAGCCGAGCTTTCCAGGATGGCCTAGGGTTGCCCGATCCGCCTCCCCTGGCCGCACATCGAGCAAATTGATGAGTCCCAAACGCAGGGCTCGGCCAATGCAGTTCAGGGCCCGGTCCCGGCCTCCCAGGGCGCTGAAGGTGCTTCCCGCACCCAGCTCGCGAATTTGCGGCCCGTGGAGAATGGCCAGCACGGCACAGCCACCGGTGCTTGCGGTCGCGCCATGAAGCAAGAAGGGCGGCGATAGCATGGCATTCCATGCCGTGACCACCGCGGGAAAGTGCTCCGGAGCGCAGCCTGCCATCACGGCATTGATCGCCACCTTCTCCGCTGTAATGGGCCGGCCCCGCACGGGTTCAACTCCAAGTAACTGCTCCGGAGGCATGAGCGCCTCCGCGAGGCAGGCGGCGACGGCCTCCTCCGTGGGCAACACCACGGGCAAGCCATCCGTCCAGCCCTTCTCATGCAACAGCGCCTGGGCTTCGGTGACATCCCGAGCACTGAGCGCAGTGGATTGGAAAGTCATCACAATCACCCCCTAGGCCAGCGAAAGAACAAAGGTCGCGTGGGCCTGCTCCACCTCCGCCTTGTAGCTCAGAAATATTCGACCGCTATCGACCACTCCGCTCCAAAGGGCCGTGGCCAACTCGAGCAGCGCCGCCCGGGCATTGCCTTCCAACCCCCGGACCATGCGCAGGCCCCGTTGCTGAAGAACAATCGAGCGCTTGGGACCCTCTGACCTATGAACATCATCACCCATGCCTTGAAACAGCATGGTAAGGAGCTCAGCGGTTGCTTCAAGACCCTCGCCGGAGCACCCCAGTTGCCCCTCTAGGGCTGCTCGCTGCTGCAGGCCGGTCAATCTGGCCGCCCGGCTTGCAAGCGCCCTTGTTCGCTCCCACCCAAGCCCCTCCGCAAGGGCAGGCAAGCCGTTTCTCAAATATTCCAGCGCGTAGTTTCGCTGGGCTTTCTCAAGGCGCTCAGCGTTCCACTCTGCTGGCGGAGGCAAGGGCTGGGCGGCAGGGTCAAAGGGAGGCGGTCGTTCCCCAGGGGCAAAGCGCAGCCGATCTTCCGGCGCTAAATCTTGGTCGTATTCCTGAAAATAGCCGCAAAGCCCAAACTGCCCCGTCACATCCTCGGAGACACATACAAACCCGAGGCGCGGATTATTGAGGCTTACCCCATTCTGCGCGTACCAGCCCTGGAGAAAGCCTCGGCTCGCTTCCACCGGAATGCCGCAAATCGCTGGGCCGGCATACATCCAGCGGGGGTAGCGGAATCGAACCCAAGCTTTTCGCTCGCTCTCCTCCATATACTCAACGCCAACACCGCCGACGTTATTGGAGAGCACATGATATTTCGCACAGGCTACCGCCGGCGGTGCTCCCTGAAGTCCGAGCTTAGCGAAGCTTGAGAGAAATTTTTCTTCGTGCTGACGGCGGAAGAGGCGAAACATCCATTCGTAAACCTCTCCCTTGTCCTGTTCCACCGCCACCATGAGCTGCAGCCCCAAAAAGGTTTGGTGAAGTAAGTAGGCCTGGGCAGCGACGGGGGAGACTGGTTGCGTCAACATGAACCACCTTAGGCATTGCAGTGCGTTGAGGGTAGACTTACCGATCGGTAAGCGTCAAGGAGGCCTCCCGTGGAACGATCAACCCGTGAAGACCTTTTGCGTCGCGCAAAGACGCTTTTTGCCAGCCGCGGGTTCTACGGTACCAGCCTCGCCAACATTGCCGACGCCGAGGGCGTTAGCAAGCAGGCACTCCTTCACCACTTTCAAAGCAAGGGGCGGCTCTACGGAGAGGTGCTGGCAGCGATCGCTCAGCATTACGACTTGCTCGCGGAAGACGTGTCCCGAACCCATGGAAGGCCGTCCCAGTGGCTCGTCGCCTTCCTCCACCGCCTTTATGAGGACGCCAAAAAGGACCCGGAACGCGCCCAGCTCCTCACGCGGGAGTTACTCGATAACCCTTCTCGAGCCGAGTACGCCCACCGCTGGGCGCTCGAGCCGTTTCTAAAACGCCTTGCTGATGCCGTAGGACAGCTACCCGGGGCGGCCTCCCTGAGCGAAGGGGAGGCCCTCGCTCAGGTCTACCCCCTGCTGGGCGCGCTTCAATACGGCGTGCTGTCCCAGCCCACCTTAAAAGCAATCCTGCCTTCCCAGGAGTTCAGGGCCTTTAACCTGAGTCAGGAAAGGGCTCTCGAAGCGATACTTAGCCGAGCCCTCGAACCCCTTACTCTTCCCGTGCCAAAAGCGACTGAGCCCGCAAATCCCGCAACGATGAGGACGTTCCCAGATAAACCTTGATGGGCCCGGCCGCAGGGCGGAAGGCTTTCGTAACGTCATCAAAAACGTCGAAGGGATGGTGGGACGCCTGGGGATCCAGGGATAGCGTGACCAACCGCGCTTCTCCCGGGGCCAGGGCAACGCGCTGGAACGCAACGAGACGCTTCGGCGGCTGCCCCGGTTCCGAAAGGCCGAGATAGACCTGCACCACCTCGGCACCCGCCCGGCCGCCCCGGTTCGTTACGGTGGTCTCGAGCTTTAGCACGCCGTTTTCCCAGCGCTGGGCGAAGGGCGTCAGGGAGAAGGTGGTGTAGCTCAGACCATGGCCAAAGGGGAAGGCCACGCACGGGTTCTCGCCGTTGGGCCGGAGCGCGCAGCCGCCGCCGCGATTTCCGTCATACCAGCGATAGCCCATATAGCGACCCTCGAGATAGCTCACGGCGGCTTTGCCCTCCTCCAGCACCCCCGGGAAGGCCTCGGGGGCCAAGGCGTCCAGGAAGCTGCGCCCCGCAATGGGGAAGGTCACCGGCGCCTTCCCCGACGGATTCACTTTGCCGAAGAGCAGATCGGCGACGATGTTGCCGTCCTCCTGCCCTGGGAACCATACCTCTAGAATCGCCGGGCCCTGGGCACCAAGAAGCCAGGGAGCCTCGGGGAGGGCCACCCCGGCGTTGTCCTTCAGCACCAGCGCGGTTTTTTGCCCCATGGACGGCCCCGCGCTCATGACCGCTTCGATCATGGCAAGGGTCCGGCTGTTTTGCCCGGGGTTCAGCTGAGCCTCGTCCCGATGCACCACGCTGCTAATCCGGTTGGGCTTTCCCGCGTACCAGTCAAGGCCCTCTCCCAGGGCCACGGGCACGCCCACGCCCTGGTCCGTTTCAAAGGTGGCCCGATCGGCATTTTCCTCGGCGATGGTACCGGCCATGATGATCACCGCGTCCGCGGCCTTGGCAGCCTCGAGTGCCGGAGCCAGATTGCCGTTCGCGTCATCGATCAGAAATAGGGATACCCGTCCCCCCTGGCTGAAGCCTTCCAAAGCCCCTTCCAACCCGGCGAGGGGGCTGACCGTATAGTGCGGCACCACGTCCGAGCTTCCCCCACCGGCACCCATGGGTTTACCGACCACGACGCCCCCAGCCACGGCCTGCTGGGCGTAGACCTGGCTCGCCTTTCCGATCAGCACGAGGGTCTTCACCGATTCAAGGAATGGAAGGACGCCGTTATTTTGAAGCAGCACGGCCCCTGCCGCGCCCAGGGCCCGGGCCGCGCGGCCCCCGCCGTCCACATCTAAAGGCCGCTGCAGCACAGGACGTTGATCCACCCCAAGGCGAAACTGCTGGGTGTAGCGCCGAAGAAGGGCTTGGTCCAGGTCCGCTTCCACCAGCGTCCCGGCCTCGAGAGCCTCGGCCAGCCTTTCCGGAGCCCATTGAAGCGGCATAGGCATGAGGTGATCCAGCCCCGCCTTCATGGACGGCGCCGTACTCTTCACGGCGAAGAAATCAGACTGGACGTAGCCCTTAAAGCCCCAGTCCTCTCGGAGCACGTCGGTAAGCAGCCAAGGATTTTCGCAGGCTTGAAGACCGTTGAGGTCGTTGTAGGAACACATTAGGGAGGCTACCTCGCCATCCTTGACGGCCATTTCGAAGGGCAGGAGATAGAGCTCCCGAAGTACCCCTTCCTCCACGGTTTGAGCGAGATTAAAGCGGTTCGTTTCCTGTTCGTTGGCGGCGAAGTGCTTGGCCATGGCGATGATGCCCTCGCCTTGAATTCGGCGAATCTGCGCCACGGCTTGGGTTCCCGTCAGGAAAGGATCCTCCCCGAAGTACTCAAAATTCCGACCGAGCACGGGAATGCGAGCCAAATTAACCCCCGGCGCCTCAAACACGTGCAGGGCCAGGGCCTTGGCCTCGGCGGCGATCACTTGGCCGAAACGATCCGCGGCCTGGGGATCGAAGGTGGCGGCAATGGCCATGGCGGATGGCAAGGCCGTAGCCTTGGCGGAGGACGGATGGGTATAGGGAACGATGCGCGGCATGGTAGGCGTCAGGAGCGCGGCGTCGACGCAGTCGTTCTGTCCAATACCCACCGGTCCGTTGGTAATACGCAGGGTAGGCAGGCCGAGCGCCTCGATGCCCCGCACGTGCCGCCCTCCTAGGCAATCGGGCAGCTCGGGCACGATCTCAGGCGCGTTGCCAACGAGCTGCTGGAACTTCTGCGACAGGGATAGGGCTCCGAGGAGCGCTTCCGCCCGGGCTTCCGGGCTGGCTTCAAGATCACGCCAGGGCTGGACCTTTTCCTCGCCGTATAGCCCTGGGGCGAGCAGGCACCCCAGCACCGCAGCGTAAATACCTTTTCCCATTCCTTACCCCCTCAGCCCCTAGCTTTTGACGACTCTACCGGTCCCCCTGGCTCATCGCCTAGGCCCGCTCCTGTTTGCAGCTCACCCAGACGCCAGTTAATAATGCTGAGCATTATTTCTTTTCATAGGACCGCAGCCATGAATCAGCCACCGCTCCGCTTTATGGGAGCCCCCGGTTCCCCGTACACGCGAAAGATGCTGGCCTACCTGCGCTACCGCCGCGTTCCTTACGAGTTTCTCATGAGCGATCAAGCGGAACGGGAAGGGCTCCCAAGACCTAAGGTTGCCCTTCTTCCAACCTTCTATCTCCCTGGTGCTGACGGGGCGCTGGAGGCGGCCGTGGATTCTACGCCCCTGATCCGCCGCTTCGAGGGCGAGTTTGAGGGCCGAGCGGCTATTCCACCAAACCCCGCTGTGGCTTTTCTGAATGATCTTGTGGAGGACTATGCGGACGAGTGGCTTACGAAAGCCATGTTTCACTACCGCTGGTACTACGAGGCTGATATCGATCAGGCCGGTACCGTACTTCCCCTCTGGCGAGGCATCCAAGCAGATCGGGAGACCCTTGGAAAACTGAAGGGGGCCGTTGCCCAGCGCCAGATTGATCGCCTTTACGTGGTGGGCTCAAACGATGTGACGGCGCCGGTGATCGAGGCGAGCTATGAACGGATCCTCACTATCCTCGACTCCCTGATTGAAAAGCAGAAGTTTGTGTTTGGGGGGCGCCCCGCCTCTGCGGACTTTGCCCTCTATGCACAGCTGACTCAGCTGGTACGTTTCGATCCTACCCCCGCAGCCCTTTGCCTCGAAAAAACCCCTCGGGTCTTCGCCTGGACCGACCTTGTCGACGACCTTTCTGGCCATCCCGCCAGGGACGATGGCTGGGCAACGATCGAGGCGCTACGGCCAACCCTAAGGCCCCTCCTCGAGGAAATCGGCCGCACCTACGCTCCGGCCCTTCTGGCGAATGGCGCCGCCCTAGAATCGGGAGCCAGTGAGATGGAAACCACCATCGACGGCCAGCGCTGGGTTCAGCCCCCCTTTCCCTACCAGGGACGCTGCCTACGAGCGCTGCAACAGGGCTTTGAGGCCCTTGATGGGCAGAATCAAAGCCAGGTCGCCGCCCTCCTCGAGGGGACGGGCTGTGACACCCTCTTTGCTTAGGAACTAAAAAAATGAAAACGGTAAAGCGCCTGAGCCTGGTGATCCTCAGCCTCGGCATTCTCGCCCTGGGCCTTTTTCAGCTCCCTGCGGTGCAAGACGGGCTCTTTCGCCGCGCCGTCAGCCAGGTCATGAAGGCGCCCGCGCCCGTACCCGAGGGGCTTCGGGTGGTGGTGTGCGGCAGCGCCTCGCCCCTGGGCAACAGCCCAGACCACGCCCAGGCCTGCCTCGCCGTGCTAACACCGGAGCACTTCTTTCTCTTCGACGTGGGTGCCCGGGCACCCCTACGCATCGCTCAGGCACGCCTCCCCCTAAGGCGGCTTAATGGGGTCTTCCTCACCCACTTTCACTCCGATCACATCGCGGGGCTTCCGGACATTAACCTGGGATCCTGGGTGGCAGGCCGACCCACGCCCCTGACGGTCTATGGCCCAAAGGGCGTAAAGCAAGTGGTAGCCGGCTTCAACACCGCCTACACCCTCGACCGGGGCTACCGGGTCGCTCACCATGGCGCAACCACCCTACCCCCACCCTAGGT
Source organism: Candidatus Salivita marina (assembly GCA_038144425.1). GTDB lineage: Bacteria > Pseudomonadota > Gammaproteobacteria > Pseudomonadales > Azotimanducaceae > Salivita > Salivita marina. The sequence goes on along the minus strand of JAYQNS010000002.1, from coordinate 905,577 downwards.
CCCATGGTCGCGGCGGAGCTTCAAGAGACGGGCGTCGTTTGGGCCGATGAAACCCTGACCATCCGCGCGGTTACCGTGGAACACGACCCCGTGAGCCCTGCCGTGGGCTACCGCATCGATTACGCAGGACGTAGCGTAGTCATCTCAGGGGACAGCAATGCCAGTGCTGCCCTCTTCACCCTAGCCGAGGGCGCAGACCTCCTTTTCCATGACGCCCTCTCCCGGACCCTCCTAGACCCCATGATCGCCGGCGCCAGCGCCGCGGGGCTCGATCCTATGCCGAAGATCATGACCGACGTCATTGACTACCACGCGGATACTCGTAGCCTCCTAGCACCAACAAAGGCCGCTCAGGTGAAGCAGCTCGTGCTCTACCACCTCGTGCCCGTTCCCACGAACGGCCTCGCGGAAAGGCTCTTCCGCCGGAGTCTCCCGGAGGAGGTGATCCTCGCCCAGGACCTCCAGCGCTTCGACCTTCCCCCAGGCACGCAGGACATACTGATTCATGCACCCTAGGACCTGGATGCGCTCAAGGTTCATGATGATGATGGGCTCGACGCGCATCCAGGCGCGGCGCCAGCACCGAGGCAGACGGCAGCGCAGTCCCGCAGGCCCGGTGGTTGACTATTTCCACCAGGTTGGTGATCCCTACAGCCACCTTGCGGTGCAGAAATTAAACGCTCTCAAAGACCGCTACTCGGTTACCTTCAGACCTCACTTGGTGGCGCCGCCCCCGGCAAGCTTTAAGGGCGATGAGCACGATTTCGACACCTGGGCCCGAGAGGACGCGGCGGCGATCGCCGCGGGCTTCGGCGTGGACTTTGCACCGCGCCTCAGCGCGCCAAGCAGGGAAGCCTGCTTGGCCGCGGAAGCGACCCTCGCAGCCCTGCTCCCCGACCCCCGCTTCGCTGAGGAGGCGTACCAACTCGGGACGCGCCTCTGGGCGGGAGAACACCCACCCATGCCTCCCGGGAGAGATGGCGCTTCAGCCGTCGCGAAGGGCACGGCACTGCGGAAGCGGCTCGGGCACTACCAGGGCGCCATGTTCTATTTTGAAGGGGAGTGGTATTGGGGGCTCGATCGCCTGAGGGTTCTAGAAGCTCGGCTAGGGGAAGAAGGCTTCGACCGGGAGGGCGGAGCGCCGGTCGCAGCCGAGCCCCCCGTGCCTGCCTGCGCAGACGCCAGCGCCGTGACCCTGGAATACTTTCCGTCTCTGCGTAGCCCCTACACGGCGATTGGCCATGCCCGGGTATGTGCGCTTCTCGAGCGCACCGGCGCTGCCCTATCGCTCCGTCCCGTGATGCCCATGATGATGCGCGGAGTGCCTAGCCCCCTACCGAAGCAGCGCTACATCATCACCGACGCCGCTCGCGAGGGGCGATGGTATGGCTCGCCCCTTCGTCGCATCGTCGACCCCTTTGGGGATCCGGTTACCCGCGCCTTCGCCCTCTTCCCAGGCGCTGAAGCGCTCGGCAAGGGCCTCCCCTTTGTCACAGCCTATCTGCGGGGTGCTTGGATAGAGGGGATCGACATCACGCGAGAGAAAGGCCTTCAATGGGTTACCGCCGAGGCAGGGCTCTCCTGGCAAGCGCTTAAGGACGAGGCTAAGAATCACGACTGGGAAGCCATGTTAGAAGACAACCTTAAGGCGCTTAAGGGCCATCAGCTCTGGGGCGTCCCTAGCTTCCGGGTCAGCGGGGGCACACTCCCGGGTGCCTATGCTTGTTGGGGACAGGATAGACTCTGGCGTATCGAAAGGGAGATCGTGGCAAGAGCGCAATGAATACCGCTGGAAAAACAGACCACAGGAAGGCTCGCGGAGATCTGACTCGCCGCGCCCTTATGAACGCTGCCGAACGGCTGATGGCTACACGGGGCATGGGAAACGTGACCATTCGGCAGATCGTCGCGACGGCTAAGCAAAAGAACGAGTCGGCCCTTCAATACCATTTTAAGAACCTTCCAGGGCTCATCGCGGCCATTCATGAAGACCGCTCCTCGCAACTGAGGGCGCGGCGTGCAACGGCCCTGAATGCTGCGCTCAGCGCCAACCCCACGCCAAGCCTTGCCGTCCTTGCCGCGCTCATGGTCGAGCCCCCCTTCCACTTAGCCCAGGAGAGTCCTGGGGTTCGCCGCTACATCAAGGCCTTCAGCTTGGAATTTGCCCTGGAGGAAGGATCTGCTTTTAGCTTGGTCAGTCGCCATGGCGGGGGTGGGGAAGCGGGTCGGGAGCTCGGCCAAAGGCTCCGCGCCGCCCTACCGCATCTCGATGAACTTCGTTTCCGCCAGCGCATGGAAATGGCGGTGATCTTTTGTTTCTCCGCCCTTACCCGCCATGCGCGCCAGCCTGGGGCCTTCCAGGGACCAGAAGCAGAATCCTACCTACGGACCCTGACGGAAAGCCTTACGGGGCTGCTCAGCGCACCCTAGAGGCTCTAGTTGTGCCAATAAACATAGGTGTCCTCCGGGCTTCGCGCCTGCCTATGATGCTTGTCGACGTTGGTGGGCGTCACCATCCCCGAATCCCAAAGGGGCGGTACCATCTCCGCGTCGTGCGCGGCTAAGCGGGTCTTCAGATCCGCTACCACCTCAGGATGGTTGGCAGCCACGTTATGCCGCTCCCCCGGATCATGCGCCAAATCAAAGAGCCAGGTTTGCTCACCGACGGGGTCCACGGCAAGCTTCCAATCCCCATGACGCACCGTGCGATAAGCCCCCGCCCGCCAGAAGAGCGTTTCATGGGGACGTTCAGCTGCGCGCGTCCCCCGGGCAAAGGGCAAGAGACTGACTCCATCGATGGGCCGCGCAAGCGCCGCTCCCGCAGCCTCCGCGACGGTGGCAAAGATATCGAAGTGATGGACCGGAGCCTCAAAGGTGGTGCCCTGCGGCAGCCCCGAGGGCCAGCGCACGAAGAAAGGCACGTGAATGCCACCCTCAAAATTGGTGATCTTCCAGCCGCGGTACGGCTTATTTAAATCATCGAGGCCGACGTACCCCGCCCCCCCATTATCCGAGGTAAAGATCACCACCGTATTGTCCGCGAGCCCCTCCGCCTCAAGCGCGCCAAGCACCCGCCCCACTTCCCGATCCAGCCCGCGAATCATGGCGGCATAGACACGCTCCGTGTGATCCGCGATGTGACCGAGCGCATCATAGTCCTTCCGCAGCGCCTGCAGCGGCGTGTGCGGCGCCCAATGGGCAAGGTAGAGAAAGAAGGGGCGGTCCCTGTTGTTCTCGATGACCTTCACCGCCTCATCCGTGTAGTACTCGGTGAGATAGCCGCCCGGTCGGAAGGCCGGCCCCCCGTTATAGCGAGCGGCGTACTTCATACCCGCCCAGAGAAACCGGTCGATGGGATCGTAATCGAGCTTAGCATTTACGATGTTTGGATCCTCGGGATCGCCATGGAGGCCCGACGCCATAAGTAAGCTCTGATCAAAGCCCTGATCCTGGGGCGCGCTACCGTTCTCCCGTCCCAGGTGCCACTTCCCAATGTGCGCCGTGTAATAGCCTGCGCGCTTCAGCACCTCAGCGAGGCTTTCCTCTTCCGCGGGAAGCCCCTTCTCCTCGTAGCGAATATCCCGGGACACCTCAGGCCAGTAGGCGGGAGGATTGAGGCCCTCCGTCATCATCTTCACCGCCGTATCCATGCCCGCGGGCATAGGGGTGTACTCAAACCCAAAGCGTGATCCATAGCGGCCCGTCATGAGCATCGCCCGGGAGGGCGCGCAGGTCCCCTGCCCGGCATAGCCGTTCACGAAATTAACCCCTTGGGCAGCGAGGCCGTTGATATGGGGGGTGGGCACGGTACCCCCGGCAATGCCGCCGCCGTTAAAGCTGAGGTCATTCCAGCCTAGATCGTCGGCCACGATCAGCACGACGTTTGGACGGGGGTCGGCGCTGCGCTCCGCGGCTGGCGCCCGCGCCCAGGGCACCTCCTGCGTGGGACCGGCAGGCGTACGTCGCTCGGCCGCTAGGGAAATGCCTGCCAGCATCAGCTCAATGCGAAAGAGATAGGCCCCGGCGCCAAGCAGCAACACGGCAAGCAGAGCTGCCCGCCCCTTAGAAAATCTCATACGACCCCCCGAAGATCTGTTGTTCTCATGGGATCATGATTATAATGTGTGGCATTACTTTATCCAATACCCCTTGCACTGGAGCACGGCAATGGAAATCCTTCGCACCCCCGACGCCCGCTTCGAGAACCTTCCGGAATATCCCTTCGAGCCCCACTACACGGAGATCAAAACGGAAGACGGAACGCTCCTTCGCATTCACCACCTCGACGAGGGGCCAAGGGACGGACCCATAGCGCTATGCCTTCATGGCCAGCCCGCCTGGAGCTACCTCTACCGAAATGTCGTGCCGCACCTTACGGCCGCCGGCATGCGGGTTCTTGCTCCAGACCTCCCGGGCTATGGAAAGTCCGACAAGCCCGCTGCCCGGGAGGACTACAGCTACGAGCGACAGGTGGACTGGATGAGCGCTTGGCTGGAAGCCAACGATTTCCGAGGACTCACGCTCTTCGGCCAGGACTGGGGTGGCCTGATCGGCTTACGGCTTGTGGCACGGCTCCCCGAGCGCTTCGAACGACTCGTCCTTTCAAATACCGCGCTGCCCCACAACCCTTCCGTGGACGAGGCGGTCGCAGACCGCGTCGCGCGCTTCTGGTCCGATACGCCTACCCCAAGCCTTCCCGGCATGCAGAAGGCGATTTCCCGCATGGGAAGCGATCGGCACCCCGCTGAAAGTTTCGCCTATTGGCAAAAATGGTGTTGGGAGACGGAGAACCCACCCGTGGGAATGCTCATGTCCCTTATGCTGGATAGGCAAGGCCCTGTCCTCAAGATCGCTAAGGTTCTAGCAAATCGCCTGGGAGCCATAAATCCCTGGCCGACGGCCCGCGCGATGGCCTATGAGGCGCCCTTTCCCGATGCGCGCTACAAGATGGGCGTTCGCGCCATGCCCCGGCAGGTGCCAACGCTCCCAAGCGCGCCTTCCACCATCGCCCAGGGGGTGGCTTGGAACTTCTTTGAGGCTTACGAGAAACCGGTGCTCTGCGCCTTTGCGGATAACGACCCGGTCACCCGCGGCAGCGAAAAGGACTTCCTAAACCGCATCCCCGGCGCCCGAAACCAACCTCACCGGACGATCGCCGGCGGGGGACATTTCGTGCAGGAGGGCTCGCCCCTTGGCGTGGCTAAGGCGATTCTCGATAGCCTACGCCTCAGCTAGATGCGCCTCGCCTCACCCAACCGGCGGCGGCGAGCAAGACAAGCATTGACAGCAATATGACTAGGAAAGGTTCTTTGACGCGCGACGCAAGGAAGTTCGATATCAGCTGGCCGCGCTGCGAGTACCCACTCGGGAGGGGCTGAACCCCGTGGCTCTCGGCAAAGGCCTCGTAGGCGGCCACCATGCGCGCGAGGCGCTCTGGCTCCTGGGCACTGAGATCTTCCGTCTCCCCAGGATCGCTGACGAGGTTATAAAGCGCCCAGGAACCGTCGCCAACGGGAGGCGCATGGCGAAGCGCTTTATAGTCGCCCTGAAACAGAACCCCATGCCCCGTGAGTTCGTAGCCTATGGTCTCGCTAGGGTCGTAAACTTGGCTCGCCTCTCCTCGAAGCAACGGCAGTAAGTTTTTACCGGTCATGGGCAGCACGGGTCGCCCGGCGAAGCGTCCCTTCGGCGGTGATACCCCGGCAGCCGCAAGCAGGGTAGGGGCAAGATCCGTCGCCCAGCTAAATGCGCCTAGCATTTGGCCTTTGCCCTGGCCCGGGACGTTGGCAATGATCAGGGGCACCCTCATGCCGCCCTCCCCTACATGAAACTTGTAATAGGCGAAGGGGCTGGCCGCGGCGCTCGCAAAGCTTGGGCTGATGCTATTGAAGCTCCCCGTTCCCCAAGGCGCTCGTAGCTTTGCTCATAACCCAGGCCCTTGGCGACGCGGGTGGCCAAGAAGGACTGAGGGTTCTCCGCGCCTCGCACCTCAGGTCCATTGTCGGAGGTGAAGACGATGATCGTGTTTTCGTAGAGCCCCTTTTCCTTCAAATACGCGACAAGGCGCCCAAGGTGAAAATCCATTGCTTCGAGCATGCCGGCATAAACCGCCATGCGCTTCGCCTCAAAGCGCCGCCGCTCCCCATCCAGAGCCTCCCAATCCGCCGTGCTTTCCATGCGAACCATCGGCACGTCCCGGGCAATCACCCCCAACTCGGCAGCACGAGCACGCCGCAGCTCCCGGAGGGCGTCCCAGCCACCGTCGTATACTCCGCGATAGCGCTCCGTAAATTCCCTGGGCGCCTGCACCGGTATATGCACGGCCTGGAAAGGGACATAAGCAAAGAAGGGGCGCCCGTCCTCCCGGTCCGCCTCGATGAATTCCATGGTTTTATCGATGAGAAATGCTGAGGAATAGAAATCCTCAGGAAGGGACGCGCGTTTTCCATCCGCATACCAATTTGCGTCATCGTAGATGGGCAGATAAGGGCGCTGCTCCCAGTTGTCGGCCCCGGAATCCATGAGGGCGAAGGTTCGTTCAAAGCCCCTGGCGCTTGGAAGCTGGTCTGGCGCGGAGCCAAGATGCCACTTTCCTGTCAGATAGGTGTGGTAGCCGGCGTTTTCCAAAAGGCTGGCCAGCGTCACCACCCGTTTGGACAGCACGCCCTGATAGTTCTCCCCTTGGCGCTGCCTTGGGCTCAGCATCTCAGGGATATTTGGAACGCCCGCAAGATGGTTATTTACGCCGGTCATCAGCATGGCGCGGGACGGCGCGCAATTCGCCGCCGTGTGATAGTTCGAGAAACGAATCCCCTCCCCCGCGAGGGCACTTAAGGTCGGCGTTCGAATCTCGCTTCCATAGGGCTCGATATCAGTAAAGGCGACGTCATCAGCCAAAACAAACACGATGTTAGGGCGCGCACCCATCGGCTCCGAGGCCTGGGCCGAAAGCACCCCCAAGGTGACGGCTATGAGTGCGGCAAGAAGGGAGCTCCTGGCCATCGCCTAAGCCCGATCCCCGAGGCTTCGAGCCCCGGCAAGGGCCAAGCCACCCGCCACCAGTTCCACGACAATCATCGATCCGGCAAAGGCTGCTCCGTGGAAGAGCCAGGCGACCATGCGCCCAAGGGCCGTCAAAAGAAGAAGCATCGCTGGAGGGTAGAACCAAAAGCGCCGGCCCGTCACCAGTGCCAGGGCAAGGCAGATCCCCGCCGTGAGGAAGAAGGCCCCAAGGTCTCCAAGCTGAGAGCTCAAGCCTAGCCCATCTCCCAGCTCCAAACCGAACGCTTCCGCAATTCCCTCGGGAAAGGCGAGCCAGCGAACCCCGAAACTTATCAATAGCAGCGCGAAAAGCCCTAAAGCCACCCTGAGCAGTTGCCTCATTCCCTCTTCCCCTCTTCCCCTCTTCCCCTTCGGAGCGCCCCTAGCCTAGAGCATCGAACATGATCTAATGTTCTGCATTATATTCTATATGTCTACTTCGCTAGGGAACAGCACATGAGTCGATTAATCAAAGGTTTCCTGGGAGGCTTCCTATTGCTTGCACTCCTAGCCTTTTCCTTCGCGTTCCTATCCCCTCGGCCACCCCTGACCATCAATCCCGAAACCCTTGCTGGGGATGGCGCGGCGCTGAACTATTGCGAGCTTCCCTCGCTCGATGGGCAAGGCCTGTTAGCCCAGGATATCCCCAAGGGAAATACGCCAGGCTGCGCCTACGACCACTTCCCCCTTCCCGTTCTGGAAGCGTGCCACGAACCCCTTAGCCCTGACGCCGCCGATCTGCGCGGCCTGTGGCAAGCGGTCAGCGGAAGGCTTGGGCACGTGGAGCGTATCGAGCAATGCGGCCGTCGGGTGGTGATCACCACCGCGGGGCTCATTCACGATGGGGGGCCGAATGCGACTGCGGGGGAAAGCACCAACGATACGGAGGGCAGTGTCCTCTTCACCCTGGGATCGCGAGAGTTCTGCGGACGCACCTCCGCCACCATGACTTGGGACGAGGGGATCCTAAACTTCCATGCCTTTGGCTGGGGGCCCCTGGTGGTCCGACGCTACCTGGAGGGGGAGGCCCTCATCTGGGAGTACGCGGACGGCTCCGTAACGCGCATGGAGCGGATCTGCACCCTGCCAGAGGCCCACCGAACGCCCCAACCCCGGGGCCTTCGCCTCAAACTGCTCTAGCCCCAAAAGCCGGGTCTCCGAGGCACTCGATGTTGAGCTGCCCCGCCAGCCCCGCTGCGCGATGGCGGGCGATCTCTGCCATCTCCTGCAGCTGCATCATCTCGAGCATTGCCCCCCGAGTGGGATAGCACGCGATGGCCACCTCGTCCCACAGCTCCTCCACCTCCCCCAGGGTCAAGCGGGACACCTCGCCCGCAAAGGTGATGCTGCCGCCAACCGCCTCAAGAAGCTTCTGCACGCCCTCTGCATACAGCCCATAAGCCTCCTGCCCCGTTAGCGACGACGCTCGCCCATCGTCGTATTCGGCGCGGGCTTTAAATTTCAGCAGGTTCACCATGTAAATGGGGCCCGTTTCCGGATCCTTCAGAAACCCTGCCATCTGTTCACCATTGGGTAGCACGCGGTTAACAACTTCCATGGTCTCGCTTCCCCAGCGCAGCTTTAAAAATCTCCTTTTATCGCATCTTTTAATGTTATGCATTATATTTATTATCTTTGCACCATGCGGTTCAAGCGGCATAGTAAAAAACAGCTCCCCACTGAGGACCGCGCCATGCCGCCCCCTTCCCCTACCCAACGAACTTTGCTGCCAGCGGCTCTTGCTCTGCTGCTAAGCGCAGCCATTCCAACGTTCAGCGCCGAGCCCAGCCCGAACACCGCCGCTTGGGCCTACGGCGACGGCGCAAGGCTCCAGAGCGCCTTTGAAACCGGGGATCTCACTGCGGAAACCCTCCTAGAGACCCTGGAAGCCCGTATAGAAGCGCTCAATGAGACAGGTCCGGCCCTACGCGCCGTCAGAGCTCTTAACCCCGAAGCTCAGGCTGCCGCTGCGGCCAGCGATGCGCGACGTCGGGCAGGCACCACGCTGGGACCCCTCGACGGCCTGCCCGTGCTGGTCAAAGACAACATCGAAACGGCCGACCCCCTGGCCACCACTGCTGGCTCCCTAGCGCTCCTAGATAACTTCGCTCGGCAAGACGCCCCGGTCGTCGCTGCCCTACGGGCTCAGGGCGCGGTAATTCTTGGCAAGACCAACCTCAGCCAGTGGGCCAATTTCCGTTCTAGTGATTCGGTAAGCGGCTGGTCTTCCGTGGGCGGACAGGTGCGCAATCCCCACGTGCTCGACCGGTCCCCTTGCGGTTCAAGCTCCGGTTCCGGGGCAGCGGTCGCCGCAGGCCTCGCGCCCTTGGCCCTGGGTACGGAAACCAACGGATCGATCATCTGCCCGGCCCAGGTGAATGGCATCGTCGGGTTCAAGCCCACCCACGGCCTGTTAAGCACCGACGGCATCGTCCCCATCGCGGCTAGCCAGGATACGGCCGGGCCCATGACCCGAACCGTCGCCGATGCGGCGCTCATGATGGGTGCTCTTGCCCCCGGGCAAGCCTTTCGTGAGCTGCTCGCCGGGGGCATCGCCGGCACTCGCATCGTCGTGGCGCGCTTTGCCGCCGGGGAGGATCCTCGAATTCTTAGGCACCTCGCCCAGGCCGAGGCCTGGCTTCAGGAGGCAGGGGCAGAGGTGGTATCCGTTGACGCCTTTGAGCAACCCCTGCGCGCCCTTGGGGACGAAAGCTTTACCGTTTTGAAGGCGGAGTTTCGCCAGGGCATGGAGACTTATCTCGCGCGAGCCCAGGGGGCCTTCCGGGGAAAACGCCTCGCGGACCTGATCGCCTTTAATAGGGCTCAGGCGGCCCGGGAGCTGGTGCGCTTTGACCAAGACATCTTTGAAGCTTCGGAGGCCCTCGGGCCCTTAAAGGAAGACGAACATGCCGCGCGGGTCGCTCAGCTCCGGGAAGCGGCTCGGGCTGGCACGCTGGATGCGCTGCTAACAGCGCATAACGCCTCGCTCATTATCGCCCCTTCCGGGCCCCTCGCCCCCCCGGTGGATTTGGTGAACGGCGATGTATGGCCGGCCTGGCTGGGGCTTGGCAGCGCCGCCGCCATCGCCGGCTACCCACACCTCACCGTGCCCCTTGGAACCATCGAGGGCGTGCCCCTGGGTCTATCCTTCCTGGCCACGACGGGGCACGACGCGCTGGTGCTTCGGGCCGGCTACGCTCTTGAGCAGAGGCGCGGAGCCCTGCCGCGCCCGGCCTTCCATCCCACGGCCCCCGTCTCCTGGGGGCCGCCGGAGTAGGCGCAGCCCCCTAGCCTTGGGCGGCGTGGAGGGCCTGATCCACGTCAGCGATGATGTCGTCGATATGTTCGATGCCCACGGAAAGGCGAATCATATCCGGAGACACCCCCGCGGCCGCCAGCTCCTCCGGTCCCAGCTGGCGGTGCGTGGTGCTTGCCGGGTGGCAGGCGAGGGACTTTGCATCCCCAATATTAACGAGCCGGAGGATCAGCTGGAGGGCGTCGATAAATTTCGCCCCCGCGTCTTCCCCACCCTTGATTCCGAAGCTCATGATCCCCGAGGCCTTCCCCCCGCAGAGCCGCTGGCAGCGCTCAAAGTAGGGGCTATCGGGAAGCCCAGCGTAGTTCACCCAAGCCACCGCCTCGTGCTGCTTCAGGTGCTCGGCCAGGGCCTGGGCATTCTCACAGTGTCGCGCCATGCGAAGGGCGAGGGTTTCCAAACCCTGCATCAACAAGAAAGCGCTGTGGGGCGCAAGGGCAGCTCCCGTATTGCGCAGGGGCACTACCCGGCAGCGCCCGATGTAGGCCGCCGCGCCTAGGGCCTCCGTATACACCACGCCGTGATAGCTCGGATCGGGGGTATTTAGAACCGCAAAGCGCTCTTTATCCGCGGTCCAGTCGAACTTGCCCGAATCGACAATGGCGCCGCCCAAGGTCGTCCCGTGGCCACCGATATATTTCGTGAGGGAGTGGATCGCGATGTCGGCGCCATGATCGAACACCCGGCAGAGCAGCGGCGTCGCCACGGTGTTATCGACAATGAGCGGAACGCCATGGGCATGGGCAAGCTCGGCCCAGCGGGCGATATCCACCACGTTGCCCTTGGGATTGCCTACGGACTCGCAGAACACCGCCTTGGTGTTCTCGTCGAATAGGGATGCTGCGGCTTCCGGCTGATCCCCATCCACCATGCGCACTTCAATGCCCTGCCGGGGGAAGGTGTGGGCAAAGAGATTGTAGGTGCCGCCATAGAGCTGGCTTAGGGACACGATGTTGTCCCCCACGCCTGCGATGGCTTCGATGGCATAGCGAATGGCTGCCATCCCCGACGCCAGGGCAAGCGCCCCCACGCCGCCTTCCAGCGCCGCAACGCGGGCCTCGAGCACCGCGTTGGTGGGGTTCGTGATCCGGGTATAGATGTTCCCGGGCACGGCCAAATTGAACAGGTCCGCTCCGTGCTTCGTATCATCGAAGGTGTAGGAAGTGGTTTGGTATATGGGCGCCGTGGCTGCATGGGTGGTGGGGTCCCCGTCGTAGCCTGCGTGCAATGCCAAGGTTTCCGGTTTCATGAGCTGCGCCTTTTTGCTGCCGAATTGTGATCGCCAAGATCTCAGGGCCGCAGACCCTAGCATCCCTACCCCGCCGCCTTAAAGAACCCTTTGGAATAGCCTTAGGAGCGCGCTAGGCTCCCTGCAGGAGCCATACGCTGGGGAGCAACATCATGGGAGAGCACCGAGCCATCGCCTGCCGGGCGGAAATGAATTATCTCGGCGAAAACATCACGGTGAAGATTGAGGACGGCCGAGCAGACCCGGCGCTGACCCTCACCGCTGCGCGCTTGGACGACGACGCTGGCTGGACCCGGCGAGGCTTCGCCCTCTACCGCCATCGCTCTTCGGTGACGGACTGGACCGACGAGGATGCCATTGACCAGCTTCACCGCCGGGAAATTGCGGAAACGGCCCAGGCTCTTACGGGCTGCACCCACGCCCTGCCCTACCCGGCTATCCTACGCAATCCCGCCATGGCGGAGACGGTCGCGGACTACGCCCCCATTCACTTCGTGCACTCCGATTTCACGGAAGATTACGGCCGCATGATCGGGGACCCGGAGCGCACCTATCAGACGTTCCTCGGCCCGCTCCTGGCGTCCGAAGGGCTTCCAGAAGATTGTGTGCGCAGGGCCTCTCGACGCCTGGTGCTGCAATTCTGGCGCAACGTCGGCCCGGAGCGCGCCGATGCGCCCCTGGCCATTTGCGATGCCACCACCGTGCCGGAGCGGGACCTGGAGCGCAGCTGGGTCGAGAGCTACGGCGGCGGCAGCTTCGGCTTCGAAACCTTTGGGGTACGGGGCGATCGCGCCGACGCCCACCGCTGGTTTACCTTCCCGAGCATGACGAAGGACGAAACGTTGCTCTTCCGCACCTATGACAGCACCCTCGCGGAGCGCGGGGAGGCCTTCTGGACGCCCCACAGCGCCTTTCTCGACCCGGCCATCGCGCCGGAGGAAACGGCGCGACGCGCCAGCGTGGAAATGCGCGTGCTGTGCCTTTGGACCTAGCCTCGCACCGGGGTGTTCCGGGCCGCATCATCGGCGGCCAAGAGCGCATCGGTGAGCTGTTCTAGCAGGGATGCCCGAAGGGTCGGATCTCGGCGAGCCAAATCGGTCATCTCGTCCGGGTCTGCCTGCAGGTCAAAGAGCTGCTCCTCCCCCTTGGAGTTCCGCGTATAGCGATAGCGCTCCGTAATGAGGGTACGGGTTTTCCCAGGAATGGGCGTGCGCCGCGCCACGATGGGGGCGACGTCATCCTCTACCAAAACGTGGGTGCGCACGGCCTGCTGTCCATCCTCTAGCAGCGGTACTAGGCTATGACCTTGCATGCCCTCGTAGGCGTTTAGGTCACACAACTCGAGGAGCGTCTGGGCGAGATCAAGGCTCGAGGCCAGGGCCTCGGTGGCCCCCGGCACCACCCCCGGCGCTCGAATTACCAGAGGCACCTGGAGTGTGCCCCGGTAGTGCATGAAGCCCTTCAGAAACAGACCGTGGTCCCCCATCATGTCCCCGTGATCGGAGGTGAAGACCACAATGGTGTTCTCCGCCTGCCCCGAGGCCTCGAGGCAGGCGAGGATCTGCCCTACCCGATCATCAATCATTTCGATCATGCCGTAGGTGGCTGCGAGGGCCTCCGCCAACAGAGCGTCATCGCCGTAGCCGCAGGGCGCGACCCAGGTGCGCTGATCCTTTGGATGAATACTGGCCAGGTGACGCAGGTGCGCCGGCGCCTCCGCCAGATCATCAAAGCGGGAGGCCGGTAGGGTCACGTCCTCGGGGCGATGGCGAAAGAACCAATCCCCTGGTGGCGTCAGGGGATGATGAGGATCGGGAAAGGAGCAAAAGGCTAGCCAAGGCTCGCCCCGCTCCGCCCCTTCCCTAATCACCGCCATGGTTTCCTCGGCGACGAAGTGCGTGGAATGCAGTTCCTCCCCATAAGGAGGCTGGTAGATTTGCCACCAATGCGGGCTTCGATGGGCCCCGGGCGCGTCGGCATCGTAGTCGTGCACAAGGCTGGGCCGATCCGCCCCCTGGCTCAGCGCCCAGCGCAGATGATGGCCCGACATGCGCGCCCCGTGGTCGATGGACAGGGCCAGGTGCTCAAAGCCGTAAAAATCCTCCGGGGCAGGAATCGGATCTTCCCAATAGCGCTCCTCGTCCTCAACGGCGTTCCAGCCTGGAGGAAAGGGATCGCCCTCCGGGCCTTCCCCCGCATAGGGCATCACCGCATTCCGGCTTTGCCCGTGCTGGAGGTGGGATTTTCCCAGGAGCGCCGTGCGATAGCCGGCGGCGCGAAACTGGCGGACGAAGGTGTTCGCATTCCAGGGCAGGGACCGGTCGTTAAAGATCACGCTATGCGCCGTCGGCAGGCGCCCGGTCATGATGGAACAGCGATTGGGCATGCACACGGGATTGGCCACCCACGCATTGCGAAAGACCCGGCCCTGGGCCGCCAGCGCATCCAGGTGAGGCGTGCGCAGGCTCGGGTGCCCCATGAAGCCCACGTGATCGGCGCGCTGCTGATCCGTGATGATGAAGAGCACATTGGGCTTTTGCGCCATGACTCTAGGGTTCCTTCGGCTTGAGATCAGGAGGAAACCATTCGCAGTCCACCACCGTTGGCAGTCCTTCATACACCCGCAGCCCTAGCAGGTAGGGGCCTTCCGGGACGGGCAACCAGTTTTGCTCGCCGGGCGGTCGCGCCGCAGAGAGCTGCACGGTGAGACCGCCCGCCGCGTCATAACGCAGTCCTGGGGTCCGGTCGCTTAGGGAGTAGCGCTCGATCTCATTGTCCACCAGGTAGAGATCGGCTCCATAAGCCGTCAGCGACCAGAATCCCGTGCAGGGCGGAAAGCCGCCGGCCGGAAACGAAAGCTGGAGAGGACGACGACCGTCTAAGGGCTTCCCCCCAGCGTCATGCACCGCCGTGTAAGACCGGTTCTCATAGGCGTAGTGCCCCCCAAGGCCGAACTTCGCCCCGAGGGCGCGCTTAAGAATGTCCTGCCCGGGTCCCCCTGCGGCACGCCCGGAGCGCCAGCCATTCATCACTCGCGCATCCTTACCCTGCCCCGTTTTCAGCAGAGCCTCCCCAGCCGCGATGCCCGCCTCAAGGGCCGCGGGGGAGGCGTCTCCCTGCCCAGCCAGGAGCGCCTTGGCTTCCGGACTGAGGCCAGGGTGGCACGGCGCCGGAGGATCGGCCTGCGCGGCTTCGGCAAGCTCTCGAAAAAAGTCAGCCCCAGTTTTCGCGAGGGCTGTGGGGCGGCCGCCGCGCGCCGTGAGGCTCGACGGGTGATTTTTCGGCGCCCTAACAACGAAGCCCTGCTGCAGGGCCTGGGCCCGGGGGAGATCCTCCGGGCTTTCCACGAGCACGCGGCCAATCACCCACGCCGTAGGGGTGGCGCAGCGAAGCACGCCGTCCCCCACTTCGCCCTCCCCTCCCTCCGGATCCCAGGTGACCCGGGCCGAGAGCCCGCCCACCCCGTAATCCGCGCGGCGGAGGTAGGACACCCGGGTGTAGGCATCCACGACCATGAGGTTCCAATAGCGTCCGGGGTGATCCATGGGGGGTACGGCGAGCTCAAGGTCACCCTGGCGAAGGTCATACCACCCCGACGCATAGAGGGTGTCGTTATTGGGTACCACGACGGCCCGATCCCGGGGCGTCGCCAAGGTGGGGATGGCCTTAAACACCCCCGGCGGCGTGCGCGAACAGAGCAGTTTTCGCGTGCGCTGGATGGAGAGCAGGGGATAACCCCAGAGGTAGGCTTCCGTGGCCGGGGCCCAGTTGCCCTCCCTCACGACGCGGCGGTCGACGACCGGGTGCGGGCGCCCCGCTCCGCGGCCAGGGCAAAGGCCGCTTGCGTTTCCGCCTCGACCTCCGCTGCCTGCTGCGCCTTTAGGGTCTCAAACTCCTGAGGCCACCAGCGCCGCGTCACCATGGGGAAGGTCCCCATGCGATTGACGCAGGCGTTGGCGCCCCGATCCCGCCCCGGGTGATAGCCGGCGGCGCCTTGGGCCGGCGCTTCCGCAGCGCCAAAGGGAATGAGATCCCCCTCCATCTTCGGCAGGAGGAAGTAGGGCATGGAGACCCGCGTTTCCCCCGGGGGAATGAGGGTGGTATTCACCCGATGGAGCGTCGCCCCATAGCGCCCCCCGCTGAGATGCATGAGCGTCCCGCCTGTATTGACGATCACGGAGCCAGGAATCACGGGGACGTCGTAATCCCCTCGCGCCGTGCGGCAGGTAACCGGTGCATCAAGCCATCGGCCCTCCCCCGCTACCACCTGAAGCCCGGGGCGATCGTTAATGAGAAGAGCGACGAAAGGTGGCCCATCGATGTGCGTCCCCACGTTCTGGGCGTCGAAGCGCTCGTAGGCGGCGCGCACCTCCGCCGCCGCCTCCGGGGTAAAAACATCTAGGGCGTAGTTGTGGTTCAGGCTCGCTGCGAGGTAGGGCTCTTCCGGGTCGAAGTAGCGGAAAAATTCCGCCGGGTCTTCCCCGAGGGATTCGGTGATGAGGGCGCCGAGCTCAAGCGTTAGGCGATGGTAGCGATTGTTAAGGTCCTCAATGAGAGGCCGAAAGCCGGGCAAGGTGTCGGCATCGGGCCAGGTGTTTGGTCCTTGGAAGAGGCGCTTAAAGAGGGGAACGGAGGGGTCATCGTGGGGGGCCAGGGGCGGCTGCTCGAAGCCGTACTGAAAATTTTCGATGACCTGCCCGTGGCCCCGATCCGCCGGAGTGGGCACGGTGTAGCCGCGAAAATAGGGGCTGTTGGCGATGTGAGCCGTCTTTTTGAAGTCCCGGGGCGCATCAAAGAAAGCCCGCACCTCCCGAAAGGCCCGCTGCTGGAAGTCTTCATCGAGCCCGGGGGCGTGGGTCAAAATCATGAACCCACACTCCGCCAGGGCAAAGCGCAAATCGGCGAGGAATTTCTGCCGGTCCCGCTCCACATCCCGCCAGTCCACCGTGGGAATCGCCTTCAGCCCTGCGACGCCACCCTCCATAGCCCGTGCCCCTCGCCGCCCATGCGGTCTCCTTTCTTTCCCCTGGACGCTACGGCACTCTCTCAAAGCTGTAAAGAAACCCCGACGAAAGGCCCCGCTTATGCATTCTGCCCTCACCGCCCTCGGCCTTCCCTACCCAATCTTTCAGGCGCCCATGGCTGGCGTGAGCACCCCTGCCCTGGCAGCGGCGGTAAGCCAGGCTGGCGCGCTGGGCGCCCTCGGTCTCGGCGCAAGCACGGCTGAAAGCGCCCAAGCCCTGCTTTCCGAGGCGCGCGCCCTTGGGGCCCACCGACTTCACGCCAACGGGTTCTGTCACCCCCCCGCGATGCGCGATGCCGGCAGGGAGCAGGCCTGGATCCAGCACTTTGTGGGGGCTTTTAGGTCTCGGGGTGCGACGTCACCGAAGGCTCTGACGCCGCCCTACGTCCCCTTTCAGAACGACGATGCGATGCTTGGAGTGCTGCTAGAAGCCAGGCCTGAGGTGGTCAGCTTTCACTTCGGCCTGCCTCGGGAGGACCAGCTAAAGGCGCTCCACCGCGTTGGCATCCTGACCCTCGTGAGCGTTACCAGCGCCGAAGATGGCCAGGCGGCCCTCGACGCGGGCGTGGGCGGCCTGATCGCCCAGGGCATAGAGGCGGGGGGACATCGCAGCACCTTCTTTTCAGAAGGAGACAAAGGGCTGGGCACCGCAGCGCTGCTCGCCCAGCTTCGCCCCCTTAGCGAACGGCCCCTTATCGCCGCGGGTGGCGTTATGACCGGCCACGACCTGCGGGCCTTGCTCAGCGCCGGTGCCGATGCGGTGCAACTTGGCACGGCCTTCCTGCTCTGCCCCGAGGCCGGAACGGGGGCAGCCTACCGCGCCCGCTTGAACGCTCACCTGGCTGCGCTTCAGGCTGGCGAAAACTCAAGCGATCTCGAAGCCGGTACGGTGCTCACGGCAGCCCTCTCGGGCCGTCCAGCCCGGGGCCTTCGAAACGAGGTCACCGAGAGAGCAGAACTTCCAGAGGCTCCGCTTCCTCCTCCCTACCCCATTGCCTACGACCTTACGAAACGCCTTGCCGCCTTGCCGGCGCCCGACGCCGCGGAGGCCTATGGCGCCTGCTGGGCGGGCACGGGGGTTGGGCGACTTCGCGCCCTCCCCGCCGCCAATCTCGTGGAAACCCTTGCCAGAGAGGCCAACCTCTAGGGAGACTGCACCCTGACCTAAGGCTGCGCGAGGGGGCGCCCATGATCGACCTACAGCAGAACGGACCCGTTTTCACCTTAACCATGACCGCGGGGGAGAACCGCTGGAATACGGCCTTCGTACGCGCCTTTGCCGGCGCCCTGGACACGGTGGAGGCGTCGGATGGCCCGGCGGCCCTGGTTATCACCAGCGCCCTGGAGAAATTTTTCTCCAACGGGTTGGACCTGGCCTGGGTTCAGAGCACGGAACCGGGAGAAGGCGGCGATCAAAAAGCCTTCTCGGCCGAGTTTATGCAGCTCATGGGGCGCATCATCACCTTCCCTGTCCCCACCATCAGCGCCATTAACGGCCATGCCTTCGGGGCGGGCTTCATGCTCGCCCTATGCACGGATGTGCGCGTCATGCGCGCCGATCGGGGCTTCTGCTGTGCTAATGAGCTCGCCATCGGCATGCGCATTCCCGACGAGGAACTCGCTCTATTCCGCCACAAGCTATCGGGCAGCGCCTTCTTCGATACGGTGCAATTGGCCCGGCGCTGGTCCGCACCGGAGGCCGTCGCTGCGGGCTTTGTGGCCGAAGCCCTCCCCCTCGAGGACCTCCTTGCCGGGGCCCAGGCGCGAGCCGAGGCGCTAGCGCCCTTAGGCGCGAATCGGGAGCTTTTCGGCAATTCGAAGGAACGAGTCTTCGGGGAGAGCCCCTCCATCAACCGTGCCGACGGGGCGGCCCATCTCCTTCGCAGCCGTTTTGCCTAGGGGGATCGCCATGCGCCTGGGAGCTCTCGTCCTCGCAACAATGCTGGGGGCCACGGCCCCTGCCCAGGGCGCGACCTGCACCTTCGCTAACTATGTGCTGAAGGCCCAGCGAATCTATACCGCGAACGATGCCTATTGGACCGCCGAGCGCGTTGCCGTGAGGGGCGATCGCATCGTCTTCGTAGGGTCAGCGGCTGACGCCCGCGCCACGCTCTGCGCCGGCGTAGAAGAGATCGACCTCGGCAGCGCCGTAATCTACCCGGGCTTCACTGACTCTCATCAACACCTGGAAGGCGTGGGGCGACGGACAAAAACCTTGAGCCTCTTCGGCATTCCGACCCTAGAGGAGACGGTGGGGGCCATCCGGACCTGGGCGCAAACGCTCCCGGAAGAAAACTGGGTGCTGGGCCGGGGCTGGATTGAGCGGGAATGGACCGATGAGCAGCGCTTCCTGACCAGGGACGATGTTGACCCCTTCACCCCCACCAAGCCGCTCTTCATGCCCCGGGCCGATGGCGTCTCGGCCCTCGTCAACAGCCGAGCGCTGGAGCTCGCAGGCATTACTAAGGACACCCCAGACCCTGAAGGCGGCCGCTTCGAGCGCGACGCCGAGGGCGAACCTACGGGTTACGTCCTGGCCCGGGCCATGGACCCCTTCCGGGCCATCATTCCTGAGGATTCGGACGACTACCTTCGAGACAATCTCATCAAGGGCATGAAGGCCAACGCGTCCCTCGGATGGACCCAAACGCAGGACGCGGGCATGGCCTATCGCCTCGTCGATTTAATGAGGGCGATCCACGACGATGGGCTCATGGCCCACCGGGTTTACGCCGCCATCCCTGTTTCCGAAGCAGCGGAACTCTTCCGCCGAGGCATGGAAAGCACGGACGACTACCTGTTCTCCGTCCGTGGCATCAAGGTCTTTATCGACGGCACGCTGGGCTCCCGGGGGGCCGCGCTCATCGAAAACTACGCCGACGCGGACCACAACGGGTTTATGAATCGCACCACCAAGGAAGACCTCATGCCCGTGCTGGCCGAGGCGCTGCGGCAAGGGGTACAGATCGAAACCCATGTCATTGGGGATCGGGCCGTCAAGTCCCTTCTCGATTGGTATGGGGAAGCGCAAGCCGCCCTACCCCGGGAAGCCTGGGCGACAGAGGATCTTCGGTGGCGCCTGGAACACGCACAGATCATTCAGCCAGAGGATCAGCAGCGCTTTCTGGCCATGAAGGTGCTCCCCTCCATGCAGCCAAGCCACGGCATCGGCGATCTCAATTTCGCGCCGGCGAGGCTCGGACCCGAGCGACTGAAGTACGCCTACCCCTGGAAGGATCTCGTCGATCAAGGGCTTATGATCCTTGGGGGCTCGGACGCGCCCGTGGAGCTTGGGGATCCGCGAATCGAATTTTATGCCGCCGTGGCCCGGAAGCGTCTTGATGGTACGGACGGCCCAGGCTGGCACCCGGAGCTCGCCGTGTCCCGGGAAACGGCCCTGAAGATGTTTACCCTTTGGCCCGCCTATGGCGCCTTCCAGGAGGACCTTCGGGGGTCCCTAGAGGTGGGCAAGCTTGCGGACTTCACGGTCTTTGACCGGGATTTCCTCACTATTCCCGAGGCGGAGATCCTTGAGGCGGAAACGGTAATGACCATCGTCGGCGGACGGGTCAGCTACGAAGCCCCAAGGGCACCTTAAGGCCCGGGGCGCAGGGGGTCGTCCTCGATGGCCTGCCGCTGCGCCTCTTGGAGCTCCTGAAGCCGGGAAACCTGGTCAGGCGCTTCGCGGCGCAGATTGAAGAGCTCTAGAGGATCGTCCTCAAGGTGATACAGCGCCCGTGGGGCATGGCCCTGATCAAGTAGAAGCTTCCAGGGCCCCTCTCGCACCGCGTAGTCCAAGCCGTTCGGCGTCGGCAAAGCCCAGTGCAGGGGGCCACTCGTAGCCCCTGTCCCGCCCAGTAAGAGCGCGGATTGATCTCGGCTATCGAGGGGACGATCCGTCGGTAGGGAAAAGGCTAACAAAGCCGCGAGGGTGGCCAGCCAATCTGTGCCGATCATAATCCCGTCCCGCACGACCCCCTCGGGAATCCGTCCCGGCTGGCTCACGATAGCCGGCACTCTGAGGCCCCCCTCGTACAGGTAATGCTTCCGACCGCGGTAGCCCCCCGTAGCGCCATAGGCATTCACCTCATACCAGTTCAGCCAATCGTCGGTGACCGGGCCGTTATCGCTGGCAAACACGATGAGCGTGCCTTCCCGTAGTCCCTTTTCATCGAGGTACGCCAGCAGACGGCCCAACTGATGGTCGAGATAGGTGATGTTGGCGTAGTACTCCCCGGGGCCCCGGGGGATAAGCAGCGCCTTCGGTGCCGCCGCGAGTCCCGAGGGGATGGGCACCACGGGCCCCTGAGTATGCTCGGCGTAGCGGGCGTTGAACGCCGGAGGATTCTCGATCGGCGTATGGGGCTCGGCCATGCTGAGCATGAGGAAGAAGGGTCCATCGTCGGCCCGAGCCTCAAGCCAATTCATGGCTTCCTCCACATACAGCTGGGCCGTATAGCCTTCCTGCACGGGCAGCTTCTCCCGATCGCGGTAGAGGTTGTCGGGATTGCGATTCGTGGGCGTTTGGAAAGCATTATGGCCGTAGAAATAGTCGAAGCCCTGGTCGTTTGGCTGGGGTTCGGTCGGGCTTCCAAGATCGCTGTTGAGGTGCCATTTGCCCACCAGGGCCGTCCCGTAGCCCTCGGCGCGCAATAGCTCCGCAAGGGTGAGCTCCCGATCCCTCAGATAAATGCCCGTGCCGGCGGGAATCCAGCTTTGAATGCCCGTGCGGTAGGGGTGGCGCCCCGTGAGCAGGGCTGCGCGGGACGGTGAACAGAGCGCCGAGGGCGCGTAGTAGTTCGTCAGCCGCACGCCCTGTTCAGCGAGGCGGTCGAGATTCGGCGTTTGCAGCACCGGGTGGCCATAGCTCCCGAGATCCCCGTAGCCCAGATCATCGACGTAGATCAGCAGGAGATTACTGCGGGACGGGGGTTCCGCCGCCAGCGCGCCGAGGGCGGTGACGCCAGCGAAAAGGCCTAGCACCAGGGCTTTTCGAATTCGAAGCCTCATCGACCCGCCTCCATAACCGCAGGGATTAGGCCCCGAAGCGCGTTGCCGACCCAAAGGCCTTCGCACTCAAAAAGGGCCAGCCGGGGGAGCACCGTTTCCCGGGCCGCCCCGCATTCCAGGAGCCGCTGCCGTAAAACGCCAGGCAAGCAGCCCGAGCTCAGCGGGGGCGTACACAGGGGCCCGTCGTCACAGCGAAGAAACACGTTCGTGACGGTGCCCTCGCAAAGCTCATCGCGCTCGTTCAAAAACAGCACCTCATCCAGCCCTTGCGGCAGCGCCGCGCGGGTTCGATCGTAGAGCCCCCGGTCCGTGGTCTTATAGCGAAGCCAAAGAGCCTCCGCCTCCAGGCGCTTGGGACTTAAACCGACGCGCCAGGGGCCCTGGATCGGGGTAAAGGGCGCCGTGGTCAGGGACAGGGCCCCGTCCCGCGCCAACGTGAGCCTCCCCGGAGCGGCACTGCGCCCCCAAGCGCTTCCAGGGTGGCCAACAGCGCGGCGTTCTCCAGGGGGAAGCCGAGGGCGGCGGCGGAACGGCGAAGGCGCGCCCAGTGAGCGTCCCCATCCCGCACCCCCGTTTCCGGTGACCAAAAAAATGTTTCGATTAAGGCGCAATCTCGGGAGAAAGCTTCGCAAAGCGCGCCTTCCATAGGGCCTCCTCGTATTCCGCCTCTGCCACGCTGTCGTAAACCACCCCGCTCCCCACGGCAAGCCGCGCTTGACCTTTGTCCAGAGCCAAGGTCCGGATCGCCACGTTGAACTCCGAGCGTCCATCGGGGGCCATCCAGCCCAGCGTGCCGCAGTAGATTCCCCGAGGCCCGCTTTCTAGGGTCCGCAGCGTTTCCATAGCGCGAAACTTCGGCGCCCCCGTAATGGACCCGCAGGGAAAAAGCGCACGCAGAAGCGTCCCCAGGGCCGGGAGTGACTTCAGCTGTCCCCGAACGAGAGAGGTCATTTGATGAACCGTAGCAAAGGACTCCACGGCGAAGAGTCCCTCCCCCCGCACCGACCCTAGGGTGCACAGCTTGCCGAGATCATTGCGTAGCAGATCCACGATCATCAGGTTTTCCGCCCGATTCTTAAGGTCCTCCGCGAGGAAAGCCCGGGCCTTTGCATCCTGCGCGGGATTGGAATGGCGCGGCGCGGTGCCCTTCATAGGCTTCGCTTCGATGCCCCCTTTCCCATCGGTGCGAAAAAAAAGCTCCGGGGACCGGGACAGAAGCGCAGGGCCCTGAGAGCGCTCCACCAAAGCGCCAAAGGGCACGGCCTGGCGGGCAGCGAGGGCCTTGAACAGGGTCCGGGGTGATCCCTCAAAGGGGCCGCTCAGGGGAAAGGTGAGATTGCCCTGATACAGCTCCCCCGCGCCAATAGCGTCGTGCAGCGTTTCAAAGGCTTCCCGGTAGTCCTCCAGGGACCAAGCCGGAGTCAAAGGCCCGAGCGCCACCGGGGCGTCCTCGACCTCTTCGCCCAAAACCCAAGGGGCGGGGCCGTCGAAGGCCCCGAAGGCGAAGAGCGGCAGGGTGGGATCGGTGACCAGCCCCTCGGCTAGCTTGGGCTCGAAAGCGAGGCCAAGCTCATAGCAAGCAAAGCCCGCTAGCCAAGCGCCTTTGCGCCAGGCCGCCTCCGCCGCCGCGAGGGCCGGTCCCACGGCTTCCGCGGTCCAGGCCTCGAAGACCGCCGCAGGACGGGCGAAGTGCAGATCCCCCCCCGCCGGCCAGCCTTGGAAATGGATATCCACGGCAGGCCCTAGGCCCCGACGCGAAGCTGCCCTAGATAGTCAAGTTTACCGAGGGGCACGCCAAGATGGCGAAGAATGCTATAGGTCGTGGTGGCGTGAAAGTAGACGTTCGGAAGGGAGAAGGAGAGCAGGAAATTATCTGTAGTAAAGGGCATCTCCCGCCCGCGAACGCGAAACACCATGGGGCCTTCGGCCAGCGCGTTGACCGCTTCCGGCGTCTGCGCCGCGCAAAAGGCCATCGCCTCATCCACAAGCCCCTGAAGGCCCGCAAAGTCCAAGGGATCCATGGCCGGAGGCGGCTCAAAAACCCCCGCCTGCAGCCCCTTGAGCGCCCCGAGGGAGTGGTGCCATACGGAGATCACCTGAAAGCTAAAGGGCAACATGTCCTCGTGGAGGCGAAAGTCCACCACGCTTTGAAGATCGAGGTCCGTCTCCTCGCTGTGGGCCACGGCCTTGGCCAGGGCAGTTTTTACACCCCCCAGCACCTGCTGGTAGGCGGTAACGCTGCAATCGTAAAAGCTCAGGCTCATGATCGAACTCACTATGGTGACGAGAGGAAAGGGCGAAGTAGATCAGGGCCTCACCCAGGAGGGAAGGGACAGGCCCTGCCCTCGAAAGCCTCGCCGTGGCACACTCGAGTTAACAGAAACGCGCAGCTGGGGAGACAGAGCGCATGGCAGAACCGTTTGACGTCGTCATCGTGGGAGGCGGGTTTTCGGGCCTGCTTTGCGGTCACTATCTGAAAAAGGCGGGCATCGAGAACTTCTGCATCCTTGAGATGGGCTCGTCCCTCGGCGGGGTCTGGCAGAACGGCGGCGTGGGGGGCTATCCCGGGGCGGCCTGTGACGTGCCCTCCTATGCCTACCTGCCCCTTCTTGACGAAATCGGCTTCATTCCCTCGAAAAAGTACGTTAACCAGCGGGAGATCTCCGAGTACACGGATCGCCTAGTGGCCTACTGTGGCCTCGAAGCGCACATCCGCTTCTCCACCAAGGTCACCCAGGTGCACTACGACGGCCCAGGGGCATGGCGCGTGGAAACGGAGGATCGGAAAACCGGCGCATCGGGGGCAACCTACCAGGGCCAGCACGTGGTGAGTGCCAATGGGCCCCTATCCACGCCGCGCATGCCCGAATTGGACGGCCTCGGCCACTTCAAGGGAGAGGCCTTCCATACGGCGCAGTGGAACTACGACGTCGATCTGAAGGGCAAGAAAGTCGGCGTCATTGGGACCGGCGCCTCCGCAGCCCAGGTCATTACGGCCATTGTGGACGAGGTGGAAACGCTCACGGTTTTCCAGCGCTCTGCCACCTGGTGCATGCCTCGGGATGACGAACCCACGCCCCCGGAGATTGTGGAGGCCTTTAAGAAGGGGGGCTATAGCGAAAGCCTCCGCTTCATCGACTGGCAGAATGATGGGCCCCGGGTCACCCCGATCCCCTTCACCTTCGATACGCTCCACAACGAGGAAGAAAACGCTGAGATTTGCAGCGGCATCGCCGAGCGCATCAAGCAGGAGGTGAAGGATCCGGTGCTCGCGGAGAAGCTGACCCCGGACTACCCCTTCTTCTGCAAGCGCGTGCTCTTCATCGACGATTACTACACCACCTTTAATAAGCCCCACGTAACCCTGATCGATGATCCCCAGGGCGTTGAGGCCATCACGGAGACCGGCGTGCGCATGGCCCGCGGTGCCTGTCACGATGTGGACGTGCTCATCTACGCCACGGGCTTTGATAGCAACCACATTCCCTTCCCCGTGACGGGCAAGGGGGTGTCACCCTCGCGGACCGCTTTGGCGCAAATGCAGAAAACAACTGGCAAATGACCCGGCCCCACTCGCTCTGGGGCGTCCACGTCGCAGACATGCCGAACTTCTACATGATGATCGGCCCTCAGAGCCTCAACCCGGTGACCAACGTCACCCTGCTCTGCGAAGAGCAAGGCAAGTACATCGCCGAGCTCGTGGCGGGGATGAAGGCGCAGGCCAAGCAAGAGGTCGAGCCCACCGAAGAGGCCGTGGCCGCTTGGACCGCTCTCTGTAATGCTAGCGCCGACGGCAAGGTTTGGCTGCGCTGCAACAACTGGTACATGAAAACCACGAAGACCGACGTGGAAGCGGGCCGGGAGCGTTCCCAAGGGATGTGGATGGGCTCCTACGAGGAGTACCTTCGCCACTTCCTGGGCGGCATCGGCGGCGCTCGGGAAGACCTTCTACACTTTAGCGCCTAGCCGGGTTCAGGGGGCTCCACCGGGAGCCCCCAGGCCTTTTCAGACCGACGCCTTTTCACTCCCTAGCCGCTGCAAGCCCTTTCGCCCTATGCTCAGCCATCGGGCCGCTGGTCCGCCGCGCCGATGGGGCCAACTGATGGATCGCCTTAACCCTCGCTTTTTAACCGTCAAGGAATCCGCCACCCTCGCTATCAACCAGCGCGCTCGAGCGCTTCGGCAAGCGGAGCAACTGGTATGCCACCTTGGCTTTGGGGAGTCGCCCTTTCCCGTACCAAGCTCCATGGTGGAGGCCCTGAAGACCCACGCCGGAGAAAAAGCCTATTTGCCTGGTGACGGCCTTCCAGACCTTCGGGAAGCCGCCGCAAGCTTCCTTGGTCGACAGGGGCATGCGCTAAGCGCCGCTAACATTCTCGTTGGCCCAGGGAGCAAGGAACTCCTCTTCGATCTTCTGGCTATCCTCGCTGGCCCGGTGCTGGTACCCGTGCCCGCTTGGGTGAGCTACGCACCCCAGGCGGCTCTCCTTGGGAAACCTTTCATCCCCTGGAGACGTCCCGGGAACGGGGCTATCGCTTGAATCCGGAAACGCTCGCCCGAGCCTGCTCGGTCCACCCCGGGCCGAAAACGCTCATTTTGAATAGCCCGGGCAATCCGACCGGGATGATCTACAGCCTGGAGCACCTGCGAGGCCTTGCGGAGGTCTGCGAACGGGAAGGGGTGGTCGTACTCTCTGATGAGATTTATGGCCTCGTCACCTTCGGCGGGGGCCCGGCCCCTTCCATGGCGACCGTCCTCCCCTCGCAAACGATCATCACCACCGGGCTATCGAAGGCCTTCGCAGCGGGGGGATGGCGTCTGGGCCTGGCCGCGGTGCCCGATGCCCTCGGGGCGCTCATGGCGCCCCTTCGCGCCATGATCAGTGAAACCTTCAGCGCCGTTTCCGCCCCCATCCAGCATGGCGCCCTTCCCGCCTTTGCCTACGGGCCGGAAATCGCAGCGTTCGTCGAAACGACCACGGCGATTCATCGCTCGGCAAGCACCTATCTCTTCGAGCGCTTCCAGACCCTGGGACTCCTTTGCCCTCGCCCCGAGGGCGCCTTCTACCTCTTTCCCGACTTCGAAGCTCACCGGGAGACCCTGGCGGACCGGGGGATCACCACCGGGGCTGCCCTGGCGGAGGCTCTGCTCAGGGATGCGGGTGTCGCTACCCTTCCCGGGGAAGACTTCGGGATGGCGGCGGAAAGCCTGACCCTTCGCGTCGCTTCCGTGGATTACGATGGCGCCGAGGTGCTGGAGCGCTTTGGCAAAGGGACCGCTTCAGACGACCTCTTTCCCCGCCTGCACGCCGGCGCCGATGCCATCGAGGCTTTTCTAGGAGTCCGCACCGCATGATGAGAGCTTCCCTCACCCTGACCCTGGCGCTCCTACTGAGTTTGAGCACCCCTGCCCGAGCGGGGGGCGTGGTGAGCAGCGCCACCCCGGAAGCCACGACCATCGGCGCTGCGGTGCTCGAGCAAGGTGGCAATGCGGTGGATGCGGCCATTGCCATCTCCCTCGCGCTAGGGGTTAGCGAACCCGCGGGGTCGGGGCTGGCCGGACAGACGGTCATGCTCGTGCGCAGCCCTTCCGGCGTCACGGAAGTGATCCATGGGACCACCTGGTCCCCGGCGGCGCTCCCCGCCCAGGTCACGGCAGCCCAGCTCCGTCGGGGGCATAGCGCCGCCTCCGTTCCCTCCACCCCCAAGGTTCTTGACCTTGCGCTTCGCCGCTACGGCAGTGGCGCCTTCAGCTGGGCCGAGCTGGTCACCCCCGCCGCTGCCCTGGCCGATGATGGCGTGATCCTGGGACCTTTTCGCGCCCGGGCCTTCCAGTTCTACGGGGCCGCCTTAGCAGAGCAGGACGCCGCCCGGCGCCTGTTCCTCCATCCCGAAGGGCGTCCCTGGGTCGCCGGGGACCGCTTCCGCCAGCCCGTGCTTGCCCAGACGCTTCGGCGTTTGGCCGAGGCCGGAGCGGAGGACTTCTATCGCGGCGCTATCGCTCAGGCCATTGCCGAGGACATGGCGGCCAATGGCGGCTAGATCACCGCCGAGGATCTCGCGGCCTTCCCCGAGCCCGCCATCGTTGAGCCCCTACGGGCAACCTATCGCGGCTACGAAATCGCCACCCTGCCTCCGCCCTTCGGCGGCTGGGTCCTCCTGCAGCTGATGAAGGTGCTCGAGCAAATGCCCTTGGAGCCGCGACAGCAAGAGGGGGCGCCCCGGCAACTGCAGCTGCTTGAGGCTATGCGCCTTGCCCACGGCACCCGGGCCCGCGACCCCGTGCCAAGCTTCACGAACTACGAGGAAGACGTCGCGAAAAAGATCTCCGAGGCGGAAGCGGCCCGCCTTTGGTCTGAGAAGGGCGAGACCACGCACTTCTCGGTCGTGGATGATGCCGGTTGGGTCGTGGCCGTGACCCAAAGCATCGACAGCTACTTCGGAGCCAAGGTCGCCCACCCCACCCTTGGTTTCCTGTACAACAATTACATGCAGGGATTTCGCCTTGAGGACGACGGCAGTCCCTATGTGCTAAAGCCTAGGGAAATGGTGCTTTCCTCGATGACGGGCACCATTGTGAGCGAGGCTGACCAGCCCCTCCTGGTCCTAGGAAGCCCGGGCAGCGAGCGCATTATTTCTGCCGTCGCCCAGGTGACGACCCATTGGCTAGACCTGTCCAGAAACCTTAAGGAAGCGGTCGGCGCCTATCGAGTGCACGGTACGCCAAAAAACGCCGCCTTTATCGAAGGGCCCGCGCTTTCCCAGGCGCTTCTTGCAGGCCTCGTGCGGGCGGGTTTTTCCCTCGAGCGGCCGCGCTACGGCGTCTCAGACAGCTATCTTGACCCCTACTTCGGCGGCGTTCATGCCATCGCCTGGGAAGGGGGACACTGGGTCGGCGCCGCCGACCCCCGGCGCGATGGGGCGGTGAAGACGGTAGAGAACACACGGTGATCATCGTCCCCATCACGGAGCTTCCCGGGGCCTTTCCCAAGCTGATCGAGAGCGCCGAAGCCGAGGGCTTCCAAGCACTGACCACGCTTGCTCGAAACTTTGAGAGCGGAACCAATCGCTTCGACCGTCCCGGAGAGGTGCTGCTGACGCTCTGGGATCGGGAAGAACTCCTTGGCGTTGGCGGTCTAAACCGAGACCCCTATTTCCCAAGTTGCCTTGTCGGTCGGCTTCGCCATCTGTACGTGCTGCCTTCGCTTCGAAGCCAGGGCCTTGGCCGGAGCTTGGTCGAAGCCTTGGAGGCTCGCGCCCGAGGCGTCTTCCCCATGCTCCAATTGTTCACCCAAGCTTCAAGGGCTGGCGCCTTTTACCAGGCCCTGGGCTATCAACCGGTCCAGGGGGAAACCAAGGTTAGTCACCGCAAGGCGCTGGTCCCCCAGCCCTAGATGGATAGATCATTCAGGTTGTAATCCCGAATGATTCGCTCCCAATTCTCCGGCGTAAGGGCGAGCTCCGCCTCCCGCCCAGCCAAGGGCGCATAGGGAAAGCGAGGTTCTTCCGGATAATGCCGCGCCCGGGCATCGATAGCGACGGCCAGCACCTTGGAGCGCGCCTCGATGCGAGCCTCGTCATAAATCACCGAACCCTCTTCGCTGAGCGCCCCCTTCGCACCGAGCACGGAAGCTCGGCGGTGAAAGCCGAAGGTCAAAGATGCGCGAAAGTCCGGGGAGGTGTTGGCGAAGGAGCCGTGGAGGGCTTGACGATTTGCGATGGTGACGTCGCCCGCCCGACAAACCAGGGGCACGGCGTCGGACAGCTGCTCCTCTCCACCGTTGGCCGCAAGGCGAGCAGGAATGTCGATTTTTCCCTCCCGGTGGCTCCCAGGCACGACCCAGAGGCAGCTGGCCGCAGAGGTATCGTAGAGCTGCACCTGGAAGTTAAAGCCGTGAATACCGGGATCCCAGGCCGGATTGTCCCAATGCGTGACCCCATCCTGGTGCCAGGCCACCGCACCGCCCTGCCCCGGTTGCTTGATAAAGATCGCGTCGTTGTAGGGGACAAAATCATCGCCATTGATGGAGGCGGCAACCGCGAGGAGCTGGGGGTGGCCATAGAGGCGCAGGCCACTCGCCATGGTTTGGCACATACCGGTCATGAGGAACACGACCTTGGGGGCTGCTTCGTTACTAAAGGTCGGCTGGGCCATTTTTACGGGGTGGCGGCCGCCGAGGGCTGCGGTCCCGCCCCAGGGATCCACCAGAGGACGGATCAGGGAAAAGACCGGGCGAGCGAATTCCTGGCCGTAGGCGGGGCGGCCCTGCCGATCCACATCGGCCCCGTTATCTACCGGGGCCCGCTCCAGGAGCGCTTGGAGCTCGCCCCGCAGGGCCTCAAGCTCCGGCTCATCGATGACGTTTTCAAAGACGTAGAAACCCGTGCGCTCATAGGCGTCAAGGATTTCCGGGGCCAGCCGCCCGTCGGGCCCTAGGCGCAGGGGCCCGCGATTGCCCAGGGCCGCCGCGCGCTTGAGCCCCGCCTCTGCATAGGTTGCCATGGCCTCAGCGTGGGCCACTGCCGTCATCCTTTCCGTCATCACCCGTCTCCTCCTCCAGTCCCTCTAGGGATAGCGCGTCCGGGACGCCCTGTCCACCGGGGCCTTGGCAGCGCGGGCGCCGGGGCGTAGCGTTTCCCTCATGGTTACGCGGGGAGGCGCGATACCGATGATCCTTCAACCTCTACCTGGGAAGACCTTTGGCGCGGTGGTGCGCGGGTTGGCCCTGGCGACGCTATCCGACGACGCTTTCCCTGAGCTCTATAGTGCGTGGCTGCGCCACGGTCTCCTGATCTTCCCCGAGCAGCACTTAAGCCGTCGCGAGCAAATCACCTTCGCTGAGCGCTTGGGGCCCTTGGTACCCGGACTAGAAGCCGCTGCTATCAGCAACCTTCGCGCCGACGGCACGCTCCGGGACGCCCCGGACGACGACATGATGAAAATCATCCGTGGGAACATGGAATGGCATCAGGACAACACCTACATGCCCGTGCAGGCTAAGGGCGCGGTGTTCAGTGCCCAGATCGTGCCCAAAACCGGAGGCGAAACGGCCTTCGCCGATCTGGAAGCAGCTTGGGAAACGCTAGACCCAACGCTCCAGGCTCGCTGCGAGGCGCTAGGCGCTTACCACTCGTTGGTGGAAAGCCAGCGACGCCTCGGAGAAAGCACAAAGGCAGAGGGAAGCGAATACACGGGCTATGGCCTCAACGTCGCCGGCAGCCCCCTACGTCCCCTTGTGAAGATCCACCCGGAAACGGGACGGAAGAGCCTCGCCGTCGGCCGTCACGCCTACGCTATCGAGGGCCTCGAAAACAATGACGCTCTGGCGTTACTCGCCACCCTGCTGGACCACGCTGTGACCGCACCGGAACGGGTGGTGGAGCACCGATGGACCGCCGGGGACCTGGTGCTTTGGGACAACCGGCGTCTTCTCCATCGGGCCCAGCCCTGGGATTATACCGAGCCCCGGGTGATGACCCACTCGCGCCTTGCGGGGGACCAGAAGACCGAAGGCGCCACCCTAGGCGCTTAGGCCGAGCTCGGCCACAAGCGCGTCGCGCATCACAAACTTCTGAATCTTCCCCGTGACGGTCATGGGGAAGGTGTCCACGAAGGCGATGTATTTCGGCACCTTAAAATGGGCAATGCGCTCGGCACAGAAGCTGCGCACCTCTTCTTCGGTCAGCGTCGTCCCCTCCCGAAGCTGGATCCACACCGCCACCTGCTCCCCAAACTTGGGGTCGGGCACGCCAAAGACTTGCGCCTCCTGGATAGCCGGATGGGTGTAGAGGAACTCCTCCACTTCCTTGGGATAAATGTTCTCACCGCCGCGAATGATCATGTCCTTCAGGCGGCCGACGATCTGCACGTAGCCTTCCTCATCCATGACCGCGAGATCGCCGCTGTGGAGCCACCCCGCCTCATCGATGGTTTCCCCGGTGCGTTCATCATCGCCCCAGTAACCCCGCATGACCGAGTAGCCCCGGCAGCACAGCTCCCCCTTCGCGCCAAGGGGAACCACCCGGCCGTCTTCATCAATGATCTTCACCTCTTGATGAGGACCGCATTGGCCGACGGTGGAGACCCGCTTTTCAAAGGGCGCATCAATCGCCGTCATGTGATTCACCGGGCTCGTCTCCGTCTGCCCATAGCAGATGATGACTTCTCCCATGTGCATGTCGTGGTTCGCCCGCTTCATGACCTCCACCGGGCACAGCGCGCCGGCCATGATCCCCGTGCGCAGGGAACTCATATCAAAGGTAGAAAACTTGGGCGCCTCGAGCATGCCCACAAACATGGTCGGCACGCCGTAAAGCGACGTGCAGCGCTCGTTTTCTACCACCCGAAGGACGGTCTCCGCCTCAAAGGCGTCGTTCGGCAGTACCGCGGTGGCACCATGGGTGAGCACCCCAAGCATGCCCATGACCATGCCAAAGCAGTGATAAAGGGGCACGGGAATGCAGACCCGGTCCTCCGCCGTCAGGTTCTGCCCAGCCCCTACCTGGGCGCCGTTGTTCAAAATATTAAAGTGGGTGAGGGTCGCGCCCTTGGGATTACCCGTGGTGCCGCTGGTGAACTGAATATTGATGGGATCATCGGGGCTCAGCGTCGGCGCGAGGGCGGCGAGCCTGGCGCGCTCCCCTTCCCCACCCAAGGCGCAGACCGCGGGGAAGTTCAACATGCCCGGCGTCGCGCCCTCGCCGAGGCGAATGGCGATTTCAAGCTCGGGAAGCTTTGCGCTCTTGAGGGATCCGGGGGCGCAGTGCGCCAGCTCCGGCGCCAGCGTTTCCAACATGCCGAGGTAGTCGCTGGTCTTGAAGCGCTCGGCGGCAATGATGGCCTTACAGCCGACCTTGGTGAGGGCGTACTCAAGTTCATGGACCCGATAGGCCGGGTTGATGCACACCATGATGGCGCCGATCTTCGCCGTGGCCAGCTGGGTCAGGCACCACTCAGCGCAATTCGGCGCCCAGATGCCGATGCGGTCCCCAGGCCCGAGGCCCAGGGCTAAGAGCCCCGTAGCCAGGGCCTCCACCTGCGCGTGGTAAGCGCCGTAGGTCCACCGAACCCCCTGGTGGGCGACGACAAGCGCCTCCCGATCGCGATGCGCCTCTGCCATGCGATCGAAGTGTTCTCCAATGGTTTCGTAGAGCAGCGGTGTTTTCGCTTCTCCACAGCGATAGCTAAGACCCTTCATGCCCCTATCCTCCCTCCCCTCAGCGGAGTTCCGCTCATTGTTTTCCCGCGCTTCCTTCGCCATGGTGTAAACCATCGCGAGAAAAATATCGAGGAAAGATACCTATGGATCATTGGCTTATGGTTGGTGCTTCGGCCCTCTCCCTCTTCGGAGCCTTCTTCCACGGAGGGCCTGGCGCGCGTATTTATCTCGGGAATATCAACGCGAGCACGCTTGAACCCCTCGGGAAGTCCCTTAGCGCCGTTAGCTGGCACATCTTCACGATTTACTTGACGGTGAGCGGCGCAACCTTTCTCGCTGTGGCTTTCGACCTTGCGTCCGCCAGCGCCGCCTGGCCCCTGATTGCAGCGAATGCCCTTGGGGCCGCGCTCTTCCTAGGCCTGAGCTTAAGAGGCCATAAGGCCTTGCTTCGCCTTCCCGGAATCTACCTCATGGGCATCACAGCGCTTTGCGGCGCTCTTGCCCTCACCTGATGGCTAGCGCGCGCCGTAGCCGAAGAGCTTGCGGGCCTTGATCACCTCGGCGACGCGCTCGTCGACCATCGTCTCCCAGGCTTCATCACCGCTCTGGAGTTTCTCCAGAACCTCCGGAGCCTGGATGTCGAGCACGCTCTTGTCGTAGTCCTCCACGGGGATGAGGAAG
Source organism: Candidatus Salivita marina (assembly GCA_038144425.1). GTDB lineage: Bacteria > Pseudomonadota > Gammaproteobacteria > Pseudomonadales > Azotimanducaceae > Salivita > Salivita marina. Next base: position 872,099 of record JAYQNS010000002.1, on the reverse strand, counting down.
CCTCGCTCCACAAGATAGCCGTAGAGGTGGCGCACGTCCCTGGGCACCTCCAGCGTATCCACGGTCCACAGCGCACCCGTTTCCGGATCCTTCTGGGGATAGACGAAGATGTGGAGGTCGTTCTTAAAGAGACGCCCGAGGGCCTCGAGGATGCCGCCCTCGAGGCGCGCGTAATACCGCTCATCGAAGATCTGCCGAAGCGCGCCGGCGCCCATGACGATGGCGCAGCGCCGATCGGTGTAGCGCCGCAGATAGGCCGCAAGCCGGTAATACTCGAAGTAGTCGGAGATCATCACGATGTGGTCCGTGACGCCGAGCACCTCGGCGCGTCCTATAAAGTCCGTGAGATCCACCTCCCCCTGGTCCGCGCGGAGGTTGCTCATGGTGATTTCCATTACCGAGACAATGTCCTCAGCCTGCACGGCGGCGCCCCCGTCTTCCGCGAACTGGGCCCGGGCCTTGTCGATCATGTCCAGATTGACCCGAGTCACCGGGGAAAAGCGCCCCCGCTCGAGCAGCACGGGCCGCTTACGTAGGACTTCCGAGGGCTGAAGCACCTTCCCGGAGGCGGAGAACATGGCCGCCGGGGTCAGCCCCAGCTGCACCAGGCGAAGGCTCATGATGCGGTTATCGACGTGCCGAAACTCGATGCCCGAGAACTCGATCATGTCGATTTCGATGCGCTCGATGCTGAGCTCATCGAGGAGCGATTCCACGAGCTCGTCGGGCCGGTGGTAGAGGAAGAAGGCCCCATAGAGCAGATTCACCCCAATGATGCCGAGGGCTTCCTGCTGAGCCTGATTTTCACTGTCGAGCATGCGCACGTGAAGGATGATCTGACTGTCTTCGTCCCGGGGATGGGACTGAAACTTCACGCCGATCCATCCATGGCATTCGTTATTGCCCTCATAGGAGCGCGCCTGCACGGTATTGGCGAAGGTAAAGAAGGCGGTGGAATCCCCGCGCTGAGGGAATAGCCGCTCCAAGGTGAGGCTTTGCTCGTAGCGGAGCATCTCTTCCAAACGCTCACGCACCACGTAACGACGCGTGGGGCCGTAGATGGCATCACTCACCGTTTTGTCGTAGGCCGAGACGCTCTTGGCGATGGTGCCCGCGGCGCCGCCGACGCGATAGAACCAACGCGCTACCTCCTGCCCCGCGCCGATTTCCGCGAAGCTGCCGTAGCGGCCCATATCGAGATTAATTGCGAGTGCTTTTTCGTTCGTGCGCGTTGGCCGATCCACCAAGAGTCCCCTCAGCTTGTGAGCCGCCTAGTTTGCCAGCGCTCCATGAACCTCTGCTGTCTGCCCCAAGGGTCAGCCTTCTGCTTTCCTATACCGTCAGCTCAACTGACAGAAGCGACCATTGATCCCCTTGCCTCAGCCCCAGGGGCCTGGGGCTTTGGCCAGAAGCCCCTTCATGCTTACCGTCTCCAAAAACCAGAAGGAGACTGGAACCATGAAAACCCTTAATTTAGCGACGCTTAGCCTTTTAGGACTGCTTGCCCTTCCCCTCACTGCGGCTGCTTCGGAGGAAGAGGTCCTCGCCTTCCTAGAGGACTACAGTGCTCTCGAGGGCGATCTCGATGCCCAGAGCCGCTACATTCGCGATGATCGGGTCTGGATTGCGGTGAGCCGTTGGGCCCACGGACCGGACTTCATGGCCTGGCAGGAGGCTCAACGGGACCATCGAGAAAAGCAAACTGATGGGCAAGGGGACGCCTACCACGTACAGATGGAGTCCCCCATCATCCGGGTCTATGGAAATACCGCGGTGGCGAGCTATCTCCGACGCACGCAGGTCATGCCTGCCGACGGGCCCATCGTTACCCAGCCTCCCCTATGGATCTCCCTTGTGCTCGTCAAGGAAAAGGGCTCCTGGGGCATTGCGCACTCACATATTTCCCCCGCTCGCCCCTGGAACTGATTTTAGAGCACGGGGAAAATCCCCCGGGCCTCCTAGGAGAGGGGGGCCCGGGGAAAGGTCCTTTGAGGGTCCTTCAGGTGCTTCGAGAGATCGCCATAGAGGGGGCGGCGAATATCCCGCTCGGTGAAATACCAGCGCCCCTCTGCCCTAGCGAAGCGATCGCAATATTCTCCCGAAAAAATGGTTCTGAGCTGATCCCCAGAGATCTGCTGATAAACGGTGACGTAGGAATGCCCCTCGGCGCGATCACCTTCCGGATCCACGAGGATCGCGATATTGGTGATCACGTGCTTCGTCCTCGGCGTTCCATCCTCATAAACAATGACATTGTTCGCAGAAGCTGGAGGGGGCGCCTGTCCTTCGACCAGCCACAGCGCTCGGCCCATGAGCGCCCGAAAAGCTTCCCAGTCGCCGCTGTCTATCGCCCTACAGTACGCAAGCATTAGCCCTTCGATTTCGTCTCGGTCACCCATGGCATCTTTCACGGTCCGTTGATCGCGAGTAAAGCTTACGCCTTTGACGGCGTATTGGCGCCTGTGGTGCTATGCACGCACGGCTAAGGAGCACAATCATGGGCGCAATCCAAGCCACCGCCTTTTCCCCGGACCCCCTCTGGGCCCGAATCACCGAGGAAGCGGAGGACGCCGTCCGCCGTGAGCCCCTCATGGGCGGCTTCATCCACGCCTGCGTGCTGCATCATCGCTCTCTCGCAAAGGCCCTGAGCTATCGCTTCTCCGCCAAGCTGTTTTCCAACGAAATGCCCGCCGTGCTCCTTCGGGAAATCGCGGAGGAGGCCTATGGGGAAACGCCGGAACTTTTGGAGATTGCCCAAGCGGACCTCGCCGCGGTGGTGGAACGGGACCCCGCTTGCCACCGCTTTATGCAGCCCCTCCTCTACTTCAAGGGCTACCAGGCGCTTCAAGCGCACCGCCTGGCCCATTGGCTTTGGCTTCGGGAACGCTTTGATCTGGCCTATTTCATTCAGATGCGGGTGAGCGAGATCTTTGGCCTCGACCTGCATCCGGCGGCGCAGCTGGGGCGGGGCCTCCTCATTGACCACGCCCATGCGCTGGTGATCGGCGAGACCGCCGTGGTGGGGGACAACGTATCCCTGCTCCACGACGTCACCCTTGGCGGTACGGGAAAGGCTGGCGGTGACCGCCATCCGAAAATCGGCGACGGCGTGATGATCGGCGCTGGGACCAAGGTCCTTGGTAACATCACCATCGGCCACTGCTGCCGCATTGCCGCGGGCTCCGTGGTGTTAAGTGACATTCCCCCCTGCAAAACGGTGGCGGGGGTTCCGGCCAAGGTGGTCGGGGAAGCGGGCTGCGCCGAGCCCGCCCGGGAGATGGGTCAGCTTCTCACCGCTCTCGCCCGGGCTAACCCCTAAAGCTCATCGAAAGCGTCGGCGTCACTCCGGGCTTCCCCCAACAGCCAAGCCAAAAACTGATCGCTAGCCCCACCGAGCTCCCGCTCCGGGGCCTGAAGCACGTAGTAGGCAGACTTCACTGGCGCGGCGCCATCGGCAAAGAGGCTTACAAGGCGACCGGCCCTCAGGTCGTTTTGCGCGAGGGTGCGCTTCGCCAGCGCCACCCCTCGGCCCGCCACGGCGGCATCGATCACCAAGGCTGACTGGTTAAAGCGAGGCCCACCCCGCACGGAAATACCTCTAAGCTTGCGACCCCGAAGCCACGTCGCCCAATCCGCGCCGTCCACTTCGCTTTCGGGAGACGCATCGTGAAGCAGGGTCTGCCCCGCCAGCGCCTCCGGGCTTGGGATGGGCGATCGGGCGAGGAGGTCTGGGCTGCAGACGGGAAGCACCTCTTCCTGAAGCAGGAGGGTCTGCTCCCCCCGGGGCCCTTCGCCAGGCCCGTAGCGAATGGCCAAATCGGCCGCGCCTCGACCGAGATCCACCTTCGCGCTGTCCGCGGACACCCACACCTCGAGCTCCGGGTGGGTCTCCTGGAAGCGAAAGAGCCGGGGCGCCAACCATTTGCCAGCGAAGGACGGGGCCACGCTCACCGTTAAGCGATCGCGCTTCGCGGGCTGGCGCATGAGCGCCACGGCCCGAGCCAGCTGATCAAAAGCCTCCCCCGCCAGGGCCGCCGCCGCCAGCCCTGCGTCCGTGGGCACCAGCGTCCGCCCCTCCCGGCGAAAGAGGGAAACCCCAACCACGCTCTCCAGCAAGCGCACCTGCTGACTGACCGCCCCCGGGGTGACGGCGAGGGCCTCCGCGGCCTGGGCCATGGAGCCGAGGCGCACCACGGCTTCGAAGGCGCGCAGGGCGTTTAGCGGGGGAAGGCGATGATTCGCGGGCATATTAAATAGTTTTTCTAATGTGTTTAGCCAATAATCATCGGTTGTACCGGGGCTTTCAAGAAGAAAAATTAGCGCGTTCTTATCGACAACCCAGGATCGCGCCCATGCAGACCTTCCCCGCCGCCCTCCCCCTAGGGGGTAAAACCGTCGTGGTGACCGGCGCTGGTCCCATGGCCGAAGCGAAACTTCGCCTCTTCCTCACGAGCCCCGCCCGGTTGAAATGGCTCGCCGGAGACGGGGCATCCCCGCCGGGGTTCGCCGGGCGGGTGGAGAGCCCTCCCCACGCCCCCGAGGCAAGGGACTTCGAGGGCGCCGCTCTCGTATTCATTGCCGAAGCAGACCCGACCGCTCGTCGCCAGCAGGCTCGCTGGGCCCGGAACGCCGGCGCCCTTGTTAATCTGGTAGACGAACCCGCCGGCTCCGATTTTCAAACTCCGGCCCTTGTAGACCGAGACGAGGTGGTGGTCGCCATTGCCACCGGAGGGGCCGCCCCGGTGCTCTCCGTGGATCTTCGCGCGGCCATCGAGCGCCTCCTGCCCCCGCGTATCGGCCGCCTGGCCGCCCTTGCCCGGGAAATGCGGAGCACGGTTAAGCGCGTCCTTGGGGACTTCGAGGCTCGCCGCGCCTTCTGGGAGCGGGTCCTTCGGGGGCCTGCGCGAGATCTGGCTCTCGCTGGGGACCAAGAAGGGGCCCGTCGTGCCTTTCTCGATACGCTCAATCGTCCGGAAGCGCCCCGAGAAGGCGTGGTCCATCTGATCGGCGCCGGCCCCGGTGATCCAGAGCTCCTCACCCTTCGAGCGGCGCGCCTTCTCCGAGAAGCGGACGTCATTGTTCACGACCGCCTCGTCAGCCCCGAGGTCCTTGACCTGGCCCGGCGCGATGCGCGGCGCATCGACGTCGGTAAGCAGCGGAATCATCATCCCGTCCCCCAAGAGGCCATCGAGGCTTTGCTGGTTGAAGAGGCTCAAAAGGGCCAGCGCGTGGTCCGCCTGAAGGGCGGAGATCCCTTTATTTTTGGCCGAGGCGGCGAAGAGGTCGCGGCGCTGCGTGCGGCGGGCGTCCGGGTTGAGGTCACGCCGGGCATCTCCGCCGCCCTTGCCGCGGCGGCCTCCAGCCAAATCCCCCTGACCCATCGGGGGCTGGCATCCTCCGTGACCCTGGCCTCTGGCGTCGGCCGCCGTGGCGGCCCCACCCCGGAGCTTCGAGCCCTGGTTGAAGGCACGGGCGCCCTGTACATGAGCGTGGATGCGGCGCCGCGCATACAGTCGCAGCTCCTTGCCCTGGGACGGGACGGGGCCACCCCCGTCGCCCTGGTGGAGCACGCCTCCCGGGACCAGGAGCGGACGATCTACTGCACCCTGGCCTCGCTAGCATCGACCGTGGACTCAGAAGCCGTGACCGGGCCCGCGATCATCTTTCTTGGAGAAGCCGTCACCCAAGGCGCCGCCTATGCACCGGCGCCCGCGCAAGCGATCCAACGGGAGGCCCAGCGCGCATGAAACTCATCACGGCAAATCACCTTAAAACGGGCCGGGTGATCTACTACCAGGCCAGCCCCGAGGGCTGGACCGCCGATCCGGAGGCAGCCACGGCGCTCCCTGACGACATCGCCGAAGCCCACCTCGACGCGCTAGAGCGAGCCCCCGGCGATGCCCTGGGCCCCTACCTCATTCCCCTTTCCGACCGAGGCCTTGGCGGCCAGAAGTGGCGCCGGGAGCGCCTTCGCCATCGAGGGCCGAGCGCCGGCACCACGCAGCTTTTGACGGCAGGGCAACGCTGATGTACCGCTATCGAGAGGACGAAACGGCCCTGGTGCTTGAGCGCATCGAGGAGTTCGAGGATCAGATCGACCGGCGCCTAGCCGGCGAGCTTTCCGAAGATGCCTTCAAGCCCCTGCGGCTCATGAACGGGCTTTACCTTCAGCTTCATGCCTACATGCTGCGCGTCGCCATTCCCTACGGAACCTTAAACACCGCGCAGCTCCGGGCCCTGGCCCACATCGCCGAGCGCTTCGACCGAGGCTACGGCCACTTCACCACCCGGCAGAACCTCCAGTACAACTGGATTGCCCTGACCGAGGTGCCTGAAATTCTTCGCGAGCTCGCCAAGGTCGGCCTCCACGCGATCCAAACTTCCGGTAACTGCATTCGGAACGTCACCGCCGATCCCTTCGCCGGGGCCGCGGCGGATGAGCTCGAGGACAGCCGACCCTGGGCCGAACTGCTGCGCCAATGGTCGACCTTCCACCCGGAGTTTTCCTTCCTTCCGCGGAAATTCAAGATCGCCGTCAACGGCGCACGGGAAGATCGAACGGCGCTGCGCTTCCACGATATTGGCCTGCAGTGGGTGCGGGGTCCGGAGGGCGCCGGCGGCTTTGAGGTCTGGGTCGGCGGCGGCCAGGGGCGCACGCCCCGGGTTGGACGACGGCTTCGGGCGTTCCTGGCCCCGGAGCATCTGCTCAGCTACCTGACCGCCGTGCTTCGGGTCTACAACACGCACGGACGACGGGACAATCTCTACAAAGCGCGGATCAAGATTCTCGTCGATAGCCTGGGCCTTGAGGCCTTTCGGGAGGAGGTGGAGGCCTGCTGGGCGAGCCTGCCCAAGGACACCCTCCACCTTCCCGAAGGGGAGCGGGAGCGAGTGAAAAGTTTCTTCCCCCCGTCCCCTGCGGCGGCGGACGCCCCCGTCCCCTACCTCGGGCCGCCGGCCTTTGTACAGTGGCTTAAGGTGAATCGCCGGGCTCACCAGCGCCCTGGCCTCGCAAGCGTGGTGGTGTCCCTGAAGCCCATCGGCGGGACCCCCGGCGATGCCACCGCGGCGCAAATGGCGGGCCTCGCCGACCTGGTGGATCGCTACGGCTTCGGAGAGCTTCGGGTGAGCCCGGAGCAGAATCTGATCCTGCCCCACGTGCGCAACGGGGATCTTCTTGCCCTCTGGGAAGGGCTTCGCGCCCTTGGGCTGGCCACGGCCAATCACAACCTGGCGACGGACATCGTGGCGTGCCCGGGCCTGGATTACTGCAATCTCGCCAACGCCCGAGCCATCCCCCTGGCCCAGGCCCTTTCCGAGGCCATCGAGAAGGCGGGGCTCAGCGAGGTTGCGGGCACGCTACGCATCAAGCTCTCGGGGTGCATCAACGCCTGCGGCCACCACCACATCGCCGATCTTGGGATTCTCGGCGTGGATAAGCGCGGGGAAGAGTTCTACCAAATCACCCTGGGGGGCCGCGCCGGAGAAGAGGCCGCGGTGGGGAAGATCACCGGGCCGAGCCTCTCGGCGGATGCTGTCCCCCCGGCCGTGCTACGCGTGCTCCAGGCCTATCTCAAGCTCCGCAAGCCCGGAGAACCCTTCGCCCGCGCGCTTCAGCGCCTTGGCCACGACCCCTTTAAGGAGGCCCTCTATGACCGCGTTGCTGCTTAGACCGGAAGGCGCGGCTGCGCCGGAGCTGCCCACCCTGCCCCAGGTACCCGGAGACACGCTGTGGTCGGCCCTCGGGCCGGAAACGCTGGGGGCCCCGGCCCTGGAGATTGCCTTCCCAAGCTTCAAGGACGGCCGGGGCTTTACCCTGGCTCGGGAGCTTCGGGATCGCCTGGGCTACCGAGGATGGCTTCGCGCCAGCGGTAATCTGCTTCCCGATCAGGCCACCCATCTCCGGGACGTGGGCTTCGATGACGTCCTCGTCAGCGAGGACCGCACCCTCCCCGCCTGGGAGCGGGCAGCACAGCGCTTCAAGCGGAGGCTCCAACGCATCGCTGCGGAGGCCTCGCCGTCAGCGGTGGCGCCGCTAGGCGACTCGGTCGAGGCCCTCGACGACCACTTCGCGGCGCTATCCACCGAAGCGCTGTTCGAAGAGAGCCTCCACCGGCGCTGGCCCGGGGCCATTGCCGTGCTCTCCTCCTTCGGCGCCGAAGCCGCGGTCACGCTGCACCTTGCCGCTCAGGTGGATCGCTTTACCCCGGTCCTGTTCCTCGATACGGGGAAGCTCTTCCCGGAAACGCTGGCCTACCAGAGGACGCTCGTGCAGCGCCTGGGCCTCGGCAACGTTCGCGTCATCAAGCCCGCGCCGGCGGCCCTCGCCGCCGTAGACCCCCAGGGGGATCTCTGGACCCGAGCCTGCAACGCCTGCTGCACCCTGCGGAAGGTGGAGCCGCTCGCCCCAGAAGCGGAGGCCTTTTCGGTGCTCATCACCGGCCGTAAGCGCGTGCACGGAGATGACCGGGCCCGCCTTCCCATCCTGGAGCAGCAGGGGAACCAGCTTCGCTTAAACCCCCTCGCTGCCTGGAGCGAAGCGGAGGTCGAAGCCTACTTCGAGCGCTTTAAGCTGCCCCGCCACCCGCTTTGGGCCCAGGGATACCGCTCCCTAGGCTGTGCCCCCTGCACGGCCCCCGCGGGGGCCGCCGGGCCACGCTCCGGGCGCTGGGCGGGGCAAGGCAAAACGGAGTGTGGGATCCACCGACCCCAGGTGGTTACGGTAAGGTAAGCCGACTCTGGGAAAGGACACGTCGCTCATGGCTCATCGCAGCATTCTCGATCTGATAGGCAACACACCCCTGCTTCGCCTAAACGGCCTCTCGGAAGCGACGGGATGCGAAATCCTGGGCAAGGCCGAGTTCCTGAACCCCGGGGGCTCGGTGAAGGATCGGGCGGCGCTGAACATCATTCGAGAGGCGGAGGCCGACGGCAGCCTTCGCCCCGGCGGCACCATCGTCGAGGGCACGGCAGGAAATACGGGCATTGGCCTCGCCTTGGTCGGCGGTGCCCTGGGCTACGAAGTCATCATTGTGATGCCCCGGACCCAATCCCAGGAAAAGAAGGACACGGTGCGGGCCTTCGGGGCAACGCTCATCGAGGTCGATGCGGCGCCCTTTTCCAGCCCGAACCACTTCGTGCATTACTCCCGAAGCCTCGCCGAGCGCCTAGGGGAAGAGCGCACGGCGGGCGCAATCTGGGCCAACCAGTATGATAATTTGGCCAATCGTCGGGCCCACGAGCGTACGACGGCCCCGGAACTTTGGGACCAAACCCAGGGAAAGATTGACGCCTTTATTTGCGCAGCGGGCACGGGGGGCACGCTGGCAGGTACCGCAGCCGGGCTCCGAGGGCTTAACCCCGCGATAAAAATCGGCGTGGCCGATCCCGCGGGAGCCTCGCTCTACAGCTACTACACGACGGGCACGCTAGCGAGCGAAGGCAGCTCCATCACGGAAGGGATTGGGGTAGGTCGAATCACGGGAAACCTAAAGGGGCTTGAGGTCGACTACGCCTATCGCATAGAAGATGACGAAGCCCTCGCGATTCTTTTCGATCTCGTCAAGAGCGAAGGCCTTTCTCTAGGAGGATCCGCGGCGCTCAACCTCGCCGGCGCGGTGCGCATCGCCGAGGACCTCGGCCCGGGGCACACGATCGTTACCATGCTTTGCGATCTCGGCACACGCTACGCCTCGAGGCTCTTCAACACCGAGTTCCTCTCCAGTAAGGGGCTGCCGACACCCCCCTGGATCGACCCTGCCTAGGCGGGCCTGAGGCGCGGAGTGGCCAGGCGAATAGGACTCGCCGGCGGCTCCGGGGCAAGGGAATCAAAGAAGGGCACCTCCCCTGCCACCGTGACTCGATGCCCTAAGCGCTCCTCGGGCCAGTAGTCCCAGAGCGCGTAGTGCTGAAGACAGCGGTTGTCCCAAAGCGCAGTGTCATATCGCTCCCAGCGAAAGCGAATTTGAAACTCTGGGCGCTCCACGTGGCGGAGCAACCGGCCTAACAGGCGATCCCCCTCCGAGCGTTCCATATCCAACAGGGCTGTGGTGAAGGCGCGGTTGATATAAAGAGAAGGGCGCCCGGTCTCTGGATGGGGCCGCACCACGGGATGGACCGCTTTGGGGTAACTCTTTTCCGCGTCATCCACGCCGCGATCCGCGTAGCGTCCACGATAAATGTGCTCCGAACTATGCAAGGCGCTGAGCCCCTGGAGAAAGCTTCGCTCCTCCTTAGAAAGCACGGCGTAGGCCGCTTCCATGGAAGCGAACAGCGTGTCGCCCCCGGACGAGGGGAGCTTACGAAGCTGCAGCATGGTGGCCATGGGGGGGGTGGGCTCGCAGGACACGTCGCTGTGCCAGCCATTGCCATTGGCCACCTTAGAATCGCGATGGCAGTGAATGACAAAAACCGCGTTCAGCTCCCCCGTTCCTGGGGCTGCGGGATGGACGTGAAGCTCGCCAAAGCGGCGGGCAAAGGACGTTTGTACCGACTCACTCATGGGCGCCGGCTGCTCCTTAAAGAAGAGCACCCCATAGCGGAGCCAGGCCCGATGAATCTCCTCGTAGACGGCCTCGTCGACGCCCTCAGCCAGGTTGACGCCACGCACCTCGGCTCCCAGCACCGGTGATAGGGGCGTGAGCAGAAGCTTTGCCATGGTCCTTTCTCCCCGGAGGACCGCGTTCCAAGCCCCGAGCCTAAACCGCCGGTGACGCAGCGCCAAGGGGAGGCGGCTGAATGAGCAAAGTGGGTACTTCGAGGCAGTGGGACTTCACCGTAGCCACCCGGGTGCCCGGCTTTCGGCCTTCTCGAATTTCCGAAACACTCACGCCGGCCTCCCTGAGCCGAGCGCAGGTGCCCTCAAGATCTTGGGTCTGTAAAGCGATGCCCCATAACCGATCCGTCTCCGACGACTTGGGAGACGCGATAACCTCGACGGTCAGTGCTCCGCCCCGAAAGAACAGAAAGGACCCACCCCAATCGGGCGCTTCCCTCTCAAGGGCGAGACGAAGACCGACTTGATCTCCATAAAACCGCTTGGCGGCCATCCCATCCTGGGTCTGCACCACCACATGATCAACGGCGGTAATAGGATGAGTCCCCCGGGGCGCCCCGAACTCGAGCCGGCCTCCTCATCATGCTGAATAGCAAAGGAAAAAATGCCCCTCGCGCTGCTCGCGGGCCAGAAAAGGCTTTGCCAACTCCGGCGGCGGCCGGTGCGCTCATCAATGCCTTCTCCCGGGGCCGGATCGGCAACAGGAAGCCCCGCTGCCCTAGCCTGCTCGAGAAAAGCCCCCGTATCCTCCACCCCGAATACTAATCCTGCCAGCGCGCCTTCCCGATCCCCTAGGGCCCGTTGAACCTGCAGAGCTCCAGCCCCCTCGCCGTCGACCGCAAGCAACTCAAGATAGGTGTTATTGAGCAAAAATAGACTGTTAGCTGTCCCGTAGCTGGGATGCCTGCCCTGCCAACTTGGCGCCCTGCCGAGGAGACACGCGTAGTTTTCCGTAGCGCTTTCGAGATCCGCCACGGCAATGATGATGTGATCAATGCAAGTCATGGGGTCGCTCCCTCACCTTCTACGAACGGACGGGTCAGGCAAGAAGCCGCTTCCCGATGTTGAGGAGATGAATCTGGCTCGTGCCCTCGTAGATGCGGGCGGCTCGTACGTCGCGGAAGAAGCGCTCGATACCCCGATACTTGGTGTAGCCCCGGCCGCCGAAGATTTGGACCACGCGATCAGCGACGCGGAAGCACATTTCCGTCGAGAGGTATTTGCACAGGGACACGTCCATGGTGACGTCCTCCCCCCGATCTCGCTTCCGGGCCGTTTCGAGGATGAGCGCCCGGGCGCTTTCGATGTCCACCTTGCACTCCGCCAGCATGGCCTGAACCAGCTGATAGTCGCCGATGGGCTTACCGCCTTGCTGCCGCTCTCGGGCGTAGCGAATTCCTTCGTCCAGCAGGCGAATGGCCGGGCCCGTAGATAGGGCGGAAAGATTAATGCGCTGCTTATTGAGCGCTTTCATTACGGTGCGAAAGCCCTGGCCGGGGACGCCTCCGATGATGGCCTCTTCCGAGACCTTACAGTCCTTCAGGAACACCTCACCGATGGGCGCCCCCTCCTGCCCCATCTTGGGGGTGGAGCCGCTGGTGGTCAGCCCGGGGTGGCCCCGCTCAATCAGAAAGGCCGTAATGCCGCTGCCCCCCGGTCCCGGTCGTCCGTGCGGGCCAGCACGGTAAAGAGATCGGCCATAGGTGCCAGGGTGATGTAATGCTTATGGCCGTTCAGTATGTAGTGCCCATCCCCCGTGGCCACGGCCCGGGTTTTCAAGGCCGTGGCATCGGAGCCCGCGTCCGGTTCCGTAAGGGCTAGGCAGCCGATCAGTTCGCCGGACGCCAGCCGTGGCAGATAGCGCGCCTTCTGCGCCTCCGTGCCATCGCGTACCAAACATTCCGAGCCAATGCCTGCATTCTGCGCCCCCACCACCCGATAGGCCACGGAACACTGGGTCAATTCGATAAAGGCTAGCGCCAGCTCCTCGCTCGTCAGTCCGCTGCCGCCATAGGCCTCGGGGATACTCCAGCCAAAGGTCCCAAGCGTGCGCATGGCGGCAACGGCCTCCTCGGGCACCGCATCCTCCGCCTCCACCCGGTCCTCGTTCGGAATCGCCACGGTTCGCACAAAGTGGCGCGTTGCGTCGAGCAACTGATCGAGCGCTTGTTGATTTCGAATCATGGTGCCGTTCCCTCCCCCAGAGCCCCCAGTGTAGCCCGTCGGGGCAGCAGCGGCGCCCTTGCCAGCGCCGATACCTCAACGTAGCGTCTTCTCTTACCCTCAATGCCCTCTCTAGGATCTACCCCATGCCCCAGGTCTTCCATCCCCTAACGGCAACCACCGGCCGCGCCATGCTTGGGCTCTACTTCATTCTTCCTGGCCTGAGCAAGATTCCAGGGTGGGACGGCACAGCGACCCTCATGACGGAGAAGGGCATGGTGCTCGTTGGCCCCCTCCTCGTGCTTACCATTGTGCTGCAGATCGGTGGCGGCCTTGCCCTGGCCCTGGGATACCGCACCCGGCTCATCGCTTTCGTGCTGGCTGGGCTCACCCTGATGATCTCCTTGGTGATTCACAACTTCTGGGCCCTGCCCCCGGGGGAGCTCCAAACCGCCCACGAAACGCAGAACTTTGTCAAAAACATGGCGATCATGGCAGGTCTTTTGGGCTATTCGGGCCTCGGCGGGGGGCCCTGGAGCCTCGACCATCGAGCAGAGGCCCGGCGCACGGGGGCGGCCGTACCGTGAAGCGCGCCTGCCAAAAAGCGTAAGGGGGCCTTTCCCAGCCAACCGCTGATCTCGTCAAGCGGACGGCGCCCTGCGCAACCCTAGGCCGCCGCCCTCTCCCATCGCTAAGCTCTTTTTGAGCATTGGCGTCCTTAGGGAGTATGCGCGAATGAAATATCTCGTCATCGCAGATTTTCGCTGCAAGCTCGGTATGGCGCGGCGCATGGCCGAGGTCTTCGAAGACGCACTCCCAGTTGCTCGTAGCTTTCGGGGCTGCCGCTCCATAGCCGTTTACTACGAGGAGCGCACGCAGACGTTCACCCTCTTGGAGGACTGGGATTCCCTCCAGGAATACGAGGCCTACCTCGCCTTTCGAGAAGATACGGGAATTGCGACACTGCTTGAGCCCATCCTTGACGGGGGATGGGCCGGGGTGAAGGCGAGCGTAAAGCGGCTAGGAAAAATGCAGCCCCTCTAAGGGACGGGACGAATTGGGAGCCAAGCTTCCTAAAAGCTAAAGCGCTCGTAACACAAGGCACCGCTGGTCCCCCAGCCGGTGAGCCCTTCTTCCGGAAACCGGAACCCCAACGCTTTGCTGTTCGCTCCACCAATGGGAGTGAACAGCTATGATGAAACGCGTATTTGCCACTGCGGGAGCGCTGCTTCTTGCCGCACAGGGTGCCCTTGCAGATCACCACCTTCCCCAGGTTCAAGCCCTTGAAACCTATGCCTGCAATTTTGCGAAGGGTAAGGATCTCGATGATTTTCTTGCCGTCGCAAAGAAATGGGACCGCTTTGCGGACGATGGCTTTAGCGAGCCCTACGAAGGATTTGTCCTAACCCCTTTCTATTTCAACGCGGATAACGACGCCGACGTGTACTGGGTGGGCGTGTCCCCTAACTTTGCCGCCCAGGGCACCACGGCTGACGAATGGATGGCTAAGGGCTCCGCCCTACAGAAGGCCTTTGACCAGGTCGCCCCCTGCCAATCCCATAGCCAAATGGCTTCCATCGCCGTGCGCGATATCAATCGCAGTACCGGCGTTGTGGACTTCAGCGCGTGCTCCTTAAAACCCGGCGCCACTCCGGAAGCGATCAGCGCCGCTGATGGGAAAATGGTGGAATTTCTAGAGAAGGTCGGGTCGAGCACCGCGATTTATCGCTGGTATCCCGTTCAGGGAACTCCGAACGCGCCCATCGACTTTATCCAGGTGAATGCAGATGGTTCGAACAGCGAGGCTGGGGCCAATAAGGACAAGTTCCTGAAAGGCGGCGGCATCGCCGTGCAACGTGCGCTCTATAGCGACCTCATGACCTGCAGAAATGGCCCCTCTGCCCACTTCCAATCCGTCGGTGGCTCGGACTAATCCGACCACCCCTTTTTTAGAGAGAGATTGATTATGCGAGCACTTATCCTTGCCCTCGGGCTTCTCCTTTGCGTGGGCCAGGCCAACGCGGCCAACGCCTATAAGTTTTACGACGTCGACGTGGAGAACGCCCCCGCGGTCCTGGCGGCGACGGACGCCTTCATGAAGTCCGAGACTGGACAGCGCTTCAAGGGCGCGCTTCACCTCAACACCTATCTCGCCAATGGCGCGAGTCCAGCCACCCATGCCTTTGTAATGCTCATGCCGAGCATGGCTGCCATCACCGCGTGGGAGGCGGAAGTGGCCGCAAGCAGCGACGGAGCAAGCTTCTTTTCCAGCCTCCGTGCTAACGGAGAAGGCACCGGGGAATCCATGGGCTCCATGCTCAAGGCCTGGGGAGACACGGATGATGATGATCGAGTGTGGATGGTGACGCGTTTCTACACCACCAATCCCCTTGCCGTGCTGCAGGCCCAGGAAAAGCTGATGGCAAGCCCGGACATGAAGAACGCGCCGGGGCAGGTACATCTCAACAGCGTGGCAGTGGGCAACCGAAGTGGCGCTAACAACAGCTTCGCCACCCATATGTTTGCCGTGGGCTACAAAAGCGTTGAAGAGATGGAAGGCTGGACGCAAAAAATCAATGCGTCGCCGGCTTGGGCTGAATACCTGACCAGCCTGCGAGACGTGGTGACCTGGCATGGCACCGATCTCCTGGTGATCTCTAAGCTTTATGATCAAGGCATGTCGATCTCAGACTTTGCGGACTAGCCCATTCGCCTTGAGCGATGAGCCGCGGACCGAGCCCTCGGTCCGCGGCTTTTTTTAGCTAGCTGCCAAGGCTAGGCTGTAGCCTTTCCAGCCAGGGCCTAAGCATGATTAATCCCATTCCGCGCGGGGAATACCCGCGGCCCCAGCTCCGACGCGCCCAATGGCAATGCCTGAACGGACCGTGGCGGATCCGTGCCGATGAGGCCGGCGATGGTCTCAAGCACCACTGGCACCAAGAGGGTTTGGGGCCTGAGGCCCAAACCATCATGGTCCCCTTTACCCCGCAGGCCCCTGCCTCCCAGGCAGAAGCCCTCAGCCAAGCCTCCTGCCTCTGGTACGAACGAGAGTTCGATGAGCTTCCCTGGGACGGGCCCGTCATGCTCCACTTCGGCGCCGCCGATCACTGGACCCGGGTTTTTTTGAACGGCCAGGAAGTCGGACAACACCGGGGGGGCTACGCACCCTTTTCCTTCGAGATTTCCCACGCGCTCAGGCCAGGCAGCAATCGCGTGACCGTGCGCATCGAAGACTCCCCCTCCTGGAGTCAAGCGAGGGGCAAGCAGGCGGGGACGACACGCTGGCCCATTGACTACGATCCCATCACCGGCCTTTGGCAAACGGTCTGGCTCGAGCCCGTGCCAACCTCGTCCCTCTGCTGGCTTTACCCCCGCTTTTCCTACGCGGACCGTACCTTGGTCGTCACGGCGGGCTTTTCCCGACCGGTCACCGGGAGGTTATCCCTCTTGATTCACCGGGAGGGGTCGGTGGTCGCCCAGGCCGCTGCCGAGATCGACTACCGTTCCGAAGCCCGCCTTTCCTTCACTCTCGCGAACGCGGCGCTCTGGCATCCCGACAATCCAACGCTCTACGACCTTACCGCAACCCTCGAGGATCCCCTCGAGGGAACCGTCGACAAGATTGAGAGCTACCTCGGGCTTCGAGAAATTTCCTGGGATGGGTCGGGATTGCGCCTTAACGGGGAGCGGCTCTATCTTCGGGGTGTTCTTGATCAAGGTTATTTCCCGGACGGGTGGTATACCGCACCTAGTGACGAAGCCCTGCGCCGAGATGTGGAGCTCACCCTCGCCCTCGGCTTCAATTGCGTAAGGAAACATCAGAAAGCTGAAGACCCTCGCTATCTCTACTGGGCCGACCACCTCGGCCTGCTGGTTTGGGCGGAAATGCCTTCGGGGAGGATCTTTTCAACGGAACTGGTGGAAACGCTCACGCAGGAGTGGATGACCCTTATCCGGAGGGATCGAGCCCATCCTTCCATTATCACCTGGGTGCCCTTCAATGAATCCTGGGGGTTTGGCACCAGGGGAGCCGTCCTGAGCAGCGGGCCTGGGTGGATAGCCTCTATCACCTGACGAAGACGCTCGACCCTTCCCGGCCCGTGGTGGGGAACGACGGCTGGGAGTACTCCTCGGGGGATCTTTGGACCTTGCATCTTTACGAAGAGGAACGCCCCCTCGAGACGCGCCTAGACGCTCTTCGACAGAACCCGGAGACTGCCGTGACGAACAGCTGGGGCGGCACCCCAGGGCGGGAACGGCGGGGTGCGCTCCCCGGCGCTAATGTTTCGGGCCTCCCCATGCTCCTCACGGAATGCGGAGGGATCGGCTTTGGCGACGGCAGCGAAGATCGCTTTGCCTACGGAGACTTTCCGGAAACAGAAGCGGCGCTCCTTCGCCAAATCCAAGGGACGCTTGAGAAAATCACCGCAAGCCCAACCCTCGCGGGCTACGTTTGGACCCAGCTCACGGACGTGCAGCAGGAGGTCAATGGGCTGCTGTACTTCGACCGCACCCCGAAGCTGCCCCTGGCTACGCTCCGGGCCTGCTTCTCAGAGGATGAGCCCAACGCCTAGCCCAGCGCCGGGCGACGAAGCCCAGGTTCCAGCCCTTCGCCCATCAGATCGATGAAGTTGTCCGCGAAGAAAGCCTCCTGCGCCGCCGGGGAAAGGCCCTCCACCGCCTCCCCGAAGCGCTTGAGGGGATTGCGCCCCCCCTCAACGTGGGGAAAGTCCGTCGAGAAAAGGCACATCTCCTCCCCAGCGTTCTCGATGATCCACCCCGTGTCTTCGTGGGGATAGGGCGTGACCCGCAGCTGCCGCCGCGCGATCTCCGAGGGTTTGGCGGAGAGTTTTTGGAGCCGTTCTTCATTTTTCACAAAGGCGTGGGCGGCGGAATCGAGGTTCCGAAGCCAGCCCGGCAGCCAGGACGCCCCCAGCTCCACCGCACCCCACTTAAGGTTAGGGAAGCGATCGAAGACGCCATCGATAATCAGCGCCGCCAGCGTTTGCTGAACGGAAGTGGAAATGGGCAGATAGGTCAGAGACGTGAAATTGGCGTCACCCCCGTGGAAATCTGGGACCGCAGGCAACCCGTTAACCTTGTAGGTCAGATTGACCTTTTCCTCACCGCCGACGTGGAAAACGATGGGAAGCCCCGCCTCCTGGGCCAGGGCCCATACAGGGAAAAGTCCGATATGGCTGGGGCTGTGATTTTGCGGACACCAGGACGGCACCATCAAAGCCTTGGCGCCCATTTCAATAGCGGCTCGAGCAGTTCTCTCGGCTTCCTCAAAGTCCTCTAGGGGTACGTAGGCCGTCGCTAAAAGGCGGCGATCGACGGAGCAGAAATCCGTCATCATGCGGTTATGGGCCGTCGCCGCACCGTAGCACAGCACCTTGTCCCCGCTCTGGTCAAAACCGAAGTTACCCAGGCAAAAGGTAGTGAAGACGAGCTGGCTCGCCACGCCGATGTGATCCACCGCAGCGGGGCGATCGGCTTGAAGGAAGGCGCCATGCGCCTCGTAGTTTTTCCGGAGCATGATCTGCTCCCCAGCGCTGGCTCGGAAGGCGGCGTCTTCCTGCCGCTTCCGCGCTTCTTCAACCGCTCGCCGATTTCCCACCTGCACCCCAACATTGGGATGCTCAAGGAAGCGCCGAAGCAAATCTCTCTCAAAGTAAGGGTTTAGGCAGTCCGACAGCTCCATGAGATGGCTGTCGGCGTCGTGTACCAAGCGATTTTCAATATAGGCCATAGCTCGATCTCCCCTCTTTCTTCGACCATACACTGAAGCAAGGGAAAAGCTCTAGGGATCGATGAAACCCGCCAGATCCTCGCGGAACTTTGCCGCCGATTCCGGATGGAGGTACATCATGTGCCCCGCCTCGTAATACGCAACGGTGAGGTTATTCCGCTGCGCTTGAGGTATATCGAGATGATCGAGCACGTAGTGGAGCGCGCCATAGGGCGTGGCCAGATCAAAGTAGCCTTGCTGCACGAGTAAACGCATCTTCGGGTTCTGGGTCATGGTCCAGGCCAGATCAATGGCCGTGTTGGGAACCGGCACGGTGCCGAGGCCCGGGGTCTTGTGCCGCCGGTCCCAGCGGCCGTAGACCGACGCCGAGCTCACATAGGTGCGATCCGTTTTCACCCCTAGCTCTTCCCGGTAGTAATCATTGAAGGTGGCCATAAATGCCGGACCCACGGCGGGAAAGAAGGGGTCATAGCGGAAGGTCTCCGCAATGTGATTGATGGCGTCGCCCAGGAATCGGGAATCAATGCGTCCCACCACCTTGCGATCGTCCCGCAGCAGCGCCTTGGTGAAGCGCGCCTCATTCATGCGCAGATTGGCACGATCCCAATAGTCCGCGGAGATGCCCGTAAAGCGCTCGAGCCCGGCCAGCGCGGCAGCGCGCTCATCGCTCGTTGCGCTTTGGCCCTTGCGCAGCACCGGGGCATACACCTCGCTCACGAAACGCTCAGCCTCTTCCAAGAAGTCCTTCAGCGCCTCGGGACGATCGGATACCTTTCCGTGATACCAGGCCGTCGCGGCGAAGGTCGTAAAGCTGTTGGTGTCGGCCAAATCGTTCGCGGCGCCGTTGTTGGCGGCGATGAAGTCCATGTAGGGCGACACGAGAATCACGCCGTTTAAGGCAATGCTGTGGCGGGACAGCAGCTCATAGGCCACCCCACCGGAGCGGATGCCGCCGTAGCTCTCCCCGAGAAGGTACTTCGGCGACTGCCAGCGCCCTTCCGCGGAGATATAGCGGGCGATGAACTTCGAAACCGATTCGATATCCTGGTCGACGCCCCAAAAGTCCTCGCCCTTACCCTTCCCCACGGCGCGGGAGAACCCCGTGCCCACGGGATCAATCATCACCAGATCGGCCTTATCGAGCACGGAGTACTCGTTATTCACGCGGAGGAAGGGGCCTTCCGTGGAAAACTCCCGATCCTGCACTACGGTTCGCTGCGGACCCAATATGCCCATATGCAACCACATGGACGCGGAGCCCGGCCCCCCGTTATAGGCAAAAAGAATTGGGCGCGTGCGCCGATCTCCATCCTTCTTCACGTAGGCCGTATAACCGAAATGGGCGATCACCTCGCCCTCATCGTCCTTCATGGCCAGGGTGCCGGCGGTGGCGCGGTACTCGATGGTTTTGCCATCGATGCGCACCTTGCCCTCGCTCTCCGCATGGAGCAGCTCGGGGAGTGCTTCGTCGGCCTTGTCGACGTCCTTGCCCTGGTCCTCAGCAAGGATAGGCAGGGGCGTGGCCCAAGGCAGTAGGGCGAGGAGCAGAGTGGCAAGCATCGGGCGGGACATGGCGGTCTC
Organism: Candidatus Salivita marina; assembly: GCA_038144425.1. GTDB lineage: Bacteria > Pseudomonadota > Gammaproteobacteria > Pseudomonadales > Azotimanducaceae > Salivita > Salivita marina. The sequence goes on along the minus strand of JAYQNS010000002.1, from coordinate 852,048 downwards.
CAGGAAAAAGGGCCGGGAAAGTGTCAACCATCTTCGCTTGCCGTGCCAACCCCAGGGCCCCTCCTGGCGGCCCCCTTGCCCTTGCCCGGCAAGGGCCGTAGCGTCAGGTGCTCTTAAACGGGAAGGAAAAAATCCCCCATGCGCCCCAGTGCCCGGGAACACCCCACCTTCGTTACCCACCTCGAGTGCTCCCTCACCGGGGAACGCTATGAGGCGGGGCAGGTCCACGGCCTTTCAAAGGCAGGACGCCCCCTCCTCGTCCGCTACGACCTGGACGCCCTTGGTCGCCATCTCCGGAAGGAGGACCTTGCCTCACGCGAGGACGGCTTCTGGCGCTATAGGGAGTTTCTCCCCGTGACCCAAAGCAAAAACGTAGTGGCCCTTGGGGAGGTGATAACCCCCCTCATCCCCCTTTCAAAGATGGGAGAAGCGCTCGGCGGTAGCGCAGAGTCGGTGATCGTCAAAGACGAAGGCCGGCTTCCCACGGGCTCCTTCAAAGCCCGGGGCCTTGCCCTGGCCGTGGCCATGGCGAAGGAGCTTGGGCTCTCCCACCTGGCCATGCCCACCAACGGCAACGCTGGGGCCGCCATGGCGGCCTACGCCAGCCGCGCGGGGCTTTGCACCACCATCTTCTGCCCCGAGGACACCCCGGAGGTAAATGTGTCCGAGATCGCCCTTCAGGGCGCAGAGGTCTATCGCGTCAACGGGCTGATCAACGACTGCGGCAAGGTCGTGGGAGACGGCAAGGAAACGGCAGGCTGGTTCGACGTGTCGACCCTAAAGGAGCCATATCGCATCGAAGGCAAGAAGACCATGGGTCTAGAGCTGGCCGAGCAGTTCGGCTGGGAGCTGCCCGACGTTATTTTCTACCCCACGGGCGGGGGCACGGGCCTCATTGGGATGTGGAAAGCCTTTGATGAGCTCGAAGCCATCGGCTGGATCGGTTCGAAGCGACCCCGCATGGTCGCGGTGCAGGCGGAGGGCTGCGCGCCCATCGTCAAGGCCTTCGAAGAAGGCGCGGAACACGCACCCCTCTGGGAGAACGCCCATACCGCCGCCGCCGGCATTCGTGTTCCCGTGGCCGTCGGGGACTTTCTGATTCTTCGCGCCGTGCGGGAAAGCGGAGGCTTCGCCACCGCTGTTTCTGAGGAGGCTATTTTCGACGCGCAGGCAAGGGTGGCTCAGGAAGAAGGGCTTTTACTGTGCCCCGAGGGGGCCGCCACCTTCGCGGCCTACGAACAGGCGCTGGCCGCGGGACAGATCTCCCCGTCGGAACGCACAGTCCTCTTTAACTGCGCGACGGGGCTGAAATACCCCATGCCGACCGTGCATCGCGCCCTCGATCGTCATCAACCCATCGACTACGCCGCCTTTGCCTAGGGCGCTTTGGAGACCGCTATGACTTTATGGATGCAACCGGGTCATCAAGCTGTGATCACGGGCGGGGCCAGCGGCATTGGCCTCGCCACCGCGCGGCGCCTTCGCGCCGCCGGCCTAGACCTGCTGCTGGCCGATCTTAAGGAAGAGGCCCTCACGGAGGCCCAGGCCGCCCTGAACGCCGAGGCCGGCGCCGGAGTGGTGCGCATTCATCGCTGCGATGTATCCAAGGAAGCGGACGTGGACGCCCTGCGCGAAGCGGCCTTCGCCCACGGACCCGTTCATTGCCTGATGAACAATGCGGGCGCGGGTCTCCGTACCCCCAGCCCCTGGGCGGACCTTCAGGCCTGGAAGCGGCAGCTCGAGATCAATCTTTGGGGCGTCATTCATTGCTGCCACGCCTTCCTTCCCGCCATGCTTGAAGGCGATGAACCGGGGGTCGTCATCAACACGGGCTCCAAGCAGGGGATCACCAATCCCCCGGGGAACGGGGCGTACAACCTCAGCAAAGCCGGGGTGAAGAGCTATACGGAAAGCCTGGCTCACGCCCTTCGTCAGGAAGAGAACTGCGCGCTCACAGCGCACCTCTTGATCCCCGGCTTCACCTACACGGGCATGATTGCGCGCTTTATTCCCAAGAAGCCGGCGGGGGCCTGGACCGCAGAGCAGGTCGCAGACTTTCTCCTTGAGCGCCTCGCCGCTGGGGATTTCTACGTGCTGTGCCCGGATAACGAAACGCCCCGGGAACTCGATATCAAACGCATGGCCTGGAATCTTGGGGATATCACGGAGAACCGAAGCGCCCTCTCCCGCTGGGATCCAGCCGCCAAGGAGGCCTTTGAGGCGTTCATGGCGGGAGGCTAGGCTCACCCTCCCTGCGGCGGTGAGAAAGCCGACGCCCTCTCGGGCGCCGACAAAGCATCTCCTCTAAAAGGGATAGAAGGTCATGGAGATCGTCTCGTTTCGCAAATCAACGACCGTCTCGCAGTAGTTCAGGCGACCATCAGAAACGTCATCTAGGGAATAGAAGTACACGAGATGGCCTTCCCGTCGAAAGACGCCCTGCCGAGAACCAGCGGCACGCTCACCCTCATCGTTAATCCCCACGCCTCGACCTTGGAAATACCCCTGATCGGGAACGGAAGCATTAAAGGTGACGTTGTAGGTAAGAAATACTTTACCGTAAAGGCCGGCCTCTGCAGAGGCGGTGATGACTCCGCCCCGTTCATCAAGGGTAATTGAAGTGATCTTTCCATCGAGGGAAAAGGAATCGCCGGTCGGTTCATGAGCCTGCAGCGCAGCGGTCGGCATAAGGGCCAGCAAAAGGGACAGGGCCGCAACAAGCGTTTTCATAGCGTTCTCCTTAGTTGAAAACTTCTTGTAGCTCACTTCCATCACTCGCACCGCCCACCCCAGCAAGGAAACGCTCAGCGCGTTGATGAAAGGGCTACTTCGTAAGGACCCATGGCAAATTCCGTCAACGATGCTTTAAGGAAGTCAGCATCGCTTGCATGAGCCGTAATGAGGCGTTGCAAAAAGGCCCGCTGATCCCCTACCGAGCCACGGAACTGTCAAGCGCTTAGGGGAACCAAGCGCCTGTCCCGTAGCGTTGATACGAAATTCACCAAGGGAGACCGTCCTATGAAATTTCTTTGCTACTACAAGATTCTTCCCGGCCGAGGCGAGGAGACGCGCGCACAATGGACCGGGTCGGAAGAGAAATGGTTCGGGACCACCATGCTTGCGCGTTATCACTCCGCAAATGGGCAACAGGGCGTGGTGATTATCGAAGCAGACGACATTAGCGCGCTTTCCGCCTGGGCCATGCAATGGGACAAAAATATCGTCGTTGATATCCACCCCTGCTCGGAAGACGACGGCGCCCTAGCGGCCATCCAAAAAGCCTAGGAGGGAAAAACATGTTGATTCAAGCCGTAGTGCAAACCCCTATTCCGGGACAGCTAGACCGTTTCAACCGATTTCTCCAGATGAATATAGCGCTTGCCACTGCCCACGGCGTCGGAACCTCCGTCAAGGTGTCCTCCTTTGGCACCGCAGGCATCGAAATCTACCTAATGCAGCAGTTCGCAAACTGGGAAGAGTACGGAGAGAAGACCGACGCCATGCGAACGGATCCGGTCTGGCGGCAGATTATGGACTTTGGGGGCGGCAGCCAGCCCTTTGCCGAAAACATCGACTCCTTTTGCGCCAGCGCGATCCCCGAACTCTCCAGCCAAGAGGGCTTCTCCGCGGGCCCGGTGCTCGCCACGGTGTGGGCCCCTCACCCGAAACGGCTTGGCGCTACGCTGGAAGCCTTCGCCCGGGGCAAAGCGGTGCACGAACCCGCTGGATGCAAGGTCCGGGTTTTCCAAATCCTCGGGGGGCGTTTCTGCGGCCAGCTCCTCTACAACATGAGCTTTGAAAACAACCAGGCCTTTGGCCGTTGCATGGCCGGGATTCAGGAGCCGCACGCCGCGCTCATGGCGGAAATTGATCAAGATCCGGTGGCTGACATGACCGCGCAATTCAAGATGGACAACCCCGTATTGGTCGGTTAGCCGTTTGATTAGGAAAGGGAACGAGGAGAAAGAAAAATGAACCTTTCTAAGAGACAAGAGGACAGCACCTGCACCCTGGCCGCGACGGAGGTGCGCGACGACGGCCTGACCATGCACTTCGAAAGCGAAATGCCCAACTACGGAACGGTACGTTTCTCCTTGCGCATTCACTCCGGCGGCGAGCGGGGTTCGGGCCCCTGCGACGGCTCCGCCCGGGGGGCCTTAGAGGATGGAACTTACTTTTCCGCCGCTTTTCAGGGTCGCTGGGTGAGAGAAGGCACTCAGGTTGTCGCTCGTTATGTTGTTGAAGTGAGCAACGGCGATCTCAATCTAGACGTGCTCACCATGAACGGGACTGGCAAAACCGCGGTGATCCAGCACTTCGCCCTAAACTAAGCCTTCCGCTTCAAAACCTATCCTGCCCCGAGAGCCGTTGCGCGGCTCCCGGGGCAGTCGTATGGTCAGACCATAACCATAAGACAACCCGAAGAGGGGAGAACCATGAGCCAAGCCGCACCACTCAGCGAAGAAATCCTGTTAGACCCGCACCGGTGCCCCCTGGAGGCCATCGACGTCTCCCACGGCTCGCTCTTTGAAAACGAGCGCTGGGCACCGTTTTTCGCCCGACTCCGCACGGAAGACCCGGTCCACTTCACTGCCGACAGCGCCTTCGGGCCCTACTGGTCCATCACGCGCTTCGAGGACATCAAGGCCGTCGATATGAACCACCAGGCCTTCTCATCGGATCCGGTAATCGTCATCGGTGATCCGCCGCCAGACTTCACCCTGCCCCAATTCATTGCCATGGATCAGCCGCGCCACGACCACCAGCGCAAGGCAGTGCAGCCGGCAGTAGCACCTCGGCAGCTCGCCAACCTAGAGCCGCTGATTCGCCAGCGCGTTTGCACGATCCTCGAAGGTCTTCCCGTGGGGGAGCGCTTCGACTGGGTGCCGGCGGTCTCCATGGAGCTGACCACGCAGATGCTCGCCACGCTCTTCGATTTTCCCTTCGAAGACCGGCACCTCCTGCCCTTCTGGTCCGACGCCGCCACCTCGAGCCCGGAGCTCGTAGGGGCGTCAAACATGACGGATGAGGAGAGGGAGCGCATCCTCTTGGAGTGCCTGGAATATTTCCAAAAGCTGTGGAATGACCGGCAGGGGGGAAACAACCTCGATTTCATCTCCATGATGGCCAACAGCCCAGCCTTCGCGAACATGCCGCCCCTGGAATATCTTGGCAATCTCGTCCTTCTCATCGTCGGCGGCAACGACACCACGCGAAATTCAATCTCTGGCGGCGTGTACGCCTTGAATCAATGGCCCGAGGAGTACGAGAAGCTGCGCCAGGATCCGAGCTTGATCCCAAACATGGTGGCAGAGGTCATTCGGTGGCAGACGCCACTGGCCCACATGCGCCGCAATTGCGTGGCCGACACCCAGGTGGGCGACAAGCTGATTCGCGCCGGCGATAAGGTGGTGATGTGGTATATCTCGGGAAATCGGGACGAATCGCAATTTGAGGACGCCGACCGGCTCATCATTGATCGACCCAACGCCCGGAGCCACGTGTCCTTTGGCTACGGAATCCATCGCTGCATGGGGAATCGTCTCGGAGAAATGCAGCTGCGCATCCTCTGGGAGGAGCTACTGCAACGCTTCCATCGCGTTGAGGTGGTGGAAGAGCCCACGCGCATTTGCTCAAACTTTGTGAAGGGCTACGCCTCCATGCCCGTCATCCTTCACCCGCACTGAGACGACCATGAAGCTTTATACCTTCAGCGGCGCGCCGAACCCCCGGCGCGTCACCCTCTTCGCTGCGGAAAAGGGAATCGACCTCACCCTCGTTGAGGTGGATCTTCGCGGCGGAGAAACGCGAAGCCCCGCCTTTCGGGCGAAGAATCCCAGCGGCAAGATCCCCGTGCTCGAGCTGGAAGACGGCACTTGTTTGGCCGAGAGCGTTGCCATCTGCCGCTATCTTGAGGCCCTGGTCCCCGAGCCGAATCTGTTTGGGACCACGCCCCTCGAAACCGCGCAAATCGAAGCGGTCCACCGCCAGCTGGAGCTGGAGCTCTTCGCCCATATCGGTGCGGCCTGGGTGAACGGGCCCATCGTCGCGGCCGCGGGACTCGTCAAACCCATCGAGGCCCAGCGCGCCCGCGGGGAAGCCCTGGCGCACCAGTTCTACGACCGCCTCGAAACCACCCTTTCCGAGCAGCCCTATATGGCCGGGGAGCGCTTCACCGTCGCAGACATCTCCGCCCTCTGCCTAATCGAATTTGCCTCAGCCCTGGTTAAGCTCGCGCCAAAGCCCGAACTCACCGCCATCGCTGCCTGGCACGGGCGGATCACCGCCCGACCGAGCGTTCAGGCGGAAAAGCGCTAGCGCACCACCTCATCGAGGTAGGTGTTCGGCAGGGGCTCGTCGTCGAGCGTGAAGTGCCACCACTCGGCGTAGTAGGGACGAAACCCCGCCGCCTCCATGAAGCCCTTCAGAAGCTGCCGATTCGCCTTAGCGACCGGACTGATGGAGGGGTTGTCGGTGTGGGAGCGCTCGTCGAAGAAATCCCAGGGCGTGCCCATCTCCAGGGGCTCGCCGGTCGCGCCATGAACCAAGGTGAGATCCACCGTGCTGGCGCGGGAATGGCCCGAGCGATCAGCAATGTAGCCCTGCTCGATTAGCGTGTGGCGATCCACCTCAGGATAGTAGGTTGCCTTCGTGGGTTCGGGTTCGCTGCTGCCCACCCAAGCTACGAAATCATCCACGGCGCGCTGAGGCCGATAGCAGTCGTACACCAAAAGCCCCAGCCCCTCCCCCTCGGCCAGGGCCTGGGCCTTCCCGAGGGCTTCCGCAGCTTGAACCGTCAGAAGGCAGCGCGGCGCCTCATAGCCGGTCACCGGTCGCCCGAGGAAGTTTTCTCTGCCGGCATAACGCAGGTGCGCCCGCAGCCCCGGCGCCACCTCCGCAGCATCCACCAGAGCGACGGGATCAGAAAAGGCCTCTAGTGCGCAGGGACCGGGCGCCGACACCGGATTGCAGCGCGCAACGGAGGGAAGGCGAACCACGTACTCACTGTCGAAGCGCGTGGAGGGGACGTAGTAGTCCGTGCTGATGGCCTGAGCACCACTGGCAAAGGCTGCGTCTCGGCGCCGGGTATCGTTACGCCGCGCCTCCTCCGTATCCGCATCGGCCCGGGTCCGCACCAGATAACCTTGTGCGACCAAATGGCGAATACGCTCGCCCTCCGCGAGGGGATCGTTGATCACAAAGATTGCGGCCCGGGGGTCGGATTCTGGCAGATGCATAAAGAGAGGACGGGGCGCACCCGTATCGTAAAGGTCCCGCTTCGGCGCCCCTTCATCGAGGAGCAACAGCACCTGACCGCGGCTTTCCGCCACCGTTGGCCAAGCACCGGGGCCGACCGCCCCGGGGCGAAGCAGGCGATCGCCAAGGCCAGCCTCCAGTACCCCATCGAGGGCCTCAAAGGCTGCCTCGTCAAAGGGCGTTGGGGTAGGCAAGCGGGGGATCGGCTGATCCTTCGCATTGAACATGATCAGCAGCGGTAAATGATCTCGGGTGCGCATTACTCCACGCCTGGAGCTGGGCAAGGCACTCGTGCAGAGGGGAGCAATGGCTATTCATGTCCATCAGCTGCACATGGCCCACGGGGAAGGTGCCCGACGCTGCATCATAAAAAACATCAAGCTCGAGCACGCGAAGGCCAAGATTCAGCTGTTCTGCTAGGGGGAGGTGCTCATAGTCGAGGGCCCTCGCCGCATCTTCGTTCAACCACCGGAGCACCATCGCCCAACCCCAGCTTTGGGCCTGCTTGTAGCTATTGTGGGACCCCACGAACTGCAGTTGATTAAGGCGGAGCTCTGGCGCCGGGGCGCCGCTACGCGCCAGAGAGGGCAAGCCGAACAGCAGCAGGCTGAGCGCTAGCGCTAACCGAAACGTCATGGCGCCAGCACCACCAACGTTTCCCCCGCGCTGACCGGCGGCGCGCTCATGATCAGCAAGACCAAGCCCGCCTCAGGCGCCCGGAGGGTCGCCAGCTCGCGGCCATGCCAATCCGTTAAGGTTCCAAGGAGGTCCCCCTCCTGAACCTGCTCCCCCGCCCTGCGTGCGGGATGCCACACCCCGGTGGCTTCGGCGCTCAAATAGCGCCGCTCTCGGATGATCCGAGGTGGAGAGGGGGCGAAAAGGACGCGGGAAGTACGGCAAGGTGCGCGAGCACCCGGCGAACACCCCTTTCAATAAAGGCGACGGCTTCCGGATCCACCACGTTGCGCCCGCCGGCCTCAACGTCAATTGAAGGAATGCCCTGCGCCACCGCAGCGGACCCCGCCCAGATAGCTTCCGAAGGATCGTCAAAGCGCCACTGGAAAGCCACCACGTGCTCCGCCCCAAACGCCAGGGCCAAAGCCCGAGAGCGCTCAATGACGTCCTCAGACCCTGCCCGTTCATAAAAGCCTACCCAAGGCGGATTGAGATCTTCGTTACCATCTCCGGAATGCATATCGAGAACCGCATCGGCAAGGGGATAGAGCGTTGAGGTTAGAAAAGCGGCCAGCCGCTCTGATGCCGAACCCTCCCGATCTCCCGGAAAAACGCGATTGAGATTTTTGCCATCCTGAGGATTCAGATAGATCGAGCGACCCTGAAACGCGGGAAGATTGACGATCGGGGCAATAATCACCCGCCCCTGAAGCGCCCTTGGATCAATATCCTGGGCCAGACGCTGGGCCGCGACCATCGGCGCGTACTCCGCACCATGCACGCCGGCGAGCATCAACAACGTCTGGCCCGGTAAGGCGCCGACGAGAACGGTGACGGGGATATCCAGATCAGGATCCGGGCGTAGAAGAAGGTGATGCCGCCCTGGGCTTTCTAGCGCGGCTTCAAGTGCGGCCTCGTCATGCCCCCAGAGCGGAGGGGCCAGGAGAACGAGCACCAGCAACCAGGTCGCCCCAGGGCGAAAATGCAGCACCATGCAAACGAATCCTCAGAGACGTTTTCAGTAGGCGGACAGTTAAGCGACCGAAACCCCCGGAAGCAAGGTTCGCTTAACTACCCTCCGGGGGCTGAAAACGCGGAAGAGCTTGCAGCGCCTTCCTACCATAAGGCTCACCCTTGGAAAACTTCGATTAATAAAAGGTTCGAAGCGGAACTTAGGTAGCATTAGGAGTGTCCACTGGTGTCTTTGAGGGGCAAGCTGCTGCCAGCAACTCTGCTAATTGTTATATGATAACAATTAGCAAAACCCAAAACTTCCGGGGTCTGCGCGCAGCCTCTTACCACCGCAGCACGGCCGTACTCGCGGGACGGGCACGGAAAGCCTCATCCCAAGCCCGTAGCGCGGGGCGATCCCCAAGAACATCAGCTTCAACGAAGCGCACAAACTGCAGGGAGGCCGCCAGCGTGAAGTCGGCGAGCGCGAGCGTCTCCCCGGTAAGCCAGGGCCCGCCGGAGATGAGCCCCGCCTCAAGGTAGTCCAGAGGGGCCTGCATAGTCGCAAGGCACTTCTCCGCCTGCTCCGGGTTCTTCGGATAGCCCAGGGGGAATTCACCGCATGCCCAAAGGCACCCATGGCACCAGCGAGGCGCACGTCGACAATGCGCTCCACATCCCGGGCGTGAGCCCGCGCTTCCGCCGCAGCCGCTTGAAAGTTGCCTTCTGGGTAGGCGTCCTCAAAGTACTCAAGGATCGCCAAGGATTCCTTGATAAAGGCGCCATCATCGAGCTCAAGCGTAGGGACGGTACCAAAGGGATTCCGCGCCAGGTGCTCGGGCTCCTTATGCCGACCCTTTACCGTATTCACCACGATCTGTTCCACAGGCAGGGGATTCCCCGCCAGCTCTCGCTCCTTCAGGTAAAGCATGATTTTTGTCGGGTTGGGCGCGAGAGGAACCATATAGAGTTTCATGCGTTGTCCTTAATCAGATCCATGAATCGTTCGAGGGCCTCAAAGCGCGCCGGGCCCAGGGGGCCTGCCCCATCGAGCCCGACCTTTAGGGTGGTCACTCCCGCCGTTTCGTACGCCTTGATGCGCGCCTTCACCTCCGCATCGGCGCCGAGCAGCTGGAAGGCCGTGATCATTTCATCGGGCACGAGGGCCGCAGCGCCCTTGCGATCTCCTGCGATCCAGCGGGTCTGAATTTCCCGAGCAACAGATTCAAAGCCCGCACGATGAAAGGCCTCACCGTAGAAGTTCGTATCCCCCGAGCCCATGGCCCCAAGGGTAAAGGCTACCCCAGGACGGCGCTCTTCCAGGAGTACCTCCAGATCGTCGCCGAAACTCACCCGGGCCGATACGCAGCGATCTAGCGTCCCCAGATCCCGTCCCGCTTCCCGAGCCCCGGCCTCGAGATGATCGAAATGGGCCTCGGGATAATCGGGGGAGAACGAGGTCCCGAGCCATCCTTCCGCCGCGGCGCCCGTGTAAGCCAGGGCCTTGGGACCCAAGGTTGCCAGATAGATCGGGATGGAGGCCGGCGCATGATCGATACGCAGCGCCTTGCCCTGCCCGCCGGGGCGAGGAAGATTTATCGTCTTACCTTCGTAGACCACCTTCTCCCCGGAGAAAATCATGCGACAGACCTCCACCGTTTCCCGAAGGCGCGTTAAGGCTGGATTGAAGGGCACGCCGTGAAGCCCTTCCACGACCTGGGGCCCACTGGCGCCAAGACCGAGAATGAAGCGCCCACCGGTGAGATCGTTAAGCGTCAGTGCGGTCATGGCGGTCATGGCCGGCGTACGCGCGGTGACCTGCATAATGCCCGTGCCCAGCTGAATGCGTTCCGTGTGCGCTGCAAGATAGGCCAGGGGCGTGACCGCATCACTCCACCAGGCCTCCGCTGCAAAGGCGGACGCAACGCCCAGGCGCTCCGCAAGCGTGACCCAATCCCGGAGCAGACGAAGCTGCCCCGGCTCCACTCGTGGTATTTCGATGGCAACCCGCATGCTCTCCCCCAAGCCTAGCGCTCGATGCGCACTTCTCCGACCACGTTATCGACGATCACGTGGGAATCGAAGTAGGTCAGCGTGGGGCGAACGCCAAAGCGGTTTTCCATCATGGGCCACCAGTCGTCATTGAACCACGCTTCTGCCTTCTCCCGGGACGCCCAAAGGTAGACGCCCCCGCCGCCCTGATCACCGTTGAGATAGTACTTCATCAACAACCCGTCAAGCCCAAGATAGGTCGGCGTGGACGCCTGACCGCCGGTAATCGCGGCGTCAACATCTCGCTTTTCTCCAGGGATCTGCACCAGCGTAATCACCATCTTTTAATCCTCCTGAAGACCGACCTAGTCGGCCAAAAATTCGCCCAGGGCGTTGAAGAAGGCCAGGCTTTCCTGGGCCTTCTCCGCCACCCAGGCTTCCTCCCAATAACTGAGTTTGACGATCACCAGCTTATGCCGAGGCATCACGTAGATGTACTGGCCAAAGACGCCCTCGGCGCTGTAGTCCCCCTTAGGAAACAGCCACCACTGATGCTGGTAGCCCACCCGAACGCCGCCGTCATCAATCGCCCCTACCTGGAGAAAGGGCCTGGCGGGATCAGCCTGTGTCGCCTCATCCACCCAGGCATGAGGATGAATGCGACGCCCATCAGCTACACCGCCGTTCAGCATCATTTGTCCGAAACGTCCAAAGTCCCGGAGCGTCATGAGATAGCCGCCCCCGGCCAGGGCTTCCCGGTCATCTCCGGCGCTATCCATGATCATGAGCAAATCCGATTCCATGCCCAGGGGCCCCCACAGGGTCTCCCCAAGGAAGTCGTTGAAGCGCTGCCCCGTCGCCTCCTCCAGCACCGACCCCAGCACCTGCGTATCGAAGGTGTTGTAGTTGAAGAACGTCCCCGGGGGCGCGGCCCGATCCAGCGTGGCCGCAAAGTCTGAGAAGCGAAGGGCCTCGGTGAACCAGCTTTGATAAATCCCCTCAGCAAAAAGGTTGGGCTCCTCGGAATGGATGTCGTAGTCCTCGTTCATGTGAACGCCGGAAGACATCTGCATCAGATCTCGCACAGAAGCCCCGTCATAGCCCGTGCCCTTTAACTTCGGCACATAGGTGGTGACGGGGGCATCGAGGGACGGAAGGGCGCCCTGGGCCAATGCCAGGCCCAGCAGGGAGGAGGTCAGGGATTTGCCCACGGAAAAGGAAATGAACCGGCTCTCTTCGTTGGCGCCATTTCGGTAGATCTCTTGGACGATCTTGCCGTCCTTGAGGACGAGCAGCGCATTGGTTCGGTTGTGCTCAAGAAAGTGGGCGAGGTCGTAAGACCCGCCGTCAAACTCGTAGCGAAGGGCCGAAAGATCCACCGGGGTCCGCTCGAGCACCCAAGGATGGGGCCCCGCCGCGACGCGCTCCGTGTGAAACAGGGTATGGAAGTTGCGGAAGGTCACCGCCGCGCCCACCCCGTTCTCAAAGGAAGCGACCCGCGCCTCCAAGAGCCCATCTTCCACCGCGGCTCGGGCAGGCGCGACCGCGACCAGAGCCGCGAGCGCAAGGGCAAGGCGCCCCGCTGCGTTGCGCTTACGCATGATCCTCTCCCCTTCTCTCTCTGGCCGATTGTCTGCCGAGCCCCGACCAAAAACCAGGGGTTAGGAACTCGCGAGGCCGTCCATCGCAGCGAGGCGCCCAATCAGCTCCTCCACCCGCGTGCTGTAGCCCCACTCGTTGTCGTACCAACTGATCACCTTCACCATGCGCTTTTGCATGACCTGGGTGAGGCCCGCATCGAAGATGCTGGAGTGACTATTGCCAATAATGTCCGAGCTGACGATGGGCTCGTCGCAGTAGGCCAGAATATCCTTCATAGGCCCCTCGGCAGCTGTACGCATCGCCGCGTTGATCTCCTCCACAGCTGTGTCCGACTCCACCTCAACGGTCAGATCCACCACGCTGCCGTCGGGGACGGGAACGCGCATAGCGAGGCCATCGAGCCGTCCCGAAAGCGCCGGAAGCACCTGTCCGATGGCTTTCGCTGCGCCTGTGGAACTGGGAACGATATTCGACGCGGCGTTGCGAGAGCGACGCTTGTCGCTGTGAGGCGCGTCGATGAGTCGTTGATCCGAGGTGTAGGCGTGGACCGTATTCAATAGCCCCCGCTTGATGCCCACCGTTTCGTGAAGCACCTTGGCCAGCGGCGCCGCGCAGTTGGTGGTGCAGCTGGCGTTGGAAATGATCCGCGCCTCCGGCGTCACCACATGATCGTTCACCCCCATCACGAGGGTCGCTTCCAGGGGATCCTTGCAGGGCACGGTGAGCACCACGCGCTTGGCCCCCGCTTCCAAATGCTGCTCTAACGCCGAAAGGGATCGGAAAACCCCGGAGCTTTCCACCACGTAATCCACCCCTAGGGCCTCCCAGGGCAGGCGCGCGGGGTCCCGCTCCTGGAGCACGGGAAACTGATCCCCGGCGATGGTGATGCGCTCTCCCTCGACGGAGACATCCCCCGGGAACACTCCGTGGATCGTGTCGTACTTAAAGGCGTAGGCGAGCTGGTCCGCACTCGCCAGGTCATTCACGGCGACCACATCGAAGTGATCTCGAAGCTTGGCAATGCGAAGGATCGTTCGGCCAATGCGACCGAACCCGTTTATGGCAATTTTCGGCTTTCCCATAGCGACGCCTCCAGAGCGGCTGTGTTGTCTTCCTTGAACTGCGGGGCTACCCCTCTTCATAATTGCTGAGAATGACAGCGCTGTCATCACAAATCCTAAAATGCCGCAGGCGTCCCCCAGGTAGGCACTTCCCAAGAAGTGCCGCCCATGCAACGCTGGCCCCGTTAGCAAATGCTCGCCGGCAACACCAAGCTCGGCGCCGCTCCCAAGGCAGGAGGCGAATCATGACCCTACCCCTTACCCGTCGGGCCCTCGTGCAGGGGCTTGCTGCGGGAACGCTCCTCCCCTGGTGGAGCGCCCGAAGCCTCGCCGCAGCCCAAAAGGCGCACGGGGTATTTGGTCACGGCGTCGCCAGCGGCGATCCCACGGAGGACTCCGTGGTGCTCTGGACCCGGCTTAAGCCCAGCGCCAGGGTCCGCGCGGTGCGCTGGGAGCTCGCAGAAGATGCGGCATTCCAACGCCCGGTCCTTAGCAGCACCCAGGAGACCGGGCCGGAGCGGGACTTCACGATCAAGGTGCTGGCGACGGGACTTTCCCCGGGCCGCACCTACTACTATCGCTTTGTGGCGGGCGATGCGATTTCCATGATCGGCCGAACCCGCACCCTCCCCACGGGCGCTCTGGATACGCTCACGCTGGCCATCGCCTCCTGTTCGAACTACCCCTTCGGACACTTCAACGGCTATGACGCCATCGCACGAGACGAGCAGGTGGACTTCGTCCTCCACCTCGGCGATTACCTTTACGAGTACGGCCCTGACAGCTACGGCGGCGAGACCGGCGCAACCCTTGGGCGCGTTCATGCGCCGGCCAAGGAAATTGTGACCCTAGAGGACTACCGCCAGCGCCACGGCCAGTACAAAAGCGACGCCGGCAGCCTTCTGATGCATGCGGCCCATCCCCTCATTGCGATCTGGGATGATCATGAATCGGCGAATAATCCTTGGATGGGGGGCGCGGAGAACCACCAGCCCGGCGCCGAAGGCCCCTGGGGGCCGCGCCGGGAAGCTTCGCTCCAGGCCTATTACGAATGGATGCCCCTTCGCGACGCAGCCTCCCCCGAGGGGCGGGCGGATTACTGGCGCCACTTCCGCTTCGGCAAGTTGGCGAGCCTCGTCACCTTGGAAACCCGCCACACGGGCCGCGCCGAGCAAATTGATTACCGAGCCCACCTGACGGCTGAAAGCTCGGCGGAGGACATCGAGCACTTCCGCAGCGAGGTTCTCGGCGCCCCCGGGCGAGCCATGATGCCGCCCCGGGAAGAAGCTTTTCTGAAGGACGCCCTTTCCGAAGCCGTGGCCGCGGAGCGGCCCTGGCGCCTCCTCGGCAATCAAATTCCCATGGGACGGGTGCACGTGCCATCCCTAAGCGACGCGCGCTTTGACGCCGTCGCCAAGAACCCGGAGCACCCGGCCCACGGCCAATGGCAAGGCATGGCGGCCCTCGGCAAGGCAGATCTGCCCATCTATCTCGACACCTGGGATGGCTATCCCTGGGCCCGGGAGCGGCTCTATGCCCTGCTCGCGGAAACCGGCGTCACCGACGCCCTCGTGCTTACGGGCGACAGCCACGCGTTCTGGCTCAATGCACTGCACAACATAGCCGGAGCGCCCCGCGGCCTGGAGCTCGGCACCACGGGTATTACGTCCCCGGGGGATTTCGCGGAGTTTGGAAAGAACTGGGGGCGGAGATCGATGCGCGCCTCGCGGCTCACAACCCCGAAGTGCTGTGGACGGATAACGGCCCTCGGGGCTGGCTCCGCCTGACCCTCACCGCGTCCGAGGCCCGGGCACAGTTCTTCGCCCTATCGACGGTGACGGAGACCGGCTACACACAGCGGGTGTTGAAGGAGGTGGTGATAACCCGGGAAGGGGGCACCCTAACAGCTACTTTTTAGGCTTCCCGGTAACGCTAGGCCTCAGCTTGACGCCTAAGCACCTGGCAGCGCTTCATGAGCCGTCTACTTTGGGGGTCAAAGTCATCCCGACGGTGCAGAACCCGGCGATTGTCCCAAATAATCAGATCCCCCGGCCTCCACTGCTGGCGGAAGATAGCGTCGGGCCGGATTGCATAGCTCCAAAGCTCGTCGAGCAGCGCTTCGCTGGCTTCCAAGGACAGCCCGGGCACGTAGGCCCACTCCCGCCGTCCCAGATATAGGGCCTGCCGACCCGTTTCCTCGTGCCTTAGGATCATGGGGTGAACGGCCCCCGGCGCATCCCGGGGATCGTCGAAGGGTTCAAAGCCTCTCCGGAGCTCCCCTACGCTGGTATGGGCCGCGTCATGCTTAATCGAGAGGGTCTCGATGCGGGACCGAAGGGGGGCCGGCAAAGCCTTGAGGGCCGCCGCCTGATCAGCGAAGTAGGTATCCCCCCCAGCGGGAGGAATTTCGACTCCGAGCAACACGCTGGCGGGCGGCGGCGTGGGCACGTAGGTCATGTCAGAGTGCCAACTGGCCTCGGCGTTGCCCAAGCCCCCAATAGGCTTCCCATTGACGACGATGTTAGAGATCTGGGTGACGAAGCGATTCTTGACCTTGGCGCGCTGGGCGTCGCTCAAGCGCCCCAGGGGAACCTCTTCTAGCGGGCCGAAGCGAGCGCTGAAGGTTTCTAAATCGGACTCTTCTAGGCCCTGCCCCCGGAGGCGAAGAACCCCATAGCGCAGCCAGGCGTCGTACAGAACTTCAAAGCCCCCTCCGACAGCCTACGAACGTCAACGCCCGCAAGGTCCGCTGCGAATCCAGGCGTTATAGCTTCAATCTTCACCCTGCCCTCCCCAATTTCCCTTGCCTAGCCGTTCTCCCGGGCCACCGCTTCCCGGGGCGCGAGCATGCGCGCCACCATACGGTCCCCGGCTTTCTCAGAATTCTGGAATTGGTGGTAAAACGCGAGAATTGCGGCGCCCAGGACCGTATCCTGCCAAAGACTCCGATTCATAGCCGAAGGATCATATTCCCCCGGTTGTGCGGTCATGGCTTCTAGCGCCCAGACCTTGAGGTCCTCCACGGCCCGCTTTAACCACCTAATGTCTTCGGGCTTTTTCCCCGTATCAAGATAGGTCGCGAGTCCCTCAAGGAGCGCCTCGGGAGCCTCTCCCGAAACGCCAACCAGCGTCCTACCCTTCCTCCGCCGCAGTGACAGGGCGTACCAGGGAGCGAGGAACGCGTGCTCCGATCGAAGTCGCGCGGCCCAAGACGTAGGAGAGCCCTCCTGCTTCGGGAAAGAGAGGGGGCAAGCCGCACCCTCCGCAGCTGCGGCAACCGGTGCGTCCCTTGGAAAATCTTCAAGCACGGGCCCCCGAGGACGGCCAAGTAGTCCGAGCGCCGCAGCGATCACTTCATGCTGAAAGGCCACATCACCTGGCTTCCCGAGAGGACGGCCAAGGGGAAAGCTTACCCAGAGGGCCCGGGGCGGGCGCATGCTCGCGGTGTTCTCCCGCACCAGGCTAATGCCGGTGGTCATGATCCCTTCCCGTTCGAGGTAGTAACTGAGCGCGCTCACGGCGCGCGTGCAGTTGGGTCAAACCGGCGTTAGGAAAACCGCATCTACCTGGTCGCGTTTGAGGAGCGCCGCCACCTGTATTGCCCCGGCCTCAAAGGCCGTCGGCGCCAGCCCCGCCCCCATGAAGCTGTAATGCACGGAGGCAAGGCTCCCTAACACCCCCTCATCCCTAAGCTCCCTAAAACGGTCTAAGGGAAAAACGAGGTTCACATCTTCAGCGAAGCCTGACTTGTCGAAGTTGACAGAGCTGTGAGACATCACGAGCCCGGCCGTGTCCTCCTCCCCATCGATCGGCCGAAAGGTGCCGTCCGCCGCCTCAAAAGCCTCCGCATCCCGATAATGCAGTCCTGCGGTGGTAGCAAAGCCACGCGTAGGGCCTCGAGCGGCCTCTTCGGCGCAACCCAAACCTGTGGGCCCAGCGGGGGATCGCATTTCGAAAGCAAATGATCCCGCTCGTATTCCGGTAGATCACGCAAGCGAACCATGGTGCCTCCCTAAGACCAGTGATCGATTCAGTAACGCAAAGACAGGCAGCTGAGGCCCCCATCCATCTTCTGGAACTCGGAAACGGCAACCTCAAGGGTGGCGTAGCCCAACGCCTTCACCTGGGCAAGCACCCGGGGAAAGCCTGCCGGCACCAGCACCGTTTCGTTAATCCAGAGGGAATTGGCGGCGTAGGCCTCCTCCGAAGGCACCTCGATGCACTCGAAGCCTTCAAACACCGTCGCCCCCAAAAATTCCCCGGTGACCAGCAGACGATTGCGCTCAAGGCTATTCACACCCGTTTTCAAATGCAGCATCTCCGCCATGGGCACGGCGATCCCGTCATAGCCGTGGCCCCGAAGAATGGCGATCAGCTGCTCCGCCCCCGCCTCGTTGGTGCGGGCGGATAGGCCAATGTAGAAGCAATTCCCCACCATCATAACGTCACCGGCATCGAGCGTCCCCGGAGCTTCAATGCGCGCCAGGGCGGCAAAACGCTCCGTCAGCACCGGTTCCATCAAGGCTGCTTCTTCTCGCCGGCTGTCCGCCCCGGGGCGGGTGACCACGGCAACCTTCCCCGTGAGCAGCGCAGTGTCCTCCACAAAACAGCTGTCGGGAAAGGCCGGCGCAGGCTCGAGGACTGTCACGGCTAGGCCGCAGGCGCGCAAAGCGTCGACATATGCGGCATGCTGCTGCAAAGCCAGGGCATAATTGGGCGTCCCGAGATCCGCGGTGGTGATGCCGTCAACATAGCTCGGCGCGGGGGGACGGGTGATAGCGTGGGTAAACACAAGGATGGTCCATGACGGATGAACAGGCCCCGAGCATAGCAAAGGCGCCCAGTCCCCTGCGTTTTCTGCTCCCCTCCACCGTCGGCATTGCGCTCTTCCTAACCCCCATTGCCTGGGAAGACAGCCAGCAGATCGTCGTGGGCATTCTTGCCGGGGCTCTTCAGGAAGGCATAGGGAAGGCCATGCCGTCCCTCATTAGCATCCTGTTCATGACCTCAGCCCTCGGCTCGCTCCTAGGCTCCTTGGCCAAGCCTGCCTGGATTCTAGGCAACGAAACCCTGCGCGGGGTCTTCGTCACCTCCGCGCCCTGGCTCGTCCTGCGCGTCCTCGGGGGCGTGCTCAGTACCTGCGTCGCTCTCCAGTGGGGGCCCGAGTGGATTATCGGCGAGGACACGGGGCAAGTCGCCTTCATCGAGCTCGCAGGCATCATTTTTTGCATCATGTTGGTGGCAAACTTTCTCCTTCCCCTGCTCACGGACTTCGGCTTCCTAGACTTCATCGGTACGCTGCTGGAACGCCTGTTTTATCGGGTTTTCCGCCTGCCGGGGCGGGCGGCGCTCGACGCCGTAACCTCCTGGGTGGGGGATTCCTCCGTGGGAGCCCTTCTGACCATCCGTCAGTACGAGGCGGGACATTACACGGCCCGGGAAGCCGCCGCGGTGGTGACCAATTTCTCCGCGGTCTCTCTGCCCTTCTGCGTAGTGATCGCGGAACTGGCCGGGCTCATGGACCACTTCCTTGCCTTCTACCTCATCACCCTCGGCTGTGGCCTACTCTGCGCCCTCATTACGCCGCGCCTACCGCCTCTCTCGCGCCTCAGCGAGTACCGCTACCCCGGGGCCCTAAAGGGGGCCGCAGCGGAACCCAACGCCATGCCCGACGCCGTTTGGCCTCGGGCCTGGTTCCGCGCCGTCAACGCCGGCGCCCAGGGTCCAGGCCCGCGGCGCATCGTACGCCAGGCCAGCCATACCATCTTCGATATCTACATGGCCGTGCTTCCCGCAGCCATGACCATTGAGTTCCTGGCGCTCGTGGTCATAACCTACACGGAATGGCTCACCTGGTTGAGCCTGCCCATGTATCCCCTGCTCTGGCTACTGCAACTTCCTGACGCCTGGGCCGTGCTGCCGGGTACCCTGGTCGGCTTCTTCGACCAATTTATCCCCGCGATCATCGCGGCGGATATTGCCGACCCCGTTTCGCGCTTTGTGCTTGCGAGCCTGTCCGTTACCCAGCTGATCTTCATCGCGGAGAATGGCATCCTGATCCTGCGCAGCTCCATTCCCTTGAACCTTCCCCAGCTGGCCGCGGTGTTCTTTCTCCGAACGGTGATTACGCTGCCCGTGCTGGCCCTAGCAGGACATGTGCTCTTTTAGTCGAAGACACGCTAACCAAATCCGAAAGCCCCGGTTCCAAAGAGAACCGCCGATCACTCTTCACCGGGGAATCGCTCACACCACCCTTTAGACCCCTTACTTTCTTCCCTGACTGTTTCTTGAAGAAGGAAAGGACTATGCGTCACATGCTAGGAAAGGCTCTGATGATCTGCGCTTTACCCTTTGGTGCCGCCGCGGCAGGGCCTCATGACCCGCTGTCTACCTATATGGTTGAAGCCATCCCCTTCGCCCTAAAAGACGGCAAATCCATGGATGACATGATGGCGCTTCGAGACGACTTCGCTAAGCTGGCCGAAGCCGGGGACCTTGAATACAGCGCTTACGTCATGTCTCCCCACTTCATGAGCCAAAGCTCCCTTCCCGTGGACGAAAAATTTGACGCCGTATGGCTCGGCTTCTCTAGAAATCCAAGCACCCTCGCCGCATCGCTTAGCGCCTATCTAGAGAGCGGCGCGGAAATGGAGCAAGCCTTTGGCGAGGTTCGGGAAATGAATCAGCGGTGGCTGATGAGAGGAGAGCTGGTCCATCAAAGCGACGCTCCGGAAGGCGACGGCCCTGGCTACGCCTTTTTTTCAACCTGCCGCCTGAAGGATGGGGCCAGCCGGATGAGCCACCGGGCAGCGGAAAAGGCCTGGTCCGAAGCCATGGAAAAGGTAGGCGCCTCAGCCAATTCTCATATCTGGTATGCCGGACAAGGTATTCCCGATGCGCTTCAGGGCGCGATGATCAAGGTACGAATCTTTGAAAGCGTCCAAGCCTGGGGGGACAGCTACACCGCCTTTATCGAGAACGATATGGCGAGCTCCCCGGAATGGGCGGCCATGGCGTCTCAGGTTGACTGTGGCCCCATTCGCTCCTACCTCGGCCGCGCCTTCTACGAGCGGAACGCTGACTAGCGTCTAGTGGTCATGACCATGAGGCCGGGCCGCGAGCTTCGCGGTTTCGGCCTCAAGGGCACCGGGGGCCACCAGGCCCCGACTCACCAACAGGACCTCAAGCGCCGCCTGAAAACGCTCGTAGTAGACGTAGCCTTCTCCCCTTGGGTGGGCGGCATCCCACTGCGCGATCTCCGCAATAAGCGCTTCCCGAAAATCGTCCCAGCTGTAGAGCCCGGCATCGCATAGGTGATGGGCCAGGGCGAAAACTCGGGCTTCCCAGGGGGCCTCGAAGACCAGCTCACCGTTCTCTGTGGGCGGCGCCACTTCCGCCCCCAATTGAAGCCGCGCATCGCCCCCCTGCTGCGGCGCCACTAGGCTCCCTCCCCTGCCAGCGCCTGAAGCACCGCCACCCCGATCATGGCTTCCCGGGGCACGAGGGCCGCCAGCTGGGCCTCAGAGAGGCCTTCCGTGCCTTCCGGGCGCTCCGGCAGGACGAGGTAGCGCACTTCAGCCGAGGAATCCCAGACCTGCAGGGCCTTCTCCGCTGGCACTTCCAGACCGAACTCTCGAAGGACCGCACGAGGCTCGCGAACCACCCGCGACCGATAGGCCGGATCCTTGTACCAGCGCGGCGGCAAGCCCAAGAGCGCCCAGGGGTAGCATGAGCACAGCGTGCATACCACGACGTTGTGAACCGCAGGGCCGTTCTCCACCACCACGAGCCGCTCCATCTGCCCCCCGGGGCCACCGACGATGCCCAGTTCCGCCGCCGCGGCGGTGCCATCGGCCAGGAGGCGCTGGCGATAGGCCGCGTCGGTCCACGCACGAGCCACCACTCGAGCGCCATTCAAGGGCCCCACCCGCTCCCCGTAATTGGCAATCACCGCGTCGACCTCAGCAGGATCCAAAAGTCCCCTTTCCAGCAGCAGGGCCTCCAGGGCCTCAGCTCGAAGGGCCGGCCCCGAGGGCGTTTCGTGGTCATGGTCGTGACTCATGGGGCCTCCTTCCTCGGCAACAGGTAAGGCTCAAAGAGATCGAGATGCACCACCACCCCCGGCTCCGACCCTGGGCCCCAAAGGTCCTGGCCCTCAAAGGCGACGGTATAGAGGTGCGCAGGCTGCTCCCCGCTCCATGGGCATGGGTATCGGGAAAGACCCAGCCTCCATGCTGCGCCGTAATGCGACCGGGACGGCCTCGAGCATAGGCCGGCAAGCGCGTATGACCCGGGCTCGAAGCTGAGGTGGTCTGCACCGCGTCGCCCAGAGCAAAGCGCGGGTCCGTGGACAGTTCGCGCCGGCAGCCCGGCGCGTCGTAACCGACGACGGGATCGGGGGGCGCCTGGGGCCGGGAGGCCACGCGCGCAGTCACTGGCGCGCCCAAGTGCTGCGCCTTCTCGTCGATCGCTTCCCGGGTCAAAAGACCCGCCTCCACAAAAAGCGTTTCCAGGCCCCCGAGCCAGCGACCGTAATAGCTGTCCTCTAGGTAGGCGGCAGGATCGATGCGCTCGATGGCATGGCGAAAGCGATCGGAATTGCCGGTAGCCCCGGCCCGACCCGCGGCAAACATCATGGCGAAGACCGCTGCCTCCCAGCGGTGATGAAAGGCGGGCTCGTCCTTCTCCACTTCGAGGACGCCGAAACCATCCCGGCCGCCAAGATCATGAATGCCTTGCATTAAAGGCCTCCTTGCAGGCGATGGGCCGCCATGCGCTCGTAGGTGGGCTGGCACCGCGCGACCACCGCCTCGAGCGCCTTAGGCACCACCGTCTCTTTGCGGGTGTAGGCCCGAAGCCCGGTGGTTTGATAGACCTTTTGATACCAAGCATCCGCCCACGCGCCGTCCCCTTTGTGCCTACCTGGTGCCCAAGTAATCGGCCGCGCCGGATCGAAGGGGATGCCCACGGCCGCGCAAAAGCGTGAGAGCACGCCCGGAGGATCGGCAAGAAGATCATTCGCGTCGATCACCAGCGGCGCTCGTCCCTCCAAGGCCCAAGCCTTGTCGAAGATGCGCGCCAGCTGGGGAATGCCCGCCAAGCGCGCACCCTCATCCGGATCGTGCGCCAAGGCACGGAAATCCGCCATAGAGGTCACAACTTCGGCGGGATCGCGAATCAAAAAACAGTTCCGCACCCTCCCCATCCAGGCGAGGCTTACCTCCGGCAACATGTGGATTGCCATGTGCTTTTGGTACCACACGGCCTTGCCCCCGGGGACCGGGCCGAGAAGCAATGCTTCCACCTTTTGCCAGTCGATCTCGTGCGCGGCCAGGGTCGCGGCGTAGCCCGGATCCTCCTCACGCTTCGTGGCCTTCAGCCAGTACGCATAGAAGGGTTCATCAAGAACGGCGCAGCCCAGAGCCTCAAAGACCCGCATGGCCATGGTGGACCGCGCCCGGGGCGGGGACCACATGGCAATGCGGAGCGGTACTTCAGTCATCGAAACCTAGGAAACGGGCGGCCTCGTCGACGCTCTTGCGCTCGGAAACCACAGCGTTTGCCGGGAAGCTGTCATCGGGCCAGCCGAGGGCAACGGCCTTCATGATGACCTGATCTTCCGGGATCTGGGCATGCTCGCGAACCACCGGGGACTGCATGATCCCCTGACTGTTGATTACTGCGCCAAGGCCACGGGACCAGGCGGCGTTGACCAGGGCCGTGGTCACGGCGCCACAGTCAAAGGGCGTATCGTCGCTATCAGCCAGCACTCGGTCGTAGGTGATGATGACGCACACCGGGGCATCGAATTGCCGGAAGCCCCGAAGCACCCAATCCTGCCGCCCTTCCTTATCGTCCCGGGCAATGCCCATGGCGCCGAAAAGCTGCTTGGCGACGCCCACCTGGCGATCGCGATGAACCCCTTCAAAGGCCTGCCCTATGCGGAACTCCCGCGAGTGAGGTACCCCCGCGAGGTTACGCTCCGTGTTCCCCTGGCGAATGCGGTTAAGTACCTCGCCGGACACTACGGTGAAGTTCCAGGGTTGGGTGTTCATGGAGGAGGGAGACCGCATAGCTAGGCTCAGGACCTCCTTGATCAGGTCCTTCGGCACGGGATCGGGCTTGTAGCCTCGGGTGCTCCGGCGTCCCAGCACAACGTCATCGTAGTTCACGGCAAATCTCCCCCCTGGATGAATGTGCGCGTAGCGTACCAGAGGCACCTAGCAGATGAGGCAGTGATCGATCTTGGGGCCCTCCGGCGTATCTACGAAGATCGCGTGATTGACGAGTTCGTCATCGGAGGCCGAGCACCGCTGCAGCCAGACCACCCCAACCCCGGCCCGTTGGCGAAACACCCCCACTACGGTGCGCGTGGTAAAGACCCCGTGGCGCCGAGGCGTCAGCTGGCGGCGGAGATTCTCCGGCGTCACGATGGCCTTCATGCGCTCGGTGAAGTCCCGAACGTGCTGCTCATGGTTGAGGACATTGGAGCCTGCGAGGCAGTTGTCCATCATGGGCTCGGCAAGGGCCAAGAACGCCTCATCGGTTAGATCCTGCAGCGCCATAAAATGCTCCCGTTCTTCGCCTGAACCGCGACCACCATGGGAGGGTACCCGATCGATGCGATCCCTAGGCAAGCACTTCCCGCGGGCGCCCCGTGGCCGCATCGATGCGGTCGAGGGGCGAACCCTCGTAGCGATCAAGCAGAAGCGCCAGGGCCGCCTCCCCATAAGGCTCGAACCAGAAATCTCCCAGAGCCTTCAGGCGCCGGATGTTGCCTTCGGAAATATCATCCATGGCATCATCCGGGGCCTCGGGAAGGCCTGGCTGCCTGGCAAGCTCCGAATTCACCCGGATATAGGCGCCCGCAGGTAGAAGGTTCCGAGCTTGGTAGGCCACCACCCGCTCGTCGGCTAACAGATCCACCAGGTGGCCCTGGGTGACCCAGCCGAGGGCACCCCACTTCCGGGAGGCGGGACCATCGATCTTTCGCGTCCGATAGCCGGTCCCCACGGAGAGCACGCGCACATCCTCGAGGCCGTAGCCGGGCCAGGCCCGGCGCACCTCTGCCACGGCGCAAAGGGTCGGGTTATTGGCGATGACCCCCCCATCCACGAGCCATTGCTCGGCGCCATCCCAGGTCAGGGGTCGGGTAGGAAAATAGGTCGGGGCAGCGCTTGAGCCATCGGCCACCTGCCAGGAGAGCAGCTCCCGATGGCGGGGCGCGGTAGACTTCAGCACTACGGGCCTCCGCTTCTCGACGGCATAGGCCACGGCCAGCACATGCTTCCCCGCCCGCACATCACCTAGCCGCGCATCCCCAAATTCCCGCTGTAGCACAGAGGCCTTACCCTCCGCCGCGTAGCGTGGGGCATTCATCCCGTCGATCTCAAACCAGCCCCGGTTTTCCGCGAAGATCGCCCGGGCCGATGCCACACCATAAAGATCATTAAGCGCTTCGAGGGGAAGGCGCGTGGTCCCCAGGGCCAGGGCAATAATGCTGCCCGTACTCGTGCCAGCATAGAAATCCACGCAATCCCGCAGCGCGCGGCCATGCCGGGCCTCCAGGGCCTGATCGAGGCGCATGAGAAAATGGGTGGCGGCGGCCCCGCGAATACCGCCGCCGTCCAGGGTAAGCAGCAGCTTGCTCATGGCGTCCCCTCCCTGGTGCGCCCCTTACCTGCCCCCACCCTACCGCGGGGACCCAGCTTCTGTCTGCCCAGCGGGCCTTGACCGCCTCGGGGGCAAGATACGAGGCTTCTAAAATTACCTCGGCGCCTGCGGAGCCCCCATGATCAAAGCACCCTGCCTATTCACCCTCGCTACCCTGTTTATGCTGACCTCCGCCTCCCAAGCGGCGAGCTTGAGCCTTACGGTTTCGAGCATCCCGGAGCCCGGAGAGATCTACCTAGGAATCTTCGAGACTGCGGAGGGCTTTGGAGCAAAGGATCTCGGCGGAAACGCCGTCCGACCGGGGCTTGTGCTCGGTGCGCGCCGGGTCGTGCCCGCAGGTATGGCTCAGCTTGAATTCGAGCTCCCCGAAGGGGTCTATGCCATCAAGCTCTTCCTCGATTTGAACGGAAACGGAGAAATGGACACAAACTTCCTTGGCATTCCGAAGGAGCCCTTTGGCTTCAGCAACAATGCCAAGGGCAAGCTTGGTCCCCCGAGCTTCGATGCCGCCGCCTTTCAGGTGAGGGGGGATACGGAGATCACCATTGCGCTGTAGCTGAGGGGACTTGCCCGGAGCCAAATTCCGGTATCCTAGGTGCGTCGCACGGGCTCAAAGCAACGAGGATCAAAGCCATGTGGGGCGACGTACTCAGCCTTCTTACCCTTGGCGGACTGCTTTTTTTCCCCGCAGTCGTCGCGCCAACGGTCTTCAAGTCCTTGCCCGAGGCAGAAGCGGGGCACTTTCTTCGAGCGCTCTTCCCACGCTACTACCTGTTCTTAATCATCGGCAGCGCCGCGGCCGCCCTCGCCCACGGGCGCGCTGCGCCGGAGCCGGCCCTGCTCGCCGCTGCGGTTGCCGTGAGCACCGCAGCCGTACTCCTTCTTCTGGTCCCCAAGATCAATGCCCTTCGGGATCGGCAACTGGCAGGAGATGATGCTGCGGGCAGAGCTTTTGATCGAGCCCACCGCCTATCCGTGGGGATCAACTTTGTGCAGATTGGTGCGCTCATCTTAGCGGTAGCGCGATAACGCCATGGGACGACTCACCCTGCGCTGCCTCGGGACTGCAGCGGTTCTAGCTGGCCTCTACGCCTTAATTTTTGAGTTAGGCCACCCGCCCCTCTCAGCCCTCGGCGCCATGGCCGGGACCTACGCGCTGGTCAAGCTGTGGCGGAACTAGGCGATGCCCTAAGCGCCCTCTCGGGCTTTCATCCTCTGGTTCTGGAGGGTCCGGCCCGCGCCGATCAACGAGATCCCAGGGCCGTTGTTCGGGACCTCACTGCGCGCTTAGGGACTTATTGGGCAAAGCGACCTCCGCAAAAACCTCTCTTGCTCCTCACCCAAGGCGACCCGTTCGAGCCCCAGGGCATCGCCGCCCTGACTCGCGCGGTGGCCGCTTCCCTGGCCATTCCCCGGGGCCTTGCCTTCCTTGATGAGGACCTAGACCCAAACCATCGGGCCGAGGCCGATCGGGAAAAGGTCATCTTAGAAGTGCCCTATCGCGCTCTGGCGCTCACCCTCGAGCGTGAGCGACCAGGATCGCTGCACCGTCTCGATCAAGCCCTTAAGACGGCACTCAGCAAAAAAGACTCGGATCGTGAAGCCCTTGGCAAACCGCCCCTTCCCGCCTACTTTCATCGCTATGGATGCCTGCAGGAAGTCACCAAGGCGGCGGCACGTCTACTGTGCGGGGGCATCACGGTGGCCCATAGCGCCACGCCGGTTTACGAGTTCTCCGTGACCAGCCTCTATACCGTAGGCCTCGACCTCGGGCTCAGCCAAAGCAGGGACCTGCTAAGGTAGTCGAAGATCACCGTGGCCTAGCTAGCCACAGAGGGAGCAACCCACCATGGCCGAGCAAGGCTACGACGCTATCGTCATCGGCGGCGGCTCCGCAGGGGCGGTGCTGGCTGCACGGCTCAGCGAAGATCCTAAGCGACGGGTGCTTCTTCTCGAAGCAGGAGCCGACGACCGTGGGCTTTTCGTCCGCATGCCCACGGCCCTTTCCATTCCCATGGGACAAGCCCGCTACAACTGGGGCTACTGGAGCCAACCCGAACCCTACCTCAATGGGCGACGCATCGACTGCGCTCGAGGGAAGGTGCTTGGGGGCTCTTCCTCCATCAATGGCATGGTCTACGTGCGCGGCCATCCCTGCGACTTCGACCACTGGGTGGCGGAGGGTGCGGAGGGCTGGTGCTACGCCGCCTGCCTCCCCTACTTTCGCCGTGCGGAGCGCTGGATCGATGGAGAGGACCGCTACCGGGGCGGCGATGGCCCCCTCGATACCTGCAACGGCAACCGCATGGAAAACCCGCTTTATAAGGCCTTCATCGAAGCGGGCGTTCAAGCGGGCTATGGGCGCACGGAGGATTACAACGGTTATCGCCAAGAGGGCTTCGGCCCCATGCACATGACCGTCCGAAACGGCGAGCGCTGCTCCACGGACCTTGCTTACCTCGCGCCGGCGAAGGGCCGTCCCAACTTGACCATCGAAACCCGAGCTGAAGTGGAGCGCGTGCTCCTCGAGGGTGCGCGCGCCACGGGCGTTCGCTATGTCCAGAGTGGCGTCGTGAAGGAGGCCCTCACGGACGGGGAAGTGGTGCTTTGCGCCGGCGCCATCGGCTCCCCGATCATTCTTCAACGCTCTGGCATCGGCGCCCCGGCTCTGCTGGCGAACCATGGAATTGCGGTAGCCCACGATCTTCCGGGGGTTGGCGAGAACCTTCAGGACCACCTCGAGGTGTACTTCCAATATCGCTGCCGCGAGCCCATTACGCTGAATGGGCACCTCTCCCCCCTGGCCAAGGCGCGCCTCGGCGCCCGCTGGCTGCTGACTAAGAAGGGCCTCGGCGCCACCAATCATTTTGAGAGCTGTGGGTTCATTCGTTCCCAGGCCGGCGTGCGCTGGCCCGATATTCAGTACCACTTTCTCCCCGCCGCGATCCGCTACGACGGCAAAGCAGCTTTCCCGGGTCACGGCTTTCAAGTGCACGTCGGCCCCAACCGGCCCGAGAGCCGGGGGACGGTGCGCCTCGGCGGCCCTGGCCTCCACGATGAGCCCCAGATTCGCTTCAATTACCTCGAATCAGCTCGGGACCGGGAAGCTTGGCGACGCTGCCTGCGCTTAACTCGGGAGATCCTCCAGCAGGACGCTTTGGCCCCCTTTCGGGGCGAAGAGATCCAACCCGCCATCGACCTCGATGACGACACTGCGGTGGACGCCTGGGTACGCGCTAATGTCGAGACGGCCTACCATCCCGCAGGCAGCTGCCGCATGGGCGCAGTCGACGATCCCCTCGCGGTCGTTGATCCCGAGTGTCGCGTGCGGGGGTTGACCGGGCTGCGGGTGGTGGACGCGTCGATTTTTCCCACCCTTCCCAATGGCAACCTCAACGCGCCGACCATTATGGTGGCGGAGCGGGCCTCGGACTTACTTCAGGGCAAAGCCCTACCCCTCGATGAAGCGCCCGTATGGGTCGACCCGCATTGGGCGTCGCGGCAGCGAGAAGGCCGACGCGCCGCCCTCTCATGACCGCCGTGCTCACCCTTGCGCTGGCGCTCACCTCCCTGGCTATCCTGGTCCTCGCCCTTCGCCACGGTGGGGTTCGCCTCTACGGCCCCCAGCCCGTGGGCACGGCGACGCTCATCGCCATTCTCTTCACCTCGGGCCTAGACGTCGGTCTCATTCTCTTCCCTCTACTGGATTTTGACCGCTACGCCGCCGGGGCGGCATACCAGTTCGCCAATCCCCTGGCCATAGAATTCGGGTTCTGGGGTTTCTGGGTTTGGGGGCTCTATTTTCTCAGCGCGGCCTACTTCTGCTTATTTGAGCCCAGGCTGAAACTCTTCGAGCACCCATGGGTGAAGACCCTCCATAACGGCATCATCCTGGGCACCTGCGCTTTCACCGCATACCTTTTTCTGCTCATGGTTCCGGACTATCTCCCGAGCCTCAACCCGCCCCGGACCCTCGCCCTGGTCGCGGTGGTGGTGCTCTTGGCCGTGGCCTCGAGCCTCCGCTTTCAGGTCCTCCGCTGGCTTAGCGTGGGCTCCTCCCTGATCTTCCTTGCCCTGGTGCTAAGAGGCGCTGTGGTGGCCGACTTGGGGGGGGCCGCCCTCCTCGCCCGGGGCCAAGAGCTCGCAGCCTACTTCCAGCACTTCCCCCGCTTCCTTTCGCCCCTGAGCGACTACCACGAGTTCTATCTGTTCTGGTGGTTTACCTGGAGCCTCATGATCGGCCAATTCATTGCACGCTTCCTGGCCGGGCAACGAACTTTCACGGTGCTGGCCCTGCTGCTGGTGGTACCGTCCATCCCCCTAGCGCTCTGGTTTGCGGTGCTCTACCAGTTTCACCTGGAGGCCGCGGCCTTACCGGAGCGCTACGCCCTCCTGATGGTGGCCGTGGGCATCCTCTTTCTCGTCAATTCCCTCGACTCCCTCACCCGGCTTTATACGCAGAATCTTGCCCTGTCCCCGGAAAGGCTAGGGGCCTGGGCCTACCTTTCGGTGAATTGGGTTTTGATCTATGGCCTCGTGCTGCTCTTTCGCTACACCCCTCTGAAGATCGAGTGGTTAGGACTCGCCGTCCTAGGCCTTTACGGGGTGATTGGCTTCCAGATGCTTAAGCATCGCGTTGAGGCCGTGACTTGACCCCATCCCCCGAATACCGCTTACTCCGCGCCATGAGCGCCCTAAAATTCCAACGCAAGCACAGAACGCCGCTGTGGCGGGGATCCCTCCTCGCCCTCGCGCTCGTGCCCGCGCTCTGCGAGGCACTCTGCTTGCCCCCGCATGGACATGAGACGGCTGCCAAGGAGGCTCCCGCCGCTGAGGACCACAGCTGCCACGGCGTGGCCGTGGCCGCGCCGGAAACCGCCAGCCCTTCCCATGGGAGCGCTGACCCTAGCGACAAGGGCGATTGCTGCGACCCCTCCGCACCGGCGCCTTCCAGTGAAGCCGACCCCGTACCGGCAATGCTGCTTGCCAGCCTCATGCTGTCGCCAGCGGTCGCCGCAGAAGCCCGCTGCTATGCGCAGGCTGGAATTCGCGGCCCCCGGGTCAGCACCGGACCACCCCTAACGCTTCTGCACTGCCACTTCACCGAATAGATCCCCTCGGCACCAACGCTTTCGCGCTTGTTTGCCTTGAGAGGATCCTATGTTCAGACGTTTTGCTATTGCCACGGCCCTTGCCGTCGCCCTTGTTCCACTGCCTCAGGCCCACGGAGCCTTTACTCGCCTCGCCGCAGAGCGCGCTGCCGTGGACGATGCTCTGGTCCTTCGGGCCCTGAGCCAGGAGGCCAAGGCACAACGGGCCCAGGCCCGCGCCACCCGGGCCCTGCCCGATCCCCAACTTCGCCTCGGGCTCGCCAACCTTCCGGCGGATACCTTCGCCTGGGATCAGGAACCCATGACCCAGCTTCAGGTGAGCCTGCGCCAAGCCCTTCCCAACGGGAAGGCCCGGTCAGCGCGCTTCGAAGCCGCGATGGAGGGCGCCCGGCAAACCGCTGAGCAACGCGCCCTCGCAGCCCTCGAACTGCGCGCTTCGCTAAGAGCGCGGCTCATCGACATTGCCTGGCGCCAAGAACAGGGCGTACTCCTCGCACGCCAGGAGGCGGTGCTCGCCCAGCTGGAAGCCCAGGCGCTCAGTGCCTTTGAAGCGGGCCGCGGGACTGAGAACGATGTGCTGGAGGCACGCCTCGCGCGGCAGGCACGCGTACAAGGGCAGCTCCAGAACGACACCGCGCTGGCTTCCGCGGAGTCGGGCCTTCAGCGCTGGCTGCCGGAAGCCCTGCTCCAGCAAGGCCCTCCCCCGACCCTTAAAGCGCTTTTTCCGTCCTTTGACGCCTGGCCAACGAGCGCCGCCGTCATGGAACAGCTAGAGGCCCATCCCGCCGTCCGCCGCCTTAAGGCCGCCTGGAAAAGGGCCGGCGCGGAGCGCGCCGCCGCCAAGGCCGACTTCGGTCCGGACTACGCCATCGATTTCGCCTACGGCGCCCGGGACGACCTCAGCCCCCTGGGCCGACGTCCGGACCTCCTGAGTGCAGGCATCACCCTTTCCCTGCCCCTGTTTGCTCGAGAAAAGCACGAGCAAGGCCTTGTGGCCGCGGAGCTGCGAGAGGAGGGCCAGCGCGCAGGCCTCCAGGACGCGCTCCGCGCCCTCAAAGCGGATTACGACAGCCAGCGAGGCGCCGCCGTCCAGCAATCGGAAGCCCTCACTCACTACGAAACCACGCTCCTTCCCCTCGCGGAGCGGCACTGGGCCCGCAGCCTGGCGCGCTTTGGCGAGGGCACCCTGCCCTTCGATCGGGCGCTCGCCGCCGCCCTCGCGCTGCTTTCAACGCAAAGCGCCGCCCTGGACCTCAACAAGCAGCGCGCCCAAAGCGAGTCCGCCCTTATCTTCCTCGTTGCCCAGGAGCTAGACCATGAATAACGCCCGTCTCCTCCCCTTCCTGGGCCTACCCTTGGCCCTGGCCCTCTCCCTGACCAGCCCCCAGGGGATCCTGGCTTCGGAAGCCGCAGAGCGGGAACCCCTTTACTGGGTGGCTCCCATGGACCCGAACTACCGTCGCCCCGGCCCCGGGAAGTCACCCATGGGCATGGATCTGGTGCCCGTGTATCAAGCGCCAGAAAGCAGCGGGGCCATCACGGTAAGCGCGGAGCGCCAGCAAGCCTTTGGGGTTCGCCTTGCGGCGGTCAGCGAAGGACCGCTCGAGAGCACCCTTCGGGGCGGAATCATCGTTTCGCTCCCGGAACAGGCGCGCTGGGATCTTACGCTTCGGGAGGACAGCTGGATTCTCAAGCGTTTGGTGGCCAGCGCCGGGGAGCGGGTGCAGCGCGGCGCGGCGCTCTTCGAAGTTGACGTGCCCGCCTGGGCCCAGGATCAAGAAGCCTGGCTGACCGCTAAGACTGCGGGGGACGCAACGCTTCAGGCGGCGACCGCCGAGCGCCTCCGGCGCCAGGGTTTTCCTGAGGCGGCCCTCGCGGCCCTGCAAAGGAATGGAGAGATTCAGAACCCCCTGGTGCTAAGGGCGCCGGAGGCAGGGCTGGTGACCACCGTTTCCGCTAACGCCGGCGCCTTCCTGAAGGCGGGAACCCCACTGCTGAGCCTGACCGGCGCCGAAGGCCTTTGGCTTGAGGTGTTCTTCACTGCCGGTTCCCCGGGAAAGCTGTCCCCGGGAAGCGAGGTGAATATAACCCTCCCCGGACGGGACCCGTTCTCCGTTTCCCTAACCTGGATCGACCACACCCTAACCGCCGAGGCCCGATCCCTCCGAGGCCGCGCCACGATCACGGAGGCTGACGCGTTGGCCCTCGAGCTTCGTCCTGGGGAAACAGGGACCGCGGACCTTAGCTGGGCAAGCGAGGGCGCCGTAAAGCGCATCCCCCTCGGCGCCATTCTGCCCGGGCTAAATGGCGAGCCCGATCGCGTATTGAAGGCCTTCGGTGAAGACCGCTTTATGCCCACACCCGTGCACCTTGGAGTGCGAGGCCGTCGCTATGCAGAGGTGCTGCATGGGCTCGCCCTAGGGGATCAGGTGGTGGCCCAAGGCACCTTCCTCCTTGAGGCTGAGGCCAACCGCGCCGCGGAGCTGGCCCGCTTAGCGCCGGGGGATGATCACAGCACCATGGATCACAGCACCATGGATCACAGCACCATGGATCACGGGGAGGCTTCGCCATGATCCGCGCCCTCCTCGCGCTCGCGCTCCGAGAGCGCGCCGCCACCCTGTTGCTGGCGCTGCTGCTGGCGGCCGCTGGTGCTGTCAGCCTTCGCCAGCTGCCGATGGATGCGCTACCGGATCTCTCTGAGGTGCAGGTCATCGTGAAGGCACAGTTTCCCGGGCAGAGCCCTCGGGATGTGGAGGACCAGCTCACCTATCCCTTAAGCGCTTCCCTGCTCGCCGTGCCTGGGGTGAAAGATGTGCGCGCCTTTTCCTTCTATGGCGATGCGTTTCTTTACGCCCTGTTTGAAGAGGGCACCGATCCCTACTGGGCCCGATCACGAGTGGGAGAGGTTCTTGCGGAAGCGCAGAGCCGCCTTCCACCCAGCGCTACTGCGAGCCTTGGTCCCGACGCCAGCGCCCTAGGCTGGGTGCTGGCCTATGCCCTGGTGGATGAAACAGGGAAGCAAGACCTCACGACCCTTCGCCGCTTTCAAGAGGAATTCCTGCGCTACGAACTCCAAAGCCTGCCGGGCGTTGCCGACGTTGCAGTCGTGGGCGGCTATGAGGACGTCATGGAGGTGATCGCTGACCCTGAGCGCCTCGCGGCCCAGAACCTTTCCCTCGAACAGCTGGTGAGCGCCGTACGCAGCGCCAGTTTTGAGCAAGGCGCATCCCTCATGGAGCTTGGGGAACGGGAGTTCCTCATCCGAACCGATGGACGGCTGGACGATCTGGAGGCGCTGGCAGCCCTGCCCCTTCGAGTGACCCGAGCGCAGGGGGACGTGCGCGTAGGGGACGTCGCCCGGGTTCAACGCGGCGTAGCCGCTCGGCGAGGGATCGCGGAATTAAATGGTGAGGGTGAAGTCGTCGGCGCCTTCGTCATTATGCGCCAGGGCGCAGATGTCCTGGCCACCATCGATGCGGTGAAGGCACGCCTAGGGGCCCTCGAAGGCAGCCTGCCCCCGGGGGCGGAAATTCGCCTGACCTACGATCGCTCTGCCCTCATCCAACGCTCCGTCGCCACGCTCTGGGAGCTCCTGGGAAAGGAGCTGCTCATTGTCACCTTGCTGCTCGCCCTATTCCTCCGCCGCTTGCGCCCCCTTGGGGTTACTCTGGTGAGCGTGCCCCTGGGGTTTTTGGCAACCTTTCTATTGCTTCGCGCTCAGGGGATCACGCTCAATGTCATGGCCCTCGGCGGCCCCGCCGTCGCCATCGGCGCCATGGTGGATGCCGCCATTGTCCTCATCGACCGCGCTCAGCAGCGCTTAGATACCTTGGGACCCCACGCCGACGCGCAAGCGCGGTGGAATGCGGTGCGCGAGACGGCCTTTGACCTCGGCCCCACCCTATTCACCTCCATGGCGATCATTACCCTCTCCTTCCTGCCGATTTTTGCCCTCGAAGGGCAGGAGGGCGGCTATTCGGCCCCCTGGCGATCACCAAGACCTGGGCCATGGCAGCCTCCGCGGTGCTCTGCGTCACCGTTCTGCCCATTCTTGTGGGGCTTTTCCTTCGGCCCCGGGCCACGGCGCCCAACGCCGAGGACCGGCCCCCGGCAGCGCCTGCCCAGCCATCGGGCCTTCTGGCCCTGAGCCTTCGTCGCCCGGGAGGCGCCCTTGTGGCGGGCCTGCTGCTCTCCCTCAGTGCGCTTTATCCCGCCTTAAAGATGGACAGCGAGTTCCTGCCCCCCTTCAATGAAGGGGACATTCTGTACATGCCCACCATTGATCCGGGGCTATCCCCGGGGCGGCAGCCAGCGTGCTACAGCAAACGGACCGGCTGCTTAAGGCCGTACCGGAAGTGGCTCAGGTCTTCGGTAAGGCTGGGCGCGCGAATACCGCCACCGATCCCGCCCCCCTTGGCATGTTTGAAACGGTCATCCAGCTGAAGCCTGAGGAGGAGTGGGCCCCAGGGCGAGACCGAGCTGCCATCGAAAGAGATCTACAGCAGCAGGTCACCATGGCGGGGCTCTCCAATGCCTGGACCCAGCCGATCCGCGCCCGCATCGACATGCTCTCCACAGGCATGCAATCCCCCCTGGGCTTGAAGTTCTCCGGCCCGGACCTCGCGATCCTGGCCGATCTCTCCCAGACCGCTGCCGCGCGCCTTACGCCCATCGCCGGGCCCGCCGCGGTTTATGCGGAACGCAGCGCGGCGGGCCGCTACCTCACCCTGGATCTGAGGGACGAAGCGGCGGCGCGCTACGGCGTAACGAGCCAAGGCATCACTACCCTACTGGCGGAAACGCTCGGGGGCCGTGCCCTGGGCACGGTGATCGACGGACGACGGCGCACGAGCCTCCGCGTTCGCTTAGACGAACACTACCGAAGCAGCCCCGAGGCCCTGGCGGCCCTGCCCGTCACCCTTCCCACGGGAGACCGAGTTCGCTTGGATACGCTGGTCACCCTGCGCCTAGAGAGCGGGCCCGCCATGATAAAAAGCGAAAATGCCCTTCCCCAAAGCTGGGTCTTCATCAATCCCGGTGCCATGGCCAGCAGCGCCTTCAAGGCCGAAGCGGAGGACCGGCTTCGCAACCTCGAGCTGCCGCCGGGCTACAGCTGGCGCTGGAGCGGTCGCTTTGCGGAGTGGGATCGAGCTAAGACGCGACTGGTGCAGCTCGGTGCGCTAACGGTGGTGTTGATCGCACTGCTGCTTTGGCTTCAAAGTCATCGCCTCGAGACTGTGGTGCTCACGCTGATCACCCTGGCCCCGGCCTGCTCCGGCGCCCTATGGCTGAGCTGGGTCCTGGAACACAAGTGGTCCGTGGCCCTCGTGGTGGGCCTACTGGCCCTTGCGGGCCTCGCTGCGGAGATGGCGCTCCTGCTCCTCTCCGCCCTGCATCGTCATGCCCGAGCACAAACCGATGCCCAAGCGAGCCTAGGCCAGGCCTTCGAAGCCGCCCTCGAGCGGCGGCGCGCCGTGCTCATGACCTCCAGTTCCACGGCCCTGGCCCTAGCCCCCATCCTCATGAGCGACGGCGCCGGTGCGGATTTGCTTCAACGCATCGCCGCACCCATGCTGGGTGGGCTGGTGACCACGGTGGCCGCGGTGCTGCTATTGCTCCCGGCGCTTTGGATGATGGGACGAAATGGCGTTGGGAGGACAAGCGCATGACCACTCGTTTTGAGCGCCAGCGCCAGGTCCGGCGCTGGCACCGGCGCATCGCCCTGCTCTGTTCCGCTCAGCTCCTCGCTTGGACCCTCAGTGGTGTTTTCTTTGCCTTCGTCGATATCGAAGGGGTCCGCGGCAGCGACCACCGGAGGGCCTCGCAAACGGGCCCTCTTCCGGATATCACCTTCCCAGCGATCTCGGATCCGGCGTCTAGCCTAAAGGTGCGCTGGCGCCTCCCGGGGGAGGCCATCGTGAGCGTTGAAACGGAGAAGGGCGCGCGTTGGTACGACAGCGACGGCGAGGCCCTAGCGCCTCTAAGCGCCTCTGAGGCCCTAGTGATGGGGACGCTCGGCACGGACCTTACGCCGAATCAGGCGGACTGGATCGAAACCGCCGAAGCCGGCGCAGAGTACCGGGGCGCGTCCCTCCCCCTCTGGCGCGTCTACCACAGCGACCACCCGAGCACCGTGGCCTACCTCCACGCTACGAGCGGCCAGGTGCTGGCCATCCGCAATACTTCCTGGCGCTGGTGGGACTTCCTCTGGTCCCTCCATATCATGGACTACGACACCCGGGACGAAATCGGCACCTGGCTTCTGAAGCTCTTCTCCCTGCTAGCGGTCGCCACCGCGATTGCGGGGCTCGGCCTTTACTTTCTGAGTCCGCAGCGCGGGCGCTAACCTGGCGCTCAGGCCCGAGCCGTGGGAATCACCGCCACGGTAAAGCGACTCAGGCAGACCAAACGATCAGCCTCATCGATGATGCGGATCGTCCACACCTGGGTGGTGCGCCCCAGGGCCTCAGCCTTGGCGGTGCCGTAGACATAGCCCTCCTTTACCGGGCGTAGGTGGTTGGCATTGATCTCAAGCCCTACCCCCGCGCTGACGGCGCTATTTAAGGTGAGGTTCGCCGCAATGGACCCCACCGTTTCCGCGAGGGCGACGGAGGCCCCGCCATGAAGGCGCCCATGGGGCTGGATCGTTCGCGCGTTAACCGGCATGCGGGCAGTCAGGGTGTCATCGCCCCGGGCCACAAGCTCGATGCCCAGAAAGTCCCCCATGGAGCCCTTATCCCGGGCGTTGAGCGCCTCCAGCGTCGGCTGCGGTTCGCGCCAAATGCTCATGCCTTGGAATCCTTTTTCATGCCCGTCAGTACCTTGTAGCGATCGGCGATGGCCTGCAGCTCCCCCGGGGCGAAAATATCGCCTAGGGCCTCAAAGCCACCCGGCGCCCGCTCCTCCGCAAGCTGCATGCACTGCTCGGGGCCGTTTTGCCGATTGGCCTGGACAATGGCCGCGGTGGCTGGGCGGCGAAGGGATTCATACTCCGTCAGCGCGGCGGCCACGGAGGGCGCCTTCACCAGAGCGACACCAAGGCCTGCGGCGTCTAGGATGGCCTGGCTCGCGCCGTTGGATCCGATGGGATACATGGGATGGGCCGCGTCCCCCAGAAGCGTCACGGCGCCTTCGCTCCAGCTTGGAAGCGGATCCCGGTCCACCATGGGGAACTCAAGCACCTCCTCGGCCTGGGCGATCAGGGCAGGCGCATCGAGCCAGGGGAAATGCCAGCTCGCGAACTCCCCGGCAAAGCGCGCCCGATCCACGGGCTTATTCCAGTCTTCCCGATCCCCGGTCCACGGCCGGCGCAGCTCGGCGATCCAGTTGATCCGTTGGCGCCCATCGCCCCGGGGCGGTTCGATGGGATAGCACACAAACTTTTGAGCTTCATGCCCCGCCATAATCATGGTGGCCCCGCCAAGGAAGGCCGGGGCCAGGGTGGTTGCGCGCCATAGCAGGCGGCCGGAGTACTTTGGGGGACCCTCCAAAGGATAGCTCTGGCGCCGCGCGGCCGAATGAATGCCGTCGGCGCAGACCAGCAGATCGGCCTCCAGGGTCACGGGCTCACCGTCGGGCCCTTCGAAGACCCCCAGCGCGCGGCCATCCTTGCTTTCGAAACTCGTGAGGCGGTGGCCCACCGCCACGGCGGTGGCGCCGAGTTCTTGCTGCACCCGGGCGAGCAGGACGCGCTGCAGCGCCCCCCGCCCGAGGGAAATTTGGGGCGCCGCAAAGCCCGCGAAGCGCCCCCGGGGCTCTTCCCAAATCTGCTGCCCATGGCGATTAAAGTAGGCGAGGGCCTGGGTTTCCACCCCCGCCTCAAGCAGGGGCTCGGCTACCCCCAGGGCCTCCAGATGCGCTACGGCCTGAGGTAACAGATTGATACCCACCCCCAGAGGGCGGAGTTCCCGAGCCGCCTCATAAAGGCGGACCCGATGGCCCTGGCGATGCAGCACCAGGGCCGTCACCAAGCCACCGATCCCGGCTCCGACAATGGCGATAGTTAATGCTCTCCCCATCCCTCATGCCCCTTATCCTTTGAGAGGGGTCCTAACCTACCCTAGCGGGAAACAAATGGTAGGCTCGGACGCATGGAGAGGAGGGTTCGTCATGGCGCACTACGACGCTATTGTGATTGGCTCAGGCTTCGGGGGGCTTTACGCGCTCCATCACTTTCGCGACGAGCTCGGCCTATCGGTTCGGGTTTTCGACGGCGCCGGCGGCGTCGGTGGGACCTGGTGGTATAACCGCTATCCCGGGGCGCGCGTGGATGCCCCGAGTACGCCCTTCTATGCCTACACCTTCTCTAAAGACCTCGTTGACGCCTGGGACTGGCCCGAAACCCAAGCCTCCCAGGAAACCGTGCTGTCCTACCTGGAATTCGTCGCCGACCGCCTGAACCTTCGGAAAGACATCCAGTTCAACACCTGGGTGACGGACGCGCGCTTTGACGAGGGCGCCCAGCACTGGACCATCGAAACCCATAGGGGCGAGCAGGCCTCAGCGCAGTTTTTGATCTGTGCGACGGGGGCGCTCTTTGTCGCCAACCGTCCCGACATTCCAGGCATCGACGATTTCGCCGGGGAGATCTACCACACGGGGCGCTGGCCCCACGACCCCATCTCCTTTGAGGGGAAAAACATTGCGGTGATTGGTACGGGTTCCTCGGGCATGCAGGCCATCCCAGAGATCGCCAAAACTGCCAAACATCTCACGGTGTTCCAGCGCACGCCCCAGTTTGCCCTGCCGGCCCGCAATCGCCCGCTCACGGACGAAGAGCGGGAGGCCTTCCGCTCGAACTGGGAGGACCACCGGGGATCCATGATCCATCGGGGCGGTTGGCCCTTTGCCACCACCAAGCTCCGGGCCAAAGAGGCCACCGCGGAGGAGCGGCACCGGCGCTACCAGCAGCTGTGGGCCGAGGGCGGCATGCATCTGATCATCAACAGCTACCGCGGCGTGCTCTCGAGCGAAGACTTGAACAATGAGATCTCAGAGTTCGTCCGGGGAAAGATCCGGGAAACCGTTGACGACCCGGAAACGGCCCGCAAGCTGATGCCGAACTACTTCATTGGCACCAAGCGCATGATCCTCGATAACGGCTATTTCGAGACCTTCAACCGACCAAACGTCTCCCTCGTGGATCTCCGGGAGGAGCCGATCGAAACCTTTACGCCAGGAAGCATTCGGACCTGCGACGGCGAGCATCCCGTCGACATGCTCGTGCTGGCCACGGGCTTCGACGCGGTCAGCGGCTCCATGCTCGCGATCAATCCGAAGGGCCGGGACGGCCTCAGCCTGAAAGAGAAATGGGCAGAACGCTTCGAGACCTACCTTGGGGCAACCATCTCGGGCTTCCCCAACCTCTTTATGGTTCATGGCCCCGGCTCTCCCGGCGTCTTCTTTACCATGCCCCTTGGGGGAGAGCGCACGGTCAACTGGATTGGCCGCTGCATCTGCCATCTGCGCAGCGAAGGTCTGGGTGCTATTGAGGCGACTTCTACGGCGGAGACGCTTTGGAACGATGAGATTCAGGGCATCGCGGAGCGCACCCTCTACCCGCGCACCGACTCCTGGTATCTGGGCGCCAACATCCCCGGGAAGCCACGGCAATTCCTCGGGCACCTCATGGGCTCACAGTATTTTAAGCGCCTGAC
This sequence comes from Candidatus Salivita marina, assembly GCA_038144425.1. Classification (GTDB taxonomy): domain Bacteria; phylum Pseudomonadota; class Gammaproteobacteria; order Pseudomonadales; family Azotimanducaceae; genus Salivita; species Salivita marina. Next base: position 812,067 of record JAYQNS010000002.1, on the reverse strand, counting down.
TGAAGTCGCGGAGACGGGCTTCGAGGGATTCGTGACAGAGGCAGTGCGGTTCCGCTAGCTTCCCAGCAAAATGGTATGCATCGCCCTCCCTGGCACTAAGGTGAAAAGCCCTGTCACGACCAGCGCAAGAAAGAACAGGGACTGCATCGTTCGCCGGTGCGCCCGCAGATTGCCTCGCCTTGCCATGGTCACCGCAAAGACAAGAGAGCCAAGGGTCCAAAGACTTAAAAGGTGAATGGGACTAAACCGCCCCCACATTTGAATTTCGCTGATCCAAAGGGACGACCCGGCCACATAGGCCATAAGACCAACCCAAAGCCATCCCGCGAGTCGATGAGCACCCCCACCCTTTGGCCTAAGGAGCTGCCAGGCACCAAGGAAAAGGGCAAAAAAGGCGGCAAAAACGTGGCTAGGAATAGGCCTCACTTCAAGAAGTAGCTGTTCCAAGACTTTTGACTCCATCCCCTTTGGAGGCGCTACCATAACTCATCCGAGATCAGCCAAGGATTCTCTCATGAAGCCACTCCTCATCGGACTTGTCATGCTGGCACCAACGCCATCGCTTTACGCGGCGCAACTCGCCGTTAGGGTGACAGGACTGGAGGCACAGGGCGAAATTCATTTGGCCATCTATAATGACCCCCGAGTCTTCGAGGGCGACCGGGGTGACCAAGGCGGACCGCAACCGGGGATCATCGCGGGAACCATTCAACCAGCCGGCCCGGAAAGCTTTACGAGCACCTTCGAGCTGCCCACGGGGGTGTACGCAGTCGGGATTTTTCACGATTTGAATGGCGATGGGGCCCTGAGCAAAAACTTTCTAGGCATGCCGAAGGAGCCCTTCGGGTTTAGCAATAATGCGCGGGCTCGCTTCGGTCCACCAAGCTTTGAGGATGCCGCCATCTCGGTGAAAGAAAAGCTCTCCATCACCATCGATCTTAACTAAAACCCGCTGGCCCTCACTTTCGGCGCGCCACCTGCCGCAGTATCAGCCTACCCCTTCGGCAAAGGGAGGGCGCCCATTGCGGTTTCGATAGGGTTCGGGTCCGAACTAAGGAAAGCCGCGCGTCCCCCAAGTCATGGGTTGAGGAGATCACCGGCATAATCGATGAGGCAGCTCGCCCTGCCCTGTCAGCCCTTGCCCTTGCCCCCTAGGAAATGGTTAAACTCGAAAATCATAAGCGCAAACCTGAGCGATTCATCGCCCCATTCGACAGGGGAGTCCCCATGTCTCCAGCACCGGCACAGCGTTTCTGGAAGCAACTGATCGTCGCGCTAACGATGATCCTTTCGACTAGCTTGGTGCATGCCGAGGGTGCGGAGTCCCTTCCGAGCTGGCTAACGCCATCGCTGACGCAAAAAATTGTCGATATCAATATGAATCCAGAACAGAGAACCACTTTTGGGGCGGCGCTAACGGAGTTCGTAACTGGCTTGCGAAACGATGTTGGGAAAGTGCTCCGGCGCGGGGGCTCTAACTTAGAAAAGAAGCTGCAGCGGGCAAAAAAAAAGCGGGTGAACGCCTTTAGAGCGACCATGCTCGAAGCGCTAGATGAAAAACAACATAGCGCCTTCGAGGCCTACCTTTCTGAGCAGGTGGAGGTAATGGCGGAGGCTTTCCCCTAGCCCCACTTCGACTTCACTCAGGACCGCCCGGACCTGATCCGGGCTAAACACCTTGCTATTCCATCTCCTCAGCCAAAAGCTTCAACAACTCCCTATGCCGTGTGAGAAAATCGCTCAGCGCAGAAAGGAATCGTTGGAAATCAGCATCGGTAAGCAGCGTGGGAAGGGTCAGATAATTGAGCCTCGGGGCTCCCGCAAGAAAATTGTGGCGAAGCAGCATGTCGAACCAAAAAATCGCTGGTAGCTGGCGAACAGCAGGATGGGGAGAGATGGTAAGCGAATGGGCCTCTGTTTCGTCATCAATATCCCCGACCACTGCCTCGCGCTGCCAAATCAAGGTGATGAGGCTTCCCGTGCCGCATGCCTGAAGCGGAGCCCCGTGCTGCCGTGCCAGCTGATTGATCGACTCGCGAAGGGCATCACCCCGCGCGTTGTGAGCGACGCACTGGGCTGGGGACCACAGATCATCAAGGACCGCCTTCGCCGCAGCCATGGACAAAGCATTCTGATTAAAAGTGCCGCCGCTATTGATGGTCTGCGGGTGCAATGGGTCATGACGCTCCATCCAAGCCCGAGATCCTCCGAAGGCGCCAAAGGGAAGCCCGCCGCCGAAATACTTACCGAGGGTGGTCATATCGGGGGTGATCCCCACGAGCATCTGCGCGCCTCCCGGGGCCAGCCGCGATGTCATCACTTCATCGAAAATGAGCGCGCAACCGGCGGCGCTACAAGCCTCGCGAATACGCCGAAGATAGGCTGCAGGGGCAACGCGCTTTAGATAGGTGCTCGGATTAACCATGACAGGTTCGAGAATAAATGCTGCGAGGTCCTCGGCGTTTTCCTCGATGGTACGCACGATGAGCTCGGCGTCCCCGTAAGGTACGGTGAGCTTTGCATAGGGCGTATCTAGAGGACCCGCTGCCACGCCTCCGTGGATCCAAGCCCCGTGGTAGGCGCCGTCATAGACCAGAATCTTTCCCCGCCCCGTCACCGCGAGGGCGGTGTTGATCGCGTAGGTATTCGCTTCCGTGCCTGTCATGGTAAAGCGGATCAACTCCATCGACGGAAAGCGCTCGGTCAGCCTCCGTGCAACCTCCGCTTCGTGAAGATTGGGACCGCCTCCAAGGGCGTGGCCGTGGGTCATCGCGTCGCGAACAGCCTCTTGCACGGGTTCGGGAGAAAAGCCAAAGAGCCCCGCCGTAAAATTACCCAACAGGTCCGTTAGCCGTTGCCCATCAGCCGTCTCCACCGTCGCCGCCTCTGCATCAACAAAGGTCAGGGGAAAGGGCGGATAGAAAACGGAAGCGCGATTTGTTCCCCCGGCGATACCGGAGTCCTTTGCCGCGACGAAGCTATCCGCACTCTTAGGATTCGCGGCGATGTACTCAGCCTCAAGCTCGCGATGGGTGGCGTCGACGGCGCGAAGCGCCAGGCTGTCCTTCATTGGCTTTCTCCCAACTCTTATTCCCCTGGCCTCAAACCTAAACCCAATCAATTTCCGAAGACGAGCCCGTCAGTTTCTAAGCCCTTCGAGGGCACGGGACGCTTCCTCTCGAAGAAGCGCGTCCAGGGAAACCCCCCGCTTCACCAGAAAGCGCTGGCGGTAGAAGTAGTAGGCGGCACCCGCGCCGAGCAAAAGCAAGTACAGCATGGCAGGAACCGGGTTGTCCCGAATGCCGATGTAGAGAAATCCAAAGGAAATGATCACCTTGACTCCGGCGATAAGCGCCAGCGATCGGGGCTTGAGGCGCATTGCGCTCTTCCGATAGTGCTCCGGGAAGGCGGCAGGAAGGCGCAGCAGAGCCAGGGCCCAAACCAGGCCATAGAGCATAAGGCCGATTACATTAACCGCTGCGTATTCCACGATTGTTCCCTGCACCGCTACCCCGCACACGGCCAAGACGCCAACAAGCACGAGCGCAAGCCAAGGCTCCCCCGTCCGCGGATCCAGCTTGGCGAGAATGGGCGTATAAACCTGGTTGCGCGCAAGCGCAAAAAAACTTCGCGAGGTTGTCAGCACCACCACATTAATTGAGGTGGCCGCAGCAAGGAGCGCACTCACGGTAATTGCTACCGCAAACCCTTCGGGTAAAAAGAGCCGAGCCGCCGTTCCCATCGGCGCAACCATGGTGCCCAGCTCTTGCCAGGGAATGAGACCTGGAAGTACGAGAGTCACCAACGTGTAAATCGACGCGACCACAAGAAAGGTCAGGAGCAGCGTCAGCGGAATGGTTCGACCCGGGTTCTTGATCTCCTCGCCGATGATCACAAAGCCTAAAAAGCCCGAATAGGAATAAAACGCTGGAACGGCGGCGCTAAGCACGGACCCATACCCGTTAGGCACCATGGGGGTCAGAAACTCCTTATTGATGTGGAACACGCCGCCGAGGCCGAAAACGAGAAGCGCCGCCACAAAAACGCTGACCATGACCATCTGAACCCGAACGCTCGCCTGGAGCCCAAGCAAGTTCACCGTTACCACCGCCAGCACAATGCCCAACGCAATAACGAGGCGGGGCACCTCCGGCACGAAAAATGCCATGTAATCAGCAAAGCCGAAGGCAAGAATCGGCACACTTACAATGAGACTCAGCATACCGGACCAGACCTTGAGAAAGCCCAGCAACGGATGGAGCGCCAAACTTGTAAACACGTAATCCCCGGCACTCACGGGCAAGATGCTGCCAACCTGCGCTGCAATCAGGCAGTTCACGATCGCGGGAATGCTTGCAATCAGATACGCGAGGAATACCGCTGGTCCTGCCTCTCCCGCAAGCTGGCCTGGAAGGATGAAGATCGAAGCCCCAACAATGTGTCCGACTAGAAGAAAAACCGCGCCGCCAAGCCCAATCTTTCGTTGCAGCCTTCCTGAACTCATGACTTTTGCCATCCTCGACCAAAGGGGTCTTCGTCTCGCTGCTAGCCTTTCAGGGTATTGCCTTAGGAGCAAGCCAGCGCCTGTTTTTCGCCGTCTGCTTGGACGCTCGAAGGCAAGGTATGCAATCGGCGGAAGTGGTGGGTAGGTTCCCTAGGGTTTTTTCCCAACCGCGCTTATGGCAATTTTCCTAGCGTTCGAGCAGGCTGTTAATCAACGAAAAGCCTGGGCGCACTCGCCGAAGCGCCGTTCAAACGGGTGAAGACCAAACTGTGCGAGGAAGGGAAGGTGATGGAACAAGGGGCCTTAGAGTTTGATTTTGAAGCACTTCGCGAGCGGTACCAGATTGAACGGGATAAGCGGGTCCGAGCGGACGGCAACGATCAGTATCTCGAGGTAACGGGAGACTTTTCCCGCTATGTCGACGACCCCTACGTGGAGCCTGGCTTTCAACGCGAACCCGTCGAAAAGGACTTTGATGTCGCCATTATCGGGGGCGGCTTTGGAGGGATGCTTGCCGCCGCCAGGCTCGTCGAAGCCGGTATCGACAACATCGCCCTGATCGAAAAGGGCGGGGATTTTGGTGGAACTTGGTACTGGAACCGCTACCCCGGCGCCTCCTGCGACATCGAAGCCTACGTCTACCTACCCATGCTTGAAGAAACGGGGTTCGTTCCCAAGAGAAAGTACACCGATGCGCCAGAAACCCTCGAATATTGCCGAGTCCTTGCCGAAAAATTTGCCTTAAAGGAAAAGGCGCTGATGCAGACCGAGGTGCTTTCGACCCAGTGGGATGAGGGCGCACGCCGCTGGACCGTAAAAACCAACCGCGACGACAAAATTCGAGCCCAATATATCGTGCACTCGAACGGCCCCCTCAATCGCCCTAAGTTACCGGCGATAAAGGGCATCAGCACCTACAAAGGACACACCTTTCACACCAGCCGGTGGGACTACGATTACACGGGAGGAAACGCTCACGGGGGTCTGGATAGGCTTCACGACAAGCGTATAGCAATCATCGGCACGGGCGCCACGGCTGTGCAGTGCGTTCCCCACCTCGGCGCGGCTGCCAAGGAGCTTTTCGTATTCCAACGCACACCCTCTTCAATCAGCGTGCGGAATAACCAGCCGACGGACCCGAAGTGGCTCGAGGCGCAAGAACCCGGCTGGCAATACAAGAGGCAGGTAAATTTCGAATCCCTTCTGACAGGCGCACCGGTCAAAGAGGACTTGGTGCGTGATGGCTGGACCGATGCTTTCCGAAACATCTTCGGCGCCCTGAGCAATCACGCGCCGTCCAAGGCCAGGATCGCCGGCTGGGCCCTTGGAGGGCTTTTCACCAAGGACCTGTATCGCTTGGGACTTAAAGCCTACCTTACGCGAAGAGGCATGGAATACGTCGATGCGGCACGGAGAATCGAGCTTGCCGATATGGCGAACATGGAGAAAATTCGAGGGCGCGTCGATCAAGTGGTCAAGGACAAGGCGACCGCTGACGCGCTCAAGCCCTACTACCGCCAATTCTGCAAGCGGCCTTGCTTTCACGACGAGTATCTAGACACCTTCAACCGGCCAAACGTACATCTGGTCGACACGCAAGGGGCTGGGCTCGACGAATTTACGGAGAAAGGACCCGTTTTTGGCGGAAGGGAATACGAAGTCGACTGCATCATATTTGCGACGGGCTTTGAGGTTGGCACGGACTATTCAAGGCGAGCCGGCTATAGCATCGTCGGGGTAGATGGCTTAACCGTGTCGCAGAAATGGTCCGATGGCTTGGCCACCTTCCATGGGATGCATGTGAAAGGCTTTCCAAATTGCTTTTTCTTCGGCCCCGCTCAAGCCGGATTCACGGCAACCTATACGGTCTCGCTTGATGAGAACAGCAAGCACCTTGCCTACATCCTGGGGGAAGCGCGAAGGCAAGGCGCGAGTCGAATCGAGGCGACTCAGCAGGCGGAAGACGGATGGATACAAACCATCATAGAAAAGGCTCGTTTAACTGAGGACTTCCAACGATCCTGCACCCCCGGGTATTACAACAACGAGGGCCACGTTAACGTGAAGCCTCAGAACAATACCTATGGCGCTGGGCCCATCGAGTTTTTCGAGCTGATGAAAGCATGGCGCGACGCTGGGCGTTTGGAAGGGCTTGAGCTGCGACGGGACTAGCCTCCTAAGACCGGCTCGTCACGCAGGCAAACTTCCAGGAAGCTAGCCCGTTTGATGAAAGACGGGCCAGCGCCCCGCGATGTCGCCATCTGTAACGGGAAGCAGATCGCCGAACTGGAGCATGACGGCCTCGCTTTGGGTGGGCCGCAGAAACATGTAATCGTCAACCTCCAAGTCAATGTCGGCAGACGCCGATATGGGGGTTTGGTTGGTGCTCCGGTATATCGGCTCCCCCACAACCCTAGGCGACGCCATCTTGGCCTTCCAGTAGCCGCCGTAGAGGTAATAAATCTGCGCCATAGCGGCGGGCGTATTTTCTAAGAAGGGATTCTTTTGATAGCGCTTTAGGATCGGGGCCGCGATAAAGAGGGCAGGCTCGTGGCCAGCTAAGTGGTGGGTGTCGAAGTCCGTCGGCATGACCACCCCGATCCCGCTGAGAGATCATTGAAGGTGCGGTCCTTTTCGTAAATCTTGAGGGTGTGGCTACCGGCACCGTTCAGGGTGAGCTTCCCGGGATCGAGGTCCGCGGCGCGAAGGCGGTCAATAAAGCCGTGGAAGCGGCTCAGAACCTTTTGTACCTCGGGGTGACTAAGATCGGCCTTCATGCCTGTCAAATGAGGCTCGTAACCCATGAGCCCACTGACGCTCAGATGCTTTGGATCAGAAGCCACCACGGCTAAGGCTGAGCTCAGGACCTCTGGCTCTGCAAGTCCACCGCGGTGCAAGCCAACGTCAATCTCAAAATTAACCCGCATTTTGACCCCAAGGCTCCGGGCCAGAGCCTGGTACTGAAGAAGACGCTCCGGGGAATCAATCAGCCACTGCACTTGCGTTTCAGGGTCAAACTTCGCTGGGCCAAGCGTCCTATAGAAGGTCTCCACCGCGGCCACGGGCATGGGCTTACCCAGCAAAACATCGGAATTTGGGAAGGCCTGGGCCACCGCATTCAAAAATGGCTGATGAAAAACCATCATCGCTTCGGTTTTTGCTCGCCGACGGACCTCGTCGAGAAGCGGAACGGACGGCAAGGATTTCACGACGATTCGATATTGCTTTCCCCCGCCGACCGAGGACGAGAGGCGATCAATGTTCCGATTCATTCGCGCGGTATCAACAAGCATAACCGGGCGTCCAGGCCCCGCGCGCTTCAGAAGGTCGTTGAGCTTTGAAAAGTAGGCGTCGTGGGCTGTTGGTCGAGGCCTGGCCTGCACGCTGGGAGCCCACAAAAGCCCGCCGGCGGCTGCAGTGGCCGCCAGCCCCGCCGACACGCCCAAAAAGTCACGACGACGCATTAAGCCCGCTCCCTTAGCTCAAGCGAGGAACACCCGACGCAGGTGCTCATTCAGCATTCGGCCCTCGGGGTCGAGGGCCTCCCGGATCGCCTGGAACTCCTTAAAGCGAGGGTACAACTGGGTCAGCTCCGCCGCCCCAAGGGAATGAATCTTCCCCCAGTGGGGCCGCCCCCCGTACTTCCAGAAGATCGGCTCTATAAGATCAAAATAGGGCCGGTAATCTTCCGAAGCCATGCGATGGATAGAGATGGCTGCGTGCTCCTCATGGCCGGAACTCATGCTGAGGAGCGTGTCGTCCCGCTTGACGTAGCGATATTCCAAGGGAAAGACCACGTCAATTTCTTTCTCCTTAATGGTCCGCAAAATCTCCCGAAGGCACTCCGCGCCCGCAGCGAGGGGTACGGCGTACTCCATTTCGTTGAAGCGGCCGTTTCGGACGTTGCTGAGAATTCTGTAAGAGGAATCGACCGCCTCCGTGGCTTCAATTTGTTGAGCCAGTCCATCCACCAGGGGTTGCCGATCCCGGGGCGGTACGCTCGCCCAGTACGCCATGGCTTCTCCGAAGGCCGCCTCCTCCTCAGGAGAAGGGGCCGGATTATTCACGGGCTCGTCTGTCTCATCGATGGCTAAGGTCAGGGCGTAGTCAGAATGGGTGAGGGGAAACATTTCAAAATGCCGATGCGCCGCAGCTTGCGCGTCGAAGTGCTCAAGCACCTCTTCTATGGGCGCCACCCAGTTACGGGCCTTGAGACGGTAAGGCGTTCGGTTCTTTAGGGTCATGCGGGTGACAACCCCAAGGGCCCCGAGGCTTACCCGGGCGGCGTCAAAGAGCTCGTGGTCTGGGCCTACGTCTAGGACTTCTCCACGGGGCGTCACCAGCCTGAGCTGCTGTACGTAAGCCGAGAGGCAGGTGAAACCAATACCCGTCCCATGGGTTGCCGTTGCCGTGGCCCCAGCGAGAGTTTGGCGGTCGATATCCGGCAAGTTCAGCATCGCCTGACCCACGGCTTCCAGTGGTGGCCCCATATCGCCTAAGCGCGTACCCGCGCCAAAGGTAGCTTCGAGCGTGCTGGGGTCGTGTCCCAGCAGACCGCTAAGCTGATCAAGGACCACAAGATGCCCGTCGGTCGGCACCAGGGGTGAAAAGGAGTGCCCCGCACCCACGGGACGGATAGGTCCGGAGGAGCTGGCCAGAAACTCGCTCAAGGAAGCTTCAGAAGAAGGCGAGAAGCGCCCCTTGGGATGACAGACAAGGCCACCGGACCAATTGCGCCAGGGCAAGGAACGCTGGGCTGCTGCAGGGGGTTGGGAGGAGGCGAAGAGCACAGCCAGAGCGCTGTGAGCCAAAAAACGACGGCGAGACCAGCGAGGGATCATGGCGTTGCTCCCATGGGCGCGCCCTCAAGCCCGCCGGTCATAAAATCGATCATGGAGAGGAAATCTTCTCGCTCGCACGCCATGCAGTAGCCCAGCGGCGGCATGCTGTTCAAGCCCTCCACGGTATGCCTTAGCAAGGTCTCACGCCCCTGCGCCAACCGAGGCTGCCAAGCATCGGAATCTCCTACCCGGGGGGCCCCTGCGTTTCCATCGATATGGCACAGGGCACAGCTACGAGCCCAGAGCTCCAAGGTCCTGGCCTCGGGGGGCTCCGCCGCTACGAGAGGCGCGCCCGCTATTCCAAGCAGTATGAATAGCAGCGATCCCCAACTTCGAACGTGAGTCACGCCGTTTCTCTTCCCCTCACCTCTTCTTCCCAGCTTAGGCCAAAAGCCGGTGTTGGGCGAACTTAAGGACATCAAAATTTTCGTTAGCCTCGGCGCTCCCTGGGCACTACCCTAACGCGAACCAGCCACCCTAGAAGGCAAAAGCTGCCATGCACGACTTCTACGCAGATACTAAGTCGCTTCCGACCAAAGCCATGCTGGATTCGATACTTCTAGCCCCCCTTGGAGACGAGCAGAAGGGCGAGGATCCCACCACCGCTCAGTTGGAGGCCCGAGTGGCCGAGCTTTTGGGGAAAGAGGCGGCGGTGTTCATGATATCCGGGACGATGTGTAACGAAATCGCGGTCCGGGTCCATTGCAATCCCGGCGATGAGGTAATTTGCGACGCGAGCTGTCATCTCCTGAACTATGAATGCGGCTCTCCTGCCGCTCTTAGCGGCGTGGTCCTACACCCCTTGCATGGAAAGAACGGAATTTTTTCAGCGGAGGACGTGCGTAGTGCGCTTCGGCCCGCCTCTCGCTACATGCCCGTCAGCAAGATGCTACTGGTGGAACAAACCTCGAATCTGGGCGGCGGAGCGATATGGCCTTTGGAGACGATCGACGCCGTTGCGAAGACAGCGAAGACTGCCGGGCTTGTCACCCATATGGACGGAGCGAGGCTGATGAATGCGGTGGTAAAGACCGGCATCTCCGCCGCGCGCTATGCCCGCGACTTCGACTCGGTGTGGATCGATTTCTCGAAGGGCCTCGGCGCCCCGTGCGGCGCGGTGCTGGCTGGCTCTGCGGAATTTTGCGAACACGCATGGCGCCAGAAACAGGCTCTGGGAGGCGCCATGAGGCAGTCCGGAGTTCTGGCGGCGCCCTGCCTATACGCCCTGGACCATCACCTTGAGCAACTGACCCTCGACAATGCGTTGGCTGCCTCCATTGGCAAGCGGCTAGAGGACATCCCGGGAATCGAACGTGTCCTCCCCGTCGACAGCAACATCGTCATTTTCGACGTCACCGAGGATTCGCCCCCGGCCGCGGAAATTGTTGACCTCCTTAAGAACGAAGACGTTCTGATTGGTGCTTTTGGAGAAAGGCGGCTTAGGGCGGTCACCTGCCTGAATGTCGATGAAGCATCGGGGGAGAAACTGGTCCATGCCCTAGGGAAAATTCTTGGAAAATAGCTTCGGCGCAAGAATCTTTAGGAGGAATTTTTGAGTTGCCAACCCTAAAATGAATAAGTCACCGGCGCTATTTCCTCCTGCATTTTGGGCCTTCGCCCTATCCCTCTTTGCCAGCGTGTACGTCCACCTCTTTGTGCAGGCAACGTGGGTTGAGCAGAAAACGACCGTTCAGGTTTTCGTCAACAACCAGAACCAGCACTACTTTCTGCAAGATGAGAAAACAGTGTTGATTCCAGACGCTGTGCCTTATGAAGAGTCGCCCTTACGCCAGCATGCCCTTGACCAGTCGCAAGAGAAGCCGGCCCTAGGGAGCCAGTGGGTTTTTGAGATTGATGCGCAAACTGGCGAAAAGCACTTTTCCACGCTGAAAGCGAGCCCCCATTTCGGGGCTTGGTCCTTGCTTCCGGCGCTCGTCGCTATCGGTCTCTGTTTTCTAACCCGAGAGCCCCTATCCTCCCTCTTCGCCGGGATGATGGTGGGCGCCTTCATGCTTGGAAAATTCAACCTCCTTGATGAAGTCCTGGTGCCTGCCTTCGCCACTCCCAATTCGGCCGGAATCCTTCTTCTTTATCTTTGGCTACTCGGCGGATTGTTGGGCGTGTGGTCGAAAACCGGCGCTGCAGAACAGTTCGCTGAATTCATGGCCAAACGATACGTGCGCGGCCCAAGGTCGGCGAAACTTGTGGCGTGGCTCCTAGGCCTGGTTTTTTTTCAGGGGGGCAGCATCAGCACCGTGCTAGCCGGTGTTGCGATTAAGCCTCTGGCGGACAGAAGCGGGGTCAGCCACGAGGAAGCGAGCTACCTCGTGGATACAACGGGCGCCCCCGTGGCATCCCTTCTGGCCTTTAACGCTTGGCCTCTTTTCGTTCAGGCCCTGATTTTCGTACCCGGGGTTGCCTTCTTAAGCTCCGAGGCCAGCAGAATTAATTTTTATTTCAGCAGCTTAGCTTTCAGTTTCTATTCCCTTCTCGTCATTTTTGGCGCGTTGATGGTCAGCTTGAACTTCTTTGGCTTTCCGGCGAAGGGCCTTTCGCAGGCGCACCAGCGGGCGGCTCAAACCGGTCGCTTGGATAGGGAGGGCGCGGCACCCATCAGCGCTCCCGAGTTACACATCAATTACGTACCGCCGGGCTATTCGCCTTCCGTTTACGAGTTCCTTGCGCCGCTTGTTCTACTCATAACCATCGCAGTGGGAAGCTTCATCTGGCTCGGCACTCCAAAGGTGAACTGGGCCTTTGGCTTGGCCTTGTCGCTCGCGGTCTTAATTGCCCTTTCAAAGGGAATGCGCCTCAGCCAGGTAATGGACGGTATCGGCATCGGCTTAAAGGGCGTCGTGGTGGCTGTAACCATAATGATGCTGGCGATAACCTTAGGGGGCATTAGCGCCGAAGCTGGGGAGGCCTATATCTCATCGAACTTCTCGGAGACCGGCTCCCCTACTACGCGTTGCCCGCCGCCCTGCTCATCCTCACTATTGTTTCATCCGTCTCTACGGGCAGTAGCTGGGGCACATACGCGGTCGCCTTTCCGCTTGCCATGCCCCTGGCCTGGGCCATCGCTGAAGCGCAGGACATCTCGAACCCCCAGCTCTATCTGTCAATTTGCTTTGCATGCGTGCTGAATGGCGGCGTGTTCGGTGACCAGTGCTCCCCCATATCCGACACGACGATCCTTAGCGCGACCACCACCGGCTGCGACCTCATGGATCATGTAAAGACGCAATTTGAGCCCGCAGCCTACACCGCACTTTTATCAGCAATGATGTGGACGCTTGCGGCAGTTGTCGTTGCCTAGCACTCTGGCATTTTAACTTCTAACAGTTCGGCGACCCTTGGTCGGTATCACCTAAGGTACGCACGCCCTCCCCAGGGGTTCAGCACAAACGCTTCTCAGCCAGCTCCCCTGGGGTACAAGCGAATACCGTACTCCTGTCGAAGCTCGTTAAGAGGGGTGTCCAACATCGCCTCGCTAACTCGCGAGTGGGGCCACTTTTTTGCCATCCCCCTTACGTATCTGATCCAAACCCAGAAATAGAGCGGGAGGTAGTAAAAAACACCCAACGCCAGGGCCTTTACATGCCCTCCCAGCAGCGCCGTAGCCTCCTTATTCAGCCGTTTTACTTCCGGATCGGTGGCGTACTCGCGAAGTTCATCAAAGGCAGTGCCGGTCCCATGCAAGCTCCATGATTTGAGAAGCAGCTCTCCGTCGATGGAGCTAGCACAACCGAGAAGACATGGGTGAAGTCATGGACCCGAAAGGCCTACTTTTTCTCCCTTAACACCCAATCAACCTCCGGGGCCTCGCGATAAAGCTCATCGAGGCCTGCTCTTAATGTTAGGGTACTGCTGGCTTTTAGGAACTCCATAAGCCTTCTCCAGGCGCGATCCCCATGCTAACTCCACTAGGCCTAGGGCTCGAGCGCAACCATAAAGCGGCCCGGCTCAACGCCTACGACGATCACCTCGCAACCCTGTTCAAGGGACTCGTTCTCCTTAAGTTCCAGGCTGACCAACTCCCAGCTGACACCGGAATAGCGAATCGATACGGATCCGCCAGCGACCAGGGGCTCGGGAAGCTTGAACCGTAATCCCAGAAAGTCCGAGCTCTGACCGGGCGGCGGCTTCTCCCCCTCGGAGAAGCGACGTAGTGGGCGCCAAAGGGCAACGCCAAAGAAGCAGCTCAACCCGCCAAAGGCCCCCGCCCCCGCATCCCAGAGCTCGGGAAGGAGTCCACTAGCCATAACGGCCCCCGTCGCCAGCGCGCCAAGGCCCATAAACAAGAGAACGAAGCTGCCAGCGCCAAGAACGGTTAATTCAATGATCAGCGCAAGAGCGCCCAGCGCGATCCAGAACTCCACCTGATGGCTCTGAAGAAAGGCGAGCATGCTAAGACCCGCTTCCCGTGGTCCCGCTCTGGGGCGAAAGCCGTTGGATAATGGTCATGGCCTCCGCCACGACGTTTGCTGCATTCGTCTGGCCCTCGCTCAGCAGCACTACGGAGGATTCCCGGGCAATATTCGCCCTCGCCTCAATCGCCTGTTCAGCGAGATTCAGCTGAATGGCCTTCTGACCACGCTCCGTATTCGCAGCCGCGCCGAGAGTTTCAAGCGCCGCAGCCTTCGCCTCCGCCACCGCGAGGATCGCGCTGGCCTCCCCCTCGGCACGAAGAATCTGCTCCGCCTTCTCCGCCTCCGCCGCCAGTACCCGTGCCTGGCGCTGCCCCTCCGCCACGTTAATCGATGATTGGCGCTCACCTTCCGACTCCAGCACCACAGCGCGCTTCTCGCGCTCAGCCTTCATTTGCCGTTCCATGGCATCTAGGACGGTTCGAGGCGGATCAATATCCTTAATTTCATAACGCATCACCATCACCCCCAAGGGGCGGCTGCCTCGTTAATCTGCGCGACGATATTGGTGTTCAGTGCTTCCCGCTCTTCGAAAGTCTTATCGAGCTCGAGTTTCCCAATTTCACTGCGCATGGTGGTTTGTGCCAGCTGGGTGACTGCGTAAACGTAGCTCTCTACGCCGTAGGAAGCTTTGTAGGGGTCGATTACCTTGACATAAAGCACCCCGTCCACCACGAGGGAGATGTTGTCCCGAGTGATCGCCCCCTGGCTCGGCACATCGACGGCTTGCTCCTTCAAGGTTTGGTTGTAGGCGACGCGATCTATGAAGGGCACCAAAAAGTTCAGGCCTGCCTCCATTGTGGTTCGATATTTTCCAAAGCGCTCCACAACCAGGGCTGTATTTTGAGGAACGAAGCGAACGGATTGCTTAAGGACCACAAGGGCCACTGCTGAAAGGAGCACCCAAACGTTGAAAATAAAGCCCAGTAGTTCGGTTACGGCCATTGCTTAGGTGCTCCTATAAGGCTTTCCTTTAGCGCCCTGTTCCGACGAGTCCGGCTCCCCTTCCCAGGGCTCATCGTACCCGCAATCCCAGCCCCAATGGGCCCGGGATTTCTGGATATAAGGATGGGTGTAGCGCCGAGACCCCCTCCTCCCCCAGCCTTGTCGCCCTCTTGGCGAGGTGCGCACGATCTTTTGTCTCCATGCTCTCCCCCCCACTCACTCAAATGAGACCCTCCAATCGGAGAGAAGTTCCTAGGCCCAGTCTCATAGGCAAGGCACCATCGAGCAAGCGCCGGACCCATAACGCTTGTCGCCCGTGCCCATCGGCGAGGCTACCCCGAGCTCGGCCTAGCACTCGCCGGCAAAGAGGTTGAGAGCTGCCCGAGCCTAAGCTCCCGGAAATTCTCCGGGAGGCCTGGCTCGGAAGCGAAAAGCCTTGAAGGCTCTAGCGGAGGTTCACCCAGCGGTGAAGATCCCCCTCGCACTGGAAGGGCCGTTGCGCCGCAGGAATGGCCCCGACCATGCCTTCGTCAAGTATCTGAGCAATGGCCTCATCACTCCCCGCGGTAATTTGGAGAAAGTCCCAACTCTCGCCTTCGATCCCGAGGGTGGTGTACCAAAGGGCCTCAAAAATATCTTCCTCAACCAAGCCGTCCCATCCCCGAACCCTAAGGTGGGAAGCGATCTGATCATCGGATAAGCGGACCTGCGGCTTAAAGCTGCATTTCCCAAGAAGCAGCAGGCCGTCTGAGGTGTAATTATCACTACTGTCAATCGCCAAGCTTCTAATCTGCACCGGTAGCCGGCAATCAGCGAGGCTTGCCAACTGCTTCTTTAAAGGCTCAGCGGACGGCCTCTGCCAAGCCTTCATCCCCTCCACATAGCCCCGCCAATTCGCCGCGTAATCTATCCACCTAAAGTCAGCAGTGTCGTAGGGTGCGGCAACGGAAACGGGTGTCCAGAGGAAGGTCTGCCCTATCAGCCCCTCCTCCCGCGCCCAGGGCGTGTAAACCTCTCGCCCAAAGCGAATGACCTCTTCAATACCGTGCCCCGCCTTCAAGGTGCACTCGTACACCTCAGCGTGGTTCTGGGTCAGCCCCTGTTCCGCGGCCTGCGCCACCCCCACGGCGCAGCACAGCGCAATCCACCCAATGATCATTTGTCTTTGACTCATGGTCCTGCCCCTCCCTAGCTATTCGTAGAGATTACCCTGCCAGCCCGCTTGCGCTACCGCCGCCCCCGGGGGCCGTCATGACGCTTAGCGGCAGCGTCTGTAAGCAGGTCTTACGCTGAGCGCGCAGCCTACTGACCAAGCCTTTTGTCAACGCGCCTGACTGTTGCCGTAGCCAGAGCTTACAAAGCGCGCCGTCCATCCGCGGGCCTTCCAATCCCTCAACACAGGCCTCAGGCGCTAGCTCACGCTGGCTAGCGTGATTTTTAACTGGAGCGATTGCCATGAGAATTCTCAGTACCCTAGGCCTTGTCACCAGCCTAATGCTTGGTTCAGCGAGCCTCTTTGCGGAGGCAAGTAAGCCTCTCTTTTATGGACAAAGCGTTGGCGTCATCGCCGGCGACGCCCCAGCCGTATTTGAAGCCATGGATGCCTGGCGAACCAGCAAGGATGGAAAGGCTGGAAACAATACCGTGGTGTTGCTGCAAAACGTCGTGAATGGTGATTACAACAGCACGCACCAGGTCAACATCTTCTACCCCGATGGCGCTGCCATGGACCAATCGGCGCAAACAACCGCTGCGAGCCCAGCCTGGAAGAAGTTCCAGAGCGCCCTGCGGAAAGCCGCCCGTCCCGAATGGGAAAATACCTACGCCATCCTCCGGGCAAAAGTGAAGCCCGGTGATGTTTCCAGCCCGACGCCCACCAGTATCGTCTTCGCAATCACGGTGACAGACGGACCTCGATTCATGCGTGCCTTCGATGATTTCTGGGGTTCCCCGGCGATCCAGGAGTTCCCCGGCGCCGTCTACCTCGGCGAGGTGATAGCAGCCGGCACGATGCCGGGAACGCACTTTGTCACCTTTGTTGCGGACACGCGCGGAAAGCTCACGGAAGCCATGATGGCGCTCCAAGGCACCGAGGCCATGGCGAGCTATGCCGCCGCCGCGTCGGGCACGCGGACCCTCGAAGGAACCAACATGACGACCGAAATCAAGCGCTGGGTGAACAACTGAGCCTAGGCGACCGGGGCGCACGCGCGCCCCGGCTTTCCTAGCCCGCCTTCCCAGGACCCTCCTTGGATACAAGCCATGCCCGGCAGCGTGACATGATCATGACCAGAGTCGGCAAGGGGCTTTGCTTCCTTTTGTTGATAAACCTTGCGTTCTATACGCCCTTAACCTTCGCCGCCTCGGCCCGAGCTCTGCCCCTTGATGCTCGCCTTCGCGTGTTCGAGGCCTGGGTGAATAACCTCATGGAAGAAAGGTCCCTTCCAAGCCTTTCCCTTGCCGTTGTTTCGGGCCAGGAGCTCATCTATGCGAGGGCCTTTGGCTACGCAGACATTGAAGAAGAAAAGGCAGCTACCCTAAGCACGCCCTACCGTATCGCGTCCCTCACGAAGCTTTTCACGAGCATTTCCGTGATGCAGCTCGTCGAAAAGGGCGAGCTGGCCTTGTCCACAAAGGCTGTGGACCTCATTCCCGAGTTACGAACCCTCAGGGCTGAGGAGAGCTGGATCGAAGCCATTACGGTACGGTCCCTCCTCACCCACACGGCGGGCCTCCCTACCCATTCCGCTCTACCGTTGGGCCCCGGTGAGGTAGACCCCTCAGAGGCGCGCCGACGGCTTTTATCAGGACTGGCAAAGCAAGAGCTGCTCTTTCAACCCAACCGGTACTCGAAGTACTCGAATCTCGGGCTGGACCTCGCTGGCCTCATAGTTGAACGCAGTTCAGGGCTGCCCTTCGAGGCGTACCTTCAGCGTTTTATTTTTGACCCCCTTGCCATGTCTTCGGCACATTTCCCCAACGAACCTAACGCCCTAAACCTGCCTGAGCCGGCAACGGGCTATGGTCGAAGGCGCTTTCAAACGCGGCGAGGGGACGAATTTCCCGAAATGGCCACGGTCCTCGGCCATCCTGCGGCGGGTCTCATTACCAACACCGAAGACCTAATTCAGTTTTTGCGCTGGCACTTTCGCGCCCTTGCAGGAGAGGACAGTCGTCTGCTTGCAGCGGAAACGCTGACAGAGATGCAGACGGTTCACTTCGCCCCCCTTCCCTTTGAACAGGGCCCCCTGCTCTCCGCCGTGAGTACCTTTTTCGCCAACGCCTTCTCCCTAGGCGGGACGGGCTTAGGCTACTTCCGGAATCGCAAGCTGGTGGTCCATAGCGGCGGGATATGGGGTTTCCGCTCCGAGCTTTTAATGGATAACGAAGCAAGGCTGGGCATGGTGGTCCTCGCCAATGCCTCCGACGCGCCCCTAAGCCTTCATTAGCCTGCAAGCGTTCTCCGCCGGCTATACGCAATGGTCGCAGCCGATGAGGGCCCACCGGCAAGGCTGAAACCCCCTCAGGAGGGCTCATCCTTAAGCTGCACCGATTACGAGGGCCGCTACGACGACGGCCACCACCGGCGCAGCTATATCGCGGCGGGCCATGGGTCGCTTTTCCTGGTCAATCTAGTAGATGAGGCGCCCCTAGAATCTGCCCTCTCCTTGACGGCAAGCGGCCAGGACCGATTTACAGCGCAAACAGCCCAGGGTTTCTATGCTGGCGAGCTCACCGTGGAATTCCTTCGTAACAGCGAAGGATGCATTCACGCCCTGCGCCTCAATCGGGAGCTACTACCTCGGCGCTGAGAAGGCAACGGGGATTGCCGAGGTTGGGTCTGAAAACACAATTTGTGCTATACCTTTTTGCAAAGTTTTTAGGGTGAGGTGAACAACCATGGAATACGATCTGATTATTCGCGGCGGGACCTTGGTGGACGGCACCGGCGGGCCCTCCCAGAAAGCGGATCTCGGCGTTGTAAAGGGGCGGATCGCCAAGATCGGCGATCTTTCAAACGATGAGGCAGGGGAGATCATCGACGCGACGGGTAAGATCGTGACCCCGGGTTTCGTAGACCTCCATACCCACCTAGATGCGCAGATTGGGTGGGACCCCATGATGACCTCCACCTCCTATCATGGCGTAACCACGGCCATGATCGGCAACTGCGGCGTCACCTTCGCCCCCTGCGGTCCCAAGAACCGCCGCTACCTCGCGGAGCTCATGGAGTCCGTGGAGGACATCGCCGCCGACGCCATCATGGACGGCCTTCCCTGGGACTGGACCAGCTACGGTGAATACCTAGATTCGGTGCAAGCCCTAAAGCCTGCGCTCAATATCGTAGGGCTGGTGGGTCACTCCTCCGTACGTTACGAGGCCATGGGCGACCGTTCCATGGATGAAGGGGCCCAGCCTTCCGACACGGAGCTCTCTCACATCAGCACGATGGTCCGAGAATCGATGGAAGCAGGCGCGGCCGGCTTCTCCACTTCGCGGTTTCTCATGCATAAGGTCCCCGATGGCCGCTGCACCCCCGGGACCTGGGCCGACCTCCGGGAAACGAAAGCTATCCAGGAAGCCATCATCGCCGGCGGCGGCGCGGGGGCCATTTTCCAATCGGCTAACGATATGGCCACCCGTTTCGAGACTGAGCTTGAGATGTTCCAGGACGCCATGAACCTTGGATGCCAGGTGCTCTTTTCCGGCGGCACTGGAGCTCAGGGGGACGGCGGTGTTGGGCATTGGCGTCGCTTCCTAGAAGACGGCAACAAAGACGGAAAGCGCATCGCGAGCATTTGCCATACCCGGCCCAGCGGCGCGTTTTTTGGCCTCGCGCAGCTATCCCCCTTTACCAAGAAATCGAAAGCATGGCGCGACCTCATGGCGCTGCCCACGATCCAAGACCGCGTGGCCGCCATGAAAAAGCCCGAGGTGCGCGCGGCCCTCATTTCCGAGGGCCAAGCAGCGGGAGATCTCAAGCAGCTTGCGCCCATGCTTCATCCCTTTGGGACAGCCGAGCGCCCCGACCTCGACTTCGACCGAAAGGGGAGCCTCGCCCAACTCGCTGAGGCGGAAGGGAAGGACCCGGTCGAGGTCTATGTGGACCGGCTCCTTGCCTCGGAAGGGCGAGAGTACTTCAACTTCTGGATGTTCGGCGGAAACCTCGAGAACCAGTGGGAATACATGCGGCTGCCCCAGGTCGTTCCCATGCTAGGGGACGCGGGCGCGCATGTCGGCTTCTTTACCGATACGGACTCCCCGACGGTCTTACTCAGCGACCTCACCCGTGACCGGGGGGTCTATACGCTCGAGGAGGCCGTTCACCGCATCACCGGGAAATCTGCGGAGATCATCGGGCTCAAGGAGCGTGGCCTCCTTAAGGAAGGCTGGCACGCAGACATCAATGTCATTGACTACGCGAATCTCGGAACGCGCCATGCTGAATACGTCAACGACTTCCCTCACGGTGGGGGGCGTTTCGTCGTAAAAAGCACGGGTTACGAGGCCACCCTAGTGGCCGGAGAGGTGGTGGTTCGAAACTGTGAACACACGGGCCATCGTCCTGGGCAGGTGCTGCGCGAATTTCAGCGCGGCTAGCGCAGGCTGAATTGCTGGGACGGGAGCTAAGCGAGCTGAACCCATGAAGCCAAAGGAATTTATCCTCGAGCTCTTTCGGGAAACGGACTTCCTCTACGAAACGCTCGACTGGCGCAAGCTTGAAAAGTCAGAGGACGGGGAGAGCCTGCGAAGCGCTCTTGGGAATCTCCGAAGGGCTTGCAGCGCCTACCTGAATGGGCAGGACGTAGAAGACGCCGTCGCTCGATTTAGGCGCGCGCAGCTCGAAGCGGACGTCTATGAGGAACTGGAAATTTGGGGGAAATTCACGCCACCGCCGCAGATAATTGATCACGGCTCCTAGGGCCGGGAAGTTAGGGGGAGCCACCATGGATCTACCTCATGAGTTTACGCCGGAAGCGATCGCAGAGCTTTCTCAGGACTTTGAGTCGCCCTACCGAGCTCAGCTCACCTCCCGGGAGCCCTACCGATCACTCTTAAAAGCCAATCCCTGGCTCTCCGTTCCTAAGCGCGACGAACCCCTTCGCTGGGGTGAGGGGCGCTACTACGACACCACCGTGGCCCGGAAACATCCCTATTGGAAAGCCGTAGACCTGCCCTTGCCCACAAAGGACCTCGGGCAGTTAAGGGAGGACTTTTATCGCTGGGGCTATTGTCTCATTGAAGATGGCACCTCTCCTCAGCAAACGGCAGCCTTGCGGGAACGGGTTAGTGATCAGGCCGCTGCCGAGCGGGCCCTTGAAATCGCCTACCTCACGGAAGCGCAACAGCATGTGTGGTCGTTGGTGAACAAGGGGGATCTCTTTGTTGCCTGTATGGCTCACGAAACCCAAGCCGTCCAGGCCGGGGCCCTGATTGAGCAGCTTCTCGACGAAGCCCTTGGCCCTGACTGGTCCCACCTCAGCTTTATTGCCAACATCTCGTTTCCGGGGTGCCACCCTCAAGGCATTCATCAGGACCAGGGTCTCGCTTCGCCGTGCTTTACCCCCGGGGCGCCCTTTCTCGTCAACACGATTTACGTCCTTCAGGACGTCAACGAGGTCAATGGTGGAACGCTGATCATCCCAGGCTCCCATCACCTGTACGAAAAGGGCCAGGGAACCTTTGGTGAGGTTCCCCCAGCGATTAACCTCGAGGCCCCAGCCGGTACGGTGATGCTCATGGACGGTCGCGTGCTCCACGGCGGCGCCGTGAACCGCTCCGAAGATCTCCGCTACATCATTACCAACTCCGCGGTGCGCCCCTTTATCCGCCAACAGGAGTCCTTCCACCTCACCGTTCGCCCAGAAATCCTGCGCAACGCGAGCCAAAAGTTTCTCTGGCGCTGCGGCTTCCAGGCCACCGCGACGCGAAGCATGGTCGAGGGGTACGGCTACTTTGGTTCAGGGAAAATGGGAGATCCAAACGGCGCCCTCGTCAATGCTCGCCTTGCCATGGACGAGGGGTCCTACGAAAGAATCGGGCCCCTTTCCCTTCAAAACCTTGAGGGACAGGCCCCCTCCCTTCAAGCACTTCAAAGGGCTCACGAGCCCGCCCGCAAGACGGCCAAGAAAACTCTCCAAAGGTATTTTTGAAAGCCCCCTAAACCTCTTCGAAGGTCAGCTGGCGCCCCAGGGAAACGGCGTAAAAAATTGGCACCGCGAGCAGGGTAAGAAGCGTAGTAAAGGCAAGCCCTCCCATGATCGCCATGGCCATTTCGGCGAAGAATTCATCGGCAAGGAGGGGGGCCATGCCCGCGATGGTCGTCCCCGAAGCCAGTAAAACCGGACGGAGTCGACTCCCGCAGGCGCTACTAACGCTAGCAAGGGTTGGACCCCGCTCCCCGATTCGCTTATCAATTTCATCGACCAACACAATGCAGTTTTTAATCAGCATGCCCGCAAGGCTTAAGAGCCCTAGGGATGCTGGGAAGGTAAAGGGCATGGATACCAGCAAGAGACTTAGGGCAACGCCTCCAATGACCATGGGCACGGTTAGCCAAATGACCAGGGGCTGCCTAAGGGTCCCGAACAGCAGCACGGTGATTAGAAACATCAGCCCAAAGGCCGGCGGAATGGTGGCCCCGAGCTTTTCTCGGGCTTCCGAACTCGACTCGTATTCGCCCCCCCATTCAAGGGCATAGCCCGCGGGGCGCGGCAGCGCCTCGATTTCTGGCCGAATTGCCGCAAAAGTGGCCTCAAGGTTCTGCCCCGGGGCCGCATTTGCCTGGGCCGTGAGGGTGCGCACCCGATTCCGCCGTCGAATCTGATTATCCTCCGCTACCAGCTCTACCCCGGCGAGCAGATCAAGGAGCGGCACATAGCGGCCTCCCTCTCGGCTCCAAACCATACGATCGTTGAAGTCATTCAGCCTTCTCCGTTCCTCGTCTGGGGCAATGGCCACAATAGGAAGGCTATCTTCTCCCTCGCGAAAAATTCCAAGGGTAATTCCCGTGGTCGCAAAGGCAGTCGCCGCTCGAAGATCGGCGTTTCGGACCCCAAGGGCCGGCGCCCGACCCTCGTCATAGTCCACCCGAATCTCAAACTCGCGCTGGCGCCAATCAAGCTTTAAATCTATGAGCCCTTCTCGCCGATAGATCGCTAGGGCCGCCTCTCCAAGCTCCCGAATGATCTCAGGATCTGGCCCCTGAAATCGGGCTTCTATTTTTGAACTTCCCCCGGGGGAGAACTCCAGGCGGTAGATCAAGCTCTGCGCCTCGGGGCGAAGCCTGGGAAGCAGCGCCCTTACCTGAGCAATGGCAGCGTCCATGTCCTCTAAGACGCCGACCCGAATGATCAGCTGAGCAAGCGCCGGATTTGCCTGTTCCGGGCGCTGGGTGGCGGTGTAGCGGTTGGCTCCCCGCCCGATGTAGCTGGTCACGGCCGTAACTTCGGGCAGCGCGAGGATCTGCGCCTCGACTTCCTCCAGCCGCTCAGCGGTAAAGCGAATATCGCTCCCCTCCGGCAGCAGGAAATCTTCGTGAAAAAGGGGGAATTCGTCCTCGGGAAAAAGGACTGTTCAACCCAGCTAAAGGCATAAATTGACGATAGGGACAGAAGAAGCACCAACCCCGTGGCGGTAACACGCCGCCGCAGGGCCACGGCAATAAGCTTTTGGTAGCTAGCCTTGAGGAAGAAAGGCCGAACCTGTGAGGTCCCCGGGCCCTTGAGCAATCGCGCGCCAAAGGACGGCACCACGGTTACGGCTAAGAGCCAAGACAGCATGAGCGCAAAGGCCACGGTCCAAAAGAGAGAGTTCAAGAATTGACCCGTATCTCCATCGGTCAGGCCAATGGGAGCGAAGGCGAGGAGACCAATCACGGTGGCTCCGAGCAACGGGAACGCGGTGCGACTCACCGCTGCCGCGGCAGCCTCTTCAGGGACCTTGCCTTCTTCGATCCCCGCCACCATGCCCTCGGCCACGACGATAGCGTTATCCACCAACATTCCCATGGCGATCATCAGGGCCCCCAGGGAGATCCGCTGAAGTTCGAGGGAAAAGGCGTTCATAAGCCCGAGGGTCCCCATGATCGTGAGGAGCAGGACGGCGCCTACCACGGAGCCGGAGCGCCAGCCCATAAATAAGCACAGGGCTCCGGTAACGGTGGCAATGGAAATGGCCAGATTCACCATAAAGGCATTGACCGCCTCCTCAACCACCTTGTGCTGCTCGTAAATGGGGAAAGCTTCGATCCCCACCGGCAGGGCGCTCAACATCTCCTGAAGCCGCCTTTCAACCGCCTTTCCAACGGTAACGACGTTTTTTCCCTGGGTTACGGACACCCCAAGAATGAAAACCCCTTCCCCATTGTGACGAACGAGCTCAAAGGGCTGCTCTAAGGGGGCGCGGCGAATACGCCCCAGTTCATCCAAGCGAAGAAAGGTCGTGTCTCCGGGGCGCCCAAAGCGGAGCCCCGCAAGCTGCTCCTCAAGGCGAAAGACGCGATCCGCAGCAAGGTTGAGCCGAACCCCGTCCACTAGGGCCGACCCTGCATCGGAAACGAGGGCCTCGCGACGAATCGTTTCGAAAAGCAAATCCGGGGGAATGCCCAGGGAAAGCAGCCCCTCCTGGCCGAGCTCTAAATAGACGGCTTCCTCCGGAAGGGCGTTAAGGGCAACCTTCGCGACCCCGGGATCTGCTTGATTCCCGAGCTTAGAGTCCGAGCTGTCCGGCGAAGAAATTCAGGGGGATAGTCTGCACCCGGGATCGCGTAAAGAATGCCGTACACGTCTCCGAAATCGTCCTCAACCAGCGGAACGCCCGCCCCTGGAGGAAGCAGCCGTGCCGCCTCCCCTACCCGGCGCCGGAGCTCATCCCAAATCTGCGGTAAATCTCCGTCGTCGTAGGTTTCAATTACCTCAACCATCACCTCAGATCGTCCCGGCACCGAGCGAGAGGTGATCTTCTCTAGGTAGGGAAGTTCCTGCAGGGCACTTTCAATCCGATCGGTTACTTCTAGCTCGACTTCCATCGCGCTCGCGCCCGCGTAGGGCGTGATCACATAGGCGTTCTTGACGGGAAACTGGGGATTCTCGAGGCGCCCGATCTTCTCGAAGCCCCAAAGCCCGCTGCCGAGGCACAGGAGCGCTAGAAACGCGACGTAGAGGGGGCGCTGGAGAGAAAAACGCGCAATGGCCTCAAGGCTCACAGGCGATCCCTTGGCGCGATCCGCATCCCTTCAGCAAGGTGGGTGACACCAGCCACCACGACCTCGTCGCCGGCTTCCAGCCCAGCAAGGACAAGGACCCCCTCCCCCGTTGGCAAACCAAGGGACACAGGCTGTGCCCGCACCGTATTCGTCGCCCGGTCTACGCGCCAGACGTAAAACCCGCGACGCCTCTCCGCAAAGGACGCCAGCGCCGCCAGGGGAACCACGGGAATCCCCAGGAGGCTGTCTTTCGCTGCGGGGCGCAGCCGGACCGTCATCTGCATGCCTGGAACAAGGGGAAGGTCCGCTGGTTGATCGAGCGCAAAGGCGACTTCGTAGCTCTGCGCCCCGGCATCGGCCTCAGCGCGATTATCCAAGAGGCGAAGGGGAAAGGCTTGCTCCGGGGCGCCGGGGAAAATCGCCTCAGCTAGGAATCGACCCCCATCCTCCAATTCGAGTCGACGGGCTCGACCCAGCTGAACGATGATCTTCACCTGAGAAAGGTCGAGAGCGGTGAGCACCGCATCTCCCATCGGGACATGCATCGCTGGCTCCCGATGACGTCTGGCGAGCCTACCGTCGAAAGGGGCGTAGAGGGACGTATCGTCCAGCGCCTTTTGGGCCTCGTCGAAGGCGACCTCCTTCAAAGCCCGCCAGGCCCGAGCCTCGTCCACTTCGGCAACGGCAAGGCTCCCCCGGTCCCGCAGCGCCTCTGCCCGCTCCAGCCGAAGAGAAGCGAGTTCGAGCTCGACCTGGGCCCGACGCCGCGCAAGCACAAAGGGCTCCGGATCGAGTTGGGCGAGGCGCTCACCCGCTACGAAGTAATCCCCTTCCCGAGGCGCCAGGGAAGCCAGCACGCCCGAAACTTCGAAGGCAAGAGGCACGGACTGGAGGGCTTGGACTCGACCAACGAACCGGTGCTCGGTAGCGCCGGCGCTAAGCGCAACGCGGTGGACAAGCGCAGGTCTTGGCATCGTCTCCGACGCTATGCCAGGGGCCTCGCCATCGCATCCTGCGAGTACCGCGAGGACAGACATCGCGCCTACGAAAGCATTCGGACTGCCTGCACCCTTGCCCCATCGACTGGTCACCATGGCCTTCCTGTTCCTCGAGCTTTTACCGCTTATGCCAGGGAAAGCAGTGTGACGGTGCGGGCAAGCCGTGAAAAGGGATTAACGGTTTCCGCGGGAAGGCAGGGGATAAGCGTAACGCCTGCTGTCGTTCAGCTAAACCATCGCTAAAACCAAAAAGGGCAAGGGAGAAGGACAAGGGAGCAAGCGCTTGGACACAGGCGCAGGGAATGATTACGGATCGCGTAAGCAACGCTGTCACCGCCGACCCTTGACCCCCTCGGCAAAAGATCTTTGTGGCCAGCGGACGCTTGCCGGTCCAAGGTCAGACAATGGCACCAAAACCTGAGGACCACCGATGACACAGCGGATCTTTTTCACTCTGGCGCTCTTTATCAGCCTCGCTGGCCCCCAGGCTGGCTGGGCTGAGCAAAAGTCCGCCGTCGCGCCCCCAGCTCAGGCTGGGGAAATTATGGTGATTTATCGGGGCCTATGCCCGGCGGAGGCCCAGGCTTCAGCCCTCGAGAACATCAAAAAGGTAATCGCCTACGAGCGGATTCATAGCCCCGTGGCTTACAGCTCCTCCCCCGGGATCTGGGCCGACGGCCACGTCGGCGCCGTCGACCTCCACCGTTCCCAGGAGGCCCTTGAGGAAGCCTTTCGCTGGCAAAGTGAAGACGAAATCTGGAGTGCTGGCTACGACGCCGTCGCCGAAAGCTGCGGCCTAAGGGTTGAAGACTTCGATATGTACATCCTCACCGCGCACTAAACCTGAAAGCCAAAAGGAGCGTATCCCATGCAAACGGGAAATCAGTTCGACGCAAGCAGCATTGATTGGAAGCCCCTACCCGCACCTGACGGAAGTCCGTCCCCCCATATTGGGATGTCCATACTCGAGGTAGACGAAAAGGCCCATATCGTGGACGTTCTTTTCAAGTTTGCTGCCAACGAAAAAATCGTCATGCATCGCCACACGTCAGCTTTTAATACCCTAGTGCTTCAAGGGGAACACCGTATTTATGAACCCTCCGGGGCGCTGAAGGAGATCCGACCCACCGGTACCTACCGCGCGGGGAAGGCTGACGACGAACCCCATACGGAAGGCGGTGGAGACGAGGACGTCATTATTCTCTTCAGCTTGCGGCCCTACGATGAACACGCGCCCATCTACGAGGTGCTTGACGACAGCCTTGAGACCGTAGGCACCATGAACTTCGCCGCGCTTAGGGACCTCTACGCGTCCGGCGCCGCCTAAACCGGCACTCGCCTGGAATCAGGTCAATGGGGCGGGGGCCCCGCGCCCCCAACCATCGACTACTAGCTTGCGGCCAACGCGACCGTCAGGGTTTGGCCCACCTCGGCATCGCCTTCGCCGAGGATTCGCATGTAGGCCCCGAACATAATACCCCCGGCATACCCGCCCTCTCTCCGCCGGTAGCCTCTCAAGGTTTCAAGCGGTTCGCGATGGCGCACCCCCGACTCCTGATCCGTACAGGTGACCGCGCATCGTTCGCAGGCGGTCAGCCGTTCCATCCGCCAGCCCGGGCCTTCGAGGCTCACGACCCGGTCTTCCTCATAGGGCTCCAACCCATCGATCACAATGTTGGGGCGAAAACGATTCATGGGGATCGGCGTCTCTAGGCGAGAATTGAGGTCCGCCAGGGAGGCCTCATTCGTCACGAGGGCAGGCGCAACGTCCACGAAACGGTCTTGCAAGGCTCCATCTAGAGAGGCGAACTCCGCCAAGGGAATGGCCCGCGCATAGGGCTCGGGAAGGGCCGCAAGCCGAACCTCCGTCTCGAGCGCCTCGGAGAGGAAAAGGGAAATCGCGTCCCCCTGGTCGGTCACTGAAACTCTATTGCCGTAATATTCGATGTCTTTCCTCGGCCCTTCGCGCACGATAGCTAGCGTGTGGCTTCCCCGATCCGTTTCAATTTCTAGGGTTCCAGGCGTTGGGCATCGGGCCTTAACCCGCGTGAGACCAGGCAAGCGGACCTGATTACTTGGCCGATCTCCCTGAAGTACCAAAAGCCCCCGATCCCCTTCGACCCCAAAGGGCGAAATGCCTAGCGTTCTTGACGGCGTTGCCTGACACCCCTTAATGGCATAGGAAAACAGCCCCGTTATTCGGCATTGCTTCTCCATTTCTGAGCTCCGTCCCGCCCGCAAAATTGTGTTGAGCCTAGGGCTTACCATGCGCCTTCGCGAAGCCCGACGTCCCACACGATCTGACAGTACCAGTGTAACCACCCGTAACAAGCGGTTTCATTGTCGACCGACGGTCGGGTGCAAGCTCGACCAAGCCGACACCCTTTGGTGAAGCTCCCGCGGACCCGCAAGCTGGATCAAGGTTTACGATCACCTAAATGACTGAGGAGCTGGCCATGACTCGCCTTGCGCTTGCCTTGCTAGGAACCGTTCTGCCCCTTGCCGCTTTCGCCGATCATCATGAGGTCGGGCCAAGCAATCCCGTGGAAACCTGGTCCTGCGTCTTAAAGGAAGGAAAAACCCTCGATGACGTACGGCAGGTCGCGGCTATGGTTAAAGCCGTCGGTGAGGCCCGGCAAGACCCCATTGCCCAGTGGCTCTTTACCCCCTTCACCGGCGATATGAGTGAGGGCCGCTTTGTGCTCATGACTGCCTGGCCGAGCTTCGCTTCCATGGGCACTTCCTTCCAAGGGTTCTTCGGCGAAGGCGCGGGCGCAGACGTTATGGTGGCTTGGACAGCCGCCGCCGACTGTGAAACCCGTGATCTTTACACCGCCGAGGCCCTGCATAACTCCATCCAATAGGGTTTCCCTGAAAACCACTCGGTTTGAGGACGCAACGATGAAAAAGCTTTCCCTTGCTTTGCTGCTTTCGTTACTTACCGGCGCCGCTTACGCGGACCACCACGAGGAGGCGGGGCCCTTTTACGCGTTCTACCACATGAACGTGCCGAACCCCCCAGCCTTAATCGAGGCGATGGATCGCTTCTGGGCGTCGGAGTGCGGAGCGCGCTATCCCGCAGACGTCGGGCTCCTTCAAGAGGTCTTCAATGGCGGCTATAGCTCCACCCATTTCGTCATCAATACCTTCGCGAATGCAAAGGATCAGCAAACCGCTTCAGAGATCCTTAGGAGCTGCCCCGATGGCTTGCGCTTCCTCGGGGAGCTGCAGGCAGCCGGGGTGCAACAGGTCACCCAATACATCGGCCTTGCCCCAATCGACGCCAACGACTGGGGGCAGGATGAGGTCTTCGCAAAATTTGACATCATAGTAGACCCCGAGGACCAGGCCGCCTACGCCCAGGCTTACGCCAAGATGATGGCTGAAGTCGGCGAGGACATTGAGCTGCGCTCCTACGGCCTGGGCGCCGTTGGCTTCGGCCGAGACAAATTTACCCACTGGATTTGGACCGGCGCCGAATCGATCGAAGCGCTTGGCGCGCTTTCACAGAAAATTTCGGCGCACCCTGCCTATATCGAATTCAACAGAGAAGTGGGCAATCTCCGGGAGGTCGTCAATGTCTCCCAAACCCAAACGCTCAAGGTCTATCCCAAGCACTGAGACACTTGGGACGGAGAAAGGAGAGGGTCATGCTAGATCAGCCAGATGGGGTGGGGAGCTTTCCCTTACCCGTCTTACGGTAAAGGAAGACGGCCTTTGCTGCGATTTTAGAGGTCAAGTGGAGGGCTATGGAACGGTCTATGCTTCCCATCGCTTTGTCTACGATTCAAAGAATGAATCTCAAGGAACGCTTAGCGGCGAAGCCAGAACTTTCCTGGAAGACGGTACCTATATCACCACCCCCCACCGCGGCACCTTCGTCCGGGAGGGGGCGGTGCTGCGGAGCTACTTTACCGACGCCACCAACGAGGGGGTGGTGAACTTCGTCGCCTGGACCATTAACCTCACCGCAGACCTCGCTTCTGTTCGCTATTGGCAGCTTGAGGGGCCGGGTAAAAGCTAATTGGACTCAGGAACGAGGGGAGGCTCTCCAAGGGCCTCCCGGTAATTTTGATGGAAGTGGTGAAGGGCCGGTTCATTGCGGCCAAAGAGAAGGGATTGCAACTGACCGCTCTCCGCCGCCCGCTGCTGCATTGCCCCCATGACATAGTCTTCCTGCTCAATGGTACTGGCAAAGACTTCTAGAGAAGCTTGAAGGCTAGGCCGAGGATCAGTTTCACGACGAGCTTGATCGTAGACCGAGGCCCGGTCGAAGCCCTCGGCATCGCGCGCCCGCGCGTGGGCAGCAAGCTCCGGGGTAAAATAGAAACTGATCTGAGAGATCGACCGCCCCGCCTCCCCTTTCTCCGGATAGATGCGAATCAGCGTCGCCGAGTGCTTACTGCAAAGCAGCTGAATGTTCGGAAAAAGGTGATAGAGCACGAAGGTGCCCCGCGCTATATCCCACTCCGCCTCCGGAGCTTCCCGCAAGGCGTCTATGCCCTTGCTCGCGGTAACAAAGCGATGGTGCCGCCCAAACTCCGTAAAATGGAGATTATTCCCATAGAAGATTTGCCCAAGGGTATCCTTGTGCAATTTCCCAAAGTGATAAGTCTCGCCAAAGGTATCGTTGGCCAGCTTCCAATTCAGATCCCCACGAATGGTCGTAGCCCCGAGATATTCCTGTTCCGCGAGACCGTAGGTTGCCAACTCCCCCGCGAGCGACTCCCCAAGAAGGGCATCCACATCAAGATCGCCATCAACCTGAGGGTGAACCCAAAGGAGCCCATCCCTTTCCACCGCAGGGAGTTCAATAAGGCCATTACAGGCCTTGTCCACGGGTCCAAAGATGCGACTCGTTTGGAATAGAAAGCAGCTCCCCCGAACTTGCGTAGCTCCAGTTATGAAAGGGGCACAGAAACACGTTTTGCTTCCCGCGCGCTGCCGTCGCGACCTTAACGGACCGGTGCCGGCAGGCGTTGAGAAAGGCACGAAAATTACCCTCACGATCGCGGGTGGCAAGCACCGGTGTCCCAAAGTCCTCTAGAGTAAGAAAGCTCCCGGGGCCGGGAAGATCGCCCGATAGCGCGATCAGCTGAGGGTGACGACGAAAGAACGCGCCCCATTCCTTCTCTGCCTGCTCCGCACAGACATAATTTTTCGTTGGCACTCGATACTGAACGCCCGCATCGAAGTTCTTTCCCTCGTCGAGCTGCTTCATCAAAGCTTTAAGAATACTGACTTCCTGGGCATGGTCCATCGCAAGACATCTCCCGCTGGCAGGTCGCGGTTACCGATTGCCATCAAGCCTGCTTACCTAAACGTCAAACCGCAAGGTGCCCTCATAATCATCGCCCGGCGAGAAACGAAGGTTTTGCTGCCGGACGTCCGCCACGAAACAAACAGGGGCCCCTGCGGGGCCCCTAGGCGCTTACGCCGAGTCTCGCTTCATCCAGATTCCAGCCAGCTGGAAGATGACGATGGCCACCACAAACACCGTGTTAACAATGCTGGGAACGGTACCATCAAAGGCCGCCATTCGTTGTGCCGCCGCACTCAACTCTTGGGTTTGCGATGCAGCCGCAAATCCATTGGCAAAGTCCGTTACAGTTCTGACCTGCTGGCTTAAGGTGCTGTACATATAAAAGGTTGCACAGAGGCTATAGGCAGTTGCCAGTAATCGCGCTAAAAGCGGCGTGCCCTCCCCGCGTAAATGTTGTTGGAAATGCGGAAACCTAACCATACCGCGATGATGCCCCCTACAAAGTAGGTCGCATTGGCCGTGAGAAAACTGGCCATCAAGGTCCACGATGCGAGCTCAGCTGGATTCATCTGTTCCCCCTCCGAGGGTTGTTTTTTGGATTCAGCTTACGCCTGATTTAAAACCAGACCGTCATCATCGTGACGAAAAACTCGCACTATTTCGATCATCTTGCGTTCTCTATGAGTGATTAGCAGACCTTAGTAAGGAGGGCTTACGTAGACCGCAACCCTCCTTAACCCTTCTTCCAGGGGCCGGGGGGCGGATAACGAATTGACCCTGGCACGCCAAGATTGAAGGCGTAGACCCAGGGGGAAGGGATTGCTAGCGTAAGTGGAAAGGGGAAAACGCGTACATAGGTGGGGGACGAAGATAATGAAGCGGACAGGCATTCTAATTCTAGCGTTGAGTTTTTTAGTCGCCGGCTGCGGGAAGGAGGCTCCAGCACCCACCGGCAAGGAGGCGACCCCGGAGCGCGCCTCCCTCTCGCCCTGGCACGGGCTTACGGAAGGGGAAATCAACGAAGCCGCTGCTGCCGTTGTGCAAGCAAGTAGCGAAAGTCCTCTCTTCAACCGCATTAGCCTCGCGGAACCAAAGAAGAGCGAGGCCCTTCGCTGGAGCCCAGGCACCGACGCGCTCAGGGCCGCGGATGTCCGATTTCGTCTTGGGCGGAAGTCCTATAGCGCGCATTACGAGTTTTCCACAGGGTCGCTCTCCGAGCCTGTCGAGCTGACCTCGGGACAACCGATGCTAGTGAGCGCAGAAATCTATGGCGCCCTAGAGGCAGTGAACGCGCTGCCTGAAGTGCAGGAAGCGCTCCGCCGCCGAGGTGTTGATGCCGAGGATGGACTCTGCCTCCCTCGCACGACTGGGCGCTTCTTTGCCGATCTGGCGGACCCAACCAAGCAGCGCCTGGCGAGATTTGACTGTTTCAACATCCGAGGCCAGGGAAAGCTTGGCCTCTTACCGACAACCAGCGCCTGGGCGAGACCCGTGGAAGGGCTTAGCATGCTCTTTGATGTGGAGGCGCGAAAGCTCATCGAGCTTACGGATAGCTTCGAGGGCAAGACGGCCCCCCCAAACGATTATGAGGTCATTGAATTCCAGCCCAACGCGCTTGAGACCCGGGCACCGCTAAAGCCCATCGGCGTTTCTCAGGAGGGCGGGGTCAATTTTACCGTTTCGGGAAGTCAGATCGACTGGCAGAACTGGCGATTCCATCTGCGTCTTGATCCGAGGCAAGGCACGATCCTTAATAATGTGGGGGTCGTTTCCGGCAACAGATTCAGACCGATCGCCTACGAGATCGCCATGTCTGAAATGTTTGTCCCCTATCAAGACCCCGATACCCATTGGTTCTACCGCGCCTACTTTGACATGGGCGAGTACGGGTTTGGGAACATGGCTACGGAACTAAAGGGCAATGATTGTCCGGCGAATGCCATTTTCCAGGACGTAGTGCTCCACAACGGCGCTGGCGAAGCCTTTACGGTAAGCAAGCGTGTTTGCATTTTTGAAGATGACCCAGGCTACCCAAGCTGGCGCCATCACGAATCCCTTTTCGACGAAGTTCCTGGAATGGAGATACATAATTCCCGTCGAGCAACCAATCTGGTTGTTCGAATGATCGCAGTGATTGGGAACTACGACTATTTCCAAGATTTTATCTTTCAGCAGGATGGACGCCTGCGGATCCGCTTGATCTCCACGGGCATTGACGCAACAAAGGGTGTCTTCTCCGCCTCCCTCGATGATCCGAAGGCGGGAAAAGAAACGAAAACGGGAACGCTGATCGCGCCTCACCGCCTTGGAGTTAATCACGATCACTTCTTTAGCTATCGCATCGATCTCGACATTGATGGCGAAGAAAACAACTTCGTCCGCCAGCGGCTTGTTGCTGAGCCGCAACCAAAGGATTCGCCGAGGCAGGGCATCTGGACCGTTGAAAGGGAGACCGTGCCGAGCGAGCTGGCGGCGCAAACCCTCATGAAGGTCGAAACGCCTGCGTTGCTGACCTTTGTCAGCAGCACAAAACGAAATCGCATGGGGTACCCGACGGCCTATCAGCTTATCTTCCCCAACACGCGCCCCTTGGTATCCATGGAGGACCCGATCTACCGCCGCGCAGGTTTCCTAAGGAACAACCTTTGGGTAACGCGCTATAAGGAAGACGAGCTCTTCTCCGCCGGGACCGCGGTAAATCAATCCGCTGCCAACCAGGGCCTTCCGGTCTACGCCTCTGATAATGAAGCGATCGTCGGAACGGACCTCGTTGCCTGGCCCATGATCGGCTTTCATCATGTCCCCATGGCCGAGGATTGGCCCGTTATGCCCGCAAAGGTTGATGAGATAGAACTCAAACCTCGGAACTCCTTTGACCGTAATCCCGCCCTGGATGTGCCGGAGTAGCGCTGAGGTACGGCATCCCAACGGACTGCTCATTCCGAGCCAGGGAAACCGGCTCGGACAGGGCTCAGCCGCCGCCCTTCGGAAGCTGCCCTAACAAATCTCGTCAAAGCCACTTCCACTTGCGCCCGCAGGTCCCGTGGGGCGTCGGTATTCCCATATGCGGACGACAAGCATCGGCGCGAGCTCCATGCTCTTCCTGCTGAGCGCACTAGCTTGCTTCAGCGCCGTCAAGGAGCAAAAGGGGAAACCAAAATGCTTAAAGCCGTAATGACCACAACGCTTGCCATCGGCCTGGCCACAAGCGCACTGGCGGACCATCACGTACCCCAAGGGGGCGGGGTGGTTGCTATGCAAGCTCACTACTGCACGCTGAACGCAGGCAAAGATATGGCGGATGTCAATCAAGCGCTGGCGGGTTGGCGAAAATGGACCGAAGACTATTCCTACAATGGTTGGACTGCGGAGTTAACGCCTCAGTTTGATATTGCAGAGGGTTACGACTTTTATTGGCTTAACTTCCTCCCCTTCTCGGAAATGGCTGGGGTCTTAGACAATTGGGCCGAAACAGGAGCCGCGGCGCAGCAGGCCATTGATCAGGTTGCCTCTTGCAAGGTCGCACTCTACGGAAGTCGCCTCAAGTACCCTTTAGTCGATGAGTCCGATCTTCAAACCACCAAAGTTCTCCACGTCGAAAGCTGTAACATGCGCGAGAACGTAGACATGTCCACCCTGCTTGCGCGCCACGATGATTTTGTGGAGCTCAACGAAGAGGCTCAGGCGGACTACATTTGGAATATTGTCTGGCCCATGGCTGGGGTGCCGGAAACCTTTGCGAACGGGCAGAAGCGGACAGACTTTGCCCACATGGTCTGGTATCCGAGCTTGACCTCCCAAATGGCAGCCCTCGACGGAGAGGCGAACGGATCTCTACGGAAGGAGCTTGCGAACTACCGCCAAGCTTTTGCCGATTGCACCGGGCGGAACAGCTATGGGGTGAAAATTATCCATACTCCAAAGCGCCCCTGGAATTAGGCCCTACACCTTAAAGATCGGAGCTGAGCGTAAGGCTCAGCCCCGATCAAAACGATTTGACACCTTCCGAAGCTAGCGGCCATTGCCTCGAAAAACATTCTGCACACTCAGCACATGCTCTCCCGAGCAGTCCGCGTAGGCGCTGTAGTAGTCGCCGCGCTCACGCCAGCCCCCGTCCGCCACCGCCTGCTTTGCCCCAGCGTAAGCGGCCATGTCCCGGTAAGTAACGAGGTGGAAAAATTCGCCAGGGAAAGCACCCGTTCGAGCCCCGCCCTGCGGATAGCCTACGCCCCACCAGGCAACCAGAGGGTTTTCCCGATTCGCCTCAGCAATGGACCGGTGCTTTGCGCCCAGTTGCTCCTGAGAAATCCCGTCTTTTCGAGTGCACCACTCTGCCGTTGCCACCTGAGGCCCGCTCACCTCCTGCGCCGCTTGGCGCAACAAAGGAAATACCGAGGAGACCACGGCCTCGCAGCTTTCGTAATCATCCCACGCATGCGCCATGGCCTGTCCTTCAGGAGTTCCAGTGATCCAATTCCACAAATCACCGAATTCCTCCCAGGTGGACCACATAAAGGCGAGGTAGTCATAGCCCGCGTTCACCGCGAACAAGGGCGTTACGATCTGTCGCAACCCCGTTACCGAACGGTCCCTTAGGGTTTCGTGGAGGCGCTCATCAATCCGAGCAATATCCTCCATGGTAGCCCCGTCCTTAAGTTGACAGATGTGGGCCGTATGGGACACGGCGCTGCCTAAGGGCACTAACCAATTTGCCCCCTCCTCGCCGCGCGCTGAAGCGGTACCAGCGAGAAGACAAGCGAAAACCATTCCCGTCATTACTCTAATCATGGGTTCTACTTCCTCTGTAATTAAGAGACGCCTAGGAACTCTTACGGCGACACCTTTTAATACCCTAACGGGATTAAGGACCGGGTGATCAACGGCAGAAAAAGTAAGCCCCTCTTCCCTATCCCGTTAGACCGAATTTAAGGGCCCAGCGATCCCCCAGCACTGCTCCAAACCCTCAAAACGTTACCGAATATTTCAAACTTTCACTCTTTCTCTTACGGCAAAGACCTCTTGTCGGAAGATGGTCTTAATTTCCTCAGCCTCGCCAAAGATCGTGATGAGTTCTTATCACTATGACCTCGCCCAACAACCACCACCGGTGCACAGCACTGGATTGCTTAACCTGAGTTTTCTACGGAGAGATTCCATGCGTAACTTTTTCAAAATCACATTAACGTCGACCGCCCTACTGCTGGGCAGCGCAAGCGCCGTAGCAGAGAGCGCGACCGTTCCCGAGTTCGGCGCAATCTTCCAAATGAAGACCGCTGATCAAGCGAGCGTCGCCGCCGCTTTCGTGCAGTTTGCCCAAAGCGAATGCCGGCAGCAGGCCCCTACGGCCATCCGCATCATGGCGGAGACCTTTAATGGGACGGAGGAACCGACCCACTCCATTATCTGGAATTTTCCGGATGCATCGGCCATGGAAGCGACCTTTCAGGCCCTTGGTCAGTGCCGGGCCTGGGCCGACGCGGGAAGGGTTCTGTCCCAACACGCTGAGTTCACTTCACAACAGCTCGTGAAGACTCTTGTCACCGGAGGGGACTACACAAAGGACAGCGCTTACGTGGTTTGGCAGCTCAGCATCGCTGATGAGGCCGCCTACGTTGACGCCTACAAAAATCTTATGGCTTCGCAGGAAAGTAACGGCATTGTTTCCGGGGCCTACGGCTTGTGGCGAGTTCAAGGCGGCGCAAATAGCGAGGTCACCCATATCGCTTTCGCAGGTGCCCCAAGCCTCGCTGCTTTGCTGGATAACAGCAATCCAAGTCCAGCCTTCGTGGACTTCCAAAAGAAGGTCGCCGGAATTCGAAAAGTGCACCGAATGAATGTTAATCGAGTTCTCGCTGACCTGTAACTTCTTCACCCTAGGGCGCCCCGCTATTTTGCAGGGCGCCTTTTTGAATCAAAGCCCCTCAAGAACACCGTTCTTCGGCCTCCTGCATCACCTTTCGGTGTTCCTCTTGATCAAGGGAAAATCGCGTAAACACTATTGAGTGCAGCACCAGGATACCCAGCCTGAGCAACATCCAGCGGCGATCGGGATAAGGGAAAGCCTACGATCGAAGCCGGGGCCATCATTCCTCATTCACTCTCTAGCCGCGCTCGACTCATCTTGAAACAAAGGTTCAGGGCTCGACACGCCCCCCCGCATGGGGCAGCCTAACTGGGTTCTTAGGGGGTGAGCTATCCGTGGCACGCCTTTTCATATTATCGCTACTGTGTATGACGTTTTTTGGGTGCGAGTCGGACTTTGACCGATGCCTTGCGACGGAATATCCCCGGGCCTCCGATTCTCTGGAGATTACAGAATTAAAAGCACTTGCTGACCAAGTTGCTAAGGCCGCAAAACGCTTGCCAATGCTCTTCTCCATCGAAGAAGAGCTTCTCACCCTCGAAGACGATATTTCCCAGCGCCTTCCCCCCGGGGAGGAGGCTCCCGGTTACTGGGACCGCCCTGAAGTTCAGGCGCTTATCCTTGAGTACGATGCCAAGGTAGCCGCCATCTACGAGAGCCGGGGCTTTACCTATGAGCCCGCGGGGGAGCCCGGCATCTGGGATCAGCCCCTGCCCTGGCTGGATGAAATCGAAGAAACTGGCCGCAAATTAGCGCCCCTTCTTGACGCGCGCGCGGCGGAAAATAACTGGTGGGGTAAGGAGCCGGGCGGGACGGCTTTCGTTGATCCCACGGCAAGGGCCGTTGACGCGGAATGGGCCTCGAGCGAAGCGAACCCAAACCAGCAGCTTGACCCTCTTCAAATACTGAGCCGCGCCTTGAAAGACATTCTTGATAATTTGCGCGCGCGAGTTTTGGAGCATGAAGCGACTGCCTTAGAGCTGGCTACCCGGACCTGCAATGGAAACGGCTTGTACGAGTAAGGCAGCGTAAAATAAAAATACCCCGGATAAGCCTGGGATACCGGGTCGGGAGGAAGGGAGAAGTCAGCATGAGCATTGAAAAAAAACTTCACCGCAGCGGGCCCTACTCCGATCTTTTTTGCCAGGGGGTTCAGGTAGGAGGGACGCTTTATCTCGCGGGGCAGGTAGGGACCGACGATAACGGGCGGGCCCCTGACAGTCTCCTAAAGCAAATGACCCTCGCCTACGGACATATAAAAGAAGTCCTCTCGACCTTTGACGCCACCATGGACAATCTTGTCGATGAAACCTGGTTTGTAACAGACATCGACGAATGCATGGGCGCGGTTGAAGCTCTATTCGCAGAGCGCCATCGCATCTATGGGAAGGCCCCCGAGGTCAGCCAAACTCTGGTGCAGGTGACAGCCCTAGTGGACCCCTCCTTCAAGATCGAAATCAAATGTACCGCGATGGTGGAATAGGAGAATCACCCATGGCGCAACTCCAACACCTTCCCGCAACCGCGGATCCGGCGACCATCACCGCAACCGTTGAGCGCGATGGCGCGGTAATTTTGGACGACGTTTTGAGCCCGGAGTTTCTGGTGGCCTTGCGTGGCGAGACCGACCCCTTCATGAACCACACCAGCAATGGGCAGGACCCTTTTGCCGGTTTCAATACCACCCGTACCGGCGGCCTTCTTGTTCGCTCTCAGCGCTGTCGAGAGCTGATTGAACACCCAACAATCCTTGAACCCTGCAAAAAGTTTCTGGCTCCCTATTGCGAACGCGTCCAGCTGCACCTGACCCAAATCATTCGCATTCGGCCAGGTGAAAAGGCCCAGGCCATCCACCGCGATCGCTGGGCCTGGGGCCGGCATCTGAGCCATCTAGAGCCCCAATTCAACACAATCTGGGCGGTAACGGACTTCACCGCGGAAAATGGGGCGACCCAGGTCGTACCGGGAAGCACCCAGTGGCCCGACGATCGGGAAATTCAACCAGACGAAGTTACGCAGGCCGAGATGACGGCAGGATCCGTTCTGATCTACTCCGGTTCGGTCTTCCATGGGGGAGGCTCGAACAAAAGCCAGCAAGACCGAATTGGCATCAATATTACCTATGCCCTAGGGTGGCTGCGGCAAGAAGAAAACCAATATCTCAGCTGTCCGCCGGAGCTGGCAAAGGCACTCAGCCCCACCCTGCAAGAACTCGCAGGCTATGCCATGGGCCAATATGCGTTGGGCTACTACACCCCGCCGGGGGCGCCGGGAGAGGGGCCTGAGGTGGTCCCACCCCAATATGCCTTAGGCGCCCGCGAAGCGCTTTCGACCATGGGAAGCACCGGTGACCTTGAAGCCCTCAACAAAGCCTTGGGTAAATAGGCCGCCGCGGATATGCAACGATGAATCCCTTTCAGCTCTTGCTCAGCCTTTTATTCTGCCTGGCAGCGACAAAATCGCTGGGCGCTCCGGGCGCCGACTTCGCGGATGATGTTGAAGTCACCGTACTCTCGACGAATCTCGCCAACGACGGCACTCGAGGCGAATGGGGGTTCTCCGCACTTATCGAGTCAAACGGGGACTGTATTCTCTGGGATACGGGTCGCTATCCGGAGACCGTTCTCCTGAACGCCCAAGCCCTAGGAAAGGATCTCAGCTGCGTGACGAAGATCGTCCTTAGCCACTTTCACTTTGACCATACGGGAGGGCTGGAGCGAATTCTTAAGCGCCTCCAGACAGAAGGCGGAAACAAGACTCTTCCCATCTACGTGGCCAAGGGCTTCTTCCTGCCCCGCTATCTCGATCCGACGCACCCAGCCTACGACCAGCTAAAACGGCAATTTAACGATGACCAGTGGAATGGTGTGCTCGCAAGGCGGACTCAGCTCGAGGCGCTTGGCGCGGACTTTAGGGAAGTGAGCAAAGCCAAAGCTATTGCACCAGGTATTTGGGCTACCGGCCCCATCGCGCGAGTCCACGATGAGAAGAATTTCCCCTCCTTTTCCCTGCTACGGGGGGAGCAGCACAGCACCATGGATACCGTGCCTGACAGCCAGGGCCTAGTGATTCGGACGTCTCGGGGCCCTATTGTGCTTTCCGGCTGTGGCCACTCCGGCGCGGTCAATCTGGTGCAGCAGGTAAGCGAGCAAATCCAGGAAGGCCCGCTCCTCGCCCTGATGGGTGGGCTTCACCTTTTCAATGCTTCGGAAGAAACCCTTGCTTGGACTGGAGAGGCGCTTAAGGCAATAGGCATCCAGAATCTCATGGCGGGCCACTGCACCGGTGTGGTTCCCATGTTTTCCCTAAAGGAGGGTCTGGATCTCACCCGGCAGTCCGCCGTGATCGGCGCCGTGGGCGCGCGCTTCTCCCTTCAAGACGGCATTTCTGCCACGGCCATCGCGCACTAACTACAGCGAACCCCTATTCCGGGTGCCTTTCTATTTGGGCGCAAGGGTCCGATCGCTCGGCTGCAGGGGTCAGCGCAAGGTAGTCAGCGTAGCTCGCGCGGGCCTCCGGATAACCCTGAGGAAAGGGGACTCCCGGCCGCTCCTCGAGGAAGAGCACTACTACGCTTCGGCCTTTAGGTTGCAGCTGCGCGAGGTAACGAGGAACGCCACGATCTCGTCGCGCATGCCCTCCCCCCACGACAAGAATCCCCTTAGGACCGGCCTCTACCTGGCGCCAAGCCATATGGGCATCCCGGGCGATCTGCACCGTCGCCATCCCCGGAAGCATAGTGGCGGGAAGCTTTCCGCAGTGGGCTTCTGCCAACTCAGCTTCTAAACTCTTCAACGCCTCTGGAGAAAAATGCAAGGCGTCGCTAAGCCCCTCAATGATTTCAGCCGGAAGCACCGCCGAGTAACCATCACTTACGACGGCAAAGGCTTTACGACTAGGAAAGGAAAGAGGGATGAGGGCTTGCTCAAGCTGGAGCGCAGCGGAAAATACTGGCTCATAGAGCGACCAAGGAGGCCAGCCAGAGCGATCCCAGGCGAGCCTCGAGGGAAGTTCGCTAAGGGGATCGCCTGAGCTCAACGCAATTTCTAACGCTTCTCCCTGTGCAAGATGAAGCTGCTCAAACCCAACCACAAAACCCTCCTCTGCCAAGCGGAGGATGAGCTCACCCTGTGCATCGTGATGGATGGGATTATCGTGAATTTCCCCGAGAAGCACATAGTTCGCGTCTCTAGCGTCTTTGGAAAGAACCTGGGGAGACACCCATTGCTCGCTGCGGGTTGACCAGTAGCGGTCGGGAACCCCTTCCTTCGCAGCCATCTGACACCCGCAGAGAATGAGGTAAGCGGCGGCAAATACGATAACTCGGCTGAGCAAAGTGATATGCATAGTTAATCAGCCTAACACCACGCCTGCCAGGACCGCAGGGGGTACCATGCGGCAGAGAAGGGTACTGGATATCTGACCCGCCACACTGCTTCAATGGGGATCGCAGGCAAGAGGCTCGTCCTTCTTCGCCGAGGGAGAAAAAAATGAAAAATTCCATCATGGCTTTACTGCTTATTGTTGGGGCAACCGCTCACGGGCAGCCGCAAGACCTCCTAGAACCCATTCCCTACGTTCCCGAAGCCCTTGGTCCCTATGAGTGGAATGTGACCACCGTTTCGCCGCGTGCACAACGGTATTTTAATCAAGGCATGCAGCTTCGCTACGGCTTCAGCATGCCCGAAGCGGCGCGCTCCATGGCAATGGCTCGGCGCATCGACCCGAGGTGCGCCATGTGCTTCTGGGGGGAGGCTTTTGCCCTGGGCTCCTTCCTTAATGGGGGAATGTCAAAGGAACAGGCAGCCCTAGCCCGCGAGGCAATCCTGGAAGCGGAAAAGTTGATTCCTCAAGTTGGCGCGTTAGAAGCTGAACTCATCAAAGCGGCCCTCCTCCGCTACCCCGACGACTACGAGCCGACAGCGCGGAGATCCGTTGATCAGGCCTTCGCGGATGCTATGGCCAAGGTGCACGACAGCTACCCGCAGCATTCGGAAGTATCGGTGATCTACGCAACGGCGCTCTTTCTTCTAGAGCGACGACGCGGCTATCGGGACCTCAATGATCCTAAGCTTTTACGTATCCATGAACTTCTGACCGCTGTACTGGAGAAAGATCCGGCCCATCCCGGCGCTTGCCACCTTTATATTCACGCCACGGAAAGCACAGCGCAGCCGGAGCTCGGCCTCCCCTGCGCGGAACAGCTCGGGGACGCGGTGCCCGGGGCGAGCCATGTTCAGCACATGCCCTCCCATTCTTGGAACGAAGTGGGACTTTGGTCCCGATCCGTGGAAGCTAACCTCAAGGCGAAGAACGCCGACCGGGCAGCGCTTCGCAACGCCGGTTTCTCCTATGGAGAGAGCCACAATCTCCACATGCTGGTTTTTGCATCGTCATACGATGGTCAGGGAACGGTTGCTCTTGATGCCAGCGATCAGCACGCGAAAGTCACCGGAAACGAAATCTATCCCTATCTGTCCCGGGTAAGATTTCAGAAATTCGATGAAATTCTCCAACGAGGGACGCGACCAGAGAGCGCGCTGCAAGCCGCCGTCTATGACTTCGCCGTAGGCTACGCCCAACTTCGCGCGGGCCAGCCACAAGCGGCGAAGGAAACCTTGGCCAAGCTCAGCGAATATGCCACCACCACAACCGACCGCCTGCGCTTCCACGACGCTGGTCAAATCACCGGCATCTTGGCCAGCCTTCTGGAAGGGGAGATCGCCCTTACGCAGGGTGATTATGAGGCCGCCATCAGTTCATTTCGCCACGCCGTCGCCGCTGAAGACCAGTTGGATTACGACGAGCCGGAGC
This sequence comes from Candidatus Salivita marina, assembly GCA_038144425.1. Classification (GTDB taxonomy): domain Bacteria; phylum Pseudomonadota; class Gammaproteobacteria; order Pseudomonadales; family Azotimanducaceae; genus Salivita; species Salivita marina. The sequence goes on along the minus strand of JAYQNS010000002.1, from coordinate 769,205 downwards.
CTCTCCCTTTTGCAGCCCGTCATTGGCTGGGGTCCGCCCTCATTCAGGCAAACCAGCCCCTCGACGCTGAGCTGGTCTATCGAGCGGAACTTGACGATCACCCCCATAACGGCTGGTCTCTTTTCGGCCTCCTGCAAGCACAACAGGCCCAGGGCAAAACCGATGGCGCTGCGGAAAGAGATTTTGCGGCAAGCTGGGCGCGGGCAGACCTAGACCTGGAATCTTCCCGGCCCTAGGGCGCCGGGTAAAGCCGGCGATAAGCGGGGGCGAAGGCTTCAAGCACCCGGAGCCTTGCGCCTTCGCCCTGCCGCTGGTCCAACTGAGGCTCGTAGGATAGGGAACCGGTAGAGGCATCAACGCGCCAGCGCTCAAAGCGACCCTCCCGAGAGATCACGTCGAGGCTGTGCTCCGACATGAGTCCGATGTGGTACGCATTTTCTAAGGGCGCCACGGTGGGACAATCGCAGAGGAGATCCTCTCCGAAGAAGGCTTCCTCCGTGGGGATGTCGAAAAGGTTCATGAGCGTTTTAGGAAGGCTCATGCTCGAACCGACATGGTCTATTTCATAGGCGGCAATCCCCTCCCCGAGCAGTAAGAGGGGAACGCGAAAGCTCTGAGCCGGCACCAGCGCATCGCCCACGGGCTTCGGCCCGTGGTCAGCAATAACGAGAAACAGGGTATCCCCGTACCAGGGCCTCGCCTGGGCATGCTTGAAAAAGCTGCCCAGCGCATGGTCAGCGTACGCCAGCGCATACTCGCTCCGTCGCTCTTCCGCAGGAAAGGGCACAACGCCCTCGGGAAAATCGAAGGGTCGGTGATGGCTTACGGTCAGCGTTGCCAAAAAAACCTTGGGGTGTTCAGCCGTCAGTAAGTCCATTTCCCTGAGCAGGCGATCAAAGAGCGCTTCGTCGGATACACCCCAGCTGGTTTCGAAGCTTTCCTCAAAATCATCACGAGACCAAAGCCGCTTGAAACCCATGTCGCGCCAATAGCGATGAAAATTAGAGAAGTCAGGCCAACCGCCATAAAGGAAGACCGGGAAGAACCCCCGTCAGCCATACCCCGGGCCAGAGAAGGCAAGCGGTTAGCCTTCGCTCGCTGGGTGGCAGAGATCCCTGGCAAGGGCAAAAAGCCATTCAAAATGGCTTCCATACCTCGGGTCGTTCTGCTGCCTGTTGCGTAAAGCTGGCTAAAGCTGACCGAAGCCTTTGAAAGCGCTGAAAAATTGGGCAAGAACTTTTCTCGAAGGACAGGATCTCTCCAAACCGGTCCCGCAAAGGACTCTTCAATAATAAGAACAAGATGGCGCTTCCCTGCCACAGCCTGACGAAGCTCTAGGAGGGGTTCTTTTTGGGAAGCTTTAGTCGGCTTAAGCCCGTGCTTCTTTTTGGAATCGCTAAATTGGGCAAGCCAGGGAATGTGAGCTTCATCGTAACGGGCATCGCGTAGCACCCCGAGGTACCCGTTACTCACCCATTCACTATGAAGCCGACTCGCAGATTGACCTAGGGGTTCAGCCAGAAGAAGCGCGAAGACCGCGGCAGCAGCGGGAGCCCAAAGGTAAGGACCGCCATCCTGGCCCACTCCCGTCGAGCGTCGAAGCAAAAACCGCATAACACCCCAACTGCCAAGAGCAAGGGGCACCAACAGCGCGCTGATAAAGAATTGTTCCTCTAGGAATAGCGCCACCTCCCCGGGGAACGAGAGATAGTGGAAAACGAGACGGTTTAAACGGCTCTGAAATTCTTGCCAAAAGAATACTTCTGCAAAGAGAACGACAATCATCAACCCCGCGGTGACAAAGAGCACTGGGGAAAGAAGACGGGGCACGAGTACGCCAATACAGGCTACAAAGCCACTGACGAGCGCAAAAGCCTGAAGATCGTTAGCGGCGCCCAGAAGGAAATCTAACGCCCTTATTGGGGGGATGTCGGATCCATGAGCGATCAGAATCCAAAGACGGAGGCTAGCGCCTAGGCAAAGCCACAGGGTTACCCAGCGGCCCCAGGCAATCATGACGCCCCTGACCGGGACGGCAATAGGGCTGGAACCAGATAAAGGGTAAGAAGTAGCAGGAGCCCTATGGCGACAGCGAGCAAAAGACCGATCGAAGCGGTACCCGCATGGGGCGACAGAGAGAGGGCAGCAAAGGCACCAATGGTCGTTAAGGATGAGAGCAGGACTGCGCGCGGCGTACTCGAAAACATCAGCTGGGCGTTATTGCGTTCGCCAAGGTAGCGATCGACCACGTGAATCCCATTATCAACCCCGAGGCCAAAAATAAGGGGTACAACAAGGATATTGGCCATGTTTAGGGAAAGACCGGACCAGGCGACAAAGCTGAGGATTAAGAGAACCGTCATGCCCAGGGGAAGGAGTATGAGCACGGTAAAGGGAACGCTACGAAGGACCGCGAGAAGGACGACGGAAATGGTAAGAAGCGCAAACAGCAAGGCTTGCTTAAATGATCCAACCACTATGTTGCCAACTCCCCACTCAATGACCGGTCTTCCCGTCGCCGTAGGTGCCAGCTCCCGAACCTGCGCGATAAACTCCGTCAGGAACTGGACATCAGCGATATCCTTCTCCGGCAGAATAACCGTGAGGGCTTCGCCCTCGTTGGATTCGATCCGACGACGAACGGAAGCGGGCAGATCTTCAAGCCCGACGGGGTTTACCAAAACCGCTCGGCGGAGCCAGGCTAGTTCCGACTGCAGCTGCTCGATAACCCCTTCTTGCCAACGTATCCACTCGAGATCGGAAGCGCCATCCATAGCGACAAGCTCCCGTCGTAGGCGCATGAGGGCAGCCGACATGGAGGAAGGCGAAGCAAGGGAGCGCGCCTGCTGATCAATGCGAGCGATCAACGCCCGAGCGCTATCTCGAAGCATCTGAGAATCCGGCTCAGTGACGGCTTCTTGCGGCTCAAGGGCGCTCCAGAGCATGAACTCAAGCTCACCGATAATCGCGAGCTTTTCTTCCTGGGATGTCGGTACCCAAGCTTGGGGAAGGCGCACGTCCTTCACAGAGGGAAGCGCCCGTAGAGATTCGGAGGCGCTAAACGTTTTGCCTACGACCACCAGCTGGTAGTCCGTGGAGAGCCCCTCCCGTTGAAGCTCACGTAAGCCTTGCATTGATTCGGTAGCAGGATCCTTTAATGCTAAAACGCTGTAATCGAAGCGGGCCTGGAACGCGCCTATCAGACTAAGCGCCACGACGAGGGCTAGAGCCATTACCACCCCCGACGGCGCTCGGAAAGCCAATGAACGATTCGGTCTCCTTTGCGAAGCGCAAGGTCCCGGGGCTGCGGCGCACCACTCACCATGTAAAAAGCTGGCAGGAAGGTAAAGGTCAGCACCCAGGCAACCCCCATCCCTAGGGCGCTGATGATCCCAAGATCCCCGAGCCCCGCGTAATCCGTTGGCCAAAACCCAAGAAAGCCAAGGGATGTCGTCACCGTACAGAGGGTTATTGCCCGCCCAACGCTGCGCGTGCTCAGGACCAGCGCCAGAGGCACTCGCTGCTCTCCCGCGTGAATTGCCTCAAGGAAACGTAGGGAAAAGTGAAGCGCAAAATCTACCGCGAGGCCGAAAAACATCACGATAAACACCAGAGAAAGGGTGTTGAACTCGCCCACCGTCAGCATCGCTAGGGCCGTTGTCCACGCTACACCGACGGCCAGCATAGAGAAGGTCGCTAGGATGATCTTGATCGACCGTACCCCGATCCCCATGACCAAGAGCAACAAGACCAGCACCAGCCACCCGGCGAGCGCCACGCCCTCCATAGCCGCTTCCATTTCCTCATGTTGGAGGGCGAGCTCGCCGGTAAACTGCAAACGAACGCCCTCTGGCAAGGCAACGGTGTTTCGCATGGCGCGCAATCCCGCCATCACCTCTGCGTCTGGCAAGCTTTTCGAGAACGCCGATTGGGGCTTCAAGTAAATTAGCTGGTAATGCAGCTCCTCCGCAGGGAAAAGCTCATCGGACCACCATATGGTCGGATCTTTGCCCTCGCGCAGTGCGCCCGCGGAAGCGCCCAAGAGCTCAAGAACTCGTTCAAAGGCAGCCGGTGCCTCGCGCTCTGCCCCATCCCCAACCAAACGGAAAATACCCCGGAGGCTTGGGTCCTCAGCGACGGCGGTCAGCCAGGGCTGGGCTTCTGCCAAGCGATCAGTCATATCGTCGAGCGAAGCCTCGTCCATATACAGGAGAGCGTGATCGCGAAAGAAGGGCTCACTGCCCGGAGCGACAACCGCCCGGAAGAGTTCCGGGCGCCCACGGAGGTAAGCAAGAACGGCCTCGGTAGCGATTTCGACTCTTTTCAAGGACTCTCCGCTGACCACAACCACCGCATTGCGAACGAGGTCAGGGAACTGCTCTTCAAAGTGATCGAAGTCCGCGCGCCAAGGAGCATTCTGGGCAATAAGATCGGACAAATTCGAATTAACGCGGAAATTTGAAATTCCCACCCAACCCAACAGCAGCGTCAACAGAAGAAGCGCACCAAGGACACGCTTCGGAGCGCGGGTGGTCAGCTCAACCCATTGAGCAAGGAAGTCAGTCATCGAAGTCGTCAAAAAAGCCTTCCAAAGGCGGATTGCCATCGAAGATCAAGAACTTGCGCCGCTGTAGGTAGGCGTCACGAGTGAAGGCATAGGGATCGAGGGCGCTGCTATCCCTGAGCTGTGTAGCAGTCAGGAAGTCCGCTCGAGTGCCAAGGACGTCGAGTCCGCTGAGGCTCCAATGGTAATTGGGTCCAAGCACCAGCCGAGGCATGACATTGCTGACCAGCATCGAGGGAAGATCGCGCCAGGTACTCGGTCCAAGTAGAGGGACATAAAGGTAGGAACTGCCGGTAACGCCCCATACCGCCAGGGTCTGCCCCAAGTCCTCTTGCTGATCCTCAAGCTTCCACCGAGCCGCTACATCAAACCAGCCCAAGAGGCCTAGGCTCGAATTCACGCCAAAACGCGCAAGATCGGTGGCTGCGGAATCGATTTTTCCCTGCAGGAGGCCATTGAGGGCGCTGTCCAGGCCGCGGAGATTGCGGAAGGCATTCAGCACCCCCCGTTTCACAGGCCCGGGAACGATTCGATCGTAGCCTCGCGCAGCGGGGGCCATCACCCGCTCGTCTACCGCCTCCGAGAGGCGAAAACTGGCGCGATTGAATTCCTCATGGCGATCCCCTTCCTTGAAGCTTTCTCCCTCTAGGGACGCGCAGCCCGTACAGAAAAGCAGCCCAAGCAAGAGGTAGCCCCTCGGGAGGTCCTTCAAAAGACTCATTGCTGGTCTCGCGCTTGTTTTATCTTATTCCTGAGATGGGCAAGAAGGCTCGCGTACCCCTCCTTTTTAACAATGCTGTTGTAATCGGCCCGCCGAAGGGATAGATCACTTACCCCGTCCGCCACCACATTGAAAATTCCTCCGTCGCGAAGAAAGTAGTTCAGGGAGACCGATGAGTTCCCCGGACGCTCAAGCGTGGTGTAGACAACAAAACCCGTCCTCACCGCTTCAACCCGATCGGTAACAAATCGCTGTCCCGTATACCGGTCAAAACGATCCGCGTAGGTCGCAACGATAAGCGCTGCAAGCAGTTCCGTAAATTCTGTTCGCTCAGCCTCACCGAGGCCCTTCCAGGTGCGCCCAAGGCTGACGGAGGCGATTCGCTCAACGTCGAACGCTTCCGCTATGGCCGGCTCCAACAACGCCTCCCGATCGCCAATCATTTCAAGGCCCGCGGCCTGGAGAAGCACCTTATGAAACTGCTCCGTCACCCCTTGGGCACTGTCTTCGCCGGCCGCGACGGCAGGAGGAAAGGAAAGAGCAAGCAGCACCAACCCAAAAACGGCCAGCTGACGACGGGTTTCTGAGGCAAAACGCATGTCCCTACCTCTCGTCTAAGGACAACTCGGACTCACTTAGCTGTAATCAAAAATTAGGACTTGGCGAGGCCGAATTGATCGAGTCTCCACCTTAAGGTCTCGATCCGGTCCTGGCCGAAGAACGGTTCGCCCCGTACCACCATGGTGGGAACCCCCCAGTGGCCCGCTTGAGCGAGCGCCCGCTGATTTTCTTCAACTTCCTGAAGCTGATCACCGCCCTCTAAGGCACGGTCAATTTCGGCAAGATCCAATCCCGCTCTGGCGACCGCCGCCTTAAGGTGCTCCCCCTGATCCCACCCATCGGTGCCGCCAAAAATTAGAGAAGATACCTCGTGCACATACTCAAGCCCCCTTCCCCTACGCTGAGCCTCAATACCGAGGCCACTCAGGCGATGGATGTAGGGCTGCTCCTTAGCTACGGAAAGCGTCTCCCGGTCTTGCACCACCGGATCCGGTCGAGCAGGCAGCCTAAAGGGAAGGCCTAAAAATTCCGCGCGGCGGCGCGAGTCCAGGCCGATGTAGGCAGGTTTCTTTCGATTATCAAAGACGAGTCCAGGTTCCCGAATTGCGATGGGGTACACAATCCGGAGCTGGATCCCCACATCATAATCATCGCGAAGCCGCAGGAGATCCGCAGTAACCAGGTAGGAGTAGGGGCTTCGAAAGGACCAATAGACGTCAATATTTTCCTGCATTTTCTTTCCTCTCACGAAACCCTAAACGGTCATTCAAGCATCGACGTCCTTGGCAGGTCGATAGCCAAGGGCGTCCAGGTGCCCCTCATGCTTGCCCCGGTCTATGTCGTACAAAAGCACCATCACCGTTGAAAAAATCGGCAGCGTGAAGGACAGCGCCACATGAATCCAACCGAACTCGATGATTGTCTGCCCTCCGTAAAGCTGGGCGGGGTCCGCTGCAGGGTCATCAAAGCCAACCACGGAAATAATCGCTCCCGAGATCAAGACGCCACCGGCGCCAATAAGCTTATGAACGAAGGAATTGACCGTTCCTAACAAGCCCTCTTCCCTTCGCCCCGTTCGCTTCTGAACTTCTTCTACGATTTCCATGCCCATGGAGCCAATAAAGACGAAGCCCAGGGCGCCTAGGGAGGACATGGTGCAGGTGTGAACGAGAAGGATCACCCAAAGAAGATCAGAGCCGTTGTCCGGAGACAGACTTGTGCCATAGGAGAGATCGAGAAGCCTCAGAAGCACTGGGAGCGGCCCCACGGTAACGGTAAAGAGGAAGATGCCTACCGCGATATTTTTCTTATCCCGACCCCGTGCGATGAAGGGAGCCAGGGAAACGGTCACAATGACGGAAAGCGCTGTAAACAGCGCAAAAGGGGCAATCTGCTCGGGCTTCCACTGCCAAAGGTATTCGTTGTAATAGGTCCCCACGCCCTGCTCGACACCGACAAGCAACGCGTAAATACAACCCGCCAAAAAAAGCACAATCCAAGAGCGATTGGCTAGCGTTTCCTTCCCTTCCCTCAAAAGGGTCCGAAAGTGCACCGACCTGGGTTCGGGCGCGTGAAGGGAAGGGATATTACGATGGGTTCCAAGGCACGAAACCATTCCACCGATAAAGATCCCAAGCCCGCCCCAAAAGGCCAAGGATTGATAGCCCTCGAGGTCAACAAACGAATCAAGAAGGTAGCGATTGGCGACGAACGCAATGCCCGCGCCTCCCAACCAGCCAAAGGCCATTGCCCAAGCCGAGAGCGCATTTCGCTGGTCGTAATCCTTTGACAATTCCGGTGCAAGCGCCCCCGGGGTACCTCATAAAACGTCATGGATAACCGAAGGATAACCAAGAGAACCAACAGCCGAAGGAAAAGGGCTTGATCTGAAACTGCCCTGGATCGGACAGAAGAAGGTAGTAAGACACCGCGAAAGGGACTAGGGCGGCATACATGAAGGGATGGCGGCGGCCCCAGCGGGTTCGGGCTCGATCGGACCAGATACCAACAAGGGGATCGGAGACTGCGTCCACCGCCAAGGCGATGGCCATTGCCAAGGCCGCAACCCCGGCGTCCAAGCCCAGCACTTGGTTGTAGTAGATTAGGAGATAGGTGCCTAGCAGGTTGTTTTTAATGCCAACGGAAATGGAACCGCTTCCGAAAAGCACCTGGGTAGAAAGCGATGCACGATGAGCATCCATAACCCACTCCTGGCCGGCGGAGGCAGGCGAACCCCAGTCGCCCTACCCCAACCAGCAGATTTCTGACGGCCAGCGGCGCTGCGCCCGCTCGTAACCTCGCCCTAGTAGCGAGGGAGGGAATCGTTAATTGCGCAGTACTACGCTACCCCGTCTCCCCCGGAGTCACTATGCCACTTAGGCCGCCCAAGAGACCAGACCGGGAAACGCGGCCGTTACCGTCCAATCTAATCATTCGAGCTTGCCTGGTCCCGCTCCGCGAGAAGGGCCATCATCGTGTGGGAGGTCTCATGACCGGAATTCTGATTCTGCCCGGTGACGAATCTCGCTTCGTCATCAACCGCAACGTGGGTTGCAAAGATATCTCTAAAAGCGGTGCTGGACTCATAAATCGCCCCCGCCTTTCTCAACTCCGTTTCTGGATGAAGCGGCGTCACCTCAATACCCAGCTCCCGAATCTGTTTGTCAGAAACCCCGGTCATTTTCCGCCCAGCGATCAGTCGCGATCCTTCGCGGTCACGAGCCTCTAGCAATCCAAGCACCCCGTGACACACGCCCCCGATAAGCGGAGTTCGCGGGCTGTAATAGGCATCACTAATCTTCTCAGCCAGCACAGCCGACTGTCCCAGGTCGTAAGCGGCTCCCCATCCCCCGGAAAGGAAGATGATGTCGTAATCCTCAAAGTCAACTTCCGCCACTGGAGCTGAATTTCTTACCTTCGCCTGAAGCTCCGAGTCCTTAAGAAACCGCTCATCCTCCGGGCTCTTTGCAGGATAGCGGAGCGTTTGAGGGTCTATGGGGATTTCGCCCCCCCTGATGCTCGCCAGATCCACCGTCATGCCTGCTTGACGGAAATTGTAATAGGGATGGGTTAGCTCCGATGCCGCAACCCCCGTGGGAGGGCCCTCAAGGGACCCCTCTTCCGAGAGCACGCTATGGCTGGTAGTTATGATGAGCGCCCTTTTGCTGCCCTCAAGCGAGACCTCCGGTCCTTCATAGTCAGGATGCAATCCCGCCAAATGGAGCAGGGAAGGCAGGGAGAGAGCAAAAGCTCCCGCGAGCGCGATTAGAAACAAAAAAGTGCTAAGGACGAGCTTTGCCATGATCTTTACTCCCACACCTCTAGGTTGCCTTTACGCGTGATGCGGCGGCTTAACTTCGCGCCTATCACCTGTGCCATTCCGCAGCGAGCGAGCAAATCGTCAGCTAACCCCCTTTCCTTCGTTCCCAAGGCTCGGTAAAAATCCTGAATCCGTTGAAGCAGATAAAACCGATGAGGCTGAGCGAGGGCTTTGATCGTCCTCCCCCGAAGCTGAAATTCGCAGGAAGGATGGGGCCCAGCCAGGCGCCCCACCGCAGGAGCACCGGCGTCCGGCGCATGCTCGGCTAACCACTCATTAAGCGTGGCAGCGGCCGCGAGGGTTTCAGGCACAAAGTCTTCGGCGACGACGCGAAGGACGGATAGGAGCGTTTCAGGGACCTCGTCGTCGGGCAGATAGTCCTCTGTCCCAGTAAAAACTCCGGGGTGTCGGAGTCACGCCGATTCATGCGTTCCACCCAACGATGAACAGCAAGAGCACGCTGCTGCATCAGTGAGGACGGATAGGGATCCCGCCCCAGGTGCGCGTACATCGGTGCCAACAGCCCGAAGTCCCCGATGCTAGGGCGACCCCCGAAGAGGTAAGGAAGGGACGCAAAGTGGGCATTTAGCGTATCAAGAAACTCCAGATAGAGCGCCTCCACCACCTCCCGAGTCCGCTCGTTGACGCCGAACAGGCTGGCGGCATGCCGCATGCGGTCCATCATCGCACCGGTCTTTTCCTCCCGGGCAGCGGAAATCCGTTGCGAGTTAAGGAAATGAAAGTGGAGGAAGGCGAGGTTCGCCTCCGGAAAATTCCATCGATAGTGCATCGCTGGGCGAAGCAAGCCATCCGTACCAATCACGTCAAACAGACTGCTTAGGAGACGTTGGCCCGTTCCCGCGGGATAAGAGGGATAGGCGTGGCTCGCCTCGAAGTACTCAATAATGGCAGCGCCGTCCCGGATGACCTCTCCGTCAGCAGTGAGCAAGGTAGGAATGGTGGGAAGCTGTCCCCTGGGCAGCACCTCAGCTTTGAAGCTTTCGTGCCCCGTCGACAACTCCCTGAAGGGAATGCCTCTTTTTATCAGGTAGCTCCGGGCACGCCCGGAATAAAGCGAGTGAGGCATGGCGTAGAGCGTGTGCAGTTTTGACATGCGGCCTACCTGGCTAATGACAAGGCAAGATTTTAATAATGCGAAACATTAGTTTCTAGCCCTCGATTGGTCAAGGGCTGAGGGAAATGAAAAAGCAGGCAGGATGGGTTGCAGATCTCGCCAGCGAAGCGTTCACGCAGAGCGGCCCAACACTGCCACGGTAGGTGGGTGCTTGAGGGGAAGGGGCCCTAACTCAGCCCGAGCTGGCTAAATTTTCAAGTAAGTCTGGGGGAAAACTGCCTGCGAAGGGCTCAATGCCATATTTCTGGCGAACGCTCGCGATGTCCAGGTGCCACTCACTCTCCCACTCGATCTCCATAAATTTGGGCGCATGACAGCCATGGTGCCATCCCTCGGCAAAATTTTGCATCAACAAGGGAAACCCAACCGGCTGTCGTAGGCAGCTCATGCATAGAACCGTTGCAAGGAACATCGCGGAATAGTTGTGACCAAACTGGGCGAGTTGAAACGATGAAATCGCCATCTCGTGAAGGCTCGTGGTTCTGTACCCTGCCACGAGGTGCCAAACGTCGTGCACCTGCAGGATGCGTGTATTGAGGTACCGGAGCGCTGGGCTGAGATCAGCGAGGCCTATGGCGTCCCGATCCAGAACCTCAGGGTCAAATTGATTTTCCGTCCACATTGCCAAGAGAGCACGCCCGAGACTGCCCTCGGGCAAACGTGCAAGTCCCGCTAGGGTAATCATCGGCGGGGAACTCTTGGTCTCGGGGCTTGCTTCCTTATTGAGGATGCGAGCAGCGGACTCACTCAGACCGGCCATTTCACTGTGAAGCTCGCCACCCAGACTCGCTACAGCCACGGTGATCGACGTCGCGTCGTAGCCTCCTTCAGGACCCTCAATGGTCGCCTGGAATCGTTCCCAAAACGCTTCCGGGGGCGGCGCACTTTCCTGCGGGAGCCCGGTTAGTCTGCACTCCTGGGCGAATTGGGCTCGAAAAAGGGCGTCGAAGACGGGAAAAATCGCCCCCGGACAGGTGAAGGAGGCCCAGAGCATGGCGCCGCAGAGCTCAATCTGCGCCGCCCCCTCCCCGGCTTTAGCCCGTCGAACGGCTTCCGCGATCTCTCCGAGTTCCGGACGGACGGTCGCTCTTTGGAGGTCCTGGAAGGTCACAGCCATCGAAGTCTTCCTTTCTGCAAATGCCGCTAGCTAAGCCCTAAACAGCCTTTCCGAACTGTCACCTCCAACCCCAGGCAAGGGTTCAAGGCGAGACGGCTCAGGACACGGTCTTGAGGGCAGGTGTTGCAAGCTCCTCCGAGGGGGTCTCTTCCTCGAAAGTCGTGGCATACCGCATAGGACCTTCCAAACGCGCCCCGGCTGCCACCGTTAATTCCGTGTAGTGAATTTCCCCAGAAATGCACGCTCCCGTTTCTGCAGTCAGCCTTTCCACAGAAAGAGCACCCTCTACCACACCAGCTATCCGGGCTTCCCGGGCCCTCAGCCTCCCCTTAAATCGCCCCTGCGCGCCTACGATGAGGGAATCGCAAATTAAGGTCCCCTCTAGCGATCCGTCGAGGTGAACGGTTTCCTCTGAGATAACGTCGCCTAGAATCTTCAGCGACGGACCCAACACGGAGAACCCCCCTTTCCCGGCTTTACCGGTTGTGGAGGGTAACCCTTGACCGCCCTGTCCCTTAGAGTCTGGCGGGTTCTTTGCTTTTGAAAACATAACGTCCTGCCTCAATAAATTTTTGTGGATCTAGATGCTCGTTCCCGTTTCGAATCTCATAATGGACATGAGGTCCCGTTGAACGCCCGCTATTGCCCACCACTCCGATTTCATCCCGGAAGTTAATGGCCTGCCCTTGAACCACGGAAGTGCTATCGAGATGCCCGTAAAGCGTCTGCAAGCCACAGCCATGATCAATGAGTACCATATTTCCATAGCCCGAGCGGCGCCCGGCGAAGGCAACCTTGCCGGCCGCGGTAGCCCGAACCTTAGTGCCGGGCCAAGCAGCCAAATCAATGCCCTGGTGCCAATCCGGTGATCCGTCAAAGGGGTCCTTCCGACGCCCGAAGGGGCTGCTCAGGTTGTAATAATCCACCGGCGTGGAAAACGGAACACAAACCTCGAGCCTCTGCGCCCGTTCAAGTCGTTCCGAAAGCGCTCGTAGGGACGCAAGCTCATCATTGAGGGATAGGAAGGCAGAGCCTTCAGGCTCCCCATCCTTCCCACCGAGACCCTCAAGCCCTAGCCCTCCAGGGCCGAGCAAAGCTTCCGGCAAAACCGATAAGTTGGCCTCCGCTCGCGCCAGCGACGCCTTCATGAGCAGCTGCGCATTTTCTAGCGCGAGCCGCTGCCCCTCGAAGGTCTCTTCTGCGGCGGAGAGCCGCTGCGCCAGCCAGGGGGCGACGGCAAGAGACTCTGTGGGCGGGGCCACCCCAAGCAAGGCGGAAAAGCTCTTTGCCACGGAGTTCAGCTGATCCTCTATCTCTTGCTCCGCCCGCCGTTGAGCCTCCAGCTGCGCGACGGCCCAAGCCATTGGATTCTTCCTGGGCGGCGCTTGCTGCGCCAGGGCTGAAACGGCCTCGAGGAAAGACCGCTCCCGCCCCTGGCTCTCCCTAAGGGCTTGTTTTTGCTGATCCAACACCAGCCTAAGGTTGGCAAGGTTTCGAAGGTCATCGTCAAGCTGAGTGAGGAACGATTCGTGGGTCCGTTGGCTCACCGCTAGCGCTGTCTCTAACTTAGCGGCCTCTTGCTTGGCATGGGCTCCAAACCAAAAGCCTCCTCCGGTAAGGGCAAGGAGTCCGGAAAGAAGTAGAAAGGCTGACACCTGTACCCAGGGCGCCAGGTGCAGGTAAGTCACACCACCCCGGCTTTCAACCGCGACGGAACGGGGCGCGAAAATTCGCTTCAGCATCTGCCAGAGACGATCCATTTTCCCTTTCGTCTTCCCGTCTATTCAACGCGCTTTCATTAAGGGGCGCGGATGAAGAATGTTCAGAGCACCATTACAGGCTATACCAAATCCTCAGGTTTCAATAATTCTAGGCTCGACGCCATGCAGTAGGGCGATGGGCTCACTGGAGCAAGCTATCCCAGGCCCGGCAGAAATATCCTATGATCCTCGTCCGCATTCTTGAGACCGACTGCTATGAACTTCCTCAAGCGGGTGAATATCGCAATCGACCTTGGAACCGCCAACACCCTTATCTTTCGGGAAGGGGCGGGGGTTGTACTGAACTCGCCATCGGTGATCGCCTTTCGCAACGATAGGGGCCGAACAGAGGTCGTAGCGCTCGGCAGCGACGCAGAGGCCATGCTCGGCAAAACCCCAGCGAACATTTCCGCCGTTCGCCCCCTTAAAGATGGGGTTATCGCGGATTACAAGGCCACCGAATTGATGCTGACAGGCTTTATTAGGCAAGCCCTTGGGAGCAGGTGGTTTCGCGGCTCACCAAACATTCTTATCTGCGTGCCCGTAGAGGCAACCCAGGTCGAGCGCAGGGCGATAAGAGAGGCCGCGGTAAGCGCAGGTGCTAAGGCCGTAGCGCTTATCGATGAACCGGTCGCGGCGGCTTTTGGGGCTGATCTGGCCATTGATGAGCCCAAGGGCTCAATGGTTGTGGACATCGGCGGCGGAACTACGGAAATCGGCATTTTATCCCTAGGCGGGCTGGTCTATTCCTGATTCTCTCAAGGTCGCCGGCAACGCCCTCGATGAAGCCATCGTCAATTTTCTCCGCCGGGAGAACGGCATCTTAATCGGGGACCGGCAAGCGGAGCGCATCAAACTCACCGTTGGTTCGGTCCACCCCAGCATAGCTTCAGCCACCATGAATATCAAGGGCCTCGAGGCAGCCTCCGGGCTTCCCAGGAACCAGGTGGTCTGCACGGCGGATGTTTACCGCGCGACCGTTGAACCGGTGAACGCCATCCTTCGCGCCGTCGGGAGCGCATTAGAGGCAGCGCCGCCGGACATCAGTGCTGATGTCCTTCAGGACGGAATTGTCCTAACAGGCGGGGGCGCGTTACTCCGAGGCCTCCCAGAGTTAATGAATGAATTCACCGGGGTCCCTTGCCGGGCCGCGACCAACCCCCTTAACTGCGTGGTGATGGGCGGCGAAAAAATCCTTTCAGAGATGAGAATGAAGAATTTTCTTAAGGTCAGCGAGAGCTGGAATCCATCCTAGGAAAGGAAGTCCCTCTCCTTTTGGCTTGATTAAGCTAGAGGCTTTTTGCCTTCCCCCCTGATCTCGAATCCCACGGGCGACTAACCTTCCCAAGCTGAGCGACGACGAGCCCTACCCCCAGCACTACGGGGGACGGAATCGACCATTACCAGTTCTCTAGGTGCGTGCGAACATCCACCTCAAAGGACCATGCGCTCCGCGGCTGCCGGTAAAGGAATTCGTAGGCGTCAACAATTCCGTCCAGAGAGATCATCCGCTCATCACCCAATTTTTCTGCGTACTCAGGAAAACCGAAGCGAATCTTGTCACCGTTGATAGGCCCATCCACGACGACATGTCCCACATGGACACCCGCCGGACCGCACTCCTTCGCGAGGGCTTGGGCGAAGGTCCGAAGGCCTGCCTTGGAAGAGTTGAAAGCCCCAAAATTTGCTCGGCCCCGCAGCGAAGCACTGGCGCCGGTGAATAACACCGTGCCGCCGCCCGCCTTCATGGAACGGACGGCCTCGCGACCAAAGAGGAAACCTCCAAAGCAGCAAACCCGCCAACTCGCCTCAAAATAGGCGGCCTCCATCGTTTCAATAGCACCGGGGGTGTTGTTACCGGCGTTATAAATGGCCAGGTCAAGGCTGGGACCCGCCGCGGCGAAGAGCGCTTGTACCGCCCTTTCATCTGTTGCGTCCGTGACCAGCGGCTCGGCGCTACCTCCCGCTTCCCGTACCCGCTCGACCACCGGCGCTAATTTCTCAGCGCTTCTACCCGCTACGAAGACATGATGCTCCTTAGAAAAACGCTGAGAAAGTTTTGCCCCCAAGCCCTCCAAGGGACCAACCCCGAGAACGATTGCAGTACGCATTTATCTCTCACTCCTTCAGTTTTCTGCACGACAGCCGGTCGGCCCATCCCCCTTCTGTTGTGTCACTCTGCCCCTTGGAGGATTTTTCCTTGCCATAGGTTCGGCTTAAGCAAGATCCTAAGCCTGCGCCGCCAAAGGTCATTCGCCAACTATCAATATAGCTTAGCGCTATGAATCGTAACGGGGAGATACGGAATGTTTAAGCTTTATGGGCTCCGCATGAGCAATTACTACAGCCTGACCAAGGCCCTTCTCATCGAAAAAGGCTTTGATTTTGAGGAAATTAAGTCGCCACCCTCGCAAAAGGCGGACTATCTAGAGCGGTCACCCATGGGGAAAATGCCCTCCCTCGAGCTCAACGGCGTTCACCTGTCAGAATCTGTGGCAATTTTCCATTTCCTTGAGGCGCAGCGCCCAGGGCTGATGCCCACGGACCCGATGGCAGCCGCCAAGGTCGTCGAATTGGTGCTTCACCTCATGCTGAATGTGGAACTTGTTGCTAGGCGATGCCTTCCCGAGCTGCTCTTCAACCAACCCGTCAGCGATGAAACCAAGGAGGAAGTCGCCCGGGATCTCGAAAAGGGTATCCGCGCCGTGCGGCAGCTCTCCTCCTCGAGCGCCTACCTTGCGGGAGATCAGCTCACGGTGGCCGATTTCTACCTCTTCTATTGCCTTCGCCCGGCGGCGGGCATGGCGAAAATTGCCGGGGTTGATCTCCTTAGCCTGTGCCCGGAGCTCGAAGCGCGGTGCCAGGCGTTGGAAAAACACCCCAGCATCGCCAAAGTTTCCGAGGAAGCTGCGCGCCGCTGAGCTAGGAGCGAGGGGCGCCTCTCGGGCGCCCCCGCTCAGCAGGCCCTCCCCCTCCCTCGGCCCACAGCACCGCTCGCCCTTGAAATGAACCTCAGTCAGTTATAGATTCTAAGCCTGTTAGCCTTGATTGCGACGACCCACCCGTCGCAGCGGACACCTTGCCCTAGGGTTATCACAATGCAACCCATTCACAAGCGAGCGCGCACGGACGACCAGAAACGGTGGCGGCGCGCCGAAATTCTCCGCGCGGCGGAAAAGCTCTTCGAGGAAGTGGGCTACGAAGCCTTCGCCATGGCTCGGCTCGGGAAGAGTGCTGGCGTTGTTAAGGGGACCCTCTATCTGTATTTCAAGACTCGAGAAGAGGTATTCCTCGCCTTATACGATCAAGCCTTGACCCGCTGGAGCTTCGCATTAGCGGAAAATTTAGGCATCGGACTCGACCAGAGCGCTTACGCAAAGGGATTTTTCGAGGCCGCAGCGCAGGAAAAGAATTTGATCCCCTTGCTGGGTCGTCTCGAGAAAGTCATTGAGCACAACGTTTCCATCGAACGGCTGATTGACTCAAAGCGCAATTTTATCCGGTGCCTCGAGCGCGTGGCGGACGCTACCGCACCGGTCCTAGGCCTACCCGCAGACCAAGCCATGGATCTCGTTAAAACCCTAGGCGTTCTACTTGTGGGGGTCTCCGCCGCCGACCTTGCACCGGACCTAAGGCAAGAGACCCTGCCCTCGGAGGTCCGAGCTCTCATCGACAGTTTCGACTCAAAAACGCTCTTCATCAAAAACGCCCAACGAATCATCGAAGCCCAACGCGCCGAAACAAACACGGGAGTAAGCCCAGCATGACCATAAACCGACAGTGGCTCCTTGCAGCCCGCCCCCATGGCATGGTGGGGCCCGACAATTTCTCCTACCGCGAGGCGCCCCTGGAAAGCCTGGCGGCGGGACAGGTCCTGGTGAGGAACCAAGTCTTTTCCTTCGACCCGACCCAGCGAAACTGGATGGTTGATCGACCGAGTTACCTGCCCCCGGTCGCCCTAGGAGAAGTCATGCGTGCGGGAACCGTCGGCGAGGTTGTCGAATCACAGCATCCCGAATTTTCCGTCGGCGATCTCGTTCAAACCACCGGAGGCTGGCAAGACTTTGCTGTCGTAGCGCCAGGCCAAGGCCCCATGGGCCTAACCAAACTTCCCGAGGGCGTCAGCCCCGAGTTGATGCTTTCCGTGCTGGGGATCACCGGGCTGACCGCTTATTTTGGAATGCTCGAATTGGGCGAGCCAAAGGCAGGGGAAACGGTCCTTGTTTCCGGCGCCGCAGGTGCTACGGGATCAGTCGCTGGCCAAATCGCCCGCATCAAAGGGTGCCGCGTCGTGGGAATCGCCGGGGGAAGCCGCAAGTGTGATTGGCTCAAGGAGCAAGCAGGCTTCGACGAAGTTATCGACTATAAAAGCGAAGATGTCGCCCAACGAATCGCCGAAACTTGCCCGGAGAAATGGGACGTATTTTTCGACAATGTGGGCGGACCGATCCTTGAAGCGGCTCTCAACAATCTTAACCTCTACTCCCGCACCGTTCTTTGCGGCGGCATTGCCAATTACAACGCAATCGACCCCGTGCCAGGCCCAAACAACTTAATGAACTTGGTTACCAACCGGGGTCGCATGCAAGGCTTCATCATTTTGGACTACCTGCCTCGAGCCCTTGAAGCCGTGGAAGCCCTCCTGGGCTGGGTAGGTGCGGGCGAGCTGGCCTACGAGGTGGACGTTCAACAGGGGTTTGAAAACATTCCCAAAACCTTGCAGCGCCTCTACACGGGGGAAAACTTCGGCAAGCAGCTACTTCGCCTTTAAGGATTCCCGGAAAAGGGCGCGCCTCCCACGCCGCGCCCTAGCCTCCTTCCAGGTCTGCCCGAAAGGGCGCCGCGCCTTGACGCCCTAGCAAGCGTGAGCGCTTGAAATGAATCAGGGTCAGTTGTATAACTGACTCTGAGACATTTATTGCCCACCCCTACCGCGGCGGAGCTTCCCTATGAGTACGCTGGAGAAACCCACTCCGATCGATTCCCATGCCGATCCCCTTCTCTCCCTTTTACGCCGGCAAAAAGACGCGTTCCGGAAAGAAGGCGAGGTCACCTACGAAACGCGGATCGACCGACTTCGTCGCCTAAAGGCCTTCATTCTTGAGAACAAAACGGCCTTCGCCAAGACGACCAAGGCCGAGTTTGGAGGCGCCCGCTCCTACGAGTTCAGCCTGTTCTCGGAGTTCGCGTCGAAGGTGGAGGCTATCGACTACAGCCTCAAAAACCTTAAGCAATGGATGAAGCCCATCTCCCGGCGATCGAATAAGCCGATGAATTTCCTAGGAGGTCGAAGTCAGATCCGCAGCTTTCCAAAGGGTGTGGTCGGAATCATCTCCCCCTGGAATCTTCCCTTCGGCCTTACCGTCGCCCCGCTGACCAATGCGCTTGCCGCGGGAAATAGAGCCCTTCTTAAGCCTTCGGAATTCGTTCCGGAAACCGCAGCGCTCTTCGCCGAGGTCATACCTCGCTATTTTGCGCCGGAGGAGGTCGCCGTGATTACGGGAGGCGCAGATATCAGCAAACGCTTTGCTGAGCTTCCCTTCGATCACCTCCTTTTTACCGGCTCAACGGCCGTCGGCGTCCAAATCATGAAAGCTGCGGCAGAAAATCTCGTCCCCGTTACGCTCGAGCTGGGTGGTAAATCGCCGGTCGTCATCGGAAGAACAGCGCAGCTAGACCTCGCAGGAACGCGCCTCACCTTCGCGAAATTTCTAAACGGTGGCCAACTGTGCCTATCACCGGACTACGTTCTTGTTCCAGCGGAGCTTGAGGAGGCACTCGTTGCCCGCGTCGCGGCCGAAGCCCAGGCCATGTATCCCGAGGTGGCAGAAAATGAAGACTACGCAGGCGTCATCAACGAACGACACTTTGAGCGCCTCGAAGCCCACCTAAAGGATGCCGTCGCTAAGGGCGCAAAGCTCACCATCGTTGGTGCCGAGAAAACCCGGCCCATTGAGGGAGGGCGGCGCATGCCTTTACACATTCTTCAAAACGTCGATGACTCCATGACCGTCATGCAGGAAGAGATCTTCGGCCCCATCCTTCCCATCTTGCCTTACCAAGACATCGCCGAAGTACCCGGACTGATTGAACCAAGAAGCAATCCCCTTGCGCTGTACTACTTTGGCAAGGACCGGGCTGAGCAAGAGTATCTCTTCAACCGAGTGCCGAGCGGAGGGGTTTGCGTCAACGACGTTACGCTCCATTATGTTCAGGAGGACCTACCCTTCGGAGGCATCGGCAGTTCCGGCATGGGGGCCTACCACGGGCCCGAGGGCTTCCGCACCATGAGTCACGAACGAGCGATCTATCGCCAAACCATGATCGACGTCCTGCCGATCATTGGGGCGCGCCCGCCCTTCGGAGAAAAGTTTCGAAAAAATATTCGCAAGGTGCTGGGCGCGATCTAGGGCGACTGTAGCTTCCGCGTCCTTTTGGCTTTGGACCCAGGTCCCTATCCGGGGCTGGGCGCGAAGGATCCTTTCCCTACTCGGCTCCAATACACCTGGAGCCGCGGATCTTCGTTAAGTCCCCCGTGAATAAGAGCTCCCGGCTCTACCCGGGGGTAGATCTGATCCGCCAGCTTAATTTCACTCGCTGACAGCCGTCGAACAATGTGGCGCCGTGTGAGCTCTGCGGGATGATTGAGCCCCGCGGCTTCAAGCAATTCCTTCACCACAAAGCGGGTATTCTTCTGAAAATTCGCCACCCGCTGGGCTCGGTCCTCAACGTCCACAACCCGATAGCGCTTGGGGTCCATGGTCGCAATACCCGTCGGGCAATGGCCGGACGCACAATCCTTGGCCTGAATACAGCCTAGGGCAAACATAAAGGGGCGCGCCATGTTGCACCAATCCGCCCCGAGAGCGCAGATCCGAACAATATCGTAGGCACTGACGAGCTTCCCGGAGGCTGCCACCTTCACCCGCTCCCGGAGCCCTGCCCCCCGCAAAGCATTGTCGACAAAGACCACCCCATCCCGAAGGGGAGAGCCAAGATGGTCAGAAAATTCTGCCGGCGCAGCCCCCGTACCGCCCTCAGCGCCGTCCACCGTGACAAAATCAAGATAGATCTCGGTTTCCACCATGGCCTTCACAATGGCGATAAACTCCCAGGGATGGCCAATGCAAAGCTTGACGCCCACTGGTTTACCACCGCTGAGGGAGCGGAGGCGCTCCGCGAATTCCAGGAGCGTTTCAGGCGTCGAAAAGGCCGAATGGCTCGGCGGAGAAATAACATCCCGGAAGGCCTCCACGCCCCGGGTCCGGGCGATTTCCGAAGTCACCTTAGGTGCGAGGAGCATGCCCCCGTGGCCAGGCTTAGCGCCCTGACTTAACTTTATTTCAATCATTTTTACCTGGGGAAGCTTTGCTTTCACCGCAAACTTATCGTCGTCGAAGTGCCCCTCCGCGGTTCGACACCCAAAGTACCCGGTGGAAATCTGCCAGACCGTATCGCCTCCTCCAGCCTCGTGGTACGGCGAAAGGGACCCCTCTCCCGTGTTGTGCGCGAAGCCCCTAGCCGGGCCCCCGTCGAAAGGGCCCTTATGGCCGGAGGCGACAAGGCGCCAAAGCTGGTCCCAGAAATGTTGAGCAAGGACATGGCGTAGGCGCTTTCTCCAACGCCCACGGAAACTCTGAAATCATCACTGGAAATGTGCGTAGGCGTCAGGGAGTGATTGAGCCAGGTAAAGTCCTCGGCGTACATCGCTTGCTCGGAGCCAAGGGGCTGGGCCGCCGATAGCTGCTTCGCCCGCCGATAAACCATGGCCCGCTGATTTCGCGAGTACGGAACCTCATCGTCATCCGATTCCCAAAAATACTGCCGGAGCTCAGGGCGAATGGATTCGAGCATGAAGCGAAAACGGGCAAGCAGTGGGAAATTAGCTAGCACCGCATGCCGCTTTTGAAAAAAGTCGTAAACCCCAAGGAAGAGCAAGGCGAAGAAAGGTATCGCCATTAGGGCGAGGACCCCCGATCCCTCAAGGAGAGCCCCGATAGCCAGCCCAACTGCGCCGAGCAGCGCATAGGTCAACGCTGCATAGCGTCCCCAAATCCAATCGACCATTTCCCCTCCCGCAAAACGCAGCCGCCCAACTCAATGAGCTTGCGTACTACCCCTCTCCCCACCTAGTTAACCCTCTCCCAAGGACTTTGCCTAGGCCCGAAAAGCGCTCGGACAGCGCGAGTTACTCCTTTCGTAAGCCGGCCTTTCTTATCGTGCCGCCCATCACATTGCGAAACAAAAGCCCCCCTTTTAGAGCCAGCGAAAGCCCCAGCGCTCTAGCCTGGGCCCCCTGCTTATTTTTTAAGGATGGCTGATGATGCTGATATTGAAGCGAGCCCTAATGGGCCTTGTACTCTGCGGCGCGGCGCTCACGACGTTTGCGGCAGGCTTTGAAGCAAAGGGAGACTCCTTCCCCGCCGAATTCACAATGACCAGTTGGTCGAGTTCCGCAACGACCAGCTCCCTCACCGCCGAGGGCGTCGTAGGCGAGGGCTATGGCAAGGTCTATTTAAGCTACGAATTTTTTCGACTACTGCCGATCGCCTGAAGGGCAACTTCACCGGGAGCCTTCGGTCCATCAACCAAGATGGTGACCTGGTGGCCGCGTCGCTACAGGGAATCTGGAAGCGTGAGGGAACCATGGTAACCATGCATACCCTAGATGCCTTCTCAAATGGCGACATGATCTACGCGAAGGGCGCCGTAGATCTGTTTAACGGAACACTCGTTTTCGAAGCGTTCCCGATCGAATAGGGCGACTCGTAAAGCACCCCGATCCCAATGAGGAGAACACGGATGAAAATTTTGCCTTGGATTTCCGGCGCAGCGCTTCTTTTTGCCTCAAGCTTCGCCTCGGCCATGCCCTTTGTACAAGTTTACGAATGGGCGATTACCCCGGGGCAAGCCCCGGCGGTTGTCGCCGCCTTTGATGCGTTACAGAGTTCGGAGGTCGGAAAAAATCGAAGGGCCCAGGTTCAACTTCAGGCCATGGCGTTCAACGGCGCCTCCCCCACCACACACCGGGTGGTCGCTCTCTGGCCCAGCGTTGCGGAGGCCGAAGCCTGGAGCCAAAAGGCGCTAGCATCGGAGGAAATTGCCCTCTACACCGCGCGCTTGAATCAGGCAGGAACGCCCGTAGCCACTTATTCCGTCGTGCCCCTGCGAAACTGGGGAACGGTCAGCAGCGAGGATCGAACCTGGGATGTGATTCAGGTCGAAGTGTCGAACCCCGGCGCCATCCTTGCGGGTCTCGACGCGCTTCTCAACGACAAAGAGACCCAGGCTTTTCCGGGGCAGATCTGGCTCGTACAGGTCCTGACGGGGCAGGCTGGCGCCGCCGGGCGTAGCACACATGAAATCGTTGTCGGCTACGAAAGCCTGGCAGAAATGGAGGCTTGGCAAGAGACCCTTCTCGCCACCGATGCGTGGAAGAAGTGGTCCGCGGTCGCTGGCGCCAATATGAAGCTCGTAAATCGTTCCTTCGCCCAATGGGTTCGTTTTGTCGAGCACAGTTACGATCTAGAAGCCTTTGCTGAATAGTCTGGGAGCAAAAACTTGAGAAAAAAAAGCAGGGTGAACCGCTAAGGGTTGCCAAGAGGCGGCTTAACGCCAGGGAGCAGTTCGTCCCTGGCGTTCTTCGCCCGGAGCAGGGGAGCTTGTCGGAGAAGCTTGTTGACGCCTTTTTACCCAGGCCGCCGGACGAACCAGCCATCTAAGAGACTGGCTGCGAGTGCCAACAGCAAGAAAAGAAGAACGCGTAGGTCACTCAGGAACAAGCCTGGCTCCACAGGGTACGCGACGGTCTTTTCCATGGCCGCAAGCTTGTACGCGTGGCGCTCACCCATAGCGGGATGGGTGATGATCTCAACAAAGGCTCGGCGACTCTTGTAACGAAAAAGGGCTGCCATGTCCCAGCCCCGAGCGCCCTCAATGCCTGCGACATCAATAGCGACGCCCCCAAGGCCCTCGCCGAAAAAGACTGGATGGCAGGCGCGCCGGAGCAACTGGGGATACATGTGCTCCATGTAATAGTCACTATATTCTTGGGCGGTCCCGCCGCCGTCGAAGGCCGGCATAGGCGGGGGCCTATCCCTGAGGTCGATATTGTTGACCATCAAGAACTGCCTACCCGTGTCCTCGCGGAGAAACCTTTCGAACTCCTGCAAGCGGTCGGCTTCCATACCTCGAGCCTCGAGCACTCCTAGGGCGGAATTAACCTCCGCATCGGTGAGCGGCCCTCCCAGGTCGGTGTACCAAAATGCAAACGCGAGCCAGGCCAGGGTGGCACCAAGCCATAGTCCTGTTCGCTTCTTCATGACAGCGCTTCCCGGTGCAAACGGCCCCGGAGGGGCACTACGAGCTCGATAATCTGAGCAACAAAATCATCAAGCTCATCCGGCTCGAAGGCGTCCTCAAAAATTGGATTAGTGAGGAGATGAGCTACGCCATGGGGAACGGCATGGGTAAAAAGAGTCAGCCGATCGAGGTCAACTTCCGGGTAGCGACCCGTCCGCTGCGCGGCGAACACCGCATCCTTCACCATCTGCTGGGTCGCGGCAATTCGGGAAAGAAGCTCCGGATCTGCTTGGCGCGCGACGTCGGGGTGCTCCATCACATGGAATAAGGTCCGATTAGCGATTGCCCATCGGAGGTAGCCTCGACCCATGGCATTCAGCTGACACCAAGGGTCGGGGTCAGCCTTCTCCTTCGCCGCGAGGGTTGCTGCTCGAGCCTCCTCGAAACCTTTGCTCGCCAGGGCCGCAAGGAGGGCCTCCTTTGACCTAAAGTGCCGGTTAGGGGCGCCGTGAGACACCCCTAAGTCCCGAGCGAGCCCCCGAAGACTAAGCGCTTCAAGACCGCATTCCTCGATCACCTCCGCGGCTCGCAAGAGTAGCGCCTCCCTCAGCGATCCATGATGGTAGCGCCCATCGCGAGAGGCGGAGGACTTCCCTTGGGATTCAGAGCTGACCGAGGTCACACCCCCTCCGTTCAAGCACCGGGCGAAGCGCGCGATAGGCTGCGGGGGTCTGCATTAGGGGAATCGTCGGATAAAGGTGATGCACGATGTGGTACTGCATACCTCCTGAGAGAACATTGCCAAAAATGCTCCGAAAGGCCCGTGTTTCCCGATAGCGGCCCGTTTCCGATCCTGGATGGTGAGGCATCCACGATAGGTAAAATTGAATCCAGAGAAGGGCGATGTGCTTAGGTAGCCACCAAATCAGGGCAACTTCGAGGGCATAGCCCGACCACGCCATGGAGAAGAGAAAGAGAAAAAAGACCACCTCATAGCCGATCCCCTGGGCAATGAGATCTGGGCGGCCGATGCGCAAAAGCGCGGCGCCATAGGAATCGTTGCCGCCGGCCCCAATACGCGCTTTGAAGAAGCCCGCAATGCTTTCCGTGTGAACGGGGTAATCAGGGTCGAGCTCCGGATCATTCGTGTGTCGATGATGTTCGTAATGGGTAAAGCGCATCACCTGAAACGATTGCCAAAGGGGGATAAGCGAAACCCAGCCTAAAAGCTCATTGAGCCAGCGAAGCCGATGACCCTTCCTCGCAATGATGTTGTGCTGCGCATCATGAGAAGGCAGGTAGGAAAGCGCCACGTTCAGGACCGCGATGGGGAAAGCCACTGCAAGGGGCATCAGGTCCAAAAGCACCAGCGGCCACAGAGCGAGCCAAACCGCTGCGTTGGCGAAGCCCCAAAGAATAATTCCCCAAGGGAAAACACGCATAAAGGGTGCGGCTAGGCGCCGCTCTAAGGCATCGAGCTCTGCATCCGTTGCCTGGGAGAGATCGGCTACTGCTTCGAGGTGTGCCACAACCAGCCTCCCCGCAGCTGCGCCGTCACGCCAAGGGCGAGGGCTAGGGCCAGCCCTAAGGTGAGATTTGAAAGGCCAGGAACGCCCCATCCCAGGGCTTCCGCACTTTGCGCGATGACCGGAGCAAGGAATCCTAGGGCGAAGGTTAGGGGTGAAAAGAATAGCGTTAGTAGGCGTTTCATTAGCGGAGCCCTCATGAATGACTCGATGTAGACACTGACTACTTTCCCGCGACTGTCCCACGTAAAGCTGGGGCCGTCAACACGGCGACGCTATGGCTCCTCTAAGGAACTTAAGGCCGCGGCTGGCTGAAAGTCCACAATGGATCCGCCCCCTTTTAAAGACGAACGGACTCGGCAAGTAGCCTGCCTAGCCTGTCGATGCACCAATAGGCAGAAGCACCGCCAATTAAATAGACGCTCGCGCCGCGCCCTGCGTTGGAAAGGAAGCGAGACAACGGCGCAGCCGCTAGAAGAAAGAGTACGCCCACGAATAAGAGTTGCCCGATTTCGATACCCAGGTTGAAGCCAAGTAGCGCGGTGGCGACGCCACCTTGGGGGATCCCCAGTTCGGCTAAGGCCCCGGCAAACCCCAAGCCATGAATTAGTCCGAAACCCCCAGCAAGCCACCAGGGATGGCTCATAACGACGCTTTGCCAGCCTCCTTCAGAAAGGGGCCTCGCCGGGCCAGCGAGCACAACCGCCAGCAGGAATATGCTCGCGGCAATCAACAGCTCTGCGAAGCTTTCAGGCACGGTCAAAATACCCAGCGACACGAGCGCCAAGGTGACGCTATGGCCCACGGTGAAGGACGATAGGGTCCAGAATAGGGGTCGCCCCTTTCGGACCAAAAGCACCAGCGCAAGAATAAAGAGCAGGTGGTCCGCACCCCTTAGGATGTGCTCCACGCCAAGCGGCACGTACATCCTGGAAACGCCCCAGAAGCTGGGAACCTTGGGCACCGAAAAGACCGGTTGCGCTGCAGTCAGAGATGCCTGAAAGACTCGCCCATCTTGCAAAGAAAGCAGCACAATTGCTGAGGCCTGATTTTCCGCAAGACCGGCGACCCCTAGCCCCCTCCCAAAGAGCCGTCCAGACGCATCGATTTCGCACCGCCACTGAAAGCGGAACACCCGCCCCGTACCCTCCTCCACCGAGGGGGTTTTACGAAGAACTTGGCACCCGTCCGGAACCCGTGGCTGCAGTGGCACCGTTGAAGCCCGCGCAATCGGCTCTTTCCAAAGAACGGCAAAATGCTGCGGCGCAATCTCTGTCACTTGAAATAGCGAAGGGGCAAAGCGATGGGCAAAAACAGGGTTCGCGAGGGCCAAAAGAATGAGCGTCGCTACCCCCAAAGCGACAGGGCTCGTTGGCATGAGGGCACCTTTCCTCATGAACCCACTACCCCGCCACGTCGAGCTGAAGGTGGTAATGATCTGTAAGAGCGCGCTTTGCGTGCTCGAGAGCCTTCTCCTGATTCCAACGCTCTAGGTCTCGCCGGAGCTTCGCCTCAAGGTCAGAAAAGGTGGCTTCTCTCCCTGCCTCGAAAGCCTCCACCCACAGATAGTGAAAACCCAGGGCTGAGCGAATGGGCCCGTACCAACTGTCAATCTGAGGTGGACTTTCTGACAGTGCAGCTTGCAAATTTTCTTGAAACAGGCTTCCGAAAATCCGCCCAAGCTCGGGTAGGGATTGTTCCTTAATCTGAGCGCCCGCGATGAAGGGATCGCCCAGGAGACGCGCCTCGGGGACGCTTAGGCCGCCTCGCTGAATCTGATCAACGCGCTTCCTAACGATCCCCCAATCGTCAGTAGAGAAGAAAACCTGATCGAAGGCGAGTCGTGGCGCAACCCTAAGCTCCTCGCGCCGAGCGTTAAAGGACGCTGCAAGGGCTTCAGGGGTAATCGCTGGCTTAGGGCTTGAGCGAAGCAGGCGCTGCTCCATCAAGAAGATGAGCCGCTGGCGCACAACCTCGTCATCGAGGTGAAGACCTAAGCTCAGGGCCCGCTCGAAGCGGTCCCGATCGGACAAGCCATCTGCCACGCCAAGAAAATCCAGGTCGCGCAGTAGCCGTTCAAAGACGGTGCGATCCGCCCGGTGGAGCTGAAGCTTCAAGGCTTCCTGAAG
The DNA here is from genome assembly GCA_038144425.1 of Candidatus Salivita marina. Taxonomy (GTDB): domain Bacteria; phylum Pseudomonadota; class Gammaproteobacteria; order Pseudomonadales; family Azotimanducaceae; genus Salivita; species Salivita marina. The sequence continues at coordinate 742,071 of JAYQNS010000002.1, read as the reverse complement.
CAGCATGTCGTTCTCGAGCTCTAGGGAAATCAGCTCACGAAGCTGGGAGGGGGAAGGATCGCGACCAGCCTGGGAGCGCCACTGCGCCTTAAGCCCCGCTAAACGACTCTCCCCAAGAGGGCCAAGCACCGGCTTTGATGGAGGGTGCAGAAACCCCTCAAGGAGTACTAGCACGCCTCCTAGCAAGCAGAAGCGCAGCCACGGCCGTTCGTGCCAAGTCCCCATAAAAAGCTAGGGCGCGTGAAGCCAGATGGGCGAGCTCCAAGCCATCTCGGAGACCACCGGGGGAACCTCCTCCGGGGGTGAACGGTTCAAACGGATACTGTCGTAGGTGGTCCAGCGACACGTCGGATTCTGAACGACCCGTGCGTAATAGAAGGCATCCTGCTCCGCGTCGTAAGACGGATCCACCCACAGCGCTCGGAGTTCGGGGCTTCCGGTCGACTGATCCCAGCTACAGTCCTCTAAATCAACCGTCGCTGTGCTCGGAGGGCATTGCCCGGAAACGGAATCAGGCTGCCCGCCCGCACAAGCCACATCGTAAACCGCTTCCATGGCCTGCCCGTCTTCAAGCCAACCCTTGATCACTTGGACCCGATCGAGCGGCGCATGATCGGGATCCTGCGTTGCCCATATAAAGAAGGAAGGAGCCTTCGCTTCAGTCCCAAGCGTTCCCCCCATGGGAACCCCCCTTGCATAGGCCACTGCTAGATCTGCGGTTTCCCCCAAGTCCTCCGGGAAGGAAAAGCCGGCGAAGACGCGAAGCTTTATGCGCGTTCCACTCGTGGCGTAAACCTCCTTCCGCGTCATCGCATCGAAAAGCGCTTCCCGGCTGTTTTCTTCCGCCCAAATGGCGGCCAGTCCGCCCGGGTTGTTATTTCGAATGCCCGTGACGTTGGAAACGTTCATTCGCTGTGTCGCCGGAGAAGAGGTAAAAGTTGTGGTGCCCCGCCAGTCCCACTCTTCCGTATCGCCGGGATTCGAGTTGTGGGTATCAGTGGAGCCCACGAAGCCAAACTCCAACGGATTTGCACCCAGCGACTGCTTCAAGACGAGCCCTTTCTTCAGCCCATCGCGGGCCATGGAGGTCGGATGGATACAAGACGTCTCCTGACCGTCCTCACAGGGTGGGAAGAACTGTTCAAAGCCACACTCTTCATCGGTGGCGCCAAAGCCGAAGGCACACTCTGAACTTCCCTTGATCTGAAACATCTCAACCAAGGGCTCTAAGCGCCGCCGCAGAAACCAATCGTCCTGCGTATAGGGAATGCCATCGATGGTTTCGCTGGCAAAGGCCAGACCCCAGCTCTTGTTAGGATTGTGGGGAATGGTCAGGAATTCGCATGGCCCGGAGCACTGTGCCCCAAGCTGTTTCCAGAGGTCAATTTCAGAGGCCGCGTCTACTGCGGAAACCGCATATTCGGGCGCCGCATCCGTCCGAAAAATGACGTTCCGATGATGCTTTCCCCGATCCGGCAGCGCTGGGGAGTACTCATAGGCGACGAAGGTCGTGAATACTCCCGGTTCGTAATGCCTCTGCGCCGCCTCCCTTACCGCCTGCCAGGTTCGGGCGGCATAGACCCGTTCAACGGCAGGATCATCATTAAAGACGTCGAGCTTTCTGCGCACCGGGCGCTGCTCCGCTCGGCCGCGCATTTGCAAGAACCCCCAAACCGAGGGGGTCTCAAGAAATGCACACCCCTCCTCCGCGTCGGGCCCGAACCCGCCATCGGCACAGGCCTCGATACGCCCGAAGGCTTCGGCGTGGTCCGTTAGCGCGACAAAATCAAGGGGACGGGTGAGCTGGGCGATCTCTCCCGTTCGAAGTTCTAAGGCTTCGCCCTTGGCGAAAGCATAAGCACTATCAAGCCCAAAGCGGTTGCCGAACAGGTAGGCATCGGCGGAAATACTCGTGTGCACATGGAGGTCACCGAAGTAAACATTCTTCCAAGGATCCGGGCGGAGCGCTTCCCGAGCTGAAGGCGGCGGGCGGTAAATCCTATCTTCCCTCTGAGCGGCAGCCTTAACCCGCAGGGCGGCGACCTCGTCCTCCGAGCTGGGCATAGAAATAGACCCAGCGATCAAGGCGATGCGATAGCCCCCGAAGAGGAGAACCGCAAACACTCCCGCTCCTAAAAGCGTTTTCCAGTTCATGAGGATGCACTCCTAGCATATTGCTATTTTTTTTTAGCATTATGATAATTAAAGGCGCCCAAACGCAATAGGAAGCCACTAAACCATGAAGCCTGTGGCAGAAACCTCTAAGCGGGATCGTTCCGAAACGGAGAAGCGGCTCGTCGAAGTGGCGTTAGCCATGATGGAGCGAGACGGCGTGCTCGGCGGTCTCAATCTTCGGAAAGTTGCCGAGGCTGCCGGGGTAAACCGGGGAAACATTTATCACTACTTTGGTACTCGACGGGAGCTTCTCCGCGCAGCCATCAACAGTCAGTTCAAGACGCTAGTGAGGACCCTTTCCGCCAAGCGGCGAGGGAAGCCCTTCATCCGACGCCGGCTGGACGCCTTCCGACTCTCCGATTCCACGAAGGACAGTCAGCTCCGGGCCCTTCTCGTACTGGACGGTGACGAGGCGGTGGACCCCATGCCGAACTATGAGCATCAATTGAGTGAGTTGCGGCAGGACGTCATAGAAGGCGCCGTTCACCGCCACCATGACCTAGAAGCGCTCCAGGTCGTACTGTCCGCCGTGCTCCGAGGCTATCGAATCTTTAGACACCCTTATGCTCGACGACTGGGTATCAGCACCTCCGAGCTTGACGAGAGGGTCACCGAAACCTTGGCAGGGATCTTCCGCCATTTAGCCCAGGACCCAAAAGAGGCCCCACCGCTTCGCTGATCCGTCTTCCGAACAGTGCTAAGGCATCTCCCCAACTTCTCTTTTAGCGAAGGTAAATCCCGATGGACGATACGGAAAAAACGGCCGGCGAGAAGATTTTAAGAGGTGTAGCTGCAGGCGCAGAGATTCGCAAAGGCGTTCACCTTCTCAGCGCCCAGGGGCACGTGCTTGTGGTCGAACTTCCCCATTCCGTACTCATGGTCGACTGCGGGCGCGGTGGCGAGCAGACCCGGGCCTTGCTTAGGGAATTGCGGAATATAACGGACAAGCCCATCGAAACCGTTTGCTACTCCCACGGGCACGGTGGTTATAACTTTGGCGTTCCCGCAATCAGAGCACACAACCACGAACGAGGGGAGGCACCGCCTACCCTCGTTGGCCAGAGAAACGTAAAGAAACGCTACGATCGCTACCGTGCTACGGAGCAGTTCCAAAGAATCCTAGGGCAGATGCAATTTCCTGGGCCCCGCTCAAAGCGCTCTGAGGACCCTTACGTGGACCCGGACATCACCTTTGGCGAACACCTCATCCTTCATGAGAAGAGCCCGCGGGTCGAGCTTCTTTGGGTGCCTTCCGAAACCGACGACGCCCTTGCGGTTTGGCTTCCGGAAACCCGGGTCCTCTACGGTGGCGCGGCAACGCCGGGAGACGCCATTCCCAACATCGGGACGCCCCTAAGAACGCAGCGCCTTACCTTACGCTGGGCAGAATCGCTGGAGCGCATGGCCGCGCTTCGGCCTGAGGTCCTTCTAACTGAGTTCGGCGCGATTATTGATGGTGAGTCAGAGGTTCAAGAGCGCCTCCATCAGACAGCCAAGGCCCTACGCTGGCTCCGCGACGAGGTGGTTTCGCGCTTAAACCAAGGCCTTAAGGAAGAGGAAATCCTCGCGGATTTAAGCTACCCCCCCGAACTCTTTGAAGTTCCGTGGATGACGCCCAACTACGGCAGCCCCGATTACATCGTCCGGGACCTCATTCGCGAAGAGAGCGGATGGTGGGACCGAAACCCCACCAGCCTGCACCCCGCCGACCCCGACGAAGCGGCGCAGGCCCGCTTCGACGCCCTCAGCGAGCCGGAAAAAATCATCGCGAAGGCCAAGGCACTCGCGGCGGATGGAGAAATACAGCTTGCCCTTCACGTGGTGGATCTGGTTGCCGAAGGCCCTGGAGCGAACAGTCTGGTCCAGGAGGCACGCCTCCTTAAGGCGGAGCTGTGCCGACTCCGCGCGAAAGAAATCCGACCTTATGTCAGCAAAGCCCTGTATCGATCTAGCGCAGACCTCCTAGAGACGGATCGTTCCTGGAAAGATCTAGCGTAGGGCGCAGTGGGTTGAATGGGGCCAGCGGCCTTCCCCCGCGGGCGGAAAGGGACGCCCTTAAACTACGCCTGCTCGCAAGAAAGCGCCCTAGCCTTTCACCACAGGGTAGGGGCAAACCCCACGAAGAAAGGAGAAAATTCACAGGAGTAGAAGCTGGGTACGAACGTTCATAGGGCGTCACGGGGATTGGCACTTAAGCTGGAGGGCGAAACTTTTTGACCTCCCTCGCCGCGCAGGAAAGCCTCCTGCTACACTCATGCCCGCTCACACGCGTCCAAAGGAGAATCATCCATGCTCTCTACCGAGAACTTTATCGTCCCTCCCTTACCCACCCTGGTATTCAATAGAGGCGCGGCGAAGGAGCTGAACAATCATATTCAAGCGCTCGGTAAGAGCGCCGCTCTTATTGTGACTGACAAAAATCTTGCCGCGAGCGGGGTGCTCGACCCGATTGTGGAAGCGCTTCGAGCCGCAAATCTGTCCGTTGAAGTGTACGACGGCGTTGAGCCCAACCCGACTGACCTCAACGTAGAAGCGGGCGCGGAAAAGCTCAAGGAACTTGGAGATGCGGTTGTCGTCCCCATTGGCGGCGGGTCCTCCATGGACTGCGGTAAATCTATCGCCCTTCTCGCCTCGAACCCGGGAACGGTTGAGGAAATGCAAAATTCCGTTCCGACGCCCGCAACCACGCCGGTGATTGCAGTGCCCACGACGGCAGGCACGGGGTCGGAAACAAACAACGCTTGTGTGATCACGAATACCCGACTTGGGCGCAAGACCTACGTTTTACACCCGAGCATTACCCCTGCGTTTTCTGTGTTAGATCCCGATCTCACGATCGGTCTTCCGACCTACCCCACCGCCACCTGTGGCTTTGACGTGCTCACCCACGCGGTGGAAGCCTTTGTTTCGGTTCGCGCAAATGCCTACTCCGATGCCATAGCGCTGGAAGCCATTCGCAAGGTCGCGGGGAATTTGCGAAAAGTCGTGACCGATGGTCAGGATATCGAGGCTCGCTCGCAAATGTTGCTTGGGTCTGCCATGGCCGCGCAGGCATTTAACGTCGCGGGCCTGGGCTCAGCGCATGGTACCGGGCACGCAATTTCAGCACGGCTCAATGCCGCCCATGGGCAAACCCTCGCGACCATGCTGCCCCATGTAATGGAGTACAACATGTCGGTTCGGGAGGAAAAGTATGCCGAGGTCGCTCGGATCCTTGCGCCTTCAGGCGCAGCTACGGGCGCCGGAGCGATTGATGCCGTGTTGCAGCTACGAACTGACATTGGCATCGACCGTTCTATCACCGAATTAGGTGGAGAAGGCGACCTGCTTAGCACCCTGATGGAGGATGCAATGGCGGACCCGGTCAACTGGACCAACCCTCGACCGGTGGACCAGGCGGGCTTCGAAGCGATGTACAGTGCGGCCTGGTAGAACCAGGTAAATTTAGGGTGTTCGAGCGCAGCGATGCGGGTTGGTTCGGCCCGCTCTCCGCGCTCGACCCCTAGTCCCTCACCCCCCTAAAGCTGGCCAGCGGCTTTCCTTCCCAACCCGCGACGGACACCAGCTTAACGTCTCAGCTGCCCTTCCCCGCACTGAAACTAAGCCTTACAGAACGCTCCTCCCGTCATACAACTGAGCACGCTAACTTCGCTATCCGCAGCCGGTCGCGCTAGGTTGCAAGCGCAAAGATCGCTGGCCCTCGTCCCTGAGCGCCGCAAACCGCTGGAGACCCCGATGAACGAACTCAGTCCTATTGCAGATGCAATTCGCCACTACAAGCTCAACGCAGACGGTGGCTATAAGGAATGGTCAAAGGTGCCCTGTACGCACGCCTATCAGATGCATGTCCCTTCTCAAGGGTTCGATGTTCAAGGCGCGGCCGAAGTTGAGGAAGTAATCTTTGGCTGGCTTTCCGAACAAGGCGCCAAGCAGACGCTTCTTGATATTGTAGAGCTAGGCGACAACGTGACGTGTTTCCTCAAAATTGAAAACGCTGACGGGACCGAGATCTTCATGACCGAGGTATTCCAGATCCTCGACGGCGCGGTCAACGAAATCTGGGCCCTATGAACACTCCGTTCGCAGCGGGCTCAGGCCCAACTTGATAAATTCGTCCAGTTCCCAGGAGGACCCATGTCTTCGACTCAAATAAACGTCTTTTACGAGCTTCAGGTGGCAGACGGAAAGGCAAATGAATTGCGCGAAATCGCCGCGCAGATGGTCGCCTTCAACCGGCAAGGAGAGCCGGGAACTCTCGTTTACAACATCTACCTCAGCGAAGATCAAAAGCTCCTTACCTATTGGGAAACCCACGCCGATAGCGAGGCCATGCTCTTTCACGCGGAGCGCTTCGCAACGGGGGAATTTATCAGTGAGGTCGTCAGCCGAACTGAGGGCGCCCGCCTCTGTTTATACGGCGAGGTCTCACCGGAACTGCGTCAGTGGGCGAAGGACAATGGATTCGAAGTCGAGTACGCGAATTACCTTGCAGGATTCGTTCGATAAGCCAGAAGCGAAAGAAACTACCGCGACCCCACGGGATCGCCCCCGCGGCCTAGCTTCAAAGCGCCTAAAGAAGCCATGGCCTCAGCCGTAATTGGCCTCAAGAGGGAAGCCAAGGATCTTATGGCTCATCGGCTCTTTGTGTACGGCACGTTGATGCCCGGGGAAATTAACGCCGGCTTCCTTGAGCCTTTAAGGGGATCCTGGCAACGGGGGCGCGTTCAGGGTGCACTTGGCCCGCAAGGCTGGAGCGCCCCGCAGGACTTCCCCGCGCTCGTCCCCAGCGACGGCCGAGCGCGGGTTCCGCGCTTCGCTCTTAGAGCTCGATGGCGGACAATCGGTTCCTGCTTACGCCTAATTTGGCAAAGTTAATGGCAAGTCTTGAGACCGAGATCACCGGAGTGCTTCTCTGCGGAGGGCAAGGCCGCAGGCTGGGGCATCAAAACAAGCCGCTGCTGGAAAAGGATGGGCGGGCGATGTTTCGCCAGATACTCGACGCCCACCGTACGCACCTTTTAGCTTGGCTCATCTCGGCAAATCGTGATCTCGACCTTTACGAAACTGCGGGTTACCGGGTCATAGCCGATGCCGCGGGAAGCGCAGGCCCCCTAAGCGGCATCGCGACCGCTGCGGCTCAAGCGGAGACTCGGTGGCTTTACGTTTTAGCCGGAGATACCCCTCAGCTAGATCCCTCTATCCTTACGCTCCTGGCAAAACACAGGCGCGGCCACAGCGCCCTCGTTGCTCGGAACGACAGGGACCCCCCTCGCTTTCCCCTGCTGGTCAAAACGGACATTGCGGCAAGGCTAGGGGAGAATCTGCCGGCGGGTTCCTTAAGCCTCGGGGGCTGGCTCGCCGCCATAGGCGCCCTGTCCATCAGCGTTCCCCCAACCTCCAGCTTCGGGACCAACATCAACACCCCAGAGGATCTTGCCCAATGGCGAGCCCTAGAGGAAAACCATGAAACTCAGAATCCTTGATAACAGCATTCGCTTGCGCTTGGATCGAAGCGAAGTGGCCCGGGCTGGCCGCGGGGAGCTCGTCGAAGGACGGACCCACTTCCCCGGGGGGCGGCACCTAAGCTATGTACTAGAAATCGGCGAACGAGGACCGGACGCGGAATTTCATGAATCGTGCATTCGCCTTTTCTTCCCCCTAGAAAGCGTTAAGGTGTGGAGCGAGGAGATCACGGCTATCAGCCTTCGAGCAGAGGTACGGGAGGCGGGGAAGAGTCCTCTGGCGCTACTCGTAGAAAAAGATTTTGAGTGCCTTAATCCGAGGGAAGGTGAGGACAATTCGAATCGCTTTCCGAATCCCAAAAAACGCTAAACGCGCGCAGGAGATCGACCATGGAGCAGGACATACCCGTCTACGTACTCGCAAACTTCGTGGTGTCGGACAAGGATCAATACCGAGTCTACGAAAAAGGCCTCTTCCCAATCCTTAAGCGGTTTGGCGGCCACCTCGTTACCTTCGACGACGCCACCGAAACCCTGGAGGGGCCCTCCCCACGGCAGGGGCGCATGGTCATTCTCGGCTTCCCTTCCGAAGCCCAAGCTCGCGCTTGGTGGGCGGACGAAGAGTATCAAGCGCTCTCCGAATACCGACGGGCCGGCACAACGCTAGATTTCATCACCCTTGTGAAGGGCCTTCCCCCTCGGAAGGCCTAGACAACCCGACTGACCAATCGTACCTGCCATCGTCAGAGGAGAATTCCATGAGCGCCGCGAATAGCTACTCAGTTTGCAGCATCTGTGACATCGGCTGTCAGCTTCGAAGCGAAGCCCGGGATGGCAAGGTACAGCGAGTTATCGCACACGATAATCCTATGCTCGCAAAAAACATCTGCTACAAGGGGGTCGCGGCGCCGAGCATCCACAATCATCCGGACCGCTTGCGAACGCCCCTTAAGCGAGTAGGCGCCCGGGGCGATGACCACTGGGAAGAAATATCCTACGAGCAGGCGCTCCAAGAGATCGCTGAGAAACTCAAAAGCATCGTCGCCCGCTTTGGTCCCGAGAGCTTCGCCGTCTCAACCTCAGGCTGGAATACGCAAGTCACCTACGGGGCCGATCGGCGTTTTATGAATCTCTTGGGGTCACCCAATTGGATTAGCGGGGTGGCGCTGTGCGCCGGTAATACAGCTGCGGTCAATAAGCTCACCTATGGCTGGTTTCCCATGGGCGACTTCAGCAACACCCAATGCATCGTGCTCTTCGGCCACAACCCGAAGAAGCATTCCTGGACGCCTATCTATAATCAGATCGAAGCCGCCCGCGCCCGCGGAGCGAAAGTCATCGTGCTTGATCCCCGGGTATCGGAGCAGGCTGAGGTCGCGGACCTGCACCTCAGGTTGCGAGCCGGCACCGATGCCGCCATGTGCCTGGGGTGGCTGAAGGTGATTTTTGACGAAGAGCTCTACGACAAGGCCTTCGTCCGAGACTGGTGCACCGGTTTCGATGAGCTCAAGGCCCGGGTTAATGAGTATCCCCTTGAGCGGGTGGAGGCCATCACCGGGGTGGACCGAACACTCATTGCTGAAGCAGCACGCATTTACGCCGGGGCGGACGGAGCGATTATTCCCTGGACCCCAATTACGGATATGCAGATCTCCTCTACCTCCGCCATTCGGCTACATTCCATCCTTCGGGCGGTCACGGGGAATCTCGATGTGGTTGGTGGTGAGCTGCTGGGCGGCTTTCACCAGGGCTATATTCCCGAAAGCGAGTTGGCCCTGCACGAAGTGCTGCCCCTCGAGCAGAAGAAAAAGCAACTCGGCTACGAGAACCACCCGGTCTACACCTACCGTGTAGCCGAAATGCTAAAGGAGCCGACGGAGCGGGTGTGGGGCTACCCCTATGCGGACCTCGTGATGGGTTGCCACATGGCAAACCCTTCAGAGGTGTTTCGTGCCATGGCGACGGAACGGCCCTATCCCATCAAGGCCTTCTTTGCCCTCGGAAACAACGCGCTGATGAGCTATCCGAATCAGCACCAGATTCTTAAGGCAATGATGAATCAGGAATTGATCGTCGCCCACGAGATCTTTATGACCCCCACCGCGATGCTTGCGGACTACGTGCTTCCGGGGGATGTCTTTACCGAGCGCAACCACCTTGCCGACAGCTGGAGTTGGAGCCCGAGGCTTACCCTTTCCCAGAAGACCGCGGAACCCGCCGACGGCGTCAGCAGCAGCTACGATTTCTGGAGGGACCTCGCACAACACTTCGATTTCTCTGACCAATTTCCCTGGCCGTCGATCGAAGACCTGCTGGACCACAGGCTTTCGCGATCGGGACGGACCTTTAAGGAATTTTCCGAAACCGCTTTCATGGAGGTTCAGCCTCCAGAGTTTCGTAAGTATCGAAAAACTGGCTTTGCCACGCCCACTGGCAAGGTTGAGCTTGCCTCCTCCATCCTCGCAGACCTCGGCTTTGACCCTCTTCCCTACTTTCGGGAAGGCCCCGCGCTCAGCCAGGATTACCCCTACGCGGTGTTTTCCGGGGTTCGGGAGGATCCCTTCTTCCAAACAGGCCAGAGAAACATCCCCGAGCTTCGCGCCCGGTGTCCGCTACCGCAGATTTTCATCAACCCTAAAGATGCAGAGCGTGAGGGACTTCATGATAGAGACTGGGTTGCCTTAGAAACTGCCTACGGGGAGGTCAAGGCCGAGCTGGCGATCAAGCCTGGCATGAAAGAGGGCCACCTCAGGGTCCCCCATGGGTGGTGGTATCCCGAACTGCGCGGCAAGGAAACCCTCAGCGGGGCCTTCATTTCCAGCGATGCGGTGTTGTGTTCCGACGACGACGAATTCCTTGACCATGAACAGGGAATTCCTCACTTCAAGGGCTATCCTGGACGGGTGAGAAAGATTGAAAAGCCGGACAACTTGAGCGCTACGCCAAGTGACTGATCGCTCTGCCTTCGCCCATTGGCGCCTGGAGCGGAAAGCACAAGTTGCGGCTTTTTTAGCTAATTACCTCTTAAAACGTTCGAACCGAGGCGTGGCGGGCTTAATAAAGCGTCGGCTTCTTGGAACCAGGGGGGCTACGCAAGGGGCACAGGATCCCTAGCGCAAACAACAATACCAGCATCACCTACGGCTCCGGGTACGACCCTTCCCCGAAGCCGTAGTATTCGCGCACCGCTTCAAACTTGGATATTCCCGGTTCGAAGACCTCCAGTAACACACCATCCGGGGCTTCGAGCATAAAATAGCCTCCGCTATTCGCCTGGCGACCGAAGCGACGAATGGGGTTTGGTAAATTCAGTCCTTCGTCCTTCATTCGCTTGTAAAGTTCGTCAAGCCCCACCACCTGCATGCCAAGATGATGCACAGCATTCTTACCCCAGCCTTTGGGGGGTTGATCATAAAAGTGAAGTGCGCCGACCCCGATTTTCATAAATACGTTGCGGGCACCCGCTGTTTCCCCATCGTAGATGACCTTCGCGTCAAACCAGTACTCATAGAATTTGATAGATGCATCCAGATTTGAGGCGAATAAGTGGACGTGTTGCAGATGAAATCGTCGATCACTATCGCCGTAGGGATAGATCCAATCAGGCCTCGCTTCGTCCACAACGGCTTCCTTCTGTTGATGGCGTAACCACTGGTCGTGTAAGCACGGGATAAAACCGTACCACACAGCCTCACCACGATTTGTCTTGGCGAAATTACTGCTGAGCATTCTTAAAGAGTGGCGATGGTGACTGCATTGTCCGCCGGAGTGAAGCCTGCGCTTTCGGCCGCGCAGTTCCGACAGCGCTTGGCTTATTTCAGGGAGTTTTTGACTTTTAGGGCGGATCGAGTGGGACCGGAATTCAGCCCGCTGGCTGGCATAACGCCGCCAGCGGGCCAAACGGCCTACTCGGCCTCGTAGAAGGCACTTCCAAAATAAGTACGGGCTGGTCCGCACTCCATGGTTTCTCGCAGGGCACGCCATTCCGCTGACGCAAACATGCCGTTCGCCCTAAGCCCATCAAGGGATTCGCCCCAAGCTTCAACGTTGGGGAAAAATCTCGCATTAATGAAGGCGCCCTGTAGCGCATCAGGGACCCCGAATCCCGCCCACCAAACGTGGGAAGCAGAGCTGAACCCCAACTCAGCGACGCGAGTAGACCAAGCGCTATTCACCGCCCGCATTGACGTTCTCGACGCCCCCTCCTTTAAGCGGCAGGTGCTGAACATCGCGAAAGCCGGACCCTCCGCCTCGCTATCGTCCCCGCGGTAGATAATTTCCCCGCGATTAAGCATGCGCTGTCTGAAGGAGATGACTTTCTGGAACTTGGAGTCAAGGCGGCTTCCATTTTCAAGATAGTTCCGAAGCCCCTTGGCAATGGCGGTCGCATTCGGAGCAACGCCAATCCAAACGCCATCGTAATCATTTTCGATTGGACCACTGCCCTGACTCACGAAATGTGGCGTAAGAATATAAGCGCTATAGGAGGTATCGCCGGCTTCTGAGAGCTTGGCAAATTCCTCCTTAAGTGCCATTAAATCGCCCATGTTCTTTCCGGGCTGGAAGGAAAACGGAATCGCCTCAACTCGATACTCGGCGATGGGTTCATGAGGTGCCGAGAAAGCAGGAAGGGACGTTGCGGCCATCAGTGCCGCAGAAGCAAGCGTTGAGAAAAGTTTCATCGGGCTTCTCCATTTTTGGCTTAGATGAGGCGTAGACGCTCATCACTTCGGATCATTCCGAAGACTCATGTCAATCGTGTTCTTTCCCTTCCCAGAAGACGACAGCCGGTACAAATCGCGATTAAAGCTTTCAGACTCTGTAAGAAATATTCGGAATTGCCTTAGCATTCCTCTCAGATCCACCAAGGGAGCTTGTGATTTGCAGAGCTACGCTGGTATCAACAGCATGCATGACACCGACGAACGACTGGCAGGGAGACTGATATGAGACTGGCCGCTTGTTTATTCCCCCTTTCCCTGTTCCTCAGCGCCTGCGTTGACAGCGATGCAGATACCGGCATTGATCCCGAAATTGAGAAGCAGGTGAACCTCCTGACTCAGTACGGCCCGTGGTCCTGCGAAGGCGTGGCTGGGGAGGGCCAGGATCAAATGCATTTCAGGTCGACACAAATCTGGATAAAGACCGGTGCTAGCGAGGCAACCACCTATATGCAAGCAACCTTTGCGAACGCAGGGATCGAAATCTCAACCGCTGAGGTCGATTTTATGCAGATGCAGAAAGCTGGCGCCATGAGTCAATACCCTCAGCTCTTCGAGTTCCGAGGCGCCAGGCTGCTCGGGGACGAAAGAGAAGATGTTGTCTTAGGGCAAGAGCGTGCCGAAGAAAAAATCGAGAACCTTTTAGCTAAGGCCGGCACTCATTTTGCGCAGAGCTCCTTAGCTGAATTTGAAAATCCAACGCGCTGGAACTTAAGCAACCTTTCCGAAGCGAGCCTGACCTTCAGTAATGATCAAGCCGATATCAATTGCACTCATGCCGACGTAGGCACCCTGTTCGACGATTTCGGCCTAGTCGTTAGGTAACTTATCCTGGGCGGAGCAAGGAGGCTTAAGCCCCGCGTATCATTCAGGGCCGGCCTCCCCTTCACGCTTTCTCAAATCGCAATCATTTTCGGCGGCAGAAGGTAAATCATGAAGGCAGATTGGGTGAACTCTATCGGACTTATCAGCAACGTCGTGCTGATCATTAGCGTTATCGTTCTGATACTAGAAATCAGACAAAACCAGACCAGCATGCTGGCCCAATCTAGCTACGAGCGGACGCGCATGGCGATCGCAAACGAGCACCTCAACTTATCGGGCGCTAGTGAAATTCGCCGCCGCATACGGCAAAACGAGGTGATAAGCGATGAGGACGTTGCTGTGCTGAAAGCTCGGGACAGCCAGCTGATGAGATATTTTGAGAACCTTCACTACCTCAACAGCATAGGGGTCCTAGATACCGAGATCTGGGAGGCTAACGTGAGGGGCATAGAACTGTTCTGCCGAAACCAGAAAGAGTTCCCCTCCTACCCAGCGGTATCGAGAGAAGAGGAGTTTAAGTTCCGATCAAGCTTTATCGCCTTTTGGAAAGGAACCTGTGGATTAGAATGAAGGCGATACGAGCCCTCTTCTCTTTTTTTTTGAGAAACGCCAGCTTCTCAAGGGGCCGTCACCCCAGCGTCTAAAATTCCTTCTGAAGGAAGGCCGGCAAAGTCTTCGAATCAGCGGCATCACGATCTAGTGGTGATGCGCACAATCTTGCGAGACGACTCACTGGCCTAATCAGGATCATTGCTTCGAATTTCTTGGGTTCTGAGACCATTGACACGCGCTCTGAGTGCCTCGCTCGCACGTTGATACGCAGGCTCGATCCACGATGAGTCCCAGAAGAGCAGGTAAATTCCCCGATCAACTTCATGCTGAACAACGAGCGATCCGTGCTCGGTCGGGAAGATCATCCAACGGTGATCGAACGTTATGATTCCTGGAACCCCTCCCCCCTGCCGCAGGAGGCGTGGAGAATCCATCTCAATCACCGTCAATTGAACCTCAAAGGGCTTTATCTCTGGCGCATCAAATACCGCAACCAAGTGACTGCCGACCGCATGAGCACCCCGAACCTCAACCTGGGTAGGATTCCATTCCGCATAGCGCTCCGTATCCGTAAGCACGGCCCAAACCGCCTTGGGAGGGGCGGCAATTTCTATTTCGACGTGAAAGACCTTTTTCGTGACCGCTGCAAGAATTAGCGCTGCGACAACCGAAACTGTCAAGACGAGTCCGATGACGTTAACCAAGGAGGATCTCAACGGTGTCTTTCCTCATCCTGGGTGGCGCTGGAGTAGATCCATGAATCGTTCGGGAGCCTCAAAGCGCGCCGAGGCCAGGGGCTCCGCTTTCCCACGTAATTTAAATGAGCCCTTCCTCTTTAAGCTGCTGGGCAGTTTCCGCGAAGCTTAGGGTGACGTCCCGTGGAGCCCAACCGAGGAGCGCTTTCGCCTTATCTGACGGTGTGAATTTTTCCTTCCCTGCCATCTGTCCGATTTGCTTAAGCTCCCCGCTAAAGAGGCCTAGCGCCTTCACCAGCCAGGTGGGCAGCTCCCTGGAGGGCGCTTTTTCGAACCCGGACTCTCGCAGCGCTGCCGTGATCTCCCTGAACCAGAATTCCCGTTCGCTGATGATAAATCGCTCGCCAGCTGCGGCGTCGTTGGTCATCGCCAGTAGGTGGGCCGAGGCCACATCACGAACGTCGACGAAGCCCAGATGCATTTTAGGACACCCAGGCAACTGTCCTTCGATGATCTGCCCGACGAACGCATTCGATGTGCCAATATCACGGGACAGCATCGGACCCACGACCCCAGCAGGATTGATAACGGAGAGCTGGGTTTTATCCTGTGCTCCAATGAGCGACCACGCCTTCCTCTCAGCTAGCACCTTGCTCTTGTAATAGGCGGGGGTAGCGGGGTGACTAGCATCGGTCCAATCGTCCTCGGAAAACCGGGTTTGGCCCGCTTTGCCAGTTTCCGTGATAGCGGCGCAGGATGAGGTCAACACAACGCGCTTCACGCCTTCTCGGATTGCTGCTTCGACCACCCGAGTAGTTCCCTCGACCGCTGGAACAATCAACTCGTTCTCATCCTTCGGCACGCCGACAACAAAAGGTGACGCAACGTGCAGCACGTACTGACAGCCTTTTACCGCGTCGTCCCATCCATGGTCGGAGAGAAGGTCCGCAGCCACCACCTCCAGTTGTGCCACGGGACTACCTGCCTTCTCCATGGCGGTTCGGACTTCATCGGTACGCGCTAGATCCCTTACGGTCCCTCGCACGGCGTAGCCAGCGTCTAGAAGCTGGGAAAGACAGTGGAGGCCTATAAAACCCGTCGCGCCCGTAACGAGAACCTTTTCCATGACCGAATCCTCTTTAAATGACCAATGGTCACATTATTTTCTGACTACCGGTCATTTGTCAAACCCTGATACCCTTTTCCCATGAAAAAAGTAAAACCGCCAACCTCCAGAGCCCGTTCGGACTCCGCGAAGCAGGCGCGAAGGGCTGCCCTACTGAGGACAGCTCAACGCCTCTTTCAGGAAGTGGGCTATGAGAAATTCTCCATGAACGTACTGGCCAGGGAGGCAGAGCTTGCGAAGGGGACTCTGTACCTCTATTTCCGCAGCCGGGAGGAGGTGCTTCTCGCTCTCTACGGCGAGGCCTTCAATAAGTTCTGCGAAGCGCTCGAGGCCCGATTGACCCTGGAGCTCAGCGATGGGGGGTTCGTAGATCAAACCTATGAGGTCGTACAAGCTCATCCTTACTTTTTGGAACTTCACGCCCGCCTCGAAAGCAGCATCGAAGAGAACGTATCTCTAGAGGCCCTTGTTGGTGCCAAGCTCGAGACGGCAAGGCGCTTCGATGCCCTCGGGGCTCGCACAGCCGCTGCACTTAAGTTGCCCCATAAAAAAGCCGCCATCTTACTCATGGGGATCTCGACCTTGATCCTGGGTACGCAATCCAAAAAGGCAAAGAGCCTATTGAACTCGGCTAGCCTTCCGGCCGAAATCACCGAGTTCCAAAGTCACTTCGGGGATGATCGCGGGTTCAAGACCCTGACTTCAACGCTCTTGAAAGGGCTTCGTGCAAGCGCAAAGTCTTAACTTGCTCATCAACTGCGCCCATGCAGAGTAAGAAGGTTAAGCCTTTTAAACTCCTAGCCACTTGACCTTGAAAGTTCGTTGAAACGGCAAAGAAGCGCGCCACCATTGGGGAGGAAACGCTATGGCCAGGGTAATACGCAACATATTGGGATATTTGGCCACCCTCCTTCGGTCGCGCCTCAAACTGGCCGACAGGTCCACCTCTCTCGAGGACATTTTCAATTATCTAGAGCTAGACAACCGCATCACTACGTCGGGTCAACCATCGGCAACACAGCTTGGGCTAATTAAGGCTGCGGGCTACACAACGATCATCAATCTGGCGCCAAAGGCTCAGGAAAACGCCCTAGAGGATGAATAGGAAATTCTTCAGCGCCTGGGCATCCGCTATTTCCACCTCCCCGTCGTCTTTTCAAGGCCTACCCGGGAAGACTTTGAACGCTTCATTGAAACCCTTGAGGCCTGCAACGATGAACGTCTTTGGGTCCATTGCGCAGCCAACATGCGAGTGTCCGCCTTCTTCTTTAAGTACCGAACGGAAAGGCTCGCCTGGCCGATAGAGCGCGCTCAAAGCGATCTAAACAAGATTTGGAAGCCCAACAAGGTATGGCGCGACTTTATCGATCATGGCTAGGCGTAGCCGGGACCGGAGGTCGGGCGTCGGGGTCCTAATTTTTCTAGAGGGACTGAGGGGCCGCTATTTTGGCTTTCCAAACTTGTTCGGCGAACAGATTCGTTCTGTGCTGAGCAAAGTCGTTTTCAAAAAGAAAGCTCGAGAGGTGGTAGCGGAAGCTTACGGCGGAAGCCAGGCAATAACCTGACGGGTCCTGGGACTGGTATGAGCCAGTGAGAGGAGATAGTGAAAGGACGCAAATGACACTAGGGCCGACCCTCTCGGATCAACCTAGGCGCTTGTTTGCTTTGAGAAAAATGGCGAAGCGGACGGGATCCCAATTGTAAGCTAGGGCTCTGTTTTCAATACGTTTTATAGACCCCGCCTTCGCGATCCCCACGAAAGTACCCACACCTCAGTGAGCGACAGTTAGAAGACAGCCATCGGAGTTAGTGGTGAACCCGTTGCACCCTCAACATTCAAGGGGGCTGCAGAGAACAAAAATGTCTGTCGATTCAGTTCAGCAGCAACCTCAGCAGCACGGTCTAGTTGCAGGTGGTCAAAAAGAGGCAGCCCCAAGGCCGCATTAGCGATCGTATGGACCGGATTGAATACACTCTCCACTCCACTCGGCATAACATCGCTGATGGCATCACTGCCTATCGCGGCAACCCCGCGAGCCTTCAGCCAAGGTCCAATTGATGCATGAATACCAGCAGTTGCCTCTAATGCGTCGTAGGCCGGGTTGTCTTTCACAATTGTCCAACGGCCCACACGAATCAACAGGATGTCACCAGATCCGACCACGACTCCCGTGCGCCGCTCCCAAGCCTCCAAATGTTCTGCTTTGATGGCCGTCCCTGGCGGCAGGTAGTTGATTTCATACAGGCGGGGCAAATCCACGAGTACTCCCCTACCAAAAAT
Organism: Candidatus Salivita marina; assembly: GCA_038144425.1. Classification (GTDB taxonomy): domain Bacteria; phylum Pseudomonadota; class Gammaproteobacteria; order Pseudomonadales; family Azotimanducaceae; genus Salivita; species Salivita marina. Next base: position 724,234 of record JAYQNS010000002.1, on the reverse strand, counting down.
TCCATGCTGCGCGATGTGCTCAACACCAACATGAGGAAAGCCGTCTTTCCCGGGCTTGAATTCGAAGCCGTTGTATAACTTCCCGCGCCAACCAAAATGAGCAACGCCGTCCATATGGGAGTGAATGCCGCCATGATAGTTGATGTTGAAAACGTCACCGGCAGCAGACTCCCCGCCGTCGAAACCAGGGGGAAGGTCAAAGACAAAAGTGGTGTGGCCAATTGGCTCGCTAAAATTTCCTTGAGCGGTTTTGCTAAGCGGGTTTGCTAGGCTTACGCTGACCCCAGTCTTAACGAGAGAGGCCGCATGCACGCGAGTTTGGGGCGTAATCAGATTTAGCGCTCCAAGCTGATCATCTTCGCCGAACTCACCCCATCGCTTAGAAGCGTCAAAAAGATCTTGAAACTCTTGCAAAGACAGTTGGGCAGGGTTGGCAGAAAGCTTAGGAAGCGGCCTCTTTTCGATTTCCAGGGCTACCGCTACGGTAACAATAACTAGCAATGGTATTCCGATAGCTGCCCTTCTCATTGTTCCTCCGACGATTCGAGAGAAAAAAGCTAAAGTTGTTACGTGACCAAATCTTAACTTGTAGGAACATCAGGAAAAAAGAGGCCGCAACTGAGAGTCACCGCTCTTGCCCTTCCCGTCCTTTATGCGCGGCGCACACTACCTTCTCATTTCAGCCAACCTTCCCCGTACTGAAACTAAGCCTTACGAAACTTCCCTCCCGTCGCGTCGGAGAGCCCTTTCTCTTTGCTGTGCGCAGCCAAGGGGACTACGCTGAAAATCAGAATCTCGAAAGCGTGTCCCTTCTCTAGGGTTCGATGTTCAAGAGGCTCACCTCCGTCTCCATGGCACGGCCTCACCAGAACTGCGCAAATGGGCGAAGGGTGACGGTTCCGAAATTGTATGGGCGAATTAGGTAGTAGGCTTCGTTCGGCACGAGGGGGGCGAGGCAAGGGCAAAAAGCTCGGCGGAAGGATTACATCGCCGCAAAGGATCAAGGCGGCAACACGAACAATCCGTCAAACCAGATAATGAACCCTCAGGCTTTGGCCTAGATCAACGATTATCAGGTAGACCCGAATCCCAAAGGCGCTTAAGAGGAGACTCTCCAATGCCATCGTCAAGCGAGGTTCCCGCTGAAACTCTTCTTCTACGTTACTGGGACTGTTCGGGCCGGGGAATTATACCGAGGTATATGGCCTACGACGCAGGGCTCGATTTTGTAGATGACATTATTTCAGTGGAGGAAACGTTCCTAGGAAGCTGGGCAACGGTAGAAAAGTTTCAGCCTGAATTTGCTGGACCTTTTAAGGCTCTCCCCGTCGTAAAGCACCGCGGGGAAACCATTAATGAAACGAGCGCTTGCGCCCAGTACGTTGCAGAGCTTGCTGGCTACATGCCAGGACACCCGTTAGACCGCGCAAAAGCAACAATGATCTTCGCTCACATTTATGACGATGTTCATATGCCCATCAGCGATGCGATTTGGGAGTTTAAAGATTGGGATCGCGATGTCATCGGGGGCTTCGGTGGGCCCACCGCAGGCTTGTCGCAAAAGTTTGCCAATCTCGAAGAAATCCTAAGAAAAAATTCAGGTGATTACGCGGTAGGCAAGGCAATCAGCATAGCCGACTTCGCGATCTACTATATTGTTGATCTCTTGACGAGGCGCATGATGTCGGTCAAGAGCGGCCAAAGTGCCGTTGAACTGCTTTTCGGTGACAAGCCAGCAATCGCTGATCACCAGAAGATGATGGGCGCCCGCCCAAATATAGATAAGTTCAGGAGCTCCGAGGCGTGGGCCAGCTATGGCCATTTCTTATCAGGAAAGGGGACCCTGAAGGAAAAGACCCATGAATTAGGAATGGGGCCGACCGAGCTAGAGGGCTTTGAACAACTTTCCGCGAAGCTAATCGCAGGTCCGACCTAGCGCTGTAATCCATACTTTTGCCACAGCAACGTACTTTGGCCTGTCAATACTTCAACCAGGTAGTCCGCGGTGAGATTTACCGGCGAGGGGGAATTGCCACCCAAAAATCTGGGAATTGAATAACTTGCTTATTGAAAGCAGGAAGGCACTTTAGCCACAACGCTTTTCTTGAGAGGACCCTGAATGAGCCAGACAACTGTTGGAAGTTACGCTTTAGGAGATTTCCCCCTCCAATCGGGAATTAGCCTTCCCAACGCATTTATAGGCTATCGAACCTTCGGAAAACTCAATTCGAACCGAGACAATGTCATTATCTTTCCCACCTGGTACACAGGTACTCATGACCAAGTGAATCCGTATGTTGGCAAGGGAAAAGCCCTCGATCCTGAGAGATACTTTATCGTCGTCCCCGACATGTTCACCAACGGCAAGTCAACCTCACCTAGCAACGCATCAGCTTCCTTTCGAGGTCTACAATTTCCCTTAGTCACTCCCTTCGACAACGTGGCGGCGCAGCGTCGTTTGCTGGAGGAGCATTTCGGAGTGACGGGCGTCCAATTGGCAGCCGGTTTTTCCATGAGCGGGCAGCAGGCCTATCATTGGGCAGCGCTTCATTCCGATCTGGTCAAAAGGGCATGCTCCATTTGTGGCTCTGCAAAAACTTCAGCACATAATTTGGCAATGCTTCACGTTTATAAAGCGACGATGGAGGCGTCCCCGAATTGGTTGGATTCATCATGTAGTGAATGGGACCCCAAGATTTTGACAATTGTCGCAAGTGTAGGAGCCACAATGGCCATGTCCCAGGACTGGTATCGTGAGGGCAAGCACCTGGAGAACGGTGCAGCCGATGTCGCTGGAGCCATAGAGAGCCTTAAATCTTTGTTTACCTCATGGGTACCTGCCGACCTCTATGCCCAGACGCTGACCTGGATGGCTGCAGATGTATCGGATAATAGCTCCTTCAATGGCGATTTAAGTGCAGCACTAAGCTCCATAAAAATCCCATTTTTAATGATGCCGTGTGATACAGACCTCTATTTTCGAGTGGCTGACAATGAAGCCGAAAAGGCTTTGATGAGCAACGCTAAACTTACGGTTATCGAGTCTTCCAGCGGACATATGGCTGGGCTTCCAGGCTTTAGCCCGGAAGATGATGCGTTTGTAGATGCACAGCTTTTAGATTTTTTAAGTGTTTGAGCAAACTGAAAAGAGGAGGCCGCCAGAATTCTTGAGCGGCCAGCGCTTACGGAAGGCCAGTTGGTTTTACTTATCTGAATTGGCAGCAGCGGGCTGGCGGAGGAATTGCGTAGCGGTCGGAAAAAATTACAAATAAAAGGGCCCCTTGTGGGTCCGTTATCGCTCATAAAACCAAATCAGGGTGTCTTGACTGAGCCCCTCCTCCTCTACCGTTTGCAAAACGGTACCGAGGCACGATCCAGCTCACTCACCATAGCGGCATGGGCCTGTCGGTTGGGGTTTTCTATGCCCTGATAGGGCTCGAGCGCTGCCGAGGGCGCCTCGTTAGGCAGATGAGGCGGATGAAACTGAGGTAGAGGAAGAATGGCTGGTTTCGCTGCCGCGATCGAATCAAGTGCTGGGCCTCTGCGGCCAAGAGGTGGGAGGTGTAAACGCTGCTTTACGCTGCCAGTCCAGCCCACCGCCGTGCACGTGATCCCAATGCCCTAACCGGTAAGATTTGCCAGAAATGGTCAAAACCCGGGCCTTCGGATGATAGGTAAAATTTCCCCGTCAAAAACGTCTGGTAGCCCGCGGTCTTCAGGTGGTCCGCAAGGGTTTGCGTTGCAACGCTAAGGCCTCGGGGTTGGAGCTTGGACAGCGGCTGAGTAATGCCAAAGCGCTGGAGGGGACTGGCCCGTTAGCAGCCGCCCGGGTAGGGCTACACGTAGGCTGGGCATGAAACTGAGTGAACACCACCCCCTCGGACGCGCGAGGCGGTCGAGCACGGGGGTTTTAATCTCCCGACCCGTGGTAGCCCACATCCATCCAGCCCAAATCATCGGCCAGAACGATAATGCGGGACCTTTAGGATATGGCGGAGCGGACGGGATCCAAATACAAATCTAATATATTGTTTTACAACGTATTTTTCTATTAATCGGTACGGTCCCCACGCAAGTCCCCACATCCTCATCGATTTTCAGGGCTTCCCCCAATTTCCATAAGTCACTGAAAACCCCAAGGAAAGGGACTGAATCCGAATTAATCTGCTAGCCGTGGCCAACCCTAGGCTGCTGGAAGATTCCTGCTCACGTCCCAAAGTGGAACCAAAATTGAGCCCTCTACTCCCAACCTACCGCCACTCCACCGTGTACTATTGACGAACCGAGACACAAAACAGCCAAGAGACTATGGCGTCACTCTCTCAGTACACTAGAAAAGCTCCTGGGATTGCGCTCGCAGGCATACTTGCTGCGTCGGATTCTGTCTTCTCGATTGGCGAAAAAGAGCTTCTTGAGCGGCTCCTCGACCAACTCTCCGAAGATCCGACAAGCTACGCAGCAAAAGAGTTAGACAGTCTGCGATCAATCTTCGGCCGCTCAAGTACTTACGATCTTGTTCAGCGACTCGCTGACCTTATCAAACACGAACTCTCTATTTCTTCAACAACAGAGTCTCCCCGTCTGAAAGTAGCCCTTACCGCCAATGAATTAGGGCGACTCTTGGATGAAGAGGAATTCCTTTTTTGGATCGCAGTCGCATGGTGGGTTTCACACGGTGATTCATCTGAATCGAGCTTTTCTCGCAAGGCAGACGAAATTGAAGAAAAGACGATCTTGGAAACGATCGTAGCCTATTACGGAGATCCTTCCATGGACCCAGGACCCGCACTTGCTTCGGCGAAGAGCTTGGCGACGAAGCTCCTTATCTGATTTCTAGCTACAAAATTTTTGCTATCTTTTCGAGAAGTCCAGGTAGATTTACGGGCTTAGTGTCAAAATCGTCGGCCCCCGCTGCTAGAGCTTTTTGTTTGTCTGCCTCAAGAGCATGAGCCGTAAGGGCAATTATCGGGATGTCCTTAAGGGCCGGATCAGCTTTAGCCTCGCTAGTCGCAGTCCATCCATCCTTGACGGGCAATCCCATGTCCATAAGGACAAGATCCGGCTTAAGCTCCTTCATCTTCTCAATGCCTTCTTGACCATCAAACGCCATAGCAACCTCGAAACCCTTCCTAATTAGGCGCCTGGATAACATGTCCCGATTCATTTCGTTGTCTTCAACGATCAGAATTAACGTCGCCACAAAAATACCTCCCTAAGAATAGATTTGATGACCAATTACCACCAATTTCGTCCCAAGCTCCGTCGGAGCAAATTTATGCTCCGTTATCATCGACACGTCACCGCTGCCATCGAGAAATGCGATTGGAATCTCACTCAAGCTTTGCGCCTTGAGCAGCACCGACTCCACTGAAAGTGGCTCTTCACCCACTAAATAGTCCGACACATCGTTAATGGCGATCTCAACTCCGCCCGCGCTCAGGAGTTCTTTGAAAACGGGGTGAAAATCAGGGGAAACGGCAAGCTCGGCCATTTGCAGACCAATCCATTTTTCTCGAATCAGCACTGTATCGACACCCGAGGCCTCAAGAACCTTACCAGTAGATTCCGTTTCAACCTCAGCAAAGACTGCCGGCTGCCTTGCTACTTTCCCCGCACCTAGAGCAGCCTTCACATCATAAAAAAATCCAAGGGTTTTGCTATCAGCCTCTACAACGCTAAGCGCGTCATCAGCCAAGAGGAAGACGGCATCGAGATCGTCTAACTCAGCCTTTTCCAGAACGTCCTGGGTGAAAAAATTCGCTCTCAAAACACGAAGGCCGCCTTCCTTGATACTTGAATTAGAAACGGGGAAAGCACGGGAAGCTTCCTCAGGATCGTTATCCCCAGAGGGAGAAGCAAGCCAAACAATGTCCACGCCAGCAGGAGAATGAGCGGAAAGCTCTGAAATGAGAATCGGAACGCATTCACTGTTGCCGTGTATGAGAACCTTAGAGAATCCCTTTGCCGGCCGCGCTGCTGCAGTCTGGGGCGGAGTTGCTTGATGCAAGTCCTTGAGCTGAACCGACTTACCCGCCGGACCAAACCAAAAGATCTGGTCACCGTCTTCGATTTCGTAATCACTTGGGGGATTGAGGACCAGCTTTGCGTCACTGCCGGCTTCAAGTGGCGGAAGCAGCACTCCTAGGGGTATGTGCGTGACCGAAGCGGCTAACAAGTCAGAAAAGATTACCCCCTCCAAACCTGAGCTACCCCTGCGATGTGTACTGAACCGACCAGATAGAAAGAGCTCTTCAAAAACGCGCCCGTATCCTCCAAAGCGCGCGCATTGAAGTAGGGTTTTGCTGACCAACTCCCTCTCGGAAACGTACGGAATGGCACCCTGCTGAAAACCGCCGATTGACTTTAAGCTCTTATGGTCGCAGAGCTCTAGAACAACCGTTTGGCTGTCTATCTTGTTATTCGGATAGAGAACGTGCAAGGAACGCATCATTACAAAGTCAGAAATTGTCTTCGCAAAGCCTTCCTGTAAAAAAATCACGCCCCTCGCCCGCGCAAAGGAGGCCCGATCAAGGTCGGAGGCCTGAACTAGCTCTCCCCGAACAGGGTAAACAGATGCTTTAGAGCCATCGATATTTGCTTCTTTAAGGCTTTGGCGAATTTTCTGACCAGGTAGTTTCGAAAAAACAACGAACGAATCTGCGCCTCGTAAAAGTAGGGCACGCAATACCGGAATCATCCGAGGCCCGAATCCAACCAGTATGTAATGACCCTCCAACCGAGTTACGTCTGCTGAGTCGCGAATATCAAGGACAACGGTCTGGATTCCTGAGGCAATAAATCCAATCAAACCGCCCACCAGGACCAGGCCGATGACTGATATCCCAAGAGACAAAGCCCTAACGGCCGGAGGGGTAGCCCAGTCCTCATTGAGAGAACCAGTATCGATTGCCCGCGTAAACGCCCAGAAAAGGCTCTGCCATACCCCGCTAGATTTCCCGCTTGCGACAAAGAATCCGAGCCCACCTGCAAGACTAACGATCAATACAATGAGGGCAAGGAAAGCAAATGGTGCGCCCGGCCTCTGAGAGTATATAGAAGCAGGCTGTCAAATATCCGCCTCAACTCAGGCTGTCCTTAGAGTGTCACTGACCTCAGCTAGAAGATGAAGAAGCTCAGAGTCCGCGCTCTTAGGAACAAACTTGCAACCGAGCTCCGCAAGCTTCCTTTCACTGACTCATCAATATCGAGAGCGGAGTGAATTACAACCCTTTGAAGCAACTCGGGACGAGCGTCCCGCAAAAGGCGAAGATAATCGAATCCATCTATGCCGGGCATCATTAAATCTAATATGACTAGATCCAAGTTCCCTTCTGCAACGGAGAGATTAAACCCTTCTTCACCATCAGCGGCAGACAGGACCTCAGCACCTAGGTCGCTAACATTTCTTTCAAGAACCTCCCGTGTTTTCTCGTCATCTTCAATAATCAAAACCCTCTTTCCATCGAGCCCGGACCCGAGCACGAACCTCAACGTCGACGAGAGCTGCTCCTTACTCACCGGCTTTGGTAACGTAGCCCGCGCTCCCAGCGCCGCACCAGAAGTGAGATCGTCAATCATGGAGGAGACAACTACCGGGATCTCGTTCAGCTCTGCATGGCCACGGAAGTGGGAAAGCACCTCCATCCAGACTGATCAGGAAGCACGATGTCTAAGATAATCAGGTCAGGTCGAAGCTGCTGAGCCATATCAATTCCCTCAGACCCACTTCCAGCGGAAAAAATCTGGACTGCCCGCTTCTCTAATTGCCGCTTCAGAATTTCGTGGACATTCTGATCATCGTCAATTACCAAAACCGCCCACCGCGATTCGTCAACCGCCTGCCGCCCCCCATCCGCAATTCCATCTTCCAAACTTAAAGCACTGAAGGACTTCGGAAACGTAAAACCAAAGGTCGACCCTTTTCCGATCTCGCTCTCAACCCAAAGCTCGCCGCCCATCAACTCTACAAGCTGCTTTGTAATCGAGAGCCCCAAACCGGTTCCCCCGAACTTTTTTGTGGTATCAGACTCAGCTTGCGAAAAATCATCAAATATTTTTGCCATTTGATCGTCAGTCATTCCGATCCCGGTATCGCTTACTAGCACTCTTACTAGACCGGAAGGCAGCTCCTCGGTCTTAATTTCAACATCGCCGTTCTCGGTGAATTTGCAAGCATTTGAAATTAGATTGAGCAATGCTTGTCGAATACGCGTCTCGTCGTTAAAAACCGTTCCAACAGCATTATCCTGACTAAAAGTAATGCGATTGGAGTTTTTTGACGCGAGAGCGACTGAAACGTTTGAGACCATTTTAATCAGATTCTCATAATCAAAGTCCGAGGCAAAAATCTCCAACTTGCCAGCCTCAATCTTGGACAAATCGAGAATGTCATTTATAAGCGAGAGGAGATGCTTACCTGAATCAATTATTTTCTTCAGGTCGCCCGTCATCGCATCCAGCCCATCATCCTCCGCTTCCTCAAGGAGCAATTCGCTGTATCCAATGATGGCGTTCAGTGGAGTACGAAGCTCGTGGCTCATGTTCGCGAGGAACTTGCTCTTCGCTAAACTTGCCTCTTTCGCCTCGTCTCGCGCCCCCTCAAGCTCCGCTGTCCTCACTTCAATCAACGAAACGACCTGGCCTGACATTCGCTCAAATGCAGCCCTTAACAACTCGGTAGACGAACGTTCCCGCCCCCCAGCATCGGCGTCGCTGGAGGCAGAAGCCTCTCGCATCGCCTCGCTCATATTCTCAATATCAGCAAGCAAAAGCGTCCTCGCGCCCCCCTCAAGCTGATTTGCAAGAGTTGTCATTTTTTCGATGACAATTCGGTCACGCTCCTGCCTATCTTGCGTTATTGCGACTTGAAGGTCTTCGAGCTCACGCAGCTTCCTGCTATACAACCGCAGTGCGTGTATCAGTTTGCCGACTTCATCGTCGCGCGCTAGGAAAATGGACGATGGACGCTTGATTTCCGCAACGATCTCCCCTCAGTGAGCCGTTGCAGGATCCCAATAGCATAGTCCAGGCCCCTAAAAAACTGATCGCTGAACAAGATAAACAAGCCCCATTAGCAGAACGACTGCTGCGGCCGTGATTAAGGCAATGACAGAGTTTAGGTCGGCGCGTGCGTCCGCGAGTGCTGAGATATCCTGAACTACAGTCAAATACACAGGGGGGCCAGAAAAATCGCCGCTTAGTGGGACTTTGAATGCAGATATCCCGCGGGCCAAATCTCTTGCTTCCACTTCGCCCTTCTGCGCTTCGGCAAGTATTTCCGAAAGCAAAAACTCTCTAGAATCCTGGTCATAGGAAGAGGCTTGAAGATTAACGATTCGGGTTTCAGTCAGCCCGAGCTCTTCGGAAAAGCTCGTCACGACATCCTGGGCAGCAAGCCCAAGTTCGACGAAGACAAAGTCTTCGCCAGACAGTGAGGCCTGAAAAATCTTTACTAGGAAATAGTCTTCCTGATCAGCGCTGGCGTGGATCGAGAAGCCGGTCCAACTCTCACTGAGAGCAGCAAGTCCGGGAAAGCTTTCACCTACATAATCTTCTGATAGATAGTAAGGCGATTCTGCTTTCGAACAGGGATTCGAGGAACGAAGGAAAACCGATTTATAGCAGTAGAGGGTCTGGGCAGCTGAAGAATCCCAAATACGAACATAAGAGAGCTGCCGTTTCTGCATGCCCGGCCCAAAGAACGCGCGAAGAAAATTTCTTCCTTGATCATCAAGTTGTCGCCCTGACAGCCCCCTTGAAACTGGGTTTTTTATTACGCCACCTGAAATCTGATCACTTTCGTTTGTAAAATATGAAGACCCACCCAATACACCAAAATTAAAGTCCAGGGGCTCAGGGTTTTTCGCATTCCAAAACGGCGCCCTTGAACCGACAGCGTCAAATTCATCGAATTGCTGTGCTTTTCGTTCAATCGCTTGCTGCCAAGCGGCCTTATATATTTCCCACTGAGCTTGGGCGTAGGATACTTCCGCCGCTCTCTCACGCTCCGAGGCGCCAGTCCAGACTATGGCAGAGGCTAATAGGGTTGAAATTACCGCAAGCCCAATAAGCTTTGTCTGTATCTGCACGGTCGCCCCCTTATAGATTCTTCGAGGCTGAAACGAGCTCCTCGATCAAGTTGTATTGGGCCGGCTCATGCTGAGTCAACAAAATTCCCGCCCGCTCCTGGTCTGGGATAAACCAAAACAACGTATTCGCTAGGCCCCACCAAAAGATGTAATCAATTTCCCTAGATCCGTCGTCCTTCAATTTCATCGCTGATGCCAGGGAAAAGCTTAGGCCCTCGCCATGACGGCCAAAACTGCTAACGAGTGGATCAGACCCGAAAGATCCACCGAGCTGATCCGTTAAGAAAAATTGAACGCCCAGATTCTTTTCTAAGAATGGTCTGCCGTCAGGCGCTGTAAAGTCATTCGAGAGGAGCTGAAGAAATTTTTGGAGGTCCTGCGCTGTAGAAAGAAGCCCGAGTGTCGGACTCTTCCACGAAAGACTTTGGGCTCCGATGTTCTGCTCACCGGCGGGGAAAGCGGGATGGGGCTGAATTAATCTAAATTGCCCCGGGACGGGATAGGTCGGAATACGGTTGGTGTAGAGTTGGGCGATTCGGCCCTGCTTGTCTACCGGCACTTGAAAAAAGGTGTCCTGCATTTCTAGGGGATCGAAAACTAGATCCTTAAGAGCCTGATCGAGGGGCAATCCCGTTCTGATTTCAATAATTCTTCCTAAAATTTCATAGCTATGGGAGTACCGAAATAAACCGGCCTGACCAGTTGCGTTGGCGACCAACTCTTCTGCAACACTGGCAAGCGAACTTTGGCCATTGCTTGCGACCAGCTTCTCGATCGAGATATCAACGCCTTTTGCGACGCCTTGTCTGCTCCCGTTGTATGACCTCTCCTGCGCCTTAGCTTGGATTCCTGCGGTATGGCGAAGGAGATCCTTAATCGTGGCCCCTCTAAGAGTCTCGGGGGCTTCCAGAACGCGACTTCCACCCCCATCGCGAACAGAAAATGATTCCATCACTCTTTCGTCGAGGCTTAGCCTGTTTTGCTGGACAAGCCTAGCTATTGCTATCGAAATTATTGGCTCTGCCATCCAGGTGATTGCGAAAATTGAATCCTCGCGAGGGAGACTCTCTGAATCATCTCGGGTTATGCCCGCGGATGCTTCGGCCGTGCGCCCACCGGCGTCAAACGTAGTGATTAGATACCCAGGAATGAATGTTGACTCAAGGATCGGGTCCAACACGTTTCGCAACGGCTGGAGCTCGTCTTCCGAGCCTAGGGCTGAACCCGCCGCCATGAGTAACATCGAAAAACCGAGGCGGCGCGCAAAAAGCCTCATCAGAGAGCTAGGCATGTGAATCTTCCCGGCTTATTTTTGTTCAAACGCAAGATCAACAGCTTGCTCAATATCCTCAATCACGTTGTACCGTGGCGGAGAGATGTGGGAGAAAAAGAGCCCCGCAATCTTTTTGTCCCGATCAATCCAGAAGAAAGTGTTTGCCGCGCCTCCCCAAAACGCATAGTCGGCGGCGCCTGTACCATCGCTCTCTAGTTTGATGCCAAAGCCCCCAGCGAACTGCATAAATTGCGCGGAGGGGCCAAAGTTGGCTTCGAACGCCTCTAATCCCAAATTAGGCATAAGGTTTGTGAAGTGAAGTTCTACCGTCTCCGCATCTAATATCCTGACGCCATCGAGCTCACCTCCGAGCGCAATTGCTGAGGCATAACGCAGATAGTCTGACGCGGAAGAAAAAATCCCTCCGCCGCCACTCTCCCTGCGACTGCTTTGGCGACCAAATAGGTCAAAAGGTATTCCGAAGTAGAGCGTCTCGCTGATTTTCCATGAGGGCTGTCCGGCGAGACTGGGCGGGGCTGCGTTGTTTATATCCTCAGGGGCATATACGCGAACGAATCTGTTTCGCTTCTCTTCCGGCACAAAGAAGTCAGTATCGATCATCTTCAGGGGAACAGTGATATTTTCCCTAATGAACTGAGACAGTTTTTGGCCCGTTACCTTCTCGATGACCGCGCCAAGAATGTCGACTCCCATTGAGTAGTTGAACGATTCTCCGGGATGCGCGACGAGGGGAACCTGGCTGATGGTTTCGATGAACTCCTCTTGAGTGGGCAGAAAGAGGATGCCGAGCTCATCATAAAGGTCGGCCACATCACCAACTCCAAGAACGGCCGGGGGTAAGTGAACCCTGCCGTGTGGGTCAGGAGGTGGCGAATCGTAATATCCTCCTTCGCGGGTTCGAATGCCGCGCTCATGTCTCCCTTAGGGGCGACCATCATAAAAGCGAACTGAGGAAAGATATCCTTGAGCTTGGTTTCCAAATCCAGCTGCCCCCGTTCAATCAACTGGAGAATGGCGGTGGAAACTATCGGCTTCGTCATCGAAGCGATTGCGTAAATCGAGTTTTCGTCAACCTCCCGAGTCGCTGTGATGTCGATATAGCCCGCGGCTTCGGAAAAGATAGTTTCGCCGCCTTGAGACACCATGATCACGTAGTTCGGGATCATGCCAGCCCCATATAGTCGCTTTGGAATCTGGTTAATCCCAGGAATCTCCAGAGGCTCCGCTGAGCTCACCGACACTGAAAAAATTGCCAACAAAACCGCAAAGATTCGACGACTCGATTTGTTCATACCCAGCACCTTATGAAAAAACCCGCACCTTTTGACCTTACCCGCGACAGCGAGAAATCTCCACGAGGGTTGAAACCTCGACAGAGCCAAGAGCCACAAGCGGAAGCAAGACTTCCGCTAGCCGTAAGCTTTTCTTTCAATCTCCCCGGGGTAGAAAGGAGAAAGTTGGCGTGTTCTTCGCGCGCAGAAGATTCCTGGTTGAGTTGCGGGGTTTACAAGCAACAGATGCCCAAATCGACTTCAGATTGACTCTAAAGTGACCGCAGAAACCGTGAACAGTCTTGGAAGAGACCGCAACAAGAAAGGCCCCTTGCGGGACACTCAGGTCTGGCGGAGCGGACGGGATTTAAAGTCTCTCATAGGTCTTTGTATTTATTGCTTCATTAATCAAGCGCTCTAGCACTGCCCACAAATCTGACCACAGCCTCCTGATTGCTTGCCAGATGACGCGGAGGCCCTACGTAAGCTGCCCAGGCTTCGAAGCATGACAGCGCAAGGCACTTCTAGAAAAGCGCATCTTTCCTTGAATATGCTAGTTAAACCCGCTAATCAATCCTCGGGGATAGCGACTCTAACTCAGAAAACCAGTTTTCGATTATAGTAAGAGTAGTCTGGCCAAGATAAGAATCTTCTTGAAAGACCGAGTCCCCATTATCGGCTGTGGACAGTATAATGAATGTCTCAGAAGAAGCGTTATAAACGTATGCAGGGAAAGTAAGGTGATTTTCGACTATTCTATGCTCAAACAAAAGTTCAGGTTCCTCGAAGTCGATGAACGCGCGGGACTCGGTGAAGAACTCCTCGTATTTGGCTGAAAAGAACTTGTTCCCTGACCTAAAAAATATTTCCTTACCATCTTTCGACCATATTGGACTCACGGCATCTAGAGCACTTAGTTGAAACTTGCCTTCTGAAATTTCGGGATAGGGGCGGACATAAACTTGGTTTGAGCCAGACTCGTTGCTTACGTATACAACCCACCTGCCGTTCGGCGACACCTGAAGCCTAGACCACCAGATATCCTCTACATTCGGCGTTATCTCAACCTCGGCTACCGTCTTTTCTTCTGCCTCAGAAAGGTCAATTGACCAGTGTGAGCCCTGACCTAGCATGGCGCCCCAATAATAAAACAATTTTCCGACCGCCATCGAAACTGACATAATTAGGGTCGGCGCTCTTGAAAATGAATCCGTGTTTTCCATAAACAGGGCTGGAGCAGAAGAGCCATCTGCGGCTACCGTCCAGATAGCATTATGACCACTAGCCTCCGAGAAGCTAGAAAAAAATATTTTTGAAGAATCTGACCACCTTGCCCGCACTGAATTCCCATCAAATGTACGGCGGCCTGAAATTGATTGATCGAGATTATAAACCCATATATCTGATTCGGCGTTCTCATATCTTGTAAAGGATAATTTGGAGCCATCTGGTGAAAGGTCCAGTTGGCCAAGCCGGCCTTTCGTGTCTAGAGTAGAGATTACCGCCCCCTCGCGGGTTACTACATCTAATTTGAGCTCGGTGCTGGCGACCGATACGTCTCCGCCTTCTAAATAAACTAACCTACCTTGGTCTGAGAACGCGTAGGCTGCACTTCCAAGGATACCGTTAGTTTCAGCCTATCGACCATTTTTGTTTCGAGACCCACCGTGAGCTGGGCATCAAGATCAAACGGCACCGCCCACAATGCAGAATCCCGTACAAAGACTATATGCCCAGTTCGCTCTACGAATTTCGCATTCACGGCATTAGATATCAATTCAGTCGCTTGAGAGGTTTTTTTATCGAAAAGTAGAATCACCGACTCGGAATTTGAAACGGATGTAGCAGACACCATTATGGTTTTTCCGTCCGGCAGTTGTTGCGGCCAACGGTAAATTAGCGAAGTGTCAAGCTGATCGAACCCTCGATTAATGAACGCTCCCCCGACTTCAGATCGAGTTGTTCAAGGAAATCATCGACGCCAGTGAAAATCACGGAATCATTCAAAACATGATAGCCGCTGGTTCTCCCAAGGGTAGTGCTCGTTATATTTTGAGGTGCGCCACCGGCTGTTCGGACTCGTTTCAGAATTCCCGAGTCAAAATACGTGATCCATTCGCCGTTCTTAGAGAAGTTTAAGACACCGTGAACGTCAGTTGCCCACCTGTAATCAGTAAGCTTTCTGGTAGAGCCATTTCTCAAGAGGTCTCGCAAAAAACTTCTCCGGCTCCATTGCCGTTCTTCGTAAAAGCAACATATTGACCATTTGGTGAAATTGATATTTCAGTGCTAAGCCCCCATTCACTCGTACCGGTATCACCAATATTGAGCTCAAACCTTGGGCTTTGAGCTTCAGCCATCGCGGCGGATCTGGCAATTGCCAATTCAGTAGGTTGAGGTCTTGGTTCAAAGTCGAAAACATACGGCGATATATAAAAAGCAAATAAGGCTATCAGCAGAATGATTGGAAGCCCTAGCCAAAGGGATTTTTTCCCCTGATCCTTTGATAGAGTGAGGGCTGTGAGCGATGCGCTTTCAGGTTGCCTCATTGTCAATTCGATATTTGAATTAGCATCTGAAGCCCAAGCAATAACGCAAGCTATTGGGAAGCCAACCAGCATAAGAAATAGAATAGTCTGCGCCACCCACACTGGCGCGCCGATCGTTGGAAGAATTGCCTCTTGCGCCTGAAGGAGAACCCAACTCACAGCCGCGTATGCAGTGGCGACTTTAGCCGTGTTCCCGTGCTTAATTTTGAGCCAGAATTTATCCCCCCTAGTACCTCATTTTCATAAACGGACGATTGCCGGCAAGAGTTTCGTTAGATGCCAAGCGCAACGCTTAAGCTCATCATTTGCTGGGCTGCTGAGGCGATGCCGCGACGGCCGCACTTGGTTCAATAAAGGCCCTCTGCAAAAAAACCTACGCAGGAGCGTCTCCATCAGACAGACAGTTTCTCCCCGAGGATCGCCTTTCAAATGGGAAGTCATCACTCGTCGAGCATCCCTGCTATTAATGGGGGAAATAGTCCGGCATCCAGCTTTTCCTTGCCTTGTAAAAATGACCAAGCGACCGTAGACGGCAAAGTCGCCATTGGTGAGGGCTGCACATCGCCCGCGCCGAGGCTTACGACACCCGACAGACTTCTTAGGAGTTGAACAGCTCAAAGATTGACGGGGGCGCAAACAGGAGGAAAACAAGGAAGGTGAAGGCTTCTACAAGGTGCCAGTTCGTCCCATATACACCAGACTCGGCGATAGACCTTTCCGTCGAGGCGTAAAAGATAGAAACAATGTAGGCGAAGGTTCCGTAAATCAAGGAAAGAAGGCCAAGTGCCATAGTCGGGCCAACCCCCGACAAAGCATCATCCTTAAGGCTTACAACCATGTAATTCACTACAGCTAAAGCTGCCCCAAAAAGCGCCGCAAAGGAGGATGCCGACGGCAATACAGCGCTCAGGGGCTTTTGACTCAGAAAAGAAGCTCCAAGCCCAAGCGCCAGAAAAGCGACGCTAATGAGAAACGGAAGAGGGTCAAAAAACAGAACCAGAAGACCCACCTCGCCAAGACGAAACACGACGTAGCATAGGAAGATAAGTGAAAATCCCCTGCAAGTCGCAAAAAATCACTCGTTGACAGGGGAGAGAAGGATTCAAGATCGCGCTTATCAGAGAGCAGATAGGCAATAGCAGAGATGACGCCCCCGCAACCGCTATCGCGAGAGCAGCCGCAAACGCCCTCGGTAACGCAGCGGGATCCGATTCGCCCGACAGCATCGTAACCATAATTGCCGAGGAATATAGGCACCCTGTAGGAATGGCGATAACGGCCACGATGGAAACGGTTGTGACTCGGGTCCGCTGGGCAAACAAATAACTAAATCCAACGGAGATTAGAGACACCGCTCCTGCCGCCCCAAGCGTCTCCGCGCCTAGAAGAGCGAATAGAACCCAGAGTATGAAAAGGATGCCTAGTAGGAGCAGCGCTAAACCCACCCAATTGCGCCGCACTGTTCTCCCTTGAGAGATCATAGGAGCGCGCCAATGAGTGAGAGGGCCTCGGCCCTCAGCTGCTCGATGGATGTCGACCATCCAGTGTAATAGCGAGCAATAACCTCCTTCAAAAACTCCGACTCCAAGGAGTTCGCCTTTTCCGAAAAATCACTTTGCTGCGCGTCACTGTCACCCGTCAGCAATGCCGCCCCCGTCCAGAGAAGAAATTCCTCCTCGTCCAAAAGGGAGGCCATCGCGCCCGCCAGCTCCATTTGCTTCTGGCGATCCGTAAAGCCACCACACTGAGCGCTTAGAAGGTTTGTTAACTCTGAAATGGTTTGTGACGCCTGTCCCTCTTCGATCTCGCTCAGGAGCGGTGTTCGCAGCGCCCCGGGTGCAGTTTGGCTAAGCCTCGCCACGAGATTGGCGAGAAAACGCTTCTCGGTGCCGGAGAAAACCGAGTCGCTCGCGGAAACGAGAATAACAAGCGACAAGCCTGGGAAGTCTCTTATGTTTGGCATAACTAAGCTTTCATTCCTTTTTTTAGAGCACAAGGATGGGGCGTCTTTAATAATAATCGTGCCGGGCTAGTCTATGGAGCGAGAGTCCTCTACCGGGAGCGGGGTTTCATCAGCTTGAGCGGCAATACGCTCTAATAGAGTAGCGGGTGAGAACAGCATGAAGGTTAAAAAGGAGGCGAGCTCCAACCAATGCCAGTTCATCAGAGATGGCTTAAATTCGTCATCGTCGCCAACAACAAGATGATCAACCACCAGTGTGAGATGGATGAAAAGCCCAACTACAGGGCCGCTCATCACCATACTAGCCAGCCAGGCGTCTCCAATGTCTGCGCTGTACCAAACGGAAAGGCCAATTAGCGAAGTCACTCCAGCCATCGCAAAAGCAGACATGCTTACGTTGGCTCTTTTCCTAAAATTGGTCGTGGCTAAGAAGAGAAAAAAGAAGAACGCCATGAGGCCAAGGGCAGATGCTTGGAATATTCCGCCTAGGGGGAGAGCCAAGGAAAAGGACCAAAGTATGAGAGCTCCATAAAATGCGCAGGGCAGGAACCGGCGGAATATCGTCGGCTGTTTTCGGTCTCTTTTATCCCCAGAGGCAAGCCTTGCGGTGATGAGAGACAGGATCAAGTAGCCGATAATTGAAACGAGTACGCCATACATCGCACCCGCTAGAACGACCCCAACGACGCTCGGCATAATTGAGGCGTCTTCGATGCTAGAGCTATTAGCAAGCGTCACTTGGTCACCAACAAGAACAGTCAGTAGGCCAAGGGGTATCCCCGTGAGGAAAAGAGTTTGGCCGAATCCGCTCCAACCGCCCTGGACCGCAATCGCAAAGACAGCCGCAGGGACAAGCACAAAGAAAGCGGAGGTTAGGTCAACGAAGCTTGCAAAGCGGACTACTTCGTTACTTGTCAAAGCAAACGAAAGGCCCGTCAGGGCCAGCCCAACCAAGACAACGCGTAACCGTCGCATTGATAGTGCCGTAGACTGTTCCACCGATCTTCCCCAAAAGCCCAGTGAACGAAAGTTCAGGTCATTTACTGCCAAACCTTAGAATTTCGCAATAGAGCCGGCGAATGAACCGATCTTTTAACAGGCGACTTTTTCGCAAGAAACACCGCCACCCCCGAGGCCGCATAGCCGCCAACAGATTTTCAAAACTGCTTTTTGCAAACGGGAGCGACACCCTGCAGCACACCGTCGCGCGACGGGCCCCTCCCCTGGAGACCGAAGGGGCGCCACCCAGCACGGAACGGTCGCAGTTGTGTCGCAGCGCGGACCAAAAAGGTCGCATGGGCGTACGAAGGAATAGTCGGAAGCTGCTTGTTTGCCGAATAATAAGGTTGCTAACCTAGTAAAAGCTCGGCCCCAAAACCACCGATAATTAGCAAAGCATGGTGGATTTTAGGGGAGAAACGGGAAGTTGTTGAGTCACCGGGGAGTTTGTGGGGGGACGGGTATGGGGCAATCTGCGACAGTCGTTCGAGAAGCCTGCGAAGTGATCTGGAGCCGTGGCGAGGTCGAGCGTGTCCCAGAGTTTTATGCGGAGCATTTCGAAGCGGATTATCCATTTACGCAATGGGGCGAAGGTCTGCGCGGCGTCGAGACATTGGCCAAGCAAGTTCGACGAGACTTGCCGGGCTACACGGAAAAAATCGAGGAACTCATTGAAGCCGGCAGTGAAGTGGTTGTTCGTCTCACTATCACTGGACGCCACCCTCAAACTGGTTCGCCCGTTAGCTTCCGCGATATGACCATACTCACGGTAGAAGAGGGCAAGATCACGCGGCAACGCGGGTTATCCGATCACCTGTCACTTTTCTTACAGCTGGGCCTTCTCGAGTTACCGGGCTCATGAGCAGCGAACGCCCCCAACTTTACAGCGGGCAAAGGCAGTTCCAGCACTTTTGCCGCATGGAAACCTTCTACCCCATTCGGGAGCTCACCCCAGCCAAGACTCCCTACCCCTTTCCCCAGGGGCCAGCCTTTGAGCTTCCCGAAAGCTTTTCCTTTGCAGGCAATCACCGCGACACGCAGGCGTTTCTTGAAAGTACCGATACCGCTGCCCTGTTGTTACTCGAAGATGGCAAGCTGCGACTTGAACAATATGCCCTTACGGGCGGGCCCGAGGTGCCCTGGACCTCCTGGTCAGTCGCGAAAAGCTTTGTCTCTGCCCTTCTAGGCATCGCTCTCGAGGAAGGCCTACTGGAAAACATTGAGGATCCCATGGTCCGCTAACTTCCCGAGCTCAGAGGATCGGGCTACGAGGGCGCCTCCATTCGGCAAGTGCTTCAAATGTCCTCTGGCACCGCATGGAATGAGGACTACAGTGACCCGGACTCCGATGTAAATCGTCTAGGCCCAATCCTGGGCGGAAAGGGCTCACTCAAGGAGTTCGTCAAGGGCATTAGACCTGGCACGCAGCCTGATACCGTTTGCCGATACAGCTCGGCCGATACTCAGGCCCTGGGGCTCCTGTTGGCCGCAGTCAGCGGATCATCGCTTACCGCCTACATGCAAGAAAAACTCTGCGAGCCCCTAGGCTTTGAGCATCGTGGATACTGGATTTGCGATGGGGAGGGCGTAGAGCTGGCCCTAGGCGGCCTAAACCTCACCGCCAGGGATTACGCCCGAATCGGCGAGCTTTATCGATGCGCGGGCCTCTGGCAGGGAGAGCAGTTGGTTCCCAAAACCTGGGTTAACGCCAGCATTCGCGCGGATCGCCCCCACCTGCAACAAGGGAAGGTCATGGTGGGAGGGCACATCTTCCCGTTTGGCTATGGCTACCAATGGTGGATTCCCGAAGGGAATCAGGGCGAATTCTCTGCCATCGGAGTTTATAACCAGTTTGTTTTCGTAAACCCCTCCAATAGGACGGTGCTAGTGAAACTTTCCGCGAATCCTCGCTACGGGCTTTCAGAAAATGAGGCCGACAACCGGGAAGAAGAGACCGTTGCTTTCCTTCGGGCCGTAAACGCCAAGATCTCAGGACGAGCGTAGAAAGCGCGTCGACGCATCTATCCCCGAGCCGAACTACAAGGTGTCCGACCGCCAAAATGGCTGCCTCTGGGCAATAAAACTTAGGAGGTGCCCTCATCAATCGGGACAGCACCCCCGCGCCCACACCGCCACAAACAGGGTTTCAAAACTGCTTTTCGCAAGCGAGAGCGGTACGCTGCGTCGGGAGATCGCGCAACAGCTCCTCCCCGGGGGTGCTTGGGTGGCTCGTCAAGTCGTTACGGTCACAGTTG
This sequence comes from Candidatus Salivita marina, assembly GCA_038144425.1. Classification (GTDB taxonomy): domain Bacteria; phylum Pseudomonadota; class Gammaproteobacteria; order Pseudomonadales; family Azotimanducaceae; genus Salivita; species Salivita marina. Next base: position 703,815 of record JAYQNS010000002.1, on the reverse strand, counting down.
TGTCACAGCACCTACGAAGGACGCCGCCTGGAGGCTGGAAGGGATGGTAGAAAGCCGCTTGTCTGCTGGACAGAAACGCTGATAGCCTCGACGAGCAGCTCGGCTCGGAGGCTATCAGTAACTTACTGACTTTTAAGGAATATGGCGGAGCGGACGGGATCCACATTCAACCCTAGGCCTATGTTTTCAATACGCTTTATAAACTCTATCTTCGCAATCCCCACGAACATCCCCACATTCCCTAGAGACTCAAGATCGATTTTTTACGCGCATACCCGCTGCGGCCGACTCAGATGACGAAGTGTCCAGCGAATTCGCATCGCGCCAAACAGACCCTTCCCCGGAGGGTGTTATGCGGGTGCCTTTCAAGCACGCGCAGATTGGACTCTCCTGAAATGTTTAGCCGTCGAGTCGCTCGCGAATGGCGCGAAGGTCTTCAGCCATCGTCACGACGATATTCATTGATGCTAATTCGACAAGCCGGATCAGCAAAAAGGCCGTGCCTTTTGCCAACGCGTCAAGCCGCGATTCCTTTAGAGCAGTTGGCACCGATACGATGAAAGGAAGCAAACAGACGGTAAGAACGGCCCGGCCAGCATAGCGGGGCATATTGGTCGACCGTGGAGGTTTCGACCCCATGCTTATCTCCCAGAGGGAACTGAGCTGGCGATACCTTGATGGTCACTCTCGGTTCAAAACATAAGCGCTACAGACACGGCCAGCAGCCCAACGCCGGCATTGCTCCCAACAGCATTCCCTGAGGATTCAGCCCCGTCGTCAGCACCCCGGTAACTCTATCCTTTAAAACCCTCCGACTGTCGGAGCGAATCTATCATCTCCGGCGAAAAAGCGAGCTTTTTTACAAGCCGGTCCCCGCTACTCAAAACTCGCCAGAACGGCGCGACCTCTCCTACCTCGACGCCCGACTCCAGTTCATCAATTGCCGCTTCAGCCACAATCCTTAGAAAAACTGACGTTGATAGCGGGCACGTAGAGTCTGCATTCCAAGCTCTAGCAAGGTCGGCCCTCATCTCAGCGATGGTTTTGCAAGTGCAGACCGATAGGGAGCGTAGGTATCTATCTACAATCAGCGGCGAAGCGACGAGCATGACTTTCCCAGCAGGAATACCCGCAAATTTCTTTTCAAGGAGAACCAGCCTGGGCTTCTTTCCAGAGTGGAGTTTTTCATGAGCAGACTTATTCATAAGCCTCCGCCATCGTCGGCGTTTAATTCTCAGAGCAAAAACAAAAAATATGGTTTCGGATTTATCGCCTCAAGACCAACCCTTTGCAAACGTCACCGCCACCCCCGAGGCCGCATAGCTCCGGACAAGCCCCTCGCAGGGGTGCTGTGAGGGGCCTGTCGAGACACCAGAGCGTACACTCAGGAATTATAGACTGCGGGACTGCGCAACCCGGTAAGGTAGACGCATGGGGTAGAACTGACGTCACCAAACAAGAAACGCGTAGTAACGGCCCAATAAAAAAGGCCCCTTGCGGGACCTTAAGGGTCTGGCGGAGCGGACGGGATCCGCGTGAGCACGTAGGTAGTTGTATTTTTTATGTAAATCAGCGTCTTTTTAAAAAATCCCCACGAATATCCCCACACCTCCCGACGGCTCAAAAGCGAGCTTGTTGTCTCCTATCCGCTGCAACCAGCTCTGAAGCAGAGGCCACTGCCCCTCCGCCTGCCAGAACGCGGGCCTTCGTAAGATTCTTAGTAAAAAATGGGGAAACACAACCTTACTGGCTCGTGGCACCTTCGCTTCATGATTAAACCCACACTTGCAATTATTGTAAGCCCAACCTTCCTAAGAACCCATTCATCACCACGTCTTTTCGGCCCCACTAGCGACTACTTTTAGCGGTTCTGAGCCTTCTATAGTGGTCGCCTAAATCAAACAAAAAGGCACGACGAAATGAACCTCGAGAAGCAAGCCGATTTTGTGGCGACGGTCACGGGCACGGACGTCAAAAAAGATCAAACGACCATTCATTGCATCACAAATATGGAGAGTTACGGCCGTGTTCGCTTTTCCGTCACCTTAGAAATTTCTGGCGATCGATCCGGTGGAGCGGCTTACGGGTCTGGGCGCGGCGCTATGAAGGACGGTACGTTCTTCGCCGGGGAGTTTTATGGTGTCTGGTCCCGGGAGGGCACTAAGGTAACGATTCGCTATGTGGACCGCGTTACCGATGGAACGCAAAACGTCTACGAAGGCGTTTTTGACGCTACCGAAGACGAAATCCGCTTTGAGCAATACCGCTTCGCTTAAGGCATCTCCTCAAGATCATGCAGCTTGCCCCGTCCCTCTTAGAGGGCGGGGATTTCTCTATCAATGCCTCCGCCCTCATTAGCCAGTAGGATTAAGTGAGGGCCTCCTACATGACGTTCATGAGGGCCCTATAAGCACCGAAACGGACTGTAGCCACACCTCAGGCCGTTACAAAGCACGGTCAGGATCATTACAAGGCTTTCATGAAACGGGCGTTCATCACCAAATAAGAATTCTCGTTAGGGTGCTGAGCCCAGATTTCCTGCCACTCGGGATGGGCCTGCACGGCTGCAAACTCCCGATCCCTTTGCTCCTTGCTGGCCCAGCGAATGATCCAACAGACATTAGGTTGTCCGTGGGGCGAAATTCTAGGATCGGAGCCCGTCAGGTCCGGCTCAACGCCATCATCAATCCAAAAATCAATGACGTCCAAATGCGCCTTTAGCCACGGAACAGCGGTTTCGGCCCAAACCTTGTAGCGTTCAAACCACTCAGCTTCGATGGTGTAGTCTCGAATTTCGACGATACCTGGCATGTTGACTTCCTCCTCATTGCTTAGCCCAAGCCTACACGCTTCCTTCCGTCGACGGAGGAAAAAGTACCCGCACCTCAGCGAGCGACAGTTAGAAGACGGCCATCGGAGTTAGTACCGAAAGTCCCTAAGGCGCCGAGTAACCAGAGCGCCTTATTCATCGCGGCCTCCCTCATTCAGACGCTTGGTGAGCTGGAGCTGAGTTTCACGAAGCTCTTGTTGCTTAAGCTTAAGCTCCGCTCCTCTTTGCTCATGGACTTTGCAAATAATCCGACGGGTGGGGTACCAAAAGGTAAAGTTTCCAGGCGTTTTCCCTGATTGAAGCGAGCCCAGCTTCGTCAATGCCGAAGCTGAGTGTGTCGAACATTGTAGGCCTGCCGTTGACCGGGTACGTAATCGGGAACCGAAGACGTGGGTCGAAACCTGCTGCGCGACGCGCCCAGTCAGTGGGAAAGTCGTACTTAGAGAACAGGCTTTCAAAGAGTGACTGCATATCATTTTCTGGGCGGATAATGCTTGATTGTCTGAATGACAGTAACAGGCCGATCCGGGTGCGGCCCCAACCTGCAGGTGGATGACTTTCACTTGCATCGAACATGCCCTCATAGAACGAGTTAATGCTCGGGGTAGTGTCAACATGGTTGCACTCTGGCGCTATCATCGCCTCCCACGCGGGGTTGGTCATCTGTATTCTACCCGCGACGTCTGTGACGACGGCAGGATTGTTACCGAAAGCGGACGTAAGAATCTCAAAGGTCTCCGTCAACCAGTCGGGCTGTGCGCTGACTACTTCGAGTGGGTCACGATCGACTGATTTGGTAGCGGTGTAGATAAACCAGTCTCGGTCACGCTCGCGCAGGTTGAGTGCAAGTGCCAATTTCTCCACCATCTGGTCTGACGCTCTAACCAACGCATTTTCCATGCGACTGATATGCCGGGGTGAGGAACCCACGAGGCCAGCCAGATCCTCCTGGGTCAGCTCCCAGGCTTCCCGCCAGAACCGAAGCAACTGGCCGAATTTGGCATTGACGGGTTTGGCAGTCTCGCGCAGCGTCATATTGTTGGCTTGATCGCTCTCTTTAGATTGGATTCGACTTGACCTGCCAGGTCATGGTGTCAAATCGATTGCGAGAAACAATAAACCGACATCCTCACTTACACCATTCTGACTTAATCAAAGAGACTCTCATGCATGACCTCATCATTCGAAACGGCCGGATTGTTGATGGCACTGGTGCTGAAACCTTCATCGCAGATGTTGCTATCGATGGCGACAAGATTTCTGAGGTGGGGAACGTAGCTGGGTCAGCAAAGCGCGAGATCGATGCTGCGGGCAAGCTAGTAACGCCCGGTTTTGTTGATGCGCACACCCATTACGATGGGCAGGTGACCTGGGATTCTGAACTGGCACCTTCTTCTTGGCATGGAGTGACCACAGTGGTTATGGGGAACTGCGGCGTCGGATTTGCGCCAGCACGACCAGCAGAACGTGACTTCATGATCCAGGTGATGGAAGGTGTTGAGGAGATTCCTGGCGCAGCCTTGCGTGAAGGTATCCCCTGGGCCTGGGAATCATTCCCAGAGTATTTGGATTTCCTTGACGGTATAGAACGTACCATCGATGTCGCGGCTCAGGTTCCTCACTGTGCCTTACGCTGTTACGTCATGGGCGAGGAACGGGCGATGGAAGATCTGGCCACGGCCGATGACATTAAAGCAATGGCGGCGATCACCAAAGAAGCGGTATCCGCTGGGGCTGTTGGCTTTTCCACCTCACGCACCATGATTCACCGCGTCGCAGCCCCTGGCCGTCCGGTTGTTCCAGGCACACATTGTTCGCCTGAAGAACTCATTGGCATTGCGACTGCGCTGGGCGAGGCAGGCAACGGCGTATTCCAGATGCTGTCAGATGGCATGGCAGATGAAGCCGACTTTCCCTGGATGGAATGCATCGTCGGCACGACGGGGCATCCGTTAATCTTTACCTTGACTCAACGTAGTGATAACCCCGAACAGTTCCGAGAAGCGCTAAAGCGATTGGAAGATACTGTTGATAGAACAGGCGGTAAAATTCGCGCTGGCGTCGGCTGGCGGCCACCTGGCGTCCTGATGGGTCTGCAGGCCACACTGAATCCTTTTACAAAACACCCAACGTTTCGTCAGATGCGCAAACTGCCCCAAAAAGAACAGTTGGCGGAACTCCGTGACCCCGAAACTCGAGAACAACTATTGAGCGAAACCTGCCAGGAACGTAACGGCTTCCTGCGCATGATCTATACCGATTTTGAAAACATGTTTTTCCTTGGCGAGGAACCTGACTATGAGCCGGCACCCGAGACGTCCATCGCAGCCCGGGCAAGGTTAAAGGGTATATCGCCGGAAGAACTGGCACTAGATTACATGTGCGAAGGTGATGGTCTGAACTTTATCTTCCTTCCCCTATCAACTTATGTAAGCGGGGATTTGTCTGCAGCGCGAGAGATGATGGTGCACCCGCTCACCACCGCGTCACTCTCCGATGCCGGTGCGCACGTTGGCACCGTGTGCGACGCGAGCGTGACTACCTTTATGTTGACGCACTGGACGAGAGATCGTGCACGCGGTCCGAAATTGGCACTTGAGGAGGTGATTCGCAAACAGACGAGCGAGCCCGCGACGTTATATGGATTCCATGATCGCGGCATTCTGAAGCCGGGTATGAAGGCTGATGTGAATGTCATCGACATTGATAACCTCACTCTGCACGCACCTTACATGGCCTTCGACCTGCCACAGTCTGGCAAGCGACTCCTGCAGCAAGCGACGGGTTATGACTACACCATATGTAGCGGGCAGGTGATTGCTGAAGGCGGCAACATGACCGGTGCCAGGCCAGGCAAGTTGGTTCGCGGAAAACAATACCCAGCAACCTAGACAACTCGAATAAGGGACAGTATGCACGACAACGATAAATGGCTATCCCAGGTTGAGGAGTCTGTGATTGATCCGGGTCTCGAAATCGTGGATGCGCATCACCATCTGGGAAGTTTCTGGCCAAACCCTGAGAACAGCTACACCCTGGATGCCTTTATGGCGGACACTGGATCTGGTCACAACGTTGTGCAATCCGTATTCGTCCAGTGCGGAGCAGCCTATCGTAAGGACGGTCCACTTGAGTTTCGCTGTGTCGGAGAAACCGAATTTGTCACCCATATGGCCGCTCTATCAGCTGAGCGCTACGGTACGACCATTGCTGGGATCGTCGCCGCAGCGGACCTTGCTAGCGAGCGATTAGACGAGGTAATTGAGGCGCATCGCGCAGCGGGAGGTGAGCTTTTTTGCGGCATTCGTGAATCTGGTGCGTATGAACCGGATCCTTCCGCGCTCAGTATTCCTGGCCCGGCAGAACCAAGGATTTTCTACAGTGATGACTTCCGACGTGGTGTCGCTCGTCTTGGAGAACTTGGTCTAAGTTTTGATACCTGGGTATTCCACCACCAGATCCAAGAACTCCTCGACCTCGCAGCGGCGGTGCCTGGTACTACCATGATTCTTGACCACTTTGGGATGCCGTTGGGTGTGGGTCAGTACGCAGGCAAGCGTGCGGAGATCTTCGCGAGATGGAAAGACGACATTGCCGCCCTTGCCGAGTGCCCAAATGTCTATGCCAAACTGGGTGGCCTTGCGATGCCGGATATGGGGTTTGGCTGGGACACCTCTGTAAAACCCCCGACCTCAGATGAGTTTGTGGAAGCGCAAGGCCCTTGGTACGAACACGCGATCAACAGCTTTGGGCCTGAGCGCTGCATGTTCGAGAGCAACTTCCCCGTCGATCGCCAGTCGCTTAGTTACCGTGTGCTTTTCAACGGATTTAAGAAGATTGCAGCGGGCTATGCTGCTGCAGACCGCGAAATGATGTTCAGTGGCGTTGCGAGGCAGGTCTATAAGCTTCCTCCCGTCGCCAATAGTTAGAACGGCGGTTAGCCAGCATGAATTATCTCCTTGAAGATATCACCGTCATTGACGCCGCGAGTTTTCTTGCGGGTCCAGCAGCCGCAACGATCATGGCGGACTATGGTGCAAACGTCATTAAGATTGAACCACCGGGTGGTGATGGTTATCGCAAGTTAGCAGGTGCTTACCCGGTGCCTTATCACTGGCAGTTAACGTCGCGGAACAAGCGCAGTCTGGCGCTCGACCTCGGCATGCCGGAAGGGCGCGCTGTCCTGCACAGGTTGATAGAAAAAGCGGATGTGTTAACGACTAATTTTCTGGATTCAGCGTTGAAAAAGTATGAGATGGAGTACGAACAACTCAAAACCATCAATCCGCGCCTGATCTTTGCACACATCTCTGGGTATGGCCTCAAGGGGCCTGATGTAGAGCGACGTGCTTTTGATATTACCGGTTGGTGGGCCAGATCAGGAATGATGGAACTGGTTCGAGATCCAGGGCAGACGCCAATGGGTGCTGCGCCAGGGATGGGTGATCACGCAACGGCGACAGCACTCTATGGCGCCATCATGACGGCGCTTTACCGGCGAGAAAAAACGGGAGAGGGCGGTTTTGTTTCGACTTCCTTGTTGGCGAACGGCGCCTGGTCTAATGGTATGGCTCTGCAGGGTACGATAGCCGGTGTAGATCTCGCGGCCAATCGCCAGAAACCGGGGTCTAGTCTGCCATTTTCTTCTTGCTATCAATGTGCCGATGGCCGCTTTGTCGTTCTAGCGGCAATTAATATGGCGAAGGAGTGGCCCAGACTCTGTCGTGCGATCAATCGCACCGAATGGCTTAATGACCCTGAACGTGCTGATTTCAGGTACGCGATCAGGAATCGAGTTGCTGTCATCGAGGAAATACAGGCTGCCTTTGAACAATTTGATCGCGATGAGGCGACGGCGAGACTGGATGCCGAAGAAGTAACTCACGGTGTCGTGCCGGCGATGGGTGAAGTGATCGACGATGAACAACTGCGTGCGAACGACATCATTATAGAAACTGGCGTTAAAGGTGATGACTATTCGCTGACAGTGAACAGTCCCATCAATCTGGAAGGCGAAGACAAGAGACCGCCAAGTCGGGCGCCGGAGATCGGTGCGCAGTCTGAGGAGGTTCTGCTGGAATTTGGTTTCACGAAGGATGAGGTGAGTCAGCTTTTGACGAGGCAGGCTGTTCGGCAACATTTACCCGATGAGGGCTTCAGACAAAAATAATGTTGAGTTGTACATGAGAAGAGGAATCCATACATACACGGCTTCGACGGTGAACGGTTGGAAGCCGGTTATCTTTTTAGAGGAAGCGGGAATAGTTTTTTGAAGGGGCTCATCGGGGTCACCTAAGTCTCTCACTTTTGGTAAACGTACCGACAAAACTGGGTGGGTTCAAAAACTGCTTTTTGCAAGCGGGAGCGGCACCCTGCAGCACGCCGTCGCGCAACAGCCCCTCCCCGGGGGACGTGATGGGGGCCCCTGTAAGGCAACCGAAATTCGCTCTGTGTAAACGGTCTGTGTAACTAGACCGCAGCGGGAGACGAAAAATAGCAAAGAAGCTCAAGCGATTTAGCTTAAACTCTTTTGCTTTCAGTACTTTATGTGTGACGCGACGAATGTCGGCTTACACAGAAAAAGATATGGCGGAGCGGACGGGACTCGAACCCGCGACCCCCGGCGTGACAGGCCGGTATTCTAACCAGCTGAACTACCGCTCCGGAACTGGCTTGGTGGGTGTTACAGGGGTCGAACCTGTGACCTTCGGCTTGTAAGGCCGACGCTCTCCCAACTGAGCTAAACACCCTCCCGAATCTCGAGAGACGCGCATCATACCTACTCACCTCTCGGTGTCAACGCTCAATTGCCCTGCGCGACGACGTGATGATAACCGCCCTGCCCCCTGCAGGGAAACGCCCTATTTTCCCGACTAAAAATTCCGGGCACAGTGGCGCGACAGACATTTTTAGGGAAAAAAGCATGACCGGACAATTTGTCGAAATTCGCGATTACACCATCGAACCGCAGTGGTGGGACGCTTACAAAAAGTGGCTCATCGACGACGGTGCGCCATGCCTCAAGCGGAAGTTCGACATCATCGATTTCTGGATCTCAGGAGACCTGGAGGCCGAAGTTTCCGGCTCCGATCCCAAGCCCTCCCCTCACGGCCAGCCTCAGGTGTGCTGGATTATCCGCTGGGAGAACAAGGCTGCGCGAGATGCGGGCTTTGCGGCGCTGATGAAGGACGAGGAATGGCAGGCGGTATGGGCAAAGCACCCGAACCCCAATGCCTACCTGCAGATGAACGGCCGATTCATGGAGTCCGTCTAGCGGGGAGGGAGCTTTTCGAGGGCCGTGAGGTCCTCGCTCAAGCTTTCAAAGCGGGCGCTCAGCACCGTCTGAGCGTCCAGCAGGGCCTGGTTGTAAACCGCTGGGCCCAGGTGCTCTAGCATAAAGTCGAGGAGGAACTCTCCATCAAATTGGCCCAGGGGCGTTTTCCGCTCCTCGCCCATGAAGTCCCGCAGCTCTGTCAGCAGCGCGTCCCGCGTAGCCTTCTCCAATTCCACGATTGCCATTGCCGTTCTCCCATAGCCCTGCACCCAGGCGACCCTAGGAGGACTAGATACGCAAGCTTTGAGCAGCCTGATTACAGGAGGACCCTGCAAGGAAAATGGTCGGGGCGGCCGGATTCGAACCGACGACCACCACACCCCCAGGGTGGTGCGCTACCAGGCTGCGCTACGCCCCGAGAAGGTCGCGAAGTGTAAACGATGCGGGCCTAGGGGAACATCCCCTAGGGGGCCTTCATTACGGCTAAGACCTCTTCGAGCTCCACAATGGACTGGCGAATGAGCTGGCGATAAGCCGTGTTATCGTCCGACCCTTCCTGCCCTTCTAGGCGTTGCCGAGCCCCGCCGATGGTGAAGCCCTGCTCGTAAAGCAGGTCGCGGATTTGGCGGATGATGATGACGTCGCCCCGTTGATAGTAACGACGGTTCCCTCGGCGCTTCACCGGTTTAGGCTGAGGGAATTCCTGCTCCCAGTAGCGAAGCACGTGGGGCTTTACATCACACAGAAGACTCACTTCCCCAATGGTGAAATAGCGCTTGCCGGGGATCGGCGGGAGCGTTTTGTTATCACTGGGTTCCAGCATAAGCCTCTACCCGAGCCTTGAGTTTTTGCCCCGGGCGGAAGGTAACCACTCGCCGTGCGGAGATAGGAATTTCTTCGCCAGTTTTCGGATTCCGCCCAGGACGCTGCTTCTTGTCCCGAAGATCGAAATTGCCAAAGCCCGACAGCTTCACCTGTTCGTTGCGCTCGAGGGAGCCGCGGATCTCCTCGAAGAAGAGTTCGACGATCTCCTTAGCTTCTCGCTTATTTAGGCCGAGTTCCTCGAACAGGCGGTCGGCCATGGCCGCTTTGGTAAGCGTTTCGTTCATGATGCGTTTTTTTTGACCCCGTCCCACGTCCAGAAAGATTGGCCTATGTCGCGGACCATTTCAATAAGTCGCGGGGATTTTCTCGCAAATTCAGGGCGTTCCAGGGTGATCCGGAGGAATTAATGAGCTTTTCTAAGCCGCAAGCCAATGCTGAGCAAAATCTGCAAGAAAAGGCTCCAAATCGTCCTTTGGTAGAGCGTTCACCCCGCCTGCCCCAGCACGTCCACCCCCCGTGGGCCAGCGGCGGCAGAGCGCGTCTGCGCCGCTCTGGTGACGCTTGGGGGCACGAATGCTAATTCGCCAGGTGCCATCGGCGCTGGCCGTCACCACGGCGTGGGCTCGATCGGGGAATTCGTTGGCCAGGGCGTTGCCATAAACGCCGGAAACCCGCCTGGCCCAGGACGCATCGGGCAGCAGCAGGGCCGCGGCCGCAGGCGTATCCACGAGCAGCTCCGCCGCCTCCGCCTGCGCCATATCCTCCGCATAGCCCGTAGCAAGGGTGGCGAAGGGCCCAGCGCCATCGGCCAGGGCATCGCGCGGATCAGCGTAGGGCAGCAGCGACCTAAAGAGCTCCGCCGGGTGGAAGTGCAGATCCTCTAGCGCGGCGCCGTAGCCGTTATAATTAATACATACGCCAAAATGGGCCAGGGCTTCCAGGGTCTTGCTATCGAGGCCCAGGGGGTCGGCGGCCTTCCGAGCGGCTTCATTTAAATTATCCCCGAAGGCGGCGGTGATGGCCCAGGGCAGAAAGCGTCCCCCAAGCATTTCGTTGACCAAGAGGCTCGTGCAGCAGCTCGCATCCGTGTTGATGTGCGCCGTCAGATTCCCGTGCTGGGGAATCTCTCCTGGGAAATGATGATCGACGTAGGTGACCTTGGCCCCGGCGGCGAGCGCAGCGTCTAACGCCGCCCGGTTCGTATCCATGGAAACATCCAGCACCGTGATCTCGTCCCCCGGTGCCGCGGCGACCTGCTTTAGCAGGTCGATATCGCGCTTCACCCCGGTGATTAGCGTGCTATCCGCAGGCGCCGCGAGGCGGAGCTGAAGCAGTGCGCATATGCCGTCGGCGTCCCCATTGAATACGTCATAGCGAGCCATGGTGTCTCCTAACGTTGCCGGGCGTCGAAGTCCTTCGCCAGGGTCTCGCGTACCTGAGCGATGGCATTCTCCACTTCCTCGTCACCCAGGGTACGGTCCCGGGCCTGGAAGGTCAGCGCCAGCGCAAGGCTCTTCCTGCCCTGCTCTACACCCTTGCCCTCGTAGACATCAAAGAGGCGAACGGTCTTCCCGAGCACACCAGCGGCCGCCTTAGCCCTGCCCAGCACAGCGCCGGCGGCCACGGCCTTCGGCACATCCAGGGCGATGTCACGACGCACCGCGGGAAAGCGGGACAGGCCCTGATGCTGGGGCACGACCCGCGCCGCCAGGGTTAGCAGGTCCAGCTCAAAAAGGTAGATCTCCCCGGAGACATCCAGCGTCTGGGCAAGGCTTGGGCTCAAGGCACCAACCGCGCCCACCACGACGTCTCCCCGCTTAACAAGAGCCCGACGAGTGGGATGCAGCGAAGCGTACTCACCGACCTCAAAGGTGAAGCTATCGCTGTCAAAGGTGAGCCCCAGGAGCGCTTCCACCCAGCCCTTAGCATCGAAGAAATCCAAGGCATCGCCGACCGTACTCCATTGCTCCGGCATCCGAGGGCCGGTGAGGAGCCCGGCAACCCGCAGCGTTTCCACCACGGCGCCATTTTCGCCGGCTTCGAAGCAGGTGCCGATTTCGAAGAGCTGGGCGCCCACGGCCTGGCGGTTTCGGTTGTGCTGCCAGGTTTTCACGAGCCCCGGGAGCAGGGATGGTCGGAGCACGGCCAGCTCCGGAGACAGGGGGTTAGCCAGGGGCAGCAGGCCGGTGCCGGGGCAAAAAGCTTCTGCCCATGCGCCATCAATAAAGCTATAGGTAATGATTTCCTGGCCCCCGAGGCCCAGGAGCGCCGCGGTGAAGGCCGAGGTCGGCACCACCCCGTCGTCTTCCCGAGGAAGGGTCAGGGCCGCCGGCGGCAGCGCCACCTCAAGGTTGTCGTAGCCGTAGATGCGCGCCACTTCCTCAATCAGATCTGCTTCTCGTTCGAGGTCGAAGCGGAAGCTCGGGGGCGTGACGGTCCAGATGCGCTCGGCGCCAGCGCCCTCCCCCACCACGGTGCAGGCCAGGCGCGTGAGCACGTCTTCCACCGTTTCCGCGGGAATAGCCGTCCCTAGCAGCGCATCAATGCGTGCGCTACGCAGCGTGATGGGCAAGCGCTTAGGCAAGGCGGCCTCGGCTTCGAAACCGCTGATGGGGCCCGCCTCGCCCCCGCAAATCTCCAACAAAAGTGCCGTGGCCCGCTCCGTCGCCGCCGCTTGGAGGGCGAAATCCACGCCACGCTCGTAGCGCTGGCTGGCGTCCGTGAACAAACCAAAGCGTCGCGCGCGCCCAGCAATGGCGAGGGGACTGAAGTAAGCGCACTCGAGGAAGATATCCTCCGTGCGCGCTTCGCCGTCGGCATGAATGCCGCTGCGCTCGCCGCCCATGATGCCGGCCAGAGCCACGGGGCCAGCGCCATCGCAAATCAGCAGCGTATCTTCCGCTGGGGAGACTTCGCTGCCATCGAGAAGGGTCAGCGTGTCCCCGGGCCGAGCGAGGCGCACCTCAATGCCCTGGCTCAGGCGGTGAAGGTCAAAGGCGTGCATGGGCTGGCCCAGCTCAAGCATCACGTAGTTGGTGATATCCACCACGGGATCGATGCTTCTCAAACCCGAGCGACGGAGCCGCTCCGCCATCCAGTCGGGTGTGGGGCGGGAGACCTCCACGCCCTTGATGATTCGGCCCAGGTAGCGAGGACAGGCGTCCGGCGCCGTGACGGGCACGGGGAAGGTATCGTCAATGGTGGGGGCCACCGGGGGGCAGGGCTCGGCGCAAAAATCCGCTCGATTCAGCACGGCGAGCTCCCGGGCGAGACCGCGGACGGACAGGCAATCGCCCCGGTTTGGCGTGAGGTCGATCTCAAAAATCCTATCGTTCAGATCCAGCGCTTCCCGGAAATCCGCCCCCGTCGGCAGGCTCGTGGGCAATTCCATGAGGCCATAGCGCTCCTCCGAGAGTCCGAGCTCATCGGGGCCGCAGAGCATGCCAAAGGACTCCACGCCGCGTAGCTTAGCCTTTTTGATTTTGAAACCCTCGGGGAGCACGGCACCAACCTGGGCGTAAGGCGCCTTCATGCCCACGGTGACATTAGGGGCGCCGCAGACAACCTGTTGCGTCCCTTGCCCGTCGGCGACGGTGCACACCTTCAGCTTGTCCGCGTCCGGGTGCGGGGCCACGGCCGTGACCTCCCCCACCACCACGCCGCTAAAGGCTGGGGCCGCGCCTTCCACGCCGACGACCTCGAGGCCTGCCATGGAAAACTGCTTCTCTAGGGCTTCGCTGTCCGCCGCTGGATTCGCCCAGGCTCGCAACCACCCTTCGCTGACTTTCATACCGCGTATCCTTTCCCTTGATTCCTAGGCGAACTGCGCGAGGAAGCGAAGATCGTTCTCGTAGAAGAGACGAAGATCATCGACGCCGTAATACAGCATGGATAGGCGATCAGGACCGAAGCCAAAGGCAAAGCCTGAGTAGCGCTCCGGATCAATGCCGCTCATCTCGAGCACGTTCGGGTGTACTACCCCGCAGCCCATGACCTCAAGCCACCCCGTGTGAGAACAGACTCGGCACCCGGCGCCCCGGCAATGGACGCACTCCACATCCACCTCCGCCGACGGCTCGGTGAAGGGGAAATAGCTCGGCCGAAAGCGAACGGCCAAATCATCGGCGTCGAAGAAAACTCGGAGGAATTCGATCACCGTTCCCTTCAGGTGAGCCATGCTGACGCCTTCCCCCACCACCAAGCCTTCCACCTGGTGAAACATGGGGGTATGGGTCACATCCGAATCTACTCGGTAGACCTTGCCCGGGCAGATGATCCGAATCGGCGGCTGGGTGTTCTCCATGATGCGCGCCTGCACCGGGGAGGTGTGGGTGCGCAGGAGCCGCGGCCAGCGCGGATCCCCAGTGGCCTGCTCCTCTCGACCCTCCAGGTAGAAGGTATCGTGCATGGCCCGGGCTGGGTGGTGGGCGGGAATGTTGAGCGCTTCAAAGTTGTAGTAGTCCGACTCCACTTCGGGGCCGGAGGCCACGGCATAGCCCGCCTGGCGGAAGATCTCGACGATACGCGCCATGGTCACGGCGTGGGGATGGCGTCCCCCTCGGGAGCTCTGGCGCCCGGGCAGGGTAATATCCACGGCCTCCGCCGCCAGCTGCGCTTCCAAAGCCGCCCCCTGCAGAGCCTCGCGTCGGGCCTCCAAGGCGGCCTGCATCTCTTCCTTGGCCGCATTGACCGCAGCCCCCGCCGCGGGCCGTTCCTCCGGAGGCAATTTCCCAAGGGATTTCAGCACCCCGGTGAGCGCCCCCTTCTTTCCCAAATAGGCTACGCGGAGACTCTCGAGGGTCGCCAGATCCTCGGCTTCCGCCACCTTGCCAAGGGCTTCTTCCCGCACTGCGGCCAGTTCATTCATGCCTCGAATCCTTAAAACGCGAAAGCCAGGATGTGCAACGCACAGCCTGGCTCTCGGTGCCGTTCTACGCCCGGGCGAATTACGCCGCGAGGGCAGCCTTAGCGGTTTCCACCAGCTTGGTGAAGGCCGCTTGCTGGTTCACCGCGAGATCGGCGAGCACCTTACGGTCGACTTCCACGTTGGCCTTGTGAAGGCCGTTCATGAGCCGGCTGTAGGACATGCCGTGGTTCCGCGCCCCAGCGTTTATCCGCTGGATCCAGAGCGCCCGGAAATGACGCTTCTTCTGGCGACGGTCCCGGTAGGCATATTGCCCGGCCTTGGTGACCGCCTGCATGGCGGTGCGGATGTTGCGGCTCCGGGCCCCGTAGTAGCCCTTCGCAGCCTTCAGAATCTTATTGCGCCGTGCCCGGGAGACGACGCTGCGCTTTACGCGTGCCATAGTCTAGTCTCCTTAGCGACGGTGCTGGGGCAGCATGCGCTTGATCAGCTGCACGTCGGCCTCATGAACGGCCTCCAGACCCCGCAGATGACGCTTACGCTTGGTGCTTTTCTTAGTCAAAATGTGATTGCGGTTAGCGGTCCGGCGCTTGAAGCCGTCGCCCCGCTTCTTAAAGCGCTTGAGGGCGCCCTTGTTGCTCTTGATTTTCGGCATGTTGTGCTCCGCATTTTTTGCCTAGGCGCTGAGCGCCAGATGCCCCAGAGGGCGATTGTTTGGGGTTGTCCGGAAGCGGTGACCCGGAGCAACACCCGGGGACGCCGAAGCGCCCTAAGCCCCGAAGGGCTTAATTCTTCTTTCGAGACCGGGGCGCAATGACCATGGTCATCTGCCGCCCTTCCATCCTCGGCTCAAACTCAACCACGCCCAGTTCGGCTAGGTCCTCGCGAACGCGGTTGAGCAAATCCATGCCCAGGTCCTGGTGCAGAAGCTCCCGGCCCCGAAACCGGAGCGTAACCTTCGCCTTGTCCCCATCTTCAAGGAAGCGCGTTAGGTTCCTGAGCTTGACCTGGTAATCCGCCTCTTCCGTACCCGGGCGGAACTTCATTTCCTTAATCTGCGTTTGCTTCTGACGCTTCTTCTGCAGATTCTTTTCTTTCTTCGCCTCGAAGACCATCTTCCCGTAATCGAGAATCCGGCACACGGGCGGTGTGGCTTCGGCAGCCATCAAAACCAAATCGAGGCCGCGATTTTGGGCCATGGCCAGCGCTTCATCCCTAGGGACAATGCCAAGCTGTTCGCCGGTGGAATCGATAAGCCGGACTTCCGTCGCTTCGATGGCTTCGTTGATGGTGAGGCGCTTAGACCCCTGACTGCCTTTTTTGATCGCTTAATCTCCAAGCCACAATAAAAGCCCTCGCGCGCACCCCCTTCCTAGGGCGCGCCGCAGAGCGCGCTTATACCCGAGACTCTTCGCCCCGGGCAGAATTGGTAGGCGCGATTGGATTCGAACCAACGACCCCCACCATGTCAAGGTGGTGCTCTAACCAACTGAGCTACGCGCCTAGCGTCCCGGTCTCACGACGCGGGCGGCGAAGTATAGGCGAGCCCCGCCCCCGCAGCAACGCGGAATTTTCCGCCGTAAGCGGTGCGCCCCGGCCCGGACCTAGCCTGCGAGGAGCAGCTGCTCCTTCAGGGCGAGCACCTCGTCCCGAAGCGCCGCGGCTTCCTCGAACTCGAGGTTCTTCGCATGCTCGAGCATACGCTTCTCGAGGGCCGCAATGGCCTTTCCGGCGTCCTCCGGTGCCGCAGAGATGGGCTTGGCCCGGCCATAGGCGCTGCGCTCCGCGCCCCGACCCTTCTTGCCGCCCTTCTTCGGCTCCCCCTTCTCTTCTCGCGCCCCTTCCATGACGTCGGCGATAGCCTTGCGGATTGTTTGGGGCGTGATGCCATTGGCTTCATTGAAGCCCAGCTGCTTCTCTCGGCGGCGCTCCGTTTCCCCCAAGGCCTTTTTCATGGATTCGGTGATCTGATCGGCGTAGAGCACGGCCCGGCCGTTCACATTGCGGGCAGCCCGGCCGATGGTCTGGATGAGGGAGCGCTCCGCCCGCAGGAAGCCCTCCTTGTCGGCATCGAGGATGGCCACCAGGGCCACCTCGGGCATATCGAGGCCCTCCCGGAGCAGGTTGATGCCCACCAGCACATCGAACACCCCGGCGCGCAGATCCCGAATAATCTCCACTCGCTCCACCGTATCGATGTCCGAGTGGAGGTAGCGCACCTTAAGCCCATGCTCCCCCAGGTACTCCGTGAGGTCCTCGGCCATGCGCTTGGTGAGCGTAGTGACCAGGGCGCGATCGCCGCGATCGATGGTGGCCTTGAGCTCGCCAAGCACATCGTCGACCTGGGAGATCGCCGGTCGCACCTCGCACACCGGGTCCACCAGCCCCGTAGGCCGCACCACCTGCTCGACCACCTGGCCTTGGTGCGCCGCCTCATAGTTCCCCGGGGTCGCGGATACGAAGATGGTCTGGGGACACATGCCCTCCCACTCCTCGAAGCGCAGGGGCCGGTTATCGAGCGCTGAGGGCAGGCGGAAGCCGTAGTCCACGAGCGTCTCCTTTCGGGACCGATCCCCCTTAAACATGGCCCCCACCTGGGGCACGGTGACGTGAGATTCGTCGATCACCAGGAGCGCATCGGCGGGCAAATAATCAAAAAGCGTGGGCGGCGGTTCCCCGGTGGCCCGCCCCGAGAGGTAGCGCGAGTAGTTCTCAATGCCGTTGCAGTAGCCCAGCTCGGCAATCATCTCGAGATCAAACTGGGTGCGCTGCTCTAGGCGTTGCGCCTCAAGGAGCCGGCCCTTTTCCCGATACCAGTCGAGGCGATCCCGGAGCTCATCCTTGATGTCATCGAGCACGGCCAGAATGCGCTCCCGGGGCGTCACGTAATGGGACTTGGGGAAGACGGTGTAGCGCGGCACCTTGCGGAGCACCTCCCCAGTGAGGGGGTCAAAGAGGGCCAGGCTTTCAATTTCATCGTCGAAGAGCTCCACTCGGAGCCCTTCCCGATCGCTTTCCGCCGGGTGGATATCAATCACGTCACCGCGAACCCGATAGGTGCCCCGGGCGAAGTCGAGGTCGTTCCGGGTGTACTGCATATCGGCCAAGCGCCGAAGCAGCGAACGCTGCTCCATGCGATCGCCGCGATCGAGGTGCAGCACCATTTTTAGGTAGGAGGCTGGGTCCCCCAGACCGTAGATGGAAGAAACGGAAGCCACGAGAAGCACGTCCCGCCGCTCCAGGAGCGCCTTGGTGGCCGAGAGGCGCATCTGCTCGATGTGATCGTTAATGGAGGAATCTTTTTCGATATAGGTGTCCGAAGCCGGCACGTAGGCCTCGGGCTGGTAGTAGTCGTAGTAGGAAACGAAATACTCCACCGCGTTGTTCGGAAAGAACGCCTTGAACTCGCCATAGAGCTGGGCGGCCAGGGTCTTATTCGGCGCCATCACTAGGGTGGGGCGATTTACCTCCGCCACCACATTGGCGATGCTGAAGGTCTTCCCTGAACCCGTCACCCCGAGCAGGGTCTGGTGGGCCAAGCCCTGGCGGAGCCCCGTGACCATGGCCTCGATGGCGCCGGGCTGATCCCCCGCCGGGGTGTAATCGCTTTTGAGCTCGAAGGCGCCGCCACTTTTCACTGCCTGTGCCTCCCTACCTGGGCTAGCCGACCATGGTAGCACCGCCGCAAAGAATCAGCCCGAAGGCCTTGCAAATCCACGCCGCGGCACTACACTTGCCCCCTCTCGGCCCCTGCGTCGGGAATTCCGCCTTAGCTCAGTTGGTAGAGCAGCTGACTGTTAATCAGCGGGTCGCTGGTTCGAGCCCAGCAGGCGGAGCCACATCTAAAAAGAGCGCCTTCGGGCGCTCTTTTTCCTTCAGCCGCCCGGCTCAGTAGCGCCAACTCGTAAGGTCCGCCCCCGGGGGCGCAGTCTTCTCTATGCGCTCAAGTATTTTTGGCAGGTACAGAGAGTTATAGCGGAGCCGGGAAAGGTAATTCCCATGGGCCTGATCACCATTCCAGCAGTGCTCTGCTCGATCGCCGTAATCAACCTCCCCCCCGTAGTAGGGCTCGGTCGTTCCCTCTAGAAATTCTTCGACCAGGTAAACCGCGTTGTTGAGATAGTAGTTATCCATATCCCCCGTGTAGATATAGAGCTTCCCTTCGAGCTTCGGGCCAAGGGTCTTCCAATCGCGGCGCAGAATATAGGAGAGGTCGTAATGTTCCCGCCAGTATGCCGCCACCGTGGGATCGATGGCCCCGGTGGCTGGGTCCCAGAGGTCCTTCGGATATCCATCCTCGTCCACCGGAGAATAGGTCGCCTCCCATATATCAAACTATTGCCCTGAGCGATTTCGGTCCCCTAACACCTGCTCTAAACGATTGTAATCCTCGATGCTGGCGTGCACGTTGCCGAGATAATCGCGATGCCCGGGGCGCGGCAGCCGCTGAAACTGGCTGTCGTAAAAGTAGGCGTTCCTATCCTCATAAATATTCATGGTGAGGTAAGCACGAAAATCGATCGGATCGGGACAGGCGATGAAAGCGCCATTAAATAGCTCGGGATAGAAAATTTGCGTGGCCATCGCTTCCCAGCCGCCAGTCGACCCACCATAGGTAAAGCGAGCCCACCCCTCCCCTAAACCCTGGAATCGCTCTTCAAGGAAGGGGATTAATTCGTAATTAATGGCGTCCCCATAGGGTCCCTGGCTGGCCGAATTCACCGCATAGGAGTCATCGTAGTAGGGGGTCGGATGTTGGATCTCCACAACAATAAAGCGCGGAAAATCATCAGACACCCACTGCAAATAGTTGTTATACGCCTCCTCCTGCTGGATCCGGTTATACCCCTCTATGCCAAAACGGGCGCTAAAGACTGGCTCGAGCGACGGATCCGGGGGCTCGGTGCGGAAATCTCCGATGGTGCGGGGAAAATGCCCGTGAAACACCATGAGCGGAAAGCGCGCCTCGGGGTGCTTGGAAAAGTCCTTGGGCAAAAGCACATTGGCTCCAAGGAACACATCCTCTCCCCAAAAGGCCGATAGCCGCTCGCTCCGTAGGCGAACGTGCTTGACGAATTCCGTATCCTCCGGGGATCAATCGGGGGAGACGCCGATCCATGACAATCTCCGCCCGTTCCGAGCCGGGGCCAAGGGTGACCTCCACAGCCTCGGAGAGGAAATTCCCTGGCTTGCGATTCCACTTTTGCCCCTCCCCTTGATCCGGGGGAAGGCTCACGGTTTTCCCGCTTGAGAGCGTGAAATCCCTGTAGCGATTGAGCAACGCTTGGACACGGTAGGTGCCCGGGGGAACGGCTTGAAGATCGGCAAGGGGAAAGCCCAATTCCTCTCCCTTAAAGGTGACAGGGCTAACCCCGTCCCAGCCCTCTACGTTTCGCCCAAAGATGAGCTGGCTGTCCGCGTTGTTGTTGACCTGAAAACGCGGCTCCGCGCCTTCCCGAGTGGACAGGAGAAGCAAGAGACGACCGTCCTGCGGTGGCGCTCCCAGGGCTTCGCTGAAGCGGACACTGATTTCCCAGGGTCCGGAATCCGGCGCCGTGGGCGGACTACAGGCAAGGCTTGCGAGCGCAACGGCCCCGAGGCCAAACCACGCCTTCACCTTCCCTCCCAAGCCTTGCATCCCTTACCTCCTAGCGCGGACTCGCTCCGGAGTTGCGCACCCCACGCTCTTGAGCAACCAGGAAATCGGCAATTTCAAGCATGGCCTCCTGGGAGCCTGCCTCCGCCGCCCCGACGCGAAACTTTCCCGCCACCACGAGACCCGGAACGCCCTGCAGCTCCGCCGCCTGCATTGCCATCGCTGCCGCGCGGACCTTCTCCGTCACCGCAGGACTTTCAATGGTCGCCATGATTTCGGCCTCCGGCGCCCCGGCATCCTTGAAGCGCTTCACGATTTCCGCCGGATCCGTTAAGGGGTTGCGCTCTTCCTGGAGCGCATGAAAGAACGGATCGTGCAGCACCGAAAGCACGCCGAGGGCCTCAGCGGCGTAGAACAGGTGGGCGTGCAGCTGCATCATGCGATTCCACACGGCCGGGGTTTGGACGAAAGCGACGTCCTCCGGAAGGGTTTCCTTCCAGACCTTCACGAGAGGCTCGAAGTGATAGCAGTGGCCGCAGCCATACCAGAAGTATTCCTTCACCTCGATTCTGTCGGAGTCTTCCACCGCCTGAGGCTCCGCAAGGCGGAAGTAGTGCACGCCTTCCTCCCAGCCTTCCGTCGCTGAAGCGCTCGCCCCCAGGGCCAGAAGCACCGCCAGCATCACGCTGTACAACCCGTGCTTGATCATGACTTTCCTCGCAATTCTTGGAGAACGGCCCGCGGATCCTTCGAAGGAGCTTACCGCTCCAGCCCACACTCTTCATGCCACCCGGCAAGATCCCGAGCCGTGGTGCGGCTAATGTCCGTATGCAGGCTCACCATTAAATCACCGCCGTGGGCCGTGCCCATCACCTGCCGGCATTGCGCCTTGACCCCGGCGCGGAGCAAAAGGCGGTAAAAGGCGATGCCCTCGTCCCGGAGGGGATCGCATTCATTCACAATAATCATCGTCGGGGGGAAAGCGGACACGTCTGCTTCCGTCGAAAAACTCGGCCAAGCAAGGGGGTTCCGGGCCTCAAGCGCCTCGATGCCGTAGGCCATAGCCCCGCGATTGTTCCCCACGGTGATGAAAATGCCGTCGTTCTCCGACGAGGACGGAAGTTCGGCCTGGGGCCAGCGCCCCGCAATATAAGGGCACATAGCGTAGAGCCCGTGGAGCGCCTCGCCATGGCCGTCTCGAATCAATTTCATAGTGGTGGCAATGGCCAGATTTCCACCGCCGCTTTCCCCAGCAATGAGGATTCTATCTCCGTCCAGCTTCAAGGCCGCTGCCTGTTGGCGTGCCAATGAAAGCCCGCTACGCAATCGTTCAAGCCCCCGGGAAACGGCACCACCTCCGGCGCCGAAGAGGGCGTCAAGCAGTTACGGAAGTCGACCATAAGCACGGCGAAGCCCTGCTTCGCGAGAAGCCGGCCCCAGGTCTTGTAGTGCCCATAGAAGGCCGACCCCATCATCATGCCGCCACCGTGGATGTAGTAAACGCAGGGCAGCACCGCGTCCGTGTCGGGGCGGATATGGTTGATTTTGATGGTGTTGCCATCGGGACTGGAGGTGAACTCGAGAATTTCCGAACGCAGTCCCTCCTCAGGCACCGCGGCAAAATCATCCATGCCTGCGAAGGCCTCGGAGGCCGCCAGCGCTTCCGGTGTATTCGCCTCCGCGACATAGCTATCTCGATCAGAGATATCGCCTCCGAGATTGCCCCCCATGCCCGCCATCAGCTGAAGAAAGGGAACCACCCGCGGGTCAAGGCGTGGGTCTTTCGTAGGATCGTAAGCATTCATCAAATATCTCCTAGTCCGTATCCACCATGGACATTACGTCCTGGGCGGCATCCCCCGGGGCGGCAATCTCTACCACCGGATCTTCCACATCATCATACTCAAGGCGCAAGGCCCGGCTCATGATGGCGTGCATCATGTAGGTACAGGTGATGTAGGTGAACTCGAGGATTTCCTCATCGGACAGATGCGCCTGAAGGACTTCGAAAATCCCGTTGTCCACCCGGCCCCGCTCAAGCACCAGGGCATCGGTGTAAGCCAGCGCGGCCCGTTCCACGGGGCTGTAGCAGTCGGCCACGGACCAGTGTCGGCACCCTTGGATCTGCGCCTCCGTGAGCCCCACCTCCCGGGCCGCCTTGCAATGCTGGGAGTAAACAAACTGCGAGCCCACGAGGTAACCCGCGCGGAGCTGCCCGAGCTCCCGAAGCTTGGCATCGATGACGCGCTTGGGATCCCGGTAGAAGCGAAAGCCGTCTGTGGTGTGGGCAAAGGCGTCGGGGACGATGTTAAAAACGGTCCACCAGTTTCCCGGCGTGCCCGTGGCCGTTCCCGGCGCCGTTAAGGGGTCCCGATCTCCGAACAGCAGATCGAAGATTTGATTGGCATAGGGATTCCCCGTCTCCCGCCCTGCTTGCTTTAGCCGTGGCATGGCACCCTCCTCCCGTAAAAACCCGTATGCTTCTCCCAACGCTGTCATCCAACAGCGCGACAGCCCTAGGGAGCACAGCATGAACTCTACCGCAGAGCCGCCCGTCATTCTGGTCCTCGGCGCCGGCGCCGGCATCGGCGCCACCCCGGGGAAGCGCTTCGCAGCCGAAGGCTATCGAACCGTGCTGTGCCGAAGAACAGACCAGGCGGGCCTCGACGCCGCCGTCGAGGAGATTCAAGAGGCCGGGGGCTGGGCCCAGGGGCGGCTTCTAGATGCGACCGCCCCGGAGGATCTCGAAGCGGTGATTGAGGAAACGGAGGCTTCCGTTGGCCCCATCGATACGGTGCTCTTCAATCTGGGAGGCCAGATCGGCGATCGCGCGCTCCTTGACACCTCACCCAAAACTTTCGAGCGCGTGTGGCGCATGGCCACCCTATCCCTCTATCGGACGGCCCACGCCGTCCTCCCCGCCATGGCCGCCCGAGGGCGGGGTAACCTACTGGTGACCGCCTCCACGGCGGCGCTCCGCGGCAATCCGGGCCAGCACGCCCACGCTGCAGCCATGGGCGCGCGGCGCCTACTCTGCCAGAGCCTTAGCGCGGAATATGCGGCCAAGGGCGTTCACGTGGCCCACGTGGTGGTGGACGGGGCTGTCGATGCGCCGGACACGTTGGGGAAGATGCTTGGGCCGGAACGCTTCGCCGCCCTTCGGGAGGCCAAGGGCGGAGAGGCTGGGGGCCTGATTAGCCCTGAAGCCGTGGCCGAAACCTACCTTCAGCTGGCCCGCCAGCCCCGCTCCACCTGGACCTTCGAGCTGGACCTTCGGTCCCACAGCGACCGGGCCTGGTGGAACTAGTGGGCAGGCCGTCCAAAGTGCGCCGCCAGCAGGGCCGCGACGTAGGCTGGCCGATACACGGGAGAGCCATGCCCGGTCATGGGCATGAGGTGGAAGCGCGCCGGAGGCACCCAGGCCGCAATGCGCTGGGCTTCCTTTAAATTCTCATCATAGGCCCCGCAGGCCACAAGCGTCGGCGCCTGCACCGCTCCTAGGGGTTCGGTGAGATCCGGTGCCCCCTCGTGGGCCCGGTGCGTGGCATCCGCACTCGCTCGATCCTCGTAAAAGCGCCAGTAGCGCTCCGCCGGCGCCGGGCTTTGCCCCGCGGCCTCGAGGGCGGCGCGCGCAGCCTCCCCCAGCACGCCCTGGCGCTTCTGATCCACCGGCGGGGTAAGAGAGACATCGAACAGCGCGAGACCGGCTAAGCGCCCAGGATGGCGTAGGGCAAAGGCAGCGGCCGTCCGCGCCCCATAGGCCACCCCCATGACAATCGCCGAGCCCAGCTCACAGTGGCTTAGAAGTCCCGCGAGATCATCGGCGTACTGTTCGAAGCAATAGCCCGCTGGCGCGCCCCCAGTGCTCCGCCCCATGCCCCGAATATCAAAACGCAGCACCCGGAACTGACTGAGCAGATCGGGCATGAGCCGCTCCCACATGGTGAGGTTGTGGCGCGCCATGGGGATTAGCGCAAGCAGGGGCTTATGCGGATCCCCCTCGAGAACGTAATTCAATTGCACATCGCCAACGGGGGCGAGGGACCCAAGGGTGTGGTAAGGCGTCGGAGACTTCAGAGCCATGGCGCTTTCCGAGTTTCTTAAAACGCCCCAAGCCTACCCTATGGCGCACGCGCCCGCTCCCTTGCCCTGCGCAGCATTCGTAATGCTTAACCGTCAGTCAATTAATCAGTTTTAGCCCAGCATAAAAAACCCGGCGCGTAAGGCCGGGTTTTGTATTTGACCCCTAGGGGCCGTTAAGGCACGTAAAACTTACTGAAGCCACCCTTCCACGGCATCGTTACCGTGCTGCGCTTTCCAGGCCTTTAACACCTTGTGATTACCGCCGCGGGTCTCGATCTTTTCCCCCGTGGTGGGATTCACATAAACCTTAAGCTTACGTTGACGGCGACCCGCCGCCGGTGCCGCGCTACCGGCCTTCGCCGGCACCATGGGCGCCAAGTCCGCAAGGGTTTTATTGTACTTCGCTAAAAGCTGATTTAAGTCCTCGATAAAGGCCATTTCCTTTTGAACTTCTTCGCTAGCCTTCATGCGCTCGATATCACGCTGTAAACGCTCGAGTTCTTCCTGCTTCTTCTGAAGTTGTGCAAGACTTGTCACGCAAATTCCCTCTCTTTGTTGGAATAAGGCTATTTATACTCCAACACTTTTATATTGCAAATACCCTAGCGCTGTTTATTTCAAAAATAACATTCTTTGAGACTTATTTTTTAAATAGTGATGCAAGTAAAGAGTAGGAAGGCAATCGCTTTATCGCCCCTCTGACCAATATTAAAAGAAAAATAAACCGGAGCTAGAATCAGTAAGAAATACCGGGGCCTTAACGGCCCCGGTAGCGTATGAGTCCCCTAGGATCGTTTCTCTAGGGTTGGCTTAGAGTAAGCCGCTCAATGTTTTGATCGATCATATTAAGGCCTATACCCCGAACATTGGCGAGCTCATCGATGGTGCGAAAGCCCCCATGCTGCTTTCGGTATTCGATGATGGCCGCGGCCTTCCTCAGCCCCACGCCCTTCAGCGCTGCGGCCAGCGCCGCCTCATCCGCCGTATTGATATCCACCTTCTCCACCTCTGCTGGGGGCGCCGGCTCTGCTGCCTGCGCAGACAGGACCAGGGGAAAGGCAAGCATGCCCAGCAGTAGGGCTCGCGCGAGCGCAGGGCCCGCAGGGTGTGCAGTACGCATAAGAGTGCTCCTCATCCTCTAAAGACGCCCCGGGAGGCGGAGCGCTAGGATTTCCCGAAAGCGGATTCGGACGAGAGAGACAGAATCAGAGGCAACGGTAAGGCGGCGCGGAAAGGAATGTGAGACGGAGCCCAGCGGGCTTTGAGTTAGGACGTCACGCGATCGCTAGGCAGGCTGCGGGCGAGCTTACGAAGCGCCAAGCGCGCGCGCAGGATCCCCACCCCCGCAACGGCATAGCCAAGGAGGAGGCCCGCTAGAAAAACTAGGCAAAGCCAGAGAAAAAGGGGTGCGGGCGGACTAACCCAGGTGAGAACCGTCAGGGAGACGTCCTCCGAGTTATCCATCCCCAGAAGTACGCCTAGAAGCAATAGAAGCAGGGCCATGCCCCCATAGGTGAGGACCGATAGGGCCCTCAGCATTAGGCTTCCGCTGCCGGCTCGGGGTGGGTAAGGAGGCTAGCGTTCACCCGATCTCGAAGTTCCTTCCCGGGCTTGAAGTGCGGCACATGCTTTCCGCTGAGGCCCACCGCTTCCCCGGTCTTCGGGTTACGTCCTACCCGCGGAGCGCGATAGTGAAGGGAGAAGCTGCCGAACCCGCGAATTTCGATCCGCTCACCCTGAGCCAGGGTTTGCGCCATTTGCTCGATCATGGTCTTCACGGCGAGCTCCACATCCTTGCTGGACAGCTGGCTTTGCCGCGCCACGATGCGCTCGATCAACTCCGACTTGGTCATGCCCCTCACCCCAGTAGCGGACCGGGGGACCCCGGTTTTCGCTCATCATTACGAAAATCAACTGCTTAGAGGAAGCTAGCATAGGCTTCCAGAGGGCTCAACGGCGAGGCCACGCGCCCGGACGGGCGCGTGGCGCCACAGCCGGGCCTTAGTCGCTCTTCTGATCCATTTCCTTGCGGATCAGGTCGCCAATGGTGGTTGCGGCAGCGCTATCCTGTTCGCGCTCCTTGTGCTCCCGCATCGCTTCCCGCTCATCCTCAATGTCCTTGGCCTTCACGGACAGATTCAAGGTGCGGTTCTTTCGATCGACGGCGGTGATTTTCACCTCAACCTCGTCGCCGGCCTTGAGCACGGTCCGAGCATCTTCCACCCGTTCCTGGGAAAGCTCGGAGGCGCGAAGCACCCCTTCCACTTCCTCGGCCAGCTTGATGATGGCGTCCTTCTCCGTGACTTCCACCACCGTGCCGGTGACGATCGTACCGCGGTCATTAACCGCCACGTAGTCGTTGAAGGGGTCGTCCTCAAGCTGCTTGATGCCCAGGGAGATGCGCTCCCGCTCAGGATCGATGGCCAGCACCACGGTAGTGACTTCCTGACCCTTCTGGTAGTCGCGCACGGCTTGCTCGCCAGTGTCGTTCCAGGAGATATCGGAGAGGTGCACAAGACCGTCGATGCCACCGTCGAGGCCGATGAAGATCCCGAAGTCCGTGATGGACTTGATGGTCCCGGTGATCTTGTCGCCCTTGCCGAAGCCGGAGGAAAACTGCTCCCAAGGGTTCATCTGGGTTTGCTTGATGCCCAGGGAGATGCGGCGGCGATCTTCGTCGATGTCGAGGATCATTACCTTCACGTCATCACCCACCTGCACGATCTTCGAGGGATGGATGTTCTTGTTGGTCCAGTCCATCTCGGAAACGTGCACAAGGCCTTCCACGCCCTCTTCGATCTCCACGAAGCAACCGTAGTCCGTGAGGTTCGTGACCTTCCCTTCCACAATGTGGTTTTCCGGGTAGCGGGCTTTGATCTCCACCCAGGGATCTTCCCCAAGCTGCTTGAGGCCCAGGGATACGCGCTGACGATCCCGGTCAAATTTGAGTACGCGGACGCGGATTTCATCGCCAACATTGACGATTTCGCTCGGGTGCTTGATGCGACGCCAAGCCATATCGGTGATGTGAAGCAGGCCGTCGACGCCGCCGAGATCCACGAAAGCACCGTAATCCGTGAGGTTCTTGACGATTCCCTTGAGGTCCATACCCTCGGCGAGGGAGGTCAGCAGCGCTTCCCGCTCGACGGAATTCTCTTCCTCGAGCACGGCGCGACGCGACACCACCACATTGTTGCGGCGCTGGTCGAGCTTGATGACCTTGAATTCAAGTTCCTTGCCCTCAAGGTGGGCCACTTCGCGCACGGGGCGCATGTCCACCAGGGAGCCGGGGAGGAAGGCCCGGATGCCGTCGATGTCGACGGTGAAACCGCCCTTAACCTTGCCCTGGAGGAAGCCTGGAATCTTCTTAGCACCTTCGAAGGCCTCTTCCAGCACCATCCACACTTCGGCGCGACGGGCCTTCTCCCGGGACAGGCGGGTTTCCCCAAAGCCATCGTCCACGGCTTCCATGGCCACCTTAACCTGGTCGCCGATGGACAGTTCGAAGTTTCCTTTCTCGTCGACGAACTGGGACCGGGGGATCACCCCCTCGGACTTCAGGCCCGCGTGGACCGTCACCCAATCTTCATCGATGTCGACAATGGTCCCCGTGACAATGGCACCGGGCTCCATTTCGACGGCCTTTAGGCTTTCCTCAAATAGTTCCGCGAAGCTTTCGCTCATTAGGTAAAAACCTCATTAAATCGGGCTTGCGCCCTCAGCACCTCCAGCCTGGTGCTGTCTGCTCAAATTGCCTAACCCGTGACTCGGCTGGGATCGGTCACGGCGGGCTAGGCCCAAATGCCGGCAGTAGCCGGCCTATTTCCTTGGATTTAGCCTTCGGCGCACAGGCCCCGCTGAAGGGCGGCGCGCCAGACGGCGCCGAAGACGTCGTCAATGGCGAGCGCGGTGGAATCAATCACCAGCGCATCATCCGCCGGGCGCAGCGGGGAGGCAGAGCGCGC
The DNA here is from genome assembly GCA_038144425.1 of Candidatus Salivita marina. Classification (GTDB taxonomy): domain Bacteria; phylum Pseudomonadota; class Gammaproteobacteria; order Pseudomonadales; family Azotimanducaceae; genus Salivita; species Salivita marina. The sequence continues at coordinate 675,378 of JAYQNS010000002.1, read as the reverse complement.
CTGATCGCGCTCATCCCGGGCCTGGATACTCTCCAAAAGGGCGCGGAGGTTAGCATCTAAGCCCTTTTCTTTCAACTGCTTATAGCGTCGCTCGGCCCGAGCCGGGGCACTGGCGGAGAGAAAAATCTTAAGCGGCGCCGCGGGAAAAACCACCGTACCCATGTCCCGCCCGTCGGCCACAAGGCCCGGCGCCTGAGCGAAATCTCGCTGCCGTACCAACAGCGCTTCGCGCACCGGCGGCAGGGCCGCCACCTGGGACGCGGCCTGCCCCGCCGCATCGCTGCGAATAGCAAGGGACACATCCTGATCCCCAAGCCATACCCCGCCCCCAGGAGCGAAGCGCAAAGCCAGGGACCGGGCGCGCGCCGCCAAGGCTTCCGCATCATCTAGCGCCACCCCAACCTGCTGTCCATCAAGAGCCAGCACCCGATAGAGCGCGCCGGAATCGAGAAAATGCCAGCCAAGGCGCTTTGCTAAGGCTTCGCAGAGCGTGCCTTTGCCCGCGCCACTGGGCCCATCGACAGTGATCACCGGTGCCTTCGGGGAACTCACGGGGGCTCTCCAAAGCTTTCCGATAAGGCGTCATCGCGGGTCGCGCGAGCCCGGGCAATGGCCTCGAAAAGCGCCGCCCCATCTTCCGCCGCAATGGCCCCGCGAAAGGTCCTTAGGGTCGCCTCGAAGCGATCCAAGGCCTCCAGGAGGGCCGGCCCATTTGTGGTAAAAATCTGGGACCACATGGTGGGGTCGGAGCCCGCAATCCGGGTGAAGTCCCGAAAGCCCCCAGCCACCAGGCGGAAAATGGCGTCCCGCTGGGGATCGGCGCCGAGCGCGTCCACCAGGGCAAAGGCCAGCAGGTGAGGCAAATGGCTCGTGCGGGCCAGCACCGCGTCGTGCACCTCCACGGAGAGGGTTTCGATCTCGGCGCCGAGGGCAGCCCATATTTGTTCTACCTTTGCCAGGGCGTCCGGGGCTGTGCCTGCCAACGGCGTCAGCACCACGCGCCGTCCCTCGAACAGGGTGCCATCGCTCGCCGCCATACCGCTGCGCTCGGACCCCGCAATTGGGTGACCCAGTACCACCTGGCGCTGAAGAACCGGCGGCAGCGCGTCCAAGGCCTCGGCGAGGGGCCCTTTGACGCTCGCCACGTCCGTAACCGTGGCCCCCGCTGCCAGGGCGGGCGCTAGGGTCGGGAGCACCGCCGCTGCCGCGGCGGTCGGCATCGCAAGGACGATCACATCCTCCGCACCAAAGGTTTCAGGCATGGTAAGGGCATGGAAGACCCCGGAGGCCTTCGCCGCTGCGCGCGCCGGGGCCGCCGTGTCCACCCCGTGCAGCGTCCATCCGCCCGCTGCCCGGAGCCCTTGGGCTATGGAGCCGCCAATGAGCCCGGTGCCAAGGATGGTGACGCGCAGCAAACCCTAGGCCGCCAGCTGCGCGTGAACGCGATCAAAGCTCGCGAGGAAGCGGGCCATCTCCTCCGGCATACCCACGCTCACCCGCAGGTGCTGGGTAAGGCCGTAACCCCCCACGGGGCGCACGATAACGCCCTCCCGCAGAAGCGCATCGTAATACGCCTTGGCCGCCCCCACTTCGACGGTCAGGAAGTTTCCCGCACTCGGAATAAAAGGGATGGCCCGCTCAGCCATAGCCCTTTCCAGGGTCTGGAGCCCTTCCGCATTGAGACGACGACTTTCTTCCACGTAGTCATGATCATCGAGGGCCGCCAGGCCCCCGGCGAGGGCCAGGCTGTTCACGTTGAAGGGCTGGCGAAGGCGATTAAGAAGGCTGACGATCTCCGGCGCCGCCGCGGCGTAGCCGAGGCGGAGCGCCGCAAGGCCATAGATCTTCGAAAAAGTTCGGGTTACGACCAAATTCGGATAGCGGGGCAACAGGGACAGGGCCGTCCCCGACGCCGAGCGATGCTGATATTCGCAGTAGGCTTCATCTACCACCACGAGCACCCTAGACGGCACGGCCTGAAGCAGGCCTTCGATCTCCGTGAGGGAGGCTACGGTCCCCGTAGGATTGTTTGGATTCGCGATGAACACGAGCTGCGTGCTGTCGTCTACGGCGGCGGCCATGGCCGGAAGGTCGTGGCCGTAAGCCTTCGAGGGAACGGCGCAAACCGTGCCCCCGGCCCCGGCAATGGCCAGGGGATAAACGACGAAAGCGTACTGATCGATCACCCCCTTCCTACCCGGGGCTAGGAACACCCGAGCAATGAGCTCAAGCACATCGTTCGAGCCGTTGCCAAGAAGGATCTGATCTGGGTGGAGGCCCTGCTGCGCCGCCAGCTTCTCCCGGAACGCGTGGGCGCTGCCATCGGGATAGCGGGATAAATCGGCGGCCTCGCGAGCCAAGGCCTCGCGAACGCTTGCCCCGGGGCCGCGGGGGTTCTCGTTACTCGCCAGCTTAATGGCTTCCCGAATGCCAAGCTCCCGCTCCAGGGTTTCCACCGGCTTCCCCGGCTCGTAGGGATGCATGGCCCGAATTTCCGGGCGCGCCTGCTGAAGAAGGAGGTCGAGTGCCTGTGCTGCCATGCTGTGTGCTGTCCTTGTGGTACCCGTGAAATAGGTGAGCGTAATCGTTATCGCCGCTAGCGCTGGGGCCGGGGATAGGAGCCGAGCACGCGCAAATCTAAGGCGAGCGCTTCCACGGCGCCAAGCGCCCCCCGCACCGCTTCATCCTCCCGGTGCCCCTCCAAATCCACAAAAAAGGCGTAGGTCCATTGGCCGAGCCGAGCAGGCCGGGACTCCACGCGGAGCAGATTCACCTCCGCGGCACCGAACGGCTCTAGGGCCCGCAGGAGGGCGCCAGGCTCGTTTTTCGTGGTCACCACCAGCGAGGTGCGATCGTCTCCGGAGGGCGCCACGGCTTGACGCCCCAGCACGAAGAAGCGGGTGCAGTTGTCCGGGGCATCTTCCACGCAGCGCGCTTCGGCGCGGAGGCCATAGCGTTTCTGTGCGGGATCGCCGGCAAGGGCTGCCAGCTGCGGGTTCTTCGCCACCTGCGCGGCTGCCTCACCATTGCTGGCCGCAGGTACGCGAGTGAGCTCGGGCCAGTGCCGGTCGAGCCACCCTCGGCACTGGGCGAGGGATTGGGGATGGGACCACACCGCGGTCAACCCCTCTAGGGAGGCCTCGGGGTGAAGCAAAAAGTGCTGGTGAATGGGCAGTTCGAGCTCGCCCACAATGGTCAGAGGCGTGGCGAGCAGCGCGTCGAGGGACTGATTCACCACGCCTTCCGTAGAGTTCTCCACGGGGACCACGCCGAAGTCCGCTTGCCCCGCCTCAACCGCGCGGAATACCTCCGTAATAGAGGGCGCCGGGCGGAAGTCCGCAAAGGTACCGAAGTGCCGCTCCGCGGCCTGCTCCGTAAAGGTTCCCTCTGGGCCCAGGTAGGCCACCCGCTGGGGGGCTTCTAGAGCCAGGCAAGCCGACATCACTTCCCGGAAAAGGCCCGCAATCACGTCATTCGAGAGGGGGCCGGGGTTCGCCGCCTGAAGCCGAGCGAGCACTGCCGCTTCTCGCTCGGGGCGGTAAAAAGCCAAAGCATCCTGGGTGCCAAGATCGGCAAAGCGGCGCTTCACCTCAGCTACGGCTTCTGCGGCCCGGGCTCGGGCATTGAAACGTTCAAGGAGCTCGCTATCGAGGCGGTCGATTTCCGCGCGAAGGGCCGCGAGGGCATCCGCCTCTTGAGAGGCCCCGTCCCTAGCCATGGCTCGCTTCAAAATCAGCCATGAAGGCCACCAGCGCATCCACTGCATCCTGGCCTACCGCGTTGTAGAGGCTGGCTCGCATACCCCCCACGCTCCGATGCCCCTTAAGGTTCATCAGCCCCGCGGCTTCGGCGCCGGCCAGGAAGGGCTTATCGAGGCTGGGATCGGGCAAGGTGAAGGGCACGTTCATCCAGGACCGATAGGCCTCGGCCACCGGGGCGGTATAAAAATCCGAGGCGTCGATGGCCGCATAGAGGGTATTCGCCTTGCGCTCATTGCGCTCGGCCATTACCTCAAGGCCGCCCTCCTGCTCGATCCACTCAAACACAAGCCCGGCGAGGTACCAGGAAAAGGTTGGCGGCGTATTGAGCATGGAGTCTTCGTCAGCGAAGCCTTTCCAAGCCAGCAGGGCAGGAATATCGCTGCGCGCGCGATCGAGGAGCTCCCGCTTTACGATCACCAGCGTTAGCCCCGCGGGCCCGACGTTTTTTTGGGCCCCGGCGTAAATCACATCCCAGGCGTTCACATCGAAGGGCCGCGACAGGATAGTCGAGGAGAAATCCCCTACCAGGGGCACGCCCCCGGCATCGGGGGCCGCAGGAAACTCCACTCCGCCGATGGTCTCGTTGGTGCACACGTGCAAGTAGGCCGCATCGGACGGGACGTTCCAGCTATCGCGCTCGGGAATCGTGGTGAAGTTCTCACCTTCGCTGCTCGCCGACACCACAACATTGGCGTAGCGCCCCGCTTCCTTAATGGCCTTTTTTGACCAAGCCCCAGTGTTCACGTAAGCCACGGTCTGCCCCGGGGCGGAGAGATTGAGGGGCACGGCAGAAAACTGCATGGTGGCCCCGCCCTGAAGGAAAAGCACGGCGTACTCGTCCGAGATACCGGCGAGGGAGCGCAGCCGCGCCTCCGCCGCTTCGGCTACGGCGAGGAAGGTGGAACCCCGGTGGCTGACCTCCATGATGGACATCCCCGTCCCTTGGAAATCCAGGAGTTCTCGCTGCGCTCGCTCAAGCACAGCAGTGGGCAGTGCGGCAGGGCCAGCGGAAAAGTTAAAGGCGCGCTTCACTCTTCAGATTCCTCTTGGTGATCAGAGTCTTCCTCTTCCGTTTCGACAATGCGCTCAAGGCCCACAAGCTGCTCGCCGTCGCGAAGGTTGATCAGGCGGACCCCCTGCGTGTTGCGACCGAGCACGGAGATCTCCTCCGCTCGGGTCCGCACCAGCGTGCCCTGGTTAGAAATCAGCATGATTTCATCGCTCTCACCCACCTGTACGGCGCCCACCACGTCGCCGTTGCGCTCCGAGGTTTGCATGGCGATGACGCCCTGCCCGCCCCGGCCCCGCAGGGGGAAGTCTTCAACTTGGGAGCGCTTGCCATAGCCGTGAGCGCTAGCCGTGAGAATCATGGTGCCGGGATCGGGGACAATGCAGGCGATGATGCGATGGCCGTTGCCGAGCTTCGCCCCGCGCACGCCCCGCGCCGTCCGTCCCATGGCCCGCACGTCCGATTCCTTAAAGCGCACGGCCTTGCCCGAGGAAGTGAGAAGCATGACGTCCCGCGTGCCGTCGGTGTAGACCGCGCGCACGAGGTGGTTGTCCTCCTCAAGGTCGATGGCGATGAGGCCCACGGACCGGGGCCGAGAAAATTGATCGATGGGCGTCTTCTTCACCGTGCCATTGGCCGTGGCCATGAAGATGAAGCCCTGGTCTTCGTTCTCCCTCACCGGCAGGAGCGTGGTAATGCGTTCGTTTTCCGCCAGGGGGAGAATGTTCACCACCGGGCGGCCCCGGGAGGTGCGGGAGCCCTGGGGGAACTGATACACCTTCAGCCAGTACACCTTGCCCCGGTTGGTAAAACACAAAATGGTGTCGTGGGAATTCGCCACCAGCAGGTGCTCGACGAAATCCTCTTCGTTCACGGAGGTGGCGGCCTTCCCGCGACCGCCCCGGCGCTGGGCCTCATAGCTCGTAAGGGGCTGAGCCTTGGCATAACCCCGGTTCGAGACCGTCACCACCATATCCTCTTCTTCGATGAGGTCTTCGTAGGTGAGGTCTTCGAAGCTGCCGCGAATTTCCGTGCGCCGCTCGTCGCCATACTGCTCGAGAATCGCCACGAGCTCTTCCCGAATCACGGCAAGCAGACGGGCCCGCTCCCGGAGGATCTCGAGGTAGCCGGCAATCTCTTCTAACAGCCCTTCGTATTCTTCGATGAGCTTGTCCTGCTCCATGCTGGTGAGGCGGTTCAGGCGGAGATCGAGAATGGCCTGGGCCTGCTGCGGAGACAGCCAGTACTGACCGTCACGGAACCCATAGTGAGGCTCGAGGTCATCGGGGCGGCAGGCTTCGGCGCCGGTTCGAGAGAGCAAGCGACCCACGGTGTCGGAGGCCCAGCCCCGGCCGCAAAGCGCTTCCCGCGCATCCGCAGGCGTGGGAGACGCCTTAATCAGCGCGATGACTTCATCGATGTTCGACAGCGCAACGGCCTGTCCTTCCAGAATGTGGCCCCGCTCTCGAGCTTTTCGAAGCAGGTAAATGGTGCGTCGAGTGACGACCTCCCGGCGGTGGCGAAGGAAGGCCTCGAGCATTTCCTTCAGGTTGAGGATCTTCGGCTCGCCATCGACGAGGGCCACGCAGTTAATCCCAAAGACCGACTGAAGTTGGGTTTGGGCGTAGAGGTTGTTCAGCACCACTTCCCCGGACTCACCCCGGCGCAGCTCAATCACCACGCGAAGGCCGTCCTTGTCCGATTCATCCCGGAGCTCGCTGATGCCCTCGATGCGCTTTTCCTTCACCAGCTCGGCGATCTTCTCGATGAGCCGCGCCTTGTTCAGCATGTAGGGCAGCTCGGTGATGAGGATCGTTTCCCGGTTCGCTTTCTCATCCACGAGCACTTCCGCCCGGGCCCGCACGTAGATGCGACCGCGACCGGTCTTATAGGCCTGCACAATGCCTGCGCGGCCATTAATGATGCCCGCCGTGGGGAAGTCCGGGCCCGTGACAATGTTCATGAGATCGTCGATGGACAGGCTGTCATCATCGATGAGCGCGATGCAGGCGTTGACCACTTCCGTCAGGTTATGGGGCGGAATGTTCGTCGCCATGCCCACGGCAATGCCGGAGGAGCCGTTTACCAAGAGATGGGGCACGCGGGTAGGGAGCACGGCGGGCATGTGAAGCGTTTCGTCATAGTTGGCGACGAAATCCACCGTTTCCTTGTCCAGATCCGCAAGGAGCGGATCGGCCATCTTCGACATGCGCACTTCCGTATAACGCATGGCCGCCGGGGGATCCCCGTCCACGGAACCGAAGTTCCCCTGCCCGTCCACCAGGAGGTAGCGCATGGAGAAATCCTGGGCCATGCGCACGATGGTGTCGTATACCGCGGAATCCCCGTGAGGGTGGTATTTACCGATGACCTCGCCCACCACCCGCGCCGATTTCATGTAGGGGCGGTTATAGGTGTTGTTCAGTTCGCTCATGGCGAAAAGCACCCGGCGGTGCACCGGTTTCAGCCCGTCCCGGACGTCGGGCAAAGCCCGACCAACAATGACACTCATGGCGTAGTCGAGGTAGGACTGGCGCAGCTCGTCCTCGATATTGACGGGTAAAACTTCCTTGCCAAGCTCTGACATTCAATACTCGCTTAGGATTTCTTGAAGACCCCAGAGGCCCTTTTTAAGAGCGGCCCAAAGCCAGGGCAAAGCATACCATAAGCGCCTCCCGAGCGGCCCCCGAAAAGTCGTCTAAGTGCTTGTCCTGGCGGGCGAAGAAACCGCACTTTGCGCTATACTTCGGCGCCTTGAGAAAGGAAACACGCCATGACCGGCCCGGAAGGGACCCCCGCTCCCGTGACCACCGTCCTCTGCCCCGAATGGGTGCTCCCCATGACCGATGAGGGCCCCTTTTGCCAGGAGGGCTGGGCGGTCGCACTCGCCGGCGATCGCATCGCCGCCGTGGGTCCCCAGGATGCCGTCACCGCCCGCTGGCCCCAAGCCACGCGCCAGGCTCTGCCCAGCCAGGCCCTCCTCCCGGGCTTTATTAACGCCCATGGCCACGCTGCCATGAGCCTCTTTCGGGGCTTCGCCGATGACATGGCCCTCGGCCCCTGGCTCGAAGAGCGCATCTGGCCCTTAGAAGGGCGCTTTGTGGATCCGGAATTTGTCGCCGATGGTACGGCCCTCGCCGCCGCCGAGATGCTTCGGGGCGGCACTACCACCTTTAGCGACATGTACTTCTTCCCTGAGGTGGCCGCCTCCGTGGCCCTTAAGGCCGGCCTTCGCGCCCAGCTGTGCTGCCCCTCATCCAATTCCCCACGGCCTGGGCGAGCGGCGCGGAGGAAGGGCTGGGAAAAACCTTGGCCCTGCGGGACGAATACCGGGACAGCGACCAGATCCAGATAGCTTTTGGCCCCCACTCCACCTACGCCCTCGCGCCGGAACACATGATTCGCATCGCCACCCTGGCCGAGGAGCTCGATTTGCCGGTGCAGATCCATCTGCAGGAAACGGCCGCCGAAGTCGAGGACGCCGTGAAAGCGCACGGCGAACGACCCACGGCGAGCCTCGAGCGCTACGGGCTCCTTTCTCCGCGGCTGCAGGCCGTGCACCTCACCCAGGTCAGCGACGGTGACCTCGAGCGGCTCCAGCGCTACAACGTTTCCGTAGTGCACTGTCCGCAATCGAACCTAAAGCTGGCGAGCGGCTTTGCCCCCGTGGCGCGCTTCCTAAAGGCCGGCCTTCGGGTGGCCCTGGGGACGGACGGCGCGGCGTCGAATAACGCCCTCTCCATGCTCCGGGAGCTGCAGGTCGGCGCACTCCTGGCTAAGGCTGTGGCTGGGGATGCCACCGCCCTGCCAGCGCACCAGGCCCTCCGCATGGCCACCCGCGGGGGGGCGGAAGCCCTGGCTATGGATGAGCGCCGGGGCCAGCTGGCCCCGGGCTTCGACGCCGATATGGTGTCTATCAGCCTCGCGGGCCTTGAGGCTCAACCGGTTCACCATCCCGAAGCCCAGCTGGCCTATAGCCTGAACGATAGCGCCGTGCGCCACTGCTGGATTGCCGGCAAACCGGTCTTGAAGGATGGAAACCTCACCACCCTCGATGAGGCGGACCTCGTTCGCCGCGCCGAACGCTGGAAACACCGCATGGGAGCCGCCTGATGGCCCAGCACAACATCGACCCTCAGGAAGTGGCAAAATTTGAGGCCATGGCCCACCGCTGGTGGGACCCGGAGGGGGACTTCCGCCCCCTCCACGACCTTAATCCCCTTCGCTGCCAGTGGATCGCCGACCGCGCGCCCCTTGCGGGGGCCTGCCTTCTCGACGTGGGATGCGGCGGCGGACTGGTCTCCGAGGCCATGGCGCGCTACGGCGCGGAGGTCACGGGGGTGGACGCCGCTGAGGGCCCCCTCACCGTGGCCCGCTTGCACGCCCTCGATGGGGGTCTCGAAATTCGCTACCTCCACAGCACGGTGGAAGGGCTCGGGGCAGAGGAAGGGCCCTTCGACGTGATCACCTGCCTGGAAATGCTCGAGCATGTCCCGGATCCGGGCGCGGTGGTCGCCGCCTGCGCTGAGCGCCTAAAGCCCGGCGGCCACTTGTTTTTATCCACCCTAAACCGATCCCTAAAGTCCTGGCTCTTTGGAGTCGTGGGGGCGGAGTACGTTCTGAACTTGCTGCCCCGGGGTACCCACGAATACGAGAAGTTCCTGCGCCCATCGGAGCTCGCGGGCCTCGGGCGCAAGGCGGGGCTGCGGCTCCAGAGCATCGCTGGGCTCCACTACGATCCTATTCGCCGCAAGGCCTGGCTGAACGCCCGAGCCGATGTGAACTACCTCATGCACTTCACTCGGTGATCGCTTGTGAATCCAACGCTGAACACCTTTACCCCCGCTCCGGACCTGCTGGCCGGCCGCATCATCGCCATTACGGGCGCCACGGAAGGCATCGGTCGCGCCCTGGCTAAGGGCTTCGCCGCCCACGGCGCAACGGTCATCGCCCTGGCTCGCAACCTTGAGCGGTTAGAAAGTCTCTTTGATGAAATCGTTAGCGCAGGCCATCCCGAACCGACCCTTCAGCCCACGGATCTTGAGGGCTTTCGCGCGGACCATGCCCAGCAGCTGGCCCACGCCATTGGCAATCAGTTTGGGCGCCTCGATGGGCTTTTGCACAATGCCAGCCTGCTGGGGCCCCGCCTTCCCCTGAGCCAGTACGACCCCGCCGCGTTCTCTCAGGTGATGACCGTGAACCTTGAAAGCGCCTTTCTTCTCACCCAGGCATTCCTGCCCGTGCTGGAAGAGGGCACGGATCCCCTCGTGCTCTTCACAAGCTCCGGCGTGGGGCGGAAGCCCCGGGCCTATTGGGGCGCCTACGCCATCAGCAAGGCCGGCACGGAAGCGGTGATGCAGCTCTTCGCCGATGAGGGTGAAAATCTTTCGAAGGTGCGCTTCGCGTCCATGAACCCCGGCGGCACGCGCACCAACATGCGGGCTCAGGCCTTTCCGGGGGAAGACCCCATGAGCCTCCCGACCCCCGAGGACCTCCTTCCTGCTTACCTGTGGTGCTTTGGTGCCGCCCGGGACTTCCCGCTCAATGGCGCAGCCCTCGACGCCAGGGCCATGCTGGGCCTGAACTGAGACCGGGCTCGGGCCTAAACCAGTCCGGGATAGGGTACGAGCACCTTTGATTTACCCAAGCGCCCCCGCTTCCCCTCGATAGTGGGAATGGGCAGCTTGAGCATGCGGTAGAGGGCTTCGATTTCCTGGGGGAACAGCTCCATCCAGCGCCCCGCGGGCACCGTCGACGGCAGAACCAGCGGCCCAAAGCGCACGCGCTTCAGCCGGCTCACTTCTAGGCTCTGGGATTCCCACAGGCGCCGCACTTCCCGATTGCGACCCTCCATAAGGGTCACGTGATACCACCGGTTTGTACCTTCTCCGCCGTAGTACTGGACGTCGGAGAAGCGAGCTTCCCCGTCCTCAAGCATCACGCCTTTACGGAGCCGTTCAAGCGCGAGCTCATCCACATCACCATGGACCCGCACCGCGTACTCCCGGTCGATTTCCTGTGAGGGGTGCATCAATCCGTGGGCTAACGCGCCGTCCGTGGTAAACAGCAGGAGGCCACTGGTGTTGTAATCCAGGCGACCCACGGCAACCCAGCGCCCGCTCTTCAGCCGCGGCAGGCGATCAAAGCAGGTGGGGCGACCCTCCGGATCCTTGCGGGTGCACAGTTCCCCCACGGGCTTGTTGTAGAGCAGCACGCGTATGGCCGGCGCCTGATCATCGACCCGACCGATCAGCTTGCCGTCGACCTCAATGCGATCCCGGGAACCCACCCGACGCCCCAGCTCGGCTTGCTCGCCGTTCACCCGGACCCTCCCCTCCCTAATCCAGGTTTCCAGCTCCCGGCGGGATCCGAGCCCGGCTCGGGCCAGGACCTTTTGCAGCTTTTCCGATCCCAAATCGCTCACGAGCGAGGGGTCTCCTCGGCATCGCCAGCATCCTCAGCCGCGCCTACCTCTCGCTCGAAGGCTCCGGGATCCTCAATCCCCAGCACGGCCTCTAGCGCGACAGCCTCGGGCACCGCCTCCTCGTTGCTCTCCTCCAAGGGGAGCCCCAGGGACTTAGATAGCTGCTCTAGGTCACGAATTTCCGCCAAGGGCGGCAGGGCGTCGAGACTCTTCAGGTTGAAGTAATCGAGGAAGGTGCGGGTCGTACCGTAGAGCGCCGGACGCCCGGGCACATCGCGGTGTCCGACGATGCGAATCCAGTCTCGCTCAAGGAGGGTCTTCACGATGTTTGAGGAAACCGCGACCCCTCGCACCTGTTCGATATCGCTCCGGGTAAGGGGTTGCTGATAAGCAATAAGCGCAAGGGTTTCCAGAAGGGCCCGGGTGTAACGCGCCGGGCGCTCATCCCAAAGGCGGCTCACCCAGGGGGCAAGCTGCTCCCGCACCTGAATACGCCAGCCCGAGGCGACCTCCTTCAGCATCAGTCCCGTGGGCTCATAGCGCGCCTCAAGGGCCGTCAGGGCCGCCCGCAGCTGGCTCTTATCTACCGCATCATCAATCTGGAAAAGATTCAGGAGGCGATCCAGGGACAGGGGCTCGCCTGCGGCAAGCAGGGCTCCCTCCACAACATTTTCCAGCAGCGCACTTGGCATCGTCACGATGGCAATCTCCTAGCTTCCCTGAGCCCGCGCCCGAACGTGGATGGGGGCAAAGGGCTCGCTTTGCACAATTTCAATAAGCGACTCTTTGATCAGCTCCATGATCGCGAGGAAGGTCACCACTACCCCGAGGCGCCCCTCCTCAGCGGTGAAAAGGGCCTGGAAGGGCACGAAGCTCGTGCCCCCAGAGAGCGCCTTCAGCACATCCCCCATGCGTTCCCGGGTGGAAAGGGCTTCAAAGCTAATCTTATGATTTTGGAACATATCCGCCCGACGCAGGACCTCGGAAAAGGCCAAAAGGAGATCCTTCAGCTCAACGTCGGGAAGCGGCTGCTGACGATCGATGGGCGGCGGGGTGGCGCTCCCCGGGAAGACGTTCCGATCCACTCGAGGCAGGGCGTCAATGGCTTCCGCAGCCTGCTTAAAGCGCTCATATTCCTGAAGCCGACGAATGAGCTCGGCGCGGGGATCTTCTCCCTCCTCCGCTTCATCGAGCTGGGGTCGGGGCAGGAGCATGCGCGATTTAATCTCCGCCAGCATGGCCGCCATGACCAGGTACTCCGCAGCCAGCTCAAACTGCATGGCATGCATGAGTTCCACGTACTGCATGTACTGCTGCGTGATCTCCGCCACGCGAATTTCGAGGATGTCGAGATTTTGCCGACGAATGAGGTATAGCAATAAATCCAAAGGGCCCTCGAAGGCCTCAAGAAACACCTCGAGGGCATCCGGAGGGATATAGAGGTCCTTTGGAAGCTCGGTGACGGTCTTCCCTTCGACAATCGCAAAGGGAAACTCCCCCTGAGCCTGCCCCGCCGCGCGAAGCGTTTCGAGGCGCTTGCCGGCCTCCCCCTCGCTCACCGCTGGGTCAATCCTATGACGGCCCGGACTTCTTCAAGCGTATCCCGGGCAACGTCCCGGGCGTGCTCTACCCCTTCATTGAGGATGGCCTTGACCAGCTCAGGTTGCTCCTCATAACGCCGAGCCCGATCGCGCATGCCACTTTGTTCGCTCCGAATGGAATCGATGAGCGGCTTTTTACAATCCAAGCAGCCAATGCCTGCGCGCTTACAACCGTCCACCACCCAGCGCTTCGTGCTGTCATCGGAGTAGAGCTCATGAAGACCCCAGACCGGGCAGTTCGCTGGATCGCCGGGATCGTTCCGCCGCACCCGCGCCGGATCGGTTTTCATGGTGCGAATCTTCTGCTCCACCTCCTCCGGCGCCTCGCGAAGGCTAATGGTGTTGCCGTAGCTCTTCGACATCTTCTCGCCGTCAAGGCCGGGCACCTTGGGCGTTTCCGTAAGCAGCGCGTCGGGCTCGGGGAGGATCAGCTTGCCACCGCCTTCGAGGTACCCAAAAAGCCTTTCGCGATCACCAATGGAGAGATTCTGCTGTTCCGCTAGCAGCGCCCGGGCGCGCTCCAGAGACTCCTCATCGCCCCGCTCGAGGTAGGCCTTGCGCAGATCGTTGTAAAGGCGCTGCGCCTTCTTGCTCATCTTCTTCACTGCCGCTTCCGCCGCCTCTTCGTAGCCCGGCTCCCGGCCGTAGATGAAGTTAAAGCGACGCGCCACTTCCCGGGTGAGCTCCACGTGGGCGACCTGATCGGCACCCACGGGCACCTGCCCAGCGCGGTAAATCAGGATGTCCGCGGCCTGTAGCAGCGGATAGCCCAGAAACCCGTAGGTGGCCAGGTCCTTTTCCCGAAGTTTAGTCTGCTGATCCTTGTAGCTCGGCACCCGCTCAAGCCAGCCCAGGGGGGTAATCATGGAAAGCAAAAGGTGAAGTTCAGCGTGCTCCGGCACCCGAGACTGAATGAAGATGGTGGCGGAGCCAGGGTTCACCCCTGCCGCCAGCCAATCGATGACCGTATCCCAGGAGTTTTGCTCGATGTCATAGGGGTTTTCGTAGTGCGTGGTGAGGGCATGCCAATCGGCGACGAAGAAGAAGCACTCATATTCGTGCTGGAGACGCACCCAATTCTTTAGCACGCCATGATAGTGCCCAAGATGTAAGCGACCCGTCGGCCGCATGCCGGAAAGCACGCGACGATCCCAATCCCCCGTGGCCAAAGGCAAAACCCCTTATGTAAAGCGGGCGCCGTGCGCGCCCAACGTCATCATGATAGCAAAGCCGGCCGGCCCTACGGACCCTCTACGATGGCCGACGCATCGCCCAGACCCTGTCGCAGCAGGGCCGGCTCGACCCCGGTGAAATCAACCACGGTGCTGGGCTCGAGGCCGCAAAAGCCGCCATCAATCACCAGATCCACCGCGTGCTCCAGGAGCTCCCGGATGTTCCAGGGATCGGTTTCGGGTCCGGACTGCCCCGGGAGCACCAGGCTGCAAGACATGAGGGGCTCGCCGAGCTCCGCTAGCAAGGCCTGGGCAATGGGGTTCGAAGGCACGCGCAGCCCGATGGTGCGTCGCTTAGGATGCATGAGCCGCTTAGGCACCTCCCGGGTAGCCGGTAAGATGAAGGTGAAAGGCCCGGGGGTATGGGACTTCAGCGCACGAAATACCGTGTTATCCACCCGAGCATAGGTGGCCAGCACGGAAAGATCGGGGCAGACCAGGGTGAAGTTATGGTCCCGATCCATGTCCCGGATGCGCACGATACGCTCTAAACCATCTTTATTTTCCAAGCGACAGGCCAGGGCGTAGGCCGAGTCCGTGGGATAGGCCACTACGCCGCCGCGGGCGACGATTTCCACCGCCTGCTTAATTAACCGGCCCTGGGGGTTTTCGGGATGAATGGAAAAGAATTGCGCCATAAGCTTTCGCCTTAGAACAGGGCTAGCCGGAGGCAAGGCCTCGACCGATCGACTATTATGACGATCGAATGCCGCCCCCCTCAAGGAAAACGGGTCCGACATGAAAAGCCTCTTCGATCTTGGGCCCGTCGCCGCCTTCTTCATCGCCTTTAAGTTGAGCGATCTGATTACGGCGACCTGGGTCTTTATGGGCGCGCAGCTCGTCGCCGCGATGGCCCATCAACTGCTGGTGGGTAGGCTTGGCATGCAGATGAAGGCGCAAAGCGGCGTCGTATTCGGGTTCGGGGGCCTGACCGTTTACCTGCAGGATCCGATCTTCATCATGTGGAAGCCTACGCTCATCAATGGAGCCTTTGCCCTCGTCCTCATCGGGGGAACCTTTTTGGGCGAAAGTCGATGCTCTCGAGGCTCCTGGGCAGCCAACTGTCCCTGCCCGAATCCCTGTGGCGGAATCTCAGCTGGTATTGGGCTGGGGCCTTTACGCTAGCTGCCGTGCTCAATCTGGTGGTGGCCTACAACTTTAGCGAAGCCTTCTGGGTTAGCTACAAGCTCTTCGGGGGCTTTGGGCTCACCCTGCTTTACATGGCGCTGATGTTTATTTACCTCGGACGCAAGGGCTACCTGAAGGCCCCGGAGAACCGCGACCTATGATCGCCCTATCCGTCAACTTAAATAAGATCGCCCTGCTCCGAAACGCTCGCGGGGCCACCGCCCGCCCGGAGCTCCTGGACTTCGCGCGCCTGGCCATGGAGGCTGGGGCCTCTGGGCTCACGGTGCACCCCCGGCCCGACCAGCGCCACATTCGGGTAGACGACGTACCCCGCTTGGCCGCCTGGCTTCGGGATGCCTATCCGAGCGCCGAATTCAACATTGAGGGCAATCCCATCGCAGCCCCTCGAGACGATGGCTATCCCGGCCTTGAGGCCCTGGTGGTGGCATCCCGCCCTGCCCAGGTAACCCTAGTTCCCGACGGCGACGGCCAGCTCACCTCGGACCACGGCTGGGCCCTCACGGACGACGATCTCACTACCCTGGAGCCCCTGGTGGCTCGCTTTAAGGCCCTGGGGGCCCGGGTCAGCCTCTTCATGGACCCCAATCCCCACGCTATTGCCCGGGTGCCGGAAACGGGCGCAGATCGCATTGAGCTCTACACCGAACCCTTTGCGGAGGCTTTCAAGGCCGACGGACGCCGCTGGGGGGCCGCCACGGAGGCGAGCCTCGCCACCTTTCGCGCGGCCGCGGAGACCGCCCAAGAACTGGGCCTTGGGGTGAACGCCGGCCACGATCTCGACCTCGACAACCTCGTCCCCCTTCGCACCATCCCGGGGCTTAAGGAGGTTTCCATTGGCCATGCCCTCGTCAACGATGCGCTTCTGTTTGGGTTCCATGGCGCCGTGACCCGTTACCGAGCCACCCTCGCTAGCGCCTAGGACGAGTTGCACTCTTTCCCCGCCTGCGTTTTGATGTTAATGCCTATCATTGCTAGATAGAGCCAACATAACGGGAGAGGGGCGATGTCACATCAAGCTGACGATTTAGAACAATTCATGGAAGGGGTGCGGCGTCGCAACCCTGGGGAACCGGAATTCCACCAAGCAGTGCACGAAGTGGCGATGGACATCATTCCCTATATCGCCGACAAGCAGGTCTACAAGGACCTCATGATCCTTGAGCGGATGACCGAACCGGACCGCATCGTCACCTTCCGGGTGGTATGGGAAGACGACAACGGCAATATTCGCGTCAACCGAGGCTTCCGGGTTCAGCAGAACAACGCCATCGGCCCCTACAAAGGCGGCATTCGCTTCCACCCCACGGTGACGCAGAGCGTCCTCAAGTTCCTCGCCTTCGAGCAGGTCTTTAAGAACAGCCTTACGGGCCTCCCCATGGGCGGCGGCAAGGGCGGCTCGGACTTTAATCCCAAGGGCAAATCGGACTCGGAAGTCATGCGCTTCTGCCAGGCCTTCATGACCGAACTGTCTCGCCACATCGGCCCAGACACGGACGTGCCGGCGGGAGATATCGGCGTGGGCGCCCGGGAAGTCGGCTATATGTTTGGTCAGTACAAGCGCCTGATGAATCGCTTCGAAGGCGTGCTGACCGGTAAGGCCCTCGAATTTGGCGGCTCCCGCATTCGTACGGAAGCGACGGGCTACGGCGTGGTGTACATGATGGACAACATGCTTCGTCATCACGGGGAAAGCATCGAAGGGAAAATTTGCGTGGTCTCCGGCTCCGGAAACGTGGCCACCTTCTGCGCGGAAAAGCTCATAGAGCTCGGGGGCAAGGTCGTGACCCTCTCCGACTCCGGTGGCTTTATCCATGATCCGGAAGGCTTCACCCAAGAGAAGCTCCAGTGGATCATGGATCTGAAGAACAACCGGCGCGGACGCATTGAGGAATACGTTCAGGAGTTTGGGGGCACCTTCCACGCAGGGCAGCGGCCCTGGAACGTCCCCTGCGACCTGGCCTTCCCCTGCGCCACGCAGAACGAAATCGAGCTGGCGGACGCCGAAGCCCTCATCAAGAACGGCTGCCGTGCGATTTCAGAAGGGGCCAACATGCCCAGCACGCCCGAGGCCATCCACGCCATACAGGCCAAGCGCGAACTGCTGCACGCGCCCTCGAAGGCGGCCAATGCGGGCGGGGTAGGCGTTTCAGGCCTCGAGATGAGCCAGAACAGCCTCCGGCTCCAATGGACCCGGGAAGAGGTTGACGAGCGCTTGAAGGGCATCATTGCCGGCATTCACGAGCAAATGGTGACCTTCGGTACGGCCGCTGATGGGCACGTGGACTATTTCAAGGGTGCTAACATCGCCGGCTTTAACAAGGTGGCCAGCGCCATGATTGCCTACGGCGTGATGTAAACGCCTAGCGCGTCCCAACGGGTCAGCGCTCCGGCGCTGGCCCGTTTTTTTTGAACCCATTCTTGGTTCCACGCCATGCCTGAACTGCTGAGCCTTGTGCTGATTGTCCTCTTGGCCATGCTGAGCCCCGGCCCCGACATGGTGCTGCTCACACGCTTTTCCCTCGGCCCGGTGCCCCGGCAGGCCGACCTCTGCGTTGCAGGAATCGTGCTGGGCATTTCAGCCCACAGCCTCTTCGCCTTAACAGGGCTTGCCGCCCTCACCCAGCTGCACCCTAAGGCCCTGGCCGCCATGACCGTACTCGGGGCACTCTGGCTCAGCTATCTCGCCTACCACGCGTTGCAGAGCCAAGGGGCACTCCGCCTCAGCGCCGTTGACGCCCCCAAAACCGGCCTGCCTCTCGCTTTCCTTTCCGGGCTCCTCAGCAACTTATTGAACGCCAAGGTTCTGCTCATGATGGTGGCGCTCTTTACTGAGCTTTTGCCTCCTACGGCCACCCTTGGGCAGCGGCTCCTGGGTGTGCTGGTCCTCGGGATCGAAGTGGCCATGGTCTGGCTCTTATTCGTGCGCCTCATCCGGCGCCCAGCCCTGCGCGAAGCCATTGAGCGCTATGGCAGCTGGGTCGATCGCGCCTTTGGCGCCCTCTTGCTCGTGCTGGCCGTGCTGTTCATGCTCAGCGCCCTACCCACTCTGCTTGCCTAGCCCTACGGAGCTGCCCATGCGCGTCCTCATCCCCCTTCTCGCCCTTCTACTCAACGCCAGTGCCTCCGCCGCCGAGGACGGCTTGGGGCTGGGCAGCGCAAAACCTGAGGTGTGTGTCCAAACCAACTACGGCCGTTTTACCGTGACCCTGTGGCCTGACCGGGCGCCGGCGTCCACGGAAAACTTTCTGAGCTACGTCGACTACGGCTTCTACGAGGGGCTCATCTTCCACCGGGTCATCCCCTATTTCATGGTGCAAGCGGGAGGCTTCGACGCCGCGCTCAACTACCGCGATCCCTTCGGCCCCGTCCGCAACGAATCGGTAGGGGGCGCGAAGAACCTGCGCGGCACCCTAGCCATGGCACGGCAGCGAGATCCTGACAGCGCCGATTCCCAGTTCTTCATTAACCTCGTGGACAACGCCCACCTTGATGCGGAAGACGATCGGCCTGGGTATACGGTTTTTGGAGAAGTCACGAACGGCATGGCGGTGATAGACCGCATCGGGGAAGTGGAAACCGCCGTTAGGGAAGGCATGCGGGATGTCCCTCGCAGCCCCGTGACCATCGAAAAGACCGCCCGCGGCGCTTGCCCGCAGCGCACTCTTGGGCCTCGCTAGAGCGGCAAGCTCCAGGGGCACGCCCGGCCCGACGGCTGACGGACGCCCCCGACGCCGCTATGATGCGCGCCTCTCCGAGCGACAGAGACAGGTCCCCCCGTGCTGAAGGATTTGCTTGAAGCCCGCCTTGCGCCCGCGCTCCACGCCGCCGGCGCTCCGGAGGGCAGCGCCGTTGCTCTCACCGTGAGCACGAAGCCAGAATTTGGCGACTATCAGATGAATGGCGCCATGGGCGCGGCCAAGCGCCTCAAGCGCCCCCCGCGGGAGCTGGCGGAGGCCGTGCTTGCCCACGCTAAGCTAGACGATCTCGTCAGCGAAGCCAGCATCGCCGGCCCGGGCTTTATCAACCTGCGCCTTCGAGAATCGGTGCTCGAAGAACAGCTTGGCACCTTCACCGCACGGGTCATCAACCCGAAAGCCTCGAGCCGAGAGACAGGTCGGGTGGTCATCGACTATTCCTCGCCAAATCTGGCGAAGGAAATGCACGTCGGACACCTTCGCAGCACCATCATCGGCGATGCCCTGGCGCGCTGCTTTGCCCACGCGGGCTGGGAGGTGCTGCGGCAGAACCACGTCGGCGACTGGGGCACGCAATTCGGCATGTTGCTGGCCTACCTCAATACGCTTGAAACGGGGGATAGTGCCCCCGCCGCGGAGGCCGAACTCTCAGACCTCGAGGTGTTCTACCGGAAAGCCAAGGCCCGCTTCGACGAAGATTCCGCATTCGCGGCGCTGAGCCGAGAAACGGTGGTGAAACTCCAGCAGGGGGACTCGGCATGCCGAGCTGCTTGGCAGCGTTTCATCGACGTTAGCCTTTCCCACTGCGAAGCCCTGTACGGTCGCCTCCAGGTAACCCTCACCCGAGAGCACGTCCAAGCCGAAAGCGCCTATAACGAAGCCCTACCTGGCGTGATCGCCGCGCTTCGCGAGCAAGGTCTGTTAACGGAAAGTGATGGCGCCCAGTGCGTGTTTCTCGACGAATTTAAGGGCAAGGACGATACGCTCCTGCCCCTCATCGTGCAGAAATCCGATGGGGGCTACCTTTACGCCACCACGGACCTGGCGGCGGTGCGCTATCGCTGCGACGACCTGGAGGCGGATCGGGCCCTTTATTTGGTGGATAAGCGCCAGGGGCTTCACTTCAAGCAGGTCTTTGCCGTAGCGGAAGCTGCAGGGTTCATTACCCGCGCCTGCAGCTTCGAGCACATGCCCTTCGGCACCATGCTCGGGGAAGACGGCCGCCCCTTCCGCACCCGCGCGGGGGACGTGGTCAAGCTCGCCGATCTGCTCGATGAAGCAGAGCGCCGGGCCGAGGTGCTCGTCGCCGAGAAAAACCCCGACCTTGACGCCCCCGCCCGCGCGGAGATCGCTCGGGCCATTGCCATCGGGGCGGTGAAATACGCCGACCTGTCCAAGCATCGGAATAACGACTATGTCTTTTCCTGGGACGCCATGCTCAGCTTCGATGGCAATACGGCGCCCTACCTTCAGTACGCCTACAGCCGGATTCAGAGCCTGTTTGCCCGGGCCCAGGTAGCACCGGAGGCCCTGAGCGCTGGGCTAAGCCTGGGGGCCTCGCAGGAACGGAGCCTAGCGCTGACCCTACTCCGGACCGAGGATGTCCTCACCCAGGTGCGGGACCAGGGCCTTCCACACCTACTGTGCGCGCACCTTTATGACGTTGCGACGGCCTTTACCGCTTTCTACGAGCATTGCCCGGTACTCGGCGCTCCGGAAGAACGTCTTCGAGACCAGCGGCTCGCGCTTGCCCACTGCTGCGGCGAAACGCTGCGCCAGGGGCTTGAGCTCCTGGGCATTCCCGTCGTTCAGCGGATGTAGAACCCGCGCGCCCTAGGCGGCGCGCGGCAGGGCGTAAGACTTGAACTCGTCCGCAAAATCCCGAAGGGCAGCGATGCCGGAGGCTTCGGCCCGCGCGACCCAGTCCTTCAGCGCATCGAGCATGGCCTCCTTCGATTCTCCCCGGCGCTGCCAAACCTGCTGCAGGGCAAGGCGCATCTCATAGACCGTCTTTAGCGTGGGGTGCTGAGCCAGCAGCGCCTCAAGGCGTGCCTGCTCCTCGGTCGACACAAGGGACGTTTCCCGAACCATGAGGCGGCGAAGCGCCTTTCCTGCGCTGCCCCCTTCCGAGGCCACCGTGGGGCTCACCACCTGCTTGGCAAAGCGCTCCATAACACGGAAGCGATCGTGGACGAGGGCCCTAGCCGCGTCGAAGTCCAGGGCCGCCTTAGCCGGATCTCGGACCGTTTGCGGCCCCGTGCTTCGGGGCTTGGCCAGCCCGAAGATCTGAAACAGCCGAATCCAAAACCACCCTATATCGAACTCATACCACTTTTGGGACAGCTTCGCGGAGTTCGGATAGGTGTGGTGGTTGTTATGAAGTTCTTCCCCACCGATCAAAATGCCCCAGGGAACGATGTTGGTGGCGGCATCACCGCATTCGTAGTTCCGATAGCCGTAATAGTGACCCACACCGTTGATCACGCCGGCGGCGAGCACGGGGATCCAAAGCATTTGCACGGCCCAAATGGTGATCCCGTAGACCCCAAAGAGGAGCAGGTCGGCAAATAGCATGAGCACGATGCCGTAGGTGTTCCGGCGGTAGACGTTGCGCTCGATCCAATCGTCGGGGCAGCCCCGGCCGTAGCGTTCGATGGTTTCCGGCGTCTTTCCATCTTTGTAGAGCTCGGCACCCTCAAGGAGCACCTTTTTCAGCCCCAGAACCTGCGGGCTATGGGGGTCCTCTTCCGTTTCACAGAGGGCGTGGTGTTTCCGGTGTATTGCCGTCCACTCCCGCGTACCCATGCCCGTAGTCAGCCAGAGCCAAAAGCGGAAAAAGTGCTGAAGCACGGGGCTCAGTTCCAAGGCCCGGTGGGCGGAATAGCGGTGAAGATATACCGTCACGGAAACAATGGTGATGTGGGTGAGCACCAAGGTTGCGACAACCATTTGCCAAAGGCTGAGGTGCAATAGACCGTCCAGTCCCATAGTTCGCTTTGCTCCTGCGTAGTCACACGGGGCCCGATCTATATTTTGGCACCCTCGGCCCGGCGACGCTACCGCAAACCCCGTCGGCAACCGCTCCCCTTTTCTTGCCAGCGCCCCAGGCCCAGGGCCATGCTAGCGCCCACTTCTTACCCGTGAGCCGACCCATGCAGACCCTACGCGTGCCCCTGATCACCGCGGCCGACGCCCTCGCAGAGTCTTTCCGCCTGTGCTTCGTGGATTGCCGCTTCCGCTTAGACGATCCCGCCGCGGGGCGCCGCGCCTACCAGGACCACCGCCTGCCCGGGGCCCGCTTTCTGGACCTTGAGGCCGATTTATCAGGGCCCATCGATTTAACCCGCACCGGACGCCATCCCTTTCCTTCCCTTTCTCGGCTTCGAGACACCTTCGCCGCGGCGGGAATCCCTCAGGACAGCGCCCTCGTCTTCTATGACGACGCGGGCGGCGCTTTCGCTGCCCGGGCCTGGTGGAGCGCTGCGGCCCTCGGGCACCCGCGGGCTCGGGTCCTTGACGGCGGCCTCCCGGCTTGGACGGACGCCGGAGGGTCCCTCGAGCGTCCGCCGGCCCCTGAGCCTGCTCCGGCCTCCCCCTGGCACCCCGCACCGTCCCTAGCCCCCGCCGCAGAGCTCTCCACGGTGCTGGCAAGGGTGCGGGAAGCCGGGGGCGCCGGTCTGATCGATGCCCGGGCCTTGCCGCGCTTTCGAGGTGAGGTAGAGCCCATTGATCCCGTGGCCGGCCACATCCCGGGCGCTACCTGCTTCCCTCATAGCGAAAACCTCACGGCCGAGGGGCGCTTCAAGGACCCAGCGACCCTTCGGGCCCGCTGGGCCCCGGTTTTCGCGGGCCCCGAGGCACCCATTGCCTATTGCGGCTCTGGCGTCACCGCGGCGCACAACCTCCTGGCCATGGCCGCCGCCGGTCTTTGTCCAGACGCCCTACCGGCTCTTTACGTTGGCTCCTTTAGCGAATGGATCCGAGATCCGGCCCGCCCCGTGGCCCGCGGCGACGCATGACCCCCCACCCCCGGGGCCTAGTCGCTGCCACCCTCCGCTGGGCCAACGGCATTCCGACCGATGAGGCCAGCGGCGATATCTACTTCAACCGCCAGGATCCTCTCGGGGAAAGCCGCGCGGTCTTTTTGGGGGGAAACGATTTACCCGCCCGCCTCGGCGCTCATGAGGCGCCGGTGCACCGGGTGGGGGAAACGGGCTTTGGCACGGGGCTAAATTTTCTGCTCCTTTGGGAAGCGTGGCGCCGGGCCGGAGCCCTTCGCCCCTTAAGCTACGTCAGCTTCGAGCAAGCGCCCCTTAGCTACGCCGACCGCCAACGCTTTCTTGCTAGCCTCCGGGCCCGGGGGGCCCTTGAGCTCGCGGCTCTGGGGGAAACCCTCGACGCGGCCCTTCCTGAACCGCTGGCCGGGTGGCACGTCCTCCCTCTTGAGGCGGGTCGCTTGCGCCTGCACCTGTACCTTGGGGATGCGCAGACCGGCCTCGAAGATTGGCTGGCCCAGCGCGAGGCCCCGGCGGTGGATGCCTGGTTCCTTGATGGCTTTGCCCCGAAAGTTGGCCCCACCCTCTGGCAGCCCAAGCTTCTCAGGCTTATTGCCCAGGCCAGTGCCCCGGAGGCGACCCTCGGCACCTTCACCGTCGCCCGAGCCGTGCGGGAAGGCTTGGCCAAGGCAGGATTTCAGCCCCGGAAGGTTCCGGGACCGAAAAACGCCGAGGGGGGGTCGCAGAAACGCGAGGTGTTGGTGGCGCGCCTGACTCCGGGGCTCGGGCGCCGCCCCGCACCACCGCCGTCACAGGTCACCATCGTCGGCGCGGGACTCGCCGGCACCGCCGTTGCCCTGGCGCTCGCCGAGCACGGCGTTCCCTGCCAGGTCCTTGAAGCCGAGGCGGCGCCGGGGGGCGGTGCCTCGGCGAACCCCTGGGCCTTGCTCCATCCTCGCCTGCCCATTGACGAAGGGCCTCGGGGCCCCTTCCTCTGGATGGCGTACCGCTTAGCGCTCCACCGCATCCAGGGCCAGGCCGGCTTCGTGCCCGCACCCTTGCGACAATACGGGGAGCTTCGGCGTCCAGAGCGGCTGGGGAAAACTGCCGCGCGCTACCCCATGCTCGCGCCGCGCCTCGCCCTTGCGTAAGACGCCCAGGGCCCCTTCCTATCCCTCGCCGAGAGCGGCCACGCCCACCTGCCTCAGCTGCTCGCGGCCCTATGGCCCTCGACCGCAAGGCTCGAGGGCGGGGTAACCGTTGGCGCCCTAGAGGGCACGGACCAAGGCTGGCGCCTTCGAGACCCTGCGGGCGCGGCGCGGGCTGAGGGGGGCCAAGGGGCGCCGCTGGTGCTCGCCGCGGGGGCCCCGCTGAAGTCCCTGGTGGAACTGTCCACGGGCATCGTCGGCGGTCAGCTCGATCGCTTTGCCGGTGCCGCCGAGGCCAACGCGCCCCTGCTGACGGGGCGAGGCCATGCCTTCTTTGACGGCGCGGGATGGGTCGTGGGCTCAAGCTATCGCCACGGCGAGGTGGATGCGTTAGAGCAGCTTGGCGATCGCCAAAGCAATGAGCAACGGCTCCGCGCCTGGGCCGCGCTTCTCGGTTGGCCCCGGGACCTCGGCACGCACCAAACTCACTTCGCGGGGCTACGAGCGAATACCTCGGACCGCGCGCCGCTCCTCGGGGCCCTGAACTCCGGCTTCTGGGTCACCACGGGCCATGCGTCCTCGGGGCTCACCACCGCATTTATGGGAGGAGAGATCATTGCCAGCGCTCTCACCAGCGCCCCGCCGGTGCTAGACCAGGAAATGCTCCGGGCCCTTAGCCCCGAGCGCCTGCCTAGGGCGAGTCAATTGCCTTAGCGCCGGTCTTCGCCGAAGTGGTACACCTTAAGTACTCCGTCTACTTGCCGAAGCGCGTCTAGCACTGCGTCCGTAACCGCGCCCTCAACGTCGATCAAGTTGTAAGCCACCGCATCCCGGCTCTTGTTCAGCATGTCGATCACGTTGAGGTTGTGTTCCGCCAGCACGGACAGGGCTGGGCCGAGACGATTGGGGCGGTTCTCATTGATCACGGCCAGCCGCGTACCCGCGGCGTGCTCGAGTACCACCGGTGGAAAATTCACGCTGTTACGAATATTGCCGTGCTCAAGAAAGTCGACCAGCTGATTGGCGGCCATGACGGCGCAATTGGTTTCCGCCTCCTCCGTGCTGGCGCCCAGGTGCGGCAGTAAAAGAGCACCGGAAAGGCCGAGCAGCGCGGTTTCGGGAAAGTCTGCTACATAGCGGGCGAGGCGCCCGGCCCTGAGCGCCTGGGCGACGGCCTCTGGATCCACGATGGGGCCCCGGGCGAAATTTAACAACACGGCCCCGGGACGAAGCTGGGCGAGCGCGTCGCGGTTGATCAGCCCCTTTGTTTCCGGCAGCGCGGGGACGTGCAAGGTGACAAAGTCGGAGCGGGTCAGGAGGGAGGCCAAATTCTCCTGACGCTGCACTTCCCGGGGCAGGCGCCAGGCCGCATCCACGGAAATGGCTGGGTCGTAGCCAAGCACGGACATACCCAACTCTAGGGCGATGTCTGCTACCCGCGCGCCGATCGCGCCCAAACCCACCACGCCCAGGGTTTTGCCGGCGAGCTCGCGCCCGGCGAAGCGCTTCTTTTCGCCCTCCACGGCATCGTGCAGCGCAGGCTCATCGAGGTCCGGGGCAAGGCTCTGGGTAAAGGCCAGGGCCCCGGAGAGGTCCCGGCACGCCAGGAGTAGCCCCGCCACCACAATTTCTTTCACCGAATTCGCGTTGGCGCCCGGGGTGTTAAAGACCACAATGCCTTGCTCCGTGAAGGCCTCCACAGGGATGTTGTTCACCCCCGCGCCGGCCCGGGCCACGGCGCGGAGCCGGGGCGTCGCGGCCTCCGGGGTCAGCACGTGACTGCGCAGCAGAATACCCTCGGGATCAGCGAGCTCCGTGCCGACTTCAAAGCGATCGCGGGGGAAGCGCTCTAGGCCCTCAAGGGCAATCTGATTGTGGGTCCGCACCTTAAACATGGGTCATCCTTATTGCGAGAAGCCTAGCGAAAAGCCGGCGCATTCTACCCTGGCCAGGGCGGGGGTGGGGGGCGCTATACTGCCGCCATGACCACGTCTCCCCTACAGCGCCGGCGCCAGCCCTCTCAAGCTCGAGGGCGGCAGCGGGTTGAAGCGCTTCTCAAAGCTACAGCCGCCCTGCTGGAAGAGGTGGGCTATGACGCCCTGACCACCAAAGCCATCGCTGAACGCGCGGAAACCTCCATCGGTTCCTTTTACCAATTCTTCCCCAACCGGGATGCAGCGGTGGCGGCCCTGGTGGATGGTTACGAAGCCGACGTTCGGGCCTTTTTACAAAGCCACGCAGGCGATCAGCTTGGCGAGGCCGGCGCGCCCATCGGCGTAGAATGGGTCGGTTCCCTCGTCGATGGGCTCAGCACCCTCTACGCCACCTTCCCCGGGTTCCTCGGTTTGTGGGCGGCGCAGGTAAAGGACAATCCCCTTCAGCCCGAAGCGCAGAAGCTGCGTAATGCCCTGCAGGAAAGTTTAGATGCAATCCTGCGCCAGCGTTTTCCCAGGGTTCCCGCGGAAGCGCGGAGCCGATGCCTAACCATGGTCATCGAAACAGGTCATAGCCTATTAAATGCGGCAGACGCCGCAGACGAGCCTCGCCGCAAGCTCCTTCAGGAGGAACTCAAGGTCATGCTCGCAGGCTATATGAGCCTCACCTTCCGCGACGACACGCCGTAGGGCCTCAGCAAAGCCATCACCTCGGCCAAGGCGTCGGGCACCTCAAAGCGTGCCAAGGCCTCGGCCAGCGCTGGCGCCTGGGCGTCCAGGGCGGCCAAAGCCTTATCTAGCCCCTCCTCCTCGAGGTCAGCTTCTTGCATCGTCAGGGCATAGCCCTGGGCCGCAGCCCAGGCGCTATTCTCCAGCTGATCGCCCCGGCTGGCGCCGCGCCCCAGGGGCACCAGGAGGCTAATCTTCCTCAGCGCCAACAGCTCAAAGAGCCCATTGGCGCCGGCCCGGGACACCACCCGATCCGCCGCCGCCAGCACATCCCCGTAACCCTCATCGAGGTAGGCAAACTGCCGATAAGCAGGCCCCTCGAGGGTGGGCTCTTCCTTTCCAGCACCGCACAGGTGAACGATGTCATAGCGCGCCGCCAGGGACCCTAGCCGTACTCGCAAGGCCGCATTCAGGGCCGTGGCCCCGAGGCTCCCTCCCACCACCAGAAGGATGGGACGCTCGCCTGAGAAGCCGAGCAAGCCTAACCCCCGAGCGCGATCTCCAGCCCGAAGGGCGGGCCTAAGGGGACTGCCAACGAAGCGAAGCTGGCGCGCTCGAGGGACGTGCGTTTCCCGAAAGGTGGTGCATACCGTGGTTACGAAGGGCGCGACCAGCCGCGTCGCAAGGCCAGGGCTAAAATCGCTTTCATGAGCCAGCACGGGAATGCCCCGGAGCGCGCCGCCCATTACCGCAGGCACGGACACAAAGCCCCCCTTAGAGAATATGACCTGGGGTCGAAGCCGGCCGAGGAGGCGCCACCCAACCCAAAGACCATGCAGAACGCGAAGCCCATCGCGAGCGTTCTCCCAGGAAAAATAGCGTCGAAGCTTGCCCACGGGGAGCACGTGGTAGGCGGCCACTTTTCCCTCCACAAGGCGGCGCTCGATGCCTTCGGCGCTACCCGCGTAGTGCACCTCCCAGCCCTCTGCGATAAGCGCGTCAATCAGCGCAAGGTTCGGCGTGACATGGCCGGCGGAACCGCCCCCGGTGAGCAAGATGCGCTTTCCGGGCGCCGACCTCATGATCCGAGGGCCTCGCGTACAAACGGAATCGTAATCCGCCGCTGGGACTGGAGCGCGGCCTCATCCAGGCGATCGAGAAAGGCAAAAAGGGAGGCGGGGTCCCGGGGGATGCGATGAAGAATATAGCGGGCTGTGGCCTCGGCCAGGCTGAGACCCCGAGCCTCGGCCCGGCGCTGGAGCGCTCGAGCGCGGCCATCGTCATCCAGCGGTTGAAGGCGAAACACACTTGCCGCAGCGAGGCGAGAAGCCAGATCGGGAAGGCTCCAGCTATGGCTAAGGGGCGCCCCGGACGCCGCCAGCAGCAGCGCCCGCCCCGCGGCCTGAAGGCGATTACACAAATCAAAGAGCGCTTCCTCCGCCGCCCGATCCCCAGCCAGCAGATCCACCTCATCGAGGGCCACCAGGGGGACCTGTTCGAGCCCCGCCAACACGGCCTCCGGCGCTTCCTTCACGAGCGCACCGGGGAGCCATTGGCTTCCCCGCACGCGTTGGCATGCCGCCTGTAGCAAATGGCTTTTTCCTGCCCCGGGGGACCCCCAGAGCCAAAGCCGCTCCCCACGGGCGTCGAGAAAGCGCTCCAGAGCCTTCAGCACCAGGACATTTTCTCCGGGCTCGAAGGTCTCGAAGGTGGCGTGGTCGGGCAACGCCAGCGCCAGGGGCAGCTGGGGCGGTCTCATCCCTTCCACCGCCCTTGCCAGGCCAGCGCGGGGTTGGGATCCCCCGACTCGAAGCGTCGGTCACGATTGAGCTGAGCCAGCACCCGCTCCGGGGTATCGGTAACAGCGAGGCGAAACAGCACGGAATCATCCTGAGCCTCGAGGACGAAGACCTCCGCAACGCCCACCAGCGCTTCAAGCACGGCCAAGGCTTCTGCATAGGCGCCCAAGGCCTTCAGCCCGTCAAGCCGAAGATAGGCGATACGCGAGGCTTCCCCCGTGAGACGTAGGGCAAAACGCTCGAGGAGTGCATCGGCCAGGCCCTGGCCCACGGCCCGGAGGGCGACGGTTGGCGCCTCCGTGCGTAGGGCTCCGGAGAAGGGCATGGGCAAGCCCTCTCCCTCGTAGTCGACATACCAGCCGTCCCCCTCAGCGCGCAGACGCAGAATAAGCTCCCCCTCTGCCCCATAGCGCTCCCGAAGGGGCTTTAGCACCTCCCAAAAGCGACCCCAAACCTGCCAGGGGGCCACCTGCTGGAGCTCTTTCAAATCAAGGAGAGGAACGGCAAGGGGCACGGCACGCTCCCGCCCCGCCTCCACCACGGCCCGAGCCAAGGGATGCTCGGCGTCAAGCAAGCGACGCTGTCCGTCCTCCGATTCTTCCACGAGCCATAGCAGGTAGCGGGGCCGCTGGCTCACCCAGGCCGGAAGTTCAGCCTGGGCTAGCAGGGAAAGAATGGCTTCCCGATCAAACTGCAAGGTGAGCAGCCAGGGGCTCCGCGTCCCCCCGGGCGCATAGCTTGCGCTGCGGTAGTACTGATCGGGATCCCGTAGGGCCTGGGCAATGGAAGGCCGACTCGTCAGCCCCGGGGCCGGGCTCAAGCGCTTCAAAAGGATTTCCAGGGCCGAGCGCTCTGCCAGCGCGCGGGTCCGCGTCCCCTGATCCACCACGGGTACGGCCACCTCAAAGAGGGCGCCCGGAGTCCCAAGCTCCGACGCGGCCTGGGCGCCGGGCATCGTTAAAAAGAGAAGCAGACCGCACCCCAGCGCAGCAGCACCGCGTTGGAGGGCCCATCTGCCCCAAAGGCGACGGAGAAGCCCCTCGATTGCGCCCCGCTCTGCTACCATGGCTTTACCCTTTTGCCGGACCCCGCGCCGGCGCTGACCCCTAGTGTAAAGGGTCCTGCGCCTTTGCTCATGTGAATGGGAGACTCCCGTGGCCCGCGATAACACCCGGAACGATCACCCCGGCGGCCTTACCTACCGGGACGCGGGGGTCGACATCGATGCCGGCGCCGAATTAATCCGTCGCATAGGCCCCGCTGCCGCCCGCACGCGGCGCCCCGAAATGCTCGCCGGCCTTGGAGGCTTCGCAGCGCTCACACGCCTGCCGAGGGGCTATGAGCACCCGGTCCTGGTCACGGGCACGGACGGGGTGGGCACGAAGCTTCGCTTGGCCATGGATCATGATCGCCACGATCAAATCGGCCAGGACCTTGTGGCCATGTGCGTAAACGATGTGCTGGTCACTGGCGCCGAGCCGTTTCTATTCCTCGATTATTTCGCCACGGGTAAGCTCCAGGTAGACCAAGCCGCCACGGTCATTAAGGGGATCGCTGCGGCCTGCGAGCTGGCCGGCTGTACCCTGGCCGGCGGCGAAACGGCGGAGATGCCTGGCTTCTACAGCGACGGCGACTACGACCTCGCCGGGTTCTGCGTGGGCATTGTGGATGAAGCGAAGGTCATCACCGGGAACGCTATTGCCCCGGGGCATCAGCTCCTTGCCCTGCCGTCGAGTGGCCCCCATTCAAACGGCTTCTCCTTGATTCGGCGCATCCTAGCCGCCGAGCCGGGATGCCTCGACGCGGCCCCGGAGCGCATCGCCCAGCTCCTGGAGCCGACGGCTATCTACGTGAAAACGATCCTGAGCCTGCTCAAGGGCGGACAGCCCATCGACGGCATGGCCCACATCACCGGCGGCGGTCTGCCGGAAAACCTCCCCCGAATGCTGCCCAAGGACAGCCCCGTGCCCCTGGCCCTGGCGGTGGATCTGGCCAGCTGGAGCTGGCCCGAGCCCTTCCCCTGGCTCGCGGAACGCGGGGGCGTTGCACCCCTCGAGATGATGAAAACTTTCAACTGCGGGGTGGGCTTCGTTCTCGCGGTTGGTGCCGAAGCCGCCAAGGGGTCGAGGCTGCCCTGGCTGCAGCGGGCCAGCCCTGTTGGCGCCTCGGCACCGTGGTGGATGGGCGCGAGGCGGCAATGCCTGGCACGCTTCACATCACAGCGGAGGGTGAGGGCACCCTAGCCTAAGCCGCTCAGCCACCGTTCAGCGCCGCCCTGGCCTCCTAGCCCCATCGTCCCAGGAGCCCCCCATGCCCTTACGCTGTCTAGTCCTGGCCTCGGGCCGGGGTAGTAACTTTAAGGCCCTTCTTGAAGCCAGCGCCCGGCCCCAGGCCCCCTTTTCCCTTGAGGGCCTCGTCACGGACCGCACGCCCTGCGGCGCCCAGGCCCTCGCGGAGCGCTGGCAAGTACCCTCCCAGTGCTTGCCCTATCGCGACTTCTCGACACGGGAAGCCTTTGATGAGGCCCTGGCTAACAGCATCCGCGCGACCGCACCGGACCTCGTGCTCTGCGCAGGCTTCATGCGCGTGCTGGGTCCCGCCTTCTTCAAAGGCTGCTCAACACCGCTACTGAACATCCACCCCTCCCTCCTGCCGGCGCACCGGGGCCTACACACTCATCGGCAAGCGCTGGCGGCGAGGGACGCCTATCACGGCGCGAGCGTTCATTGGGTAACACCGGAGCTTGACGGAGGTCCGCTCCTGGCCCAAGCGCGCCTCGCCGTCGCTCCCGAGGACACGGAAGAGCGCCTAGCAGCCCGGGTCCTGGCTCTGGAGCACGCCCTCTACCCCCGGGCCCTGAGCTACCTTGCGGAGGCGGGGCAGGACGCCCGTCCCCTGACGCTGGCCTGGAATGGGGAGGCACTGGTCCCATGGCCCTAAGCCTTCGCCTTTTCACCCTGCTGTTCAGTCTTAGCCTCGGCCTTTCGGCGCACAGCGCCGAACTCACCCCCTTCCTTCATTACTACGAGGCCAGCTACGAAGGCTTACCTTTTAACGCTCGGGGCACGCGCAGCCTAGAGCGCCGCAGCGATGGGCGCTTTCAATTTGAAACCACCCTGGGCGCCCTTTTCCTCGGCGTTGAGGAACAGGCGACCTTTGAACTGGATGACGCGGGTACGCCCCGGCCTCTCTACTACGTAACCCGACAGCAGGGCCTGGGGCGACAGCGCGAGCGACGGCTGATCTTTGATTGGGAAGGAGAGCGCCTCACGCGCACCGGCGATAAGCCCCGGGAGGACCCCCTAACTCCCGGCACCTTTGATCCCCTAAGCTGGCAGCTGGCCCTAAAGCAGCGGCTCCTAGCAGGCTGGCCAGCCCGGGACACGGTACTAGACCTCACCATGACCGACGGGGGGGACCCCACGGAAATGCGCTGGCGCGTGCGGGGCGCCGAGGCACTCCCGGGACCGACACCGGAGGGGGAACCGGGGGAACGGGCCCTGGTCCTTGAGCGTCAGTTTGAGACCGGCAGCGAAGAGCGGATGACGCTATGGTTCGCCGAAGCGGACGGGGCCCTTCTCCGCCTCGAGCATCGAGAAAAGGGGCGCCTGCTGACCATTTGGTTGACGGCCCGGGGCGACGCCCCGCCCCCCTAGGTTCGCGGCAGCGTGACGCCGCGCTGCCCCTGATATTTGCCTCCCCGGTCCCCGTAGGTGGTGTCGCATTGCTCGTCGGACTCGAAGAAGAGCATCTGTGCCACACCCTCCCCCGCATAAATCTTCGCCGGCAAGTTCGTGGTGTTGGAGAACTCCAGGGTGACGTGCCCTTCCCAGGACGGCTCGAGAGGCGTCACGTTGACGATGATGCCGCAGCGCGCGTAGGTGGACTTGCCGACGCAAATCACCAGTACGTTAGAGGGAATGCGGAAATATTCAACGGTCCGGGCAAGGGCGAAGCTATTGGGCGGTATTACGCATACCGGGCCCGTGACGTCGACAAAGCTTCGTGCGTCGAAATTTTTTGGATCCACAGTCGCGGAGTGAATGTTCGTGAACACCTTGAATTCATCGGCGCAGCGCACATCGTAGCCATAGCTCGAGGTCCCGTAGGAAATCAGCCGATCACCGCTGGCGCCTTCCCGCACCTGACCCGCCACGAAGGGCTCGATCATGCCCTGCTCTTCCGCCATGCGACGGATCCAACGGTCTGCTTTGATACTCATGGGGCGCGCTCCCGCTCGGATTAGTCGTCAAGTATGGTGATTGAAGGTGTCTCCGCGGCACCGCTACGGCAGGCCAAGCGTGCAGCGAGGCTTCGGGCCAGATCGCGATACAAAAGCGCTTCCGGACTTTCCGGGTTCGCTGCCACGGTGGGGAAGCCGCTATCCGCATCTTCCCGAATGGCCAGGGCGAGGGGCAGGGCCCCGAGCATCGGCACATCATAATGTTCCGCAATACGCAGGCCGCCTCCGCTGCCAAAGATGGGCTCCCCGTGCCCACAGGCGCTGCAGATATGGATACTCATATTCTCCACGATCCCCAGCACGGGAACCTCGACGCGGCGAAACATCTCAATACCCTTCCGCGCATCAAGGAGGGCTAAATCCTGCGGGGTTGTCACCACCACGGCACCGGCGAGAGGCACCTGCTGCGAGAGCGTTAGGGCGATATCCCCCGTGCCGGGGGGCATATCCACAATGAGATAGTCCAGGGTGGGCCAGCGCGTTTGCGTGAGCATTTGCTGCAGGGCGCCACTGGCCATGGGCCCGCGCCACACCATGGGGGTGCGATCGGTGGTCAGCAGGGCCATAGACATTAAGGGAAGGCCCTGAGCGGTCACGGGCACGAAGGTGTTCTCGTTCACCACCTCGGGGCGCGTGCCGTCTTCAACGCCCAGGAGCAACCCCAAGGACGGGCCATAGATGTCGGCGTCGAGCATGCCAACGCGGGCGCCCTCAGCCTGAAGCGCTAGGGCCAGGTTCACGGCGGTGGTGGATTTCCCTACCCCACCTTTCCCCGAAGCCACGGCAATAATGTTGGCGACGCTCTGAAGCGGCGCAAGCTGACCCTGGGGCTGCTGAGGCTCGATGCGCCAATCCAGGGTGAGCTGGAGCCGCTCCGGCGCCACCACCGGCGCCAGGGCCTCCCGCAGGGTTCGCTGCCAGTAGGCGAGCGCCCCCGCCAAGGGATAGGAAAAGGTCAGGTGCACGCGCACCGCGGGGCCGTCCTCTAGGGTGAGGGGCGTGACCCCGCTTAGGGTGGCGTGGGACAGGAGGGGCGCTTGCGTAAGGGGATCAACCACCTCCGCTAAAGAGGCGTGCACCTGTTGCTCGTCCACCAAGGCCATGGCCTGCTCCTTCGCCGCACAAAGCGCGAGAGTATAGGCTGCGCAGGCCTCGCCAGCGAGGGGCTCAGGGTGCAATGGGCACTGCCCCTAGGTATGCTCTCGCGCCAGTCCCCTGCTTGGAGTGTGACCGCGCCATGGCCGCCGCGCCCCGTACCCTATTTGTCACCAGCGCCTTGCCCTATGCGAGTGGCGATATCCACTTCGGGCACCTGCTGGAGCACATCCAAACGGATATCTGGGTGCGCTTTCAAAAGCTAAAGGGGCATCGGGTGATCTACTGCTGCGCCGACGACAGCCATGGCACGCCCATGATGCTCACCGCGGAGCGGCTCGGGGAACCGGCGGAAGCCCTGGTGGAGCGCTACCGCGCCGCCCACGCGGGGGACCTCGCGGCCTTTTACGTCGACCACGACGTCTACCACACCCCCCACAGCGACGAGAACCGCGAATGCGCCGAGCTGATTTTCGAGCGTTGCCGGGACGCCGGGCTGATATTCACCCGGGAGGTCTCCCAGTACTTCGATCCGGCCAAGGGCATGTTCCTCGCCGACCGCTTCCTTAAGGGCACCTGCCCACGCTGCGGCGCTGAGGATCAGTACGGCGATAACTGCGAGAAATGCGGGGCCACCTACGAAGCCACGGAGCTGAAGAATCCTCGCTCGACCCTCTCCGAGGCGACCCCCGAACTCCGAAGCTCCGAGCACTACTTCTTCGACCTCGGAAAGCAGCAGGCCTTCCTGGAAGGCTGGACCCAAAGCGGTACGCTTCAGCCTGAGGTCGCCAATAAAATTAAGGAGTGGCTTGGCGCTGGGCTGCGGGCTTGGGACATCAGCCGAGACGCCCCCTACTTTGGCTTCCAAATCCCCGGCAGTGACAACAAGTACTTCTACGTTTGGCTCGATGCCCCCATTGGCTACATGGCCGCGCTAAAGAAACTGATTGCCGAGGGCCGAAGCCAGGGCGTCAGCTTTGAGGACGTCTGGAGCGCCGACAGCACGGCTGAGGTGCACCACTTCATCGGCAAGGATATTGTCAACTTCCACACTTTGTTCTGGCCCGCCATGCTCGAAGGTGCGGGCTTTCGCACCCCCACGCGGATTCACACCCACGGTTTCCTTACCGTGGACGGCACCAAGATGTCGAAGAGCCGGGGCACCTTCATCAATGCCAGCACCTACCGGGAACACCTAGATCCGGAGTACCTCCGCTACTACTTTGCCGCGAAGCTCGGGCCGAACACCGATGACATTGACCTCTCCCTTGATGACTTCGTCGCCCGGGTTAACGCCGACCTCGTAGGCAAGGTGGTCAACATTGCCTCCCGCTGCGCGGGCTTTCTGCACAAGCAGCATGGCGGCCGCCTCGGGCCGAAGATCGCCGATGAAGCCCTCTGGGCTGAAGCACAAGCAGCCCTTGGACCGATCGGGGAGGCCTTTGACAGCGGCGAATACGCTAAGGCGGTGCGCCTGATCATGGCCCTCGCGGATCGAGCGAACCAATACATCGACGCGGAAAAGCCCTGGGTGCTGGCCAAGGATCCGGAGCAAACGCAGACGGTACAGGACGTTTGTACCCTCGGCCTTAATCTCTTCCGCGTGCTCGTGACTGCCCTGAAGCCCGTGCTACCGAAAATGGCTGAGGCTGCCGAGGCCTTCCTGGCCATCGAGCCCCTGACCTGGGAAGACGGACAGCGCTGGCTGGGCAACCATCCCATCAATCCCTTCAAGCCCCTCAAAACGCGCCTGGAGCGGAAGGCCGTGGACGCCATGGTGGAGGCCAGCAAGTCCGAGCCCGCCCCGGCAGGTAAGGCCCCTGCGCCGCCCACCGCAGGGCGGGAAGGCGCCGATGCTTTCATCACCATTGATCAGTTCGCAACGCTAGATCTCCGCGCCGCCCTGGTGCTCAAGGCGGAAACGGTGGAAGGTGCCGATAAGCTTCTGCGCCTAACTCTCGACGTCGGGCCCCTGGGCCAGCGCCAGGTGCTCTCGGGCATTCGCGCAGCCTACGAACCCGACGCCCTTGAGGGACGCTTTGTGGTGCTGCTCGCAAACCTCGCGCCCCGAAAGATGCGCTTTGGCGTTTCCGAAGGCATGGTGCTCGCCGCCGGCCCGGGGGGGAAAGACATCTTCCTCTTGGGCCCCGACAGCGGCGCCACCCCTGGCATGGAGATCTCCTAGGTCCCATGAGCGAGCCCCTGCTCTCCGCCCTCGCCGAGACCCCCTGGCTCGCGGTGCAGGGGAGCGCTCTGCTGCTCCTTGTCACCTTGCCGGCGGCCCCCCGGGATGCCCTCTCCCTGATGCGCCCGGTGGCCTTGGGGCTACTGCTGGCGGGCCTCGCGGGGCGAGCACTCGCAGCCCTCGGCCTCGGCGCGCAGGCGAGCGCTGCCGTGGTACTGCCCCTCTTGGCGGGGCTCGCTGCAGCTCTGGCCCTAAGGCCTGCCGAGCCCTCGGGACCCACCGCACCCCTCCGGCCCTTGATCCTGCTCTCCCCGGCGCTACTGCTCTGGGCCTTTGCCGGCGCCGAGCCCGCCACGCCCTGGGGAACGCTACTCGCCCTGCCCCTGCTCCTCGGCGCCAGCCTGCCGCTGTTTTCCGCACTCTTTGCTCGGCTTGAAGGCAGCGCAAGACCCTCGCTGGCCCCACGCCTCTGGGCGCTAGCGATCCTCACCCTCGCCCTCCAGGGGGTAAGCGGGTGACCGGCCTCGCTCTCAGTCTCACCGCAGGGCTACTCGGCCTCGTCAGCCTTTTCGCGCTGGCGCAGGCGGAAAAGGGGCGGCGGGCCCGGGAGGATGAAACCCTAGAAGCACAGGTTCATGCCCTCCTCCCCCAAACTCAGTGCGGCCATTGCGGTTACGCCGGCTGCCGTCCCTATGCCAAGGCCGTGGCGGACGGAGCGCCGGCTACGCTCTGCGCCCCGGGAGGCCAGGAGGGGGCGGATCAGCTCGCTCGAGCGCTGGGGCGACCCTCGGCACCCCTGGAAGCGCCTGTCCCTTCGCTCGTCGTGGCGGTGATTCACGAAGAAGAATGCATCGGCTGCACAAAGTGCATCCAAGCCTGCCCCGTTGATGCCATCCTAGGCGCTGCCCAGCGCATGCACAGCGTGGTGGAAAGCTGGTGCACGGGTTGTGACCTTTGCGTGGACCCCTGCCCCGTAGACTGCATCGATCTGATCCCCAGGGGCGCCGCGTCGTGATGCCCTGCATTCATTGTGGCGCCTGCGTACCCGTATGTCCCAAGGGGCTATGGCCAAATCAGCTTTACGAAGCCCTGGCTCAGGGGGACCTCGCCCGGGCAGACGCGCTCGGCCTTGCACGCTGCGGCGCTTGCCGCGCCTGCCAGGATCACTGCCCGAGCGCCCTACCCCTTACGGCACGCTTTCGCGAGGGGCAGGGGCAAGTGCTGCACTGGACCGAGGCGAAGACCCGCGCCACCGCCGACGCGCAGCAGGCAGCGGAACGCTATGAGGCCCGGGAAACCCGGCTTCAGGCGGCGGAAGCGAAGACCCTCGAAGCAAAGCGTCAACGCCGGGCGGAAGCCAAAGGCCGGGCCGAGGCTCAGCGGCCCGCCGAAGGCAGCTCCGATCCCCGGCGAGACGCTCAGCGCGCCGCCCTCCAGCGGGCCATGGACAAGGCTCGGGCGGAAGGGCGCGAGGACGACCTGGCTCGGCTAACCGCCGCCCTTGCAGCCCTGGGAGATACCCCATGAGCGGCGCGTCCGTACCGAGGCTCATGATATTCGTGCTCCTGGCCACGATCCCTGCAGCGATTCTGCGCCTGACCCAGGACGGTCCAGCCCTTTGCCTTCAGCTCCTCGCGGGCCCCCTCGGCGCCCTGGCCGGGGAGGCCCTTCTGCGGCGCAGCCTCTTAAGCCTCAAGGAC
Source organism: Candidatus Salivita marina (assembly GCA_038144425.1). Taxonomy (GTDB): domain Bacteria; phylum Pseudomonadota; class Gammaproteobacteria; order Pseudomonadales; family Azotimanducaceae; genus Salivita; species Salivita marina. Next base: position 637,739 of record JAYQNS010000002.1, on the reverse strand, counting down.
GGAAGCGCGCTACTTACCGGATGGCTTCTGGCCCTCGCCTTACCGGCCAGCGCTGGCCCCGCCCTCGCGGCCCTCGCTGGCGCCCTCGCCATCGCCCTGGGCAAAGCGCCCTTCGGCGGTCTAGGGCGCAACCCTTTTAACCCCGCTATGGTGGGCTACGCCTCGCTGCTGATGCTCTTTCCCCTGGCGTCCGTCGATGGGCTCAGCGGTGCCACGCCCCTGGCTGCCTTTGCCAGCCGCGAGGGCCTCACAGTTTCCGAGTGGGTAGAGACTCAATCCGGGCCCTGGGGCACCGGACCGGGCCTGGCGCTGTCCCTGGCCTGCCTCGCCGGAGGCGCGGGGCTTCTGCTTCGTCGAGCCATCCCCTGGCACGCCCCCGCGGGCTTCCTCCTCGGCCTCCTCGGGGCCTCCGTACTGACTTATGACGGCGGGGGGTCTTCCAGCGCCGGCCACCCCCTTTTTCATCTCTTCTCCGGCAGCGCTCTGTTTGCGGCCTTTTTCATCATCACGGATCCGGTGAGCGGCGCCCATACGCCGCCGGGGCGCCTGGCCATGGGCGCCCTTGCCGGCGCACTCACCGTGCTCTTCCGCAGCCAGGGACCCTTTCCCGATGGCGTGGCCTTTGCTGTCCTTCTCGCGAACGGCGTGGGGCCAGCTTTGGACGCCCTGGCGGAAGGGAGGCGTCAAACCCGTGTCTAGATCCGCCACACTTCTGCTGCTTACATTATTTCTCGGGAGCGCCCTCGCTTTGGAAGGCCTAGGGAAAGCAACGGAGCCTGCCCGCAAGGCCTGGGCGCGCTGGCGTGACGATGCGCCCCTCCGCGCCCTCGCTGGCACCGAGGCCCTCACGCCCGTGACCCTCCAGGCGCCCGGGGTGCGCACCGCAGTCCTGCGCTGCACCCCGACGCCGGCGCTCCTGATCACTTCGGAAGGGGAAGGTTGGGGCGGGCCCTTCACGCTGCTCTCGCGCTTTGATAGCAAACCCGACAGCGAGGCCCATCGCGTGCTAGCGCATCAGGAAACCCCCGCTATGGCGGGCGCTATCTCCGCCCCCGGGGCGAGCTTGCCCGCCTTGATGGCTGGACCGGGGCGACGATCACCGCCCGCGCCCTGGGGGCTGCGCAGGCCCGAGGCCGCGCGCTCTTTAGGCTGGAAGGCAGCGCCCTCCTGACCCGCTGCCAGGGGACCCCGTGATGCTTAGAACGCCCCTGCCAGCCGCCCTCTTCTGGCTACCCCCAATGCTGCTGGGTAGTGCCCGGCTCCTTGACGCAGTGATCCTCAGCCTGCTCCTCGGGCTCCTCCTCAGAGTCCTTGCGCCGCTACATCGCCGCCTGGGTCCGGGCCTGGCCCCGGCCATCGCTCTTCTGGCTCTGGGCACCGCTGTGGGGGGCCTCGCCCAGCTTAGCGCCGAGGCCCTGGGGCTCTTTCCCCCACCCGCGGCTCTGCTCCTACTGGGGGCGCTCAGTGCAAGCCTTATCGCCCTCCCTAGGGAATCCGGAACGCCAATGCTCGGTCCTGCTAGCGCCCCCTGGCTTATCGCCTGGGGGGCCGTCGCCGCGCTGCGCGAAGGCCTAGGCGCGGGCACCTTGGGGGCCGGCTCGCCCCTCGGCCCGCTCTGGGAAAGCGCCTCCCCGCCCCTGCTCCCCTTCCTCCAGAGCAGCACGGGGGCGCTCATCAGCATTGCCCTCCTTGCAAGCTTTGGCGATCGCCCGACCAGCCCTCCCCCTCCCAGGACGCCCTAGCGGAGAAGGTTGCCGCGCGACGGGTTCGAGTGACAGGACCGGTAAAATGAACAAAGCCAAGCGCGAAGCCATCTTTGCTCGGCTCCAGGAAGCCATCCCCGAGCCCACCACGGAGCTTCTCTACGACACGCCCTTCCAGCTGCTGATCGCCGTCATTTTGTCTGCGCAAGCCACGGACGTGAGCGTGAACAAGGGGACGCGCACCCTATTCCCAGAGGCCCCGGACCCGACAGCCGTGGCGAAGCTCGGCATAGAGGGGGTCAGCCGTCATATTCGCCATATCGGACTCTTCAACAGCAAGGCCAAAAACGTGGTGGCGACCTGCGAGATTCTTCTGAAGGACTACGGGGGCGAGGTGCCGCGGGATCGCAAAGCCCTAGAAGCGCTCCCCGGGGTGGGTCGGAAAACCGCTAACGTGGTGCTCAACACGGCCTTCGGAGAACCGACCCTCGCAGTTGATACGCACATTTTCCGCTTGGCAAACCGCATTCCCCTGGCCAAGGGAAAGACCGTGCGGGCCGTGGAGGACGGCCTACTCAGGCACATCCCTAAAGCCTACCTTAAGGATGCTCATCACCTGCTGATCCTGCACGGACGTTACGTCTGCACCGCACGCAAGCCCCGCTGCGGGGCCTGCGTGCTGTTTGATCTGTGCGAATTTAAGGGCCGCTTTGCGGCGGCGGAGGACACCGGCGAAGCGCCCTAGGGCGCCCCGCCGGGAGGGTCGCTTTTACTTCGCGCCGTAACGTGCTGCGCGGGTGCGCAGGCGGAGGCTGTTCAGGCGAATGAAACCCGCCGCATCTTTCTGATCGTATGCGCCCGCGTCATCCTCAAAGGTGACCACCGCTTCGTCGTAGAGGCTATCGGACTCGCTGCGGCGCCCGAGAATCCGCACCTGGCCCTTGTAGAGCTCGAGGCGTACTTCCCCGTTCACCGTTGCCTGGGACGCATCGATGAGCGCCTGGAGGCACTCCCGCTCCGGAGCAAACCAATAGCCGTTGTAGATGAGCTCCGCGTAGCGCGGCATAAGACTGTCTTTCAGGTGGGCCACCTCCCGATCGAGGGTGATGGACTCCATAGCCCGATGCGCCTTGATCAGAATCGTGCCCCCGGGGGTTTCATAGCAGCCCCGGGACTTCATGCCGACGTAGCGGTTTTCAACCATATCGAGCCGGCCCACCCCATGGGCGCCGCCGAGCTCGTTCAGCTGCGTGAGAAGTGCAGCGGGGCTTAGGGCTTCGTCGTTGATGGCGACGGGATCGCCCTTTTCAAAGCGGATCGTGAGCACCTCCGGCACATCCGGCGCCTTTGCGGGGCAGGTGGTCATGCGCCACATGTCCTCTTGGGGCGCGACCCAGGGATCTTCGAGCTCGCCGCCTTCGTAGGAAATGTGAAGCAGGTTCGCATCCATGGAATAGGGAGGCTTGCTGTCGAGCTTCTTCTGATCCACAGGGATCTGATTAAGTTCGCAGAAGCGCATGAGCGACTCCCGGGAGTTCAGATCCCACTCCCGCCAGGGGGCAATAACCTTTATATCGGGATTCAGCGCGTAGGCGTTCAGCTCAAAGCGGACCTGATCGTTTCCCTTCCCCGTGGCACCGTGAGCTATGGCGTCGGCGCCGGTCTCCGCGGCGATTTCGACCAACCGGCGAGAAATTAGCGGCCGGGCGATGGAGGTTCCTAGGAGATACTCGCCCTCATAAAGGGCGTTGGCCCGGAACATGGGGAATACGTAGTCACGTACGAAATCTTCCCGGAGATCTTCGATGTAGATCTCCTTAGCACCCAGGTTTTGCGCCTTAGCCCGCGCCGGCTCCACCTCTTCTCCTTGACCATAGTCCGCGGTGAAGGTGACCACCTCGCAGCCATACTCCGTTTGCAGCCACTTCAAGATAACCGAGGTGTCGAGGCCCCCGGAATAGGCCAGCACGACTTTCTTAACCACTTTGTGCTCCTTGCTGAGGGGCATTTGCCCCAACCCTGGCGGTGCCTTGCGGCGGGGCGCCTATGGTACCGAAAAGCCACTGGGAAGGGGCTGCCCCAATCCCAAGATGCGCCTGTGATAAGGTGCTGGCATTGTTTCCGTCGGGATCGCGGCCCTCATGGACGCACCTTCGCAAGAAGAGCCCCTCATCTCCTCGGGGCCACGCATCGCTGACCGCTTCCGGGGCTTTCTCCCGGTGGTGATCGATGTGGAAACCGGTGGGTTCAATAAAGACACGGACGCCCTTCTGGAGATCGCCGCGGTTTTTTTGAGGATTGAGGAGGACGGCACGTTGGTGCAGGACGACGCGCTCACCCTGCACGTGGAACCTTTCGAGGGCGCCAACATTGAACAGGCCGCCCTGGACTTCACCGGGATTCAGCCCTTCAGCGCGCTCCGCGGCGCGGTCCCGGAGCGGGAAGCCCTCACCACCCTGTTCCGCGCGGTCCGCCAGGCCCTGCGCCAAAGCGATTGCACCCGTGCCGTACTCGTGGGCCACAATGCTCATTTCGACCATGGGTTTATGCAGGCTGCGGCGCACCGTCAGGATCTAAAGCGTAATCCCTTCCACCCCTTCTCAAGCTTCGACACCGTAACCCTCGCGGGTCTCGCCTATGGCCAAACGGTGCTCGCCCGAGCCTGCCAAGCGGCGGGAATCGCCTTTGACAGCCGGGCTGCCCATTCCGCCCTTTACGATGCGCAAAAGACCGCGGAGCTGTTTTGCGCCATCGTCAATCGCTGGCACGGCGCCCTGGGCTGGCCCCAGGATCAAATTCGCGATTGACAATCGTTCTCATTCCGGCATGCTATCCTAGGAAAGCCATGGGAGCTGTGCATGCTGGTTTGTCTCTGCAATGCCGTAAGCGAAGGCCGCATTCGGGAAGCGATCCGCGAGGGGGCGGCGAGCTTCGAGGCTCTGCAGGAACGGCTTGCGGTCGCCACCTGCTGCGGTAAATGCGCGGATGACACCTGTACGCTTCTCGCGGAAGAAACCCTGGCCCATCGGGGCGCCGTCCTAGCCTACGAAGCAGCGCCGCTTCGCTCCTAGGCGTCCCCGGGGGACGCAAATACGAAGCCTTATCATTACCTCTTCTATTATCATTTCCCTTTAAAAAACAAACACTTGAAGCGAATCTTGGGCTAAGGCAGACTGGCGCTCTCGCTAACTGCTGGCCCTAACTCTTGGGGCAACGCACCGCTAAGGAGCCGCCCATGAAAGGCGACGCAGAGGTTCTCCGCTTTTTAAATAAAGCGCTCTACAACGAACTCGTGGCCATCAACCAATACTTCCTCCATTCCCGCATGCTCAAGGACTGGGGCTTCGAACAGCTGGCCGCGAAGGAATACGAAGAGTCCATCGACGAGATGAAGCACGCCGATCAACTCACGCAACGTATTCTCTTCCTCGAAGGGGTGCCCAACTTGCAGGACCTCGGCCGGCTGCGCATCGGGGAGACGGTGAAAGAAATGCTCGAAGCAGACGTCGCCCTGGAGCACCAAGCCATCCCCGATCTTCGGGACGGCATCGCTCACTGCGAGGCGGTGCGGGACTATGTCTCCCGGGACCTCCTGGCGAGCATCCTTGAAGCGGAAGAAGAGCACCTCGATTGGCTAGAAACCCAGCTGAAGTTGCTGAGCAGTCTTGGAGAAGCGAACTTCCTCCAGTCTGCCCGCTAAGGGCAGACGCAGCTAGGACCTTTCCTCAGGCACAAAAAACCCGGCCGAAGCCGGGTTTTTCTTCATCGGACCGGGGGCTACGCCGCCCCGTCCTCCCCCGCCGGGGCTGCCGCCTCCACCAACGGCTTGAGCTCGCCGCTGCTGTACATTTCCGTGACGATATCGCAGCCGCCCACGAGCTCCCCTTGCACCCAAAGTTGGGGAAAGGTGGGCCAATCCCCAAGCTTGGGCAGGTTTGCCCGGACCTCAGGGTGGGACAGCACGTCCACATAAGCGAAGGGCTGGCCGCAGGCCATGAGGGCCTGCACCGTTTGGGCGCTGAAGCCGCACTGAGGCGCCTGGGGCGACCCCTTCATGTAAAGAATAATGGGATTACTGGCGACCTGTTCGCGCAGCGTGTCCATAATGTCCATGGCGAGGATCTCCGGTCGAAACGGGGCCAAATCCCCCGAGCGTAGTCAGTGTAGCGCGCCTTGGGGCCTGCGCTAAAGACCAACTGCAATTGTCGGAAAACTTAAGAGGCAGCCCATGGATTTCACTAACCGGCGCGAACGACGCGGCACCGCCGCCACAAAGTGGGAAAAATACGCAGGGACGGACATCCTGCCCTTTTGGGTCGCGGATATGGAATTTGAAACCGCCGAGCCTATTCTCGAAGCGCTTCACCGCCGCGTGGACCACGGCATTCTCGGCTATACCACCGTGCCGGAGTCGCTAACGGAGGCCACCCTTGCCTTCCTTCAAACGCGCTATGGCTGGGCCGCGGATCCGAGCTGGATCGTCTGGCTCCCGGGCGTTGTTCCAGGTTTCAACCTCGCCTGTCGCTGCGCCGGCGCGCCCGGGGATCACGTCATGATGACAACCCCGGTCTACTACCCCTTCTTCGCCGCCCCGGAAAACGGCGGCCGGCAGCGCATCGAAGTGCCTCTGGTACGAGACGGGAGCGAATGGGTCATGGACTTCGACGCGCTCGAGGCCGCGGTCACCCCGGCCACCCGTCTCTTTCTATTATGCAATCCCCAGAACCCCACGGGGCGGGTGTATCGCTCTGAGGAACTTGAAGCGTTGGGAGCCTTCGCTGAACGCCATGACCTGCTGCTTTGCAGTGACGAAATCCATGCCGAGCTTTTGCTCACGGAAGAGCGCACCCATCAGCCCATTGCTCAGCTAAGCGACGCCCTGGCGGCACGCACCATCACCCTTATGGCGCCGACGAAGACCTTCAATATCCCGGGCCTTCCCTGCGCCTTCGCGATCATTCCTTCACCCACGCTCCGGCGCCGCTTCCGGGAAGCCCAGAGCGGCCTCGTGCCCAGCGTCGGCCCTCTGGCCTACGCCGCAGCCGAGGCCGCCTATCGTCACGGAGAGCCCTGGCGCCAGGGGCTTCTTGCCCGGCTTCGGGAAAACCATACACAGATGCAAGCCGCCGTCGCTGCTCTTCCTGGGGTCGAGACCACTCCGGTGGAGGCCACCTGCCTGGCCTGGCTCGATGTGCGCGCACTGGAGCTCACCGATCCTCTGGCCCATTTCGAGAGCCACGGCTTGGGCCTCTCCCCGGGGGAGCCCTTTGGGGATGGGAACTTCCTTCGCCTGAACTTTGGGTGCAGCCCGGCCATGCTCGCGGAGGGTCTCGAGCGCCTTACCGCGGGGGTGGCCGCCGCAGGCAATGGCCGGCGGCCAAGCGCCTAGCGCCTAGCGGCGGCAGCGGCTTCCACGGCGGCGCGAAGCGTTTCATCCTCCGCCAGCACGGCGGTGAAGGGTTCCGCGTCAAGCTCGAGAAGATCCGCGAAACCCGCGGCCACCACCGTGGCGTTACGGGGCTGGCTATCGAGCAGGGCCAGCTCCCCGAAGAAATCCCCCGAGCCCAGGAGCACGGGGCCTTCCTCCGTCAGAACCCGGAGGGCACCGCTTGAGATAAAGAACATGCTGTGCCCCGCCTCCCCGGCTGTCACCACCGCCTCCTCGGGCAGCACGAGGCGGGGCCGCAGGGCCTCCGCAAGCCGCGCCAGCTGGGCCTCAGACAAATGGGCAAACATGCTCACCTTCGCGAGCAAGCGCTTGGGGTCCAGCCCCAGGTCCAAGGGAAGCTGATCAAGCGCCGCCTCCTCCGCCTGGAGGGTCGCGCACAAATCACGGTGCGCCTCCGGCGTGAGCACACCGTCCCGGAGCATGGCGTGATAGCGCTGCCCCTCAAGGCGAAGGGCACCTCGTTCCAGAAAGCGCTGCGCCAGGTGCGCCGCATAGTCCGGATACTGACCGCGCAGCCCCGCTAAGGCCTCCCCCACGGCCTGGGCCCGGGCCTCAAAAGCGGCTTCTAGCGCCCCCGCCGCAGCGGCAGGCATGAGCGCCTGGAACCGGGGCAGACTGCTATCCCGTACATCGGTCAGCGCAAGCTCCGTCGCGGCTAAGCGCTCGAAGCGATCCCGCACCTGGGCGCTTAAGGGCCCTAGCCAGCCCAGGCGCCGCTGAAGGGCCAGGGCCAGGCGAAAGCGCCAGTCGAAGGACAGGTTCGTCGCGAGGGACCGCTCCCATCCCATGAGCCCCTGGCCCCGCAGCCCGTCCTGGAGATCCTCGAGCTTCTGCGTTACCGCCCGGTATACCGGCGAGGCCAGGAAGCCCTCCTCAAACTGTTGGGTATAGGCCCGCTGCTCCCGCGCTGCGAGATTGGCCAGGCCCAGGCGCACCCAAGCCTCCTCCGACAGCACCTCTCCGGCGCCCAGGCGCTGACCCGCGGCCTCGCCGCGCTGATGGTAGGCCCCGCTAACGGTAGACACGATCTCCGGTGCCGTCGCCTGCCGCGAAGCGATGGCCTCTACGGACTGGGAAATCTCCTCCAGGGCCCCGGCAAGCGCGCGATCCCGAAGGGCCCGATCCTCCGAGCTGAGCGCATCGAGACGAAAGAAGCGAATCAAAAGCCCAACGGTTGGCGCATTCACAAAGAGGGTGAAAAGGACGAAACCGGTAACCAGCACACCGATGAACTGCTGCACCTCCGGCGGGAAGCGGCTGTCTTCCAAGACAATCAGGGCAAGAGCGAGGGAGACCGCCCCGCGAAGCCCGCCCCAGAACATCACCGACTTAAAGGCGGTGGACACCTGCTGGGCGAGGCGAAGCTTGCCAAGCAGGGGCAGCAAACCAAAGATAATGAGCACCCGCCCCCCAAGGGCCGTCGCTACCAGCACGGCCAACCAGAGCCCCTGCTCCCCAGTGAAATTCGCCAGAAGCCCGGGCACGGCCAGGCCCACCAGAAGGAAGATCAGGGAATTGGCCCAGAAGCCAAGCTGCTCCCAGGTTTCGTGAAGCCCGTGCCAGTGCTCCGGCGATAGCACGCTGGGGCCCCGAGCACTCACAACCAGGGCCGCGGTCACCACGGCCATGACCCCGGAGACGTGAAGGTAGTGTTCCCCCAGCAGGAAGGCGAGGTAGGCCAGGGCCACGGTCAGACTACGCTCCGCCAGGGCCTCCCCGCCAAGGCGTGCGAGCACCGCGACGAAGGCCCGTCCCAGCACCAGGCCTACGGCGATGCCTCCGAGGAATACGCGGAGAAAATCCAGCACCCCGGCAGCGAAGGTCGGGGCTGAACCCTCCGTAAGAATCGCCGCGAGCAGGGTAAAGAGCACGATCGCCGTGGCATCGTTAAAGAGGCTTTCTCCCTCAACAAGTATGGCCAGCCGTTTCGGAGCACCAACCTCCTTAAAGATGGCCACCACCGCCACGGGGTCCGTAGCCGAACATATCGCCCCGAGCATAAGGCACGCCACGAGCCCCATCCCGGAAACGGCAGAAAGGCTTGCGCCAATAAGCACGGTGGACAGGAGCAGCCCAAACACCGCCAAGAACACAATCGGCGCGAGATCTTCTAGAAGACGGCGCACATTCATGGCGAGGGCGGCCTCAAAAACCAAGACCGGGAGAAAAACAAAGAGCACCGCGTCGGCGGTGATTTCCAAGCGATGAAGGGCTTGAAAGAAATCCGTCACCCCGGGAAGGTGAAGGGCTTCTAGGCTGTGGGCCCCCACCCCAAGCCCGATCCCCACCAATGCCAGCAGCACGGTAAAGGGAAAGGCAAGGCGCCGGGCCACGGGGACCATGAGCACCGCAAGAGCAAGGAGGCTTGCTAAGCCAAGAACTGTCGACCACACGCCGGCTTCGTGCATCTGAACCCCTCCCAAGCTTCCTTCCGCACGAGACCATAGAAACACATGGGGCGTAAAAGCCCAAGCGCAAAGCGCCGCAAGGGCTTATTATGCCCCAGGGGAAAGTTGTCAGAGGGCGGTGATCGTGGAGCGAAACGACGGCGAGAAGTCAGGAAGCGTAATTCTCGAAATGCTTCTAGTGATTATCCTCGGGTCCACCTTGGGTGTAGTCATGGCCTTGGCTTCCAGCGGCTTTGTGCTTGGCGTGGGGGCGCTAGGCGCGCTTAGGGGTACCGCTTCGGCTCACTTGCCGGAAACGCTCCAAGCGCTCAGTCCCTTCGCGCCCCTACTCACCCTACTCCTCGCCGCGGGCGCCGTTCTTCTTGTGCGCAGGCTATTTTCCATAACCCGCTGGCATGGCCCGGCGGACTCCATTCTTGCGGCACATCAGAGTGGAAACACGCTCGACGTGAAAGCGGGACTGGGATCCACCCTTGCGGCGTTCCTCTCCGCCGGCGGCGGCGCCTCCGTAGGCCAATATGGACCCCTCGTCCATTTTGGGGCCACCGTCGCCGCCCTCGTGGCGAAGCTCCGCCGAACTCGGGTGCGAGCCGATACCTTTATCGGCTGTGGCGTCGCCGCAGCCATCTCCGCGGGTTTCAATGCGCCCCTAGCGGGTATGGTCTTTGCCCACGAAGCGATTCTGCGGCATTACTCTTGGCGCTCCATCGCCCCGATCTCCATCGCCTCCATCGCCGCTTCCGCAACGGCGCAGCGGTTTTTCGGGGGGGCGGTGGTGTTTTCCGTGGAACCAGTCCCCTTCGCTCTTATCGAGGTCATGCCCTTCGTACTGATCGCCGGCCCCCTCGCCGGGCTCACCGCCGTAGCTTTCCTCCATAGCGTGCGCAGCGTAGCCCGTTGGGCCCCGAAAAGCGGCCTGGGGCCGGAGCGGAACATCCTCCTGGCAGCCCTGCTTTGCGGGCTCCTCGGCATGGCCGTCCCCGAAGTGCTTGGTCTCGGCACCGGCGTAGTGAATGACGCCATCAACGGCCAATTCGCTCTGGGTACTCTGGTGGTGCTATTGCTGGCCAAGCTCGCCGCCAGCGCCCTTTGCCTAGGCTTGGGGTTCTACGGCGGCATCCTGTCACCGGCCTTGTTTGTGGGCGCGAGCCTCGGCGCGGGCTTCGCCGCCGCCCTCGCTGGCTTCGGCTTTGAGGTCGCTGCCCCCGTACTTACGGTAGCCGCCATGGTCGCCGTGGGCGGTGCTGTCATAGGCGCCCCCATCGCTGCGATTCTCATTGCCCTTGAGATGACCGGCAGCTATCCCTATGCCGTCGCAGCCTTGCTCACCGTCACCCTGGCTGCCCTCGTCTCCCAGCGCCTCTTCGGCCTCTCCTTCTTCGACCGCCAGCTGATGGATCGAGATATCAACATTCAGGCGGGCCGGCAGACCATCGCCCTTCAGGAGCAGACCGTCGCCCCCCTTGTCACGGATGCCTACCTAGCGCTTTCACCCGATACGGACGTGGAGGATGCCCTGGTCGCGATGAAGGAGGCTGGGGTGACCGAATGCTATGTCGTCGCGCCGGCAGGTACGCTCGAAGGAAAGGCGAGCCTGCACCAGCTCCTGGACGCGAACGACGCCCAGCGAACGCTCTACACGATCATGAGCCGGGATATGCTCGTACTTGAATCGACGCAAAGCTTGCTGGGGGCTATGGAGGCCATCACGGACTTTGTGGGGGAAAGCGTACCCGTGTGCGAGCCGTCCGAGGAGGCGGGGCGCCCCGGCCGTTTCCTGGGCGCGGTCGCCGAAGGGGATCTCTTTGCGGCTTACCTTGCGGTTACCCGCTCCGTTTACCACCTCGAGCATAGCTAGGGAGGCCGAGCCATGGTCAGTGCTCGTCAGCGGCGAATCTACGAAATTTTGGAGAAAAGCGGCGGTTCGAATGACTGGGCCAGCAAGCTTTGCGACAGCTTCCTGGCTGGCCTCATCGTACTTAATCTCATCGCCATTTCCCTAGAATCGGTGGATCGTCTTGCCGAGGTTTACCATCCTTACTTCCTGGCCTTTGAGCTATTTTCCGTAGTGATCTTCGGCCTCGAATACGCCCTTCGGCTATGGGTCGCCCCGGCCAGCCGCCGGGCAAAAACGCCGCTCCAGGCGCGGCTACGCTATGCCTTCAGTTTCCATGGCCTGGTCGACGTGGCGGCGATTCTGCCCTCCCTGATCGCGTTTTTTGCCACCGGCGCGGACCTGCGCTGGCTTCGCGTGCTGCGCATGCTTCGCCTTTTCAAGATTTCCCACTACAACTCAGCCCTCGAGGATCTGATCTCCGCCCTTCGCCAGGAGCGGAGCTCCTTCGCCGCGGCCCTCTACCTCTTCCTCATCGCCTTCTTTATCGCGAGCACCCTCATGCACCTGGCAGAGCGGACGCTCCAGCCCGAGCACTTCGGATCCATTCCAGAGGCTATGTGGTGGTCTATCATCACCTTAACCACCGTGGGCTATGGCGACGTTTCTCCGATCTCCCTCCTCGGAAAGGCCATCGGTGGCGCAACGGCGCTCATGGGCGTCTGCACCGTGGCGCTTCTCACTGGGATTATGGCGAACGCTTTCGCCAACCAGGTACAAGGGCGTCGAACTATTTTTGAAGCAGAAGTGGCCCACGCCCTGGAAGACGGCACGATCACGGACGATGAGCAGCGGCTGCTTGAGGAGCTCCGAGCGCGCTTTGAGTTCAGTGAAGAGTACGCCCGGGCCATTATCGACCTGACTCGGGAAAAGTTGCAGGACGACAGGGAGGGCAGACCCCCAAGCGGTGACCCCTAAGCGTTTCTTCGAGGGGCGAGGGGCGCCACGAGTCCCTGCGGTGCCTCGGCCACTCCGAGGGTGCGCAGGATGATGCTCCGCAGCACCGCGAGAATCCCCGCGTTCATCCCGTCGAGCTCACCCAGTAGCCGGTCTAACGGCAGGGCCAAGGCATTCACGGAGCCGGCAAGGGCGACCTCGAAGGGCGGCAGGCGACAAAGTCCGCTCGCCAGGCCCAAGACCGTGCCCGGCCCCCCAAAGACCCGTTGCCCCCCCGCCTCAAAAATGACCGCTCCATGGGTCAGCACCAGCGCCTGCCCATGGGAAAAGAGCGCCTGCTTTAAGGCCACTTCCTTGGTGAGCGCCAGGGTGTGGAGCTTTGGATTAAGCACAAGCTTAAGCAGAAGAAACTCGGGAACGGAAAGCTCGTGGCCCTCCTGCTGAAGGATGTGCTGAAGCTGGGCCCTGCTGCGACCGAGCATGAATCGCTCGAGGGGTACGCCAAAGGGTTCCTCAGCGCTGAGGACGCCCTGTCGCGCCTGATTCCAGAGACTGAGTTCGAGCATCGCACCGTGGAAAAGCGCTTGCACCGCGGTTTTTTGCCCTTCCAAGGTCTGGCGCAGGCCCGCCGCGGGAATTTCGAGGAGAGTCGAGGGCGCTTCTGCTCGCGCCGTGGCCCCACGAACCCCGCCCCGCAAGATGGCCTGTTCTCCAAAGGCCTCACCAGGCCCAGGGCTTCCGAAAACCGCGCCGCTTTCACCGTCTACCATCGCCATGCGCCCTGCCTCCACGAGGTAAAGACAGTCCGCCGGCGCCCCGGCTTCAAAGAGAACCGCGTCCTCATCGAGGGAGACGCGATGGAAACCGCCCTGCCCCTCTACGGGAACTCTCCGAACTGGGTCCGCGCCCATGCAGCCTCCTCGATTACTTGCGAAATGGTATGGTGCCTTCAGTCACGACCGCGCTTTTCTGGTGCTTGTGAGAGGGGATCATACGATGATGCTAACGTTCCGTGCCTCCATCCTCGCCTTTTTCGCGCTGATGCTAAATGCCTGCGGCGGAGGAGGCGCTGGCGGGGCCTCCGCAGCGCCAATCCCACCCACGGCGCCCCCGCAGCCTCCCCTCGCCACCCTGTCCGGGGTTGCCGCGTCCGGCCAAGCCCTCGCCAATACAATTGTGACGCTCCACAGCGCAACGGGCGAGGAACTCACCCGCGCGACGAGCGCTGCCAACGGCGCCTTCAGCCTTCGAATTCCCCGAGACGCTCAAGCACCCCTTGAGCTACAAGCCGAGGCCTCAGGGCTCCGAGCCTCCCTTCCGGAAATTCCAAGTCCTGGCGGCGGGGCGACGGCCCACCTTAATCCAGTCACGGAGGCAGTGCGCGCCTCCTTGGACGCGCCGCCCGCCACCTTCGCCGCCCTAGGGGCCGCGGGAGCTGACTTATTAAACGCGGCCTTTGGCCCAGCCACCTACGCCCGCTTTGCGAGCGATCCTGCCTTTCGGGCTGCCACGGACGCGCAAAGTGGGAGCTCTGCGGACGTGCTTCTCGACGCCCTGACCGTCATCGCAGGCGCCGAAAACGCCCCCCTCGCGACCTCCCTACTTCGCTGGGCGGAAAGCGGAACAGGACCGCAAGAGGGCCAGGCCCTGCCCCTACTTCTGTCCTACGGGTTTCTCCAGGGCGGCACGGCCCAAGATGCGCTTTCCGATCTTTTCGCGGAAGTGGGGCTCGAGGCGCGCTTCAACGACTCGAGTGCAACGCAGGCGGAAGCTCTTCTTTCCGCCAGCAACGGCGAAGCCCTGCGAATAACGGCCCTACCCCTCAACGCGACCTTGCTAACCCTTGTGAGTCTCGATGACTCCGGTACCGCCGCCACGGCAGCGGCCACGGCCCCCCTGCTCGCGACCTTTGAGGACGCTCTTGAAGACCTGGTACTCGCTACCGTGGTCGATGGTGAACGGGACCGGGAGCTGCTCACGCGCGCCGCAGCCGCGGCGGAACGATTCGGCAGACTCCTTTCCGTACTGCCTCCGGAACGGCTCGCCGCGCCGGAAAATGGACCCTTGCTCACCCTCGCGCTCAACGCCAGCTCCGCGGGTGGCAATCTCCTGGCCGATCTTCTAGCAGGCCCGGAAGACGCCCTCGCGGCGCCCCTCGACGTCGCGGATAGGGACGAGGCCCAGGCGGCTCTTCAGGACCTTCTCGCCGACGCCCCGGAAGCTGGAGAAATTGATCTAGACGGCGATGGCGCTCCCTTTGCCGACGATGCCTTTCCCTTCGACCCCGACGAAAGGCTTGACAGCGACGGTGATGGCCTAGGCAACAATTCAGATCCGGATGATGATGGTGACGGCGTTCCGGACGGGGAGGATAGCGACCCCCTCGATCCGACCCGAGCGGCCCCCACCGCCCAGTTTTCCGTTAGCGCCCTTGAAGCCCCCGCGCCCGCGATCCTCACCTTTGACGCCAGCGCAAGCCAAGCGGGCGCAGCGGATGACCGCTTCGCCCGCTTTGCCTGGGACTTTGGAGACGGGGGGAGCGGCTTGGGTCAACTGATCGCCCACGAATACCAGGCGGCAGGGACCTACACGGTGACGCTTACGGTAACCAACACGGACGACCTTAGCGCCAGTGCCAGCCTTACGGTGCAAATCCTTCCGCCCCTCGACGCGGCGAGCGTAAGCGGCTTTGTCGACATCGCCGGCGCCAACAACGTCGACTCCGATCTCAACGATCCGGACAGCGAGATCGTGTCAAACAATACCATCGCGGAAGCCCAGTTCCTCGCCACACCGACCCAACTTGGGGGCTATCTCAACGTGCCCCAGGGCGGCGCCTCGGGTCCGCTCTTCGCCGCCGGCGACGCCATTGACTATTTTCGTTTCGATGCGGCCGGAGGCGAGGTGATTGATCTGAACATTGCCGATAAGGACGCCCTCGATATTGACCTCTACCTGCTTACGCTCGACGGGGTAGAGGTCGACGCTTCCATCAACGTCGGAAGCCGGGAGCAAGTGCGCGTTCCCGAAGCCGGGGCTTACCTCATCAGCGTCGAGATTTTCCCCGATGAGAAAACGGGAGGGTCAAACTACATTCTTCAGCTGAGCACGCAGGCGCTCGGCGCAAGCTACGATCCCACGCTTTGGCGAGCCAGCGACGACTTCCTGGCTGGAGAGTTGTTGTACAAGCCCAGGGAAACGGCAAGCGCTTCAGCGAAAAGTCAGCTCCGCAAAATGACCAAGGATCTTCCTACCTTGCGTGCCGGGGCTCTCCGGCGTCTATCGCTTGCCGCAACGGGAGACCCACGCGCCCGGGCCCTTCCCAACGCGCCCCCTATTCCCGGACCCGAGCGTCAACGATCAGCCAAGAGCGCCGTGCTTCGCGCGGCAAAGACGCTCCAGCGAACTGGCGCCGTCGCCTACGCGGAACCCAATTTCCTGCGCCGGGCCTTCGCCGTACCTAATGATCCCGCCTACGGCGTGCAATGGCATTACGACGCCATAAAGCTACCGGCGGCCTGGGATCTCACCACCGGAAGTGATGATGTCGTGGTGGCGGTCATCGATACGGGCATCATCGACCACCCCGACCTCCGGAGCCGGCTCGTTCCGGGCTTTGATTTCATCGCCGACGCTGATAACGCCTTGGACGGAGACGGCATTGACCCCGATCCGAGCGATCCCGGGGACGCCTGCGGCGGACTCTTTCCCTCGAGCTTTCACGGCACTCACGTGGCGGGAACCATTGGAGCCGCGACCGATAACGGCGTAGGAGTCGCCGGCGTCAGCTGGGCCGGAAAGCTCATGCCCCTTCGCGTGCTCGGCTGCGAAGGGGGAACCACCTTCGATATCGTCCAGGCGGTACGCTTCGCTGCAGGATTAGACAACGTCTCAAACACGGTGCCTGACCAGGCCGCAGACATCATTAACCTTTCCCTAGGCGGAGCCGGAGGCTCCCTGAGCGAAGAACAGGCTTTCCTCGAAGCCCAGGCCGCGGGGAGCATAATCATTGCCGCGGCGGGCAACGAGAGCAGCAGCGTCCCGAATTTCCCCGCCGCCTACGAGGGTGTGATCAGCGTCTCGGCGACCACCATCGACGATCGCCTTGCGAGCTATTCGAACTTTGGGAGCACCATCGACATCGCAGCCCCCGGTGGGGATAACACCCCAGATCTGAACGGTGACGCGCAACCAGACCTGGTCCTGTCTACCGACGGAGAAGAGGACGGGATTATCAACCCAAGCTATGAGTTCAAGGCGGGTACTTCCATGGCCGCGCCCCACGTCGCGGGCGTCGTTGCCTTGATGAAAGCCCTCCACCCTGCCCTAACTCCCAGCACCTTTGCCCAGGCCCTCGAAGCTGGCCTTCTGACAGACGATCTTGGGAACGCCGGCCGGGATAATCTGTTCGGCCTAGGGCGCATCAACGCCCTTAAGGCCGTGCGCTACGCCCAGGCCGTTGCCAGCGGGGTTGAGCCCCCCGCGCCGCTGGTGCTTCGGGCGAGTCCGGCCAGCGTCAGCTTCGGCCGTGTGGCTTCCGAATTTGAGCTCACGATCACGGCGACGGGAGACGGAGACAGCGGCACGCTCTCCCTCACGAGCGAAGATCCTGCCCTCACCATTACCCGCATTCCCACGGAACCGGGCACACCCTTGCGCTTTCTCCTAACCCTTGATCGAAGCGGCCTGTCCTTTGGGAGCTTTGCCAGCCGTCTAGAAGCCTCCCTGGGCAGTACGACCCTTGCCATCTCCGTACGCTACGAAAATCCCGATCCGGAGCGCGCCCTGGAGGCCACTGCTGGGGTCGTCTTCGTTCTCGCTCTCGATCCCATCAGCGGCGGTACCGTTGCTCAAGCGACGGTGTTTGCCCCGATCAACGGACGCTACCCCTTTACCATCTCGAACCTTACCCCTGGATCCTATGAAATCGTCGCTGGGACCGACATGGACGGAGATTTCTTCCTAGGAGATCCGGGGGAAGCCTTTGGCGGTTTCCCGACCCTTGATCAACTCGAGGAAATCACGGTGAACGACGATTTAACGGGGATAAGCTTCCCCATGGTGTTCCAGTTTATCGACGCACAAGCCTCCGGCGCCGCGGAGGGGGAACGGCAGAGCGGCCAACGAATCCAGCGCCTTCGAAGGGACAGCGCTCAAAAACACCTGGCGCCCTAGGCAAGGGCAGAGGAGCTTAGCCATGACCGCAAATCATAAGGACGACCTCGCAATCCTGGACCCCAGCCGCCCCGGAACCTTCGCTGATGGCAGCTGGCGAGAGCACTTTTCCCGGCTTCGGGCCGAGGATCCGGTCCACTATTGCGCCGACAGTCCCAACGGCCCCTTCTGGTCCATTACGCGGCACGCCGATATTAAAGCTGTGGACATGAATCACAGCCTCTTTTCCTCCGAGGTCGGCGGCATCACCATCGCCGAGCCAGAACTCGACGAGGCCGTTCGCCTCGACAACTTCATTGCCATGGATGAACCGAAACACGCGGCGCAACGGAAAACGGTTGCTCCCTCCGTCGCGCCCAATAACCTTGCCCGCATGGAGCCCCTGATCCGGGAGCGGGTGGTGGATATTCTCGAAAACCTCCCCGTGGGGACGCCCTTCAACTGGGTTCCGGCGGTCTCCGTAGAATTAACGGCCCGCATGCTCGCTACGCTCTTCGAATTTCCCTACGAAGACCGCCATAAGCTGATTCACTGGTCCGATATCACCACCGCGTCCCCGGAGCTCATGGGGGAAGCGGGGGTCACGCGGGAGGTGCGGGCTACCGCCTTTAAGGACTGCGCGGAGACCTTTATGGGCCTGTGGAACGATCGCGCCCAAGCACCGCCCCAGGCCGATCTCATCTCCATGCTCGTGCACGGGGAATCCACCCGGGACATGCATACCCGCCCCACGGAGTTCCTGGGCAACATCATGCTGCTGATCGTGGGCGGCAACGACACCACGCGAAACTCCATTAGCGGCGGCGTGCTCGCTTTAAACCAGCAGCCCGAGGAGATAGCGAAGCTTAGAAACGACCCGGGGCTCATCCCGAACATGGTCGCGGAGATGATTCGGTGGCAATCGCCCGTGATTCACATGCGCCGAACGGTGCAGGAGGACGTCGACTTCCAGGGAAAGGCTTTCAAGAAAGGCGACAAGGTAGTGATGTGGTATCTATCGGGGAATCGGGACGAGACGGTCTTCGACGATGCCGACCGCCTCCGCATTGACCGGGAAAATGCCCGGGCCCATGTCAGCTTTGGTTTCGGGGTGCATCGGTGCATGGGCAACCGGCTAGCGGAGCTTCAATTGAAGATTCTTTGGGAAGAGCTTCTCGCCCGCTTCAAGGGGATCGAGGTGGTGGGGGACGCCGTGTTCAATCCGAACAACTTCATCCACGGTATCGCCGATCTTCCCGTTGTGCTCACGCGGCACTAGGGAACAGGGCCCCGCCCGGGCTCGCTTCGAAACCGGGAAGGGGCCTTGCTTGGGACTAGGGGCCGCGGGACCTACCCCCGACGACGCTTCACTTGAACGGGCATGGCGGAATAACCGTTCACAAAGGAAGAAAAGGTTCGCGTCGGTTCGGACAGCACCTTAACGTCCTCAAAACGTTGAAGGATTTCCTCCCAGAGGACGCGAAGCTGAAGCTCCGCTAGCCGATTGCCCATGCATCGGTGAATTCCAAAGCCGAAGGACAAATGCTGCCGCGCATTGGGGCGTTCGATATCCAGCCGCTCAGGGTGATCAAAAACGTCCGAGTCTCGATTGCCAGAAGCAAACCACATAAGAACCTGATCATTTTTGCGGATCTTTTGGCCCCGAAGGAGGCAATCGCGCGTGGCCGTGCGTCGCATGTAGGCAAGCGGGGTCTGCCAACGAATAACCTCAGCGACCATGTTAGGAATCAAGGTGGCATCGGCCTTTAGCTTCGCGAACTGCTCGGGAAACTTATTCAGACCGTAAACACTTCCCGTCATGGTGTTTCGCGTCGTGTCGTTGCCACCAACGATGAGAAGTAACAAATTGCCAAGGAATTGCATGGGCTCCATGTCCGCCGTGTCCGGACCGTGAGCAAGCATCGACACCAGGTCGTTCCCCGGCTTTAGCAACCGCTCTTCCTTCAGTTTCGTGAAATATTGGAGGCACTCGATCAACTCGTCGCGCCTCTGTTCCACCGTTTCAATGATCCCCCCTGGCTGAGGCACCGCAAAGGTGATATCCGACCATCGTGTCAGCTTGCGCCGATCTTCAAAGGGGAAATCAAAGAGGGTTGCTAGCATCATGGTTGTCAGCTCAATAGAAACTGACTCAACCCAATCGAAGGTCTCCCCTTCCGGAAGGCTATCAAGAACGTTTTGGGTCCGCTCTCTAATGAGCGGTTCAAGAAGGGCAAGGTTCGCCGGGGCTACGGAACGATTGACGGTCTTTCTCTGAACATCATGGACCGGGGGATCCATCGCAATAAAGGTTGAGAGGTTAAGCATCCCCTCCGGCAGCTCAGCACCAACGGGAAAGCCGAGAGTGATGCCGTTCGCGGAGCTAAAGGTTTTCCAATCCGCATCCACCTCTTTGATGTCCTGATACCGGGTAAGGGACCAAAATCTCCCCGCAGTCTCCGTCTCGTTAAAGTGAACCGGGCTTTCTGCTCTAAGCCGCTCGAAGGTCTCCTCCCAGCGATTCTCGCTCCACAGCCGCGGGCTCACGGGCATGATGTCCTCAAGCGGGAGCGCGTAGGCCGACGGCAATTCCCCCACCTCGTCGGCGCCTACGGCCCCGGGCATTTTTTGAATCTGGCTCACCGCTTTCCCCCATCCACTAAGCAATCGCCATCATAGGAGGCGGGTGCCTTGGGCACAACGCAGCCCACCCGTCCCTAAGCGCGGTATACGCGTTAAGGCGCTCAGGCACGGGACCCGAGGGGCGCTCCATCAAAGGCAAGACCGGCAAAGGATCCCTCGCCCCACCACTGCCGCAGGTAGCGGAAATAGGCCGTGGGACCCGCGGGATAGCCCGTGTGATAGCGGGCCCCAGGGCCCGGGTCCTGCCCCTCGTTGTTGTAGTACCCCGGCGTGCACTCCTGCGAGCCGATCATGGCCCGGGGCGGCGCCGACAGCAGCAGCTCTATCCAGGCTTTCTCTGCCTCCTCGGTCACCTCGACCGATTGCGCCCCCTGGGCCTCCGCTGCGGCCACGATGGCTGCGATGGCCTGCCCCGATTCGGTCAAGTTGTGGGGCACGTTCGAGATCAGGTTGGCGCCTTGCGTCGGCTGGACAATAAAGAGGTTAGGAAACCCTGCCACGTGCGTGCCGTGAAGAGAGCGCATGCCCTCAGCCCAGCGCTGAGAGAGGCGGAGCCCGCCCTTACCGGCGGGATCAAAGCCTGCCCGCTCCGTAAAGGGGGTGCCGACTTCAAAGCCCGAGGCGTAGATGATGCAATCGACCTCGTAGTGGTTGCCTCCCACCACCACCCCGGTCTCCGTGATTTCCTCCACTCCCTGGCCGTCCGTATCGAGAAGCACGGCCGCCGGCTCATTGAAGGCCTGCAGATATTGATCGTGGAAGCAGGGGCGCTTACACAGCTGACGATACCAAGCCTGGAGCTGCTCCCCCGTCGCCGCGTCCTTCACCACGGTGCGCGCCCGGGTACGGATTTCTTCCATCTTTTCGTCGTCGGCTTCTTCGTAGGCGGCGAGCATACCCGCAGGGGTGCGCTCCTCCGGCGGCAGGCCCATCACCTTTTCTCGAATTCTTCGGGATAGGTCCGTCCAGCCGTCCTGTACAAGGTCTTCCTTAGCCGTGCCCATGGCCTGGTTTTCCGTGAAGTTTTCAAGCCAGCGCTGCTGCCAGCCCGGCGTCGCGATGGAGGCGAACCATTCCGGGTCGATGGGGTGGTTATCGCGGACGTCCACAGAGGACGGGGTGCGCTGGCACACGTAGAGGCGCTTTGCGGCCCGGGCCAAATAGGGCACGCACTGTACCGCCGTGGCGCCGGTGCCGATGATGGCCACGCGCTTGTCCCCAAGCTTCTCCAGGGGCGCGCCGAGGGGATCGCCCCCGGTGTAGTCGTAATCCCAGCGGCTGGTGT
The DNA here is from genome assembly GCA_038144425.1 of Candidatus Salivita marina. Lineage (GTDB taxonomy): Bacteria > Pseudomonadota > Gammaproteobacteria > Pseudomonadales > Azotimanducaceae > Salivita > Salivita marina. Next base: position 616,306 of record JAYQNS010000002.1, on the reverse strand, counting down.
GGAAGGAATGGCCCTTAAAACGCTCGACGCCAGGGATACCCGGCAGCTTCGGCACGTGCAGGGGCCCTGTCCCCATGCCCAGATATTTCGCTGTGAAGCAGTCTCCCCGGTCGGTCTCGATCTGCCAAACCGCGCGGTCCTCGAGCCACCTGAGATCCTTCACTTCCGTGTGAAACAGGGCGTTATCGTAGAGATCATACTGACGCCCGATGCGTTGGCACTGGGCCAGAATCTCGGGGGCGTGGGCGTACTTCTCCGAGGGCCGGTGGCCCGTTTCCTCCAGCAGCGGCATGTAGATCATGGACGCCGTATCGCATTGGGCCCCGGGGTAGCGATTCCAGTACCAGGTGCCGCCGAAGTCGCCGCCCTTCTCGAGGATGCGCACATCCGTGATGCCCGCCTCCTTCAGCCGGGCGCCCGTCACCAGGCCCGCGAAGCCCCCTCCGATAAAGGCAAAGGTGACGTGGTCGGTCTTGGGTGCCCGCTCAGCCTTTGGGACGTAGGGATCCGTCAGGTAGTCCGCCAGGGCGCTGCCCGCGAGCCGCCGATACTGCTGATTACCATCGGCGCGCAGGCGCTTATCCCGCTCCTGCCGATACCTTTCCCGAAGGGCTGCGCTATCCATGAAGGGTCCTCTCCCCAAGCTGTGTCAGACTCGGAGCTTACCAGGGGCGCGGAGAAGAGGAAGGGAAGCTAAAGCGCGGCGGCGCTGCGCTGGGCCCGCTCCACCATTGCCCGTAGGCCGTTGCCGCGGGTCGGCGAAAGGTGCTTTAGAAGACCTAGGCGCTCAAATAGCTCGAAGACATCCACGACCGCAGCTTCTCCTGGAGGCAGACTATCCAGCGCCGCCATCACCAGGGCACCCAGGCCCTTGACGATGAGGGCATCGGAATCCACGGCCAGGCGAAAGACACCCTCTTCTAAGTCCGTGACCATCCAAACCTGGCTTTGGCAGCCTCGAACCTGGTGGGCGTCGTCGCGGAATTCATCGGGAAAGGGTGGCAGGCTTCGGCCGAGATCGATCACGTAACCGTAGCGGTCTTCCCAGCTATCGAAAAAGGCAAAGTCTTCCTCGATGCTTTCCATGGACAGTTTGGCGTGGGGAAGGGAATGCGCCATGGGGCCCTCTTCTTATCGCCGGGATAGCCGCCTGAGAGAACCCCGGGAAGGGAATTGGTGGGTACGGCTGGATTCGAACCAGCGACCCCCGCCGTGTGAAGACGGTGCTCTAACCAACTGAGCTACGCACCCGAGGGGCGCGGAGTATAACCTCGCCCCGAGACGAAGGACAACGGGACGGCTAGATTCTTGCCCGGAGGGTCGCCCAGGCCGCAGCCAAGCCCTCCCGATGCTCCGGCGCCGCCACGGCGATGAGCGCCTCAGCCCGCGCCTCGAGGCTTTTCCCCTTAAGCTCAGCCAGGCCAAATTCGGTCACGATCACGTCGCTGTCCGTACGCAGGCCGGTGGCTGGCGTGCCCGCGGCCAAGGTCGGCACGATACGCGACAGCGCGCCCCCCTTGGCCGTAGCAGTTAAAGCCACAATGGATTGACCTCCCGGGGCGCCTGCTGCCGCCCGCATGAAATCTACGGCCCCTCCGGGGCCGGAGATTTGCCGTCCCCCGACGGTTTCCGCATTTACCTGGCCAAAGAGATCCACCTCCACCGCTGAGTTTATGGAAACGAAATGATCGAGTTCGGCAATGACCGTGCTTTCGTGGGTGATGTCGGCACCGCAGAACCGAAGCTCGGAAAGCCCTTCCAACGCGTCGTAGAAAGCTCGGTCCCCAAGGCCCATGGCAGTTACGTGCACCCCCCGATCCCGACCTTTCTTGGCCCCCGTGAGCACGCCAGCCTTTATCAGAGCAAGCACACCGGCATCGACCAAACCCCCATGAAAACCCAAATCCCGATGGCCACGAAGGGCATGGAGCACCGCCGCGGGAATTTGGCCAATCCCCGTCTGCAGGCAGGCGCCGTCGGGCACCCGGGCCGCCACCCTCGCCCCGATCGCTTCGGACGCCGCATCCAAGACCGGGGCCGCTAGCTCCGGAAGCGCCGTGCCGTCGGCAATCACTGCGGTAATGAAAGCGGGATCGAGGGGCGGCGCCCCGGGCAGGAGGGGCAGGCAAGGGTTCTCTTGCACCAGCACGGCCCGGGCGCGGGGCAGCACGGCCGGGAGGAAATCCATATTCAAACCCTGGCGCCAATGACCGTCCCCATCGCGCCGCGCCATCAGCACCACCCAATCAAAGGCGGGACCCGTCGCCAGCGCATCGAAGGCGCGCCGCATATGCAACGGATGGAAGGCCACGCGCCCAGCCTGGAAGCCCTCGCGGAGCGCTGGCGTCAGAAAGAAGGTTTCCTGCCGTGCTCCGGGGCCCGCCAGGCTGTAGTCAAAGCGGTTCATCCCGGGGAGGGGGAACTGGACGAAGGTCGCGGGCGCAGCGGTCCCCGAGGCAAGGGCCCCAGGCAACCCCGTGGGCTCTCCCGGCCCCCCAGGCACAAACACCCGGTCCCCCGCCTGAAGTTCGCTGACCCATGCCGCCCAGGTCGTCTGCTTCATCCCCGCCCCCTGTCGAAAAGCTGCTAGCCCCATGATCGCCCAGCCCCGCCGCCGGTGCTATGGTTCCGCGCGGGAGGAACCGCCATGAATATCGATGTCTTTTCCGATGCCATCTGCCCTTGGTGCTGGATTGGCAAGCGCAAGCTTGAGCAGGCCCTTGCACTGCCCGATCTCGAGGGCATCACCGTCACCTGGCGGGCCTACCAGCTTTACCCCGAATTGCCCGCCAGCGGCATGGATCGGGGCGAATTCATGACCCTACGCTTCGGCGGCGGCGGTTCAGGCCGCAGCGCCATGGTCGACCGCCTGCAGGCCGAGGGCAAAGCCGTGGGTCTTGCCCTGAACTTCGACCGCGCAAAGCGCATGCCCAATACCCTCTCAGCCCATCGCTTGCTGCGCTGGGCCCACGTGCAGGGGGGCGGCGCCGCTCAGGACCGCCTTCTGGAAGCGCTGTTTCGGCGCTACTTCACGGAAGGGGAGGATCTGGGTGATGAGGCCGTGCTCACGAACGCCGTAACCGAGGCGGGCCTCGACGGGGCCGCCGCCGCGGCCTGGCTCCCAACCGGGGAAGGCACTCGGGAAGTGCTGCATGAAGTGCGCTGGTCCCGGGATAATGGCATCTCCGGCGTGCCCTGCTATGTCCTGCCCACAGGCTTCGGTATTCCAGGAGCCCAGGATCCGGAAACCCTCGCGCGCTTCCTGCGCCGGGGCCTCGAGCAATGGCAAGGGCAAAACGCTCAGAGCTAAACCTAAGGACCATGAAATGAATCTAACCCCCTCCCCCGACGCCGAGCAGCTTCTCGAGCGCCTTCGCGCCTTTATGAAGGGAGAGGTCTACCCCCGGGAAGCGGCCTACCACGAAGAGCTCACCGAAGCGGAAAATCGCTTTGCGCCCCTAAAGACCATGAATCTCTTGAAGGAAAAGGCCCAGGCCGCGGGGCTGTGGAACCTCTGGATGCCCAGGGAGTTTGGAGGGCTGTCGAATCTCGACTATGCGCCCTTGGCTGAGGAGATGGGTCGCGTACTGTGGGCGCCGGAGGCCTTTAACTGCAATGCCCCGGACACGGGGAACATGGAGGTGTTCCTCAAATATGGCACTCCGGCCCAGCAGGAGGCTTGGCTCACGCCGCTCCTCGCCGGCGAGATCCGGTCCTCCTACTGCATGACGGAGCCGGACGTGGCTTCAAGCGACGCCACGAACATCGAAACGCGCATCGAACGGGACGGCGATCACTACCGCATTAACGGCAAAAAGTGGTTCATCACCAATGCCCCCTACGAGCGGACGCAGATCTTCATCGTCATGGGGGTCTCAGACCCAGCCCATGAGAACCGCCACCAGCGCCACAGCCAGATCCTCGTACCCAAGCACACGCCCGGGGTCCGCATCGTTCGGCCCCTCAGCACTCTCGGCTACGACGACGCCCCCCTAGGCCACGCCGAGGTGCACTTCGAAGAGGTGCGCGTGCCCGCGGAGAACCTCCTCCTAGGAGAGGGTCGGGGTTTCGAAATCGCCCAGGGCCGGCTTGGGCCGGGGCGCATCCACCACTGCATGCGCCTCATCGGGTCGGCGCAGCGGGCCCTGGAGCTTGCCTGCCAACGCGCGGAGCGGCGCAGCACCTTTGGGCGCAAGCTGGCGGAGCATCAGTCCGTGCTGGAAAACCTTGCTCTCTCCTTCTCCGAGCTCGAGAGCGTGCGGCTGCTAACCCTGAAGACCGCCGCAACTATGGATGCGGTGGGAGCAAAGGACGCCCGGGATCTGATCGCGGCAACGAAAATTTCCGTGCCCCGGGTGACACAAACGATCATCGATCGGTGCATGCAAATTCACGGGGCGGGGGGCCTCACGGCGGACTATCCCATGGCCGAAGCTTTCAACTATGCCCGCTGGTGTCGGCAAGCCGACGGTCCCGACGAGGTCCACATGATGGCCCTGGGGCGTCAGCTGGTGAAACGCTACGGCGCCTAGGCCTTTATGTGGGCGGCAGGTAAAACCACTGCAGGGGCCTCAGGGCTTCCGGCACCGCCCGCAAGCAGGCAGGCGCTCCCCGGTGCGCTCGGGGCACGGCGGCGTGGCGGCCTCTGCCGCGGCGAGGAAGGTGGCCAGGGGCACGTCGCACCGGGGCGGGGAAAGGGCGGTGCCCTCAAAGGCGCTGGCCAGGGCCGACAGCCCGGCCCCCGCGTCGTCGCGATGAATCCACCGCCCCTCCGCGGGGCAGTAGCAATAGAGGGGCAGGAAGCGGTAGCCCTTCTTCGCCACGAAGGTGACCGCATCGAGAAGGTAGGTAAAGCTGTCTTCATCGAGAAAATAGTTGAAGTTCATGCGCACCCAACCTGGGCGAAGCACTGCATGGCCTGACCCAATGGCCTCATCAAAGCGATGGCTATCCGCCTCAGAAATCCCAAGTAGATGGTGGGCGTAGGGCCCGGCGCAGGAGCAGCCGCCGCGCACTTGGATCCCGAAAAGATCGTTCAACAGGGCCACCACAAAGCCGTAGTGCAAAGGTTGAGCGCCCCGGAAAATTTGGAAAGAAAGAATCGCCAAGCGATCACCGGAGCGAGGTCCAAGCAGCCGCAGCTCGGGAAGGGCGCCGAGCACCGCTTCCGCCCGGGCGAGGAACCGTTTCTCCTGCGCCTCAATGCGCCCGGCCCCCACCTTTTCCTTTAGCGCGAACGCCAACCCTGCCCGCACGGTCTCCACGATGGGAGGCGTGCCCCCCTCTTCCCGGCGCTCGAGTGCCTGGAGGTAGCGATGCCTTTCCGGGGACACGAAGGATACGGTTCCCCCCCCGGGCACCGCTGGAACCGCTCCGGTCAGAAGCTCCTTGCGCACCACCAGCACCCCCGGGGTCCCCGGGCCGCCTAGGAACTTGTGCGGCGAAAGGAAAATCGCATCCTTATCGGAGGCGTCGATGGCCACATAGGGCCCGGCGGCGGCGTAATCCCAAAACACCCGCCCCCCCGCTTCATGGACGAGGGCACTGATGCGCTGCGTATGACAGCGCACCCCGGTGACGTTCGAGGCGGCGGAGAAGCTGGCGAAGAACCCGGGGGCAAGGGTCTTCAAAAGGGTGGCCAGGGCGGCCTCATCAAAGGTGCCCTCAGCGCTCAGGGGCACGTGACGGAGGTCCACCGCGCTTTCTCGCCAGGGCAGCTCATTGGAGTGGTGCTCAAAGGGGCCAAGAACGACCACGGGGCGGGGCGCCCCCGGGGACCCGTGGCGAAGGCCCAGGCAGTCGATCAGCCGGTTGATGGCTCCCGTAGCGCCGGAGCCGCAAAAGATCACCGCATGCTCGGGGCCAGCCCCCACCGCCGCGCGAATTTGATTCCGCGCCTCTTCCCGAAAACGATGGGTTTGACGACCCGTGAAGGCGCTTTCTGAGTGGGTATTCGCGTAAAAGGGCAGCACCTGGGCCTGGAGGAAATCTTCAATGGGTTTAAAAGCGCGCCCCGACGCCGTGTAGTCTGCGTAGACCAGGGGCCGGGGCCCAAAGGGCGTGGCTAGGGCCGCTCGATCGCCGAGGACGCCTTCGCGCAGCCAGGTAAAAAGGTCGTCAGCGCTGTCCCCGTGCATAGCCCAAGCCCTCCCTCGTGCGGAGACTCCAGTTTACGAAGGCGGCGCGAATCATGATGACCTTTATTTCAAAATTATTCCGAAAATGTGATATATTTTTCTTTTATTCCGTATTTTTTAGGAAATAATTCCGATGAGGCCCCTTGATGCGCACGACAGAAGGATCCTCGAGGCTCTCCAGAGGGATGCTCAGCAGCCCCTGGCGGAGCTCGCAGAGTCCGTAGCCCTTTCCCGGACCGCCTGCTGGCGCCGAATTCAGCGCCTAGAGGCCGAAGGCATTCTCGAAGGGCGGGTGGCCCTGGTGAACGCGGAAAAGGTCGGCCTTGGCCTCACGGTGTATGTGCTAATCAAAACCAATCAGCACACGGAAAGCTGGTCCAAGGCCTTTCAGCGAGTCATCCAGGACATCCCGGAGGTCCTCGAAAGCTACCGCATGAGCGGCGAGGTGGACTATCTGCTAAAGGCTGTGGTCAGCGACATGGCCGGCTATGACCGACTCTACAAGAAGCTGATCGCCGTGGACCTCTTTGACGTCAGCTCAAGCTTCGTCATGGAAACGCTTAAACATTCGACCGCCCTGCCACTGCGCTAAGGCCTGGAAAGAGTTCGCCATGGTGCTCCTCGTAGCGCTTTAGGTAGGTCGCAAAAGCCGAGCCACCGGTTCCCGTGTACACCCCCACCCGAGCCAGCTGGGATTTGGCGACCGCGAGATGAGCCTGATGAAAGCGAAGCTGCGCCCTTTGGTAGTGCAATAGCCCCTGAGCTAGCGCATGGAAGGGCGACTCCGGCGCGCAGCGGGCCGGTTCCCAGGCCCGGCGCAGGCGCTCTGCGTAATCCCGGAGACTCCGCCCCGAGACCTCTGCCGCGAGGGCCTCCAGGTCCGCCCCATAGCGAGCCTCAAAAGCCGTTTCAGCCACGTGAAGCGTTCCCGCTTCATCGGCAGTTCCGCCATGCCAGTACGCTGGCACGCCACTCAAAAGCTCGAGGCGCCGAAACTGTGCTGATTGAAAGCCGCTGGTGGGGCCGAGAGCCTCGCGAAACTCTACGAAGGCCCGGAGGTCCCCGAGGATCGGCAGGGTGGCGTTCACCGTGCGCCAAAAGCGATTTACTCGACGGAGGAAGTAAAGCGCGTCCTCGAGCGCGGCGCAGGGCAGGGCAGGCAACTGGGGTACGGTAGCCGTGCTCGGAAACCCAACCTCGAGGGCCGCCAGGGCTCGGGGCAAATCCAACAGCATCTGGTGGAAGGCGAGCTCGCAGATCTGATGCACGGCGATGAAGCCGTCCTCATCCTCGGAGGCGGTGACCGGCGCCTTGCAAGCTAGCAACCCATCGAGGCCGTGGTAGCTCCAATAGTGGTTCGCCTCCGCGTCCATGGACGGATCGAGCGGCGATAAAGGTCTAAAGGTGCGAATCGACGTATCCATGGGAAATGGGTCCTTCTTTATGGCGAAGCGCTGACTTTTCTAGCTGAAGAGATTACCCCACACTCGGCGTCTTGGTTGATTTAGGAGCATCCCATGGCCCTCAGCGAACCTCAGCTTCAGCTGTGCAGCACCCTTGCCGACGACGGCACGCTCACCCTCTCCCTGGAGAGCAAGCCCCCGGGCCCCCTCGAGGACAATGAGGTTTGGGTCGCGGTGCAGGCAGCGCCCATCAACCCCTCGGACCTTGGGCTGCTGCTTGCGGGGGCCGATCTCTCCACGGCGAAAAGCGAAGGCGAGGGTCGCGCGCGGAGGGTGACCGCCACCGTTCCCGCTGCCGCCCTCCCCCTCTTTGCGGGGCGTCTTGGGCACACCCTTCCCGTGGGCAATGAGGGCGCCGGGGAGGTGGTGGCTGCCGGCGCGGGCGCCGAAGCCCAGGCGCTTTTGGGGCGCACCGTCGCCCTCTTCGGAGGCGCCACCTACGCCCGCTATCGCAGAGCCAAGGTCGCTGATGTGCTGCTTCTCCCCGAGGGCACGGCGGCGGAGGCCGGTGCCTCCTGCTTCGTGAACCCCCTGACGGCCCTGGGCATGACGGAAACCATGCGCCAAGAGGGGCACGGAGGCATTGTGCATACGGCCGCCGCGTCCAATCTTGGACAGATGCTTAATCGCATCTGCCTCGCCGACGGCATCCCCCTGGTAAACGTGGTGCGCAAACGGACCCAAGTTGAGTTGCTCAGGGCCCAGGGAGCGACGCACGTAGTGAACAGCACTGACTCGGATTTCGAGGCCCAGCTCACCGATGCACTGGCGGAAACGGGCGCGACCGTCGCCTTCGACGCCACCGGGGGAGGCGAGCTCGGCAGCCAGCTATTGAACGCCATGGAGCGCGCGGCCCTGCGGAGCGCCGGCGCCTACAGCCGCTATGGCTCCACCACCTACAAGCAGCTGTATATCTACGGCGGCCTTGATCGAAGCCCCACGGTGCTTAAGCGCGCCTTCGGCTTCTCCTGGGGCATTGGAGGCTGGCTCCTGCCGCCCTTCCTTGAGCGCCTCGGGCAGGAAGGCGCTGATCGGCTCCGCGCACGGGTAGTGGCAGAGCTACACAGCACCTTCGCGAGCCACTATGCGGCGCGCATCACCCTAAGCGAAGCGCTCGACGTGGAGACGCTGAAGCGCTACGCCCAGCAGGCCACGGGGGAGAAATTCCTGATTACGCCCCACCTTGCCTAGGGGCCGGCGAAGTCATAGCGCGCCGCCGCCCACCCTGACCCCAGGGCACGGGGTGGCGGTAGAAGGGGATCACCTGCGGCGCTATGCCAGCATCCTCCCAGATTTTGAGGGCTTTTGGGAGGCGCTCCAGCGCCCCCTTCCGCAAACGCTCGCGGTGAATGATCAGCGCCTGAGCGCGGAGGCGCTGGCCGAAGGGCTCGCCGGGGCCGTGTCTTTGACACCCCTCCCCTGGCGCCCAGGCGCATTTCGCCTGGCGCCAGAGGATCGACCGGGGCGGCACTGGCGTTTCAGCGCCGGGCACTTCACGGTGCAGGAGGAAGCTTCCCTCCTTCCCGCGGCCGTGCTCGAGGCAGAGCCCGGGGATCGGGTGTTGGATCTTTGCGCAGCGCCAGGGAACAAAACCGCCCTCCTCGCCCTGGCCCTCAAAAACCGGGGCACGGTGATCGCCAACGACCTGCAGGAAAACCGCCTAGCGGCGCTCCACGATCTCATTCGGCGCCTAGGGCTCATGAACGTCTCCACCACCTGCGGCGACGGCGCCCGCCTCCCCCTCGCGGAAAACAGCTTTGATCGAGTTCTGCTGGATGCTCCTTGCACCGCCGAAGGTAAGGCCCAGCGCGGCTACCTGCGGGCTTCCAGCGAAACCTTTCGCGCGGGACTTCGGCAGACGCAGCGCCGTCTCCTCGAGCACGCCCTAAAGCTCTGCCGTCCCGGCGGACGCATTGTCTACAGCACGTGCACCTTTGCGCCCGAGGAAAACGAGGCAGTGATCACCGCCTTCCTTGAAGCCTTCGGCGGTCAGGTGCGGGTGCGCCCCGTGCCGAGCCTTCCCCCCGGTGCGAGCCCCGGGCTCGAAGCCTTTGAAGATCAGCGCTTTCACCCGGACCTCGTGCACGCCTGCCGTCTATGGCCGCAGCGCTCGGGAACCGGGGGGTTTTTCGCCGTATGCCTTGAGAAAGTCGCACCAGGGAGCACCCACCGAGCAGCCCTCGGCCCCTCCGCCCTGCCTGCATCAACCCAGGACCCTCGCTTACCTGATCTGCTGGCTCGCTATGGCTGGGAGGAGAGAGACCTCGCACCCTGGCGCCTGATTGACAGCCCCCGGAGCGTTCGCATCCTGGCGGCGGATCACGAAGCGCCCCGCGGCCCGCGTTATTTGACGCACGGCCTTGATTTCGCGCGCAACCGGGCGCGCGTGGCGAAGTTGTCGACCCCCGCGGCCATGGCGCTCGGGCCCCTCGCCCGGCGCGAGGTCCTGCCCCTAGCCGACCCGGCCTTCCTTGCCTATCGGCGCCGGGAAACCATCGCCCTAAGGGCCGAGGATATTCCGAGGGGCGTCACACCTGGAGCCGTCATCCTGGAGCACCAGGGCACCTTCCAGGGCATCGGCTTGCTTTTCCAAGAGAACGGCGCCTGGACTCTCGAAAGCCAATTCCCCAAGGCTTGGGTTCGAGACAACACCTGAACAACCATGTTTTTTTCTGCCCGTTTGGCAAGTTAGATTTGCCTAGGGCGGCCACTCATCTATATTTTTTGTTTTATTTCATATATTTATATAATCTAAAAAACCTAGACAAAGATAATCCAAAAAACATAACAAACCATTGACACTGCCCCCCAAGACGCCTACCTTAGGGATCAATCGCTTCGGTACGAAGCGCACCAAGTGCCCCCCATCGCGGGTTTTAGTTATCGCCCGTGGCTGGAGTTCGCGGTGGGGACGGCCCTTACGAAATGGCAAGTTGAAGCGAGTTTGCGCAAAGGCGCATACAGAGTGCCCCCCCACCGCGGGTTTTGGTTATCGCCCGTGGCTGAGGTTCGCGGTGGGGTTGGCCTTATTCGCTTGCCTAAGAGATCTGCGCCTACGCGCGGCTCGTGTGCCCCCCCATCGTGAACGTCGGTTATCGCCCGTGGCCCTCGTTCACGGTGGGGATGGCCCTTAGCCTCTTGGGGCCCAGGAGGGCTTGCGCCCCTCTAAGAATGCGTTAACCCCTTCCTTATAATCTGGCTCCCGACTCATCTCCTCAAGCAGCGCTTCGCTCTCCTCTACGGCACTTCGCAAGTCCCGATGCTGATCGACGTAGATCTGCCGCTTAGTTTCCGCCAGCGCCCGCGGGGAGACGGTGGCAATGAGCTGCCTTGCCCAGCCATGGGCTTCCCTAAGCAAGACCTCGGGATCAACCAGGCGGTTGAACAGACCCATTGCCAGCCCTTCCTCGCTGGTGAATTTGCGGGAGGACAGCAGGAGATCGTTGGCGTGGCCAAGACCAATAATGCGCGGCAGCAACCAGGATAGGCCGAACTCCGCAGGAAAATTGAGCTTTCCGTGGGCCGTGGAGAAGTTGAGCCCCGGGCACGCGAGGCGAAGATCCGCGTAGCATGCGAGAGCGAGACCCAGCCCCGCTGCGGGGCCATTCACCGCGGCAATGATCGGTTTGCGGATGCCGAAGTGGTACGCGAAGTTAGCGTCAAAGGCGTCATAGGTGCCGAAGCCTGGCTCAGCAAGGGGATCCGGCGTACCGGGGTCGTATCCGCCCTTCTCCACGTGACCGTTTAAAGCCGCCGCATCGGCGCCGACGCAGAAACCTCGCCCCTCCCCGGTCACGACGATCGCCCCAACCTCAGGGTCTTCGGCGGCTTGCAATAAGCAGTAGCGATACTCCGTGTGCATACGCCCGGTCCAGGCGTTCATGCGCTTTGGTCGGAAGAGGCGGAGCTCGGCAACGCCCGCCTCCACCCGGTACTGCACAACCTTTAACTCCATGGCAAACGCTCCTAAGCCAGCCAGGTCCAAAGAATCGACGCGGTGAGAACAAAAAGGGCGACGCTCTCCATGAGAGACCAGGCAGAGCGCGTGGGGACGCGGTCGTGGCGAACTTGACCGAAGGGATGGGCCACGCGGAAAGCGACGTAGACCCAGACCGTCCCAAGGGCAAGGGGCGACTCCCGCGGGAAGGGGCTGCCTCCCAGCGGCTCTTCGCCTGCGCGCAGGGCCCGCAGGACTGGCAAGCGCGAAGCTAGCATCCAGCCCCGAAGCCCACCCATCCAAAGGAACAGGACCAAACCCGGCCCCAGGAGCCCATTCTCCACAGCCCTTCCCCTTTCGCCTTGGAGGGCCGATAGTAGCCGGCTGAGGGAGCGAGTCACAAAGGAAGGTGCGTGAGGGGGCTGCTAAGCCGTCATCCTGCAGAGGCGACTTATCGAAATTTGGACGGGCCAGCACTTCGGTGCCTTTCAAGAGAGGCCGCTTCTTGGCCACTGGATGGGAAACGGCCGGCTTACCGGTCACCCCGACACCGCTCCAGCTTTGCTGGGCCCGACACACCGAAAGGCATGAGTGGCCAGCCCAAGGATGCTGAGCTCGCGTTGGCGAGGCTGGCTTTGTCCCGGGGATCGATCGAGAGTTGGTGCGGCTGAGAGGACTCGAACCTCCACGGGTCTCCCCACTGGAACCTAAATCCAGCGCGTCTACCAGTTCCGCCACAGCCGCAGCGCGGCGCAATGTAACAGAAAGTGAGGAGAATGCCATGCTGTCGCTCTATCACTGTCCAGAAGCGCGCTCCATGCGTGCTCTGTGGATCCTAGAGGAAATGGGCCTTCCCTTTGAGCTTCACGAGCTTGACTTCAGCATGGCGTCGCTCCGAGATCCGACCTTCCTCGCCGTTTCCCCCTTGGGGCGGGTGCCCTGCCTCGTCGACGGGGACACCCGGGTCTTCGAATCCGGCGCCATCATTCAATACCTGGGCGAACACTAAGACAGCGAAACCAATCCCAGCGGACTGCTCCATCGAGCTCCGGGGCACCCGGAGCGCACCGACTGGCTCATCTGGCTCCATTACGCTGAGACCATGGCAGTACACGGGGCTTCCCTCGTACAGCAAAGAGTTTTCGTCGGGAAGGAAAACCGCTCTCCCGTGGTGCAGAAGCTGGAAAGCAAGCGACTGATGAAATCCCTCGAGGTGGTGGATGCCGCTGTAGCGCGGCACGCTTATCTGCTGCCCTCAGGCTTTAGCGCAGTGGACATTGCCGTGGGCTACAGCGTGCACCTAGCCACGAGCTTTGTAGACTTCACCCACCTTTCCCATGTCTCTGCTTACTACGAGACCTTGCGGGCCCGCCCCGCATTCCAACGATCTTTGGGCAGCCGTAAGGGCCAAGCCCCCAGCCAAGGAAACCCCACTCATGACTGAGCCTACCCTGTTTATTCCGCAGATTGCGGCAGCCACCACCGGCGCGATCGTTATCCTGAATGTCATTCTGATAATCCTTGTGGGTCGGCAGCGGGGCGCGACAAATACCAACTTGGGCGACGGAGATCCAAGCGGCCCCCTCTATCGGGCCATTCGAAGCCACGGCAATCTGGCAGAGAACGCCGGCCTGATGCTCGTCGCTCTGTCCCTATTGGAGGCGCTCACGGGCCCCACAGTTTACGTACAAGGGCTCTGCGGCCTGTTCCTAGTGGCGCGCCTCGCTCACCCCGTGGGGCTCAGCGGAGGCATCATGCCGCTTCGCGTGCTTGGCGCCCTGGGGACGATAGTTGTTGGGGCGGGCGTCGGCGTCCTCCTCCTCCAAGCCACCCTTTTCGCCTAGGAGGCTCCCATGGCCGAAGCACCCACCCTTACCCGCTTCACCCTGACCGTCGACGCCGGCGTTGCCGAGCTCACCCTTGCCGTACCGGAGGAGCTCAACCGCATGCCCCCGGCCTTTTGGGAAGAGCTTCCGGCAGCCCTGGAGGCGCTGGAAGCCCGGGGTGATGTCCGCGTGCTCATCATCGCGTCCACGGGGAAACACTTCACTGCAGGCATGGACGTCTCCGCCTTCGATGGCAGCGGCGCGACGCCCACGGACCGGGGCCACGCAGGAGAGCGAAGCCGGCGTCACCTGTTGAAGCTTCAGGACGTTTTCAGCCGGCTGGAGCGCGCCCGCTTCCCGGTGATTGCGGCGACCCAGGGGGGCTGCGTGGGCGGCGGAGTGGACCTGATTGCCGCCTGCGATATGCGCTACTGCCGCGCCGACGCCTTTTTCGTCATTCAGGAAATCAACATCGGACTGGCCGCCGATGTGGGCACGCTGCAGCGCCTGCCAAAGCTCATCCCCACCGGCCTCATGCGAGAGCTGGCCTATACCGGTCGGCGAATGTTCGCTGAGGAGGCTAAGGCCTCGGGGCTCGTGAACGCCGTCTTTGAGGACCAGGAGACTCTCCTTTCCGAAGTGCGGAGGATCGCCCGCGGCATCGCTGAGAAGTCGCCCCTGGCAATTCACAGCAGCAAGGAGATCATGAACTACGCCCGGGACCACACCCTTGAGGATGCCCTGCGGTACCAAGCGGTATGGATGGGTGCCCTCACCCAGGGCGGCGAGCTGGCCGAGGCCTTCCGGGCTCAGAAGGCTGGGGAAGCTCCGAGCTTCAAGGATCTTCCTCCCCTTGAAGCCCAGGGAAAATGAGAATCATTTTTGTCTAACTTTTGTCATGGACAAGACGCCAGGACTTCCTTAGCATAGCGCCCACATTCACCGAGGAGTAGGACAGCATGGCTCAAGAATTCTCCCGTAGACGCTTCCTGAAGGGCGCCATGGTTGGTGCTGCGCTTATCCCGCTTGTGAACCTCGATACGCGCCGCGCCCTCGCTGCAGACCGGGTACCCGAAAACGATCCCATGGCGCAGGCGCTGAAGTACGTGGAAGCCTCCCCTGAGGAAGGCAAGATGTGCGGCAACTGCGCCCTCTACCAAAAGGCTGCGGAAGCTGACGGGTACGCGGCCTGCGGCATCTTCCAGAATCGCCTCGTGAAGGGTACGGGCTGGTGCTCGGCCTGGGTGAAGGGCGCTTAAGGCCCCGACCCTTTGCTCTGGAAAAACGCGGCGCACGCCGCGTTTTTTTTTGCCTGGAAAAAGCTTTAACCGGGACGGGCAGGTACCCGTAGCCAGGGACGCACCCACACCGACTGAAGAAAGGGGTCTAACCAGCGATAGAGCCGCCCGCTTAGGTAGACCGCCCGATTGCGCTCCAGGGCGGAAAGCCCCTCCGCCACCACCGTTGCTGCGTCATACCACAGAAAGTTCGGCAGCCTGGCCTTCATGGCCGCAAGCTCTCCCTCGGCATGGAAGTCGGTGTGGGTAAAGCCTGGGCATAGGGCGGTGACGCGCACCCCCCGATGGCGAAGATCGAGATGAAGCGCTTCGGAAAGGGCGATGACATAGGCCTTCGACGGCCCGTAGTGCCCGTCGCCGGCACGGCCAATGCGCCCGGCCACGGAGGCCACGTTGAGGATGCGACCCCAGCCCCGGGCGGCCATGGCCGGGGCGAAGGCGTGGCAGAGCTGGGTGACGGACAGCATCATCAACTCTAGATAGCGTAGCTGCTCGCTAAGGGGCGCCGGACCGAGCAGCTCCGGCCCTCCCGCCCCGGCATTGTTTACGAGGAAGTCGACAGGGCCGAGGCCCTGCGCTTTCTTAACCGTCTCCTCGACCTCGTCCCGCAGCGAGAGATCCGCAGTCAGGCAGTGCACCTGCGTCCCCGCGGCCCGGAGCGGCGCCGCAATCTCTTCAAGGGCCTCAGCCCGCCGGGCCACCAGCACGAGCTCTGCGCCGGCGCCCGCGAGCTGGCGCGCAAATTCCGCCCCAAGCCCCGCAGAGGCCCCGGTAATCAGGGCTCGGCGGCCCGCGTAGGCCTTCGCCGACGCCATCGGCCTAGGGGCTCGGCGCCCCCTGCGCGCCCCGGAGCAGCTTGCCGCGAAGGGCATCGTGCCGGGTCAGCACCGCCTCCCCGTCCCGGAAGGCCACGGAACCCCGCTTGATCGTTGCGCGGTAACCCTCGGCGCGCTGAATAAAGCGCTTCCCTCCAGCGGGTAGGTCGTAGGCGATCTCCGGCGCGTGGAGCGCCATGTGATCGAAGTCAATGACATTCACATCCCCAAGGTAGCCAGGTTTGAGCACGCCCCGATCGAGGAGCCCCACCTGCTGGGCCGTTTTCTGCGTCAGCCCGTGCACCAGCCAAGGCAGGGAGAAGCCCTCCCCCCGGGTGCGATCCCGGCCCCAGTGGAGCAGGGTTGAGGTGGGGAAGCTGGCATCGCAGAGCGTGCCGCAGTGGGCCCCGGCATCGGACAGGCCGAAGAGCGTATGGGGATGGCTCATCATGGTCCGAACGTCCTCAAGATCGCCGCCCGTGTAGTTCATGATGGGGAAATAGAGCAGCTGCTTGCCGTCCTTTTGCACCAACAAATCCAGAAGGTAGCTTTCCGGGGAGACCCCCGCCGCCGACGCCAGGGCCGCCACGGAGGCTTCCGGCGGCGGCTCGTAATTCGGCGTTTCCGCCATAGGGAACATCTTGTGGTAGGCGGTCATGAGGAAGTGCACAAGGATGTTCTGGGGATCCCAGGCGTGCTCTTCCGCGAGGAGTTTTTGCCGGAAAGTGGGGTCGCGCAGGGCTCGCACTTTCTCCTCCAGAGGCGCCTGGCGAAGCGGCTTATAGGCCTCGTGGAGAATGAAGGGGTTGAGGGTGGCCGTAAGCCCCATCACCACCCCCGTGGGCCGGGGCGGCACCTGGCCTCGCATATTCACCCCGTCGGCCTGAGCCCGGGAGATCTCCGCGAGCACCCGGCTCCAGATCTCCGGGTGCCGGTCATCCTGTTCGATGGTGAGGGATAGGGGCCGCCCTGCGGTCTCGGCCATGCCACGAATGAGGGCAAATTCCGACTCGAAATCCCAGAAATCGGCAATAAGCTGAAGTACGCCGCGATTCGTTTCCCGCAGGGCCCCGGCAATACCCCAAAGCTCGTCCGCTTCGGCCTTAAAGCTCGGCGTATGGTTCCCGCCCCGATCCCGGTGCTTTTCCGTCCGAGATGTGGAGAAACCCAGCGCACCAGCAAGGAGTCCTTCCTTCACGAGGGCGCGCATCTTCGCCACGTCCTCGGTGGTCGCGGCCTCAAGGCGCGCGGCGCGATCCCCCATCACATAGCCCCGCAGGGCGCCGTGGGGAATCTGCAGCCCCACGTCTATTGCCAGAGGGGAGCGCTCCACCGCATCGAGATACTCCGGGAAGCTCTCCCAGCGCCACTGAATGCCCTCGACCAGCGCGGTCCCGGGGATGTCCTCCACCCCCTCCATGAGCTGAATCAGCCATTCGTGCCGCTCCGGGGCGCAGGGGGCAAAGCCCACCCCGCAGTTGCCCATCACCACGGTGGTCACCCCGTGGCCCGTGGAGGGGCTCAGGAAGGGATCCCAGGTCACCTGGCCATCAAAGTGCGTATGGATATCCACAAAGCCCGGCGTGACCAGGTGATCCCGGGCGTCGATCTCCTCGCGCCCGGCCCCAAGCTTTGCTCCCACGGCGGCCACGAGGCCGTCCTTGAGCGCTACGTCCATTTCCTGGGCCGGGGCCCCGGTGCCGTCAATCACCGTGCCACCACGAATGACACAATCAAACATCTCATTTCTCCTCCCGAAGGGTTACCCCAAGACTGCCCGCCCCCCTCCCCCGAGACAAGCCTTCCCTGCCGTCGCGTCGCGGGAAGGGGCACGCTATGATCCGGCCTTTATTCACCACTGGGAGAAGGGCTGACCATGGAAATTCAAGGCAGCAACGCGGTCATGGTGGGCGGTGCTTCGGGCATGTGCCTCGCCACGGCGGAAAAATTCGTTGAGCGGGGTGGAAAGGTCGCCATCCTCGACCTAGAGAGGTCCGATGGCGCAGCCGTCGCCGAGCGCCTTGGGGGCCACTTCTTCCCCTGCAACGTCATGGACTACGCCGCCATGGAAGCGGTCATCGGCGAAGCCGTGGCGGCCCTCGGTAGCGTCCAGTTCTGCGTCAACACTGCCGGCGGCGGCGTGGCCAAGCGCACCATTGCGAAGGACGGCAGCATGCATCCCCTGGAAGACTTCCAGCGGATTATCGATTTAAACCTCATTGCTTCCTTCAACGTGAATCGCGTTGTGGCCAGCCACATGGCAAACAACGAGCCGAATGAAGTGGGTGAACGCGGCGTCATGATCAACACCGCCTCCATCGCTGCCTTTGAAGGCCAGATCGGCCAAGTGGCCTACACGGCGGCAAAGGCAGGTATCGCCGGCATGACCCTCACCATGGCCCGGGATCTCGGCACCATCGGCGTGCGGGTGATGACCATCGCGCCAAGCCTCTTTGCTACCGGCCTCACGGCGGGCATTCCCTCGGAAGCGGAATTGCAGCTGACCAAGGACGCCGCCTTCCCGAAGCGCATGGGCCGACCCCACGAATTCGCGACCATGGCGATCGCCATCTATGAGAGCCCGATGATGAACGGCTCGACGCTCCGCGTGGATGGTGGCCAGCGCTTCGCGCCCCGCTAGCAAAAACCCATAATCACCTAGGAGGGATCTCATGCTCGGTTACGTCACCATCGGCACATCAGATATGGCCAAGGCCACGGCCTTTTACGACGCGCTACTTGCGGAAATCGGCGCCAAACAGCTCTTCGGCCAGGACCGCATTAAGTTCTATGGCACGGGCCCCGGGGCCCCCATGCTTGCGGTCTGCATCCCCTACGATCAAGGCGCGCAGGCCTCAGGTAATGGCGTCATGGTCGCCATTCCCGCCCCCGGCCCGGAGGCCATTCAAAAGCTCTACGACAAGGCCATGGCCCTCGGGGCTACGGACGAAGGGGCCCCTGGAGAGCGGATTCCAGGCATGTTTTATGGTGCCTACGTTCGTGACCTCGACGGTAATAAGCTCTGCTTCTACGAGATGAAGCTTGGCTAAGCCCTTCACCGCGCCCTGAGCCCAAGGCCCCGGGCGCGGCTTTCCCCCCGCCTTCGACCCACCCTCCCCTTTCGCCGGAAACCGATGGCAAAAATTCCAGTGTAAGAGGAACACCCACGGGATCCGCGCCTTGGGGTACGCTGTGCCTTTACCACAGGGGAGAGGAAACACCATGGACCACTTTTCGGACCGCTTAGCGGTAATCACCGGCGCCGGTACAGGCATGGGTCGGGAGCTCGCCCTGGCCCTCGCGAAGGAAGGCGCCCACCTAGCGCTTTGCGACCTGGCCAGCGATACCCTTGAGGAAACGGCCACCGCTGCCCGCGCTCTCAGCCCAGGCCTTACCGTAAGCACCTTCCTCTGCGATGTCGCCGACGAGGGGCAAATGCAGGCATTCCAACGCCATGTGGCCGACGCCCACGGCGCCGACGCGATCCACCTGCTCTTCAACAACGCCGGCATAGGGGGCGGAGGCACGATTACGGACCCCGCCAGCCGGCCTGCTTGGGACAAAACCTTCTCCGTGTGCTGGAACGGCGTACTCAACGGCGTCCGCTGCTTCATGCCCATGCTCCTCGCAGCCGAGGACGCGCACATCATCAACACCGCCAGCATCAATGGCTTCTGGGCCTCCATCGGCCCCCAAACGCCCCATACGGCCTATAGCGCAGCGAAGTTCGCGGTCAAAGGTTTCACGGAAGCCCTCATCACCGATCTCCGGCTCAATGCCCCACACGTAAAATGCAGCGTGGTGATGCCCGGGCACATAGGCACGCAAATCGTGGCGAACTCCATGAAGGTGCTCCAGCAAGATCCCGCAGGGCTTGATGAGGAGGCCATCGCCGCCGCCCGGGCTCAAATGGTGGAGGCCGGGCTTCCCGTAGCCAACTTGCCCGATGACGATATCCGAGGCCTGCTCCGTGCTCGGGCTGCGGAGTTTGAAAGCTCCGCCCCCACCACCGCTGCCGCAGCCGCCGACATCATTTTGCAGGGGGTGCGGGAGAATCGCTGGCGGATCCTCGTGGGCGAGGACGCCCATGCCATCGACCGCCTGGTTCGGGCCAATCCCGAGGGCGCCTACGAACCCGCCCTGGTGGAAGAAATGTATGCCCTGGGGCACTTCAAGGGCCTGGTGCGCAGCGTGGAGTCTAGCTAGGCCCCATGCGCCACCTTAACTATCTCCACCTGCGGCATTTTCACGCCATAGCTAAGGCGGGTTCCGTGGTAGAGGCCGCCCGCGGCCTCTACCTGACGCCCCAAACCCTTAGCGCTCAGCTACGCCAGCTGGAGGAGGACGTGGGCGGCCTGCTTTTCGAGCGCATCGGCCGGGGCCTTCAGCTCACCCCTCTTGGGCAAACGGTGCTGCGCTACTGCAACGAGATCTTTTCCCTCGGCGCAGAGCTGGCCCAGGTGGTGCGCAGCGAGGACCACAGCCAGCCGCTTGCCTTTCGCGTCGGCTTGGGGCAGGACATAGCGAAGGTGCTTGGCCAGCGGCTTCTGGCCCCGGCCCTTACCCTTTCCCGCCCCGTGCGCTTGTTAGTCCGCCAGGAACCCATCGACGCCCTGGCGGAAGCCTTGAGTAAACACGAGCTAGATCTTGTGCTCTCCGACGCGCCCCTCGGCGCTACCGCCTGGGGGCGCCTCGAAAGCAAAGCCCTCGCGGAAGGCAGCGTTACTTTCTATGCGGCCAACGCCCAGGGGCGAGCGGCGCCGGAAGCCTGCCTAGGCCGCTGGCCTCTGCTATTACCCACGGAGGAAGCCCCCCTTCGGCGCAACCTCGAGCAGTGGTTTCATGACCAGGGTATTCACCCTCTCATCGCTGGGGAGTTCAACGACAGTGCGCTGCTGAAAAGCTTTGCCATGGCCGGCCTCGGAGCCTTTCCCGCACCCACGGCGATCGCCGAAGATCTGGAAGCCATGTATGGCGTGAAGCCCTTATGTGAACTCCCTGTCCTGCGGCAATGTGTGTACGCGAACTACGCCCCTCGCCGCTCGGGCCATGCCGCCGTGCAAGCCCTGTTAAAAAGCTAAGCGGCCCCGCACAAATTCGTTCGTTTTTTTCGAATTTTAATTAAATAAAAAACTGTTTTTTTCGATGGACTGACTTGGGCAGTGTGAGGGCCTGATCCAGTCCCTCGGCGCGATCTGACCCATCGCGCCCCCTGGGGCACCCCCGGGTTCCCCCTGGGGGTGCCCTCCCTATTCCGGGCCCTGGCCCCAGCCTTCATCTCGGCGCTCCTTGTCCTTTGACAGCGTCTGTGTCAGCTTAACTAGACACTCGCTGGGGATGCTGGGCCATGGCCAATGCGGCACGGCTAATCGAAAAACCCGCGGCGGGGCGGCTACGCCTGATCGCCAAGGACGCCCCGCCCCACCGAGATCTCTGCACCGACTGCGGCGTTTCACGCATGGCCAACCCCAAAGCGTGTGCCAGCGCCTGCCAGTTTATTGCACCGGACTACCCCAAACTGGAAAGGCGTGCCCATGGCAGGGTACGGGAAGAAGTGGGCGATGAGACCTTCTTCGGCGTCATCCGGGGCGGCCACCGGGCTCGATACACGGGCTCAGCACCGGGCGCCCAATGGACCGGCATCACCACAGCCCTCGCAGAGCAGGCTCTGCGCGCCGGCCTCGTTGATGCTGTCGTCACGGTGGCCGCGGACCCTCAGGATCGCTGGGCGCCGGAAGCCACCATCGTCACGGAGCCCGCGGCGCTCGCAGCGGCGCGGGGCATGCGCATGGGCTACGCCCCGGTGGTGGCTGCGGTCGAGCATGCCCGGGACCTGGGCTTTAAACGGCTGGCGGTCATTGCCCTGCCCTGCCAGAGCTACGCCCTCAGATCCCTCGAGCCCGGCCTGGGCCTCGAAGCCCTTTACTTGATCGGCACGCCCTGCTCGGACAACACGAGCACGGAACATTTTCACCGCTTTCTCGCGGCCCTCGATCCCCAGCCGGAACGCATTCGCTATCTCGAGTTCTGCCCCGACTACCACGTCGAGCTGCGCTATGAAGATGGCCCGGTGCGGCGTATCCCCTTCCTCCAGCTTCCCCTCCAAGATCTAGGGGACGACTTCTTTCCCCTGACCTGCCAGAGCTGCGTGGACTACACGAACAGCCTTGCCGATATCACCGTCGGCTATATGGCGGGTACGGGGGAGCAATGGGTGGTGGTTCGCAACGACCGGGGAGCCGCCCTGCTGGCAGGTCTTGATCGGAAGGTTGTTCTCAGCCCGCTAGAGAGCCGGGGGAAACGACAAGGACCGGTGCAGGGTTTTCTGGAGAATACTCGGCGGGCGGCGGGGGGCTTACCGCTCCGGCGAATGCCAGCTTTCCTCCGGCCCCTCATGGGCTGGCTCATGCCCCGGGTGGGACCCCGGGGCCTCGAGTTCGCCCGGGCCCGGCTTGAGATGAAGGCCATCGAGGCGGTACTTCATCTGCGCCGAGCCCGCCCCGCGCGGCTCCGCCACATGTTGCCGCGTCACCTCTGGGCTTTGGTAAAACCCTACGGCTTGAGCCCCACGGGAGAGGAGCAGACCCCTAGCTGAGCTTAGCTAAACTGCCCCGCTTCACCCTCAGCCCAGGCCTTAATCAGATGATGCGCAATGGCCATGGGGCCCGGCACCTTGAGCTGCGAGTTACGTTCCCCCAGGGCCTCAAGCACCTCGTCCCGGGAGACCCAGCGTACGTCGTGCATTTCTTCTTCGTCGATGGTGATGGCCTCACTCAGGGCTTCGCCATGGCAGCCAATCATGAGCGATGAGGGGAAGGGCCAGGGCTGGGAGCTGTGATAGGTCACGCGCCCCACGCTAACTCCCGCCTCTTCCCGAATCTCTCGGCGCACCGCTTCCTCGATTGTTTCTCCCTGATCGATAAAGCCCGCGAGCGCGGAAAACATGCCGATGCGCACAAGAGGCCCGTGGCTCTGCCCCAGCAGGCAGTGATCGCCCCGGCTCACCAGCATGATGGCGACGGGGTCCGTGCGGGGAAAGTGATCGGCGCCGCAGGCATCGCAGTGGCGCTGATGTCCGCCCTTCTGCATCACCGTCTGCGCCCCACAGGCACTGCAGAAGCGATGGGAGCGATGCCAGCCGACCTGAGCCCGGGCCTGCGCAAGGATGCCCGTATCGGCCTGGGGAAGGCTCATGGCAGCGCCCCGGGACTCCTGGAAAGACAGCCCTTCCGGCAGCGCAAGCTCGTGATGGGGGTCAGCGACCTCAGAAATGTCGAGGGTAAAGCAGGGTCGCGATTTATGGTCGAGGCCCAGGAAAATCGGCGGCTGCTCCACCCCAAGGCGCTCAATGGTCGCTCGGTCTAGCCAGCCTAGGGTCGCTGGACCCAGCCCCGCGTCTATAAGCACGTTGAGCTGCCAAAGGGGCAGATAGCGCGCCTCCGCGCTGTGCGCGGCCGCAGCCAGCCAGGCGGGATCGCGACGCCGAACGTCAGCCCGGTCTAGAGGGTTTCCTGCGAAAGTATGGTCAACAGCCACCGAATTCTCCTTCTTCTAAGCCCGCCAAGGGTAAAGCACTTTCCATCCCGATTCAGGCAGCCAGCACGGCCCACAGCCAGGCTCCGGCCAAGAGTCCCAGAGGGATCGGGGCCAGGCCCCAGCGCGCCCAAGGCCCTGCGGGAGCCGGGCGAAAGGGATTCGCCAGGGTCAGTAACACCCCCGCGGCAAAGCCCCACTAATGGGCGCCCACATCGACGCGCTTATCGCCCCCGCCCAAACCAAAGAGCAATAGCCAGATCAGACCTGCGCCCAGGGGGGCGGCCCAGCGCAGGGCTTCGAGCAATCCCTGGGGACGCATAGGCGCCCCCTGCTGCAGCCGCCCCACCCCGAAAACGCCAAAGGCTGCGAAAAGCGCCGTAGAGGCCCCCAGGGAGCGAAAGCCATCCCCCGCAAGCGTGAGGTTCACGCCGTTGGCGAGGCCCGCTGCCAGCACCACAAGGGTCCAGGCGTAGGCGCTGCCTAGCCACGGCCCGAGGGTGCAGGCCATGAGCAGCGCCATCAGGGAATTGCCAAGCAGATGGGGCACGTCGCCATGAAGGAGCAGCGGCGTCAGGACCCGCCAAAGGGCTCCGTCTCGCAACGCCGCGGCGTCGCCCACGCCCCAATCGGTGACCGCCAGGGGC
Organism: Candidatus Salivita marina; assembly: GCA_038144425.1. Lineage (GTDB taxonomy): Bacteria > Pseudomonadota > Gammaproteobacteria > Pseudomonadales > Azotimanducaceae > Salivita > Salivita marina. The sequence goes on along the minus strand of JAYQNS010000002.1, from coordinate 592,650 downwards.
GCGAGGCCCAAGCCCGCGAGCCCCGGGAGCAGCCAAAGGAGGACCAGCACGAGAACCGCGGCCCCCCAACCTCGGTCTCCCTGGGGCTTGGGTAACACCTTTGGCACCGGAAGCCCCTCGCCCAGCACGGCCTGAACCTCCTGCTGGGCCGTCGCCGCGAGAGCCGGGGGCACCACCACGCGCCAGCCATGCGCCTCCCGGGCGATGCCATAGGCTATGCCCTGCGCTTCCATCGCTAGCCGCACCAGCTGGAGCTGATCCATACGGCCGCCCTGAGCCACACTGACCCAGGGCGCCTCCTGAACCTGCGCCCCGGACTCCTGCCCAGCGTCAGACCCACCAAGCCCGCCCGCTGCGGGGCGGCGATGGGGATGGTGACTCACCACTGGCGCCGAACTCCGTCGTCCTTAAAGGGCCCCACGAGCTCCCCGGTGACCCAGCCCCCGTAGTAACTGCCCGACTGAGGCTCTACCCCTTCGCCTCCCAAGCAACAGCGCAGGGGCGGCAGGGCGTAGAAGGCTATGCGACCGGCCCGCGCCCCATAGGGCGCTGCGGCCTCGGGATAGGTCCAAGCCAGAGCCCCGGCCTCGGGGCGGGCCTTGAGGGCGAAGTAACGCGCCGTCCCCTTCCATTCACAAAAGCTATGCTCCGGCGCGGGGCTAAGGTGCGCCCAAGCGATGGCATCTTCGGGAAAATAATAGGCCGGGGGGCTAGCGGTTTCACAAAGCGCGAGCAGAGCTTCGCTTCGGGCGAGGCATAAATCGTCGAAGAAGACTGCGCCTTCCCGAGGCTCGGAAATCAGCGCCGGGGGCCTCGGAAAATCCCACACGGAGCGCTGCCCAGGCCCCGGGGTCAGGGCAAAGGGGGGCCGCTGCCGTCCATCATAAGCCCACCCCCCGGCGCCCATGGGCTTATGCCTCTACCAAAAACAGCTTCTGGATACTGGAAAAATCGAGACGCCCCGCGTCCTGCTCAGCGCTGGAGGCCTGCTGCTTGTGCAAGGTATAGAGGGATCGGGCCAGGCTGCCTAGGGGCACGCTCTGCCCAAGCTTCGCCGCGGCGTCCAGGGCTAGGCCCAGATCCTTTAGCATGAGATCGACCAAGAAACCCCCTTCGTAGCCGCGGGAGGCCGGCACGCCGTCCATCACCCCGGGGTACGGGTTGTACACGTTTAGGGCCCAATTGCCCCCGGAGGACTGCTTCATGATGTTCGACAGCACGGCAGGGTCCAGCCCTTCCCGAACGCCCAGGGCCAGGGCCTCTGCCGTACCGCTCATGAGCACGGCAAGGAGCATGTTGTTGCACATCTTGGCGACCTGACCGGCGCCCGCCGCCCCCGCGTGAAATATGCTTTTCCCCATGGCTTCCAGAACCGGGCGAGCTCGTTCTAACGCCTCGCCCTCGCCCCCCACCATAAAGGTGAGGGTGCCCGCCTCCGCGCCTCCCACACCTCCAGACACGGGGGCATCGAGCATGGCTAGGCCCCGCTGCCTTGCAGCCGCCGCTAAGCTCCGGGCCGTTTCAGCGGCGACGGTGGAACAGTCCAGGAGCAGGGTCCCCGCGGGGAGCTGATCTAGAAGGCAGGCCTGATCGTCGCTCGCCAGGTAGACGGCTTCCACATGGGCCCCAGCGGGGAGCATGGTGATCACCACCTCAGCGCCCTCTGCCGCCTCTCGGCTGCTGCCGGCCACCCGAGCACCGGCCTCGGCCATGCCCGCCAGGGCCGTCGGGCTTAGATCAAAGACCGCGACGCCATGCCCGGCCGCAAGTAAGTTGCGGGCCATGGGGCCACCCATGTTTCCAAGACCGATAAAGGCAATTTGAGCCATAGCAAGGGGTCCTAAGCAGAGAGGTCAGCGAGCGGGTTTTGCGGCCAGGGGCCTTCGAAGTGCGCCAGCACCGCCTCCCGGGGGAGGGCGTCGTGGCTCGCCACGGACCACGCCGGCTGCCGATCCTTATCGATCAGAAGAGCCCGCACGCCTTCCGGAAAATCGGGGCGCCGGGCACAGTTGGCGCCGATCGCCAATTCGAGCTGGAAGCGCTCGGCTAGGCTCAACTTCGGCGCCCGATGAAGCTGCTCGACAACGATGCCCGCGGTCACGGGACACCCCGCTTCGAAGGTGGCGACGCCCTCGCTGAGGGCATCCGTGACCCCGGCCAGGCTGCGCAGCCCCGCAACGGTGGCGGCGAAATCCCCCCCGGCCGCTCCCAGAGCCCCATCAATACGTGCCTGCTCATCAAAAATGGGCGTAGGCGCATCAGCCGCCGGGAGAGAGGCGAGGGCCTTGCCCAGAGCCAAGGTGGCTTCCCCATTGTTGCCCTGGGGCAGGGTCATCCCCCGCAGGGCCTCTTCCAGCGCCGGGCCTGCGTCATCGGCAATTAAATGCGTGCCCAATCCCAGGGCCCGAGCATCGCCGCCGCGGAAGTGCGTTCCCGTTAAACCCAGGAAGAGGCCAAGGGATCCGGGCATGGCAGAAAGAAGCGTGGTGCCACCGGCGTCGGGGAAGAGCCCGATGGTGATCTCGGGCATGGCCACCCGGCTCTTCGGCGTGACCACGCGAAAGCGGGAGGCCGCCAGAAGACCCAGGCCGCCGCCCATCACGACGCCATGGCCAAAGCACAGCACGGGCTTAGGAAAGGTGTGGAGCGCATAGTCCAAGCGATATTCGCGCTCAAAGAAATCCTCGGCGTAGCTATCGACCCGGCGTCCGGCCTCCCGATTCGCCTTGCAGCTGCGATAGAGGGCCTGAATATCGCCGCCGGCACAGAAGGCCCGATCGCCAGCGCCTCGGAGGTAAACCATGGCCACGGCAGGATCGTCGCGCCACTGGACCAGGGCCGCTGCGAGGGCATCGACCATGGTCAGATCGAGGGAATTTAAGGTGGCGGGCACGTTCAGCGTAGCCACAGCGATATGCCCCGGCCCAGCGCTCGGCCAAAGCTGAAACTGGATGCCCGGCGCATCAGTCATGGGGGTCTCCTTGCAGAAATTGGGCGTCTGGAACGGCGAGCAGGGCCTCTGCCTCGTGCAGCTGAGCCTGCAAAGGCAGCGCGCGCACGTTATGCAGTAGGGCCGCGCGCAGCACGCGCACCGGCGTGTCCGGACGCTCCGCATAGATGGGACTTCCGCAGCGGCGACAGAACACCCGATTCTTTCCCGGGGACGACTCGTAGCGTGACAGAAGCGCCTCCCCCGACAGCAGCACGAAAGCCTCCCGGGGGACCGGGGCACTCAGGTTAAAGGCCGCCCCCTGGGCCTCCTGACAGCTGCGGCAATGGCAAAGGAACACCGCCTCTGGCGGGGCGCGGAGGGCATAGCGCACGCCCCCGCAGAGACACCGCCCGGCCTCCGGCAGGGCCTCGCTCATGCGTTACGCCACTGGGGCGAACGCTTCTCGAGGAAGGCGTTGACGCCCTCGCGCTGATCCTCCGTGGAAAACAGATCCACAAAGGCTTCCCGCTCGTGGGCGTAGCTTTCCGCCAGGGGCCCCTTGCGCGCGCGCATGATGAGGCCCTTGCACGCAGAAACGGCCACGGGGCTTTGTTTGCCGACGTTCCCGGCCCAGGCCTTGGCCGTGGCCAGGGCTTCCCCCTTCTCGACTACCGCCTCCACCAGCCCGATGCGCACAGCGGTCTCCGCATCAACGCGCTCGCCGCAGAGAATCATGCGCTTGGCCCAGCCCTCCCCCACCACCCAGGAGAGGTTTTGGGTGCCGCCGCCGCAGGGCAACAGGCCGACCGTGGCCTCAGGCAGGGCCATCTGCGCATGGCGCTCGGCGATGCGTAGGTCACAGGCCAGGGCACACTCGAGCCCCCCGCCCATGGCGTAGCCGTTGACGGCAGCAATGGACACGCCCCGATAGGACGCCAGAGCCTCAAAGGCCCGACCAAAGTGCTGAGCCATGGACCGCGCGCAAGCCTTATCGCCGTCGGCGAACACCTTCAGATCCGCCCCCGCGGAAAAGAACTTCTCCCCGGCCCCGGTAACGATCAAGGCGTAGAGTTCCCGGTTCTCGTTCAGCTGCCCCATGATGGCCGCGAGGCCCGAAAGGCTTTCTTCATCCCAAACATTGGCGGCGGGATTGTCGATGGTGAGGATCGCCGTGGCGCCCTCGACGGTGAGCTTGAGCTTGGACGTTGGGCTCGCGAGCATACTTTTCTCTCCCCAGGGCGTGACTTAATTATTGCAGGAGCGCTGCAGCGCCTTCCATTTGCATGCGCCGGGCGATGATCACCCGCATGATTTCGTTCGTTCCTTCCAGAATCTGGTGCACCCGCACGTCCCGGAGATGGCGCTCCAAGGGATATTCTCGGATATAGCCATAGCCCCCGTGCAGCTGGAGCGCCTTATTGCACACCTCGAAGGCACGATCGGTAGCAAAACGCTTAGCCATCGCGCAGTAGAGCGTTGCTTCGGGGTGCCCCGCATCCAGCCGAGCCGCTGCGAGGCGAACCATCTGTCGTGCGGCGAGAAGCTCCGTCGCCATGTCCGCGAGTTCAAACTGGGTATGCTGAAAGGCGCCAATGGGCTGGCCAAACTGCTGCCGCTGCCCCACATAGGACAGGGTGCACTCCAGCGCCGCCTGGGCGGTACCCACAGCGGTGGTCGCGATATTGATGCGTCCACCATCGAGGCCCTTCATCGCAATTTTGAAGCCCTCCCCCTCCGCGCCGAGGCGGTGCTGGGCGGGGACGAAGGCGTCCTCGAAGGTGATGGCTCGGGTGGGCTGGCTGTTCCAGCCCATCTTTTCCTCCTTCCGGCCGAAGCTGATGCCAGGCGTGCTAGCCGGCACGACAAAGCTCGAAACGCCCTTGGCGCCCGGCCGGGGGCCGTTTTCATCAGCCACCCTGGCCATCACCACCAGCACGTCCGTATCCCCAGCGCCGGAGATAAACACCTTTTGACCGTTCAACCGATAGCCGTCGCCCTCCCGGGTGGCCGAGGTGCGCAGGGAAGCAGCGTCGGATCCGGCTCCAGGCTCCGTGAGGCAGTAGGAAGCCAGGGTTTTCGCTTCCGCTAAATCGGGGCAAAAGCTGGCCTTCGTTTCCTCGTTCCCAAAGCTTGCGATCATCCAAAGGGCCATATTGTGGATGGTCATGAACGCCGCGGTGGAGGTGCAGCCCTCCGCGAGGGCCTCGAAAATCAGGGCCGAATCGAGGCGAGAAAGGCCCAGGCCCCCGGCGCTTTCGGGCGTGTAGAGCGCCATGAGGCCCAAGCTGCCCGCTTCCTGAACCACGTCCTTGGGAAAGTGCCCCGCGGCATCCCACTCTGCGGCCTTCGGCGCCAGCGCCTTGGCCGCAAACTGACGGGCCATGGCCACATAGGCGTCCTGCGTTTCATTGAGTTCAAAATCCATGGCCGTCTCTCTACTTCAGGGCGATGGACATGTTCGGCCCGCCGGTGACCGGCGTGTCATCGAACCAGCGAGCGGTGATGGTTTTGATTTCCGTATAGAAACGCGGCGCATCCTTCCCATAGGCGTGCTGATCGCCGTAGAAGCTGCCGCCCCACCCGGTGAAGGAAAAGAAGGGCAGGGGCACGGGGATGGGGACGTTAATGCCCACCTGGCCGACGTCGATTTCGTGCTGATACTTCCGCGCGGCCCCGCCTGAGCTCGTGAAGATGGACGTGCCGTTGCCGTAGGGGTTTTCGTTAATCAAGCGAATGGCGTCGTCCAGCGTGTCCACGGTCATGGCGCAGAGCACGGGGCCAAAGATCTCCTCCCGGTAGATGTCCATCTCGGGCGTGACATCACTGAAGAGCGTCGGCCCGATCCAATTGCCATCAGGGAACCCGGGCACGGTGCAGTCGGAGCCATCGAGCAGAAGCGTTGCGCCTGCGTCGACGCCGCGCTGAATGAGCCCGCGAATGCGATCCCGGGCCTGGGGTGTGATCACGGGGCCGTAAGCGGCCTCGGGATCGTCCCAGGCGCCGGGCTTGAGGGCCGCCATGGCGTCCCGCACCTCAGGGATCCACTCCGCCGCTTCCCCCACGAACACGGCCACGGAGATGGCCATGCAGCGCTGCCCCGCTGCCCCGCAGGAGGCCCCAATGATGTTCGAAATCACCTGGTCCTTCGGCGCATCGGGCATGATAACCATGTGGTTTTTTGCCCCCGCCATGCACTGGACGCGCTTCAAATTCTCCGCGGCCCGGCGATAAACGTGCTGCCCCACGGGCACGGAGCCTACAAAGGATACGCCCTTGATATCCGGATGGTCGCAGAGGAAGTTCACCTGCTTGGCCGTGCCGTGGATAACCTGGAGCACACCCTTCGGGGCCCCGGCCTCTTCGAAGAGCTTGGCCAAAAGGTTCGGGGTCATGGGATCCCGCTCGGAGGGCTTGAGAATAAAGGTGTTCCCACAGGCAATGGCCATGGGGAACATCCAAAGGGGAATCATGGCCGGGAAGTTGAAGGGCGTAATGCCCCCGAAGACGCCCAGGGGCTGACGCAGGGAATAGCTGTCAATGCGGCGGGCCACGTTTTCCACCGTCTCCCCCATGAGGAGGGGCGCAATGTTCGCCGCCTGCTCCACCACCTCGATGCCCCGCCAGACGTCGCCCTTGGCGTCCTCGAAGGTCTTTCCCGTTTCCTGGGCCAGCACCGTGGCAATTTCGTCATGGCGCTCCTTCAGCAACGCCTGATAGCGCAGCATGAGGCGGGAGCGTTCCGGCACGGCAACCTCTTTCCAGCTGGCGAAAGCCACCTTCGCCGAGGCCACGGCCTGGGCCATTTCCTCATCGGTCGCCACGGGCATTTCACAGAGGATCTCCTGCGTGGCCGGGTTGCGTACGGGCAACCATTCCGTGGTGGTGCTTTGAACAAACGCCCCATCGATGTACTGCGGAAGCCGCTCGGCCATGCCTCTCTCCTTGTGCCCTCAAAAGTGCGCTAAAACCCCGAAGGCCCCATCTTAGCGTAGGGGGCGGGGGCCGGGAAAGGGGCCGGCGCTAAACGAAGACCTCGCCCAGCAACAGGCGCAGCCCTAGCACGAGAAGGACGGCCGCCAACGCGGGCCGAAGCCAACGCTCTGGGGTTTTGAGGTTAAGCCGGCTGGCGGCATAGGCCGCGGGCAGAGAGCCTAGGAGGAGCCATCCCAGTAGCACCCAATCCACCGTACCCCCAATGGCATAGGCGGCGCCGGTGAGCGCTGCCAGGGGAAGGGCATGAGCCAGATCGGTGGCGACAAGGCGCTGGGGCGTCATGCGCAGGGGGTAGAGCGCAAGGAGTACGGCGCTGCCCAGGGCGCCTGCGCCCACGGAGGTGAGGGCTACGGCGGCACCCATGGCGGCGCCGGCGAACACCGTCAGCGGTCCCTGTCGCCCCTTAAATCGCGCGGGGTTCGCCAAACGCTGGCTTCGACCAGAGGCCGCCCATCGGGGCGCCAAAAGCAGCGTCAGGGCGGCGAGCAGCACCATGCCCCCGACCACCGGTAGAAGCCAAAGCATGGGGCGATCGTGACGCCCCCCGGGATCAAGAAAGATCACAATCAGCGCAGCCGTCGGCAGGCTTCCCAGGGCAAGGCGCCGAAGCACCTGACTATCGACCATGCCCGCGGGCTGAAAAGCTCGGAGCGCGGCCGCCTTAGTGAGGGCTGCAAAGCACAGGTCCGTGGCAATGGCAGTGAGCGGCGCGATAGCAAAGCCCAGCATGAGCACGGGGGTCATGAGCGCGCCCCCGCCCACGCCAGTAAAGCCCACGAGCGTTCCCGTGAGGGCACCAACAAGCACCAGCGCGAAGGATTCCATGGCGAGCCCCCAAGGGGTTTGCTGCGAATTTGTCGCATCTTACATAATCTCGTTTTTGTTTGAAGAAAAATCTCCCTTCAAATAAAATTCACGCCTGTTAATTACGGTATTTGCAAATCGCGACATTTCTTGTCCAGCGATGTATCGCCCTACAAAGGGAGCCCACCATGGCAGAGCAGTTCCTCACCCCTGGCCTCTGGGACCGGGACCGGGTCCAGCAGACCCTCGAGCACGCCGGGGAAACGGTGACCGTGCGCACCGTGGAACGGCGCATCGAGGGCCTCCCCTTCCTACCCCCGATCGTGGACGACCGCGATCTGGTCGACGAACGGGGCAAGGCGGTCAGCCAATTGGTCCTCAGCGCCTTGAAGGACCGAGCCCAGCGAAAGCGCCATCGCGTGCTCTACGCCGCCCTCACCCGGGCCCCGTCCGGGCAGCCGGTGCTGGCCTTGCACGACGGGCGGGGCGCCCGGCTCTGGATCGCCGGCCCAAGCGAGTCCCTTTCAGCCGACCCGGAGGATCTGACAAGAGTGGCAACCCCCTGGCTCCTCGATGCCCTCGGCGTCCTGGCCCAGCACGTGGGAAAGCCTCTGCTGCTCATTCCCCAGGGCGCGCTCGTCGCGCCCCTGCGCACCCTCACGCCCCCGGCGGGCATGACCGTCGCCGTGAGCGCCCACGCCCCCGTTCTCCATTTCCCCGAGCCCACCCTGGAGCGGCCCACCCCTACGCCGCACCTGCAGGCGCTCGAGGCCGAGGCCATCCACATCATTCGAGAGGCCGTCGCTCAGGGTGAGAATCCGGGCATGCTATTTTCCGTCGGAAAGGACAGCGCGGTGATGCTCCACCTCGCGCGAAAGGCGTTCTACCCTGCCCCGCCCCCCTTTCCCCTGCTTCACGTGGATACGCGCTGGAAGTTCCAGGAGATGTACCTGTTCCGCCAGCACATGGCGGAGGTCAGCGGCATGGAGCTCCTGGTCCATACCAATCCAGAGGCCATCGCCAAGGACATCAACCCCTTCGACCATGGCTCAGCTCTTCACACGGACATCACCAAAACCCAGGGCCTGAAGCAGGCCCTGGACCAATACCGCTTCGACGTGGTCTTTGGCGGCGCGCGCCGGGACGAAGAGAAGTCCCGGGCCAAGGAGCGGATCTTTTCCTTCCGCACCGCCACCCACAGCTGGGATCCAAAGAACCAGCGCCCGGAGCTCTGGAACCTCTACAACGCGCAGAAGCGGCCCGGAGAAAGCCTTCGCGTCTTCCCGATCTCCAACTGGACCGAGGTGGATATCTGGCAGTACATCTACCAGGAGCAGATTCCCATCGTGCCCCTTTACTTCGCGAAGGAACGCCCTGTGGTGGAGCGGGACGGGCTGATCCTCATGGTAGACGATGACCGCTTCCGCCTAGCCCCGGGGGAGGAAATCCAGTTTCGCTCCGTACGCTTCCGCACCCTCGGCTGCTACCCCCTCACCGGCGGCCTGGAGTCCGACGCCCAATCCCTGCCGGACATCATCGTGGAGCTCATTCAGTCCCGAAGCTCGGAACGCCAGGGGCGAGCCATCGATAGCGACGGCGCCGCCAGCATGGAAAAGAAGAAGCAGGAGGGGTATTTCTAATGACCACCGCCATGAGGGCTGCGGACCGCCAGGCCGCCTTTGAAAGCTTTCTCGCCGAGCAGCGGGAACAGGACCTTCTGCGCTTCATTACCTGTGGCAGCGTCGACGATGGTAAGAGCACGCTCATCGGCCGCCTGCTCTGGGACGCTCAGCAGCTTTACGATGATCAGCTGGCCGCGCTCAGCGCCGAGTCCAAGCGCTACGGCACGCAGGGGGACGACATCGACTTCGCCCTACTGGTGGATGGGCTGGCCGCGGAGCGGGAACAGGGCATCACCATTGATGTGGCCTACCGCTTCTTCGCTACCCAGCGTCGAAAGTTCATCGTGGCCGATACGCCAGGTCACGAGCAGTACACCCGGAACATGGTCACCGGCGCCTCTACAGCCCAGGTGGCCGTACTGCTCATCGACGCGCGCCAGGGCGTTCTCACGCAAACCCGGCGCCATGCTTATCTCGTTTCCCTGGTGGGTATTAAGCACGTTGTACTCGCCATCAATAAGATGGATTTGGTCGACTACAATCAGGGGACGGCAGAGACCATAGAGGCGGAATTCCGCGCCTTTGCTGAACCCCTCGGCTTCGCCAGCATATCCGCTATTCCCGTGAGCGCCCTAAAGGGGGACAACATCACAGAGCGCAGCGGCGCCATGGCCTGGTACCGGGGCCCCACCCTTCTTGCCTACCTGGAAACGGTGGATGCGCGGCACGATCAGAGCGGCAGCGCCCTCTTCCCAATTCAGCTGGTAAACCGCCCAAACTCCGACTTCCGGGGCTTCTCCGGGACCCTTGCCCGAGGCCGCCTGGCCGTAGGGGATACGCTTCGCGTAACCGCCTCGGGGCAAACGGCGGAGGTGAGCAGCATCGTGACCTTCGACGGCGACCTTCCCGAACTGACCGCTGGGAGCGCGGCCACCCTCACGCTCAATAAGGAAATCGACGCCTCCCGGGGCGACGTGCTTACCGCTGCCGCCGGTCCGGTCGAAATGACCGATCAGTTCGAGGCCACGGTGGTGTGGCTTCACGAGGAGCCGGGGCTACCGGGGCGCAGCTACGATTTGAAGCTGGCGACCCAGGACAGCCGGGCGACGCTGTCGCGCATCAAGCACCAGATCGACGTGAACACTCTGGAGCATCACGCGGCGCGCACCCTCGAACTCAATGACATTGCGCGCTGCCAAATCTCCCTCAGCCGCCCCGTAAGCTTTGCGGCCTACGAGGCGGCGCCAGCCCTGGGCAGCTTCATCCTTATCGACCGCTTCACCCACGCCACGGTCGCCGCGGGCATGATTCACCACAGCCTGCGCCGGGCGCAGAACGTCCATCGCCAAGCCCTGGCCATCGACCGCGCTACGCGGGAACGGCAAAACGGCCACCGGGGCAAGGTGCTGTGGTTTACGGGGCTTTCCGGCTCTGGAAAGTCGACCCTGGCGAACGCCCTGGAAATCGCCCTTCACGAGCGCGGCATCCGAACTTACCTCTTAGACGGCGACAACATTCGCCAGGGCCTGAACCAGGACCTGGGCTTCACCGATAGCGATCGAGTGGAAAACATTCGCCGCATTGCTGAGGTCGCCCGACTCATGATGGATGCGGGGGTGGTCGTCATGACCGCCTTCATCTCCCCCTTCCAACGGGAGCGGGCCATGGCTCGTGAGCGAGTCGGGGAAAAGGACTTCCTCGAGATCTACGTGAACACGTCCCTAGAGGACTGTGAGAAGCGAGATGTGAAGGGCTTATACGGGAAAGCACGGCGTGGCGAAATCCCAAATATGACCGGCATCAACAGCCCCTACGAGCCTCCAGAAGCCCCAGATTTCATCGCTGCCGCAGGGCAGAAAACCCTGGAGGCGTTGGTTGCGGAGCTCCTTCCCATCATCCTTGCGGCCACCGAAGGCGAGGCGAGCGAAGACCCAAACTAGTCGGGGGCCAGGCCAAGAAAGAGCGCTTCAACGAGGCCGCGGACCCTTAGCTCATAGGCTTCAGGGGTCCGAGCCCCTTTTTTGAGCCCGGCCGCTGAAAGGTTCAAAACCGTCGCTGCCTGGGGAGGGGCGTCTGCAAAGGGCGCCAAATCAAGCTCTCCGGCATCGACCAAGCGAGCGAGAAAATCCGCCAGCAACACCTCGAAACGCTCATTTGATCGCGTAACGATGTCGCCACACAGCCGACCGTACTCTTCCTGCAGCTCAGGCCCCTTATCCGAGTCCAGCACTTCTTCCAGAAAAGGTTGATGGCGCGCCAGCAGCGCCTTGAAGACGCGCGTAGAGGGCGGTTCGTCCGCCCGGTCTAGAGCGAGAACCTGCGCGACGACCTCCAAGGGATCAATATGGAGCGCCGCGGAAACCTCTCGAAAAATCTCGTCCTTGTTTTTGAAATGCGTATAGAGAGAGGGCCGGGAGATCCCCAGGGCCAGCGCAATGTCCTCCATGGAGGTTTTTCTATATCCGTAGCGCTTGAAGATTCCATAGGCCGCTTCAAGTATCCGCGTACGCTTTTCCTCTTTGCTCACTGAATTGCTCTCTCGATGCCCAAAGAGAAGTGTAGCCAAATCCATACCCCTGCAGGCTTTGACATTTATTACTATATTTGTCATTTTATCAAAAAAGGGGGCGCTATGAACAATAACCATGCACTTAACAACAAGACCGCCATCGTCACTGGGGCGTCGAGCGGCATTGGCCTCGCCACCGCCCGAACGCTGGCGCGAGCCGGCGCGGCGGTTTTCCTCGCAGGCCGCACGGCCGAGCCCATGGAAAAGGAGAAGTCAGCACTGGAGGCCGAAGGCCACCGGGTGTTTGTCCTTGCCACGGATCTGCGACGTCCGGAGAACGTTCACGCGCTCGTGGACCAGGCCGTGGCGGAAACGGGGCGGCTCGACATCATGGTCAATAACGCCGGAGTGGAGTACCCGGCGACCCTGCTAGGGGGAAACCCCGAGCACTGGCAGACCATGCTGGAAACCAACGTCCTCGCCTTAGCCGTGGGATGTCAGGCTGCGGTACGGGCTATGCGAAGCTGCGAAGCCCAGGGTCATATCGTCAATATTTCATCGGTTACCGCACAGCGAAATGCCACCGGGATGTACGGCGCGACTAAGCATGCGGTGAACGTCTTGTCCGCCACGCTCCGGGAAGAGCTCGAACACGACACCATTCGCGTGGTGAACGTCATGCCAGGGGCCACGTCGACCAATTTCGCCCGCCACTTTCCACCGACCTTTTCCGAACGGTTAACGAAGGCGGCGGGCATAGCAATGGACCGGACCGAGGAGGGGCACCTCCCGGAAGCTGCTCTCGAGCAGCTTGCGCAAAAAATGAAGCAAAACCTTTGTAGCCCGGAAGATGTCGCCCGCACCATCTTGTTTGCGATTACCCAACCTATTGAGGTCAACATTGCCGATGTCGTCGTTCGGCCACCGGTTTCCGTAGCCACCTGGAGCCGGCGATGAGCAGGACCCAAATACTCGATTCCTTTGATCGCAAGCTAAAGGCGCTTTTCGGTTCCAAAGCCACTAGCTCGCCCCTGCAGCCCGAAGGATCGTTCGGACGCCGACTCCACCACCTCGACCTAACCCAGCGCCTCAGCCCCGATCAGGCAGAGCTGCTGGTCGCAGCACTCGACCACTTCAGCCTGCTGACTTTCCCAAAGCAGGGCGACGGGGACTTTGCGTTGCGTCACCTGGAAAGGCTCGCGAATCACTTCGGAGCCCCCCTGCCGCACCCAAAAAATTACGGAAACTACGCGCAACACGTCCGTCACAAGGTGCCCCTAGAACTTCTAGCAAAGGACAAGCAAACCGCAGCACTTAGTAATCGGGCATTCCCCGGAACCCTCGAATGCGTAGCCGATGCGAGCAGCCCTGCCGTCTACGTGGTGACTAACTTACCGGGAAGCGGCACCGGCGCCGCGGAACAACTCGCCAGCGGCCTCCACTGGCACACGGACGTTGAATTCGAGCCCATCCCCCTCTCCACAAGCATGTTTTACGTCCAATCCGTACCCACGCGCCGCGACGCCCCAAACAGCAGCTGGGTTCCTAATGTGGTCCCGGAGCCAGGCTTCTATCATCCAGAAAGCTCAAACACCTTGATGGAGCGCCGGCTCAAGCTACCCCTTAACGGCGAAACGGCCTTTGCCGACACGGTGGGCGCCTTTGCCGACCTACCGCCCGCCAAGCAGGAAGCGCTAGAGCAGGTCATGCTTCGCCGGCGCCTCCGACCGGAGGACGAGGGCTGGCTAATTCCCCTGGTTTATGAAAATCCACGGACCGGACGGAAGTCCCTCCATAGCCCTATCTGGGCCTCTCGCGGCAAAAACATCGCGCCCGTGGAAGTCGACGGGCTTGGCGAGGCGGAGTCCCGAGCCTTCCTCGACGCCCTGGAAGAACATGTGCTTTCGCCAAAATATCGTTATGACCACGAGCACGCGCCAGGCGACGTTACCATTTGGAGCAATTTCGCGACCTTGCATAACGCGCCACCGGCAAAAAGCATGATTTCGGACCCCCGCGACGCCAGGCTGATGTATCGGATCAGCTGCAAAGGGGAGCCGAGCTTTACCCTTCCGAGGACGGATAGCGAGCCATGGGTCAAGGCCAATATCCGGCCGCCCTATCGCACCCCTAGCAATTTTCTATGAACTCCGGGCCTGCAGTGTTCATCCTGACCCCCGTACCTCAGCGCGGCCCCGCTGCGATATCGAGCCGGTAGACCTTTCCGAAGGAGGAGGACGCCTTGACCAATTCGACCTCGCCGCAGCTCAGCCCCACCCCCTGGTGGATGACCGGAGCGTTCCGCCCGGTCTCGGAGGAAAGCACCGCCTTTGAACTGCCGATCTCGGGGAAGCTGCCTCCGGATTTATGCGGACGGTTTTTGCGCATCGGCCCGAATCCTCCAGCGGGCAACAGCCCGCACTGGTTCCTGGGTGCGGGAATGATTCACGAAGTTAGGATTGATGAAGGAGAAGCGCGGAGCTACCGGAACCGGTATGTAAGGGGCGCCTACTTTGACGCCGTGTCCTCCGGCAAGCGGCCACCGCTTGGAGACCTTCAAACCTCCATGGCCAATACCCATATTGTTTCTCACGGTAGGAAATTACTGGCGCTGGAAGAAACGCACCTTCCCGTGGAAATCGCTGACGACCTGACCACCGTGGGCCCCTACGACTTCGGTGGAAAGCTCACAACCAGCATGACCGCCCACCCCAAAACCTGCCCGAGAACCGGCGAGCTGCTGTTTTTTGGCTACGGCTTTACGCCCCCCTTCCTCACCTTCCACAAGGTGTCAGCGGATGGAAAGCATCTGTGCTCACGAGAAATCGCAGTCCAGAAACCCACCATGATGCATGACTTCCACATCACGGAGCATTACGCGATTTTCATGGACCTACCCCTCACGATCGATACCGGAGAGGGAAATCAGACTGCCTTACCCATTCGCTGGGACGAGGCCTATGGCGCGCGCTTGGCCGTCGTGCCGAGAAACGGGGACGGGACGGTCCAATGGTTTGAAATAGACCCCTGCTCCGCAGGTCATGCAATGAACGCCTTTGAGGACGGTTCGGAGCTGGTCATGGATGTTTGCTCGAAGACGCATGTGTTTAAACCGGGAGCGCGGGATGGCGCACCCTTTCTTTTCCGATGGCGTCTCAACCTCGCAACGGGGCGCTTTAGCAAGGAACGGCTCAGTCCAGATCCCGTCGAGTTTCCGCGCATTGCGGACCAGCGAACGGGACAGCCCTATCGGTTCGGTTACGTCGCAGTTCTGGAGGAGGAACGCTTCGATCAGTTCCGATCCCGAACCATCCGAAAATTCAATATGGAGTCGGGGGCGCAGGAGACCTTTTCCTTCGAAACCGGATCCCTCTGTGGCGAACCGGTCTTTGTACCGAGCAGGGCAGGAAAGGAAGAAGATTCGGGCTACCTCCTGGTCTACGTCACCAGCGAAGTCGTCGACAGCTCCAAGCTCTGCGTTTTCGACGCCCAGGATTTAGCAGCGGGCCCCAGGGCTGCCATTCTGATGCCCGTGCGGGTCCCCAACGGCCTGCATGGGAGCTGGATAAACGCCTAGGGGCGAAGGGTTTTCCCCTCTTCCCGCGCTTCGGCTCTCGGTCCCCACCCCCTAGCCCTGCGACCGTGCTAGCATCGCCGCCCGCGCAAAGGAGAAGGTCATGGTCGAAGGCCCCGTGGTGGCCGGCGTCGCCGTCCTGCCCCTGTTTTGGTATGCCCTGGTCATGGGCATCACGCCGGGGCCCAACAATTTGATGCTGGCAGCGTCGGGCATGAACTTCGGCCTTCGGCGCTCCTTTCCTCATATCCTTGGGGTACTCCTCGGCTTTACTGCGCTGGCCACTGGAGCCGCCTTGGGTCTTGGGGCGATCTATTTGGCGGCGCCAGACCTTCAGCGCCTCAGTCGCTACCTCGGCGCCGCCTTTTTAGTCTACTTTGCCTGGCGCATTGCCCAAGCGGGCCGAGCAGAGGCAGCTGTGCCCCGCGCGCCATTTCGCTTTCATGAAGCCGCTCTGTTCCAAGTGATCAATCCCAAGGGATGGCTCTACGCCATCAGCTCCGCCTCCGCCTTTCTCTCCTCCGAAGGGCTTCCTGCGGTCGCCGTTCTTACAGCCACCGCAGCCCTGGTCACAGTGATCTCTACCCTCACCTGGACCTGCTTTGGTACGGTTTTGGCCCGGTTCATCACTTCCCCCCAGCGGCGGAAGGCAGTGAACTGGCTGTTCGCGGCCTCGCTCCTGGCCCTCATTCCACTGATCGTGGGAGATCCGACCTAAGATGGATTCCCTCACCCAAGCGGCCCTCGGTGCCGCCGTGGGCGAAGCGGTACTGGGCCGCCGCCTGCCTGGGCTTCGCGCCGTTGCCCTCGGCGCGGCGCTGGGGACCCTTCCGGACCTCGACGTCCTCGTTCCCTACGGGAATGCCGTGGACGACTTCACCAAGCACCGAGGCTTCAGCCACAGCTTTCTCGTACTGACGCTCCTTGCGCCCCTGCTGGCTTGGCCCCTTTGGCGATGGCTGGGGCCAGCGGTGAGCTACGGGCGAAGCTGGGCCTTCTGCACCCTGGCCCTAATTACCCATCCCCTACTTGATGGCTTCACCGTTTATGGCACGCAATGGTTTTGGCCGAGCACCCGGGCGCCCGTATCCCTCTCGTCGATCTTCATTGTCGACCCGGCCTACACCCTACCCCTCCTCCTAGGCGTTGGAGGAACGCTTTGGCTGCGGCGCCGGGGCGCTTCCCGGACAGCTTGGCCCAACGCCCTGGGCCTAGCCCTTACCACCCTCTACCTGGGGGCATCGCTAGGCGCCAAAGCAGTCATCGAGGCTCGGGTAGAACGAACGCTGGCTCTCCCGGCGGGGGCATCCGAGGGGACCGTTCTGTCCACGCCCGCCCCCCTCAACATCCTGCTGTGGCGCATCGTCGTGGTGGACGGGGAAAGCTATCAGGAGGGCTACAGCAGTTTGCTTGATCCCCCTGGCGCCCTGCGCTTTCGGCGCTATGGCAGCGCGGCGCCGCCCCTGTGGCTGGCGGCGCATCCGGACTTTCAGCGCCTAAGCTGGTTCACCCACGGGTTTTATCGCCTCCGAGCCCTAGCCGATGGGGCCTTTGAGGTCGCAGACCTTCGCATGGGGTCGGAACCTGACTATCTCTTCCGCTTTCGCTTCAACCCGCCAGAGGGGCCAGGCCTCCAAGCGCCGAGGCCAAGCGCGATTCCCGGTGGCGCCCCCGCAGCGACGCGCTAGGCCCGCTGCTTCGGCGTATCAGAGACCCCGAGGCCCTCGAACCTGTTCTTCCTCCCGGGGGCTAGCCTCCGGCTCGTTTGACGGTAAAGCCTTCACCTTCAAGGAGGGCGTAAGCGGCGTCACGCTGCTCGCCCTGAAGTTCAATCACCCCGTCTTTGACAGCGCCGCCGACGCCGCAGCGTTTTTTCAGCTTTTGCGCCAAGGCCTTCAGCGCCTCGGGGACAACGCCAGGCCCGTGACCACGGTCACCCCGGCGCCCTTCCGTCCCTTGGTTTCCCGGCCGACGCGCACCACGCCCTGCTTCGGCACCGTTGGCGCGGAAGCAGCGAGGTTGGCACAAACGCACGCCCCGAGCAGCCGCAGGCAGCCCGGGCAGCGAGCCGCTGGATCGGTGCTATAGACCCGAGTGCTCCCGCTGCGCTTAGCCATGATGGTCCACCCAGTCGATGGGCTGGCGTCCCTGGGCCGCCAGGTAGGCATTGGCCTGGGAAAAGGGCCGGGATCCAAAGAAGCCGCGATGGGCGCTCAGGGGCGAGGGATGGGGCGCGGTAAGGACCGCGTGACGACGCGGGTCAATCTGAGCCCCCTTGCGCTGGGCGTAGCTACCCCAAAGCAAGAAGACGATGTGCTCGTAGCGCTGGGACAGATGGGCAATAACCGCGTCCGTGACCGTCTCCCAACCCAACTTCTGATGAGCCCCCGGCGCCCCCTGCTCCACGGTCAGCACCGCGTTCAGAAGCAACACCCCCTGCCGCGCCCAACCGCGCAGATCACCATCGCGAAAGCTGTCCTCGGGCAGAGCGAGGTCCGTCGTGAGCTCCTTATAAATGTTCTGTAGGGACGGCGGCACGGGAACCCCGGGGGCCACGGAGAAGGCCAGGCCATGGGCCTGCCCCGGCCCGTGATAGGGATCTTGCCCCACAATCACAACCCGAACCTGCTCCGGGGGCGCCGCATCCAGCGCGGCAAAAATATCCTTCCCGGGGGGATAAACGGGGATCCCGGCGGCCTTGCGCTTCCGCAGATGGGCGGCGAGGGCTTGGAGCTCTGGGCTTCTCAGCACGGGCTCGAGCACCGCTGCCCAGGGGGCACTGAGGCGGAGGGGCCGCGCCGTCATGGCCGCTCGGGCCAGGGCTCCAGCCCCTGTTCCGTCAGCCACTGATCCGTTAGGGCCCAAAGTTGATCAGCAACCTCCAGAGACCCCGCTTCCTTAGAGCAGGCCACGGGCCGGCAATGGGAAAGATAGGCGCCACCCAGGTCGCTCGCAGGGCGATGCACGGCGGCCACGGCGGTGGTCGCCGCGCCCTGAGCCGGAGACTTCGTAAAGGGCTGAGCCAGACGCACCAGCCAACGCAGCACGGGCGCGTCTCGGCCGATTTCCGTGGTCACTAGGGCCCCCGGGTGAAGCGCGCAAGCCATGATCCCTGCGCCGCCGTAGCGGCGCTGTAGAGCCTTGGCCATAAGCACATTGGCCAGCTTCGCCTGCCCGTAGGCCATAAGTCCCTTGAATTGCCCCGGCTTAAGCGGAAAGCGAGCGAAGTCGAGCTTTGCGGGCGTGCGATGGGATTCGCTGGACACCCAGATGATGCGTGCGCCCGGCGCGGCAAGCAGCTTAGGCATGAGTAAACGGAGCAGCGCGCTATGGCCAAAGTGGCAGACCCCAACGGTGCTTTCGAGCCCCTCCACCGTGGCCTCATAGCGGCTGGTGACGAGCCCCGCATTGGCGATAAAGAGATCGCAGCGCGACGCGGAAAAGGCTTTCGCTCCGGCGCGAATGCTGGCCAGTGAGGCCAAATCCAGAGTGAGGCATTCGAGAAGCGCGTCGGGATGGCGCTGACGAATGCGCTGCGCAGCCGCCGCGAGGGCCTCGGGCCGGCGCCCGGCCAGCCATACCCGCGCCCCAGCCCCGGCCAGAGCTTCCGCCGTGGCAAGCCCAATGCCCGCGTTGGCTCCGGTGACCAGGGCCTCCAGGCCTTGAAGGTCCTCCCTAGCGAGCACCGCATCCGCGGTGCTTTTGGCATTAAAGCGGGCAAAGGCGGCGTCAGTCATGGGACCTCCTAGCTAGGATCGGGGCCATCCGCGGTCTTAGGCCGCAGGTGGGGAAACAGCAGCACATCCCGGATAGATGGGGCATCGGTGAGCAGCATCACCAAACGGTCGATACCAATGCCTTCCCCTGCCGTGGGGGGCATGCCGTACTCTAAGGCCGTGATGTAGTCGTCGTCATAGTGCATGGCTTCCTCGTCTCCCTCGTCGAGCAAATCCACCTGGGCCTTGAAGCGTTCCGCCTGATCCTCGGGATCGTTCAACTCGGAGAAGCCGTTGGCAATCTCCCGGCCCATGATGAACAGCTCGAAGCGATCGGTCAGCTCTGGGTTGTCGGCGTTGCGCCGCGCCAGGGGCGACACCTCCGTGGGATGCTGGGTGAGGAACACGGGGTCGGTGATCTTGTCTTCCACCTCAGCCTCGAAGAGCTCGAATTGAAGACGCCCAAGGCCCCAGCTCGAAGCCACCTTCACACCCTGCCCCTGCAGCCGCGCCGTCAGCGCCGCCGGATCCCGAACCGCTGCCTCCGTCATGTCCGTATAGGCCAGAAGCGCCTCGGGTACGGTCAGCCGCGCAAAGGGCTTGGCAAAGTCCAGAACCGTGCCCTGGTAGGTTACGGTGCTGGTGCCAAGCACCTGCTCGCACAGGCCCCGAAGCAGCGTTTCCGTAAGATCCATCAGATCCCGGTAGTCCGCGTAGGCCCAGTAAAACTCCAGCATGGTGAACTCGGGGTTGTGCTTGGTGGAGAGCCCCTCGTTCCGGAAATTCCGGTTGATTTCAAACACCCGCTCGAAGCCGCCAACGGTGAGGCGCTTGAGGTATAGCTCCGGGGCAATGCGCAAGAATAGCGGCATGTCCAGGGCGTTGTGATGGGTAACAAAGGGCTTAGCCGCGGCCCCCCCGGGGATCACATGCATCATGGGGGTTTCCACCTCCATGAAGCGGCGCTCCTCGAGGAAGCGGCGCACCGCACTGACTACCTGAGAGCGCACCCGGAAGGTCTCCCGAGACGCTTCATTCATGATGAGATCGAGATAGCGCCGGCGGTAGCGTAGCTCCGTATCCGCAATGCCGTAGTACTGATCGGGAAGGGGTCGTAGCGCCTTCGTCAGCAACCGAGCGTCCGTGAGGTTGAGATAGAGATCGCCCTTTCCCGATTTTTCTAGCGTGCCCGTGCCGGCGACTATGTCGCCGATATCCCACTGAGTAACGGTCTCCCGCAGCCCCTCTTCGGCCCCCTTCGCCAGGTAGAACTGAATGGTCCCCGAGCCTTCCTGCAGAACCAGGAAGGGGCCCCGCCGGTTCATGAGACGCCCGGCCAGGGTGACCCGAAGCCCCTCCGCCTCCAGCGCCGCCTTTTCCCAGTCGCCATAGCGCGCCTGCAGCCGCGCCGCCGTGTGCTCCGTACCGTCCTCATCGGCGCTGCGCTTGAAGTCGTTGGGGAAATCCCAGCCGTGAGACCGCAGGCCCGCCAGCTTGCCCCGGCGCCAGGCCATTTGCTCCGCTTCGCTAGATCCCGGGGCCTTACCGTGCTCAGTCATGGTGATTCATCGCTCCTTGGGCGCGGGACTAGAGCCCGGCCTTCAAGCTGGCTTCAATAAAGGGGTCGAGGTCCCCGTCCAGGGTGGCATCAGGGTTATTTACCTCGATTCCCGTGCGCAGATCCTTTACGCGATTTTGATCGAGCACATAGGACCGGATCTGGTGTCCCCAGCCAATATCGGCCTTGCTGTCCTCGACCTGTTGGGCATCGGCCCGACGCTTTTGCATCTCAAACTCGTAGAGCTTGGCGCGCAGCTGCTTCCAAGCCTTGTCCCGGTTTTGATGCTGAGACCGCTCCGACTGGCAGGCCACCACGATTCCCGTAGGACCGTGGGTGAGGCGCACTGCGGAATCGGTGGTGTTGACGTGCTGCCCCCCAGCGCCGGAGGAACGATAGGTGTCGGTACGAACATCGGCCGGGTTGATCTCAATCTCAATATCGTCGTCGACCTCCGGCGATACGAATACGGAGACGAAGGAGGTGTGGCGCCGAGCCCCGGAATCGAAGGGGGATTTACGCACCAAACGGTGAATGCCTGTTTCCGTGCGCATCCAACCAAAGGCGTAATCGCCGCGAAGCGCAAAGGTGGCCCCTTTGATGCCCGCGACTTCCCCGGCGGACAGTTCGATGAGCTCCGTACTAAAACCGCGCCGTTCGGCCCAGCGCAGATACATGCGCAGGAGCATCTCGGCCCAGTCCTGGGCCTCCGTGCCCCCGGAGCCCGCCTGAATGTCCACGTAACAATCGGCCCCGTCCATGGCTCCGGAGAACATCCGGCGAAATTCGAGCTTTTCCAGGGTGCTGGCCTGCTGGGCAAGCTCAGCGCTTACCTCTTGAAGCGTCTCCGCATCACTTTCCTCCAAGGCCAGGACGAAGAGCTCTTCCGCATCGGCAAGCCCCTGGCGCAGGGGCACGAGCACGCCCACCACGGCTTCGAGGCTGGCACGCTCCTTCCCCAGGGCCTGGGCCTTTTCCGGGGACTCCCAAACGCCAGGTTCGGCGAGTTCCCGCTCGACTTCCTCTAACCGTTCCTGCTGGCTAGCGACGTCAAAGATACCCCCAGAGCGCTTCGCTGCGCTGGCGAAGATCCGCCAGCCGTTCGCGCACAGCGTTGCTGTCTTCCATGGTGATCTCCTTTAGACGCCGAAGGTTTCGACGCGCAGGCGCAGCACCGAACCGCGCACTGCCGGCAGAGCCTCAAGGGCGGCAATGGCGCGGTCAATGGCCGCCTCCTCTGCGATGCGCGTCAATAGGACAATGGGCACGTAGGTCACGCCGTCTGCCGCCACGCTGTCCTGGGCTTTCTGCATGAGGGCCTCGATATTAATGCCCTCCGTCGAGAGCAGGGTGGCCACCTGGGCCAGTACCCCTGGCGCGTCCTCCGCCAAAATGCGCAGATACGCAGGCGCTTGGAAAGCGGCGCTCGGAAGGGCCGGGTCCGAGCTCTGCTTCTCGGCCCGGTAGGCCAGGGGCGGCATAGCCCCAAGGGTGTTGCGAGCTAAATCCATGAGATCGGCCACCACGGCTGACGCGGTCGCGTCGCCTCCGGCGCCGGCCCCGACGTAGAGGGTCGGCCCCACCGCATGCCCTCCCACCATGACCGCATTTTGGACCCCGCTCACCTGGGCAAAGAGCGTGCTTTCGGGCACCAGGGCGGGATGCACGCGCAGTTCAAGCCCCCCAGCCCGGCGCCGAGCCAATGCCAGGGGCTTGATGCGATAGCCAAAGGCTTCCGCGTAGCGAAAATCCTCTGGCGTAACCCGAGCGAGCCCTTCGCTAAAGACCTTGGCCGATGCAATGGGCACGCCGAAAGCGAGGGCGGCTAGAAGCGACAGCTTGTGCGCCGCATCAATGCCTTCTACGTCAAAAGTGGGGTCAGCCTCGGCGTAGCCCAGAGCCTGCGCCTCCTTCAAAACGTCTTCGAAGGCCCGGCCTGCACTGGCCATTTCCGTGAGGATAAAGTTCGACGTGCCGTTGATGATGCCCGCAAGCCATTCGATCCGATTCCCCGCAAGGCCCTCCCGAAGCGCCTTAATGATGGGGATACCCCCAGCAACGGCCGCTTCAAAGGCTAGGGGTAAGCCCTACGCCGTCGCCGCCGCGAACAGCGCGTCTCCATGGTCAGACAGCAGGGCCTTATTCGCTGTGACCACGGCTTTCCCTTCGGCAAGGGCGAGTTCGACGAGGCTCCTAGCGTCGTCCGTGCCCCCCATAAGCTCCACTACCACATCCACGGCGGGGTCCCGGGCTACGGCTAGCACGTCTCGATGAACCGGGATCGCTCCGGGGTCGAAGCCCGTCTTTGGAGCGCGCATTCCCAGGGCGGCGATTTCCAAGGGCCGGGGCGCCCGCCGCGCGAGGGTCTCCTGCTCTTCCCGAAGCAGGCGCACCACGGCCTGCCCCACCGTTCCCAACCCGCAAATGCCGATGCGCAAGGGCGTAGTCATCACAGGGTGCGTTCCTTAGCCGTCTAGGCCCATTTCCGCCGCGAGGGCATCGGCAGGCAAGTAGCCGGGCAGATAGCGCCCATCTTCCAGAAAGAGCGCTGGCGTGCCTCGAACACCGAGCTGCTGCCCCAGGCGGTACTGATCCGCCACGGGATTAGCGCAGCGCTTCGGCTCCACGGGCTCCCCGGCCTTCAGGCGCGTGAGGGCGGCCCGGGGATCGCTCGCACACCATGCGGAGACGATTTTATCGAAGGCATTCGAGCCAACGCCCGCCCGGGGGAAGGCGAGGTAGCGCACCTCAACGCCCATGCGATTAAGCGCCGGCACTTCCTGATGCAGCTTCTGGCAAAACCCGCAGTCCACGTCCGTGAAGACGTTGACCACCCCAAGGCGTTCCCCTTCCGCGGGAAAGATAATCATGTCGGCTTCGGGCACGGCCTCAAGCAGGCTCAGGCGCCGTACGGAGCGCACGTCTTCAGAGCGGTTGCGCAGGCCCGAGGCGCCGATCTCGTAGAGGTCCCCGGCCAGAAGATGCTGACCATCTTCCGTGGCATAAAGAATGGTGCCATCGTCCAGTGCCACGGCATAAAGCCCGGCTACGGGCGCCGGCGCAATGGACAAGATGGGTAACCCAGGACGGGCCGAATCCAATCGAGCATAAATTTCCGCCGCCGCGGGGCCCGTTAAATTCGCCTCCCCCCGGGCAACGAGCGCGGTAAAGAGCACCAGCACCACCACCGGTGCACGGAACAACAGAGACATGGCGAACCTCCTCGCAATGCCACCATTTTCGCACAGCCCCGGCGAGAGTGCGCGCTTCCGGCGGCGAGTTCAGAAAGTCTTCTCCGCCTAGCCCCGGGGGTGGTGCTCCGCATGGAGGGCCTTCAGCCGGGCCCGGGCCACGTGGGTGTAAATCTGAGTCGTCGACAGATCCGCGTGACCCAAAAGCAGCTGTACCACGCGCAGATCGGCGCCGTGGTTCAACAGGTGGGTCGCAAAGGCATGACGCAAGGTGTGAGGAGAAAGGGGCCGCTGCACGCCAATCTGCTGCCCATAGCGCTTGATGCGGTGCCAAAAGGTTTGCCGGGTCATGGGCCGACCCTGCTGGCTCGGAAAAAGCACGGCGCCCTTCGCCAGGGCTGGCCACTGAGCGCTCCCCTCCTCCACCCAGCGCCGGATCCACCCATGGGCCTCTTCCCCGAGGGGGACAAGGCGCTCCTTTTGCCCCTTCCCCAGGACCCGAAGCGCCCCTTGCCGCAGATTCACCATGGCCGGCGTTAAGGAAACGAGTTCGGAAACGCGCAGGCCACAGGCATAGAGCACTTCCAGCATGGTGCGATCCCGCAAACCGAGCAGCGTGCTGACGTCCGGGGCGGCAAGCAGCGCCTCCACCTCCGCCTCGGACAGGCTCCCGGGCAGGGGGCGACCGAGGCGCGGGCTGGCGAGCTCCCGGGAGGGGTCATCCTCCCGAAGCCCGCGCTCCACCTGCCAGCGGAAAAAGGCCCGGAGCGCCGACAGCAACCGAGCGGTAGATCGGGGCTTGTAGCCCGCTTCGAACCGGGCCGCGAGATAAGCAAAGAGCGTCGAGCGCTCGACCCGGGGCAGCGATTGGTCATGGCCCAGCCAACGCTGTACCGCGGCGAGATCGGAGCGGTAGGCATTACGCGTATGCTCGGACAGGCCCCGCTGAAGCCATAGATCGTGCAGGAACCTATCTATCCGTTCCCAATCCGGCACACTGGCAAGATCTTGGCGTCCCATGGCGCCACTATACCCCGCCTGCAACGCCACGGGGCAGAACTGGCGATACGCCGGGGCTTACGCACCATCGCGGAGCGCTTTCTGGGCTAGATGCCAGAGAAATCCTGGCACGCTCCCTGCTAATACTTAAGTGCTGGCCTAGGTCAGCGGGTACGCAGGCCGTCTCTCCCCTGACTGTACCCGTCGGTCCACCGCGGCGTTTACGCGCTCCCCCTCCCCTAGCGGCCGCGGTGGGCCGGCCCCTTAATTTTCAAGCAAAAAAAACGCCCAGCTAATGCTGGGCGTTTTTTTGCGCCCCCAAGGGCGAGAAGCCTAGGCGCTTATTCCTCAGCGGCGGTCTCTTCCCCAACCGCTTCCGGCGCCTCCGCCACGGGGGCCACGATATCCACGCTGGTATTGCGCTGACCCTTGGCGCTCGCCCCGAGCTTCTCCCGGATCCGAGCGGATCGGCCCGAGCGCTCGCGGAGGTAATACAGCTTGGCCTGGCGCACGTCACCGCGACGCTTCACCGTGATGCTGTCGATCATGGGGCTGAAAGCCTGGAAGGTCCGCTCCACCCCAACGCCGTGGGAGATCTTCCGCAGCGTAAACGCAGAGTTGAGGCCCCGGCTACGCACGCCGATGACAACACCTTCAAAGGCCTGGAGACGCTCCCGGTTCCCTTCCTTCACCTTCACCTGCACAACCAGCGTATCGCCGGGCCCGAAATCCGGAAGCTCGCGCTGGATCTGCTCTTCCTCAAGGGCCGAGATAATCCGATTCTTACTCATGACTGCCGTCTCCGCTGCCATCATTGCGCTTCTCAGCGCGCTGTTGTTGTTCCTGCCATCGTACCCAAAGGTCGGGTCGCTGGCGCTGGGTTACCGCCTCCGCCTGGACCTGTCGCCAGGCGGCGATGGCGCCGTGGTCGCCGCTGAGCAGCACCTCTGGCACTCGCTGCCCGTCGATTTCCTCAGGGCGCGTATAATGCGGGAAATCGAGCAAGCCCGCACTGAAAGATTCTGCCTCGGCGGAGCCCTCATCTCCGAGGACCCCCGGCCGCAGCCGGGCCACCGCATCTAGCACCACTAAAGCGGGCAACTCGCCACCGGACAGCACGTAATCCCCGAGGGACCACTGCTCATCGACATCCCGATCGATGAGACGCTGATCGATGCCTTCATAGCGCCCGGCAAGCAAGATGACCTGCCCCTGGGCCGCGCAGAGCGCTGCCTTCCGCTGCACGAAGGGCGCGCCCTGGGGCGACAGGTAGATCACCTTCGCTTCGGGGCAGCGTCGCCGCGCCTCCTGCAAGGCCGCCCGCAGGGGCCCCACCTTCATCACCATACCCGGACCGCCGCCGTAGACTTTGCTGTCCACCGTCTGGTGGCGGTCTTCCGTGTAGGACCGGGGATTGATGGTTTCAAGGCGAATCAAGCCCCGTTCCACCGCCCGACCAAAAATTCCCACGGAGGCTACGGCCTCAATGAGCTCAGGGAAGATCGTTACGATCACCGCATGGAAGGGCCTTTCCGGCGCCGCGATCTCCACCTAAAACTCCGGGTCCCAGTGCGCCACCAGCGTCGCGCCTACCGCCCCCACCTCTGGAAACACCGACTCAATGAAGGGAAGGAGCCGCTCCCGATCTCCCACCACCACCAGCACATCGTTCGCGCCAGTTTCGAGTACCCGGTCAACCCGACCTAAACTCACCCCTTCCGGAGTTTCCACGGACCGACCGATGAGGTCGATCCAATAAATCTCGTCTTTGCTCGCGGGGAGTACCTCCTTCGCCACCGCAAGCAGCGTGCCCGCTAAGGCCTCTGCATCGTTCCGACTATCGCAGCCGGCCAGCTTGCATAAATACCCCTTAGGCTGGGGGATCACCTGTTCCACGTCGCAGCTGACCCACCGATTCCCCTGCTGCTGAAGCCAGGGCCGATAGCTTAAGAGGTTATCTTCCGGGTCGGTGAAGGATTGAAGCCGAAGCCAGCCCCGCACTCCGTGGGCCCGGGTGAGGCGCCCCACTACCACCGGGGCCTCCACCGCTGCGGCCATTAGCCCTCGGCAGCCTCGCCCTGCTTCCGCGCTTCCCGCAGGAGCTGAGCCACGCGGTCGCTCGTCCCCGCGCCGACGGCCAGCCAGTGGTCAACCCGGGCAAGGTCCACCTTCAGCCGGACTTCCTGGCCGCGAGCTACCGGGTTAAAGAACCCAAGGCGCTCGATGAAGCGGCCGTCGCGCCGAGCGGCGCTGTCAGCAACATTGATGTGATAGAAGGGACGCTTCTTCGCCCCCGTGCGGGCCAAACGAATCGTGACCATACTGCGCTCGCTACCGTAACGTGTTGCAGCTCCTGAACTTTTCAAGAGCCCTGGAAGATAAAGGCCGCGTAGTCTACGCCAACCCTTACGCCTTGGGAACCGCCTTTGTGACCTTTTAGGGGAAAAGCGCCCTAGCGACGACGAAGCCCACCCTGCGGGGGCATGGGGGGCATACCGCCACCGCCCATGAGGGCATCCATGCCGCGCATCATCTTCTGCATGCCGCCCTTCTGGCCCATTTTCTTCATCATCTTTTGCATCTGCTTGTGCTGCTTCAGGAGACGATTGACGTCCTGCACCTGCAGTCCCGATCCTCGGGCAATGCGCTGCTTGCGCGATCCGGAGATGAGATCAGGGAAGCGACGCTCCTTCGGAGTCATGGCGCAGATGAGCGCCTCCATATGCACGAAGCGCTTCTGGTCGAGGGACTGCTCCGCCGCCTTGGCCATCTGCCCCATGCCCGGGAGCTTTTCGAGCATGCCTTGCATACCACCCATGGATTTCATTTGCTGCAGCTGATCGCGAAAGTCCTCGAGATCGAAACCCTTGCCCTTCTTGATCTTCGTGGCCAGGCGCTCGGCTTTCTTCCGATCGAGTTTCTGCTCTGCTTCTTCGATGAGGCTCAGCACATCGCCCATGCCCAAAATGCGGCTGGCCATGCGATCGGGGTGGAAGGGCTCAAGGGCTTCGAGCTTTTCTCCCATGCCGAGGAATTTGATGGGTCGTCCTGTGATCTGGCGCACGGACAGGGCCGCGCCGCCTCGAGCATCCCCATCAGCCTTCGAAAGGATGACCCCGGTTAGGGGAAGGGCATCGGCGAAGGCCTTCGCCGTATTCGCCGCGTCTTGCCCAGTCATGGCATCGACCACGAACAGCGTTTCCGCCGGGGCCAGGGCTTCGTGAAGGGTTTTTATCTCCGCCATCATGGCGTCATCGACGGCAAGGCGTCCCGCCGTATCGACAATAAGAACATCCGCCAGCTGGGTTTTCGCCGCGGCCAGCGCGTCCCGAACAATGGCTTCGGGAGAGGACAGGGCCTGACTGGGATGCACCGTCACACCGACCTGGGCCCCGAGCACCGCCAGCTGCTCAATGGCCGCAGGGCGGTAAACGTCAGCGGAGACCATCATTACTCGCTTCTTCTCACGGCCTTTGAGGTGCTGCGCGAGCTTTCCAGCGGTGGTGGTTTTCCCCGCCCCCTGCAGACCGGCCAGGAGAATGATTGCCGGCGGCTTAACGGCAAGGTTGAGCTCGGCGCGCTCCGCGCCCATGACCCGCACCAGCTCTTCGTGGACAATTTTAAGGAACGCCTGCCCCGGGCTGAGGGCAGAAGACACCTCCATACCGAGGGCGCGGGTACGCACCGCTTCCAGGAACCCTTGCACGACGGAAAGCGCAACGTCCGCCTCCAGAAGGGCCCGGCGGACCTCCCGGAGCGTTTCTCCGATATTGTCTTCCGTAAGCTTCGCCTTACCCCCAAGGGCGCGCAGGGTTGTGCTGAGGCGTTCCGTTAAGGAATCGAACATGGGCCGGGACCTTCAACCGGGGAAAGGCGCGGAGTATAGCAGCGCCCCTCCCCCGGTGCCTTGCCCTCTGCCCGAAACCCGCAGGCCGTGGCACACTGCGGGTCTACTTGCGACGAGGGAGGCGCATGAGCGTCCCGATCCTCGGCCTTCTGGCCGTCATCCTCTATCTGCTCGGGGCCGCTCAACAGTTCTCCGAGCTCGTCCGGGGGCAAGCGCCCCCGCCCTGGCGCCGGGCCCTCCTGACCTGGCTCGCGCTCCTGGCTCATGGCGGCGCCGCCGCAGGCCTGCTCTTCCCTGGAGGCCAGCTCGACCTTGGGGTCTTCCAAATCGCCACGCTGATGGCCTGGACCATGGTGGCGGTCATGGTCGTACTCGGACTCCGCCGCCCCCTTCATACGCTATTTGTGGTGCTCTTCCCCCTGGCCGCCCTATCCCTCACCGCAGCCTTAAGCGTAGAAAGCCGCTACGTGCCCCCGAGTGATCCAGCACCGGGCTTCGCGTTGCACGTGGTCCTGGCCCTGCTGGCCTACTCCGTCTTGACCGTCGCCGCGGCCCAAAGTTTGTTCCTGGCCTGGCAAGAGCGCGCGCTTCGGCGACGCCAGGCGCGCTGGGTTCTCAAGGCGCTGCCCCCCTTACAGACCATGGAAACGGTCCTTTTCGAATGCGTAGCCCTGGGGCTCCTACTTCTGACCCTAACGCTGGGCACAGGCATGCTCTTCCTCGAAGATCTGTTCGCCCAGCAGGTGGTTCACCACACCGTGCTGTCCATCGCCTCCTGGGTGGTTTTCACGATTCTCCTGCTCGGCCGCCACCGCCTCGGCTGGCGCGGGCGCACGGCCATCCGCTGGACCTTGAGCGGCTTCTTCCTACTGGTTCTCGCCTACTTCGGAAGTAAGGTTGTGCTTGAAGTGATCCTCGGCGCCTAGGAGGCACCTGCCATGGAATCTCTTTCCCTGCCGGTACTCTACGGTCTCATCGCCATTATGATCGTGCTCTCGGCCTATTTCTCCAGCTCCGAGACGGCGATGATGGCGTTGAATCGTTATCGTCTAAAGCACCTGGTAAAGGCGGGCCAGGGGGGGGCGAAGCGCGCCGATGCACTCCTGAAGCGCCCAGACCGGCTCTTGGGCATCATCCTCTTTGGCAACAACGTCGTGAATTTCTTCGCAGGCACGGTGGCCACGCTCATCGCCCTGCGCCAGTTCGGAGAGGTGGGCCTCGCCGTTGCCCCCTTCGTGCTGACCTTCGTCTTCTTAATCCTCGCGGAAATCGGCCCGAAGACCATCGCTGCTCACGCCCCGGAGCGCATCGCTTTTCCTTCGGCCTACATCCTAAGCCCGATGCTGCGTCTGCTTTATCCCTTCGTATGGATCCTCAACGCCTCCGCCAACGCCATCGTCCGACCCTTTATCAAGGACGCGGGGGAGGGCAAGGAGGAGAAGCTGACCCCGGAGGAGCTCCGTACAGTGCTGCACGAGGGGGCCCACCTCCCCCGTAAGCGTCAGGGCATGCTGCTATCGATCTTAGATCTTGAGCACGCGACGGTGGACGACATCATGGTGCCGAAGGCCGATATCTTCGGCATCGATTTAGAAGATGATCTCGACACCATCATTGAGCAGCTCTGCGCCAGCAGCCACACCCGAGTGCCGGTGTATCGTGGGAGCATCAACGATGTCGTGGGCCTGCTTC
Source organism: Candidatus Salivita marina (assembly GCA_038144425.1). Lineage (GTDB taxonomy): Bacteria > Pseudomonadota > Gammaproteobacteria > Pseudomonadales > Azotimanducaceae > Salivita > Salivita marina. Next base: position 562,213 of record JAYQNS010000002.1, on the reverse strand, counting down.
ACTTGCGCAACGCCAGCCGCTTTCTTCGCATCCCCGAGCCCACGAAGGCCGCCCTCATGCAGGAAACGCGTGAGCCCTACTTCGTGCAGGAAAACACCCCGCTGCACACGCAGCTGCTGAACTTCCAAAAGGAGCAGCGGCGGATCGCGCTGGTGGTGGACGAGTATGGCGAAGTGAAGGGCATCGTGACTCTTGAGGACATCCTCGAGGAGATTGTGGGGGAGTTCACCTCAGACCTGGCGGCCCGAATCCCAGAAATCCACCCCCAGGACGACGGCAGCTACATCATCGAAGGAACCGCGCTGCTCCGGGACATCAACCGGAGCCTAAAGTGGGAACTGCCCACGGCGGGCCCCCGGACCCTCTCCGGGCTTGTGATCGAACACCTGGAATTCATCCCCGAGGCGAGCTGCTGCCTCCGCCTCGACGCCTACCGCCTTGAGATCCTGCAGGTGAAGGACAACACGGTGCGCAGCGTACGCGTGTTGCCCCCCCTGCCGGCCAGCGCCTAAGCTTCTGCCCAGCGCCGGTTTAACCCCGCCAGCACGGCCTCGAAGGAGGCCGTCACCGTATTACGGCTGGTGCCCGCGCCCCAGGTCAGGCCGCCTTCGCTGTCCTTCAGGCCGACGATGCACAGCGCTGACGCACCGGAGCCAGAGGACTCGGACTGCTCGTGGTAGTGATCCACGGCAAAGCGCTCGTTGATGGCCCGCTCCACGGCGTGGACGAAGGCTTCGATGGGACCGTTACCCTCCCCTTCCGAGCTCAGGGCCTGGCCCGAGACCAGCAAGGACACCTTGCACCGGGTGCCTTCGGAGCCATCATCCAAGGTGTTTTGCTCGAGGGTGTAGCGATCGAGCTGATAGGGCCCCTCCACTTCCAGGTAGGTGCGATCAAAGACCCCACGAATGTCCGAGGCCCGCAGCTCACCGCCGCGCTCGTCCGTGACCCCCTGCACCACCCTGGCAAATTCCACGAGCAGGGTGCGCGGCAGCGACAGCTCGAAATGGTTTTCGAGTACGAAGGCCACGCCCCCTTTCCCGGACTGACTGTTAACCCGCACCGTTTCCCGGTAATGGCCGCCAACGTCCGCCGGGTCGATGGGTAGATAGGGCACCTCCCAGAGGTCCTCCTCTACCTGGTTCATCCCCTTGCGGATGGCGTCCTGGTGGCTGCCGGAGAAGGCCGTAAAGACCAGATCGCCGGCGTAGGGATGGCGCTCGTGAACCGGGAGCTTGTTGCAGCTCACCACTACGGAGCGAACGTGACGCATATCCGAAAGGTCGATTTCCGGATCCACCCCCTGAGAGAACATATTCATGGCCAGCGTGACCAGATCCGCGTTGCCGGTGCGCTCGCCGTTGCCGAAGAGCGTACCCTCCACCCGGTCCGCGCCGGCAAGCAAGCCCAGCTCAGAGGCTGCTATGCCCGTGCCGCGGTCATTGTGGGTGTGGAGACTGACGGCCACATAGGGACGCTCGGGAAGGTTGCGACAAAACCACTCGATTTGGTCGGCGTAAATGTTCGGCGTAGCCATCTCTACCGTCGCCGGCAGATTGATGATCATGTGCCGATCCGGGCCCACGCCCCAGGCCTGAGCCACGGCAGAGCAGACTTCCACGGCAAAATCGAGTTCCGTTCCCGTGAAGCTCTCCGGGGAATACTCGAGGATAACCTCCGTTTCCGGGATGCGCGCCACCTCCCGCTTTACGAGCTCTACCCCCTCCAGAGCGAGATCGATGATCTCCTGGCGGGACTTCCCAAAGACCACCCGGCGTTGAAGCGTGCTGGTAGAGTTATAAAGGTGGAAGATGGCCCGCTTGGCCCCCGCAATGGCGTCTACGGAGCGGACGATGAGTTCTTCCCGGGCCTGGCAGAGCACCTGAATGGTGACGGCCTCGGGGATTCGGTTCTCCGTGATGATCTTGCGAACGAAATCAAAATCCGTTTGCGAGGCTGCGGGAAAGCCCACCTCAATTTCCTCGAGGCCAAGGGATAGCAGCAGATTCCAAAAGCGGAGCTTTTCCTCGGGCCGCATGGGATCAATCAGGGCCTGGTTACCGTCCCGGAGGTCCACGCTGCACCACCGAGGCGCTTTCGTAATGGTCCGGCTGGGCCACTGTCGATCGGGCAAATCAACGGGCTGGAAAGGCCGGTATTTCTGAAAGGGCATGGCGGCATTGCGCCCGCCGGCCCGGTTGAAGGAATAGCTACTGCGACTCATGGCTGCGCTCCTAGGCTCCCCGCGCCCGCGCGAGGTGGCTAAAGTGTAATCGATCAGGAGGTTTTAGGGGGCCGCTGGCCCCGGAGCGAGTTAGGGTGCCGGCAGCGCCGGCAGTCGTAGTAGGGCGCACAGCACCGCGCTGCGCAGGCGCACAGAAGCGGTAAGTTGCTGACGATTCGGGCGGTGGGCCACGAATTCTCTCCCCTGAAACTGCATCGACGCTAGCACCGAGCGCCCCGGGGACGCAAGGCACAGCGAGTTTTCACAGCGAGCTTAGGCCTCGGCTTGGATCGCCTCAACGACGCTGCGCGCCCGAGCCCGGGCCTCGTCGACGGAGGTGCCCAGGGCCAGGGCTACGCCGAGGCGGCGTCGACCGGCCAGGTCAGGCTTTCCGAACAAGCGCAGGTCACTCGTAGGCACGGTCAGCGCTTCCGCAAGATTGCCAAGGCGGGGCGCCGTGCCCTCCCCTTCCAGGAGCAGCACCGCAGACGCCGCAGGCCCTCGGGATTCAAGGCCAGGGATCGGCAGGCCCAAAATCGCCCGGGCATGCAGCTCAAATTCCGAAAGGCTTTGGGAAAGAAGGGTCACTAGGCCCGTGTCGTGAGGCCGGGGGGATACTTCGCTAAACCAGACCTCATCCCCCTTGATGAAGAATTCCACGCCGAACAGCCCGAAGCCCCCGAGGGCCTCCGTGACCGCGGCGGCGTAGGTCTGTGCCTTTTCCAGGGCAGCCGGGGCCATGGGCTGGGGCTGCCAGGACTCCCGGTAATCGCCGTCCACCTGCACATGGCCAATGGGATCGCAAAACAGTGTTCCATCCCGGTGGCGAACCGTCAGCAGAGTGATTTCATAGTCGAAGTCGATGAAGCCCTCGACGATGACGCTTTGCCCCGAACCCCGGGAGCCCTCGCGGGCGTAGCGCCAAGCGGCGGGGGCGTCCTCGGGCCCCTTCAACGTAGACTGCCCTTTCCCTGAGGAGCTCATCACCGGCTTCACCACGCAGGGGTAACCGATGGCAGCCAGCGCTTCCCGGAAGCTTTCCTCCGAATCAGCGAAGCGATAGGGCGAGGTCGGTAGGGCCAGCGTTTCTGCCGCCAGGCGCCGAATGCCTTCCCGATTCATGGTGAGCTGCGCCGCCCGGGCCGTGGGGACAACGGTAAAGCCCTCCCCTTCCAGGGTCACAAGCGCCGAAGTCGCAATCGCCTCAATCTCCGGAACAATGAGGTCAGGCTTTTCTCTACGAAGCACGGTCAGCAGCTGATCCTCGTCGGTCATGGGCAGCACGTGGGATCGATGAGCCACCTGCATGGCCGGGGCGTCAGCGTAGCGATCCAGCGCAATGACCTCGCAGCCCAGGCGCTGCAGCGCAATAGCCACCTCCTTGCCCAGCTCGCCGGCACCGCAAAGGGCCACCCGGCATGCCCGGGGGGTTCCCGGGGCGCCCCAGCCCCGGGCCGCGAGTGCTGCTTGTGCTTGCTGTGTCATGGCCCTTCCTTAGGAATGGGAGAATCAAATAAAACGCCCGCGGCGCGCATGCGCACGACCGTCTGCTGAAGTACGGCCCGACGCGCCTCATCGTCTAGCGCGATCCAGCAGGTGATTTCCTCCGCAGAGCGATAGCAGCCTTCGCAGTGGTCCTCGGCATTAAGGACGCACACCCCAATGCAGGGCGAGGCGACGGCGCTCATTAAGCAATACGCTCGAGCTGCTCGGCATAGCGACGGGCGTTCTCCACGTAGTGCCGCGCGCCGGCCGCCACCATCAAGCCCTGGGCTTCGCTGATCGTGCGCACCACTTTCCCCGGTGCCCCCATCACGAGGGAGTTATCGGGAATCTCCTTGCCTTCGGGGATCAGGGCCTTGGCTCCAATGATGCAGTTCTTGCCAATCTTCGCGCCGTTTAACACCACGGCACCGATGCCGATCAGGCTGCCATCGCCAATGGTGCAGCCATGAAGCATCACCATGTGGCCCACGGTGACATCCTCGCCGATGGTCAGGGGCATGCCCGAATCGGTGTGGAGGACACTGCCGTCCTGGATATTGCTGCGTGCACCCACGCGGATCCAGTCGTTATCCCCGCGGAGCACGGCGTTCCACCAAATCGACGCGCCTTCTCCGAGGGCGACGCTGCCGATCACCGTGGCGTTTTCCGCGATCCAGTAGGATCCTTCGGCTTCGAGCTGGCGCTCTCCTAAGCGATAAACGGGCATACTGCCTCCTCTCTAGCATGAGCCGCGATGGTACCACCGCACCCCGGGAGACCCCATGAACTACTGCGCGCAGTGCGCCGCCCCCGTCGACCACCGGATCCCCGAAGGGGACGACCGCCCGCGCTACGTTTGCCAGGGCTGCGGCCAGATTCACTACCAGAATCCCCGCATCATCACCGGCGCGCTCCTCACCGCTGGAGAGCAGGTCCTCCTGTGCCGCCGGGCCATTGAACCGCGCCAGGGCTACTGGACCCTCCCCGCAGGGTTTATGGAAAACGGTGAGGGGGCCGACGCTGGCGCCCTGCGGGAAAGCTGGGAGGAAGCGGAGGCCCAAGGCACGCTGGTGGGGCTCTACACGGCGTTTAGCCTGCCCCACATCAATCAGCTCTATCTCTTTTTCCGCGGCACCCTAGATCCCGTGGCCTTCGCTTCGGGGCGAGAAAGCCTCGAGGTAGCCCTCTTCGCTCCGGAGACCATTCCCTGGGAAGGGCTGGCCTTTCGCGCCGTGGAAAAAACCCTTCGCTACTGGCTCGAGGACCGGGCCGCGGGCCACTTCCCCACGCGCCACGAAACCCTCGAGCCCGATCGTCGCTTCGCGCCGCGCAACGGCTAGCCTAGGGCCTTCCGGGCGTTCTGGAACAGACGCAACCAGGGAGACGGCTCGGGCCAGGCGCGGGGCGCCCAGGACAGCTGGCGCGTCAGGAACACCCGCTCCGGGTGGGGCATCATGATGAGCGTTCGGCCATCGGCGCTGCACACTCCCGCAGTCGATAGCTCTGAGCCATTGGGGTTGCTCGGGTAGAGGGTGGCGGCCTGGCCATCCCCGTCCAAATAGCGTAGGGCGATCCCGCCTTGGGCCTGAAGCGTCTTCGCCGCCTCGACGTTGGCAAAGCTTGCCCGCCCCTCCCCGTGGGCCACGGCCACGGGGAGCACGGAGCCCACCATATCCGCCAGGAACGGCGAAGGGCTGGCCTGCACCTCCACCTGGGACAGGCGCGCCTCGAACTGCTCGGAGCGGTTCCGCAGAAAGCGCGGCCAAGCCCCGGCCCCAGGGATGAGGGGCGCAAGGGCCGAAAGCATTTGGCAGCCATTACAAACGCCAAGGGTTAAGCGATCGGCCTGGGCGAAGTGGGTTTCAAGTTCGGCCCGCGCTCGGTCGTCAAAGCGCAGGGCCTTCGCCCAGCCCTGCCCCGCCCCAAGCACGTCCCCGTAGGAGAAGCCTCCGCACACCGCAAGCACCTGGAAGTCCGCCAGGGACGTCCGGCCGCTTTGCAAATCGGAGCTGTGCACGTCCACCGTTTCAAAGCCCGCCGCATGGAAAGCGGCGGCCATCTCCAGCTGCCCGTTCACACCCTGTTCCCGGAAGATTGCGGCCCGAGGTCGGGCGCCGGTGAGCACGGCCGGCGCAGCGGGCTCGGCGCCGGGGTCGAAGGTGAGCTTAGGCTTGAGGGCATGGGCCGAACGTTCGATGGCGTCATACTCTTCCCGGGCGCAGGTTTCGTCATCGCGGAGCCGCGCCATGTGATAACTGGTTTCCATCCAGCGCCGCTCAGCCTCAGCCCGGGAGCGCTCGAAGAGCACAGCCCCAGCGCTGTCGCGCACCACCAGCTGCTCCGCCTCGGTGATGGGGCCAAGCACCTGGAAAGCCGGCCCCAGCCCCGCCGCTTCGGCCTCGGCGCGGAGCCGCGGCACCGCGTACTCCCGCACCTGCAGCACGGCGCCGAGCTCTTCGCTAAAGAGCGCGCCCAGGGGGTCCTGCGCAGGCAGGGTGAGGTCAAAGCCCGCTCGAGCCGCGATGGCCATCTCCACCACCGTGGCCCAGAGGCCCCCGTCGCTGCGGTCGTGATAGGCAAGCACTTCCCCCGCGGCAGCCCAGCGCTGCACCAGGGCAAAGAAAGCCTTGAGGCGAGCGGGGTCGGCCAGATCAGGGACTTCGTGACCGAGCTGGCCGTAGGCCTGGGCGAGGCTCGAGGCCCCAAGGCGGTTCGCGCCGAAACCCAGATCGAGGAGCACAAGCCTCGTCGCCCCTTCATCGAGTTGAAGTTCCGGAGTCAGGGTGCGGGTGCCGTCCTCCACTGGGGCAAAGGCAGAGACCACCAGGGATAGGGGCGAGGTAACGGCTCGGGTCTCCCCTTCCGCCTCCCAGCGGGTCTGCATGGACAGGGAGTCCTTGCCCACGGGAATGGCAATGCCAAGCTCCGGGCACAGCTCCAGGGCCAGGGCCGTCACCGCTTCGTGCAACGCCTGATCTTCCCCCGGAGCGCCAGCAGCGGCCATCCAGTTCGCGGAAAGGCGAACGGACTCCAGGCCTCGCACGCGGGCAGCGGCGATATTGGTGATCGCTTCCCCCAGGGCCATGCGGGCGGAGGCCGCGGGGCTCACCAGGGCCAGCTGGGGGCGCTCCCCAAGGGTCATGGCCTCCCCACGGACGTCGTAGAACCCCGCAAAGGTCACAGCCACATCGGCCACGGGCACCTGCCAGGGGCCCACCATCTGATCCCGGGCAATGAGCCCCGTGATGCTGCGATCGCCGATGGTAATGAGGAAACCCTTGGAGCCCACGGCGGGCACGGTCAGCACCCGGTCCGCGGCCTCAGGCAGCGCGATGGCACCGCGATCGAGGGGATCCGGGGTGCGATCGATCCGATCGAACTGCCGGGTCATCTTCGGCGGCTTCCCGAAGAGCACGGGGAGGGGAAGATCCACCGGGGACGCCCGCAGGAGCGTATCCCCCAGACGCAGCCTATCCTCTTCCGTGGCCCGCCCCACCACCGCATAGGGGCAGCGCTCGCGCTCGCAGATCTCAGCGAAGCGCCCGAGCACCGCCTCGGGAATGGCCAGCACATAGCGTTCCTGCGCTTCGTTACACCAAATTTCCAGGGGGGAAAGGCCGGGCTCGGCGGAGGGAATGGCGCGCAGGTCGAAGTCCCCGCCCACGCCCCCGTCCTTCGCCAGTTCGGGCAAGGCATTGGAGAGCCCGCCGGCGCCGACGTCGTGAATCAGGGAAATGGGATTATCTTCCCCAAGGGCGCAGCAGCGATCGATAACTTCCTGGCAGCGGCGCTGCATTTCGGGATTGCCCCGCTGCACGGAGGCGAAATCCAGGGCCTCCTGACTGGCTCCGGTGGCCATAGAGGAGGCTGCGCCGCCCCCGAGACCGATCAGCATCGCCGGCCCCCCAAGCACCACCAGCGCGTCCCCCGGCGCCAGGGGCAGGGCCTCCACATGCTCCACACGCATCTGCCCCACGCCTCCGGCCAGCATGATGGGCTTGTGATAACCCCGGCGCTCAAGGCCCAGGCCCAGATCAACGGTTTGCTCAAAAGCGCGAAAATAGCCGAGTAGCGCCGGACGGCCGAACTCGTTGTTAAAGGCGGCCGCACCCAGAGGCCCGTCACGCATGATTTCAAAGGGCGGGGCCATGCGCCCGGGGCGCCCGTAGGGCGTTTCCCAGGGACGAGGCAGGCCAGGAATATTCAAATTGGACACGGTAAAGCCCGTGAGTCCAGCCTTGGGCTTGGAGCCCCGGCCCACGGCCCCTTCGTCGCGAATTTCCCCCCCGGAACCCGTCGCCGCCCCGGGAAAGGGCGCAATGGCCGTGGGATGGTTATGGGTTTCCACCTTCATAAGCAGGGGCACGGCCTCTTCCTGAAAGCCATAGCGCGGCGCATCTGCACGGACCCAAAGGCGCTGCGTTTTCGGACCCTCGAGGACGGAAGCGTTATCGCTGTAGGCCGACAGAATGCCCGCACCGTTCACCGCAGCGTAGGTGTGACGAATCATGGAAAAGAGGGACTGGGGCGCCACTTCGCCGTCAATAATCCAGTCCGCGTTGAAGATCTTGTGCCGGCAATGTTCCGAGTTCGCCTGGGCGAACATCATGAGTTCCGTATCCGTGGGATCCCGGCCAAGGGTTGTGAAGGCCTCTGCGAGATAGGCAATTTCGTCGTCCGAAAGGGCAAGGCCCCAGGCGTCGTTGGCCTCCGCGAGGGCCGCCGACCCCTCCCCGAGCAAGGGCACGGTGCGAAGGGCCCGGGGCGCCTCGGCCGCAAAGAGGGGTGCGCCATCGCTGTCCCAGGGAAGCAAGGCTTCAGTCATGCGATCGAAGAGCGCCGCCGTGACGGCCGACCGCTCCGCCTCACTCAAGGTGCCGGTGAAGTACCAGCGCACCCCGCGCTCCACCCGCCGGACCGTCCCGAGCCCACAGCCATGAAGAATATCTGTGGCTTTCGTCGACCAGGGCGATTGCGTTCCCGGCCGGGGCACCACCAACGCTAAGGGCGCCCAGACATCGTTAGGTACCCAGGGCGGGCCCTCAAGGACCTCCTCAAGGCGACCCCGTTCCACTGCGGAAAGCGGCGCATCGGCAACCACAAAGGTGTGGGCCGCCGCCGTTACCGCCGTCAGCCCCGGGGCCAAGGGCTGAAGCGCCTTCAGCCAGCGGGCCTGGCGCGCCGCCGTCAGCGTGAGGGGGCCAGCGAGGGAAAACGCATCGGTCATGGTTAAACAGACTCCTGGGCGCGGGGCGCAGGGCGCCGGGCGCGGAAAAAGCGACGGAGCAAGGTAGCGGAGGCCTCTTCAAGAAGCCCCTCCTCCACCCCCACTTGGTGATTCATGGCGGCCTGCTCAAGAAGCTGAAACTGGCTTCGAACGGCGCCGGCCCGGGGTTCCCGGGTCGCGAACACCAAGCGCGCCACCCGAGCATGGATCAGGGCCCCGGCGCACATGGCGCAGGGCTCAAGGGTGACATAGAGCGTGGTACCGGAAAGGCGATAGTTGCCCTCTGCCCGCGCGGCGGCCCGAAGGGCCACTAGCTCTGCGTGGGCACTGGGATCCTGCGCCCCAATGGGGCCATTGGCCCCTTCCCCTAAAATGACCTCACCCCGAGCCAAGACCGCTCCCACGGGGACCTCCCCTGCCGTCCCGGCCGCCTCCGCCAGCGCCAGGGCCCGGGCCATGCAGGCTTCGTCGAAAGGGGAGAACGAGGTCTCAGGCACGGCCACCAAATCCATTCACCAGCACCACCCCCACTACGATGAGGGCGATGCCTAGGAGCGCCGGAGGCGTCAAGACCTGGCCAAAGGCCAGGCGCCCGATAAGGGTGATGGCCAGAATCCCCACCCCGCTCCAGGTGGCATAGACCAGCGCGATGGGTAGGGAGGCCAGGGCCAGGGACATGAAGTAGAGCGCAAGCAGGTAGCCTCCGGCCATGGTCAAGGTTGGCCCCAGGCGCGTGAATTGCGCGGACAGCTGAACGTTGACCGTAGCCAGTACTTCTAGGGCGATGGAGAGCGTAAGGGCTAGGTAGGCCTTCACCGAGGGGCCCTCCTCTGGGCCGGCGAAAGCATCATTATGCCAGGGTCCCCGCCTAGAGCGGGGCTTCGCTGTAGACCCGCCAGCACAGAAGCGCAAGAGCGCTGCGACGGGGGGCGAAGGGTCCGGAAGCGTCCCGCACTTGCCCCTCTGTGGGGCGCGCCTCCCACCCTTGCAGGCGCGCAAAGCCGCCGCGCACGGCGAGATCCCCCGCAGGCCAGACGTCCCGCCGCCCCAGGGAAAAGAGCAGATACATCTGAGCTGACCACACGCCGAAGCCGAGCACGGAAGTGATGGCCTCCACCACCGCCGCATCCTCCATCTGCGGCAGGCGGCGCAGGGGCAAGGCGCCGGTCTCCACCGCGACCGCCAGGGCGCGGAGGTAGCGAACCTTCTGCCCCGACAAGCCCGCCCCGCGAAGGGTTTCGTCGGAGGCGGTGAGCACCGCCCCGGCACCCAGCCGCCCCCCGAGGCACTGGGTGAGGCGCTGGCCGATGGCCCGGGCCGCGTGGGTGCTCACCTGCTGACCCACGATAATTTTCGCCAAGGTTCCAAAGCCCCCAGGGCGAACCCGCGGCTCCGGAGGCCCTACGCGTTTAAGGGCCTTGGCCACCGCCGGGTGCGCCGCCGCCAGCGCCGCCAAGTCTTCCTCGAGCCAGTGCTGAGGATGCGCTTTCCCTGCCGTCATGGTTCTTCGATCCTCTTGTGTCCCGCCGCGGATTCTACGACCGAATGCACCTCGTCGCTAAGCGATCTTCTTATGCCCCCCTCCCCTCCCTTACCATGGCATGACGACCCGATGACTAAGCCATGACGAGGGGACAGCGCATGGAACTCTACGAGGCCTTTCGCGGCACCTTTGCGGCGCGCCACTTCGCCGACGACCCAGTTAGCGACGAAACCGTCGCTCGCCTCCTTGAGAACGCACGCTTTGCCCCCAGCGGCGGCAATCGGCAGGGCTGGCGCGTGGTGGTGGTGAGAAGCCCCGAGACCCGCGCAGCCCTCGAGCCCCTCATGCTGCCAACCATGCAGCGCTACGTGGCCGAGCAACGCGCCGGGTTGAGCCCCTGGAACCCCCTTGGGCCTTCCCCTGTTAGCGCTGAGACCTGCGCGGAAACGGAGGTGCCCGACGTTCTTCTTGCGCCCCTGCGCACGGCGCCGGTGCTGCTCTTTCTCTTCCTCGATTTGGGCAAGGTGGCGGCGATGGACCAGCACCTGGAGCGCGTAGGGGTGATAAGCGGCGCCTCCATCTACCCGTTTGCTTGGAATATTCTGCTGGCCGCCCACGCCGAAGGGCTGGGGGGCACGCTTACCACCTTCCTGGCCCCAGAGGAGCACGCCGTGGCGGAACTTCTTGAGGTTCCGGACAGCTACGCCTTTGCCGCCATGATCCCCCTCGGCGTACCCAGCAAGCGCCTCACCAAGCTAAGGCGTAACCCCGTGTCGTCCTTCGCCACCCTTGAGCGCTTTACGGGACCGGCGCTTCCGGAGGCCCCCTAGGCGAGGGGCGCCCCGGCCTTCAGCACCCCGGCGGCCTGCATCTGCCGGGTGGTCAGCCCCGCGCCATTTGGCGCCCAGCCCGGGGGGCGTAGGAGCAAACCCAGGCGCTGGCGAAGGCCGCTCGCGGCGGCAAGATCCCGGCCCAGAACCCGCCAGCTGGCTGTGGTGATGGTCCAGGGATTGGCCGAGCGAATCGGAGTAAGCACCCCAAACTCCGGAGCTTCGCGCTCTTCCGCAAAGGTACGGAAGAGCTTGTCCCAGATGATGAGCGTGCCACCGTAGTTTTTGTCGAGGTAAGGCAGGTTACTGGCGTGGTGAACGCGATGGTGCGAAGGGGTGACGAACACTGCTTCGAACCACCCGGGCAGACGCTTGATGTGCTGCGTATGGGGCCAAAACATGTAGGTGATGTTCACCTGCAGGGCCAGCATCACCGCCAAGGGCTCGAAGCCCAGCAATGCCACGGGCAGGTAGAACCAGGGCTCGTAGAGCGCTTCCACCACGGACTGGCGCAGCGCCGTCGCCCCCAGGTTGTACTGGGTACTGGAGTGATGAACGATGTGCGCCGCCCAGGCCAGGCGTACTTCGTGCAGCACGCGGTGATGCCAATAGAACGCGAAGTCGACAGCCAGGTAACAAAGCACAAAGGTCAGGGGCGTGGTCTCTAGCTGCCAGGGGGCAAACTGGCTGGCAAAGAACATCGCACCGAAGAACACCCCCCGCATGAGCACCTGCACCCCGGTGTAGGCCAACCCCGTCGCGATGCTGCAAAGCGTGTCCTTCAGGCGGTAAAAATGGGTGTTCCCCCGAAGCTCAAGGAGCGCCTCCAAAAGCACCAGAGCGGCGTAGAACCAGAGGGCACCGGCCGCAAACCCCTCAAGCTGCACTTCAAGATTACCCATGGGCTAGCTTCGCAGCCGCTTGGCGTCCAAGCGCAGGCGCCCGAGGGCGAGGGTTCCCAGCACCGCCAACAGAATCGGCGCCATGGGCGGCCCTCCAAGCAGCGCGACCACGATAATCGCCGCGGCCCAGGCCAGGCTCTGCATCACCATCATTTTTCCCATCTCAAAGCCCCTCTTGCTTCCTTAAAGCCTATCTTTTCCTGAGTGCGTTTCACCGCTGCGCTTAGACCCGAGGCGGGGCCTTCTCGATGGGCCCGCCCGCAGCTTCCCAGCCCTTAAAGCCATCGCGCAGGTGGGCAACCTTTTCCAGTCCCATGTGCTGCACCAGCTGCGTAGAAATGGCGGAACGCCAGCCGGAAGCGCAGTGGAAAACGAAGGTTTTGTCTTCCCCGAATTCCTCCTTGAAGTAGGGGCTCTCCGGATCCACCCAGAATTCCAGCATGCCCCGGGGGCAATGGAAGCTCCCGGGAATGAAGCCATCGCGCTGCCGCTCCCGCACATCGCGAAGATCGACGATGAGCACGTCGTCACGCTCAAGCAGAGCCTGTCCGGCTTCGCTGTCGATTTCTTCGATTTGGGCTCGGGCCGCGGCCACAAGGGAGGCGGCGGAATGCTTAAGGGGTTTGGCCATGGCTAGGCTCCTTTTTCCTGTGCGTCGAGCTTCGGCGGCATATGCTCCGAAAGCGCCTGAATCAGTCGGTCCACCTCCTCGAGGGTGTTGTAGTGCGCGAAGGACACACGAACCACCCCGCCCTCCCCCGCCAGCCCCAGGTGCTCAATCAGGCGTCGGGCGTGGAAATCTCCATAGCGCACGGCCACCTGGGCGGCTTCCACGGCCTGGGCCACTACGCCAGCGTCCCAGCCCGCAAGGCGAAAGCTGATGATCGGCAGGCGATCGGCTGCCAGGCCGTCGCTGCCGCCAACGATGTCGGCGTCCGGGCGGCTGCGCAGATAAGCGAGGAGGCGCTCCGCCAGCAGTCCTTCGTGGGCAGCGATCGCCTCAAAGGCGGCATCGAGCGCCTCCGGGCCCTCGACCCCCGGAGCGGCGTGCTGCCCCAGGGCTTCAAGATAGGGCGTGATGGCTGCTGCTGCCGCCGCGAGCTCGTAATTCGGGTTGCCGGGCTCGAGCTTCTTCGGCACCGCCTCGATGAAGTGGTGATATTGAGGCACAAGCGCCTCAAGGTGGGCGCGGCGCCCCCACAGCACGCCCTGATGAGGGCCGAAGGTTTTATAGAGGGAAAAGGCCAGGTAATCGATGGGCAGGCGGGCCACGTTAATTCGCCGGTGCGGCGCGTAGGCCACAGCGTCGACCGCCAGCTGCGCCCCCGCTCCCTGCACCCGCTCGCCAATCGCCTCCAAGGGCATCACCTGGCCTAGGATATTCGACGCCCAGGTCACGGCGACCAGGCGCGTCTTCGGCCCCAGGAGCGCATCAAGATCCTCCAGGCGCGGCACCCGGGTCTTGGGATCAAGCGCCCAAAAGCGGAAGGTCACGCCCCGCTCCGCCAGCACCTGCCAGGGACCAATGTTCGATTCATGGTCAAAGACCGTGAGGATCACCTCATCACCGGGCGCGAACTGCGGAGCCAGGGCCCGAGCCAGGAGCTGGAAGCCTCCGGTGGTGGACGGTGTAAAGACCACTTCCTCGGCTTCCGGCGCCCCGATCAGGCGAGCCAGGGCGGCGCGATGGCTAGCGAGGGCCTCCGCCGCTGCCTGGGAACGCGGATAGGTACCGCCGGTTTGGACATTGGAATGGCGAAGATAGGCGGCCATGGCCTCCACCGAAGCCTCGAGAATTTGCGTGCCGCCGGCGTTATCAAAGTAGGCCCAACCATCGTCGAGGCCGCAAAAGGCCTCGCGGGCGAAGGGAAGGGGAAAGGTCATGGTTCGCTTGGCTCCTCTGGGGCAGCGCCCGGGGACAGAAAGGCCCGGACCGCCGCCGGCGCCTCCGGGCCAAAAAAGCGCGCTGCGGGTAGGGGCGTGGTGAGCTGACCGTCCCGCAGCAGCGCCACAGCATCGGCCCAGTGTTCGGCGAAGGCAAGGTCGTGGGTGACGGTCAGCAACGCCACACCGCGCTCCGTCAGCCCCCGGAGCACAGCCCCCAGCCCCGCGGTGCGCTCGGGATCCAGCGCGGATGTCGGTTCATCGAACAGCAGCACCGCCGGCCTCAGGGCCAGGGCGCGAGCAATGGCGACCCGCTGCTGCTGCCCCCCGGAAAGGGCGCCGGGCTTTTTATGCGCGAAGGCCTCAAGGCCGACCTGGGCAAGGGCATCCCGCGCTCGCTCCTCCGCTTCCTCCGCGCCCAAACGCTGCGCTGCGCGCAGGGCCAAGGTGACGTTGCCAAGCGCATCGAGATGGGGGAAGAGGCGAAAATCTTGGAAAACGAGGCCCAGGCCCGCAGCGGGATCGGCGAGGGCAAGCGTGCCCCCATCGAGCGCTTCCAGGCCCATCAGGCACCGAAGAAGGGAGGATTTCCCGGCGCCGGAAGGACCCAGCAGACAAAGATGCTCGCCCCGGGCAAGGGTGAGGGACAGGTCGCGGAATAGTTCATCGGCCCCAAAGGCCTTGCGCGCCCCCGTAAGGGTGAGCACCACGGGGCTCATGCGGGGCGCCCCAGACGCCGCTCAAGGCGGCGCACCATGGCCACCAAGGGCAGGAGGATCAGCAGATACAGCCCCGCAGCGGCAATAAGGGGCGTGGGGTTGGCCTCGAGGGCCTGAGCCTGGGTCGCCTGCTTCAACAGGTCCGGCATGGCAACCACGGAAGCCAGGGCCGTGTCCTTCAGCACGTTAATGCTGTTTCCCGTCAGGGGCGGAATCACCAGACGGAAGGCCTGGGGCAAAACAATCAGACGCAGAATTTTCGGGAAGCTCAGCCCGAGCACGCGCCCCGCTTCGCTTTGCCCCTTCGGTACGGCCTCGATGCCGGCGCGTACGATCTCCGAGGTGTAGGCGCTGGACACGGCCGCCAGCGCCAGGGTCGCGGAGGCAAAGGCACTGAGGGAAAGGCCCACAAAGGGCAGCGCGTAATAGACCAGAATGAGGAGCACCAGCACGGGTAAAGCGCGAAATACATCGACATAAGCCCGAACCAAGGCCCGGACGGGCGCAGGCCCGTAGAGCCCGAGAAGCGCGAGGGCCAACCCGCCAAGCCAGCCCAGCACGATGCTTAAGGCCCCCAGCTGAACGGTCAGGAGGAGCCCCTCCCATAGCAGGGGCCAGGCCCGCCACAGCACCTCACCGTTAAAGAAGGTCTCGAGCACGGCTAGGGCGCTTGCGGGCGAGGCAGGACCGTGACCGTACTGCTTCCGGGCGCCGGCGCCTGCCCAAACCACTTCTCATGAAGCGCGGCCAGGGTCCCATCGCGCTTGAGTTCGCTCAGCGCCGCATTTAGGGGCTCGAGCACGGCACTGCCCTTCGCCAGCATGAGGGCGTAGCGCTCACCGGTCTCAATGCGCTCAGCGACGCGTAGGAAGGGCTTGTCCTTGGCGTAATACAACAGGGAGGGAATATCGGAGAGGTAGGCATCAATGCGCCGGCTCTGGAGGTCGAGCATGGCCGGTGCGAGGCCCTCATAGCGCGCCAGGGAGCTGAAACCGTAGCGGCCCTGAGCCGCCGTTGCCCAGATATCCCCGGTGGAGCCCGTATCCACGCCCACCCGCCGCTCCTTCAGGTCATCAAGGCTTTGCACGGGGCTGGCCTTAAGTACCGTGAGCGACTGATCGCTGTCGTAGAAGGGCTGGGTAAAGGCCACCTGACCCAAGCGCTGGGGCGTCACGGAAATGGACGACGCCGCCACATCGACGCGCCCGGACTGCACCGCAGCAAAGAGGCCGTTAAAGGGAATATTGCGAAGCTCAAGCTCCCGGCCCAGCGCCTCCGCGAGGGCCCGGGCGAGATCGATCTCAAAGCCGACGTATTGCCCATCCCGCGCCTGGAACTCCCAGGGCACATTGCCGATGTTCGCCCCCACCACCAGGGGCTCCGCGCGAAGGCTTTGGGCCGGGATCAAAACCCCAAGGAGAAGCAGAGCCCAAGCCCCGCGCCGTAATGTCACGCTCACCGTGCACTCCCTTCCCTTTTTTTCCAAGCCTGAGCCTAGCACCAAAAGGCGCCTAGCCCTCCCCCGTGGCTAACGCCTCGAGCTCCATCCAGCGCTCAATGCGGGCCTCAAGCGTCGCTTGCAGATCGGCCAAGGCTGCCAGGTCGGCCTCGGCTTCGGCCCGGTCGCGGGAAAAAAAATCGGAGCCGCTCACGGCCGCCTGTCGCGCTTCCACCTCGCCCTCAAGCCGTTCGATTTCTTCCGGCAGGGCCTCAAGCTCGCGCTTCAGCTTGTAGCTAAGCTTAGCCGGCGCTTTTGCCGGAGCCTCGGCAACGGCGGGCGGCGGCGCCGTCACCGCCGGCGCGATGGCCTCTGCTGGGGCCTCGCTCGCGAAGCCCGATTCCGCGACCCGAAGGGTGCGTCCCCGGCGCTTCCAATCCTCGTAGCCGCCCACGTACTCCTGCACACCGCTTTCCTCAAAGACGAGCACACTCGTTACGACGTTATCGAGAAACGCGCGGTCATGGCTCACCACGATGAGGGTGCCCTCAAAGGCCACAAGCTGCGCTTCAAGCACCTCGAGCATTTCAAGATCTAGATCATTCGTGGGCTCATCGAGCACGAGAAGGTTGTGGGGCTTGGTAAAGAGCTTGGCCAGGAGCACCCGATTGACTTCGCCCCCGGAAAGGTGGCGAATCTCCGTGCGAGCGCGCTCCGGGGTAAAGAGAAAACCCTGCAAGTAGCTGAAGATATGACGATCGACGCCGCCGACGGTGACCGTATCCCGGCCCTCGGCAACATTGAAGGCAATGGACTGATCCCAGCGGAGCCCCTCCCGGGTTTGATCAAAGTAGCCTATGGATAATTGCGTACCCCGGCGCACCACGCCCCCTTCAGGCGTGAGGTCCCCCAGGAGAATTCGCAAGAGCGTGGTTTTCCCGACGCCGTTGTTGCCCACGATGCCAATGCGATCACCGCGCAATACTTCCAGGTCCAAGCCCTTAAGCAGCGTTCGCCCCGCAAAGGCCTGGGTGAGGCCTTGAGCCTCCAGCACGCGCTTGCCGGACGCCTCCCCCGAGTTCAGGGCCACCTCCGCGCGCCCCTGGCGCTGCACCCGCTCGGCTCGGGTGCGACGGAGCGCCTCGAGGGCACGAACTCGCCCTTCGTTCCGAGTGCGCCGAGCCTTGATGCCCTGGCGGATCCAGGCTTCCTCCTGGGCTAAGCGCTTATCAAAAAGCGCTTCTTCCGCTGCCTCCGCGTCAAGCGCCTGCGCCTTTAGCCGTAGATAGTCCCCATAGCCTCCGGGCCAGCTTTGCACTGCGCCACGATCGATTTCCACAATGCGTGTGGCGAGGCGCTCCAGGAAGGCGCGATCGTGCGTAATAAAGACCACGGTACCGGAGAACCCGAGGAGCACGCCCTCGAGCCAGGCGATGGTGGCCAGGTCAAGGTGGTTGGTGGGCTCATCGAGGAGCAAAAGCTCAGGTTTGGTAACCAGGGCCCGGCCCAGGGCCACGCGCCGGCGCCAGCCTCCGGATAGCGCGCCCATGCGCGCCTGTCCCGGTAAGGCCAGCTGAGATAGCACCGCCTCCACCTGCTGCTCCGGCTGCCAACCCTCCATCGCGTCGAGCTCGGCCTGGAGCGCTGCGAGCTTTTCGAGGCTTGCGTCATCCGTCGCCTCGGCGCTCAACGCCTCCAGCGCCGCCAAGCGCTCAAATTGCGGCGCCAAGGCCTCACGAAGATAGGCCCGCACCGTGAGCGCACTCTCCTCTGGCAGCGCCTGCGGCAGGGTGCTGACCCTGAGCCCGGAGCGGGTTTGGACCGTCCCCCCGTCGGGCTCGACCTCCCCGCTCAGGATCGAGAGGAGCGTTGATTTTCCCGCCCCATTGCGACCGATGAGGCAAACCCGCTCGCCGGGCTCAAGGGCGAAGCTCGCCCCCTCCAGGATCGCGCGATCACCGAAGTGGATGGAAAGGGCGTCGCAGCGAAGAAGGCTCAAGACAGGGGTCCGCGCCGAACGAGGGGGGCCCCGAAACGATAGCCCTCGCCGCGCACCGCGACGATCAGCCGCGCCTCCCCTAAACCCTCGAGTTTTTTCCGAAGCCGGCTGAGGGCCGCAGGCAGGCGGTTTGAAGCCTTCGTCGCTTCGCTACCCCCAAAAACAGATGCTAATGTTTCCGCTGGCGTTGGCTTGCTTCCGGACGTAAGGAACGCCAACGCTATGGCCGTTTCCGTGGCACTTAGGCGCACGGCTCGCCCCCTGGGCGAATGAAGCTGCTGAGCCGCTTCATCCAGACTCCAGGCGGCCTCGCTGCCCCCTCCGGACCGGCGCGCTACGCTACGAATGACCGCTTCGAGTTCTTTAAACTCCACGGGTTTCACGAGGTAGGCATCGGCGCCCTCTCGCCAGCCAAGCAGCCGATCCCCAGGGCCACTTCGCGCCGTCAGCATGATAATTGCCAGCTCAGGCCGGTGCTCCCGCAGCGATCCCGCGATAGCCAGACCATCTATTTCTGGAAGCCCCAGATCTAAAATGACCACCTGCGCTGAGGTGTCGAGAAGCGCGGGCAACACCCCGCGCCCATCGCTCTCGAAGACCACGGAAAAGCCGCGATGCTTGAGAAAAAAAACGAGATCTTCCCGCAGGGAGTCAACATCTTCGATCACGGCGCAGCGTAGCTCGTCCACTTAAGCATTCCCCTCCGGTAGCCATATCGTTAATCCAACGCCCGAAGGACGGTCAGGCTCAAATCCAACCCGCCCGCCGTGGGCCCTCACGATCTGGCGAACTAAAAATAGTCCTAGACCAAGGCCCGCCTTAGCGCGGCCGCCCCTAAAGCGCCGGTACTTTCCGAAGGCTTGCTCTTGTTCCCAGCCACTGAGCGCAGCCCCCTCATTTTCCACCCGAAGCTCCTGGCCCGCCCGGCCACTTTCGAAGGTTCGCTTGAGGGCAACATTCACGATTGAGTCCTCCGGAGAATAACGAAGCGCATTTTCGAAAACATTGAGCAGGGCCAAGTTGAGAAGCCTCCGATCCCCGTCGACGAAGATTTCCTCGGATGCTTTCTGAACGCGGATCCTTGCGACTCCTGACCCGGGGAGTAGCCCAAGCGCTTCCTCAAGCACCCCAGTAAAAGCCTCGCGCGTTAGCTGGGGTCGAAAGACGGGGTCAGCCGATGGCGCCTCGCTGCTTAGCAGCAACCTTAGGCGCTCCACGGATTGTTCAAGGGTTAGCAATCGGGAGCTTTCCTCTGGTCCTAAGCCCCCATCCTGCTCCGCGAGCGCCTTAAGTTGAGCGCGCGCCTCGTCCACCTGCGCAAGGGGACGACGGGCGGCACCTAAGAGTGCGCGGATCATCGATTCCCGCTCCGCAACGGCCAACATGGTCTCCCGGCCGATGGCCTTAGCCGCTTCTACCTCGCCCCTTTTCTCCAAGGTTTCCAAATGGTACGCCCTGCCACGACGGCCTGAGACCGCGTTCACGAGCCACATAACGGCAATTTGGGAAGTTTGGGCCAAAGCCGCAGTCGCTTCCGAATACGAGCCAACGACTAAAACCTGGAAGAAATGGCTAAAAGTGGCGAGGAGAAAAAGCGTCAAGGGTAGGGCCTCTCCCCATGCCCGTGTCCCAGGCTTCCAACGCCTCCAGGTTTCGGCCACCAGGGTGGGTATGGCAGTCAGGGCGTAAAGCTGCACCAGCGGAGCCACCTCCCGGTAGGCACCCCCAAAGGTGGCCAAAACTGCCCCCAGGCTGAGGGCGATCCCACCGAGCGCCAGATAATGGAACCGGGGACGACGGCGTCGCGCCTCAAAAAGCTTGCTGAAAAGCGCCCAGTTTGCGCCAAATACCAGCAAACCCAGTACCCGCTGCGCTGAGTCCACAAGCTGGGGCGAATACGGAAACAGAACGGCTCCGAGGAGCCCGTCAACCGCCATCCAATTGAGGAGGTTGAGGATGAGAAACGTTAAAAAGGTCGCAAAAATCCAGCGCCGAAAAATCAATGCGTAGGCGGCGTTAGCGATCAAGAGGGCAAACACGACCCCATAGGCCAGCCCCTGAAGAAGATAGTCTTCGAAGGCGTGGCGCCGAAGGTCCCAAGGCGTCCCAAGCCGAAATAACGCGTGCAATGCGCCTTGCGACTCAATGGAAACTAGGAAACGGTTATAACCCGGTTGAAGTAGGAGTCGAAAAACGCCGTGCCGGTAAACATGCCGCCGCTCGCCGAAAGGTAGCGTATCGCCTAGCGCTCCCCTAAAGGCCCAGGGTCCGATCTCGGTTTTTTGGTAGACCTGGATGAGGTCGAGATAGCTGGGACGTACCTCAAGCCCTCGGGGCTCTGGATCCGGACCCGGCACGAAAACCTCAAAATATACCCAGGCCCGGCCCAGATCATAGGCAAGGTCGAGATTGTCAGGCACCCTCTCAAAGTATCCTGCGTCTAGAGCACGCTGCGCGTCTTCAAAGGAGGCCCCAGCACCTTCGCTCCCCCAAAACCTCAGCTTCCCCCCGCCAAGTTTGAGGAACGGCTCGTCCCCCAGGACGAAAGCCGTGGACCTTTCCGGGACTGCTGCCTGGGCCACCGTCGTCAATCCCACGATCAGCAAGACACACAACGCACCCAGACGAGCCATCACTGTGGCGCCTCGGGCAGAAAGACCGCCCATTCGAGCGTCCCCTCGGGCCATCGAGAGTACAGCTCCCGCCCACCCTCGAGGGACCTCAGCACGGAAGAGGAAAGAACCAGCCCGTCTAAACGTTCAGGCTGCTTCCGAGGCGCCCCAACGAACCCTCGCAAGGTCGCCCAAGGCTTCTCTTTGTTCCTGCCAGGCGCCATGTGCAACCTAAGCCTTGGCACCTGCCCCTCCTGGTCGAGCAACGATAGGAATATGAGGGCCAGAACATCCTCCACCACCTGAGGGTCACCCCGCACCGCGGGGGACGACCCAAGGGCCTCCACGGTAACGCTACGCCTGAGCGTTTCGGGGAGGCGATCCAACGCTCGGCGCACCACCTCGAAGAAGTCCGGCGTAATACCTGTGGCAGGGGAGGTCGGCGCCTGCTCCAAATCAATGGCCAGGGAGAACACCAGGCGAAGGCGATCCACCGCCGCCGCAAGGGTCCGTAAGGCCTGTTGACGCCTCTGCGCGAAGGCGGCGCTGGTGTTCTCCAACAGTAAGGACAGAATTTCACGAGAGGAATTGATTCGGGCTACGGGAGTCCGAAGCTCGTGGGTCAACAGGGAAAGGAGCTGTAGACGATCTTCGAGCGCTTCCTGCCGCCGGGCGGCCCCAGCTTGTTCCGCTGCCAGCCCTGCGTTGATTTCGGCGCGGGATTGAGCCATCTCCCCCATGCGAAGGGACAAGGCTGCGGTGAACGCCGGCAAGAACACAAAATAAGGGCTGCTGGAGACAAAAATAGGGGCAAGCGGCATGTCATACAGCCCCAGGTTCCTGAGGAGAATGGCGACGGTGGCGATGACGTAGGCCAAAAATGCCGTCGCAAGCGCCCGACTTGCGATCCCTGGGGTCCTTGCCAGGCGATAAAGAACTGCGGGTGACCCTAAAACGCCCAAAAAAGCGTAACCCTGGACCCAGGGCCCGAGCTTTGGGTAGGCGCCGAGGGCGCCGAGGGCTGCCGCGGCGAGGCTTCCCCAAACGCCTATACGACCGATCCAGTAAAGCCGTCGGTGGTAGCGCGCCGCCTCGAAAAGCTCAATAAAAAAAAGCCACATCGCAGCGGCATAGAGGGGCACAAGGATGCCACCCCCTTGAGCGATGAGGCCCTGCCGATAGGACCATTGAAGGGTCGCTGCGACGATCGCAAGGAAGAAAGCGCCGGAAAGGCGATCTCCCCGATTTAGGTAGCGCAAGACGCTCACAACAGAGGAAGCCACGGCAAAGCCTAGAACCAGCCCGAAGATCAAAAAGCGCCACAGCGCGGCATTCTCGAGAGCCCTTGGTTGCCAAAGTTCGGGACGCGCGGTTAAGCCCGATGCCGAGGCGAGGCGGAGGAAGACCTGGTGCTCTCCCGGAGAGAGTTGAAGGCGAAATAGGGTCCCCGCATCGGAAGCGATGGGGATGGGTTGCTGAGCAACCCGCCCGCCTTTCATGGAACGCACCATCCCATTAGGCAATCTATGGAAGACATCAACTTCGTCGATGTAGGGTTCGGCGGCTCGTAACCAGCGCTCCTCTTGCAAACCCTGGGGCACGAGCAAGCTAAAGTGGAGCCAAACCGCGCCGTCTCGAAAACCAAACGCTAAGCCCCGGGGAAGGCGTTGAAAGGCACCAGCCGAAAAGGCTGCTTCAGCGTCAGAGAGGGTCGCCGCACCGGCAAAATCTTCCCAATAGCTGAGGGCCCCATCGGCCAGGGAAAGACGATCCTGAGCCTCCAACACCGCAACGGCTTCGGCCTCCGCTTCCGCAAGGCCACTTACTAAGAGCAGCGCTAGGGCGACAAGCCCTCGGGCGATCGGCACTCTTTTGGGCGAATCCCTTCGCATGTCCTCGTCTACCAAGGCTTCCACGCGCCTCATCATAATCGAAAACCCAGCCGTTCCTAGAAGGGCTCCTAACTGCTTGGATCGCCGTGCTACCCTCCTAACAAGCATAGCTCCAGGGGGGAGCATGCGGGTTTTTGCGCTGCGGCGTGTCCCTAACCCTGTATGGAGAGTGATATGAGCGAAGAACAAGCGGTCATCGTTGAGCGCCGGGGAGGCGTAATGGTGATCACCCTTAACCGCCCCGACGCCATGAACGCAATAAATGGCGCCCTATCTAACGGGCTGTGGAACGCAATCGAAGAGCTCGATGGCGACGATAGTCTGGTCGCCGGCGTCATTACGGGAAGCGGCCGAGCATTCTGCGCCGGCATGGACTTGAAAGCCTTTGCCCGTGGGGAAGACATCGGACCCTTGAACAAGTTCGTGCGCAGCGGCGCGGAAAAGCCGCTTATTGCTGCAGTTAATGGCTTCGCTCTAGCCGGCGGCTGCGAAATCATGCTCACCTGCGATCTCATCGTTGCGGCGAAAGGTGCGAAGATCGGCATCCGCGAAGTGAAGGTTGGACTCTTTGCCGCCGCCGGCGGCGTGTTCCGCTTACCCGCGCGCGTCGGCTACGCCAAGGCCATGGAAATGGCGCTAACCGGGGAACCCATCACCGCTGAGGACGCCATGGACGCTGGCATGCTGAGCGCGCTCACGGAGCCCGGGGAAGCACTGGGTGCTGCCATCGCCCTCGCGGAGCGCATTGCCGAAAACGCACCCCTGGCCGTTAAAGCCTCAAAAAGCCTCGTGCGCTCCGCGGCCATGGGCATTGAAGAAGACAAGCTTTGGGAAATGCAGATCCCCTGGCAGCAGAAGGTCTTCACCTCTAACGATGCCAAGGAAGGACCCAAGGCGTTTGCAGAAAAGCGCGCCCCAAACTGGACTGGAACCTAAGGTAGCGAAGGCTAGACAAAAAGGGGCGCTCAGCGCCCCTTTTTTTATGCGGATCTTCCCTTCGCTACAGCGGGTCGCCCCCGAGCACCGCCGGCGTCTCACAGTAGGTGGTCAGGACATGGTGCTGATGGGCCTCGATGCGCGGGGACATGGCCTCAGCCACCGCCGGCACCTGCCCATTCGCTGCGAAGAATTGAAGCATGCCTTGATTCTGTTTCGTCACGGGCATGATCGACGGAGGTGCGGGGCAGACGGCCATGCTCATGGTGGCCCAGTAAATATCGGCAGCCGAAACCGCATCCCCAACCAAATAAGCCGAGCCCCGAGCCTCCTGGGCAGCGAGACGCTCATCCAAAAGTTTCAGCACGGCGCCAACCTTGCCCGGTGCCGCAGCGCTGGCCTCCTCACTGTAGCCATACTTTCTACCGAGGGGGCCGTCGTTGATGATGCGCATGTTCCACACCAGCCCATCCTCCGCGAGGATAATGGCGGACAGGCCGTAAACCTCAGAACGCAGCGCGTAATCGTCGGGAATCAGCTTCGGGCTGTCCGGCGCACCAATCTGCTCGACCAGGGCCAGCTGCTCCGTCCAAACATTTCGGGGACGCTCTTCATTGTGGAACATGGTGGGGAGGCTCGTTTGGCTGGTGAGCTCGTAGAGCCGCGCCTGCCGGTCCTGACCCGTCGCCTTATCGATGCCCATCATGGGATGAAGAGCCCGAATAATCGGAATTTTCTTGACATAGCAGAGGTTCTTTAGCGCCTCGGCGTAGAGGGCCTGTAGCCCGGGAATAAAGGTGATGCGGGTGCCCGTCTTCATGGCCGCCGCCTCTTCAAGACTAATAAAAACCGGCCCTTGGTTCGCACTTTGGTCAGTCATGGCATTGCTCCCCCTTTCGATTGAACCGTGAGCTTAGCGAAATACGGCGGTCTTGTTGTCCTCAACACAAACTCCGCGTTCCCAATCCCTACAAGTAAGCTGATTGCCCTATGCTAGGAAAGGCACCGATTGCGAGGACCAAGCCATGGCGAGCCCCCCCTTCATACTTCGGACAACCCTCCTTACGCTCAGCTTCCTTTGTCTCCTGTCGCCCCCCGTTCACTCAGCCGAGCTGCGCGCAGGCTTCGCAGAACGGGATATTACCCCCGAAATCCCAGACAGCTGGGCTGACCTAGATGGCAACGCCCAGTTCGATCCCGACATCGATAGCTGGGTGGACGGGAACGGAAATGGTGAATTCGATGCCGTTTGGATGGCTGGCTTCCAGAATAACCGTCCTGCCCAGGGCGTCGAACTTCCCCTGAAAGCTGTCGCTACGGTGCTCGACGACGGCGAACAGCGCCTGGCTATTGTCGCCGCCGACACCATTGGGCTCATGCGCGCCTTCGTTGAAGATCTCCGGTCCCACGTCCCTGAAGAATTGGGACTGGATTATGTGATGGTCCATGCCACTCACAACCATGAAGGCCCCGATACGCAAGGGCTCTGGGGCGCGGGCCCCCTTTCCTCCGGGGTGGATGACGCTTACCTTCGCTTTCTTCGAGATGAAATGATTGGAGCGCTGACTGACGCGACCCTCGCCCTAGAACCTGCGACGCTGCACATGGCGGAATTTCCTAACCCGCCGCAAACGCCCGTTCGAGATGCCCGAAAGCCTTCGGTAGTCGACGACGCCGTTCGCGTCTTGGCTCTTCAATCCCGGAATGGCGCACTCCTCGGCACCATCGTGAATTTCGGAATCCACGTGGAGCTCGCATGGGATCAGAATCTTCTCTTAACGTCCGACGTAGCCGGTTATTTGCGGGACGGCATTTCCAACGGCATTCGCGACGATGGATCTCTTCTCAAAGGGGGCATAGGCGGAACCACCCTGTGGCTCACGGGCAATATCGGCGGTCTTATGACTTCCGGTCCCGGCGAATGGGTGGAAGACCCCTTCTCGGGAGAGCGAATCACCGAGGCCGGGCACGGCAAAGCGAAAGCCTTTGGTCACGGTCTAGCCAGCGCGGTCATTGACCAATGGAACGACGGGCGCTTCTTCAAAGAAACCGAGCCCGACCTTGAAATCCGCTCGCAAGAAGTGGAGTTCGGCATCACCAACTGGATGCTGGCCCTTGCAACCATTACCGGCGTGGTCGACTCGAGCCCGTCCTTTCATTTGACCTGGCCATTTATCCGATACAAGTCGGAGGTGGCCTGGTTGAAGATCGGCCAAGCGACCCTTACCGCCATTCCCGGTGAGCTCTATCCCGAAATTGCGGTCGGTGGGATCGAAAACCCCGAGGGCGCTGACTTTGCGATCGATCCCATCGAGGTCCCGCCCCTGCGCGACGCCCTTCATGGCAGGGTCAACCTCATGGTCAACCTCGCGAACGACGCCATTGGCTACATCATTCCTAAGAGTGAATGGGACAGGGAAGCGCCCTGGATCTATGGCGAAAGCGAAGAAACCTACGGAGAAATCGTTTCCCTTGGCGAGGAAACGGGGCCAACGCTGCATCGGCACCTTCTAGAGCTTCTTCCCAGGCGAGAGCCGCGATCGGAAGCTACGCCGCCGCCCCCTTAGCCTTCCGAAGGCCCGGGGCCGCTACACGATACTCGAAGCGCCGCTCCTTCTAGGGACGAAGGCCTCGAAAACACCACACGAGCCCAAGACCGAGCGCCCCAGCGCCTACCCCCAGGGCCGCCTCAAGGGCAAGGGAAGGCAGCCCAACCCACTCCTGGACCGGCAAAGGAATGCCATGGAAGAGAATGCTCCCCCCGACGAGGAACATGGCGACGGTCCCAAAAACGGCCAGTGAACGCATGAGCCATGGCGCGAACGCCAGGATCCCCCGACCAAGAGTCTGCGCAAGCGATGGCCGGTCACCCTTCGTCAGGGCCAGGCCGAGGTCATCAAGCTTAACGATCGCGGCGACCAAGCCATAAACCCCGACCGTCGCAATGATTGCCACGACAGAAAGTACGACGGCTCTCGGGAGCAGAGCGATCGACTGCACCGTGCCCAGCGCAATCACAATAATTTCAGCGGAAAGGACAAAATCGGTGCGAATCGCCCCTTTGACCTGAGCCTTTTCTTCTTCAAGGAGCGCCTCATCGCTTTCTCGGGCCGCCGCCACCAGCCCTTCCCTATGCGCCGATGCCTCTTCACCGCTCCCCCACCAATGATGAGCAACCTTGTCGGCTCCCTCATAGCAGAGATAAAGCCCCCGAGCATCAGCAGGGGCGTCACGAGACCAGGAAGGAATTCGCTCAAGACGAGGGCTGCAGGCACGATAACCAGCTTGTTGAGAAAGGAGCCCCGGGCCACGGCCCAGACCACGGGAAGCTCACGGCGCGCCTCAACCCCACTGACTTGTTGGGCATTAAGGGCGAGATCATCCCCAAGGACCCCCGCGCTCTTCTTCGCCGCAATCTTCGAATACAGCGCGACATCGTCGAGCAGCACGGTGATGTCATCCAGCAAAGCGAGCAGGCCGGTGGTTGCCATGCTGATTACCCCTCCCCAGGAATCGAACGCCCTGAGGAAGGCTACGCTGCTTCTTCGGGAAGCGATCCAGCCTCTAGGCGACCTTCCAATTCACCTTTAACTTCGCGTAGCCTGCAAAAGCCGAACTCAACCAGGGTAAAGCAAACTGTGACAAATCACTTGGATTTTGATTACGAGTCCTCGGGCTTTCCTGTCCGTCGCGACATTAGCGAAGCCCACCGGGCTAGCTGGCAGGCCATTGCACGCCCCGGTCCCCGATGGTCTGGCGTCCAGCGGGTGGAAATCGCTCGACAAGCGCGAGCCGCCCGTAATTCCCGGGGCGATCCGCCCTGGCTACGCCAAGGGCTTCCGGACACCGAGGGTCGCATTCCAGAGGCGGCGTGCCAGGCCGCTCGGACGATTGCCGCTGACGCCCACCGCATTGACCGAGACTGGGCGACACAGGCCATCAAAACCCTCGGCGATGCGGCTTATGTTGAGCTCGGTTCTATCGTGGCGACTGTCGCTGCGCTGGACGCCTTCGCAGAAGCCCTGGGCCGAGACCAGGAGCCTCTACCAAGCGCTGAGGCAGGTACGCGAGCCGATACCGCGAGCGCTGACGGGGTAGCAGACATCGGAGCCTACGTGCCAATGGTATCCCCCTTCTCAGGACCGAACGTCAGTCGAGCGCTGTCCCTGGTCCCGGAGGCGAACCGCCTGTTTTTTACGAATGTGGGCGCGATGTACGGGGGGGTCGAGCAATCCTTCTACGATCTTGAATGGACCGGCCCCATTTCCAGGCCTCAGGCGGAGCTGCTTGCGGCGCGCGTTTCTGCGCTGAACGAGTGCTTTTACTGAACCACCTCACACGTTGGGCTGCTCCGTGCGAGTAGCGAGCAAAGTGGGAAGACGGTGATCCTCGAGGCTGTCCTAGGGCAAGCCTCTGGGGAGGACGTAGCGGCCGGCGGCGCGCTCCTGCGATTTGGAGAGGCCGCGGTTCGAGGCAGCGATGATCTTCCAGCGGCAAGAGAGGCGCTAAGATCTGAGCTCGGAGAACCAGGCTTTATCGAGGCCTGCGCAATCGCTGGCATCTTTAACGGCCTGGTTCGTGTCGCGGATCTCAGCGGCATCCCTCTCGATGACACCTCCTTACACGGTTCTGAGGACTTTCGAGAACAGCTCGGGCTGAATACCTTTTCTGGCGCAGCCAATAGCGACCTAGACCGTGCCGACAGCCGCCTCGCTCCGGACCGGTTTTTTCCACCGGTTCCCGATGAGACTGCATCGTGAACTTAGCTGCAGACGCGAACGCACTTCATTAGACGGAAAATCGGGGAACGGAAAATGGCGTACTGGCTTTTGATCTTGGGCGGGGCTCTTTCCTTCCTGGGAATGTTATTCCACGGGGTGATTGGAAGGAAAGTCTATTCCCACTCAATCGTGGCCGGGGGCTTCGAGCTCACGTCATAGGTGACGCGGGAGATGCCGGAAATCTCGTTGATGATGCGGTTGGAGACGGTCTCCAGGAGCTCGTAGGGCAGATGCGCCCAGCGCGCCGTCATGAAGTCGATGGTCTCCACAGCGCGCAGGGCGACAACGTATTCGTAGCGCCGCGCGTCACCCACCACGCCCACGGATTTCACGGGCATAAATACGGTGAAGGCCTGGCTGACCTTTTCGTACCACCCTGCGGCGCGGAGCTCTTCAATAAAGATTGCGTCCGCGTCCCGTAGCAAATCCGCATAGGGCTTTTTAACTTCTCCGAGGATGCGAACGCCCAGGCCAGGGCCGGGGAAGGGATGGCGAAAAATCAGGCGTTCCGACAAGCCCAGGGCAAGGCCAATGCGCCGGACCTCATCCTTGAACAGTTCCCGAAGGGGCTCTACCAGCTCAAGCTTCATCCGCTCCGGAAGGCCGCCCACGTTATGGTGAGATTTAATGACGTGGGCCTTACCAAACTTAGAGGCAGCGGACTCGATCACGTCCGGGTAGATGGTGCCCTGAGCGAGGTAGGCCACCCCCTCAAGCTTGGCCGCTTCCCGCTCGAACACCTCGATGAAGGTCTCTCCGATAATCTTCCGCTTACGCTCCGGATCGCTTTCCCCAGCCAGCTTGCCGAGGAACTCAGCCTCCGCATCCACGCGAATGATGTTCAGGGCGAGGCTGTCATCGGCGGCCTGGCGGAAGGCCTCCATAACCTCATCCCCTTCCTTCAAGCGAAGCAAGCCGTTGTCGACGAACACGCAAACAAGCTGATCGCCGATCGCGCGGTGCAGCAGGGCCGCCACCACGGAGGAATCCACGCCCCCGGAGAGACCTAGCAGCACCTTGCCCGATCCCACTTGCCGACGGACCGTTTCGACGGCGTCGTCCACGATATTGGCCGCAGTCCAGAGGGCCTGGCAGCTGCACACTTCCCGAAGGAAGCGGCGAAGCATGGCTTGCCCCTGCTTCGTATGGGTAACCTCGGGATGGAACTGCACGCCATAGAAATGGCGAGTCGGGTCGGCCATGGCTGCAATGGGCGCGTTGGGCGATTGGCCACTGTGCTGAAAGCCCGGCGGCAGCGCGGATACCCGATCCCCGTGGCTCATCCACACGTCGTAGTCCGAAGTTCCATGGTCTACGGGGTCGCCGAGGAAGGCATCGGGCGCCAGCCGAGTCACTCGCGCGTGGCCAAATTCGCGCTCGTCCGAGGGCTCTACCGCGCCCCCAAGCTGAAGCGCCATGGTTTGCATGCCATAGCAAATGCCTAGCACGGGCACGCCTAGCTCAAAGACGACGCTCGGTGCTCGGGGCGTTTCTTCCAGGGTCACGCTTTCGGGACCCCCGGATAGGATGATGCCGCGCGGCGCCCGGCTGACGATTTCCGCTTCGGGGATATCGAAGGGCAGGATCTCGCAAAAGACCCCGAGCTCTCGCACCCGTCGCGCGATGAGCTGGGTGTACTGGGATCCGAAATCGAGGACCAGGATCCGCTCCTGGTGGATATCGTGGCTCATGGCGGCTCTCGCTTAGCCCTAGCGGGTCGGGTAGTTCGGCGCTTCCTTGGTGATACTCACCCCATGCACATGGCTTTCCGCCATGCTCGCCGAGGTCACCTGCACGAACTGGGGTCGGGTGCGCATGGTGTTCATGTCAGAAGATCCTGTATACCCCATGGAGGCCCGAAGCCCGCCCATCAGCTGATGCACGATGCTGCCCATGGCGCCCTTGTAAGGCACGCGGCCCTCAATACCTTCGGGCACGAGCTTGGACGCGTCCCGCTCCGTACCCTGGAAATAGCGATCCGAAGAGCCGTGGGCCTGATCCATTGCGCCGAGGGACCCCATACCGCGATAGGCCTTGTAGGTCCGGCCCTGGTAAAGCTCCACTTCCCCGGGAGCCTCGTCAGTGCCGGCAAAGAGGCTACCCACCATGACCGCATGAGCCCCGGCGACGACGGCCTTGGCCAGGTCTCCGGAATAGCGCACACCGCCATCGGCGATCACGGAGACGTCAGTGTCTGCCAGCGCCGCGGCCACGTTAGCCACCGCCGTCACCTGAGGCACGCCAATGCCCGTTACGATGCGCGTAGTGCAGATCGAACCAGGGCCAATACCCACCTTCACGGCATCAGCGCCGGCGTCCACCAGCGCCCGCGCGGCATCAGCAGTGGCGATGTTTCCGCCAATCACGTCCAGCTCCGGGTAGCTGGCCTTCAGCCAGCGCACCCGATCGAGCACGCCCTTGGAATGGCCGTGGGCCGTGTCCACCACAATGACATCCACGCCCGCTTCCACCAGCGCCGCGACCCGCGCTTCCGTGTCGGCGGAGGTGCCCACGCTGGCGCCAACGCGCAGCCGCCCCTGACTGTCCTTGCAGGCTCGGGGATACATCTGAGCCTTGTTGATGTCCTTGACCGTGATCAGGCCTCGCAACTCAAAGGCACCATTGGTGACCAGAACCTTCTCGATGCGATGGCGGTGAAGCAGATCTCGCACCACGTCCTCCGCCGCATCCTCCGGTACCGTAACGAGCTTCTCCTTCGGGGTCATGATCTCGCTGACCCTGGTTTCGAGGTCGGGCTCGAAGCGCACGTCCCGGGAGGTCACGATGCCGAGCAGATCATTGCCGCGCACCACGGGCACGCCCGAGATTGCGTGCTCTCGGGTCAGTTCGAGGAGCTGGCGCACCGTCGCTTCTGGAGCAATGGTGATGGGGTCCCGAATCACGCCACTCTCAAACTTTTTCACCAGCCGTACTTCTCGGGCCTGGCGTTCGATGGGCATGTTCTTATGAATGATGCCGATGCCCCCTTCCTGGGCCATGGCGATGGCGAGGCGCGCCTCCGTCACCGTATCCATCGCGGCGGAAAGTAGGGGGATATTGAGGCGGATATTGCGCGTCAGCTGCGTCGTCAGGTCCACCTGCGAGGGCAGCACGTCGGAGAAGGCGGGCAGCAGTAGAACGTCGTCAAAGGTGAGCGCGTCGTGGGCAATTCGAAGCATCGCGAGGCCCCCAAAAAGGTAAGCGCGCAATGCTACGCCGACG
This sequence comes from Candidatus Salivita marina, assembly GCA_038144425.1. Taxonomy (GTDB): domain Bacteria; phylum Pseudomonadota; class Gammaproteobacteria; order Pseudomonadales; family Azotimanducaceae; genus Salivita; species Salivita marina. The sequence goes on along the minus strand of JAYQNS010000002.1, from coordinate 530,579 downwards.
GGCCTCCGAAGGCAAAAAAGACCGGGAGGAAGGACCCTTCGGAGGCCGGGGAGGAAGGGTGCTAGCATGACCACCATGAGCATTGTCGCCCCCACCCAAACGCCCTACACCCCGAGCCGCCTGAACCACGAGGTGCAGGTCGCTCTGGAGAGCCAATTTGGCCTGATTCAGATCGAAGGGGAGATCTCAAACTTTTCCCGGCCGGCATCGGGCCACTGGTATTTCACCCTGAAGGACGCCAAGGCACAGGTGCGCTGCGCCATGTTCCGGGGGCGGAATGGGCGAGTCCGCTGCGAGGTCCGCAACGGGCTCCAGGTACAGCTTCGGGCCCGGGTGAGCCTCTACCCGGATCGGGGTGAATTCCAGCTTATCGCCGAGAGCCTCGAGCCCGCGGGAGAAGGCGCCCTGCGCCTTGCTTATGAGGCGCTACGGAAGCAGCTCGAAGGCGAGGGCCTCTTCGCCGTCGAGCGCAAGCGCCCCCTTCCGGCCCTACCTCGGCATATCGCCCTGATCACTTCAGCCACCGGCGCCGCGATCCAGGACCTCTTCACGGTGCTGGGCCGGCGCTGGCCTGCCGCACAGCTCACCCTCTTGCCGACGGCGGTGCAGGGAGAGCGGGCGCCGGGGGAAATCATCGCCGCCTTTGAGCGCCTTCGACGCTGGTGCGAAGAGGATCCCAAGGGCGCGCCGGACCTGGTCATTACGGGGCGCGGCGGCGGCAGCCTGGAAGACCTATGGGCGTTCAATGACGAACACGTCGCCCGGGCTATCGTCGCCTGCCCTCGCCCCGTGGTGGCCGCCGTCGGCCATGAGAGCGACGTCAGCATCGCGGACTTTGTGGCTGACCTGCGGGCCCCCACCCCTCGGCAGCGGCGGAGCTGGCCACCCCGGACCGGGAAGCCCTCGCCCATAGCGTGGAACGCCAGACAGGGCGCCTCCGGCGAAGCCTTCGCCTCGCCTTCCAGCAGCAGCGCGAGCGCCTGCGCCACCTTCGCGGCCGCTTACCGGATCCTCGGCCCCGCCTAAATCATCTCGCGCAGCGCCTCGATGTTTTGGAAGGGCAGCTCCATAGCGCCCTGCGCTACGGACAGCAAACCCGGCGCCAGCAGCTCACCGCCCTCGAACAGCGGCTACGGGCCGCCTCTCCCGTGCAGCGCCTTGCCCGAGCAAAGGATCGCACCGGCGCCCTGAACCAACGGCTCCGCCGGGCCTCCCCCCAAACCCCCATCGCCACCCACCAACAGCAGGTCGCCCAGGCAGAGACGGCCCTGCGCGATGCCCTCGCCCATCGCCAGGAGCGCTTAGCTCAGCGCCTGGCCTTAGCGGCCCAGGGCCTTCAGCTCCAAAGCCCCCTGGGCACGGTGGCGCGCGGCTATGCCGTGCTCACCACCGAGCCGGAAACGGGAAAGCGCTTTGGAACGGTGCTCAAAAGTCCGGATGCCGTGGCCCCCGGCACCCGGCTCCAGGCGACCCTCGCCGGCGGCACCCTTGCGGTGATTGCGGAAGGCCCCGTGGACCCCTCCGAGCCATAAAAAAGGCCCCGGGCGCTAACGCGGCCGGGGCCCTGAACCCTTCGAAGGGCTTAGTTGGAAATGCTACGCACGTCGATCTGGTAGACCGCCAGCGTGCCACTCACTTCGTTGCTCACGAGGAGCAGCGCGTTGCCCGAGGGGCTGTCCTCAGCGGACACAAAGTGCGTGATCTCCGGACCGAGGTCCGTCACCCCCGCATCAAGATCGGCGTCTGCCAGGGTGAAGTCCCGGTCGTTCACGTACTGCACAAACTCCGCGCGCTCTGGCTCGGTGATGTCATAGACCATCACCCCACCGACCCGCTCGAGGTTGATGAAGGCGTAGGTGCGGCCATCAATGACTGCCAGCTCCACCCCTTCCGGCTCGGGGCCCTTGTCGTCGGAGCGATCGTCGCCCGCGTTGCTGTCGTTGCTGGCGTTAAAGCCCGCGGGGTTACGCTCGGCGGTGATGCGCTCGAAGTCATTTCCGGAATCAAACGCCAGCGTCTGGGACTCGGCATTGAAGATGGAGAAGGAGCGGGCCCCAAAGGCGTAGAGCGCCTCATAGGTGCAATTTTGCGGCTCCGTGCCGGCCGCATCGCAGTTCGCGCCGGTGACGCCAAGGTCCGTAATGATCTTCAAGCGACCGAGGGCTTCGTTCTCCAGGAAATCAGAGGCATCCACTACCCCATCCTGATTGTAATCCGCACCGAAGGTGAGGACGTCCGCTAGCGGCAGAGACAGGCTGTTGGTGCCGCCGATGTCCTTAATCCGAAGCTCATCGACGTGCGCCGCGTAATCCCGGGAATCCCCCTCGTTGGCGGTCACCACGTAGGGCACCCCATTCACCGTGTAGGTGGCCACGGAATCGGGCATGTAGACGCCATAGACGGGCCAGTTACGAATATTGATGACGTCGTCGCGGTTGCTGACATCCAGCTCGTTGCCCGGATTCCGGTGATCCTTGAAGCCCAGGGCCCAAACGTCGGTGAGGGTGCCCGTCGCGAGGTCCACCTCGGCGATGGCGTTGTTTTCCTGCAGGGAGACATAGGCCGTCGCGCTATCGTCGCTAATGGCCAAATATTCCGGCTCAAGGGCTGCGGCGATGTCTCCACCGGGGCCCGAGATCCGGACGCCAGGGAGATCGGCAGCCACAAGGCCATCGAAGGTCACGGAGGTCACGTTGGCTGCGGCCAGGGTGGACGCCCCGGCGGAAATATCGATGACACTGATGGACCCAGCCGGATCGATTGAGTAATCGCCGCTCGGCTGCCCCTCATTGGCCACCACCACCGTGTTGCCATCGGGAGAAATCGCCACGGAGTCGGGCAGCGCGCCCACTTCGACCGCGGCGAGGAAGGTGCTGTCGGACGTTTGATAGAAAGCGACGTAGCCGTTACTCGTTTCCGGCTCGGCGGCAATGGCCACAGCCATGGTGTTGCTGGCGCTGTGAATCGCGACTCTGTTGACGGCGCCAAGATCTGCGGCCGCAATGCCGTCGATGGCCGCAGCCACGTCAGCGGCGACATTGAGCTCTTCAACGAAGGTCGGATTCGCCGGGGCCGCTAGGCTAAAGATATCGACACCGCCCGCCTGCGCATTCACCACGAAGGCTTGTGCGGTAGCGGGATCGAAATCGACGATCTCTGCCGCGGAGCCATCAAAGGCCGCGTCAGGGTTAAAGCCGCGACCCAGGAAAGAGAGGGAAATGGCGGTGCGGGAAGCGTCCACCCCATCGGCGCCGGCGGCGCCTGTTGCGCCGGTGGCCCCTCCGGGACCGGTCCCGCCGGGGGTGCCATCATCCCCTTCACAGCCAGCCAGGACGAAGCTGGCACAGATCATGGCGGCCGCGAGGCCTTTCATTTTGAAATTCATAAGGGCTCCTTCGGGTGGATAGGCATCGATCGCCCGCCACCATGGAGCGCCAAGGTGAAATTCTCGTGATCGTTCGCTTACGGCTAGCTGACAGTTTTATGAAGGGGGTATGACAGCTAGCGCTTATTCTTCTTGATGTGCTTCATCAGTCGCTGCCGCTTCCGCTGCTGCCGCGGCGTCAGCGTGTTACGTCGGCCGGCGAAGGGGTTCTCGGACCCCTTAAAGCCCACCACCAGGGGCGTCCCCACCAGCTTAAAGTGCTCCCGGAAGCGCTTCTCTAGGAAGCGAATGTAGGCCTGGGGCAGGTGCTCCGTTTGATTGCCGTGGATGATAATCCGCGGTGGCCGGTGCCCCCCCTGGTGGGCGTAGCGCAGCTTGATGCGCCGCCCCTGGTGCAGCGGCGGCGCGTGCTCCTGCACCGCCCCTTCCAGCACCGCGGTGAGCTTCGGCGTTGGCATTTTGCGCATGGCGCTGTCCCAGGCCTCAGCCACCGCGCCATAGAGCGTTCCCACGCCCGTGCCGTGCTTGGCAGAGATGAAGTGGATCCGCAGCCAAGGAATGAAGTTCAGCCGGCGTCCAAGGGTATCCTTCACCCGGGCGCGGTCATCTGGGGTCATGCCGTCCCACTTGTTCACGGCCAGCACCACGGCCCGGCCATATTCAAGCACCGTGCCCAGCAGGTGCAGATCCTGCTCCACCAGCCCCTCCCGGGCATCAACGAGCAACACGACTACGCCAGCCGCATCGATCGCTGCCAGCGTTTTAACGATGCTGAACTTTTCGACGGTTTCGCTAACCTTACCGCGTCGCCGCACGCCGGCCGTGTCCACTAGGGTGTAACGCTGGCCATCGCGCTCGTAGGGAATGAAGATGCTATCCCGGGTGGTGCCCGCCTGGTCGAAGACCACTACCCGTTCTTCCCCAAGCATGCGGTTGATGAGGGTCGATTTACCAACGTTGGGACGGCCCACCACGCTCACCACGAGGCCTCGGGCCGCCTCCTCCTCTTCCGTCAACGCTTCGGGAAACAAATTGCCGATGGTGTCTTCCAGGGTGCGCAAGCCCCGGCCATGAGCCGCCGAAATGGGCAAGGGCTCCCCAAAACCTAGGCTGGCAAATTCGGCAAGGGCCGCATCGTCACCGACCCCGTCTACCTTATTGACGATAAGGTGCGCTTCCCGGCCCATGCGTCGAAGCTGTTCGGCAATTAGCTCATCGCCGGCGGTGAGACCCGCACGCCCGTCTACCATAAACAAAACCCGATCTGCCTCTTCCACAGCCTGAAGCGTTTGCTGAGCCATGGCGCTATCGATGCCTACCTCTTCCCCCGACAGCCCCCCGGTATCGATGAGGACCAGACGGCGGCCAGCTAGCAGCGCCGTCCCGTATTGACGATCCCGAGTGAGCCCGGGCAAATCGGCCACAAGGGCATCGCGGCTTCGGGTGAGACGATTAAATAGCGTCGATTTTCCCACGTTTGGGCGGCCCACCAGGGCCAGGGTGCCAGTCATGGACCGGAACTCACGGGGAGGCTTCGAACCGCAAGGCCTGGAGGCGCCCGCGATTGCTATACACGTAGAACACGTCATCGTCACCCAGGGGTGCGAGGCGCACGCCTTTGCGATCGACTCGGCGCCGCGCCAGAGGGCGACCGTCCGCCTGCGCGAAGAGGTGCACGTAGCCTTCCTCATCGGCAACCATGAGATTCGCCCCGGCCACCGCCGGCCCGGTCACGCCCCGGCGCGCTAGGCCGGGCTGCTGCCAGCTCACCACGCCGTCATTCTGGTCGAGGGCAAAAAGGGACCCGGCATCGTCGGTGACGAACACCGCGCCGTAGCCCTCCGCCAAGGCACCGTAGCTCGAGAGCGGACGCTCCCAGAGTGCTTGCCCATCCTGGAGGCGAAGCGCCTTCACCGCGCCCTGATAGCCCACCACAAACACCACGCCGCCCTTGAGCAGGGGCGTAGAGTCGACATCGGCGATGCGCTCAAGCTCGCTCCGCCCCGCGGGCAGGCCCACGGCGTTTTCCCAGCGAACTTGCCCATTGCTAGCCCGCAGAGTGACAAGGCGCCCGCTCGCAAAGCCCCCAAGAGCGAAGCCGCCACTAAGAATAGGCGCACTGCCCCCGCGCAGGGTCAGCACGGGCACCTGGGTGTCATAGGACCAAAGGCGCGTCCCATCGGAACGACTCAGCGCCGTCAACCGGCCATCGCTCGTAAGCACCAGCACAAGGTCCCGGTTCACCGCCGGGGGGCTCAAGATTTCCGAGGACAACTGCGCAGTCCAAAGCGGCTCCCCGTCATCGGCCCGGAGGGCATGAACCACGCCATCTCGCGTACCAAGAAGCACGGTGTAGGCGTCCGCCCCCACGCCACCGGTGACGAAGCTACCGTTGTCGTTATCCCGAGCCAGGAGATTCAGCTTTGATGCCCAGTTACCATCGGGTGCTCCTATGCGGGCTCGCCAGCGCAATTCGCCGTCACTCAAGGCTCGCGCTTCCACCAACCCGTAGGCATCGGCGACGAACAGCGTGTCGTCTACCAGCGCCGGACGCAGGCGCGTGTAGCGCTTGCCCTGTCCATCCCCCACCTGCACGGACCACAGTTCTCTGAGGTCCCCTTCGGGCTCAAAAATCATGAGCGGCATGGGCTCAAGGTCCGGGTTCTTATCATCCCCAAACCAGCTACAACCCCCGAGGGCTAGGGTAATCAGTCCTGAGAGGGCGAGGCGCTTCAGCAGTAAGGTCACGAGGGATCGTCTTCCATGGCCGCCGCTGCTTTAGCATCTTCCGCGGGCAGCGCATCTAATTTCATGGAGACGATGGGCAAGGCTCCCTCCCCCGCCGCCAGGGCCGCCGCATAGGCTGCCCGGGCCTCCGCAAAGGCCCCCAGGCTTGCTAACGCATCCCCGCGGAGCTCGGCCACCCCTGCCATCGTCTCGCCCTGGCGAATCGCCTCCAGATAGCGAAGGGCCGCTTCCCCGCCCTCGTCGCCTGCCAGAGCAAGGCGTGCCAGGCGCAGGCGAACCACATCCTTCAGGGCTTCCGTGGGCGCAAGGGAGAGCCCCGACTCCAGTGCCGCCTTTGCTGCCGTCAAGTCACCCGCTTCCACCGCATCCCGGGCATTTCCCAATGCGAGGAAAAGGGCATAGGCCGTATCGCCGTGGGCTTCCGTTAAGCGCGCAGCCTCCAGCGCCGCATCGGCGTCCCGGCCCTCCGCCCGGGCCTGCTGATAGCGATAGAAAGCCGTGGACGCCGCCTCGGCGGTCTCGACCTCATGGGCCTCGTAGCTGCGCCAGCCCAGCACGCCGCCGAGAGCGAGTACCACGCCCACCACCAGCGAGACGCCATAGCGCTCCCAGCTCCGCTGAATCAGTTCGACGAGTTCCTCGTCGCTCTCTACATCGGTCACCGCGCCTATCTCCTTGTCGATACGTCCGTACTGCTCGGCGAAGGCAAACCCCCGCGCCAATGATCCACCAGCGCCGCAAGGGTCCAGGTGGTTTGCCCTGCCTCAACCTCTCGAAGGGGCTTCACGGCTACCGTGCCTTCGGCGATTTCCCTTTCCCCTAAAATCAGCGCGTAGCGCGCCCCGCTGGCATCAGCCTTCTTGAACCGCGCCTTCGCTTTGCCCCCACTGCAGTGCACCCGCACCGCGAGCGCCGGAAGCGCTTGACGAAGGCGCTGCCCGAGCGCGAGCGCTTCTGCGCTGTGCGCTTCATCCAGGGCGAGCACGTAGACATCCAGGGGCGCCGCCTCCGCCGGGGCTCGCCCAAGGGATTCGACAAGCAAGGTCAGGCGCTCCAGGCCCATGGCAAAGCCGATGCCCGGGGTGGGACGTCCGCCAAGCCGCTCTACCAGGCCATCATAGCGTCCCCCACCGCAGACCGTCCCCTGCGCACCAAGGGCCGTGGTGGTCCACTCGAAGACCGTGTGCGTGTAGTAGTCGAGGCCCCGCACAATCCGCGGATTCACCACATGGGGAATGGCCAGCGCATCCAAATAACGGCGCAGATCATCAAAGTGGGCCCGGGAGGTCTCATCTAGGCACGTCGCAAGGTCCGGTGCATCAGTAAGAAGCGCCTGCGTCTCTGGGTCCTTCGAGTCAAGGATGCGCAGCGGGTTACGTTCGAGGCGGCGCTGGCTGTCCTCGTCGAGCCGGTCTGCCAGGGGCCGAAGGTAGGCCAGAAGCGCGTCCCTATAGGCCGCTCGGGACTCCGGAGACCCTAGCGTATTGAGCTCCAGGGTCAGGGCTTCCCGAACCCCCAGCTCAGTCCAGAAGTCGGCGCACAGGCCCAGGAGCTCGGCATCGATAGCGGGGCCGGCAAAGCCAAAGCATTCCACCCCAAGCTGCTCAAACTGCCGGTAACGCCCCTTCTGGGGCCGCTCGTAGCGAAACATGGGGCCCTGATACCAAAGGCGCTGCGTTTGGTTATAGAGCAGGCCGTGCTCCTCACAGAGGCGCACGCAGCCCGCAGTCCCTTCTGGGCGAAGGGTCAGCGACTCACCGCTCCGGTCTTCGAAGGTGTACATCTCCTTTTCGACAATATCGGTGCCGTCCCCCACGCCCCGGGCGAACAGCGCAGTCGCCTCCACGATGGGCATGCGAACCTGCGCGTAGCCGTAGCGAGCCAGCACAGCCTTCAGTCGATCTTCGACCCAAAGGCGCATAGCGCTGGCATCGGGCAGGACATCGGGCATGCCCCGGATAGATTGGATTTTGGCCATGAGCTGTCTTTCTACAAGGGCGCGCCTCGGGGGCGCGCCGGGGCTAACCGCGGGCGATCAGGGAAGCGGCCTGCGCTTCCTCGGCGCGCACCTTATCTTCTATGCGTGCCCGAATCACCCGTTCGAGGTGATCGGCAATGCTTTCGTTATCCAGGCGCTCGGAGGGCTTTCCCTCCCGGTAGAGCACGCTTTGGTGATTTGATCCCGTCACCCCTAGGTCCGCCTTCAGCGCCTCCCCGGGACCATTCACCACGCAGCCGATCACGGCCACGTCGAGAGGCACGGTGACATCTTCGAGGCGGCGCTCAAGCTCATTCATGGTGCCGATGACGTCAAAGTTCTGCCGCGAGCAGCTTGGGCAGGCGACGAAGTTTATACCTCGGGTTCGCAGGCGCAGGGACTTCAAGATGTCAAAACCGACCTTAACCTCCTCCACGGGATCGGCGGCCAGGGACACGCGGAGCGTATCGCCGATGCCGTCCATGAGGAGCATGCCGAGGCCAATGGCCGACTTGACCGTTCCGCTGCGCAGGCCCCCAGCCTCCGTGATACCCAGGTGGAAAGGGTTATCAATTTGGGTGGCAAGCGCCCGATACGCCTCTACGGTCATGAAGATATCGGAGGCCTTTAGGCTGATCTTGAAATCCTGGAAGTCGAGGCGATCGAGGATGTCGATGTGGTGCATCGCCGATTCCACCATGGCCTCGGCGCAGGGTTCGTTGTCGTACTTCTTCAGGAGGCGCTTACCTAGGGAACCCGCATTTACGCCGATGCGAATGGGCACGCCCCTATCCCGACAGGCCGAAACCACGGACCGCACCCGATCGTCCGAGCCGATGTTCCCCGGATTAATACGAACGCAATCTACGCCGTACTCAATCACCTTGAGAGCGATGCGATAGTCGTAGTGGATATCCGCAACCAGGGGGACGTGCACCCGCTTGCGAATGTGTCCGAAGGCCTCCGCCGCTTCGAGGCTCGGCGCGGAGACCCGGACAATATCGGCGCCCGCAGCCTCAAGCTTTTCAATCTGCGCCACCGTCGCATCGACGTCCGTGGTCTCCGTGTTGGTCATGCTCTGCACCGCGATGGGGGCATCGCCGCCCACGGGGACCGAACCTACGTGGATCTGGCGCGTCAGCCGACGCTTAATCGGGCTTCCAAGGTTCATACCGTCCTCCCAGGCCTAGCGACCCAGCACCAGCTGCGCGATGTCGTTGCGCGTATGGGGCCGCAGGGGCACGTCCATTTGGTTATAGCTTACGCGCACTCCGGGGGCATAGCCTAGGAGCAGCGCAAAGGGCCCCTCCCCTGGACCACAAGCCGCGTGCCAGGCGTCGGCGCCCCGTGGAAGAGCAAGCGGTCCGCCCCATCCCTTACTTCGGTCCAGCTCTCCGACGCATAGGCCAGTTCCAGACGGGACCCTTCAACGCCGACCCACAGCTCGGGCTTACCATCGGCGCCCACCCGCGCCTCCGGTTCCGGCGCGGCGTCCGCTGGGGCAGGCGCGAGGGGAACGGCGGCCAGGAGGGGCTCGGGCGCCTCCTTCGCCGTATCTAACTGTTGCCCAGCCTCCAGCACCATTCCGCCGAGCAGAAGCGCCCCTAGGGCAGAGAAGCTCGCCATTACCCAGCCGGGGTTCTGAAATACGCTGCGCAGAAGGGAGGCCCGGAGCCCCCGTTGGACGGGCCGCCGCGGCAAGGCCACCCCCTCCGACGCCAGCCCTGCCTCCGCGAGCTGTTGCTCAAAAGCGGCCAGCACCGGCGCCGAGGGCACCAGCAGCAGGCGCGCGTAGGCGCGGAGGTAGCCCCGCACAAAGATTGGGCTGGGAAGGCGAGACAAATCGTCTGCCTCGAGAGCCCGCAGGGTGGTGAGTGATAGGTTGAGGGTTTGGGCCAGATCCTCCGGGGTTAGGCCGCGCTCCGCACGCACGCGGGCCAGCTGGGCCCCGGGGCCGAGGAGCTGAGGCGCCTCGCTCACGGCGCCGAGGCTCCAAGCGCCTCTAGGCGCCGAGACGCCTCCGCCTCCGCCTTGGGATCGCCGAGGCGCCGCGCAATGGCCAGCGCCAGGGCTAGGCTTTCCTCATTATCGGGCGCGCAGCGCGCAAAGCGTTCTGCGAGGCTTCGGGCTCGGGGGATATCCCCTTCCGTGAGATACCAGCGGGTGAGGGCCAGCAGGGGACGCTGAGCGCAGGGCGTCAGGGCGAGGGCCCGCTGAAAGGCATCCCGGGCCGCTTCCGGAGCCTCCGCGCCTTCCAAGGCTAGGCCTAGATTCTCAAAAGCCACGGCGCGGGCAGGGAAATCCGCATCCTCCGCGGCCCGGCGAAGGGCGACAACGGCATCCTCGTAACGCGCCTGACGATAGAGAAACACGCCATAGTCATTCTGGACTTCGGCTTGCTCCGCCCCGTAGCGGCGGGCACGGCGAAAGGCGTCCTCTGCGAGGTCCGGCTCCCCTTCCGCATCGTAGATCCGGGCAAGGATCAGCTGGGGACGCCAGGCGCGATCATTGATCTCGAGGGCGGAAGCGAGGGGGCGGCGAGCTCGATCAAAGTCCCCGGCGTCAGCATAGCCTTGCGCCAAGGCCAAATAGGCGTCGAAGCGCGCTGCCTGTTCCTGCGATGGTGTCCCCTGGCACCCCCAAAGCCCGAGGGTGAGGAGGAGCGCAGCGAGGCGCCTAGCGCCCGGGCTGCCCATGGACGATCTCCCCATGATCCCGAAGCCGAGCCAGATAGCGGGTACGACGCTTGGTCCGATCGTCGAAGGCACCGGCCAACTGACCACAGGCGGCGTCGATATCGTCACCCCGGGTGGTGCGCACCATGGTGGCGTAGTTCGCCGCCATCATGCGCTCCTGAAAACGCCGCACCTCACGAGCGTCAGGGCGTGCATAGCCCGATCCCGGAAAGGGATTGAAGGGGATGAGGTTCAGCTTGACCCGCTCCCGGAGCCGCGCCAGGCAGGCGATGAGCGCCTCCGCGTCTTCCGGGCGGTCGTTGACCCCTGCGAGGAGCGTGTACTCCACCGTAATGCTTCGCCATTCCCCCAGCTTTTCGAGGTAGGCCTCGCAGGCATCAAGCAACTCGGCGATCGGATAGCGACGATTGATGGGAACCAGCTGATCCCGAAGTTCGTCCGTAGGCGCATGGAGCGAGATGGCAAGCGCCACGTCCGTCCGCCCCGCCAAGGCGCGAATGGCGGGCACGACCCCCGCTGTGGATAGGGTCAGGCGGCGCTTGGAGATGCCGTAGCCCAGGTCATCGAGGAGCACGGAAATGGCTTCGAGCACGGGCTCGAAGTTGAGAAGCGGCTCACCCATGCCCATGAGCACAACGTTCGTGATGGACTTAGGGCGCCCGAGGTTCGTGTCTTGGAGCGCCCGGCGGGCCAGGCGAACCTGGGAAACGATCTCCGCCGCGGTCAAGTTTCGGTTAAAGCCCTGCTTCCCCGTGGCGCAAAAGCTGCAATCGAGGGCGCAGCCCACCTGGGATGAAATGCACAGCGTGCCTCGGTCCTTTTCCGGGATAAACACCGTTTCTATGCGCTGCCCATCGGCCAGGGCGAAGAGCCATTTCCGGGTCCCGTCCAGCGATTGGTGATCCTGCACCACCTCAGGCATGGCCAGGGTGGCTTCCGCCTCGAGCCGCGCCCGGAGGGCCCGGGAAAGGTCGGTCATGGTGGCGAAATCATCCGCGTCGCGGTGATGCAGCCACTTCATCACCTGTACGGCGCGAAAGGGCTTCTCCCCCAGGCTGGCAAAGTAAGCCTCCAGGGAGGCTTTGCTCATGCCCAGGAGCGCTACCGGCGCCGCCACGGCAGCGCTGGTGAGATCTCTTGGGGTGAGCCCTTCCGCCATCACCGAAGGCGTCCGCTTAGGCGCGGGCGCAGACATCCAGCGCGCTGAAAAAGTAGGCCACTTCCCGCGCTGCGGAGGTGGTGGAATCAGAGCCGTGCACCGCGTTAGCGTCGATGGACTCAGCGAAGTCTGCGCGAATCGTGCCCGGAGCGGCCTCCTTAGGGTTCGTGGCGCCCATGAGCTCGCGGTTCTTGGCCACCGCACCCTCCCCTTCAAGCACCTGCACCACCACCGGGCCACTGGTCATGAAGGCCACGAGATCTTTGAAGAAGGGACGCTCGGCGTGCTCGGCGTAGAAGCCGCCAGCCTGGGCCTCGGACAGATGCATCATGCGGGCAGCCACAATCTTCAGCCCCGCTTCTTCGAAACGCGCATAAATGGCGCCAATTGCGTTCTTCGCAACGGCGTCGGGCTTGATGATCGAAAGGGTGCGCTCAACAGCCATGGGTGCTCTCCAAGGGAAATCATGAGGGCCCCCTTGGCCCTCAAAAGTGGCGCAAAATTATACGGACTTTAGGAACTTACAGCTACAGGAGAGCGCAAGGAAAGCACTCGCTCACCCAGCCAGGCACCGGCTCTTTCCGATTGCGCTTCGGTGGTGAAGCGGCCAAAGGAAAAGCGCAGGGCGGTAAAGGCCAGGTCCCGGGGCACGCCCAGGGCCATGAGCACAAAGGACGGCTCCACGGAGACGCTGTTGCACGCCGAGCCGCTGGAGCAAGCCAGCTCGCTGGCTACGGCCATCTGCAGAGTCTCGCCGTCAACGCCGTCAAAGGCGAGATTCAAGATGCCGGGCATGGCCGGTGCCCCGGCGCCAAGGTGGTGTACCCCCGGCAGAGCCCCAAGTCCGCGAAGGAACGCCGCCCGGCAGCCTTCAAGATGCGAAAGCTCCGCTCCCAGGGCGCCGCCGCCGTAGCATGCAGCCGCAGCACCTAGCCCCGCGATTTGATGGGTGGGCAAGGTGCCGGAACGCAGCCCCCGCTCATGCCCACCCCCATGCATCTGCGCCACCGGCTGGGGCGCCAAGCCCCGGGCGACGTAGAGAGCCCCGATGCCCTTCGGCCCATAAATCTTGTGCCCAGAAAAAGACATGAGGTCCACAGGCAGGACCGAAAGGTCGAGGTCCATTTTGCCCAGCGCCTGGGCCCCATCCACATGGAAGGGCACGCCAGCCTCCCGACACAGTGCGCCAAGCGCGGCCAGATCGTTCTTCACTCCCAGCTCGTTGTGCACCGCCATGAGGGAGACCAGGATCGTGTCCCGACGGAGGGCCCGGGCCAAAGTTTCCGGAGCAACAATGCCGCTGGCTTCGGGCTCGAGCCAGGTCACCTCAAAGCCCTGCTCCTCAAGAATCTTGAAGCAATCCACCACCGCCTTGTGCTCGATGGGGGAGGTAATGAGATGGCGACCGCGGCTAGCGAGCGCCTCGGCCATACCCTTGATGGCAAGGTTGTTGGCCTCCGTCGCGCCGGAGGTGAACGCCAGCTCTCGCACGTCGCAGCTGAGCAGGGTCGCAAGCTGTCCCCTTGCCAGCTCGACCGCCTCTTCCGCATCCCAGCCGTAGCGATGAGTTCGCGAAGCAGGATTGGCGAACACCCCATCGAGGGTCAGGTGCTGCCCCATGACCTCCGCCACCCGTGGATCCACGGGCGTTGTGGCGGCGTAATCCAGATAAAGGGGCGTCATGACAAGGCCCGCCCCTTCAAAGCTGCATGGCGGAGATCAGCGCATCCCCTTCCCGCTGATCTGCCCGCTGCCGTGCCGCCACGTCCTGCACCCCCTCCCGCGCCACCAGGGACGCCAGGGTATGCTGACTCAGAAACTGCTCGATGCGGCTTGAGAGATCGGTCCAAAGATCGTGGGTGAGGCATTGCTGCCCGTCCTGGCAGTGGCCACTGCCGCCGCAGCGAGTGGCATCCAGCTGCTCGTCGACAGCAGCGATAATGCGGGCAATGGAAATCGCTTCAAGGGGCTCGGATAGGCGATATCCCCCCCCGGGGCCACGAACGCTCACCACCAACCCCCTCCGGCGAAGGCGGGCAAAAAGCTGTTCGAGATAGGCCAGAGAAATGCCCTGCCGCTCGGCAATATCCCCGAGGGGCACGGGCTTCGGCGCGGCGTTGAGGGCCAAATCTAGCATTGCCGTAACGGCGTAGCGCCCTCGAGTGGTTAATAGCATGCCTAATCCCCTAATGCTTTGCTGTGCAATAACTTACGTCCCTCTGGCGCCCTGTCAACTGCTCTTCTCCCTCCCCCCCCTTGCCACACCGGAAAGGGCGCGCTCAAGGCCCGTAAAGACGCCGCGAAGAATGTTGACCTCTACCTGATCGAGGCGGGTGCGGAAGAACAAACGCCGAAGGCGTAACCGCACCTGCCCGGGCTCCCGGTCCGCCAGAAAGCCCGAGTGATCCACCATGCGGTCTAGGTGCTCCATGAAGTGTTCGAGCGCTTCCGAACTGGCCCAGGGTCGATCCCAGGGCGGTTCCGGGGGGCGCGCCCCTTCCAGCCAGGCCATACGCAGCTCGTAAGCAACAAGCTGCACCGCCATGGACAAATTCAGACTCGGATAGGCGGGATCGGTCTCCACCATCATGTGATGCTGGCATCGAGCGAGCTCGTAATTCGTAAGACCACTGGCCTCGCGACCAAAGACAAAAGCGACCTTCGCCCCCTCCCCCGTTTGGAGCTCCTCATGGGCCAGGGTGGCGCCGCTTCGAGCTGTCACCATGGGCCAGGGCACGCGCCGGCTTCGAGCCGAGGTGCCAATCACGAGGGTTGCATCGTCAATAGCCTGCGCGAGGGAGGAGACCACCGTGGCCCCGTCCACCAGCTCCACCGCCGAGGCGGCCCTAAAGCGGGCTTCCGGATCGGGGAAACGCTGGGGATTCACCAGCACGAGGTTGCCAAGGCCCATATTCTTCAAGGCCCGGGCCGCCGCCCCGATGTTTCCGGGATGGGAAGGCTCCACCAGCACGAAGCGCAGCCGCCCCCGAAGGGCCGGATCAAAGGGGGGGCTTTGGAACTCATCGCTCACGGGCGTTCTCCCTGATTGAATGCAAGCGCGGACCGCGGGCTTCTGCCAGCATCCGTCGCCTATTTTTTGCACCGCCCTGCGGCGCTCTCTGCGCAAGGACCCACGCCATGCAACCCTTGGCCAATATGGCGCTACGCGCCGCCCGAAAAGCGGGGCAGATTATCGTTCGCGCGGTGGATCGCGTCGACCGGGTCAATGCCGAACAGAAGGGCAAAAACGACTGGGTCTCGGACATCGATCGCGCCGCTGAAGCGGCAATCATCGAAACCCTGCTGACGGCCTACCCCGATCACGGTTTCCTCGGTGAGGAATCGGGGCATCGCGAGGGACATGACGGGCACACCACCTGGATCATCGACCCGCTGGACGGCACCGCCAACTTCCTCCGAGGCATTCCCCATTTCGCGATCTCCATCGCCTGCCGGCAGCACGGACGTCTTGAACATGCGGTGGTCTTCGACCCCCTGCGAGATGAAGCCTTCGTGGCCTCCCGGGGCTATGGCGCCCAGCTCAACGGCAAGCGTCTCCGGGTCACCCGCCTTCCGAGCCTCGACGGTGCCATCATCGGCACGGGCATTCCCTATCGGCAAAAAGCTGCCCATCTTCAGCCTTACCTGGGGATGGCCGGGGCCGTCACGCAGGAGGCTGCGGATCTTCGTCGTGCCGGTTCCGCAGCCCTTGATCTCGCCTACGTCGCCGCCGGGCGCTTCGATGGCTACTGGGAGCTGGGCCTGAAGCCCTGGGACATCGCCGCCGGCGCTTTACTGGTTACGGAGGCCGGAGGCCTTGTGGGCGATCTGTCTGGCGGCAATAAATTTTTGCAGCAGGGCCACATCGTCTGCGGCGCGCCGAAGGTTTTTAAGGGGCTGCTGCAGAAGATCGCGCCCCACGTCACGGACGAGCTCCGGGGGCGCTAAGCCCCGGAAGGCACTCCTTACAGCAGGGCGTCCTGGTCCTGCCCTTCCTTTTCCGGCACCAAAAGATCCTTCTGCTCGACGCCCATGAGCAGCAAGGCATTGGCCGCCACGTAAATGGATGAATAGGTCCCCACGAGTACCCCTACCACCAGCGCTTCCGCAAAGCCCTCAATCATCGAGCCCCCAAAGAGCAGCAAGGCGATGAGTACGAGCAGGGTCGTGAGGGACGTTACCAAGGTGCGCCCGAAAGATTGGCTAATGGCCTGATTGATCACGGCGACGGGCTCGGCCCGCCGCAGGGCCCGAAAATTCTCCCGGATGCGGTCGGCGACCACGATGGTGTCGTTTAGGGAGTAGCCGATCACCGCCAGCACGGCGGCAAGGGACGGCAAATCGAAGGACCAGCGAAAAAGGGAGAAGGCACCTAGGGTGATAATCACGTCATGCACCAGGGCGATAACCGCACTTAGAGCGAACTTCCCGGTGAAGCGAAACATGATGTAGACCATCACCAGGGACAGGGCGGCGAGCATGGCCAGCCCCCCCTGCTCCCGGAGCTCTTCCCCCACCGCCGGGCCCACAAACTCGCTTCGCCGAAGGGCCACCTGATCACCATAGTCGGCCCGCAGGGCTGCGAGGATCACATCCCCCACGGTGGCCGTCTCCCCCACGACATCCGGGGGCACGCGAACGAGCACGTCCCGCGCCGTGCCAAAGTTCTGTACCACGAGATCCCCGTAGCCCTGCGCCTCAAGACCCAAGCGAACGGTTTGAGGATCAGCAGCTTCGGGAAAGTTCACCTCGACCAGGGTTCCGCCGGTGAAGTCGAGGCCAAAGTTCAAACCCCTCACCCCCAGAAGCGCCAGGGACGCAAGGATAAGTACGGTAGACAACATCAAGGTGAGCTGGCGCCAGCGCATGAAATCGAAGGCTAGCTTTGTCTCCCAAAACACCTGAGCCGGGCTTTCGCCGCTGCGGCGGCGGGAAGCGGGGGTTGGATCTGCCATGATCGCTCCTAGATCGCCAGCCGCGCGACGCGGCGGCCCCCGTAAAGGGCATTAATGAGCGCCCGGGTCAGGACGATCGCCGTAAACATGGAGGTCACGATGCCAATGGCCAGGGTCACGGCGAAGCCCTTCACGGGCCCGGAACCGATGGCATACAGCACGATGGCCACGAGGAAGGTGGTGAGGTTGGCATCGAAAATAGTGATAAAGGCTCGATCAAAGCCCGCATGGATCGCCTGCTGGGGCGAGCGGTTTGCCAGCTCTTCCCGGATACGGGAGAAGATCAGAACGTTCGCATCCACAGCCATGCCCACGGTCAATACGATACCCGCGATGCCCGGGAGGGTCAGCGTGGCGCCGAGGAGAGACATCACCGCCGTCAGAAGCACCAAGTTCGCCGCCAGGGCTACGTTCGCCGCCAGGCCAAAGAATTTGTAGTAAGCCACCATAAACAGAAGAACAAGCCCGAAGCCCACAGCTACGGAGAGCATCCCCGCGCGGATGTTGTCCTCCCCAAGGGAGGCCCCAACGGTACGCTCCTCCACGATGTACATGGGGGCGGCGAGGGCGCCGGCCCGGAGCAGTAGAGCCAGGTCCGAAGCTTCCCGCTGGGAAAGGCCCGTAATGCGGAAGCGATTGCCCAGGGCAGCCTGAATGGTGGCCACGCTGATGAGGCGCTGGGTCTCGTAAGGTATTTGCCGAACCACCGTTTCCCCATCGATTTCGACGTAGCGCGTGCGCGTCCGCGTCTCCTTGAAGAGGATGGCCATGGAGCGCCCGATGTTCCCCCGGGTCGCTTCGTTCATTCGCTGCCCACCCCGCCCATCCAGGGTGATATTCACCTGGGGCATGGAAGTTTCAGGGTCGTAGCCGGCTTGCGCATTGGAAACCCGATCCCCAGACACAATCAGCGCCCTTTCGAGATCGATCGACCGGAACTCGTAATCGTAGCTCTCTACATCGGAGCGCGGCGCGTCAGGTTCCGCCACGAGGCGAAACTCGAGGTTAGCCACCTTCCCAATAATGTCCTTGGCTCGGGTGGAGTCCTGAATACCGGGAAGGTCGAGCACGATACGATTGCGTCCGAGGCGCTGCACGAGGGGCTCGGAGACCCCAAGCTCATTCACCCGTTTGCGCAGGCTGACAAGGTTTTGATCAATCGCGTAGTCCTCGATGTCCTTCACCACCTCCGAGCGCAAGATCAGCTGGAGCGCGGGGGCATCGTCGATGAGTTCCGCCGTGACGGTGAACTCGAGCACGCGATCGGCGAGGAGGCGCCGAGCTTCGTCGCGATCGGCTTCATCGCGGAAACGGATGATCATGCGCCGAGCGCCTTGCTCCGTCTGCACGGGGCGCAGATAGCGAAGCCGCTCGGCGCGAAAAAGGGTGCGCACCTCGTCTTCGAAGGCACGAAGGCGATCGGCGACGGCCCGCTCCATGTCCACCTCGAGTAAAAAGTGGACTCCCCCTGAAAGATCAAGGCCGAAGTTCATGCGCTGGGCCCCTAAATCCTCCAACCAAGTGGGGGTGGTAGAGGCCAGGTTTAGGGCCACGATAAAATCGTCGCCGAAGCCCCCGCGAACCAGCGCCTCCTTAACGACTTCCTGGGCCCGAAGCTGGGCATCGTTGCTGTCAAAGCGCAGGAGCGCGGCTCGATCTTCCAGGATCGCACCGAAGCTTCCCAGCCCCGCCTCGGCAAGGGCCGCCTGGGCTGCAGCGAAGGCTTCGGACAAGGGACGCTCCGCTTCC
Organism: Candidatus Salivita marina; assembly: GCA_038144425.1. Taxonomy (GTDB): domain Bacteria; phylum Pseudomonadota; class Gammaproteobacteria; order Pseudomonadales; family Azotimanducaceae; genus Salivita; species Salivita marina. Next base: position 511,909 of record JAYQNS010000002.1, on the reverse strand, counting down.
TCCCGGGGAGAGAGCTGAAGCGCATAATCCGGCGGATAGAGATTGGGGATGGCGTAGATCACGCCGAACACAAGCGCGAGGAGCAGAGCGATGCGCTTGCCCCATCCCGTACGGTTCAATTGCTCCGGGGCGCGGCGCCGCGGAGCTGCGCCGCCTAGAAAGGCGCCGGGGGCTCCGGCGCGGGGCCCTTCGCTCATCAGCCCCCCTCGGCGTCGAGCTGCTTTAGCGTGCCCTTAGGCAAGGTGCTAATCACTGCGGCCTTCTGGAAACGCAGCGTGGTAGGTCCCACCTTCACCTGCACGAAATCGTCCTCAACCTTGGCGATAACGCCCACCAAACCCGCTTGGGTGACCACTTCGTCCCCCTTATTCAGGGCCGCCATGAGCGCCGCCTGAGCCTTCTCCCGCTTTCGCTGGGGCCGGATCAAAAAGAAATAGAAAAATACAATGAGGAAGGCGAGCCATACCCAGCCCCACCAATCCGGTTGCGCCTGAGCGCCGGCCTCGGCGGCCTGAGCCGGGGAAATCAACCAATTCATGCCACGCTCCAAGGGTCTGCGGCCGCATCAGGCCGCTCAAGATTCCAACGCTCGTAGAGCTCTCTCACGAGGGTCGGCAATGTACCGGAGCGGATAGCCCCCCGCAATTGCGCCATGAGCGCCAGGTAGTAGGTGATGTTGTGAATCGTCCCCAGCTGCGCCCCAAGCATTTCTCCGCAGCGATCCAAGTGATGAAGGTAGGCCCGGGAGAAGTTCTGGCAGGTGTAGCAGGCGCAGGCCTCATCGAGCGGGCTATCGTCGCGGCGATGGCGTGCATTGCGAATCCGCACCACCCCGCCGTGGGTGAACAGATGGCCGTTACGGGCGTTGCGGGTCGGCATGACGCAGTCAAACATGTCCACGCCCCGCACTACCCCTTCAACCAGATCCGAGGGCGTGCCCACGCCCATGAGGTAACGTGGGGCCGCTGCGGGCATTTGGGGCATGAGCTGCTCCAGCACCCCAAGCATGGCAGGCTTCGGCTCCCCCACGGACAACCCACCAATGGCGTAGCCGTCAAAGCCCAGGCCCTGTAAACCGTCAAGGGAAGCCCGGCGAAGCGTCGGATACATGCCCCCCTGGACGATGCCAAAAAGCGCATTTGGGCTATCGCCATGGGCACCCTTGGACCGGGCGGCCCAGCGCAGGGAAAGCTCCATGGAGACGCGAGCTTCGTCCTCCGTGGCCGGAAAGGGCGTGCACTCATCGAAGCACATCACCACGTCGGAGTTCAGCGCGCGCTGCACCTCCATGGATCGCTCCGGGGTGAGCTCGATGCGCCGACCATCCACGGGGGACTGGAAGGTCACCCCGCTTTCCCGCACCTTGCGCAGGGCGCCCAGGCTCCAGACCTGGAAGCCGCCGGAATCGGTGAGGATGGGCCCGTGGTAGCCCATGAAATCGTGAAGTCCGCCCAGCTCGGCAATGATGTCCTCCCCGGGGCGCAGCATCAGGTGGAAGGTGTTACCAAGAATGATCTGCGCGCCCGCGGCGTCCAGGTCCCGGGGCGTCAGCGCTTTCACCGTGCCGTAGGTGCCCACGGGCATAAAAATCGGCGTCTCAACCACCCCATGGACCAGGTGCAAACGCCCGGCCCGGGCCTGCCCGTCCTGCGCCAGGAGCTCAAACTTCATACCCCTACCTCCGGCACGGGCGCCCGCCAGAGCAGCATCGCATCGCCATAGGAAAAGAACCGATAGCCCTCTGCCACGGCCGCCTCATAGGCTTCGCGCACGGCGCTCCATCCGGCGAAGGCCGACACGAGCATCAGCAGCGTGGACTGGGGCAGGTGAAAGTTGGTCATCAGCCCATCCACCACGCGAAAGGGGAAGGGGGGAAGATGAAGATATCCGTTTCCCCGCTGTGGGGGCGAGGCCCCCGGGGCGCCGGGCGGCGGTCTCCAAAACCCGCACCACCGTAGTACCCACGGCGACCACCCGCCCCCCTCGCGCCCGAGTGGCCTCGATGGCCGCCACGGCCTCCGGCGGCAATAGGTAGCGTTCCTCATGCATGCGATGGGCCGTTAGCTCTTCCCCGCGCACCGGGGAAAAGGTGCCCGCCCCCACGTGCAGGGTAACGGTGGTCTGCCCAACGCCCGCCGCTTCCAATTCCCCCAGAAGGGCTTCGGTGAAGTGGAGCCCCGCCGTGGGCGCCGCGACGGCCCCCGGGTGCCGCGCATATACCGTTTGATAGCGCGAATGGTCTTCAAGGGTCGCCGATCGTTCAATGTAGGGCGGCAGGGGCATCTCCCCCACGGTCTCGAAGAAAGGCAACACCTCCTGTTCCGCGGGGAAGGCCAGCTCAAAGAGGGCCTCCCGCCGGCCGCGAACGGAAACGGGGAGCGCTTCTGGCCCCAGGAAGAGCTCGCTGCCGGCCTTGGGGGCCTTCGATGCCCGGACCTGCACAAGCGCGCGATGGCTGCTGACGGCGCGCTCGAGGAGCACTTCGATCTGCCCCCCCGTAGCCTTACGGCCGAACACCCGGGCGGGAATGACGCGGGTATCGTTAAACACGAGGAGGTCGCCCGTGCGAAGCAGGCCCGGCAAGGCCGCCACCTGGCGGTGCTCGAGGGGTGCAGCGCCTCCCGGGAGGTGTAGCAAGCGGCTTTGGCCTCGCTCCGTGGGGGGATGCTGAGCGATCAGCGCCGGCGGCAGAGCATAGTCAAAATCGGAAGTTTTCATGGCGCGCTCCAGCGGACTTACGGGCCCGGGGGCGCGGAGTGTAGCAATTAATCCGCACTGACCAAGGTAATACGGCCGAGCCCTTCGGCGGGGTAGCTATCGGCGGCCACCTGTCCCGCAAGATTGTTCAGCAGGAAGCTATCGAGCGCCTGCCGCAGATCGACGCCCACGAAAGCGCCGCCAAGCTCCGGAAGCCGCAGGCCATAGCGCCCCTCGAAGAGGGCATTGGTCACCGCCACGTTCAGCGCGGGCGCCGAGGTGAGAATCGCTCCGTCTTCCACCAGCACCACCCCGCTAAGCGTGGCCAGGCGGCGCACCCGTGCTCCAGCCGTCGCCACCGTTCCGTCTTCCGCCAGCACCTGAGCCTGCTGGGTCAGATCGGCCTCCAACGCCAAATTCGATAGCTGGAGAAAAGCGTCACCGCCGGGCTCCGCGAGACCCTGCTCCATCAGCGCCTTCAAGGAGACCGCGGACACCTGGTTGAAGACAGCGAGGGTGCGTTCGCTGGACACCAAATCGAATAACGCCCCCCGGGTCAGCGCCCCCGCGGGAAGCACGGCGTCCGAGGTTAGGCTCCCTGCGTCCAGTATCCCTACCTGGGGCGACGGCGCACCGGCGTTAAAGGCCGTGCTCCGGGCTGCGGCGAAGGCGGCGTCGGCCACAAGATCCGCAAAATTCGTTTCCCCGGCGCGCAGAGCTGCAGCGCTCCCATCCAACGCGACCCCAAGGGTCGCCGCAGTGGTTTCCTCAAGCACCGCAAGATCACTCGCAAGCAGATCCAGCACGGTCGTTTGCAACGTGTTGTCGGACTCAACGCCATCCTCCGCGGGGGCGCCAAGAATGCGCTGGGGACCGCTGGGCGCCAGGGCCTGGGTGAAAACGCCAAAGCTGTCCAGCTCGGCCTGGAAACGCCCCAGATAGCGATAACGATCGGCCGTAGCCACTAGGGCCAGGGGTGCGCCGGCGGCGTCCGTCCCCAGGGTGGGATAGGGTCCAGCCACCGTATCCCCAGGCACGAGAAGATCGTTCTCGGAGGCCAGCAGCGCCGGCGTTGCAGACAGGAGCACATCGACGCCGGAGAGGCTAGCCCCAAGGGCCAGATCTGCTTCGAGGCTTCCCTGGTCTACGAGAAGCAGCACCACCGATGCTCCCGCCAGCGCCGCCTCATCGATGCGTGCCTGGAGCGTGGCCACGAGCGTGTCCTGGTCCGGAAAGCGCAGCTGGCGTGTTGCTGTCCGCCGGTCGAGGTTTGGATCGACGGCGCCCAGCACCAGCACGCGCCGCCCCGCCGCGCGGGTAAGAAGCGCATTGGCCAGGCGCCCTTCCGAGCGCAGGCGCTGCCAGCTTTGCTCGAAGGTACCGTCGATCACGGAGTTCACCGCGGGAACGGTGGGGTCCAGATTAAGCGCAAACGCCGAAAAAAGGGACGGCGAGAGGGAGAGGTCCCGGGACCCCACGCCAATGAAGTCATAGCCCACCTGCTCCACGGCCCGCACGTCATAGAACTCCGCCCCCGTTTCTAGGCTCACGGCCAGCGCCTTCCCCGGGGCGATTTGATTGCCCGCACTCACCGTCAGCACGGCGCCCGGGGCGGCGGCCTGGGCCGCGCGGAGCGCCGTGACAAAGCGGCCGATTCCCCCCACGGGTTGAAGGTCGGAGGATAGATCCCCCGCATCCAGCAAGGCCGACGCCCCGCCGGCATGGTGCAGCAGAGTGAGGGCTAGGGGCGGGAAAGTAGCGCGGAAGGCCTCAGCGTGAGGGCCCGAGGCGGCCAGTGCCGCCGCAAGGGCATCGGCCCTTTCCGAGAGAGGCTCAAGATCCGCGATTCCATCGAAGAAAAGATCAAGCATGACCGCTTCCGTATCCACGGTCAGGGCGTCGTCCCGAAGCAGCTGAAAGGCCGCGCCCAGTCCCTCGGCCAGGCGGGCCAGCTCTGCCCCTGGCGCATCAAGCAAAGCGAGCCCTTCCGCCTCCGCAGGCGCCGTAAGCCGTCCATCCAAGCGATCGAACACCAACTTTCGGGCCACTAGCGTGCTTAAAGGGGACAGGTCCAACCCCAGCCGGTCGTCCCCCTCCTGCGCACCGGTTAAATCCACATAGCGCTCGAGATAGAGACCCGAGGCCGCGGACAGGGCACAGCGCAGACGCCCTTCAAAGGTCGGCGGAACGAGAAGAAGAAAGCTGCCATCGCCGCCCAGGGTGGCCGTATGCTGCACTTGCTCCTCGAGGGTCACAGCCACGCACTGTCCGCCGGACAGCGCGGGCTCAGCCCCAAGGCTTGCCGTGCCCCGGAGCGCCACCGTGCTCCGCGTGACCAAGCGGCCATCGTTGCTTTCCCCGAGGGCACCGCCTCCGCCACAGCCCCACAGGACACCACAGAGACCGATTACACCCACCAGGTGCCACGCCACCCCGTTCCTCAAGGCCCTTCTCCCTTGTTTCCTGCCGCCTTAGCAGGGCGCCATGAGACACCGCCAGCACGCTCCCGTCCAGTGGTGCTGCCCAGACTTCGCGTTGGCGGAGGGATGGAAGCTAGGTATGATCGCGCTCCCACGCCGGAGTGGTGGAATTGGTAGACGCGCCGGATTCAAAATCCGGTCCCCGCAAGGGGGTGTGGGTTCAAGTCCCACCTCCGGCACCATCATCCCCCTTAAGGAGCATCGCCAGCCGTGCCTGCTTCGACCCCGGACTTTGAGGAATTGCCCCCCGCGGGCCTCCTTCGGCGCCTGATGGCCATGATCTACGACGGCCTCCTGGTGCTGGCCATCGTGCTCACCACTACGGGCTTGGCCAATCTCTTTGCCCCCCGACCGGAGCTCGCCCCGGACGCCACCACAGCCTCCCTGGAAGGCATGCAAACGGTCACCGGCCCGCTCCTATCGAGCGTGCTCTTTATTGAAGTCTTCGTCTTCTTCGCCTTTTTTTGGGTTCGCTACGGGCGAACCCTGGGCATGCAGGCCTGGCGCCTCCGGGTGCAGGACGCGGACGGCCATAACATCACCCTGCTCGCGGCCCTCAAACGCTACCTCGTGGCCTACCCTTCCCTGCTCGCCTTCGGCCTCGGCTACTGGCTGATGCTGCTCGACCCCATGAAACGCAGCTGGAGCGATCGCGCTTCGGGCACGCGCGTGGTGCTCTACACCCCACCGTAACGCTGCTTCCCTCGCCCGGCTCCGCTAGACTGGTCCTTTCCCAGCGACCACGGAAGAAGCCAAATCCATGAAAATCGCGATCAAATCTGGCGATCCGGCGAAGCACGCCTGCGACCTCCTCTTGGTTCCCGTCTTCGGCGCGGCCCTCAAGGGCCGGGCCCTCGATCTTGATGCGGCCCTGGGCGGCCTCGCTGGCCGCTGCCTCACCCAGGGGGATCTCGGCACCAGCGCCGGAGCTACGCTTCTGCTGCCGATCGCCGGGGGTCTGAAGGCCTCCCGGGTGCTCCTCTTTCAGTGCGGTGAAGACGGCGCTGTGGAAGGGCTGCGGGAAGGACTCGCCGCGGCCTTTAGCGCCGCCTGCAAAGGTCCCGCGAAATCCCTGGCGTGCCTGCTCAGCGACGGCACCGCAGCGGGCTTTGACCCCGCCGCGATTACGGAGGAAACGGTGCTCGCCGCGCACTATGCACGCTATCGTTTTCATCGCTATTTGAAGGCGGCGAAGCCCGTAGCCGCGGCAAGCCTTACGCTGCTGCAAAGCGGTCGGGCAGGCGCTGCACAGCAGAAAGCCCTCACCCGGGCCCAGGCCCTCGCTCGGGGCATCGACCTGACCCGTACCCTTGGGGACGAGCCCGGAAACGTTTGCCATCCCACCTACCTTGCTAAGGAAGCGCAACGCATTGCCAGGGCCCACGGTACCGTTAAGGTAGAGGTATTGTCGGAAGCAGAGATGAAGCGCCTGGGCATGGGCGCCTTCCTCGCGGTCTCCGCGGGCTCGGCGCAGCCCGGGAAGCTAATCGTGCTTCGCTACAGCGGCGGCGCCCGGAGCGCTGCGCCCCACGTGCTCGTCGGCAAGGGCATCACCTTCGACACGGGCGGCATAAGCCTAAAGCCCGGCCCCGCCATGGATGAAATGAAGTACGACATGTGCGGCGCCGCGAGCGTCCTCGGCACGCTCACCGCCGTAGCCGAAGCGAAGCTCCCCGTGAACGTCATAGGCGTCATTGCCGCCGCCGAGAATATGCCCTCGGGAGTGGCCACGCGCCCCGGGGACATCGTCAAAACCCTGAGCGGGCAAACGGTGGAAATCCTGAACACGGACGCCGAAGGCAGGCTCGTGCTATGCGACGCCCTTACCTATGCCGAGCGCTTTAAGCCTGCATCCGTGGTGGATATCGCCACCCTCACCGGGGCCGCTGTCGTCGCTCTGGGCAGCCCCGCCACGGCGCTCTACGCCAACAATGACGACCTCGCCTCCGCGCTTCTTGAGGCCGGGGAAGGCTCCGGCGACCGCGCCTGGCGCATGCCCCTCTGGGAGGCCTACCAAAAGCAGCTGAAATCCAACTTCGCCGATATGGCGAATATCGGCGGCCGGGAAGCGGGCAGCGTCACCGCCGCCTGCTTCCTCGCGCGCTTTACCAAGGCCTATCCCTGGGCGCACCTCGACATCGCCGGTTCGGCTTGGCGCACCGGCGCCGACAAGGGCGCCACGGGGCGCCCCGTGCGCCTTCTCATGCGCTACCTCGAGGCACAGTGCGCCTAAGGGCTCGAGGCCAGGGACCGCGCTCGTGACCCGCATCGACTTTTACGTCTTACCGGCGCTACGCCTCGACGCCCGGGAACAGTTCGCCGCCCGGCTGGCGGCGAAGGCCGTTCGGGCGGGGCAGCGGGCCCTGCTGCTATGCGACGACGAAGCCGCCCGAGGCCGACTGGCCGAGCAGCTCTGGGGGCTTCCGGGCGCTTTCATGCCCTCCGCCTCCCTACGGGCGCCAGAGGCTGGCGCGGCGCCTATCCTGCTGGCGCTGGAAAGCGAGCTAAACGCCCTTGGCACTGCCCCCTTCCCCGTGCATGAGTGGCTGATCAACCTCCGCCTTGAGCGCAGCGACCATTTCGCCGCCTTCGACCGGGTCGCTGAAATCATTTGCCAGGACGACGCGGTGCGCCAAGCGGGGCGGGCCCACTACCGCTATTACCGGGAACGGGGCTACCCCCTGCACCACCACGACCTAGGGGACCGGGAGGCGTAACGTCCCGGCCCGCTTTGCGGTAGCATTCGCGGCTTTATTGCGCCTTCGCCGGGAAGCTCCACGTCCATGGAAAAGACCTACCAGCCCGAGGCCCTGGAAGCCGATCTCTACGCCCACTGGGAACAGGCCGGCTACTTCGCCCCCAGCGGTGTCGGCAAGCCCTACTGCATTATGATCCCGCCGCCGAACGTGACCGGCAGCCTTCACATGGGCCATGCCTTCCAAGACACGCTCATGGATGCGCTCGTGCGCTACCAGCGCATGGCCGGCCATAACACCCTATGGCAGGTGGGCTGCGATCATGCCGGCATCGCCACCCAGATGGTGGTGGAGCGCCAGCTCGAGGCCACCCAGGAATCCCGTGCCGAGCTGGGCCGGGAAGCCTTCGTCGAGCGGGTCTGGGAATGGAAGGAAAGTTCCGGCGGGCAGATCACCCAGCAGCTTAGGCGCATGGGTGCTTCCGTGGACTGGAGCCGGGAGCGTTTCACCATGGACCCGGGCTTCTCCGCCGCGGTGCAGGAAGTCTTCCTTCGACTCTACGAGGAAGGTCTGATCTACCGAGGCAAGCGGCTCGTGAATTGGGATCCGGTCCTAAAAACGGCCCTCTCTGATCTTGAGGTGGAAAACCGCGAAGAGAAGGGATCGCTTTGGCATTTGCGCTATCCCCTAGAGGACGGAGCACAGAGCGCCGACGGCGCGTCTTACCTAGTGGTGGCCACCACCCGACCGGAGACGCTTCTGGGAGACGCGGCGGTAGCCGTGCACCCTGAGGACCCTCGATACCAGCACCTCGTTGGGGCCCGGGTAACCCTCCCCCTCACGGGCCGGTCCCTGCCGATTATCGCCGACGACTACGTCGACCCTGCCTTCGGGACGGGCTGCGTGAAAATCACCCCGGCCCACGACTTCAACGACTACGCCGTGGGCCAGCGCCATGATCTGCCCCTGCTCAATATTTTCACCGAGGACGCCCGTATCAACGACAGCGCCCCGGAAGCCTTCCGCGGCCTGAGCCGGGAAGCCGCTCGAAAGGCCATCCTTGAAGCTTTCGAGGCCGAGGGACTCCTTCACGAGGTGAAGGATCACACCCTCATGGTTCCTCATGGCGACCGCTCCGGGTCGATCATCGAGCCCTACCTCACGGATCAGTGGTTCGTCGCCATGGAAACGCTGGCCAAACCGGCCATCGAAGCCGTGGAGACCGGCGCCATCCGCTTTGTGCCCAAGCAGTACGAAAACGTCTATTTCTCCTGGATGCGGGACATTCAGGACTGGTGCATCAGCCGCCAGCTTTGGTGGGGACACCGCATCCCTGCCTGGTATGACGAGGCGGGCACGGTCTACGTAGGCCAGAGCGAAGCGGCCGTACGAGACGCCCATGGCCTTGGCCCAGAAGTCGCCCTCCGCCAGGATCCAGACGTGCTCGAAACCTGGTTCTCCTCCGCCCTCTGGACCTTTGGGACCCTAGGCTGGCCTGAGGACACGGAGGCCCTAGGCACCTTTCACCCCACGGACGTGCTGGTAACGGGGCATGACATTATCTTCTTCTGGGTCGCCCGAATGATCATGATGACCCTGAAATTCACCGGTGAAGTGCCCTTCAAAACCGTTTACATCCACGGCCTGGTGCGGGATGCGGAGGGGCAGAAGATGTCTAAGTCGAAGGGCAATGGCTTGGACCCCTTAGACCTCATCGACGGCATTGAGCTCGAAGCCCTGGTGCAAAAGCGCACCTCGGGGATGATGCAGCCGCAGCTGACCAAGAAGATTGAGAAGGCTACGCGCCGGGACTTCCCCGAGGGCATTCCGGCCTTCGGCACGGATGCCCTGCGCTTTACCTTCTGCGCCCTGGCGTCCACGGGCCGAGACGTGCGCTTCGACCTAGCGCGTATTTCCGGCTACCGAAACTTCTGCAACAAACTCTGGAACGCCGCAAGCTACGTGCTCAGCAATACGGAAAGCGGCGAGCTGGACCGCGGCGAGCTTTCCCTCGACGATCGCTGGATTCGCTCTCGCCTCCAAGGCCTTATCGACGAGGTGCACTTCGCCTTCGAAACCTTCCGCTTTGATGTGATGGCCCAGAAGCTTTACGACTTTACCTGGCACGAGTACTGCGACTGGTACCTAGAGCTCACCAAGCCCGTGCTGCGGGAAGGCACCCCCGAGGCTCAGGCCGCCGCCCGGAGAACGCTCCTCGAGGTACTCGAAACCTTACTCCGCCTCATGCACCCCATCATCCCCTTCCTCACGGAAACGCTTTGGCGCACAGTGGCACCGCGGCTCGGCCTCCCGGGGCCCACGCTCATGACCGCCCCCTACCCTCAGCGGGACGGAGACGCCGTGAATCATAACGCGGAAGCCGAGCTGACCTGGCTGAAGGCCATGATCGAAGGCCTTCGCACCATTCGGGGGGAGATGAATCTAACCGGAAAGGTGAAGCTGCCCGTGCTCCTCGCCGATGGCAGTGCGGAGGATGACGTCCGAGCGGCCCGGAACGCGGTGCTGCTCAAGCAGCTGGCCGGCCTTGAGGGTATCGAGCGCTTGCCGGAAGGAACCGAACCGCCCCCGGCGGCCCTGGCCCTCGTGGGCAGCCTCAAGGTGCTCGTACCCCTCGCCGGGCTCATCGACCCTGCGGCCGAACGGGCTCGGCTCGAAAAGGCCGTGGAAAAGCGTCAAGGCGAGTGCCAGCGTATCGAAGGCAAGCTCGGTAATGAGCGATTTGTCTCCGGCGCCCCGGCGGAGGTGGTGGAAAAGGAACGGGAGAAGCTCACTGCAGCCCAGGACGCCCTAGGTAAGCTTCAAGCCCAGCTTGAGGCTCTGGCGCAGCTCTAGATCTTTATTCCGCGCAAAAAAACGGCCGCCCGAAGGCGGCCATTTTTCCTGCTGAGCCAGGCTACGCTTAGAGCGTGGTGACCTTGTCTGCAGCGGGGCCTTTCTGGCCTTGCACCACGTCGAACTCGACGAGGGCGCCTTCAGCCAGGGTACGGAAACCCTGAGACTGAATCGCACTGTGATGCACAAAGAGATCCTTGCTCCCATCTTCCGGGGTAATGAATCCAAAGCCTTTTTGGTCGTTACCCCACTTTACCGTTCCACGGGTACGCATGACGCGCTCCTAAAGTTGTGCAAGTCGGAGCTACGTGCCACGTACTAACCGACTGCTTCTTCTAACGCGGTTCCGCCGCGCAGCGGCCGGTCGTTACCGGAACTTCTTCCCCGAACGCGGGCAAAAAAAAGCGGCCCGCCTCTGATCGAGACTGCCGCACCGCACACTTACTGCGTCCTGCACCTCGCTCGAGGAGGTGCGCACGATCCTCGCTTCTACGCCGCTTGTCAATATCTAGCGCGAATTAATCCAAGGTGAGGAGAACCTTTCCCACCGTACCGTTCTCTGCGATCAAGCGATGGGCAGCCTCAGCCTCGGCCATGGGAAAGGTGGTTTCGATAACAGGCTTCAGCGCACCGCTGCCGAAGGCAGGCCAAAGCCGCTGCTCAAGGGCGTCCATCACTGCGGCCTTCGCCGCCACGGTGCGCGCCCGCAGCGTCGAACCAATCACTCGCTGGCGCTTCACCATCATGAGGCCCAGGCCCAGGTTCGCCTGCGCGCCGCCCATAAGGCCAATGATCACCAGGCGACCGTCCACGGCCAGGATCTTCATATTTCCTTCCAGATAAGCCCCACCCACGGGATCCAAAATCACGTCGACCCCGTGCGGACCCGCCCAGGCCTCGATCTGAGCCCAGAAGTCCTCCGCGCCCCGGTCAAAGGCGGCCTCCGCGCCCAGGGCGATGCACCGCTCGGCCTTCGCTGCGCCGGAAAGGGTCACGGCTACGGGGTTTGAAAACAGCCGGCCGAGCTGAATGGCGGCCGTGCCCACGCCACTGGCCCCAGCATGCACGAGGAATCGCTCCCCCGGGGTTGCAGCCCCTTCCATGTAAAGATTCAGGTAGGCCGTGGCGAACACCTCGGGAATGGCCGCAGCTTCAGTCATGTCGAGCCCCGGCGGCAGGGGCCGCACCTGCCCCGCGGGAACCACCACCGCCTCCGCGTAGCCTCCCCCGGCCAGGAGCGCACACACCGCATCCCCCACGGCAAAATTCGCCACCTCGGGACCGACGGCATCAATCTCCCCGGCACACTCCAACCCCAGAATGGAGCTGGCTCCCGGGGGGGCGCATAGGCGCCGGCGCGCTGCACGAGATCCGCGCGGTTAACAGCGGAGGCCCGAACCCGAATGCGCACCTCGCCCACACCCGGTTCAGGCGTCGCCACCTCTCCCCAGCGTAGGTCGCTCCCTTCAATCAAAATCGCTTTCATGCCGTGCTCCTTAGTAGTGAGGAGGCGGAGGCTCAGGGCCCTCGGGGCCCGGGGCTTGGAGCGCCGTTTCCCTAAGCTCTAGGAGCGCCTCTCGCAGGGCCTCAAGCAAGGCCGCCTGCTCCCCCAGGATACGGTCCGTCTCTGCCAGCGCATCGTCTAAAAAGGAGAAGCGCGCCTCAAGGTCCGTCAGCCGCCGTTCCAGATCGCTCACCAGCGCATCCTCATGGGGAGCCCTGCATCGGCGAGCGATTGCTTGAGTTCGGAACAGCGGTAATCCCCGAAGTGCACCATGGAGGCCACCAGCACCGCATCCGCCGCCCCTTCCGTCAGAGCTTCCACAAGATGGTCCGGAATGCCCGCGCCCCCGGATGCGATCACCGGAACGCGTACGGCCTCGCTGAGGAGCCGGGTCAAGGTGAGCTCATAGCCATCCCGAGTGCCATCGGCATCTATAGAGTTCACCACCAGCTCGCCTGCACCCCGCTTGACCCCCTCCAGGGCCCAGGCCAGGGCATCCCGCCCGGTCCGCAGGCGCCCGCCGTTAATGACAATTTCATAGCCCGAGGGCACGGCGGGGCTTGCTCCCACCCGCAGCACGTCCATGGATAGCACGACGTTTTGATTGCCAAGGGCGTGGGCGCATTCGTCGATAAGCTCGGGGCGCAGCACCGCCGCCGAGTTTACGTTGATCTTTTCTGCCCCGGCGAGGCGCAAGTCAGTGGCATCGGCCAAGGTGCGCACGCCGCCTCCCACGGAAAGGGGAATAAAGACCTCCGCCGCCACCGCTTCCACCACGTCGAGCATGATTCGCCGCTCATCGCTGGAAGCCGTGATGTCGTAAAACACCAGCTCGTCGAGACCATCGTCGTAATACTCCCGGGCCTTCGCCACGGGATCGCCGATATCCTTCGTGTCCACGAACTTCACGCTCTTCGCGAGCTTTCCGTCGCGCACATCAAGGCAGGCAATGAGTCGCTTAGTCAGCACGGCCGGCCTCCCCTGCGTCGGGGACGAAAACCCCGTCCCAAGCGGCGAAGCGCGAGAGCAAGGCAAGCCCCGCCCGTCCTGATTTCTCCGTGTGAAACTGGACCCCGACGTAGCTGTCCTTCCCAAGGGCGCAGCAAAAGGGCTGCTCGTAGGTGACTTCCGCCAGCACCACCGCGGGATCCCGGGGCACGGTGAAATAACTGTGGACGAAGTAGAAGGCATCGTCCTCCCGCAGGTCCTGAAGCACGGGATGGGGCTGGCGAAGGCTTAGCGTATTCCAACCCATGTGGGGCACCTTCAGGGCGGGGTCAGCGAACTGAAAGCGACGCGTTTCCCCAGCCAGAAGGCCGAGGGTCGGCGTGTCCCCTTCTTCCGAGTGGTCGAGGGATATTTGTAATCCAAGGCAAATCCCCAGCACCGGAACCCCCTCGCCCAGCCGTTGGCGCAGAGCTTCCCCGAGGCCAGTGCGATTAAGGGTGGCCATGGCGCTGCCCGCCTGCCCGACCCCGGGAAAGATAATGCGGTCTGCCCGACGCAGGCGCGACGGATCAGCACAAATATGTGCGGCGAGCCCCACTTCCGCGCAGGCGCGCTGCACGCTCCGTAGGTTTCCGGCATCGTAGTCGACAATGACCGTTTCAGGCACAAGCTGGCTCCGCAGGTGTGACATTGAGGACGGAGGCGGATACTATCCCCGGCCTTTTTTAATGTCACCCGCCAAGGGTTTAGGCCATGAGCGAGCGCGCCGTAATTCTCGTCAATCTCGGCTCTCCGGACACGCCTTCCGTGCCCGACGTCCGGCGCTATCTGAACGAATTCCTCATGGATGAGCGGGTTGTTGATTTACCCTGGGCACTTCGACGGTTTTTGGTTTCTGCGATCATCCTGCCCCGGCGCCCGAAGGCGAGCGCCGAAGCGTACGAGAGCATCTGGACCCCCGAGGGCTCGCCCCTGAAGGTCACCACGGAAGCCCTGGCCGAGGCCCTGGACAAAACCCTCCCCATTCCCGTGCGCTGGGCCATGCGCTATGGATCGCCCTCCATCGAAAGCGTGCTCAAGGAGCTGGCGGAAACGGGCATTAAAACCCTGCGCTACGTGCCCCTCTATCCGCACTGGGCCATGTCCACCACGGAAACCTCCGTCGTGGAAGCGGAACGCGTGCTCGCGGAGCTGGGCCACCCCTTCGAACTTGAGGTGCAGCCACCCTTCTACGACGACCCCGAATACATTGAAGCCCTCGAAGAAACGGCCCGGACCCATCTCCAGCCCGACGACCACCTCCTTTTCAGCTACCACGGCCTCCCAGAACGCCAGGTGCGCAAGTGCGATCCTACGGGGGGGCATTGCCTAAAGGTGGAAAACTGCTGCGAGGTGCCCTCACCGGCCCACGGGACCTGCTATCGCCATCAGGTCCACGAGACTTCTAAGCTCCTCGCGAAGGCCCTAAACCTTCCCCCGGACCGCTGGGAGGTGGCATTCCAGTCGCGCCTTGGGGGCGCTAAGTGGATCGAGCCTTACACCGACGAGGTCCTTGAAGCGTTGCCCAAGCGCGGAATCAAAAAGCTGGCCGTGATGTGCCCCGCCTTTGTCGCCGACAACCTCGAAACCCTTGAAGAAATCGGTATGCAGGGGAAAGAAACCTTCGAAGCCGCCGGCGGCGAGCGCTATACGCTCATTCCGTGCCTGAATGCGCAGCAAAGCTGGGTCGACAGCCTCGCTCGGTGGTGCCTCGACGCCGAACCGCGACACAAGCGAAGCGCCAGCGAAGGATCATGAGCGCAGCAGTCCAGGGGCTTCGCATCACCTGCCCCGCCGGGGTGATCGAGGGTCAGGAAAGGTCTTCGTGCCGCCAGTTCCTTGGCATCCCCTTCGCCCAACCCCCGGTTGGCGCTCGACGCTTGTCGCCCCCCGAACCCCTGTTGCCAGGCCGGCACCTGGCCATCCAGGCGCGCCCGGCGCCGCCTCAGCTCTCGGGCAAGGCCCTCGCCCTACGCCCCGTGGGGGCCATCGACGAAGACTGTCTGCATCTGAACATTCAAGCCCCGCGCACCCCCGGGCCCCATCCCGTCTGGGTGTGGATCTACGGCGGAGGGTTCACCAATGGGGACGCCCGGGACCCCATTCATGAGGCCGCCCGGCTGGTCGAAAAGCACCAGGTGGTGGTGGTTACCTTGAACTATCGCCTAGGCCTCCTGGGCTTCCCTCCGCTTTTGGAAGCGGCAAATCTCGGGCTGCTCGATCAGCAAGCTGCGCTCCACTGGGTTAAAGCAAACATCGAGGCCTTTGGCGGAAATCCGAGCCAAACGACCCTGCTCGGCGAATCCGCTGGGGGCATGAGCATTCTTGCGCAGCTGACCCTCGCGGGGAGCGACGGCACCTTCGAGCGCGCGGTGATTCAATCCGCGGCCACTAGCCCCTGGCTAGACGAAACGGCCGTGGATCGCTGCGCTCAGTGGCTTAGAACGACGCTCGGTACCCTCAATCTCCTACCTGCCCTGCAAGCCCTCCCCATAGAAAAGCTCCTGAGCCTCGGCGCAGCGCTCGACGAAGCCCTACGCCCGGCGCTCGGCCATGGGGTCTTTCGGCCCCAGCAGGGCCAGGCGGGGCTCGGCACGACGGAGGAGGACGGCATCACCCGGGCAGCGGCGCGGGGGCTGCCCCTGCTCCTAGGGTGCAACGGAGACGAGCAGCGCCTGTTCCTCTTCGCTCAGCGGGGGCTCGAGGAGCAGGCCGCTCTCCGCCGCCTTCGCGCAGGCCTTAAACGCTCAGCCCTTCCGGCGCCGCCGGAGGCGGGCGCCCTCTGGGCGGCCTACGCATCGCAGCTCGGACCGCTCCCGCCCTGGCAGACGCTCGCGGCCGCGGAAACGGACCTGTATTACCAGCTGCCCCTACTACGCCGAGGCGCTGCCTACGCGCGCCATGGCAAGGGGAAAGGCGACTGCTGGCTCTACCGCTTTGACGCGCCCTCCCCCGCACTCAAGGGCCAGCTGGGTGCGAGCCACGGTTTGGAAGTGCCCTACCTGTTCGGCACGCTAGAGCACCCTTCCGTGCGACGCTTTGCCGGCACGGACTCGGAGCGCTGGGCCCTGGCCGATTCCCTTCAGCGCCAGTGGCTTGCCTTCGCCACTGGGGAAGGGCCCTGCTGGAGGGCCTGGGGCGAAACCACCCAGGAAAGCGGGTTCTTCACCCTAGCCGGCGTAACGCCTGCCCCTAGCACGAAGGATCTCAACCCCCTCTGGACCCCCAACCTTGAGCAGCCTTCCCATGCCAAGCCTTAGATCGACCACCCTCGCTACCCTACTTACTCTCCTCCCCGGCGCCGCCCTTGCCGCAGTACTGGGCTACGGCGCCCCCCTGGCGGAATTTGCCCCGGCGACCCAAGCCGCGCTGGCCGGCGGCGTGAGCCCAGCGAGTCCCTTCTACGCGCACTTCCTAGAGCGCTACCTGGTAACGGACACCGCGGACGGCATCCACCGCCTCCGCTATGGTGCGGTAACCGCAGAAGACCGGGCCGCGCTTGAGGCCTGGGTGGAAGCGGAGGCCCAGCGGGGTCCGCCGGGCCTGGCCCGGGACGAGCAATTTGCCTACTGGGCAAATCTGTACAACGCGCTGACGGTGATGCGGGTGCTGAAGGCCTATCCCGTTAGCAGCATTCTGGAGCTCAAACGTTGGCCCTGGAGCTTTGGACCCTGGGATGAGGACCTCATCACGGTACAGGGGGCCGCCCTCTCCCTGAATGCCATTGAGCATCGCATTCTGCGCCCCCTCTTTGCCGAGCCCCGGGTGCACTTTGCCCTGAACTGCGCCTCCCTAGGGTGCCCCAACCTTCTGCCCCAGCCCTTCACCGGGGACCGCCTCGAGGCCGATCTTCAGGGGGCCCTCAAAGCCTATCTGGCGCACCCCCGGGGGGTCGCCCTCGAGGGCGGGGTTCTTACGCTCTCAAGCCTTTTTGATTGGTACGGGGATGATTTCCCGCGAGGACGGGAAGCGCTGCTCGCCTATCTCGCCTCGGCCGCCCCGGAAACGCTAGGGCCATCCCTTCGCGCCTACGAAGGCCCCCTCACCTTTCGCTACGACTGGGCCCTAAACGACGCGCCGCCCCCTAGCCCTCTGCCTTAAGTTCAAAGCCCACCCGAGGGAAGTGAACCCGCAGGCGCCCGGCCTGGGCGTCTATCCGATCGACGCCACAGAGCTGATCAGTCGCGTAGGCCAAGGTGCCGGTAACGGGAATGCAGCCGTAGTCCAGCGGTGTCACGGACACGGCGCTGCCCAGCGCCGGGCCCCCGGCCTCCACCGAGGCAGCCCCAGCCCAGGCCGGAGGCAGCGCTTGAGGCTCGGCCTCCCGTCCTACGGCGAGGGCCTCATCGGCAGATCGCGGTGCCCAAGGGCCATGGCCGAAGGCCGCCAACCGAGCCATCCAAGCCCCCACCGCCTCAAAGGGGGCCAGAAGGGGCGATACCACGGGATTGCGCGCAAGGAGCCACAAACAGTGATAAACGGAAAAGTCCGCGATGGTGGGGGCATCCCCCAAAAGAAAGGGACTGTGGACCAGCTGCCCCTCCAGGGGCACCAGGGTCGCTTGCAGCGCCGCCTCCGCCGCGCTGGGCGCTAGGGAAGCGATCGATCCCCGGCCTCCGGACAGCTCGGCCCGATCCGCCGCAAACTTTTCCGCCATTTCGGGCCCCAGCGCCGCCATCATGGGCGCCACCGCCGCAGGTTGGAAGCACAGGGCCACCACCACCTGAAAGAGGTGGGTATCGGCGCGCTCCGCGAGGCTCCGTGATGCATGCGCAAGGGGCCGGGGCGCCAGGGCCTTCTCTGGACAGAGCACGTCGAGATATTCGCTGATGGCGTGGGTGTCGCAGAAAATATCGGCACCGTCCTGAAGCACCGGGGTTCGGCGATAGCCCCCGGTGAGGGGCATGAGCGCCGGCCGCGGCATGATCGGCGAGATCTCGACGCTCTCCCAGGAAAGGCCGTAATACCCCAGCATCAGGCGGATTTTTTCGGAGAACAGCGATCCTTCGTAGTGATGCAGCACCAAAGCCATGGCGATCCCTCCCGGGGCAAAAACGCAGTGTGCCGTGCCCCCTTAAATCTGGCTACCGATCGAGGCGCTGGGCCTCCTCCGCGAGCGCCGCGTACACGCTTTGCACCAGAGGCCGAAGGAACATGGATTTGCGCGCGACGAAGCGCACGGGGCGGGCGAGGCCCCGATCGCCGAGCTCAATACATCGCTCCGGGGGAATGCCGAGGGTTCGAGCAACTCCTCGCGGTATGAGCCCATGGCCGAAGCCCGCGAGCGCCATCTGGGCCACGGAAAAGAACGATTCCAGCGAGGTTTCCCGCCGAATGTTGAGGCGCCGCATGGCCTCCTCGATCGAGGCCCAGGCGCCGCTTCGGGACTCAATGGTGATCACGGGCAGTTCTCCGGCCGTGGGCGGCGTGAAGGGTTTTAGCGCTGAGGGGACAAGCACCATGGGCTCCAGGCGGAGCACTTCCGATACCAGATCATAATCAGCCTCCGCTGAGCCCGTGCAGAGTCCCACCATGTACTCCCCGGAACGAATCCGATCCAATACCACGGGGGAACGCTGGGCATGGAACTCAAACTCCACCTCCGGCAGCCGCTCCCGCACCCGGGCAAAAAGTGCCGGCGCCCAGCTCGCTAGGATGGCTTCGGAGACGCCAAGAATGATCTTGCCCCGCTGGAGCGTGGGCTCCTCGATGAAAACGCTGCGCAGCTCGGTGATGAGCGGCGTCACCTTTTCCACGAGGCGGGTGCCATAGGCCGTCAGCACCACCCGGCGACCCCGACGCTCAATCAGCGCCCGGTCGTACTGCCGCTCTAGCGCCGCCACCCGCTTACTCACCGCGGACTGGGAGATCTTCAGCACCGTAGCTGCCTCCATCATGGTGCCGGTTTTCGACAACGTCACAAGCGTTTCGAGATTTTCAATCACTCGAACTATTCCCAAAAAGAAACAATTAGCCAGTGTATGCTCTGGCGCCGGTAGCTGGTAGGTCGCGCAGCATGACCCTGCTCATCCTCCTTGCCATTGCGAGCACGGCAGCCCTATCGGGCGTCTTCGGTATGGCCGGGGGTATGGTGCTCATCGCCGTCCTCGCCCTTCTCCTACCCATCCCCGAAGCCATGGTCATTCATGCCATCGCCCAGGGCGTTGCCAACGGTGCCCGGGCTGCGCTGCTCTGGCGGTCCCTGGAATGGCGGGGCCTGGCGGCCTATGCCCTGGGGGTGGGGGTGACCGTTGCCCTGGTCCAATGGGTGGCCTGGGTCCCCTCCCGAGGCATCCTCCTGCTGCTTCTCGGCGCCACCCCCTTTCTCGCCCTCGCCATTCCTGCGCGCCTTGCCCTACGCTTTGAGCGGCCCAAGCACGGTTTTTCCGCGGGGCTTCTGGTGACGGGAGGGCAGCTGTTCGCCGGTGCCTCAGGCCCCCTCTTGGACAGCTTCTTTCTTCGAGGATCTCGAGGGCGGGAAGCCACCGTCGCGACAAAGGGCTTCGCCCAATGCCTAGGGCACGGCGCTAAGCTCGGCGTCTACGGGCCGCTTCTCACCCAGGGCGCCGAACCCACCGTCCTCTCTTGGCCCCTCCTGCTAGCGCTGGGGCCGGCGGCTATCCTCGGGACCGCAAGCGGCACGGCGCTCCTTAAGCGCTGGAACGACGAGGCTTTTCTTCGCTGGAGCCGAATGCTGGTGCGGGGCCTGGGCTTGGTGGCCATGGGCTCCGGCGCCTTCCTCTTGCTCACCGCCTAGGGTCCGATCCCCAGCAGCGGCCGGCTCCGGTATGGTGTGATCATCACTCTAGGGAGAGGGCCCCCCATGCTGAACGCGCTCGACGACTACCCCATTCATCAAACGCCCCTGCCCCTGGCCTATCCCGCCACCAGCGATCGAAACGTCTACGATCGCACCTGGTTTAACGGCTACGGGAAGGACGGCAGCTGGTACTTCGGCTTTGGCATGGCCATCTACCCCCATCGGGGCATTCTCGATGCCGCTTTCTCCACGGTGACCGAAGGAGGGCTCCAGCACTGCTTCTATGGCTCGCGCCGCGCGCCGGCCGAGCGCACGGACATGAGCGTCGGCCCCCTGCGCCTTGAGGTGATCGAACCCCTTCGGAAAGCCCGTATTATTCTCGAGGACAACGATTCTGGGCTGGCCTGCGACCTCGTCTTCTGCACGCGCACGGCGGGCATTCAGGAAGCGCGGCAGACCCTATTCCAGGGCACCCGGGCCGTGATGGACGCCACGCGCTTTGACCAGTTTGGCACCTGGGAAGGCATCCTCCATACCCCCGACGGCGACATCCGCGTCGATCCCGAATCTTCCCGGGGCACGAAGGATCGCTCCTGGGGGGTACGCGCCGTCGGCGAGCCCGAGGGCGGTGGCGCCCCGGTGACGCCCAAGGGTATCGCCTTCATGTGGGCGCCCCTCTTTTGGGAAGACCACGTCAGCCACGCCATTTTCTTCGATGGCCCGGAGGGGGAGGCTCTCGTGCGCGAGGGGCTCACCGCGCCGCTTTACCCAAACGCAGAGGCGGTCCCGGCGCAGGGGGAAGCCCGGGAAACGCGCATGGCCACGGCTCGCCATCGTATCCGCTACCACAAGGGCACCCGTCTAGCCGAGGCCGTGGAGATTGATCTCGTCCCGCTGGAGGGAGAGCTTCGCTCCATCACCCTCACACCCGGCTTGAAGTTCCAGATGAAGGGCCTTGGCTACGGCCATCCGGAGTGGGGCCAGGGCATGTGGAAAGGCGAGCTGACCACGGGACATGAGCGCTTTGACCCCCGGCAGCTAGACCCACTGGCCCGGGAGAATCTCCACACCCAGCAAATCGTCACCGCCAGCGATGGGCAACGAGCAGGCATCGGCGTTTTTGAGCAAATCGTCGTCGGCCCCTATGCCCCAGCGGGCTTCAAGGAATTCTTTGATGGCGCCCGCTAGGGGGCGCAGCCCAACGCAAACCAAAAGAAAAGGGCCCCGAGGGGCCTTTTTTTACGCCGCCGATTCAAGGGCCGGTTTGGGCTTCACCACAAAGAGGAGGTCGCCCGCGTTAACCTGCTGACCATTCGCAATGTTGATGCGGGTCACCACGTAGCGCTGTTCCTCGGGGTAGAGCGCCTGCTCTGCCTGGTTAAAGCTGGCCAGAGTCAGGGGGGAGAAGATCTTCATCGCCTCGAGCTGGCATAGGGTTTTACCCACGGAGACCTCTTCCCCAACCGCTACGTACTCGGGCTCAGACGGGGAGGGCGTGATGTAGAAAATCCCCGTGGAGGGGGACAGCACCTTGAGCTCGTCGCTCCCTTCGATGGCGAGGGCTTCCAAGGAGACGACACTGCTATCCTTGCCTGCTTCCTTCTCGATCTCCTCGATCAGCGCATCAGCATCGAGAGTTGCCAAGAAGTTCGGCAAATAGCTGGTGTCATAGTCGCCCGAGAGGAAAACCTCGTCCCGGAGAATTTTCCTCAGCAGCGCCAGATTCGTGCAAATCCCCTTCACTCGCACCGAATCGAGATAGGCCGCCAGCTTGCCCGCAGCGTCTCGGCGATCGGTCCCGTGAATGATGATCTGGGCAACCATGGAGTCGTAGAAGGGGGAGATGACTTTGCCCGGACCACCGGCAGCGATAATGTCGATGGCCTCGTTCTCCGGCATCACCCATTCCGATATTTCCCCGGGGTCGGGGCGGAACACCAGCTTATCGCCAACCTTCGTGACCTTCTCGGCGTTCAACCGCACCTCGATGGAGTAGCCATTGCTGCCGGGGGTGAGATCCTTGATCGATGCGCCGCCCGCCACCCGGAACTGCTCAGCGACGATATCAACGCCACAAACCTTTTCCGTAACCGGGTGCTCTACCTGGAGGCGCGTGTTCATCTCCATGAAGTACACGGCGTCATTCACTACGTCGAGGATGAACTCCACCGTGCCCGCGCCCACGTAGTCCACCTCATGGGCCAGAGCAAGCGTGCTTTCTCGAACCTGGGCCTCAAGCGCCGGCGTCAGGGCCGTTGAGCCCGATTCCTCCACCACTTTCTGCTTGTCTCGCTGCACGGAGCAGTCGCGAATGCCCAGAACGAAGGCATTGCCGTGATGATCCCGGAGCAACTGGGCTTCGATATGGCGCATGGAGGTGACAAATTTCTCCAGGTACACATCGCCGTTGCCAAAGGCGTTCCGAGCCTCCGCTTGAACCTGGTGGAAGAGATCGTGGAAGGCCTCGGGGCTTTCCACCACCTGAATGCCCTTCCCCCCACCGCCGTGCACGGCCTTGATGAGCACGGGGTAGCCGATGTCTTCCGCCACCTGAGCCGCGCGCTCGACGCTGGTCAGGATACCGTAGGATCCAGGCACCACGGGAACGCCAAGGCTCCGTGCCGTGCTGATGGCATTGGACTTATTCCCCATGGTCTCCATGGACGTCACCGGTGGCCCAATGAAGTTGATGCCGTGATTCCGGCACAGCTCAGCGAATTGGGCGTTCTCGGACAAAAAGCCAATGCCCGGATGGAGCGAATCGACCTTCTCGAGCTCGGCTACCCGCACTACGGACAGGCCATTGAGATAGCTTTCATCCGGCGTGTTGCCGCCAATGCACACGAGCCGATCCTTCGGCCCCAGCATGTCCGCAGCCGGGGACTCCATGTCCGGGTCGGACTGCACGAGGACCACTTCGATACCCTCGGCCCGGGCCACGCGTACCAGCTTGGCCGCAGTGCAGCCACGAGCGTGAATCAGCGTGCGCTTCACCGGCGTGGGTTCTCCGGAACCAGCAGCAGCAACCACCTCCTCAGCGACCGTCGCGGAGTCGTCGACGTAAATGCCTGCCATGACCCGAGCCACCACTCCCTCCACGGAATCGGTAGGCACGGGGATATCGGGATCGATGGCCGCAAGAGCCCCGTCGAGCCCTTCCGAGAAGGGATGACGTACGAGCCCCTGCATGGCGCCGGAGGTTCGAGAAAGGTAATTCGATAGCGTGCAGTGGCTCGGTAGATTCGAGGGCACCACAATCTGCCCGGCGAAGGGCATGTTCGTGCCGGAGAAGTAGTAGGTTTGCACCAAGGGATGGGTCACGAAGCTCGCCTGCGCCCCGCCGGTGCAGTCGCCGAAGCCGAAGACCACCACGGGCAGGTCGATGTCTCGGACGAAGCGCGTAATTCGATCGTTCACCGCAGCCATCGAGAACAGCGCGCCGGCCCCCTCCTTGGTCTGCATGCCCCCGGAGGAAATAAAGCAGAGCACAGGCAGGCGCTGCTCCGCGCAGGTCACCAGCAACTCGCAGAACTTCTCGGCGCTGGCCATATCGAAGGAGCCTGCCTGGAAAGCAACATTGGAAATCACGACCCCGCAGCGAAGGGGGCCGCCCTCACCTTTGAATTCCCCGAGCCCGGTTACGATGCCACAGGGAATCTGCTCGCCTTCCAGCGCCTGCTCGATTGAGACACGAAAGCCAGGGAAACGCACTGGATCAGAAGACAGCCGGTCGTTGTGCAGCGGCGTAAAGCTATGGAAATAGCGGTCGACGAAGGCCTCCGGCGTCGTATTCTTTTTCCGCTTGTCTTGGCTCAGCACCTCCTGGATGAGAAGGTCCCGATAGGCCAGGGTGAGGCGATACCAGAAATCCTTCCGGCGCCCGATATTCTGCGGCGCAATGCGACCGTCGTAGCGCCGACCATCCTTCACGCTGGCCCCATAAACGGGAATCAGGCGATCGAAGAGGAAGGTCACGACGACTAAGAGGGTGTCCGACAGATGGGGGAAGCTAGCCTTCTTCCACTCTTCCACAGTGCGTAGAAAAGCGCCACGACGCCCGTGCTGCTCCATCTTTTCCAGCCAGGCAAAGTGAACATCCGCGAGTCCTGCGCTGTCGCCCATCCGAAGCTGCGCCGCAGCGCCCTTGAGCGCCCGATCCATCAGCGCGGCCATGGAATCGTAGGACAGCGCGCGCTTTTCATTGGCCTCTTCCGCAACAAGATCGAGGTTTTGAAGCACCGCGTCGTACAGGGCGTCGAAAAGCAGGAGGTTCTTACCCTCGGCAATGAAGTCCTCCCGGAGCTCTTCGGTCAGAAGCACGTCTAGAAGGGTGAGATCAGAGATACCCACGGGCACCCCCGCTGGGCCCCGGGCCTGAAGGGAGCCTTCAAAGGCCGCGGCCAGCATACCCCGGAGAGCCGCAAGAAGCGGCGCTGACCCAGGCGCTGCGGTTCTTAGGCTTTCATCCCGCAACGCCTCCGGCAGCACGGACAGGGGCAGCGCGTCGTCCGCAAAGGGGTTCACGCCCTGAAGAAAGACGTTCAGTTCCGCCGCAAGGGCGCTCTGAAGGTAGCCGTCGGACTTATCGGCGAGGCCCCGCTTGGAAAGCAGCTTGCGGGCATCAAAGGAGAAGTGCTCCCGCAGGTAGCGCGCCACCTCACCATCATCGCTGCGCAGGCTAACCAAAAGGTCCCGCGCCCGAGGAAGATCGGCCACCCGGAGAAGCTGGCGCGTGGCGGCGGGATCGGCAAGCTGAGCCATAAGCGCTTCTAGATTGCCCCGCGCCTCGTTCTTCCAACGGTTGTAAAGATATGCGAGGACCGTGCTAAGAAGCGCCGCCCGGGCGTCCTCGTAGTTCTTCTTCGGCTCCCCGAAGATCAGCTGGGCAAGGCGACCACGCTCATCGTGCACCGCCTGCTTCTTTTCCTGATAGTTCTTCCAAGCCCGCGCCAAGCCATCGTCGTAGACCAGCTTCTCCGGATCCTGGAACCAGGAGAGGAACGCCCGGCGCCGCTCCCGGTCTGAGCGCTGAGCCAGCTCCCCCTTGGGCACCTCGGCCTCCGCGAGGCGGCCATATTGCTTGGTGGTCGTGGAACGGATGCGCTTACGAACGCCAAGGTAGCGCAGGTAGCGATAGGCCACCCCAAAGACGTTGCTGAATTCCGTTGGGGCCGTCGCGAGGGACAGGGCCGCCGTAGATTCGTTGGCGTGCAGGCGCGCCGAGGGGTTTAGGTACCGATCAAGGTTTCGCCGATAGTGATCGATGATGTAGGGATTTTCCGCAACGAAGGCCCGGGTCTTGTTCTCAATGAATTCGACGCCGGTAACAATGGACGCTCGGAGCTTCTCCAGCTGCGCGTCGTCTTCCCCGGGAACGTAATCAATGATGCCGTCAATATTGCCCTGGGCGTAAAGATCGTAGGAAGACACCCCCACGAGCTTCGCGCACTCCTGCCAGGAGAGATTGTACTTCCGAGCAATGTTCGCCAGGCCCTTCGGCTGAATGGTGTTAAAGACGGCATCGCGGACGGCCAAGATGAGATTGGAGGCTGCTAGGGGAATGGCTCCGCCGGAATAGCCGATACCCAGAATGATCCCCACCGTCGGCACGTCGACGTTGCACATCTCGGCAATGAGGCGAGAAATGGAGTGGGCCTGATTTTCCGCGTTAGCCTCCGCCCCCGCGTCCGCCCCCGGGGTATCCATAAAGCTCACCACGGGCATGTTGCGCTTCGACCACATTTCGAGGCGCCGCGCCGCGGCCAGGTGATGGCGCGGCATCCAAACCCCATTCGCAACACTCCGGTCCTGGGCAATAAAGCCCACTTCCCGCGTACCCTGGGGGAAAGCCATGGTGACCACGGCGCTGTAGAAGGGGCCATCCTCTTCCACCAGCGTGACCCGGGAGCCAAGGCGAGGAATGAGGCTCTTGGCGCTCATCCGCCCCGGCGCCTCCGCTGGGGCGACACAACGCTCGATATAGCTGTCAATGTCGAGTTCGCTTATGGCCTCGCACTGACGTCGCACAACGTCTTCCGCCAGCAGGCCCTTCACGTGATCCTGCACCTGCGCCTTGTCCTTCTCACTGGCAAGGGAGAAGTCCTTCGCCAGTTTTTCTGCGGTCAAGAACAGCTGGTCCACACGATCTTCCGACTGCGCCATAGCTGGCTATCCCCTTGCCCCGAGCGGGACGCGTTGTTTTGCTTGCCCGGTTTGCACGTTAATCCAATGGGCTCTCCGCCCTGCGGGCCACCCAAAACCCGCGAATGTTAAAGGGGTCCTGGAGGGCAGGCAAACCGAATCCAGCCTCTTCGGGTGAAGCTAGCCGAGGAGCTCAGGCTCCCGAGCCGAAATCATCTCAAAGAGGGGCTGGAAGCTGAACCAGCCGGCAGTCTCCGAACCCACCTGGCCCCGGGTGTGCCGCGCGACCTCCGGAGGCAGGCTCACGACCTCTCCGGCGGCCATGGCCGCCAGCTGGGCCTGGGCGCAGCGCTCCATAGCGATGTACCACCAGGCGGCGGCGTCCACCGTGGAGCCGACGGTCAGGAGGCCATGGTTCTTAAGAATGGCAGCCTTCTTCGACCCCAAGGACTCGGCAATGCCGTCGCCTTCCTTCGTATCGAGGACTACACCACTGTAGGCCTCGTGAATCACGTGATCCTCGAAGAAGGCGCAGGCGTCCTGACAGAAGGGAAGAAGCGGCGTGTCGATAGCCGCCAGCGCCTTACCGTAGATGGAATGGGAATGGGCCGCCGCCAACACGTCCGGGCGGGCGGCGTGGAGCCGAGAATGGATGGCAAAGGCCGCCTGATTTACCAACCCTTCCCCTTCGACCACCTCGCCCCCGTGATTTACCAGAAGGAGATCCTTCGGGGTAAGGCAGGCGAAGTGGCGGCCAAAGGGGTTCACCCAGAAATGATCCGGGCGCTCCGGATCCCGGGCCGTGATGTGCCCTGCGGCCCCCTCATCGAAACCGTAAAAGGCAAAAAGGCGAAATGCCGCCGAGAGGCGCACCTTCAGATGGGCACGCTCTTCCGCTGGCGAGGAAAAGGTCGGCTGGGTCAACCGGGAGCCGCCCAATACGCCACTGGTGTCTGCTGTTGCTGCTTGATCCTGTGCTGCGCTCATGATGCCTCCCCAAGGGCTATACTCTTTTGGTCTAGGACCGGAGCATGCGACGGTCCCGCAAGCGATGCAAACCCAAAGGAACGGCACCATGGCAACGGAATTCTTGCCCCTCCGCGTGGCAGTGTTAACGCTCTCCGACACCCGAACGATCAGCGAGGACCGCTCCGGCGCCTACCTCGAGGGTGCCCTCTTGGAGGCGGGGCATGCGCTGGCCGCGCGAAGCCTCTGCCCCGACGACCGCTACGCCATGCGCGCCCAGGTGTCCGCCTGGATTGCCGACCCGGAGGTTGATGTGGTGCTCACCACCGGGGGCACGGGCTTTACGGGGCGGGACAGCACGCCGGAGGCGCTTACCCCGCTCTTCGATAAGCAGATCGAGGGCTTTGGGGAACTGTTTCGGATGAAGTCCTTTGATGAGATCGGGCCGTCTACGATCCAATCCCGCGCCGTGGCAGGTATTGCGAACGGAACGATGATTTTCTGCCTGCCGGGCTCGCAGGGGGCCTGTAGGACCGGCTGGGAAGGTATCTTGAAAGCTCAACTCGATGCGCGGCATAAACCCTGCAACTTCGCAGAGCTCATACCGCGCTTTTTAGAGCAATAACGCCTAGGCGTAGATCACCCGGGTCAGGAACTCGGCTACGCAGCCGGGCTTGCTCTCCCCATCGATCTCGATGGTGATCTTGTTCTTCAACTGCAGCGTATTCGGCGCCACCTGCGTGACTTCCATAAGCTCCCGATGGGCGCGCACCTTTGCGTTCACCTTCACGGGATTCGGGAAACGAACCTTATCCAGGCCGTAGTTCACCCCCATAACAGTCCCTTCGTAAGCCGCGGGCACCTGCGCCGGAATCTTGGCGGTGAGGAAGGGCAGGAGGGACAGGGTCAGGAAGCCATGGGCGATGGTCACCTTGTAGGGAGACAGCTCCGCGCTCTTCACCGGATCGATGTGGATGAACTGATGGTCCAGGGTGGCGTCGGCGAAAAGATTGATGCGGTCCTGATCCACTTCGAGCCACTCGCTCGGGGCATCGGGCTTACCCACGACCCCTTGGAATAGGCTCAGGGCCTTCGCTGCTGCTTCGGACATGCTGCTCTCCTTCGGTGCACAGGAAAAAAGGACGGTGTACCCCGTCTGCAGGAAGTGTCGCCGGGGCCGGGGCCTTTGTCCACGATCCGCGCCAGGGGGTGTCCGAGGCTGCTAAACTCGCCTTCTTTCGCTTGAGCTTGAGGGGAACACCATGAATGCCAACGAGGTTGTGATTGCTGGCGCCCGCCGCACGCCCATGGGCGCCTTCCAGGGCAGCCTTTCCAGCCAGAGCGCCGTGGCCCTTGGGGTCAGCGCGGTAAAGGGGGCGGTGGCCGATGCGGGGGTGGCGCCAGAGGCCATCAGCGAAATCCTCATGGGCTGCGTGCTCCCCGCGGGCCTCAAGCAGGCACCGGCAAGGCAGGTAGGCCGGGGCGCTGGGCTCGGCGAGCACTGCGGCGCCGTCACCCTCAATAAGGTGTGCGGCAGCGGCATGAAAACCCTCATGGTGGCCCACGATAGCCTCAAGGCCGGAAGTCAAAGCTGGGTGGTCGCCGGTGGCATGGAAAGCATGACCGGTGCGCCCTATCTGCTGCCGCAGGCCCGCGGCGGCCTGCGCATGGGCCACGATAAGGTCTACGACACGATGTTCCTAGATGGGCTCGAAGACGCCTACACGGGCCGTGCCATGGGCAGCTTCGCTCAGGAAACGGCGAATGCGCATCAGCTCACCCGGGACGCCATGGATCGCTACGCGATTCAGTCCCTTGAGCGGGCCCGGGCGGCCCAGGGCAGCGGCGCCTTTGACGCAGAGATCGTCCCCCTCACCTTCGACACCCGCGGCGGTCCGGTGACGATTACGGAAGACGAGCAGCCCCTGCGCGGCAAGCCGGAAAAGATCCCCACCTTGAAGCCCGCCTTCAAGGCCGACGGCACCATTACCGCGGCCAACTCGAGCTCAATTTCTGACGGCGCGGCGGCGCTGGTGCTCACGACCGCGGGGGAAGCGGAAGCCGCCGGCGTCACCCCTCTAGCGCGCATCGTGGCCCACGCAAGCCACGCCCAGACGCCGGAAACCTTTACCACCGCACCCCTCGGCGCCATTAAAAGCGTAGCTGAGCGCGCGGGCTGGGATCTCGCCAGCGTGGATCTCTTTGAAATCAACGAGGCCTTCGCCATGGTGGCCATGCTGGCCATTGATGGGCTGGGTCTCGACGAAGCGAAGGTCAACATTCACGGTGGCGCCTGCGCCCTAGGCCACCCCATCGGGGCCTCTGGAGCACGCATCGTGGTCACCCTGCTCCATGCCCTTCGCCGCACCGGAGGCACGCGGGGTATAGCATCGCTTTGCATTGGCGGCGGGGAAGCCACGGCGCTGGCCGTGGAACTGCTCTAGACCCAATTTTCAACTGCACCGAAAAGGGTCTTCAGCGCTGGCGCCTCCGTCTGCGCCGAAGCTAAACTCTCGTGCTAGCTATCCGGGTTGAGGAGAGGCGACCTTGCGACTACCGGTACTTATTGCCGCGGGCGGGGTAAACCCCGCGGGCCGAATCTCCGGCCATCACGCTTACCGGCGCATGGTGATCGATGCGCTCCCACAGGAAAAAGCCGCTCAAACCTGGAAAGCCCTCGCCACCCTCATGGGCGAACCCGCTACCCCGGAGCACCAAGCCTACCTCCGGAACCACACCTTGGTCCGTCGCATCGAAAGCCGGCACATGAATGTCGACGCCATCCCCCAGCACCGCGCAGTGAATCTCACCGGGGCCAGCGACGCACCCCTTACCTTCCGCCTGCGCAAGCGCCAGCTGCCAGACACGGTGCCTGCGGGCTGGGCGATCCGCGCCGTGGACGACGATACGGTCGAGGTCCAGTGCAGCGAAGGGCTTGCAGCATTTATTCCCGAAACTCGGCAATCCCGAGTGCAGGTTGCTGGCCAGCTCCCCACGGGCTTTGACCCCGAGAAGCTCTACGCCTCCCGGAGCCATCCCCGGGGCCTCGCCATGACCATTTTTGCGGCTTCCGACGCCCTAGGCAGCGCTGGGCTCAGCTGGGAAACGCTTCGCCAGGCCGTAGCTCCGGACGAAATTGCCGTTTATGCCAGCTCGGCCATGACCCAGCTTGACCAAAACGGCAATGGCGGCTTGATGCAGGCAGCCCTCATGGGCAAGCGGGTGAGCTCCAAGCAGGTCCCCCTAGGGCTTCCCCAAATGCCCGCCGACTTCGTCAATGCCTACGTGCTCGGCAGCGCCGGTAGCACCGGCGCCAACATCGGCGCCTGCGCCACCTATCTGTACAACCTCCGCCAAGGCGTAGACGACATCCGCTCCGGCCGCCGGCGAGTGGTGCTCGTGGGCGGCGCGGAAGCCCCCATCCTCCCGGAGATCATAGAGGGCTACCGCACCATGGGGGCCCTGGCGGAAGACGAAGCGCTCATGCGACTTGACGGGGCGAACACCCCAGATCATCGCCGGGCGTGCCGCCCTTTCGGAGAAAACTGCGGCTTCACCCTGTCTGAATCGGCGGTATTTTCCATCCTCGTTGACGACGCCTTAGCCGTAGAGCTTGGCGCTAACCTACTCGGCGCCGTCCCCGAGGTCTTCATCTACGCCGACGGCTACAAGAAATCCATTCCAGGCCCCGGCATTGGCAATTACCTCACAATGGGTCGCGCCCTGGGCTTGCTCCGCAGCATGCTAGGGCAGCAAGGGCTCGATCGCAGCTATATCCACGCCCATGGCAGGGGCACACCCCAGAACCGGGTAACGGAAAGCCACATCATGAGCGAGCTCGCGAAAACCTTCGGGATTGCGCGCTGGCCCGTGGCGGCGATTAAGGCATACCTAGGCCATTCCCTAGCCCCCGCCTCGGGGGATCAGCTAGCGAGCGCCCTGGGCACCTTCGTTGATCACATCATTCCGGGCATCACCACCATTGACCGGGTGGCAGAGGACGTCCACACAGACCGGCTCCATTTCCCCCTGACCCATGAAGCGGTGGAGCCGGGCAGCCTCGACGCCGTCCTACTGAACTCCAAGGGCTTCGGGGGCAATAACGCGACCGGGCTCGTGCTATCCCCAGAGCAAACGCGACGCATGCTCGAAGCGCGCCACGGTGCCCAAGCCATGACGGGCTGGGAGCAGAAAAACGAAAGCGTCAACGAGGCGAGCTGCCATTACGATGCCGCCATGGGGGAAGCGCTTCAGGCCCCCATTTACCGGTTTGGGGAAGGGGTGGTCGATGGGCTCGACCTCACGCTCAGTGACGACGCCATCACTATTCCGGGTTTCGCTAATCCCGTGAGCCTCGCCATGGCCAATCCCTTTGAAGATATGACCTAGCCCCTAGTGCCGGGTCACCCCGCGACGCAGCTGAGCCAGCCACGCCAAGGCGAGAGCCTCGGCCCGCCCATCTAGGGACGGCAGGGCGTCAACTAAGGCTGCCTCCGCGTCCTCGAGGCGCCCTGCCCTCTGCAGAAGCTGTACGTGATCAAACAGCACTGCCAGCTGCGCCGGCGCGAGGCGCCGACGGGCCTCGCTGGCCTGTAAAGCCAGGCCCCAGGCCTTTTGCTCCCCCTGTTGCTGCTGAATATTGGCCAGCATGCGCAGCACTAGGGCCTGAGGATCGCAGGAGGGAAAGGGCGCTGCCAGAACCACCGCCGGCGCGCCGCGAGCCTTCAGGCGATCCCGGAAGGCCTCTTCGCTCTCCACTGCACCGCCAAAGGGATCAATCCAAACCCGGGGATCCTGAGCCATCGCCACCATGAAGTGCCCCGGGGCATTGACGCCCGTCAGATTCAGCCCCAGGCGCCGCCCAACCTCCACGTAGAGAACCGCCAAGGTAATGGGCAGTCCGCGACGCCGGAGGAGCACTTGATCAATGCGGCTGTTCTCCAACGCCCCGTAGGCCGTTTCATCGCCGCGGAAGCCAAGGCTCTGAGCCAGCGCCGTAACCAACCCATCCGCATTGGTGGCTGCGTCAAAGCGAGGCGCCACCCAGGGGGCCGCGGCCTCACAGCAGACCTCCAAGGGGGCCTCGCAAAGCGGCGCCACGGAAGCGCCGGAAAGCCAGTGAGCCACAAGCAGGGCCCCATCAAATAAGCTGGCCTCTCCGGCCGCCTCAAGCGCGCTAAAATGCGCGAACGCCTGGTCCTCGGGGCCCGCCCAAGGGCCGCTTTCAGTGCTCACGGGTCGCCCGGAAACGCACCTCGGGGAAGCGCTCCATCATTAGGGAAAGATTCGCTCGGGAGGTAGCTAGAAAGGTGAGGTGATCCCCGCCGTCCAGGGCAAGCTGATCACCGGCGCGACGCTTGAAATTTTCGAAGGCCACGGGGTCGTCGCTTTCTACCCAACGAGCCGTTACCACATTAGTAGAATCATAGAGGCAATCGGCCTTGTACTCGTCCTGCAGGCGATAGGCCACGACGTCGAACTGGAGCACCCCCACAGCCCCCACCACCAGCTCATTGCGATCAAGGGGACGGAAAACCTGCATCGCCCCCTCCTCCGCAAGCTGCTTTAAGCCCTTTTCCAGCTGCTTGCTCCGAAGCGGATCCCGGGGGCGCACGCGTCGGAACAGCTCCGGGGCGAAGTTCGGGATGCCAGTGAAGCGCAGGGCCTCACCTTCGCTGAAGGTGTCCCCTATCTGGATGGTGCCGTGGTTGTGGAGCCCGATGATGTCGCCAGGCCACGCCTCCTCCGCCTGTACCCGATCCCCGGCCATGAAGGTCACCGCATCGGCAATGCGCACGTCCTTGCCCGGGCGCACGTGGCGCATCTTCATGTTGTGGCCGTAGCGGCCGGAGCACACTCGAAGAAAGGCGATGCGGTCGCGATGCTTGGGATCCATGTTCGCCTGGATCTTGAACACGAAACCGGAAAAGGCCGATTCCTCCGGCCTTACCGGGCGATCTTCGCTCGGACGCCCCTGGGGCGCCGGAGCGTGGGCCACGAGCCCATCGAGCATTTCCCGAATACCGAAGTTCCCCAGAGCGGTCCCGAAGTAAACGGGGGTTTGGGTGCCCTCGAGAAAGGCGTCGGGGTCAAAGCTGTGACCACCGCCGGCAATCAGCTCCACCTCGTCCCGCAGCGTCTCCCAATCACTACCCAAGGCGGCCTTGGCCGCATCGCTCTCAAGGCCCTGAATGGTTTCTCGGACCGAATCCACACGCCCCTGCCCCTGCGCATAAAGGATGATCTCGTCCCGAAGGAGGTGGTAAACGCCTTTGAAGTGACGGCCCATGCCGATGGGCCAGGTAATCGGCGCACACTCAATAGCCAGGACGGACTCCACCTCATCAAGAAGCTCGATGGGGTCGCGAATTTCCCGGTCGAGCTTATTGATGAAGGTGAGAATAGGGGTATCACGCAGGCGACATACTTCCAGCAGCTTGATCGTTCGAGGTTCGACGCCCTTGGCGCCGTCGATCACCATGAGCGCCGAGTCCACGGCGGTGAGGGTACGGTAGGTGTCTTCGGAGAAGTCTTCGTGCCCGGGCGTATCGAGCAAATTCACGATGGCGTCCCGATAAGGGAACTGCATCACCGAGGTGGTCACGGAGATCCCCCGCTCCTTCTCCAGGGCCATCCAATCCGAGGTAGCATGGCGATCAGACTTCCTTGCCTTGACCGTACCCGCCAAGCTGATCGCACCCCCGAGAAGCAAAAGCTTTTCCGTGATCGTCGTTTTACCGGCGTCCGGGTGGGAAATGATCGCAAAGGTGCGACGCCGGGCCACTTCAGCCGCTTGCTGGGCCATGAAAAACTCCCCGAAACTAGGATTTGGATGGGGCTGGGAGAAGCTCCGTGTCGTCGTCACTGTAGGCGGGGGCGCAGCAGCACAGAAAGCGCAGCGTTTCCTCACCCGCATTCTCAATGCAGTGCGGGGTGCCGGGGGGAATCACCACCGTATCACCGGGGATTACGGGGAAACGCTCTTCCCCCAGGACCATGAGCCCCTCCCCGGCGAGAATATGGTAGAGCTCCTCCGTTTTCCCGTGGCGATGAAGGGCCGTAATTTGCCCCGGTGCTACCCGGGCCTCGGCCAGGCTCTGCGCCACCGCGGCGCATGCCTTGGGATGAGCAAGCTCTCGAATCTCCGATTGGTCTAGGGTGACAAAGGCTTCTGCCCCGCGCCGATGGAAGGCGTTCATGCTAACTCCCTGCGTAAAACCCGCGCGTCTTCCGCGCCGTCAGGGCCGGGATAATACCCCCGGCGCCGCCCAATTTCCTGAAAGCCGGCCCGTCGATACAAGCGCCGGGCCGCGCCGTTGCTGTCCCGCACTTCCAGGAAGACCTCGTCACACTCCCTCGCAAGGGCCCGATCTAGGAGGTGGGAGAGCAAACGCCTTCCCAAGCCCTGCCCCTGCGCTTTCGGTGCAATGCACAAGTTGAGGAGCTCTCCTTCGTGGGCCGCAGCGCTAAGAATGCCGTGGCCGAGGAACGCCCCGTCCGCGACTAGGATCCAGCACTCATGGTCCTGGCGGAGGCTGTCGCGAAAATGGCTCTCAGCCCAGGGAGAGAAATAGGCTGCCCGCTCTACGGCAAGCACGGCGGGAAGGTCCGCAAGCGCCATGGGCCGGAGGGTCGGGGTCACGGCCGGCTCAGCAGCTGGGTCCAGAGCGCCTGCCGAGGCGCGGCGGGATCCGCCTGGAGTTCAGGCATAATCCCCCTGCACAACCGTGCCTGGGGGAGCTGGCGCTCCAGCGCCGACAGCTGGGCCGTGACGGCCTCGCCCGGAACGGCAGGAGTCAATACCAAAAGCCGGCCCTTATCGGCGAGCACCCGACCCACATAGCCCAGCAAGGCGGCCTCCGCCGCCCCCTGACCCTGATCGAGCCCGCCGTCGGCGACCTGGGGCCAAACGAACTGATGGCGCTGCGCCTTCGCCTTGGGCAGCATCCCGTGGCTTTGAAGGTAAAGCACGCGAAGCGCGTCGGCCGCTTCCGCGAGCTGGGCCCGGGCCCCTTGCCCGTCCTGAAAGGCTGTCCGATCAGCCAGCAGGAGGTGATCCTCGAGCACCACGCACTCGAAGGTGAAGCGGGGTGGTGAGGCCGTCGCGCCCGGCGCGCGCACGGGCTCGGGCTCGGGCGCTGGCGCGGTCGCGGGCGTCGGTACGGAAGAGGCTGGGGCCTCTGGCGCTGCGGGCCTGGGCTCGGGCGCGAAATTGGCCGTCGCCACCGCTTGAGCCTCGGCACTCACGTTTGCACTCGCTTCTGCGGGCTCTTCTTCTTTTAGGGGGGTGCCGCGGCGGCGCCAGCGGGTGATCCCGAGCGCGCTCAGGCGAGACCTTTGTTTAGAGCTATGGGACATGGATCCTCCGAGGCCCCCAGTGTACACCGGCCCCAGCAGGGAACGGCGATGGGAAAAGGGCTTGCGCATCTTCGCCGGCACGGTAGGCTTTGCGCTCAATTTTTGCCGTCGCGTTCCGGCGACGCCGGGGAGAGCACCAGTGAAATTCACGACCGACGACGTCCGTATCACGGGCATGGAAGAAGTCATTGCGCCAAAGGGGCTGATTACTCAGCTGCCAATCACTTCCGCTGCCTCCCGCCTCGTTTTTGCCGCTCGCAAGGCCGCCGCAGAGATTATCCATGGTCGAGACGACCGGCTCATCGTGATTGTGGGCCCCTGCTCGATCCACGACCCAGACGCCGCTCGCGAGTACGCTACCCGGCTGAAGCCCCTTGCGGACCGCCTCAGCGGGGCCCTACAGATCATCATGCGGGTGTACTTCGAAAAGCCTCGCACCACCGTCGGCTGGAAGGGACTTATCAACGACCCGGACCTCAACGACTCCTACGACGTTAACCGAGGCCTTAAGCTTGCCCGGCAGTTGCTGCTCGATATTGCAGAGACAGGTCTGCCCGCCGGGACCGAATACCTAGACCCCATTACGCCTCAGTATGTGAGCGATCTCATCTCCTGGGGTGCCATTGGGGCTCGCACGACGGAAAGCCAAGTGCATCGGGAACTGGCCTCGGCCCTGTCCTGCCCCGTGGGCTTTAAGAATTCCACCGACGGTGCCATTCAGGTGGCCGTGGACGCGGTGAACTCCGCAGACCACCCCCACAGCTTCCTCTCCGTGACCAAGGACGGCCACTCCGCCATCTTCTCCACGGCGGGGAACAGCGACTGTCACGTGATCCTCCGCGGCGGCGGCGGCAAGCCGAACTTCGACGCATCGCACGTGGCAGCCACCACGGCCAAGCTTCAAAACGCGGGGCTCAAGCGCGGCGTGATGATCGACTTTAGCCACGCTAATAGCCAGAAGGACCCGGAGCGGCAGCATCTCGTGTGCGAAGACGTCTGCCATCAGCTGCGGCAGGGTAGCCGGGAGGTGTGCGGGGTCATGATTGAGAGCCATCTCGTTGCGGGACGGCAGGATGCGAAGCCCGGCCAACCGCTCACCTACGGGCAAAGCATCACCGACGCCTGCGTCGGATGGGACGGCACGGAAACCATGCTTCAGCAGCTGGCGGATGCGGTGGAAGCCCGCCGCACGAGCGCCGCGGCCTAAGGTCCCCCTCCTTGTACTAGGCGTCCCCGTAAACGGGAACGCAAGCGCCACTCACCACTCGATTGCGAGGGGATGCGAGGAAGACGATGACGTCCGCCGCATCCTCCGGCTTCACCCAGGAGGACCAGTCGGCCTCGGGCATGGCCTCCCGGTTCACCGCCGTGTCGATTACCGCCGGCGCGATAGCATTAACACCAATGCCCCGGGGCCGAAGTTCGCTGGCCAGGGACTGGGTTAAAGCCGCCACCGCTGCCTTGGCCATCGTGTAAGCCCCAAGCTGGGGGCCACCGGAGGGCTCGAGCGCCGGCCGGGCCGTCACGTTCAACAGCTGTCCTCTATCGGCCATGCGGCCCACCGCTGCTTGGCAACACAGCGTCGCGGTGAGGGCGTTCATGCGGTACTGCTCCTCTAGCACCGCCGGGGTCAGCGCCTCCAGGGGGGTAAAGGCAAAGCCTCCGGCAATGTGAATAGAGGCTGCCAAGTCTGGGATAGCCCCATAGAAGCCGTCTACCGCCGCCGGCGCCGTCAGATCGACCCCTTCCACCGTATGTGCGGAGGAATGATCGCCAAAGGGAAAGGCAATAAGCTCCTTCGAATCAAAGACGGGAATCCAAACCTCGGCACCGACCTCTAAAAGACGCCCGACCACCGCCGTCCCGAGCGCACCGGTACCCCCAGTGACCACTGCGCGCTTCCCGCCAAAGCCCAGATCCATGGCCCTACCCCCCGCTATCGAAAAGGGCCCCATGGTAACTGGTCAGGATCAGCCCATCACGGTCAAAGAGGGCCAGTTCAAACTGTCGCTGCGCCCAGTCGAAGGACAGGGAGCCGAAATTTTCATCCCGAAAGGTGGGCCCGACCCGAAGGGGGCCGGGCTCCTCCTGGATTCCAGGGATCGCAAAGTTCAGGGAGCTCGAAGTCAGCTCCACCAGGCGACGATCCGGGCCCAGAGGGTATTGATAGAGGCCTCCGCGATGGCGATCGCCCGAAAGAATCACCACGGGCGCGGCGCTCCCCCCAAGCAACTCAAGAAAGCGAGCACGCTCCCGGGGAAACAGGCGCCAAGCCTCCCAGCCGTGGCCCTCCGCAAGAACCTGAATAGAAGAAACCACAATACGCAGGGCCACGGGCTCCCGAAGGCGCTCCGAAAGCCATGCCCATTGGGCCTCACCGAGCACGTTCTGATCCGGCGCATCATTTGGGAGGTAGCGCTCTTTCCCCGACGCATTAAGGGCGTCCGTTGGAACGAGGCCAGTTCGGAAGCTCCGCGTATCGAGAAAGATCACCTGGACCTGCTGACCCTCGGGGCCAAGAGTTTCGTGGTAGTAGAGACCTTCCCGGCGCCGGAGCACGCTATCAGCTGGGGTATGCCAGAAGCGATGGAAGAGTTCCTCAGCCTTTAAGCGTCCTGAAAACTCGGCGCCCGCGTCGTTGGCGCCGTAATCATGATCGTCCCAGATCGCGAGCGTCGGGGTGGACGCGCGCAGCTTATTCAGCCCCTCCGCCTGGGCCGCCACGGCGTAGGCCTCCGCAAGCTCGTCCAAAGCCGGGGGCGTAGCGTCCCCATAAACGTTGTCTCCGATCATCAAAAACGCATCCCAGGACCGAGCGTTGATGGCGGAAAAGATGGGCTGGGGCCGATCCTGGTGAAGACAGGACCCGAAGCCCAAATGCTCCAGCGGTGCCGAGCGATCTAGGGGGGGCGATGGGGGCGCTGCGGCCACGGGGTCCTCTGCAGCCCAGGCGAGCATGGCGCTAGCCGCCCATAACCCGGCAAACAGCCCTGGAAGGAAACGAACCATGGCGATGCTCCCGCGTTGCTTCTGAGCCTAAGACGCTAGCACGAGGCCATGACCGCCCCATGAACGGAACGGCAATCTGACGCTTAAACCCTAGACAAAGAAAAAGGGGGCTAGCCTGTGGGCTAGCCCCCTTTCGTTTAAAGCCTGACGACGACCTACTCTCACACGGGGAAACCCCGCACTACCATCGGCGCTAGACCGTTTCACTTCTGAGTTCGGGATGGATTCAGGTGGTTCCAGTCTGCAATGATCGTCAGGCGAAGCGGCTGGGCTAAGCGCCCAATTCCGTCGCGCTGCAACCGCAACGCCGGTGAAGTGAAGTCAGTTCGATGCAAAGCCAAAGCTGATCAACAGCCAAGAAAACTTCGGTGTTATATGGTCAAGCCTCACGGGCAATTAGTACGGGTTAGCTCAACGCCTCACAGCGCTTACACACCCCGCCTATCAACGTCCTAGTCTTGGACGGCCCTTCAGGGGGCTCAAGGCCCCAGTGAGGTCTCATCTTGAAGGAGGCTTCCCGCTTAGATGCTTTCAGCGGTTATCCCGTCCGAACATAGCTACCGGGCAATGCCACTGGCGTGACAACCCGAACACCAGAGGTTCGTCCACTCCGGTCCTCTCGTACTAGGAGCAGCTCTTCTCAAACCTCAAACGCCCACGGCAGATAGGGACCGAACTGTCTCACGACGTTCTAAACCCAGCTCGCGTACCACTTTAAATGGCGAACAGCCATACCCTTGGGACCGGCTTCAGCCCCAGGATGTGATGAGCCGACATCGAGGTGCCAAACACCGCCGTCGATGTGAACTCTTGGGCGGTATCAGCCTGTTATCCCCGGAGTACCTTTTATCCGTTGAGCGATGGCCCTTCCATACAGAACCACCGGATCACTAAGACCTACTTTCGTACCTGCTCGACTTGTCAGTCTCGCAGTCAAGCGGGCTTGTGCCTTTACACT
>JAYQNS010000002.1:0-467500 GCA_038144425.1 Candidatus Salivita marina | reverse complement strand
CCCACGACCGCTGTGTAGAACGCCAAAGCGACCGCCCCTAGACCGTCGGGGCCCAGGCTTCGCGGCGCATTCTCCGTGAAGGTCCACACCAGGCCCGCCAGGAGCGCAGCCGCAGCGGGACTGGCCAGCCCGACGAACACCGCGTGATCGTCTTGCATGTTGAAGCGGGCGAGGCGTAGCGCCGCGCACGCCATGTAAATGAACGTGGCGACCCAACCGACCTGGCCAAGGGATTGGAGACTCCAGGCAAAGACCAACAGCGCCGGGGCGACCCCGAAGGCAACCATATCGGAAAGGCTATCGTACTGAGCCCCGAAGGTACTTTCCGTGCGCGTCAGGCGCGCCACTCGCCCATCGGCCGCATCAAGCACCATGGCCGCAAAAAGCGCCATGGCTGCGGCTTCGAAGTTGCCGTTCATGGAGGCAACGATGGCATAGAAGCCGGAGAACAGCGCGCCGGAGGTAATCAGATTAGGGAGCAGGTAGATGCCCCGGCTGCGGGCCGGAGCACCCTCGTTTTCTGAGCCCGATCCCGTAGGGTCAGGCTTGCCATTCAGGGCATGAATCTTGGCCGATTCCTTTTCGCCCACGTACCGACTCCCAAGCCCAGAGGCTTTGCGTTAATTAACCTCGCGGTCGACCAGGCGATTTTGCTGGATCCAGGGCATCATGCCCCGCAGCTTATCGCCCACTTCCTCGATCTGGTGCCGTTGGCTGATCTTACGCATGGCTTTGATGGAGGGGGATCCGGCTTGCGTCTCCGTTACGAACTCCCGGGCGAAGCGACCGGTCTGGATCTCTTCGAGAATCTTCTTCATCTCTGCCTTGGCGCTGTCGGGCACCACGCGAGGCCCACGGGTCAGACCGCCGTACTCCGCCGTGTTAGACACGGAGTACCACATGTTCGCGATGCCACCCTCGTAGAGTAGATCAACGATGAGCTTAAGTTCGTGGAGGCACTCAAAGTAGGCCATCTCCGGGGCGTAGCCCGCTTCCACCAGGGTCTCAAAGCCCGCCTGCACAAGCGACGTGACGCCCCCGCAGAGCACGGCTTGCTCGCCGAAGAGGTCCGTCTCGGTCTCTTCCTGGAAGTTGGTTTCGATGACGCCTGCGCGGGCGCCGCCGATACCCGCCGCATAGGACAGGGCCACGCTCTTGGCCATGCCGGTGGCATCCTGAGCCACGGCGATCAGGCAAGGCACACCGCCTCCCTGGGTGTAGGTACCGCGGACCGTATGCCCCGGACCCTTGGGTGCGATCATGATGACGTCAACGTCGGCCTTGGGCTCGATCAGGGAAAAGTGGATGTTGAACCCATGGCCAAAGGCTAAAGCCGCCCCGGCCTTGAGGTTCGGCTCGATGGCTTCCCGATAGATCGCCGGCTGGAGCTCGTCCGGAGTCAGCACCATCACTACATCGGCATCGGTAACCGCCTCAGCGACCTCGGCGACGGCCAGGCCGGCCTTTTCAGCCTTGGCCCAGGAGCCCGAGCCCTTGCGCAGCCCCACTACGACGGAGACGCCAGAATCCTTCAGGTTGTTGGCGTGGGCATGGCCCTGGGACCCGTACCCAATGATCGCCACTTTACGACCCTGAATGATTGATAGGTCAGCGTCTTTCTCGTAATACACGTGCATGGCATACCTTCCTTTTAAAGGCGCGGCTTCCCGCGCTATGACTCCCAGCGCCTAGACGCTGACCACCTTTTCACCCCGAGCAAGGCCGGAGACGCCAGAGCGCACCACCTCGAGAATGGAGAGCTCGCCGACGGCCCGGAGAAAAGCATCGAGCTTGCTGCTCACGCCCACGAGCTGCACCGTGTAGGCGCTCTCCGTCGCATCGACGATCTGTCCTCGGAAAATGTCAGCCGTCCGCTTGATCTCAGCGCGCTGCCCGCCCACAGCGCGCAGCTTAACGAGCATGAGTTCCCGCTCCACGTGCTCGCCTTCCGTGAGATCAACCACCTTAACCACCTCTATCAGCTTGTTCAGCTGCTTGGTGATCTGTTCTATTTTCTTGTCATCGCCGAGCGTCGTCAGCGTAAGCCGGGACAGGGTAGCGTCCTCCGTGGGGGCTACCGTGAGGCTTTCGATGTTGTAATTGCGCTGTGCGAAAAGGCCCACAACACGGGACAGGGCCCCGGCTTCATTTTCGAGCAGAACGGAGATAATTCGTCGCATCAGCTTCGCTCCGTCTTCGACAGCAGCATGTCCCGAAGAGATCCGCCGCGCACCCACATGGGGTAGACATGCTCGTTCTGATCCACGGCCACATCGAGGAACACAAGCCGATCCTTTAGCGCCGGGGAGAACACTTCGGCCATGGCTTCGTCAAGCTTGGCCGGGTCCGTGACCCGTATTCCCACGTGACCGTAGGACTCCGCAAGAGCGACGAAGTCAGGCAGGGAATCCTGGTAGACACTGCCGCTATGGCGCCCCGCGTACTGCATATCCTGCCATTGGCGCACCATTCCCAGGGCTTGGTTATTCAGATTGATGATCTTTACCGGCAAGCCGTACTGACGGCAGGTGGAGAGCTCCTGGATATTCATCTGAATGCTGCCCTCCCCGGTGACGCAGGCCACCACCGCATCCGGGAAGGCGAGCTTCACGCCCATGGCCGCCGGCAACCCGTAGCCCATGGTGCCAAGCCCCCCAGAGTTCACCCAGCGCCGGGGCGCATCAAACCGGTAATACTGAGCGGCAAACATCTGGTGCTGACCCACGTCTGACGTCACGTAAGCGTCGCCGCCGGTGGCTCGGTAAAGCGCCTGCACCACGGTCTGCGGCTTGATGGTGGCCTCCGCTTCGTTACGGTGGCGCTGGTCGTGGTCGAAGTCATGGTGGGTGCGCCACCCTTCGATCTGCGACCACCACGCCAACCGCGCCTCCTCATCCACCAACTCC
Organism: Candidatus Salivita marina; assembly: GCA_038144425.1. Taxonomy (GTDB): domain Bacteria; phylum Pseudomonadota; class Gammaproteobacteria; order Pseudomonadales; family Azotimanducaceae; genus Salivita; species Salivita marina. Next base: position 464,594 of record JAYQNS010000002.1, on the reverse strand, counting down.
GGCGCTTCCTTCAGTCGATCTTCAAGCGCTTCTAAAAGCTCCGTAAGCACGGGAAGGGCCGGCCCGACGATGGGCACCTCTGCGGGAATAATCTTCGAGATGCTCGCAGGATCAACATCAATGTGGATGACCTTCGCTTCCGGGCAGAATTTGCTCGGATCGTTGGTCACTCGGTCGTCGAAGCGAGCGCCTACAGCGAGGATCAAGTCGCTGTGGTGCATGGCCATGTTGGCCGGATAGCTTCCGTGCATGCCGAGCATGCCCAGAAACTGGGCGTCCGTGGACGGGTAGGCACCGAGCCCCATGAGCGTGTTGGTCACAGGAAGACGAAGACGTTTGGCCAGCGCAATCAGCGGCTCGCTGGCATCGCCCTGAATCACACCGCCACCGGAATAGATGATGGGCCTCTTGGCCGCCAGAAGCAGATCCACGGCCTTGCGGATTTGCCGCGGATGGCCCCGGGTTGCCGGATTGTAGGACCGCAGGGAAATGCTCTCCGGATACAGGTAGGGAACGCGATAGCTCGGGTCCGTCGTATCCTTCGGCACGTCAATCACCACGGGGCCAGGACGGCCGCTCGACGCGATGTAGAACGCCTTCTTGACCACCTCGGCCATTTCCTCAGCATTTTTCACCATGAAGCTGTGCTTCACGACGGGCCGGGAGATCCCCACCATATCCGTTTCTTGAAAGGAGTCGGTACCAATAAGGTCGCTCTGGACCTGACCGGAAATCACGACCATGGGAATTGAGTCCATGAAGGCCGTGGCCAGGCCCGTCACCGCGTTGGTGGCGCCGGGACCAGAGGTGACCAGGGCAACCCCAGGCTTGCCCGTGACCCGCGCGTAGGCGTCGGCCATATGGGTGGCCGCCTGCTCGTGCCGTACCAGTACGTGCTCTACCGCCTGCTGCTGAAAAATCGCATCGTAAATATGCAGGGCAGCGCCGCCAGGGTAGCCGAAGATGTATTCCACACCTTCGTCCTGGAGCGCGCGGATAAGAGCTTCACCGCCGGACAGCAATTCCACGACCATTCCTCAATCGGCTCGAGAGCCCTGAAGGGGCGATCCGAACATCGGACGGGCACCAAGACGCAAGGTCTTCGCCTAGCCTAAATTTCAGGGGCGCACATTCTTTATGCTGCTGCTGCTGCCGTCAACCGGCGTCGCGCCCCCCGGGCGCGGGCAAAATGGCGGCGATTTGACGTCCAGCCTGGGCGCTCTGGCGCCGATGGGAGTAGGCCTCGGGATCAGCGAATACGTCGACCGCCTCAGCGTAGCACCGGGTTACTCCTTGAGCCTCTAGGCGAAAGCGCGCCAAGCCCTGGAGATCAACCCAGGCCTTTCCTGGTGCGCCTGCGCGAACACAGGCCTCGGGGATAGGGCCGAGTGCATCGACGACCTCCTGCCCCACCTCAAAGCTCGCCGGACCAATGCAGGGCCCAAGCCAGGCCACCATACCCTCCTGAGACCCCGGCGCGGTTTTTTGCAGGGCGTCCACCGCTCGCTCCAAAATGCCCCTGGCCAGGCTGCGCCATCCTCCGTGCACCGCGGCGACCACCGAACCCGTTTCATTACTCAGCAGCACAGGGAGGCAATCAGCGGTGAGCACGGCCACGGCGCGCCCACCGGAACTCGAAACCAGTCCATCGCCTTCGGGGACGAGGTCGCTTCCGCCGGGGCCTAGCAGCGCACGCTCCCGAAGCACCTGCGCCCCATGGACCTGCCGAAGGTAGGCGACGTCCCCAACCCCAAGGCAATCTGCTAGCGCCGCCCACGCCTCGGGAGATCGGGGATGACCCGAAGGCGCCAGGGAAAAATCCCGCGGTGGGCCGAGGCTATAGGCCGCGCGAACCCCCGGCGGCCAGGGCACGGCAGCGAGGGGTCGAAGAGCCGTCACGAGTTCCGGTCTTCCCGCAGCGCCGAGAGCCACCCCTCGAAGTCCTCCGGCAAGGGCACTTCGAAGGTCACCCGCTCCCCAAGCGCTGGATGCACAAAATACAGCTCCGCAGCGTGGAGGGCCTGCCGGGTTGCGCCGCGAAGAGCCGCCAAAAGCGCGGGGCTCGGCGCCGACGGCAGACGCCCCCGAGCCCCATAAATTCGATCCCCGACGATGGGGAAGCCCGAAGCACTTGAATGGACGCGAATCTGGTGGGTTCGCCCCGTCTCCAAGCGGCACCCCATTAGCGCATGGGCACGGAACCGCTCCACCAGGGAGAAAAAAGTTCTGGCGGGCCGGCCATCTTCGCGCAGAGCCATGCGCAAACGATTGTGGGGGTCCCGGCCCATGGCGCCGTCCGCCTCGAAGGGCCCCGTAGGCACGCCTTCCACGAGAGCAAGGTAGTGACGCCCCATGCTCCGATCCGCAAGCTGTGCCGCCAGCGCGCCCTGCGCCCTTTCCGACCGGGCGACCACCAGGAGCCCAGAGGTATCTTTGTCGAGCCGATGCACCAACCCGGCCCGGGGGACTTGGCTCAGCTCTGGATAGTGATAGAGCAGCGCGTTGCAGAGGGTTCCGTCCCAGTTCCCAGCGCCAGGGTGAACCACTAGCCCCGCGGGCTTGTTGATGACAATCAGCGAGGGATCTTCGTGCACCACCACCAGGGGGATAGGCTCGGGCCGCCAGTGGGTGCGATCCTCTTGCTGGGCTAGGAGCTGCAGCCGTTCCCCCCCCAGGACCCTTTCCCCAGGCTTACTGCGCCGGCCATCCACGGTGAGCTCGCCGCTCTTCAGCCAGCGTTGGAGACGAGCGCGGGAAAGGTCGGGCCAAAGCTCTGCGACTGCCTGATCAACGCGCCGACCAAACGCCTCCGAGGACAGTACGGCGTCGCGCTCTAGGGTCTCGCCGGAAAAGTCGTCTTCCTCGAGGCTATCTCTGGGGTCCATGAAATCCCTTTGGCCCATTCCGGTGGCATCCGCCGTACCCTGCAGGGCACGCCCGAGCTGTGGTTAAATGGCGCGCGCCGCGCGCCCGTCAAATTCTAAGGATGCTTACCTTGCCTGACCTCCAGCCTATTCTACGCACCTTTCTGTGTGTTCTTGTCCTAGGCCTCAGCGGCTGCGCCTCCCTGCCCTTCTTTGGCGGCGACGACGAAGAGGTGGAGGTGGTTGAAGACCGCTCCGAGATGGAGCTCTATCAGGCGGCACAGCGGAGCATGCGCAGCTCAAACTACGAAACCGCTATTGCCCAGCTCCAAGCCCTGGAGGCACGTTACCCCTTCGGACGTTATGCTGAGCAAGCCCAGCTTGAGCTCGTTTACGCCTATTACATGGACTTCAAGCCCGATCTGGCGCGCAGCTCCGCGGATCGCTTCATCCGTCTGCATCCCCAGCACCCAAACGTCGATTACGCGTTCTACCTAAAGGGCCTGGCGGCCTTTGAAAAGGATCAAAGCTTTATTGATCGTTTCTTCCCCACGGAGACGGCCTCCAGGGATGTGGGCAGCGCACGGGAAAGCTTTGCCGATTTCGGCCAGCTTCTGGCCCGCTTCCCCGGCAGCGAGTATGCCCCCGATGCGCGGCAGCGGATGGTCTATCTGCGAAATCTCCTGGCCCGCTCAGAAATCCTTTCGGGCCGCTTCTACCTAGAACGGGACGCCTACATTGCCGCCGTGAACCGGGGCCGAAACGTGGTCGAGAACTACCCAAGCACGCCCTCCGTCGCCGACGGCCTGGCCCTCATGATCGAGGCATACCTGAAGCTTAACCTGCCAGAGCCGGCGAACGATGCCCTGGCCGTGCTAGCCAGAAACTACCCCGAATACCCGAACCTCGATGGAGAGGGGCGCTACGTAATTTCTCAAACCCTACGCAACCGCGATCGCTCCTTTCTGAACATTGCCACCTTCGGGCTCCTCGACGATCCGGAAGCGGTAGCGCCAATCGAGCTCGCCCTCGACGAGCCGAGCGCCCCGACGCCACCGCGTCCCTAGGGGCTTGCAAAAGTCGCACATTCCGCCTGGGGCGGCACACACAGGCATCTTTTCTGCCCGGGCCTAACCTCACCCCTTTTCCGGTGGCGAGCGCTGTGTTGCCCATGGGCTTTACCCTTCTGGAACTCCTACTCACCCTCACCGTGCTGGCCGCACTGATGATCTTCGGCGGCGTCCAGTTGCCCGACCTCGTCCGCGCCAGCGTCCTCCGGGGCGATGTAACCACCCTCGCCCGGCAGCTAAGCTATGGCCGCTTCAGCGCCCTCCAGCACGGCGCACCCGTTGCCCTCTGTGCCCTAAGCCCTGAGGGGCGTTGCGAAAATGCCTGGAACGCACCCCTCAGCCTCTTCATCGATCATCCACCCAAGGGGGTCCGGCAGGGCCCGGAAGATCGCCTCCTGCGCCTCGCCCCCCGGGCCTCGCAAGGGGTGGAACGGCGATGGCGCGCTTTTGGTAGCCGGCGCTACCTTCGCTGGCGCCCGGACGGGCGCACGGACGGACAGAACGGTCGTTTCACCCTGAGCCACGGCGAGACGAGCTACGAATTGGTGATCACGCAGGCGGGCCGCCTGCGGCAAAGCGGACCCTAGGGCAGGGTCAAGCCCAGGGTGCGCTGCACGGTCACTTCGAGGCCCTCTTCGGCCCCGTAGCCCCGGGCCGTCATGCGGAAGCGATGCCAGGTACCACCGTCTTCCGCCCCTAGGTACTCGAGAAGGTAACGCGGCTGCCGTCGCACCGGCGACCCCAAGGCCGTAGCCGGGGTCAGCACCGCATTGGAGGACCAGTCCACGGCACTCGCCCGGGACAGCGCACCAGGCTCGGCGGGGAGGTAGCGTCCCGCGCGGTTACCCTGGAAGATGGCAAGATCCGGTGCGGTCAGCTCCCTCAGCACACGCTCCCCCTCATTCAAGGCCCCCTGCGCGGCGTGGAAGGCCAGGGCGTATTCCCGCTGCGCCCCAGCCATGCGGAGCTCAAGAACGGCGCTTTCGAGCCCCACCAGCCCAAGGATGGTCACCAGCAAAAGCACCACGAGCGCCAGCAGCAGGGCTCCACCCCTTTGGGGAGCTTCAGAAGCGGGCCGGTTCACGGCGCCCGGTTCCTCAGGGCAACTACCTGGGTGAAGCGCTGGCGGAGGATGCCATCCCCTTCATCGCTCACGGCGTCCACGCTGGTCGCCAGCACCGCAAGCTCCACCGCGCGAACGGCAGCAAAGTCCGGCACGAACCCGGCGCTCAGATATTGCTCCGGCACCCCATCTCCGTCCTGATCTACGGCGAAGCGAAGCTGAAGATCCTCCACCCCTTCCACCAGGGCCTCCGCCGCCCCGGCCCCTTTCCGATAGAGGGTGGGTGGAGCATCCCCACGATTGTTCTCACCGACCCCGGGGGCAATAAAAAAGCTGCGTACGGAAACGGCCCGTACCGTGGCCCCGGTAGAAAAGGGGCTGCCATCAAAATAGAGATCGGCGGTGAAGTTCCCGGGAGAGGGATTTACGCCCTGGGAACGAGTGAGGCGAAAGCCTTGCTCTGTGGTACCAGCACTCTGCAGCTGAAAGATCGTCCCTCGCCGGCAGTCGCTAAGGAGTAGTACCGCCCCCGACGCGAACAGGGTCGGGTCCGCTGGGGTCTCCGTAAATAGCACCGCTGAAGGCTGGGATATTTCGCTCACCAGCCGAAGCCCTTTTCCCTGAAAGCCCCGAACCACCAGGACATCACTGCCATCGCGAAGATGGGTCTCCTCCAGCCCTAAATCGTTTCCCGTCAGGGCGGGTGCGAAGCCCTGGCGGCCTCCGTCATAGCCGCCCAAGGCGGCGCGAAGGGCAAAGCGCGGCGGAGGCTGATCCCCCGCGCCGCCACGCAGGGTGCTGCGCAGCGTCGGTGCGCGCCCCGTGCAGGGTGCAAGCCCCGCGCTCCGCACCGCTTCTCGAAGAAACGCCAGGGCAAAGCGGCCATTTTCCTGGACCCTGGCCTGCCCCTCTCCTAGGCGGGCGCTACGCTGGGTGGCATCGAAGAGCTGCACGGCGCCCAGCGAGACGATCGCCCCAAGCGCGAGCGCAATCATAAGCTCAATCAGCGTGACCCCCGGGCGTTCACGGCGTTGCGCCTAGGGTTAGGAGGGATAGGGACAGGAGGGGGCTACCGGGCCCCTCCCGCCAGCGTACCGTGACCCGACGCTCGAGGCCCGACTCCTCCACGGCCCCGTCACCCTCGGGCAGGGTGCTCGCCAGCGCTCGCAGCCATTGGGCCTGATCAAAGCTTCTGAGCTGGGCCGGGGTGCAGCTTTGGGACCCGCAATCGACGCTGCTTGGCGGCTCCGCATCAAAACCTAATGCATAGCTTTGCCTGGGATTGAGCCACGCGCGTTCGAGAAGGTCTTCCGCCAAAATTGTGGCCTGGGTTCGCTCCAGGCTCCCCTGCTGGGCACGAAGCACGGAAAGCTGCAGGCTCCCCATGCCGAGTACCCCCAGGGCAAGGAGGGTCATGGCCACCAGCACTTCGAGGAGAGAAAAGCCCCCAAGCCTAGGCACCGCTCATCGCTAGGCGGAGGACCCGCCTGCTCCGCCCCCGGGATAGCTCAAGCCCTGCTCCGAAGGATCCGGCGAAACGCAGCCGGACGTCATCCGTGCCCCGGGGAGTTGGGTCTCCCTTGCTCTTAAAACTGCCAGGAGACTTCATTTTCTTCAAAACGACCGTTGTTGTTGCGATCCCAGTGCCGGACCCCGGAGGCTTGAAGGCGCAGAGCGCCGTCCTCGGCCTGGGCGCCCTGAGGAGAGGCCAGCAGCACGTAGTCCGTAGCGCTCAAGCCACTCAAGGTGAGGGTGTAGCGCGCCTCCCCCTGACGGGGTGACTGACTGCCACAAAGCATGGCCAGCTGGGCATTCACATAGGTGAGCTTAGTCACTCGAAAGCGCTCCAGCGCCTGGGCACAACGCCCTAGATCAGCGATGGCCGCACTCCGATAGCCGTTCCGCTGATAGTCTCGGTAGCTGGGGAGCGCCAACGAAGCCAGTAGGGCCAGAAGTACCATCACCACGAGGAGCTCCAAGAGCGTAAAGCCCCGGGGCCTAATCGAGGGCAACAACCCTCAGCTCCTTCGGTAAGGAGAAGGTAATGGTTTCCGGAGTGCCGGTGAGCTCCTCGGCCACCGCTGCCCCCCAGGCCCGCAGCTGAGCCACCACGGCCTGGACCACATCCTCCGGCGCCGAAGCGCCGGCGGTGACGCCGATGGCCCGTGCCCCCTCGAACCACGACAACTCCAGCCCTTCGGGGCCATCTAGCAAAAAGGCCCGCGCGCCTTCTCGCCCGGCCAGTTCCCGAAGGCGGTTGGAGTTCGAAGAGTTGGCGGACCCCACCACGAGCACGACATCACAGAGCGCCGCTAGGGTTCGCACGGAGTCCTGACGATTCTGCGTGGCATAGCAAATATCGTCCTTACGGGGCCCCTCGATAGCAGGGAAGCGCTGGCGCAGGGCATCGATCACCTTGGCAGTGTCGTCCACGGACAGCGTGGTCTGGGTCACAAAGGAGAGCGCCTCCGGATTGCGGACCGCCAAAGCGGCCACGTCCGCTTCGTCCTCTACGAGGTACATCTCTCCGCCCTGGGTGCGGTCAAACTGCCCCAGCGTGCCCTCTACCTCTGGGTGTCCTTCGTGGCCAATGAGGATGCATTCCCGACCCTGGCGGCTGAACTTCATGACTTCCATGTGCACCTTGGTCACCAAGGGGCAGGTGGCATCGAAGACCTTAAGCTGACGCGCCGCGGCGGCCTCCTGCACCCACCGAGGCACGCCATGGGCACTGAAGATCACCACGGAATCATCGGGGACTTCCTCCAGCTCATCGACAAAGCGAGCCCCGCGCTGGCGAAGATCTTCGACCACGGTGCGATTATGTACCACCTCGTGACGCACGTAGACCGGAGGACCAAAAGCGGCGAGGGCCCGCTCCACAATATCGATGGCCCGATCGACTCCGGCGCAGAACCCCCGGGGGTTTGCAAGCTTCACGTCCATCCCCTGCAGCGGTTCGGGGTTCATGGCTGTTGCTCCTCCACCGCTTCCACGGTGATGACGGAAACCTCAAAAGTGACCGTACGCCCAGCAAGGGGATGATTGAAGTCCACCACCACCTCATCGTCTTCCAGAGCCGAAATCACCCCAGGGAGCTCGCTCTTTGCCGCATCGGCGAAGGAGAGCACCAGCCCCGGCTCGAGGCTCAGTTCCGGACCAAAGTTGGCTCGCGGAAAGCGCTGAACGTTGTTGGGATTGGGCTGCCCGAAGGCGCGCTCTGGCGGCACCTCGAAGGTTTCGGAGGCGCCTGCTAGGAGCCCGAGCAGGCAGGCTTCAAAGCCCCCCGGCAAATTGCCATCCCCGATGGTGAAGGTCGCGGGCTTGCCCTCAAAGGTAGAATCCAACACCTCCCCGGAGGGCAGGCGGAGCGCGAAGTGAAGGGTCACCCGGGTTTGCGGGCCGATGGCAAGTGCGTTCACGAATCCTCCGCTGGCGTGTTGTGTCCGTCTCTCCACCACAGGAGCATAAGGGCAACGACGGCTACGGTAAGCGCGCTATCTGCCACATTAAATGCGGGAAAGTAATGGTTTTGCCAATGAAAAAGCAGAAAGTCTGTGACAGCTCCGGAGGCGGCGCGATCCAGAGCGTTGCCAAGGGCGCCTCCGAGCAGCGCCCCGTAGGTCAGGGCCAGGGCCCGTTGTTCGGCGCCCAGGGCTCGAAGCTCCCGGAGCACCCAAAGGGTGAAACCCCCAGCCAACGCTAGGAAAAACCAGCGCTGCCAGCCAGAAGCCCCGGCAAGGAAGGAGAAGGCGGCGCCCCGATTCTCGACGTGAACCAGGGCAAAAAAGGACGTGAGGTCTATCCGCGCGCCCAGAGCGAGGCTTTCCCGGATCAGCGCTTTCGTACCCTGATCGAGGATCAGGAGCAGCCCCGCAAGCCCCAAGGCCTGCCTCCGGAGGCTCAAGAGGCAGACTCCTGAGCCCAGCGAGCCCGGGCCGCTGCAGCGTCCCGGTGGATTTGCCTCTGAAGGGCCTCAAGGCCGTCAAAGCGCTGTTCGTCCCGAATCTTTTCGAGAAAACGCACGGTCAAGAGTTGACCATATAGGGACCCATCAAAATCAAAGAGGTGAGCTTCCAGGAGCGGCTCCCGCCCCTCAACCGTGGGCCGGACGCCGATATTGCATACGCCGCCATAGGGACGTTCGAGCCCCTCCACAACGACCGCGAAGACTCCGTTCAAGGGGGAGCGATAGCGCTGAAGGCGCAGATTAGCCGTTGGCATAGACAGAGTCCGCCCGAGCTGGCGCCCGTAGACCACGCGACCGGTGATGCTGTAGGGCGCCCCCAAAAGCCGCTCCGCTGCCGCGAAGTCGGCCTCGGCTAAGCATGCGCGGATACGGCTTGAGGAGATGCGCTCCCCGCCCTCCCGTACCGTGGGCGTGGCAGCAACCGTAAAGCCTGCCTCCGCGCCAAGGGCTCGAAGCAAAGTGCCATCACCTCGCCGCTGGTGTCCAAAGCGAAAATCGTCTCCCACAAGCACATGACGCACCGCGAGGCCATCAACAAACACGGAACGCGCCCAAGCTTCAGGATCACTGTTCGCGAGCGCTTCGTTAAAGGGCAAGAGCACAAGGAGATCGACGCCAAAGGCCTTTAAGCGCGCCCACTTTTCCCGCAGCCGGGTTAGCCGCGCGGGCACCTCCTGGCCCTGGAAGAATTCCCGAGGCTGGGGCTCGAAGGTAAGGAGCGCAGTTTTACATCCCGATTCCTGAGCCCGGGCCTTCAGGGCTTGGAGAATGGCCTGATGCCCCCGGTGAACTCCGTCGAAGTTGCCAATGGTCGCCACGCACCCGCGATGCGCCGGACGCACGTTATGCATCCCTCGGATGAGTTCCACCGGGCAGGCTCCTAAGGCTTATCGTTCACGACTGCAGTATACGGGGCGCATGGGGGAAGCTCACCTACTCGGCGAGAAGCGTCCGAAGCCACCGGGGCCCATAGCCCGCAAGGGTCAGCGCGCCGGTGTAGACAACCAGCCCCAGAGCTACGAGCCCCGCCAGCGCCGCCCCCCGGAACAGCGGCGGTGCCGTGAACCAAAACCCCGCGGCAGGGAGCGCAAAAAACAGTGCCAAGGCCATGGCTGAGGTGGCGAGAAGCAAGGCAAAGCAGAAGCGCCCAAGGCCCGGCGCGGGCGCCCAAATCCCTCGGAGAAGCAGGGCCCGAGCGAGAAGCCCCGCTTGCAGAAGCGCCGCAAGTCCGGTGGCCAGAGCCAGCCCCACGTGCGCCAGGGGGCCAATCAAAAGCAGATTAAGTGCAATGTTCGACCCCACGGCCACCGTGGCGAAGCGCACCGGGGTTTTCGTGTCCTGCCGGGCAAAGAACGCGGGCGCCAGCACCTTAATCCCAGTAAAGCCTAGAAGCCCCAGGGCATAGGCCTGGAGCGCCGCCGCAGCGGCCTGCGCGTCCGCCGGCGTCATGGCGCCGTACTGGAACAGGGTGCCCATAAGTGGCTGTGCGAGCACCGCCAGCGCCACCGCCGCCGGCACGGTGAGCAACAAGGCCAGACGGAGGCCAAGATCGAGGGCGTGGCTAAAGCCGGCGCGATCCCCGGCGCTGTGATGTTGAGAGAGGCGCGGCAACAGCACGGTGCCAAGGGCGATCGCGAAGATGCCCAGGGGCAGCTCCATGAGCCGGTCCCCGTAGTAGAGCCAAGACACGCTTCCGCTCTGGAGCAAGGACGCCAAAATCGTATCGATGAGCAAATTGATTTGGCTGACAGAGGCAGCGAAAAGGGCAGGCAACATCAGCACCCCGATGCGCCGGACTCCCGGGTGGTTCAGCTCGAGCCGAGGCCAGCGTAGATAGCCGAGGCGCGCCAGCGCCGGCAGTTGAAAGAGAAACTGTACGATCCCCGCCAGGAGCACACCCCAGGCCAGGGCGAGGGCTGGGCGCCCCAGCCAGGGCGCCAGGCCCCAGGCCGCTCCCAGCAGACAGATGTTGAGCCAGATCGGCGTGATCGCGGGACGCGCAAAAGCGCCGTGAACGTTTTGCACCCCCGCCGCGAGGGCGGTAAGGGAGATAAAAAAGAGATAGGGCGCGGTTAGCACCAGCAGTTCGGCGGCAAGCTCGCCGCGGGAATCGGCGCCGAGCCCAGGCGCAAAAAGCCCAATGACCGCTTCGCTAAAGATCATCGCCGACGCCGTCAACGCCAGCAAAAGGAGCCCCAGGGCCCCAGCCACGGCGGCCACGAGGCGCTGGGCAGCCTCCGGCGGATCGCTCTGCCGCGCCGCCGTAAGCACGGGTACGAACCCCTGGGAGAAGGCCCCTTCGGCGAACATGCGCCGAAAGAAGTTCGGAATCTTGAAGGCCACATAGAAAGCGTCGGCCGCGGGCTGGGCCCCGAGCAGCTGAGCGAGCACCACGTCCCGCAGCAGCCCCAGCACCCGGGACAGGCTGGTCATGGCGCCCACTAGAGCAGAGCGCCGCCCCAAGCCTCCCTGTGCTTCACCGCTCACGGGCGTGGCCTCCCTTTGGCAATGGCAGTGCCGCCCCCACCGCGCTATACATTGACAAGGTCCCAGGCCATCGGCATATTACCGCGCCTTTCAAGCAACGCCCGCGATTCGGAGATTCCCCGTGGCGAATACTGCAACTGCTAAAAAGCGCGCCCGCCAAGCGGAAAAGCGTCGCCAACATAACGCCAGCCTGCGCTCCATGGTGCGCACTGCGATCAAAAAGGTCCAAGCGACCATTGCCGGCGGTGACTACAACAACGCCACGGCAGCCTATCAGGCCGCGGTCCCAGTGATCGATCGCATGGCTGATAAGGGCATTCTTCATAAGAACAAGGCCGCCCGCCACAAGGCTCGGCTGAACGCTCAGGTTCACGCCCTCAAGGGCTAGCACCTCAAAGCACCACCAGATCGTCTCGGTGGATGACCTCCTGCGCGCCCGGATAACCGAGGCGCGTGGCAATCTCGTCAGTCGCCGCACCTAGAATCAAGCCCAGCTCCTCTGCACTGAAATTCACCAGGCCACGGGCGATGACCTGCCCTGCTTCGTCTTCACAGGCAACGACCTCGCCGCGGGAAAACTGCCCCCGGAGAGCGCGAACCCCAACGGCCAAGAGACTCCGTCCCTGGGCCTGGACCGCACGAACGGCGCCACCATCGAGCACCACGGTCCCCCGGGTTTGAAGTTGCCCCGCAATCCATTGCTTCCGCGCCGCCAAAGGCGCCTGATCGGGCAGTAGCAAGGTTCCCGCAGGCTCGCCGGAAAGCAGCGAAGTCAGCGCCTCGGGGGTGCGCCCCCCCACAATCGCTGTCACCGCGCCGGAGCGGGCCGCCAGGCGCGCGGCCCGAACCTTCGTCACCATCCCGCCCCGCCCCAGCGCCCCCCCGGAGGGGCCAGCCATGGCGTCGAGGCGTGGATCCCCCGCTGCCGCTGCGGTCAGCACTGGGGACGAGGGGTCAATTCGTGGATCGCGCAGCCTCAGCCCCTTTTGGTCAGTCATAAGCACCAACACATCAGCGGCCATGAGATTTGCCACGAGCGCCGCGAGCGTATCGTTATCGCCAAAACGCAGCTCTTCTGTCGCCACGGTGTCATTTTCATTGATCACGGGAATAGCACCCTGAGCCAGAAGGGTCCGCAGCGTGCCACGCGCATTGAGATAGCGGGTCCGATCCGCGAGATCATCGTGCGTCAGCAGCACCAGACCCACGGCGCGGCCCACGGCACCGAGCACCGTAGCCCAGGCATCAATAAGACCCACCTGACCCACCGCAGCTGCGGCCTGAATGGCTTCGAGGGTGGTTGGGCGTTGCGCATAGCCGAGGCGCCTTGCCCCCTCGGCAACGGCTCCGGAACTCACCAAAATCATTTCATCGCCCCGGGCCAAGCAGGGCTCGAGAGCCCGAGCCCAGCTGGCCATTACGGACAAATCCAGCCCGGCACCATCCGCCGTCAGCAGGGCGCTGCCAATTTTGACGACCCACCGTCGGGCGTCCCGCAGGCGCTCAGCGCCCAAGGCCTCGCTGGCCCTATCGGACCTGGTGTCCCTAGCGGTAGCCCCGGCCGTCCCCTCAGCGGACATAGTGCACCTCGACGTCACTGTTATCGTCTTCGTCGTCGTCTTCGTCCTTGTCTAGGAAAGCCCCTAGGCGCTGGCGGCGCGCTTCCGCAGTGCGAGCCAGCAGATCCTCGTCGATGGCCGCCTGCAGGGCGACCTCCGCTTCCCGCCGCATCGGATCCTCGAGTTCCCGGAGCCGCTGATCCTCTAGCGCCTCTGCGGTGGCATAGCACAGGGCCTCCGTGCCCTCACCGGTAACCGCAGAGATTTCGAAGGCGGGTGCCTCTGGAAGTACAGCTTTGCAGGACTCACGCACAACGGCTCGCCCTTCTTCATCTAGCGCATCGCGCTTGTTCAGCACGAGCCATCGGGGACGACGGGCGAGCGCTGGGCTGAAGCGGGCGAGCTCCTGTTCCAGGGCGAATAAATTCTCCGCGGGATCGCTACCATCAATGGGAAGCATGTCCACCACGTGATACAGGATGCGAGTGCGCGAAAGATGGCGAAGGAAACGCGTGCCGAGCCCTGCGCCCTCCGCGGCGCCAACGATCAAGCCTGGGACGTCGGCCATCACGAAACTGCGTTCCGCGCTGATGCGCACGGAGCCAAGGTTGGGCACCAGGGTGGTGAAGGGGTAATCAGCCACCTTGGGCCTCGCCGCCGAAACGGCGCGAATGAGCGTGGATTTCCCCGCGTTGGGCAGGCCCAGGAGGCCCACGTCGGCGATCAATTTAAGTTGAAGGCGCAGATTGCGCACTTCCCCAACCGTTCCCTTGGTGGTGCGCCGTGGGGCCCGGTTCACCGAGCTTTTAAACACCGTGTTACCGAGTCCGTGGCGCCCCCCCGCTGCGACGCGAAGGGTCTGGCCAGGCTCGGTGAGATCGCCGAGGGGCTCGAGGGTTTCTTCGTCGATGACCGTCGTGCCCACGGGCACCTTCACGAGCGCATCCTCGCCTCGTCGCCCGGTCATCTCCCGGCCCGCGCCCGCTTGCCCTGCCTTCGCTCGGTAGCGCGGCTGAAAGCGAAAATCCACGAGCGTATTGAGGGCAGCTTCGGCGCAGAGGATCACATCGCCCCCGTCGCCGCCATTCCCTCCGTCGGGACCGCCCTTAGCCAAATTCTTCGCCCGAAGGAAAGACAAGCATCCGTCTCCGCCCTTGCCCGCCTCGACGCGAATCACCGCCTCGTCTACGAACTTCATGTTGCCCCTTTCTCCCAAACCACGGCGCCGCGCCAGGCAAAAAAAAACCCCGGGGAACCGGGGCTTTTTCGCTGGCTCCCGATACCGGGCGCCCTTGGCTTACGACCCCGTTTAGGCCTCGGCCGGCTCGATGCTGACGTGACGACGCTTCTGCGGCCCACGAACCTCAAACTTCACCTTACCATCGGCAAGCGCGAAGAGGGTGTGGTCCCGACCCACGCCCACGTTGGTGCCCGGGTGAAATTTCGTGCCGCGCTGGCGCACTAGGATATTCCCAGCCTTGGCCGCTTGGCCCCCGAAGAGCTTAACGCCAAGGCGCTTTGATTCTGAATCGCGGCCGTTGCGAGTACTACCGCCTGCTTTCTTATGTGCCATGGCCTAACGCCTCCTTAACCGCGAATGCCTGTTACCCGGACTTCCGTGTAGCTCTGACGATGCCCCTGCTTCCGATGATAGTTCTTGCGACGCTTGAACTTGATCACCGTGATCTTTTCGCCCCGGCCTTCACCCACGACTTCTGCCGTGACTTCCCCGCCGTCCACGAAGGGTGTACCGACCTTGATGTCGTCGCCTTGTGCAATCAGGAGCACGCGGTCAAAGGTGACCGTCTCGCCAGGACCCGCTGCAAGCTTTTCGAGGCGAAGGATTTCCCCTTCCTCGACGCGGTGCTGCTTGCCACCACTTTCGATTACCGCGAACATATTTTCTCCGAAGGCTATGCCTAAATCTTTCTGTGCCTCGGGGGTCTGCGGCCGAAATCCCTCGAGAAGTCCAGCGGGACAAGCAGGGCACAGCGCGCGCGGTCCCCGCGCAAGGCGCGCAACTATACGGAAAGCCTCGCCCAGCGACAAGAGCCCCCAAGCACCTTATACTCCGGGGACCGGGTCAGCGGGGAGCGTCTCCTCGCGCCGCGGATAACGTCTTATCGGAACCGAGCAGCACGGGCCTGCGGAGCGCACCATGACCGCCAACTCTTCTGTCGCCACCTCCCCGCGGCCGGCGCCCCCCCTTCCGTTCTACGGGCCGGTGCTCGACGACTTTTCGGCCGTCAACGCTCTCATTCCCCACCGACTGACCTCAGACGTTCACCTTGTGGAGGAGATTGGCCAGCACCTTGTGGAGGCTGGCGGCAAGCGCCTGCGTCCCCTTGTCGTTTTGCTGGCAGCGAATGCCTGCGCGGCAGAGAGCGAGACTCGGGTCAAGCTCGCGGCGGTCATCGAGTTTTTGCACACGGCTACCCTCCTCCACGACGACGTCGTGGACAGCTCCGGGCTCCGCCGGGGCAAGCTCACGGCCAATGCGCTCTGGGGCAACGCCCCCAGCGTTTTGGTTGGGGACTTTGTCTACTCCCGGGCCTTCCAGCTTATGGTTGAACTCGGGCAACTGGATATTCTGGCGGCTTTGGCCGAGGCCACCAACGTCATTGCGGAGGGAGAGGTCATGCAGCTGGCCAACATCGGCCGACTCGATCTCTCGGAAGACGATTACCGGACGATTATCGACGCCAAAACGGCCAAACTCTTTGAGGCCGCGGCTCATAGCGCCGCCCTCTTAAGCCCCCCGACTCTGCCTCACCGGGACGCCCAAATCGCCGCTTTGAAGCGCTATGGCCAAGCCCTTGGGCTCGCTTTCCAGCTCGTTGACGACAGCCTCGACTACGCCGGCGACGCGGCGGCCCTGGGCAAGAATGTGGGAGACGACCTTGCTGAAGGGAAGCTCACCCTCCCCTTGATCGTCGCGCTCCGGGACGGAGACGCGTCCACTCGCCAGGTGATCAGTGAGGCCCTCGCGAGAAAGGACGCGAGCGCCCTACCAGCGGTGCAAGCTGCGCTTCAGGCCTGTGATGCCCTAGGGTATACGCAACGCGCCGCGGAGCGGGAAATCGCGAAGGCCAAGGCAGCCCTTGAGGTGCTTTCCCCCTCCCCCTATCGGGACGCCCTCGCGGATCTCGCGGACTTCGCCCTGCACCGCGCTTTCTAACGCCACCTTCGGCCGCCGAGGGGGCGCCTTTTTCTGACTTTGCCCTCCCCAAGCCTTCTCATCGACGCAGAGAGCGCATACACTCTCGCCCCCTCGGAGTGTAGCTCAGCCTGGTAGAGCACCGTCTTCGGGAGGCGGGGGTCGCTGGTTCGAGTCCAGTCACTCCGACCACTATCAAGGGTGCCGGCGTCCCGAGCCGGCCAGACGTTTTGCTTAGAAGCTCATGGCGAAGGAATTCTCCCTTAACCTTGCCGATCATCCCGTCGATGTAATCGCCGAAGCCGGCGGTTACCTCGCCCTGTATGTAGACGGCTGTCTTCGCAAGCGCCGCCAAGGCACACCCTGCTACCTTTGGACTAACGTCGAACTCCCCTTTGAGGATCACTACCTAGTCGAAGTGCGCAGGCGCGCCGACGCGCCCCTCGCGGTCACCGTCAATGGCGTCCCCCTGGCCTCGGGAACCCAAATCAACCCCCAGCGAGAAGCGCTCTAGGATCCCTCGGCGAAGCCTCGCTAGCGGCCCGTAAACTTCGGGGGCCGCTTCTCAAGGAAGCTGGCGACCCCTTCCCGGTGATCGTCCGTGGCAAAGAGCACCCCCAGAGTCTGGGAAATCCAGCTGCCCATGGGTTCGGGATCGCTCCAGGTGCTGCGCCGAAGCCCTTCCTTTAGGTAGCGCACGGCCAGGGGCGGATTTTCCGCGATGCTCATCGCCAGGGTACGGGCCCGGGTCATCAGCTCGTCAGAGGGCACGACCTCTAGAACCATGCCGAGGGCCGCGGCCTCAGCCCCGTCGAACATGCGACCGCTGAAGATGAGCTCCGCCGCCCGCTCCGGGCCCACGAGCTTTGGGAGCCGCCAAAGACCTCCGAGGTCCGTGATCAACCCCCGCTTCACGAAGAGGGAAGCGAAACGGGCCTCTGCTGACGCCAAGCGCATGTCCGCCAGCAGCGAGAGGTCCATGCCCCAACCCACCGCAACCCCGTTCACCGCAGCAATAATGGGGCGATCGCAGGCAAGAATGGCCTCCGCCGCTGGCGTCATGCTAGGCCGGGGCTTGCGCAGCCTCGCATGGCTATCCGGGGCTGGCTTTCCCGTCATCATTTCCTTGACGTCTTCCCCGGCGCAAAAGGCCCCCTCACAGCCCGTGAGCACCACCACGCGCACCTCGGGATCCTCCTGGAGCCGACGAAAGACTGCTTCCAGGTCGCGGTAGCCCTGGGGATTCAACGCGTTACGGCGGTGTGGGCGATGCAGCATCACCGTGCAAATGTGATCCGCTACCTCGACCTTCAAGGTTTCGTATTCGTAACTCATGCTTTTTCCTCCCCGCGAAATCCCCCTCTTTATGCCCTACTTTCCTAGGGCCCTGCTATGCTTTCTTGACCGCCAATCGGCAAGCGCGAGGCTCAAAGCATGAAGTACCTCCACACCATGGTGCGAATCACCGATCCCGATGCATCCCTGGCGTTCTTTTGCGATGCCTTGGGCCTAACGCTGCTGAAGCGCTACGACAACGAGGCGGGACGGTTCTCCCTGCTATTTCTTGCCGCCCCCGGGGACGAAGAGGCCCAGGTGGAGTTGACCTACAACTGGGACCCGGAGCCCCTCGCCGGCGGCCGAAATTTCGGCCACCTGGCCTATGCGGTAGAAAATATCTACGAAAGCTGCGAACGGCTCCAGGCCCATGGCGTGATCATCAATCGGCCGCCGCGGGATGGACGCATGGCCTTTGTACGCTCCCCGGACGGCATCTCCGTTGAACTCCTACAGCGAGGAGAGGCCCTGGGGCCGGAGGAGCCTTGGCTCAGCATGGAAAATGTTGGAAGCTGGTAACTCTTTTAACGCCTGGGGAGGGCAGCGATGAAACTTTTTGACTCCATTGGACCGAACCCGCATGTGGTCCGCATGTTCATTGCGGAAAAGGGGATCGAAATCCCCGCGGAAACCGTAGATATCATGGCCGGGGCGAACCGAAAGCCAGATTATCTCGCCAAGAACCCTTCCGGCGGCTCTCCAGCCCTGGAGCTCGATGACGGGTCCGTGCTCGCGGAAATCACTGCGATCTGCGAATACCTGGAGGAACGCTTCCCCACTCCGCCCCTGCTCGGCAGCACCGCGGAGGAGCGGGCCGAGGCACGCATGTGGACACGCCGCATCGATCTCGGCATTTGCGAGCCGCTCACTAACGGATTCCGCTTTAGCGAAGGCTTGCCGATGTTCGAAAGCCGCATGCGGTGCCTGCCCGAAGCCGCCGATGGCTTGAAGGCTATCGCAAAGGACAAGCTGCTTTGGCTCGATGGTCTTTTGGGAGACAAGACCTTTGTCTGCGGCGATCGTTTCACCCTGGCCGACATCATGCTCTACTGCTTTTTAACTTTTGGCGCCTCTGTAGGCCAACCGCTTCCGGAAGACTGCACCAAAATCGCCGCCTGGCTCGCGCGCGTCGGCGCTCGGCCCAGCGCCAGCGCCTAAGGTCCAAAGCCGAACGTACCCGGGGTACTCCACTGCGGAGCACCCCGGGGGGCACCGCTCATCAGCTCCTCACAGAGGTCGTGCCCTAAGGTTGGACATTTGCTATCCTTCGCGCCCCCCACTTCTGTGCATGCGCAGCTAGGATAGCTATCGTGAAACGCACCTACCTCGCGGCTACCGCCATTGCCGCCTCTTTCATTGTATGGGTTTTGTCCGGTCAGCTCGGAGGCTCGGACAGTACGGGGCCCGCCCCCTCTTTGGCCGAAGCCCGCGCTCGAGAAACGGCCGTTGCCGCGGACGCCCCCGTTCGCGTGCGCGCCCAGATCCTCCAGAGCCAGCCCATCAGCGCTGAGGTCGTCGTGCGCGGCCGCACGGCGGTGGAGCGCTTCGTCGACGTGCGCAGCGAAACACGCGGGCGCGTGGTAGAGCTCCTGGCCGAGAAGGGCGATGTGGTCGCTACGGGCGCCCCCCTGTGCCGACTCGATGCGGAGGCGCGCCCTGCGCTCTTCAAGGAAAGCCGCGCTCAGCTAGCCCAAGCCCGGATCGACCACGAAGGCAGCCTGAAGCTGCAGCGGGAAGGCCTCCTATCGGACGCGGCGGTAGCGGCCACGGCAACCCGCCTCGCCAGCGCCGAAGCCCTGGTGCTCCAGCGCGAGCGGGAACTGGAAAACACGATCATTCGCGCCCCCTTCGCTGGCGAGGTGGAAACCCGCCCCGTCGAGGAAGGGGACCTCCTCCAGCTCGGCGCCATCTGCGCACGCGTTCTTGACAGCAACCCCATGCTCCTCGTGGGCGAGGTCAGTGAAAACGAGGTCGCTGAACTCACCCCCGGCGCCGTTGCCCAAGGCACGCTCATCACGGGGGAGAGGGTCGAGGGCACCGTTCGATTCATTGGACGCAGCGCCAATGGTCGTACCCGTACCTTCCGCGTCGAGGTGGCCGTGCCCAACCCCGAGGGACGGCTCCGAGACGGGGTTACCACGGAAATCACTCTTCCCGTAGCAGAGCATGACGCTCACCTAATTCCCGCAGCCATCCTAGCCTTGGATGACGCCGGCGCGCTTAACGTGCGCATCGTCGATCCGAACAAGCGCGTCCAGATGGTGCCCGTCTCCATTGTTAAGGAAGTCCCAGAAGGCCTGTGGGTGACGGGGCTACCAGCCACGGCGACGGTCATCACCGTGGGCCAGGAGCTGGTCACCCCCGGCAGCCTAGTCGACGTAAGCTTTGAGGACAGCACCATGGGCTTGGGTGGCGCCGCCGCGAGCGGCCTTGGACAGTAGGCGGGAGCGCGCGCGATGAATAGCATGATTGCCTGGGCCGTCGATCGAGGCAGGACCACCCTCTCCATTATGGGCCTGATCATCCTCACGGGGCTCTACTCCTACGCCAAGATCCCCGTGGAGGCCGACCCGAACATTCAGGTTCCGATCTTCATTATTACGATCCTCCACGAGGGGATCTCCCCAGAAGACTCGGAGCGGCTGCTGGTCATGCCCATGGAAACGGAACTTCGGGCCGTGGAAGGCGTTAAGGAGCTGACGGCCTACGCGGCGGAGGGCTCGGCGACCCTCGTGGTGGAGTTCTCCGCGGACTTTGACCCGGATCCAGCGCTGATCGACGTGCGGGAAGCGGTCGACCGAGGAAAGGTCAAGATCCCCTCCACCGCCGAGGAACCGATCGTCTCGGAAGTAACCGCCGCTGACTTCCCAATCCTCACCATCAACTTCGCCGGTGAGGGGGTCAGCGAGCGCGTCCTCTACAACACTGCCCTGCGGGTCAAGGACGAGCTCGAAGCCATCCCGGACATCATGGAGGCAAACCTTCGAGGTCAGCGGGAAGAGGTGCTCGAAGCCGTGATTGATCCGGCGCGCCTCGAATCCTTTGGCATCGATCCCATCACCCTGGTGAACAACGTTTCCCAAAATAACCGGCTCATCCCCGCGGGGGCTCTGGACGCGAACCAGGGGCGCTTCTCAGTGAAGGTGCCAGGCATCATCGAAGAGGCCTCGGACCTCTTCGCCATCCCTGTAAAGGCCGATGGCGATACGGTGGTCACGCTCTCCGACGTCGCCACCATCCGCCGCACCTTCAAGGACCGATACGGCTACGCGCGGGTGAACGGCGTTTCTGCCATCTCCATCCAAATCACCAAACGCGTGAACGCCAATCTCATCGATACGGTAAGCCAGGCGCGGGCGGTCGTGGAACAGCTCCGAGCGGGCTTCCCCGCTGGCGTCAACGTGTTCTACACCCAGGATCAGGCCCCCGATTCTCAGCAGCAGGTCGATGAGCTCACGGGGAATATCGGCACTGCGCTGGCGTTAGTGATGACCATCGTGGTGGCGGCCCTGGGTGTTCGCAGCGGCATCATCGTAGGCCTCGCCATTCCCACCTCCTTTCTTTTTTCCGTGATCTTGCTTTACCAGATTGGCTATTCCTTCAACTTCATGGTGATGTTTGGAATGCTGCTGGGCCTGGGGATGCTGATCGATGGCGCCATCGTGATCACCGAGTACGCCGATCGGAAGATGGCCGAAGGGGTCCATCGCCAGGAGGCTTACAAGCTGGCAGCGCAGCGCATGTTTTGGCCCGTAACCGCCTCCACGGCCACCACCCTCGCAGCCTTCCTACCCCTCATCTTCTGGCCTGGCGTATCGGGCAAATTCATGATGTATCTGCCGGTGACCGTCTTCTGCGTGCTCCTCGGCTCTCTCGCCTATGCCGTGTTCTTTGGACCGGCCGTAGGGGCCCGCTTTGGGAAGGCCGGAGCGCAAACCCAGGAAGACCTAGACACCTTAAACATCCTTGAAAACGGCGACCCCACAAGTCTTGGCGGCGCAACGGGGCTTTACGCGCGATTCCTCTACCGCGCCGCACGGGCGCCCTTCATCGTGGTTAGCCTTACGGTCGCTATTCTCTTCGGCGCCTTCGAGCTGTACGGCAGCTATGGCCGCGGCTTCGTCTTCTTTAACGACACCGACCCGATCTTTGCCCGCGTTAGCGTTAACGCCCGGGGCAACCTTTCCGCAGAAGAGGTCAAGGATCTGGTCCTCGAGGTCGAAGATCGAATCATTTCCATCCCGGGCATCAAGAGCCTGAACACGAATACCAACCCCCCCGGGGGCAGCGGCTTCCGAGGCCAAGACGTGGCCTTCGATCGCGTGGGGTCGATCTTCATCGAGATGCACGAACAGAAGGATCGCACCCTGAGCGGCGAGGCAATCCTGGAAAGGGTGCGGGAACGTACGGAGAAGATTCCTGGCATCACCGTCGAAATCCAAGAGTTTGAGCAGGGCCCTCCGGTGGGCAAGCCGGTACAGATCGAGTTCGCCTCGAAATCTTCTGACATTCTTGAGCCTGCCGTGCGCGATGTGCGTGCCTGGCTAGAAACCAACGTGGAAGGGCTTCGGGATATTTCCGATACCCAATCCCTCCCCGGCGTGGAATGGACGCTGGAGGTAGATCGGGCCCAGGCAGCGGTCTACGGCGCCAACGTCACCATGGTGGGCACGGTGGTACAGATGGTCACCAACGGTATGAAGGTGGCGGAGTACCGCCCCGATGATGCTGAGGAAGAGGTGGACATCCGCATTCGCTTCCCCGAGGCCTACCGCGGGCTGGCGATGCTGGAACAACTCCGCCTGCCAACGCCACAGGGGTCCGTGCCCCTATCGAGCTTCGACACCCGATCACCCTCCCCCAACGTGGACACGATTCAGCGCGTGGATGGCACCGCCGTAGAATACATTCGGGCGAACGTCGCCCCTGGGGTGCTCGCGGACGACAAGGTGAAGGAAATCAGCGCCTGGCTGGACATGCAGGACTTCGACCCACGACTAACGGTGACCTTCCGCGGCGCTAATGAAGAGCAGGAGGCAGCCATGGAGTTCGTACTGGTCGCCTTCCTCCTGTCCCTCCTCCTGATGTTCGTGCTGCTGGTGACCCAGTTCAACAGCTTCTATCAGGCAGGGCTCATCCTCTTCGCCGTTGTGATGTCGACGGCGGGGGTACTCCTTGGCTTGGTCGTCACCGGCCAGCCCTTCAGTGCCATCTTGACCGGCGTGGGGATCGTGGCCCTCGCCGGCATCGTGGTGAATAACAACATCGTGCTCATAGATACCTTCAATGGATTACGCCGAGAACGACCGGACCTCGATACCCTCGATCTGATCGTGCGCACTGGCGCTCAGCGTTTGCGACCCGTATTCCTCACAACGGTCACCACGATCTTCGGCCTACTACCCATCGCTAGCCATATCAGCGTCGACATCATTGCTCGCGAAGTCGTGCTTGGCGGACGGACAGCTTCGTTCTGGGTGCCCCTAGCCCAGTCGATTGTTTCCGGGCTCACTTTTGCCACCCTTTTGACCCTCATTGCGACGCCCGCGATGCTGGCGCTGCCTGAACGGGCGCGGGAACTGGTTCGCCCCCTTCGTCGCCGGCTACGCCGGGCGCCTAAAGAAGAGGGCCTCCGTAAAGCGGCCTCCTAGCTAAGCGGGCAACCACAAAAAAGGCGCATCAACTGATGCGCCTTTTTTGTTTAAAAAGCCCCGGCGGCAAGCGTTTGGGGAGGGGAGGGAGGGTCATGCCGCCGGGGCTGTAAACTGAGTTCACCTACTACCTGCGCTTTACCTTAGGCAATTTCAACTGAACGGAAGCTGATCCGAGTCAATTTTTTCCTAAAAGGGCTCCGGCGGCAAAAACCCCTCAGCAGCCAGCCAGCTAGTCACCTCTGCCGCGGCCTCTGCCAAGCAGCTTCGCTGCCCGAGGTAATAGTGGGTCGCCCCAGGGATCACCACCCGGTGCCGCGGCACATGGGCGAGGGCGTCCCAAATCCGCTGCCCGTGGCTCGGCGTACAGGCGTCGTCCGCACTGTTCTCGAGCACCAGCGCCGGCACGGAAATGGCCCCCGCGGAGCCCGGACCATCGGCAAGGGAAGTTTCATAGCTCCACTGGCTAAGCCAGGCGCGCAGGCTGCTGTAGCGCGCAAGGCCCGCCGGCATCATGTTCACGATTCGCGGATCGCCCATATAGCACTGACCCGGGGTGCGATCATTCGGATCCACGGTCGGGTCAAGCCAGCGCGGATCGGCCATGGTGCCATGCACCACAAAAGCTTCCTCATCATAAGGTCGTCCGGCAGCGCGAAGCGCTTCCAGCCGCGCCCACACCCGCTGCGTAACCCGCTGGCTTCGCGCCCGCTGCGCCGCCCGGTACTGGTCAAGAAAGGCAGCGCTGTAGGGCGGCTTGGGCCCGGAAGCGCCGTAGAGATCGAGCTCGGGGTCGCGCAGACTCGGGTCCGTCTCATCCAGCACCGACGGGTCGAGCCATTCCGTCAGGGTCGTGGCGCGACTGACGTGAGCCGCCAGCTGCATGACCCCATCCGCCGGGGGCAGCTTCGCTCCCCGCAAATCCACCAGATCCCCCGCTGGGGTCGCCTCCACCGTGGGCCGTTCCGCCTGGCTTTGATAGTAGAGCGAAAGCGACCCACCGCCGCTCCACCCCGCCAGCACCACCTTCTCGAAGCAGAGGCGCTCCCGGGCGTAGCGCACGTAGGCCCCCAGGTCGATCAGCACCTTCTCCATGATCAGCGCCGTATCGTTGTGGGGGTAGCGGCTGCCGCAGCACAGCACCGGCACCCCGGCCCGAGCCAGGGCGTTGGGGAGGGGTAGCGTATTCATCGTGCCCGTGGGGTGCATAAACACCAGGACTGTTTTGACGGGGGACCCTTCCGGACGCAGGAATTGCCCCTCGAGCACCACCGTATCCGTGCCACCGCCGTAGGTTTCCTTGAAGGCGCTCTTTTCCTGAAAGGCGAGCACAAGGGGCTCGCGCACCACGGTATAGGCCATGGCTAGTCCGCCATAGCCGGCAGCCCCGGCTCCGGCTGCACCCCAAAGCTATTCAAGGCCATGCTCACCAAGTTGTACTGGCCCACGGTGAAGACAAGATCCATCAGTTGCTGGGTTGACCAGTGCTCCGCCAGGGCGTTCCAGGTGCGATCGCTGATATGCGCATCGAGGTAGAGCTCATCCACGGCCCGGAGAAGCCATTGCTCTTCGTCACCCCAATGTCCCGCTTCAGGCCCAGCTTTAAGCGCCTGAATATCGGCATCCGTGAGGCCGCAGTCGCGCCCAATTTCCACGTGCTGCCCCCACTCATAAGCTGAACGGCACAGCCAGCCAATGCGAAGGATCACCAACTCCCGGGGCCGGGGCGCCAGGGAAGACTTGCCGAGAACGTGGTTGGCGAAGACCAGCCAGCGCCGGAGCAGATCCGGATGCTGCGCGAGGGTGCGAAAAATATTGAGCGGAGTTTCCCCCTTGAAGTTGCCCATCACCTTCTGGGCCTCAGGCCCGAGGGCGTCCGGGTCTAAGGGCGCAATGCGCGGCGTGCTTACTCGTACCATGGGCTTTCCCCTCCCCCAATCAAGCGTTTTGGCTGGCAATCTGCTCCAGCATGGTCCGAGCCTGCGGACATTGGAAGAACCCCGCGAACATTTGCGCGAGCGCCGCCTCTCGATGCCGCCCTAGAGCCGCGATGGCCTGGCGCGGCTCCGCACGCTGCGCGGCAAGACCCTCCGAGCCCCGCGCCCCCTTTAGGAGCAAGCTCGCCACGCCGTGCACCGACGCCCAGGTCATGCCCGCCAAGGTAGGAAAATCGAGGGGGACGATGAGTCCCGCGTCCAGGCCCCTACGAAGGAGGGCTGCAAGGGGTGCGAAAGCTCGATCGGAGGCATCGACAAGTTCCGGGTAGGGGGAAAAGTCTCCCACTACGTCCCCGAACATCAGGAGGTATTTCACCTGATTGGCCTCAGCGTAGCGCACGTAGGCCAGGCCGCATTGGAGCAGCTGGATGGGGATAGGCTCGTGACCAAAATTTCGATGGATGTCGGCGTTCACCACCGCGAGTTCGTCAAAGCCCTCCGTGGCCAGAGCCACCAGCAAGGCCTGCCGATCATCGAAATGCCGGTAGGGCGCCGTGGCCGACACCCCCGCCTCCCGGGCCAGGGCCCGGAGGGAAAGGCGCTCCGTTCCCTCAAGGGCAATATGCGCCTCCGCCGCACGCAGCAGCGTCGTACGTAGATCCCCGTGATGGTAACGGCTGGCTGCGGACGACTGAGTCATGGCACCCCCTTAATGTTGACAATGCAAACATAAAGCGTATGCTGGCGCAATGTGAGCATTGCATACATTGAAAAGGAATCCCCATGCGCCCGAGCCCCCACGGCGTCTTGCTGGCTCTGACTCTCTTAACTGCCCCCCTTGCCCTGGCCCTGGCCGAGGAAGCGGGCCTACCCGTCGCCACGGCCCAGGTTTCCCAGGTCCGAAGCTATGCCCTGAGCCAGCAGTTCGCAGGGCTGGTGGAAAGCGCCCAGCAAAGCACCTTGGCCTTTACCACCAGCGCCCCCCTGGCTGCCATGGCCGTGGACGCGGGCGACCAGATATCCGAGGGCCAAACCCTGGCACGCCTTGATGATCGGGAACTGGCCGCCGCCCTCAGCTCGGCGCAGGCGGCCCAGCGCCTCGCGGAAGCGGAGCACACGGCGCAGCAGGCCCTCGCTGAACTCGCCGTCATGAAGGCCGAGCGGGCGGAGGCGCTTTTCGAACGCAAGCAGCTTGCCGAGCAGGCCTTCGATGATGTCCGGCTAGCTGCTGCGGCAGAGCAGGCTCGGGAGCGCGTCGCCAAGGCCCGGGCCCAGCAAGCCAGCGCGCAAGCAGAGGAAGCCGCGGTGCGGCTCAGCCGGGCCGTACTTCAAGCCCCTTATGATGGCTACGTCTCAGAGCGGCACGTGGATGAGGGCTCGCTCCTCGCCCCCGGCGCCCCGGTCCTTACCGTAGTCAGCGCAGGGGCGCTGGAGGCGCGCATTGGCATGCCCCCAGCCCTGCTGCCGAGCCTCAAAAGTGACGCCTCCTACACCCTCACGGTGGAGGGAACGGCCTATCCCGCTTCCTTACTGCAAATTCTTCCCCAGCTCGATCCTGCGGCACGCACCGCGACGGCTCGCTTCCGCTTCAGCACGCCGACCCCCGCCGTCCGCACGGGACAGCTCGTGGAGCTCAGCTTAGACCGAACCATCGACGAGGCCGGCTTCTGGGTCCCCCTGACAGCCCTCGCCGAGGCCAACCGGGGACTCTGGTCCCTCTTCCTTGCAGTCCCGGACGGGGCGGGAGGCTACACGGCCCAGCGATCGCTCGTGGAGATTTTGCACAGCACCACGGAGCAGGCCTTCGTACGGGGGGATTTGGTAACCGGTGATCGGGTCGTCCAATCCGGCGTCGGCCGCCTCGTGCCCGGGCAAGCGCTGCGGATCGTGCAGCCGTGAATGGGGCCCTCAGCGATCTCTTCTATCGCCAGGGGCGGCTCACGGCCCTGACCCTTGGGCTCATCATGGTGCTCGGGCTGTCTGCCTTTACGACCCTGGCGCGCCAGGAAGACCCCACCATGACGGAGCGCTACGGCTTCGTAAAAACCTTCCTTCCGGGGGCCTCCGCCGAGCGGGTGGAAACGCTAATTACGGAACCCATCGAGAAGAAGCTCCGAGAAATTCCTGAGATTAAGAAGCTCAGAAGCGAATCGCGTTCGGGCCTCTCTTTTATCGACGTCGAGTTCGAAGATCGGGTAGGCCCGGAACTTATTGACGTGCTCTGGAGCGAGGTCCGGGACAAGGTCGGGACGCTGGAGGGGAAACTGCCCTCCGGCACCCTCACCCCGGAGGTGGAAGCGCGCGGACCCATCGCTACAACCTTGGCCCTGGCCCTGCGCTGGACTGGCCCCGGCGACCCTCCCCTTGCCCTCCTGAATCGCCTAGGGGAACGGCTGGAGACCCGGCTGGCTAACCTAGCGGGCACGAAGGAAACGGAAATCTACGGAGAACCCGAGGAAGAGCTTCGCGTGCTATTGAGTCCGGCCCGGGCCGCCGCCGCAGGCCTCAGCGCTGAGACCGTAGCGACGGCGCTTCGCCAAGCCGATACCCGGGGCAGCGCGGGGCGCCTACAAACTGCGGAGTCGGACGTTCTGGTGGAAATTGGCGGGGAGCTCGACTCCGTTGCTCGGGTGGCAGCGGTGCCCCTCACCCGCAGCGCCGACGGGGGACAGCTGAAAGTTGGCGACCTCGCGGAGGTTCGGCGCGCCGTCATCGATCCTCCGGCGACCCTGGCCTTAAGCCAGGGGCAGCGGGTCGTCGTGGTTGCGGCGGTGATGGAGCCCGATCAGCGCATCGACCTGTGGCGGAGCGCCGCGGAACGGGAACTTCAAGCCTTTCGTCAAACCCTACCCCCGCGCCTCGCCCTGGAAGTCATTTACGACCAAAACGCCTTCACCAGCGACCGCCTCGGCGATCTCACCTTCAACTTGATCAGCGCCTTGGTGATTGTTTTCGCCGTCCTCGTTTTTTTTATGGGCCCAAGAAATGCTCTGCTCGTGGGTCTCGCCTTGCCGCTCACGCTGGCCATGGTGCTCGCGGGGATGGGCTTTTTGGACATTCCTTTGCACCAGATGTCCGTCACGGGCTTGATCATCTCCCTCGGCCTATTGATCGATAACGCCATTGTGGCGGTGGAGGCCTACAAGCAGGGACGGCGCGATGGCCTCCCTATCGATGCCGCCGTCCGCGCCACCGTCGAGCACCTTTTTGTGCCCCTAGCGGCGTCCACTGCCACCACGGTGTTTGCCTTCATGCCCATCGCCCTAACCCCCGGGGGCACGGGAGAATTCACGGGGACCATTGCCATCAATGTTGTCCTCGCGGTCATCAGCAGCTTCTTCCTGGCCATGACCATCGTGCCCGCTCTGGCCGGCTTTCTTGATCGCGCCTACCCCATGGCTGCGGACCTTCCTCGCTGGCGCCGGGAGGGCATCACCTTCCCCGGGCTTAGGAACCGCTACGCCGCGAGCCTTCGCGCCGTACTGCACGCTCCCTGGAAAGGGGTGGCCGCGTCCCTGCTGCTTCCCGTACTCGGCTTTGCCCTCGCACCGACGCTGACTCAGCAGTTCTTCCCCCCGGTGGACCGAAACCAGTTTCAGATTCAGCTGTCCTTGCCGCCCTCTACGCCCATCGAGGGTACGGAAGCGGCCGTGGCCCGGCTTGCAGCGATCCTTGAGGACACGCCGGACGTCGAGGACGCTTTCTTCTTTCTTGGGGAAGGCGGACCTCGGGTGTACTACAACGTGCTCGTGAATAGCGATGGGCTCGCGAATTTCGCCGGCGCCTTCGTGAACACTGCAAGCCCAGAGGCCACCCAGCGCCTTCTTCCGGGGCTCCAAAGCCGGCTGCGGGAGGCCTTTCCCGAGGCCCAGGTGCTGGCCCTTCCCTTCGAACAGGGCCCCCCCTTCGATGCCCCCATCGAGGTCCGGATTCTCGGCGACGATCTGGCAGAGCTGCAGCGCCTTGGGGAACAGCTACGAAGCCTGCTAGCGGCAGTCCCTGGGGTTACCTACACCCGCGCAGGCCTGACGGGCACGCAAGCCAAGTGGGTGCTCGATGCCCCCGCCGCGCGCACCTCGGAGCGTGGCCTGACTCTTGGGGCCCTAGCCCCGGCGGTACGCTCGAATCTGTCGGGCATCGATGCGGGCTTCGTGATGGAGGGCACCTTCGAGCTTCCCATTCGGGTCCGCGCGGAGAGTGCCGCCCGGAGCCCGGAAGCGCTGACGGCCCTTCCCCTGCCCTCGCCAACGCCCTCCTTAAACTATCGCGGCATGCCCCTCGATAGCTTTGGAACCCTGCGGCTGGCTCCGGCGGCGGACACCATCGAGCACTACCAGGGGCAGCGGGTGAATACGGTCCGGGGCTTCCTCATGCCCTACGTCTTGCCCGCGGCGGCCCTGGGCGCCTTTCAAGAGGCCCTCGACACCGCGGCCCTCACCCTGCCCCCGGGCTATCGCATCGAGTTCGGCGGAGAAGCAGAGCAGCGCTCCGAATCCGTAGGTAACCTCCTGGCCACCTTCGTGACCTTCTTACTTTTGATGGTGGGCGTGGTCGTCCTGTCCCTGAATTCCTTCCGCCAGGCCGGCACCATCGGCATCGTCGGCTTTCTGTCCGTGGGCCTTGCGCTCTTCGGGGTTCGGCTCTTCGGCTACCCCCTCGGCTTCAACGCCATCATCGGGACGCTGGGGCTCGTGGGCCTCGCCATCAACGGCGCGATCATCGTGCTCTCCGCCCTGAAGGCCTCTCCGGAAGCGTGCGCGGGAGATTTGATCGCCATCGAGACCGTGGTCCTGGATGCCACGCGCCACATCATTTCCACCACCGTCACCACGGTCGGTGGCTTTCTTCCGCTCATCGTTTTTGGCGGGACCTTCTGGCCGCCCTTAGCTACCGCCATCGCCGGGGGCGTTGCGGGCTCGGCGGTGCTGGCGCTCTACTTCGTTCCCGCTCGCTTCGTCCGCCAGCTTCGCCGGGAGGGCATCCTCCAAGTAAGCTAGGGCCTCGGCAGCGGCGAAGCGGGCTCCGGTGAAAAACCTACTGATTGTTTGGCATTCGCAAAGCGGGAATACGGCCCAGCTGATGGAGGCGGTGCGGGCCGGGGCGGAGGATGACGCCATCGAGGAGGTGACCGTGCGCTGCCTTCACGCCCCCGACGCCGGCCCGGAGGATCTCCGCTGGGCCCACGGCCTCCTGTTCGGCACGCCGGAGAATTTCGGCACCATGTCCGGGCTTCTTAAGGACTTTTTCGATCGCACCTTCTACGCCGTGGAAGGTGAGCTGGCGCCCCTGCCTTATGCGCTTTTTATCAGCGCCGGCAACGACGGGCGGGGCGCAGTGCGGGAAATCGAGCGCATTGCCCGGGGCTACCCCTTCACCCCCGTGGCCGAACCCTTGATTGTGCGGGGCCCGCCCACGGAGGACGCCCTCGGCGCCGCCCAGGAGTTGGGCATGACCCTGGCGGCGGGGCTGAGCGCCGGAATTTTCTAAGGCGCGCAGGCCTCTGGCGAGGCTTCGCACGCGGCGTTCAGATAGGCCGCGATGCGCCAGCCGGCAGCCATGAGGCGCGTGCGCAGCGCCTCCTTGTGTTGGAAAACATAGTCATAGCTGAGGCGATCACCATCGGGGTAGAGCGCATCGCGAAGCGCCGCGCTCTCCCCAATCCAAGCTTTCGGGTCAATGCTCGCATAGCGCGCTTTAAAAGCGGCATCTAGCCGCGGCGCGAGCCAGGCGACCCACTCCGTGTAGCTGAGACGCTCCCCATCAATCATGGAGGAGTCCCACACCCGGTGCAGATTCGTGCTTTTCCCGAAGTAGCGCACGCGAACGTCGTTTCCACCCCGATCCGTACCATTGCCCGCATGCAAAGGCTGATGCAAATCCCCGATGTAGTGCACGATGAGGCGCAGCGCCTCGCGCCGCACCTCTAGCGCTAGGGTGGGATTCAGTAGCCGGGCCCGGTAACGCGCGAGCGCCGTGACCGCATCCCCCTCCGGCGGGGCCCCCACGGCCTCGTAATCCTGCCCCTTGGGGACCGTGACGTAATGCCAGGGGTTCGCCGTTTTCTGCCAAAAGCTGCCCGGGGCAGAGCGCATTTCATCGGCCCAGGTGCTGGCCTCGGCGAGGGACTCGGGACCCAGGAGCCCGCGCACCAGCTGCTGCGCTTCGGCGCTCAGGAGGGGCTCGGCCAGCCCGCCGGTGACCCGATGGCCCGTTTGCCCCCAGGCCCACAGATTAGGCGTGGCCAGCAACAGCAGCGCGAGTGCCGCTCTCGAGATAAGCCCCATGGCGGGCTGCTTTTTCTGGTAAAAATTCATTCAAAATGCCCCAGCCCCAGAAGGGCAGCACCCAAAAAAACACCGGAAAAGAAAAACATGATGACGCTGTAGCGCAGCACGCTTTGCAGCGGCAGCCCTGCAATGGCCAGCAGGGGTATGGTCCAAAAGGGTTGGATGAGGTTGCTCCACTGATCGCCATAGGCCACCCCCATGATGACCTCTGGCGCGGGGGTCCCGAGCCGCTCTGCGGCCTCTAGAAATATCGGCCCCTGCACTACCCACTGGCCCCCGCCCGAGGGAATGAAGAAGTTGAGGACCCCCCCGGACAGAAAGGCCCAAAACCCAAGGGTTTCTTCGCTGGCCAGAGCCCCACAGTAGGACGCCAGTGCCGCCGCCAAACCCGTGGACACCATGATTCCCATGATGCCCGCGTAAAACGGATATTGAAGCAGTACGGGACCCAGCGTTCGTCCCGCCTGCGCGATGAGCGCTGCGTAATGCACGGGGGATCGGGCCAGGGCCAGCCCAAGGGCCAGGAAGCTCCAATTCACCCAGTTCAAATCGACCCCGGCCCCATAAAGGACTGCCCGTCGCCACAGAAAACAGCCCAGCAGCAGAGCGAAGATCCACGTCAGCCAGGGGCCTTGGGACAGGGCCCCGCGGGCACCGCTGGCTTCCTGGAGCGGCTCTGCTTCCGGACGAAAGGGCTGGGGCTCCAGAGGCGCGAGACGCGACGCGAGGGCAGCCATCACCAGGGCGAGGCTGAGGGCGAAGGCAATATTCCAGGGGGTCAGGATCGTTTCCCCAAGAGGTACGAGGCCGTAGCGATCGACCAGAGGCTGCCCCCCCGTAGCCATAAACAGCGGCGCGGAACCGGAATAGCCCATGTGCCAAACCACAAATCCCCCATAGGCCGCGGCCACGAGCAGGGGGTAATCAAGACGCCAGCCCCGGGCGGCGCCCTCCCGGGCCATGGCCCGGGCCAGCAGCGCCCCTCCGGCGAGCCCCAGGGACCAGGCCAGCAAACTCAGGGCGCTGGCCCCGAGGGAGACCACGGCATAGGCCGCCGCGGGAGATTGGGGCAGGCGAGCGATCCCGCCTAGCAAACGGGCCATGGCATCGGTATGCGCCAGGGCATGAGCGAGAAGCAGCGTAAGGGCAATTTGGGTGGTAAAGGCCAAAAGACCCCCAAGTCCATTGCCCCAGGCATCCACCACGGCGCCCACCGTGACGCCCGGTTGAAGCAACGCGAGCCCGGCGGTGACCAAGGTGAGCACCAAAACAAATAGGAAGGGGTCGGGAATGCGCGCAAGCCAGCGATCGAAGGTCCCCTCGGGCCCGCTCATGCAGCGCCCTCCCGGGGCACCCTCTCCCGCGCCGGCAGGGTCAGGGACCCTTCGACGGGAAGCGCCTTCGAAGAGAACCCTAAGGTAAAGCGGTAGGCACCCTCGGGAAGCCACCACCGCTCGTCCTTAGGATCGAAGAGGGCTAGCCGGGCCAGGGGCAGGAACAGGGTCACCGTTGCCTGCGCGCCAGGCGCCAGGGAAAGGCGCTGGAAACCGAGCAACCGGCGTGGCCCCCAGGGTTCAGGCGCCTCGCCTTCCCCGTAGCACTGGACCACCGTGCTCCCCGACCGTTCGCCCTGATTCCGTAGCGTTACGGTCACCGCCACGCCCTCCACGCCCTCCCGCTTGACGATGGCAAGGCCGCCAAGGGCAAGGGTGAACGAGGTGTAGCCCAGGCCGTAGCCAAAGGGAAAAGCCGGCTCAGGGAAGGCGCGATAGCCAAGCTTTCGCCCCTCGTCGTAGGCCAAAACTCCTGCCTCCGGGCGGCTATGGCGCGCCGTGGGGTGATCTTCGGCGTGCCGGGGCCAGCTCATGGCCAACCGGCCCTCGGGCTCCGCCTGCCCGGCCAGCACCTGGCCCAACGCGGCGCCAAAGGCCTGCCCCGGATAGCCGAGCCAAAGGATCGCGGGCACGGCGTCTTCCCAGGACGCGGTCTCCACGGCGCTGCCCGCATTCACCACCACAACGGTGCGGGGATTGCACTCAGCCACCGCGCGGATAAAGGCGCTTTGGGCGCCCGGGAGGGCGAAGTCTCGCCGATCAGCGCCTTCCGATTCCCACTGCGCATCAAGACCCACCGCCACCACCGCCAGCTCCGCGGCCTCCGCCACAGCAAGGGCCTCGGCCCAGAGATCCCGAGGTTCCGGCGGATAGAGACCCAGGCGCACCCCGGCGAAGGGGATGGCACTGTCCCATCGGTAGCGAACGCAGAGGTCCACGGACTGCCCCGCCTCAAGGAAGCATTCGCCGAACGCTTCTTCGCTGCCGTGGCTGAAATAGGCGTCCCCGGGACGCCACTGGGTGTCGTTATCCACCACCAGCGCACCGTCGACCTCAAGCACGGCAGGCCCTGCACTGATCAGGGAGAAGCGGTGGGTTCCCCTTTCCCAAGCGGTGAAGCGGCTTTTCAAAGTAACCCAGCTTTGCTGGGGAAGATCGGGATCGGCGCCGAAGAGCGTCAGCTCGCTTCGACGCAGGGATCGAGTCTTCACGGGCGTGCCCTGCGCGGATTCGGCGAAGGCCAAGGCCCAGGGGCCCCCCTCCGGCGCTGAGCCCGTCAGGGCCTTCGGGGGCACCAGGGGCGCATAGCGGGGCGTGCGCAGCCCCGGCGCCACGGTGATCTCCGCGTCCGGAAAGGCGGCGCGCAGCCCTGCCTCCGGGCTGCTTGCGCGATGGCCCTTCAGCGCGCTCGACCCCCCGCCCTGATATTGGGGGGTTTCCCCGTTAGGGCCTAGCAGCGCAATGATTCTCGGAGTGAGGGCGCCCGTTCGAGGGAGGAAGCCCGCCTCGTTCTTCAAGAGCACCATGCCGGCCAGGGCAAGCCGTTCAGCCAGCGCATCGTGTTCCGCCCCACCCCCGGGCGCTTCCGGCGCTTCAGCATCGAGGGACTCCGCCGTGCGTTCGGCCAAACGCTTCACGCGCTGAAGGCTGGCATCTAGATGCCGCTCTTCCACCGCGCCCTCCGCAATCGCCCCCATCAGTTTCGCCCCCCGCACCTTCGGCGGCCCGGGCATCTCGATATCGAGCCCCGCAAGCGCGGGCCCAACGGTTTCATAGGTGCCCCCCCAATCGGAGACCACAACGCCGTCAAAGCCCCAGCGATCCCGGAGGATTTCCGTGAGCAGGCCCCGGTGGGCCGCACAGTAGATTCCCCCAAGGCGATGGTAGGCGGCCATAAGAGCCCAGGCCCCGCCCACCCGAACCGCGCGTTCGAAGGGGTAGAGGTAGCACTCAGCAAGGGTTTGGGGATCGACCTCCACAGACACGCTGTGCCGTTCCGTTTCGCAGTCATTGGTGACGAAATGCTTCGGGCAGGCGGCCACGCCCTGGCTCTGCACCCCGCGCACGAACGCCTCCCCCAGGGCCGCGGTCAGTTCCGGATCCTCGCTGTAGGCCTCGAAGTTGCGCCCTCCCAGGAGGGTGCGCTGCAGATTGATGGTGGGGCCGAGGAGGATGGACACAGCCTTGGCTTGAGCCTCTCGACCAAGGGCTGCCCCTAGGGCCTCGAGCAGCTCCGGATCCCAGGTCGAACCGAGCACGGAGCCACAGGGGAAGCGCGTGCCCCCCACGGCTCCATCGCCTCGCACGCCGTGAGGCCCATCGGACATCTTCAGGGCCCTGAAGCCCTTGCTATCGAGGGCCGGCGTTCGCCACAGGCTGGCGCCCGATAGCAACGAAACTTTGTCCTCGAGGCTGAGCCCCGCCAGATTGTGATCCCGATCCTCAGCCATAGCGCCCCCCTGTTCCTATTGTGCTAACACTCTAGCCCCAATCGCCGCGACCGTCTTTTTTTCTCCCACCTTGTAAAGCTCAGCCACTTGGGTAGGCTTTTTGTAAATGATAATCTTTCTTATCTAATTCGAGGATGAGTCCCCATTGAAACGACCCCTCCGCACGGCGCTATTTTGGCTCCACCTGACGGGAGGCGTGGCCGCTGGCCTCGCCATTTTGTCCCTGGCCGTCAGCGGAGCACTGCTTGGCTTCGAGCGGCAGCTGCTGGCCGCGGCGTCGACCCTTCCCCCTAAGGAAGGGTCCCGCATACCCCTAGAGCAAGGGCTCCCCAAACTGGTCCAAGCCCATGCCCCAGCAGAAACCCTACGCATCACCCTAGCTAGGGAGGGCGTGCAGCCCGCCCGGGTGCAGGAAGGACGTGGTCCCGCGACCTTTGTGGATACGCGATCGGGGATGGCGATCGAGGATCCGGCGCCGAGGCTGCGGGCAGCCCTCGCATCCCTTCGGGCCTATCATCGCTGGCTCACCCTTTCCGGAGTACAGCGGGACCGGGCCCGGGGATTCCTCGGCGCGGCCAACCTCGTGTTCCTCGGTCTCATCCTCACCGGCGCCGTACTCTGGTGGCCCCGCATCCTGCGCTGGCCCTGGCTGCGCCAGCAGCTCACCTGGCGGCCGGCGCCGCCCACGGCCAAGGCTCGGGACCTCCGCCTTCATCACATCATTGGCGCCTGGGCCTTCCTCCCCTTGCTGATCATTTGCGCCTCGGGAACGGTGTTTTACTACCGCTGGGCCAACGATGCGGTCTATGCCTTGGCAGGAGAAACCGCCCCCGTTCGAGCCCCTGCCCCCGACCCTTCCGGCCACGCACTCCCCCCAGGGTCCGTCGCGGAACGCTTTTCTGCCCTGCCCCTCGAGGCCCTCATCGGGTCTGCGGTACCGGGCTGGACCCAGCTCACCGTGACCCTCGGGGGCGAGGCGAGCGAACCCCTCCGTTTTTCCGTCGACAAAAGCGCCGGGGGCCAGCCCCAGGCCGTGACCACGGTTACGGTGTTTGAAGACGGCAGGGTGGAAACCGCAACCTTCACCACCCTGAGCGCCGGGCAGCGCGCCCG
Source organism: Candidatus Salivita marina (assembly GCA_038144425.1). Taxonomy (GTDB): domain Bacteria; phylum Pseudomonadota; class Gammaproteobacteria; order Pseudomonadales; family Azotimanducaceae; genus Salivita; species Salivita marina. Next base: position 428,317 of record JAYQNS010000002.1, on the reverse strand, counting down.
GCGCCTTCTCCGCTTTCTTCATACCGGGGAAGCCCTAGGGATCGGCGGGCAAGTACTTGCGACCGGGGCCTCTATCGGCGCGGCCATCATGGTGTGGTCCGGCTTAGCGCTCAGTACCCGCCGGCTCATCCTTACGCCCTGGCGACGGCGCCGGCAGGACGTAAGGCAGGGGCGCTAGCGAGAATCAGGCGATGGTTTGCGTACCAAGGCGCGCTACGGCGGCGGCGTACTCACGACGCAGCCGCGCCACCACCTCCGCCGCAGGCACCACACCTTTGACCGAGCCGATGCCCTGACCGCAGCCCCAGATATCGCGCCAGGCCTTGGATTTACTGCTTCCGCCGGAGCCGAAGCTCATGGCCGAAGGATCGCTTTCCGGCAGGTTGTCGGGGTCAAGGCCCGAGGCAACGATGGAGGGCTTCAGATAGTTTCCATGTACCCCGGTAAAGAGGTTGGTGTACACAATATCGCTCGAGGCGTAGTCCACGAGCATCTGCTTGTAAGCCGGGTCCGCGTCCGCTTCTTCCGTCGCTATAAACGCCGACCCGATATAGGCAAGGTCTGCCCCCATGGCCTGGGCGGAGAGCACCGCATCCCCGGTGGCAATGGACCCCGAGAGCAGCAAGGGCCCATCAAACCACTCCCGAATCTCGGAGATTAGCGCGAAGGGCGAGGTGGACCCGGCGTGACCGCCAGCGCCAGCAGCCACGGCGATCAGGCCATCGGCGCCCTTTTCGATGGCCTTTTTCGCAAAGCGGTTGTTGATGATGTCGTGGAGCACGATCCCGCCATAGCTGTGAATGGCCTCATTGACCTCAGGGTTAGCCCCAAGCGAGGTAATGATTAGGGGCACTTCGTGCTTCACGCAGAGGGCCAGGTCTTCCATGAGCCGATCGTTCGACTTGTGAACGATCAGATTCACCGCGAAGGGCGCCGAAGGCTGCTCCGGGTGCGCGGCGTCGTGCTCCGCCAGCGCGGCCTTAATATCCGTCAGCCACTGGTCGAACATTTCCAAGGGGCGGGCGTTAAGCGAGGGAAAGGACCCCACGATGCCGGCTTTGCACTGGGCAATGATCAACTTGGGATTAGAAATAATGAACAGGGGCGATGCCACAGCGGGCAGGGACAGGCGCCCTTGCAGAACGGGGGGTAAGCTCATAAAAACTCCCTAGCGGTGAACGGTTAGGATCTATCCCCTTCGTCCTCGAGACGAACGGGACCAAAATCATCCGGGTAGCGGCCATGCCGCCCCGCGTAGAAAGCCCGCACCTGATCCATAAAGGCGGAGGGCAACGCTGAGGCATCAAGCAGCGGGCCAAAGGTGCCTGCTTTCGTGGTGTAGTCAAGGGCTGTGAGCTGGACCGGCACCTCGGCCGCCCGAGCAATCCAGTAAAACCCGGACTTCCAGTGGGCGGTCCGACTCCGCGTACCCTCCGGAGGAATCACCAGATTGAGCCTAGCAACAGCTCCGAAAAGCGCGGCGGTGGCGCTGACACGCTGCTCCGGGCGGTGTCGTACCACGGGAACGCCCCCAAGCGCGCGAAGGACCCAGCCAAGGGGCGGCCAGAACAGACTGTGCTTGGCCAGCCAGGAAATCTTCAGCCCCTTGGACCAGGCCATAAGAAGCAGGTACAGAAGATCCCAGTTGGAGGTATGGGGCGCCGCGACCACCACGCAGCGGTCCACCGAGGGCACTTCCCCCTCCACGATCCACCCCAGGCGCCGCAGGAGAAACCCCGCTAGCGTTTTCAGCATGCCAATGTCCCCACCCAGCGCCCGCCGGCCCTGAGCATAGAGAAGTCCGAGCCGTTCTGGCAGGCTCTCCTCCGAATTTTTACGGAGAGACCCCATGTCTTCACGCTTGACCGCCCTGCTTTCGCTGGCCGCCGCGGCCGCGCCGACCCTTGCCGCTGTCGATTTTAATCGCGACGCCTATGCCTGGCGGGAGAGCGCTTTGTGTTACGCCGTCACCGGCGAAGCCTACTGGTGGACTCGAGGACGGACCCTACGCGATCACCTTGAGGAGCTCGATCGGGAGACCGCCGGGAAGGCGACCCCGGCCGCGGAAGCGGCGGTGCAAAGAGAGCTCGATGGGCTCAGCACCCGGGATTACAGCGAAGTAAAGGCTCAGTGCGCCGCCAGCCGGGCCGAGCTTGGGGCTAGCGCGCACTAAGTTTTGGCTAGGGGGGCCCGGCTAGGAGAGCCCGCTAGGGCGCCCTAGCCTCCACGAGGTGACAGGCCGCCCCCAGCACTAAACCCTCCGGAGTGAAGTGAGGGGCCAGGGCCTCCCGTGCCGCGGTAAGCGCCGCCTCCCGCGCCGTTTCCTCCAGCTCTCGAAGCACCCGCGCGAGGGGTCCGACCTGGCTCTGAAGGGCTAACGCCTCTTCCATGGTGTCCGCCAAGTGAAGGGGGCGTTCCACCGGGGACAGGGAGATCGACTCCCAGCCCGCCGCTTCAAGGAGGCCAGTCACATAGGCGGGATCGGCAAAGGCGAAGGGGCCCGGCGCTCGAGGGTCCGGCGCTCCGCCGGAGGGTGGGGGCAGGAAGGGGGCCACGGCCTGGCCCACCACGCTCATCCACGGATTATGCTTAGGCGCCTGCCAAACCAGCATAGTCAAGCGACCGCCCGGCACGAGGGCGCCGCGGAGCTTCGCATAGGCCGCTACCGGGTCCGCGAAGAACATGCCCCCGAACCGGGAAATTAAATGGTCAAAAGGGGTCGGGAAGACGGCCTTCGTCGCATCCTCACAGATGAAGCGCAGAGCCCGCGCCGACGCAGCCTTCCCCCGGGCCTCGGCAAGGGAAATCATTGGGGCAGAGAAATCGAGGCCCACCACCTCCGCGCCGCTCTCCGCGGCCGCTAGGCTACTGGCGCCACAGCCGCAGCCGAGGTCTAAAACGCGCCGCCCTGGCTGAAGCGCTGCCCCGGCCAGCAGGGCGTCCAGGAGGGGTGCCAGCATTTGATCGAGCTGGGCCTGGGCGCGCACCCAGGTTTCGCCTCCAGCGCCATTCCAAAAAGCGCGTTCCTTTTCGTTATCTACGGTTGTCATTGCCCCTCCCCTGCGCTCTGAAGCAGAAAGGTGCGAAGGGCCGTCACCGCCGCCTCCCGCTCCCCTTCCCCCTTCCAGGCCTCGATAAGCTCCGCCCGGGGCGCCAGTTCGGCGACGCGGCGGCTGGTACTTTCCGGGTGAAAGAGATCATTACCTAACATGATTTGGAGGGGCACCGGGCAGTGGCGCACGTCCTCTTCAGAAACGGCGAACAGAAAGTCGTTGGAGAACATGCGGTCCCGGAGCCCTTCGAGGGTCTCGGGAGACAAATCGGGGCGCTTAGGCAGAAGGTCTTCCGCCCAGCTGTCTACCATGCCCAAAAAGGCCTCGCGATTGCCATCTAGCCCGATGGGCTGCAAAAGCACACCCGCGAAGAAGCGCTCGGGCTGGGCCCGTAGCAGGTTCATCACATAGGGTCCGCCAATGCACATGCCAAGGGCCGCGCACCGCTCGATACCCAGATGATCCAGGAGCGCCAGCTGGTCCTCGAGAAAGCTTTCCCAACCATCATCTTCTCGCACGGGCCCGCGGGAGGCCCCAGCGTTGCGTTGATCCATAGATATCACCGTGAAGCGATCGCTCAGCACGGAAAAGGGGTTGAAGGGCGCGTTGCTCCAGAGCGCCGTCGCCGAGCGCATGCCCCCGGGGGCCAAGGCCAGCACCGCGGGCCCCTCACCGTGAATCTCATACACCAGGGTGCTGCCTTTATGTTCAAAACTTGCCATCCGCTTGCCCCTCCCTTTTGGGTTGCTGTTGTCCTTGCTGGCGCCCCGCCCCTGGAACCGGTAGGCTGAACGGCAAATGCCTAGGGCATGCCAGCGCAGCCTCCCTGAAAAGGATTTGCCATGACCGATCACTCCGGTGCCTCCCGGCGCCCCGGGTCCCTCGCGACCATCGAGATCGCGAAAGACTACCTCAATTTCTCCGCCGGGCACTTCACCATCTTTTCGGCCGAGGAGCGGGAGAATCTCCACGGCCATAATTGGCGCGTGGGCTGCGAGATCGAGACGCCCATCGGCGGAGACGGCCTCTGCTTTGACTATGGCCGCGCGAAGAAAGCCCTCATGGCCTTGTGCGAACAGCTCGACGAAAAGGTGCTGCTGCCGACCCAGTCTCCTCATCTACGCATCGAGGAAGGGACCCCCTACCTGCTCGCGCACTACGGCGCCGAAGCCATTCCCTTCCTGCCCCGAGACGTGCTGCTCCTGCCCCTCGCCAATATCACCGTGGAGGCCCTCGCGGGGTGGTTCGTGGAAGCCCTCCTCTCGGACCCTTCCCTGCCGCAGGATGCCATCGCCGGCCTCCGCGTGCGGGTGTCAAGCGGAACGGAACAATGGGCCTCTCGCTACTGGAGCGCATCATGAAGCTTGCTGTCATCACCGGCGCCAGCGCCGGCATTGGCGCCGAGATTGCTCGGCAGCTGCTCGCTGCTGGCTGGGCGGTGCACAATCTTTCCCGGCGGTCGTGCCCCGTGCCTGGGGTCACCCAGCACCGCTGTGACCTCACGGAAGAAAGCGCGCTCACCCAAATGCTCCCGGCGCTGGAAGCCCTCGCAGAAAGCGCGGAGCAGCTCGTGCTTATCCACAATGCGGGCCTGCTGCGGAAGGATGCCGTCGACGACCTTCCCGCCGAAGCTCTGCGCCAGGTGCTGGAGGTCAACGTGGTGGCCCCAAGCCGCCTGAATGGGGCCCTGATTCCCAAGATGAAGCCAGGCTCTGCGGTGATTTATGTGGGTTCCACCCTCGGAGAAAAGGCCGTTGCCGGCGCCGCAAGCTACGTCACTAGCAAGCACGCCACCATTGGACTCATGCGCGCCACCTGCCAAGATCTTGCCGGCCGGGGGATCCATACGGCCTGCGTTTGCCCTGGCTTCACGGACACGGAGATGCTCCGGGCCCATGTGGGCGATGAGGGCGCCACCGCCGTGGCAGCCTTCTCTGCCTTCGGCCGCCTCATCACCCCGGAGGAAATCGCCGAAACCGTGATCTGGGCTGCAACCCACCCGGTGGTGAATGGCGCTGTCCTCCACGCCAATCTCGGGCAAGTCGAACGCTAGACAAGAAAGGAGAGCGCCATGCTGCCGCCCCTCGAAGAACGTCGGGAGCGCGTGTTTCTAATCCTGGCGGGGATTTTCCTCTGCGCGATGACCATGCTGAACATCATCGGGATCACGCGCTTCGTGGAACTGGGCCCCATGAGCCTGGCCGTGGGTGTACTTCCCTACCCCATTACCTTCCTCGTCACGGACCTGATCTCAGAGCTCTACGGCCGCGCCCGCGCCAACTTCCTCGTGTGGGTGGGCCTGGGGCTCAACTTCTTCATCCTCGGGACCCTCTGGCTCGGCCAGGCCCTTCCTTCCGTCGGCCCGGAAGCCATGCCCCCCTGGCAGCAGCTGCGCCTGGCGGAAGGCGTCTTCTTGCCCAACGGCACCACCGTGGAAGGCACCATCGAGTTCTACCAACTGCTGTTCTACTGCACCTCGGGGGCGGTCTTCGCCTCCATGCTCGCCTACATCGCCGCGCAGTTCTGCGATGTGCAGCTCTTCCACTTCTGGAAGCGCGTCACCAAGGGCAAGCATCTCTGGGTGCGCAATAATTTCTCCACCCTCATCAGCCAACTGGTCGATTCCTTCATGGTGATCGCCGTGACCTTTGGCGCAGCCTTCCTGGCCGGGGACATGGCCCTGGCCACCCTTTTCACCCTGATGGTGAGCAACTACCTCTTTAAGATGGCCGTGGCCCTCGCCGATACCCTGCCCTTTTACGGCCTCACGCACCTCCTTCGACGCCACCTCGAGTTCCCCGACCCCACGGAAGAGTACGCCTAAGCTTTCTCTCCATTGTTTCTCAATTGTTTCATGGACGCGCGCCCTGCGACGGCTGTGAAACACTTCTGCGATTCTGATTCACCTCCGAGTCAGGGACGGCCCCTCAGACTTCCCCCTATTCGCCCCAGCCCGACCGGCTAAAAAAAAGTCCTGTTGTAAGTCAGGCATTTAGATGACAAACTGCAGGCGCTTTGGGGAAAGCATGGACGCCGCTGCATACGTTTAATCAGCGAAGACGGCGTCAGAGGGATCCAACACGCATGATCAAGTACGACGAATGCGTCTCTGAAATTCAGACGCTACTGGCTCAGTCACACGCTGGGGGCTCCATTGTTCCTCCAGAAAGTGATTTGATCGATGAGCTGGGCCTGGCGTCGCTGGACGTGATGGAACTGATTGAAGCGCTCGAAGACCGCTTCGATGTGGCTTTCCCGATTAATGAGCTTGGCGACGTGCGCACCATTGCGGACCTGGCCCAGCGGATTCAGAACCTAACTTAGGCGACTTGCCCATGAGCCTTCTTCAAAAGCTAGATGCGGCCCGAGACTTCCAAGACCAGCTTGGCCAGCTCGGCGTCAACGCCATCGGCGCGACCATCGACGTCACGGGGTCAGCGACGGAAGGTAGAATTGAAGGCAAGCGCGTCATCCTGGCCGGCACGAACAACTATCTCGGCCTTACCTTTGATCCCGCCTGCATCGAGGCTGCGGCCCAGGCCGTGCGCACCCACGGAACGGGCACCACGGGCTCCCGGCTGGCCAACGGCACCTACGCGGGGCACGCCGCCCTCGAGCGGGAGCTCAGCGCTTTCCTCGGCACCCGTTCGGCCATCGCCTTCACCACGGGCTATGTGGCTAACGTCGGCGCGATCTCCACCCTTGCAGGGCCCGGGGACGTCATCATGCTCGATGCGGACTCCCACGCCAGCATTTACGAAGGGGCCAAGCTTTCCGGCGCCGAAATCTATCGCTTCCGCCACAATGACCCCGCGGATCTAGACAAGCGTCTGCGTCGCCTCGGGGACCGCTGCGCCCGGACCCTGGTCATCGTGGAAAGCCTTTACAGCATGCTCGGGGATGTCGCACCCCTCGATCAGTTCTGCGAAGTGGTGAAGCGCCACGGCGCCTTCCTCCTTCTGGATGACGCCCACAGCTTCGGAATCATGGGGGAAACGGGTCGGGGTCTCGCGGAAGCCCTCGGCATCGAAGACGAGATCGACTTCGTCACCGGCACCTTCTCCAAGAGCCTTGGCAGCGTCGGCGGTTTCTTCGCAAGCCGAAAGCACGACGTCGCGCCGCTGCGCAGCCAGATTCGCGCCTACATGTTCACCGCATCCAGCACCCCGTCGGTGATCGCCTCCACCCGCGCCGCCCTGAAGCGCGTGGCCCAGGGGCAGGCCCTTCGCAGCCAGCTGTGGAAAAACTGCCGGCGCGTGCATGAAGGCCTCACGAGCCTCGGGTTCAAGCTCGGCGCAGCGCCGAGCCCGGTCATCGCTAGCCTCATGGACGGCCCGGAGCAAGCCGCGGCGGCCTGGCAGGTCCTTCTCGATGCGGGCGTCTACGTCAATTTGGTCGTACCCCCGGGGGCTCCGAAAAATCTTAGCCTGCTGCGGTGCAGCCTCTCCGCTGCCCACACCGATGAGCAGGTGGAGCAGATCATCGAAGGCTATGCTGCCGTCGCTCAACGTCTTTTCGATCAGCCTCGGGCAGCGGCGAGCGCCTACGCCTAAGCGCAGGCTCCGATGGCGGCACCCCTCGCGATTGTCGCGCTGCGAAGTCATCGCGCGGGAGAAAACGGGCAGATAGAAGCCCTTGCGGCGGCCCTCAGCCAACAGCTAGGGGCACCGCTCGAGACCCTCACCCCGCGCTGGCGCCTTCCCCGGGCCAATCTCCTCAGCCTTATGCATCAGGTCAGCGGTCGGGGCGCAGCGCCTCTGGCGCTGCCCAGCGCACAGCGGCATCTGATCATCAGCGCAGCCCTGCGCAATGAGGCCCTCGCCCGGGCCCTTGCCCAGCAAAGCCCCCGGGGCATGACCGTTTTCCTGGGGCGTACCTGGGCCCCCCCGGACGCCTTCTCCCTCACGGTGACCACGCCCCAGTATCGACGCCCAACCCATCCCAAGGTGCTGGAGAACCCCCTCACGCTTCATGGCCTTAACGAGCCCGCGCTCGACGCCGCTCGGGAGGCTAAGGATGGGCTTTCCCTAGCAGAGGCTGGGGAGGCGCTCGGGGTGCTCCTTGGCGGCCCTAGCGGTCCTTACACGCTAGGACCGAAAAGCGCACGACGCCTCCTCGCGGAGGCCCAGGCCCTGGCCGGGGATCGCCCCCTTTGGGTGACCACCAGTCCCCGCACGCCTGCCGCCGCGGTGGCGCGCCTCGCCGCTCATCCCTGGCGACCCCGGGACCGCTTCCTACCCTGGGGCTCGGAACCCAATCCCTACCGAGCCATCCTCGCTCGGGCGGGAGCCCTGCTGGTCACGGGGGACAGCATTGCCATGCTCTCGGAAGCCCTCGGCACCGGGAAAGCAGTTCGGGTGTTTGACTTAGGGGATATGGCTCAGCGTGGATCGGGACGGCCCCGGGATCGGTCGGCGCAAAGCCTGGCCTATAGCGCCCTTTTTCACCTGGGGCCCAAGCGCCTGAGTCGGGATCTTCGCTGCGTGTTTGCGGGACTTCGAGACCAGCCCCAATTCGCCTTCAGCCCGACGCCCATTCCCCCCGAGGCCTGGGGCCAGGGCCGTCCTGCGGCGCCTCAGCTTGAAGCCACCCTCACGCGGATCACCGCGCTGCTGCGGCCCTAGGCCGACGCGTCCTCGCTGTTCGGCGCCAGCGCCACGGCGCCTCGGGTCACGCGATAAACGAGGTCCGCGGCGCTCGAAAGCGAACTGTGGTGGGATACCACGAGGAGCGTAAGGGAGCCGCGGAGGGCGCACAGCGTATCGGCGATGGCGCGATCCGATTCGGGATCGAGGGCGCTAGTCGCTTCGTCCAGAATTAGCAGACGCGGATTCCCAAGCAGGGCCCGGGCAATCATGATCCGCTGGCGCTGTCCGCCGGAGATTCGCGTCCCCCGCTCGCCCACCACCGTATCCCAGCCCTCCGGCAAGGCGCTGACGAAATCCCAGGCCCCCGCTGCCCGCAGGGCCTTCTCTACGGCCTCGTCGCTCACCCCCGCTTCCCCGAGGGTGACATTGCGCCGCACCGTATCGTGGAGCAGTAGCGTTTCCTGGGGCACATAGCCAATCTGGTGGCGCCAGGCCGCCAAGTCGATATCGCGCAGGTCTGCGCCGTCCACCTTCACGGCCCCCGCCGTGGGACGCACAAGCCCCATCACCAAATCGGTGACCGTGGTTTTGCCCGAGCCCGACTCCCCTACCAGGCAGGTCAGCGCTCCCGCGGGAATGGACAGGGAGGTTTCCGACAGAATGTTGTGATCACCGTAGCTGAAGGTCACCCCCTCCAGCGTGATTTCCTGATCGAAGTGCGGCGGCTGAGTGCCTTCCATCACCTCAGCCTTACTCTCCGCATCGCTGATGGTTTCATCCAAGGCCCAGAAGGCCGACTCGTAGATGGCCATGCGCTGATACTGCTTCTGCACCTTTCCCACCTGCTTGAGCAGGTTGGCGAGCACCAGGATCAGGAAGGTGGCGGTCGCCATCTGCACATCAAAGAGAGAAAAGGCGAAGTAGATACCCCCGGCAATGACCAAGGCGTACATCGGTTCCTGGGCTGACTCGAGGGAGGCCGTGGCGAGCGCTTCCCGTCGCAGCGCGCCGCGTAGCGCGCTTGTTTCTTCGCTGAGCACGTTGTCCGCAAGGTGCTCCCGTCCCATGGCCTTAAAGCTTTTGACAGACTGCAGCGTGTCCGTGAGGGAGGCGAGGAGCTGGCGGTACCACTGGGTTTGCAGCACGCCGCCATCTCGGCCCATGCGCACCAGGCTCCGAGACAGCAGGAGGATCACCACGCTAGCGCCAGCGGCAAACACGGTCGCTTCCCAGGACACGGCAAAGGCGAACACCCCGTAGATGAGCGATTCAATGGCCAGGGCCAGCACCCGCACCCCCATCACGTAGGCCAAGGAGGCCCGGTAGGCTTCCGTGCTCATTGCGTTCGCCAGCTTTCCCGGGGACTGGCCCGCAAAGTAGGTCCAGCGCGAGCGCAGAATGCCCTGCAATAGGCGCAGGCGGAGCCCCGTGGCCACGTCCGCAGCGATATAGCCAATGCGCGCCTCCGCGAACAGCACCATAAGATTCTTCATGACGATGGCGCCCAGAATCACCATGAGCAGGAGACCCAGCTCCGGATTGAGCCCCAGGGCTCGGAGGGCATCGATGGCCACGCGCTCAACCCCAGAATCGGGGACGTCGCTCTCAAAGGCCAGGTTCAGCACAGGTAGGAGCGCAGACAGGCCCACGCTGTTCGCAACCCCGGACAAAAGCAGGGCAAAGATCAGCAGTGCGCTCTGCCCGGGATAGCGTTGAATAAAGCGTTTAAAAATGGCCAAAACCGTTCCTTTCTTTAGAGAGGCAAATCACGTGCTGGGGCGAAGCACCACGCCCACGAGCCCCAGAAGAACAAGGGGCGGCAGGAAAGCGACGCCAAGGGCCGGCAGCTGGGCCACAAGGCCAACGTTGCTCAGCAACTGTTCGAGGAAATAGTAAGCAAGGCCTGTCCCCAGTGCGAGGCCCGCATAGCGAGCCGTCCCCTGCCGCGCCGTGGCCTGAGCCATGGGCAGGGCCAGCAAGCCCAGCAGTACGGCGGTGAGGGGGAGGGCCCACATGCGCCAGTAGGCGAGTTCCCAGCGCGCCGACGGCTGCCCCGTCTCCTGGAGATAGCGCACGTACCCGGCTAGGTCGGAGAAGGACAAGCTGTCCACCGGGGGCGCACGAAGAAAGCTCTCATCTACCCACCAGGGCCGCCATTCCGCCGGGGCTGCGGTACGGACCATGCCGTCCTGCGTGAACACCCGACGCTCCGCCTCCACCAGGCGCCAGGTGCCCTGGGGGAGGGGGTCGGCGGAGGCCGCCAGAATCACTGAGCGGACCGTGGCGTCCTCCCCAGCTCGTAAATGCGCAAATTCGTGGGCACGCGCCCGTGCTCCAGCCCGCCGACCTCGATGAGCGTGCGTTCAGAGCGCGACCAGAAACCTCGTCCGGCGACCTCATCGGCCCGCCCCAGCGCGAGATCCCGAGCCAGGGTTGCCCCCGCATACAGGCGGGGCGAGAGGTACTCGTGCATCACCGGGGTCGCGAAGAGAATGAGCAAGCCCGGCAGGAGGGTCGCCAGCGCCAGGCGCGGCAGGGAAGCGCCGGCGGCCCGCAAAACCAACAGCTCACTGCGCCGCGCGAGCTGCCAGAGCCCATAGGCCGTCCCCAGGAGCGTCACGAAGGGGAGAAGGCGAAGGATGCGCGCAGGCGTGGTCATGGCCACAAAGAGCAGCGCCCCCAGAGCGTTGTAGGCGCCGGCGCCCACGCTTTCGAGCTCCTCCCGAAAGGCGAAGAGGGAAAACAGCACGAGGAGCACGGTGGTCACGAGCCCATAGCCCTTGAGCACCGCAAGGGCGACGTAGCGATCTGCTTTTGTGAAGCCCTTCACGCGAGGCGCCGTCCGAGGAAGGCCACCACCACCGCCGCCAGCAGGGGGAGCAGGGGGAGGCCATAGAGCCCAGGAAAGGCCGCGAGGGATCCGTTCTCTAGCGCCGTTTGCGCCGCCGCCGCTAAATAGAACACCGCGGTATAGAGCCCTACCGCTGCGGCCATGCGCCAGCGCCCGGCTAGCGGTAGGAACGCGCCTAAAGCCGCGGCCAAAACGGTCATGGCGAAGGCCAGCACGGGCATAGTCACACGCCACTGAAACTCCGCCCGATCCTTGGGGGCCGGGGAGGGCTGAAGCGCCGCCGTCGCCTGGGCTCGGCGATGGTCAGGGCGCCCCAGCACAGCCCCGTAGCGCCATCGATAGGTTAGGGATTCAAAGCGCTGGCGCCGGTCCCCCTGCTGGACTCCATCGCGCAGCGTAAGCATCTCACCGTGCCGAAACTCCACCACCTGCACCCCATCGTCATCAGGGGGCGCCAGATGGGCGGCCTCGGCGCGGATAAGCTGAAGCGCTTCCCCCTCCTGCTGCCGCGCAAAGACGTCCCGGAGCGTCCTCCCCTCCCCGTCCACGCCACTGGCGGTGACCACCAACTGAGGACCGAGGGCGTAGAAGCGCCCTGCCCGCATGGTGCTCACGTCCGGACGGGTGGCCAAATCCTCAAGGAGGTAGCTAGTTCGATAGGCCCAAGGGCGCAGCTCTAAGGACAGGAGGGCGACGAGAACGGCAGCGATGGCCCCGGCAAGGGCAAGGGGTAAAAGCAGGCGCAGTCCCGCGACCCCACCGGCCATCATGGCCACCAGTTCCCGGTCCCGGCTGAGCCGCTCAAATACAAAGAGCACCGCGAAAAAGAGCGCCGACGGCACGATGACCTCACCGGCCACGAGGAGCTTCAAGGCAATGAGCTTCCACACCACGGACGGCGCCAGGGACCCGGCGGCGGCATCAGCGAGAACGTTGGATCCGGCAAAGGCGGCGAAGACCACGCACAGCAGCGCCACGCCCAACACGAAGGGGCCCAGCACCTGCCGTAATAGGTAGTGATCGAGTATCAAGACGCCGTTTCCCGCCCTGCCTTCCGGCGCCCACGCGCCTAAGTGGTGTAGTGTAACGGCCTTTGAGACTTTCCGGGGGAGTGCACGCTTGCCAAGGCCCCTACGCTACTGGACCCTCCTCGGGCAAAAGGCGGGAGACAACCGTCAGCTCGAAACCCTTGGGGCCGCCGCCACGGCTCGCTTTGGCTGGGAAGGCACGGCCAAGGCCCTCGCCTTCAACGGCTGGGATCTTTGGCTTCAATTGACTCGGCAAGCGAGCCTAGCCGCCGTGCAGGCGCCGCTTCGTGCTGCGCTGACGCCCCCCTGGCCGGACCTCGTGCTGACCGCCGGGCGACGTAACGAACCGGTGGCCCGGTGGATTCGGCGAGCGAGCGGCGAGCGCAGCAAAATTGTCCACCTTGGCCGGCCCTGGACCCACCCGAGGCAGCTCGACCTCACGCTGACCACGGCCCAATACGCGCTCGATCCGACGCTGGGCCCCGTGGTCTGCCTCCCCACGCCCCTGGGCGGGCCCGCCGGTTCGACCGCGCCCCCCGGCCCCCGGCACCACGGACTGCTGCTGTTGGGCGGGCCCTCAGGGGCCCAGGCCCTCCCCCCCGCCTTCGCCGTGGCCCTCGTGCAGCGCTTTCTCGCCCTGTGCGCTCGGGATGGGCTTCGCCCGCGCATTAGCACGAGCCCCCGAACCCCGAGGGCCGTGGAAGCTGCGGTGGCTGAAGTTCTGCGCGACAACGTCAACCACAACGCCAACAAAAGGGAAGGCATGGGGGCGGAGGGCTTTTGGTGGCACGAGGCGAAGGGGGCGCCGAGCCCCCTGCAGCACTGGCTAGGGGAAGGGAAGCTGGCGGTGGTCACGGGGGACAGCATGTCGATGATCTTGGAGGCCATGGGCGCCGGCTGTATCACCGCCTACGCGGCGCTTCCGGAACCCTGGACCCTCCGCTGGGAGAGCGTGACCCACCGCCTCGCCCAGGGCCTTGCGCCCCAACGCTTTCGCCGGAACACCCGGAACCTGCTGAGCAGCTGGGCGGCCGTCGGCGGTCTTTGGTCGCTAAAGGACCTCGAGACCGGCCCCCTGCCAACGCCGTCCCCAGCGGCCGCCACCTTGTCCGAAACCAGCCTCGAAGCGGCCCTCGCAGCGCTTGCGCACCTTATGGAGGACCTGCGTCCCTAGGCGCTCAGCGCAAGGGGCGGCGCTGGGGGCGGGGCGAGGTCCGGGGTGCGCTCGAGCACCTCGAAAGCGTCGTGGCGAAGATGGTTCACGGCCATCTCCTGGCGCAGTTCCTCTTCCGTGATCGCGCCCTGGGCTAGGCATTCCTTAAGCAAGCCAAAAAACAGCACTTCCTGATTGGCATCGGGGTGGCGCCGATAATTTCCCAGGAAGGCGTACTCGCCGAAAAGCTTTCGCCGGGCCCGCATGAGCCACCCTAGAGGTGGAAAGGCCCGGAAGCGCTCCGCTGGGCGCCAATCCACGGGAAGGCCGGTCTTCCACGGCTGGGTCATGCGCCGGGTGGTATGAAGCAACTGGGTGGCGGGGGTGAGCCGGTCAAAGTCGTTCCATTCTGGCTCGAGCAGCCCGATCGTGTTGGGGTCTTCTAGCTTCAGACAAACCCACTGGGAGTAGTCCCGGGTGCGCGCGAAGAGCTCCCGGAAGCCCTGCTCCCCATCCCAATGGGTGAGCTTGGCACAATCCAGAAGCATGACGCTGGACGCCCAGCATTTATCAATAGCGCCCTTGGGGCCGGAGCGCTTCCGGCACAGAATCGCCTTGCCGCCCATATCCCGCTCGAGCAGGGCCGTGATGTCCCCGAGGGCAAAAATGTCTGGATCCATCACCACGGCCCGTCCCTGGTAGCCCATGAGCTTGGGCGGCATAAAGCGAAGGGGCGTGAAGGACTGCAAATCCTCGTTCAGCCACACCCGCTCCACGCCATCGCGAAGATAGGCCTGGCCCTCGTGTTCGGCGAAGACGGGGTAATCCCGAGTATCAATAAACGCCACATCAAAGGCCTCGGGGTCCGCGGCTTGCCGCTTGAGCGCCCAGCGCGCCACCTTAGCCCCTAGGATCTGCTTATGGTTGGTGTGGATAAAAACGCACGGTTTAGCCATAGCCAGGGCCTCTTCAGCCGTTTTCTTGCCCGCGCCCGTAGGCGAAGCGGGGATGGAGATGGGTGTCAATGTACTGGTCAATCTCCGCCAGTTCCTCAGCGGTGAAATCGTCGCGATAGCCCGCCACCTTTGCCCGCCGGGTCTTGAAGGAGTCGGGATTGTTCGGGTCGGCGGCGGTAAGCCGATCCCCCGCCCCGGCCATGCGCTCCCCCGTGGCCTCCCGGGCCTTCATGCGTTCAAAGGAGGCGAAGTCCACCGCCGCCTGCACGGCTTCCGGATCCTTCGGCGCGCCCAGAAAGGTGAGCACGGAGGCCAGCGTTGCCGTGGTTTCGGCGCGCAGATCTTCATAGCGCACCACTTGATGGCGAAGCGTCTTCGGGAACGCCTCGGCCCAATCATTCATAAACCGCACAATGCGCGGAATCCCCCCGCCCTCTCCCATCACAAATTCAAAGAGGGAGAGCGTCTCACCGTGGGACGGGTATTGATTGAGTAACTTTTTATGGGGCCGCATACGGTGGGCCCACTGGTGGTACTGGGAAACCGCCGTGTCCGCCGGGTGGCGCGCCAGAAAGAGCACGGGGCGTTCGAAATAGTCGGCCTTACTGCGCCCCTGGCCCGTCCAGTCCCCAAGGTAGTTATCGTGGGTAAAGAAGAGCTTAGGGATGGCCCGGTTCAAGCGATGCAAATTGTCGAATTCGAAAAGGATCGGCTCGTCGATACCGTAGCGCGCCCGGTAAAAGTGGGACAGCATGACCCGCAGCCAGGTGCGCCCGGCCTTTCCAAAGGACACCACGGCAGCATCGGCCTGGCGGAGACGCCGCGCTTCCAAGCCGCCCCGAACCCAGCGCTCTAGGCGCACCCGGTGCTGATCGCTCATCAGCAGGGCACCACCGCGTTCGAGGCTGCGGCGTAGGGTTAGCAAAGCATCGGTCATGGGTCCCCCAAATTAGATCGGTGCGCCTTCGCGAGAAGAGCTTCAACCGCGGCGCAGGCCTTCGCAAGCGCCCGCTCACCGCTAATGCCTTCCACCTGAATCGAAGGGGCCTGCCCTTCTCCCAAGCGATAGGCAGCGCCCGAGGCCACCAGCGCCTGCGCAACGGCATCGAGGTTCCGCGGCGCCGGCAACCAGCCCCGAGCCACCGCCGAAGCGCGCAGAGCCGCCAGGCGCGGAAAGGCGCCCACCAAGCGTTCCAAGCGCTCGCGCCAGTCTACCGTTTTTGGCAAGGGATAGATGCCCAGGGGCGCCCTGTCCCCGCTCAATTCCATGAGCATGGACAGGGAATCGCTGGTGGCAATGAGCTGATCGGCCTGGCGCCGCAGGGCCCCATAGGGATTCGCAGGATCCTGCTCTTGCCAACGGTAAAGCCGCGCGCCAGGGGGCAGGCGCTGGGTCAGGGCGTCAAGCACCGCCGGCGCAGTGCGGCGGGAGCCGCAGAAGAAGAGGGTGCCGCGGGACCGCTCGGGCTGCTGGGTCAACGCTTTAAGCAGGTCCGTGAGCACGGCTTCATCAAACCGATAGGGGCGCGTGGCCCTTCCAAGCATCACTGCGGTCAGGGGACGAGGCAGAGCGCGCAGCTCGTCCTCCAGCGCTCGAGCTTCCGGCGCCAGAGCCGGCGCCTTAGGGATAAAGAGCGGTGCCTCTAGGGTCAGGACATCCGGCGCCTCGGGAACCAGGGCTTGGGGCGGCGCGAGAATAAGGGAGAAGCGGCTCCGATAGCCCTTCGGCCGTCCGAGGATCACGAGCTGGGTGCGGCCCTGGCTTTGCCGCTGAACCCAAAGGGCCGCCATGGTGGGCCGGCGCCCGGCGACCAGAATCACCTCCGGCCATGGGGGGGCGAGGGGATCAGAAGCGGACAAATCAAAGGGATAAAGGCTTGGAAGGAGCGGAGGCTTCCCAAAAATCCAGCGCGCCTTCGGCACTAAGCGGCGGCGCTCGAAGGGGACGGAGAGGCGCTCTGCCAGGTTCAGAAGCTGCGTTGTGTCACCCGGCTTCCCCCCCTCTAGCACCCACAGGCGCGCGCCCATTAGAGGCGCCCCGCCCGCCACAGGCGCCATAGCTCGGGCCAGACAAAGAGCCACGGGAAGCGGCGCAGGCGCGGCGTAATCGTCAGCCGCTCGCCGCTATGCCGCTCCAGTTTCCAGGCGCCATAGTCCAGCGCACCCTCAAAGGTGAGGAGCGCCTTGAGCAGCCGGGCGAGGGCCAGGGGTTTTCCGAGCAGTCGCCGTAGCGCCCAGGACCCCCGTGCCCAGCGCGGACCGCTGCGCGCGCGCCAAGCACGCTCCCGTGCGAGCACAGGCGCGCTGAGCGCCTCAAAAAAGGCCAAGTCCCGCTCGATAATGACGTCCCCGCGCTCCGGCCCCTCGGGGCGGAGCTCCGTGCCATAGGTATGCCCCAGGGCCGCTTGCCAAAGGGCTTTCCCGCTAACGCCTTCGGGCAGCCCAGGTAAGGTCCGCACGAGGAGAGTTTCCGCGGCCCCAAGCATGGCCGATGCGAGAAGCGCTCGAGTTTCCTCGTCCTCGCAGGCCAGGAGGCTCATGGGCTGAGCATAGCGCGCCCAGAAGTAAGGGAAGGCCGAAAGACGGCTGCAGCCGAAGAGGAATTGCCGCTGGGTGAGGAGCGCGTATTTACAGCGAAGGGTCCCAGCCTCCGTAGGCACCTCAAGATAGTAAACGTTCGGCGGTAAAAGGCGCGCCGCCAAGGCCAGACCCCAGGGCAGCGCCGAGAAATCTTTCACAACGACGTGAAAATCCGCGAGCCCCTCGAGGGTGTCTTCGCGGCGGCAGGACCCGTAATAGAGAACGGCCACAAGCCCTTCCCCATAGCGATCCGCAATCGTCCTAAGGAGCGGCTCAAGGGCGAGCTGAGGCGGGCGATCGAGTTCTCGGCGGAGCGCAGCGCGCGCCTGCTGTTCAAGGGCCGCGAAAGTCATCTAGCCTCCCTGCCCCCAGGACCCAGCCTTGCCTGGCCCCGCAAGGGCCACGAAGGTTCGAAGGGAAGCGGCCCGCAAGGCGAGCGTTCCTTGATCAGTGTAGGCCTCGCCATCGATCACCCAGGGTTCCTCCACCGTGAGGGAAAGCGTTTCCCCGCGACGGCTGAAGAAGCCCGCCTCCGGCGACAAGAACCGGGCCCGCCCCGTGAGCAGGGCCGGCAGCCGCCAGCCTAAGCCCCGGGGACGATCACTCAGCCAGGTACAGGCCAGGGGTCCCGCCTCCACTCCCCAGAACGGGGTCATGCCGAGGAAAAGGCGCTGCATGGTGCTGGCCAAAAAAAGGCTCTTGGGTGCAGGGGGCAAGGGATCGCCGTCGAGCATCGCTGGCACCTGCGCCGGCGTATCAAAGGGGGCTTCCCGGCGGAGCATGCCCAGGGCCACCCGCAGCAGGGCGGCCCCCGCTGCCCACTCTCCAGCGCCGCCGCCGTGGCGCAGGCTGGCATGCCAGTATTCAATGCCCCGCACAATCATGCCCATGCCAAAGAAAAAGCCGCGAAGCTCCCGGCCGTCCGGGCAGCGCAGGGCGAGGGGCGCTCGGGACAGGGTGGGCCAGGTTTCCCGGGGCAGATCGCGAAGGGCGAGGAGCGCTCGCCGACGACGGCTAAGGCGTCCTCCGCAGCGAAGATCATGGGCGGTCATGTTGGTACTGCCCGCGGGCAAGACGGCGAGGGGCGGCGCGGGGCGATCCCCGAGCGCCGTGAGCACGGCGTGCACGGTACCGTCCCCCCCATTGATCGCAAGGACGGAGGGGTTTCGGGCCAGGAGCGCCTCCAGGGCCCTCGGCAGATCCGCCGCCGATCGGGTAACCTCTTGATGCACTGCCGTAAGGCCACCGAAGCTCTCGATGAGCGCGGCCTTCCGCGCGTTACGACCGCTTCCGGCGTTACTGAGGATAGCAATGCGATTCAATTGGTTGGCCTCTCGCCCATGACCCTCACCTCGCCCCTTGTGCTGCCGGCGGCGCCCCGGGAGAGCAGTATAAAGCTCGCGCACCTCTCGGACCCGCACCTCAGCACCTTAAGCGACATCAGGCCCCTCACCTTGAGGGATCAGCGGCTGCTGGGTTGGTTGTCCTGGCGTCGTAAGCGACGGCTCGTCCATCAGCGCACCACCCTTGATGCGGTGGTCAGCGCGGCCCGGGGGGAAGCGCCGGAGCATTGGTGTATTACGGGAGACCTTACCCACATTGGCCATGAACATGAGCTGAGTGAGGCCCTGGCCTGGCTTCAGAGCCTTGGGGCTGGGGACAGGGTAAGCGTGATCCCCGGCAACCATGACGTCTACATCCCAGGCTGCTCCGAGGCTCTCCTGACGCGCCTCTGGGCGCCCTACCTGCCCGACCCGGAAAGCCCCTGGCCACGCCTTCAGCTCCGCGGCGCCGTGGCCCTTATCACCGTCAACAGCGGCCATGCGGCCCCTCCGGCTTTTGCCACCGGCGGCCTGGGCACCGCGCAGCGCGAGCACCTGGGAGCGCTCTTGCGGGCGGCTGGCGCGGCCGGCTACGCCCGCGTACTCATGATTCACCACGCGCCCGGGCCCGGCATGGATAAATGGCGCAAGCGCCTCGTGGACGCAAGGGCCCTAGCCTCGCTCCTTGCGGCGACCGGCGCAGAACTGATTTTACACGGGCATTGCCACGAAAGCTTAAGTCGTAGCCTCCCGGGCCCCCAAGGGCCGATTCCTGTACTCAGCGCGCCCTCGGCCTCCGCCACCGGCGAGCGGGGATGCCGCACGGCGGGATACAACCATCTGGCCGTTACGGTCCGCGAGAGCGAGGTTCACCT
Source organism: Candidatus Salivita marina (assembly GCA_038144425.1). Classification (GTDB taxonomy): domain Bacteria; phylum Pseudomonadota; class Gammaproteobacteria; order Pseudomonadales; family Azotimanducaceae; genus Salivita; species Salivita marina. The sequence goes on along the minus strand of JAYQNS010000002.1, from coordinate 408,911 downwards.
TGCAGGATTTGGATTTCGCCTCGGCGACGCTCCGAATTGGCGCTTGGAAACCCGGCTGAAACGCCCGGGGGTCACCCCCTAGGTTCGGTCAGCCTTCGCCGCTCGAGCCGCGAAGCGCGCCCGCACCGTCGCTAAATCCTCGAGGGAATCCACATCCACGGCCGCGTCTGGATCATCCACGGGAATGGCCCGGCACAGCGCCCCCGTGCGCTCGCTTAGGGCTTCGAGGGCGGAAGTCAGGGACAGGCGCCCGGCAAGATAGCGCGCCGCCAGCCCAAGCCCCAGGGTACGAAGCATCTTGTCTGGACGCTTTCGCAGGGCTTCCACTTCACGCCAAAAGGTGAGCACGCCCCCCGCCCGCCCGCCTCGAAAGTAGAAAAGGTTGGTTCCGCAATAGGCCCCATCGGAAAAGCGCTGGGCCGTCCGCCGAGAGTCGGGGAAGGCCGCCCGCACCGCAGGGTAGGACGCAAGACCCACGGCGACCTCATGATCACCCTGCTCCGCCGCCGCCCAAAAGGCGCGAAGGGTCTCGGGAGTGAGGAGGGGATGATCCCCAGTGGTCAGCAACAGCGCGCAGCCCTCGGCTTCGGCCTGAGACCAGAGGGCCTCGGCGCTCCGCGCCGGGGAGGGCGCCGGGGGCAGCCAGCGCACCGCCTCCTCCGCCAGCGCCGCCTCCAGCCAAGGAGCCTTCGCACGCTGCTCCAGGGCAGGGCCACAGAGTACGGGGGCGCCCGGGGCTACGGCGGAAACGGTGGCGATGACCCGGGCCAGCATGGGCTTGCCCGCAATATCCACCAGGGTCTTCAGGGACACGCCTTCTGCCTCATGAAAGGGGCTCGGGCCCGATCGCTCCGCCGCTAAAATACCGAAGTGCACCGGCGTCATCGATTCTCCCTCCCCCTGCGCCGTGAAGGCCGGGCTCGCCCGCCTATGCCATCGCCAGCGCTTTGGGCGCATAATAGTGCGGTTTTCACCATGCCCTCCTGGGCCCAAGGATTGACAAGCCGCGTGACCCATCCCGACCAACCCACGGTAACGCCAACGGCGCGCACTCAAGCGCTACGCCTTGGTGATTTTCCCACGCTTTGGGAGGCCCTGTCCTATGCCGCAGCGTCAGGAACGGGGGTCAATTTTTTTGATGGCAGGGGTCAGCTTAGCGCGTCCCTCAGCTGGGGCGAGATCGCCGAACAGGCGGAGGCGCTCGCTCGTGCCTTCGCAGGCCTCACCCTTCCCCGGGGCAGTCGCGTGGGCATCGTCGCGGAAACGCACCCGGACTTTCACATCGCCTTTTTTGCCGCCCGGCGGGCTGCGCTCGTTCCCGTGCCCCTCCCGGCGAGCATTCACATGGGCGGCACGGCGCCCTTTATTGAGCTGCTTGGCCGGCTCCTGCGCCACGCCGACGCCAAGGTCGCCCTGGCCACGGAAGCCTTTCTGCCCTACCTCGCGGACGCCGCAGCCGCCGATACTCAGATCCCTGTGCACACCATTGCAGGCCTTCTCGCGGGCTCGCAAGGCGCCCTTCCGCCCCTCCCAGGCCCAGATGAGATCGCCTATGTACAGTACACCTCTGGGAGCACCCAATTTCCCCGGGGGGCGGTGCTGACGGAACGCGCCGCCCTTCGCAATGTTCAGGGGATTATTCGCGATGGTTTGAAGATCACGGAAAGGGACCGCTTCTGCTCCTGGCTTCCGATCTATCACGACATGGGGCTCGTGGGGAAAGTGATGGTTCCCATGGCCAGCCAAACCAGCATCGACTACCTGGGCTCCCGGGAGTTCGCCATGCGTCCCCGCCTCTGGCCCCGCCTGATTAGCGAATACGGAGGAACGATCTCCTTCTCCCCTCCCTTCGGCTACGAGCTGACGGCGCGCAGGCTACGGCCCCGGGATGCGGAAGGCTTTTCCCTCAGTCACTGGCGGGTTGCGGGCTGCGGCGCTGACATGATTCGGCCCCAGGTTCTTGAAACCTTTGCGGAGGCCCTTGCTCCTGGAGGCTTTAAGGCCGAAGCCCTTATGCCCTCCTACGGCATGGCCGAAGTCTCCCTGGCCGTGAGTTTTACCGCCCCGGGAACGGGGCTGAAGACCGATCGCATCGATCGCCTTGCCCGAGAACGAGAGGGCATTGCAAAGCCTGCGGAAGGCCCGGACAGCCTCCGCTTTACCTGCTGCGGGGAAGCGCTGCCGGGCTATGAGATCGAGATCCGCGACCCCGCCGGGAGCCCCTGCGCCGATGGCGTACTGGGCAGCATCTTCCTCCGCAGCCCGAGCACCATGGAGGGGTACCTCACGGAAGCGGGGCTCGACCGGAGTTCCCTGCACGGGGCTTGGTTAGACACGGGGGACCTTGGCTACCTTCGCGCCGGTACCCTTGTGGTGACCGGACGGCGCAAGGATCTCCTCATCGTCAACGGGCGCAATCTCTGGCCCCAGGATCTCGAACTGACCGCCGAACGAAGCGCTGAGGGACGTACCGGTGACGCTGCCGCCTTCACCGTCGAAGGCCCCGAACACGACGAACTTGTGGTGCTCCTCCAATGCCGGGAGCGCGACGAAGATAAGCGCCAAGTGCTCCTGCGAACCGTTCGCCGAGCAGTCCAAACGGCCTTTGGGGTAGAAGCGCAGATCCACGGCGTGGCCCCCCACGCGCTCCCCCGCACCACCTCAGGCAAGCTCTCCCGAGCCAAAGCAAAGCAGCTCTTCCTCGATCAAGACCCAAGCCTCGACCTGGCCCTCGGTGCCTCTTCGGAGACGCCGTGAACAGCGACCTCCTCAGCGGCCTGTCCGGCCCCATTGCCATCACCGGCGCCACGGGCTTTATTGGTCGAGCACTCTGCCAGCGGCTTGAGCCTAGCCGGCAGGTCGTCCGAGCCCTGTCCCGGCAAGCGGATAGCCGGCTCCCGGACACGGTGACCGTGGTCCGTGGAGACCTATCCTCAAGTGTGGCCCTCCGGGCCCTGGTGCGCGATGCGGCCTGGGTAGTCCACTGCGCCGGGGCCGTGCGCGGCGCCTCGCGCCGGGCCTTCGATGCGGTTAACGTCGACGGCACCGCAGCCCTTCTAGATGCCATGGCCGCCGCAGCCCCAAAGGCGCGGCTGCTTCACGTCTCGACCCTCGCTGCGGCCCAGCCTCAATTGTCGGATTACGCGGCAAGCAAGCGCAGCGCCGAACTATTGGTGACTACCCGAGGACAGGGCGGGGACCTTATTTTACGGCCCACGGCAGTCTATGGCCCGGGGGACAAGGAACTTAAGCCTTTATTGGATCAAGCGATGAGGGGTAGGCTGCCGCGCCCGGTGGGAAGTCGACGCATTAGCCTTCTGCACATCGACGACCTGGTGGACGCCCTAGTCCTGGCCATGGGCACCACTCCGGGGGAGGCCAGCCCCTACCCCCTCGCCGATGCACGAGCTCAAGGTTACCGTTGGAGCGAAATCGCCGCGGCAGCCGAGCGCCTTCGGGGCGATCCGGTTCGCGTCTTCCCCGTGCCCAAAACCCTGCTTTATCTCCTTTCCCTGGGGGCAACCCTCAGCGCAAAGGCCCTGGGCGATGAGCCCATGCTCACCCCCGGGAAGGTGCGGGAGCTGACCTTTGAGGACTGGTCCTGCGATAGCAGCGCCTTTCGCGCCCGCACAGGGTGGACGCCGCAGATCAGCCTCGATGCAGGGCTTCGCAGCCTCTACCTATGAAGCATCGTGCGGGCCAGGCGACGCAGCGCCTGGGATCGGTCACCATTTTTTTGGCCTGGGCGCCGGAACGAAGCCCAGCCCCCTTCCCCTCGCGCCGCGCAGGCCCTCGCCATGACCGGCCCCTTACCCAAGCTCAGCGAGTCGCCGCGCAGCTACTAACCACGCAGGGCCCAAAGCATCAACGCCTCCGGCTGCGGCACCGCCGTCGCCCCCGGCTTCGTAGCGCCACGGGGCGGCGCTACGCGGTCAGCGTCACTCACAGCGACGGGCTTGTGCTAGTCGCCTGGGCCGCAGGTTTTGGAGTCCGCCTCGGGGTGGATTGCGAGCGCACCCGGCGAAACCCCAGGGCGAGCCTCGTGAGGCGCCTTCCTTGGAAGGAAGGCCAGGGACCTTACGGCCACCTAAGGGGAAATTGGACCGCTCTGGAGGCAGCCCTTAAGGCCGATGGCCGTGGGCTTAGCGGTTTGGGTCAGCTCGGCGCGACGCCTCATGCTTGGCGCTTATTGCGACCTGCTCCCGGCGAGGGAACATTGCTACTTGCCCCCGTGTACCGTGGCCCCAAGGGCTTTGTCATCACCCTGGCCCTGGGAAAGGATCGGTCCTAGGAACCCATGCGATAGCGAAGCATGACCACCAGCTGATCCTGATCGGGCTCGGCGAAGTTGCGGCTAAGGAGTTCGTCGAAGCCGCGACCAGCGGGGTCATCGAGGGAACCGCCGCGGCTGTAAACCACGAAGAGATCGGACAGGGGTGCAATTTCCCAGCGGTAACGCAATTGGAGAATGGCATTGGAGATCGAAAAGTTCTGAGCCCCAGGGGCTGTGGGTTGTTCCGCATCGATGAGGCGCCCGTTGGGGGCAATCTCGTAGAAGTTCGCTTCCTTCGCCCTGAGGCCAATCCACTGCATGGAGGCCCGAAGCTGCTGGCGGGCGGAGAAGTAGTACTCAAGGGTCATGCGAGGGGCGATTCGCTCGGCGTTGAAGCTCGTCATGCGGCGAGCTTGGTCGTGAAGAACCCAACCATTCCGGCGACCTACCTCCATACGCATGCGCGCATTGAAGCGATCGCCGGGCCGCCACACCACAAAGACGCCCCCGCGATAGGACCAGTCTTGCAGCGTTTCCTGCTCAATGCCCCCAAAGACCCCACCCACGAGGGGTAAGCTTTCATTGGTGCCGAGAGAGAACTCCCCCGTGGCCCGCCCTTCAGTTTTGAACGCGCCATTGCCGAAGCTGTTGCGATCATCCCAACGCTCGGGCCGATAGCCGAGTTCGATACGGGCGCTGGATAGGTTGAGGAGCGTCCACTCCCGCTCCGCGATCAATCCCGAGCTGATCTGCTGCCCCTGCCAATTAAAGCCGTAGAAGCCGCGAAGGGTCGTGGTTCGATCCCGGACGTGGCTAAGATCAGAGCGGGTCTCCTCGTAACGATAGCGAAGCTGGGCCATATCGTTACGTCGTAGGAAGCCAAAATCATTGATATCGATATGCCGATCGAAAAGATCGAGGGCGACGTTATGCACTCGCCCCTTCCGTGGGGTATAGACCAGGTCGCTGGCCAGCCCTAAGCCGAAGCGATCATCCGCCTGGGAGCCGATAAGCTGGCCATCGAACTTCCACACCCCGCCCTTTGAAAGCCAGTGCCCATCAACGGTTCCGGCGAGGCCATCTTCCCCAGGCTTACCAACCCCAGTCAGCATGGCTCCAAGGCCCCGGTATTGGCCATCGGAAGCGGACTCCCAGATGCCTCGGAGGGCGCCAAAACGCCTGCCTTTCACCTGATAATCCAGCAGCGTGCCGAGCGCATCGGTACCGCTGACTTCCGTGTCTTGCTCTAAGGCTGCAAGGGCACCGAAGCGGAAAGCACCCTGCTGCCCGGTCACCTTGGCCGCCCCGGCCAGGTCGCTTAGGCGATTACGGTCCGTCTCCAAAAAGCTTTCCACCCGGTCGTCTACCGGGAGGGGCGGGGGCGCACCGATACGCCGCGTGTTCAGCAGCGTCATTTGCCGACCATTTCTATAGTTTCTTGTACTCCGGGGCGAGGTGTTGAACACCTCCTGGCCCTCAAGGAAGAAGGGGCGGCGCTCGCTGAAGAACACCTCAAAGGCCGACAAATTCACGACAAGATCGTCCTGCTGGACGGTTCCGAAATCGGGATTGAGCGTACCGGAGAACTGCAAATTAGAGCTCGGGCGCCAATAGATATCGGAGCCGACCTTGCTTTCGAGATCCCCCTCAGCGGCGTCAAAGGTTGCCGCAGAAAAGGGATAGAGGGTGAGTTGGGTCGACGGCTGAATCCCCTTGATACGCACGGGCCGAAGGGCCGACATGAAGCGCGGCGTAGTGCTGGGAAGGGCCGGGATGGCCCAGCGCTGATTCAGATAAGCCACCTGCCTAGAGGCGTAAAAGGCAATGGTGCGGTCGTCCCCGCTTTTGGGCATGGCCATCATGGACCAGGGTAGAAACAGCTCTGCGCTCCAGCCGTCGTCGGTTACGGCGCTGAAGCCATTCCAGGGGCCATCCCACTGATTGCTGAATTGACGCTCCGGCAGGACCGTGCCATCCGCCAGCGAATCCCCGAGGGCCACGGAAAACCAGTAGCCAAAGAGGCCGGTACCGGTGGGATCAACGGTAATGGAGAAGGAATCCCGAGCGATGCGCTGATCCCGAGGAGAAAGCCGCGCCACCAGGGTATCTGCGGCCTGCTTGCCGTGGAAACCCACGTAGAGACCCCGATCCGTGTAGAACATGCGAACGGTGGACTCAAGGGGCGGGGGCGCTAGGGTATCGGGCTCAACTACGGAGAACTCGTTGACCGCCGGCGCCTTGGCCCAGACCGTTTCATCGAGGCGACCGTCGAGGCGAAACCCCTCCGGTAAGCTCGCCATGCGAAGAGGCCGCACCAGGGCGCTATCCCCAGGCACGGCCTGCGCAAGGGCAGACAAAATGATCATGAGCGCACCGAACCCGATCCGGTACGCGGCAAGACGCGTATTCAATGCTCGTTCCTACCGTTGACCCAACCCCCTATTCTACCAAAGACCGCTCGCGTGTCCTTGAAGGTAGCGGCAACGAAATCGGCAAAAACCGTGAAGTCCCCCGGGCTTAAACCTTGACCTACCCAGGAGAGACCCAGATAATGCCGCGCTCTCTCGCAGCATGTCCTTTGCGATAGATCGGGGCGCGTAGCTCAGTTGGATAGAGCATTCGGCTACGAACCGAAAGGTCGGGGGTTCGAATCCTCCCGCGCCCGCCATCTCCCCGCAGTATTATCGCAGCAAGTGGGTATAGGCCTCGGGCAATTCCTCTAAAAAAATTTCGATTAGTGCTGGGCTGACCTCCAGCGCAGAGAAGGTTGCCTGTCCGGTGCTGACAAGGCGATCACACCCCTCACTGCTGGTTCGCACCTCCGCCATTGCCTTCTCCGACGCCAGGAAGGGCGCAAGCTCGAGCAAGGGGACGGCTTGTGCGGGCGCAAGCCTGAGGGCCGCGCAGGCAGGGGAAGCGGACCAGGACACCTCCAGCGCCCGCCCCCGTCCCTCGTAGAGAAAGTGAAGATGATCGAGCGCCTCCGGCGCCTGCAGCGTTCCTGGCAGGGAGTAGGCCACCAGCGTTGCCACCGAACCCAGACTACGAAGCCCGGTTGCGTCTGCGGAAAGGGCTCGAATGCTGCGCCAGCCCGCCACCTCAAGATCAATCTCCGTAAAGGACCAGGCCAGGGGCGGAACGCCCTCCCGGCCGTCGTGCCTGAGCGTGCCCGCTTCAAAGGCGACGGCAGAGGAGAAGGGGTGATAACGCGCCTGCTCAGCGGTGACCCGTATCGCGCCCCGGCGCACGGACACCTTGGAAAAATCAACAAAAAAACCCGCGTCGTCTCGGCCAACAGCCCAAGGCCCAAGGGAAACGGCGTCGAAGCCGCCCTCCTCTAGCGCATCACCAATCTTATCGGCGATGAGCGCATCGCCAGCCCGGCGCCCAAGTTCCGAATCTCCAGCGATAAAGAGCAGGGCCCCAAGGCCCAGTTCCTTCAGCATGTCTCGTGCCTCGCTTCCCGACCGCAGGCCACTGCCAGGAACCCAAAACAAAAAAGGCGCCTATGGGCGCCTTTAGCTGAGGTGGCGGAGAGAGAGGGATTCGAACCCTCGATGGGCTTTTAACCCATACTCCCTTAGCAGGGGAGCGCCTTCGACCACTCGGCCACCTCTCCGGGGAGGGCGATTCTACCACGCCCCACGCGGATGCCCAGGGGGCACGGTACTTTAGCGATCCGACTCCATCGAAGCGGCCTGTAAGATTACGGGACGGCTGGAGTCCGCCATTCCCCAACGCAATGCCGAAGAGAATCCCGTCCGAGTACCCAAGCGATTCTTTCCCTCTTCAAGCCGCTCCCGTACCTCTTCCCGATGCACTGATACGTCCTTGGGGGCGTCGATACCCACACGGACCTGGTTGCCTTTGACAGCCAGGACGGAGACCTTGATGCCGTCTCCAATCAGAACCGACTCCCCCACCTTCCGCGTCAGAATTAACACGCGCGCCTCTCCCACCCCGTCAAGGCGCACCCCATGGGAACCGCCTGGTCATTTAGTTGTATTGCACAAGAATGGCGAAAAAAAACGCCCGACGCCAGCGTCACGCAACGCCCTCGGCGCTCGCAAGGCCAAAAGTGTCATGGATCGTGCGCACCGCCAGCTCGAGGTATTTCTCGTCTAGGACCACGGAGATTTTAATCTCCGAGGTGCTAATCATTTGGATGTTGATACTTTCCTTCGCCAGCGCAGCAAACATTTGCGTGGCCACGCCGGCATGGGAGCGCATCCCCACCCCTACGACGGAAACCTTAACGATCCTGGGATCGCCCACCACGGGGCCGGCACCCAGAGCATCGGCGGCTTCCTGCACCACCGCCAGGGCCCGATCATAGTCGCTTCGCTTAACGGTGAAGGTGAAGTCGTTCTGGCCTCCGTCGTTCGCAAGGTTTTGCACGATCATGTCGACCTCTATGCCGCACGAACTGACAGGACCTAGGAGCGACGAAGCAACTCCGGGCACGTCAGGCACGGCCCGGACGGAGATCTTGGCCTCGTCTCGGGTAAAGGCGATGCCGGAAACCAAGGGCTGCTCCATGGAACCATCCTCCTCCAAGGTAATCAGGGTGCCCGGGCCCTCCTCAAAGCTTGAGAGCACGCGCACGGGTACACCGTATTTGCCGGCAAACTCAACGGACCGGGGATGCAGCACCTTTGAGCCCAAGCTCGCCATCTCCAACATTTCTTCGAAGGTGACCCGAGGCAGACGCCGCGCTGAAGACACCACCCGCGGGTCCGTGGTGTACACCCCGTCGACATCCGTATAGATCTGACACTCATCGGCTTTCAGCGCCGCGGCAAGAGCCACCGCTGTGGTGTCCGACCCACCTCGTCCCAGGGTGGTAATCGATCCGTCCGTGGCAAGGCCTTGAAAGCCTGCCACCACGGGCACCACGCTAGCATCGAGAGCTTCGAACAACGCCTCCGTGGCAATGTGCTCAATACGCGCCCGGGAATGGGCGCTGTCGGTGCGAATGGGAAGCTGATCGGCGAGGAAGGACTGCGCCGCTACGCCCAAGCCCTTCAAGGCAATGGCCGTGAGCGCTGCGCTCGCCTGCTCCCCGGACGAAAGAAGCACGTCCATTTCCCGGGGGACCGCCTGCCCACCGAGATCGAGGCCCAGACTCTGTAGTCGATTCGTTTCTCCGCTCATGGCGGAAACGACGACCACCACCCGATGACCCTCGGCGCGCTGACGCGCCACCCGGGCGGCGACGGCTTCGATGCGCTCTAGGCTACCTACGCTGGTGCCCCCGTATTTGTGAACGAGAAGCGCCATGTCAGCTCAATTGCTCCGCTACGTAGGCCGGCACGGAAGCCAGCGCCGCCTCCAGAGCTTGCGGCTGATCACCCCCGCCAGCCCGAGCCAGCTCTGGCCGGCCACCGCCCTTGGCGCCGACCTGCGCCCCCACATGCTGCACGAGAGGACCTGCGGGCAGGCGCTTCGCCCAATCGGCGCTGACGCCCGCGGCCAAGCTCACCGCGCCCTCTTCCACCGCCGCCAGCACCACCGCGGCGGGCGCAAGGCGTGCCTTCAGCTGATCCAAGGCGGGAAGGAGCGCCTTAGCGCCTCCGGAAGGGAGGACCGCAGCCAATACGCGAAGGTCGCCCACCTCTATCGCCCCCGAGGCGAGATCAGCACCGGCCTCCTGCGCCAACTTTTGTTCCAGCTCCTCAACCTTTCGCTCAAGCGCCTTCTGCTGCGTCAGCAGACCTTCCATGCGGTCGAGCACCTGCTCCCGGGTTACCTTAAGGCGACCAGCGGCGTTCCGCAGGGCGACGTCAGCGTCCCGCAGGTAGGCATGGGCAGCAGGACCGGTGACCGCTTCGATCCGCCGCACGCCGCTGGCGATACCCTGCTCACTGACGATGCGCAGAAGGCCGATATCCCCTGTCTGAGCCACGTGGGTGCCGCCACAGAGTTCCACGGAAAAATCCCCGGCCATGGACAGCACCCGCACTTCGTCGCCGTACTTCTCCCCAAAGAGGGCCATGGCGCCAGCCTCCCGGGCGGCATCGAAGGACATCACCCGGGTCTGGACCGGGCTGTTGCTCCAAATGACCGCGTTCACCCGATCCTCGAGCTGATCGAGGACGGCCCGATCAATAGCGTCGTGATGGGCAAAATCGAAGCGGAGCCGTTCCGCGGTCACCAGGGAACCGCGCTGCTCTACGTGCTGCCCGAGAATCTCCCGGAGCGCCGCATGTAAGAGGTGCGTAGCTGAATGGTTCAGGGCAATCGCTTGGCGCCGTGCCGCGTCGATATGGGCCTCGAGCCGATCCCCGAGAGCCAGAGCCCCCCTGCCTTGGGTTCCGAGATGAAGATGCTGAGCCCCGGCCTTACGGGTATCTTCCACCAAAAAAGCAGAGGCGCCGCCTCGGAGTTCCCCCTGGTCCCCAATCTGGCCCCCGGACTCCGCGTAAAATGGGGTCTGATCGAGCACCACGGCGCCCGCCGCACCCGCCTCAAGGGTCTCCACGGGCTCAAGCCCCGCTTCCGAGCGGCGGAAAAGGCCCGTAACCTTGCCCTGAGCCGTCGGCGCCTCGTAACCCCGGAAATCGACCTGCCCGGCAACTTCCAGCTCCGCTTCCGCTGCGGCAGCAAAACGACTCGCAGAACGAGCTCGAGCGCGCTGGTCCGCCATGGCGGCTTCGAAGCCCGTTTCATCCAGGGTTAGGTCCCGTTCCCGTGCGATATCGGCGGTCAGATCCACGGGGAAGCCATAGGTATCGTAGAGCTTAAAGACCACGTCCCCAGGGATTTCCTTCCCGGCAAGGGTTGCAAGCTCTCCCTCCAAAACAGTCATACCCTGAGCCAGCGTGCGGGCAAACTGCGCCTCTTCCTGCTCCAGAATTTGCGCGACCCGGGCTCGCTGCGCGGCCAGGGCCTCGTGAGCTGCGCCCATTTCCCGGGCCAGCGGCGCCACGAGATGATGAAAGAACGCGCGCTCGCAACCTAGCTTGTGTCCATGGCGCAGGGCCCGGCGGATGATGCGACGCAACACATAGCCCCGGCCCTCGTTACTGGGCACCACCCCGTCCGTGACCAGAAAGGCGGCAGACCGGATGTGGTCCGCGATGACCCGAAGCGAGGGCAGCTGGCTGGGATTGGCAGCGTCAGCGCCCGTGGCCTGGGCGGCGGCCGCGATGAGCGCTTGGAAAAGATCAATCTCGTAATTGCTATGCACGCCCTGGAGCACCGCGGCAACGCGCTCGAGGCCCATGCCCGTATCGACGCTCGGGCGCGGAAGGGGCGTCATGGTGCCGTCGGCGCTGCGTTCGAACTGCATAAACACCAGATTCCAAATTTCGACATAGCGATCGCCGTCTTCCTCCGGCGTGCCCGGGGGACCACCCCACACCTCGGGGCCATGGTCGTAGAAGATTTCCGAGCAGGGACCACAGGGGCCCGTGTCCCCCATGGACCAGAAGTTGTCCTTATCACCCATGCGAGTAATGCGATCAGCGGGCACGCCGATCTCATCGCGCCAGATTTGCTCCGCTTCGTCATCGCTATCGTGGACCGTTACCCAGAGCTTTTCCGCCGGCAGGCCAAAGCGCTCCGTCAGCAACGTCCAGGCGAAGCGAATCGCGTCATGCTTGAAGTAATCCCCAAAGGAGAAATTCCCCAGCATTTCGAAGAAGGTGTGGTGGCGCGCCGTATAGCCAACGTTTTCAAGGTCGTTGTGCTTCCCCCCAGCCCGTACGCAGCGCTGGCTGGTGACCGCACGGTGATAGCTTCGCTGTTCCCGCCCTGTGAACACATCCTTGAACTGCACCATGCCTGCATTGGTAAAAAGCAGGGTGGGATCGTTCCCGGGCACAAGGGGGCTGCTCGGCACGATCTCATGGCCGTGCTCTTGAAAGAACTCAAGGAAGGTGCGGCGAATGTCCGCGCTTTTCATGGCGACTCCAGCGCTTTGGGATCAGCGACGCAGCGCGGAAGGCGCTGCCCGAGCAGCCGCGCATTATACGCTATGCCCTGGGCGCCCGGGAACGGAGGAGAACGGCTTTAGGCCTCCGAATCCCCCCAGGGAATCTCCCCAAGGCGACGCCGGATGAGCCAGGAAGGGAAGCCTCGATAAGCGAAGAACCGAGCTTGCTTCTGCCAGGCTTTGGCATCGGCTGGGGCACCGCCAAAGCGTTGCTGCTGGAGGGCCGCGAGGCGAACCTCGAGGGCGGCGGGATCTTCGGGGCTTTCTGGCGGAGGCAGACCTGACGCCCGAAGCTTGGCTTCAAGGCGCCCCGGACCCTGACCCCGAAGTTCTGCCTGGCGGATCAGGGACTCCTGGCGCCGCTCATCGGACTGATAGCCAGCCTCCGCAAGGGCTTTAATCTCAGCCTCGAGCCGCTCCCCGGGTATGTCTGGGAAGCGCTTGCGAAGCTTCTGAGCCAGCTCCCGCTGGCTGTGCTCCCGGCGAGCAAGAAGCCGCAGGGCGGCTTCTCGAAGGGCAGGACCCGCTTCACCCATCCTAATATTGGACGGCTGAGCCAGTGGCGCTAGCCGAAATCAGCCGCGGGGGGTGCGGAAACATCCACGGCCTCGGGGGCGCGGCGCGGCTTCGGCAACAGTGCATCCCGAATGGCCCCCTCGATTTCCTCGGCGACCTCCGTGTGCTCTGCGAGGTACTCCGCCGCATTCTTTTTACCCTGACCGATCTTGTCGCCCTTGTAGGCGTACCACGCTCCGGACTTGTCGATGAGACCTTGCTTCACACCCAGGTCGATCACCTCCCCTAGCTGGAAGGTACCCTTGCCATACATGACCTGGAACTCGGCCTGGCGGAAAGGCGGCGCCACCTTATTTTTGACGACCTTCACCCGAGTTTCATTACCGACCACCTCATCCCCTTCCTTGACGGCGCCAATGCGACGGATATCGAGGCGGACGGAGGAGTAAAACTTTAGCGCGTTCCCCCCGGTGGTGGTTTCCGGGGAGCCAAACATGACCCCGATCTTCATGCGTATCTGGTTGATGAAGATGACGAGCGTGTTGGAATTCTTAATGTTGCCGGTCATCTTCCGGAGCGCCTGGCTCATGAGCCGAGCCTGAAGCCCCACGTGCGTGTCCCCCATTTCCCCTTCAATTTCCGCCTTTGGCGTGAGTGCCGCAACGGAGTCGACCACCACCACATCGACAGCGCCGGAGCGGACGATCATGTCGCAGATTTCAAGAGCCTGCTCCCCCGTATCCGGCTGGGAAACAAGCAAGTCATCGGTGTTCACGCCAAGATTCTCGGCGTAGATGGGGTCTAGCGCGTGTTCCGCGTCGATGAAGGCGCAGGTACCCCCAAGCTTTTGCGCCTCAGCAATAACTTGAAGCGTTAAGGTGGTTTTACCGGAGGATTCGGGGCCATAGATTTCAACAATGCGACCCTGGGGAAGCCCTCCTATGCCCAGAGCGATATCCAGTCCCAGGGAACCCGTGGAAATGGCCGGAATGCTGACCTGTTCCCGATCACCGAGGCGCATCATGGAACCCTTGCCGAACTGGCGCTCGATTTGCGAGAGCGCCGCGGAGAGCGCCTTTTCCTTGTTGCCCGTGCTATCCATGATCGCCATATGTTGCCTCGTTTTGAATTAGGGGGCCGCGAGAGCCCCCATTCTAGGGCGCAGCATTCGGCATTGCGATGCAAGGCCGAACCCTCTGCCACGGGGACTCGCCAAATACTGTACGAAAAGACAGTATCACGGGATTTGAGCCCTGCCAAGAGGGCGGGATCCGAAGCCCCCGCGCGCATTGGTTGACGGTCCTGGAGGCCAGTGCTTCACTGCCCAGCTTCCCTAGCTTAGGCGCCGTTGCTGTGACCGCATCGCCCCAACATACGCCCATGATGCAGCAATATCTGGCTCTGAAGGCGGAGCACCGGGAGGTGCTGCTCTTCTATCGCATGGGTGACTTCTACGAGCTGTTCTACGAGGACGCCCGGCGCGCCGCGGAACTCCTTGACATCACCCTGACGACCCGGGGCCAGTCCGCCGGCGAGCCCATTCCCATGGCTGGGGTCCCTTACCACGCTGCAGAAAACTACCTGGCGCGGCTCCTCCGCCTTGGCGAAGCCGTGGCCATCTGCGAGCAAGTGGGGGACCCGGCCCAAAGCAAGGGTCCCGTGGAGCGGAAGGTGACGCGTATCGTCACCCCTGGGACCGTTACGGACGACGCGCTGCTTCAGGCCGGGCAAGATTGTCTACTGCTGGCCATCGCCGAGGGCGCCGGCACCCCCGACGGCTCTCAACCCTACGGCCTCGCTTGGCTTGATTTGTCCGCGGGACGCTTTGCGGTTACGGAAGTGGCTGGCTGGGAGGCGATCACCGCCGAGCTGGGACGGCTCCAGCCCGCAGAGATTCTCGTATCGGAGGAAGCTTCCCCTGCGCTTCAGGGATTGAAGGGGGTGCGTCGTCCCCCCTGGCAATTCCAGGAGGAGGCCGGACGCAGGGCCGTACTGGAACAGCTCGGCACCCGAGATTTGAGCGGTTTCGGAGCCGAAGATTTAAGCCTGGCCCTAGGGGCCGCGGGGGCTCTCCTGGACTACGCCAGGGCCACGCAAAAGAGTGCCTTGCCCCACATTACCGAGCTCTCCCGAGAACGCAGCAGCGACGCCGTGCTGCTGGATGCTCACACTCGGCGCAACCTGGAAATCGAACAGCAGATCACCGGGGAACGACAGTTCACCCTCCTACGTATGCTCGACACCACGGCCACAGCCATGGGAAGCCGGCTGCTCCTGCGCTGGCTGAACCGCCCGCTCCGAGACCGGGAGGCGGTGCTCGCCCGGCAGGCCGCCGCAGCCCGTCTGGATGGTCCGGATCAGAGCCTCCGGCCAGCGCTCAAAAGCATCGGCGATCTAGAGCGCATCCTCAGCCGTGTTGCCCTGGGCTCGGCGCCCCCTCGGGATCTTACCAAGCTGCGCGATGCGCTCCTGGCGCTGCCTGCGGTGCAGGGCCATCTTCCGCCCCTTGGGGAAGCCGAGCCCCCCTCTCGCCTCCCCGCGCTGAGGGACGCCCTAGCGCCCCAGGAAGCGCTTGCAACGCTGCTACAAAGCGCCCTGGTAGAGAATCCCCCGGTGGTGCTCCGAGATGGGGGCGTCATCGCCGATGGCTTTGATGCGGAGCTCGACGAGCTACGCAGCCTCGCTCGAGATGCGGGCACCTTCCTCGCAGAGCTCGAAGCCCGAGAGCGAGAGAGCACGGGGCTGACCTCCTTGAAGGTTGGCTATAACCGAGTGCACGGCTATTACCTAGAGACCAATCGCCGGGACGCGGAGGCTGCGCCCGCCAGCTGGGTTCGCCGCCAAACGCTGAAGAACGCCGAGCGCTTTATTACGCCGGAGCTCAAGACCTTTGAAGACAAAGCCCTTTCCGCCCAAAGCCGCGCCCTGGCCAGGGAGAAGGGGCTGTACGAAGCGCTGCTGGGCACCCTACAAGAGGCTCTGGGGCCCTCCGCCCCGTCGCCCGGGCCCTCGCCGAGCTGGACGTACTGTGCACCTTGGCCGAGCGCGCCCGGGCCCTCAGTCTGGTCACCCCAACCCTAAGCGAGACACCCCAGCTGCACATCGAGGGCGGCCGTCACTTGGTGGTGGAAGCCACTCGGGATGAACCCTTCATCCCTAACGATCTCGAGCTAACCGACGATCAGCGGATGCTCATCATCACCGGACCTAACATGGGGGGGAAATCCACCTTCATGCGGCAAACGGCCCTCATTGCCCTCCTCGCATGGACCGGCGCCGGGGTACCGGCACAGGCCGCCCGGGTGGGGCGCCTCGATCGCATATTCACGCGCATCGGGGCCTCGGACGACCTCGCCGGAGGGCGCTCGACCTTCATGGTAGAGATGTCGGAAACGGCCAATATCCTAAACAACGCTACGGCGGCATCCCTGGTGCTCCTTGACGAAATCGGCCGAGGCACCTCTACCTTTGACGGCCTGGCTCTTGCCTGGGCAAGCGCCGAATACCTTGCGCGACAAAAAAAGGCCCTTTGCCTCTTCGCCACTCACTACTTTGAACTGACGGCGCTCCCAGAGCAGGTCCCGGGGGTGGCAAACGTCCACCTAAAAGCTCAGGAACACCGGGGGCGCATCGTATTTCTGCACCAGGTCGAGGCGGGCCCGGCGAGCCAAAGCTATGGGCTCTCCGTAGCCCGGCTGGCCGGCGTGCCGCAGGCCGTGCTGAGCCGCGCGCAGAAACATTTGGCCCAGCTTGAAGCAGGGGCGGGGGACACGCCCCAGCTTGGACTCTTTCAAAGCGCTCTGGCGACACCAAGCACCGAGCCCGAGGCGCCCGAGGATCCCCTGCGCACGGCCCTCGCGGCGCTCAATCCCGATAGCCTGACCCCCCGGGAAGCCCTCCTCGCCCTTTACGAACTCCAAGCGCTCTCGGAAGACCGGGGCGTGTAGACGCTGCGGGGAAAGAGTTCCTACAATAGCGCTCGCAAATTTGCAGGCCGGGGAAGACGCAATGACCTTTGTGGTAGTTGATAACTGCATCAAGTGTAAGCACACCGATTGCGTTGAGGTGTGCCCGGTGGACTGCTTCTATGAAGGCCCTAATTTCCTTGTCATCCACCCCGACGAGTGCATCGACTGTGCCCTTTGCGAACCGGAATGCCCCGTGGATGCAATTTTTTCCGAAGACGAGCTGCCGGACGACCAGCAGTCCTTCCTAGCGCTCAACGCTGAGCTCGCAGACCTCTGGCCGAACATCACGGAAAAAAAAGACGCGCCTGCCGACGCCGAAGAATGGAATGGTGTCCCCGATAAGCTGCAGTACCTCGAGCGCTAGGCCCCGCCCTTGGGCAGTAGGGACTGGGGATCGATCGGCTTTCCGTCCCGCCGCAGTTCAAAATGCAATCGCTGACCCTGGGCGCCCCGGCCCAGGCGCGCCAAGCTTGCGCCAGCAGCTACCCGCGCTCCCTCCTTAACCAAAGAATCCGCATTGTGGGCATAGGCCGATAGCCAGGTGTCATCGTGCTTTACGATGATAAGCGCCGCGAAGCCCCGCAAGCCCGCGCCCGCGTACACCACCACCCCCGGCGCGGCTGCACGAACCAAGCTCCCGGATGCGCCCTGAATGTCGATACCCTTATTAAGCGCCGCGCCGCTCCCCGCAAAGGGCCGCTCCACCGTGCCGCTCACGGGCCAGGCCCAGTGCAGCGGACCTTTCAACGGCGGAGGCGTGGGCATGGGCGACGCCCTAGCGGTGCGGGCCTTTGAGCTTGAGGCGGCAGGCTTGGGCGCACTTCGAACTGGGGATTCGGCTGTGCGGGGTTTCGAACGGGTCGCGCGAAGCCGCAGAACCTGGCCCTGCTGAATGCGATAGGGCGGCCCTATGCCGTTGAGTGACGCAATGGTTTTCCAATCCAGCCCGGCGCGCCAGGCAATGGAATACAGCGTATCGCCCTTCTGCACCGTATAACGGCTTCCCGCGACGGCGCCTCGATCCCCCCGATCGGCCACGGGCGCAGGCGAGGACGCGCAGCCCCATAGCATGGCAAGCAACACAATGGCCGTTAGGGCCCTAGACGTCGCCATAGCCCTTACCTCGTGCCATCCCCCAGACCACGGCAACCCCAAGGCACATCAAGCCAGCCACAGCCCACAGCTGGGGATCCTCACCATAAAACTTCGCGAAGGCGTTGGGGCCCAGGGGTTCGGAGCGGAGCACCCGCATGGCACCGTCTCGGCCAAGCTGATAGGCCTCGATGCGCTGCCAAGGCCAGAGCATTTGCAACGCCCCAAACATGAACCCCCCTAGGGCCGCGAGGGTTGCTTTGCGCGCCGTTAAGAGAAGGCGCCGCAACAGGCGAACAAACAGCAAAAGGCCCAGGCCACAGCCCGCAGCCAAAGCCAAAAGATCGGGAATCACGATCCCAGCAACGGCGCCCAGCACCCGCTCGTAGAGGCCCAGCACGAGAAGGAGAAAGCTTCCCGAAACCCCAGGCAAGATCCAGGCGCACACCGCCAGGGCGCCGCCGAAGAACAGCGCAAGAGGACCTTCACCAAGGGTAAGGCTTCCCCCCAGCACGGTGAGCCAAGCGCCTGAGATCACCCCCAGGGCCGCTGCCGCACCCTCTACTGCGCCCCAGCGGCCTACGGACAGCGCCACATGCACCGCAGAAGCCAAGATCAAGCCGAAGAAGAAGGCCCAAAGCAGCATGGCCTGGGTGGCCAGCAAAAACTTGAGCAGGGCGGCCAAGGAGAGGATCGCCAAGCCCATACCCAGCACCAGGGTCAGCAGAAAGCGGCCATTAACGTGGGCGAAGGCGCCTCGCAGGTCGCCCCTGCGGAGCAGCTGGAGGAAGGCTCCGTCGAAAGCCGCTAGGCTGGCCAGAAGCGGGCCATAGAGCCCGGAGATAAAAGCGATGGTGCCCCCGGAGACCCCGGGGACCAGCTCCGCGGCGCCCATGGCATAGCCCCGAAGGGCAACTCCCCAGAAGCCCATCAGGCGGTCCCCCCGAGCATGGGGACAAAACGCACTGCCTCGAGAACCTCGGACTTCAGCACGGACCCCTCGCGCCAATGGCGTTCAAGCACCTGGCCATCCCGGTCACCCACGGGGGCAACCAAAACGCCCCCCGGGGCGAGCTGCTCCAGCAGCGCTGGAGGCACCTGCCGGGGTGCCGCCGCGAGCAAAATCCCATCGAAGGGCCCTCGATCAGCCCAGCCTTCAAAGCCATCCCCAAGGCGCGCCGTGATGTTGCGAAGCTTTAGCTGGGACCAATGGCGCCGGGCTCGGGTCAGCAGGGGCCCGATGCGCTCCACGGTCCATACCCGGTCCGCAAGCTGGGAGAGCACAGCGGTTTGATAACCACAGCCACTCCCGACCTCCAGGACCCGCTGCGGGTGCCCCTGGGCCAGGAGAAGCTCGGTCATGCGCGCCACGATATAGGGCTGGCTGATGGTTTGCCCGTGACCAATGGGCAGGGAAGAGTCCTCATAGGCCCGGTGAGCCAAGGCCTCGTCGATGAAAATATGCCGAGGCACCTGGCGCATTACTTCCAAGACCGCCGGATCCGTAATGCCGGAAGCCTCCAGGCGTCCGATTAAGCGATCCCGAGTGCGGCGGCTGGTGAAGCCAATGCCTTCGAAATTGGGCTCGGTCATGCCGCCTCCGCCGGACGCCAGCTCGCGGGGCCGAGGGCGGCGAGCACCGCCGTCGCAAAGCTCCCCCGGGGGAGTTGGAAGCCCAGCAAAAGCTGCTGGGGGCCGACCACTTCGC
Organism: Candidatus Salivita marina; assembly: GCA_038144425.1. Lineage (GTDB taxonomy): Bacteria > Pseudomonadota > Gammaproteobacteria > Pseudomonadales > Azotimanducaceae > Salivita > Salivita marina. The sequence goes on along the minus strand of JAYQNS010000002.1, from coordinate 389,418 downwards.
AGTGGGCGGCCTCGGCGCGAATCCACAGGGCTCGGCGATCCTGGCGGAGCCCCGCGTGCTCGAGCGCATGGCAGAGATCTCCATAGGGCTCAAGAACGCTTCCCTCGAGCTCGGCCATCGCGCCCCGGCTTGCGCTTCTCCCCCGGCCCCAGAGCGGCGCTGTGGGGACACCGCTCTCGTCGCAAAGATCGTCAGGGTGGGCGGCGAGGCCAAAGCGCGCGATACGAGCCGCCAGCAAGCGATTGAAGAGATAGGCCCGGGCCGCGGAGAAGAGAAAGCCCCGAGGCACACCCCGGGGTAGGGAACCGGCGGCCAGCCAGCGCTGCACGGCGTCGAGATTGCCTGCCCCCGGTCCGAAACGCTGGGGGCCAAAGTAATTGGCGATGGGGGCTGCAAGGCGCGCCAGCACCGCGGGAAGTGCGTCCTCCAGAGCGGCGCCCTCGGGCGGAGCGCCCGCGAGCCGCAAGCGGAAACCATTCCCCATGTGATCCCCGCGGCGCCACTTCTTAGCGGCGGGGTAGAGCCGCAGGGCTCGCCACCCCTTCCCTTCCGGGAGGGACGGCTCCCGATCTGCGACGCCCCGGGGGACCGTAAACCACTGGCCCGTTACCGCGTAGCGATCCTTCTGCCCCGCAAAGCCCACGGCGCCCGGGGCGCAGCCCGCCCAGCGCGCGAGGGACGCGGCCACCGCCGCCGTGGACAGGCCCCGCTTCTCGACCCAAAGCGCCCAATGGTGAGCCCCTTCGAACGCCGCAGCTGGGGGCGCGCCCCGCTCTTCTACGGCGAAGGCCTCCGGGGAGGTTCCGTAACGCAGCGAGCCCAGGACTAGGGCGCGGTTCTGGGGCCAAGCATCGGGAAGGACAAAGCGCGGCTCAAGCATACGCATCTTCAAGAAGGGCAACGGCGTAGGCGGCAATGCCCTCCTCTCGCCCCATGGCGCCCAGCCCTTCCGTGGTGGTCGCTTTGACATTCACCGCGCCGAGGTCCAAAGCGAGCAGGGTCGCAATGCGAGCGCGCATGGCGGGCACGTAAGCCGCCACCCGAGGCCGCTGCGCCACCAGCGTCAAATCGACGTTATGAGGGACGAAGCCCGCTTGCCGCACCGCCTCCACCGTCGCCTTGAGAAGCTGCCCGCTATCCGCGCCCTCGAAGGCCGGATCCGTGTCGGGAAAGTGATGGCCAATATCGCCCAGGGCCGCCGCCCCAAGGAGCGCGTCGCAAAGCGCGTGAAGCAGGACATCACCATCGGAATGGGCCAAGAGACTACGGGCGGAAGGCACGGCAACGCCCCCCAGCATTATGACGCCTTCCGGAGGCAAGGGATCTCCAAAACGATGAACATCATAGCCATGACCTATGCGCATGTTGGGGTCCACCGTCCGTGCTGCTGAAGCCAAAAGGTTGCTAGCGCGAGATCCTCCGGATGGGTCACCTTGAGATTACTGGCCTCCCCGGGAACGATGCGCGGAGCGAGGCCCAGGCGCTCAAGCGCCGAGGCTTCATCGGTAATTGCCTCCGGCGCCTCCGCGAGCCCCCGGGCTAGCGCTTCCGATAGGCACGCGTAGCTCGCCCCCTGGGGCGTTTGCGCCCGCCAAAGAGCGGAGCGATCGACCGTGCCCTGCACCCGGCCCCCGTCCACCGTTTTCACTGTCTCATCCATGGGCTGGGCCAGCAGGGCCCCTGCCTCGGCGCCGCTTTCCGCGGCGCGAAGGGCCTCCAACGCCTGGGCACCGACGCAAGGCCGCGCCGCGTCATGCACCCAAACCCAATCCTCCGGTGCCGCCCGCTTCGCCAGGGCCGAAAGCCCCGCTGCCACCGACTCGGCTCGGCTAGCCCCCCCCTTGGGAAGGACCTCAAGGCCGGGAATACGGGCTTTCAGCGTCGGCGCGAGGGCATCGATGTAGCGGTCCTCGGGGGCCACCACCAAAACGATGGCCTCCGCCTCAAGCGGTGCTAAGGCTTCTAGGGTCCAGTGCAACAGGGGCCGTTCCGCAAGCTCGAGGTACTGCTTAGGTTGGTCGCCACCCATGCGCTGTCCGACCCCCGCAGCAGGAACCACCACCCAACGCCGTCTTTGGGTCATGGGGACGGCTCCGCCGGCGGCAGCACAAGGATGAAGGTCTCCCCATCGCGAATCATGCCCAGATCTTCCCGGGCCCGCCCCTCTAACTCCCGGGGATCGGCCTTTAAGCGCCGCACCTCAGCTTCGAGGGCGGCATTGTCTTCCGCGAGGCGGGCATTTTCCGCCTCGGCAGCCTGCAAGCGGGCTTCGAGATTCCACACTTCCGCCCAGCTGGCTTTTCCGGTCCACAGCCGAAGCTGAAGCGCCCCCAGAAGGATCAGGAGTCCGAACATTAGCCAGCGCAGCCCCCGCCCGGGAGCGGACAGCCGGCCGTCGCCCCCGATCTTACCTACGGAGCTCACCGCGCCCACGGTAGGGGGCCTTAGTCCCTAGGGTTTCTTCGATCCTGAGCAGCTGGTTGTACTTCGCCACCCGATCAGAGCGGCAAAGGGACCCGGTTTTGATCTGCCCGGCTCCCGTGCCCACGGCCAGATCGGCGATGGTGACGTCTTCCGTCTCGCCAGAGCGGTGGGAGATGACGCTCGCATAGCCCGCTTTAGACGCCATGGCGATCGCGTCTAGGGTTTCCGAGAGCGTGCCAATCTGGTTGAACTTGATGAGGATGGCGTTGGCAACCTGCTCCTCGATGCCCCGGGCAAGGATCTCCGTGTTGGTTACAAAGAGGTCATCACCCACAAGCTGGACCCGATCCCCAAGGCGCCGCGTCAGGGCTGCCCAGCCGGCCCAGTCGCTCTCGTCCATGCCATCTTCAATGGACACAATGGGGTAGCGCTCGCAAAGCGTGGCCAGATACTGGGCGAAGCCTTCTGCGTCGAAGTGCTGTCCTTCCCCGGCGAGATGATAGATGCCGTCTTTGTAGAACTCGCTCGCCGCACAATCAAGCGCCAGCGTAATGTCGTCACCCAGCCTAAAGCCCGCCTTCCCCACGGCCTCCGCAATCACCTCGAGGGCCGCTTCATTGCTCGGCAAATTCGGCGCAAAGCCCCCCTCATCCCCCACGGCGGTGGCAAGCCCCCGGGCCTTCAGCACAGCCTTTAGCGCATGAAAGATTTCCGCGCCATAGCGCAGGGCCTCCCGGAAGCTGCCGGCCCCCACGGGCTGGATCATGAATTCCTGAATATCGACGTTGTTATCCGCGTGCTCCCCGCCATTTAGGATGTTCATCATGGGCAAGGGCATGGCATAGCGGGCATCAGCCAGACTGCGAATGTGGGCATAGAGAGGCAAACCCTGAGCCGCCGCCCCCGCTTTGGCTGCCGCCAGGGAAACAGCCAGTAGCGCGTTAGCCCCGAGCTGCGCCTTGTTGGGTGTGCCATCGAGCGCCAGCATGCGCTGATCTAAGCCCCGCTGATCCAAGGCGCCCTGCCCCAGCAGCGCCGGGGCGAGGACCTCATTGACGGCCCCTACGGCCTTGAGTACGCCCTTACCTAGATAGCGCGCCCCATCCTGGTCGCGAAGCTCCAGGGCCTCCCGAGACCCGGTGGACGCGCCGGAGGGGCCGCGGCCCGGCCAAAGCTGCCGTCACTGAGGGTGACGTCCGCTTCCACCGTCGGATTGCCCCGGGAATCCATAATTTCCCGCGCGATAATGTGCTGAATCTCTGCCACCCCGTTCCCCTTAGCGCTCTCATTGCTGATGATGACTGAACTGAGCAGCGCCCCCACGCGCTACCCACCCTAGCTTAGGCCGAGCGAAAGGCATCCTCGGCGAAGGGCTGCGCCTTCACGACCCGATCGAGCTCGAGCAGCGTTTCCAACAGCGCTTCGAGCTGCCCCAGGGGCCAGCTATTAGGCCCATCGGAAAGCGCCTTCTCCGGGTCCGGGTGGGTTTCCATGAAGAGTCCGGACACCCCCGCGGCTACCGCCGCCCGTGCCAGCACGGGTATGACCTCCCGCATGCCCCCGGAGGCCGTGCCCTTCCCCCGGGCAGCTGCGCGGAGTGGGTGGCATCGAAAACCACCGGAGCCCCTGTATCCCGCATGATCGCTAGAGCCCGCATGTCTGAGACAAGGTTGTTGTACCCGAAGCTCACGCCCCGCTCACATACCATAATCGCCTCATTGCCCGTGGCCCGCGCCTTGTCCACCACATTCGCCATATCCCCCGGGGCTAGGAACTGTCCCTTCTTAATGTTCACGGGACGACCTACGGAACAGGCGCGCTGGATAAAGTTGGTCTGCCGACACAGGAAGGCCGGGGTCTGGAGCACGTCCACCACGCTGGCGACCTCCTCCATAGGCGTATCTTCATGCACGTCCGTAAGCACCGGCAGATCGAAGGTTTTCTTAACGTGCTCAAGCACCTTCAGCCCAGCCTCAAGGCCCGGCCCGCGATAGCTCGCATGGGACGAGCGGTTCGCCTTATCGAAGCTCGACTTGTAGATAAAGGGAACGCCCAACCGCTCCGTGAGGGCCTTAAGGGTCCCCGCGGTCTCCTCCGCCAGCGCCTGGCTTTCAATGACGCAGGGCCCCGCAATGAGGAATAGGGGCTCGGTCGGGCCCACCTTAAATCCGCAAAGTTCCATGCTCATCTCCTGGTCAGCCGCGCCTAGGCCGTCGCGCTGCGCCGTGCGTGCTCCGCAAGGGCCGCATCAATAAAGCCCAGGAAGAGCGGGTGGCTCTCCCGGGGCGTCGAGGTAAATTCGGGGTGGAACTGACACGCCAGAAACCAAGGGTGCTCGGGGACCTCGATCATTTCCACGAGATCATCCTTCGCCGCCCGCCCGGCAACTCGAAGCCCCGCAGCCTCTAGAGCTGGCACAAAACGCTCATTTACCTCAAAGCGATGGCGGTGCCGCTCCGATACCGTCTCCACGGCGTAGGTACGCTGCGCCAGGGACCCGGGCACGAGGTTACAGTGCTGGGCGCCAAGGCGCATGGTCCCGCCAAGATCCGACCCCTCGTCACGATGCTGGGTTTGCCCCTCCTCGTCGGTCCATTCGGTGACCAGCGCCACCACGGGGTTCGGGGAGGCCGGATCGATCTCGGTGGAGTTCGCGCCTTCAAGCCCCGCGGCGTGGCGCGCAAACTCGATAATGGCAGCGTGCAGGCCATAGCAAATACCGAGGTAGGGAACGCCCTGCTCCCGAGCATAGCGAGCTGCCTGAATTTTGCCTTCGAAGCCCCGGGCACCAAAACCGCCGGGGACCAGGATCGCGTCCGCCGCCTCGAGGCACCCTGTGCCCTCTTGCTCTACCTGCTCGGCGTCGATGGCATCGATGACGACTTTCGCATGGCGGGCGATTCCTGCGTGGCTCAGGGCCTCGGTGAGGGATTTATAGGCATCCATAAGCTCCATGTACTTACCGACCATGGCAATGCGCAGAGTACGCTGGGGGTTCAGCAGGGCCTCGCTAACCCGGTTCCACTCAGACAGGTCCGCCGGTGGTGCCTCGAGCCCCAGCCGTTCACAGATAATGGAATCGAGGCCCCGGGCATGAAGCATTGCGGGGATCGCGTAAATGGTCGCGGCATCCTCCACGGGGATCACAGCCCGCTCTTCTACGCTGGTAAAGAGGGCAATTTTGCGCAAGGAACTCTCATCAATTTCGCGGCTCGAGCGGCAAATCAGCACATCAGGCTGAAGCCCGATGGATCGAAGCTCCTTGACCGAGTGTTGCGTTGGTTTTGTCTTCGTCTCCCCGGCGGTTGCGATGAAGGGCACTAGGGTGAGGTGGATGAGCTGGCAATTCTGCCCGCCCACTTCGAGGCGAAGCTGACGGATGGCTTCGAGGAAGGGTTGGGACTCGATATCCCCCACCGTTCCGCCGATTTCTAAGAGCACCACATCGTAACCCTCGCCCCCGCTTTAATGCGACGCTGGATCTCATCGGTGATGTGGGGGATAACCTGCACGGTCCCGCCGAGGTAGTCCCCGCGACGCTCCTTCTTCAGCACTTCGGCGTAGACGCTTCCCGTGGTGAAGTTGTTAAAGCGGGTCATGCGCGTACGCAGGAAGCGCTCGTAGTGGCCAAGGTCAAGATCGGTCTCTGCGCCGTCTTCGGTGACGAAGACCTCCCCGTGTTGGAAAGGACTCATGGTGCCCGGATCTACATTGATGTACGGGTCGAGTTTGAGGATCGTGACCTTAAGCTGGCGGGCTTCGAGCACGGCGGCAAGGGACGCCGCAAGAATGCCCTTACCCAGCGAGGAAACCACCCCGCCGGTTACGCAAATATATTGGGTCATGAGGCTCCCATCTCATGAGCAGACTCGCTGGAATAGCGCGCCCAAGATGGGAGTTCAGCCTAGCAGCGGAGCCCGCCCTATTCAACGCGTTTCGCCTCCGCGAGACCCTGGAAGTGCCATTCGAGCACCCATCGAGGCCCCGCTGGTGCCCCCCCCGCTAGGGCCACCCGAGGCCAGCCAAGAAACCGATCTCCCTCCCAGAGCTGGGGCAGATAGGGGCGCTGCCAGGGGGGCACGGCGGCCTCCTGCAGCAAGGCCTTGACGGTCTTATGGGGTCGAGAAGGGTTCGATCGCAGACGCAAACGCCGGGGCAATGATCCCTGGCAAACCCGGTAGGGCCCTGGCGCCAGGGCAAAGGGCTCGCCCCCCGCCTCAGCCTCCCGCACCTCCAGCACCCCTCCTGGAAAGGGCCAGTGGCCCGGCGCCAGGCGCCTCGCTTTCGTATCCGGCGCTGGAAGCTTAGGCGCCAACCAAAGCGCGCCGCGCCACCGCCGAAGCGTGGACGCTCCGAGGTCGAGCTGGGGCAGCGCATCCGCCCGAGCCCCCAGCTGGGCGCAAAAGGCGAGTAGCTGAGTGCGGCTCGGCACCAGCACCCCCTGGTGTCGAAGCCAGTGGACGATCACATCGCCTCGCTCTTCAAGACTGGGGGGCAATTCCGCAAGTGCCAGGGGCCTGGCCGACTCCCCATGCACCCCCGGGGGAAGGATCTGGGCCATCTCTACCCGCCGCAGTACCGCCGCGCTATGGGAGACGCGCTGGGAGAAGCCGGGCCAGCGGGCCTCCAGTGCGGGAAAGATCTCCCGGCGAAGAAAGTTGCGATCAAAGCGCAAATCCTCGTTGCTCGGATCAACCACCGGCGTGAGGGCAAGGACCTTAGCGGCGGCCTCAAGGCGCGCCCGGGGCTCGGCGAGCCCGGGCCGAAGGAGCCGGCCCTGGCCAAGGGGTCGGCTCGGCGCCATGGCCCCAAGCCCCCGCAGCCCCGAACCGCGAAGCAGACGAAGAAAGACCGTTTCGGCCTGATCCTCCTCGTGATGGGCAAGCAATAGGACGTCGCCCCTGCCGAGGAGGGCGTCAAAGACGGCGTAACGGGCATCTCGAGCCGCCGCCTCAGGCCCCGACGCGTTGGGATGAACGGATACCCGGGCGCCGTGCCACGGGAGGCCAAGGGACACGGCGACCCGTTTCACCTCCGCCTCGGCGCGGTCGGCATGGGCGTAGAGCCCATGATTGACGTGCACAACCCCTGGAGGCGCCCAGCCTCTATCCCGGCAAAACTGCGCCGTCAAATAAAGAAGGGTGAGGGAATCAAGGCCCCCAGAGCAGGCGACCCACAGACCCTCCGGCGAAGGCACCAGGGCCTTCCCAAGCGCTGAAAGCAACGGCTGTAGGGACGCTTTAGGATCCACGGTGCTCGGGATAGCGCAGCGCCACCCGATCGACGGGGAGGCGCTCCCGGAGCCGCTCTAGAAGGTCATCGCTGGGCAGCACCCGCCACTCATCAGACAGGCGGAGCCGAACCTCAGCATCGCAGCGACGATAGTGCACCGCGACGGGACAGCCCTCGCCTCGGTAGGGCGCGAGGGCCTCTGCCAGCTGGGTCGCGAAGCCCAGCGCTTCGTCCCTTTGCGACAGGCAAAGTTCTAGGGCGACGGCGAAACGCTGTCGTGCCTCCGTTATGGAAAATAGGCCCTGGCATCGGCGCATGCGCAGGGCGCCGGAAAAATCGTCAAAGGACAGCTCCCCTTCGAACAGCAGCACCGCATCCTTGACCAGCTTTTCCCGATGCGCATCAAGCACGTCTCCGGAGATTAGAATCTCCAGGCGACCGCTGCGATCGTCAATGGTGGCAAAAAGGATGGCGTCCCCGCGCTTGGTCCGAACGACCCGAAGATCCACCACGAGGCCCGCCACCAACTGCGAACCGCGATCGGCCTTCAACTCAGCCAGGCGCGTGGGCACCATGGAACGGAGCTCGTCCTCGTAGCTGTCGATGGGATGGCCCGTGAGGTAAAGCCCCAGGGTTTCCTTCTCACCCCGCAGCCGTTCCTGCTCACTGAGGGGGCGCACTGCCGTAAGCCCCGGAGGGGCAGCGGGCGCTTCCAAGCCGCCAAAGAGATCCCCCATGCCCGCGGCATCGTTGCGGAGCGCTTGCTCCGCGGCTTGCAGCGCCTCATCCAGCTGCGCCAGCAGTGCGCCTCGATGAGCAGGACCCGCTTCCGTCTGAGGCGCGAGGGAATCGAGGGCCCCGGCGCGAATAAGCGCCTCAAGCACGCGCTTCCCCAGGCGCCGGGCGTCCACCCGGCGACAGAGATCGAAAAGATCCTCATAGGGGCCTGCTTCGCTCCGGCTTGCGACGATAGCCTCGATAGGCCCTTCCCCCACGCCCTTAATGGCCCCAAGCCCGTAGATAATTTCCCCTTCAGCGGTGGCTTGAAAGCGGTAAGCCCCGTGATTCACATCCGGCGGCCGCAGGGAAAGACCCATCTGCCGGGCCTCCTCAATAAACACGACGATCTTGTCCGTGTTCTGCATGTCGGAGGACATCACCGCCGCCATGAAGGGGGCGGGATAGTGATGCTTTAGCCAGGCAGTCTGATAGGAAACGAGGGCGTAGGCGGCGGAATGGGATTTGTTAAAGCCGTAGCCCGCGAACTTCTCCATAAGATCGAAAATGGGGGAGGCAATGCTCCCGTCGATCCCCTGGGCCGCGGCCCCGGTAAGAAAGATTTCCCGCTGCTTCGCCATTTCCTCGGGTTTTTTCTTACCCATGGCCCGCCGCAAAAGGTCCGCGCCGCCGAGGGTATAGCCAGCAAGCACCTGGGCGATCTGCATCACCTGCTCTTGATACAGGATGACGCCGTAGGTGTTGCTCAAAATGGGCTCAAGGGCCGGATGGGGGTAGGTCACCGTGGCCCGACCATGCTTCCGGTCGATGAAATCATCGACCATACCGGACTGCAGAGGCCCAGGGCGGAACAGGGCCACGAGAGCCACAATATCCTCAAAGCTGTCTGGAAGCAGGCGTTTGATCAGCTCCTTCATGCCCCGGGATTCGAGCTGAAATACGGCGGTGGTTTCCGCCCGCTTCAGAAGCCCAAAGACCCGATCGTCATCCAGAGGAATGTCGTCAATATCCAGAGCCAGCTCGTCCCGCGCCGCGCGCAGCGCGTTAATGGCTTCGAGCGCCCAGTTGATAATCGTGAGGGTCCGAAGGCCCAGAAAGTCGAACTTCACTAGCCCCGCGCGCTCGACGTCGTCCTTATCAAACTGGGTCATGAGGGCGCCCTGCTCGTCCGTGACGAGGGGTACGAAATCCGTGAGCTGCCCTGGAGCAATAACCACACCGCCCGCGTGCTTTCCGATGTTGCGCACCAGGCCTTCCAGGGAGAAGGCCATGTCCATGATTTCACTGACCTCTTCGTTCTCCGCAACGAAGGCCTTCAGGGTGGGCTCTTGCTCGAGGGCCTTGTGCAAGGTCATGCCGACCTCGAAGGGGATCATTTTGGAAAGCTTGTCGGCGAGGCCGTAGGGCTTACCCTGGACCCGGGCAACGTCCCGCACCACGGCCTTCGCAGCCATGGTGCCGTAGGTCACGATCTGCGAAACGGCAGCGGCGCCGTAGAGGTCTGCCACATGGCCGATAACCCGGTCCCGGCCTTCCATGCAAAAATCCACATCAAAGTCGGGCATGGACACTCGCTCGGGATTCAGGAAGCGCTCAAACAGCAGGTCGTAGGCCAGGGGATCGAGATTAGTAATGCCGAGCGCATAGGCCACCAAGGAGCCAGCGCCGGAGCCTCGCCCCGGACCCACGGGCACGCCGTTGCCCTTCGCCCAGGCAATAAACTCCGCCACGATGAGGAAGTAGCCTGGGAAGTCCATCTGGCAAATGATGTCGAGCTCTTCTTGAAGTCGCGCCTCGTAGGCCTTGCGGCCTTGCTCTCCGTCCTCTGGAAGCTCGGGCAGCCGGGCCAGGCGCGCCGCGAGGCCCTCCCAGCTGATGCGGCGAAAGTAGCCCTCCAGTGTTTCCCCCTCGGGGATCGGATACTCGGGCAGATAGTAGGTATCCAGAGCGAGGGTGAGATTGCAGCGCTGGGCAATCACCACCGTATTGCTCAGCGCCTCCGGAATATCCGCAAAGCGCGCCTGCATCTCCTCGGCGCTGCAGAAATACTGAGCCTCGCTGTAACGCCGGGGCCGGCGAGGATCGCCCAGGACCCGCCCCTCGTGGATACAGACCCGCGTCTCGTGGGCCTCGTAATCGTCGGCCTCAAGAAAGCGCACGTCATTCGTCGCGACCACCGGCACTCCGCAGCCGGCTGAAGCATGCATGGCGGCAGCGAGCCAGCTTTCCTCCCCAGCTCGGCCAGTCCGGGTGAGCTCGAGAAAGAGGCGATCCCCGAAGGCCGCTTGCCAGGGGGCCAAGGCCCTAGCAAAGGTGACCTCATCCTCTTCAGCGAGGGCGCCAAGGGGGGAATGACGTCCGAGAAGCAGGAGCAACCCCTCGTTCTGGGCAAGCAACGCGTCCTTCGCCACGGCGACGGCCGAGGCGCGCTCCGGCCCGAGGTAAGCGTCGGAAATAAGACGGGTCAGATGACCATAGCCCGCAGCACTCTCGACAAAAACGGTCGCCTGGCTCAGGGCGCCGTTTTCATCCCGAAGGGCAAGGTCGCATCCTACGATCGGCTTAATACCCGCACCTCGGGCGGCTCCGTAGAACTTCAGGAGGGCGAAGAGATTATTGTGATCAGTCAGCCCCACCGCCGGCATACCCAGGGCTTCGCACCGGGCCACCAGCGGCTTCACCCGGACCAGCCCGTCGATGAGGCTGTACTCCGAGTGCACGCGAAGATGGACGAAGGGCGGGGCGGTCACGATGGCTTCGGTTCCTTTCCCGGGGTGAAGGCGGCCATACATCGCCGCACGGGCCCAAAGCTTCGACGATGGGCTGGGGTTGGCCCAAGGGCCTCGAGGGCGGCGAGATGCTCCGGTACAGGATAGCCGGAATGGCGCTCGAAGCCATAGCCAGGATAGCGCTCGCCGAGCGCGCGGAGCGCCTCATCCCGGGCTTCCTTCGCCAGAATCGACGACGCTGCGATCGACGCCAACCGCCTATCTCCCTGAGGAACGGTTCGCTGCGGACAAGGAAACTCGGGAATCCGCTGATTACCATCGATAAGGACCAGCGCGGGCTCACGCTTCAGCCCTTCCAGTGCCCGGCGCATCGCCAAAAGGCTCGCCTGCAAAATATTTAGCCGGTCAATTTCATCCACGTCTGCCCAGCCCAAGGCCCAGGCCAAGGCCCCCGCCTTAATCTCTGGGACCAGGGCCGCGCGCCGGGTCGCGCTCAAGGTCTTCGAGTCCCCCACCGCCGGCGGGGTTTCGCCGGCTGGGAACACCACCGCCGCCGCCACCACGGGCCCGGCCAGGGGACCACGTCCAACTTCATCGACGCCTGCGACCCAGCCCTCCGGGGCATCGCCCCATTCGGAGAGCCAAAGGGGTAAGGGAGGGCGGGTACGGCGAGGGGACACGCTAGGTAAGGGCGCGCTGGGCGCACATGAGCTCGGTCTCGCATACCACTTGGTCGTCAACCAGGGCACGGCAGGCGAACTTCATTAGCCGGCGCTTATCAACGAGAAATTTCGCCTCCAGGATCAGCTGATCCCCAGGGGTCACAGGGCGCTTAAAGCGGCACCGATCCGTGCCCGCCAGGTAGACCACGGCATCGTCTTCCGGATGCTGGCTGTGCGTGAGGAAGGCGAGGATGCCTGCGGTCTGGGCCAGGGCCTCGACCATCAGCACCCCCGGCATCACAGGGTGGCCAGGGAAGTGCCCCTGAAAGAAGGGTTCGTTGATGGTGACGTTCTTCAGCGCCCGAATGGAAGCGCCAAGATCGACCTCAAGCACCCGATCCACGAGGAGAAACGGGTAGCGATGAGGAAGGCGCTCAAGAATGGTTTCTATGGAAAGGGGATATTCCACCGCAAGACTCCTTTCAGCCGGGGCGGCGCCGGCGAAACCGACGCCGCCGACTGTCGCCTTGCCTTAGCTCTGCTTGTCGAGAACTTCCGTGACCTTACGCGTAATGTCGTGCTTGGGGTTCACGTAGATCACTGTGTTCCGTGGAAGAACCAGATCGTAGGCCTCGAGCTTCACGAGGTCATCGAGGGCAGCCTGGACGCCGGGACCCATTTTTTGGAAAAGCTCATTGCGGCGGCGATTCACGGCCTTCTGGTAGGTCTCCGTGCGGTACTGAAGATCAGAGGTCAGGCGCTCATAGTCCTCCGAAAGGCGAGTGCGCTCTTCCTCGCCCATGACTTCCGCGTCCCGCTGAACCTTCTCTTCGATCTCGGCGCGCTGCGCCGTAAGCTCTCGGATCCGCTCCAAATCCGCTTCCAGCGACTCCTGCACCTTTTCCAGGAAGCTCTGCGCTTCTTGAGTTTGGCCGATGGCGGCTTGTACATCGACCACGGCTATTTTGAGTTCTGCCCCGGCTAAGGGGGCGACGCCCAAGGCGCCAAGAGCCAGGACAAAAGCCAGTACTCGCTTCACGGTGAAATCTCCCTCATGCGGTAACAGATAAACCCGAGGCGCCTACCTGAACGCCCGGCGCGGCAGTGTACCCCGCCCGCGCGCTAAGCACACCTTCAGATCAGAACGTGCGGCCCAGCTCAAACTGGAAAAACTGAGTTTGGTCGTCCGTATCTTCGTTGAAAACCTGTGCTATACCGAAAGATAGGGGGCCAAAGCCACTCAGCCAGGTCACCCCAATACCTAGGGAGTAGCGCATGTCGTCCAGCGACGGCCCGTAGCAGCGCGAGCTAGTGCGAGGGCAGTCCGTGTTAAAGACGTTGCCGAAGTCGAAGAAGGCTACAGGACGGAACTGCCGATCATCTTCCACAAAGGGCACGGGCAGGATCACTTCCAAGCCACCGGTGATCAGCACGTTCCCCCCGAAGGGCTGGGGCCGACGCCCCTGGAACGGGGAGTCCGGAGGCTCCGTGGCCCGGGGACCCAGGGAGTTGAGCTCAAAGCCCCGCACGGAGCCAAAGCCACCGGCGAAGAAGTGCTCGTAGAAGGGCAACGTTGAGCTACCCCCAAAGGCGTCACCGTAGCCCAACTTAGTGTGAGCTCGAAGGGTGAAGATGGGGCCAAGGGGGATGAACCTTTGACCCTCGTAGCGCACCTTAAAGAACGCGAGATCGCTGCCAGGAAGAGCAATTTCCGCCGAGAGGTTTTGGGACGAACCCCGGGTGGGAAAGAGCCCCCGATTCAGCTGGGAGTTGATCCAGGTGACGTTTGCCGTGTAGTTCAGGAAGGTGCTGCCCTCGGACTGGATGAAGCTGGTGATCTCCTGAGCGGGGAAAAGCCCCGCCGTAACATCCGTGTAGTCGACGTTTACCCCGAAATTCAGACGCTCGACCTCGCTAATGGGGTAGCCAAAATTGACCCCAACCCCATAAGCGTTGGTCAGGAAGCGTGCGATATTCTGCCGACCAAAGTTCGTTTCCCGGTAAAACAGGTTAAAGCCCCGGCTAATGCCGTCGACGGTGAAATAGGGATTAAAGAAGTTGAAATTCAAGGATTGCTGGAACTGGGACCAGTTAACACCAATGCCGGTGGAGTTTCCCGTCCCGAACACGTTATTTTCCTGATACTGAGCCCCGAGGATCAGCCCTGCCTGCTGGGCGTAGCCGAGGGTGCCGGAAATACTCCCGGAGGGTTGTTCCTCCACGGTGAACTCGACGTCGATCTGGTTCTCCGTCCCGGGAACGGCTGGCGTTTCGACGTTGACGTTTTTGAAGTACCCCAGCCGCTCTAGTCGGATTTTAGAAAAATCAATCTGGGTGGTCGATGCCCACCCCCCCTCTTGCTGGCGCATTTCCCGACGCAGCACGTTATCTCGGGTCAGCGTGTTCCCCCGAAAATTAATCCGGCGGACGTACGCGCGCTGCCCCGCATCAACGAAAAAGCGCATGCGCACCGTTTCAGCGTCTTCATCAACTTCAGGCACGCCATTGGCTTCCGCAAAGGTATAGCCCGCATCCCCCAGGGCACCCGTGAGCCGCTCTTCCGTGGCAGTCACGAGGGCCTGGGAAAAGGTTTGCCCTTCGAACACCAGGAGTAGGGATTCAAGGGCCTCGGCGGGGACATCGTTCAGTTCCCCGGCCAACTCCACGTCACTAACGGTGTACTTGCTTCCCTCGTCAACGTTGATGGTGATGTACACCTCACTCTTATCGGGGTTGACGGTCACCTGGGTGGAATCGATACGAAAATTTACGTAGCCCGTATCTTTGTAATAGGCCTCGAGGCGCTCAAGGTCGCCGGAGAGCTTTTCCCGGGAGTAGCGGTCGTCGTTCTTGTAAAATGAAAGGAGACTCGGAAGCTTCATCTCGAAACTGTCGAGGAGCTCCTGGTCGGAGTACACCGAGTTCCCTACAATATTTAGGTGGCGCACCTTAGCCACGGAACCCTCTTCGATCTCGATCTTTACCGCCACCCGATTCCGCGGAAGTTCCTCAACCTCCGCCTCGATGCTAGCCCCGTAGCGGCCCTGGGAGACATACTGGCGCGTCAGCTCGAGCTCGACCCGCTCGAGGGTGGCGCGTTGGAAAATTTCTCCCTCAGCAAGCCCCGAGCCCGCGAGTCCCTCCAGCAACGCATCGCTCTCGATTGATTCATTGCCGTCGAGGGTGATGGTGTCAATGGCCGGGCGTTCCAGAAGCGTGAGCACCAGCACGTTCCCATCCCGCCCAACGCCGATATCGCTGAAGTAGCCCGAGGAAAACAAAGAGCGAAGGGTCTCTCGCGCCAAATATTCGTCGTAGCGGTCCCCGACATTCACCGGGAGCAAGCCAAACACCGTTCCCGGAGAGACCCGCTGCAAACCCTGTACCCGGATATCGCCAATGGTGAACGCCGCGGCGCTGCTGGCGTCCTGCGCCACGGCCCCCAGGGGCGCAAGACCAAGCATCAGCGCAAGAAGCGCCGAACGCGGGACGGAGAGAAAGGGAAATTTCACTAATCGTCTCTAAAGTCGGGAAAAATCGTTAATCAGGGCCAGGGCCATTAAGCTCACGACCAGCATTAAGCCCACCTGAACCCCCAGAGCCTGAACCCGCTCTGGGAGCGGAGCGCCACGCACCCACTCAAGCAGATGAAGCACCACGTGCCCTCCATCGAGGACCGGGATCGGCAGCAAGTTCAAAACCGCAAGGCTGACACTCAGCAGCGCGAGGAAACCCAGGAAGGTCTCGGCCCCGGACTTTGCCGAATCGCCGGCGACCTTAGCAATGGTAATGGGGCCGCTCAAGTTACTTGTGGAAACGAGGCCCTGAACCATTTTCTTAACGAGACCCAGCGTCATGGCCGTCTTATCCAAGGTGGCCAGAAGCGCCTGCCCCACTGCTTCCCCAGGACCCCAGCGCTGCACGGCGTAGGCCGGGCCCACTCCAACAAAACCCTTGCCCTCCTCAAGGCGCGGCCGAATGGTCAGGCGACGGGCTTCGCCATCCCGCTCAAGGTCAAAGGTGAGGGTTTCCGAGCCGGCGGCCTGCACCGCCTTCACGAAGGCAGGCCAGTGCTCCACCAGCTGCCCGTTAACAGCAGTGATGCGATCCCCTGGGCGCAAGCCCGCCGTCTCCGCAGGGCTGTCCTCAAGGATCCGACCCAGCACCACCGGGTAGGAAGGCTCGAGTTTAAGCTCCGCGAGAAATTGAGGCGCCTCAGCATCGGCCAGCCAACGCTCAATGGGGCGCTCTAGAGTCCAGGGACCCCGCTCCCCCTCTAGGGTAAAGGTAATCCGGCCCGATTCCCCGAGGCGCCGCACCAAGGCTTCATTCACCGCGTTCCAGCTCGGCGTTTCCTGGCCATCGACGGCGAGGATCCGAGCGCCCGCTGCGGGCCCCTCAGCGCCCTCCAAGGCCTTAACGTAGGGCACCAGCCCCGTAACTCCAGAAACAAACAGAACCCAGTAGACGAGCAGCGCCAAAAGGAGATTGGCCACCGGCCCCCCCAGGGCGATGGCGATGCGGGCCGCGGGGTGGGTTTCGCTGAAGGCGCGCTGGCGAGGCGCCGAGGCGATGCCATCCGCTTCCCCCTCGAGCATCTTGACGTAGCCCCCGATGGGCAAAAGGCTCAAGGCAAATTCCGTCCCGTCCGCTCCCTGGCGCCGCCACAGCACCGGACCCATGCCCAGGGAGAAGCGCAGCACGCGCACGCCAAAATAACGGGCAAGAAAAAAGTGCCCTGCCTCGTGCACCGTCACCAGGATTCCAAGCGTTACCAGCAAGGCAAGGATGGTTTGCAGCAGCTCCATGAAGCGATGCTCTCTTGAAATTTAGGCCTTCTTGGCCGCGTAGGTGGATAGCAGCGCTTCCGCCGCCAAGCGCGCTTCCTGATCGGCGGTGAGCACGGCCTCGAGGGAATCCGCTGGCGAAAGGGTTGCCCCCTGCATCACCTGCTCAATGATAGCAGGGATCGCGAGATATCCGATGCGCCGCTCCAGGAAGGCGGCAACGGCCACCTCATTCGCAGCGTTCAACCAAGCGGGCGCCAGACCGCCCCGCTCCGCCGCCGCCAGGGCCAAGGCAAGGCAGGGAAAGCGCTCAAAGCTCGGAGCCTCAAAGGTGAGGGAACCCACGGCTACAAGATCGAGGAGGGAGACGCCAGCGTCGATCCGCTCCGGCCAGGACAGGCCCGCGGCAATGGGAGTGCGCATATCCGGGAGGCCCAGCTGGGCCAACACGGACCCATCCTCGTAGGCGACGAGGGAGTGGATGACCGATTCGGGATGGATCACCACCTCAATCCCGCTCGGCGGCGTCGCGAACAGCAAGCAGGCCTCAATAAACTCGAGGCCCTTGTTCATCATGGTCGCGGAATCCACGGAGATCTTTTGCCCCATGGACCAATTGGGGTGAGCGCAGGCCTCCTCCGGGGTCACGGCCCCAAGGGTCGCCGGATCACGGCTGCGAAAGGGCCCACCCGATCCGGTGAGCAGAAGCTTTCGCACCCCCCGGGGGGGCTGGCCCGCGATGTAGCCAGGAGGCATGCACTGGAACAGCGCATTGTGCTCGCTATCAATAGGAAGCAAGGCGCCCCCGCCACGGCGGACCGCTTGCATAAACAGAGGCCCCGCCACCACCAGGGCTTCCTTATTCGCCAGAAGCACCCGCTTTCCCGCCTCTGCGGCCGCCAAGGTGGGGGGCAACCCGGCTGCCCCGACGATCGCCGCCATGACCTGGTCCACCTCCGGGGCTTCGGCCACGGCCACGAGGGCCTCGGCCCCCACCAAGAGTTCCGTCGCGAGACCCTCCGCCTTAAGCGCCAACGTGAGGGCCTTCGCCTCGGCCGGATCCACCAGCACGGCGTAGCGCGGACGAAAGCGCCGGCACTGATCTAGCAGCTTGTCGGACTGGCGATGAGCCGTGAGGGCATAAACGGAAAAGCGCTCCGGATGCTCCGCCAGCACCGCCAGCGTGCTTTCCCCGATGGACCCGGTGGCGCCGAGAATGGTGATCTGATCGGGCTTCATAACCGTTCCCTTCCTAGCCCGCGGAGGGCAGCGCCCCGAGACCAAGCGCGGCCAAAGGCAAGGCAGGCAGCAGCGCATCGAGGCGATCCAATACGCCGCCGTGCCCAGGCAGGAGCCCTCCCGAGTCCTTCACCCCAGCGGTGCGCTTGAGCACACTCTCGAATAGATCCCCAAAGATCGACAGAACGGCCATCAGCACGGTGAACAGCAGCAGCGACGCACCCCAGGGGACGGACAGCACGTCGGCAAAGGCTAGCGATACAAGCAACGCGCAGGCGATCCCCCCGAAGGCCCCTTCCCAACTTTTCCCGGGGCTCACCGCCGGCGCCAGCTTCCGCTTCCCAAAGCGACGCCCAGCGAAGTAGGCACCGATGTCCGCAGCCCACACCACCCCCAGGGCCCAGAGCAGATAGGCTGGCCCAGCGCTATAAAGATCCAGTACGGCTAGGTAGGCCGGGGCCAGGACCAAAACGGCAAGACCGAGGCGGAGCCCCGTGCCCCGAAGCACCGGCGCACTTCGGGGGAAGGTCAGCACAAGCAAGGAAAGGAAAGCCCAAAGACCAAGGGACAGCGGGAAGACCCAGGATTCGAGCTGCCCCCGCTGCGGCAGAAGTGCTCCTAAGAGCAACGCCAACACGGGCAAAAAGGCGATCCGGGGGCCCGCGCGGAGGCCCGCCAGCCCCCCCCACTCCCATCCCGCCAGAAGCAGCAAGACCGCAATCAGGCCCGCAAAGGCCGAGAACGGTAAATAAAAGAGGGCGGCCAGGAAGGCCGTGGCCAAGGGCACCGCGGTCAGGATACGTTGCTTGAGCATGGCCCGCCCTCTCCCCAGCGATGGGGGAAGTGTACCTTGATTAGGGGCTGGATAGCGCTTTAGGCGCAGCTAGCGGTCGAGGGCCCTAGCGGCGTCCAAAGCGCCGCTGGCGGCAGTAAAACTCCCCTAGCGCTTCCTCGAGCGCCGCCCCGTTGAAATCGGGCCAGAAGCGATCGGTGAAGAACAGCTCCGTGTAGGCGAATTGCCAGAGCAAAAAGTTGGATATGCGATGGTCACCGCCCGTGCGAATGCAGAGATCGGGGGGCGGCACGCCAGCAAGGCTGAGGGCGCCGTCTAATGCGGACTCATCGATATCCTGCGCCCGAAGCCGGCCAGCCTCGACCTCCGTAGCTAGGGCCCGGGCCGCATTTACGATATCCCAGCGTCCGCCGTAATTTGCGGCAATCATGAGGGTCATGTGCGTGTTCTGTGCCGTCAGCGCCTCCGCATCGGCCATCAGCTTCTGAAGGTCTGCGGAAAAGCGGCTTCGATCCCCGATGATCTGGACCCGCACCCCCTCCCGATGGAGCTCATCTACGTCTTCCGTCAGTACCCGACGCATGAGCGCCATGAGCAAGGAGACCTCGCGCCGGGGGCGGAACCAGTTTTCCGTGGAAAAGGCAAAGAGGGTAAGCACCTCCACCCCAAGCTCGGCTGCTCGCTGAGCGACGGGGCGGACAGCGCGGGCGCCGGCCCGGTGGCCCGCGGACCCCGGCAAGTGGCGCTTCTGCGCCCAGCGATGGTTGCCATCCATAATAATGGCAACATGGCGCGGCGGGGCACCGTCCTCGAGCTGCGGCGATGTCGCTTCAGACATGGGGAGGCCTCGTGCCTTAGATCTCTAGAAGATCAGCTTCCTTGCTTTCGAGACGCTTGTCGACTTCCGCAACAAAACGATCGGTAATTTTCTGGATCGTTTCCTCGGCACGGCGAGCGTCATCCTCGCTGATCATCTTTTCCTTCAGGAGCTCTTTGATCTGGCTGTTGCTGTCCCGGCGCACGTTGCGCACGGATACCCTCGCATGCTCCGCTTCCGCCCGGGCCTGCTTGCCAAGATCGCGCCGCGTCTCCTCCGTTAGCGGCGGCATCGGCAGGCGGATGACGTCGGCGGTGGCATTGGGCGTTAAGCCCAGATCGCTTTTCAAGATCGCCCGCTCGATCTGGGGCACGAGCTTCTTCTCCCAGGGGGAGATCAAGAGCGCTCGGGATTCCTCTACGGTCACGCTGGCCACCTGGTTAAGGGGGTGGGTGTGCCGTAGTAGTCAATTTTGATGTCGTCCAGGAGCGCAGGGCTGGCTCGCCCGGTGCGGATGCGTGCGAAGGCCGTTTCCAGGGCTGCCACGCTTTTTTCCATCCGCGTTTCCGTATCGTCCTTAATCTCGTCGATCACCGTGCATCTCCTTGGATTAGGGTGCCGTCCTCCTCGCCCAGCATGAGCTTGAGCAGCACGCCCACCTTGCCCATGTTGAACACCCTCAAGGGCATGCCGTGGTCCCGGCACAGGCAAATGGCGGTCAGGTCCATTACGCCGAGGTCCCGCTCGAGGACCTCATCATAGGTGAGCGCCGGCAGAAGCTCGGCGGTGGAATCTAAGACGGGATCGGCGGTGTAAACGCCATCAACTTTGGTCGCCTTCATAACCACATCGGCATCGATTTCGATGCCCCGAAGACAGGCGGCGGAATCGGTCGTAAAGAAGGGGTTCCCCGTGCCTGCGGCAAAAAGCACTACATCGCCCTGGTCTAGATAGCGAATGGCCCGACGCCGATCATAGTGCTCAACAATACCGCTCATGGGGATAGAGGACATCACGGAGGCGGAGATGTTGGCCCGCTCCAAGGCATCGCGCATGGCCAAGCAATTCATCACCGTAGCCAACATGCCCATGTGGTCCCCGGTCACCCGATCGAGTCCCGCGGCATGGAGCGCAGCCCCCCGAAACAGGTTGCCCCCACCCACGACGAGGCCCACCTGCACCCCGACACCGATCAGTTGGCCAATTTCCACGGCCATGCGATCGAGGACCTTGGGGTCAATGCCAAAGTTCTGATCCCCCATGAGCGCCTCGCCGCTCAACTTGAGCAGAATACGGCGATACTTCAGCGTTCTGGATGGCTTAGACACGGCCCGGCCCCCGTACTGAGGCGAGGCTAGGCCTCGCCGCGAACCTGCGCCGCCACTTCAGCAGCGAAGTCCGTTTCCTCCCTTTCGATTCCCTCGCCCACTTCAAAGCGAATCATCGCTTCAAGGGTTGCGCTGGCGTCCTTTAGGAGGTCCTTTACCTTAACGTTCCCATCCTTAACGAAAGGCTGTTCCGTCATGCTGACCTCAGCCTTGTACTTGTTCACTCGGCCTTCGACCATCTTGGCGACGATCTCCGCGGGCTTACCACTCTCCGCAGCTTGCGCCTCATAGATTTCTCGCTCCTTGGCGAGATCTGCCGGGTCGAGGGCTTCCGGCGTCGCGACCTTCGGATTCAGGGCCACGGCATGCATTGCGAGATCCTTGCCAAGGGTTTCGTCCCCAGCAGAGAGCCCCACAAGGGCGCCCTTCCGATTGTCCGCGTGCACGTAGGCCGCCACCCGCGCGCCGGTGACCCGAGCAATACGACGCACGGTGATGTTTTCGCCGATTTCCTGAACCAGCGCTTCTCGCTCGCTTTCGAGGCCAGCGGCCAGCAGCGCAGCCACGTCATCCGTACCCGCTTCAAAGGCCTGATCGGCGACCCGTTGCACCCAAGCGATGAAGCGTTCGTTCCGAGCGGCGAAGTCAGTCTCGATGTTCACCTCGGCCAACACAGCGGAAGACCCATCGTCGGCGACGCGGACCCCAAGGAGCCCCTCTGCGGTGGTGCGGCCCGCTTTTTTCGCGGCCTTCAACGCACCATCCTTACGCAGCTGCTCAATGGCCAGCTCGAGATCCCCCTCGGACGCCACCAGCGCTTTTTTACAATCCATCATGCCGAGCCCGGTCCGTTCCCGGAGCTCCTTAACCATGGCTGCGGTAATTGCCACGTGCCTATCCTCGCTAATTGAACTGAATTGGGCGCGCCGGGCGCGCCCCCTGAACAGAACTAGACTTAGGCCTCGGCGGCCGGCGCTGCAGCGCTATCTTCATCCACTTCAACGAACTCATCAGCAGCCACGTCCCCAGAAGCGGCTTGCTTACCGGCGGAGATCGCGTCCGCGAAGGCGGCCACATAGAGGCGAATGGCTCGAATGGCATCATCATTTCCAGGAATGACGTAATCCACTCCATCGGGGTTACTGTTAGTGTCCACGATACCAATCACCGGAATACCTAGCTTGTTGGCTTCGCTGATGGCGATGCGCTCGTGCTCTACGTCAATGACGAAGAGCGCGTCCGGCAGGCCGCCCATGTCCTTGATGCCACCAATGGAGCGCTCGAGCTTCTCCATTTCCCGGGTGCGCGTAAGGGCCTCCCGCTTGGTGAGCTTGTCGAAAGTACCATCGCTCGCTTCGCTCTCGAGATCCCGAAGACGCTTGATGGACTGGCGAATGGTTTTGTAGTTCGTCAACATGCCGCCGAGCCAGCGCTGGTCGACGTAGGGCATGCCCACGCGGCTCGCTTGCTCGCGAACGATTTTCGCCGCGGCGCGCTTCGTGCCGACGAAGAGAAGCTTGTTCTTTTTTGCGCCCATGCGGCGCACCTCATCCAAGGCGCTGCGGATACGCGGGAGCGTCTCTTCAAGGTTGATGATATGGATCTTGTTGCGAGCGCCGAAGATGAAGTTGGCCATCTTCGGGTTCCAGTAACGGGTCTGGTGCCCAAAATGCACCCCCGCCTGCAGCAAATCGCGCATGCTAATGTCGGTCACAATTTTTCTCCGGGTTAGGCCTCCACGCCCCCCACCTGCCGACCCCAAAGGGCACCCCAGCAAGGTGTGTCGAAGCGTGTGCGTATTTTTGCCCCCTTCCGGCAGCGAAGGATGGACGATTCAAGGTATGCTTAGGGCGAATTGCGCTGCCGCCGCCCAGCCGCGGCGCGCGTTATAGCATAAACCCCCTGCGCGGCGAAAGCCGCCACCGCCCTAAGGCATGAATCATGGCCGACTCGCTGAAGACGCCGGAGGAGATTGCCGGCATGCGCGCTGCTGGCGCTGCTGCCGCCTCCGTACTGGAGATGATCACTCCCTACGTCGTCCCCGGGGTCACCACCGCAACCCTAAACGCGCGGTGTCACCGCTTCATCGTCGAAGAGCTGGAATGCATCCCCGCCCCCCTCAACTATCGGGGGGCCCCAGGGCAAACGCCCTTCCCGGCCTCCGTCTGCACCTCGGTGAACCACGTGGTTTGCCACGGCATTCCCGCGGAAGGTAAGGCCCTGAAGCGGGGTGACCTCTTGAACATCGATGTCACCGTCATCAAGGACGGCTGGCACGGGGACACGTCGAAGATGTTCATCGTCGGCGGCACGGGGAGCGTGCTTGGGGAGCGGCTCACCCGGGTGGCCCAGGAGTGCCTCTACCTGGGCATCGAAGCCGTACGCCCCGGGGCCACCCTGGGGGACATTGGTCACGTTATCCAGCGCCACGCGGAAGCCCAGCGCTTCTCCGTGGTTCGCGAATATTGCGGACACGGCATAGGCCGGGGTTTCCACGAGCCACCCCAGATCCTTCACTACGGCCGCCCCGGAACGGGCGAAGTTCTTAAGGAAGGCATGACCTTCACCATCGAACCCATGATCAACGCCGGGCGCCGGGAGGTGAAGCTTCTGAAAGACGGCTGGACCGTGGTGACAAAGGATCACAAGGCCTCGGCGCAGTGGGAACACACCTTATTGGTCACTGCCAACGGCGCCGAGATCCTCACCCGCCGGAGTGATGAAACGCCGTGACCGCGCCCGTCGCCAGCCCTCGGCGCCGGCTCCAGGACAGCCAGGCGCAGCTTGATCAGCAGTTCCGCCAGGGCGCCGAGGTCTCCGCTCTACTGCGAGCCCGCGCGAGCCTCTTTGACTCGGCCCTCACGGAGCTATTCAACACCCAGCCCTGGCCAAAAACGGGGGATCAGGGCAATTTGCCCTTGGCGCTGCTGGCCGTGGGCGGCTATGGCCGGGGGGAGCTTCACCCCTTTAGCGATATCGACATTTTGATCCTCCTCGCCGAACCCCCGGACGCCGAGTTAAAAGGCGTGCTAGAGGCCTTCCTCCACAGTCTTTGGGATTTGGGCACAACGATCGGACATAGCGTCCGCACCTTGAGTGAGTGCGTGGAAGAAGCTCGCCAGGACGTTTCTGTCATGACCAACTTGCTGGAGACGCGGACCTTGGTCGGCGCCCAGCGTCTGCGCCTTCAGCTGGGGGAGCGCCTTAGCCAAGCGAAGCTTTGGCCGGGCGCGACGTTCTTTAACGCGAAGCTCGAAGAGCAAAACGAACGCCATCGACGCTACGACAATACGGAATACAACCTCGAGCCCAACGTCAAAAATGGACCGGGAGGGCTCCGAGATATCCAGATGCTCGGCTGGGTGGCGCGGCATCACTACGGCACCAACGATTTCGAACACCTAATCAGTCTTGGCTTCCTTACCGCCGATGAGCTTTTGGCCCTGCTTCAGGGCCGGGATTTTCTCTGGAAGGTGCGCTGGGGCCTACACCTGCTGGCAAAGCGCGCTGAAGAGCAGCTCCGCTTCGACAACCAGCGGCAGCTCGCTGCCCTCTTTGGATACGAAGACAGTGGCGGCCAGCTCGCCGTTGAGCGTTTCATGCACGATTACTACGTCCATGTGCTCGCGCTCCGGGAGCTGAACGACCTCATCCTTCAGCACTTCGACGAGGCCATCGTTTCTCCGGCGGCAGCCGAGCCCCGGGAGATCATCAACGAGGACTTCGAGGTTCAGGGCCGTACCCTGGCCGCCCGCCGCGAGGACGTCTTCAAAGCCCGACCCCGGGCACTTCTCGAGCTTTTCGTCATCCTCGCCAACCGCGAGGACATCGATCGCGTCCGGGCCTCCACGATCCGCATGATCCGCAAGAGCCTGGACCTTATCGATGACGCCTTTAGGGCCAATCCGGAAAACTGCGCTTGCTTCATGGCGCTGCTTCGAAGCCCCCATCGGCTGGTCTCCCAGCTAACGCGCATGCGGCGTTACGGGGTTCTCGGGCGCTACCTGCCCGAATTCGGCCGCATCATTGGCCAGATGCAGCATGACCTCTTCCACATCTACACCGTAGACGCTCACACAATGCTGCTCCTGCGAAACCTCCGGCGCTTTCTTTACGACAGCGCCCAGGAGCGCTATCCCGTAGCCCAAGAGTGCATGCGCCAAATCCCCAAACCCGAGCTCCTCTATATTGCAGGGCTCTACCACGACATCGCGAAGGGGCGAGGCGGCGACCACTCCACCCTCGGCGCCGAGGACGTGGAGCGTTTCGCTCAGCGCCATGGCCTAGAGTCCGCCGACCGGGAACTGGTCAGCTGGCTTGTTCGCCAGCACCTGCTTATGTCCGACGTGGCTCAACGCAAGGACATTAGCGATCCTGAGGTCCTCGCCGCGTTCACGGAGGAGGTCAAGACGGAAGAGCGTCTCCGCTACCTCTATGCCCTCACGGTGGCGGACATCAACGCGACCAATCCGTCCCTCTGGAACAGCTGGCGCGCCACCCTTATGCGCCAGCTGTTCGAGGAAACACGTCAACTCCTCGCGTCCCACGGCGCGGCAATCCCAGACCGGGAAGACTGGATCGCCAGCACCCGACAAGCGGCCCTCGACGCCCTGGCGGCCCGGGGCATCGAAGCTGAGGCGGTGGCGGTCTTTTTCAGCGAAACGGACGAAGACTACTTTCTTCGCCTCGAAGTCGAAGACATCGTATGGCAGCTTGAGGCGGCGCTTAGCCATGACCTTGCAGCCGACGGCCCCTTGGTGCGCGTGCGCACCTACACCCAGGCCGGCGGCGCCCACGAAGGCGCAACCCAAGTTTTCATCTTCGCCCACGACCAGGCCAATCTTTTTGCGGCGACCGCCGCGATCCTCGATCAGCAAGACCTCTCTGTTCACGAGGCCCGGGTACATACCACGGGAAGGGCAGAGTGCTTTAACAGCTTTATGGTGCTGACGGATGCGGGCACGCCCCTCACTAACGAGGACGCCCAGCGCCACCTAGAGGCGACCCTCCGGGCAGTCCTTGCGGAACCCAACGCCTTTCCCGACGTGGTGCGCCGGCGCATCCCCCGAGCCCTTCGGGCTTTTCAGACACCCACGGAGGTCTACGTGGAAAACGATCCACGCACTCCGGTGACCGATTTGCGTGTGGTTGCGAACGATCGACCGGGGCTCCTCGCCCGTCTCGGGCTCATCTTCTTGGAAGAAGGCATCTCGCTTCAGGGTGCCAAGATCGCGACCCTCGGCGAGCGCATTGACGACATCTTCTACATCACCGGGGAAGATCGGGAGCCCATCACCGATCCCGCCACCCTGGCGCGGCTTCAGGACACCATCCGCCAACGCTTGGATCAAGCCTTCGATCAAACGCCAGGACACCACGCACGCCACAGCTAGGAGTCACCATGTTTTCCATAGCCCTCGGTCTTGCTCAACAGGATGCCCAGGGAATCCCTCTGGCGGTTTATTACCCGCGACCGATTCTCGCGCCGAGCGCTGAAGTTCTGGCCGGCTTGCGGGCCGCTAAGCTAGACAGCGCCGGGGTGTACCGGCTGTCACCGCTGGATTTAGCCCGCCTCCGGCAGGGGTGGCTCGAGGTGGGAGAAACGGCCCAGGCGGCCCTCGCGAGCAGGCTGGGGAAGGCCCAAGGCTCAGTACTGCTCACCTGCCTTGGAGAGGACGGTCCCATCGCGGACACGGCGGAGGCCTACCTCAAGCTTCACCTTCTTAGTCACCGCCTATGCCTACCCAACAGCTTGAACCTCGACGGCATCTTCGCTGCCCTGCCCACGGTGGCCTGGACCAGCGAAGGGGCCATTGCCCTGCAAGAGGTGGAAGACCGGCAGCTGAGCGCTCGGCTTTTGGGCCGCACCCTGAAGGTCTTTGCCGTGGACAAATTCCCTTCCATGACGGACTTTGTCGTGCCCTCGGGGGTACGGATTGGCGATGGCAGCCGCATTCGCCTGGGTGCCTACCTCGGAGAGGGCACCACAGTCATGCATGAGGGTTTCATCAATTTCAACGCGGGCACTCTGGCCAGCGGGATGATCGAGGGACGAATCTCCCAAGGCGTGGTTGTTGGCGAGGGCTCCGATCTTGGTGGCTCCGCCAGCACCGCGGGCACCCTATCCGGAGGCGGAACGACCCGAATCTCCATCGGGGAGTCGTGCCTCATTAGTGCCAACGCGGGCACGGGCATTCCCCTCGGGGATCGCTGTACCATTGAGGCCGGCCTCTACATCACCCCCGGCACCCGGGTGACCCTCCGTGATGAGGAGGGCGCCAGTGGTTCGAGTCTGCAAGGCGCGGGAGCTTGCCGGTGGCAGCGACATGCTCTTTCTCCGCCACAGCGAAACCGGGGCCGTGGAATGCCGTAGCAATCGCCAAGCCATTGCCTTAAACCCCATGCTTCATCAAGGCGCCTAAGTCATGGAACCCACCCTTGCCCTCACCCAGGCGCTGATCCGCCGCCCCTCCGTAACTCCGGAGGACGCGGGCTGCCTCACCCTGATCGCCGAGCGCCTCGAAGCCCTAGGCTTTCACTGCGAGCGCATGGACGAAGGGGGGGTCTCCAATCTCTGGGCGGTCTGGGGCACGGACGGCCCGACTCTGGCCTTCGCGGGCCATACCGACGTAGTGCCGCCGGGGCCGGAGGAGGCCTGGACCCACCCGCCTTTCGAAGGTCACTTTGACGGGGAGTGGCTTTGGGGCCGGGGGGCGGCGGACATGAAAGGCAGCCTGGCCGCCATGGTCTGCGCCGCCGAACGCCTCTGCCAACATCCTCGGACAGGCCGGCTAGCCTTTCTCCTCACCAGCGATGAAGAGGGGCCAGCCCAGTTCGGAACCCGGCACGTAGCCGACGTTCTCGAGGCCCGCGGCGACCTACCCCCGTGGGTTGTGGTCGGGGAGCCCTCGAGCGCGGAAAAGCTGGGTGACGTGATTCGCGTCGGACGCCGCGGATCCCTTGGTGGCCACCTTAAGGTGCGGGGCGTGCAGGGTCATGTGGCCTATCCAGAAAAGGCCCGAAACCCCATTCACGAGGGCCTGGCGCCCCTGGCAGCCGTGGTCGCTCAGCGCTGGGATGACGGCTACGGCCCCTTCCCCCCCACCACCTTTCAAATCTCCAATCTGAAGGCGGGGACCGGTGCCACCAACGTGATCCCCGGCACCCTGAGCGCCGAGATGAACTTCCGCTTCAACCCCGGGCAAAGCCCGGAGGGGCTCCAGGCCCAAGTCGAGGCACGCCTCAAGGAGGCGAATTGCGACTACACGCTCACCTGGAACCTATCGGGCCCACCCTTCTATACCGATGGCGGCGCCTTGATCGAGGCAACGGAGGCGGCCCTCGCGCAGGTTATGGGCTACGGGCCCGAGCGGTCTACCGGCGGCGGCACCTCCGACGGTCGCTTCCTCGCGCCCCGAGGATTAGAGGTGGTGGAACTGGGCCCGGTAAACGCGACGATCCACAAAATCGACGAGCGGGTCCTCGCCGCGGACCTGCCACGGCTGCGGGACGTCTACGAGGCCCTAGCGGAACGGCTGCTGCCCCGGCTTTCGTCATAAAAATGTGACCTGCCGCGCGCACAGTGCGGCCTGCGCTCGAAGGGAACCGCCATGCCCGAACTGCCGGACCTCGAAGTCTATTTCCAGGGAATCGAAGACCAGGCCCTCTGTGGGTGGCTGGGCGAAGCCTTAGGGCGGCGCCTGATACCCGAGCCTCGGAGTGCAGGTTGGTCTGCGCAGCACGGGAACCTCTCCCTTCGTCTCACTACCCGTGCTCTCGGCCCCTGGCATGCCCTTGGGCTCGAGCCCTCGTTGCTCACTCCCTGGGGTACGGATCGGGCCCTCGGGGAGGCCCTAGCTACCGCCTTTCCCTCGGCGAAGCTCCGCTATGCCGCCGAACCCTGGGCCGAAGGAGAGGCCCTAGAAACCGATCGCTTCTTAGAATGGCAAGGGCAGGGCTGGCGAGAAATTCCATGGAAGGGGTGAGGCCTTGGCTTCGCGGCGCCCCCTGGGTGCTTGGCGCCTTTCTCCTAAGCTTGATCCTACGAGCCCCCGCCGCGTGGCTGCCCCTTCCGAGCCAAGGCCCCTTAAGCTTCAGCGGCACCGCGGGACACCTGCTTCGCGGGGAAAGTCAGCTCTCCTACCAGGGCCAGGAGCTCGGAACGCTGCGCTGGGCCGTAGGCTTCCCGCGTAGCTTTGACGGCCTTCCGCTAACCATGAGCCTCCAGGGGCCCGCCCTCCAGAGCATGGCCAAGGCCGAGCTTTCCCCCACCGCCTGGCGCGCGACTGTGCAACGCTTAAGCCTCGATAGCCGCGTCCTCAAAGATGCTCTCGCCCCCTTCGCGATCGCGCCGGAGGGCACGCTCCAGGGTCGCAACCTCATATTTTCTGGCCACGGGAACCAGCTCCATAGCGCCTCCGGAGCGCTTCGCTGGACCGGCGGTCTCGTGCGCTATCGCCTCGGCGGAAATGGCTATGCGCCCACTTTCCCGCCCCTCAGCGCAAAGCTGAATTCGGGCGCCGGAGGGCAGCTCAAGGCCGAGGTGTCCGCACCCAGCGGCCCGGTGCTTTCCCTGGCGCTCCGCCCCGACGGCTGGCTTGACCTGGCAGTCCGGCGACGCCTGCTTCGCTTGGCCGACTTTCCAGCGCCGGAGGGCGTGGGCGACGATACGGTGCTCCTTGAGCTCTCGGAGCGCGTGCTGTGATACCCCGCGCTGGGACGCTGGTACACTTGGGAGCACTCAGCGATGGCTGCGGAGGCCACCATGACCGCTAAGGGATCCAAGCGAGGGGCCAGGGCGCTCAGCGTTGCGCTGCTGGCGGCGATTGGGGCCTATCTCGCGGATCGGGTCATGCTGTTTACCACACCGCCCCCGGCCGTCCCCGGAGCTTCGGCAGCCCAGACGCTCGCGCCAGCCTACGATCGGCAACGACTCCTACAGACGACCCTCTTCGGCACCGCCGCCGCGCCCTCCAACGCCGGTCCGGTGGTCAATGCGCCGGAAACCCGCCTTGCCCTCACGCTCCACGGACTCTTCAGCGGAAACAGCGAATCGAGCGCCCTGATCTCCGCCGCCGGTGGGCAGCCGCGGCGCTATTTAGAAGGGGCCTCCCTACCTGGGGGAGCGGTGCTCGCGGAGGTCCAAAAGGATCAAGTGCTTCTCCGACGCCAGGGCCAGCTCGAGGTCCTCCGTTTTCCGAAGGGCGCAGCTGCCGCAGGCTTTCGTGCCCAGGGCACGGGCCCCTCCGCCGCCGGCGCCGTACTCTCCGCTCTCCCGCCGACCCTGCCGGGAGTTCAGGATACGCGCCGGCCCCGGAACGCTAGCGCAAATCCGTCCTCGTCCCGGCGGCGCAGCGTGAGCGCCCGGGCGACGCCCTCAGCAAGTGCTTCCTACGGGAGCGGCGCCAACGCTTTCTCGCCGCGATCTGCCCTGCGCGCCGTCCAGGGCGCGCTCGCGGAGCAGGGGGAGGCAGCCCTTGCTAGCTATGGCCTCGCCCCCGCCAGCGGCGCCGGCGGCTTGGAAATTAATAATCAGGTGCCCGCCGCAGCTCTGGCCCAGGTGGGCCTGCGCCCGGGGGATCGCATCCTGTCGGTCAATGGCCAGGGCGTGGACGGCCTGGCGCAAAATCCCCAACAAATTGATGCGGTGCTAGCCTCGGGCAGCGCACGCCTCGAAATCCAACGCGGCCAGCGAACCTTTTTCGTAACCGCCCCGATTCCTGAGTGAGCCGCCCATGTCGAGTCCTCTCCTGATGCTGCGTCACCTTCTCGCCCAGAGCGCAGGGCGCCTGCTTGCCACGGCGATGCTTCTGACCGTCACCCTTGGGGCCCAGGGGGAAGCGGGTAGCTGGCAAATCAATCTCAAGGACGCCGAACTTGATGCCTTTATTTCTGAAGTCGCCCGCATCACGGGGAAGAACTTCGTCATCGATCCCCGGGTGCAGGGGCGCATCACGATCGTGTCATCCACGGCGCTCGACGAAGAGGGCGTTTATGAGCTCTTCCAATCCGTCCTTCGCGTGCATGGTTTTGCCGCCATCCCAGCGGGGGGCGTGATCAAGATCGTTCAGCAGACGCTGGCCAAGCAGTCCAGCGCGCCCCTAGATTTCACGGAGGGCGCTAACGGCGAAGCCATCGTGACGCGGGTCATCAAGGCCGAAAACGTACCCTCCAATGATTTGGTCAAGATTCTCCGGCCCCTCATTCCCCAGTACGGCCACGTCGCCTCCGTCGAAAAGCCAAACGTGATCATTCTTTCGGACCATGCGGAGAACATCGCGCGCATGGAGAAAATCATCCAAGAAATTGATGTCGCCAATGACGAACAGGTCGTGGTGGTGCCCCTGAAAGAAGCCTACGTCGACACCATGGTGGCTCTCCTCGCCGAACTCGCTCCCGACGCCCTTGGGGAAACGGGCAATAACCCCCAGGCGGTGCAGGTGGTGGCAAACGCTCGGAACAATTCCCTCGTCCTTAGAGGCCAGGCCGAGCCCCTGGCCCGACTCCAGCGCCTGATTGGGCAGCTCGACCAACCCGCTACCCGACAAGGGTCTACGCGGGTATTCCGCTTAAGCCACGCCGATGCGGAGGAAGTGGCGGCGCTCCTCCAGGGAATCGTCACCGGAAAGGCAGGGAACAAGGGCGGCGAAGCGCCAACCACCATCGCCGCAGATCCCTCTCTCAACGCGGTGGTGGTACGAAGCGACCCTTCCACCCTCGCCGAAGTTTCGGAGCTCCTCGAAAGCCTTGACGTCCGCCGCACCCAGGTGCTGATTGAAGCGGCCATCGTCGAAGTCGCGGTCCAGGACCGGCGAGATCTGGGCGTCGATTTGGCGGTCATTGACCGGGACGGCGACTCCGCACCCCTCGCGGTCAGCCCCCTCGCCGGAGCGCTCCAAGCCCTCCTTGGGAACACCATCGGCGACGGTACCATCGAGAGCACCGAGGACCTTAATCTCCTCGGCGCTGGGGCCAGTCTCACCAGTCCCTCCGTGGCCGTGGCTAAGCTGTCCAACGGCGTCTCCTTCGGAGCCGTTCTTCAAGCTTTGAATAGCAACAGCGACTCGGACTTGCTCTCCACGCCGAGCATTCTCACCCTCGATAACGAGGAAGCCTCCATCGTGGTGGGACAAAACGTCCCCTTCCGCACCGGCTCCTTCACGACGAACCAAAGCGGCGCGAATAACCCCTTCACAACGATCCAGCGGGAAGACGTTGGCATCACCCTTCGCGTAATTCCCCATATCCATGAAGGGGATTCGGTGCGTCTTGAAGTGGAGCAAGTGGTTTCCTCCGTGGTCAACGCTGGAGCCATTGGCGAAGGGGGCTTTTCAGACATTGTTACGAACAAACGCACCATCACTACGGTCATTCTGGCGGAGGACGCTCAGACCATAGTGCTGGGCGGCCTCATCCAGGACGACACCCAGGAGTCGGTCCAGCGCGTCCCCCTTCTCTCCGCCATTCCCGTAGCCGGAAAACTTTTCCAAAACACCAGCCGGGAGCGGATCAAGCGCAACCTCCTAGTTTTCCTTCGCCCGACCATTCTTCGAGAGACGGAGGCGGTGGAGGCGATCACGACGCGTAAGGCCAATGGCATCTGGCGCGTGACGCCGGAGCGCAAGGATCAGGAATCGCCCCGGACCATCGACGGCTACTACGACGGCCGCGACCCGACGACCCCCTGACGCTTTTTCTTCGATGCCCTTGCTACACTGGCGCCAGGACCGTAGGGAGAGGGGCCAGCCGTGGCACGGCCGTGGGGGGACAGTCTGGGATATCGCCTGTTGCGGGGGCTTCTGGGCCGCGCCCTCCGCGCCCGCGCCCTTGATGTCGAGGGACTCCCAGCGAACCTAGCTAACGCCCCCGTTTACGTCCTGGAGGAGCGCTCCCACCTGGCGCGGCTTGCCCTTGAAAGCGTATGCCTTCGGCGGGGCCTGCCCCTAGCGCAGGGCGAGCTCGCGGGGCCAAGCACGGCGCCAGGCCTGGTGTTTTTGCGCCGCCGGGAAGGCCACTGGCTGTTCGGGCGGCGCAGCGCCCGGCGCTTTTCCGAAGCCTTGCCCGCGCTCGCGGAGCAGCTTGGCAGTAATGCACCTCCACAAATCTTCGCCGTTTCCGTCTTCTGGGGTCGAGCCCCTCAGCGCCAGGGTGCACTCCTCCCCTGGCTATTCAGCGAGCGCTGGTCCGCCACGGGGCGACTCCGGCGCTGGCTCGCCTTTGCGCTCAACCGGCATCATATTTTTCTGCGCTTTGCCCCGGCCATCGAACGGGACGCCTTTCCCCGGGATTGCCCCCGGCCATCGCCGAGCGGCGCCTACTCCGACTGCTGCGGCAGCACTTTCGGGCTCACCGAGAGGCCCTCTTGGGCCCAGACCTTTCTCACCGCCGCACCCTGATGGGGGAGGTGCTTCAGGATCCTCGGGTGCGCACGGCTATCGATGCCGCCGACAAGCCCCGGGAGCGCGCCTGGCGTGACGCTCGAGCCATGGCCGAAGAGATCGTTTCCGACATTTCCTACCCGACGGTGCGCTTTTTCGACTGGCTTCTGAGCTGGCTTTGGAATCGTCTCTACGACGGAGTGACGGTGAGGCATCTCGATCGCGCCCGGGAGCTCGCCGGGGACCACACCCTGGTTTACGTTCCCTGCCATCGCAGCCATATCGACTACCTCCTACTCAGCTACGTGCTCTTCTATGGGGGCGTCATGCTGCCCCATATTGCCGCCGGCAATAATCTCAACCTCCCCGTGGCCGGCCCCCTGCTACGGCGAGGCGGTGCGTTTTTCATGCGCCGCAAATTTGCCGAGGACGCCCTCTACACCGCGGTCTTTGAGAGCTACGTGGACCACCTCTTCACCCACGGCTTTGCTATGGAGTACTTCGTGGAAGGGGGCGGAGCCGAAGCGGCCGAATGCTGAGCGCGCGCTGGGGGATGCTTCGCATGACGCTTGGGGCCCATAACCGCGGGCTCCGCCGGCCCCTGGCCTTTGTGCCCGTGCATTTCAGCTACGAGCGCATCATTGAAGGGGGGAGCTATTTGAAGGAGCTCCGCGGCGGCGAGAAGGAGCGGGAAAGCCTCCTGGGCCTGCTGCGCTCCGCGCGCCAGTTCCTGCGCCAGCGCTTTGGGGGCGTCACCGTAACCTTCGGAGAGCCCCTGCCCCTCCCGGCCTTTCTAGCGCAGCGCCCAACCGCCGGCCCGGAAGATAGCGCCACCCTACGGACTCTGGGAGCGACACTACTCGGGCGCATCAACGCCGTCGCACCGGCCAATGGCATTGGACGCCTTGCTCTCCTCTTCCTCGCCGCGCCGAAGGCACGGCTCCGAGAACAGCAGGCTCTAGAAAGCCTCAAAACCCTGGAAGCCCTACTCCAAAACCTGCCCCTTTCGTCCCTTCAGAAACATCCTGAATTGGAGGCGTCAGCGCTGCTGGCTAAAGGCGAGGAAGATGGGCTCTTAGAGCGCATTGAAGATCCCCTCGGACCCGTGCTCAGCGCCAAGCGCGCAGCGCCCTACCTACTTTGGTATCGGAACGGCCTTGCCCACTGCGTCATCCTCCCTGCGGTGCTACTTGCGCTTGTGAATCGCCCGCGAAGCGAAGCTTATCTGGAAGCAGCAATGACACGCCTTGCCCCGCTGCTGACCCACGCCTGGAAGCTTCCCACGGAGAACGATGGGCTCCCAACGCTGCAGGCCCAGCTGACAGCGCTTGAAGAAACGGGGCTTCTGCTTCGAGGGCGTTGCCGAGGCTGGCACCCCAGCCCCCACCCCCTCGCCCCATTGCTGGCAAAGCTTGGGACCGACATGATCCATCGTCTCTACCTGGCAGGGCAGCTCCTCAGCACGCGCCCGGGCCTCGATTCGAAAACCTTTGAAACCCGCTGGGAATCCCTAATCCTGCGCTGGACCTCGGTCCTGGAGGGGGATGAGACGAGCTTTGCTGCAGAGCGCCACGATCTAGCCCTAGCCCTGGAAGCAGGGGGCTTCGCAACCTTGAGGGACGGCAGCCTCTTTCCCACGGAGCTCCTTACGCAAACCCTTCGCCTCGGTCGCAGCGCCATCGACCCCGCCCTACAGAGCCAATTCGCCAAGCCTCAGACGCTCTTCGCGGAAGACGACCAGCCGTAGAAGTTCACCGCCTTACCCCGATGGACGAAATCCGGCGCCGGGGGCGGCGGTGAGTAAATCGCGGGCCCCTTCATGACGATCCGTCGAAAAGCCCTGTGCCGAGCCGCGGCGAGAAGCGCTTCGGGGGAACTCTCCAGCGCGCGCTGCCCGCCTTCCGACGCCAAAAAGAGCGCATCTAGGATCCGTAATTCCCGAGCTCCAAGGGCCGTCTTTTTCCGAGGCGGGTACATCGGGTCAAGATAGGCCGCATCAAAGTCCCCGGGGAACGCGTCGCACGCATTCCCAAGCCTCAGTCGCAGCCGGCCCCCCCAGGGCACGGAACCCTCGGCCTCGGCGCGCCGAAGGGCATCCACGACCAGCGCCAGCACGGCGGGATGGCGTTCAATGAGAAGCACCTCTGCTCCCGCCGCCGCCATGCGAGAGGCATCGCCTGCCAACCCTCCGGTCATATCCACCACCCGGCGTGGGCCATCCTTCCGACGCAGGCCCAGAGCCCGCACCAGAGGCTCCTCGGCGGCCCGCGCTAAACGGTGAGCGAGGCGCCCGGTCCTGAAGTCTAAGCTGAGAGGGGCTAGGGCCAGGCACGCCGGAGGCACGAGCGTGAGGGGCCCTTCTCGACGCCAGCTCCAGCCCTCAGGAAGGGAACACTCCGAGAGCCCATCGAAAACCGGAGCGGACGGAAGCGCCCCGAGCATCATCAGGCGCCGGCGACGGGGCCGCCCGGGGCCCCAGCAGGATGCCATCGCACCCGGCCCTCAAGGTACCGCGGAACTGCTTTTTCCGGCGCTCCGGGCTCGCGCTGAGCCACCAAGGGGAGCAAGACTCGGGCCCGAACGATGTTGCTGCACTCCCGAAAACCCGCTTCAGCACCCCGCAAGGCAAGGGCGGGAAGGCTCTGCCCATCTCCGATCAGCCCCCATTGGGGGGGCAGGGGTGGACTTTCCCCCAGCGCTTCAACGGTGGTGATCTGGTCCTCTTCTCCATAGGCAAGCCCACCGTCACGGAGGGCAAAGGTTGCCCGATAGAGCTCGCCCATGCGCGCATCCACCAGCACCTCCACGGCGTCCAGCCCCGCT
This sequence comes from Candidatus Salivita marina, assembly GCA_038144425.1. Lineage (GTDB taxonomy): Bacteria > Pseudomonadota > Gammaproteobacteria > Pseudomonadales > Azotimanducaceae > Salivita > Salivita marina. The sequence goes on along the minus strand of JAYQNS010000002.1, from coordinate 353,469 downwards.
GCCGCCAACGCGGGCTGATGGGTGAGGGCCAGGGCCTCGAGGCTGGAGACGCAAAGCACCGGCGCGCCCGCGGCGAAGGCCAGGGCCTGCGCCGCAGAGGTGCCTATGCGGAGCCCTGTGAAGGCGCCCGGGCCGACAGAGAGCACAAGGCAATCCAGAGCCCGGGGGGACAGTGCGGCTTCCTTGAAAAGCTCGTCAAGAAGGGCGAGAAGCCTTTCATTATGAATGCGGGCGCCCGTTTCATGACGCTCCAGCACCTGTCCCCCCGTGGCCAAGGCAAGAGAGCAGGCGGGCCCGGAGGTGTCGAGGGCGAGAACATTCGACAACGATCGTTGCGATCTCATCATGGCGTGCCCCTTTAGTCGGGGCGCTAGAATACGGCGTTCCCCTACAAAGGACGACCCTTACCATGATTGAGCTCGACGACGCCTGGACGCAGCTAAGAGCCACGCTCCCCGTCCCGAAAAAGGAAGAACGCCTTCCCTTGGACGCAGCGCTCGGACGTATCTTGAGCGAAACACCTCAGGCAACCCATGCCGTGCCCCCCTTCCCGGCCTCCGCTATGGACGGCTACGCCTGCCGCGCCGCGGAACTGGCTGAGCTTGGCAAGGAGGGACTGGCCGTGATCGGAACGGCCTGGGCCGGAAAACCCTGGAGCGATGTCCTTCCCCCGGGCGCCTGCGTGCGTATCTTCACCGGCGCGCCGGTGCCGCTCGGCTGCGACAGTGTCCTGCCGCAAGAGGAATTACGTCGCGAAGGGGATCGCATCTTCGCCGAGCACAAGCTTGAGGGCGGGCGTTATGTTCGCCCCGCAGGGGGGGACGTCAGTGAGGGCCAGCCCCTAGGACATCCGGGCCTCGCCCTTCATGCCCGGCACCTCGGGCTTTTCGCGGCAGCGGGGCTGAGCGCCATTTCCTGCTGGCGCCGCCCCCGGGTCGCCCTTCTCAGCACCGGGGACGAACTCGCCCAACCCGGCGCCCCTCTGGCCTGGGGGCAGATTCATGATGCGAGCCAATCCCTGCTGCCCGCCGCCCTAGCCGCCCTTCCCGTCGAGGTGCTGGGGTGTTGGCATAGTCCTGACGACAGCGCAGCGCTCGAACGCACCCTTGGGGACATGCTAGATGCGGGGGCTGACGCGCTGATCTCCACCGGTGGCGTATCCGTGGGAGATGCGGACGTGCTAAGGCCTTGGTTAGAACAGCAGGGCGCGCTCACCTTCCACCGCCTCGCACTCAAGCCAGGACGTCCCTTCAGCTACGGCATGCTGCAAGGGCAACGGGCCTTCTTCGGCCTTCCCGGGAACCCCGTTTCCGCCTTTGCGACCTTTCACCTGCTCGTCGCTCCGGCGCTGCGGGTGCTTGCCGGGGAGCGCCTAGGTCCGGCACTGCGCCTTAGGGGGACGCTAGCAAAGGCCGTCAAAAAAGCTCCGGGGCGCCGCGATTTTCAGCGAGGCATCTTTACGCCGAAGGCGCAGGGCTTCTCCGTAGAAGCCTTCGACGCGCAAGATTCCCATCTGCTTAGCGGCCTCGCTGCAGCCAACTGCCTACTCGATCTTCCCCTTCCTTCGGGCGATCTCCCCGCCGGCGCGGAGGTCACCTTTTTACCTCTGGCATAAAAAAACCCCGAAGGTTACCCCCCGGGGTTTTTCCTAATGATGCGCATCGCCGCAAGGGCGACGAGGCCCTCACTTGGCCTTCGCGCCGACCTTCTTTGCCGGAGCCTTGCGGGCCGGAGCCTTCTTCGCTGCGGGCTTTATAGCGGCGGGCTTTTTAGCGGGCTTCTTAGCTGCGGGCTTCTTAGCTGCGGGCTTCTTAGCTGCGGGCTTCTTAGCTGCGGGCTTCTTAGCTGCGGGCTTCTTAGCTGCGGGCTTCTTAGGCCGGCTTCTTAGCCACAGACTTCTTGGCAACGCCTTTTTCGAGGGAACGCAGGCGGCGCGCCGCGGCCGCTGCTCGAGCAGCGGCACGGCGTTTCTCGACCCGCGCAAGCTCCGCAGCCTTCTTAGTACGGAACTGGGCGACGGCCTTCTCGAGGCGCTCGGCCAGCTTGGCCTGCGCCGCCGTATTGGCAGCAACGAGCCTGGCTTCGATGGTGGCCTTCTGCGCCGTCACCTTGGCCTTGGCCTTCGCCGCCCGCAGAGCTGCCTGCGCCGTGGCGAGCTTCCCTCGAGTCGCGCGAATCTTTTCGCCCGCCTTTTGCAGTGCAGCCCGCGCGGCGACCAGCGCGTTCTTGTCGGTCTTACGGGCGGAACCGCGGGCCTTGACCTGCGCCGCTAGCACTCGCTTCTTCGCCGTAGCCACTCGGGCCCGATCCGCCTCCATGGCCGTTTGCGCCCCAGCCAGCGCCTTTTCGGACCGCGCCAGCTCGGGGTTGGTCGGGCCTGCCGGGGCCTTTGCTGCAGTTTTTGCTCGTGGCGCTTTCGCCATGGGATGCTCCTTGAGTTGCTTTAGTAGATGCGGATGCCCGCAAAACAGCGACCTATGATACGAGCCCGTCAGCGAAATATCATCATCGCCTACCGCACAGCCAGACAGCTTTTCCATGGCGCAAAAAAAGCGCGTTCCCCCAAGGGGAGACCGCGCTTTCTTGAACGCCTTGGCCCGAAGCCCTAACCCTTTGAAGCACCCAGGGCTGCGGAGATTTTTTCGCGGATGCCTTCCACCGAACCGGAACCCAAAATTCCCGAGTAGCGTAGGGTGGGCCGATCCGCGGCCAAGCCTTGATAGAAGTCTACGAGAGGCCGGGTTTGATCGCGATAGACCTCGAGGCGACGGCGCACCGTTTCCTCCTGGTCATCTTGCCTCTGAATGAGGGGCTCACCAGTTTGGTCGTCCTGCCCGGGCACCCTCGGCGGATTGTATTCCACGTGATAAATCCGCCCAGAGGCTTCGTGCACCCGACGACCGGAGAGTCGCTTGACGATTTCCTCATCGTCCACGTCCAGGGCTACCACTTCGTCTATGGCCACGCCGGCCTCATCAAGGGCCTGGGCCTGGGGAATAGTGCGAGGGAAGCCATCAAGAAGAAAACCGTTGAGACAGTCCGGCTGGGCGATACGGTCTTTCACAAGCGCAATGATGAGTGCATCGGGGACCAATTCGCCGGCGCTCATATAGCGCTCTGCTTCTTGCCCAAGCTCCGTGCCCGCAGCGCGTGCCGCGCGGAGCATGTCCCCCGTGGAGATTTGAGGAATGGAGAACCTGTCCATCAGGAACTGGGCCTGTGTTCCTTTTCCAGCGCCGGGGGCGCCCAATAAAATAATTCGCATGAACGACTCGCTTCGACTCAACGCGCGGGGGGTCGCGCAGCGCTTTCTTTCAAAAAGCACGAATGACTGGGACCGCGAACCTTACACCCGCCCCTAGGGCCGGACAAGCGTCGCCCCAACCCCATCCCGCGGCGCTCTCCGTGCGTCAATGACGTTAGGAATCTGAGTAATCCGGTCAAGTAAACGCCCGAGGGAGGCAAGGCCATCGAGCTCCACGGTAAGCTCAATGGTGGCGGTAGATACCAAGCGATCGGTGCGCGTGGTGCTCGAAAGAACGTCGATTTGCTCCTGGGCAAAGACGTGCGTGACGTCAAAGAGTAAACCCGCCCGATCGTAGGCGCGCACCTCGATATCAAAGGGGAAGCGGCGGGGGATGCTGCTGCCCCACTCCAGCTTGATAAGCTTTCCCGGCGCGTCCCGCTCGAGGGTAAGAATTTGCGAACACTCCCGGCGATGCACCCGCACCGCCCCCTCGAAAACTTCCCCAAGGATGCTGTGATGCCCTTCTGGACTACAGCACTCTGCCAAGGTGACGGCACGGTTGCCGGCTCCCAGCACATCGGGACGAAGGGGCTCCGCCGCCTGGGGCAAAAGATCGAGCTGGAACTCCTCGCCATCGCGCTCAGCGACCGCCTGCGCTGCTTCAAGTACTGCTTCCATAGTGAGCTCCCCCACGGCCACGGCACCGAAAAGGGCTTCCTCGGAATCAAGTTCAAGGCGCGGGAGCACGCGAGGCAGCACCCGGGAATCCAGGGACAGGCGCGTCAGTTCCCGGAGTACGCGCTGCCGCCCCTCATCGAGGTTCCGCGCCCGATCCCGCGCCCGGAACCAGGCTTGAACCTTCGCTCGTGCCCTCGGCGTAGTGAGGTAACCAAGATTGGGATTCAACCAACTCGACGCCGGCTCCTCCTGGTCGCCGGTAAGTATTTCCACCTTCTGCCCCGTTTCCAGGGGCGTATTTAGGGGCACGATGCGACCGTCGACCCGTGCGGCTCGGCATCGATGGCCCACCTCCGTATGAATGCGATAGGCGTAATCTAGGGGCGTAGCGTGAGGGGCCAGATCAACCACGTGGCCTTCCGGTGTCAGCAGGTAGATGCGCTCCTGGTCGAACTCCCGGCGAAGGCTATCGCCAAGGGAGCCCAGGTCTCCGAGCTCCTCCTGCCACTCAAGCACCTGGCGTAGCCATGTCACCTTGCGATCGTAAGCGCTGTCGTCGGTAAGGGCATCGCCCTTGTACGCCCAGTGCGCGCACACGCCGAGCTCCGCTTCTTCGTGCATTTCCTGAGTGCGGATTTGCACCTCAAGGGTAAGACCCTCGGGACCCACCACCGCGGTGTGGATGGACCGATAACCGTTTTCCTTGGGGGAGGCGATGTAATCGTCGAACTCACGAGGAATGTGGCGCCAGAGAGAATGCACCACGCCAAGGCCGCCGTAGCAGTCGCGGAGCTCATCGACAAGCACCCGCACTGCACGAACGTCGTACAACTCGTCGAAGCCGACGCCCTTCCGCTGCATTTTTCGATAGATGGAATAGATGTGCTTCGGCCGCCCCGAGACCACGGCATGAATTCCCGAACTCTCAAGCTTCTCCGTGAGCGTGGTGACCACCTGACTGATGTAGCTCTCCCGGGCCTTCCGACGCTCCTTTAACAGCTTGGCTACGCGCTTGTAGGCCTCGGGCTCTAGGTAGCGGAAGGCCAGGTCCTCAAGCTCCCAGCGCAGCTGACCAATGCCGAGGCGATGAGCGAGAGGGGCATAGACGTCAACAATCTCCTGAGCCACCCGCAGCTGCCGCTCCCGACGGGCGAGCTTCGCGCTTCGAATGGCACAGGTGCGCTCGGCAAGTTTAATAAGAGCAACGCGCACGTCATCGATCAGCGCTACCAGCATTTTGCGGACGTTTTCGATCTGCGTTTCCTGCGAGCCAATGGCCTTCGGCGCGGAGGACAGCTTAAGGGCGCTGACCGCCGCCATGCGCAGGACACCATCGACGAGGGCTCGAACCCGAGGCCCGAAGGCATCCTCCACGGCCTCGAGCTCAAGTTTCTTTTCTCGCACAGCGCGGTAGAGGAGACCCGCAATAATGGCGTCTTCGTCGGCCCGCAGCTCGGCAAGAATTTCCGCCATGTCGAGCCCCGTCTCGAAGCTGGAGATCCCCGAGGCCCAAAGATTTTTCGCCGCAATGGCGTCTTGCTCGGCTTGCTGTGCCCGAAGCACCGCTTCCCGAAGGCGCTCAGGATTACGCGCCGGGGCCGCGGCGCAATAGGCGGCCAGCCAGCCTTCCACATCCACCTCACCGGAAGGGAGGCGGGGCCGATCATCCTTTACCTTAACCACAGCTCATCCCTCGTCTCTGCATGCCTCGGCGCCGGAGGGGGCGCCGGGAAGGTAAATAGGGCCATGGACTCAACGTGGTTCGTGTGGGGGAACATGTCCATGATGCCGCTGGCTTCCAGCGTGTAGCCCTGGCGCTGCAGTGCGGCCGCGTCCCGAGCCAGGGTTTTAGGATTGCAGGACACATATACCACCCGGCGCGCGCCCGTGCTGGCGAGGTCCTCGCAAAGGGCCTCAGCGCCAGAGCGGGGGGGATCTAACAACACTGCCTCGGCCTTAGGCAAGCGTCTTGCCGCGAAGGCATCACTATAGAGATCGGCCGCGGCGAAAGACACCGCCCCTAGGCCGTTGCGCTCGGCGTTAGACCGCGCCCGAGCCACCAACGCTTCACTTCCCTCAAAACCCTGGACGTCAGCCCCGAGGCGAGCCAGGGGCAAGGTGAAGTTGCCCAGCCCACAAAACAAATCGAGCACCTTCATACCCGGAGTCGGGGCCAGGAGGGCAAGCGCCTGAGTCACCATTTTTTGGTTGATTTCGTTGTTCACCTGGGTGAAATCGAGAGGCTCAAAGGCGAACGCCAGCTTGAATTTCGGAAGGGTATAGGTCAAAGCTGGGGGCGCCCCAGGGACCAGGGGCGTCACCGTGTCCGGCCCCCCAGCCTGAAGATAGAGCATCAGCCTTTGGGCCTCGGCAAAGCATCGCAGCTGGTCAAGGTCCGCGGCCGTGAAGGGCGCCAGGTGCCGGAACACCAGGGCAGCGCCTTCATCCCCCGCGGCGAGTTCGAGCTGGGGAATCTGATCCGGGATAGACAGGGACCGGATAAGCCCCTTAAGCGGCCCCAGGAGCGTCGCGAAGTGCGGCGCCAGCACAGGGCAACTGGAGGCCTTCGAAACCCAACCCCCTCGCTCCCGAAAGCCCACCAGCACATCCCCTTCCCGAGGCCGGTAGCGCACCCCAAGGCGGGCCTTGCGACGATAGCCCCATACCGGGCCAAGGAGCGGCGGCAGCCAGCGTTTTGGGGGCCTAACCCCCGCCGCTTCGTAGAGGGCTGCAAGCGCCGCCTGCTTAGCCTCCCGCTGGTGCTCAGGACTAAGGTGTTGCTGGCTACAGCCGCCACACCGTCCTGCCTGCGGGCAGAGCGCGGGGATGCGGTTCGGGTGGCTGCTCTGGACCGCCAGCGCAAGGCAGCGCAGGGTCCGTCCACGGCGCTTAAGTACGGCCACACGAACCGCCTCGCCGGGCAACGCGTTATCTATCTCGAGGGTGTAGCCCTCAACCTGCGCCAGCCCCTGCCCCGCGTTGTTGATGGCCTCCACGGTCACCCACTGATCCGCGGCAAAGCGTTTTCGAGCCATTTAGCCCAAGCCTCCATCGGGATCCGAGAGAAAACGCGCACTCTGAAGGGAACGACCCCCCAGGGCCGGCGCAAGGGCCTCGGCAAAAAGCCCCCGAGCCAAGTGACGGAGGGCTGGCGTCGAGAAGTCCCCCTGAGCCAGCGCGAGCAGTTCAGCCCCCGCCCACCCCTGCCCAGGCGCTGCGGCACGCAGCCCGAGGCCAGCCTCAAAGCGGTAGGCGCTTCCAGGACGCAGCACTTGACCGTCACCTTCTTCCGTCAAGGAAAAGGCGAGACCCAAGGCCTCAAGGCAGGCCCACTCGAAGCGGCGCAGGATCACCGGCTCCGCCAAGGGGGCAAGGCGCAGCGCGTCCAACGCCTCCCCATAGGCCTCAAAGAGCCCCTCCGCCGGGGCCTCCCGGGGAAAGAGGCGAAGCAAAAGTTCGTTGAGGTAAAGCCCCGCAAAGAGCGCCTGCCCCGTCAACGGTTGCCCGGCACCATTCTGACACCCGTAGGCCGTTCGCAGATCGCCGCGCCCCGAGAGGTGCCATTCCCCGCGCACGAAAGCTAAGGGCAGCGCCTTCCGACCCCGACCTCGACGGTAGACAGCGCCGAGTCGTCCCCCATCCTGGGTCAATAGCTCAAGGACCACGCTCTGATCGCGAAAGGGCCGCTGATGGAGCACATAGGCCGGCGTCCATTGGCTCGCCATCAGCCTTGCTCGCTGTCGTAACCCAATTGACGCAGGGCCCGGAGGTCGTCGGTCCAGCCGGAGCGCACCTTGACCCAGAGCTCAAGCCGCACGGGGCGCCCAAAGCGACGCTCGATCTCCTGGCGCGCCTCGATACCAACCTCCTTGATGCGCGATCCCTGGTGGCCCAGGATGATGGCCCGCTGCCCCGGCCGCTCCACCCAAATAGCGCCGTGAATTTCCCGCTTATCGGAGCCCTCTCGCCACCGCTCAATTTCCACGGAAAGCTGATGAGGTAGCTCGTCACCGAGGCGACGGGTGAGCTTTTCCCTGATCAGTTCCGCCACCAGGAAGCGCTCGGAGCGATCGGTGAGGGCGTCGGCCTCGTAGTGGTGGGGCCCCAGGGGCAAATGACCCCGAAGGACGGATAGTAAGCGTGGAACATTTTCCCCGCGGCGAGCCATGATGGGAACGAGGTCTGCCCATTCGTGGCGGGCTGCGGCCTGGGCAAGGTCGGGCAGCAACGCCTCCCGCTTGGGCAAGGCATCAATCTTGTTAATCGCTAAAACGGGGATGCCCCGGGCCTGCTTGACCTGCTCTAAAACGTAGTCATCAGCCGAGCCCCAGCGTCCGGCCTCCACAACCATTACCACAATATCAACGTCGAAAAGCGCGCCCCTAGCTGCCCGGTTCATGCTTCGATTGAGGGCGCGCCGGCCGCCGTCATGAAGCCCCGGCGTGTCCACAAAGAGCAGCTGATCGTCGCCATCGGTGCGGATGCCAAGGATCGCGTGACGCGTTGTTTGGGGACGATCTGCGGTGATCACCAGCCGCTCCTCCAACAGCGCATTGAGGAGCGTCGACTTCCCCACGTTGGGCCGGCCTACGAGGGCGAGGGTTCCGCAGCGCGTTTCGCTCAAGGGCCTTCTCCCCTGAGCGCGAGGAGGGCCTGAGCCGCAGCTGCCTGCTCCGCGCTCCGGCGCGAACCCCCTTCCCCGCGAAAGGTCCCCGGGGGGGCGGTCAGTTCGCAGAGCACCAGGAAGGCCTGGGCGTGATCCTCACCGAGGACCGCTTCCACCTCGTACTGGGGCAAGGGATGGCCCCGCCCCTGAAGCCACTCCTGAAGCTGGGTTTTGGGATCCTTCTGCGCGGCCTCCGGGGTGCTCTCCGCGAGTTGCGACCCATAGAGGCGGAGCACCAGCGCCTCCGCAGCCTCCGAGCCCCCATCCAGCAGAACTGCGCCGAGGAGCGCTTCCACCACATCGGCTAGGATCGAGTCCCGCCGGTGCCCTCCGCTTTTCTGCTCCCCGGGGCCCAGCCGGAGCGATGGCGCCAGATCCAAAGCCTTAGCATGGGCGGCCAGCGCGCCCCTCTTCACGAGTTTGGCCCGCATTAAGGTGAGTGCGCTTTCCGGCGCTTCGGGATGGCGAGCGTAGAGTTCCCGTCCAATGACATAGCCCAGGAAAGCATCGCCGAGAAATTCGAGCCGCTCGTAGCTGCCCTGCCCCGCCACGCTACGGTGGGTAAGCGCACGAACCAAAAGCGCGGGGTTCGTGAAGCGGTAGCCCAAGCGCTGCTGCAGGGCCTCCGTCGCCACCCGCTGCGCTTCCGGCGTCACTCAATAGTTCCATTACGGCGAAAACGCGGGAGGGCCAGGCCCGGGGCTTTGTGCATCCAGATGGCTACGGCCTGCCCGATGACGTTGGCCTCCGGGACGTAGCCCCAGCTGCGGGAATCGGCGCTGCGGTCCCGGTTGTCGCCAAATACCAGATAGGCATCCGCGGGCACGCGCCACTCCTGCAGCCGGCGCCCGCGGCCCGCCTCGTACTGAATCTCGTGGGTCACGGGTCCCAGGGTTTCGATAAAGCGCTCGAGCCCATCGGTTCCCATGCCCTGCGCTTCCAGGGAAACGCGCTCGCCATTGATAAAAAGGGTGCGGTTGTCATAGCGAACAAAGTCACCGGGCATACCCACTACGCGCTTAATGTAGTAGCTGTCGAGATGGGGTGGATAAAACACCATAACGTCGCCCCGCTCTGGCTCTCCAAGGCTAACGACCTTGGTCCCTAGCACGGGCAGGCGCAGCCCATAGCGATACTTATTGACCAGGATGTAATCCCCCACCTCGAGGGTCGGCAGCATGGACCCGGAGGGGATCACGAAAGGTTCAAAGAGGAAGCTGCGCACCACCAGAACCAGGGCCAGCAGGGGGAAAAAGCTGCCGCCCCACTCCATGGCCGGGGGATCGGCCAGAAGCGCAGCTCGAGCCTTCTCGTAGGCCGGACCCCGAGCCGCATCAGGGGTTCGCTCGTCCAGGGCCGCGGCCGCGGCCAGCCGCTGGGGACGGCGCCGAAAGCGATCGTGGCCCCAGAGCACCCCGGTGACCAGGGTCGCCAGGACCAGGAACAGGGGCAGGTAATTCAGCAGTTCACTCACGGGTTACTTCCCAACCTGGAGCACCGCCAGGAAGGCCTCTTGGGGGATCTCCACGCGCCCAACCTGCTTCATACGCTTCTTCCCCGCCTTTTGCTTTTCTAGCAGCTTGCGCTTCCGGGAAACATCCCCGCCATAGCACTTGGCAGTCACATCCTTCCGGAGCGCTTTGACGTTCGAGCGGGCCACAATCTTCGACCCCACGGCAGCCTGGATCGCCACATCGTACATCTGTCGGGGGATGAGCTCGCGCATCTTTTCTACGAGATCCCGCCCCTTATAGGCCGAGTTTTGCTTATGGACGATGAGGGCAAGGGCGTCGACGGGCTCGCCGTTAATTAACACATCAAGTCGCTGCACGGACGCCGCCTCAAAGCGATCAAAGCCATACTCGAGGGAAGCAAAGCCCCGGGTGGCCGACTTCAGTCGATCAAACAGATCCAGCACGACTTCCCCCATGGGCAAATCGTAAACGAGGGAAACCTGCCCCCCAAGGAACTGCATGTCCACCTGCACCCCGCGCCGCTCCTGACAAAGGGTCATGACCGCACCGACGTGCTCCTGGGGCACGAGGATGTTCGCGCGCACGATAGGCTCGCGAATCTCCTCGATGCGGGAAGGATCCGGGAGCGCCGAAGGATTATCGATATAGATGGTCTCTTGGTTTTTCAGCACCACCTCGTAAACCACCGAAGGCGCCGTAGTAATAAGATCGAGATCGTACTCCCGCTCCAGCCGTTCCTGGATGATCTCCATGTGGAGCATGCCTAGGAAGCCGCAGCGGAAGCCGAAGCCCAACGCATCGGAACTTTCCGGCTCATAAAACAAGCTCGCGTCATTTAACGTGAGCTTCTCGAGGGCATCACGAAAATCTTCGAAGTCATCGGCGTTAACGGGAAAGAGGCCTGCGAAGACCTGGGGCTTCACCTTTTCAAAGCCCGGAAGGGCCGGCGCATCAGAACGTTCAAGCACCACGGTGTCGCCCACCGGCGCACCCCGAACGTCCTTGATCCCTGCGATCACGTAACCCACTTCCCCAGCCCGGAGCCCGTCCCGGGGGGTTTGCTTAGGCGTAAAGCTGCCCACCTGGTCGACCTGGTGCACTTTGCCGATGGAGCGCGCCATGATCCGATCGCCTTTCTTGATCGTCCCCTGGGTAACTCGCACGAGCGAGACCACGCCCTGATAGTTGTCGAACCAGGAGTCGATGATGAGGGCTTGCAGAGGGCCGTCAACGTCCCCCTTCGGCGGCGGAATACGCGCGATAAGCTCTTCCAGGAGCACATCGATGCCCATGCCCGACTTCGCGCTCACGGGGATGGCATCGGAGGCATCGATGCCAATAATCTCCTCGATCTGCAGCTTGACCCGCTCCGGGTCCGCCTGGGGCAAATCCATCTTGTTGAGCACCGGAACCACTTCCAGCCCCTGATCCAGGGCCGTGTAGCAATTTGCCACGGACTGGGCCTCCACACCCTGCCCCGCATCCACGACCAGCAAGGCGCCTTCGCAGGCGTAGAGGGAGCGGGACACCTCGTAGGAAAAGTCCACATGGCCAGGGGTGTCGATGAAATTGAGCTGATAGCGGCGCCCGTCCGCCGCGTCGTAATACAGGGTGACGCTCTGGGCCTTAATGGTGATCCCCCGCTCTCGCTCCAAGTCCATGGAATCGAGCACCTGCTCAGCCATTTCCCGATCGCTCAGCCCCCCGCACACGTGGATAAGCCGATCGGAAAGGGTCGACTTACCGTGGTCGATATGGGCAATGATGGAAAAGTTTCGTATGTGCGACAGGTCTGTCACTGGGGGTCCTCTTACGCTGCGCCCGCGCTGTGGATCTCCCGGGGCAAGGCGCGCAGCGCTGCCCGGATGCCAGCCCGAGGAGACGCTTCCCGTGGGAAGCGCTCGCCGGGGGGCGGAGTGTACACCAGAGCGGGGCAGCCTACCCCCGCCTCAGTCGTCCTCCGGAAGGGGAAGGGCAAGAAAGACCGGGACCCCTCGACGAACCACGAGGATGGGCACGGCGCGCCCGGAGGGAAGGTTTTGCGCCGCTTCCTGAAAGTCCCCGAGGGAGGCAATGGGCACATTGTTCAACCGTGTGATGACATCTCCCGGTCGCAGGCCAGCCTCCGCCGCCGGCCCCTCAGCTACGGCCCGTACCACCACCCCCGCATCGACCCGAAGCCGCTCTTTCAGCGCGTCGGTCAGGGGCTCCAGGGTGAGGCCTAGGCGATCGTCATCCTTAGGCGACGCCGCCTTCCCTGCGGCGAGCCTTTCCCCCGGGGCGGCCAGGGTCCCAATGGTTACGGTCAGGCGCTCCCGCACCCCGGCACGAATGAGCTCCACCTCGGCTTCCGAATCGGGCTCCAGTAAGCCCACGACATGGGGCAGGTCTCCGCTTCGCTCAACGGCTTCCCCTCCGAAACGCACAATCACGTCCCCGGGCTGGAGCCCTGCCGCCTCCGCCGGAGAATCGGGCACCACCTGTGCCACCAGGGCACCGGCCGGACGAGCCAGGCCGAAGGATTCAGCCAAATCCCGGCTCACGTCCTGAATCATGACCCCGAGCCACCCTCGGGCTACCGATCCATCCTCCCGGAGCTGCCTCACCACGTTCATGGCGACGTCGATGGGAATGGCAAAGGACAGCCCCATGAAGCCCCCAGAACGGGTATAGATCTGGGAGTTGATGCCAACCACCCGACCGTCCAAATCGAAAAGCGGTCCGCCGCTGTTGCCGGGGTTGATGGCCACATCGGTCTGAATGAAGGGTACGTAGTTCTCGTTATTGCGATCGGGCAGGGAACGCTCCTTCGCGCTCACGATGCCTGCGGTCACGGAATAGTCGAAGCCGAAGGGGGAGCCGATGGCCAGCACCCATTCCCCCACCTCTAGCTCCTTCGAGGCCCCCAGAGTTACGGTCGGCAAATCTTCCGCGTCGATCTGTAAAAGCGCGAGGTCGGAGCGCGGATCCCGGCCCACGAGGGTGGCCTCAAACTCCCGCCGATCCTGAAGGCGGACGAAGATTTCGTCAGCTTCTTCGACCACATGATTATTGGTGATCACGTAGCCGTCCTGGGAGATGATAAAGCCCGAACCAAGGGAACGCCGCTCACGCTGGCTCGGCCCCTCGGGCATGCCTCGAAAGAAATGGCGGAAAATTTCCGGAAGCTGCTCCGGGTCCATACCTGGCGGCAGCCCCGGGTGGCCGGAGGCCTCAGCTCGAGACACGGTGGAAATGTTCACCACCGCGGGGGACTGCTCCTTGACCAGTTCCGTGAAATCGGGGAGCGCTGCGCTTTGCGCCAAGGGCGCACCGACCATCAAGGCCGTCAACAAAACGGTCATCCAGCGACGCGGACGCCGCAGAACCTGGGCTAGGGTTTGGGTGAGCATGGGGGGCTCCTTCAATGGACCAGTGGGGGTAGGTGGGGGGGAAGGCCCCTACGTTTTCAAGAGGCGTTGTCCCTGCAATGGAGCGACTCGGCTATGCGCTCCGCCGCGGGCAAGGGCACCTCGCCAATCACGGTGATCTGATAAGCGGTCCCGTTGCAGTGGGGCCGGTGTCGTACCACCGCCGCTGTGGGGCCATCCTGAAGCGCCACAGGAGCGTCTTCCACGGCCGCGTCAATGAAGACGGTGACCGTCGCAAGACCGTCTCCGAGGCGAAGCATAGCAGGCGCCTCGGCGATCTCTGCCAATAGCCGAAAGCCCGGAGGGACCCAGGCTAGGCGCCAGGGCACCCGCCGGAGCGTGAGCCGGCTCGCCGCTTGAGCCTCCGGGGAAAAGGCCGGGGCAAGGGGATGCTGATGGGGCGCGCCAGCGGGAACCTTAAAGGCGGCCTCCGGGGGCTCTTCTCCCACCGCCAACGCCCGAAATTGCATGACCTCCACCGGCGCGCCCTGGGGATGATTCATGGTGAGGCGAAGGGGTAGCGCCGTCTCCGCATCAAGCCAAAGATGATAGGCAAATCGGAAGCTGTCTCGCGGATCTACCCGCACCTGCTGCGCCTTCCGCCCCCCCACCGTCACCTGAGCACCGAGGTGCACCTCGTAGCTATCGGGAATCGCATCGAAATTGGCGACCGGATGCTGCACCAGGGGTAGGGCAGCCTCGGGAAGGGTCTCGTCCTGAGCACCGAGAAAATAGACCTCGTCTCCGCGGCGCAGGAGTTCCTTACCCTCCCCATCCAGCCGAGACAGACGCTCGTAAATGGCTGACCCGTGATGCCCATGAATCAGCCGGAGCTCCGTTACGCCGTCCTCCCGGGCATAGCTCAAGAGCCCCTCATAGGCGTGGGCTCGAAGAGCCGCGGTCATGGCCTCGAGCCATGCCTGCCCGCTGCCGGGGGCACCGGCAGAGGCAGCGGGCCCCGCCAGCACAACCATCAGCCAGGCGAGGGCGGGAGCTTTCACGGGGCCTCGGAGTGGGCAACCAAGCGCACCGCGGGCACCAGGGACCCAGCGCTATCGAGCAAATTCAATTCCGCGTGGCGCCGCATCAGCGTTTGCAGGTGGCGGGCCGCGCCAGGGCCCAGCTCTCCCGAAGACGCCCAGGCCCGGGGCATGGTGATCCGAACCGCGGCGCCCCCGGATGCTCCCTCCCCCCCAAGGGCCACGGGCCGCAGCGGCACGGCCAGGAAAGGGGCAGGCGTTGGAGTGAGGGCCGCCAGCACGGGTGCGGGCTCAGGGCTCGGGCCGACGGTGCGCAGCACCATGACGAGCGCTAAGGTGAGGGAGGCTGCCAACGCAAAGCTCCCCCAGCCGAACCCGCGGCGAAGGGGCGCTGCGGCCGGCAAGGTCTTCGCTTCCGTGGCGGGAGACGCGTCGATCGCTGCGCTCCCTTGCGCCGCGCCTCGGGACTTAAGCGCCGCACTGACGAGCTGGTAGCGAGCCCACCGGGCCTTGACCTCATCGTGCCCCCTAGCCTTCGCCAGCACCTGGCTGACCTCGAGCTCATGCGCTTCCCCATCCACGAGCGCCGACAGCGCCTGACGCAGCCGAGCCTCGCGTTTCTGATCGTCGTTCATAGCCCGCTTTCCTCCAGCAGCGGCGCGATGGCCGCATCGAGCGCTTCCCGGGCGCGAAAAATCCGGGACCGCACGGTGCCCACGGGGGTGCCCATTAAATGGCTGATCTCTTCGTAGCTGTGCCCTTCGAACTCGCGCAGGGTAAGCGCCGTACGAAGCGGCTCGGGAAGCGCCTCCAGGGCGTGGAAAATCACGCGCTGAAGCTGCTCCGACGCCAGGTCATGCTCGGGGCCCAGCTGGGTAAGCTGGGGCGAGGCCTCATCCACGGGCTCATCGCTCATGACGCGCCGGGAAGGGTGGGTGACATGGGTCTTTGCCACGTTAATCGCTATGCGGCAGAGCCAGGTATAGAACTGAGCATCCCCTCGGAAGCTAGCGAGGGCACGGTAGGCACGAAGCAAAGCATCCTGCACCACGTCATCGGCGTCATCTTCGCTGCGTACCGTGCGCAGCACCAGCTGCTTTAAACGGGGCCGGTATTTCAAGGCCAGCAGGTCGAACGCCTGAAGATCGCCCGCGAGGGCCCGGGCCAGCAGGGCCTGGTCTTCCCCCTGCGCGGCCAGTGCTTCGGCGGAGGCATCCAGCGATGAGGCGGTTTGGGCCATGGGCCTCAGCTCCGTTTCCTGATCCACCCTTGCTAGACCCTCCCTAGGCTGGAAAGTTCCCGTGGGCTGCCCTGCCCAGGCGCGTATACTCGGCCCTCGGCTCCAGGGAGCGCAACACCATAAAGACCACGCCATGAGTGCGCAGCACCGCTTCGATGTCTTGATCCTCGGCAGTGGCGCCGCGGGCCTTGCCACGGCCCTGGCCCTTCCCGAGCACCTTTCCGTCGCCCTGCTTTCCAAGGGACCGCTGGCGGCGGGCGCGACCCCTTGGGCTCAGGGGGCATCGCAGCCGTGCTCGACGGCGATGACCACATCGACCATCACGTCCAGGACACGCTCGCCGCCGGTGCGGGGCTGTGCCATCCCGACATCGTGCGGCAAGTGGTGGAAGGGGGGCCTGCGGCCATCGCCTGGCTCGCTGCCCGGGGCGTGGCCTTCGACCGAGAGCAGGGCTCGGACGACGCTGCTCCCTATCACCTCACCCAGGAAGGTGGGCACAGCCATCGCCGCATTGTGCACGCCGCCGATGCCACGGGGCGGGCCGTGGAGGACAGTCTCCTGGCCGAAGCTCAGCGCCGCCCCCGGCTCACGGTGTTCGAGGATCACCTCGCGGTGGATCTTTTGGTCCGTGAAAAGCTAAACCTCCCGGGGTCAGGCTGCGTCGGCGCCTACGTCCTCAACACCCTGACCGAACAGGTGGAAACCTTCCACGCAACGCATACGGTACTGGCAACGGGAGGCGCGAGTAAGGTCTACCTCTATACCTCCAATCCCGACGGGGCCACGGGGGATGGCATCGCCATGGGCTGGCGGGGGGGCTGCCGCGTCGCGAATATGGAATTCAATCAGTTCCACCCCACCTGCCTGTATCACCCGGAGGCCAAAAGCTTCCTGATCACGGAGGCTCTCCGCGGCGAGGGTGGCCTATTACGGCTTCCCAGCGGGGAGCGCTTCATGGATCGCTTTCACCCTCAGGCCGAGCTCGCGCCCCGGGACGTAGTGGCCCGCGCCATCGACCACGAAATGAAACGGCTGGGCGCCGACTGCCTTTATCTAGACGTCACCCACCTGCCTCCCGAGCGCCTAAAGCACCACTTTCCGAACATCTTTGCCCGATGCCTAGAACTGGGAATCGATGTCACAAAAGCCCCCATTCCCGTGGTGCCTGCGGCTCATTACACCTGTGGTGGCCTGGTCACGGACGCCCGGGGACGCACCGACGTGCCCCAGCTTTACGCCGTTGGAGAGTGCGCATTCACCGGGCTTCACGGCGCCAATCGCATGGCGAGCAATTCGCTCCTGGAATGCATCGTCTTTGCTAAGGCAGCCGCGGAGGACATCGCCCGACGGCTAGAAAACGCGCCGGAAACGGAGACCGCGCTCCCGTCCTGGGACGAAAGCCGGGTGACGGACTCCGATGAAGACGTGGTGATTTCCCACAATTGGGAGGAGCTGCGGCGATTCATGTGGGATTACGTTGGCATCGTCCGGACGGACAAGCGCCTCGAACGCGCCCAACACCGGATCAAAATGCTCAGGCGAGAGATTCATGAGTACTACGCCCATCACCGCATTAGCGGCGATCTGCTCGAGCTACGAAACCTTGCCCTGGTGGCGGAACTGATTATCGAAGGGGCGCTCGCGAGAAAGGAAAGCCGGGGCCTGCACTACAACAAGGATTATCCCGCGTGCTCCGAAGCGCCCCGGGATACGGTGCTCTCCCCGTCACCGCTGCGTCTCGACGCCCTCGCCTCCCACCGCTGGCGTACCTAAAACAACGAAATTGCAGGAAAGCGTCGGTGCTGACGCACGAAGGCGCGATAGAGGGGCTCAGGCAGGCTGCCCCGCCATAGCAGCGCACTGCCCCGGCGCCCTGAGGGCGCCCGCCAACGGAGCCAGAGGTAGACCGGGGCGTAGCCCGTCAGCGTCAAGGCTTCAAGCCGAACCCAGTGGCGCCGAGGAAGGCAAAGGGCAACGCCGCGATCGTCCCGGCGGTAGGCACGCGGCGATTGCCACTGGCGGGGCCCCCAGGCCCGAAGCACGGCCCCCGCGACCAGTCCCAGCACCATGGCAAGACGCGATCCCTCCACCGCGATGGTGGCCGCCGTACCCAGCGTTAAAAGATAAAAACCCCCTTGGAGCCAGGCTTGGCTTGGAGCGGGCCCAAGGGCATGTTCCCCTAAAGGAAGGGCGCCGAAGCCGTGCATCCCCTTAGCTGTCGATTGCCCCAGCATGGGCCCGAATCTTTGCCACGATCCCGCTAAGCTCAGGATCGAGAGGCGCTGCTCGCCCGGTCATCCATAGCAGAAGCTCCGTGTCCTCCTCGGCGAGCAAGCGCTGGTAGGCCAGCTGCTCCGCGGAGGGCAAGGTCCCGTAGGCCTCCTCCACAAAGGGGAGAAAAAGCAAATCGAGCTCCCGAAGCCCCCGTCGGCTGCGCCAGTGCAGGCGCGCGGCGCTCAGGGCGGCGTCCTGCGAGGCGGCGTCGTGATCGGACATGGCGCGCTCCTTATGATGAGCCCTAGGGGCGGCAAAGCTTACCGGAACTCTTGAACCAGAACCGGAGGACCGCAATAGTGTCTCACGAACAACGTCATGATTAGGGGGCTCCTCCATGGACGCGCACCGCCAACCGCCGGCCCAGGCCTCCCGCCTAGAACACTTTGTCCTGCTTCACCTGGAGGGCGCGGATGCCGCTTCCTTTTTCCAGGGCTACGGCACCTGCGATACGCGACGCCTGGACGGCACGCAGGCCCTAGAAGGCGCGCTGTGCAATCGACAGGGCCAGGTGCTCGCAACTTTCCTGGTCTGGGGAACGGCGGAGGCCCTCACCCTTCGGCTCCATGAAACGCTGGTTGCCCCCGTGAGCGCTTTTCTCGAGCCCTATCTACGCTTTGCGAAATGCGCCCTGCGCACCGGCGAGGCACAAGGTCTGGCCCTACCCTCAGACGGGCTCAGGGCCCTGCCTCCCCTTGCCCCGGGAACGACCACCCCGGCGGCCGATGGGCTGATCTGGGTACAGCCGCCAGCGGGAGATAGAGAGCTTTGGGGAGAAGACACCACCCTGGCCCGCTGGTGCGCACGCGAGGGCATCAAGCCCGGCCCGGAAAGCCCGTGGCTCGCCCGAACGCTCGCCGCGGGGCGCCTGCCCTTCACCGCCGACCACAGCGAAAAGGACGTGCCCCAGGGCTTCAACCTTGACCGCATCGGCGCCGTGGACTTCAAGAAGGGCTGTTACCTCGGCCAGGAAATCGTGGCCCGACTTCACTACCGTGGGCAGCCGAAGCGGCGCCTTTACCGCGGCGAAAGCACCGCGGCACTACCGGTAGGCGAGGCGGTGCGGGATGGCTCAGGGAACCCCCTTGGGACCGTGCTTGCCTGCGCCGCAGAGGCAGCCGGCGCGCCCTATCGCTTAGCCCTTAGCCTCTCGGGGAAAGCGCTGGAGGGCGCTATCGGGCCCTTCACTACCGATACCGGCACCCTAACGATCGACCCCGAGCTGCCCTAGCGAGGGACGGAGGGTCGCGCCTTCGGGGCTTTCCTTTGGTTTATCGCGCCCTTCCGGGGAAAGCCCTTTTGCACCAATTTTTATGGTGATACTTGGCGTCAATTGAAGTGGGTTTTGGTGCCCCCTATGGGTGTAGATCTAAGTTCTAAGTGGAAATCCAGGCCGCTCTGAGACCGGAAGTTGGTATTAGGGTGGGTTTTTTAAGCAGACGCTTTCGCGTTCGTGTAGATACACAGAACATGCCCTAGCTGGGCGCAATGCCGCGCCAATGCTGGCCCGGCGACCACCCTAGGCGCTGTAGATGTAGATACCCGGAATTTCACCCAAAAGGGCTTACCGGACGCTGCCCACCCCTTCGGGACTCTCCTCTAATGCAGCCCCTTCGGGGCATAGGCCCCGCCTTCAAGATGGGTAAAGAAGGTGTCTAAGAGGGGGTGCTCGATGGGTCCCCGATCCGCTGCGGGGACCAGGTTGCGCTCCGCGACGTAGGTGGTTTTACTGCTGCCATGGACCAGCACGTGATACCAGGGCGCATCCTTCGGCGGGCGGCTTTGAGCCACCCGATCATACCATTCGTCGGACAGGGCGAACTCCGCGTCAACGCCAAAGATCACGCCCCGGTACCCCTGCTTATGGTGATAAACGATGGCCCCGAGGGGAAAGCGCACTCGATTCATGGCGGTTGTGGCTCCCGGCGCCATCCCTAGACACCTCCCTTGGAGGCCCGAATCCCTAGCCTAGGGGGAAACGGGCCGCAAACCTAGGGACCCCTCGGGGAAATTTGGTACTACCAATTTGGACTGGCCATTGCGGACCGACCTAAAGGCCCGTACCCTTGGTCCCCCCGACAACGCAGGCGCGCCATGACCACCCCCCACGCCACCCGCACGGAAGACATCTTCAGCACCCTTCGCCATGAGGTGCTTACGGGTCAATATCGCCCGGGAGAACGTCTACCCTCGGAGCGGGAGCTCGCCCTGCGCTTTGAAACGGGCCGCGGCGCCGTTCGGGAGGCCCTTCGGAAGCTTGAAACCCTTGGGCTGACGAAAAGCGCCCGGGGCGGATCCCGGGTCGCAGCCGTCGATGAGGCGAACCTTGATGTGCTCGGCCCCCTTCTAGACCTCCACCCCGTGCCCGACGCGGAGCTTGTGGACCAGTGCCTGAAGGTGCTCGAGCTCCTCGTCGGGGACGCCTGCGACCAGCTCCTCGCCCAGGGCTCGGAAACCAGCATCGCAGCGGTTAGAGAGCACATCTCACGGTTTCTCGCCCTATCCGCCGGCGATCCTAACCTTCTGACGGCGCGCCTCGCCCTCAGCCAGGCCATGCTCCGGGAGTGCGGCAACCTGCCCATGCGGCTCATCGCTAACGGGCTGCGCATGCAGCTTCTGGAACGGCTCTGGCCCCGCCTTCCCGAACCTGATGAGGCGTCCCTAGTGGCAGTCAAAGCCTTGCTCTGGGACCTCGACCAGGCCCTTGAAGGTCGTAATCGCCGCAACGCCCGGCATGCCCTCCAGGCCCTCACCCAACTGACTCGGCATCACCTCCGGACGGCCCTCTGCGACGCCGGCGCGACCTGCGATGTCAGCGCGCTCCTCCCCACGCCCCCACCTCGAGGTTTATTTTCATGAAGCGCTTTGCCACCCCAATCCTCATCGTGATCGCTGCCCTTATCGGCGCCGCCGGCCTAGTCGCCACGGCGCCGACCCTCTCGGCGGAAAGCCCCGAGGCCGTGGCGCCTGCGGTACGGGTCACTACCGTGACGCCAACCCCTCAGCGCCTAAAGGTGCGCAGCCAGGGTTCCGTCATGCCACGCACGGAGAGCGCACTTGTGGTGGAGGTGGATGGACGCATCGAGTGGGTAAGCGAAGCCATGGTTTCCGGCGGCACCTTTCAGGCCGGAGCGCCGCTCCTTCGCCTAGACGCGACCGATCCCGGCCTGGCCCTGGAAAGCGCCGAGGCATCCCGAGACCAAGCCGCCGCCGAGCTGGCCAATGCCCGCTTTGAATACGACCGCCTTAAGCCTCTCCTCGATAAGCGTCTAGTAAGCCGCTCCGCGCTGGAAAGTGCGGAGCGGCGGCTGCGCGTGGCCGAGGCCGGCCTTCGTGCGGGGGAGAGCGCCGTGGCCCGGGCAAAGCGGGATCTAGAGCGCACCGTGCTGCGGGCTCCCTTCGATGGGATCGTACGCCAGGAAAATATTGATGTGGGGCAATTTGTGCGCCGCGGAAGCGAGATCGCCCGGCTCTACGCTACCGACGCCATGGAGGTACGCCTGCCCATCGCTGACGAGCAGCTCGCCTTCCTCGGCTTTCAACTGGGGCGGCGCTTTGATCACGAGCAGGCCCCTCAGGTCACCCTAAGCGCGTCCTTCGGGGGCGTTGAGCAGCGCTGGGAGGGTCGCATTCTCCGTGCCGAGGGAGAGCTTGACCCCCGCTCCCGCATGGTTCATCTCGTGGCTCGGGTGGAACGCCCTCAGCCAGCCCTGCCCCTGGGGCTATTTGTGTCCGCTACCATCGACGGCACCCTCGCTCAGGACATCGTGACCCTCCCCCGCTCCGTGCTGCGCGAAGGCAACCAGGTCATCGTGGTCGATAAAGATGATCGCCTCGAGCTGCGCCCCGTGACGCCCCTACGCTTCTTTGAGGACGACGTTCTGATACAGGCAGGCTTGGCCGCCGGTGAACGGGTTTGCCTCTCTCCGCTCCAAACCGTGGTAGAAGGCATGCGCGTGCAGCCTCTTGAGCAAGGGGGCGCGACGCAATGAAGGGCGTCATTACCTGGTTCGTCGATAATGTCGTTGCCGCGAACCTCCTGATGTTCATCCTCCTGGCAGGGGGGATCATGTCGCTCTTTACCACGCACCAGGAGGAGTTTCCGAACGTTGACCCGGATGTAGTAAGCGTCACCGTGCCCTACCTCGGCGCCTCCCCGGAGGAGGTGGAGCGAGGCGTCTGCATCCGCATCGAAGAAGCCATCGAGTCGATCCAAGGCATCGACAAGGTAAATACAACGGCCAGCGAAGGGGTGTGCTCCGTCGCCGTTGAGGTTACGGACGGCTTCGATTCCGCCTCCGTGGCCAACGACATCAAAAGCCAGGTGGACGGCATCAACACCCTGCCTACGGAGACCGAGAAGCCTGTTACCACCAAATTTCTCTTCCGCGGCGGCGTGATGCAGATCATGCTCACAGGGAACGCCGACGAGCGAACCCTGAAGCTGCTTGGGCAACAGCTCCGCGACGACATCGTCAATCTTCCCGGCATTTCCCAGGCGGACTTGGTCTATACGCGCCCCTTCGAGATCTCCATCGAAGTCTCCGAGGCAACTCTCCGTCGCCATGGCCTCACCTTGGCGCAGGTCGCCGATGCGGTGCGCCGCACCTCCGTGGACATGCCGGGCGGCACGATCAAAACGGAGGGCGGCGACATCCTCGTGCGCACCGAAGGCCAAGCCTACCGGGGCATTGAGCTTGAGAATGTGGTGGTGCTTACGCGCTCCGACGGCACCCGGGTGCTGCTTCGGGATGTCGCGACGATCACCGATGGCTTTGAGGAGGGGGATCTCCTCGCCCGCTTCAATGGGACCCCCGCAGTAATGGTGAAAGTGTTCCGCGTTGGTGATGAGGACATCATCGAAATGGCGCAGACCCTCGAGGCCTACCTAGAACGGGCCCGAGCGGAGCTGCCCAACGGCCTCGATCTGGTGATCTGGCAGGAAGAGTCGGAAGAGCTACGCGTGCGCCTTGATACGCTCACGGAAAATGCTCGCAACGGCCTCGTGCTGGTGTTGATTATTCTCGCCCTCTTCCTGCGCTTTCGCCTTGCCCTTTGGGTCGCCGCGGGCATCCCCATCGCCCTACTCGGGGCGATCATGCTATTCCCCTTCTTCGATATCTCCATTTCTTCTCTCACCGTGATGGCCTTTATCCTTGTTCTCGGTATCGTGGTCGATGATGCAATTGTGGTTGGCGAGCGCATCTACGCCCACGAACTGGAGCATGAAGACCGGCGCCACGCCGCTATCGAGGGAACCTTTGAGGTGTCTATCCCCGTGATCTTCGGGGTTCTCACCACCATGGCCACCTTCCTACCTCTCATCCTGGGAGGCGGGCGCATCGGGGATTTTTTCTCCGTAATCGGTTACGTGGTCATCATCGCCCTAGTGTTTTCCATCATTGAAAGCCAACTCATTCTCCCTGTGCACCTACGGCACCGGAAAACTTCAGGGTATCTGTTCGAGAAAACAGCCCTCATCCAAGGGTGGATTCGCTTCCAAAGCCGACTCCAGGAAGGGCTCGAGCGCTTCGCGGAGACGCGCTATCGGCCCCTGCTGGAGAAGAGTATGCGGGGGCGTTACAACACCGCAGCCCTTGCCCTGGGCGCCCTCATCATCGCCGGGGGCCTCATCGCCAGCGGTCGGGTCAGCTTCCAGTTTTTCCCTTCGGTGGAAGGGGACCGAATCTACGCAACCCTCACCATGCCCGAGGGCGTCCCCGTGGAGGTCACCTCCCGGGCCGTGGCCCAGCTCGAGCGCGCCGCAGAAGCGTTGCGGGAGGAGTTCGACGCCCCCCGCCCAGCCGATGCACCGACGCTGGTTCAGCACTCCCTGACCTCCATTGGCACCCAAATCGGACGGGGCGGTGGCCCCCAGCGAAGCGGTGGTCCTGGGCAAAGCCACTTTGCCGAGGTCGCCCTTGCCCTGCCGCCCTTTAAGGAACGGGAAGGAGTTTCCATTAGCGCCATGACCCAGCGCTGGCGCGAACTCACGGGCCCGATCCCCGATGCGGTCGAGCTGTCCTTCAGCGCAGCGGCTTTTACCACCGGGGAGGCCATCAACTTCGAGCTGACGGGCCGCGACGTAGACGAACTTCGGCGCTTCGCCGCCACCCTCCGGGGGGAGCTCGCCCGCTATAACGGGGTGTACGACATCACCGACTCCTTCCGCGCTGGAAAGCAGGAAATCAAGCTAGCCTTGACGGAGGAAGGACGGGCCTTGGGGCTGACCATGAACGACTTGGCCAGCCAGGTACGCCAAGCCTTCTACGGCCTAGAAGTGCAGCGGGTTCAGCGCGGCGTGGACGACGTGCGGGTGATGGTTCGCTACCCCGAAGCGGAGCGACGCTCCATCGGCAACCTGGAAGCTATGCGCATTCGCACCGCCGATGGCGCGGAGGTTCCCTTTAGCACCGTCGCCACCATGGATCTTGGGCGCGGCTTCTCCCGCATCCTTCGAAAGAACGGGCAGCGCATCGTTAACGTCACCGCCGAGGTGAACCGGGCTCAGACCACCCCGGAGAAGATCATCGCCGCCATCAATAAGACGCGGATGCCCGACCTGCTGGCCGCCTACCCCGGGGTCAGCGTAGGCCTGGGAGGAGAGCAAGAGGAGCGTGCCTCCTCCTTCGCGAGCCTTGGGCAGGGCTTTCTCCTGTCCATGATGATCATCTTTGCCCTACTGGCCATCCCCCTGAAGAGCTACCTTCAGCCCCTGGTGATCATGAGCGTGATTCCCTTCGGCGCCATCGGGGCCATCACGGGACATTACCTGATGGGGGAGCCCCTGGTGTTCTTCTCCATGCTCGGCATGGTGGCCCTCTCTGGCGTCGTGGTGAACGCCTCCCTGGTGCTCGTGGATTACATCAATCGCCAGCGCCGGGCTGGGGTCGCCCTGTGGGATGCGGTGGCGCGGGCGGGGGTGGTGCGCTTTAGGGCCATCATGCTCACCTCCACCACCACCTTCATCGGTCTTGCGCCGCTGATTGCCGACTCTAACTGGGCGACGGCCTTCGTGATCCCCATGGCCATCTCCCTAGCCTTCGGCGTGCTCTTTGCGACGGTGATTACTCTGTTCCTCGTGCCATCGCTCTATCTGATTCTCGAGGACTTCCTGAACGGCCTCGCGAGGCTGCAGGGCAAGCCCCGGGAATTTGAGGGCCAGGTCCTTTCCTAAGGGGACCGAATCAAGTGGAAAGCCGTCTGCCGACCAGCCAGGTAGGTGACCCTTTCCCCATCAAAGAACGCATCTTCTTCCAACTTGATACGCACCCGCTGCCCACCCCAGGGCGGCGGGGCGTAGCTGGCATAGAGCTCGATGGCATAGGCCGTATTCGGATAGAGAGGGTAATCCCCGGACCCCGGTACCCCGCCCTGCTGATCCCACATGCCGATGGTCGGCCCCGCCGCATGGCCGTGAAGCCCCAGGGGATGGGTGTAGATAGCACCGCCGAGGCCTTCGGCCCGGGCGGCCCCCAGAGCCGCTCGCAGCACCGCGTTGCCGCTCTGCCCAGCAATAAAGGCGTTCGTTAGGAGGTCCTGCAGGCGATTACCCCGCGCCATGGCCGCCGCGAGCCAGGGCGGCGCGGCGTCCGTTCCCGGCGGCAGGACGTAGGCCATTTGCTGCGTATCCGTGTAGAGCCCCAGGTAACGCAAGCCAAAATCCACGTGCACCAAATCACTGGGCTGGATCACGACGTTGTAAAGGCTCTTCGCCTCCCCGCTCTCATCCACCACCCCGGCGCGCTGTACGGAAACGCTCGGGTGGAACCAGCTGGTCAGGCCCCGATCCCGAAGCGCTTCCAGTAACCACCAGGCCAGCTCATCGGTTCGAGTGACTCCGGGCGTCACCACGGCTGACGATAGACCCTCCGCAAGCAGTGCATGGGCCAGCGCAACGGCTTCTGCGTGCCGAGCCCGCTCCTCTGGCAGACGGGTCTCAAGCCAACCCACGGCAAGGGGCTCGGCGCTGACCAGCCGACCCCGTAGCGCCGGACTTAGGGCCGCCGCAAGCTGCGTGTATTCCGTGCTGCTCAGCCCGTCAGCAAGGGCGAAGCTTTCCGAGCGATTCACCGCCACCACCCGGGGATCAAGCGCCTCAAGCTTGGCCGCGAGGGCAGCCCACTGATCGGGCTCGGCCTCCGGATCCCAGGCCGCCTTGAAGCGACCCACGGGGTATCGGGCAAAGGCCAAGGTCTCGAGCCCCGCTTCGGGCCCGCGATCGTGAATCAGCAAAATTGTGCGTCGTCGCGCCGTGGGCCAGCGCGCGGGCAGGAAGGTTTGCAGTACCGGATCGTCGTTATATTCCCGGGCAATCAGAAGCCAAACGTCGATCCCTGCCCGACGCATCAGCGACGGCAACAGCTGTTCGATACGCCGTTCGAGGGTGCCGTCCCGCAGGGCCTCCTGAATGGCGAGGCTGGGGAGCGCGTAGTCCGCCCGCGCAGCAGCCATCGCCCCGGGACTAAACGCGAGCATCGTCAGGGCCACCATGCCGTAAATAGCGACTAGAGTCTTCATCCGTTCCGTCCCTCCTCCGCCAGGGCCCCACGCAGCTGCATCGTCGCGATCAGCCCCAGGGCAAGAGCATAGACCAGGGCCCAGCCCAGGCCAGGCAGCAACGCGAGCCCCCGGGGCTCCGCGCCCCCGTGCACCGCAGCGAGAGCCGCCAGCGCCGCCAGTGCAAGCGCCCGCCCGATCACCAGGGGCCCAAGCCTCAGCGGCATCCAATCCCCACAAGGACAGACCCCTGCGGCGTCTCTTCGCCAGGCGCGAAGCAAATAGGCGGCATAGGCCAGCCACAGAAGCGACGCGGCCCCCAGGGCTAGGCCCCGCCAGGCTGGCATCAGCAGGAGGGCGACGACTGCGCCCTCTGCGCCCAGCGCGAGCCGTTCCCAAAGCGTGAGCGTCTGCCCGCGCAGGGTCTTACCCCCGGCGGCACTCAGCAGCACCCAAAATAGAAACGCGGTGAGCGTCGCCATGATCGCCTTATGCCCGGGGGCGCCCAGGGACGCAAGCTCGTATACTTGTGATCTCATGCACCGGGGGAGACCACCATGAACGTTTCTGAGGCTCTAGCCACACGGAAAACCTGCCGCGCCTTCAAGAACACGCCCGTTTCCGAGGCGCTCCTTAGGGACATTCTGACCGCCGCCCTTCGGGCCCCCTCCGGCGGCAATCTCCAGCCCTGGCGTGTCTACGCGGTCACCGGCGCGGTGCAGCAGGCCATCGTGGATGAGGTCCAGGAGAAGATGAAAACCACGCCCCGAGGCGAAGGCGCGGAATACCACATCTATCCTCCGGAGCTCACCGAGCCCTATAAAACCCGGCGTTTCCAAGTTGGGGAAGGCATGTACGCAGCCCTCGGCATCCCCCGGGAAGACAAGGCCGCGCGCCTCACCTGGTTCGCCCGGAACTACGCCTTTTTTGGCGCGCCGGCGGCACTGTTCTTCACTATGGATCGGCAAATGCAGGAGGGGCAATGGTCCGACTGCGGCATGTTCATGCAATCCATCATGCTACTCGCCCGGGAGCACGGGCTTCACACCGCGGCCCAGGAAGCCTGGGCCGTGTGGACCCCCACGGTGGTGAGGGCCCTAGCCATCCCCGATAACGAAATGCTTTTCTGCGGCGTGGCCATCGGCTATGAAGACGAAAGCCATCCCATTGCAGGCTTCCGCAGCGAGCGCGTGCCCGTGGACGAAATCGTCTCCTTCCATGGTTTCTAGGGCTCAATAGCGCCGTAAACCATGGCCTTCAGCTGCCCTCGGAAATTGTAGGTCCCCGAGGGCATGAGCTGGGTCAGGAATACGCATGCAAGATCTTCCCTCGGGTCCACCCAGAAGATCGTGCTCGCGGCGCCGCCCCAGAACAGCTCCCCTTCCGTCCCCACGGCGCTCGTCGCCGCCATGCCTAGGTTCACGGCAAAGCCGAGGCCGAAGCCAATCCCCTCATAGGTGGTCTCGCTAAAGCTGCCCTGGGCCCAGGCCGTAAGATCACCCCCGTCCGGCAGGTGGTTCGTCCCCATCAGCGCCAGGGTCTTAGGCCCGATAATACGCGCGCCCTCCAGCGTGCCGCCCCCGAGCAGCATGCGACAAAAGCGCAGGTAATCGTGTGCCGTGGACAGGAGCCCCCCACCGCCGGAGAAAAAAGTTGCCGGTTGGCAAAAGGGGCTCGTGCTTGCCTCGTCGATGCAACGGAGGCTCCGATCCGGGGCGCGCTCGTAATTGGAGGCAAAGCGGTGCCGTTCTGACTCAGGCACGGAGAAGCCCGTATCCCCCATCTTCAGAGGCCCGAAGATTTCCTGCTGAAGGAACTGGTCCAAAGGCAGGCCGCTCATGCGCTGAACGAGCAACCCGCAGACGTCCGTCGCGAAGGAGTAGTTCCAGGAGGACCCGGGCGTGAACAGCAAGGGCAGGGGCGCGAGGCGCTCGGCGAAGGTATCAAGGGTCAGCCCTGACCCCTGGAGCCGTAGCCCTACCTTGCGATAAGCCGCATCCACATTCGTAGCGGCCATAAAATCGTAGGTCAGGCCGCTCATGTGGGTCAGCAAATCCTTCACCGTCATGGGTCGGTCCACGGGGCGAGTCTGGAAGTGGGGGTAGATCCCGGATACATAAACCCGCTGCTCGGCCCACTCAGGAATCCAACGATGGACGGGATCGCCAAGCTGAAAGACCCCGCGCTCATAGAGCATCATCAACGCTACGGAGGTGATGGGCTTGGACATGGAGTAGATGCGGAAAATGGTGTCTTCCATCATGGGCGCGCCGGAGGCCAAATCCCGCTGCCCCTGGGGCTTCAGATAGGCCAGCTCGCCGCGGCGCCAGACCGCCGTCAGCGTCCCCGCAAGCTTTCCCTGATCGATATATCGGCTGGCTAGATGTTGCTCGATGCGCGCCAGCTGCCCGGCGTTTAATCCCCCTACACTCATCCCACGTCTCCCCAAGGCTGATGTTCCGCCCACAGCATAGCTTGGGACCAAGCCGTGTATCATCTTAGAGAGAGGAGGGAGTTTCATGAGCAAACCGGTTCAACCGATTCGCCCCGCGGCCACTATCATCCTGGCCCGGGACAGCGCCCCCCAGGGCCTGGAGCTGTTCATGCTTCGGCGCACCATGGGCTCCGCCTTTGCCGGCGGCATGTATGTCTTTCCCGGGGGCCGGGTGGAGGGAGACGACCACCTCCATGCCTACGACCCCTATCGCACCGGGCCCAGCGAAGCCCAGCAACCACAACTCGACGCCATCGGCCATGAGTGGCGAGGCTTTTGGATTGCAGCGATTCGGGAAACCTTCGAGGAAGCGGGGGTGCTGCTGGCCTACAACAATCTTGGCCAGCTGGTCACCCTCGAAGGGGAGAAGCGAGAGCGCTTTGAGGCCTACCGCCACGCCATTCACGATGGCACGCTGGATCTCGAAACTCTGTGCAAGCAGGAAGGGCTAACCCTCGCCTGCGACCGGGTGCATTTCTACAACCGATGGGTCACGCCCCTGGGCCGGCCCCGGCGCTTCGATACGCGCTTCTTCATAGCCGAGGCGCCGCCGCAGCAGGTTGGGCTCCACGATGACAAGGAACTGGACGATAGCTGTTGGATTACCCCACAGCAGGCCCTGGAACGGCATCGCGCCGGGGACTTCGACCTCATGGCTGTCACCGTGAAGCAGCTTGAAGGGCTGTGCCGCTTCGACTCCATCGACGCCTTGCACCGCTGGGCCATAGGCCCCCGATCCATGCCGACGATTCGGCCCGTGCTGCCGCCCGGCGCCTAGGGAGGTCCGCCTAGGACCCCTCGTCCTGCCGGCCGCCGTAGAAGCGGCTGCGTAGGTAGGGCTCGTGGGCGTGACGCAGGGCCACGGCGATCACTGCGGCCACCGGCAGGGCCAGCAAGACCCCCGTAAAACCGAACAGCTGCCCCCCAGCAAGCACCGCAAAGATCACGGCGACGGGATGAAGGCCGATGCGATCGCCCACAAGCCAGGGCACCAGGACCATGCCTTCCAGGGTTTGGCCGACGGCGAAGACTGCCCCTACCCCAGCGAGAGCCGTGAGGGGATCGCCCCCCTGAAACAGCGCCGCGCCTCCAGCAAGCACGAGGCCCACGGCCAGTCCTAGGTAGGGGACGAGGCTTGCAAGCCCCGCCACCAAGCCGATGAGCAGCGCAAAGTCGAGACCCACGAGGGCGAGCCCCACCGCATAGAGCGTTCCTAGGGCCAGCATGACCAGCAGCTGCCCTCGAAGGAACGCCGCGATCACCTCATCGCACTCCCGCGCCAGGGGTGTGAGCACCCGTTCGAGATCGCGGGGCAGCAAGGCCTGGACCTGCGCGATCAGACGATCCCAGTCACGGAGCAGGTAGAAGGTCACCACGGGAACCAGAGCCAAGGTGGCCAGGGTCCCCAGCACCGCAGCCCCAGAGGCGAAGGCGCTGCGCAGCACCTGCCCGGCTAATTCCCCTGTGGACTGCCAGTGCTCCCGCAGCAGCGCATTGACCTCGGCGCTCTCTAAGCTGGGCAGGGCAAGGCCGAAGCGGTGCTCAAGCCAGGGCCGAGCCGTGGACTCCAGCCACGTCAGGGCCCGGGGAAGGCGCTGCAGAAGGTCGCGCAGCTGCTCCACCAACAGGGGCAAGAATCCAAGAAGCCCGAGGGTCAGGACAAGGCTCAGGGCCAGAAATACCAGCACCACGGCGCCGGTGCGACCCAAGCCCCGCGCCTCCAGCCGGTCGGCGAGGGGATCGCCGAGATAGGCCAGCAATGCGGCAAAAAGGAAGGGCCCCAGCACGGGCTGGAGGAGGTAAATGAGTCCGCCGGCCGCCGCCAGCGCTAGAAGCACCCAGGGCGCTGAGGAAGACATGCTTAAGCCGGATCATGGGCCAGGCGCACCATGCGCTTGCCCCGATTGTGTCCTGCCAAAAGGCCAATCAGCCCCCGCGGCGCCGCTTCAAGCCCTTCGAGGATGTCCTCTTCCATATGCAACTGGCCCTGCTTCGCCCAAAGCGCAAGTTCATGCTCAGCGTCCGCATCCAGGTGGGCGTAGTCAGAAACGATAAAGCCCTTCAGGGTGAGACGCTTCACCACAATGAGCCCCGGCACCCCCACGGGGCCCGGGCGGGGTGCGCCGTCGTACATGGACACGGCGCCGCAGCAGGCGATGCGGCCCTGCTCTCGCATGGCAAAGAGCGCGGCCTGGAGAATGGGCCCACCGGTGTTGTCGAAATACGCGTCGACGCCGCCTGGGGCCGCGGCCGCGAGGGCCTTCGGCAGGGGTCGGCTCTCATCTCGGTAATCAAGGCATTCATCAAAGCCCAGCGTGTCGCGAACCCAAGCGCATTTTTCCGGACCACCGGCCACACCAATGACCCGTGCGCCTTTGAGCTTTCCGAGCTGACCCACGAGGGAGCCCACGGAGCCTGCCGCCGCCGACACCAGGAGCGTTTCCCCGGCATGAATGCCCGCGGCCTGGAAGAGTCCGTGGTAGGCTGTCTTTCCCGCGACGCCCAAAAGGGAGAGGTGATGGGTCAGGGGGCGGTGGGGGCCGACCTTGCGGAGCGCGGCCCCCGCCATGATCGCGTGGCTTTGCCAGCCGATATCGCCGTAGACCAGTTCCCCCGGGGCGAAAGCCGAGTCCTCCGAGGCCAGCACCTCAGCGATGGCGCCGCTGGGCATTACATCCCCAGTTTGCACCGCGCCCCGGTAGGTGGCGCCCTGGAGCCAAGCGCGGTTGGCCGCATCCTGGGAGATCAGAATGACCCGCACGGCGACCTGCCCCGCTTCCAGCGCCGGAAGCACGCCCTCCTCGAGGCGAAAGTGCCGTTCCTCGAGGGGCCCCTTCGGTAGCTCATCGATGACAAAACGTTGATAGGCAATGCTCATGGGATCTCCCTCCCCTGTGACCCGATGGCCTAAACCATGGCGCCCTCGCCCTCAGGACGCAAGGGCTCGCGCTAGGCCCAGCCCCTCCCCTTCCGTCAGCGCGGCCCAGGCGTCTCCCAGCGCCCGGGACGCCTCCGCTACCTGACCCCAGCGAGCCCCCAGGGCCGCCCCTCCAAGCGCCTGGGGATCTTTCCGATCGGGGATCTTGCCCCCGGGCAGGCCCGCCACGAAGACCGGGGACGGCGCCAGCAACAGCATATGATCCACGGAGGTGGGATCGAGCCGCCGGCGGGTAAAGGGCTTGTCGAACCACCCAGGCACGAGGTGGGGGTAAAAATGCGGATAGAGGGTGAAGCCGTCGTGGCGAGGGATGGTGCCGAAATGGTAGTCCGCGATGCCCCCATCAATACCCAGGGCGCCGCGAGGCAATAGGCCCTCCACAGGGCGAATGAGGCCCGGCACGGCCGCCGTGGCCAAGAGCGCCGCCGGCCATTGCTCCGGGCGGAGGGTGAGGTCAGTGCCCGGGAGCGCTGCGCGAAGCCAGGGCGGCGCGGGAGCCGGCCCGGCGAGCACGCGGTGCCCAAGGCCCAGGGCACCGGCCTCGGCGAAGGACCGAGAATGGAGCGCATTCCCCAGCGCCGTGAGGGCGAGGCGCCAGGGCAAGTTCCACCGCCCGGGGCCAAAGGCCGTGACCACGGCGAAGAGGGCATTCGGCGCGCCCTGGGCGAGCGAATCCAGGCCCGCCTGCCCCAGCACGGCGGACACGTCCGCCTCGAAACGGGCGGTCATATCGGGGCGTGCTTCCGCAAAAAATGCCGGGTCGCGGTAGCGCGCAAGCAAGCGATCGAGCGCGCCCTGGGGGTCCGCCTGAAGGTACGCGGCGAGGCGCCAGGCCCCCACGGATGCGCCGATGAACGTTCGGGGCCGGGGAGCGGCGGCCAGGGCCGGGGCAAGCACCGCATCGAGGCCATAGAGCACCAGCCACTTTGGCCCCCCGGCCGCGCCGAGCACCACGTCGAAATCGTCGTAGCGAAAGCCATCCCGAAGAATGCGTTCCCGCACCGCGCGGCCGGCGTGAATGATCAAGGGGCTGGACATGAGTGCTTTCCCAAGGGCGAAGGCAACGGTAGCCTGCACCTAACCCATCGCTTTGGAAAGGAACGCACCATGACCCGCACCGTAGTTGGCACCCTCACTCCTGGCCTTCCCCTCTCCCCAGCCATCATCAGCGGCGACTTCATCTTCTGCTCCGGGCAGCTTGGCATTAACAGCGAACGGAAACTCGCTGGCGAGGACGTGACCGCCCAGACGGTGCAAGCGCTAGAGAATCTCTCGGCCGTACTCGCTGAGGCGGGGGCGAGTCTGGCAGACGTGGTGAAGGTGACCGCCTTCCTCACCCGCCCCGAGGATGCGGCGGCCTATAACGCGGTCTACCAGCGCTACTTCCCGGAGGCGCCGCCGGCCCGCTCCACGGTGATTTCCGGTCTTCTCCTCCCCGGGGCGGTGGTGGAAATCGAAGCCATTGCCGCCAAACCTCAGGGCTAGCGTGGCAGAATGGCGGTCACACTGATTAAGGCTTAGGAGCCCCCATGAGCGAGTCTCTAGACGACATCCAAATGGACGGGGCGAACCTCTATCGCGAGGACGTCTTTTCCGACCGACGGGTCGGCACGATCCAACGCTTGACCCCGGTCGCCGCCACTGGCGAAGACGACCCGAGCCGCCCCGTGCGTTTTTTGGGCCAGGCGTCCCTGTTGACGCCGGGGGGCAGCCTTCCCATTTCCTTTGAAATCGAAGCGGAAACGCTCGAAGACGCCGTAGGTCAGTTTGGCGCCCGAGCCGGGGAAGCGGTGCAAGATACGCTGAACCAGCTTCAGGAAATGCGCCGGGAAGCCGCCTCCGGGTTGGTGATCCCTGGCCAAGGGGGCGCAGGCGGTGCCATGGGGGGCGCCCCGGGCGGCGGCTTTGGCGGCCCCGGCGGCGGAATCCAGCTGCCCTAGCCTCCCCATGAGCCCTATTGCCGCCTGGCAAAGGACCCTTGAGCAGGGCCTTCGGCAGGCGGCCGAGCGCCGCCATCGCCTCCTCCTGCTCAACTCCTCCGCGCTACCGCAGGATGCCCTGCTCGAGGCCCTCTGGCCCGACGAAGGGCGGCGAGCGCAGGTGCTTGCACGAAGCCAAGGCCCCCTCACGGAAGCCCTAGGACTTGAGACCGATGGGCTATGGGTGAGCGCTGAGGCGCCCGACTTTGCCGAGCGCCTACCAGCTCTAGCCGGCACCCTTCGCGCCGGAGGCCTGCTCGTTCTTCACCTGCCCCGGTGCCGCGCTACGCCGTTCCAGCGCTGGCTCGGCCAGCGCCTGGCCCCCTGGGCCTACAGGCTGCAGGGAGAGCACGTACCCCACCTCCACTTGCCCGCAGCGCCAGCCCCCCCCAGCCCTCCAGACGCAACGCCAGCCGCCGACGCGCCCTTGGATCGGCTCGAACGGGTGCTCACGGGGCGAGGGCATCGACCGGCGCTGGTGCTCGGAGGCCGGGGCCGGGGCAAGTCCACGCTCCTCGGCCAGCTGGCCGCACGCGTTGCTCGCTCCGATCTGGCGGTGACGGGCCCCCACCCCCATTCGACGGCTATGCTTCGTCGCGTGGCCGCCGCCGAGGGACGCCCGCTGCCCCACCGCCCCCCGATCTTCTCCTCAGCGAAGGGCCCCTGCCCGGCGCCCTTCTGATTGATGAGGCCGCGGGCCTTCCCCTCCCAACCCTAACGGCCCTGCTCGAAGCTATTCCCCGGGTTGTTTTGGCCACCACGACGGAGGGCTACGAGGGAACGGGGCAGGGCCTTCGTCAGCGCTTCCTCAGCGCCTTTCGAGAGCGCTATCGGGAGGGAACGGTTTGGACCCTGCAGACGCCCCATCGCTTCGCCGCCGATGACCCCCTGGAGGCGGCCCTCAATGCCGTCTATAGCGCGCCGGAAACCCGCATCGCCCCCTGGCTTGCCCCGGAGGGCCCGGAGCGCCTCGGACCGGAGGCGCTCGAGGGGGCTTGGGCAGCCCTTTATCGCTGCCTGCGCGACGCTCATTACCGCGCAAGACCTCGGGACTTGGCTCAGCTCTTCGACGACCCCACCCTCGAACGGTGGGTCCTGGGCCGGGACGGCCAGCTTCGCGGAGCACTGTTGCTGAAGCCCGAAGGGGGCCTATCCCGAGCCCTTGCTCAGGCCATAGTGCAGGGACAGCGCCGGCCGCCGGGGCATCACGGGGCCAGCATCCTCGGCGCTCAGCTGGGGCTCGTCGAAGCCCTCATCCTCAAAAGCCTCCGCGTACAGCGCCTGGCGATTGATGCGAAGCTGCGAGGCCGGGGAGAGGGTAAGATCCTCGTGGAAGCGGCCCGCGCCGGCGCCGCGAGTCAGGGCTACGCCTTTCTGTCCGTGAGCTTTGGCGCCACCGAAGCCCTAGTACGCTTTTGGCACCGCTGCGGCTTTCGCCTAGCGCGCCTAGGGCATCGCGCCGGAAACGCCAGCGGCGCCCCAAGCGTCTTGATGACGGCACCCCTAAGCCCAGCCGCGCAGCAAATGATGCTCAACGCCGCCCCCCTTCTTCGGGAGGAACTCCGCTTTCGCCTGGGCCCCACCGGGCCAGCGATCACCGCAGGGCTTCGAACGACCCTCCTACAGCATCTTCCCGGGCAGCCGGGACCCACCGCAGCCGCTGAGCACGCTTGCGCGCGGTGGCTGAGGGGGAAGTGGTCCTAGAAGAGGTGGGCGCGAGTGTGCTTTGCCAGCTAGAGAGAGCGCTCAAGAGCTCCGGGCGACCGGCAACGCTGGCGCTTCAAGCACTCACGGAAAGACTGTGCTTGGGCGCGCCCTGGGCGCGCCTCGGCGCACCGCTGGGCCTCAAAGGGAGAAGGGCGACGGAAGCCGCCCTCAGAGTGGCGCTAAAAGAGACGCTGCGAGAGGCCCGACCGGCCCCTCGCACCTAAGCGGCCTAGGCGCGGCTACCCGAAAAGGTTGCGTTGCCAAAGGCGCCCAGCTTAACCGTGCCGCTGATTTCATCGCCGTTCACCTCGGCGCTGAACTCTAGCTTGATGGGCATGGGGGAGGTGACGTTCGCCGCCCAGCTGAGAGACGCACCGTCCGCCTTGCCCTCTTCCAGGGCCAGCGTTCCCTGCGGCCCTACCATGGTGCCCGTGAGGGTGTCGCCGTCCACAGCGATATCCAGCGTGCCCTGCTGAGCCCCCATGGGGCTGTTGATGGTGACGTTCCATTGACCCGTCGCAGACATAACCGTTGCTCTCCAAAGTCGCTCGCCCCGTGCGAGCCCTATCCCTAACCCTAGCGCGTCCCCTGCCCCGTTGCAGCCCCAAGGCAACCCTAAGAAAAGGCTGCGAGATCAGCCCGAAGGGGGCCGCCAAGGATTCTTTCCAGGGCCAAGGCGCCGCTCAGCACCGCCGCGTCCTGATGCTGACCGCCGAGCACCTGAAGGCCGACGGGGAGTGCGGGACCGTTCCCTTCCGTACCCAGCCCTGCGGCGACCGTAGCCGCGGGCATGCGCGTCATATTCATGGGCAAGGTCATTTCTACCCAGCGACCGGTTTGACGACCGAGCACAATCCCCGGCGCGTCGTGCTCCGGCGGCAGGCAGGGGCAAGTGGCCCCCAGAAGCAGGCTGGCACCGTGGCGCTCGAGGGTCGCCTCTAGGGCCATGGCGAGGATGGTGCACTGATCCATGGCCCGGGCGTAATCGGCGCCGCTCACCTCATCCATGCCGTACGCGACGATCTCCCGAAGCTCTGGATCAATCGCATCCCAGTCCGCCGTGCCCCGGTAGGACCCGAGCTTTCGCGCCATCTGCGCCGCCCAAAGGGTCCACCAGCTTGGGAGAGGATGCTCGGGAAAGGGCCCCGCCACCTCGACCACCTCGATGCCGGCCTCCTCAAGTCGCTGACGCGCCACCGCGAGCGTTCTTGCCACGGGCGCGTCGAGCTCCGCATAACCCAGGGTCGGCGCCCACAGCACCTTTTTAGGAGCGGGCGCTGCTTCAGCATGGGCAAAAAGCCCAGGAACTGCTGGCAGAGAAAAAATATCCCGCGGGTGCGGCCCCTGGGCGAGCTCCAGCGCTAGACATGTACCACTGAGGTCGTAGGTCATAGGGCCGCGCACCGCCAAAGTCCCCGTAGTGGGAGGCAGCGCATCGCCAAGAGGCAAACGCCCCTGGCTGGCCTTAAAGCCGGAGTGGCCGCTAAAGGCCGAAGGAATGCGAATGGAACCGCCGCCGTCGGACCCCGTCGCCAGGGGAACGAGCCCCGCGGCCAGGGCGGCGCTGCTGCCACCGGAGGAGCCCCCGGGAGACCGCTCCAGGGCAAAGGGGTTCCGGCAGATGCCCTGGCGGGGGTTGTTAGTGACCCCCTTGCAGCCGAATTCCGGGGTCATGGTTTTTCCCACCACGATGGCCCCAGCCTGCTTCAGGCGCGACACTAAGATCGAATCCTCGGTAGCGGGCGTCTGGCCGTAGAGTGCGGACCCAAAGGTGCTCAGCAAGCCCGCCGCGTCTTCAAGATCCTTGACGCCCAGGGGTATGCCCGCCAAGGGCGGCAGGGACTCGCCCCGGGACCGCGCCTCATCCACCGCACGGGCTTCGGTAAGCACCGTTTCCCGGGGCCGAAGCTCCGTGAAGGCGGAGAGCGCCGGGTTAAGCTGCTCGATGCGATCGAGTGTTGAAGCCATGAGCGCTTCGGCAGAGAGTTCGCCCCTCGCCACCCGCCCAGCCCATTCATTAAGCGTACCGCTTCGATAATCCATCGCCCTTCTCCCCCAGACCTCGGTCGCTCAAGCCTACACAGCCCCCCGAACGGTTGCAGCCCAGGCCCCCGATGCCTTCTCCCTCCGCCTTCTTAGGGCGTGGCGGATTTGGAAAGCGTCGATCCCCCACGCCACGGCCGCCGCCTAAGATCCGAGGGGCCGTAGTACCCTCGGGCGCCGGGGGCCGTCCTGTATTTTTAAATCAATGAAATTGTTTCAATTTGATTTCTGGCTTGACACAACCCTTCCCCTCTGGTCCCTTATGCCCCGGGGTCGTCAAAAGAAAACAAATACGAGGACGCCTTGCCACCGTTTCCAGAGTCCCGTAGTCGACTCCGCTCTGGTCTTATGGCGATGGCAGCGGTCCGACCTCAGGGGAGAAAAAGCTATGTCACCAAGCCGTCAAATCGGACGGACGGTGGCGGAGCGTGCAGCGCCTAAGGCGCTGGCCGTCGCCATCGCGTGTCTCACGGGCAGTCTCGCCGCCCCCGCTTTTGCAGAAGAAGCTGCAAATTCCGGTCGGCGCATCGAAGAAGTGATCGTCACCGCCGAGCGACGGGAGGCGTCCATCCAGGACACCTCGATCTCGATTACGGCGTTGACCGGTGACTTCATGGACGATTTCGGTATCCGAAATCAGGAAGATCTCCAAAACTTCGTACCTGCGACCACGATCCAGCCCTACGACGCAACCGTGCGTGGGGTAGGCCGGAACTTCCGGGCCCTCGGGGGTGATCCGGGCGTTGCGACTTACATGAATGGGATTTACTCCGAAGACTTGCTGACGGCCACCGCCGCCACCTTCTTCGACGTGGCCCGGGTGGAGGTCCTTCGCGGCCCGCAGGGCACGCTTTACGGCCGAAACGCCGTGGGTGGTGCAATCAACATTCTTTATAACGAACCCACCGATGAGTTCGAGGCCATCGCCAAGACGATCGTCGGTAACTACGGCACGAAAGAGGCCTACCTCGCCCTTTCCGGCCCCATCATCGAAGACAAGCTGGCCGTACGCTACACCGGCGCCTACCGTGATCGTGACGGCGTTATCGATGAAATTGGCGGCCTCGGCGGCGACCTTGATGGCCTGGGCACGTTGAACAATGCGATTCAGCTTCGTTGGAACATCAACGACGACCTCGAGCTTGCCGTTCGCATGAACAACATGGACATCGACCGGACCTTTGGCGGTGCTAACGGCGGCGGCCTCGTTGTGCTAAACGAAAATGGGCTCGGCCAGCGGGATACGACGAACCTGATCCCCGGCTACCGCGCCATTGACGTCACGCAGACCGCGAACCCGCTGCTGAGCAACTTCTACGATCAGACCCGGCCGATCCTGACCTTCACCGATCAGGCCACGGGCGATGTGATCCAGGCGCAGCACAACCGGGCAGGCATTGACCACGTTGACGCTGACGGCTTCCGTAACGCCGCCGCCTCGCTGACTGGCTTCAATAACACCAGTGCTGCCGATGCTGCACGCTACAACGAATGCGTCTTCCCTGGGGACATTGACGGGGGCGATCTCTGCGCAGCGACTAATGGGCTCAATCAGGAAGAGTTCCGGCAAACGGGAACGCAGCTGACCCTCAGCTGGACCGCTTCCGACGATCTTGAGATCAAGTATCTCTTTGGCCGTAACCGACTCATCTATGAGCGCACGACGGACGACGACAACACGGCGAGCCTTTTCCAGGACCGTCAGTTCTACGTGAACCATGAGGCGGACTACACCTCCCACGAGATGCAGTTCTTCTATGACGTCGCCGATAACTTCACGACGACGACCGGGGTCTTCTGGTACGACGCAACCATCGACCAGCGGGGCGATTTCTACAGCACCCTGGATAGCTCCCGCTACCGCGATCCTTACGTGGATCAGACAGGCCTTTTTGCGCTCCTGGGTGGGGCCCAAGTTGGCCTCTTCTCAGCTCGGGACGCCTGCCACGCCGGCGGCCAGGTGGCCGAATCGTGCCAGCGGAATTACGCTCGGGATAACTCAAACGAGCAGCTCGCCCTCGACGGAACAGGCCTGCGAGCGGACAACCTGGTGGTCGGCTCTTGGCTTGGCGATCCAGGTGGCACGCAAATCAATCACGGCCCCAGCACGCCGGGCTCTGATCTGCTCTACGCCACCAAGACCGAGCGTAAGGCCTTCGCGGCCTACACCCAGTGGGCTTGGGACATCAACGAAGATTTCACCCTTACCACGGGGCTTCGCTACGCAGCTGACGAGGTCACGGCTGAGGAGAACCTCTTCCGCTACACCGAGTCACTGCTGACGGGCAACGCCTTCAACGCCCTGATTGGCTTCAACGCTCTGCCAGCCTTCGGCCTCCCCGGCCTTACGGGAACCATGGCTGACGGAACGCCCATTGCCAATATCGACGCATCGCCCATCGCGAAGTTCAACCTCCAGAATGGCGGCCTTATCGATAATGGCGATGGAACCTACACCGCGACCGATACTCATGTCGCAGGCGGGATTCCCCTTGCCGTTTCCGTCTACCGGCCTTTCCACCGGCAGGACGAGGAATGGACCTGGCGCGTCAACCTCGACTGGAACATCACCCCGGACGACATGGTCTATTTCGGGGTGACCACGGGCACCCGCTCCGGTGGTTACAACCTGGTGTTCTTCAGCACCACGGCAGCCTACGATCCTGAGGAACTCACCAACTACGAGCTTGGCTACAAGACTCAGTGGCTGGATGGTGCGCTCCAGATCAACGGTTCCTTCTACTACTACGACTACAAGACGATCCACACCGTGGCGACGGAAATCGCCCTCATCGGTGGTGCGACGACGTCCGTGGTGGAAGCCCCTGGGGCGGAAATCATGGGCGCGGAAGCGGATATCCTCTGGCTCGCCACGGATAACCTCACCCTGGGGGGTAACTTCAGCTACACGCCGAGCGAATACACGGAAGACCTTTTCGTGTCTGACCCGGCCCGGGCTGAACAGCCTGAGTCGCTGTTCCCCAACGCGGTGGAAACCCTTGAGGAAAACATTAACGGCAACCAGATCCTTCAGGTGCCGGAACTCAAGTGGACCGCTTATGCCAGCTACATGGTTCCCATGGGTAATAACGGGTCCCTCGAGCTGTTCACCAACTACAGCTGGATCGACGACGTTTACTACTCCCCCTTCGAGCGGGAAGAGGAAATGGCGACGTCGTACGACCGGATCGACCTCCGGGCAACCTGGCGTAGCAACGGCGGTGCTTGGGTCGTGACTGGCTTCGTCAACAACGTCCTCGACGAGGTCGGTGTGCTTCAGGTACTTCGGGAAGGCGAGGCTGAAATGTTCCGCCACACCGCCGGTACCACCGTGCCCCGCCTCATGGGCCTGGAAGTCACCTACAACATGGGCGGCGCGCGTAACTAAGCCTCCCTTTTGCAGTCCCCAACGGCCGCCTTCGGGCGGCCGTTTTTTTTGCGCTCTGCTAAGCTCCGCCCATGGACTTCATACCCCTCGCCATTCCGTTCTTCCTGGCCCTGCTTCTCGCCGAACTTCTTTGGAGCCGGCTGAGCGGGCGCAACGCCTTCAGCTTTGCCGATACGCTTTGCTCCCTGTCCATGGGTACCCTGAGTCGCCTTCGCGGATTCCTGGTGCTGGGGGTAGGCGGTATGGCGTGGGCGCCGCTGGAGGCGCTGACGCCCCTTCCGGCCTGGCCGCTGGATCACCCCGTCAGTTGGGTTGTCGCCTTCATCGCTTACGACTTCTGTTACTACCTGGCGCACCGGGCGGGGCATCGGGTGAATATTCTTTGGGCCTCCCATGTCGCCCATCATCAATCGGAGGCCTACAACCTCTCCACGGCCCTTCGGCAAACGAGCACGGGTTTCCTCACGTTCCTGTTCTACCTGCCCATGCTGGCCCTGGGCGTCCCCGCGGAACTCATGGTCGCCGTGGGCAGCCTGAACCTGATCTACCAGTTCTGGGTGCACACGCAGGCGATCCATCGCCTGGGCCCGCTCGAGCGGATTCTCGTGACCCCGGCGAACCACCGGGTGCACCACGCGAGCAATCCCGAATACCTCGATAAGAACTTTGGTGGGGTCTTCATTCTCTGGGACCGGCTGCTGGGCACCTACGAAGACGAGCGGGCCGACTGCCCCCCGCGCTTTGGCCTACCCCACGCGCTGGGAAGCTTTAATCCGCTCTGGGCGAACGCCCATCACTATTGGGCCCTCCTTCGCCACGGCTGGGCTTCGGGAAGCCTTGGCGGTGCCCTCCGCCTGGCCCTCGCCGGGCCGGAAACGCTCCCCCCGCCCCCCAGGTCCGCGCAGATGGCGAAGCCCGCCCTAGGCCCAGGCCTCACGGCTTATTTAGCGATGCAGTTCCTCGTGATCACGGCGCTCGGCTTGCTGCCCTTGCTGGGCCAGGAGGCGCCTGTGCCCCAGACGCCTTTTGTGCTCTGGCTGGTGCTGAGCCTCGCCAGCCTCGGGGCGTGCCTCGATGGCCGCCCCTACGCCCGAGCCCTCGAGCTGGGCCGACAGACGCTGGTACTGCTGGGGGCGCTGGCCCTTCCCACCACCCCCCTACTTCAGGGGTTCGCGGTCTTCGCCCTGCTGAGCGCCCTAGGGGCCCTGCGCCTTATGCCTCGGGCACCCCAAGGCCCTGGGCCGCAAGAAAGGCAAGCGCTGAACGCAGCACCGCGCTCGTAGCCTCTGGCGCGAAGGCATCGCCGGCAATCACGTGTTTTGAAGCCTGCCCTGCGGGGCGCTCGTGCCAGGCCGGCTCAACCCCAAAGCGACGCAGCGCGCTGCGCATCTTCGGCACGCTGACGACGTCATCATCGGGGTGATAGGCGACCCAAGTGGGCGTGTGAATGGCGCTGAGGTTCCCCCGCAGCGTTTCCCGCACCAGGGCCATCATGGGAAAGAGCGCCGCAACGGGGTAGGTTGTGGTCCAGTGCGAGCCATGGGCCGCATTCTCCGGGTCGATGGATCGCTCCTTCCCCACGAGCCAGGGCGCCCAGGTCCTCGCCCCAGGCCAATACAGCAACCCCGAGCGGGGATCCCGGGGTCCAAAGTTCGGGGACAGTAGCAGGAGCGCCGCCAGGGATGGATCCATTCCCCCCTGCAGGGCCTGCCATGTGGCTAGCGTACCTCCCGTGGAGCAGCCCACAAGCACAATCCGTTCCCCCAGGGCCTGACCCACGGCCATGGCCAGGGAAAGATCGGCAAGCCATGCATCCATGGTAGCGGCGCCCATGGCCGCCCCGTCCTGCCCGTGGCCCGTAAGCCGCGGCATAAACACGTTCGCCCCGAGAGCGTCCCCGAGGCCTTCGCTGAAGGGCGAGGTTTCCACCGGATCAGCGGAAAAGCCATGGAGATAAACCACGGCAAGGGGCGTTTTACGCCGGGGCCCGGGTACCCAATGGAACCGCGCAGCAGACTGGGACCGGAGTGCGGGCACGGCTTGCTCCCGGTCGGCTAGCCAGGCATCAAAGGCTTCAAGGGCTGGGGGCAGATTCATGCGCGGAAAACTCCTCAGGGATGAAGGGCGGTGAGTAGAAACGCATAGGCTTCGGCAATCTCCTCGAGGCCGGCGTAGCGCCCCGTAGCGCCGCCATGGCCTGCGGCAAACTGCGTCCTTAGCAGCAGGGGCGCGGCGCCGCGCTGCTCATGGCGGAGCGCGGCGATCCATTTTGCGGGCTCCCAGTAGCCGACGCGAGGATCCTCCACCCCAGCGGTAGCCAGCACCGGGGGAAAGGCCCCGGGGCGAACATTTTGATAGGGGCAGTAGGCCCGAATGGTGTCGAAGGCCTCCCGAGAGGCCACGGGGTTTCCCCATTCAGGCCACTCTAGGGGCGTGAGGGGCAGGTCCGGATCCAGCATGGTGTGGAGCACGT
Organism: Candidatus Salivita marina; assembly: GCA_038144425.1. Classification (GTDB taxonomy): domain Bacteria; phylum Pseudomonadota; class Gammaproteobacteria; order Pseudomonadales; family Azotimanducaceae; genus Salivita; species Salivita marina. The sequence goes on along the minus strand of JAYQNS010000002.1, from coordinate 309,978 downwards.
CCACGAAAGGCACGGCGGCAAAGACCGCAGCCCAGCGATCTGGCGCGCGATTCAACGCCACGGCCACCAGCTTTCCCCCGGCGCTGCCGCCTTCCAAAGCAATCCGTCCGGGCTCCCCCAGACCCTCCGCGAGCAGGGCCTCGGAAATCGCAAGAAAATCGGCGAAGGTGTGCTCACGCCCCGCCTCCGTGGCCGCCCGATACCAGCGCTGTCCAAGCTCGTCGCCGCCCCGCCCGTGGGCAAGCACGCAGGTCACGCCCCGTTCCATAAGCAAAACGCGCGCAGAGGAGAAGCTCGGCATCTCCCCCAGGCCGTAGGCCCCATACCCGTAGAGGTGCACCGGTCCCTGGGACGCGCCCCGACGCCGCGCCACGGTATAGGGCACGGCAGTCCCATCAGCACTGGTGGCCCAGAAGCGCAGCTGCTCAAAGTCCTCCGGCGCGTAGCCCGGCACCACCCGGCGCTTCAAACAGGTCAGGATGCCCGTGGCCGGCTCAAAGTCGTACACCGCCGGCGGATCTACCATGCTGCTAAAACTCACCCGGAGGGTGGTCGCCGCAAACCAGGCGTTGGTCCCGAAGCCCGCTTGGCCCAGGGCCGAGGGAAAGGGCACGGCCTGCCCTTCTTCAGCCAAGGCCCCTGGCTCAGGAATGGGGCCCCATAGGATTCGATCCTGAGCATCCAGGCGCTCAAGACGGGCCCAGAAGCCCTCAAAGAGCACGAACCCCAGGAGATAGCGCCCCGGCGCCGGGGGCAGCAGGGGCTGCCAGTTCGACTCACCCCAGGGCCCTTCCGTGGGCACCGTATACACCCCAAAGTCCGGGTCCTCATGATTGCTGCGCAGCCAGAAGCGGCCGTGGGCATGGTCCACCTCGACCTCCCGGCCTCGCATAGGCTCCACCAGGCATCGCAAGGGCTCCTCAGGGGCGCTGGCGAGGGGAAGTACCCACTGACCCTGGGTTTGATGATCACCCGCAGCGAGGAAAAGAAAGGCCCCGTCGGCACTTTCATCGAGACTGAGGAAGAAGCCCGGATTGCTTTCCTCGTAGAGCACTTGGTCGAGGGCAGGGTCCGAGCCCAGAGCGTGCCAACGCAGCTGATAGGGGCGCCACTGGTCGTTCTGAATGAGGTAGAAAAAGCCGCTTTCATCCCCGGCCCATACCACGCCGCCGGCGGCGCGTTCATGCACCACCGCCTCGCTCCCACCGCGAAGGGGGCGATAGCGCAGCTCATAGTGCTCCGAGCCGCTGCGATCGACGGCGTAGGCCAAAAAATTGCCCCGGGGAGAGGGCGCAAAGGCCCCGAGGGAGAAGGCCGTCGCCCCCTCTGCTAGCGCTGGCTCATCCAAGATGAGCGTTTCTTCATCCCCTGAGAGGTCATACCAGCAGGGATATTGGGCACCCTCGGAGAAGGCCCAACGAAAGGTGCCCGCGGTGCTGCGCCAGGGAACGCCGTGCTCCTTCGGATCTATGCGCTCGGCCAGCTGGTCGCGCAATACCTGCTTGAGGGGCGCCAGGGGCGCGAGCACCGCATCGGTGTACCGATTTTCTGCCTCGAGATGGCTCTTTACTGCGGAATCGGTGAGGCTTGATAAAGCGTCGTCCCGAAGCCAGGCGTAGGGATCTTCCCAGTGCTCGCCATGGGCGTCCTGCGCCGCAGGGCGCCGAAGCGGCTGGGGTGCAGGGGCGTCGAGAAACAGGTCGGTCATGGCGGGCCCTCGGGGGAAAGGCCCATCTTACCGCCTTCCCTAGTTCAGAACCTGGTAACCGCGCCCCCTCAGGCAATTGCGCAGCACTTCGTTCTTACTCTCCATAGCGTCGGCGACGCCCTTGGTGGCGCCAATCACGGCCCCAGCGGTGGCGCCCCGCCGCGCATCCTTGGTACTACCGCCGACGGCGCCCAGAGCGCCGCCGAGCACCGTGCCCCCGGCCGCGTTAACGGCGACCTCCCGCCCCGTAGCGACCTGAGCCGCGTAGGCCTCACATTCCTGCAAGTCCGTAGCGTAGGCCACCGGATCCACGCCTTTTTGATCCACGATCACGCTTTGACGCAGGATCGGAGAGGCAGGGGCGGTCGCACAGCCGGCCGTAAAGACCAGGGTCACAAGGGCGAACAACGGTGGAGAGAGTTTCATATGGGCACTCCTTTCGTCAGACTGTTCCTACGGTGCCCAGGGCTAGCTGAAATCGGCCTGAAGCGAAGCTGCGCAAATAATGGAGTTGCTATGGCCTCACCCTTTGACCTGACTCGGGACCCCGCCCGCAGGCCCGCCTTTCCGGGGCCCCTACCCTGCCCAGAGCAAGCGGTAGAGCCCACCTGGATCGACTACAACGGGCACATGAACATGGCCTATTACCACGTAGCCTTCGATCGGGCCGTGGACTTTGCCTATGACCAGCTGGGCCTCGGCGCCCAGTACGTCGAGACAGCTCAGGCCTCCCTTTTTACCGCGGAGGTGCACGTTTGCTATCTCCAGGAGCTGAGCCAGGGGGAGCACTTCACCGTGAGCTGGCAGCTCCTGGGCTTCGACAGCAAACGGCTTCACTTTTTCGAGCACCTCCACTGCGGAGAGCGACTCATCGCGACCTCCGAACAGATGGCCCTACACGTCTCCATGGAGACTCGGCGAACGGCCCCCTTTCCCGAGGAGGCCGTCGCTCGCCTCGACTACGTGGCTAAGGCCCACGCGGCGCTTCCCCGGCCGGCGCAACAGGGGCGGATTTTGGGAATTCCCAAGCCCTGAGGGCAACGGGAATTGGCGCGATCGGAATATTATAGGACACGCATGACAAGCCTTTTCCAAGGCAGGCATACTCCGCTCCGGTCAGCTTCAGACAGCGGCGCGGATCTGGGGCACCGGGGCGGAAAGCCGTCCCTTGCGCGGGGTGCGCAGCGCACCTGAATCTAAAGGCAAGGAGCTGTTGTGACCGTTCCGGAACTGCTCATGTTCGTGGGCTTCGTTTTGGCCGCCTACTCCATCGTGGCCAACGATGCGATACAAACCCTGGGCACCTTCATTTCGTCGAATTCTCATCGGCCCTGGTGGGTTCTTTGGGTCTGGGCGGTCTCCGTGCTGGTCGCCGTGCTGATCTGGGGCTGGGTGGCCTATGACGGCGACGTCTCCTACGGCCGCCTTACAAAGTTTCCCGAGCCGCCTGGGGGTATCGATTGGATCCACGTCATCCCCCCGCTCTTCATTCTCGGCCTCACGCGCTTCGGTATTCCCGTGAGCACCACCTTCCTCGTGCTCACGGTCTTCGCCCCGAGCAACCTCGAGGGCATGTTGGTGAAGTCCCTCCTGGGCTACGCCGTCGCTATCGTGACGGGCTTTCTGGCCTACCGCTGGGTGGTCACGAAGCTCGAGACGCGCTTTCTCAAAACCCATGGCGAGCCCATTCCAGCCTACTGGGTCGCCATTCAGTGGCTCACCACGGCCTACCTGTGGAGTCAGTGGTTAATCCAGGATCTGGCCAACATCTTTGTCTACATGCCGCGCAGCCTAAGCTTCGAGAAGCTCATGCTTTGCCTCGCGGTGATGCTTGGCCTCCACGCCTGGATCTTCTATCGCCGGGGCGGCGAAATTCAACATATCGTCACCAGCAAGACCAACACCCTCGACATCCGCTCGGCTGCCTTCATCAACGTGATCTACGGGACCGTGCTACTCATCTTCAAGGAAGCCAGCAACCTGCCCATGAGCACCACCTGGGTGTTCCTGGGCCTGCTTGCCGGCCGGGAACTGGGGCTAACGCTCACGCTGAAGCATCGCCCGGTGAAGGAAACCTGGATACTGATGGCGAAGGATGGGAGCAAGGCCGCCATCGGCTTGATCGTGAGCGTGGCCCTGGCGCTCAGCCTACCGGCCCTCCGGGCCTGGGCCTTCCCGGCCTAGGCTCCCCTCGCCTAACCGTGCGGTCGCCAGCCCGGCTCCACCAGGGCGAAGAGCGACCCGAGCATGCGGTAGGTGAGACCCCACACCACCCCGCCACCGATGTCCCAGCCCGGAAACTCCCCGTGCTCGTAGCGGAGTGTGGTTCGGTTTTCGCCTGAGAACATGGGCGCAAGAGGGGCCCAGTGCACCCCCGCCACTTCATAGTTGGGCCGCGGGACCGGAAGCGCCTCGGAGGCCTCAAAAACGAAGGGGTAGATCGCCATATCCACGCGCCGAGCCCGGGCCTGGGCATGGGCCGGGGGCAGGGGCCCAAGAAGCGTGCTGTGCCGGGTTAGAGATAGGCCGACCTCTTCTTCTGTCTCTCGAATCGCGGCCTCTAGAGGCGACTCTCCAGCTTCGATGTGCCCCCCGGGAAAGGCCATGTGTCCCGACCAGGGATCGCCCTCACGCTCGGCGCGGCGAATTAACAGCACCTCTGCACCCCCCGGGCCCGAGCGGATCACGGCAGCGACGGCGGCTCGCCGAGCCGTCGCTGGGGGGGAAGGAGGGGGCACCAACCCCTGGAAGGGCTGGCGCACTCGCTGAAGATCCAAAGGCTTAACCAGCCCCTGCGGTGAGTTTGCTGATAGCGGGAACAACCTGCGGCCAGGTGTCTCGGGGGACGTCGTGGCCCATCCCCTCAATCACCAACAGCTCAGCCCCGGGAATGGCCGCCGCCGTCGCTTCTCCTCCCGCCAACGGAACGAGCGGATCGGCCGCACCGTGAATGACGAGGGTGGGTAAGGTTAGGCCCCGAAGCCCCGGGGTACGATCGCCATGGGCGACGATCGCGGCCATCTGGCGAGCGGTTCCCGCGGGGCTAAGCCCTCTGTGAAAAATTCGCTCAGCTCGCGCGCGCCGCTCCTCTTCCCGAAAGGGAAAGCCGGGCGAGCCAATGACCTTTCCATTCGAGAGGCTTCGTTCGATGAAGCCCGGCAAATCTGGCGGAACGGGGGAGGTCAGGGCAGCCATGGCCTCTGGCGTTGCCTGGGGCAGACTTCGGTCCCCCGTGGTGGACATGATCGACGTCATCGTTGCAACGCGGTCAGGGTGGCGAAGCGCCATGCACTGGACAATCATGCCTCCCATGGAAGCACCACAAATATGCGCCTGAACGACGCCAAGATGATCGAGTAAGGCAACAGCATCATCGGCCATATCGTCTAGCGTATAGGCAAGATCGGGCCTCTCCCCCGCGCTCAGCGCCGCCACGATGGCGGGCATATCCGGCAAACCCGCTTCATCAAAACGGGTGGAAAGGCCCACATCCCGGTTGTCAAAACGAATGACGTAGTGGCCTTCGCCGGCGAGGGCTTCACAAAATCCTTCATCCCACGCAATCATCTGCGCGCCTAAGCCCATGACGAGGAGTAGCGCCGGATCCGCCGGATCTCCAAAGGTTTCGTACTCGAGCTCCACTACTCCCGTATTGACTCGCGGCATGTTTTTCCCCAAAAAATAATGTGAAGCTTGATTGTCACCCGCGGCTCCAGCGCTGATCAATCAATTGAGAGGCCTCGAGGGCCTTCCCGGACAGCTTTTGACGGAATTAAGACTGTTCGTGATCAAAAGAGGCGCGCCATGCGGTTAAAGCCACTTTACGCAACCGACCAAAGCCTCGTGGATGCGCCCCTGACCGACGCACCCTGCCCCTGGGCGCCCCAACAGGGCCTCCATCTCTATCACTTCCCCCTATCGCTGGATTCTCAGAAGGTGCGCCAGGGTCTCGACGAGCTTGGGCTTCAATGGCGATCGCACGTGATCTTGCTCTCGGCGCAGCAACAGTTTTCACCAAGCTACGTGCGACTCAATTCTCGCTGCGTGGTACCGACCTTAGTCCTTAACGGCAAAGTGACCACGGATACAAACAACATCCTCCATACCCTTGCCGATCGTTTCGGGGCAGACCGGAACTGCTTTCAGGTTTCTGAGGAAGAACGCGGATCCGTGGCTCACTGGATTGAACGGGCAGCGGAATTATTTATTGAGGCCCTAACCTACGGCCCTATTAAGGGCCTCAATAAGCCCTTCCCCCTGGGGACGGGCTCCGAGGCCGGGCAGTACCATCAGGATAAAGTCGATCTTCTTTCGAAGTTAGTGGAGACCCATCGCGACGATCCCGCGCTCCGATCGGCCTACGAAAAGAAGCGTGCCGTCATCCAGGCGACCCGGGAAGCAATGGTCACGCCGGGACAGATGCCCGCGATTATTGACGCCACCAGGGAGGCGCTAGAGAGCCTTAGGCGTCAATTAGAAAGCGGGCCCTTTCGGGACGGCGGGTGGCTTGCAAGCGAAGCCTTTAGCCTTGCTGACGTTCAGTGGGGCGCCGTCCTCTACCGTCTGCGATGGTTGGGGCTCCAACCCCAATTATGGGGGGCTAGCCCAAGCATCTCTGCCTACGCCGAAAAGCTCTTTGCTAAAACGTCCTTTCAAACCGGGGTCGTGCAGTGGTCGAGGGTAGGACGCACCGTCGTCTTGCCGACCATTCGCTACAAGTTGCTGCAGGCCCTTGGACTCACACGAGACGGGAGAATCTTATGAGCAGCCACCGTTGTGCTGTCCTCGCTCTGCTTCTGGCCCTTTCCACGCCCGTCCTTTCCCTGCCGGTCCAGGCAGCGGAGGGCCCCGGCGGAGAGGTCGTTCCCTTAAACAGAAGCTTTGATGCCTTTATCGGCGAACGCCAGCTGGGGACCCATCGCTACGAATTCACCGGGGACGGCGAGGCCCTCACCCTTCGGTCGGAGGCTCAATTCGAGTTTAAGCTCGGCTTTCTGACGCTATTCTCCTACGACCACGTTGCTGAGGAGCGATGGAGCAACGGTTGCCTGACTCGCTTTCAAAGCAGCACGGAGGTCAACGACAAGCGCTTCAAGGTCAACGGCCAATGGCAGAACGGCGTCCTTGCCCTCGAGACCCAGGATGGCGCTGAGGAGAGCCCCGAAACCTGCGCCTGGACCTTTCCCTATTGGAATCGCGCCATTACCCAACGCAGCGAGCTCATCAATATCCAGGACGGAAGGCGCGCCGAGGTCACCTTCAGCCCGCCGCGCCCCGCGCAACTTGAGGTCGGAGGCGTCCTAAGGCGCGTGGAGGCGCAGGATTTGAAGGGCGGAGACGAGGGGAAGATCGATATCACACTGTACTACGACGGCCCGCTCTGGCTGGGCCTCGACTCCAAGCTTGAAAATGGACGAACGCTTCACTACAGGCCTAGCGAAAGCGACCCAGCCTTTACCCTAGGCCGCGGGCAGGCCTCCGCCCAGTAGGTTGGCTAGCGGGGCGGGGCAGACCCCAGGCCCTGCGCCGCCGCCAGGGCAAGCCCGGAGGCAACGCTGGCAAAGGGGTCGTGACTCACTAGCCGATCCCCAAAGAGATCCTGAAGGCGGGCCTGCACTGCGGGTATAAGGGACGAGCCCCCCGTGGTAATCACCACGTCGATCGCTTCCGGCGGCAGTCCGGATCGATCGAGGGCCTCCTGCACCGCCGCATCAAAGCGCTCGAGCTCCGGCGCAATGAGCTGCTCAAATTGAGGACGATCCAAGGTCAGGGAAAGGTCTAGCTCAGGCAAATCCATGCTCACGGAGCCCTTCTCCGAAAGCTGGCGCTTCCCTTCCCTCAGGGCCGCAAAGGTCTCGTAGGCGAGGTTTTGCGTAATCAGCGAATAGAGCCGGCGGAACTTCCGGGCTGAGGGCTCGGGGCGGGCCATGAGGTCCATCACCGGGGCCCGGAACTGATTTTGATTTAGGGTGTAGGCAATGGACCAGTTCAGCAGGAAGGGCGCATAGCGATTGAAGGGAAAGGGCGTGTCGATCTCCCGCTCATCCCCGGCCCGGCGCCATCGCTCCCCCTCCCCGAGGGCCGGGAAAAGCAGGGTCTCAAAGAGCTTTTGATCCAGATGATCCCCACCGAGGGCCGCACCAGCGGTGCTTAAGATGTCCATGGACTGATCGGCAAAGCGCACCACGCATAGGTCGAGGGTTCCGCCCCCGAAATCCACGGTCAGCGCCGTCCCCTGCCCCCCCGCCTCAGCTCGGTGCAGCCAGGCCAGGGTTGCGGCGAGGGGCTCGGGGTAGAAAGAGATGGGGGGCAAACCTGCGTGGCGACAGGCTTCCTCTAGGCGCGCAAGGCCTGTGCGATCCCGATGAGCGTGGCGTCCTTCGAAATGCACGGGATGGCCTACGCACAGGGGCGTACTGGCCAGGGCCCCCTCCGCCTCCATGGCCCGGCGAATGCCCAGCAGGACGGGCACGATGAGCGCCACCAAGCGATAGGGCTGCCCAAACACCATGAGGCGCCGGGTGTCGGGATCGCCCAGAAGACGCTTCAGGCCTCGAAAAAGGCGCCCAGGCAGCCCCGCATCTTCCACGGCCGGGCCGTAAACGTCCTGCGTAAGAGTTTCCGGCGCTGCTCGGCTTTGCGCGCCCCCGTCCTGCGTAAGCAGACTGCTCTTGCCAATCACCTCGGGGATCAGCTCGACGGTGCGGCCCCGGTTATCTTCGATGTAGGCATCAATCGCCGCCTGCCCAATCGTGCTCTTGAAATCGCGATCGAGATAGGTGGCCGTGGGCAGGATGATCTCCGCGCCCTCCAGGGGAAGGGCCCGAAGCCCATCGCGATCGACGCGCGCGGCCAGGGAATTGGACGTTCCAAAATCGAGGCCGAGGCCCGGTCCCGGAGTGCGGGAAAGACGCATGATGGACTCGCTCGACACCTAAAGGCGCGAGGGTACGGGCACCGCCGTCCTGGGGACAAGCCTTCGGGGTCGGACCTCTCTCCGCAAGTTTCCCCTTCCAAGATTCAAACCTTGAATCAGAAGGACTCCCGGAGGGTCAGGGACACGAGCCAGTCGTCCACGTTTTCCCCGCCCCGGCGAAGGGGCACGGCGAAATCCAGGTGGAGAATGGAGTCCGTGGGCGCTCGGTCGGAGGTCAGGCGAAGGCCGGCGCCCACGTTTGCCAGCGTGCCTTCCGTGTCGGAGTTCGGATCCTGGGCGAACCAGGCCCGGCCGGCATCGAAGAACACCGCGGCGCCATAGCGAAACAGCTCGAAGGGGTGAGCGGAGGAAAACCACCGCTCCTCAAGGCGCAGGCGAAGGCGCCGGTCCCCGGCCTGGTAGCGCTGGGGGTAGGCCCGAAGGCCGCTATTCCCACCGAGCAACACCTGTCGCTCGCCGGTCAGGCCCCGGGTCCACAGCCCATCTACGCTGGCATAAAAGGCAAAGGCGGAGCTTTGCCGGTAAAAGGCCTCGAGCTGCCCCGAGGCCACCCAGTTTTCCGCTTCGTCGTCGGCAAAGCGCCACCAGCCCTCAAAATTCAGTCCCCCGCGCACCAGCCAGCGAGCCCCGAAGCGCGCAGCGTCCTGCACCTCAAGCACCAGGCGGGCCCGATCCCCGTCCCGGGCCAGGGCGCTCGGCGCAAGGCCCAGGGTGACGCCCCAGCGGCGTCCGAGGTAGACATCCTCGGTCAGCGCCACAAAGTTCAGATTCACGGAGGCGTCCCAGTCATCCTCTAGGGACTCAAAGCGCAGAAAGGGATAGGCGAAACGCCGCGTTTCCGGCACCGGGCCCTGCACGCCCCCGAGGAAAGCCGGGAAGAAGTCATGGCTTTCGAAGGCGGCTCCGACGGTCCAGCGAGACACCTGGCCGGCCCGCACCCCGCTTGAGCGAGAAGTGAAGAGCTCCCCGGCCTGCTGCCGCCAACCTAAGTTCGCGATGCGATCGCCCCGATCAAAGAGGGGCTGCACCCGGGTGCTTTGGCTTAGGCGCACCCCGGCGCTACGACGATCATCGAAGCTGCGGTAGGGCCGAACGAGAGCGAAGCCTTGACCGTCGCCATCGTCGTTATTCGCGACGCTTAAGGCCAAGGTCCAGGGGGTGCTGCGAAAAAACGGGTCGTTGTAGAACGCCGCCACGCCGCTACGATCGACGCCATCTTCATAATAAAGGCCCAGGGTCTCCCCGCGCCCGAGGAGATTGACGTCCTTCAGGCCCACAGACAGGCTGCTTTCCCCTCCCGTACGGTTCACATCCCCCGTCGGCACGATGGACCATACGTCTCGGGTGACCACGGCCACGTCCACCCGATCCCCGCAGCGCTGCGTGGGGACGACCCGCGCGTCGTAAGCCCATGACCGGGTGCGCAGAAGCCGCTCCGCTTCCCGAAGGCGCTCGGCGATATAGGGGCCTTCCTCCTCGAAGGTGAGCAACTCCCGGAGCGCCTGAGGCCGGGTCAGTACGTGGAGCCGGTTGGCAAGGCGATAAAGGGGCGTATTCTCTTCCGGGCGCGCCTCATCAAAGATTGGCAAGCGTCGAAAGGTTACTTCGCCAATGCGCGTCCCCTCCGGCAAGGCGGGCGCCGAACCCCCGGGGATACTGCGAACATCTTCCTCGAGAACGCTCTGAAAAGCGTCGAGCGTCTGACAGGACTCCGCCGCTGCCGACGCGGGGGCCAGGAGCAGAGCGGCGCCAAGCGCTAAGGCCTTATCCCTTAGCCGCAATCGCGGCCCCCGCACACGCCTAGCACCCATGATTCAGTCTCCGCCCGCTTCGCCCATCCTAGTCTGAGCCCTGGGAAGAAGAGACTCCAGCGCTCGCGCCGAGGCGTCTCAGACTCGGCAGCCGCCAGCGGGCCCAAAGGAGCACTCCTAGAAGCCCAAGGGCCGATACGCTCAAGGCCCAGGCAATGCCAAAGGCCTCCGCAAACACGCTGAGGGGAAGGACGCCAAGGGGCATGCCTCCCCAGATCAGCATGACCATGCTCATGACCCGGCCCCGCATCTCGGGCCGCACCACCGTTTGGATCAGTCCGTTATTGAGCGCCATGAAGAGCGCGCTACCCAGCCCCACGAGCGCTGCCGCCGTGGCCGCGCCAAGAAGCGAGGTGGTTAGGGAAAAGATCATGAGGGCCAGGGCCCAGAGCAGCGCCGAGGCGAGCATGGCCGTGCCGGTGCGCTGCCCGGTGGGCAGCCGGGCCACCCAGAGGGAGCCTAAAACCGCACCCCCTCCCATAGCGCTGGTCAAAAATCCCAAGCCCTCGGGCCCGGCAGCCAGCACATCGCTGTTAAAGGCCGGCATCAAAAACTGCATAGGCATACCGAGAAGGAGCACCCATAGCGACGTCAGCATCAGGGCCCGAAGCTCTGGGACCCCCCGCACGTAGCTTAGGCCCTGGACAATCTCCTCCAGCACCGCCCGGGGGGGCGCGGTAGGACGGGCCGATTCATAGCGAACGGTCAGCGTACCCAGCGAAGCAAGGGCGTAGAGGGCGGCAATGGCAAGGAACACCTGGCTCGCGCCTTCCTGGCTGGCGCCCGCCCCCTCCGCGCCGGCGAGAAAAGCCAGCAAGGCCCCAGCGGCCGCGGGACCAAATACCCGCGCGAGGTTCATGCTTGCCGAGGAAAGGGACATGGCATTGAAGATGCGCGCCTCGCCCACCAGCTCAGGAATCATGGCCTGACGCGCAGGCATGGACAGCGCCAGCACGGAACCATTCAGCACGCCAAAGACCAGGAAATGCCAAAGGGCCGCCTCGCCGGTAGCGAGCACCGCCGCAAGGCCAATCGTCGACAGGGCATTCACCCCCTGGGCCAAAACCAAAATACGTTTCTTGTTCACCCGATCGGCGAGCACCCCGGCGGGCAGGGACAGCACGAGGGTAGGCGCTAGGAACGACAGCATGACCCAGCCCAGCTGCACCGGTGATCCCGTGAGGGCGTAGATCACCCAGCCCCGGGCCACCTGGGCCATTTGCATCGCGAAGGTCGCTGCCAAATTGGAAAGCCAAAGCGCCCTAAAGGCCGGAAGGCGCAGGGAAGCCAGAAGCGTCTCCCCCTCAGCGCGGGGGTTGGGGCGGTGGGCCATGGGCAGGGCCAGCAAGCTTGGGAGAACCTAACCATAGCCTAGCCTCTACGCCGCTGCTCCCCAAGGGGAAAGGGGCTAAGCTTGGGACTTTGATCCTGCTGGAGCTCGAGCCATGGCCACCCTCTTTGGAAAGATCGTCCGCCGCGAAATCCCCGCCGACATCGTGTACGAGGATGATCAGGTGCTGGCGTTTCGAGACATCAACCCCCAGGCGCCCCAGCACATCCTGATCATCCCCAAGCGGGAGGATATCCCCACCCTGGACGACGCCAAGGATAGCGACGGGCCCCTCCTCGGCCACCTCCTGCTGACGGCTCAGAAGCTGGCCCGGGAGCTTGGCATCGCGGAGAGCGGCTATCGCCTCATCATGAATTGCCGGGAAGAAGGGGGGCAAACGGTCTACCACCTCCACCTTCACCTTCTCGGCGGCCGGCAGATGCTGGGCTTCTAGAGCCTCTACCTTTTCTTCCCCTTACCCCTTCGCTAGGCTGCTCATGATCGTAAGGCGGTGCCCCCTCGCCTTCGCGGGCTCGGGGGATAATCGGGAAGCCGGTGTAAGGCCGGCGCTGCCCCCGCAACGGTAAGCCTCGGGGGGCGCGGACGCGAAGCCGCGCCCGAGGGTGCCCAACGCCACTGGAGCCCAGCTCTGGGAAGGCGCACCTTCTCTAGAATCTTCTAGCCCAGCGAGCCCGGAGACCGGCCCCTTACGCAACCCACGGCGCCGCGGCGCCTTGCGGTCCTTGCGGGTGGCGGGGGCCAGGAGACTCACCATGAAAACCCGACCTTCGCGGCCCCAGGGCCGTGCAGCCGCGCCTGCTCGTATTCTCTTCTTTGGCGCGCTCCTCGCTCCAAGCCTTCTTCATGCCCAGGCCCCAAGCCCGCCGGTGGACGACACCCTTCGAGTGCTCGGCCATCGCACAACCCTCGGGCCGGCGGCGGAGCTGGGGCAAACCCTGCGCTTTGACGACGACGATCTTCAAGGTTCCGGCGCCGCCCTCATCACGGACCTGCTTTGGGAGCTGCCCAGCGCCGCCCCCTCCCAGGCCGGCGCCCTGGGCAGCCTGACCCAGCTCCGTCTCCGGGGCGGGGAAGCGAATCACGTGCTGGTGCGCATCGACGGCTTTGAAGCAAACGATCCCGCCTCGGGCTCGGAGTTCGACTTCTCCCAGCTACGCAGCACCACCGTGAGCGGCATGAATCTCCTCTCGGGGGCTGCCGGCGCCCTCTGGGGCAGCGACGCCCTGGCCGGCGTCCTCGACTTCCAAACCCTGGCCAGCACGGACAACCGCACGGAGCTGTCCCTGGAGGGCGGCGAGCGGGGCCGGGAAGCTCTGGCCCTGCGCTGGGCCCGGGGCACGGCGCAGCAGGGCCTTGCCGTCACCCTCGATCACTTCGAAACCGAGGGCACGAACACGGCCCGCGCCGGGGAGGAGGAAGATGGCTATGCGCTGCAAACCCTCCAGCTGAAGGGCCATCGAGCCCTAACAGACCAGCTGACCGTTACGGCCCTCGCGCGGCAGGTGGCGCGGCGAAGCGATATCGACAACACCCCTGCGCCGGCGTTTATCCCAGCAGACAGCGATACGCAGGGCCGTGCCCAGCAGCGCCTCCTGGGGATGCGCCTGGACTACGAAGCGGATCAGCAAACCGTCAGCTTTTCCGCGGAGCAGCTGGCGTCGCGCTATCGTGATGCGGAGGATGGCGCCCGCACGGCTCAGCGCCGGGGAGACCGGCTTCGCCTCATGCTGCAGGGCACGCGCTATTTTCCGAACGCGCCCCTGGGGGAAGCGGTGCTCACCCTCGCGGCGGAGCAAGAGCAGGAGCGTTTTGACCAGCTTGGGGAAGGCAGCATTTTCGGGGACCCCACGCAACGCCAGAGTCTCACCCACCGCAGCCTCCTGGCCGTGGCCGGGTGGCGCCCCGGGGATCGGCTCACCTTCAGCGCGAGCGGTCGGTTTGATGATAACGAGGCATTTTCCAGTGCCTGGACGGGCCGGCTTGGGGCCGAGGTAGCCCTCGCCGCCCACACGGCGCTCTGGGGGAGCTTCGCCAGCGCGCAGAAAAATCCCACCTTCACGGAGCGCTTCGGCTTCACCCCGAATACCTTCTTCGGCAATGAAAACCTCCGGCCGGAGCGCAGCCTGGGGGCCGAGCTGGGGCTTCGCCAGCGTTGGCCCGCCCTGGGGCTAGAAGCAAGCGTCGTGGCCCACCGCGCTCGGCTGAAGGATGAGATCAACGGCTTTAGCTTCGATGGCGCCTTGGGCGGCTTTACCGCGGTGAACCGGGAGGGGACCTCCCAGCGCTCGGGAATTGAAAGCACCCTAGCCTGGAGAAACGAGGAGGGGCTAGCGGTAACGGCGCGTTACAGCGTACTCGATGCCAATGAAGTGCAAGGCGCGGAGCGGCGCGATGAAATTCGCCGGCCAGGCCGGCAGGGGTCTCTCACCGCCGCGCTGCTGCCGGGGCACCTGGGCCCCTTCAGTGGGCGCTTGACCGTCGCCTGGCGGGAAGCACTGGATGATAACGACTTCTCAAGTTTCCCCGCGGAAACGGTGAAGCTCGACGCCCTTACCCTGGTGCGCGGTCAGGTGAGCATGCACCCGAGGGAGGGCGTCACGCTCAGCCTTCTTGGGGAAAACCTGCTTGATGAGCGCTACGAAGCCATCTGGGGCTACCGCGCTCCAGGGCGAGCGCTTTATCTCCGGGCGAAGCTAGCCCTTCCGTAAGCCCTCTGAGCGGCCCGTCCCGCTCTTCTTCGGCGCGGGCCGGCTTCACCTTCTGGGGAGCCATGGGCGCGGCCTCGGGGTAAAGTGAGGGCTTAAACCTGTGGGAGGAGAACATCATGGAGCAGCCGCAACCCTTCACCGTCGCGATCGATGACGCCACCCTCGATGATCTGAAGCATCGCCTTGCCAATGCCCGCCTTCCGGAGGCGGAGCTTGTCGACGACTGGAGCCAGGGCCTACCCCGGGGCTACCTCGAGGCGCTCCTGGCCTACTGGCACACAGACTACGACTGGCGCCGTTGCGAGACCTTGCTCAACAGCTGGCCCCAGTTCACGGTCCCCCTGAATGGCCCCGGCGGCTCCCTGCCCGTGCACTTTATCCACCTCCGCTCCCCGGAGCCGAACGCTCGCCCGCTGCTCCTTAGCCACGGCTGGCCCGGCTCCATCCTCGAGTTCCGCCACGTGCTGGGGCCCCTCACGGATCCCGTGGCCCACGGCGGGCGGCCCGAGGACGCCTTTCACGTCGTTGCCCCCTCCCTGCCGGGCTTTGCCTTCAGCGGCAAGCCCACGGTGCCTGGATGGACCGTGGAGGCCATGGCTAAGGCGTTCGATCAGTTAATGACTGGCCTGGGCTATGAGCGTTACTTCGCCCAGGGCGGCGATTGGGGCTCCATCATCACCTCGGCCTTAGGCGAGCTCGCCCCCCGGGGCTTGCGGGAATCCACGTCACCATGCCCATTGTCGCCCCGGACCCGGACACCCTGGGAAGTCCGAGCGAAGAGGAGCAGGATGCCCTCGCGGGGCTGGAGTATTACCAGCAGTGGGACTCCGCCTACGCGCGCATTCAGGGCACGCGGCCACAAACCCTGGCCTACGGCCTCGCCGACTCTCCCGCCGGTCAGGCCGCCTGGATCATCGAGAAGTTCTGGTCCTGGATGGATTGCAACGACGACCCCGAGTCGGTCCTGAGCCGAGACGAGCTTTTGGACAACGTCATGCTTTACTGGCTGAACAATGCGGCGGGCTCTTCCGCTCGTATCTACTGGGAGAGCTTCAATAAGGTGGGGCAGGGTCTCCTCACCCTGCCGTCGGCCATTTCCCTCTATCCGAAGGAAATTTTCCGAACCTCGGAACGCTGGGCGCGGCGCCGCTTCACCGACCTCCGGCGTTTTAACCGGGCAGAAAAAGGAGGCCACTTTGCCGCCATGGAATGCCCGGAGCACTTCATCTCCGAGCTCCGGACGAGCTTTGCGACCATGAGCCTAGACGCCTAAGGAGGCTACCCCCGCCCCTAGAGGCCCAGCACGGCCTTCGCGATGATGTTCTTTTGCACCTCTTCCGAGCCGCCGAAGATGGAGGCGGCTCGGCTATTGAGGTAGCGCCCCGTCACCGCCACCCCAGCTTCCGGACCCAAAGGCTCTTCGTTAGTCGCAAGACCCCGCGGCTGCTGAGGCAATCCGTAGTAAGCGCTCACCTCCAGAGCCAAGGTATTGATGTCCTGCTCCAGGCGAACGCCAAGGTTCTTCGCCAAAGACGATTCGGGCCCGGGGCTTCCCCCTCCGCCAGCCCCGCTAGGGTGCGCAGCTCGCTTAGCTCGAAGGCATCAAGACGCACCGCCAGCGCCGCCAACCGAGCAGCCACCTGCGGCTGCTCAAGGACGCTCGTGCCATCCTCCCGGGTGAGGCTGGCCAGGGCCCGGGTGTGCTCCAGGGCCTCCCGGAGCCCCGGGGCCGCCCCACCGCCACCCCGCTCAAACTCAAGCAGGTACTTGGCCACGGTCCAGCCTTCGTTCTCCGGCCCCACCCGATTGGCCACGGGCACCACCACGTCATCGAAGAAGACCTGGTTCACCTCGTGATCCCCCGCCAGGGTGATCACCGGCTTCACGGAAATCCCCGGCGTTGCCATGGGAATGAGGAGGAAGCTGATGCCGCGCTGGGGCGCGCCGCTGCTATCGGTACGCACCAGGCAGAAAATGTGATCGGCGAAGTGGCCATGGGTGGTCCACAATTTGGTGCCATTGACCCGATAAACGTCTCCGTCCCGGGTCGCCGTGGTACGCAGGCTCGAAAGATCGGAGCCGCTACCCGGTTCTGAATAGCCCTGGCACCAGTAATGCTCGCCCGACAATATCTTTGGCAGGTAGTGGGCTTGCTGCTCCGGGGTGCCATAGCGAAAGAGCACCGGCGCGAGCATGCGAAGGCCCAGGGGAATGAGGCCCGGAGCGCCCGCCCGGGCGCATTCTTGATTAAAGATGTAGCGCTGGTTAGCGGAGAACCCCGGCCCCCCAAAGGCCTTGGGCCAGGCCGGGGCCGCCCAACCCTTCGCCTCCTGCAGCACCCGCTGCCATTGCAGGGCGACCTCCCGCTCCGGGAAGACCGTGGTCTGCCGCGCCGCCGCATCCCGCAGCGCTGGGGACAGGTGGGTGTTCAGGAAGTCCCGAACCTCCTCCCGAAAAGCTTCGTCGTCAGCGGAAAACTGCATGCTTAGGGCCATGGTGGGTTCGCTCTCCAGAACACTTAGGCTTTGTTTTACTTTGGCCAGGGAAGGAGGTCAAAAGCCTCGTCATCTCCCCGTCATTTTGCGACGCTAGCGTAGCTGCGTTGATGACTGCGGAGGGCATCTTCCGTGACCGACACTCAAGCATCCCTCCGCGCGCCCCAGGCCGAGCTTTTCGATGCCTACCTGCGCGATCCACCCCAGCTATCCTTTGTGGAACCGAGCGATTCCTGGCCTCGACGAGCCGGCCTCGCCATGCTCGAGCGCGCTTGCGGCCAGCGGGCCCTCCAGAGCCACTACCAAGGGCTGAAGGCCAGGGCTCAGGACCACTTTTTCGAGGAAGCACTCATGCGCCTCAGGATCCAGGCCAGAGTTTCAAGGCCCTGGGCACGGCGCCGGTGCCCTGGCGGAACCCACCGTATTTGTGGCCAATCACCCCTTCGGGATTGTCGATGGGCTTGTGCTCTGCGCCTACGCCAAGGCGCGCTTTGGGGACTTTCGCATTTTGCTGCACGCGCGGCTGTGCCAGGACCGGGACCTGCAGCGCTATTTCCTGCCCGTGGACTTCACCGAGTCCCGGGCAGCGCTGCTCACAAATCTGGAAACGGGCCGGGCGGCGCGAAGGGCGCTGGAGGCAGGTATTCCCGTGCTGATCTTTCCCGCGGGGGCCGTTTCCACGCGGCAGCGCCTTGGATTCGGGACCTTGCAGGAGGCACCCTGGCGCACCTTCACGGCCAAGCTTCTGGCTCAGAGCCGCGCCACGGTCATCCCCACCTTTTTTCACGGTGAAAACTCCCGAGGCTTCCACATCGCGAGCCACTTCTCCCAAGCCCTACGCTACGCCCTGCTGCTTCGGGAAACGCATCGCCGAGGCGGCAAGCCCTGCCGGGTGACCCTTGGGAAGCCCATCCCCTGGGACACGCTGGCGGCCCTGGGCTCGAGGCAGGCGATCACGGACCACCTTCAGGCCGCCACCTGGGGCCTGAAAGATTCTGCCTAAGCCCTCTTAACTCTCGGCGGCCCGTCGGCTGATGGCGTCAACGTGAATCGCAGCGCAATCAACGACCGGAAACGCCCCAGCGCCCTCGGGGTAAACCAGGGCAAGATCGGTCCCGCCCAGCAGGACCGCGTCAACCTCGGCAATACGAATAAACCAGTCACAGACCGAGTGAAAAACGGCCCGCTGATCATCGGTAACTTCACCCGCGGCCGCCATGGCGATATAGGCCTCGTGCACCTGGTCTAACGCGCGGCCCGGGGGCGTAACCACCTCAGCGTTGCTGAGCGCAGCGTAAAAGCGCGTTTCCATGACCGTTCTCGTCCCGAGTATCCCTACCCGTTCTAGGCCTCGAAGCTTTACCGCCTGATCGACTTCGGCGAGGAGGTCGATGACCGGTAGCGGGGAACACGCCTTAAAGGCATCGATACAAAAATGACCCGCTATGGAGGAGACCACGACGCACTCGGCGCCTGCCCGAGCGAGTCGTTCCGTGAGGCGGTTATAGATCTGAACTTGGGACGCCCCGTCGTTTTTTTCGAGATTACTTAAGAGGGTGCGCGTGTCGGCATGGGCAATGGTCATCTCTAGGGGCGCGTTTCTGCCCGCAAAGGAGGCGATCAACCGGCGGTAGTAATAGTCCGTTGCGGCGGGGCCAATGCCCCCAATCAATCCAATATGCACCTGCTTGACTCCTGAACCGTACCTTTCCCGGTGACATCACGTTAGGCTAGAAGGATCTGCGGAGAGACCAATGCCAGCGATCCTAAAATACGGGCTGCAGCCGGGCCTCATGGTCGGCGTCCTCACCCTCTGGTACTACTACCACGAGTCTTCTTGGGTATACCTGTTCGTCGTGGTGTTTCTGCAGGTGCTCCTTGGCGCACTTGAGTATCGCTGGCCCGCGCGTCCCGAGTGGGTTCATGCCCCGCGCTACAAGGGCGCGCTAGTCGGCGTTTTTATTCTGACCTATCTCTTTGGCCTGTTCTTTGCGGACCCGGCGAACGCAGCCACCGTGAACTCTGTCCTGTCGGAGCTTCGCGAGAATCTGGGGCTTGATATTTGGCCGACGCACTGGCCCTTGATTGCCCAGGCGGTGCTGGCCCTTTTCTGCAGCGAATTCATCTGGTACTGGCTGCACCGCGCCGAGCACGCCTCCCAGTGGCTATGGCGCCTATCCGCCCATGGCTCCCACCACGCGTTCCAGAATCTCGGCGCGATTAACGCGGGCGCCAACCATCCCCTCGAAATCCTTCTGGTGCTGGCCTTGCCCTCGGCGATTGTTGAACTGCTCTTTGGCGCCGGTGCGGCCGTGGGCGGCTCCTACCTGCTGCTCCTGACCCTGGCGTTTCTGGCCCATTCAAATCTCGACCTCAACAGTAAGGTGATCGGCTGGCTGTTTACGACCAATCGCCACCACATCCATCACCATTCTGTGAAGATTGACGAGAGCAATACGAACTTCGGCTGCGCGGTCATCCTGTGGGACCGGGTATTCGGAACCTTCCGGGACGCCTACACCGTGCAGACCGGTACGGGCCCCACCCAACCGTCGCTCTGGAACATCTTCCTAATGCCCCTTCGGGAACCGGAAGATACGCAGACCGCCCCGCGGAATAACGCGGCGGACTAAGGCCCCGACGTAGGGTTTTTAAGAAAGGACGCTCTCCCGCGTCAAAAACCTCCGCCTAGAGAAGCCCAAGGCTCGCAAGGGTCCGCCGCACGTCTTCCTGAGCCTCTGCCCCTAGGGGCGCCTGGGGCGGAAGGGGGTCGCCTACGGCGAAGCCCTGGAGGGCGAGACCTGCCTTGATGCAGGGGGCTAGCATGTGCCGAGCAAACAGCTGATTCAGACGCCAGAGGGGACGCTGCAGGGCCATGGCGTCCTCCCAGGCACCGCGACGGCACGCCTCGTAGAGCGCCACGCTCTCCCGGGGCGCCACGCAGGCGGGCCCCGCCATCCAGCCCACGCCCCCAAGAAGCATCACCGCCGCCGGCACGTGGGCCGAGGCGGAAAAAATCGCCAGCTCCCCCTCCGTGGCTTCCAGGATGGAGAGGAGGCGTCCGGTGTTTGAGGACGCATCTTTGAGGTAGGCAATGTTTGGCACCTTGGCCAGGGCCGTGAGCACGGGCAGGGACAGATCGGCGCGCTGGAAATTCGGATTGGTGTAGAGCACCACGGGGCGCTCCGTGGCCCCGGCGATGGCGCGGAAGTAGCCCTCAATGGCGTCGTCCTTCAGGGGGAAATAGGCTTCAAGGATGGCGAGGATGCCATCGCAGCCGAGGGCGTCGAAGGCCCGGGTTTGGGCCACCGCATCAGCCGTGGCCGTGGCGGCAACGCCAGCTACCACCGGGACCCGCCCCGCGGCGGCCTCGAGAACCACCTCCACCACCCGGCGCCGCTGCGCCCAATTCAGGTAGGCAAACTCTCCCGTGGACCCGAGCGGCGTGAGGCCGTGCACCCCGGCGTCAATCAAGGCTTCGCACACCGCCGCGAGGGGCCCCTCCATAACCTTGCCGTCTGCATCAATCGGGGAAATCAGATAGGGAAATACGCCGTGAAATGCGCTCATGGACTAAGAACCCTCGCTTAGGGGACGACCCTCATCATCGGTGGCTAGGGGCTGGCACTGGAGCACCGCCGACCGGGGAATGACGCCGTAGCAGTGGGGGAAGGCTTCCCCCCGCCCTGTGCTGTCCTCCTCCTTCAGCCAACGGCCCAGGGCCGATGCATCGAGGGTCAGCAATAGCAGGTTTGCCTCACCACGAAAGTAGCGCTCGAGCACGCCGGAAAGCTGGTCGACCCAGCAGCAGTGGATGAACCCTTCCCCTTCCCACCCCGGGGGCGCGTAGTGCTCAGCGTTGGGATCGAAGCTGCGGGCTTGGGCCACATGGTAGAGCGTTTTCACCTAGACTCGTGCCTATCTCGAAAACCGGCACCTTAGCGCGTCGCGGGTGACCCAAGCCAGGAGCGCTCATGGAACCCGGTCCCCTGTCCCTTGCCCCCGTGCTCCTGTCCCTGGTGCTGGCCCTTGCCCTTCGCCAGGTGCTCTTCGGGCTCTTCGCCGGGGTGCTCCTGGGCACGGCCCTCCTGACCCCCGATCCGCACCTGGGGCTATTGGCCAGCGTGTTCCGGGACCAGCTTAGGCCCCAGCTGATGGACGGCTATAACGCGAGCGTGATTCTGCTCCTCGCAGTGATCGGCAGCTTCGTGGCGCTGCTGGAGCGCTCCGGCGGGGCCCAAGCCTTCGCCGAAGGCGCGGTCCGACGCCTGAAAAGTGCGCGCCAGCTTCAGCTCGGGGCCTACGGCGGGGGCCTCATGATCTTCTTCTCCGATTTGGGCACGCCGCTCATTCTCGGACCGATTTTCCGTCCCCTGTTCGATCGCGCCGGGCTGCTGCGGGCCCGCCTCTCCCTAATCTTGGACGCCACCGCCGCCCCCATTGCGATCCTTGTGCCCTTCATTGGCTGGGGCGTGTACATCATGAGCCTGGTGGCCCAAACCCAACCGGGGGCGGGTCCGGAAGCGCCCTACGCGCTGCTCCTGGGCGCCCTCCCCTTCCAGTTCTACGCCTGGCTTGCCCTAGCGCTCATCCCCCTACTGGCCTTGACCGGCGGGCATTTCGGGGCCCGCGGCGCCCCCGAAGCGCCATCAAAAGCATCGGAGCCGCAAGCATTGGCCGCGGAGCCCCCAGAGACCGAGCCCCCACCCCATCACCCCTGGCAAGCAAGCCTGCTCTGGGCGCCCCTGGCGGTGCTGGGCGTCGCCCTCTTCGCCATGCTGGGGCCGGAGGGCTTCCCCTTCGCGCCCCTACCCGGGGCTGATTTTCGCGCCGGACTGGCCGCCGCCTACGCCCTGGCCACAGCCACCCTGGTACTGCTTGCCCTCGCGCTGCGGATTCTGCCCTTCGCGACACTCATGGAGAGCGCGATTACCGGGGCCACGCGCATGACCCCCGTGGTCGCCACCCTGCTGATGGCCTGGACCCTGGCCGATCTCGGCGAGGCCCTGGGCGCCCCACGCTACGTGGCCGAGACCGTGCTCGCCGACTTCCCCGTCGCCCTCCTTCCCCCCGCGGCTTTTTTGCTCGGAGCCTTGATCAGCTTTGCCACGGGCTCCTCCTGGGGCACCTTCGCGCTGCTGATCCCCCTGCTCCTTCCCGCCGCCGCCAGCCTCGAGGGCCCCGTGGCCCTTACCCTGGCGGCGATTCTGTCCGGGGGCCTCTTCGGGGATCACGCCTCACCCCTGTCGGAAACGACCATCCTCGCCGCCAGCGGCGCCGAACTCAGCACCTTCGAGCACTTCCGCCACCAGTGGCCCTACGCCACGGTGAACGGCGCCCTCGCCCTCGGCGCGTTTCTGGTGGCCGGGGCCATGCCCAACCCCTGGCTTCTCCTGCCCCTGCTTCTGGTCCAAGCCGGGGTGTGGCTCGCGCTGTTTCGCCGGACCAAGGCGCGCCCGTGACAGGGCGCCAGCATCGGTAGAGAATCGAGCAAAACAAGGGGGGAGTGTCATGGCAGAACAGAGCAACACCATCGGAACGGATCTTGGAGGGTTTGACGGCGCCGCCACCGTCGAGGGGCTTAATCGCTTCCTCCGGCTGCGCACCACGCCCATCGTGATGAAGCGCTTTCGCACGGTGGAGGAGATGAACGCCGTACCGAAGATCCGCCGGCCTGATGCGGTCCACACCATGGACCAGATCGTAGGTCAGGCTGCCCGGAATGGCTGGACCGTGGGGGTAAGCGCGGAGAATCTCGTGGGCGCCCAGTGCGGCACGGTGGTCGGCCTGCACAAAGCCGATGACAAGTGGCTCTCCGGCGATCGCATGACCGGCGTTTGGTACAAAACCCAGCAGGACGCGGCAGCCCACCAAGCCGCCATGGATCGGCCGAGCTACGGCACCCATGCCGGCGTCGCCGTTAGCCCCATGGCCAGCGGCCGCCTGGATCCGCCGGACATCTGCCTCATCTATGCCACCCCGGCGCAGATGATTCTGTTCATCAACGGCCTGCAGTGGACCGGCTACAAAAAGCTCGAATGGGGCTGCGTGGGGGAATCGTCCTGTGCCGACTCCTGGGGCCGAGCCCTGGCCAAGGACGAGCCCAGCCTGTCCATTCCCTGCTTCGCAGAGCGTCGCTACGGCGGCGTCATGGAGGACGAGCTCCTCATGGCCATTCCCCCGCGCTATCTCCCCGGGGTGCTCGATGGCCTCGCCGCCCTATCGCGCAACGGGCTGCGCTATCCCATCGCCCCCTACGGCGTGAACAACGATGCCCGCGCAGGCATGGGCGTTAGCTATGGGTGAGGTGCTGGGCTTCCCCGGCAGCACGGCGCGAAAAGCCCAGCGCAAGAAGAAGCGGGAAGGCGGCACTCTGTGTCGCCAGGGCTTTCACGCCTGGGAAGTGGACAAAGACCGCACCTTTGATGTCAAACAGGGGAAGCTGGTTACGCTACGGCGGTGTCGGCGCTGCGGCGCCGAGGAGACCACGCTGACATGAGTGACGCCTTTGCTTTAGACCCCGCTCTTGAACGCGATAGCGTGCTCGTGGGGCATAGCAATGCGGGGCAAGTGCGGCTCCATCGCGATGCCCGCTGGCCTTGGTTGCTGCTGATTCCTGAACGGCCAGGCCTGCGCGAGCTTCATGAGCTCGAGGAAGTCGCGCGAGCCCAGCTGTGGTCCGTGAGCGCGGCCATCAGCGAAGCGCTGCTGCGGGAAGGGCCCGCGGAGGGAAAGCTGAACGTCGGGGTGCTCGGAAACCGGGTGGCCCAGCTCCATCTTCATCACGTGCTGCGCTGGCCCGGGGATCCGGCCTGGCCCGATCCCGTCTGGGGCCAGCCCGGAGCCTCCGTGTATGAGGCGCCGGAGCGCGCAGCGGCGCTCTGGCGCGATCGCCTAGGCGCTTTGCTGCGCTGAGGCGGTCACCCCCGTGGGCATGGGGCAGCTCACCCCCGTGCCCCGCAGGCCGCAGTAGCCATCGGGAATCTTCGAGAGATACTGCTGATGGTAGGGCTCGGCGTAGTAGAACGGCGGCGCCTTGCCAATCTCCGTGGTGATGGGCCCGAAGCCCGCGGCCCGAAGGGCCGGTTCGAAGGCCGCCTTCGAGGCCTCCGCTGCCGTCAGCTGGGCGTCCGTTGTGCCATAGATCGCCGATCGATACTGGGTGCCAATATCGTTCCCTTGGCGCATGCCCTGGGTGGGATCGTGCTCATTCCAGAAGCACTCAAGCAGCGCCTCAAAGGTGATCACCTTTGGATCGAACACCACGACCACCACCTCGGCGTGCCCCGTGCGGCCGCTGCACACTTCCTCATAGGTGGGGTTCGGCGTAATGCCCCCTTGGTAGCCCACGGCTGTGCTGTAGACCCCCTCGAGCTGCCAGAACAAACGCTCCGCGCCCCAGAAGCAGCCGAGAGCGAAGAAAGCGACCTCGTAGCCTTCGGGCCAGGGGCCTTGCAGCGCCGTGCCCAGGGCGTGGTGATGCTCCGGCACGGGCATGATCGCGCTGCGTCCAGGCAGGGCTTCGGCGGCGCTGGGTAAGGTTTTCGGTTTGGAAAAGAGTGCCATCGGGGGGGGTCCTCCTTAATCAGTGTCTGATGGTGCGCATTCGCCGGGAAAGAGACAAGCCTTACGATCGCTCTGCTATGCTCCCGCTATGAGCGCGACCTTGATCAGCGGCCCCACCGGCCTCCCCCGACGTCTCCTAGGGTTCGCCCTTGGAGCGCTCGCGCTGCTGCTCTTACTCACGGGCTGCGCCCAGGCCCCGGGGGGCGGGGCCCCTTCGGATTACGACACCCTCGTTGAAGATTTGAAGGCCGGCGCGCCGCGCTGGGAGGAACTCGATCCCACCTTCCTGGCCAGTGCCGACCGCAACGAACGCTTAAGCCGCCGCCCTGCCCTCCGCGGGCGCGTTTCCCGGAGCGGCCTGGGGGGGGCGCAGCCGCTTGACGGCGGCCCTCGAACGCCTCGAGCTGTACTACGGCGATATGGATGCCCACGCCCAGGCCTTCCGTGCAGCGCTTAGCCTAGAAGAGGTGGAGGCGGCTACCCATCACCGAAGCGCCCTCCAGGCCCTCGAAAAGCGGATTGCCGCCAGCGGAGAAGGCACGCCCGATGCCCCCTTTGCCGTGCTCACAGCCCAGGACGCCTTCGACTGGGTACGTCAAAGGAAGATCGCCACCGTCGGTGCGCTCTACCAGGGGGACGACGAGGCCGGAACCCTCCAGCTCCTCATTCGGGTCCAAGAGATTCAGGGGGAAGGGCTGAAAAACTGGATTTTTGATTTGACCCCGACCTTTACCGCCGGCGCGCAATGGGCCCAAACCATGGGCGCGGACAGCAAGCCCTCGGCCTACATCGCCACCCGAGCCCAGCAGGGCGATCCCGCCGCCCAAACGGCCTACGCACTGCGGCTCTGGCGCGAAGGCTCGGGTCTCGGGCCGGAAACGGTCAGCTGGCTCCAAAGCGCCAGCGAAGCGGGCAACCTCGTCGCCCGGGAGCTCCTCGGAACGGTCTACCTGGCCCTCGCCGCCCGGCGGGAGGGGGAGGAGCAAAGCCGCTTCCTCGATGCCGCCGTGGATCAGCTCCTCCTCGCCGTGGCCCAAGGCTCACCGGAAGCCATGGTTAACCTGGCCAAGCTTTACCTGAGCGGCCACTTCGGGGAAGAAAATCGAAGCGCCGGGGTAGCGCTCCTGCGCCAGGCCATTGCCCGGGACAACCTGGAAGCGGAAGTGCTCCTCGCCCGCCTCGAGTACAACGGCCAGCTCGTCGCCAAGGCCGAAGTCCGAGCCCTTGAGCGTCTGCACCGGGCCGCAGACGCAGGCCATCCGGAAGCCCAGCTGTTCTCCGTGCGGGAAAAGCTCAGCACCGAGCAGCCCCTCGATGATCAGTCCCGGGGCTGGCTCACGAGCGCCGCGGAAAGCGGTCTCGCCGATGCCATGCTGCTCCTCGGCTCGCTCTACGCGGATGGGATGCACTTCCCTCAGGATGACGACCTCGCGAAGCGCTGGCTCAGCGCCGCGGGCCTAAGTTCCGGGGAAGCGGAAACCATCAACACTGCGGCCTGGATTCTCGCCGTGGCGGAGCGGCCCACGCTTCGAGCACCGGCCCTCGCCCTGCGGCTCATGGACGCCCTGATGACCCGGAATGAAGCCGCCGCAGCCAATCCCGCCTATCTCGACACCTGGGCCGCCGCCGCCGCGGCCACGGGCGACTTTGAACGCGCCGTCAACCTTCAGCGCCGCGCCGTCACCGCCGCCGAGGCCCTGGAGAACCCGCCCTATCTCCCCGTGCTTCGGCAGCATCTCGAACAATTCGAAGCCGGCGAACCGGTCTTCGAAGCGGTCCCGTGAACTCACCCCAGGGGACCTGGCTGGGCCCAGACGCCTTTGCCGATCTTCTCCTAGAAGGCCGCCCCCTGCTCGATGTGCGCGCCCCCGTCGAGTTCCTTAAGGGCGCGATCCCTCACGCATCGAACCATCCCCTGCTGAATGACGACGAGCGGGAACGGGTGGGGCGCTGCTACAAGCAAGAAGGACAGGACGCCGCCCTTCGGCTGGGCCATCGCCTGGTCAGCGGCGACGCCCGGGAAGCGCGGATTCAAGCCTGGAGCGCCTGGGCTAAGGCCCATCCCACGGGCGCGCTTTACTGCTTCCGCGGAGGCCAGCGCTCCCAAATCACCCAAAGCTGGCTCGCCGAAGCGGGGGTCGAGCTACCCGGCGTCACCGGTGGCTACAAAGCCCTGCGCCAGTACCTTCTCGACATCATTGACCGGGAAAGCCCCCGCCTACCCTGGTGCGTAGTGGGCGGACGCACGGGCGTCGGTAAAACGCGCTTCCTCGAAGCCCTGCCTCGCGCGCTTGATCTCGAAGGCCTGGCGGTCCATCGCGGCAGCGCCTTCGGGCCAAAGGCCACGCCCCAGCCCACACCCATCAATTTTGAGAATGCCGTGGCGCTCGCGCTCCTTCGCCTTGCTCAGGACCCCGGAGGCATCGCCATCGAAGACGAATCCCGTGCCATAGGCCGCCTCTCGGTCCCCGAGCCCCTTGCCAACGCCATGAAGGCCGCCCCCCTTTACCTGCTCGAGGCGGACCTTGAGGCGCGGGTGGACCTGACCTTCGAGGAATACATCACGGACGGGCTCGCCGACCACCTCGCCACCTATGGGGAAGCGGCCGGTTTCGACGCCTTTGCGACCTACCTGCGCGGTGCCCTGGGCAAGATCGAACGGCGCCTGGGCGGGGCCCGCTATCAAACGCTGCTGAGCCGTCCTAAACGAGGCCCTTGAGGATCAAGCCCGAGGCGGCGACGGCGAAGGGCACCGGGTTTGGATCGAAACCCTGCTAACGGAATACTACGATCCCATGTACGACTATCAGCTCGAGAAAAAGCAGGACCGGGTGGTGTTTTCCGGCACCTGGGACGCCCTCCGGGAGGCTCTGCTTCAGGAACTCGAGCCCTAAGACCCACCAGGGGAGGAGACGATTCATGAGCGATGCCGGGGTCACCTTAATTACCGGGGCAGGAAGCGGCATGGGGCGCCTTGCCTCCCGGCGCTGGGCCAGCCGGGGCGCCAGCGTCGCTGCGCTGGACGTGAACGCCGAGGGCCTTGAGGAAACCTGCGAGGCCGAGCAGCTCATCAAGCCCCACACCGTGGACGTCACCGATGGCGACGCCGTCGCCGACGCCGTCGCCCGCATCGAACGAGACCAGGGCCCGGTAAAACGGGTCTACAGCGCCGCGGCCATCATGCCCCTGGGACGGATCCTCGATCAGCCCCGGGAGGTCATCCATCGGGTCATGGACATCAATTACAGCGGGGTGGTGAACGTGGCCAAGGCGGCCCTCCCCCCCATGCTCGAGCGGGGCGAGGGGGACTTCATCAACTTCGCCTCCATGGCCGGCTGGCTCCCCACCCTCTACATGGGGGCCTACGATGCGTCGAAGTTTGCTGTGGTCGCGTTCTCGGAAATTCTCTATCACGAGAACCGTAACCGGGGCGTGCGCTTTGCCTGCGTGTGCCCGCCCCCGGTGCGCACCCCCCTCCTGAATCAGGCCCGGGACACCGTGTGGCCGAAGTTTTTCGATCAAATCGAGCACCTTGAACCGGATACGGTTCTCGATGCCATCGAACACGCCCTCGATCGCGGCGAATTCTTCGTCTTCCCCGGGAAGGGCACGCGCCTCGGCTGGCGCCTGCGGCGCTGGCTGCCCAATCTGATCTGGCGGCGCATCCACGCTGCGGAGGGTACGCCATGAGCGAGCTGGTCACCCTTTCCCTGGAGGGTTCTCTGGGGATGATCACCCTGAATCGGCCCAAGGCAGCGAACGCCCTCTCCACCGAGGTCATGGAAGCGATCATCGCGAAGGCCCAGGCCGTGAGCCGGGAGAGCGCCGTTCGCGTCGTGATTCTGACCGGCGCCGGCAAACACTTTTGCGGCGGCGCGGACCTCCGAGAGAAGCGCGACGAGGGCAACGGCCTAGAGCGCCGACGCCGGGCCCGGCTGGGAGGGGAGCTCCTGAAAGCCCTCCGGGCCATTCCCCAGCTTACGATTTGCGCCGTGGAAGGGGCCGCCATGGGTGGCGGCGCCTGCATGGCCACGGCCTGCGATTTTCGCATTGCCGGAGAAACGGCGCGCTTTGCTTATCCGGAGATCGACCGAGGCATGAACTTGCAGTGGGGCGGGCTCGCCCTGTGCCTGCGGCTGATCGGCCCCGCCCGCACCAAGCAGATGGTGGGCCTCGGCGACGCCTTCGCCGCGCCCCAGCTCGAATCCTGGGGCTATGTGGACGCCGTCACGGCCCCGGGAGAGGCCCTGGCCGAAGCCCGGCGCTGGGCGGCGCGCTACGCGGCCAAGCCGCCCCTCGCGCTGCAGATGATCAAGGAGAGCGTCAACGCCCTAAGCGACGCCCTCGATAACGCAATCATGCACATGGACGCGGACCAGTGGGCGCTGACGGCGCAGACCGACGATTACGCAGAGGGTATCGCGGCCTTCCGGGAAGGGCGCGAACCCACCTTTACGGGAAACTAGGGGAGGAGCAGACCATGGGACGCTTAGAAGGCAAGGTCGCCATCATCACCGGCGCCGCCAGCGGGATCGGCGAAGCAACGGTCCGGAAGTTTATCGACGAGGGGGCCCGGGTCGTAGGCGGCGATCTTCAGGAGGCTAAGGGGCAGGCCCTGGCTGAAGCCCTCGGGCCGGCCTTCCACTTCCTGCCCTGCGATGTGGCGCGGGAGGACGAGGTAAAAGCCCTCATCGACGCCGCCCTCAGCGCCTTCGGACGCCTCGACTGCCTCTTCAACAACGCCGGCTTTGGCGGCATCAGCGGTGAGATCGAAACCCTTACCTTCGACGAACGCTACCGCCGTACCGTCGACGCCATGCTCACTGGGCCGCTGATGGGCGTTCGCCACGCCGCGCCGCACCTCAAGGCAGGGGGCGGAGGGTCCATTCTCACCACCGCTAGCGTGGCGGGACTCAAGGGCGGCTACGGCCCCCACGTCTACAGCGCGATTAAGGCCGGCGTGATTGGCATGACCCGCTCCCTGGCGCGGGAGCTCGGTCCGGCGGCCATCCGGGTTAACGCCATCTGCCCCGGCGGCATCGCCACCCCGATCTTTGCCGGGCGCCTCGCCCAGGAAGGCGGCGGTAACGTGGACCACGCGGGCATCATGCGCGCCGTGCTCGCTGGGAATCAGCCCATCCGCCGCGCCGGAGAAGGCAGCGATATCGCCAACGCCGCGGCCTTCCTTGCCAGCGACGAAGCCAGCTTCATCACAGGCCAAGCCCTAGCCGTGGACGGCGGCCTCACAGCCTGCGCGCCCTTGCCCCCGGAGGGCCAGGAAGGGGGCATGGATCTCCTCGCCAAGGCCTTTGGCGCGGACAGCGCCGCGGACCTCGATAGCGTACTGCCGGAGCGGGGGCAGGCTTGACCCTTCGCCTGGGGCTCCTTGGCGCCGCACGCATCACCCCAGCGGCGGTGATCTACGCTGCGGACGCCGTGCCCGAGGTGTCCGTCACCGCCGTGGCCGCCCGGGATCGAGCCCGAGCCGAGGCCTTCGCCCAGGAGCACGCCATCCCCAGCGTGGCGGAGAACTACGCTGCGCTCATCGCCCGCGATGACGTTGATGCGGTTTACATCGCCCTCCCCGCGAGTCATCACCTGGCGTGGGTGGACGCCGCGCTTGCAGCGGGGAAGGCCGTGCTCTGCGAAAAGCCCCTCAGCGGCAATGCCCCGGCGCTGCGCAGCTTGCTGCAAAAGGGCGATGGCCCCGTGCTCATGGAAGCCATGCACTACGTCTACCACCCCCTCTGGGCCCGGGTGGAGGAGATCCTGAAAGCGGGCAGGCTCGGCACCCTCACGGAACTCGCCATGCACTTCTCCGTACCCCATATTCCCCCGGGAGATATCCGCCGAAGCTTTCGCTCAGCCGGCGGTGCCCTCCTAGATCTGGGGATCTATGGTGTGCATATGTTCCGCCGCCTGCTCGGCGATCCCCTTGCCGTGGCGAGCGCGGAGGCTACGGGCGTGGAAAATGAGGTAGACGAACGCTTCCGCGGGGTGCTCACCCACGCCGCCTACCCGGAGCTCACCGCCACGGTGACGGCGAGCATGAGTCCCGAGGACCCCCTCGCGGCGTGGCTGAGCCTGCGCGGCTCGAAAGGATCGCTTCGGGTGCAAAACCCCGTCGCGCCCCAGCTTGGGCATGAGCTAACGCTCACCAGCCAGGACGGCGAATTACGGGAATCGGTGGACCCCACCCCCAGCTATTGCTACCAGCTTCAGGCCTTTGCGGACGCCGTGCTCCGCGGGAAGCGACCCCCCACCGATGGCGCGGACGCCCTCGCCACGGCGGTGGTCTTGGATGCCCTTTACGAAGAAGCGGGGCTTCCGCCCCGTCCCGCCCTAGAACGCTAGGGCGCTCGGTCCAAGGGCCCGCTAGCGGGCTTCTCGGGTCAGGATGAAGCGCAGCTCCGCGCCATCGATGGTCACTGCGGTGGCGTCTTCCCCCAAGTTCCCCTCGGGCAGGAGGGCCACGGCCAGCGTTTCCCCGCTGATATAGCCCCCGTGGGCCTCGATGGCCGCTGCGAGGGTTGCCTCTGCGGCATAGCGCACCGTAATGCGGTCGCTGACGTGGAAGTCCGCATCCTTGCGCGCCCGCTGAATGCGGTTCACCACTTCCCGGGCCAGCCCTTCCTCACGCAGCGCCGGGGTGAGCTCCGTGGACAGGTCGATGGTGATAAAGCGGTTAGACAGTGCTTCCGTATCCGGTTGGGGCTCGCGGAAGACCTCCAGGTCCCCTTCCCCGAAGCGTTCCCCCTCAAGCTCCAGCGTGCCCGTTTCCACAAAGGCCTCGATGGCCTCCGGGCCCAGGGCAGCGATAGCGGCGGCGTAGCGCTTCATTTCCTTACCCAGGCGCCGCCCCAGCTGCTTGAAGTTCGCCTTTGCGTAAAGGCGAATGAAGGCGCTTTCATCGGTACTGTAGGCGATTTCCTTGACGTTCAGCTCCCGGGCCAGCTCCACCTCGAGGGCCCGGATATCATCCAGAAGCGCACCATCACGATGAATCACCGTGAGTTTGGCTAGCGGCTGGCGCAGCCCGAGGCGGGCCTCCTCCCGCTTCTGCCGCCCAAGCAGAATCACCTGCTGCATGCGATCCACGGCCACCTCGAGACGCGGATCCATGCGCGCGGCCTCGGCTTCCGGATAGGCGCAGAGGTGCACGGAGCGCGGCAGCGCGGTGCGATCCCCGAGGTCCCGGAGCCGCTGATAGAGCGTCTCCGACAGGAAGGGCGCGAAAGGCGCCATGGTTTGGGAAAGCTCAAGCAGCGCCCGGTATAGGGTAGAAAACGCCGCGGTTTTATCTTCGCTCGGCCCTTCGGTCCAGAAGCGATCTCGGTTGTAGCGAATGTAGACGTTCGTAAGCTCCTCGATGAACTCGAAGAGTCGGGGGACGACGTTATAGAGGCGATAGCCCTCCATCTCCTCCCCCACCGTCGCCTTCAGGGTTTGCAGCCGGGACAGAATCCAACGATCGAGCACGGCCGTGGGTTGGGCGAGCTCGGCCGGAGTGAAGCCGTCGAGCTCGGCGTAGGTGTGAAAAAAGTTAAAGGCGTTGTACCAGGGCAGAAGGGCACGGCGGGTCAGCTCCCGGACCCCCGTGTCCGCGAAGCGCTGCTCTTCGGCGCGCACAAGACCGGAATTGATGAGGTAAAGGCGCAGGGCGTCCGCGCCATAGCGCTCCATGAGCTCGTCCGGGGGCGTAAAGTTGCGCTTCGACTTGGACATCTTCGTGCCGTCTTCCGCCAGCACGAGGCCATTAACGATAACGTTCCTGAAAGCCGGCTGATCAAACAGCGCTACCCCGAGCACGGTCAGGGTGTAGAACCAGCCCCGGGTTTGGTCGAGCCCTTCGGCGATGAATTCCGCGGGAAAGCCCTGCTCAAAAAGCTCGGTGTTCTCGAAAGGATAATGAAGCTGGGCGTAGGGCATGGAGCCGGACTCAAACCAGCAGTCGAGCACCTCCGGGACCCGGCGATAGACCCCGGACTCCCCATCCTTGGTGAAGGTCAGATCGTCGACGAACTCCCGGTGCAGATCGTCCACCAGCGTTCCCGTGAGCGCCGCAAGCTCCTCCCGGGAGCCGATGCAGTGCACGGCGCCCGTCTCATCGTTCACCCAAAGGGGCAGCGGCGTACCCCAAACCCGGTTCCGGGAGATCGCCCAATCCCGAGCCCCGTCCAACCACTTGCCGAAGCGCCCCTCCTGAATATGATCGGGCACCCAGCGCACTTGGCCGTTGGCCGCCAGGAGCCGATCCTTAAGCTGCTCCACCTTGACGTACCAGCTCGGCACGGCGCGGTAAATAAGAGGCGTTTCCGAGCGGTAGCAGAAGGGGTAGCTGTGGACGATGACGTCCTGCTCGTAGAGCGCGCCCGTCTCCTTCAGGTGACGAATGATCTCCCGATCGGCGTCCTTCACGTGCTGCCCTGCGAAATCCGAAACCTGCGCATCAAACCGACCATCGAGCCCTACGGGCATGGCGAAGGCGCCCAGGCCCGCAGCGCGGAAGGCGTTGTAGTCGTCTTCTCCGAAGGCCGGCGCCTGGTGTACGAGGCCCGTGCCGTCATCGGCGGTGACGTAATCGCCGGTGATAACCGTAAAGGCACCGACGTCGCGCTGGTCCTCAAAATAGGCAAAGGCCGGCGTGTAGCGTCGCCCGGCCAGGGCTGCGCCGGGCACCACCTCAAGGACCTCAAGGTCGTGGCGTTCGGCGTAGGCGGCCACCCGCGCCTCGGCGAGGTAGAAGGTGACGTTCCGTTCCGCATCGCGCACCTTCGCGTAGGAAAGCTCGGGGTTTACGCACACCGCTAAGTTCGACGGTACGGTCCAGGGGGTCGTGGTCCAGATCGCGAGGTGAGCGTCTTCGTCACAGAGTTTCAGGAGCACGGTGATCGCCGGATCCTGCACTTCCTTGTAGTTCAGGTTGGCTTCGAAGTTCGACAACCCCGTGCCCAGCGCCGTGGAAACGGGGACGATCTTCTGCCCCTGGTACACCAGGCCCTTATCAAACAGCTGCTTCACCACCCACCACACGGACTCCATGAACCAGGGGTCCATGGTTTTGTAGTCGTGATCGAAATCGACCCAGCGGCCCAGGCGCGTGATGGTGCTCCGCCACTCCTGGGTATAGCGCTGCACGATGCCCCGGCAGGCGTCGTTGTAGCCCTTCACCCCCAGCTTTTCGACCGCGTCCTGGGCGCTCAAGCCCAGCTGCTTGTCAATCTCGTGCTCCACGGGCAGGCCGTGGCAGTCCCAGCCGAAGCGGCGGGAGACGTAGCGACCCTTCATGGTGAAGTAGCGGGGAATGATGTCCTTAATGGTGGACGCCACCAGATGCCCATGGTGGGGCAAGCCCGTCGCAAAGGGCGGGCCGTCGTAAAAAATATAGGGCGCCCCGTCACGGGTTTGCGCGAGGCTTTCCTCGAAGATGCCTTCCTTTTGCCAGAAGGCCAGCACCTCATGCTCGGCCTCTACAAAGGAAAAGGGACCTTGAGCCGGCGTTGCCGGGGCTTCTCCCTCAGACACGGTCGTCATCACCATCCGCTTGAAAGCCGGCGATTGTACACCCGCCGGGGCGCCCTCGGGGGCTCAAGGCAGGGCGCGACGGCGGTCGAAGGGGGAAGCAGCGTGAAGAGCTCCTGATCCGCAGGCAGGAGCGCCTCCGGGCTCAAACGCGCGCGCTGCACCCAAAAGGCGCGGTCATGAACGCGGAGCGCGGGAGCGCCCAGGGGCACGATGACGGCATAGCCGTGAAGGGCGAAGGGCTGCCCCCCATCGCGGTGCCCTTGCACCGTACCGAGAAAGGCCGGCG
This sequence comes from Candidatus Salivita marina, assembly GCA_038144425.1. Classification (GTDB taxonomy): domain Bacteria; phylum Pseudomonadota; class Gammaproteobacteria; order Pseudomonadales; family Azotimanducaceae; genus Salivita; species Salivita marina. Next base: position 275,591 of record JAYQNS010000002.1, on the reverse strand, counting down.
CCTCAATGCGCAGCTCAAGCTCTTCCCAAAGCTCCCGGGCCAGAGCTGCCTCCCGCGTTTCCCCGGGCTCCACCTTGCCTCCGGGAAACTCCCAGGCACCGGCATGGCGCTCCCCCGGTGCCCGGCGCAGGCACAGCACCCAGGGGCCCTGGCACAAAAGCGCGGCGACCACCTCCATGGCCTAGCGCTCGCCGAGGATGTAGGCCGCGGTAAGGGCCGGCACTTCCATGGGAATGAAGTGACTGTGTTCCGAAAGCACCACGTCCCGGCCCTGGGGAAATTTAGAGGCCAGTTCGGGCCAGGTGGGGGAGGCGCTGAAATCCATGACGTCCCGGGGGCCCGTGCGCGGCGGCGCCCGAAGCACGGTGACGGGCAGGCGCACCTCGGGGATACGCTCGTAGATATCCCGCCCAGCGCTCCCCAGGTAAATGGAGGCTTCCACCTCCGGGGGGCAGGCCAGCACGAAGCCCCCCTCCGACCCCGGGAGCACGCCGTAGCGGCAGTAGTCCTCAAGCACCGCCGGCTCCCAGCGTTTGAAGGGCAGGCGGTCGGCAAAGCGCGCCTCCATGGCCTCCCAGTTCTCCCAGTGATTACGCCGCTTGGCCGTGGGGTGGGCCGAGGGGTCCTGGGGGCCGGAGGCCCGCTCGGCGTAAAGCGCCGGCGGCAAGATGACCGGGTCGACGAGCAGGAGCCGAGAGAACACGTCGGGCTTTGATGCCGCCGCATCGGTCAGTGCGTAGCCGCCCATGGAATGTCCGGCAGCAATCGCCCCCGCGAGGCCCAGATGCTCGGCCCAAGCCACAAGATCGTTACCGTAGCTATCCCAGGAAAAGGGCGGCGTTTTTCCCGATCGGCCATGGCCCCGAAGATCGAGCGCCAGCACGTGACGTCCCGGAAGCGCTTTGACCACCTGATCCCAGCACCGGGCGTGGAAGCCCGTGGCATGGATCAGGACGATGGAGGGCTCGGGGCCCGGCGCGCCCCATTCAAACCAATGAAGGGACACCCCGTTCAGTACGGCGGCGTGTTCGGCGGGCCCTTGGGTCACGGTCAGCTCCCGGCAAAAAAAGACGCAGTTTACCCGCTAAAGAGGAATGGAGGTGCGACGAAGGACCGTGCGCAGGGTGAAGCTCGAGCGTACTCGGCCGACAAAGGGCAGGCGCGTCAGATGCTCCCGGTGGATCCTCTCATAGTCCGCAAAGTCTGCCACCACCACCCGGAGCAGATAGTCGTATTCGCCGCTCATAAGGTAGCACTCAAGGATTTCCGGACGATCCTGTACCGCCGCTTCAAAGGCCGAAAGCGCCGCCTCCTCCTGCGACGTCAGCGCGATTTCCACAAAAATGTTACCGGGCTTCCCCGCCCGGGCCTGATTCACCAGCAGCACGTAGCCATCGATGAGGCCGCTGTCCTCGAGGCGCCGAAGGCGACGCAGGGTTGCTGACTCGGACAGGCCGACGCGGCGCGCGAGGGCGCTGTTGGGAATGCGACCATCCTCCTGCAGCACCGCAAGCATGCGCCGATCGATGCGGTCGAGTTCCAGCGATTCCATACGTGCCCTCTAAGCCATCACTATGCGCAACTTTATTTTATATAAAGGGTACTAAGCACAATTTTCTGCTGCTTTATACGGATTTTTACAAAATAAAGCCAGGTTATGCCGCCTCAAAGGGGAGATCATGCGCTCATAGAAACTTTACTGGAGCTCAACCCATGCTCATCGGTGTTCCCAAGGAAATGAAGAACCACGAATACCGCGTTGGCCTTACCTCAGAGGCCGTGGCAGAACTCACCCAGAACGGCCATCGCATCTTGGTTGAACGGGGTGCGGGGGTCGGCATCGGCTGCGACGATCGCACCTACGCCGCCGCCGGGGCCACGCTGAGCACGACGGACGAGGTGTTCGACGAGGCCGAACTGATCGTCAAGGTCAAGGAGCCGCAGCTGGACGAAATTGCCCGCTTTCGTCCGGGGCAAACCCTTTTTACCTACCTGCACCTCGCCGCCGACCCAGCCCAAACGGAAGCGCTCAAGGCCAGTGGCGTCACCGCCGTCGCCTATGAAACGGTAACCAGTCCGGAAGGCACCCTGCCCCTCCTGACCCCCATGAGCGAAGTCGCCGGCCGCATGTCCATCCAGGTCGGCGCGGCATGCCTGCAAAAAGCCCAGGGCGGCCGGGGCGTTCTGCTCGGCGGCGTACCGGGCGTCATGGCTGGCCAGGTGGTCATTCTTGGCGGCGGCGTGGCAGGCACCCAGGCCGCCACCATGGCCCTGGGCCTGGGAGCTGAGGTCACCGTGCTCGACCGCGCCCTGCCCGCCCTGCGGCGCCTCGACCAGCAGTTCCAAGGTCGAGTGCGTACGCTCCACGCCAACGCCCAGGCCATCGCCAACGCCTGCGCCCAGGCCGATCTGATCATCGGCGCCGTGCTCATCCCCGGCGCTAAGGCACCCCGGCTTCTGACCCGGGACCAGCTCCGCACCCTACGCCCTGGCGCTGCCCTGGTGGATATCTCCATCGACCAGGGAGGCTGCTTTGAGACCAGCCGTCCCACCACCCACGATGCCCCCACCTATCTTGAGGAAGGCATCGTTCACTACTGCGTCACGAACATGCCCGGCGCCGTGGCGCGGACCAGCACCTATGCGCTGAACGCTGCCACCTTACCTTTTGTGAAGGCCCTCGCAGACCAAGGGCCGGAGGCGGCCATGGCCGCCGATCCTCACCTCGCGGCGGGGTTGAATATCCAACGCGGGCAGGTGAAGCACCCGGCGGTCGCCGAGGCCCTCCTCGCGCCTGCTGCGTAGAGATAAGAATGATTTTCATTCATAAAAGCTATGCTAGGACAGTACCCGGACAGATCCTTGATCTCAAATAAAATTATTTGATTTCAATGATTTGGTAAAACTCTGGGCTCGCCTGAGGGCATGCAGGGACGGGAAACGGACCCCCTCCCTGCCTGGCTTTCATTGACAACGTCTATGAAAGCCATCAAAAAGAACAAATGGCGCCCGGGCCCCAAGCCCGTATACTTCGCGCTGTTCCAGTGGCTGTTCCACTGAACGTGGTCGGCTCAGCCAGCCACTCTTCCCCCTAGCTTGTTACGAGGAAGCGATCTCATGGATCTGAAAGATAGCCAAACCTTCGAGAACTTGAAGGCCGCCTTTGCGGGCGAGTCCCAAGCCAACCGCCGCTACCTCTATTTCGCGGCCAAGGCTGACATTGAAGGAGAAAACGACGTGGCGGCTGTGTTCCGTTCCACCGCGGAAGGGGAAACGGGTCACGCCCACGGCCACCTTGAGTACATGGAAGAGGTTGGCGATCCTGCCACCGGTCTTCCCATCGGAACCACCGCCGATAATCTCAAAGCGGCTGTCGCTGGGGAAACCCACGAGTACACGGACATGTACCCCGGCATGGCCAAGACCGCACGGGACGAAGGCTTCGACGAAATCGCTGATTGGTTCGAAACCCTCGCCAAAGCCGAGCGCTCCCACGCCAACCGGTTCCAGAAAGCTCTGGACGCCATGGCCTAAGGCCAGCCCAGGGCAAGGTCCGGCGGCGGAGCCCTCCGCCGCCCCCTTGCACTGATCGGGGGCCCCACGAGGGGCCCCTTTAGTTTCCATACCAACGGAAAGCCCCCATTCCTCACAGCGAAGGAAGCGCGACCATGGCAGCGTATCGTGAAGGCAATCTCGAAAAGGCAAAGCGCGAAGCGCACCACTGGCAAACCCCGGAATTCTGGAACGAAGAGGCGCTAAACCAGGAGCTCGAGCGGATTTTCGACATCTGCCACACCTGCCGCCGATGCGTCAGCCTCTGCCAGTCCTTCCCCGTGCTCTTCGACCTTGTGGACGAGTCCGAGACCATGGAAGTGGACGGCGTGGCGAAGGAGGACTACGGCAAGGTCGTAGACCAGTGCTATCTCTGCGACCTCTGCGCTGAGACAAAATGCCCCTACCTGCCCCCCCACGAATTCAACCTCGATTTCCCCCATCTCATGCTGCGAGCGAAGGCGGTGAAGTTTTCCAAGGGTCAAGCCAAGTGGCGAGACCGGCTGATCACCAGCACGGACGCCGTCTTCTCCGTGCTGGGCCAACCGGGTATCGCCGACGCCGTGAACTTCGCCAACGGCCAGGACAGCCTGCGCAGCGCTTTGCAAAAGGTCGTGGGTATTCACGAGAAAGCGCCCCTGCCGAAATTCCACAGCAAAACCTTTAAGCGTCAGCACAAGGGCACGCTCGGAGCAAACCTTCCCGTGACCGCCAGCGGCCGCACGCAAGGCCGGGTGGCGGTATTTACCACCTGCTATGGCAACTACAACGAACCCCAGCTCGGCGCCGACCTTGCCGCCGTCTTCCTACATAACGACGTTCCCGTGAAGGTCATCGATGGAGAGAAGTGCTGCGGCATGCCCAAGTTTGAGCTTGGGGACCTCACCGCGGTGAAACGCCTGAAGGAACACAACATTCCCGTTCTACTTGAAGCCATCGAAGCGGGCTGGGACATCATCGCCCCCGTGCCCTCCTGCGTGCTCATGTTCAAGCAGGAGTTGCCCCTCATGTTCCCGGAGGATGAGAACGTACAGAAGGTGGCAGCCCACCTCTTCGACCCCTTCGAGTACCTCATGCTTCGCCACAAGGATGGGCTCTTGAAGACGGAGTTCCCGAAGCCCCTGGGCAAGGTTACCTATCACGCCGCTTGCCACCAGCGCGTGCAGAACATCGGCCAGAAAACCCGGGAGCTTCTCGCCCTTATTCCGGAAACCGAGGTGACGCTCATCGAGCGCTGCTCTGGCCACGACGGGACCTACGCGTACCGGGAAGAAACCCACGACTTCGCGGTGAAGATCGCCCGCCCCATCGTGAATAAGGTCAAGAAGGACAATCCAGACCACTACGGCAGCGACTGCCCCATGGCCGGGAGAATGATTCAGCACGGGCTCACGGAGCAGGGGAGGCATCCCACCCCCTGACCATGCTTCGCCTGGCCTACGGCCTCGCAGCGGCTTAAGGGAGAATCACCAGTGCAAAAGCTATCTCGGGAAACGCTCATGAGCCTCGAGCAATACGGCGAGGCGCGGCCCGACTTTCGAGCGAAGGTGATTGCGCACAAGATCCCCCGGCGCATTGCCTTAACGCCGAATGCCACTCTCTACTTCGAGGACTTTCTCACCATGCAGTACCAGGTGCAGGAGATGCTCCGCGTCGAGCGCATCTTCGAAGTGGATGGCATCATGGAAGAGATCGAGGCCTATAACCCCCTCATCCCCGATGGGCAAAACTGGAAAGCCACCTTCATGCTCGAATATGGCGACGTGGCCGAGCGCAGGGCCGCCCTGGGGCGCCTCGTGGGGGTGGAAGATCAAGTCTACGTGCGCGTGGGGGAGGGCGAGCGCTGCTACGCCATTGCCGACGAAGACCTCGAGCGGGCCACGGAGGAAAAGACCTCCTCCGTGCATTTCATGCGCTTCGAGCTGAGCGACGTCGATGCCGCTGCCGTTCGCAGCGGCGCGCCCATCATCTTTGGCGCTGACCACGAAAATCTCACCTGCGAAGTCACCCTAACGGATGCCCAGCGGGCCTCTCTGGCCGCGGACCTCACTCCCTAGGGCGCCAGGCCTTCCAACAGCACGGCCCGATCCTCCGGACCAAGGCTCCTCCCCACAGCGCGGCGAATCAGCGTCGCCAAGGGGCCCAGTAAAAGCTCCCGCGTCGACGTATTGCGCCACGCCAGGCCAATGCGTCGGCTTGGCGTTTCCCCAGCAAAGGGGATATAGCGCATGCTGTCATTCTCCTGCCGCGCCAGCTCCGGAATCAGCGTCACCCCAATCCCCGCCACCACCATGTGGCGCAGGGTTTCAATGCTGGTGGCCGAAAAGTTCAAATTTTCCACCGCGCCCACCTGGGCGCATACCTCGAGAGCCTGATCGCGAAGGCAGTGCCCATCCTCTAGCAGCAGCACCTGCCGACTCATGAGCGCCTCCGCGGTGACGCTCTCCGCCTCCGCCAGAGGGTCGCCGTCGGGCACCGCTAGATAGAAGGGCTCGTCATAGAGGCCTTCCGTGCGCACCCCTTCCTCCAGCACGGGAAGGGCAAGAATGATGGCATCCAAGTGCCCCAGGCGAAGCTCACGAGTGATCACCGCGGTCTGCGCCTCCACCAGCTGTACCTCGAGCTCTGGAAATCGATCCCGGAGCGCCGGGAGCATGCGCGGCAGCAGGTAGGGCGCCACCGTCGGGATCACCCCAAGGCGAAACTCCCCACCCAGCGGATCGCTGGCCTGCTTAGCAAGGCGCACCAGCTGATCGGCTTCCCGCAGCACGACGCGCGCCCGGGCCACAATTTTTTCTCCCGTCGCCGTGAGCAACACCTGGCGATTGTTCCGCTCAATAAGGGTAACCCCGAGGAAGTCTTCGAGCTTTCGGATCTGCGTCGAGAGGGTGGGCTGGGAAACAAAGCACGCCTCAGCGGCGCGGCCAAAGTGGCGGAGATCCGCTACGGCCACGAGGTACTTCAAGTCGCGCAAATTCATGGGAAACCCTAGCGCGGGCTGACCGCCGCCAGCAGATGAAAGTAGCTAGTCTCAAAGCGCATACCGTCGTAGGCGCCCTTCGCGGTCAGCAAGCGATGGAGCCGCCCAAGGTTATAGATGGGCACAGAAGGCATGAGGTGATGCTCCAGATGCCAATTCACCCCATGGGGAGAAAAGAGCGCCCGCATGAGCCAGTTCGAGCGAACGCTGCGGGTATTGTTTCGCGCATCCATGCTGTAGAGGTCTGGCACGGCGCCGTGCTCCGCCACCTGCCGAATGCGGCTCACCAGCGGCAGAATGAAGATATAAGCCAGTACCCAAGCGAGGTAGAGCACGGGAACACCGGCCACGGTAAGCGCAAGGAAGATCGCGAGGTTCATCAGCACGGCACGGCCGAGGGCCCCTCGGGCCTCCTGGCTTAGACGGCTGTAATTCGACAGGTTTCGGCCCACGCCCTGAAGCGTTCGCCAGCCGGTCTGGCCCGAAAGATCTCGGCGCAGCTTCCGCCACAGCCGATCTCGGGAGATGGGATAGTCCCGATAGTTCGGAAGGTCCGGATCCTCCGTCGTGCCCGCCAGCCGGTGATGCTCAAGATGGCCACGCATGTAGGCGCGCATGTTGTTAAAGGTCGGCGGCGCCGCGAGCCAGCGCCCCACAAAATCATTCAGCGCCGGAGTGCGAAAGAGGGTGCGGTGGCCGCACTCGTGCACGAGAACGCCGAAGCCAAGGAGCCGATTCCCGAGCAGCATCGTCCCCAGGACCCACACCAGGGGATGGGGATAGGCCGCCATCACGACGAACAGGGCAAGCACCTGCAGCCACTGGGAGGCCACTAATACGGCGCCCTTTAGGTCGCTGCGTTGCGTCACCGATGCGAGCTCTTCGGGGCTCAGCCAGGTTTTCGGGTCCATTGCGCTCTCCTTCTCCGGCCTCGATGATAACGCTCCGCCGCCAACCCGTCTTGCCTGGAAGGAGTGAGCCATGGCCCTTCGCCTCTATGATCATCCCCTGTCCCCTTACAGCCAGAAAATCAAAATTGCCCTGCGGGAAAAGGGCGTCCCCTTCGAAGCCTGCCTGCCCACGGGCTTGGGCAGCGGTGCGCAGAACGACGGCCTGGGGGCGGCGAATCCCCGGGGCGAGGTGCCGGCCCTGGTACTGGAAACGGGAGAGGCCCTCTTTGAGTCCACGGTCCTTTTAGAGTTCATCGAGGAACGCTGGCCCGAGCCGCCCCTGGCGCCCCCCTCGGCCCTGGGCCGGGCCCGGGCACGCATGATCGAGGAGGCTATGGATACGCACTACGAGGCCATCAACTGGGCCCTGGGGGAAATTCATCATTTTGGGCGCAGCGATGGCGCCCTCCGCACCCAGCTTCTGGCCGGCGCCGAAGCCGACCTCAAGCAGTGGCACGCCTGGCTCGAGGCCCAGCTGGGGATCGCCCCGTGGCTCGGCGGGGACCGCTTCGGCTGGGCCGATGCTTCCGTACTGCCCCACCTCCTGGGCAGCGAGGCCGGCGGCCTCGGGCCGGCGCCAGAGAGTGGGCTGGGCGCTTATCTGGCGCGCGGCCGGGAGCGGCCCAGCGTTCAGGCGGGGCGGGAGGAAATTGCAGCCCTGGGAGACGGCGGCGCTAGCCTTGACGCGGTTCGCGCGGCCCTGGAGGCCGGCCTCTTCAAGCGGGAATACCGCGACCATCGATTGGAGTGGATGGTGCGCCACGGCGGCCTGGCCGTGGTTCAGGAGGGCCTCGCCCGGGGCAATATCCGCTTCGCCGCGCCCTTCTCCGCCGACGGAATCTTGCCCGGCGCCCCCGCTTGAACGCGGCGGCGGCCGGCGCCGAGCTCATCCCCGGCGTTCGCTGGCGCTGGGTCGATGAAACGCTTTGGGTTTTAGACAAGAGCGCCGGCGTTTCCGTGCTTGCCGATCGCGCCGGCGCCCCCAGTGTTCATGATGCGCTCATGGCATGGCATGAGGCCGAAGCCGGGCGCCCTCGCCCGCGCCTTGTGCACCGCATCGACAAGGACACCTCCGGACTCTTGCTCGTGGCCCTGAGCGCCAACATGGAGCGCTCCCTCGGCGCAGCCTTCGAGGCCCGAAGCATCGGGAAATGGTACCTGGCCCAGGCAAGCGCACCCTTGCCCGGGGACGCCCGCGAGGGCGCTGAGCGCCATCGCATCACCCTTCCCTTACGGCCCGGACGGAAGGGCCGCATGCGAGTCGCTGGGCTCCGGGAAGCAATTCAGCACCGGCCCCGGGGCGGCCTCTGGGTGCATGAGATGCCGCCTCCCATGAAACAGCCCGGGGGGCAAAGCGCCCTCACCATCGCGCGCCACTTGGGCGGGCAACGCTATCTCGTGCGTCTACACACGGGGCGTACTCACCAAATACGGGTGCACTTTGCCTGGCTCGGGGCGCCGCTGAAGGGGGATGCGCGCTACGGCCGGCCTTCCGATACGGCGCAGCAGGCACCGCGCCTTGGCCTGCATTGCCATGCCCTGCTCCTGCCCGAAATTGCCGACGGTATTTCCCGCCCCCAGCGCTTTAGGAGTCCTCTTCCCGAGGACTTCCCGAGCAGCGCGCCGGGCGCTTAGCGCTGGGGCGGCGCCGTCTCGTCGGGCATGCGCCAATCTCCCCGAGGGGACAGGCTCACCGTGCCCACCTTGGGCCCCGGCGGCAGGGTGGTGCGCTTGAACTGCATGGCGTGGAAGCGGCTAAGGAAGCGATCAAGCCATTCATCGAGGGCTTCCGGCCCATGGCGATCGGCGAAGGCCCGGCGGGCCAGAAAGCGCAGTTTTGCCGGCCCCATGCCGAAACGCAGCGCGTAGTAAAGATAGAAATCGTGGACTTCGTAAGGGCCTAGCACCGCTTCCGTGAGCTGGCCCACCTCTTGAGGGTCCTCCCCGGGGATAAGCTCCGGGGAAATGGGCAAGGCGAGGACCGCTTCGAGCGCCTGGGAAAGGGCCTCGTTATGCTGCTCCGCCGCATAGGCCCTCACTAAATCGGCAATGAGCGTCTTGGGCACGCTGCCGTTCACGTTATAGCTCGCCATGTGATCGGCGTTGAAAGTGCACCAGCCAAGGGCCAGCTCGGAAAGATCTCCCGTGCCGACCACGAGCCCCCCTAGCTGATTAGCCCGATCGAAGAGAATTTGCGTGCGCTCCCGGGCCTGGGCGTTTTCAAAGGTCACGTCCGGGGTCACCCCATCGTGCCCTAGGTCGGCAAGGTGCTGAGCCACCGCCGGACCAATGTCGATGCGCTCCAGGGGAAGGCCAAGCACCTCGGCCAGGGCTCCCACGAGACCCAGGGTTTTTTCGCTGGTCCCAGGACCCGGAAGGGTCAGGGCGCACAGGGCCGACTTCGGCAAATCGAGGCGCTTTAGGGCCTCGAGGGACACGAGCAGCGCCAAAGTGGAATCGAGCCCCCCGGACAGGCCGATCACCAGCGCCGGGGCCTGAGCCGCGCGCATGCGCCGGGCCAGGCCCGTGGCCTGAATGGCGAGAATGTCCTTCGCCCGCCGCGCCGCCTCCTCCCGATCTCCCGGGACGAAGGGCTGGGGGTCAACCCTGCGAAATAGCGGTCCGGTCAAGGAGGCAGGCTGAGCCGGGGCGGAGCAGAAGCGGTAACCCTCGCTGGTCGCCTGGCGCCGGAAGGTGCCATTGCGCCGGCGATCGAAGGCCAGTCGCTGCACGTCGAAATCCACGGTGAGGGTCGCGCCATCAAGGGCGAAGCGCTCCCCCTCCCCCAGCATCGACCCGGCTTCCGCGGCCAGGAGGTGACCGCCATAGACCAGATCCTTGCTTGATTCAAAGGGACCGGCTCCAGCATAGAGGTAGCCGCAAAGGCGCTGGCCGCTGGCCATGCGCACCAAATCCCGGCGGTAGGCGGCCTTCCCTACCCCCTCGGGGCTTGCCGAGGGATTCAGGATCAGCTGGGCCCCTGCCAGGGCATGGGCCACCCCGGGGGGCGACGGAGACCATAAGTCCTCGCAGAGCTCGAGCGCCCAGCGCACCCCTAGGGTTTCAAAGCCCAGCTGCTGGGCTAGGGGAAAGGTGCCGAAGCGGGGATCCTCTACGGTGAGGGCGACCCCCTCCCCGCTATCAAACCAGCGCTGCTCGTAAAACTCCCCGTAGGTGGGCAGGGCCCCCTTGGGCACGGCGCCGACCACCTGGCCGGCGCTTAGCACGAGCGCCACGTTGAACACCCGGCCATCGGCGACGGGCCAGGGTGCGCCCACTACCAGGGAAAGGGGTAGCTCCGCCGTGTCCCGAAGCAGCTGGGCTAGGGCCTCCCGGCTTTCCTCCAAAAGCGGTTCGGTCAGGAACAGATCTTCGCAGCTGTACCCCGTGAGGCTGAGCTCCGGAGTGAGGAGCAGAGCCACCTCCGCCTCCGCCGCTGCCCGCGCCGCAGCCGTGAGCGCCCGAGCGTTATCCCGGGGCTGGGCGAGGCTCAGCACGGGGCTGACGGCCCGGGCTCGAAAAAAACCGTGATCAAGCAAGGTGACCGGGCTTCCCATGGACCTAACCCTCCGTGAGCGCGTTCGCGCCGGTTTCCAGGGCCTCAAAGGCCATCCAGCGTACAAGGGCCTCGAGCGTGGCATCGTCACAGCGCAAGCAGCCCCCCCGGGGCGGCATGGCCGGGGGAATCCCCGCCTCGACCCGAGCAAGCAGCGCCGGCAACCCCTGCGCTTGCCGCGGCGCCCAGGCCACCACATCGCCCACGGCCGGGGCCCCAGCGACGCCAAGGCTATGACATTGCTGGCAATGGCGACGATAGCTCGAGGCCAGGGGCTCGGGGGGCAGGGGGCGAGGCGCGGCGCGGTCACCGGAGGCAGCGCCCCCATCGCAACCACTCAGGCTCGCCGCGAGCGCCCCCGCGAGGGCGAGGCCTAGCCCAAGCGTGCCGAAGCGTCCCTTCACGTGCCCACCGCTCCCGCCTCCAGCAGGGCCGCCCGGACCTCCCGCTTGAGAAATTTCCCCGAGGCGTTGCGAGGCAGCGGGTCCCCCTGGAAAAACAGCTGGGAGGGCACCTTAAAGTGGGCTAGGGATTCGCGAAGCTTGGCGCGCACGCCTTCGGCTTCGAAGGCAGCGCCAGGGGCGGCCACGATCACTGCGGCCACCTCTTCCCCCAAACGCTCATGGGGAAGGCCAAAGACGATCGCTTCACTCACTCCGGGAAGCTCGTAGAGGGCGCCCTCCACCTCCGCGCAGTACACGTTTTCCCCGCCCCGGAGCACCATGTCCTTTTTCCGATCTTCGATGGTGACGAAGCCGTCCTCATCCACCCGACCAATATCGCCGGTCTTAAACCAACCGTTCTGGAGCGCTTCCGCCGTGGCTTCGGGGCGATTCCAGTAGCCCCGGAACAGGTGCGGGCCTTTCATCCACAGCTCCCCGAGCGTACCCCGGGGACATTGCTGCCCCTGATCGTTGAAGGCTTCGATGGCCACGACGCAGGGAGGCCGGCCCGTGCTCCGGGGCCGGGCCAGGTAGTCATCGCCATTGTTCTGCGCGCCCACGGCATTGCTTTCCGTGAGGCCGTAACCAATGCCCGGCCGGCCCTTGAAGCGCGCCTCGACCTGACGAACCTGCTCCGGGGGCGCTGGCGCCCCCCCGCCCCCAATGGATTGGAGGCTGGAGGTGTCGTACTGGTCAAAGTTCTCGCACTGGAGCATTTCCCAGGTCATGGTAGGCACGCCGGTAAAGGCGGTCACCCGCTCTCGCTCAATCAGGGACAGCGCTTCCTCCGCATTCCACTTGTACATGAGCACCAGTTTGCGCCCGGGGCGGAAGGCAGTGAGGAAAATCGCGTTACTCCCAGTCACGTGAAAGAGGGGCACGCTCACGAGCATGGCCGGATCAAGCACCGGAGCCTCCGGCGCCGGGGGCGCCCGCCGCGCAAAGAGCGCCTGATTCGACTCGAAGGCCAGCACCGCGCTCAGCACCGCGTAGTGGGTTGAAACAGCGCCCTTGGGAAACCCCGTGGTGCCCGAGGTGTAGAGAATCATGGCGTCGTCGTCCACCGACCCCCCGTGGGCCGGGCAAGGCTCGCCAGCAAAGGCCGCGAGGAGACCCTCCACCGCCGCCGTGCTGGAGTCCGCGGCGGTGCTCCGTACCGTCAGCACGACGAGCTCAGGATTTTCTTGCCGCGCCGCAGGAAGGCGAACCAAACGCTCGTCATCAACTACCACGACCTTGGCTCCGGAATCCTTGAGGCCGTAAGCCATCTCTTCTTCCGTCCACCAGGCGTTCACGGGCACAGCCACGGCGCCGAGGGCCGTCGCCGCCATAAAGACGAGGATCCATTCGGGGTAGTTACGGAGCGCCAGCGCGACCCGATCCCCCCGGGCCACGCCATAGCGTGCCGCAAGCCCTGCCGCCAGGGCCTGAGCTTCGGCCCAGGCTTCAGCGAAGGTCAGGCGCCTGTCTTCGTAAACGAGGAAGGTTTTGTCGCCGTGGGTCTCCGCGGCGGCGCGGTAGATATCCGAAAGGTGGCCAGGCAGATGCTTAAAGCTGGGCACCTGGTAGGCGCCAAAATCCCGCTCCGTGAGCTCATGGGGCGTGCCCGGCGCCGTAATCTCCGCCAGGGCCGCTTCCCAACTCAAGGCGTAACTCATGAAATCCCCTTAGTATTTTCGGTTCAAGGCAAGAGCCCGGGGCTCCCCAGTTCAAAGTCGTCCGCGTCCTGAGCCACGGGAAAGGCCGCCCGCTGGGCTGCCAGCTGCGCCGCGGAAAAGGTGCCCAGGAGCACTCCGGGGCTTTCCAAAAGCTCCCCGTGACGCTGGCCAAGGCAGTCAATCACCGTGCTGCCCCCACGATAGGCCTTCCCAGTCCCGTCCTCCCCAACGATATTCACCGCCGCCAGCCAGCACTGGTTTTCAATGGCCCGGGCCGGCAGCAGCGCGCGCCACTGCTCCTGCCGCGGGGCCGGCCAGTTGGCCACCAGCAGCAGCGCGTCGTAATCCCCCCGGTTGCGCATAAAAACGGGAAAGCGAAGGTCGTAGCAGACTTGCAGCGCAAGGCGCCAGCCACGCCAGGGCACCACCACCCGCCGAGTTCCCGGGGCGTAGTGCTCGTGCTCCCCGGCCATGCGAAACAGGTGACGCTTATCGTAGAAGGTGACCTCACCCTGCGGCGTGACAAAGTAGAAGCGATTCCGCGCACCCTCCCCCGGGGCTTGCACCGCCACGCTTCCGGCCACTGCGGCGTCTAGGCGCGCGGCCTGGGTCCTGAGCCAAGCCACCGTCGGTCCAGGATGCACTTCCCCTTGGGTTTCCGTCTCCATGGTAAAGCCAGTGGTGAACATTTCCGGTAGCAGCACCACATCAAGGCCGGCGGGGAGCAGGGCGAGGCTGGCCTCGAGGTCGCTTCGATTCGCCTCCGGGTCGTGCCAGGCCGTGGCCCGCTGGAGCAGCGCCAACCTTAGATCGCGCACAGGCGCTCCGCAGCCTGCACGAGCGTTGTCTCATCCTTGCAGAAGCAGAGGCGCAGCAGGCGCTGATCCTTCGGCGGATCCGCGTAAAAAACGCTGACGGGAATGGTCGCCACGCCAATGGATTCGGTAAGGCGCCGAGCCAGCAGGTGGTCCGGTTCGTCGGAGATGTCCCGGTAGTCGACCAGTTGGAAGTAGGTGCCAGGGCTCGGGGTGAAGTGAAAGCGCGAGGGCGCCAGGAGCTCCGCCAGCCGATCGCGCTTCGCCTCGTAGAACGCCGGCAACTCACGGTGGTGCTCCGGATGCTCCCGAAGGAAATCCGCATGGGCGAGCTGGGTCGGGTGGTGCGTGCAGAAGGTCACGTACTGGTGAATCTTCCGAAACTCCGCCGTGAGCGCCGCCGGCGCCACGCAGTAGCCGATCTTCCATCCCGTGGTGTGGTAGGTCTTCCCCAGGGAGGACACCATGAAGCTGCGCGCCGCCAGCTGGGGATGGCGCAGCACGCTTTCGTGGCGCTGCCCATCGAAAATTATGTGCTCGTACACCTCATCGGAGAGGATCCAGAAACCGTAACGCTCCGCCAGGGCCCCAAGGCGCAGCAGCGCCGCTTCGGAAAGGACCGTTCCCGTAGGGTTGTGCGGGGTGTTGATCACCACGGCCCGGGTGCGAGAGGACAGCACCGCCTCCAGCGCGTCGAAGTCGATCTCGAAACCGGGGGCCTCAAGGGCCAGGTGCACGGGCGTGCCCCCGGCCATCACCACCGCGGGATCGTAGGAATCGTAGGCAGGATCAAAAATCACCACCTCGTCCCCCGGGCCTACCACTGCCTGCACGGCGCAGAACAGCGCTTCCGTCGCCCCAGAGGTAATGGTGATCTCCTGGTCCGGATCCACGACGGCGCCATAATCAGCGGCGATTTTCTCCGCAAGGGCCTCGCGCAACGCCGGCGCGCCCGTCATGGGCGCATACTGATTGGCGCCGTGGTGAAGATAGTGGCTAACCCGATCGAGCAGCGCCGAGGGCCCGTCAAAATCCGGGAAGCCCTGGGACAGGTTCAGGGCACCGTGGGCCTGGGCTAGCTGGGACATCACCGTGAAAATGGTGGTCCCCACCGCCGGCAGCTTGCTGGGCAGCCCATCCCGGGGCGCAGACGCCATCACCGCTTGAGTCATGGCGTCGCCGGCGCTTCGCTGCACCGGACCAGGAGCTTGCCCGTGTTGGCGCCATCAAAGAGGCGGTTAACCCCTTCTACGGCGTTCTCGAGGCCCTCCACCATATCGGTGCGGTACTGAAGCTTGCCTTCCGCGAGCCACCCGGCCATCGCGGCGATGCCTTCCGGGAAGCGGGGCAGATAGTCGATCACGATGAAGCCCTTGATCAAGGCCCGGCGCATGAGCGCCATCTGGAAGTTCTTCGGCCCCGGCGTGCCCTCCCCGGTCTCTTCATCGTTGTAGTGGGCGATGAGGCCGCAAAGAGGAATGCGCGCATTCAGGTTCAGGCGGGGGTAAACCGCATCCGTCACCGGGCCGCCAGTGTTCTCAAAGTAAATATCGATACCGTTCGGAGCGGCTTCATCGAGCGCCGCCCCTAAATCGGCTGTTTTGTAATTGATGGCCGCATCGAAGCCCAGATCATTGATGAGGTGCGCACACTTCTCGTCGCTCCCCGCGGTGCCGATCACCCGGCAGCCCATGATCTTGCCGATCTGCCCCACGAGAGAGCCCACGGCGCCAGCGGCAGCGGACACGACGAGCGTTTCCCCAGCCTTCGGCGCGCCAAGGTCCATGAGGCCAAAGTAGGCGGTCATGCCCGTGGCCCCGAGCACGCTCATGTAGGCGTCCCAGGGCACCCCCGGCTGGGCGGGCAGCTTATTTACGGCCATGGCCGGCTGCAGCGCATGGGAACGCCAGCCCCACATGCCCTGCACCACGTCGCCCACGGCGAAGTTCTCATCCCCGCTGGCTTCCACTACCCCCAGGGTGCCCCCCGCATGACTTCGCCAAGCTCCACCGGCGGCATGTACTGGGCCATATCGCTCGCCCAAATACGGTTCGTGGGGTCGAGGGAGAGATAGACCGTGCGCACCAGCACTTCGCCCAGCCTTCGGGGCGTTCAGGGGCATCTCCACCCAGTCGTAGTCATCGCGCGTAATGCGCCCCGCCGGACGTCGCTTAAGGACCCAGGCATGGCTTACGGTTTGGCTCATGGAGGCTCTCCCATCAGTGACTTAGGGCGCACGAAAGCACGCCGGCTGCGCAGCTTAGCGCAGCCTGGGGACCGGGGAACACCGGCCCTGCCAAAATTCATCGACAAATATCGATAAAGACTTGCCAAGGCCCTCGCCGGTACGCAGAATGCGCGCCTTCACGGTTTTCCCGAGGTTGCCGGTGCCCAAGGCCCACACCCTTCCCAGCGCGACCATTGACCCTCAGCTCCTCGCTGGCCTTCGGGCCTGCGCCGATGGCGCGCGGCTGGCCATCCTTCGGCTGCTGGCCGAGGACGCCTATAGCGTCCAGGAACTGGGCACGATCCTCGGGCTGGGCCAGGCTACGGTGA
Organism: Candidatus Salivita marina; assembly: GCA_038144425.1. Taxonomy (GTDB): domain Bacteria; phylum Pseudomonadota; class Gammaproteobacteria; order Pseudomonadales; family Azotimanducaceae; genus Salivita; species Salivita marina. Next base: position 259,081 of record JAYQNS010000002.1, on the reverse strand, counting down.
GTCACCACCTAAAGGCCCTAGGGGATGCGGGGCTCCTTCGGCAGCAGCGGGACGGCACGCACCGGTTCTACCGCCGAGCCCAGCGCCCAAGCCCTCCGGGCCCCGGGGACCGGACCTTTGCCACCCTATTTGAAGAGCTCGACGCCGCCCCCCTGGGCCCCGCCCTTGAGGCCGGCGTTGCTCAGGTGATTGCCGACCGCGGCGCCCGCAGCCGGGCCTTCTTCGAGCGGAACGGGGAAGCCTTCGAAGCGAGCCAGGATCTTATTGCCCTGCCCGATCGCTACCTGCCGGTGCTAACGGAGTGGCTCCCGGCGGGCGGCGCCCAGGCCCTTGAGATTGGTCCAGGACTCGGCGAGTTTCTGCCCACGCTGCTGGGCCGCTTCGACACGGTGTGGGCCGTGGATCGCTCGGAAGAGATGCTCCGCCGATGCGCACAGCGCCTAGCGAAGGACGGCGAAGCCCTGCCCCACTTCCACTGCGGCGCCTTCGAACACCTTGACGGGCGGAACCCCGCCGCCCGCGATCACCGCGTTGTCGTGCTCGCCATGGTGCTGCATCACAGCCAAACCCCCGCGGCCCTCACCCGGGCAGCGGTGCGGGCCCTCGCGGCCGACGGCGAACTGCTCGTTGCAGAGCTCAGCCCCCATGAACAGGCCTGGGTCGGAGACGCCTGCGGCGATCTCTGGCTCGGCATCGCGCCGGAGGACCAGGACCGCTGGGCCCAGGACGCCGGCGCCCGCTTGCAGGAACGGCAATTCCTCACCCTAAGAAACGGTTTCCAAATACACCTCAGCCGCTACGCGCGGCCCCAAGCCCCCCTCGGCGCCGCCGAAGCAAGGAGATGATGATGAGTTTCACCGACTACAAAGTTGCGGATATGAGCCTCGCGGAATTCGGCCGCCGGGAAATCGAGCTGGCGGAGGCGGAAATGCCAGCGCTCATCGCGCTGCGCCGCCGCTACGCCGAAAGCGCACCCCTCGCCGGTGCCCGGATCATTGGCTGCATTCATATGACCGTGCAAACGGCCGTACTCATCGAGACCCTCGTCGCCCTCGGCGCCGAAGTACGCTGGAGCTCCTGCAACATTTTCTCCACTCAGGACCACGCCGCCGCGGCCATCGCCGCCGCGGGCATTCCAGTTTTCGCCTGGAAGGGAGAAACGGAAGAGGAGTACTGGTGGTGCATCGAGCAGACCATTATGAAGGACGGCGCCCCCTGGGAAGCGAACCTACTTTTGGACGACGGCGGCGACCTCACCCAGCGCATTCACGATGCCTATCCCGCCATGCTTGATCGCATTCACGGGATCAGCGAAGAGACCACCACGGGCGTCCACCGCCTTTACGAAATGATGCGTGAAGGGTATCTGAAGGTCCCCGCAATCAACGTGAATGACTCCGTCACCAAGTCGAAAAACGACAATAAGTACGGCTGCCGCCACTCCCTTTCCGACGCCATCAAGCGCGCCACGGACATGCTCATGTCTGGAAAGAAGGCTCTGGTCATCGGCTACGGGGACGTGGGCAAGGGGTCGGCCCAGTCCCTCGACGCCGAGAAGATGATTGTGAAGGTCACGGAAATTGACCCCATCTGCGGCATGCAGGCGTGCATGGACGGCTTTGAGGTGGTGTCCCCCTACAAGGGCGGCCGGAACACGGGACAGCGCGCCGATATTGATGAGGCGCTCCTCGGCAACACGGATCTCATTGTCACCACCACGGGCAACGCCGACGTATGCGACAAGAACATGCTGGCGACCGTGAAGGCAGGCGCGGTGGTGTGCAACATCGGTCACTTCGATAATGAAATCGACACCGCCTATATGCGGGAAAACTGGCGCTGGGAGGAAGTGAAGCCCCAGGTCCATCGCATCTTCCGCAGCGATGATCCCTCAGACTTCATCATCCTGCTGTCGGAGGGGCGGCTGGTAAACCTGGGCAACGCCATGGGTCACCCCTCCCGGGTCATGGATGGGTCCTTCGCCAACCAGGTCCTCGCTCAGATGCACCTGTTTGATCAGCGCTGGGCCGATCAGGATCCACAGCAGCGGCCGCCGATCAGTGTGGAAGTGCTGCCCAAGCATCTGGATGAAGAAGTCGCGCGCTACATGGTCGAGGGCTTCGGAGGCTTGCTCACCCAGCTAACCCAGGAGCAGGCAGGCTATATCGGTGTGACCACGGAAGGTCCCTACAAGCCCGACTACTACAAGTATTAAATCACGCCCAATTCGCGGAGACGCTGATTTAGATAGCTCTCCGCGCTGTGGCGCGAGGACAGCACCACCTCCGGACGCGGATGGAGGAAGAGGGGCAGGGACAGGCGTCGCTGCCTCGCCTCTTTCCCCCGAGGGTTCACCACCCGATGCACCGTGGAAGGAAAGTAGCCGTCCGTCGCTTCCTGCAACATATCGCCCGTGTTGACCACCACGAGCCCCGGCGTACAGGGCACGGACAACCAGCGCCCGTCCCGGGCCTTTACCTCAAGCCCCGGCGCACTGGCGGCGGGCAGAACGGTCAGCAGATTGATATCCGCATGAGCGGCGGCCCGCTCCCCTTCTCCCGCCGTTTCCGCAAGCGGAGGGTAGTGAAGAATGCGCAGGAGAGACACGTCACTGCCCGCAATCATGCTCGAGAGGGGTTCGCTCAGCTGCTTCGCGATGGCGGCCGGAGCGTTCGCCTCCACCCACCCCAGAAGCGTTTGCCCAAGGGTAAACACGGCAGCGTAATAACGCTCTAAGTCAGGCCGTAGCGCTTCAGGGCAGCGTCCCCAGGGGTAGTAGTGGAAGTACTCCTTCAAATCCCGGAGCGTCTCCCCCTTCGCATGCTCCGCCTCCGCCGTGGAAAAGAAGCCGTCCTGCCGTTCCCGGTCGTAGCGGAAGGCCATCTTTTCAGGACTTTGGAAGAAGGCGAGCCAAGCGTCATAGATCCGCGTGATCGCGTGATCGTCCAGAGGCGCGCTGCGTAGTACGGCAAAGCCGATCTCTCGTAGATCCTCGGTGAAGCGCACCGGCGCATCGACCGCCGCGAAATCGATGGGCTTCAGAATTGCCGTCATAGGCTGAGATAGAACCCGGCGAGGGCCGCGCTCATGAGATTGGCCAGGGTGGCCGCGAGTAAGGCCCGGAGACCAAAGCGAGCAATGTCTTCGCGGCGGTTCGGCGCCACGGACCCTAGCCCCCCGAGCAGGATAGCGATGGAGGAGAAATTGGCGAAGCCGCAAAGCGCGAAGGTGATGATCGCCTGGCTAAGGGGGGCAAAGGCGGCGCGCTGCTCCGTGAAGGATAGGTAGGCCACAAACTCATTGAGCACGAGCTTCTGCCCGATGAAACTGCCCGCTGCCTCTGCCTCTGCCCAGGGCACGCCGAGCACCCAAGCCAGGGGCTGGAAGACCCAGCCGAGAATCAGCTCGAGGGTCAGCTCTGGGTATCCGATCAAGCCCCCGAGAGCGCCCAGAAGCCCATTCACCATGGCCATGAGCGCAATGAAGGCCACGAGCATGGCCCCCACGGCCAAAGCGATGTGCATCCCCGAGAGCGCCCCGGAGGCTGCGGCATCGAAGAGGTTCACGCTCTTCATGCTTTCAAGGTCATCAAGCTCTGCGAGATCGTTCTTAGGCTGCTCCGTCTCCGGCATCACCATCTTGGCCATGAGCAACCCCCCGGGGGCGGCCATGAAGCACGCGGCAATCAGATATTTGAGTTCGATGCCCATCGCGGCGTAGCCCGCCATGACGGACCCCGCGATGCTGGCCAAACCGCCCACCATGATGGCGAAGAGCTCCGAGGCGGTCATGGTAGGAATGAAAGGTCGAGCGACCAAGGGGGCTTCCGCTTGCCCTACGAAGATGTTCGCTGCGGCGGAAAGGGATTCGGGACGGCTAGTGCCCAGAACTCGCTGCAGAGCGCCCCCTAGAAGGCGAATGGTCCAGCCCATGATGCCGAGGTGATAGAGCACGGAGACCAGTGCAGAAAAGATCACGATCACGGGCAGCACATTCACGGCGAAGATCGGCGCAAAGCCCTTCGCCTCGATAGAGGCCGCCAGCGATTCCATGGCGCCATTGGCGGACCAGCCAAACATAAATTCAATGCCTTCCCGGCTGTAGGCCAGCACTTGACCCACTCCAGCAGAGACGGCTTCCAGCGTGGCGATACCCGAGGGCATGACGAGAACCCAGCCGCCGATGAGCGCTTGCAGCAAAAGGGCCCCAAGGACCGTACGCCAGGCGATGGCTTGGCGATTCGTCGATAGCATCCAGGCCAAACCCAGAAGCACGAGGACCCCCAGCAAGCTCACCACGAGGCAGATCCTTCGTCTAAGGGGGGCGGCCCGCCAAGCGCCCAGAGTTCGAGCACGCTGGCTTGCAGCAGTTTCGCATCATGCTCCGCACGATGGGCAGCCTTCCCCAGGCGGGCCTCAGCCCGGGTCCGGGCCGAGGCCCAGGACGGTAAGGCAGTTTCCGCAATCAAATTTCGAACCGTGTCGATCCGAAAGTGCTGACTGAGCCCGGCAGCGTCGAAAAGCCGCGCCACCCAGGCTGCATCAAAGCCCCAGGCATCGCTGTACACCCGATTGCCCGCGAGCTGGGCATTCAGCAGGGCAGCCACCTCTAACACGGGACGCCCCTCGGCGAGGAGCTTAGCTCGGGGAAGGCCGTGGACACGCTCTGCACCCTCATCCCAATGGGTCCAATCGGGCTCCGGACGGAGCAGATAAGCCACGGAGGTGCCATCGGGAAATGCCAGACCAATTTCGATGGGATAGCTGCCCCGGCCGAAGCCGGAGGCTTCTACATCCAACATAATGGGCCAGGGGCGCCCTGCGCTCCGACTATCCTCATGTTTCATGTCGCGTGCCTCCCCGTTCCCGGCGCATTGTAGCCCGCCCCCCGGTGCCAGGCACGGCTGAAGGCTGAAAAAGCTTCGACGCCCAAGGTACACTCGCTCCCCCCGATTCGCCCTTGGCGGAGGTTTCCTGTGCTAAGCCCCAAGCTTCCGGGCCCGCTTCTGCGCCACTACGGTGCCCAGGCTCTGAGCCCGGTCGCGGAGCGATTCTATGGACGGCGCTGGACCCCTGCCACGAGCAGCAACCTGTCCCTCCGTGTCGACGACGATCGCGCCCTCGTGACCGCCTCCGGGGGGCACAAGCGCTTTCTCACCGGCGACGCCCTCGTGCTGATGGGGCTCGACGGCACGGTGCTCGATGGCGCTGAGGGTGCTCAGCCCTCGGCGGAGGCCGCGCTCCATCTCGCACTTTACGCGCGCGATAGCGGCCTTGGGGCCGTGCTGCATGCCCACGCCCCGAGCACGGTGATCTGGACCGAGCGGTACCCGAGGGCCGCGGCCGTGGAGCTCAAGGGCGCGGAACTGCTCAAGGCTTTTCCCGGGGTGCACACCCACGAAAGCCATCAAGCCATCCCCGTAGTGCCGAACAGCCAAGACATGACGGAAGTCGATCTGGCTGTGGTCGCCGCCCAGCACGGGCTTACCAGTGCGCCCCCGGCCTACCTAATCCGCGGCCACGGTGCTTATGTATGGGGCGCCTCCCTTTTCGACGCGGAGCGCCACATGGAAGCGCTTGTGTCCCTCCTTGAACACGCTCTTTCCCTGCCCAGCCCGGAGGCCTCGCCATGAGCCGACTCAGAATCTTTGACGACCAAAACGGCGCCCAACCCCTAGCGGAGCACAGCGATCCTGGCGCCATCGCTGAAGCCCTCGCTCCCCACGGCGTGCGCTTCGAACGGTGGCCTACCCATGACGATATCGCTGCCGGCGCCACCCAGGATGCTGTCCTGGCACGCTATGACGGGGAAATCGCACGCATCATGGCGGACGGCGGTTACCAAAGCTGCGACGTGGTCAGCATGACGCCAAGCAACCCCGCAGCCAGCGAAGCCCGGGGCAAATTCTTGGCGGAACATACCCATGCCGAGGACGAGGTCCGCTTCTTCGTAGACGGGTCGGGGCTCTTCACCCTGCACCTGGGGCCGCAGGTTTTTGAGATCCTTTGCGAGCGGGGAGACTTCCTCACCGTGCCCGCCCTGACCAAGCATTGGTTTGACATGGGGCCCGAGCCCCTCTTCCTGGCCATTCGAATTTTTTCAAACCCCGAGGGCTGGGTAGCGAACTTCACGGGCAACCCCATCGCCGAGCAGTTCCCGCGCTATGAGGCAAGCGCGTGACCCTAAAAGCCGTCGTCACCGATATTGAGGGCACCACCAGCAGCATTCGCTTCGTTCACGAGGTGCTATTTCCCTACGCGAGAAACATGCTCAGGCCCTTTCTCAAAGGCTGCGAGGGTGAGCCCGAGGTCCAGGAAATCCGAGCGGCGGTGGCCGAGGAAGCCAGCGTCGATGCCACAGATCTGGACGCTGTGGTCGCCACCCTCGAGCGCTTTATCGACGAGGATCGAAAGTGGACGCCCCTAAAAACCCTCCAGGGCCTCATATGGACCCAGGGCTACGCGGAGGGCGCCCTTAAGGGGCACATCTACGAGGATGCGGTTACGGCTCTGAAGCGCTGGCACAACGGGGGACTTGCGCTGTACGTCTACTCCTCCGGATCCGTCGCCGCGCAGCAGCTCCTCTTCGGCCATAGCCTCGCCGGGGATCTCACCCCGCTCTTTTCCGGCTACTTCGATACCCGGATAGGATCAAAGCGTAGCTTGGGGAGCTATCAGGCCATCGCCGCCACCCTGGAGCTGCCCGGGGACACCATCATGTTTTTGTCGGATGTCGTCGAAGAATTGGATGCGGCCCGGGCCGCGGGGCTCAAAACGGCCCTTTTGGTAAGGCCGGAGGACAGCGCGCTGGATCTGGCGCGGGCGGCGGAGACCACCCATCTCGCCGTGGCCCGCATGACGGATCTGCCCCTCGAGCGCCTCGTCTAGGCCCCGGCAGCTCGGAGCGCAGCGGTTAACAGCTTGTCAAAGCTGTTTGAGAAGGCCTGCTTGTCCCGGTCATCGAAGGGCGGCGGCCCGCCCCCAGCGAGCCCCGCACCCCGCGCCTCCTCCATGAAGTTTCTTTGGGACACGCGGGTCCCGATATTTTCCCGATCGAAGATCTCTCCCCGAGGATTGGTCACCCGAGCGCCCTGGGTTACCAGCCGCTCCGCGAGCAGGATGTCCTGAGTGACCACCACGTCTCCGGCGGCGACCTCCTCGGCAATGGCATCGTCCGCCGCATCAAAGCCCGCTGCCACGGTGCGAGAACTGATAAAGCGGCCGCGCGGCACATTGATCGGGGACGCGGCCACGAAGACGGTGCGCACCTGGCGCCGCTCAGCGGCGCGGCAGACCACGTCCCGCACGGGGCGCGGGCAGGCATCAGCATCGACCCAAACGGTGGGGGCGCTCACAGGCCGGCCCGGGGAGTCGGCGCCTGGCGATCGGGGCGCGAATGACGCCACTCCGCCAGCAGCATGCGCAGGGCCGCGACGAAAGCGAGGGGCTGATCCAAAAAGACATGGTGCTGCGCCTCGGGCAAAGCCATGAAGGGCACGGACTCGTCCAGCACCTTGAACATATAGTCGGCAACCTCCTGGTCGAAGAGGTAAGAATCATCGCCGTACATGACCGCCACTCGGCACGGAAGGCGCTGTAGATCCTCACCGCGGTTCTCGAAGCGCAGCTTTTCAAACATGCGATCGTCGAACTTCCAGCTGAAACCGCCCGGCACCTCCGTCACGGAGTGTTCAGCGATATAGCGAAGGATGTAGCCGTTCTCGCAATCCTGGGGCGGCATGAGGCGGAAGCGGCCCTCTGCCGTGGCCCGATCCGGATAAACGCGCTTGGCTCGAATAGGAGAACGCTTTGGATCCCGTTCCCAGGCGTAATCCGGGGGGCGTACGGGGGAATCAACGAGCACCACACCTCCAAGCTCATGGCCAAAGCGAAGTGCAGTCTGAATAGTGACAAAACCCCCAAAGCTGTGGCCCACGACGATAGTGTCGGTGCCAAAGCCCGCATGCTTCGCCACGGCCATGACCTCATCGGCGAACAGCTCGGGGCTGTAATGCTCCCGATGCCCGGAGTCACCCATGCCTGATAAATCCAGGGCCGCAACGCGATACTCCTTCAGAAAAAAGGGGGCGATGAAGCGCCACCAGTGGGCATGGGCGCCATTACCATGAACCAGCACCAGGCCCGGAAGCGTTTCCCGCTCCGCCCAGTACAGATAATGAATGGACGTTCCCGCCACCGTGACTTCCCGATCCTCGAAGGGCGCCTTAAGAGCCCGGCGAAACCATCCCGGAGCCTCACTGTCTTGCTGGGTCATGCCACTGCTCCCGTTGCGTGACCACCAGTTTACCGCGCTCTCCAGGGACTGGCGCAGCCCGCCGCGCCCCGTACAATCCCCCCACCCCCACCCGGGCGAGGTGCGCCATGACCGAACGGCTTGATGAACTCCTCCTGGTCCTCGATCTTGAGGAGCTGGAAATCAATCATTACCGAGGCATAAGCCCCAACGACGCGTGGCAAAGGGTCTACGGGGGACAGGTGCTCGGGCAAGCCCTCGTGGCTGCGTCCCGCACCGTAGACGACACCGCTCGCAGCGCCCACTCCCTTCACGCCTATTTCCTGCGCCCAGGGGACCCAAACCATCCCATTTTGTACACCGTGGACCGCATTCGGGACGGCCGCTCCTTTACCACCCGTCGCGTAGTGGCCATTCAGCACGGCCGCCCCATGTTCAACATGTCCATCTCTTTTCAGAGGGACGAGCCGGGGCTTGAGCACGCCTTTGCCATGCCTGAGGACATCCCTGATCCGGAAAGCCTGACCCCGGAGCGGGAGCTCCGCCGTCAGCACGGGGAGGCGGCGGGGCTCGATCCCGAGATGCTGGCCCAATTCACCCGAGAACGCCCTATCGAGTATCGGGCGCTGAATCCGCAAAACGATTTTAAGCCGGAAAAACGGGCGCCCACGCAAATGGGCTGGATGCGGGTGAGCGAACCCATGGCAGACGATCTTCGCCTACACCAATGCGCCCTTGCCTACCTATCGGACTGGACCCTGCTGGACACCTGCACCTGGCCGCACGGCGTATCTTTCATGCAGCCGAACTTCCAAACCGCCAGCCTAGATCATGCCATGTGGTTCCACGGCCCCTTTCGCGCTGACGAATGGCTTCTATACGTGCAAGATAGTCCTGCTGCAGGGGGTGCCCGGGGGTTCAACCGCGGCCTCATATATAGCCAGGACGGCACGCTGGTGGCGTCCGTAGCCCAGGAAGGCCTTATTCGCCTCCACGGGGACGCCAAATCATGAGTGACACTCGACTGGCCTTCGTCAGCAGTAAAAGCCCCCAGTCCCAAGCGGCTCGGGAAAGCTTGGAAAAACGCTATGCCCACGTGTCAGCGGAGGAGGCGGACGTCATCATCGCCCTCGGCGGCGACGGCTTCATGCTGGAGACGCTCCACCGAAGCATGCACCGCAGCGTACCCATCTACGGGATGAACCGAGGCACGGTGGGCTTTCTGCTGAACGCCTATAACGAGGACGACCTCCCGGAACGTATCGACCAAGCCGCCCGGGCCATCCTCCACCCCCTCGCCATGACCGCCATTAGCGATTCCGGCTCCGAGCAGCAGGCCCGGGCCATCAACGAAGTTTCACTCCTTCGGCAGACTCGGCAAGCGGCGAATTTGCGCGTCGCCATCGACGGCAAAACTCGCATCGACCGGCTCATCTGCGATGGGGCTCTGGTGGCAACGCCGGCAGGCTCCACGGCCTATAACCTCTCCGCCCACGGGCCCATCCTGCCCATTGGCTCCCAGGCCCTGGCCCTGACCCCCATCAGCGCCTTCCGCCCCCGGCGGTGGCGCGGCGCGGTGCTGCCCCTGACGGCGGAAATTACCTTCGAGGTCCTCGACCACTACAAGCGACCGGTCTCTGCCGTGGCCGATGCCACAGAGGTCCGTAACGTGGTGGAAGTACGCATCGCCCAGGATAATGAAACCGAACTGCACATCCTCTTCGATCCCGAGCACAACCTGGAGGAGCGCATCCTTCAGGAACAGTTCGTCCCATAAAAAACCCCCGGGCGCTCACCGCATCCGGGGGCTTCCATAGCGGGCCTAGGCCTTAGGCGTTGGCGAAGTTCGCCTCTGCGAAGGACCAATTGATGAGGTGCTCAAGCACCGCCTCGCAGTACTTCGGCTTCGCGTTGCGGTAATCGATGTAGAAGGCGTGCTCCCAGGCATCAATGGTGAGGAGCGGGGTCTGCCCGGAGTTCATGGGGTTGCCCGCGTCGTGGAGCGACTCCACTTTTAGCTTGCCATCATCCAGGACCAGCCAAGCCCAGCCGGACCCGAAGTGCGTTCCCACGGCATCGGCGAGGGCCTTCTTGCAGGCCTCGAGGCCGCCGAGATCCCGGTCGATGGCCTCCGCCAGCGCACCCGTGGGGGCACCGCCGCCGTTCGGGGACAGGGAGTTCCAATAGAAGGTGTGGTTCCAGATCTGCGCCGCGTTGTTAAACACACCGCCACTGCTGGTCTTGATCAGCTCTTCCAGGGAAGCCTCAGCTTCCGGTTTCCCTTCCACCGCCGCGTTGAGCTTATCGACGTAGGTCTGGTGATGCTTACCGTAGTGGAAATCGATGGTCTCAGCGCTGATGTGGGGCGCGAGGGCATCACGGGCGTAGGGCAGAGCGGGCAACTCAAAGGCCATGGCATGACTCCTTGCTGATGAACGAATGAGGGTCGCCAGGCATGGTAATCAGTCCCTCGCTCTCTGGCGACCCCTTGACCTTAACCGCCCGGCGGAGTCACGCGCTGGGCCGGGTTGCGATAGCGGTCTCGAATTTCTCAATCATGGTCCAGCGCGCCCAGCTCGTAAGCTCCAGAGGATCGCCGGTCCAAAGCACGAGGTCGGCGCGGTAGCCCGGGGCAATCAGCCCCAGCAGGGGCACCCAGGGCTTAAGGGCTCTCATAGCGCACTACCTCGCCGTCCTTGATTACGAGAGACACCGCACTCATGCGCCCAATATCACTCAAGGGATCGCCCTCCACGGCGATCACGTCAGCTAAAAAGCCCGGCGCAAGCTGCCCCAGCTGATCTCCCTGGCCAAGCACCCCCGCCGCTACGCTCATGGCGGAAGTCAGGGCCTCAAGGGGCGGCATCCCCGCCTCCACCATGTAGCCAAATTCTTTCCAGTTGTCCCCGTGAGGCGAAACCCCCGTATCCGTGCCAAAAACAATAGGTACGCCCTGAGCATAGGCTCGGGCGAAGGTGTCCTGGATCAGGGGACCGATGGCCCGGGCCTTCGGCCGCACAACCTCCGAGAAGAAGCCGTCAATCTCGGCCTTTTCCGCCACAAACTTCCCCGCAATGATCGTGGGCACATACCAGGTTCCCCGCTCCCGCATGAGCGCCATCACCTCATCGCTCATGAAGGTCCCGTGCTCAATGCTCGTAACCCCGGCGAGCACGGCCCGGCGCATGCCCTCTTCCCCATGGGCGTGGGCGGCGACGTGAAAGCCGTAGTCCCGCGCCGTCTCGACAATGGCCTTCAGCTCATCAAGAGCGAATTGGGGGTTCTGGCCGTTCTTTGCCTGAGAGAGCACACCGCCGGTGGCCGTGACCTTGATCACGTCGCTGCCGTCCTTGTAGCGCTGGCGAACCGCCGCGCGCGCTTCCACCGTGCCGTTGATCACTCCTTCCGTCGGCCCTGGGGTCTCCCAAAGATCGTGGCGCCCGCCATTGGTGGGATCGGCGTGGCCACCGGTGGTGGCGATGCTGCGCCCCGCGGCAAAGATCCGCGGGCCCTCGGCCCAGCCCCCGTTAATGGCATCTCGAAGGGCGAGCACCTCGGCGCCCCCCAGATCGCGAACGGTAGTGAAGCCAGCGTTCAGCGTGGTCCGGGCGTGCTTAGCGGCCCGCAGCACATGGTCTTCAGGGTTTAGACGAAAGCGATCCAGCGCGGCCCTCGGGTTGCTCTCGCTGCGCAGGTGCACGTGCATATCGATCAGACCGGGCATGACCGTGTGGCCCCTGAGATCGAGCACTTCGTCTCCCGGCGCTGGGGCTTGGTGCCCCGGCATGACGGCTTCAATACGCGACCCGTACAGCACCACCGTGCTGGGGCCTCGTAGCGGCGCTCCCGTGCCATCGAGCAGGGCACCAGCGTGAATCACCAGTCGCGGCTCGGCGGCTTGGGCAGCAAAGGACAGGAAGGCAAACATCGCGAGGACCCCAAGGCGCGGGCTCCGGGGCAGGCACATTATCTTCATAACGAAATCTCCCTAGCTCAGCCGTGAGTCTCGCTGCGCTGGACCCAAACGGCAAGGCGGGCCATGCTAGGTGCCGCTATTACATCGGGGGAGAAAAGGTCCATGAGCGCACCGCACAGTCTTGAGCACACCCGTTATGACGTCAGCGACGGAGTCGCCACCGTCACCCTCAACCGACCGGACAAGATGAACGCCTGGACCGGCACCATGGACCAGGAGGTCTATGCCCTCATGAAGGCGGCCACCGCGGACGACGCGGTGAAGGTCATCGTGCTCACCGGTGCCGGGCGCGGCTTCTGCGCAGGGGCTGACATGGATAATCTGTTGGCCATTCAGGCCGCCGCAAAGGGCGGCAATGGGAACAACAGCATCGCCAAAGGGGATGACGACCGCCGCATCGATCCCGACGTACCCGCGGCCTTTGGCGGTCGCTACAGCTACTTCGCCTCCGTGCCAAAGCCGGTGATCGCAGCAATTAACGGCGCCACGGCGGGCATGGGCATGGCCATCGCGCTCTTCTGCGACCTCCGCCTCTGGTCCAGCGCCGGCCGCATGTCCACCATCTTCGCCAAGCGGGGGCTTATTGCAGAATGGGGGCTTACCTGGACCCTAAATCAGCTTTGCGGGCCCGCTGCCGCCGCTGATCTGCTCTTCTCCGCGCGCTTCGTGGGGGCGGAGGAAGGACTCCGCCTAGGCCTCGCTAATGCGGTGTATGATGAGGCCGTATTCGAAGAAGAGGTGATGAACTACGCCCGCACCATGGCCTCCACCGTTTCTCCCCGCTCGCTGCGGGTGATGAAGCGCCAGCTGTGGAATGACGTGTTCGCCGACCTGGGCACGGTGCTCGATCGCGCGGAAACGGAAATGAAAGCCACCTTCGGCACGGAAGATTTCAAGGAGGGAGTCGCCCACTTCCTCGAAAAGCGCGCGCCGCAATTCACGGGGCGCTAAGCCCTCTAGCCCTAAGCATGAGGCCCCACTGCGCCCTCCCACAGGGGGGCGCCTAAGCGTTGGAGATCGCGTGAGCACCGCACCTACCCCCTTCCGTTCCGTGGCCGAGGTTCAAGCCGGCCTGGAAAGCGCCAGCTACATTTGTTCGACGCAGATTGCGACCGCGGTCTACCTGGCCCTCGAACTGGACAAACCCATTTTGGTGGAAGGCCCCCCGGGGGTTGGAAAAACGGAGCTGGCAAAAACCACCGCCGCGCTTTTGAATCACCCTCTCATTCGCCTCCAGTGCTACGAGGGTCTCGACGAAGCCAAAGCCCTTTATGAATGGAAATACGCCAAGCAGCTGCTCTATATTCAGGTCCTAAAGGAACAGCTCGGGGACGTGCTCGCCGGCGCCAAGGGCCTTCAAGCCTCCCTTGAGCGGCTCCACGAGTTCGGTGACGTGTTCTTTTCCGAGGACTTCCTCGAACCCCGTCCCCTCCTGAAAGCATTGCAGGAGGAAGCTGGGGCGGTGCTGCTCATCGACGAAATCGATAAGGCGGACCAGGAATTCGAGTCCATGCTGCTCGAACTGCTCTCGGACTTTCAGGTCTCCATCCCTGAGCTGGGCACCATGCGCGCTAAGGGCCCGCGACCCCTGGTATTTTTGACTTCGAACAACACCCGGGAAGTGTCCGACGCCCTAAAGCGCCGGTGCCTTCACCTTTACATCCCCTTCCCGGAAGCGACGCTGGAGCGTGCCATCGTGCACGCTCGGGTTCCGGAGATCCCCCCGGCCCTGGAGCGTGAACTGGTCGCCTTTATCCAGGCCCTCCGGGAGAAGGACCTGAAGAAGGTCCCGGCCATCAGCGAGACCATCGACTGGGCCCGAACCCTGCTGCTGCTCAACGCCGAGCAGCTCGACAGCCAGCTCGTACAAGACACGCTTAATGTCATCCTAAAGTTCCAGGACGACATTGACGTGCTCACGCCGGAACTTCCCAGTCTTCTCGCGACGGCTCGCAAAAGCGCCTAGCGTGGACGCCTCCCTCCAGCGCTTCATCAGCGCCCTTCGCATGGCGGAGGTGCGCATCTCGCCGGCAGAAACGCTCGATGCGTTCCGCACGGTGGACCGCATGGGCATGGAGGATCGGCAGCAACTTAAGGAAAGTCTCGCTCTGGTGCTGCCCAAGACGGCGGAGGAGAAGCTGGCCTTCGACGCCTGCTTCGACGCCTTCTTTCGTTTTGAGGAGTTTTCCGACGCCCCGCCGGGCGAGTCCGATGGAGAGAGCGGTGAGGGCGATTCGAGCGGCGAAGGGGAGGGCAGCGAAGGCCAGGGCGGGGGCGGCGATGGCCAGCCCCAGGGCCAGGGCTCGGAGCGTCCCAACAGCGACGCGTCTGGCGGGGACCCCTCGGGCGATGGCTCGCCGGAAGACGACCGTACCGATCCCTTCGGAGACCCCGGTCCCGGACCAGTGCAGAGCGCTCAGTCCGCCCTCGGCCAGCAGCTCCAGCAGGGGGATCGGGCCGCCCTCGCCCTGGCCGTGAGCCAGGCCGGGGACGCGGTTAACGTCGCCGGTATTAAGGTCTTTACGCAGAAAGGGCTCTACACACGCCGCATTATGGATACCCTCGGCCAAGGCGCCCTACAGGAAGAAATCGGCACCCTCGCCGCCCAGGCCGATGCCAAGGCTCGGCGCACCGCAGCCCAGCTCAGCGGCCTGCGGGACGACCTACGGGAGCGGGTGCGGGACTACGTGGAGCGGCAATTCCTCCTCCACGCCGACGCCGACGGGCACCGCCTCCGCGAAGCCATGCTGCGCCATGTGAAGCTCAGCAATGTTGAACACCGAAACTTCAGCCACTTAAAGCGGCTTGTGGAGAAGATGGCAAAGCGCCTGATCGCAGCCCATTCCCGGCGCCGCAAGAAGATGCGCCGGGGCCAGCTACATGTCAGCAGGACGCTGCGGAAGAATCTTCGTTATGACGGCGAGCTGATCGATCTGGCATGGAAGGCGCGGAAGATCGACCGCAGTAAGGTCTTCGCGATCTGTGACGTGTCTGGCTCCGTGGCCACCTATGCTCGCTTCATGCTGATGTTCCTCTACAGCCTCGAAGCCGTGCTGCCGCGGGTTCGAGCCTTTGCCTTCTCCTCCGATCTTGGAGAGGTGACGGAGAACTTTCAGCGGATGGCCATCGATGACGCCATTGCCACTACCCTTGCGGACTTCAGCGGCGGCTCCACGGACTACGGCCAAGCCTTCGACGACTTCCTTCGCGTTGCAGGCTCAGCGGTTAATTCCCAGAGCACAGTCATCATCCTCGGCGACGCCCGGAACAACTATGGAAATCCCAACACGAAGGCGCTCCGGGAGATCTACGACAAGGCCCAGCGCGTTATTTGGCTGAACCCAGAGCCGGAGCGCAGCTGGGGCTCGGGGGATTCGGAAATGCCTCGGTATCGCGCCAGCTGTCACCAGGTGAACGTCTGCAACGCCCTAAATCATCTCGAGCGGGTGATAAGCGATCTCCTTATCGCCGTCCGCTAACCGGCCGCTGGATCCCAACGCTGGCGCAAGTTAGCGGGCGCGTTACACTCCGCTCTTTAAGATTCTGGACAAGGATTTCCCATGGTGCGGCTTGGGCCCGCGGGGCGACGCATAGCACTCCTCCTGAGCTGCCTCCTCGCCACGGCCTCGCCCTGGGCCGGGGCCGCAGAAACCGCCGTGGACTTCGAGGGCCGGGTGATTCGCATGGTCCTTCCCCAGGAGCCACCCCAGCTCGATTCGAGCAAGGCCACGGACCAGGTGAGCACCCGCGTGCTTGGTCACGTTATGGAAGCCCTCACCCGCTTCGACGGCCAGGGCCGGCTCGTCCCTGGGGTCGCCGAACGCTGGGAGATCCGTCAAGACGGCGCCACCTTCTGGCTCCGGGCGGACGCCCGCTGGAGCGACGGCGGCCCGGTCACCGCCGCCGACTTCGTATTCTCCTGGCGCCACGCCGTGGATCCGATAACCGCTTCCGAGTACGCCTTTATTCTCCAGGGCATCGAGAACGCTGAGGAGATCAGTCAGGGGAAGCCCCAATCACGAGCCTGGGGGTGAGCGCGCCGGAGCCCCGACGCCTCGAAGTTCGTTTCTCCCGCGCCCTCGCTTACTTCGACAAGCTGGTGGCCTTTGCCACCTTCTATCCTCTGAAGGAAAGTTTCTACCGGGCCCGGGACGGACGCTACGGCGCGGATGCCGAGGACATGCTCTTCAACGGCCCCTTTGTCATTGAACGCTGGGACCACGGCGCCCGCCTCGAAATGGCGAAGAACCCCCACTACTGGGACCGGGACAACATTTACTTAAACCGCATTGAGTTCCCCTACATCACCGCCGACACCAACGCGGCGCTGAACCTGTTCAAGGACAATCGCATCATCCTTGCGGGCCTCGATTCGGAAACCATGGAAAACGCCCTGGACCAGCGCTGGCGCATCGAGCGCTTCAACGACGGCTCCGCCTGGTACATCGAGTTCAACCACCGGGAAGGGCGACTCACGCAGAACTGGAATCTGCGCCGCGCCCTGGCCCTGAGCTTTGATACCTATGAATTCATCAATAGGGTGATCGGCACCCCGGGGAACCTTCCTGGCCTGTCCCTCTACCCCTCCTATTTGCAGGGGGCAAAGCAGCGCCTGCTTCAGGAGATCCCCCCGCCGGAGCCAGTGACGGACTGGACCCTGGCCCGAAGCCACCTGAAGAAGGCCATGGCCGAGCTGGGCCTTACCGACCCTCCGGAGCTGGTCCTTCTCACGGGCAACTCCCCCACGGCAAACAAGCAGGCGGAATTTCTTCAAACGCTGTGGAAGGACGCGCTGGGGCTGACCGTACGCATCGATCGGCAAATCTTTAAGCAGCGCCTGGCCAAGATGACCGCCGGGGACTTCGACCTGGTGGCCGCAGGCTGGGGCCCGGACTACCTCGACCCCCTAACCTTTGGCGACCTTTTCGCCAGCTGGAACTTGAATAACCGAGGGCGCTACGCCAACCCGGAGCTTGACGCCTGCGTTCGCAACGCGCAGAACTCCGTGGATCCGGAGGCTCGGGTTGAGGCCTTCGGGTGCATTCAACGCATCCTGCTCGAGGACCACGCCATCATCCCGACCTATGAGCGGGGCCAGATCTACGTCATTCACCCGGCGGTGAAGGGCGCCATTCGCCGACAAACGAGCCCGGATCCGGACCTGGCCCGGGCCTGGCTGGAGCAACCGTAATGGGGCGCTACGCCATCAAGCGGATTTTTCAGGGGCTGATCACCATCTGGTTTATCGCCACGGCCACCTTTGCGGCGATGCATGCGGTGCCCGGAGATCCCCTCTCGAACGAGAAGGCCACCACGGAAGCGATCCGCAAGAACCTTGATGCCCGCTACGGCCTTGATCGGCCGGTGTTCCCCGATCAGTACTTCATCTTTTTGGGGAACATGGCGAAGGGAGACTTTGGCCTCTCATTTACGCAGCAAAACCGCCGGGTGAACGACATCATCCTCGACGCCTTCCCCGTTTCTGCGCAGCTGGGGGTGCTGGCCATCGCCTTCGCCGCCATCGGCGGCGTGCTCCTTGGCGCCTTCACGGCGCTGAAGCGCAATCGCTGGCCCGATGTCACGGTTATGCTCGCGGTGATCTTGGGCATTAGCGTCCCCAGCTTCGTCTTCGCCGCTCTTGGGCAGCTGGCGCTGGTCAATGCCAACGATGCGCTGGGCTTCACCCTCTTGCCCGTAGCGGGCTGGGGGGAGCTCAGCCATATGGTCATGCCAGCGGTGGTGCTGGGCCTGTCTACCCTCGCCTTCCTCACCCGGCTCATGCGTTCCTCCATGCTCGAGGTGCTCACCGCGGACTACATCCGCACGGCCCGGGCCAAGGGGGTCAGCGAAGGGGGCATCTTCTGGCGCCATGCGCTGCGAAACGCGAGCCTGCCCGTGATCACGGTACTCGGACCCGCCATCGCCGCCATCACCACCGGCGGCTTCGTGGTGGAGCTGGTGTTCGCCATCCCTGGCCTCGGCCGGGCCTTCGTGGAGGCGGTGCAGCAGCTCGACTACACCCTCATCATGGGCACCACGGTGTTCTACGGAAGCTTTCTCGTCTTCATGGTGATTGTGGTCGACCTCATCTACGGCCTGATTGATCCTCGGGTGCGCCTCGCATGAGTGCCTATTCGCCCCGACCGGAAGATTTCGCCCCTCTCGGCGCACAGATCGCAGCGCCGGTGCTGGTGCGTCCCTCCCTTTCCTATTGGGCCGACGCCCGGGCTCGGCTGCTGCGCAACCCTCGCGCCTTGGGATCCCTGGTGCTCCTCGCGCTGCTCGGCCTCTTTACCACCGTCGGCCCGCTGTTCTGGACCGTGGACCCGTCCACGCAGAACCTCGACCGCATCTCCGAGCCCCCGAATTTGGGCGCGGAAGCGCTGCTCATCGATCGGAGCCAGCGCTGGCCCGGGATCGAAGCAGAGGGGTGGCCCGCTGCCCCGGACCCCTTCTGGCTCCAGTCCCCAACTCGGGCCGCGCTGCCCGCCCCGGAAGGGCTTGAGGTCATCGGCACGCCCCACACCTGGTCCGTACGCCTGCGCTGGAGTCCGGTGGAGAACGCCGCGGGTTATCGTATTTACCGCAATCGCTACCAGCCCACCGCGCTGAACGAGCTGGGCCTGCCCCTGGGGGATCGCTGGAGCGGCGCCGAGGTTAGCTACGAGGACGCCTTGGCTCTGGAACCGGGCGTGTACTGGTACAGCGTGACCGCCACCGATGGCCTGCGGGAAAGCCCCCAATTCCAGACGCTTCGGGTGGACGTGGAGCGGGCCCTGCCCCTGAATACGGCGCGGAAAGCGCGGCTTCTAGCCCCCGAGGACGGCGCACCGGGAGAGCGCCTTACCCTGCCGGCCCATCCCTTGGGTACGGATTACCTAGGGCGGGATATGCTCTCCCGGCTCATGCACGGCGCGCGCACTTCCCTGTTCATCGGGCTCCTCGCGCCCCTGCTTTATGTGCTCTTCGGCACGGCCTACGGCGCCGCCGCGGGCTTCCTCGGGGGCCGCGCGGACGCCGTGCTCATGCGCCTCGCGGACTTCGTGGTGGCCCTGCCCTTCCTCCTCTTCATGATCCTTTTCCGCGTAGCCAGCGGCGTGGAGGCAGGGGAAAGCGGCATCACCGCCATTCTCGTTGCCATGGTGTTGCTGCTTTGGCCCGCCACAGCCCGCCTGGTCCGGGGGCAAATTCTGCAGATCCGCGAGGAGGGCTACGTGCAGGCGGCTCGCCTGCTCGGCGCGCCCCAGCGCTACCTGATCTTCCGCCACATGATTCCGAACACGCTTGGGGTAATTTTGGTCACGCTCACCTTTGCCATTCCCACGGCGATTTTCACGGAAGCCTTTCTGTCCTTTATCGGCATGGGCGTCGCGCCCCCCACGCCGTCCTGGGGCTCCATGTGCTTTGAGGGCTTGAAGAGCATGCTCAACTCCCCCCACGAACTGTTCTTTCCTGCGCTCATGATCAGCCTCACGGTGCTGGCCTTTAATCTCCTGGGGGACGGCCTGCGCGACGCCCTCGACGCACGCATGAGGGCCCGGGAATGACCGACACGCTGCTTGAGGTTCAGGACCTCACCGTCGACTTTCATACCCACGGCGGCACCGTGGAGGCCGTTCGCGGGGTGAGCTTTTCCGTGGCTCGCGGCGAAACCCTCGCCATCGTCGGGGAGTCGGGGTGCGGCAAATCCGTATCCATGCAGGCGCTTCTAGGCCTCATTCCCATGCCCCCGGGGGTGATTCGTCGCGGCAGCGCCCAGCTGTTGGATACAGCCTTGCTGCCTCATCACCCGGCCACGCTGAATGCGGTGCGGGGGAAGCGCGTGGGCATGATCTTCCAGGATCCCATGAGCGCTCTGAACCCCACCATGCGTATTGGGGATCAGATCGCGGAAACGCTGCGGATTCACCAGGGCTTGTCCCGAAGCGCGGCGGCGCAGCGCGCCGTGGCGCTCCTGGAAGAGGTCCGCATCCCGGATGCAGCCACCCGGGCGCGCCAATACCCCTTCGAGTTTTCCGGCGGCATGCTGCAGCGCGCCATGATCGCCATGGCCATCGCTTGCGGCCCCGAACTCCTCATTGCCGACGAGCCCACCACGGCCCTGGACGTCACCATCCAAGCGCAAATTCTCGACCTCCTGAGGAAGCTTCAGGAGGAGAAGGGCATGGCCATTATTTTGATCACCCACGACCTGGGGGTGGTGGCCCAGATGGCTCATCGCGTCGCGGTGATGTACGCCGGGGAAATCGTGGAAACGGCCGACGTGGAAACGCTCTTCGCCCATAGCGCCCACCCCTATACGCAGGGGCTGCGCCGGGCCACGCCATCGAATCAACCCGGCGCCGCCCAGGTGCTCAGGCCTATTGAAGGCAGCCCGCCGGATCTCTTCGCACCGCCGAAGGGCTGCGCCTACGCCGCACGCTGCCCCCAGGCCATGGCCCTGTGCACCCGGGAGGCGCCGCCGGAGTTTCATCCCCGCCCCGCGCACCGGGCCCGCTGCTGGCGCCTCCATCCACAAGCTCCCGCGCAGGACACCGCCCATGGCTGAGCCCCTTCTTCACGTTCAGGATCTCACCAAGCACTTTGAGCTGGGCTCGCGACGTACGCTCCACGCCGTGGACGGCGTGAGCTTTACCCTGGCGCAGGAGGAAATCCTTGGCCTCGTGGGGGAATCGGGCTCGGGAAAATCGACGCTGGGGAAGACGCTCCTGGGGCTTTTAGACAAAACCGCTGGAACCGTACGCTTCGAGGGGGAAAGGCTACCCCAACGCTATCGCGCCCAGGATCATCGACGCCTCGCCACGCGCATGCAGATGATCTTCCAGGACCCCTACTCGTCCCTAAATCCCCGCATGACCGCCGGGGAAATCGTTGGCGAGGGGCTTCGACTCCACAGCAATCCAAGCGAGGCCGCGCTCCGCAACGCCGTTACCCATTGGCTAGAAGCCGTGGGCCTCCGGGCAGAGCACGCGGGACGCTATCCCCACGAGTTCTCCGGGGGTCAGCGCCAACGCATCGGCATCGCCCGAGCAATGATCCTCGAGCCCCGGTTTGTCGTCTGCGACGAGCCCATCTCCGCCCTCGACGTTTCCGTACAGGCCCAGGTGATCAATCTTCTTGCGGAACTCAAAAAGGATTTGGGGCTCACGCTGCTTTTTATCGCCCACGACCTGTCCATGGTGCGCTACGTCTCGGACCGCATGGCCGTGATGTACCTGGGGAGCCTGATCGAGCTGGGGCCGTCGGACGAGGTCTTCTTCCGTCCCAAGCATCCCTACACCCAGCTGCTCGTCGCCTCAAACCCAGAGCCCGATCCAGCCCTTGCCCGGACGCCCCGTCCCACCATGAGCGGGGAAATACCCTCCCCGGTGAATTTGGGGGCTGGCTGCCGCTTCGCCAGCCGCTGCCCCGAAGCCACGGAACGCTGCCGCCAAGAGACCCCGCTCTTGAAACCCGTGGAGGCCGGAGACGGGGCTGGGCCGCGGCTGGTGGCTTGCCACCTCTATCCCTAGCGCCGTGGCGAAGGACGGTCCCTGCGCGCTCTGTGGACGGGAACTGCCCCTCACTTTCCACCACCTGATTCCCAAGAAGGTGGCACGGCGGCCCCGCTTTCAGAAACGCTTTGACAAGGAAACGCTCGCGGCCGGGGTGGGTCTTTGTCGCCTATGCCACCGGGCCGTTCACCGCTTTCACGATGAGCTTACCCTTGGGGAACGGTTAAACACGATTGAGGCGCTTCGGGAGGACCCAGCCCTTGCGAAGCACCGCGCTTGGGCCGAGAAGCAACGGCGCCCAGGCTTTCGCACAGCGAAACGGAGGCTGTCCTAGCTTTGAAGCTCTGCGTGCTCGAGCACCAGCATCTGAGCATGCACGCGAGATAACCAGTGCTTACCCTGGGCAGTGAAGCGCAGATAGCGCATGGCGGGAGCGGTCATTTCCATCATGGGCCCCCAGAAGAGGCGAGGGTAGGCCGCGACGATGTCGTCGCCGTGGCCATAGCCCAATTTCTTTGCAAGCCCCACCTCCTCGAGCTGCCGGAAGAGCCGAGGCATGCGCTGTATAAAGGCGGGATCCGCGGCGAGGGACAGGCTATGCGCGCCCCTCAGCAGGCGGGCCCAGGTGGACGCAGGAGCGGCCTCCGCCCCCGTTTCCGGGAAAGGCACGGCGCCCACCCAGCGCGCGAGACGATCGCCATCGATGACCGGATGCTCAGCAAAACGTCGCCGCAGGAAGGCCTGGGAGCGGGCATTAAAGCTCGGAAGGAGCGTGCCGTCGGTACCTCCGAGGGGCAGGGTAAGCCGCCCCCCGAGACCATCGTCGACGTCCTCAGGCCCATCGCCCGGGAGCAGATCCCGGACGAAACCCAAATACAAACCCAGGGCCGCTAGCAAAAAATGAAGGAGGTCCTCAGGCGCAACGTCACCCTCCGCCACCTGCCGCCCTTCTGCAACGCGGAGCGCCATGGATCCTACGGTGAGCGCCGTATCAAAGTTGGTATATAGCGCATCGGAGCGGGCCAGCTGGGTCAAGATCACCCGTACCCCCTCCTCCAGGGCCAACATGACCGGGGCCTCAACGGAAGGATGGTCGTTACGAAGCTCCACCTTCAGATTATCGATGAAGGCCTCAAGGACGATATCTCGTGGCGTAAACATGGCGCGCCCCCTAGGCCAGCAGGCTGCGGTGTTC
Organism: Candidatus Salivita marina; assembly: GCA_038144425.1. Classification (GTDB taxonomy): domain Bacteria; phylum Pseudomonadota; class Gammaproteobacteria; order Pseudomonadales; family Azotimanducaceae; genus Salivita; species Salivita marina. The sequence goes on along the minus strand of JAYQNS010000002.1, from coordinate 236,163 downwards.
TTGGCTGAACACGTGGGAGTAGAGGCCTGCGAGCCAATCTCGCCCCTCTCGGGTGCGCTTTAGATAGGAAATGCCGGGCTTGATATGTTCGCTCACCATGGTCCAGAAAAAGTTCGGGTAGGTGTCCCGGAGCCGCCCCGGCACGTCATTGCCCATGCGCGCATTTGTCCCCGTCTCCTCAAACTCGTAGTACAGGGCGGGCAGCTTGCGCATGTAATCGGGGTCCGCGAGCTGACCGATGAGATCCGCCGCCTGTACGAGATCTCCCCAGCTCACCCCATCTCCCAAATCGGAGGCCTCCGGGACCGGAAAGCGGGTCTTTTCAATGGCCGCGCAGACCCGCGGCACGTCGAGCAGCGGATGGGCAGCAAAGCGGCTCTGAACGAATAACTTACCGCGCTCCACATGATGGGGCGTCAGGGCAGCATCGGTAGCGCCGGCAGGGACCGTAACCGTTTCCCCGGCAGCGTTGATCACCATTGTGTTGCCTTTATCCCCGGGGCAGGCGCCACGTACATAGCCGATGTCATGGCACAGGAGCGAGACCGTAAAGTGGGCCCAATCCCCCGGGGAAACGCCCCCTTCTGCCAGCTGACGTCCCAGCATAATCTGCTGGCCGACCAGGGTTACGAGCATGGTGTGCTCGCTGTTGTGGTAGTACGCGTCGGAGCGGTGGATCGTTTCGATGGCGAGAATGGCGGCCGCCCGCACCGCTTCAAGTTCAGCGGCGGCGCCGCCAGCCCCAAAGAGGGCTTCCTGGCTCTGGGCGAGGCGCCCAAGGAACGTGCTCAGCAGCGGCTCCAGCGGATCAAATACCATGGTCCCTCCCCTTTCCGGCCCCGCGAAGGTGCGGGCTCGTCGGGCATCCGTGCCCCGTTTATATCCTCGAGCCTAAAGGAAAGACGGTGTTTTGCCCACCATGCGGGCAATGGAGACTTCCTGGGTGACGGACCCCATCTGCGTCAGGGGCACCCAGGCCAAATCGTGCGATTCATCGCTAATGATCACGGCTTGCTGAGGCGCGCGGAAGATAAAGCGCACATCGAAGTGCTGATGCTCGGGCTCGTCGCCCCGGGCCGGAATGGTGTGGATATCGAGATCAAAAGGCGCAGGGCTCAGGGGCTCCAGACTCGGAAGCCCCGATTCCTCCAGCCCCTCCCGGCTGGCGACGGCGAGGAGGTCTAGCTCCCCGTCTGCATGGCCCCCGAGCTGGACCCAAAGGTCGAGCTTACGGTGGTGGGTCAGCAGCGCCGCCGTGCCATTCGGGGAGAGAATCCATGCCGATCCGGTTAAATGCCCCGGGTCGGTGCAGCTGCGCTCGGCGCAATCCTCGCGGGCCTCAAGCAAGGCCAGAAACCGCTCCACCACCGCGCGCTCCTCAGGCCAGCGCTGACCATAGGCAGCCAGCGTCGCAGCGAGGGCGGCGCGCATCAGGCTGCGGGCCGGCGAGCGGGGCTCGACGGCAAGCCATCGAGATCAAAGAGCGCCGCCAGCTGCTCCGTCATGGCGCTGCCCAGCTGCTCGGCGTCCGTAATGGTGACGGCCCGCTGGTAGTGGTGCGTCACGTCATGGCCAATGCCGATAGCCACCAGCTGCACCGCGGAGTGGTTTTCGATTTGATCGATGGCGTACTTCAGGTGGCGCTCAAGGTAATTGCTCGGATTCACCAGCAGGGTGGAGTTATCCACGGGCAAGCCATCGGAAATCACCATGAGCAGCTTGCGCTGCTCTGGGCGCACCACGAGACGATTGTGGGCCCAAATAAGGGCTTCTCCGTCGATGTTCTCCTTCAGTACGTCCTCGCGCATCATGAGGCCGAGGTTGCGCCGAGCTCTTCGCCAGGGATCGTCGGCGCCCTTGTAGACGATGTGGCGAAGATCATTTAAGCGCCCCGGCTCGCTCGGCTTGCCTTGGGACAGCCAAAGCTCCCGGGACTGCCCCCCCCGCCAGGCCCGGGTGGTGAAGCCCAATATCTCCACCTTCACGGAGCAGCGCTCAAGGGTACGGCCGAGGATATCGGCGCACATGGCCGCAATGGCGATGGAGCGCCCCCGCATGGAGCCCGAACTGTCAATGAGTAGGGAGACCACCGTATCCCGGAACTGCGTTTCCCGCTCCTGCTTATAGGCCAGGGGGCTGGTGGGATCGACGATGACCCCGGCCAGCTTAGCCGTATCCAGAAGCCCTTCCTCTAGATCGAAATCCCAGCTCCGGCTTTGCTTCGCCATGAGGCGACGCTGGAGTCGGTTAGCCAGCCGGGACGTGGCTACCTGGGCCGCCTGAAGTTGCTGATCGAGCAAGGCACGCAGGCGATCAAGCTCGCTCGGCTCGCAGAGATCGGCAGCGCTGACGATTTCATCGAAGGCCGTGCTGTAGGCCTGATAGTCGATATCAACGAAAATCCGACCCTGCTCATCCTGCGTTTCCGGCGGGGCATCTTCCCCGTCCCCATCGCCTTCGGAGGCATCCTCAAGGGCATCCGCGTCCATTTCTTGGAGGCTGCGATCGCCGTCGTCCAGCTCCTCCGAATTGCCGTCGTCTTCGAGGGCCACATCCTGAGGTTCAAGCTCCGCGCTGCCCTCGCTTTGCTCGTCCATGGCGTCGCTTTCGCCGTCCTGGTCGGCGCTGTCCGGCGGCGCTTCCAGCTCCGAGCCAAAGCCAAGATCGGTAATGAGGTCCCGGGCCAGATCGGCGAAGCGCGCCTGGTCATCGCGCTGGGCCACCAGGGCCTCAAGGTCTCCTTCGGCCAGATCGAGAACCCAGTCCCGCCAGGGCGCCACCACCGCCTCCGCCTCCGCGGGGAGGGGTCGCCCAGTCATGCGTTCCCGGAGCATCAGCCCGACAGCCAGACCCAGGGGCGCTTCGCTGCGGGTTTGCGCGGCGTCCAGAGCCGCACGGACGCAGTCGTCCCGGAGCCGCGCATCAATGTTTTCCGCAGCCCCGGCATAGCGATTGATACCCAGGGCTAGATAGCGGGCCTCCTCCACCGCATCGAAGAGCTCCATGGCCATACCCTGGGGCGGGCGCTGGGCGCTGTGAAGCGCCTCGTCATGGTGGGCAAGGCGCAGAGCGAAGGCATCGGCCACGCCCCGCACGGCGTTGATTTGCGCGCCGTCCGCGTTCGCCGGCGGCAGGGGCACGCGGGCCCGCTCCCCCCGGAGCATGGGTGCCCCCTGGCCGAAGGTGACTTCGAGCTCATCATTGCCAGCCAGGGCCCGCATGGTGGCCGTGGTGGCCCGCTTAAAGGCCTCGAGCGGTCCTTCCCGGTCCTGTTGGCTCACGCCCTTACTTCTCGAGCGCCTTCAGGGCCAGGGCCGCGGAGGCGTCCGTGAGGTCCTCCCCGAGGCAGCGCTGGTAGTACTCGGCGACGATGGTGCGCTCCGTTTCATCGCACTTGTTCAGGAAGGACACGCGGAAGGCAAAGGCGAGATCGTTGAAGATTTCCGCGTTCTGAGCCCAGGAAATCACGGTCCGGGGCGACATCACGATGGACAGCTCGCCCCCAATAAAGCCCCGGCGCGTAAGGTCGGCGACGGACACCATCTGTGCGATCTTCTTTCGCCCCTCCTCCGTATCCCAGGCGGGGATCTTCGAGAGCACGATGTTTGCTTCCGCCTGCGCAGGCAGATAGTTCAGGGTCGTGACGATATTCCACCGGTCCATCTGGCCCTGGTTGATTTGCTGGGTGCCGTGATAAAGCCCGGTAGTATCCCCGAGGCCGACGGTGTTGGCCGTGGCGAAGAGGCGGAACCCGCTATGGGGCGCGATCACCCGGTTCTGGTCCAGAAGGGTGAGCTTCCCTTCCACCTCGAGAATTCGCTGGATCACAAACATGACGTCTGGCCGCCCGGCATCGTACTCGTCAAAAACTAGGGCCGCAGGGCGTTGAAGCGCCCAGGGAAGAAGCCCTTCCCGGAATTCCGTAATTTGCTTGCCATCCTGAAGCACGATGGCGTCCTTGCCGATGAGGTCGATGCGGCTGATGTGGGAATCGAGATTAATCCGGATACAGGGCCAGTTTAGCCGCGCCGCCACCTGCTCGATGTGGGTCGATTTACCCGTGCCGTGATAGCCCTGCACCATGACCCGCCGGTTATGGGCAAAGCCGGCGAGGATGGCCAGCGTGGTATCGTGATCGAAACGATAGGCCGGATCGAGGTCCGGCACATGCTCCGAAGGCTTGGAAAAAGCGGGGACCATGAGGTCTAAATCGAGGCCAAAAACTTCGCGAACCGAGCACCGTGTATCGGGCTGGCTGTCCACGGACAGGGCCGAGCTTTGGTGATTCATAGAGATTCCAGTATCAGCGGGCTTCACAGACTTTTGCAGGGCACCTATTGGGCCCCAAGGGGGGGCCCATTTCAAGCAAGGGGGAGGCGGCACCGATGGCACGCATCGATCTCTTTCTAGTGCGGCACGGGGAAGCCGCGGCGGGGTACGCGCAGCACCGAGACCCAGGGCTTAGCACCCTCGGGGCCGAGCAGGCTGCCGTCGCGGCCCAGCGCTTGACCGCGCTGAACCTCAGCGCCCCGAAGCTGCTGGCCAGCCCCCTGGCCCGGGCCCAAGAAACAGCGGCGCCCTTCGCCGAGACCCTTGGCCTGCGGCCGCAGCTAGAAACGCGTATTAGCGAAATTCCCGCGCCCGATGAGGCGCTCGAAGCCCGAGCGCCCTGGCTCCGGGAAGTCATGGCGGGAACGGTGGAGGGGCTGCCGCCGGCTCAGCAGGCCTGGCGGGGCGCCCTGCTCACCTGCCTCTGCGAGGCCACCACACCCTCGGTATTTTTCAGCCATTTCGTGGCCATCAACTTGGCCGTGGGCGCGGCCACAGGCAGCTCCGCCATGGTGTCCTTCCGCCCCGGTAACGGCTCCATCACCCATCTACAGACCGACGGAAGCCAGCTTTACCTGATCGGACTGGGGGACGAAGCGGACAGCGTGGTGAACTAGGACTCGAGGTAGCGCCGGCTGCGTAAGGCCAGGGGGGTGGTGCGATAGCCCGCGAGGCGCAGCAGCAGACGATCAAGCTCCTCGAAGGGCACCACGGCGTTCATGCCCTTGGCGCCCTGATCGACGAGGGCAAGATCGCGAAGAGCACCGGCCAGTACGGCCCGAGACAGGCGCCGCAGGGCGCGCTCCACCAGGCCCTGTCGGCGCTTGAGCACCCGAGCGCTGGCCATGGCGGCACCAAGCGATGACCCGCGGTCAGCGGCCTCCCGAAGCCCGAGAAGGATGCGGAGCTCCCGAGCCAGAAGCGCCACCAGAGCCAGAGGTTCAAGGCCCTCCTCCCGAAGCACGGCGAGCATACGGTGGGCCCGGGCGCCGTCCCCGGCCAGGGCCGCGTCGATCAGCTCAAAGGGCGTGTAGCGGGCGTCGTCGTCGAGTTCCTCAGCAAGGTTCTCGACGGTCCAGGCCTTGCCCCCGCCCTGAAGAGCGAGGCGATCCACAACTTGGGCAGCGGCCAATAAATTCCCTTCAAGGCGGCTAACCAGGAAGGTCAGCCCTTCCTCATCCACGGTCACCTGGGCGCGGCGAAGCCGCTGCTGAACCCAGCGCGTCATGCCATCGAGCCCCGGTGGCCAGAGCGGCAGGTGCACCCCTTCCTTCTCCAAAGCGAGGACCCACTTTGCCTTCTGGGCTCGCGCATCCAAGCGGGGCGCCAGCACCAGCAGCACGTCGTCGCTGTCTCCGGCCAACCATTCAAGCACCGCGGCCGAGCCCTGCTGCCCTAGCCCCGCGCTACCGAGGCGCAGCTCTAGAAGGCGCCGGGAGGCAAACAGGGAAAGGGACGCGCTGCTATCTAGGAGCTCGCGGAAATCGAAGCTTGGGCTATCCACGTAAAAGGGGACCCGTTCGTCCACACCCGCAGCGAGAGCCGCTTCCCGGACCTTATCCGCCGCTTCCTGAACCAGGAGCGGTTCGTCACTGGTGAGGAGGACGGCGCGGGGGAGGCCCCTCTGGAGCGTCTCGGCCAGCTGGCGCTCGTCCCGGAGCCGCATGGCCCTAAGGCGCTGCCTTAACCATGGCTGCCTGCAGCATGCGCCGAGCAAGACGCTGAACCATTTCCCGGCGCAGCGTTCGGGCTTCCTCCCGGGATCCGAGCAGCTGGCCCCGATCCCGAAGGTAGAGGGCGTCGGTGATGAGGGTCTGGGGCTCCAAAAGAGGCGTTCCGTCTTCCGCGAGCAGGTCAAAGCGCACCGTGGTGATGAGCTCGAACTCCCCAACCCGAGCGCCAGAGGTAATGGTCAGGGGGCGCTCATCAAAGCGCTCCTCCAGAATGCGGAGGCGCAGCGCCGGGGCATCGTCGCTTAGGCCCTGGGCTTCGAGGCGCAACTGCTGAGCCACCTCAAAGCCCACCCCGGACCGCCCCGGGCGATCCGCCACGTCCGTGTTTGCCCCGCGGGCGAGGGAAAGGGGCCCCGCGGGGCGAAAGCCGCAGCCCGCCAGGGCGAGGCTGAGGACCAGAAGAACGACGAGCCAGCTTTTTCGCGCCACCTTAACCTCCCACCACAAAATTCAAGAGTTTGCCGGGCACGTAGATCACCTTGCGCAGCATTTTCCCCTCGAGGTGCCGCAGCACGTTCTCCTCCTCCCGGGCCCGGGCCTCCGCCGCGGCTTGATCCGCTTGCGCCGGCACCGTCAATTTGCCGCGCAGCTTTCCGTTCACCTGTACCACGAGGTCGATTTCATCCCGGGCCAGGGCGGCTTCATCCACCGTCAGCCAGGGGCCTTCGACGACCGAGCGGGGGTGCCCCAAATCGAGCCACAGGCGATGGCACAGGTGGGGCGCAATGGGCGAAAGCACCTGCACCGCAATGGACAGCACTTCCTGGCGCAGGGCCCAAGCCGCATCGTCGTCGCCCTCAAAGCGGCCAAGCTCGTTGCTGAGACTCATGACCGCCGAAACCACAGTATTGAAGGCAAGGCGACGGCCGAAATCGTCATCGGCCTTGGCGAGCGTTTCATGGGCCAGGCGGCGCAGGGCCTTTCCGCTATCAGATAAGGCGGCGGGATCCGGCGCCGGCCGCACCTCCGGGGTCGCCGCAAGGTGAGTCTGCACCTGCCCCCAAAGCCGGCGCAGGAAGCGCGTAGCGCCGTCGACGCCGGAGTCGCTCCACTCCACCGTTTGGTCCGGGGGGGCCGCAAACATCATGAAGGTCCGCAGCGCGTCGGCCCCGTGCCGGTCGATCAACTCATTCGGGGACACGATATTCCCGGCGGACTTCGACATCTTCCGCCCATCCTTCAACACCATCCCCAGGAGGAGCAGGCGCTTAAAGGGCTCGTCCGAGTCCACGAGCCCCTCGTCCCGCAGGAGCTTATGGTAGAAGCGGCTGTATAGGAGGTGGAGTACGGCATGCTCAATGCCGCCCACGTAATGATCCACCGGGGTCCACTTCTTGGCTCGCTCATCGAGCATGACGCTATCGTTATCCGCGCAGGCGAAGCGTGCGTAGTACCAGCTCGATTCCATGAAGGTATCGAAGGTGTCCGTTTCCCGTTCCGCCGCGGCGCCGCAGCGCGGGCAGTCCACCTTTCGCCAAGCTGCCAGGGCCTCAGTTTTCAACGGCGAGGCGACGCCCTCGAAGACCACGTCCGTGGGCAGCACCACGGGAAGTTCCGCCTCGGGCACGGGCACGGGGCCGCAACCCTCGCAGAGAATCATGGGGATGGGACAGCCCCAGTAGCGCTGCCGGGACACGCCCCAGTCGCGCAGCCGATAGTTCACCCGGCGACGCCCCGCGCCCTTCCCTTCGAGAGCGCTCGCAATGCCATCGAAGGCCTCCGGGAAGGCCAGTCCGTCAAAACCGGGGGAGTTCACGAGCACCCCGTCCTTGCTGGTGTAGGCCGCCTGAGAAAGGTCCGCCGCCGCCTCCGAATCTGCCTTCGGCGCCACCACCTGCACGATGGGCAGTCCGTACTTTTGGGCGAATTCAAAATCCCGCTCGTCGTGCCCGGGCACGGCCATGACAGCCCCCGTGCCGTAGTCCATGAGGACAAAGTTAGCCACCCAGATGGGCAGAGGGGCGCCCGTGAGGGGATGGCGTGCGGTGAATGGGGTGGGTAGGCCAAGCTTCTCCTGGGTGGCCAGATCGGCTTCTGCCGCCCGTACCTTCTGGCACTCTGCGCGAAAGGCCGCGAGGGCCGGGTCGTCCTCCGCCGCGGCCTTCGCCAGGGGGTGATCGGGGGCCACGGCGACGTAGGTGCAGCCGAAAAAGGTATCGGGGCGCGTAGTGTAGACGGTGAGCGTCGACACCGGCGGCGTGCGGCCCGGCGCCTCGACGGTGAAGTCAATATCTACGCCCTCAGAGCGCCCGATCCAGTTGCGTTGCATGGCGCGGACCTGCTCGGGCCAACCATCCATGGCGTCTAGGGCATCCGCCAGCTCATCGGCGTAGCGGGTAATCTTGAGGGTCCACTGGGGCATCTCCCGGCGCTCGATCAATGCCCCGGAGCGCCACCCTCGGCCGTTCTCCACCTGTTCGTTGGCCAGCACCGTTTGATCTACGGGGTCCCAATTCACCGTGGTGGTTTGGCGCTCCACGAGCCCCTTTTCCACGAGCTTCAGGAACATCCATTGCTCCCAGCGGTAGTAGCTAGGATCGCAGGTGGCGAATTCCCGAGACCAATCGAGGGCCAGACCCAAGCGCTTAAACTGCGCCCGCATGGCGTCGATGTTGGCGTAGGTCCACTGGGCCGGCGGCACCTGGTTCTTGATGGCGGCGTTCTCCGCCGGAAGCCCGAAGGCGTCCCAGCCCACGGGCTGGAGCACCGTGCGACCTTTCAGACGCTGGTAGCGAGCGATCACGTCCCCGAGGGTGTAGCACCGCACGTGCCCCATGTGCATCTGCCCGCTCGGGTAAGCAAACATGGAAAGACAGTAGAAGGGCGCCTCGCCCTGATCGTCAGCTTCAAAGACGCGATCTTCAGCCCAGCGCGCTTGCGCGTCTGCTTCAACGGCGGCGGGGTCGTAGGCGGGGGTAGACGCAGAGGTCATGGCGACGCGGTTTTCCTTTGACGCGGAGGAACGAAGACCGGGCCAAGCCTTGGCCCCTAAAAGCGAAAGAATAGCACGTACCCTAGGCTAGCCGTCCCGTCGATGGCCCCGAAGGGCAAGGCCCAGGAGGCCCAGGGCCAGGGCCCAAAGGGGGCCATCGCCGAAGCGGGCATAGGGCGTCAGGCCTCGCTGGGGCAGCACCAGCCCCGGGAGCACGGCGGGGCTGAAGCGCGGCAGGCGGTCCATTTCCTCCCCCTGAGCATTGATCAGCGCCGTTACCCCATCGTTGGTAACGCGCACCATGGGCCGCCCCAGCTCCCGAGCCCGGAAGCGGGCCATTTGGTGATGCTGCTCGGGCCCGAGGGAATCCCCAAACCACGCGTCATTGGACAACGTCGCCAATACCGTGGCGTCCCGCGCAAGCTCCCGAACGAGGCTCGGAAACACCACCTCATAGCAAATCGGGGTGGCCCAGCGCTGCCCCGCGGCCTTCAGGGCAGGTTGCACCGCCGGCCCCGGGAGCGCCCGGGACATGGGCAGATCGAGAAAGGCGATCAGCCCGCGAAGCAGGCCCTCCAGAGGCACGTATTCCCCGAAGGGCACAAGATGGTGCTTCACATAGCGCCCGCTGCCAGCGCCGAGCACCTGCGCCGTATTCTGAAAGCGGAGTACGTTCGGGGTGGCGGGATCGGGGGTGATATCGGGGATCCCGAGCACCAGGGCGCTGCCCGCCTCGGCCAGGGAATGCTGTAGGCGCGCGAGAAGCTCAGGCGCCCGGGTCGCAAAGACTGGCAGGGCGGCCTCGGGCCAAAACAGGACGTCGGCACCAAGATGGGGGGCGGAGAGGCGCTCATAACGCGCAATGATCTCGCTTCGAGCCGCTGGATCCCATTTGACCTGCTGGGGCACGGCGCCCTGCACCAGAGCCACGGAGAGCGCTGGCCCCGCGGGCTCGGTGAAGGATACGCGCTGCGCCGCCGCGCCGCCCAGCCAGAGCCCGGCCCCAACCCCAAGCAGCGCCAGAGCTTGAGCCGCGCGCCGGGGCCCGCGCCAAAGGGCGATCAGGAGCTGGGCGAGCCCTACGCCAAAGGCCGCCGTCACCAGGGAAACCCCCAGCACCCCCAGCAGGGGCGCGTAGCCCGCCAGGGCCGAGCCCTCCTGCGTATAGCCCAGGCGCAGCCAAGGAAAGCCCGTCAGGAAAACACCGAGAAAGGCCTCAAGGCCGAGCCAGGCCAGTACGAAGGCGCTACCCCGGCCCAGCCCATGGCGAGGCGCCAGGGCCGCATAGAGGGCCCCAAAGGCCGCGGGCAGCAGCGCGAGGAAGGCCACAAAGACGACCACGAGCGCTCCGGCAAGGGCGGGGGAGGCACCCCCGTGTTGCTGAATGCTGACATAGACCCAGGAAACCCCAAGCCCATAGCGGCCGAGCCCCGATAGGTAGGCGAGCCCAAGGGCCTGCCGCGGGGTCGCCCCTTCGAGGGCCAGGAAAAGACAGGCCGGGGCCACCAGCCCAGCCAGGGTCCAGGAAAAGGGGGCAAGACCCAGGGGGATAAGGACACCGCTGAGAAGGGCGAGGCCCCCCGCCCCCCAATGCTTCACTCCGCCGCGCGCTCCGGGAGGCGCACCACGTGGAGCAGGCGAATACGCCGGCTGTCGGCATTCAACACCCGAAAGCGCAGCCGCCCTACGGTGATGGTCTCCTCCCGCTGGGGCACGTGGCCAAAGCGCTGGGTGATGATCCCCCCAATGGTGTCGAACTCTTCGTCGGAAAACTGCGTACCGAAACGCTCGTTGAAGTCCTCGATGGGGGTGACGGCCTTTACGCTCCAGGCGCTGGCGTCGAGCTGTTTGATCAGGCTGTCGTCGTGGACGTCGTGCTCATCCTCGATTTCCCCGACGATCTGCTCGAGCACGTCTTCAATAGTGACCACCCCCGCCACCCCACCGTACTCGTCCACCACAATGGCCATGTGATTGCGATTTTCCCGGAACTCCGTGAGCAACACGTTCAAGCGCTTACTTTCCGGAATGATCGGGGCCGGGCGCATGTGATCCCGAAGCTTGAACTGGTCCACCTTGCCGCTCAGCAACAAGGGGAGCAGATCCTTTGCGTGGAGGATGCCCTTCACGTCATCGGCTTCTTCATCGAGCACGGGGAAGCGAGAGTGTTGGGAATCAATGACGAGGGGTAGGAAATCTCGCGGGGCCGCATCGTCGGGTACAAAGACGACCTGACTGCGGGGGATCATGATGTCCCGGGCCTGCATCTCCGAGACCGCCATGGCCCCGTCGATAATGCTGAGTGCTTCCGCATCTAGGAGCGACCGTTCCGCGGCGTCGCGGATGATGGTCATGAGTTCTCTTCGGCTTGCGGGCTCGCTCGAGAAGGCCTGGGTCAGGCGCTCAAGCCAGCCCTTAGGACTCGACCCTTCGCTGTTGCTACCGTCCGACATCACGCTGCGTTCTCTCTAATCCGTCTGGTAGGGGTCCGGAAACCCCAGCCCCGCAAGCACCGAACACTCCAGCGCCTCCATGGCCTCGGCTTCAGTCTTTACGACGTGATCGTACCCTAATAAATGCAGCGTGCCATGAATCACTAGATGGGCCCAGTGGGCTGCCTGGCGCTTTCCCTGGGCCCGGGCTTCACGGCGCACCACCGGCGCGCAGAGCACCAAATCCCCGAGCACGCGGAACGCTGGATTCTCCAGCAGATCGGCGGGGAAGCTCAGCACGTTGGTCGCCGCGCCGCGCTTGCGCCAGGCCTGGTTCAGCTCCGCGCCCTCCGCTTCATCGACGATGCGCAGCACGAGGGCTCCGGGAAGGGCTTGCGCGCCCCGAAGGGCGGCTTCGACCCAGGTGCGAAAGGCGCCATTGGTGGGTGTCCGTCCGGCGCAGGCGCGCTGGACGGTCAAAAAGGGAGGACCGCTCACCCCTCGCTGTCCGCCTCGAATCGGTCGTAGGCCTCGACAATACGCTGCACCAAAGGATGGCGTACCACGTCCTTGGACCCAAAGTGGGTGAAGTGGATGCCCGCCACATCCCGGAGGATTTCCGCCACCTGTACGAGGCCCGAACGCGTGCCCCGGGGCAAGTCGACCTGGGTCGCATCCCCCGTGATCACGGCAGTGGACCCAAAGCCCAAGCGCGTGAGGAACATCTTCATCTGCTCTACGGTCGTGTTCTGAGATTCATCCAAAATCACAAAGGCGTTGTTGAGCGTTCGCCCGCGCATGTAGGCAAGGGGCGCGACCTCAATGACGTTGCGCTCGATGAGCTTGTGGACCCGCTCGAAACCGAGCATTTCATAGAGCGCGTCATAGAGGGGGCGCAGGTAGGGGTCGATTTTTTGCGAGAGATCACCGGGAAGGAACCCGAGCTTCTCTCCCGCTTCCACCGCCGGGCGGACCAGGAGAATGCGAGCCACGCGCTCCGTCTCCAGCGCCTCAACCGCACAGGCCACGGCCAGGTAGGTTTTGCCCGTCCCTGCGGGCCCAATGCCAAAGCAGACGTCATGATTGCGCACCGCTTGCACATAGCCTCGCTGATTCTCTCCCCGGGGCTTCACGGTTTTCCGACGGGTCCTAATCAGTGAGCCATCTTCTACCGGGGCCTCCCGCACGATACCCCCAGCCGGGGAAAGGGCCGGCAAACCCGGCGCCGGGGGCTGGGGGGGCGTCGGCACTTCCGCCCGCGCTTCCTGAAGATGCAGATGCACCTGCTCCGGCGTTACGCCCTCTTCCCCTAGCGTTTCCCGATAAAGACGATGAAGTAGGCGCCCGGCGCGGGCGACCCCTTCGCCATCCCCGGCAAGATGGAAGGCATTTCCTCGGTTCCGAATCTCGATCCCGAGGCGCCTTTCAATCTGCTTCAGGTTTTGGTCAAAGGGTCCGCAGAGGCGCGCGAGGCGCTGCGGCTCATTGGGTTCTAGCGTAAGAGTTTCTACGGTGCTCAAGCCGTTTGTCTGCTCCCTACTGACCATTCGTTGTCGCCGGCTGGCAACCCCTCGCACACCGCCCTGCGCTGCTCTTCGGGTCACCGCTGTGGCCTCCTTGGGGGATCCTTGGAACTCGGGGCTGCGCCCGAACCTACCCCATGGGCGCTTCATACCTGCCGAAGGGCAGAGAAGTCAACGCGGGCTCGCGCGGTCGCCTTCGACCTCGTAGGCTGCAGGCCCGGGATGACAAGAGAGTGACGCCCGCCATGGATACCGTTTCCTGCACTGCTGGTCCCTTTACCCTTACCGTCGGCCTTGAAGGCGGGGTGGTGGTGGAACTGCTCAAAGGCAAACAGCCCTGGCTCAAGGCCGGGGGTGAGGCCAAGCGGGATGGCTCCGCGGCCACCGAGACCTCGTCGCGCTATCACGGGGCCTATCCGCTCCTGCCCTTCATCGGCCGCTTGGCCGACGGGCGCTTTTCCTGGGCTGGGGTCAACTACACCCTCCCACCCCACCCCCTGGCGACGCCCCATGCGCTCCATGGCGTGGGCTGGGAACGGCGCTGGGCCGTCGCTTCCAAAGGGGCCAGCGCCATCACCCTATCCCTAGACCATCCTGGGGACGATGCCTGGCCCTTCGCCTTCCGGGCAAAGCAGCACTTCGCTCTGCACCCCTGGGGGCTCGCGCTCACCATGACGTTGACCAACCGACACCGCGCCTCCGCGCCCGCCCAGCTGGGCTGGCACCCCTATTTCCCGAGCGCCGGCGCCAGGCTCGGCACCGCATTCAAACAGCAATGGGAAAGCGATGAACGGGACCTTCCAAGCCAGCCCGTGCCGCTTCCCAAAGCGCGCTGGGCCGTGGAGGAAACGGTGTGGGATCACTGCTTTGAGGGCCCGGCCCAGGGGGCCCTCGCCTGGCCCGGCCAGGCCCTTCGCCTGGCCTGGAGCAGCGCGCCACGCTCGCCCTTCCGGGGGGCCGTGCTGTATCTACCGGAAGCGTCCGATTTCTTCTGCTGCGAGCCCGTCACGGCCTGTCCAAACGGCCTGACCGCGGCCGACCCTTACGCCCGCGGCGTGGTCGCCCTCGCGCCCGGGGAAAGCCTCCACCTCTCTATCGCCCTGCGAGAGGAGAGGTTCGCACCCTAAAGCGGCGTGCCATCCTCATAGGCAATCAACTCCCCGCGCAGGGAATTCGGCAGGGCTTCGGCGATCAGTACATCGACGAAGGTGCCGTGGAGCCCAGGATCCTCGCTGCGAAAATTCACAACCCGGTTGCACTCCGTGCGCCCAGCCAGCTGCCCCGGATCCTTCTTCGAGGGGCCTTCCACGAGAATACGCTGAAAGGATCCGATGAGGCTTTGGCTGCGGTTCATGCCCTGCTGCCGAAGCCGCGCCTGCAAGAGCGCAAGGCGCGCCTTCTTCTCTTCCTCCGGGATCGGATCCTGGAGATCGGCCGCTGGCGTGCCCGGGCGACGGCTATAAATGAAGCTAAAGGAGTAGTCGAAGTCGATATCCGCTACGAGGTTCATGGTGGCTTCGAAATCCTGGGCCGTTTCCCCAGGGAAGCCCACGATGAGATCCGTGGACATCACCAAGTCGGGGCGCAGGGCTCGGAGCTTCCGCACCTTAGCCTTGTACTCGAGGATGGTATGCCCCCGTTTCATGAGCGCCAAAATTCGATCGGAGCCCGACTGCACCGGGAGATGGAGGTAATTCACCAGCTCCGGCACCTCGCCGTACACCTCGATCAAGCTCTCGGAGAACTCCATGGGGTGGCTGGTGGTGAAGCGGATGCGATCGATGCCGTCGATGGCCGCCACGTGGGTGATGAGCTCCGCTAGGTCTGCAACCGCGCCATCGGCCGTGGGTCCCCGATAGGCATTCACGTTCTGCCCGAGAAGATTGATCTCCCGAACCCCGCCCCGGGCGAGGGCCTCGCATTCCGCAAGCACCGGTTCCAAGGGGCGGCTGATTTCCTCTCCCCGGGTGTAGGGCACCACGCAGAAGCTGCAGTACTTCGAACACCCCTCCATGATCGAGACAAAGGCCGTAGGGCCTTCGGCCCGGGGCTCCGGAAGGCGATCGAACTTTTCGATTTCAGGAAAGGAGATATCTACCAGGGGCGGCTGGTGCTTGGCCCCCAGGGCCGCGCCGGCGCGGCGCTCGTCGATCATCTCCGGCAGGCGATGCAGGGTTTGGGGGCCGAACACCAAATCCACGAAGGGCGCCCGATCGGCGATGGCGTGCCCTTCCTGGCTGGCCACGCAGCCACCGACGCCAATAAGGAGATCGGGCTTGTCGGCCTTGAGCGAACGGTAGCGCCCCAGCTCGCTGAAGACCTTCTCCTGCGCCTTCTCGCGAATGGAACAGGTGTTCAGGAGAATGAGATCGGCGTCCTCGGGGCGGTCCGTGGACTCCATGGCCTGCCCCTCGCGCAGCGCATCAAGCATGCGCGCCGAGTCGTACTCATTCATCTGGCAACCGTAGGTACGGATAAAGACTTTCTTTGCCATGGCTCACCTCACAAGCCCCGCCGGGGCGGCGATCATACCGGCTCCCCACAGGATCCAAAAACCACTGAACCGGAAAATACGCCGCGCCCCCTTGCAAAGCTGCCCACAATGCCCAAACTGCGCCCCTTCGGAAGCAGGAGACCGGCGCCATGGCCGAACCGACCCACCTCTATCGCGTGATCTTCCAAAGCCAGGGCCAGGTTTATGAGCTCTACGCGCGGGATATCTATCAAAGCGAGCTCTATGGCTTCATTGAAATCGAGGGCTACGTCTTTGGAAAGCGCACCCAGGTCGTGGTGGATCCCGCGGAGGAAAAGCTGCAAAACGAATTCGAAGGCGTTGAGCGCAGCTATATTCCCATGCACGCGGTTATCCGCATCGACGAAGTGCAGAAGGAAGGCCCGGCCCGCATCAAGGAAATCAAGGGCGATAAGGTCACCCCCTTCCCGTCCCTCCCGGTGCCTCCCAAGCGGGACGGCTAAGTGGCTCCTGGCCTCTTCCACCTTGAGGCCCAGGCTCAACGCCGGCCCGAGCATCCCGCTCTGGTGTTTCACGATCCCGAAACGGGACCGAGCACCCCCATCACCTATGCCGCGCTAAACGACGAGGTGAACCAAGTCGCCCAGGGCCTTCGCAGTCTCGGGCTCCCATCGGGGTCGGGGGTCGCAGCCTTAACCGGCACCCACCGGGAGGCCCTGGTTCTCTACTTCGCTGCCATGCGCCTTGGGCTCTGGTACACCCCGCTCAACACGCACCTGAAAGCGCAGGAAATCGGGCAGATCGTGGAGGACGCGGGGGCGAAGGCGCTTTTCTATCGCCCCGCCTTTGCCGCCCAGCTGCCCCCGCCGGGATCAGCCTATCGGTCGGACACGGCCGACCTCTGGGCGCGCTGTGCCGATTTGCCGAAGGCGTGCCCCGCAGATGCTCAGGAAGGGGCCGCCCTGCTCTTTTCCTCCGGCACCACGGGGCGACCGAAGGGCGTGATCACGGCCCACCCCGGCGCGCCGCTGGGGACCCAAAGTGCCCTTGCCGCCGCCCGCATCGAGGCCCACGGTTTGGACGAGAACACCGTGTATCTCTCCACAGCGCCGCTCTACCACAGCGCGCCCCTACGCTATATCGACATGGTGCTCCGCCTCGGCGGCACGGCGCAGGTCCTGACCCACTTTGACGCCGAGGCGGCCCTGGGGATTCTGGAAGCCGAACCCATCACCCATAGCCAGTGGGTGCCCACCATGTTCGTGCGCCTGCTTCGCCTACCCGAGGCTCGGCGCCAGGCTTTCCGCGCCCGGGCCCATCGCTATGCAATCCACGCGGCGGCGCCCTGCCCGCCGGCGGTGAAGGCCGCCATGATCGATTGGTGGGGCCCGATTCTTTACGAGTATTACAGCGCCACGGAGGCCAACGGCCAGACCGTGATTGATAGCGCTGAGTGGCTTGCCCATCGGGGCAGCGTGGGTCGACCCCTCCTCGGGGAGGTGAGCATCCGCGACGCGGACGGCGCCCCCTGCCCGCCCGGCGTTGCGGGCACGGTGTACCTCCGCGGCGGCGCGAAGTTCTCTTACCTAGGGGATGCGGAAAAAACCCGCCGAGCCTACCTCGACGACGGGTTCTCCACCGTGGGGGATCTGGGCTATCTCGACGAGGACGGCTTCCTTTACCTGACCGACCGGCGCGATTTCACCGTGATTACCGGGGGCGTAAATATCTATCCCCGGGAAATTGAGGACGTGCTCCTCGCCGATCCACGGGTGGCAGACGCGGCGGTATTTGGCCTCCCGGACGAGGAGTTCGGCGAGCAGCTTCACGCCTCCATAGAGCTGATGAGCGGGGTGGACCCGGCGGGCATGGAGGCCGCCCTCCGTGCCCATTGCCGAGCCCAGCTGGCGCACCTGAAATGCCCAAAAAGCTGGCGCTTCCACGAACGGCTACCGCGCCTTCCCACGGGGAAGCTGGCTAAGCACGGCCTGCGCGACGAAGTTCTGGCCAGCCTGGGCCGGGCCCCGGCAATGCCCTAGTCCGTGAGCCCGCGGCGCTCCAGGAGCGGCTCGAGGCTCGGGGGCGCCCCCCGGAAATCTTCAAAGAGCGTCATCGCCGGTTGGCTGGACCCTTTCGACAGCAGGCGGTTGCGGAAGCGATCGCCATTTTCCCGAGTCAGGCCACCGTTCGCCTTAAACCAGGCCACCGTGTCCGCGTCGAGTACCTCGCTCCAAATATAGCTGTAATAGCCCGCCGCATAGCCCCCCATGATGTGCGAGAAGTAGGGGGTGCGGTAGCGCGGCGGCACCGGCGCGTAATCGAAGCCAAGATCGGAAAGGAGCGAAGCCTCAAGATCCATGAGCGCTTCCGCCTCGGGCAGGGCATTCACCGGAAGGCGATGCAGCGCTTGATCGAGGCTTGCCGCGGCGAGGTATTCGGTGGTGCGGAAGCCTTCGTTGAAGCGCTGGGCCAACCGCACCTTCTCCAGCTCCGCCTCTGGAAGGGGTTCTCCGGTCTCATGGTGCACGGCATAGTTCTTCAAAATGCTCGGCCAGGTGGCCCCCATCTCGTGCACTTGAGAGGGGAACTCCACAAAATCCCGGGGCACGCGAGTGCCGGAGAAGCGGGGATAGGTCACGTCCGAGAAGAGCCCATGTAAGGCATGGCCGAACTCGTGGAACATGGTGTTCACCTCGTCGAAGGTGAGCAGCGTGGGCCGCCCCGGGGCGGGCTTCACGATGTTCAGATGGTTCGCTACCACGGCCTGGGTCCCGAGCAGCCGGCTCTGCGACACGTAGGCGTTCATCCAGGCACCGCCCCGCTTGCTGGGCCGGGCATAGGGATCGAAGAGGAAAAGCCCGAGGGGCGCCTCATCCAAAAAGACTTCAAAAACCTGAACGTCCGGATGATAGGTGGGCAGGGCCGGACGCGCTTCGAAGCGTAGCCCGTAGAGCTGCCCGGCAAAGTGGAAGACCCCCTCCTGGAGCACGCGATTAATCTCGAAATAGGGCTTCAGGGCCTCCGCATCGAAGGCATAGCGCTCGGCCCGAAGCTTCTCCGTGTAGAAACTCCAATCCCAGGCTTCCAGCGCATGCCCACCCCCTTCACGGTCGATTAGGGCCTGGAGCGCGGCACCTTCCCGCCGGGCATTCGCCACGGCCCGGGGCGCCAGGGTACTGAGCATGGACGCCACCGCTTCCGGCGTTTGCGCCGTCTGATTGGCCACCGCATAGGCCGCGTAGTTCTCAAAACCGAGGAGCGACGCTTTCTCCGCCCGGAGCTTCAAGATCGCAAGGACCCGAGCTCGATTATCAAAGTCCCCGCCGCGACGACCCCGAGCTTCGGAGGCTTTCTGGAGCCGCTCCCGGAGGGGACGATGGGTTAGGTCCGCCACGACGGGCTGTCCCGTGGTATTGCGGAGGGAGATGAGCCAACGATGCGCCCCCAGCCCCGCCTCGTCCGCAGCCTGGGCCAGCGCAGCGCGGCGATCCTCGCTTAAACCCGCAAGCTCGGCTTCGTTCTCGACGACGATTGCGCTGGCGTTCACCTCCGAAAGCACCGCATCGGAAAAGGCCGCACTTTCCTTCGCCAGGGCACTATTGATTTCCTTGAGCCTTGCCCGAGCCCCATCGTCCAGGGCCGCTCCGGCGCGCTGAAAGTCCTTGTAGATTTCTTCCACTAGGCGAAGGGCCTCGCCCTCGAGCCCGAGGGCCTCGCGCTGCCCATACACCATTGCCACGCGCTCGAAGAGCGCTGGGTTCAACATGATGGCGTCCCGGTGCGCTGCCAGCTGGGGCGCCAGGTCAGCGCGAAGGGCCTGAATGTCGTCGTTCGTATGGGCGCTGGAAAGGGCATAGAACACCCGGGACACCCGATCCAAGGTGGACCCGGTCATCTCCAGGGCGACAATGGTGTTCTCGAAGCTCGGAGCCCCGCTGTTCGCCAGGATCGCCTCCACCTGCGCCCGCTCCTCGGCCATGCCCGCCGCAAAGGCCGGCGCAAAGTGCGCATGCTCAATCTGATCAAAGGGCGGCAGGCCGTAGGGCAAGGGACTTGGGGTCAGGAAGGGGTTGGCAGCGCCGTCAGCGGAGGCCGGGGACGCTACCGCGGATTCCGGCGCCTTGGCCCCGCAGGCGGTCAGCAGGGCGACCATCACGCCCGTTACCAGGAAGACACCCATACGGGATTGCAGCATCATTCGGCCTCTCCTTCCCCGAGGGATGGCGGCGCGCCGCGAAGGAGCGCCCATACCAAGATGGTTAAACCCGTGACCAGCAGTATAGCGCCAGGAATCAGTAACCCTAGGGCAGGCTCCGGGCTCGCCGTGGCCGGACTGGGAGCGCCAAGAAAAAAAGCGAGGGGAAAGGTAATACTCGCCGAGGAAATAAGGACGCGCAGGGCCCAGCGCAGCCCCTCGCTCCCGCGAGCGGCATCGATCCAGGGCAAGAGCACCAGGGTCAGCAGCAAAAACAGTGCGGCATGGGCGTGCCCCGCTCGCCAAAGGTCCTGGTGCAGGGGCGAGGCGAGATAGGCTGGCACATTTACGATGCGCCAGATCAGAACGCTGCCGCCAAACATCACGCCTATGAGGGACAGGATCAAGACCGCACCCATGTTCCTAGAAGCCTGGGAGAGGGAGAGAGGTGTCGCCAAGGGTGCTGCCATGGAAAGCCTCCTGCGCAGGGAGTCGGTACAATAGATTTCGCATAGGGCGAGCATAAGGGATCGCACATGAAAAGAACGATTGTGGTGGGCGGCGGCCAAGGCGCCGGGCAGTTGGTGGCAAGCCTGCGCCAGGAAGGATACGACGGCGAAATCCTGATGATCGGCGAGGAGCCCCAGCTCCCCTACCAGCGCCCACCCCTCTCCAAGGCCTACCTTTTGGGCGAGCTCCCTGTAGAACGGCTACTCGTGCGGCCAGAGAAGTTCTACGCCGATCAGAATATCGAAACGCGCCTCGGTACGAAGGTCACGGCGATTGATAGCGCGGCCCAAACGGTCACCCTCGAAGACGGGGAGAGCCTAGGCTACAGCGACCTCGTGCTCGCCACGGGCAGCCAGGTACGCCGCCTCTCCCTACCGGGCTTCGACCAAGATGGGGTGTTCTACCTCCGCACCATGGCCGACGTCGATGGTATCCGTGCGGCCCTCACCCCGGGTAAGCGTCTGGTGATCATTGGCGGCGGCTACATCGGCCTGGAGGTCGCTGCGGTCGCTCGGAAGCTTGGGCTGGAGGTCACCGTGTTGGAAATGGAAAAGCGCATCCTGGCTCGGGTCACCACCCCCGCCATGTCCGCTTTTTACACCAAGGTCCACACGGACCACGGCGTGGTGATCAAAACGGAAGCCGCCGCCGCAGCCCTTTCCGGCGAAGGCCAGGTGACCGGCGTGCAGTGCAAGGACGGCACGGAAATCCCCGCGGACGTGGTGATTGTGGGCGTGGGGATTCTGCCCCGCACAGAGCTCGCGGAAGCCGCGGGGCTGGCCTGCGAGAACGGCATTCAGGTAGATGAGGGCACGCAGACCAGCGCCCCGCATATCTACGCCATCGGCGATTGCACCAACCATCCGAACCCCGGCCTGGGCCGGCGCCTGCGCCTGGAATCGGTCCCCAACGCCATGGACCAGGCCCGGGTCGCGGCGAAGAATATTTGCGGCGGCGAAGCCCGCTACGATGCCGTGCCCTGGTTCTGGAGTGACCAGTACGACTTGAAACTGCAGATGGTGGGCTTTTCCGGGGAAGCGGAGGAAGACGTGCTCCGCGGGGACCCGGATAGCGGCGCCTTCGCCCGCTTCTACCTAAAGGATGGCCAGCTCATTGCCGTGGATGCGGTGAACAGCCCTCGGGAGTTTATGGCCGCGCGCCAGCTGGTCGCCCAGAAGGCGCCGGTGGCCGCCGAAGCCCTGGCCGATCCGGAAACGGATCTCAAAACCCTGATTTCGAAGTAGGTGAGCATGCCATGACCCTCCGATTCCTCCGGGCCGCCCTTACCCTTAACCTCGCGAGCCTCACAGTCGGTGCGGTGGCCGATACCACCCTGCTTTACAACGTGAACGGCTGGACCGCCACGGCTAGCGCCGCGGACACCGGCGCCGCGGTGCAGGAGCAGCGCTTTTCCGCCCTTCTGGTTCACGAAGGACGCGTCGTCTCCGCCGGCGCCTTCGATGATCTCCGCACCTTGGCCGCTCGCCTTGGGGAGCCAGTCACTCGCATCGACGGCGAGGGCGCCTTCCTCATGCCCGGGCTCATTGACGCCCATGGCCACTTCACGAGCCTGGGCTACGACGCACTCCGCTTAAACATTACGGGGCTCCAAAGCCTGAAGGCTACGGTAGACAAAATCGCCCGCTATGCGGAAACGGGAGACGGCTGGATCACCGGGGGTCGCTGGAACCAGGAACACTGGCCCGAGGGGCGCTTTCCTCGAGCCAGCGATTTAGACGGCGTCACTGATCGGCCGATTTGGCTGCGCCGGGTGGACGGCCACGCTGCCTGGGCCAATGGGGCCGCCATGGCCGCCGCGGGCATCAACGCCGACACTCTCGATCCCCCGGGAGGCCAGCTCATCCGCGATGAGCGCGGCAACCCCACGGGGGTTTTCGTGGACGCCGCCATGGACCTCATCGACGCCGTGGTCCCGCGGCCCAGCCAGGACCAGCTGGAGCAGGCAATCAGCGCCGCCCAGGACATCATGCTCAGCAAGGGCCTTACCCAGGTTCACGACGCCGGGGCCGGCGTGCGCACCATCGAAACTCTTCAGCGCCTAGCCAAAACTGGCGACCTCAAGGTTCGCCTCTACGTGATGGTGGCTGGCGAGGAAACGCTCGAGGCCCTGGGTACGCCCCGGGATGACCCAGAGGATCGGGTCGATGTGCAGGCCGTGAAGCTGTACTCCGATGGCGCCCTCGGCAGCCGCGGCGCCGCCCTGTTTGAGGACTACAGTGACGACGAAGGCAACCGCGGCCTGCTGTTCACGAGCGCCGAGGACCTCGCCCGCATCGTCGATCAAGCCACCTCTCGGGGCTGGCAAGTGGGCATCCACGCGATCGGGACCCGCGCCAACGCCGTGGTCCTAGACGCCTACGAACAGGCTTTCCAGCGTTACCCGGGCAGCAGGGACCTCCGGCACCGCATCGAGCACGCGCAGGTCATGCGTCCCGGCGATCTCCAGCGCACCATCGACCTTGGCGTGGTGGCTTCCATGCAGCCCACCCACGCCACCTCCGATATGTGGATGGCGGAAAAACGTCTAGGCCCGGCACGCCTAGCAGGGGGTTACGCCTGGGCAACGCTGCTCAAGAACGGCGCTGTACTCGCCCTAGGTAGTGATTTTCCCGTGGAACCCCCAGATCCGGTCTTTGGCATCCACGCCGCGGTTACCCGGCAAAACCGGCAGGACGATCCCCCGGGTGGCTGGCGCCCGAGCGAAAAGCTCACGCTATCGCAGACGCTTCGGGGCTTTACCTTGGATGCGGCGTGGTCTGCGCGGCAGGAGGGGCAGCTGGGCAGCCTCGAGCCCACAAAATGGGCAGATTTCGTAATCCTTGCGGAGGATCCCTTCACCGTGGCGCCGGAGGACCTGTGGAAGCTTCAGGTGAAGGAAACGTGGATTGCCGGGGAGCGGGTGTACGCGAAGACGCCCTGATTACCAGTCTACATCGTCGGGGATTGGGTGGTCCGCGTAGGCTGGATCATCCTCCCCCGGCGCCGGGGGCTTGGACAGCACCAGGCGATCATCGAGTTCGCGAATCTTCTCCGCCACCTTTTCCTCAATCACCTCAAAGCCCGCCCCGTGGCGCACGAGCACCATGGCGCCGGCAGCCAAGCCATCGCGCTGCGCCTCGGTGACGTAAAGCTTCCGTACTTTCTTCCCGTCGAGGAAGTGGTAGGCGCAAGCGCCCTGCCCTCGGGGTAGACGACGCTGCTCGATAATCAGCTTAGCTTGCTCCCGAAGCGTTTGAGAGAGCGCACTCTTGCGCCGCGCCTTCGGTTTGGGCTGGGACTGAGGTTTCGGTTTCGAAGCCTTAGGCTCCGGCGCCTTACCTAGCCCCGCCTTTAGCAGCTGGCTACGGAGGGATTCGCTCACGGAAGTCTCCTAAAGAACGGCAGCCATGTGGAGGTGAAGATCGATGCCTTCGGGCACGAGGGCCGGAACCCGCGTTTCCGCAAGCACCTTAAAGCCCGCCCGCTCGTAGAGGGCCTGAGCCGGATTCCCCGCGTAGAGATCCAAATGGACCGCTTGAGCCCCCGCCCCCTTCGCTCGGCGGAAAACATCCTCCAGCAGGCGCTGCCCGAGGCCACGGCCGCGTAGGCTGGGCAACACGGCAAGGTTTTGCAGATAAAACCCGTGGGCCGGCACGGGAGGCATCACGTAGCGGCCCTCCCGCACCCAGCGCACAAGGGCCGCAAGGCCCTCGGGATCCAGTGCGGCCTGCGCCTGCTCGAAAAAGGGCCCCGCCGCCGCCCCCTGCTCCTCCGTCATAAAGCCCAGGGCAAGGCCCCCGAGGGCTTCGCCATCCACCGCGAGCCGGGCAAAGCGATGGGAGAAGAGCCCCTGGGCCTGCTGCCACTGATAGGCCAGGTGCTGATCGGCCCGAGCGCGGTCATGGCCGTGGAGGAAGGAAAAAATGTGCGGGTCCGTGTCAAAGATCAGCCCCGCAGCCACCGCCGGCTCGAGGGGCGTGCCATCTACCAGCGTAAGGTTGCGCGGATCCATCAGGGGCTAGCTACGACGTTATGGAGCTGCCCGACTCCAGACACCTCCACCACCACCTCATCCCCCGGAGCCATGGGCTCGGTGGTCCCCGGCGTCCCGGTGAAGATGATGTCCCCGGGGGCAAGGGCAATGGTCTCGGAGACTTCGCTGATGATCGTCGCGAAATCAAAAAATAGGTTCTTCACCGCGTCGGACTGCTTAAGCGTCCCATTCAGGAAGGTTTTCACGGTCAGGGCCGCAGGGTCGAGGTCCGTGACGATCCAGGGCCCACGGGGCCAAAGCCATCGGAGGCTTTCGCCCGAAGCCATTGAAGATCGCCGGCCTGCCAATCCCGTTCCGAAACATCATTGCCCGCGGTGATGCCAAAGATCTTGCTAAGCGCAGCTTCCCGGGGCACCTGAAAGGCGGGCTCGCCAATGACGATGACAACTTCCCCTTCGTAGTGAAGATTTTTCGCACGCCGGGGATAGGGAATCACTGCGCCAGGGCCGGTGATAGAACCCGGCAGCTTGGCAAACATGCCGAGCGCCGTCGGGTCAGGACGGTCCGTGGTGTGGCTCGGATAGTTGTAGCCAATGGCGATGACGGAACGCGGCGTGACCGGCGCCAAAAGCTGAGACGCCTCCACGGTGCGCGGGCCCCCAAGAGCCTGCCCGCCGGCCCAGGGCGCCCCATCTAGGGGCTGAACGCGCCCATCGGCAAGGCGCTCCCCGAAGTACGCCGTGCCCGCTTCGTCGGCAAAGCGCAGGTAGGTGGCGGCCTGCCCGGGCAACGCCAGCGCCACCAGCATCAGCAGGGCCCAGCAGTGGCCACGGCCAATCTGATGTTTACTCCCCATAGGCCTTCTCCCCTTATCTATAAAAGCAAAAGTTTAGCGCGGCCCTCAGCGGAATGCTTTTGTCTCTCCGCCACCTGGGCCATTATCAAGGTTAAAGCAATCGAGGAGGGAGACAGGCCCATGGTAGAAGTCAACGATCACGGCGCGATTCGCGTCCTCACCCTGAACCGGGAGCCCCAGCTTAACGCCTTCAATGGCGGCCTATTCGATGCGCTGGTGGAAGGACTCCAGGCGGCCGCGGAGGACGGCACCGTTTCCCTAGTGGTGCTGACGGGTAAGGGACGGGCCTTCACCGCCGGCGCCGATCTTACGGAGATGGGTCAGAAAGGCACCCCGCCGAAGCACGGCTTTCCCGGGCTCCTGGAGTGCCTCATCGATTACCCTAAGCCCATCATCGCCGCGATTAACGGCGTCGCCGTGGGCGTGGGCGGGACGATCTGCGGCCTCGTGGACATCGTCTTCATGGCCGAGTCAGCCAAGATGCGCTGCCCCTTTGCCTCGCTGGGGATTAACCCGGAGGCGGCCAGCAGCCTTGCCTTCCAGCAGATCATGGGCCCCCAGCGCGCCGCCTGGTTCCTTTACAGCGCGGAAACCCTGAGCGCCCAGGAAGCCAAGGCCACGGGCATCGCCCTCGATGTGTTCCCCGACGAAGGCTTCTTGGAGACCGTACTCGCGAAGGCAGAGGTTCTGGCCCGGCAGGCGCCCAACTCCTTGCAGGAAACCAAGGCCCTCATGATGGCGCCGAAGAAGGCCGCCTTCCGGGAAATCATTGCCCTTGAAAACGAGGCCCTCACCCGCACCGTGGGCAGCCCGGAAAACCAGGAGGCCATCGCCGCCTTCATGGAAAAGCGCACTCCCGACTTCACCGCGGCTCGGCTGCGCGCTGCACAACAGGGCTAGAGTTCGCGAAGAAGCTCTAGCATCAGGAGCAGTCCCAAGCCGGCCCCCAGGGCCAGCAGCACGTTCCGGCGCCACAGGCCAACCAGCAGGGTGCACAGCGCCGCCAGTAGGCGCGGCGCGTCAAATTCCCCCCCGGTCGCCGCGGGCCATAGCACCTGCGGCGCCACCAGGGCCGGAAAGACCGCCACGGGCACGTAGCGCAGCAGCCTTAGCGCCAGGGGTGGCAAGGTACGTCCGCCTAGGAACCCCAGAAAGGAAAAGCGAATCAGATAGGTCCCCAGGGCCAGGGCCGCGATGGTGAACCACAGGGTGCCGGGGGCGAGCTCAGCCATGGGCGTCCCTCCGACCCTCGAGCACCGCGCCGGTCACCATGCCCCCGGCCACGGCCAGGAGCATGCCGCTATTCAGGGGAAGCTCATGGCCCAGGATCGCCAGGCCTGTGGCCACCACCGCAGCCGCCGCGCTGGATCGATCCTTCAACATGGGCGTCACCATAGCCAGGAAGGTCAGGGGCACGGCAAAGTCGAGTCCCGGCACCGCCGCTACCGTGCTTTGGGCCTGGGCCCCGAGGGCGCAGGCCAGAACCCATATCCCGCAGATCGGCGCGGCGGCGCCGGCGTAGTAGCCCAGCCTAGCGGCCTGGGATTCCTCCCGGCCCTGGAAGCGCAGGAGCGCCAGGGCATAAACCTGATCTACCAGGGCATAGGCGACCCAAGCGCGATGGCGCAGGGGCGCTCGGCCGAGGTACGGTACGAGGGACGCCGAGTAGAGCGCCATGCGCAGATTCACGGCGAGGCCGGTCCCCACGGCCACGGAAATGGGCGCCCCCGCGTCCAGCAACTCTAGGGTGGCAAACTGGGCGGCACCAGCGATCACCAGCGCCGAGAAACCCAGCGTCTCCCCCATGGACAGGCCGAGCTCCGCTGCGACCACGCCAAAGAGAAGGGCGAAGGGCCCCACCATAACGATGAAGGGGGTGCCATCGCGCACCCCCTCCCAGAACACCGTAGACGGCCTGGGGGACGAGGCGGGAGTCATGGGGCGTCGGTTTCGGGTAGCAGCAAGCGAAGGCCATTTCGCTTTCCATAGGCTCGCGTCAGGATGGCAAAGATCACCAGCAGCCCCCCGTAAACCGGCAGGAAGGCTCCACCAAGGAGTACTCGCGGGGTTCTTGCCCAAAACAGCGCGAAGAAAAGATGGGCGATGGCGAAGCCGCCAAGCCAAAGCACGACCCCCTGCGCCCAGCGCTGCCCCGCGGCCCCGCGTATCGCCAGTACCGCAGCAAAGGCCGTGGGCACCAGGAGCGCCGTGGGAATCACGAAGTGCCGCCCGAGCAGGAAAGTTTGGAGCACAGCCAGGGTGCCAAACACGGCCAGCAGGGCGAGCACGCCCTCAAGGCCGCCTTCTAAGCTAAGCCAACGCCTCCGCAGATCGCCCAGCTTCACCGCTGGCTCCGCAGGAGCCGTCCAGGTCGGGCACCCGTGTCCTCATCCTCGGCCCGGGTCCGCACCCCAGCGATCCAGGTGCCCCGATAGCCCTTGGCATGCTGGAGAATTCGCGCCCCCCCGGCGGGCAGATCCCGCCGCACCTCCAAATCTCCCAGGGACAGGCGCTTAAAGTCGATCCAGTTCACATCCGCGCGCAGACCTGGGAGCAGCGCTCCGCGATCCTTAAAGCCGAAGAGCTGGGCGTTGCGCTGCGTTTGCCGATGCACCAAATGCTCGAGGGGTAAGGTTTCCCCCCGGGTGCGATCCCGGCCCCAGTGGGTCAGCTCGTAGGTAGGGGCCACCGCATCGAAAATGACGGTGACATGGGCTCCAGCGTCGGAAAGGCCCGTGACGGTCTCCGGGTGAAGCTGCATTTCGCGCACCGCGTCGAGGTTATGATCGGCGTAGTTCGTAAAGTACATCACCGCGAAGCGCTCCCCAGAACCGGCCGTGAGCGCGTCGTAAAGGAACGCGTGGGGATCCATGCCCTTTGCCCTAGCCTGAGCCGCAAAGCTTTGCGCTTGGGTTGGCTCGTAGTCCCGCGCCTCGTCGAATAGGAAGATCTGGTCGAAGTTCAGCTCGGCGAAGGCCACCCCATTTTCCATGGTGCCGGGGAGGGGATGGGGGACGCTTTGCTCCCCCAAAATTGCCGCCCGCCGCGCAGGATCGCGAAGCGCCTGCAAACGCGCCTCAAAGCTCAATTCCTTCAGCTCGAGGTAGCTTGGCCGGCGCATGAAGGGATGGTAGGTGCGAAGACTCATGACAATACCCGTGGGTCGCGCCCCCACCTGGGGGAAGACCTGGGCGCCAGCGGCGTTCTCTGCGCTGACCTGCTCAAGCACCTCTTTCCACCGAGTGGGCCATTCCGCCACCTGGAACAAGGTAAAGGTGAGGGGACGCTGCGCTTCTCGGGAAAGCTGGGCCATCAGCCGAACTTCGTCGGCCAAGTCCCGGGGCTCTTCCCGCCCCGCGGCAGCACCGCTGCCCAAGGTGCTCGAGGGAATAATTTGGAAGACACCCTTCCCGGCATCGCGGAGAGCTCCGGCTAGAGCCAGAACTTCATCGTCCTGGGCAAAGGTGCCCGGGACGGGCTCGCCGCGCACGGAAACGTGGCCCAGAATCCGGGAGGTGGAGAAGCCCACGGCCCCCGCGCTCACCCCCTCGGCCACCAGGCGACGCATGGCCTTGAGGTCCTCGTCCGTCGCAGGCTCGTTCTCCCGGCCCCGGGTTCCCATGACGAAATTCCGCACGGCGCCGTGGGCAATCAGGGAAGCCACATCCAGGGCGTAAACCCGAGTCGCGAGGTAATCGAGATATTCGGGATAGCTGGACCAAGCACCCCAGGGCATGCCTTCATAGAGGGCCGTTCCCGGGACGTCCTCTACCCCTTCCATGAGTTCAATAAGGTCCTTTTCTCCCCCGGGGGCCACGGGGGCAAAGCCCACACCGCAGTTACCCATGACAATAGTGCCCACACCCTGCCCGGAGGAGGGAAGCATGGCGTCATCCCAGGTCACCTGCCCGTCGAAATGGGTGTGAATATCGACCCAAGCCGGGGTAACCAGCCCCCCCTCCGCATCAATCTCTTCCCGGCCCTTACCGTCAAAGGACCCCACAGCGGCGATCAAGCCATCCTTAAGGGCAAGATCCCCCGGCTGCGGTGCGGCGCCCGTGCCGTCCAGCAAGATTGCGTTACGCAGCACGCAGTCGAAACGATTCATGCCCATCCCCTTTCCTCTTCCATGTGCAGGCCCGCGGCCCGAGCCGTGCGCCTTACGCCTAGCCCGCCACGGCCCGGTTTAAACGGTCACGAAGGGCGACCCAGTCCGGACCCTCCGGTAGAGCCTCGACCCACGCGAGAGGTACCTCAGCCCCCTCCAAGGCATAGAGCCCATCATAAAGCGCTCGGCCGAAGCCTTCTGGCGCATCGGGGAGCACCACCAGGGGCGCCCGCCGCGGCCCTAGGCGCCGAGCCACCCTACTTCGGCAAAGAATGGCATCGCCCCCGGGCCAGACCGCTTCGAGTCCTGCTTCGTCAGTAAAGCGCAAAGTCACGGACTCGGGCGCGTAGTGGCGATGGCGCATTCCCGGCGCAAGGGCAGGCAGGTCCTGATCATCTGCCGATCCTCTCTCTTCCCCGGGAGGCGATGGCAAAGGCATCCCCAGTACCGCGCTTAGGGCCTCCGGGCCCAGGGCCCCAGGGCGCAAAATGCGCGGCGCATTCCCCAGCAGGGATAGCACCGTCGATTCATAGCCGAGGGGCGCAGCGCCTCCATCGAGCACCGCGGCGATGCGTCCATCCAGAGTGCGCAACACATGATCCGCAGTGGTGGGGCTCGGGCGACCGGAGCGATTCGCCGAAGGGGCCGCTAAGGGCCGTCCCACGGCCTCGAGGAGCGCAAGGGCCACCGGGTGCCTTGGAACGCGAAGCGCGACGCTGTCCCGCCCGGCGCTCACCCGCGACGGCACCCGGTCCGTTTTCGGCACCACCACGGTCAGGGGCCCGGGCCAAAAGGCTGCAGCCAGTCGCTTTAGCGCCTCAGCCTGCCAAGGCGTGGGCTCGAAGAGTCCCCCCGCCGAAGCCAGGCTCGCCACGTGCAAAATGACCGGATTGTCCTGGGGCCGGCCCTTCGCGGTGTAGATTCGTGCCACCGCAGAGTTGCTTAAGCCATCGGCGCCCAGGCCGTAAACCGTTTCCGTAGGAAAAGCTACGACCTCCCCGGCGCGCAGCAGCTTAGCCGCCCGCTCCAGATCTTCTTCCACCGCCGCCATGAGGCGATCGGTATGCATGACCGCGGCCCCGATGCTCAGCCCGGGCCAGGCTGAGCCCCCCGCACGAGCCGCCCCGGAAGCGCGCCCGTAGCCACCCCATCCCGGTAGGTCACCTGACCCGCCACGATAGCGTAGCGATAGCCTTCGGCGTCCTGCATAAGACGCTGGCCGCCGGCGGGCAAATCGCGCTGCATGCGCGGTGGACGGAGCCGCAGCCGGTCGAAGTCGATGATATTGAGATCCGCCCGATAGCCAGGCTTCAGCACGCCCCGATCGAAGAGCCCCATGGCCCGGGCCGTATCGCGGCTGTGCCACTTCACCACCGTTTCCACGGGAAGCTTTCGACCACGGCGCCGATCTCGGGCCCAGTGGGTCAGCATATGAGTGGTAAAGCTGGCATCGCAGATGGTGCCAAGATGCGCTCCTCCATCCCCTAGGCCGAGGATCGTCTGGGAGTGCTCCATCATTTCGAGCACCGCATCGAGATCGTTCTGGGCATAGTTCAGGAAAGGGAAATACAGCATGGCCCGCCCCTCGTCCTCGAGCATGAGGTCGTAGGCCAAGGCCGCAGGCTCGACGCCCAGGCGCCGTGCCCGGGCCCCCAAGGACTGGCTCGCGTCCTGTTCATAATCCGGCGGATCGCCAAGGACAAACATCTTCTCGAAGTTAGACAGTACCGCCTGCATGAAGGGGTGATCAGCCTGCGGCGCCTCCCCCAGGAGGGTCGCCCGTAGCGTCGGATCCCGTAGCCGGGCGACCTTCTCCGCCAGGGGCAGGGCCTGTAGGGCCTGAAAGCTCGGGTGAGCGACGAAGGGATTTAGGGTGGCATCGAGGCCCAGCATGAGGCCCACGGGGCGATTCGCTACCTGGCCGCGTACGGGGAGCCCCGCCTGAGCCATGCCCTCGAGCCAACCCAACAGCTTACGGTAGCCTTCCGGCGCTCCCTCCGTTTGCGCAAGGGACAGGGACAGGGGCCGTCCAGACTGCTCGACCAAACGCCGGAGCATGGCCATCTCTTCCCGAGGGTTCTGGAAGTCGGAGACAAACTGAAGAACGCCCTTCCCTTCGGCCCTCATGGCCAAGGCGATAGCCATGAGCTCATCTTCCGCCGCGGTGAGCGTCGGCGTGGGATCGCCGTCCGCCGTTTGATGATTCAAGGTTCGGGAGGTGCTAAAGCCAAGGGCCCCGGCGGCCATAGCCTCCCGGGTCAGTTGGGCCATGGCCTGGATGTCGGCAGCGGTGGCGGGCTCGCGCCGCGCGCCCCGTTCCCCCATGACGTAAACGCGCAGGGCGGCGTGGGGCAGCTGGGCCGCAAAGTCGATGTCGTGATCCCGCGCTTCCAGCGCCTTGAGGAAGTCGGGAAAGCTTTCCCAGTTCCAAGACAGCCCTTCCGTGAGCACCACCCCGGGGATGTCCTCCACCCCTTCCATTAAGCGGACGAGGGTGTCGTGATCCTCCGGGCGGCAGGGAGCAAAGCCAACGCCGCAATTGCCCATCACCGCGGTGGTCACCCCATGGTTTGAGGAGGGGGTGAGGCGGTCGTCCCAGGTGGCCTGGCCATCGTAGTGGGTGTGCACATCCACAAAGCCTGGAGTGACGAGTAAGCCCCGGGCGTCGATTTCCTCCGCGCCCTGCCCAACGCTTCCACCCACGGCAGCAATGCGACCGCCTTCTACAGCCACGTCAACTTCACGGAGCGCCGCTCCCGTCCCGTCAGCGACGGTGCCGCCGCGCAGCACTAAATCGAAATCTGCCATGCCCGCTACTCCTCTCCCGAGAGGCTAGAGCCTAGGGTGGGGAGTCGGTGTCGCGCAAGGGCTCCGGAAGGCTCGGCGGCGGCGCCGGAAGGGCCAGCTCAGCCAGGGCGCCGGGGCGATAGCGTGCGAGGAGCGCAAAGAGGATGGCCGTGGTGTCCTCATCGAAAGCGTAAGTTAGGGGCTCGGAGCGAAAGTGAAGCTGGAAGGCCCGCAGGGCGTAGCGAGTCTCGCCGTCGAGGCGTCCCGTGGGGGTCAAATCAAAGCCCCAAGCCGCCAGCGCCGCCTGCCGCGTGGCCAGGGGCAAAGGGGTGTCCTGAAGCCAGCCCCGCCAGGCCTCGAAGGTGTTGGCCTCATACCAGGGTCCCACGCCGGCCTCGTGGAGGCGCTGCCAGGGGAAGAAGGGACCCGGATCCACCTTCCGAGTCGGCGCGATGTCCGCGTGCCCCAGCACCCGCTCCGGGGGGATATCGGGATGGCGCGCCAGAATCTCTTGGGTCAGGGCAATGACCTCGACAAGCTGCGCCTCGGGAAAAGGCAGGTAGTGGCAGCGATCCGCCTCGGGCCCCGGAAGAGGCACGGTAAGCCGGTGATCGCAGGTCGATTGGTTCACGATTTCGATGCCGATGGAGGAGTTATTCAGGGCCGTCTCCCCGGCCCAGAAGCTGCTCCCCGCGTGCCAAGCCCGGCGTTCTTCGGCCACAAGGCGAAGGGGCCGGCCACTGGTGCCGGAAAAGGTGGGGTCGTTTAGATCGGGAACAAGATAATGGGCGCTGACGGCGCCCGTATTGGCGCGGGTCAAAAGGGCAAGGGACCGATCGAAGGGCTCAGCGGTGAAATGGAGGACCAGATGGCGAATGCGGCTGCCCTGATTTTCCGAGACCAGATCGAGGCGGGGCGGGGCCACGCAGGCGCCAAGGGAAAGGAGCGCGAGCCCTTGCAGCGCGAGGCGCGCCCAAGCCCTCCTGCGAAGGCCCTGGGGTAAATCTCCCCCTCGCCTCATGGCGCGCCGCCGCGATCGCGCTGAAGTAGCAAAATGCCGCGCATGGTCGCCAGCAGCGCCAAGCGATGCTGAGCCGCGGCGAAGGCTGCATAGATTGGATCGTCGTCTAACAGCTGGCACCGGTCCGTGCCGCAGGGGAAGCTGGCCGCGCGCCCAAAGCGATTGCCCGCTTCTCCGTAGCGGCCAAAGCGCCCCGGCTCCCCAAGCTCCCAGAAGGCATACCAAGGACTTTGCATATCGGCGATGGGCTGGCGCAGCGCATCGAGGGTGGCGCCTGCCGTCTGCGCCAGCAAGGCATCAAAGGTTAGCGTATCCGGCGTCTGCGCCAAGGCCTCGCAAAGCCCTTCCCCGGCCTCACTGAGCTGTCCTTCATCGATGGGATAGTCGGTGAAACGATCCCCCGAGGGCCAGCGCCAGGGCCGAGGGTGAAAGATGGGGACCACGTTCGCGGGAATGGTGACGCGCTGGAGGTAGTAAAGCACGCTTCCCAAATCTTCGTAGCGCAGCGTTGCTCGCACGCCGTCCTGCATCAGGACCTTGGCGGCCCGATCCTCGAAGCGGTCGTGGAGCCGCGTACTCACCAGCCACAGCCAGCGCCGATCCTCCTCGCCCTCGGCGCGATCGTAGTAACCCCAGCGCGTCGCCCGGCGCAGCACCCCAGCCTCCCCCTCGGCGACATTACCCAGTACCAGGTTCCGCACCTGAAGTGCCGAGAGCCGCGGCGTCGCCGTCTCCTCGACGCACCGGTTAAAGGCTTTCGCAGCAGTGAAGGTCAAGGTTTGGAGCGTTTCTTCCGGATAGGCCAAGGCAGCGCAAGGCAGAATCATAAGCACAAGCAAGAGGTAAGGCCTGACCTTTGGCCTAATTACCACCCCGTCTCCCTTGACTCCGACCATGGTGGCCTCCCGGTTTTGACACTCGCCAGCATACCGCCCCCGGCGATCCAACCCTAGGGCCCGATGGTGCGGAGGGCGTATGCTTAGGCCACGGGCAGCGGTACTGAGGAACTGGGATGACGACCCCCCTACTCACCCTCACGGACCGGGGCCTGCACTGCCCGGACGGTGACTTCACCATCGATCCCTGGCGCAAGGTGGATCGGGCCATTATCACCCACGGTCACGGGGATCACGCGCGAAACGGCATGGGTCACTACTGGACCGCGGCCCCGGGCGTGCCCATCCTCCGCAAGCGCCTTGGCCAGTACAGCCCTGTCGAGGGGGTCCCCTACGGCGAGCGCCGGTCCTTCGGCGCAGTCACCGTATCCTTTCATCCCGCGGGGCATATCCTGGGTTCAGCCCAGGTTCGGGTACAGCGCGGCGACGAGATCTGGGTTGTCACGGGAGACTTCAAGCGGGAACCGGATCCCACCTGCGCGCCCTTTGAGACCGTGCCTTGTGATGTGTTGGTCACGGAAGCCACCTTTGCCTATCCCATCTATCAATGGCCCGACCCGGACACGGTCATGAAGGAGATTTATGCCTGGTGGCAGCGCTGCGCCGCCGAAGACCGGCCCGCGGTGCTCTACACCTACGCTCTAGGGAAAGCGCAGCGCATTCTGGCTGGGCTACACGCCTTCACCAACGAGACCGTGTGGCTCCACGGCGCCATCGACGGACTGACCCGGCTCTATCGGGACGCGGGCATCACCATGATTCCCACTGTCCCGGTCAGCGAGATGCCCAGGAGTGATCGTGGCGCAGGGCGGCTCATCCTCGCGCCCCCCTCCGCCGCCGGGTCGAAGTGGGCTAAGCGCTTTCGCGGCGCCAGCACTGGCTTCGCCTCGGGCTGGATGCAGGTGCGCGGGACGCGGCGCCGAAAGGGCTACGACGAGGGCTTTGTGCTTTCCGACCACGCCGACTGGCCAGGACTGCTTCGCACCGTCGAAGACAGCGGGGCAAAGCGCGTGCTGGCCACCCATGGCCACACCGATGCGCTCCTGGCCCACCTGCAAGGCCAGGGCATCGAGGCGCAGGCGCTGGCCACACCCTACGGAGAAATGGAGGAGGGGTGAACGCCTTCGCCGCCCTGCTCACAGCTTTGGAACGCGCGCGCTCCACGGGGCGAAAGCTCGAATTACTGACGGCCTATTTTAGAGAGGCCCCGGCGGGGGATGCGGCCTGGGCGCTCCATCTGCTCACCGGGCGCCGGCCTCAGCGCATTGCCAGCGGACCGGAGCTGCGACGCTGGCTGGGGGAGGCTACGGGACTCTCGGAAGCGGTGCTCGAAGCCACCTATGCCCACGTGGGCGACCTCGCCGAAACCCTCGCCCTGGTGCTTCCAGCTCCGCCGCAGGGCACCACCGTCCCGGCGACCAGCCTGCAGGCCTTACTAGAGGAAACGCTTGCGCCCCTGCGTGGAAGCAGCGCCGAAACACGGAAGAGCGCCCTCCTCACCCTGTGGCGGGCCTACCCCCAGGGCCCGCGCCTTTGGCTCAATAAGCTCATCACCGGGGGGCTGCGCGTCGGCGTAGGGGAAGGACTAACGCTCCGGGCCCTGGGCCAAGCCTTTGGTATCGACCCCGCCGTCCTTCAACACCGCTGGATGACCCCCCAGCCCCCCACCGCGGCAGCCTTTG
The DNA here is from genome assembly GCA_038144425.1 of Candidatus Salivita marina. Lineage (GTDB taxonomy): Bacteria > Pseudomonadota > Gammaproteobacteria > Pseudomonadales > Azotimanducaceae > Salivita > Salivita marina. The sequence continues at coordinate 200,692 of JAYQNS010000002.1, read as the reverse complement.
AAGCGCTGGTCAATCCACACAACGCCACGCTCCACTGGGCGGCGCCTTACCCCTTCTGCCTCGCCCAACCGCTCCGCGACGGGGCGCTCCCACCCCTACCCTCAACGGCGGTGCAGGCGGAATGGAAATGGGATGGGGTGCGGTGCCAGCTGGTGCGCCGGGAGGGCAAGACGGCGCTGTGGTCTCGGGGCCGGGAGCGGCTAGAGGATCGCTTTCCCGAGCTCGCGGCCGCAGCCGAGGTCCTTCCCGAGGGCACGGTTCTTGATGGAGAGCTGCTCGCCTGGGCCGAGGACGGCCCGGGCCCCTTCGTGGAACTGAGTCGACGCCTGCAGCGGAAGCGAATTACGACAGCACTTCAGCGCGCGGTGCCCGTGCGCTTCATGGCCTACGACCTCCTCGAACTGCACGGCGAGGATCTCCGCCCCTACCGTCTCAGCGAGCGCCGCCAGCGCCTTGAGGTCCTCCTCGCGCGCCCGCCTGCTCCAGCCCTCACCCTTTCCCCTCGATTAGATAACCGCAGCTGGGAAAGCCTTGCGGCTCTGCGCGCCGAGGCACGAAGCCAGGCCGCGGAGGGTTTAATGTTGAAGCACGAGGCCAGCGCCTACGAAAGCGGTAGGCGCCACCAAAGTTGGTGGAAATGGAAGCTTGATCCGGAAACGGTGGACGCCATCTTGCTTTATGCCCAGCCGGGGCACGGCCGCCGTGCCAACCTCTACACGGACTTTACTTTCGCGGTGTGGGATCAGGGGTCCCTAGTGCCCCTTGCTAAGGCCTACTCGGGACCGGACGAGGCCACCCTTGAGCGCCTCGATCAATGGATTCGGCGCAATACGAAAGAACGCTTCGGCCCCGTACGCGCCCTAACCCCCGCGCTGGTCTTTGAATTGGCCTTCGACAGCGCACACCCGGCACCCCGGCGAAAAGCTGGCATGGCCCTGCGCTTTCCTCGCATTCATCGCTGGCGGGAAGATCTCGCGATTGAGGACGCGGACGAGCTCGCTCTGCTGAAGGCTCGGCTCCTTCCCCATGGCTAGGCAAAAGGCACGCGACGAAGCCCTTAAGGCCTGGCTCGGCGCCGAGGGGTGGTCACTCGCCCCCTTTCAGGCGGATTTAGTTCAGGCCTTCAGGGAAGGCGCCGACGGCCTCTGCCTCGCGGGGACGGGAAGCGGAAAAACCCTAGGGGCCTTTCTCGCCCCGGCCCTCACCGCCCCCGATAACAGCACCGGGCTCCAGGTGCTCTGGCTTACCCCGCTCCGGGCCCTGGCGCGGGACCTTGCTAGCCAGCTGGAAAGCTTTGGCGAAGCCCTCGGCCTCCCCTGGCGCATCGCGATCCGCAACGGAGATAGCACGGCCAAGGAACGGCGGCAGCTCCGGCAGGCGCTGCCAGAAGTGCTCGTCACGACCCCGGAGAGCCTTTCCATCTTACTGGCGAGCCCGAACTTTATTGCCCAAGCACCGACTCTGAAGGCTGTCATTGTGGATGAGTGGCACGCGCTCCTGGGAACGAAGCGCGGCGTGCTCCTTGAGCTGGCCCTGGCCCGCCTCGATAGCCTGGCTCCGAAGGCCCAACGCTGGGGCCTCTCGGCCACCGTGGCCGATCCCGAACACGCCCTCGGAGTATTGCTCGGCCCGGAGCGTCGCGGGCGCCTGATCCAGGGGCCCCGGGGCACCCAGCCCGCGGTGACCACGCTCATCCCTAAGGAAATCGAACGCTTTCCCTGGGCGGGCCACCTGGGGCTGCGCAGTCTGCCCCAAGTGCTAAGCCTTCTTCAGGACGCTCCGAGCTCTCTAATTTTTTGCAACACGCGCTTTCAGGCGGAGCGCTGGTTTGAAGCGCTCCTGCGCGCTGATCTGAGTCTCGTGGGGCAGCTTGCGCTGCACCACGGCAGCCTTGCCCAGGGCACGCGCCGGCGCATAGAGGAGGCCCTGAAGGCTGGGGCGCTTAAGGCCGTGGTTGCCACCTCAAGCCTGGATCTTGGGGTCGACTTTAGCCCCGTCACCCAGGTGATCCAGATCGGTGGTCCCAAGGGCGTGGCTCGAGCTCGGCAGCGGGCCGGGCGCAGCGAACACCATCCTGGCGGTACGCCTCGGCTCTACTGCGTGCCCACCCACGCCTTCGAACTGCTTGAATTTGCGGCGCTGCGAGATGCCCTCGAGACTGGGAATCTCGAACCTCAGCGCGGCCTCAGGGGGAGCTTCGACGTTCTGACTCAGCACGTGCTCACCCGCATCCTCGGGGAACCTGGCACCACGGAGGCGCTCCTCGCCGAGGCCCGGCGCACCCACGCCTTTGCCACGCTGAGCAGCCCCCAGCTGGCCTGGGTACTTGATCATCTCGAGCGGGGCGGCCCGGCCCTTAAAGCCTACGAGGACTACGCAAAGATTACGCTGGACGAAGCCGGGGCCTGGACCGTCACCACACCCCGCATCGCTCGGCGCCATCGCCTCTCCATTGGCACCATTGTGAGCGATGCCTTGGTCACCCTGCGCTGGCGCCGGGGCGGCGCCCTAGGCCAGGTAGAGGAGCGCTTTATCCGCCAGCTGCGCCCGGGAGACGGCTTTACCTTTGCCGGGCGCGCCCTTGTGCTCTGCCGGGTAGACGGCATGACGGCGCTGGTCCGTCCAGGAAAGGCCCGGCGTGTTCACACCCCACGCTGGGCCGGCAGCCGCATGCCCCTCTCGAGCACGCTGGCCGAAGGGGTTCTACAACGGTTGGATCCCACTGCCTCCCTTCCCGAGCGGGAGGAAATGGCCGCCCTAGCGCCCCTCCTTCGCCTACAGGAGACTCTATCTGCGCGACCCACGCCGGGAGCCCTGCTCCTCGAACACCTGGAAAGCCGGGAGGGCTATCACCTTTTCCTCTACCCCTTTGCCGGGCGCCAGGTTCACGAGGGGCTCGGCCCCCTCCTCGCCTGGCGCCTCGGTCAGTTTCAGGAGAGCACGATCGCGGTGACGGTGAATGATTACGGGATCGAGCTCCTGTCCTCCGCGCCCCTGCCCGAGGAGGAAGGGGCGCTGCGCCGCTGGCTCTCTCCAGAGGGCCTTGGAGAGGCCCTAATCGCTTGCTGCGAGGGTACGGGCCTCGCGGAGCAACGCTTTCGCACCATTGCGCGCATCTCTGGTTTGATCTTCCAAGGCTTTCCTGGCGGGCCCAAATCCCAGCGCGCCCTTCAGCTATCCTCCCGCCTCCTCTTCGACGTCTTCAAGCGCTACGACCCGGAAAACCCATTTCTACAGCAGGCGCAGCGGGAGGTACTTACGGAGGAGCTCGACAGCGATCGCCTCGAAGCCCGGCTCCAAGCCTTAAGCGGTCAGCCCTGGCAAAGCCAACGCCTGGCAAGCCTCTCCCCCTTCGCCTTCCCGCTTTGGGCCACGCGAGTACACGCTCGCTACAGCTCGGAATCGGCCGCCCAACGCATCGCGCGCATGCTCGCTCAGCTGGAGCGCCGCCATGGCTAGCACAACCACCGCGGTCCACCTCACCTTGGGGGAGGCCACCCTCCGGCTCCTGCCCGAGAAGGCCGTCCTGTGGGACCGAACCCTCTTTGTTGCAGACGTCCATCTGGAGAAAGCGAGCTTTTTCCAGCGCCAGGGTTTCGCCGTACCCGTGGGCGGTGACGCCGAGGACCTGGCGCGCCTCCGCATGCTCCTAGCGACCCATGGGTGCGAACGGCTCGTGGTGCTGGGCGACTTTTTCCACCGCCCGCTCCGCCCCGGAAGCACCGGCCAGGCCCGCCTCGAGGCCTGGCTCGCAGCCCTGGGGCGGACAGGGGTTTCCGTGACGCTCGTAGGCGGCAACCACGACGGCGCGGTGCCCCAGGAAGGAACGGCAGGGCGACTGCACTGGGAGCGGGAAGGCTGGCGTCTGGGGCCTCTCATCTGTCGCCATGAGCCTTCGGGGACGGCGGAGGCACCGACCCTCGCGGGGCACCTACACCCGGGCTACCGCCTGCGGGCGGCGCGCAAGACCAGCCTTTACGGACCGGTATTTTGGCGCCGGGGCCAGGAACTCATACTCCCCGCCTTTGGCACGCTCACGGGAACGATGGCGGTTAAGCCAGAACGTGGCGACGCCCTTTTCCTTGTGGCTGACGGCGCCGTTCACCCCCTGCCTGCGGGGTAGAACCAGAATTCCAGCATGGTCGTAGCCTCGGGGAAGCGCGCTTCGTGGGCCTCCCCCGGCGCCAAGTGGTACCACGCCCCTGGGGCGATAAGTCGCTCCGGCTCTGCTCCACAGGTCAGCCCAAGGCACCCCGTGATCACCACCCCCCAGTTTTCCGTGGGGTGATCGTGAACCGGGATGTGCTCCCCGGCGGCGTAGCTCGCCAGCAGCACCTCGGCCCCCTCCGCAGCGAGCTTATGGGCATGAAAGCTGCCCTCGAAGGGCGCCAGGCGCGCCAGGAGCGCTGGCGGAAAGGGATGGATTTCAGCCATGGGCCTCGGGCTCCCTCATGCGAGAAGCATAATCCCAAAAAGTCGCTTTGCTCGGCGCGAGGCGCAGGGCCCACTCCCGATCCCTTCGTCCCTGGAGCCAGCGCGCCAGCCTGGAGTGCTCCCCTATGCCGTAGCGGGCCAGCAGGCAATCCAGCTGCGCGCCCCCATCCTCAGGAAGCAGCGTGACGGTCCCCTGACCTCGAAGGCCCCGGTAGGGAGCGAAGCCCGTAGAGATCTCGAAACCCACCTTAGGCACCCGTTGCAGACGCCGCGTGAGCCAGGCCTCTGCGTGGCTCACACCCCAGAGGGCGCCCGCTTCGTATCGAAACCAGAGCGTTGCGATTTGCGGCAAGCCTTGGCGATCGAGCACGGCGAGGCGCATGGGCTCCCGGTGCTCCTCAAGGAAGATTCGAAGGGCGGTTTCATCGGGACAGGCGCCCACTTCGCAGTTCGGAAATAGCATGACGTTCCCTGAGCCTTCGTGAGGGACAACGGCTTTCCTTGCTATGCTCTACCGGTCCTGGACGCGCAGCAAGTCCTAAGGAGTCAGCCCCATGGCCCACAGCATTTCCCGCTTTCTCGCCACCCATCCTCGGGGCCTCGCCATGCTGCTGTTAGGTGCAGTCCTTCTGGCTGTCCTGGGCGCGCAGCAGTTCCGCATTGACGCCTCCTCGGACTCCCTCGTGGTAGAGACGGATCCGGCCCTGGCAACCTGGCGTGCCATGAACGACCGCTATGGCAGCGGCGAATTTCTCGTGGTGACCTTTGAGCCGGACACGCCCCTCTTCGAAGCGCGCGCCCTTAGGACCCTTGGAGCCCTTGTGGAATCGCTGCGCGCCGTGGACGGCGTGGAGGCCGTGCAGAGCCTGCTTGACGTCCCGCTGCTCAAATCGCCGCCCGTTCCCCTGGATACCCTAAGCGAAGGGGTGCGAACGCTACGGGACCCCAGCACAGACCGCGCCCTGGCGCAGAAGGAACTGCTCGAAAGCCCCCTCTTCCGCAACCTCCTTCTAAGCCCGGACGGGCAAACCACCGCCCTACAGGTCACGCTCCGCCCCGATAACACCTACGAAGCCCTTCTCGCGAAGCGCCAACGCTGGCTGCTTGAGGCGCAAAACCGAAGCCTCACGCTAGAGGAGGAACGAACCCGCAGCGCTGCGGTCGCGGCCCTGGAGGCCTACAAGCCGCAAGCAGCCGCCCGGCAGGCGGTCCTCGTCGCAGCGGTTCGGGACATTGTGACCGAATACCGGAACGATGCGACGGTCCACCTCGCCGGCGTTCCCATGATCGCCGACGACATGCTGCGCTTCGTGCGCAACGACCTTGAGCGCTTTAGCCTGGGAGTCCTTGGGTTGCTCGTAGCGACGCTAGCCTACTTCTTCCGATCCCCGCGCTGGGTGGTCCTGCCCCTCGCCAATGCGGCCCTTACCACGGGACTCATGGCGGGGCTTCTCGGGGCCGTGGGCTGGCCCATCACGGTGATTTCCTCGAACTTCGCCTCGCTCCTGATCATCATCAGCATCAGCCTCGCGATCCACCTCATCGTCCGCTTCCGCGAGCTGGAGATGGCCGAGCCTACGCAATCGGTCCCGGAGCGCCTTGAGGCCACCCTCCGCTCCAAGTTCTGGCCGTGCTTCTTTACCGCGGTGACCACCATGGTGGCCTTCGGCTCCCTCGTAACCTCAGGCATCGTGCCCGTGGTGGACTTCGGCTGGATGATGACCGTCGGCGTCGCCCTAGCCCTCGGCGTGACCTTTGTTCTATTCCCCCTGGCCGTTACCGTGCTGCCGGCTGGCGGAACAGGCACTACCCCCCGAACCCCGGTCTTCGTGGAGCTGCTCGGCCGCGCCACGGCCCGCCATCCCCTGGCCCTGGTGCTCGGAAGCGGCCTCCTCGCCCTCGCCGCCGCCGGCGGCATCAGCCGCCTAGATGTAGAGAACAGCTTCCTCGACTACTTCGCCGAGGACACGGAGATCTACCGGGGCATGAGCTACGTCGATCAAAAGCTTGGGGGCACCACCCCCTTCGACGTCCTCATTGACTTCCCCGCCCTCGCCCCCGCCGTGGAGGACCCCTTCGCCGCCCCCGCCGCCGACCCCTTTGGGGATCCCTTCGGGGACCCCTTTGCCGATCCCTTTGCCGAACCCCAGGGAGACAGCGGCGATGCCGCGCCTGGCCCTTCGACAACGCCGGGCTTTGACCGCTATTGGGTAACCCCGGCCCGGGTGGCGTTGGTCGAGCAAGCCGAAGCCTTCCTGAATGCCCAGCCAGAGACGGGCAAGGTCCTCTCCCTCGGCACGCTGCACGCGCTAGCAAAGGAGTTTAACGACGGCCGCCCCTTAGACGGGGCGGAGCTGACCCTGGTGCTCGGCGCTATCCCCCAGGCCTTCCAGGACACGCTGTTGACGCCCTACGTAGACACGGAGGCGAGCCAGGTGCGCCTGGCCGTGCGCATGCTGGAGAGCGATCGCAGCCTGCGGCGGGATGCCTTCCTGAAGCGTATCCAGGAAGACCTACCGGAAGCCCTGGGCATCGCTCCGGAGCGGGTCACCCTTTCGGGCATGACCGTGCTGATGAACAACATGCTGCAAAGCCTCTTCGACTCCCAGCGCAACACCCTGCTAGCCGTGTGCCTGGGCATTCTCCTGACCTTTGCGATGCTGTTTCGATCCCTCAGCCTGGGGCTCCTCGCGCTCCTACCCAACGTTCTCGCGGCAGCGCTGGTCCTGGGGCTCATGGGCTGGATCGGCCTGCCCCTGGATCTCATGACCATCACCATTGCGGCCATCGTGATCGGTATCGGCGTGGACGACACCATTCACTACATCCACCGCTACCGAGAAGAGCTCGCCCGTGATGGCGACGGGCGAGGGGCCCTGCTTCGCAGCCACCGCTCCATAGGTCATGCCATCTTCTTTACCTCCGTGACGGTAATGGCGGGCTTTTCGATCCTGGGGCTTAGCAACTTCAATCCCACGGTGTACTTCGGCCTGTTGACCGCCCTCTCCATGGCCCTTGCACTCCTCGCCAACCTGACCCTACTCCCGGCCCTGCTACTTCTGGCCAGGGAGCGCCAGGCCCTTGCCGCCTAGGCGTGAGGGCCGTAGGGTCGAGGCCTTTATCCCTCGCGTCCCGGGAGATTCTATGAAGCGCCTCATACTTGGTTGTCTTGCCGTGCTGTTGGCGGCCTGCGGCGGCAACGCGCCGCCGGCCGAACCCACGCTCTCCGAAGAGGAGACCGGCTGGGCTGCTCGAGCCCAGAAGGTGACGATCACCCGGGATGAGTGGGGCATTCCCCACATCGAAGCCCCCACGGATGCGGACGCGGTGTTTGGCATGATGTACGCCCAAGCCGAGGACGACTTCCCCCGCATCGAGCGAAACTTTCTCTTTTCCCAGGGGCGCCTCGGGGAAGCCTTCGGCCCCGACTACCGCTGGATCGACCTGCGCATGAAGTTGTTCATCGATCCTGAGGAGATGAAACAGGAGTACGACCAAAGCCCCCCCTGGCTGCAAGCCCTCATGGACGCCTGGGCCGATGGTCTGAACTACTACCTCGCCACCCACCCCGACGCCGAGGTGAAGGTGCTCACCCGTTTTGAGCCCTGGATGGCTCTGTCCTTCTCCGAGGGCAGCATCGGCGGGGATATCGAGCGCGTGCGCCCCGAGGCCCTCGCCGCCTTCTACGAGAACCAGCCCCTCAGCCAGTGGGATCAAGGCACGGGGGCCCGCAGCGCCATTCGCGCCGTAGCCTCCCAGGGGGAAGCACTCGGCTTACCGAGCGCCTCCGTGGGCTCCAACGGCTTTGCCATTTCGCCGCTGAAGAGCGAAAGCGGCAATGCCCTGCTGCTTATCAACCCCCACACCTCCTTCTACTTTCGCCACGAAGCCCACGTGAAAAGCGACGAGGGGCTGAACGCCTATGGCGCCTCCACCTGGGGTCAATTCTTCGTCTACCAGGGCTTCAACGAAACAGCCGGCTGGATGCACACCTCTAGCGCCGTGGACAACATCGACGAGTTCGAAGAGACCATCGTTCGCCAGGAAGACGGTTTGTATTACCGCTATGGCGATGAGCTTCGCCCCGTGGAGCAAAAGACCGTCACCCTGCGCCTGCGCCAGGAGGACGGCACCTTCACGGAGGAGCGCTACCCCACCTATCGGACGCACCACGGCCCCATCGTGCGCGCTGAGGGGGATCGCTGGATTGCCGTGGCCCTCATGGAGGAACCTCGGAAGGCCCTGATTCAGAGCTATGCCCGGACCAAAGCAAAAAACCTCGACGAATTCCTGAAGATCATGGAGTCGCATACCAACTCCTCGAACAACACGGTCTTCGCCGATGGGGCCGGGAATATCGCCTATCTCCACTCGAACTTTGTGCCCAAGCGTCGCAGCGATTTGGACTACCTGAACCCCGTGGACGGCAGCGACCCGAGCACGGACTGGCAGGGCCTGCACACCATCGAGGAAAGCCCAAACAGCATTAACCCGCCCACCGGCTGGGTCCAGAACACCAACAACTGGCCCTACTCCGCCGCCGGCGCGGACCACAGCCCGCGGCAGAAGGACTATCCCTCCTACATGGATAGCGGCAGCGAAAACGCCCGGGGTGTCCATGCCCTCGCCCTCCTCGAGCCCTTGAATGCTGTGACCCTCGACGGCCTGGTCACCCTCGCCTATGACGAAGCCCTGCCGGCCTTCGATGCGCTCCTGCCGCCCCTTTTCGCCGCCTTTAAGAGCCTCCCTGGGGACGTCCCGGAACGCGCGCAGCTGGCTCCAGCCGTGGCTGAGCTAGAGGCCTGGGACCGGCGTTACGCCATCGAATCCGTCGCCACTGCCGTGGCCATCTTCTGGGGCGATGCGCTCCGCGCCGCCGTGCGCGACAAAGCGCGGGCTAACCGCTGGAATATGTTGACGGTGATGGCCGAAGCAGCCCCGGCAGTTCAATTGAAGGCCCTCGAAGAGGCCCTGGCTCGCCTAACCACGAACTTCGGCACCTGGGAGACGCCCTGGGGAGAGATCAACCGCTTTCAGCGCTTAAGCGGCGCTATCGATCTTCGCTATGACGACAGCGCCCCAAGCCTCCCGGTGGCCTTTACCTCCTCCTTCTGGGGTTCGCTGGCAGCCTTCGGATCAGCCCCCCGCAATGGCACGCAGCGCTGGTACGGCAATCGGGGCAACAGCTTCGTCGCTGTGGTGGAGTTCGGGGAAACAGTCCGGGCTCGGGCCATCACCGCCGGGGGCCTAAGCCGAATTCCGGGCCACCGCCATTTTGATGACCAGTCCAAGCGCTATGCCGCGGGAGATCTCCGGGAGGTGTACTTCTATCCGAAGGACATCGCGGCGCACAGCCTCGGCAGCTACCGTCCCGGGGAGCCCCGACCGTGATTCAACGACGAACGGTGCTGAAGGCTCTGGCACTTCTGCCCGGGCTTGGCGCCCTGCGCGCCCTCGGGGAAACGCCAGCGCCGGAGCGGTGGCGTCCCCTGGTGAGCGCCGCTGCCTACCGCGTGCTCTTCGAAGAAGCGACGGAGCGCCCCTATTCCAGCCCCCTCAACGATGAAAAGGGGCGGGGGACCTATCACTGCGCCGCTTGCTACGCCCCGCTGTTTGCAAGCGAATTCAAGTACAACAGCGGCACGGGCTGGCCCAGCTTCACCCAGGCCCTGCCCGAGGCCATGGGCACGAAGCGAGACTTCAAACTGATCGTGCCCCGCACCGAATACCATTGCGGTCGCTGCGGCGGCCACCAGGGCCACGTCTTCAACGATGGGCCAAAGCCCACGGGCCAGCGCTGGTGCAATAACGGCCTGGCCCTACGCTTTGTACCCGAGGGCGAGGCAGCTCCGGCCCTACGCTGGCCCGAAGGCGCCTAGGCGGATCGGTTAGAGAAGCGCGCTGGCCAGAAGGAAGGCCACCCAAGCAGCCCCGTAGGCGAGCGCGAGGTACGCGGCCACCATGGAGAGGGGCAGACGCCAGCCGCCGCTCTCCCGCGCCAGCACAGCTACCGTAGACACGCATTGCAGCGCCAAGGCGAAGAAGACAAGCAGGGCAAGGCCTGACGGAAGAGCCATGCCCGAGGCCTGGATTTGGTCGGCCAGGGGCAGGAAATTTTCATCTGCCCCTTCGATGCCAAAGATCGCCCCGAGCGTGCCTACGAAGACCTCCCGGGCAAGGAAAGATGTGAGGATGGCCACGCCGTAGCGCCAATCGAGGCCCAGGGGCGCAAAGAGGGGCTCGATCCAGCGGCCAAGGCCGCCGAGCCAGGAAGCGCCGAGGTCCTCACCGCCATTCGGAAAGTACCCAAGCACCCACACCACCACGGTTACGGCAAAAATCACCGCCCCGGCCTTGGTCACGAAATCCTTCGAACGGCGCAGCGCCGTTTGCAGGAGCGGCCCCCAGGCGGGCACGCGATAGGGCGGCATCTCCAAAACAAACGGCAGATCGTCGTCCTTCGAGGGGGACAGGCGTGACACGAGGGAGGTCACCACCAGCCCCGCGAGCAAACCGAAGAGGTACAGCCCCACCATGGCCAAGCCCTGAAGCCCAAGCAGCCCCCCGAGCACGGGCGTGGCCGGGATGAAGGCCGCAATCAAAAGCGTGTAGACGGGCAAGCGCGCCGAGCAGGGCATGAGCGGCACAGCTAGATAGGTGAGCCAGCGTTTTCGCGGTGATTCCACCACCCGGGCCGCGTAGATGCCGGGAATGGCGCAGGCGACCCCGGACAGCATGGGGACGAAGCTCTTGCCCGTCAGCCCGAAGAAGCGCAGGGGGCGGTGACAGATCACCGCGGCCCGGGCCATGTAGCCGGAGTCCTCCATGATCCCGACGATGACCGTGAGCACGAAAATCTGCGGTACGAACACGAGGAAAGCCCCAACGCCTCCGAAGAGCGCGTCCGCCACAAAATCCTGGAGCAGGGTGCCCGGCAGCAGGGGCACGAGCCCATCCGCCCCCCAGGCGAGAGCCGCCTCAATTCCGTCCATGGCCGGGGCTGCCCAGGTGAAGATCGATTGGAAAAGCACGGCCATGAGTGCGAAGAAGGCGAGCCCCCCGAACAGCGAATGGAGGAAGAATCCATCGAGGCGCGTTTGCCCACGTAGCAGCAAGGCCCCCGGGGCGCCAAAGCGGGCCACGAGTTCCTGGGCCTGGGCCTGCAAGGCCCCGTCCTCCAGCGCCTCGTAGGCCGCCGGTACGGAGCCCGTCGCGGGGCTTGCCAGAGCCTCCCGCAGGGCTTCGAGGCCGACGCCGGTTTTCCCCGAGACGGGGTAAACGGGAACCCCTAGCGCCTCACTCAGGCCCGCGCCATCGAAGGCGCCGGACCCCGGAGGAAACGCGTCCACCATGGTCGCGACCACCAGCACGTCCTTGCCTTGCCGGGCACCCTCCCGGAGCACCTGCAGGGCCAGGGCAAGACTTTTCCCGAGGCGGGTGGCGTCCACCACGCACAGCACCCGCTGCACAGCGGAGCGCGCCAGCGCAGCCTGGAAACCGTCGGAAGCAATGCGCTCTTCACCGCTGATGGGTGCAAGGGAATAGGTGCCAGGAAAATCTATCAGCACGTCTTCCGCATGGCCCAGGAGCTCTCCGCGGCCAAGGCGTACCGTAATACCGGGGAAATTCGCCACCTTCTGGGAAAGACCCGTCAACCGATTAAACAGTAGGCTCTTCCCGGAATTCGGGCTCCCCACCAGCACGGTCTCACGAAGCATGGGCAGACTCTTCCAAGGGCCCGGTGTAAATTCGCCGCGCTATTTCTCGCTCGAGGGAAAAGCAGGCGCCGGCGACGATGTAGACGCGGGGGGCCTCAAAGGCGGGGCGGTGGACACATTCCACAAGCGTACCCGGCAAAAAGCCGAGTTCCCGAAGCCGCTGTGCCTGGGCCGCTGGGAGCGCCTCGCTCAGGTCCCGGACGCGAGCACGCTGCCCCTTCGGCAGGGCCCAAAGCGGCTGGGACATGGGGTCACTCCTTCACGCGCCGTGGATCGCCTCGGAGGCTAGCATAGAATGCGAATTATTCACATTTAGGGTGTCTCATTCATGGGCCAGCGGCTTCTTCACAACCGGGATTATCGCCTACTTTGGGGCCTTCTGGTCGCGAGCGGTATCGCCCTTTGGCTGCGCATTTTGGGCACGGCGCAGGCGCTCCTGGATAGCGAGGGGGATCCCTGGCGCGTGGGACTCATCGGCGCCATCCAGCTCGTGGTGCAAATTCCCGCCCTGCTCTGGGGCGGAACGCTCGCTGACCGGGTGAATCGAAAAACACTCATGTTCGCGGCCAACAGCCTAAGCGCCGCCGCCATGGGCCTGCTCGGACTGCTCGGCACCAAGGGGACGATCCCGAGCGAGCTTATCTACCTCGCCATTGCCCTCACCGCCGGAACGCAGATGTTTGCCAACCCCGCCCGGGCCGCCCTAGCGGCGGCCGTACTCCCTCCGGAACAACTCATGCAGGGAACCTCTATTGATAACGGCACAGGCAATGCCTGCGCAGTCGCGGGGCCCCTGCTCTTTGCCGTGCTGACTACCCAGCTGGGCCTCGGGGGCACCTTCCTCGTGGCGGCCGCGCTATCGGCCCTCGCCGCTTTCCTTCCACTCATGCTCCGCTGCTCCGGGCGCATCGGCGAGGGCGCAGTCCCTAGCACGGCCTGGCAAGACACGGTGGCCGGGGTTCGCTACGTGGCCCGCCATCCTATCCTTCCCGGGCTCTTCCTCCTGGATACGGGCATCACCGTGGTGTCCTTTTACCGGGAGATTTTGCCCGTCCTGGCCCTCGGGATGTTCGCCGGGGGGGCCGGGGCCACTGGGCTCTTGGGCTCTGCCAACGCCGCCGGCGCCATAGCCGGCTCCGCCGTAGCCCTGCTCCTCGCCGCCTACCGGCCGAAGGGCCGGCTCGTGCTCTACGCTTCCCTGGCCTATGCCGCGACCCTCTTCGCCTTCGGTTTGGCGGAGCACCTGTGGCTAGGCTGCGTGCTGATTGCCCTCGTCGGCGCCGCCGACGCAGTCACGGTCACCGTGCGCCATAGCACGGTCATGCTGACCACCCCGGACACTATGCGCGGCCGGGCCTATGCCCTCATGATCCTTGCCGCGCAAACAGCCAATAATCTGGGTACGCTCTGGATTGGCTTCTTCGCAGGGTGGCTCGGCGCGCGGGAAAGCATGCTTCTCGGTGCCGTGCTCGCCCTCGCAGCGACCCTGACCATTGCAGCGCTCTGGGCGCCCATTCGCCACTATCGTTCCGACTGAGGAGGCGTTATGTCCCTTTGGCATGACCTAAGCTGGGTTCTTCCCCTTCGTCATCCCGCCCTTACGGCGATTTTTGAGGCGTTCACGCTTGCGGGCTATCCCCTCTTCTACCTCGCGCTGCTGCCCCTGATTTTTTGGCTTTGGAAGCCCCGGGAAAGCCACCAGCTGGTCGCTTTCCTGATCCTAAGCGCCTTACTCAACAGCTTCCTTAAGGATTTTTTCGACGACCCACGTCCCGATCTGGCCTTCGCGCTCGATGGCCGGGTCGGCGGCAGCTATGGCTTTCCCAGCGGTCATGCCCAATTGGCGGTGGTGACCTGGGGCGCCCTGGCGATTTTCGCCGGCACCCGCGCCGCTGCCCTGGGCGCCGCGGTGATGATCATCGGCATCTGCTTAAGCCGACTCTACCTGGGGGTGCACGACATCGAGGACGTGGCGGGCGGTCTCACCCTGGGGGTCCTCAGCCTACTGCTCTTCGCGCGCTACCGGGAGGCGCTCACCGAACGGTGGACAAGCCTCCCCTGGCTTCCTCAGGGGGCCCTGCTCCTCGCTCCTCTGGCTTTGCTCCCGCTGGTTTGGCCCGAGCCGGACGGCCCTGGGGCCGTTCTTGGGCTGAGCGCCTACCTCTTCGGATGGTGGCTAGGGCACCGGCTAGAGCCCGAGGCCGGCGCTCCGCGCCCAGCCCTTCAAGGGGCAAGGGGATGGCTGCTTGCGGGGGTTGCCCTGGCCATACTCTTCCTCGGCCTTAGCCAAATCAGCACCGGGCTCGAGGCCCTGGGCCTCGGCGCCGGGCTTTCGGCCCTGCTCGAAATTACCGTGATGGGCGCTTACGTTACGGCCCTGGCTGGCGCAGGAAAGTGGCGTCAAAGGCGCTGAGCCCCCGCACCTCCCCGTCGGGCCCAAGGTCGAAGCGGGCAAAGGTGCCTTGATTCCAATCCTTGAAGGTCACCAAAAAGGTATCGCCGTGCCAGGGCTCTAGGCCGTAGCGGCGGGTGCGGGTTTCAAGAGTTAGGCGCGAGCCGTCGTCGGCCAGCACTAGATTGAGCGGACCCGCAGTGTCGCTGAAATAGCGCCCCTCATAGGCTCGAAGGGGAACGGTTGGCGGCGCATAGGGGCGGCGACTCGTTAAGCCTTCCCAGGCCGCCACTCGCTTCATAGACCGGGCCTGGTAAAGATCCCGCACCGCCGCAAACCACGGCGGGCGGTCCTCCGGGGCGCGGCCGTCCATCACCTGCCAGAGCGCACCGTGGCGGAGCTCCGCCCCCTCCCGATTGGCCATCACCATGATGGCCTTCCCCTGGCTACGATCGAGCCCCAGGAGCGCCACGAAGCCACTCAAGCTTCCCGTGTGATAGTCAATTTTCCGGCCCTGAAAGTCTTGCTGATACCAGCCAAGGGCATAGCTGCGCCAGGCGGGCTCCGTAAGGCGGGCCGTAGGATAGTACTCGTCCTCGGACAGCATCACCTGAGGCTCAAAAAGCGCAGCCACAGCGCCTTCGGACAGCACCCGCTCCCCAGCCTGATTCAGCCCCCCGGACAGAAGGCACTGAGCCCAGCGGGCCATGTCATTCACCGTGGACCACACGGAACCGGCAGCGTTGGGCTGCTCGGGAAGGAAGGAATGGTCAATTTTCCGAAGCACCCCCGTACCTCATCGTGGGGCCAGGCCCGGGGCAAGGCATCGGGGATCGCTCCCCGCTTCGCGAAGGTGCGGTCCATGCCCAGGGGACCCCAGAGGCGCGTTTGGAGCAGCACAGGCCAGGGTTCGCCGCTCACCCGCTCGAGCACCCGCGCCACCAACTGATAGCCCGTCTTTTGGTAAATGAAGGCGCTCCGGGGCGGTGCCGCCGGTAGAACCCTTTCCAGGTAGGGGAGCTGAAGATCCAAGGACATGCCCTGGTTGAACACCAAAAAGTCCGTGCTCGGCAGACCACTCCGGTGGGTCAGTAAATCCCGCAGCGTAAGCTCCGAAGCCATCCTCGGATCCCCCAGGCGGAAATCCGGCAGATGGCGCTGCACCCGATCGTCTAGGGAGAGCCGACCCTCATCGACCAGAATGAGCGCCGCTGCGGCGATCATCGCCTTCGTGGTGGAGGCGTTCGCAAAGAGCGTATCGGGGGTTACGGGACGGCCGTCACTCACCGCTGTGGTGCCATAGCCCCGAGCGAAGACCAGGGACCCCTGCTCCACCACGGAAACCGCCATGCCCGGCACGCCCCAAACCGCCATCGCCTCTCGAAGCTCGCCGTCAAAGGCTGCCGCATCCAGGGCAAGCGCCCGGGGCCCCAAGGCCAGCCCAAAAAGGAGGGCGAGTAGGAGCCGAAACGCCCGTAGGGTCGTCAGAGGGTGGGGGAAGTGCGCGATCATGAGCCAGTTCCTGCCAAGCATTAGGGCCCTAGCATAGCGCGGCGGCGCAAAAAAAAGCGCCGGCGAAGGCCGGCGCTTCGGACCTGCTTTGGGACGCTGCAGCTTAGGCGGCGTCGAAGCCAATCACCGCCTTAGTCTCGAGGAACTCCTCGAGGCCCCAGACGCTGAACTCCCGGCCATTACCGGACTGCTTATAACCGCCGAAGGGTGCCCCGGGATTCACCCCGGCGCCGTTCAAGTGCACGTTGCCAGCGCGGAGCTTGCTGGCCACCGCCTTCGCTCGGTCCGTAGAGCCGGAAATATAGGCCGACAGGCCGTAGACCGTGTCGTTGGCGATGCGGACCGCGTCCTCTTCGTCCTTGTAACCGATGAGGGACAGCACAGGCCCAAAGATTTCTTCCTGGGCGATGGTCATGTCGTTGGTGACATGAGAGAACACCGTGGGCTTCACGAAATAACCCCGGTTCATGCCCTCGGGACGGCCCACCCCGCCGGTTTCAACCTTGGCGCCCTCGTCGATGCCCTTCTGGATAAGCGCCTGCACCTTATCGAATTGCATCTGGGAGACCAGCGGGCCCACCTGGGTGCCGGCGTCGCTGGGATCGCCAACCACGATGGCCTCGGCGGTGGCCTTCGCGATGGCTGCGGCTTCATCCATGCGCGTTTCCGGGACCAGCATACGCGTCGGCGCGTTGCAGGACTGGCCCGTGTTCATGCACATGCCCGCCATATCTCGGGACACCGCGGCAGCGAAGTCGGCGTCGTCGAGGATGATATTCGGGGATTTGCCTCCAAGCTCCTGGGTGACGCGTTTCACGGTCTTCGCCGCTTCCTGGGCCACAGAGATGCCCGCGCGGGTGGATCCAGTGAAGGACATCATGTCGATGTCCGGGTGCGAGGACATGGCCACGCCCACGTCGGGCCCTGTGCCGTTCACGAGGTTAAAGACCCCAGCGGGAACGCCGGCCTCGTGCATCACTTCGGCGAAGATCAGCGCGTTGATCGGAGCAATTTCCGTGGGCTTCAGGACCATGGTGCACCCAGCGGCGATGGCCGGGCCCACCTTGGCGGCAATCTGGTTCAAGGGCCAGTTCCAAGGCGTGATCAGTCCGCAAACCCCGATGGGCTCACGGACAATCTTGTTGCCTGCCACCATTTGCTCGAAGGAGAACTCCTTCAGGGCGTTAAGGGTGTACATGAGGTGGCCCAGCCCCGCCGGCGCCTGCGCCGCATTGGCCAGCCCCACGGGGGCGCCCATCTCCTGGGACACGGCGGCAGCGATGTCGCCCATGCGCGCCTTGTAGCACTCGATGATTTTCTCCAAGAGGGCAATGCGCTCCTCCCGCGTAGTTTGCGAGAAGGTCTCGAAGGCAGCCTTCGCCGCGGCCACCGCACGGTCCACATCAGCGCTATTGCCCAGCGCGATGGCGCAGATGGGCTCTTCCGTAGCCGGATTGATCACGTCCATCGTTTCCGTACCGATGGGATCCACCCACTCGCCGTTGATGTAAAACTTTTTGGCGTTATCCATACCCAATTCTCTCCCAATGAAAGGTGCGCCGGTCGCCCCCCCGGGGCGCGGTGCCGCTGGCGCTCGGTGCGCTGCGGAGCCCCGAGTCTACTAAACCTCCACCGCCACACCACCCCCCTTGGCCCACCCCGGACCCTGGCGTAAGGTCTAGGGTAGGGAAGAAAGGGAGGGAAACCCATGAGCGAAGCCATCGCTGAGGTGCCCTGGCACCACATTAAAGTCGAGCCCCTGGCCCCGAGCCTGGGTGCCGTGGTCCGAGGGGTTGATCTAGCGGCCCCTACCGAAGCGCAACTCACGGAGATTAAAGCGGCCTGGGCCCAGCACCTGGTGCTGACCTTTCCCGAGCAAAGGCTCGACCGGGAGGCCCATAAGGCCTTTGGCCGGGCCTTTGGCACGCTCCACGTCCATCCGCTCAATCACGCGCGCGGCGGGGACGACGAAATACTCGTGGTGAAAACGGACGCCGAGTCGAAGTACACGGCGGGGGACGCGTGGCACACGGACGTTTCCTGCGACCCCATCCCGCCCCTGGGCTCTGCGCTCTACATCACCGAAGTTCCTAGCAACGGCGGGGGCGATACGCTGTTCGCCAATATGTATCTGGCCTGGGAAACGCTGTCCGAAAGCCTTCGAGCCTTTCTAGAAGATAAATTTGCATTGCACGACGGAGCCCTGCCCTACGTGGGGTCCTACGGGGTTCCGCCGCCCGAAGGCAGCAATTATCCGCGAAACCGCCACCCCATCGCGCCCCGCCATCCAGTGACGGGCAAGCGGCTGCTCTATGTAAACAGCGGTTTCACGAGCCAGATCGAGGGGCTTAAGCGCGAGGAAAGCCGGGCCCTTCTCGATATGCTGTTCCGCCACATCGAGCGCAACCCTCGCTTCCAATGCCGAGTGCGGTGGCAGCCGGGCACCCTAACCCTATGGGACAACCGGTGCACCCAGCACCACGCCCTCTGGGACTACTACCCGGAGCGCCGCTACGGCGAGCGCGTGTCGATCCTTGGGGATGCCCCCCCAAGCCTTTAAGTTCGCCTAGCTCCTGGAGACCGCATTCATGGCCCCTGCTCGTGTGCTCATCGCTAACCGTGGCGAGATCGCTGTTCGCATTGTGGAAACCCTGCGCAGCGAGGGCGTGGAAAGCGTGGCCCTCTACGCGGAGGACGACGCCACTGGCCCTTGGGTTCGCCTCGCTGATCACGCCGAGGCCCTACCTCGCACCGGCGCGGCGGCCTACCTCGATCAGGAGGCCGTCCTCGCCGCGGCCAAGGCCAGCGGCGCCACCGCTGTTCACCCGGGCTACGGCTTTCTATCGGAGAACGCGGCCTTTGCGGAGCGCTGCGAGGACGCAGGGCTGACTTTCCTCGGCCCTACCCCCGCCCAGCTCCGCGCCTTGGGCTCGAAAACCGAGGCCCGAAGCCTCGCGCGCAGCCTTGGCGTTCCTTTGCTGCCCGGTACGGAAGGGGCCACGAGCCTCGAGGACGCCCTGGCCTTTCAGAAAGCCCACCCCGGGCCCCTTATGCTGAAGGCCGTCAGCGGCGGCGGTGGTCGTGGCATTCGCCCGGTGGCTGAAGGCGAGGACCTCGCGGAGGCTTTCACCCGCTGTTCCCAGGAGGCGGAAAAGGCCTTTGGAGATGGGGCTCTCTACCTAGAGCAGGCGCTCCTGGCGCCGCGCCATATCGAAGTGCAGATCCTCGGCGACGGCCAGGGGGGCGTGGTGCATCTCTGGGAACGGGAGTGCACGCTCCAGCGCCGACGGCAGAAGCTGCTGGAGGTAGCGCCTAGTCCCACGCTCGATGGCGCGCTGCGCCAGCGCATCCTAGATGCGGCGCTGAGCCTTGCCCAACACCTGGGCTACCGGAGCCTGGGCACCTTTGAGTTTTTGGTCGATCCTTCAGCCCCCGAGGGCTTTGCCTTTATGGAGGCAAATCCACGTTTGCAGGTGGAACATACGGTCACGGAAATGATCACCGGTCTGGATCTGGTCGCCTGTCAGTTGGCCATCGGCGCTGGCGCCACCCTAGACCACCTTGGCCTTGGAGAAACGCCCGCATATCGAGGCTTTGCGGCCCAGGCCCGGGTCAATCTGGAAACCCTCGATGAAGAGGGGAACGTAAAGCCCCAGGGGGGTACGCTCACGGGCTACACGCCGCCCACGGGACCGGGGGTTCGGGTGGACGGCTGGGGAGAAGTCGGGCTTCGTCCTTCCCCCCGCTACGACTCCCTACTGGCCAAGGTCATCACCCACAGCGCCACGGGCAGCTACACCCAGGCCCTGGGCAAGCTGGAAGCCGCCCTCGGCCGCTTCGACCTTCGGGGCATCGAAAGCACCCTACCCCTCCTTCGGGCCCTGCTCCGCGATCCCGCTGTGCAGGAAAACCGCATCGACACCACCTACGTGGAACGCAACGCCCAGGCGCTCATCGCCGTGGCCGAAACCTTGAAGCCCTTGCCCCGCATCGAGGAGAACGCCCTGGAGGCTGCGGCCTCCGTGGCCCTGAGCACCGGCGATATCGCCCTTCCCGCCCCCATGCAGGGCACGGTGGTGAGCTGGGCCGTGGCGCAAGGAGACGCGGTGGCCGAGGGCGCCCTACTGTGCGTGATGGACGCCATGAAAATGGAGCACGAGATTCGCGCACCCCAGTCCGGTCTCGTCGCCGGCCTTCACTGCGAGGCCGGAGACGCCGTGCTGGAGGGCGCTGTGCTCGCAGCCCTCACCCCCGCGAAGGTGGCCGCGGAAGGGGAAGCGACGGAAGCGGACCTCGATCTTGATCACATCCGCCCGGACCTTGCCGAGGTCATCGAACGGCACGGCTTCGGGCTCGATGAGAATCGCCCGGACGCCGTGGCCCGGCGCCGCAAAACGGGGCAGCGCACCAGCCGGGAGAATCTCGAGGATCTGATCGACCCGGACTCCTTCGTGGAATACGGATCCCTTCTCATTGCCGCCCAGCGGCGGCGCCGGCCCCTTGATGACCTGATTAAGCGCACCCCGGCCGACGGGATGGTGGCGGGCCATGGCATCGTCAACGGCGACCTCTTCGACCCCGACCGCAGTCGCACCGTCGTGATGAGCTACGACTATACGGTGTTGGCCGGTACCCAGGGCACCATGAACCACATCAAGAAGGATCGGCTCATCGAGCTGGCCGAGCGCTCCCGCATGCCCGTGGTGTTCTTCACGGAAGGGGGCGGCGGCCGCCCTGGGGATACGGACGGCATCGGGGTGGCGGGGCTGGACTGCCTCGCCTTCTGGACCTTCGGCCAGCTCTCCGGCCAGGTGCCCCTCATCGGCATCACCTCGGGCCGCTGCTTTGCGGGGAACGCTGCGCTGCTGGGCACTTGCGATGTCGTCATCGCCACGGAAAACAGCAACATCGGCATGGGCGGACCGGCCATGATCGAGGGCGGCGGCCTCGGGGCTTTCCCCCCGGAGGCCGTGGGCCCCCTGTCCGTGCAGCGAAAAAATGGCGTGGTGGATCTCGTCGCCAAGGACGAGGGCGAAGCCGTCGCCCTGGCCAAGCAATACCTCAGCTATTTCCAGGGGCCCGTGAAGGACTGGACCTGCGCCGACCAGCGCACCCTGCGCCATCTCATTCCCGAAAACCGGCTGCGCGTTTACGACGTGCGCAAGGTCATCGACGCCCTCGCAGATGAGGGCTCCGTACTCGAGCTGCGCCGGGAATTCGGAGTAGGCATGATCACCTGCCTCGCGCGTATCGAGGGCAAGCCCGTGGGCCTCATCGCCAACGATCCGACCCACCTTTCCGGGGCCATCGACGCCGTAGGCTGCGATAAGTCCGCGCGCTTTATGCAGCTGTGCGATGCCTTCAACTTGCCCATCGTTTCTCTCTGCGACACCCCGGGCTTTATGGTGGGTCCAGCGGAGGAAGAGAACGCTATGGTGCGCCACGCCGGCCGGCTCTTCGTCGTGGCGGGCAGCCTCACCGTTCCCCTCATGACCCTGGTGCTCCGGAAAGGCTATGGCCTGGGCGCCCAGGCCATGACCGGCGGCAGCTTCCGAGCGCCCTACTTCATCGTCGGCTGGCCCACGAGCGAATTCGGCGGCATGGGGCTCGAAGGCGCCGTGAAGCTCGGCTATCGCAAGGAGCTCGAGGCCATCGAAGATCCGGAAGAACGGGAAAAGACCTATCAGGAGATGGTTGACCGCATGTATCAGCGGGGCAAGGGCACGAACATGGCCTCCCACTTCGAGATTGACGATGTCATTGACCCAGCAGAGAGCCGGCGCTGGATCAGCGCCGGACTAGAAGCCAACCCCCTACCCCACTGGCGCACGATCCCGCCGAAGCGGCCCTGCGTCGATACCTGGTAAGCCCCCTAAGGAGAGTCATGACCGCCCCACCCTGGTTGTCCTTCGGCCTCGCCCATCCCGGCGAGGCTAGCGCTGTCACCGTCGATGGCGCCACCATCACCTATGAGCGCTGGGCCGGCCCGGAAGGGGCACCCGGCGTGGTGCTGATTCACGGTAGCAACGCCCATCGCCACTGGTGGCGCTTCCTCGCCCCCTACCTCGCCCGAAAATACACCGTGGCGGCCCTGGACCTTTCGGGCCACGGGGACTCGGACCACCGCGATCGTTACAGCGGCGAAACCTTTGCCCGGGAGGTCTTTGCCGTTTGCGAGGCGGCCTTGCCTCCCAAGCCCTTTGTGATCGGCCATAGCTTTGGGGGGTTTGTGGCCCTGCAAACGGCCCACCACTTTGGCGAGCAACTGCGGGGGGTGATCTTCAACGATTTCACCGTCCGTCCCCGAAGCAGCTACGTTGAGTGGGGCCTTCGGGCCCAGCGGGAGGGACGCACGGAGCCTCGTACCCTGCGCACCTACGGGAACCTCGACGAGGCCCTCGGGCGCTTCCGCCTGGTGCCGGAGCAGCCGCCCCTCGATCCCACCGTGCATCGTTTCCTCGCCGAGGCAGGGCTGAAAGCCGCGGAGGGCGGCTGGACCTGGAAATTCGATCCTGCGCTCTTTGATCATCTCGAAATGGGCGCCGATCAGGTGGACCGCTTCGCCCATTTGGCCTGCCCGAGCGCGGTGATCCTGGGGGAACACTCGGCGGACGACGGCGCCCGCAGCGGCCCCTTCCTAAGCGCCGCCACCGAAGGGCTCCTGCCCATCGTCACGCTCCCGGATATGCACCACCACATGATGTTTGAGAACCCCCTCGCCTTGCTCGCGGCCTTTGAGGGCTTTCTCGACAGCTGGCGCGCGGAGGCCGAGCGCGACCGGCTGAAGGATTTACTGGCGGCCCTACCCACCTTTCCCGAACCTGAAGAGGACTGACGCCCATGAGCGCGCCCGATCGCCAAAACACCCGTATCACCCTTGCCAAGCGCCCGGAAGGGATGCCCGTGGCCTCAGACTTCGCCGTTGAGCACGTTCCCGCGCCCACGCCGGGGTCGGGGGAAGTGCTGCTGAAAACCCTCTACCTTTCCCTAGATCCCTATATGCGGGGCCGCATGAGCGATCGGAAGTCCTACGCCGCCCCCTTGGAAATCGGGGAGGTCATCACCGGGGGTGTGGTGGCGGAGGTCGTCGCCTCGGAGAACACGGCCTACCCCGTGGGCACGCTCGTGACCCATCACTCGGGCTGGCAGGGCTATGCCCTCGCCAACCCGGAGAACGCGCCCCTGCCCATCGTCGACCCCGATAACGCTCCGATTAGCACGGCCGTCGGCGTCACAGGCATGCCCGGGCATACGGCCTACTTTGGTCTGTTCCGCGTCGGTAAGCCCCAGCCCGGAGAGACGGTGGTCGTCTCGGCAGCGTCCGGCGCGGTGGGCGCCACCGTGGGCCAGTTGGCTAAGGCCCATGGTTGCCGAGTGATTGGTGTTGCTGGAGGAGCGGAAAAGTGCGCCTGGTGCGTGGAAGAGGCAGGCTTCGACGCCTGTGTGGACTACCGCGACCCGGCCTTCCCAGCGCAGCTGGCGGCGGCCTGCCCCGCCGGCGTCGATGTGTATTTTGAGAACGTGGGGGGCGCCGTTCTGGAAGCCGTAGCGCCACTCCTTAAGCCGACCTCCCGCATCCCTGTCTGCGGCTATATCTCCGCTTATAACAGCCCAAGCGACGCGGTCCTCGAGGCCCCTGACGCCTGGCTGAAGCGCACTATTAACCCCGATTTGGAAACGCGCTTCTTCCTGGTTCACGAGTGGGCCGGAGAATTTGGGGAAGCAACGAAGGCCCTCGGCGCCATGATTCGAGAAGGAACCTTGAAGTACCGGGAGACGGTGGTGGAGGGCCTGGACAAGGCGCCGGAAGCCTTCCTCATGCTCTTCACCGGGGCCAATGCCGGCAAATTGCTGGTCAAAGTTAGTGACCGGGAAATCGCCTGACCCTCGAAGGGCTCAGCGCCTTCGCTGGGCCCTGCTAATCCTGGGCGCAAGCCTGCTGGGGTCGGGACTTCTCATTACGGCCCTAGCGCCTCAGACCCCGACACCCCTTCCGGAATGGCCAACATCAGCACCGTCACCCACAGAACCATCATAACGGCATAGCCAGGCCCCCAGCGGAGAATCTCCCGGGGCCGGACGCCATAGCGACCAGTCATAAATAGATTCATGCCGGATAGGGGCGCTACCGCGGTCCCAATGCCCCACCCCGCCACAAAGGCGAAGGCCATGCGCGAGGGATCACCGCCGAGGGGCGTCAGGATGCTGGCCGCAGCAGCAATAGAAATCACCGGATGTACGCCCAAATAGGCAGTCGTGACGATGGCCGCAGTGGTAACCGGATAAGCCCATAGCCCAAGAGTAAACCCCCCTCCGCCCTGCCCGGCCAGCCAGCCATCGAGTAGCGTAGAAACGCCAAAGGCAAAGACCCCGGCGGCCAGAAACAGTACGTGCTGCGCAGCCGTCGACGGTAGCTTCTCAACCAGGAGAGCCTGCCCCCCCGAGGCCCACTGCCCCCGCGGCAGGCCGAGGAAAGCGAGGGGCGGGGCCAGGGTCGCCACCATCACCACTACGGAAACCTCAGGATAGATCGCCTTCCCTCCCAGCACCGCCAGCAAGAGCACGGCGGTGAGCCAAAGGGCCCGCCGCCCCAGCTGAAAGGCGCCCAGGTGCGCTCCGGCCCCTTCCCGGCGGAGCGTGAGGTAGGTGATCAGGAGCGCCCCCGCCGCAGCCAAAAACCCTAGGGGCAAGGTCACGCTGGCCTTCGCCGACGGCGCATAGGTTTGGGCCACGGCAGTAGCCACGAAGAAAGGGGACCAGAAGGCCGCCGCGCAGTAGGGCCGGGTAATGGCGAGAGCCTCGGCTCGGGTGAGCCGGGGCGCCTCTCGTCGATTCCGGGCGAAGCTATCGCCCACAAGGGCCGCCGCGGCTAAATTGATTACCGCACCTACGAGGTGCACGGACAGCAAGAGGCCCAGGAGCCCCATGCCCCGGGCTTCCGAGCGACTCGCTTCCGCGGGCAGCAAGCCCAGGAACGCCACACCGAGAAACAGCGCGAGGATCGGCAAATTAATGGTGAAGGCCCGGCCCAGGCCGGTCAGGGTGTCGGGGCCAAAGCCCTGAGACCATGCTAGCGCGGCGCAGCCTATGCCAAGGAGCAGGAGCACCCCGGCTACCCGGCGCGTGCCTTGATCGACCCGCGGCAAGACCAGGCACCCCGCGACCCAGGCGAGCACCGCCGCGGGAAGGGAGGACAGGGGGCCATAGCTCGCGCCCAAAAATGCCAGGAGCGTCAGTAACAGCAGCCATCCCACGGCCAGGGGGGGAACGGTTAGCACCACTGCTGGGCCACAGGCTCGAGGGTCCGAGGACCCGTGAAGGCTGCCCAGAGCACCCCAACGGTCTGTCCCAAAGTCGGCCAGCAGCACTCCGGGTCAAGCGCGGCGAGGGGTCCGAGGACGAAATCCCGATCCAAGGCCCGAGGATGGGGCACGGTCAGCCGGGGGTCGCCACGCACTCATCACCAAAGAGCACCAAATCCAGATCCAGGGTGCGTGGCGCATTGGGAACCGAGCGCGCCCGACCGTGCACCTGCTCCAGCGCCAGCAAGGCATCGAGCAGCGCCTCGGGGGTTAGGGTCTCGGGCGCGGAGAAGCGGACCACTGCATTCCAAAAAGGCGGACTTCCCGGGGGGCAATGCTGGGGCGCGGAGCGATAGAGAGGACTTGCCGTGAAGTTGTTGGGATAGGCCTGGCGCAGCGCGAGCGCCGCCGCCCCCAGCGTTTCTTGCCCTGCGCCTAGATTTGCCCCAAGGCCCACAACCACGTGTTTCACAGCGCCCCCCCCTTTCTCTAATCCGCAAGTTTAGCGCCCACCGCCCCGCCACGCTGCTAGGCTTAGGGCCCTTCTACGCCCTAACGCCCACAAGAGGACGCGCCCATGGAAATCGCACTCGTCACGGGAACAAGCAGCGGCATCGGTTTTGCGACGGCCATCGCCTTGGCAAAGGCCGGCTATCAGGTTTACGCGGGCATGCGCTCTCTTTCGAAGGCTGCCCCCCTCGCCGAAGCAGCGGCGGGGCTTCCCGTGGAAATCTTGGAAATGGACGTCACCTCCCAGGCCAGCGTCGATGCTGCCTTTGAGCGCATCGCACTCCGAGGCCCTGTGGATGTGCTCGTCAATAATGCCGGCATTGGGGGCGCGACGCCCCTTGAGCTCACGCCCTTAGACGAGCACCGGGCCATCTTCGAGACCAACTACTTCGGCGCCATGCGCTGCATTCATGCGGTGCTCGGCAGCATGCGGGAGAGGCGGACCGGATCCATCGTGAATATCACCTCCGTGGAAGGACGCCTCGCCATCCCCAATCAGGTGGCCTATTCCTCGAGCAAGTGGGCCCTGGAGTGCGCCGGGGAGGCGCTGGCCCACGAGGTAAGCGCGTTTGGGGTGCGGGTATTTAACGTGGAACCGGGGGTCATTATGACGGAGATCTTCAATAACTCCGCCCCAGCCACGCGCTACGACAAGACCTCTCCCTACCTCCATATCATGCGACGCAACGGCAAGATGTTTGCCGCCGGCTTCCGGCAGGGAACGCCCCCGGAAGCGGTCGCCGACACCATCGTAGAAGCGATCACAAGCGACGCCTACCGCCTCCGCTGGCCCGTGGGCGCGGATGCGGTGGGGATGATCGGAGGGCGGAAAACCATGACCGACGAAGCCTGGATTGCCCTCGGCGCGGACCTCCCGGACGCGGATTACAACGCCGAGTTCAAGGCCCGCTTCGGGATCGATCTTTAGGGAGGGCGCCCGGTGGGCAAGCCCTGAGGGCTCTGGCACACTCCTTCGAGCAAATCTTGCGTTCGCGATGGGAGGGAGCACGCATGAAAGCCGCTGTTTTATACGAAACGAACACACCACTCGTCATCGAGGATGTGAAGGTGTCCAAGCCCGGCCCCCGGGAGGTGCTCGTGCGCACCGCCGCGGCGGGCGTGTGCCACTCCGA
Organism: Candidatus Salivita marina; assembly: GCA_038144425.1. Taxonomy (GTDB): domain Bacteria; phylum Pseudomonadota; class Gammaproteobacteria; order Pseudomonadales; family Azotimanducaceae; genus Salivita; species Salivita marina. The sequence continues at coordinate 173,691 of JAYQNS010000002.1, read as the reverse complement.
TCTTCACTTCGCGGACGGGTCCTACCCCTACCCCCTACCCGCTATTCTCGGCCACGAGTCCGCAGGCGTGGTGGAAGCGGTGGGGGACATGGTGACCTACGTGAAGCCTGGGGATCACGTCATCACCTGCCTATCCGCGTTTTGCGGCCACTGCGAGCACTGCCTCACGGGGCACATGTCCCTCTGCGAATCCCCGGAGCTGCACCGCGGCGCCGACGATGAGCCGCGCCTCGCTAACCCGAAAGCCGGCACCCCCGTGCACCAGTTCCTGAACCTCTCGTCCTATGCCGAATACATGCTCCTCCACGAGCACGCCATCGCGAAGATTCGCCCGGATATGCCCCTCGACGTCGCCGCCCTCATCGGCTGCGGCGTGACCACCGGGGTAGGCGCGGTCATCCACACGGCCAAGGTTCAGCCTGGCGAAACGGTGGCCGTGATCGGCTGCGGCGGCATCGGCCTCTCGGCCATCAACGGCGCGGCCATTGCCGGTGCCGGCCGCATCATCGCCATCGACATGGTGCCGTCCAAGCTTGAGCTCGCGAAGAAATTTGGCGCCACGGACGTGGTGAATGCCAAGGAAGTGGACCCGGTGCTGGCGGTGCAGGAAATGACCCAGGGCGGCGTGCACTACAGCTTCGAAGCCATTGGCCTAAAGGTGTCCGCCGAGCAGGCCTTCCGCATGCTCCGCAGCGGCGGCACGGCCACCATCATTGGCATGATCCCGGTGGGCGTGAACATCGAGCTCCACGGCGCCGAGTTCCTTGCCGAGCGTAAGATCCAGGGATCGCGCATGGGGTCCAACCGGTTCCGGGTCGACATGCCCCGCTTCGTGGACTTCTACCTGTCCGGCAAGCTGCACCTCGACGATATGATCTCCCGCCGCATCAAGCTGGAGGACGTCAACGAGGGGCTCCAGGCCCTGAAGACCGGCGAAGTGGCGCGTAGCGTCATCGTCTTCGACTAACGCCGTGCGCCAGGTCGATCCGGACAGCGTCGGTCTTTGCGCTGAGCGCCTTGAGCGCCTCGACGCGCACCTGAAAGCCTATGTCGATGACGGGCGCCTGCCTGGGTGGCAGGTGCTCATTACCCGTCGGGGCCGGATCGCCCACAACCGTTGCTCTGGGCAGCGCGATGTGGAGGGGGGAAAGGCGGTAAAAACCGATTCCCTCTTTCGCATTTACTCCATGACAAAACCCATTGTGAGCGTCGCGCTCATGATGCTGTACGAACGCGGGCTTTTTCAGCTCGACGATCCCATCGATCGCGTGCTCCCCGCCTTCAAGGACATGACCGTTTTCGTCGGCGGCGACGCCGACAACCCGCAAACCGTCCCGGCGGAACGGGGCATTAGCTACCGGGATCTCCTCACGCACACCGCTGGGCTCACCTACGGCTTTATGCAGGAGCACCCAGTAGATGCCCTCTATCGGGCCAACAAACTGAACAGCTCCCGACTGACCAACGCCGAATTTGTGGAACGGCTGGGCGCTCTGCCGCTGCGCTTCCAGCCCGGTAGCCGCTGGAGCTACAGCGTCGCCACGGACGTCATTGGACACCTCGTGGAAGTGCACTCCGGAGAGCGGCTCGATCATTTTCTGGAGAAGGAGATTTTCTCGCCCCTGGGTATGCAGGACACGGCGTTTTCAGTACCCGCAGGGCAACTCGATCGGTTCTCCGCCTGCTATGAATACACGGGCCCTGGGCGTTTTCGACGGCAGGACGGCGTGGAGGACAGCACCTACCGAGAGCACCCTGCCTTTCTCTCCGGAGGCGGCGGGCTCGTCTCCACTGCGGTAGATTACGCACGCTTCTGCCAAGTCATCTTGGGCGACGGCGCCTTTGATGGCGTGCGACTCCTCGGCCGGAAGACCGTGGACCTCATGGGCCTGAACCACCTGCCCACGGGGGGAGACCTCACCAGCATGGGGCAACCCGTCTTCAGCGAAACGCGCTACGATGGTATTGGCTTCGGCCTTGGCTTCTCCGTGGTCCTCGATCCGGCGAAGGCCCAGGTCACCGGTTCCCCCGGCGAGCTCGCCTGGGGCGGCATGGCCAGCACGGCGTTTTGGATAGATCGCTCCGAGGATTTAGCCGTGGTCTTCATGACCCAGCTCCTTCCCAGCGCGGCCTATCCCCTACGGCGCGCCCTACGCGTCTTGGTGAATCAAGCACTCATCGATTGAGTGGCCCGGGGCCGGCTCCGGGAAAGGACACAGTTCATGCTTAAGAAGATTCTCATTGCCAACCGCGGCGAAATCGCGGTCCGCCTAATCCGCACCTGCGCGGAGTTGAAAATCCGATCCGTAGCCATTTACACGGTACCGGACCGCTATGCCCTGCACGTGAAGCGCGCTGACGAAGCTCATTTCATCGGCGACGATCCCCTCGGCGGCTACCTTAACGCCCACCGCATCGTGAACCTAGCCGTAGAAACGGGATGCGATGCCATACATCCCGGCTATGGCTTTCTCTCGGAAAACCCAGAGCTGGCGGCTATCTGCACCCGGCGCGGTATTCGCTTTATCGGCCCAAAAGCCGAAGTCATCCAACGCATGGGGGATAAGACCGCAGCCCGCCAGGCCATGATCAAAGCCGGCGTCCCGGTGACGCCCGGAAGCGAAGGCAACCTCGATGACGCCAACCACGCCTTAAAGGAAGCGGAGCGCATCGGCTATCCGGTCATGCTCAAGGCGACGAGCGGAGGCGGCGGAAGAGGCATTCGCCGCTGCGACGACGCAGAAGGCTTGAGAACCGCCTGGGACCGGGTGGTCTCGGAAGCCACCAAGGCCTTCGGGAGCGCCGAGGTCTTCCTTGAAAAGTGCATCGACGAACCCCGGCACATTGAGGTGCAGATCCTCGCCGATGGCCATGGCAACACCATCCACCTTTTCGAACGAGACTGCTCCATTCAGCGCCGAAACCAGAAGCTGATTGAGATCGCCCCCTCACCCCAGCTCACGGGCGACCAGCGCACGCACATCTGCGGTCTTGCAGTGAAGGCTGCGGAGGCCGTGGGTTACGAGAATGCCGGCACGGTGGAGTTCCTCGTCAAAGGCGAGGACGTCTACTTCATGGAGATGAACACCCGGGTGCAGGTGGAACACACCATCACGGAGCAGATCACCGGGGTGGATATCGTGCAGGAGCAAATCCGCATCGCCTCCGGGCTGCCCCTATCCTGGCGCCAGGACGAGATCAGCATGCGTGGCTTCGCCATTCAGCTGCGTATCAACGCGGAGGATCCGCAGCAGGATTTCCTGCCGAGCTTCGGCCGGGTCACGCGCTATTACGCCCCCGGGGGACCTGGGGTTCGGGTGGATACGGCGATCTATACGGGCTACAGCATCCCCCCCTACTTCGATTCCATGTGCCTGAAGCTCATCGTTTGGGCCTTGCGCTGGGACGACGCCCTCGATCGTGGCTTGCGGGCCCTGGCGGATATGCGCCTCATGGGGGTCAAAACCACGGCGCCCTACTACGCGCAAATTCTGGCGAACCCCGCCTTCCGGGGTGGGCGCTTTGACACCAGCTTTATTGCCAAACATCCCGAACTCGCCCGCTACTCGGAAAAAACCCGACCGCAGGAGCTGGCCCTGGCGGTGGCGACGGCCATTGCCGTACACACCGGGCTCTAAGACTTCGCGGGGCAGGACAAAAGGAGACGCACCATGGCCGGAAACGGTCCAGTACAAATTACCGATGTGATCCTTCGCGATGCGCACCAGTCGCTGATTGCCACGCGCATGCGCACGGAGGACATGCTCCCGATTTGCGATCAGCTGGACGCTATCGGCTACTGGTCCCTGGAATGCTGGGGCGGCGCCACCTTTGATGCGTGCCTGCGCTATCTCGCCGAGGACCCCTGGGATCGGCTCAAGGCCCTACGCGCGGCGCTGCCGAAAACCCGGACCCAAATGCTCCTCCGAGGCCAGAACCTTCTGGGCTACCGGCACTACGCCGATGACGTGGTGCGGGCTTTCGTCGCTCAAGCCGCGGGCCATGGCATGGATGTCTTCCGCATCTTTGATGCCATGAACGACATCCGCAACGTGGAAACGGCCATCGCCGCGGTGAAGACCGCGGGTAAGCACGCTGAGGGCACGCTGTGCTACACCACGAGCCCGGTGCACGGCCCGGAGCTTTTCGTCGAGCAAGCCCGGGCCATGGCGGCCATGGGGTGCGATTCCATCGCGATCAAGGATATGGCGGGGCTTCTCACCCCCCAGGCGACCTTTGCGCTGGTCAGCAGCTTGAAGAAAGCCGTGGATCTGCCCGTGGCGCTCCATTCCCATTCCACCTCAGGCCTCGCACCCCTGTGCCAACTGAAAGCGGTGGAAGCCGGGGTGGATCGCATCGACACGGCCATCTCCGCCTTTGCCGGGGGCACAAGCCACCCGAGCACGGAGGCCATGGTGGCCGCCCTGGCGGAAGATCCCCGGGCCACGGGCCTGCCCCTGGAGGCCCTGCGGGCCATCGGCTTCTACTTCCTTGAGGTGCGCAAGAAGTACCACCAATTCGAAAGCGACTTCACCCGGGAAGACGTGGCCGTGCAAATCAATCAGGTGCCCGGGGGCATGATGTCCAACCTCGCCAACCAGCTGAAGGAGCAAGGCGCCCTCGACAGGATCCACAAGGTTTTCGAGGAGATTCCCCGGGTCCGAGCCGATCTGGGCTTTCCCCCGCTGGTCACGCCCACTTCGCAAATCGTGGGGACCCAGGCGGTGCTCAACGTCCTCGCCGACGAGCGCTACAAGACCATTACCACGGAAGTGAAGCGCTATCTCCAGGGCCACTACGGCGCCGCGCCGGGCACGGTGGACGAAGAACTGCGCCGCCGCGCCATCGGCGGGGAAGAGGTGATCACGAGCCGCCCCGCTGATCTCCTGAGCGACGAGCTCGACACTCTGCGAAACGAAATCGGCGACCTGGCCCTAAGTGAGGAAGACGTCCTCACCTACGCCATGTTCCCGGATCTCGGAAAGACCTTCCTGACCCAACGCCGGGACGGCACCCTCGAGGCCGAGGCGCTCCTCCCACCCCAGAGCAGCGGAGGCGTCGACGGCGGTAGCGCCGCCGTGGCCACGGAGTTCGTCATCGACGTCCACGGCGAGAGCTACCGCGTGGCCGTGACCGGCACAGGGCAGAAGAGCTCAAGCAAGCGAAACTTCTACCTCACCCTTGATGGAGTACCGGAGGAAGTGGTGGTCGAGCCCCTAAATAGCTACGTGGCTGGCCAAGGGGGCGATCGGCCGGCCATCAGCGCGGAGGGGGATGTGGGTACCACCATGCCCGGCAATATCGTCGACGTGCTCGTGGCGGAAGGGGATACGGTGGAGGCGGGGCAGGCCGTGCTGATCATCGAGGCCATGAAAATGGAGACGGAGCTTCAGGCCCCCATCGGCGGCACCGTAGCTGCGGTGAACGCTGCAAAGGGCGACCGGGTCACCCCAGGGGAAGCGCTTATTCAAATCCAGGGCTAGTGGGGGATGGACAGGGCGTAGTCCCGGCCCTCTCGGTGGATGCGGAGGCCCACGCGGCTCCCGCTGCGGCCGAGGCGCTCCACGAGAGCGGGGATGGTCAGCACCCTAACCCCATCCACAGCGACGATACGATCTCCGGCCCGTAACCCAAGGCGCCAGGCCCCACTGCCGCGCACGACGGTCAGCAGATCTACCCCCGCCGGGCTAGCCCCCTCCTCCGTGCTTTGCAGCTCTGCACCGGCAAGCCCCCGGGCCAGCTCGGCGCCGGGAAGGCGGAGCCGATCTTCAGCACTAAAGCGCAGCACCCCGGCAAAGGCCGCCCCGTCCTTTAACGCCTTGAAGGGCACCTCATCCCCCCGGAGCGTTACCGCCGCCTGCGCGCGCAGATCCCCGTCCTGGCGAATGGGCCGCCCCCCGAGCTCGAGAAGCACATCCCCCACGACCAGTCCGGCCCGATCGGCAGCGCCTCCAGGACGTACTTCGCGCACCAAAGCCCCGACATCGGCGGCCACGGCGAAGGCCTCGGCCAGCTTGCTATCGAGGGGCTGGACCGCAAGGCCAAGGTCGGCCCGGCGCACCTGCCCATCGTCTGCCAGAGCCTGGGCGATGCGCTGGGCCATGGCCGCGGGGATTGCAAAGCCAATCCCCACGTTGCCCCCATTGGGCGCGAAGATCGCCGTGTTAATACCAATAAGGCGCCCGGCGAGGTCGATCAGCGCACCTCCAGAATTCCCGGGATTAATGGAGGCATCTGTCTGGATGAAGTCCTCGTAGCCCTCAATGCCGAGGCCGCTCCGCCCAAGGGCAGAAACGATGCCCGAGGTCACCGTTTGCCCAATGCCAAAGGGATTGCCGATGGCGACCACAAAATCCCCGACCCGCAGGGACCGGGAATCCCCGAAGGCCAACGCCTTTAGGGGCGGCAAGGTCCTTAGCGCTTCCGGATCGAGCTGAAGCAGGGCGAGATCTACCTGGGGGTCCGCTCCGAGGCGGCGCGCCGGCAGCTGGGCGCCACTCGCCAGGGTGACGGCAATTCGGTCGGCCTGCCCCACTACATGATGGTTGGTCAGCACGAGGCCCCGGGGGCCGTCGATGATAACGCCGGAACCGGCGCTTCGGGCCTTGCGCTGGCGCTGCGCCGGCACGTCAAAAAAGCGCCGAAAGAAGGGATCGCGCAACAGGGGATTGGTCACGGTGATATCCGTTTCCGTGGCGATATTTACGACGGCGGGCGTCACCGCTTCAAGCACCGGGGCAAGGGACGGCAAAGGCTCGCCGTCAGCCAGCTGAGTCGGAAGAGTCCCGAGGGCCTTGAAGGGAAGGGTAAGGGCCAGAAATGCGCCCCCCATAGCCGTCCCCCACCGCGTTCGGAACACGCTAAACCCCATGGGCAACCTCCCGGGGACCCCGAGGATCGGGCGCGGCGCCGGAGCCAAGTACGGCGATCCAGGCGACCAGGGACGCCACCCCCGCCGCGAGATAGGGCACGGAATAACCTCCGGTCACGTCGTAAAGTATCCCTAAGAGCGCAGGCCCCAGGGCTACCCCAAGGGTCGAAAGAAGCTGGCTGAAGGAGTAGATCCGCGGATATTCCCGCACCCCAAAGGCCTCCGCCAACAGCAGCGGCTGAAGCATGAGCAGGTTTCCTACGGTGGCGCCGAAGAACAGCGCCGCCCCGAGCACAAAGGGTGCAGAGTGGGCCTGGGCCAGGGTCGTCATCGCGCAGGCCTGAAGCAGGAGGCAGATCAGCGCAAAGCGTCGGGTATCCATGCGGGTGATCACCCAACCGCCAAAAAAGCGGCCCAGAATGCTGGTGGTCGCCATGGCTGACACAGCGCTCGCGCCAGCTGCCGTATCCACGCGAACCGCGGCCATATTGAAGAGGTGAGCAATGCCCCCCACCTGGGCGCCCATGCACAGTACCCAGGCTCCGGTCACGGCGAGGAAAAAGCGAGATCTCAGCGCCTCAGCATAAACCCAGCCCTCGTCGGGACGGAGGCTCAGGCTTTTCGCATTGGCAAGAGGCGGTTCCTCTTCCCCGCTGCGGGGGCCCCGCACGACCAAGGCCGTGATGGGCACGATACCCAAAAACCACGCCGCCGCGAGCCAGGGCACGGAAGCTTCAAGGCCCAGACGGGTAATGAGGGAGGCCGCCACGGGGGTTAGCAGGATCCCCCCCAGGGACAGGCCCGTGGAGGTAATGGAGAGAGCCACGGAACGGCGGGCGGAGAACCAGCGCGCCACTAGGGTGGTCGCGGGCACCAGGGCCGAGCAGGCATGACCTACCCCAAAGAGCATAAGCGCCCCGTAGAGCGCGAGCAGATTAGGCGCGTGGCCCAGGGCCAGGAGCGCCAAGGCGCCCAGCACGCCGCCAAAGGCAAGGGTCCAGCGCGGGTCGTAGCGCTGCAAAAAAGGCGCAGCAATCATGCCCGCCGATCCACTGGCTACGAAGAACAGCGCCACGCCCGCGGAGACGATGCTCACGGGGTAGCGGCCCGTGGACACCAGGGCATTCATCAGCACGGACATGTTGTAGAAGGCGAGGCCGGAGGTGAAGGTCAGCATCACGAACAAGGCCGCCACCACCTTCCACCCGTAGTAGACCCCCTGCTGCATGTCTTTATGCTCCTTCCTGCCCCAGGCCCTCGCGCGGGGCCCTTGGCCTTGCGCTGGGCCCGCAGGGTCGCCAAGATTGCGCCCCTTCCCCCCCAAGCAAGGTAGGTCATCATTATGACTGAAACCGTCAACGTCGGCGGCCTCAAGATTGCCGCAGAACTTTTCGCCTTGGTTCGCGATGAAATTGCACCGGGCACGGGCGTCGACCCGGAACACCTCTGGGCGGGCCTCGGCGCGATCATCCGCGACCTCGCCCCGCAAAACGCGGCCTGCCTCGCGAAGCGCGATGCGCTCCAAGCGCAAATCGATGCCTGGCTTGAGGCAGACCCGAACCGCGCCGCGGACCCAGCGGCCCAGCAGACCTTTCTCGCCGAGATCGGCTATATCGTGCCGACACCGGCGCCCTTCAAGGTCAGCACGGCCAACGTCGATCCAGAGATCGCTCAACTCGCGGGGCCCCAGCTGGTGGTGCCGGTGGACAACGCCCGCTACGCGCTGAATGCCGCCAACGCCCGCTGGGGCAGCCTCTACGATGCCTTTTACGGCACGGACCTCATTCCCGAGGGTGAAGGCACGGAAAAGGGCAAGGGCTATAACCCGGCCCGCGGCGCCTTGGTCATCGAGCGCGCCAACGCCTGGCTCGATGAAGTCTTCCCCCTAACCGCCGGGAGCTGGGCGGGGGTAGAAAGCCTCGCCGTGGACGACGGGCAGCTTCAGCTCACGGGCGCTCAGGGCGCCACGGCCCTCGCCAACGGCGACGCCTTCGTGGGCTTCAACCGGGACGGCGACCGCCTCGCCCAGGTGCTCCTTCAGCACCACGGCCTCCACGCCGATCTGCTCATCGACCCGAGCGACGCCATCGGTGCGCAGCATAAGGCTGGCATTAAGGACATCGCCCTCGAATCGGCCATCAGCACCATCATGGACTGCGAGGATTCCGTCGCCGCCGTGGACGCGGCCGACAAGGTGCAGGTCTACCGCAACTGGTGCGGCATCATGAAGGGCACCCTTTCCGTCGCCTTCAACAAGGGCGGGGAAACGCTCGAGCGGCGCATGAACCCGGACCGTAGCTACCAGGCCCCCCAGGGCGGTGACCTTACCCTTCACGGCCGAAGCCTCCTGCTGGTGCGAAATGTGGGCGCCCACGTCATGACGGAAATGGTGACTACGGACGCCGGGGAAGCGGTCCCGGAAACCTTTGTGGACGGCATGATCACAGCGCTGGCCGCCATACACGACCTGAAGGGGACGGGGTCCCTGCGCAACAGCCGCGCGGGCAGCGTATACATCGTGAAGCCCAAGCAGCATGGGCCGGAAGAGGTGGCCCTTTCCGTGCACCTCTTCTCCCGCATTGAAGCGGTGCTGGGGCTGGCGCCGAACACCCTGAAGATCGGCATCATGGACGAGGAACGCCGCACCACGGTTAACCTGAAAGCTTGCATTGAGGCCGCCCAGGAACGGGTCATCTTCATCAACACGGGCTTCCTGGATCGCACGGGCGATGAAATCCACACCCACATGCGCGCCGGCGCCATGATCCCCAAGCCCGAAATCAAAGGGGCGCGGTGGATGCTCGCCTACGAAGATTGGAACGTGGACATGGGCCTGGCCTGCGGCCTCGCGGGGCACGCGCAAATCGGCAAGGGCATGTGGGCCATGCCCGACGAGATGGCGGGCATGATGGCGGCGAAGGCGGCTCACCCGGAAGCGGGCGCCAACTGTGCCTGGGTCCCCTCCCCTACGGCGGCCACGCTCCACGCCCTTCACTACCACCAGGTGGACGTGCGGGCGCGGCAGGACGAGATTGCAAAGCGCACCCCCGCGGCCCTCGAAGCCATTCTGTCTCCGCCCCTCCTCGGGGACCGGGCTCTCAGCGCCGAAGAGCGCCAGCGGGAGCTCGACAATAACGCGCAGGGCATCCTCGGCTACGTGGTGCGCTGGGTAGAACAGGGCGTGGGCTGCTCCAAGGTGCCGGACATCAATGATGTGGGCCTCATGGAAGACCGGGCCACGCTGCGCATCTCCAGCCAGCATATTGCCAACTGGCTGCTCCACGGCCTGGTGGATAAGCAGCAGGTGGTGGAAACCATGCAGCGCATGGCAGACATCGTCGATCGGCAGAACGAAGGGGACGCAGCCTACCGACCCATGGCCCCGAACTTCGAAGACTCCGTAGCCTTCCAGGCGGCCATGGACCTCATCTTCGACGGCGTGAAGGAGCCAAACGGCTACACGGAGGCCACGCTCATGCGTCGCCGCCGGGAGTTCAAGGCCAAGGTCGCCGCGGGCGGCTGATCAGCCCTTGACCTCACCCCGCCCCCATCCCATGCTCATCGCTGGGATGGGGGATAACCGCGGCTTTCCAGCGCGGTTTAGGGATTGATTCATGACAACCTCGAAGGCTGCGCTCGCAGCCGACGGTGGGCTCTCGCTTCGAGAAGCCCTCACGGCCATGCCCCGCGCAGAGCAAACGCGCTGGGACAGCACGGCCCTTTGGATTCGCTGGCTGGTGATGATTCGCGCGCCGGTGCTGGTGATGACCTTCTCTTCCGCTGCGGGCGCCGGGCTTCTTACCCTTCATGAAGCGCAGCATGGTCTCGGTCCCTACCCCGACCCCATGCTCTGGGGGCTCACGGTCCTCGGGCTGTTGCTGGCCCATGCCACGAATAATCTGCTGAACGACGCCACCGATAGCCACCGGGGCCTCGATAAGGGCAACTACTTCCGGAATCGCTACGGGGTCCACGCCCTTGAGCAGGGGCTGATTAGTAAGACTGCGTTCTTCCGGGTGCTGGTCGTCACCGGCGGCGCCGCGGCGCTCGTGGCCATTGCGCTGCTCGCCCTTCGGGGTCCGGGGCTGCTCTGGCCCCTCCTGCCTGGGGCGCTGTGCCTGCTGTTCTACACCTGGCCCATGAAGCAGTGGGGCCTGGGGGAAGGGGCCGTGTTCTGGGTTTGGGGGCCGCTTATGGTGCTGGGCACGCAGTACGCTATTGCAGAGACGCTTAGCCTTGGCGGCCTAACGCTTAGCGTACTCTTGGGCTTGGGGCCCTCCATTGTCATTTTCGGAAAGCACATCGATAAGGCTGACCTGGATCGGAAAAAGGCCGTGCGAACCCTGCCGGTGCGCCTCGGGGAGCGCGCTTCCCGGGGCGTGCTGGCTGCCTTCACGGTGCTTCAATTTCCGGTGTTGATCCTGGCCTGCGTGACGGGCCACCTGCCGTGGCCAACCCTGCTGGCCCTGCTCAGCCTGCCCAGCGCTTGGCGCCTCGTGCAATGCACGCGTGCGCCCCGGCCGGAAAGCCGGCCCGAAGGGGTCTCGGAAGCCCAGTGGCCCCTGTGGTTTGTTGCCTACGGCTTCGACCACACGCGCCGCTTCGGGCCCCTGCTGTTGCTGGGCCTTCTGCTGAGCTCGGTGGTTTAGAAAGGCCCGGAGAACCCGGGCCTTCCGAGGGGTGCTTAGCCCTGGAACTCCGGGATGTGCACCGTCAGCCCGTCAAGGGCATCGGTGTAGATAATCTGGCAGGACAGGCGGGAGGTGGGCTGGCGCTCGGGGTTGAGATCCAGCATGGACTCTTCCATATCCTCAAGACCGCCGCACTTGTCGGCCCAAGCCTCTTCCACGAACACGTGGCAGGTGGCGCAGGAGCACTGTCCGCCGCAGTCCGCGTCAATCCCCGGCACGCCATTCTGCACAGCATTTTCCATCACGGAAATTCCTTCCGTGCCATCAAGCTCATGCCGCGCGCCGTCGTGGGTGATGAAGATCAGCTTGGACATAGTGAATCCCTTAGTGTGTGTCGGACCCCGATGGCCCGAACGCTGCAAAACGTGATTCTAGCCTCACCTTTTGCCCCCGTGTCTACCCCAGGGGACGTTTTTTCACGTCAGCCCTAGGCCAGCGCGACCTTAAAGGTGTCGAGGAGGCGCCAGAAGGCGCGGGCGGCGAGCTCCGGGTGGTACACGGCGGAATCGATGGCGCACCAGCCGTGGCTCGCACCGGCGTAGACCTCCACTTCGTGCGGACGGCCCGCTGCTTCCAGCGCCGCCCTCAGCACGGACTTATCCTCCGGCGCCCGGGCATCGTCGTTTTCGGCAATCGCCATAAGAAAGCGCGCGTCGCTCTGCGCAATCAGGTGGTGGGGGCTACCCTCTCCCTCCGCGACCATGCGAGACCCATGGAAGGTGGCGCCAGCCTTGATGCGATCGGCCCGCGCCGCAGCGCTTTGCAATACCATGGGGCCGCCCATGCAGTAGCCCGTGGTACCCACGGGCTTTGCGCTATCCACCTCGGGCTGGGCATCAAGGAAATCCACGAAGGCCCTTGCATCCGCCATGGTTGTTTCCGCGCTCAAGCTGCGAAAGAGGGGTAGGACCCGCGCCCGTACCGCCTCCTGCCCAAACTGAGCCCCGGCCTGCACCACCGGCGCAGGGGCTCTACGGTAGTAAGGATTTACCGTCAGCACCGCATAGCCTGCTTCGGCAAGGCGCTGCCCCATGGTTTCGAAAGCCGGGCGTAAGCCGAGAATATCGGGCCACACCAAGACCGCCGGGGCGGACCCAGTGGTCGGCGCGGAAAATACGGCGTCGCAAGGGCCGTCGGCCCCAGGAATCACCACGCGCCGCGTCTGCACCGGCGCCGCCCGCACCGAAGCGGGGAGAGTCAGGGCCAGCGCCGCGCCGAGGGACAGGGCGGAGAAGCGGCGCCGCGACAGGGCCGCGGCCGCCTCATAGCGCCGCCCGTCTTCTAGGGTGTCTTGATCACACATGATGAGGGCTCCTGGCTCAGGACTTTTGGTCAGCGCGCTCGCAGGGGCCGCAGGCGTCGAGGCGCCCCGCGTCCGCAAGCACGGCTCGAATGAAATCGATCCACTGGGGATGGTCCTGGGGATCCCAGACCGTTCCCATGGCGGCGAAGGCCTCTTCCGCCGGCACCCCAAGGTAAATAATCCGATAGAGGGCCGAGAAGGCCGAAGCGCGGTAATTCACCTGGCAATGCACCAGCGTAGGCGCGTCGGGCCGCGCTGCCATGAGTCCCGCAAAGGCGCGGAAATCTGCCACCGCAGGATTCGCAAAATCCACAGCCAGATGGGCAAAGCCTAAACCCTGGGCGAAGGCGAGGCGGTCCTCGTCCGGAAGCGCCCCGGGGTTATCGCTGAAGGCCAGATAGATGATGCGTTCAAAGCCGGCTGCCTTGATGGCTGGGAGCTGCTCCACCGTTGGCTGGCCGGCGCTGGAAAAGGTATCGCTATAGCGCTTGAAACCTACGATCTCTTCGACCGAAGCCAGGGCGGGAAGCGCCAGCACAGCTCCGAGGAGCAGCAAGGCCCGGATAAGCTTTTGAATACTCGCAGGGAGAACCATGTCGAACTTCCTCGTAGGCAGAATCGATCGCGCGAGCCGCGCAGCCTTGACGGTAAGGGAGGGCCGGAAAAAAGGCCAGCGGGCCTTGGAGGCTCGTATACTCAAGGCTTCCGGGGCCAAGGAACATCGCCGTGCACAGCCTTAAACCGCCTTCGCTTCTTGGCGCCTGGGCCCCCATTGTCCTGACTCTGGGCCTCTTAACCTACCAGCTACGCGTAGCCGGGGGCGGACCGCCCCACGTGCCCATTATTTTCGGCATTGCCATCACCGCCGCCCTCGGGAGCCTTCGGGGCCACCGCTGGCAGGCCATGGAAAAGGCCATGGCTCAGGCCGTGGGCAGTGCCGTTCCGGTGATGGGGATCATGCTGACCGTGGGCCTCCTCATTGGCACCTGGATCCTCTGCGGCACCGTGCCCTGGCTGACCCTCGCGGCCCTGGCTCTGCTTGATCCGGCCCTCTTCCTGCCCGTGGCCTGCCTGGCCTGCGCCATGGTTTCCCTGCTCGTGGGCACCTCCTGGGGCACGGTGGGCACCCTGGGCCTGGCCCTCCTAGGCGCGGGAGAAAGCCTAGGCATTCCCGCCGCCATGACCGCCGGCGCCGTGGTCTCCGGCGCCTGGTTCGGGGATAAGCTCTCGCCTTTGTCTGACAGCACCAACTTTTCCGCAGCCATGGTGGGCACGGACCTCTACGCCCATATCCGGAACCTGCTGCCGACCACGCTACCAGCCTTCCTCGTGGCGCTACGCGCCTACGGCCTCCTGGGTCGCAGCGCCGGCGGCGCCCTAGACGACAGCACGGTGGCGCTGCTGCGCGCGACGCTGGAATCGCATTTCGTCTTCCATCCCCTGCTGGCCCTGCCGCCCGCGGTGGTACTTGCGGCCGCACTTCTTCGCATGCCCGCCCTGCCAGGCATCTTTTCCGGGGTGATCGCTGGCGCCCTCGTCGCCTGGCTCATTCAGGACGCAACAGTCGCCACGCTCTTACGGACGCTGATGGAAGGCTACCAACCATCTACGGGAGAACCGCTGGTGGATACGCTCCTTGCCAAGGGCGGGCTTCTGTCCATGACCTGGGTGATCCTCTTGATCTTCGTCTCGATGATTTTCGGCGGCCTCCTCGAAGCCACGGGATGCCTCGATCGCATTCTGAACGCCCTCATCCATCGCCTGCACAGCCGCTTTCGCCTCTTTGCGGCGGCCTTTCTCTCCACCCTCGGGCTTAATGTGGCGAGCAACATTTTTGTCACCCTGGCGGTGAATGGACGGCTTTTCGCCCCCGTATTCCGAGGCGCGGGGTACAGCGGCGTGAACCTCTCCCGCACCCTCGAGGATGGGGGCACGCTGTCCTCCCCGCTTATTCCCTGGAACGCCGGGGGGCTCTTCGTCACCAGTACCCTCGGCGTACCAACGCTGCTCTACGCGCCCTTTGCCATCGCCAACTGGTTCGCCATGGTGCTGGATCTGCTGTACGCCGCCCTCGGCCGCTTCACGCCCCCAGCCGACGCGGCGGAAGTCGCCCGGTGGCGCCGGGACCAGAATCTACTTTTCCACGAGGGCCAGCTCATAACCGCCGACGCCCTTCCCCCAAACACCTTTGCTGCGGAGCGCACGCCATGAGCCCAAGCCTTTCCGATCCCACCGGCGGCCTGAGCACCCACGATGCGGCCTTAGACGCTCGGAACGAGACCATCAAGATATGGATCAACGGGGAACTGGTGCCCCGGGCCGAGGCCAAGGTGTCGGTCTACGACTCGGGCTTTTTGCTGGGTGACGGCATGTGGGAGGGGCTGCGGCTCCACGGCGGCGTCTGGCCCTTTCTCGACGAGCACCTCGATCGGCTTTTCGATAGCTGCAAAGCGGTCAAGCTGGATATCGGCTTGACCCAGGCAGACCTTCGCGCCGCCCTCGAAGCCACCGCCGCGGCCAACGGCATGACCGACGATGCCCACGCCCGGCTCATGGTGACCCGGGGCCCGAAGCGCCGGCCCTTCCAGCACCCCCAGCTGTCCCAGAGCGGCCCCACCATCGTGATCATCGCGGAGCATTCCCGTCCCGCGGAGGGCCTGCAAAGCCAGGGCATTCGCCTGGCCACCGTGCCCCAGGTCCGCGGCCTGCCCCACGCCCAGGACCCCAAGTTCAATTCCCACTCGAAGCTGAACTGCGTGCTGGCCTGCCTACAAGCGGAAGCCGCCGGCGCCGACGAAGGCCTCATGCTCGACCCCCACGGCTTCGTGAACACCACCAACGCCTGCAACTTTTTTATCGTACGCCGGGGCGAGGTCTGGACCTCCACCGGGGACTACTGCATGAACGGCATCACCCGGCGAAAGGTGCTTGAGCTGTGCCGCCGCCACGGTATTCCCGCCTTCGAGAAGAACTATTCCCTTCAGGAGGCCCTAAGCGCGGACGAAGCCTTCCTCACCGGCACCTTCGGCGCCCAAACGCCGGTGCACAGCATCGATGGCATCGTTCTTGGCGACGGCACGCCCGGCGCGGGGCCCATCACCCAACGTATCCAGACGCTCTATCGTGCGCTGATCGAGGAGGAGTTGGCGCGGCAGAAGGGGTAGGAGAAAGGTGGAGCGGGCAGCGGGAATCGAACCCGCATCATCAGCTTGGGAAGCTGAGGTTCTACCATTGAACTATGCCCGCTTTGAGCGGTCCTCCCACAAACAACCCGGGGAGCCCCAACGCGGGGGCGCAAAAGTACGCGAAGCGCCGGAAAAAGGCCAGCGCTTCGCGCATCTGGGTCCTACTTCCGGCGTACCACCACGGGCAGCTCGCGAATACCGCGGATGAAGCTGGAACGCAGGTAGACGGGATCACCCGCCACTTCAATGTCTTCGAAGCGGTTCATGATCTCTTCCCAGAGGATCCGCAGCTGCATTTCCCCAAGCCGATTGCCGAGGCAGCGGTGGATGCCATAGCCAAAGGCCACGTGGCTTCGGGCATTGGGACGCTCAATCTGAAAGTCGTTGGGCGCCTCGAATTGGCTGTCGTCCCGGTTACCGGAGACATACCACATGGCCAGCTTGTCGCCGGCCTTGATCTGCTTGCCAGCAAGCTCCGTATCCTCCATGGCCGTCCGCGCCATGTGCGCGACCGGGGACTGGTAACGGATGATTTCTGGGATCATGCCCGGGACCAGGCCCGGATTGGCCTTGAGCTTGTCGTATTCGCCGCGGAAGCGGTTCAAGGCCAGCACGCCGCCGGAAATGGAGTTCCGAGTGGTGTCGTTGCCGCCCACGATGAGCAGCAGCACGTTGCCAAGGTACTCGTTCGGCGGCATGTTCTTGGTAGCTTCTCCGTGCACCAGCATGGAGATGAGATCCGAGCCCGGCTGATTGCGCGCGGCCCGCTCCTTCCAGACAGCATCAAAGTATTCCCAGCACTTCCACAGCTCCGCAAAGCCCATTTCCGGGGTTTCGAAGACGTCGGGGTCGCCGATGGACTGGGACACGTCAGACCAGTGAATCAGCTTGTGCCGATCCTCCTGGGGCACGTCAAACAGGGTGGCCAGCATTTGCCCGGTGAGCTCCACGGACACGTGGCGAACCCAGTTGAAGGTCTCCCCCACGGGCACGTTTTCAAGGATGGCCACGGCGCGCTCACGGATCAGGCCTTCCAGGCGCGCCAGCTCCCGCTGGGTGAACATGGGCGCCACCACCTTGCGCTGCTCATCGTGCTTGGGCTGATCTTCCATAATGAACATGGGCAAGTGGAAGGTGGGATCGGGGTCCGGATCCGCGACGCCCCCGAGCTGGATGCCGCCCTTCCGGGAATCGGAGGAGAACACCTTATGGTTCGTGTCCACGGCCATGATGTCTTGGTAGCGCGTCACAGACCAATAGGGCCCGAACTGGCTGTTCTCGCAGCGATGCACGGGATCTTCCTTCCGCAGCCGCTCGAAATAAGCCAGGGAGGCGTCCGCTTCGAAAAGCATGGGGTGGCCAGGGTTGAGGCTCTCTAAAGGCAGATCGTAGGGGCTCTTCGTCACGTCCACGGCCCATTGCGTCCAGGCCTCTTTATTTGAAAGGCGCATGCGCTCTGACTGGGAAAGCTTTTCGACGTCTTCCATGGGGGCTCCTTCGGGGGAAAGGTGAGCGGTGCCTCATAATAGCGCGTTCCCCGCCGCAGAAAAGCCTCCTGGCTCACCGGTATGCCTAGGCCTCCCGCTCAGGGAAGTGGCACACTGCTTCCTTTTTCGCGGGGGTAATCGCATGGAACTCAAGGACAAGGTGGTGGTGATTACGGGCGGCGCCAGCGGCATCGGAGCGGCCCTGGCCCGACGCTTTGCCCAAGAGGGGCCGAAGGCTCTTGCCATCGTTGATCGCAATGACGCCGGCGCCCAGGCCGTAGCCGCCGAGGTTGGGGGCCTAGCCTACGGCGCGGATCTGCGAGATGAGCACGCCGTAGAAGCGCTCATCGACCAAATCGAAAGCGCTCAGGGTCCGATTGACCTCTTTTGCTCGAACGCGGGTATCGGCCTAGGTCGGGGCATCGACACCGGCACGGAAGACTGGCGCACCATCATCGACATCAACCTCATGGCCCACGTCTTTGCCGCCCGCAGCCTAGTGCCGCGCATGGTCGCCCGGGGCGGCGGCTACCTGCTGAATACGGCTTCCGCCGCAGGCCTCCTATCTCAGATTGGCTCCGTCACCTACGCGGTCACCAAGCACGCGGCGGTTTCCCTGGCGGAATGGCTCTCGATTACCCATGGGGATGAGGGACTAAAGGTTTCCGTGCTCTGCCCCCAGGCGGTGGATACGCCCATGATCGCGGGGACGGAACAAGGCGGCGTGGCTGGCGTTGACGGCATCATGGCCCCGGAAACGGTGGCGGACGTTGTGGTCGAGGGCCTTCGGGCCGAACGCTTCCTCATCCTTCCTCACCCGGAGGTGGAAACCTATCTCCAGCGCAAGACGGCAGACTACGATCGCTGGCTTGGTGGCATGCGCCGGCTCCAAGCACGTTATGGAGAAGACGCGATTAAGGGCGTCTCCTAGGCTAAGCCAGCCACCCCTTGAGCGCCTCAAAAAGCTCGCCCTTCTCTATCATGTGCCAAGAGGAGGGCTCGATGCCTCGTCGATTGGCCGTCATCAGCCAGATGGACGCCGCAGGTAGCCTAGCTTTAACGACCTCGGCGAAGGTGTCGCCTCGCACGCCGAGCAAGTGGAAATCGATAAGTACCAGTTCGGGGGCTGCACTCACCAGCTGCTCAAGCTCCGCTGGACCTTCCAGCGCGGCCACCAGCTTGATCTCTGGAAGGGCTCCCAGGGCGTGAGCGAGGGCCGTCCTGACAGCCTCATTGTCATCCACGAAAGCAACGCGCCGCGGAATCATAACCCTGCCCTAGGAAACCGCAGCCCGGAGCATGGGAACCAGCAAAGCGAATCCCTCTTCCCGCCCTTTAACAATGAGCTCTGGAGAAGAGCTCACGCCGAGCTGTCGGAAAATCTTCGATCGATAACTTTCCACGGTTTTTTCTGATAATCCCAAATCGGTGGCGATCGTTGATGCCCCCTGCCCCGACAAAAGGCAGGACAACACCTGAAGCTGCCGCGGGGGCCATTCGTCGAAAACGGCCGCTCGTTGCCGCTGCAGTCCCTCATCCACTTCCTCAGGGGAGATCGCCGGATCGAGAACCTGCTCCCCAGCCATGGCTTTTTGAAGGGCGACAATGACCTGGTCAAAGGGCATGCTTTTCGTCAAGTAGCCCCGCGCGCCTAGGGCAAAAGCTTTGATTGCAAACACGGCGTAACGATGCATGGACAAAAAGACGATTACGCTTTCCGGCGCCACCGCCCCTATTCGAGGGTAAAAGTCGAAACCGGAGCCGTCCGGTAGCTCGATATCCAGAAGAATCAGGGAAGGCTGCAACACCTTGGCAACCCGCACTGCTTCTTCGCCTTCCTGGGCTTCATAAAGCGCCTCGGAAATACCTTCATTGCGAAGCACATTAACGAAGGTTTCTCGGAGCAGCGCCTGGTCTTCGACAACTAAAATCGACTCGATCACTTGCGTAGCACCTCCCTGTGCGCTTTCATTCTTTCCAAGCCCGTATGCAAATCAATCAACCCCGTTGCGGATTCAAACGCTTGCCTGGACCAAGTCTACCTTTCCCCTGCCGCGCTCCTCAAAAGCCCTTGACTCCGCTCAATATCGTTTCGTTGCCCAAGAAATCCATCGTCACGACCTCAACGCGAAGGCCTCCCTCGCCCAGACGCTTCACAATACCGCCATGCAGAAGCTGAGCGCCGTGCTGCTGATCCTGCGCCCAGAGCTCTCGAAGGCAAGCCAAGAACGTATCTCCACGCTGATACAGGAGGCGCTGAGTGATTTGCAATCGGTGGAAGCCGAACTCTACGCACTCGCCTTTTCCCACATTCCCATCACGGACACCTTAAGGCATCGCCTCGGCCTTCGCGGTGTAGCTTTACGCGTTAGAAACAAGGCGGCCTTGGACGCGAAGCCGCAGGAACTCTTTATCGACATCATCATGCTCGCAGGCCAACTGGGGCGCTTCCTCGCCAAGGATCCAAGGATCGGGGCGCCCCGGGGCATTACCCTAGGGTTTCGCTATGGATGCTTCACCCTACAAGCCCGCTATGGAGATTTGGCGCCGCACACACCACTGGATGTTCGCGCCATTCGCTTGAGCCTCGGACGCCTTGTACTGATGGGGGCACGTTATCTCGTTACGCCCAAGCGTATCCTCGTGATCTACGCAGCAAATACCGGCCTACCTTCAGGAAGGGGTACACCGTGACCGTCGCTAAGAACGCCGTCCTAATAGTCCTTGATAGCCTTAATCGACATCTGCTTGGGGCCTATGGGGGAGAGGAATTCGATACCCCTAACCTCGATGCCTTCGCTGAGAACGCACTCGTCTTCGACCAACACCAGGTAGGGTCGCTCCCCTGCATGCCTGCGCGGCACGACATGCTCTGCGGGGTTCAAGATTTCCTCTGGCGGCCCTGGGGCTCCATCGAGCTCTGGGAGGCGCCGATCACCCGGGACCTCGAACGGGCCGGGGTCACTACCATGCTCGTAAGCGATCACCCCCATCTTTTTGAGAGCGGCGGCGAGAATTATCACTGTGACTTCACGGCCTGGGAATACCTTCGGGGCCACGAGGGTGATCCCTGGCGCACCGCTGAAGATCCCACCTGGAGCGGAGCCCCAGCCCTGCCCGCGCGCCGGGGCCACGGACACGCCTACGATCTTACCCGGACCTACTTTCGGGAAGAGGCGGACTACCCCGGGCCGAAAACCATGACCGCCGCTGCGGACTGGCTGCGACGCCAGGCACCGCACCATGATCGTTTCTTTATGCTGGTTGATGAGTTTGACCCCCACGAACCCTTCGATACCCCCGAGCCCTGGGCCAGCCGCTACGGCGAACCCGTGGACGGGGAGCGCATCATCTGGCCGCCCTACGCCATTGACGCCGTGGCCCGAGGACGCATCACGGAAACCGAAGGGCGCCAGGTGCGCAATAACTACGGCGCCAAGCTCAGCATGATCGACCATTGGCTTGGGAAGGTGCTGACCGCCCTTGAAGAAACGGGGCGCCGCGAAGATACGATGGTGATCATCACTACGGACCACGGTCACTACCTGGGCGAGCGGGATCTCTTTGGCAAGCCCGGGGTCCCGCACTATGAGCCCCTCTCCCACATTCCACTGATGATCCAGGGCCCGGGCATCGCCCCGGGACGCTACCCCCACCTGAGCACCACGGTGGATATCCACGCCTCCCTCTGCGATCTCTTTGATCTCACCCCTAGCCAGAAAGGGCACGGCGCCTCTCTGCTGCCAGCCCTTGCGAACCCTTCACGAAAAACCCGCGATTGGGCCTTAGCTGGGGTGTTTGGGCGCTGGGTTCAAATTACCGATGGGCGCTACAAGTATGCTCGGGGGCCAGTGGACCCAAGCAACCTGCCCCTGTCCCTCTGGTCGAATCGCTGGTCCACCATGCCCGTGCGCGGCATGGCCTCCCTGCGGCTCCCGGAGCCGGATCACCGGGCCTTCATCGACTTCATGCCCGGCGCCACCATTCCCGTGCTGCGCCAGCCCTTCGCCCCCGGGGATCCCCTGCCCTACTGGGCCCTGGGCATGAAACCGGATCAGCACGTGCTGTTCGATCTTGAGAATGATCCCGAGGAGGCCCACAACCTGTGTGGCACGGCCCAGGAACAGCAGAGCCTGGATCTGCTGAGCCAGGCCCTTCACGCCGTGAACGCCCCGGAGGAACAGTGGGCGCGCCTCGGCCTTAAGCTTTAGGACCTACCATGCCCCTAGAACACCCCTTCGCCGATCTCGTCGGCTTTTCCGTCTCGGAACGCACGGAGAAGCAATGCGTCACGGAACTGACCCTGGAAAAAAAGCACCTCAACCCCAACGGGGTAGTGCATGGCGGCGTGCTCTACACCCTTGCCGACACGGGCATGGGGGGCGCGCTTATGGAGGCCCTTCCCGCGGGCCACTACTGCGCCACCATCGAGATCAAAATCGCCTACTTTCGCCCGGCTAAGGAAGGGACCGTGCGCTGCGTCACGGAGCTGGTGCACCTTGGGCGCCGCACCGCGAGCCTCGAAAGCCGCCTAGAGCTGGGGGGCAAAACCCTCGCCCGGGCCTACGGAACCTTCATGATTCTGAGCCACGACGGCTAACCCGAACCCGCTTTAAACAAACGAAAAAAGCCCCGCAAAGCGGGGCTTTCAAAACATGCGAAAGCGCGCTGGGGCTAGCTCTTAAATTCTGCCACCAGCGCGGAAATGGACTGCTTCGCATCGCCAAAGAGCATGCGGGTGTTCTCCTTGAAGAACAGGGGGTTGTCTACGCCGGAGAAGCCCGAGCCCATGGAGCGCTTCAGCACGAACACAGTACGTGCATGGTCCACGTTGATGATGGGCATGCCATAGATCGGGCTGTTCTCGTCCTCCCGGGCCGCCGGGTTAACCACGTCGTTGGCCCCGATAACCACCACGACGTCTGTGTTCGGTAGCCGGGGATTAATGTCGTCCATCTCCACCAGCTGCTCGTAGCTGACGTTGGCCTCGGCGAGTAGCACGTTCATGTGCCCTGGCATACGACCCGCGACGGGGTGAATGGCGAAGTTCACCTCCGCGCCGTTCTTCTCAAGCAGCTCCCCAAGTTCCCGCACAACGTGCTGCGCCTGGGCCACGGCCATGCCGTAACCCGGGACGAAGGTCACGGACTGGGCCGCCTCGAGAATGAGGAAGGCGTCATCAGCGACGATGGGCTTCACCTCACCCTCCACCTTGGTCGCTGCCTTCGCTGCGCCGAACCCAGAGAAGAGGACATTTGCGAGAGACCGGTTCATGGCCTTACACATGATGTTGGTGAGGATGATCCCGGACGCCCCAACCAGCGAACCCGCTACGATCAGGAGGTTGTTGTTAATGGCAAAGCCTGCGGCACAGGCCGCAAGGCCCGAGTAGCTGTTGAGCAGGGAAATCACCACGGGCATATCGGCGCCGCCGATGGGGATCACCGCCATGACCCCGAGCACGAGGGACAGCGCCAGAAGTACCCAGAACCACTGGGAGCCCAGGGCCGGCTCGAGGCAGAACATCACGGAGGAGCCCACAATCCCCACGAGGATCAAGGAATTCACGACCCGCTGGCCCGCAAACACGATCGCAGCCGTGGTCATGCGCTCCGACAGCTTGCCGTAGGCGATAAGGCTTCCGGACGCCGTAACGCCGCCGATCAGGATTGAAAGGATGATCGTGACCAGAATAAAAGTAGACGGCGCGGAGTTCCCAAGGATTTCGTCATAAAGGGCTGCCCAGCCCACGAGCAGGGACGCTGCCCCACCGGAGCCGTTAAAGAGGGCCACCATCTCCGGCATGGAGGTCATGGCAACGAGGCGCGCCGCGAGCGCACCGACCACCGTACCGCCTAGGGCAGCGAGGGCAATAACCTCGAAGGAGACGATGCTATCCGCGAGCAGGGTGACAATGATCGCGAGGGCCATGCCCACGGCCGAATAAAGATTACCCCGGCGGGCAGAGTCCGGGTGTCCCAACATTTTTAGGCCCAGAATGAACAGGGCCGCAGAAATGATGTAGGCGAAGTTAACCAGTTCAGCACTCAGGTTCATGCTGCGTCTCCCGTGGGCTTCTTCCGGAACATGGCCAGCATCCGGTCCGTGACCATGTAGCCGCCCACAACGTTAATGACGGCAAAGAATACGGACGCGCCCCCAAGCCAGGTGGCCATCTCGCTATTGTCGGCACCGGCAGCGACGAGCGCCCCGAGCACCGTGATGCCAGAAATCGCATTCGCACCGGACATGAGCGGGGTATGCAGCGTGGCCGGCACCTTCGAGATCAGCTCGAAGCCGAGGAAGATGGACAGCATAAGAATGAATGACAGAAATACCGCTTCCATGAGCCGATCTCCCCCTATAGGTTCTTGATGGTTTCGTTGACGATCGCGCCATCGTGGGTGATGACACAGCTCTTTAGAATGTCGTCCTCAAGATCGAGGCCGAAGCTTTTGGCTTCCCCATCCCAGAACTCATCGACAAGATTGAAGAGGTTCGCGGAGAACATCTCCGAGGCATTCTGGGCGACTTCGCTAGGCAGATTGCCCAGGCCGATAATCTTCACGCCGTTGACGTCGACCACTTCGCCCACCTTCGAGCCTTCGACGTTACCCCCGGTTTCAACGGCCATGTCAACGATGACCGAACCGGGACGCATGCCCGCGACCATATCCGCGCCGACAATGCGCGGTGCCGGGCGCCCGAAGACCTGAGCCGTGGTCACCACCACGTCGGCCTGGGCGATGGCGGCCTTCATGCCTTCCCGCTGCTTCTCTAGCTGCTCAGGCGTGAGCTCCTGAGCGTAGCCCTGGTCCGTCTGCCCCGTATCCCCGAGGTCGATTTCCAGAAATTTTGCCCCGAGGGATTGCACCTGCTCGGCCACCACGGGCCGCGTGTCGAAGGCGTCTACCCGAGCGCCAAGGCGCTTCGCCGTGGCAATGGCTTGAAGCCCCGCCACTCCGGCGCCGATGATGAACACCCGAGCGGGGGAAATGGTGCCCGCGGGCGTCATCATCATGGGGAAAATCTTATTGATCTGGCGAGCCGCCAGCATGACCGTGACATAGCCCGCCAGGTTGGCCTGGGAGCTCAGCACGTCCATCTTTTGCGCCCGGGTGGAGCGGGGCACCATCTCCATGGAGATCGCCGTCACGCCCTTAGCGGCAAGCGCATCGATGAGCCCGCGCTCATTGAAAGGATCGAGCAAGCTCGCGTGCATCGCGCCCGATTTCAGCAAGGCCACGTCTTCATCGCTAGGCTTTCGAATGCGAAGCACCAGATCGGCTGCGCCCAATAGCGCTGCGCGATCGGTCTCGATGCGCGCCCCAGCTTCCACGTAAGCCGCATCGGCAAAACCGGCCGCTTCGCCCATGGACGCTTCCACTGCCACTTCTAAACCCAGTTTCACAAGCTTCTTCACGCTGGCGGGGACCAGCGGCGCCCGCATCTCCCCGGCAATGGTTTCCTTCGGAACACCAATTAGCATCAGTTTTTACCCCTACAGATACGAAGGAGGCGCCACCCAGGGCGCCTTGACGTTATCTCACTCAATCTTGAAATCGGCCCAAGCGATCCCGGGACTGCCTCGCGGTCCCGACGACGATGACGGACTTTGCGATCGCGCGTACGTGAACACAACCTGTACAAAGCCCCGCGAGGGTATGAGATCGCCCCGGGGAATACAACTGCTGTACAACTCCTCACCAGAGTGTTCCAGCGCGCCTCTTGCGAGGGCCTCGGCGCCTCGGGAGAATCCTAAGCCTGAGAAAGGGGGAGCGCGCCGTGTCGTCATCATCTTCGCCCAGCGTCAGCCGCCGGGCCTTCGCCCTCGGCATAAGCTTTGCCGTGCTTTTTACCGCCCTGGCCACGGCCAGCCTCCTACCCGGCGCTGAGAGCCTCGCGCAACGCCCTGAGGGGACCGCAGCCCAGGAGACCCTTCGCTGGCGCCTCCCTGTGGCCTTTGGCACCCAGCTTCCGGCCCTCGGCGACAACATCCTCATGGTGCGCGACGCCCTGGCCGAGAGCAGCGCGGGCGCCCTGACCCTTGAGGTATTTGAACCAGGGGAAATCGTCTCTACCTTTGCCATCACGGAGGCGGTGCGTCTCGACAAGGTGCCTGCGGGCTATACCTGGCTAGGCTATGACCAAGGTCGCACCCCCGCGGCGCCCCTCTTTGGGGCCGTACCCTTCGGACTTTCCCCTTGGGCCTATCTGGCCTGGTGGTACGAGGGGGAGGGAGAACAGCTGGCCCGGGGGGTCTATCACGACCAGGGCCTTCACCCGATCCTTTGCGGCCTCATCGGCCCGGAAACAGCCGGGTGGTTTCGGAAGCCCATAAATACCGTAGAAGATCTCGAGGGCCTCAAAATTCGCTTCGCCGGCCTCGGGGGCAAAACCCTCCAGGCCCTCGGCGCCTCTGTCACCATGATCCCCGGCAGCGATCTCTTCCAAGCGCTAGAAAAGGGGGCCATTGACGCCACCGAGTATTCCCTTCCGGTGGTGGACGACAAACTGGGCTTTCCCCGGGTAGCCCCCATCAACTACTTCCCAGGCTGGCACCAACCCTTCACGGCCTTCCACCTGGTGGTGAACCTTCAGCGCTGGAACCGCTTGGCACCGGCCACCCAAAGCGCCCTAGAGACCGCATGCACCGCCGGGGTGACCCGAAACCTGGCGCGCTCCGAGGGGCTTCAGGGCGCCGTACTCGAACGCTTCCAAAAGGAAGGGGTGGATACGCGGGTCCTCGACCCGGCTCTGCTGGAAACGCTGCGCACCGCGGCTCAGACCGTGCTCGCCGAGGAAGCGGCCGCGGACCCCACCTTCGCCCGGGTCTACGCCAACCAGCAGCGCTTTGCAGAACGCTACGCGGTCTGGGATGCGCTGGCCTACCCCCCTAACGCGGCGCCGTGAGCACTCTCCCCCACACGTCCTTCTCCCGGGCCGTGGACGGCTTTTTGCAGCGCCTCGGGCGCGCCGCGGCCTGGCTCTGGCTGGCCCTTTTGGCGGTCATCGTGCTGAACGTGACCCTCCGCTACGTCTTCGGGCAGGGCCGGGTAGAGCTTGAAGAACTGCAGTGGCACCTCTACGCCCTGGGCTTCCTCCTGGCGCTCTCCGTGGGCCTCACCCTGGATGATCACGTACGCGTCGACGTGCTGCAGGCTCGCCTGCCCCTTCGCCAGCGATGCTGGATCGAGCTTTACGGCATTCTCGGCCTACTCCTACCGTTCCTGCTGCTCGTGCTCTTTTATTCCGGACCCTTTTTAGCGGAATCTTGGCGCGCGGGAGAAATTTCCCAGGCCCCCGGGGGCCTTCCCGTGCGCTGGCTAATCAAGAGCGCCTTACCGTTGGGCTTTGCCCTGCTCTTGCTCGCTGCGCTCGGCCGGCTCAGCCGCTGCTGCGCGCTGCTCTTCGCCTGGCCCCGGGCCCTACCCGATCCGGACCCGGAGGAGGCTTCGTGAGCGCCGCCGAGGGCCTCGCGGTCCTAATGTTTCTGGCCTTCATGGGGCTACTCTTCACTGGCTTCCCCGTGGCCTGGGTCCTCGGTGGGCTCGCCGTCCTGTTCACGGCCTTAGCCATCACTCTTGAGCGCTTTGGGATAATCGAGGCCGGGGTGGACTGGGCCTACGCCTCCATGACCGTGGAGCGCAGCTGGGATGTCATGACCAACTGGGTGCTGGTGGCCCTACCCATGTTCATCTTTATGGGCTTGATGCTGGATCGCTCGGGCATGGCGCAGCGACTCATGGACAATCTCGTCAAGCTCTTTGGGGCCCGCCGCGGGGGCCTAGCCCTGTCCGTAGCCCTAATCGGACTGCTACTGGCGGCCTCGACGGGCATCATCGGCGCCAGCGTGGTGCTCCTGGCTCTGCTAGGACTGCCCGCCATGCTCGCCCAGCGTTACCGCCCCGACTTCGCCGCCGGGACCATCGCCGCCGTTGGCACCCTGGGGATTCTCATTCCCCCGAGCATCATGCTCGTACTCATGGCCGACCGCCTCGCGATCAGCGCTGGAGACCTCTTCCTCGGGGCTCTCCTGCCGGGGCTCATGCTTGCTGGCCTTTATATGGCTTACCTGCTTCTTCGAGCCCACTTTGACCCAGAGGCCGCCCCGGCGCCGGAGGACGCCTCGCCGCCGACCCTGGCCGTGCTCCTAGGGGTGGGGGCCGCCATTCTGCCGCCCCTAGGGCTTATCTTCGCCGTGCTTGGCAGCATTTTCTTCGGCATCGCCACACCCACGGAAGCCGCTGGCGTCGGGGCCGCCGGAGCCCTCCTCCTGGCCGCCGCCTACGGGCGCCTAAACGTACCCGTGCTAAAGGACGTGCTATGGGAAACCTCCCGCACCACGGCCTTCATCTTCGCCATTTTTCTGGGGGCGACGGCCTACTCCCTGGTGCTGCGAGGCCTTGGGGGGGACGCGCTCATCGATCGGACGCTGCTGGGCCTGCCCTTTGGCCCGGACGGCATCATCCTCACGATCCTGCTGGCCACCTTTATCCTAGGCTTCTTCCTCGACTGGATCGAAATCACTCTGATCGTCCTGCCCCTGGTGGCCCCCGTGGTGCAAACCCTAGGCTTCGATCTGGTGTGGTTCACTGTGCTCTTTGCGGTGTGCCTACAGACGTCCTTCCTTACGCCCCCGGTAGGCTTCGCCATCTTCTATCTGCGGGGCGTGGCCCCTCCGGAGGTCACCGTGGGGACGATCTACCGGGGCGTGGTGCCCTTTGTGCTGCTGCAGCTGCTGGGCCTCGCCCTCATCTACCGCTGGCCCGCCCTGGCCACCTGGCTCCCGAGCCACGCCTATAGCAGCTAGGCACCGATAACCCCGTCCGCGAGAAGCGCCGCCACCTCAGCTTCGCTCCGCCCTAAGGCCCGGACCAGCTCGGCGCTGTGCCCGCCGTGATCGGGGCTCTTTAGCTTCGGCGCCGGGGGCTCCTCCAGAAACTTCAGTGGCGCCCCCAGGAACTCCTTACCGGCCTCATCCCTAAGCACCATCTCCCGAGCCGCCAGCTGCGGCTCATCGAGGGCCGTGCGCAGGTCATTCACCGGTGCCCAGCACACGTCGAGGGGCGCGAGGAAGGCTTCCCAGTGGGCTCGGGGCGCGGAGGCGAAGGTGTCCTCTAGGAAGGCCACCACGGGCGCTTGCCCAGATCCCGGGCTGCGGCAGAGCGGCACGAGGTCCGGGCGCTCCAGGGCGCCGAGCAATGCCTCCACAAACTTCATCTCCACGCCTCCAAGAACCAGGTCAAGGCCGTCCTTGCAACGGTAGATGCGATAGAAGGCGTTGCCGCCCCAGATTCGCTCCTCGGCGGGCACCGGCGGGCGCTGCTCCGCAAAGGCCGCGCCCATGGAGTTCGGCATGCTGAAGAGAATGGAATCCATCATGGCCAGATCAAGGTAGTCACCGCGCCCCGTTTGCTCCCGGCGGTAGAGGGCCATGGCAATGCCAGCCACGGCGTAGGCAGCCGCCAACATGTCCCCCGCGGGCATGGCCGGCAATCCAGGCCTACCGTCCCGGTCCACGTTGTTCGATAAAAGACCGACCAGCGCTTCCACGGCCAGGTCGTGGGCGGGCCGCCCCACCAGCGGGCCGGTCTGACCGAAGGCCGAGATCGAGGCATAGACAATCCGGGGATTCACCGCCGCAACGGCGTCGTAGTCCACTCCTAGGCGCTTCACCACGCCCGGGCGGAAGGCCTCCACGATAACGTCTGCAGTCTGGGCCAGCTCCAGAAAAAGGGCTCGCCCCCGAGAATCCTTAAGATTTAACGCGAGGCTCTTCTTGCCCCGATGCGTGTTGTCGAAGTAGACCGAGCGATCCCCCCGGCGCTGCCCGATGTGACGATTCGGCTCCCCCTCGCCAAGGCTTTCCACCTTAATCACCTCAGCGCCGTGGTCTGCCAGCATGAGGGTCGCCGTGGGTCCCGGGAGAAAGAGCGACAGGTCAAGAACCCGAATACCATCAAGCTTCATGAAACAATCCTTAGGGGGCTGAAATCAGGGCGAGGGCCGCATCATGAAGAGCCGGGTTCGCGGCGGCGAGCACGGCACCTCGGGAGCCGAGGGTGGGGGCACCGTCCCAACTGGTTACCACGCCCCCAGCCCCGCGAATGATGGGCAGGAGCGGTTCGATATCCCAGGGCGCCAGGCCTGACTCCAGCACCAGATCAAGCTGGCCCTGGGCGAGCATGCCGTAGCCGTAGCAATCCGTGCCGAAGCGGCAGTGGCGGGTGGCGCGGCGCAGGGCCTGGAAGACCGGCGCCTCCTCCGGGGGAAAGAGGTAGGGATCGGTGGTCGCGAGGTGGGCCTCCGCCAGGGAAAGGCCCGTTCGGGTGCGCAGCGGTTGGCTAAGCGCCCCGCGGCGATAGCCGGCCTGAGCCCCATAGCCCCACCAGAACTCCTCCGTAAAGGGCTGGTGCATCACCCCAAGGACCGTTTGCCCCTCATAGGCCAGCCCCAACAGTACGCCCCAGTGCACAAGCCCGGTAATAAAGGCTCGGGTGCCGTCGATGGGATCCATAATCCATTGGTAGGGGCTGTCCGGGCGCTCGTCGTCCCCTTCCTCCCCGCGAAGGCCATGATCGGGAAAAGCCTCTCGAAGCACGGCCCGAATCGCGCGCTCCGCGTCCTGGTCGCCGCGGGTGACGGGGTCGAAGCGCCCAGGGCCCGCCTTGTTCATCACCGCCGGCGCTTGGCGAAAATAGGGCAAGGCGGCCTCTCCTGCCGCCTGCGCTGCGGCCAGGGCCACGCCTAGAGCGCGCTCCGCCCCCAGTGCTCCAAAGGCCTCTTCGGCCATGGCATCCGCTCCCCTGCCTAACGATGCGAGAAGCGCTAGTATGGCATGGCCCTTTCGTCACCACTCGCCCGGAGACCCCTTAATGAACCCAGCGCATCACGCCCTAGCCGATACCCTCTGCGCCGCTCTCGAGAAGGGAGACGCGGATACGGTGCGCACGCTCTACGCGCCGGATATCAAAATTTGGCACAACTTCGATGGCCTCGAGCAGGACGCGGATACGAACTTGGCCTCTCTGGCCTGGATGACCGGCGTACTCCCGGAACTTCGCTACGACGTTCACCGCCGAGAAGCCGCTGAAGATGGTTTCTGGCAGGCCCATACCATGCGTGGGAAAACCAAGGGGGGCACGGAGATCACCATGCCCGCGGCCATCCGTTTCACCGTGGTCAATGATCGCATCACGCGCATCGAAGAATACCTCGACCCTGCCCCGCTCATGCGCGCCCTGAAGGCCGAAGGCTAGGACCGTGGCGGCACGGGAGGGCAGCCCGCTACTGCTCCTTGCGGCCATGGCCGGCGCCCTAGCCGGTTTCGGAGCCGGAGGCGCGTTGGCCGGACTGCCTCGGCTCCTTTTGGCCCTGCTGGTGGCCGAAGCCTTCGCCGGCGTCATCCTTCTAAGCACCTGGGGCCGGGGGCGTCTCGGGGCCCACCGCTGGCTGACCGGCGCTGAAGGCCAGGGGCCCTGCGCCACGGTCTCCGGCGCCTTTCTCCACAGCGCCCCCCTATTCGCCTTCGCCCTTCTGGCCGGCGCCGCGAGCACCGGGGCGGGGCTCACGGTGGCCTGCGCCCTCGGCGCCCTTGCCCTGGCCCGCCTACCGTTTGCTCTCCAGCGGCCCGGCGTCCTGATACTTTGGTTCCTGCTCGCCGTCGCCGCCCAGGGACCCCTCGCTACGGTGGCCGCCTTTTACCCGCCCCTACTCTTTGCCAAGGTGCTCCTAGGCGCCCTACCGGAGGAGGCCCTGGCCTCGTGATCCTACGCTGCCATCGCTGGATACTGTTTGTTGCGCTCACCGCCCTCGCTGGCGCCGCCTGGGCCGAGGGTTCAGAGGGCTTTGAAGGGCGCTGGCGTGTCCTTGAGGAGAGTCAGAAGGCCGTCGAGAAAGCACTCCGCGGCGCCCGGCGCGAGCTCCGCCGGGGCCGGGGCCAGGCGGTGCTTCGAGATCTCCAGGTACCCGAGACCACCTTGGCCATCACCCTGGAAGACGGCGCCGTCTACTTTCGCTTTGACGACCATCCCCGGCCGCCCCTTTACACCGACGGCAGGCCCTCGGTGATCGATAGCGAAAATCCCGTATTGCGCTTCGCGGCCTGGGAGAAGGACACGCTTTACGTGGAACGGACCAATAACTCTGGCACCCGCATCGAAGAACAATGGCGCCTGATCATCCCGCCGCCGCCTAGGGAGGGCGCAGAGCCACCTGGAGGGCCCTGGCTCGAGGCGCGTTTTCTCGTTCGAAATGCGCTCCTGGAAGAGCCCCTTGAACTTCGTTTGCTTGCCGAACCCCTTAAGGACGCCTCCGATGCACTTTGACGACCTACCTCGGGTAACCCTAGGCCACCTCCCCACGCCCCTCGAGCCCCTCGCGAGCCTCCAATCCACGCCCACGGGGCCGCGAGTTTGGGTGAAGCGGGACGACTGCACGGGGCTGGCCTTTGGCGGCAATAAAACGCGAAAACTTGAGTACCTCCTGGCCGACGCGGAGCAGCAGGGGGCGACGGCCATCGTGACCTTCGGCGCGCTCCAATCCAACCATGCTCGGCAAACGGCCGCCGCCTGCGCTCGTCGCGGCCTCGCTTGCGCCCTAATCTTGAGGGACGCCGTGGGGCGCCAGGTCGACGACTACGCCCGCAATGCCAACCTGCTCTATGACGACCTCTTCGGCGCAGCGGTCCACCGCGTGCCCCGCGATAGCACGCCCGAGGGCATGCTGAAAACCGTCCTCTCCGAGCTGGCCGAGGCCGGCCACCGTCCCTACGTGGTGCCCACGGGGGGCAGTAGCGAAGTCGGTGCTCTCGGTTACGCCCGCTGCGCCCTAGAAATCGCTGCGGAATTCAAAGCTCGGGGCCTGTACCCCGGGACGGTTATCCATGCCACCTCCACCGGCGGGACCCAAGGGGGGCTCGTGGCGGGCTTTCGCTATGCCGGGCTGGCGACTCGAGTGCTCGGGATCAATGTTTATAAGACCGATAGCGCGGCCATCGCGGCGGAGGTCAAAACCTTAGGCCAGGCGGTGCTTGATCGCCTCGATCCAACCCTTCGCTTAACAGACAACGACGTCGAAGTGCTCGACGGCTTTCTTGGGGAGGGTTACGGGAAGCCCACCGCCGCCATGGTCCAGGCCCTACGGCGCCTGGCCTCTCAGGAGGGTCTACTCTTCGATCCGGTCTACAGCGGAAAGGCCCTCGCGGGCCTTCTGGCCTTGCTAGAAGCGGATCGACTCTCCGATGACGTGGTCTTCATTCACACCGGCGGCGCTGCGGCCCTCCCCGTTTACGCCAGCGAGTTCCTGGGCCCCTAGGGGTTCGCCCCATCCCTCCCTGGAGGTATGCTCGCAGTCGACCATCCTGGGGAGGATAAATCGATGAACCATACGCTTCGCGGCGGCTTCACCGCCTTTTTGCTTACGCTGGCCGGGCACGGGCTTGCCGCCGACGGGCCCCTGCCGCCCTCGCCCTGGGGCCCGGACGATACGCTGGGGTCCCTCAATCGGCTGAGCCCGGAAAAGGTCCTCGAGGCCGCCAAGCTCATTACCACGGGAAAAACCTACGCCCTGGGCGGCGTCACCGGGCGCAGCACGCCGGCCTATGCCCCGCGCACCTACGACATCACCGTTCTTCAGCCCGGGGACGGCACAGGCACCACCATGGGCGCAAACAAGGCCACGGGGAATGATGATTTGCTTCGGACCTGGATGGGCATCGGCAGCCAGATCGATGGCCTTGGCCATATGGGCCAGGAACACGTGTACTACAACAACACCCCGGCGGAAGCCTTCGTGACGCCCAAGGGCCTTACGAAATTTGGCACCCACGCCCTGCCGCCTATGGTGACTCGAGGGGTGCTCCTGGATATGACCCGGCAGTTTAAGCAAAACCCCATCGCCGCGGGCACGCCCTTCAACCGCGCGGAGATCGACGCCGTGGCTAAGGCCCAGGGCATCACGCTCCGAGAAGGGGACGTGGTGCTATTCCACACCGGCTGGGCGGCCATGGCCAAACAGGATCCCACCGCCTTCATGAGCGGAGAGCCCGGCCTGGGACTAGACGGTGCTCGCTATCTTGCGGAGCTCGGCGTCATTGCCGTGGGCTCCGATGGCTGGGCCGTGGAGGCTCTGCCCTTCGAGGATCCCACGCTGGCCTTTCCCGTCCACGTCGAGCTTCTGGCAAAGAATGGCATCTATATCCTCGAGAGCTTAGTAACCAAGGATCTGGCCGCGGACGCCGCCTACGAATTCCTTTTCGTCCTCGGCCAACCGCGCTTTGAGGGCGCCGTGCAGGCCATCATTAACCCCATTGGGATTCGCTAACCATGAGCATCACTGACGCCCTAGATCACGCGCTAGACGCCCACGGCCAGGACCCAGACCTGCCCATGATTTTTGCAGGACTCTGGGACCGGGACGGCACCCGCTACCTCGGCGCCCGGGGCACCCTGGACCGGAGCAGCGGCGAAGCCGCCACACCCGCAGCGCGCTTTGCCCTGGCCTCCATGACCAAGCCCCTGGCCACGGTGGCCGTGCTTCAGCAGGTGGAAGCTGGCACGCTCGAGCTGGACGCCCCCATGACGGCTTACCTACCGAGCCGTTCCCTGGAGCTTATGGAGGTTGGCGCCGATGGAAGCCTTCAGCGCCGGGCACCGGCCCGGGCTCCGACACTCCATGAATTGCTGACCCACTGCTCCGGTTTCAGCTACGAATTCCTAAATGGCACGGTGCTCTCCGCGGTGCAGGCGGGGGCAGTGCCGAGCCTCTTCGCCGACCCCGTTGGGGGCCTCGAGGCACCCCTGGTGTTCGAGCCCGGCAGCGCCTGGGGCTACGGCATCGGTATTGATATCGCTGGGCAAATCCTGGAGGCCGTCCTCGGGGAGGGCCTGGACACCATTTTGGCCAAGCAGCTCTTTGAGCCTCTGGGCATGACCCAAACCAGCTTCAACCCCGATGAGACGGGCATGGCTAAGGTCCACGTCGGCGAGGGCGCAGCCCTCCAGGGCATGCCCCCGGCGCCCCAACATCCCAGCGGCGGAGCGGGGCTCTTCAGCACCCTGGAAGACTACGGCCGTTTCCTCCGGGCGCTGCTGCGGGGCGGCGAGCTCGACGGCCAGCGCATCCTGAGCGAAGCCATGATGGCGCGGCTCGGTGCGAATCAAATTGCCCCCCTAGCGGTGACGCCCATGACCAGCGTGCTTCCCGCGATGAGCCTAGATTCAGATATGGGCTTCGGTTCCAAGGCCAGCTGGAGCTACGGCTTCCTGCGCCACGAGGGCCCGGGAGATCACGGCCGGCAGGCCGGGAGCCTCAGCTGGGCTGGGCTGTTCAATAGCTACTTCTGGCTCGACGGCGCCTCGGGCCTTGCCGGGGTCTGGGCCACCCAGCGCTTGCCCTTCTGCCACCCGGCAGCCATCGCGGGCCTTTGCGCCTTCGAACGCGCCGCCTACGGCCGCTAGCTGGAGTTTTCGTTCCGCACCGGACCCGTTAAGCTCTGACTATTAATCGGGAGGGCTTAACGGGCCTTTTTTTGTCTACGGGCTAAACGAGGGAGACCTTGTCCATGAGTACCGCTACCAGCGCCGCTGGCGACGCTTTCCGCGAATCCGTTCGCAGCTGGGTGGAAGCCAACTTCCCCCGGGAACTCAAAGATCAACCCGCTTCCATGGAAGGCGCCGGCGACGGTGACCTGGCCCAGGCCCTTGAGCGCTGGCGCGACGCACTGGCCGGGCAAGGCTGGGGCGCCCCCACCTGGCCAAAAGCCTACGGCGGTGCGGGCCTCACCCCCGCAGAAGCGCGAGTAATCTCCCAGGAAATCGGCCGTGCCGGGGGCTACAACCCGATTCCCCTCATGGCAGGCATGGGCGTGACCATGGTGGGGCCGACGCTCCTGGAATATGGCACGGACGAACAGAAAGAGAAGCACCTGCCCGGCATCGCCAGCGGTAAGATCCGCTGGTGCCTCGGCCTTTCCGAGCCTAATGCCGGGTCGGACCTCGCTGGCCTCGCCACCAAGGCCGAGGACAAGGACGATCACTTCGCCCTGAACGGTCAAAAGATCTGGACCTCCGGGGCGGACATTTCCCAGTGGTGCGGCGCCCTGGTGCGCACCGAACCCCAGGCCCCGAAGCGCGACGGCCTCTCCTTCGTGCTCCTACCCATGGATCAGCCCGGGGTGGAAACGCGCCCGATTAAGCTGATCTCCGGCGCCTCCCCCTTCTGCGAGACCTACTTCAACGACGCCCGGGCAGAAAAGAGCGATCTCCTCGGCCCCCTAAACAAGGGCTGGAGCGTGGTGAAGCGCCTGCTCCAGCACGAGCGGGCGAGCCAAACCAGCGCCCGGGGCCCCGGGGCCGGCGGCAAAAGCGAATCGCTCTACGCCATCGCCAAGCGCTACGCCGGGGAAACGACGGACGGCAAGCTTGAGGACGCCGATCTCCGCGCCCGGCTGACGCGGCACCTCATGGACGCAGAAGCTCACCGCCTCACGGCGGAGCGCATTGCCGCGGAAGCCAAGGGCAACGTGGAAGTCAGCGCTGCGGCCTCCATTATGAAGAATTCCGCCACCAGCGTGTCCCAAACCCGCTCCGAGCTCATGATCGAGCTCATGGGATATCGAGGCCTGGGCTGGGAAGGGGAAACCTTCCGACCCCAGGAACTCGATACGGTCCGGGAGTGGCTCTGGGGCAAGGCGATCTCCATTTACGGCGGGTCCGCCGAAGTGCAGAACAACATCATTTCCAAGAATATTCTCGGCCTGCCCGAGACCACGCAAAAGGGTTAATGCTGGCATGGCTGCACTGACGGAAGAACAAACCCTCATTCGGGATCAGGCGGAAGCTTGGGTCCGGGACGAATTCCCGGTCACGAAGTTCCGCGCCATGCGCGACAGCAAAGCCGACGGCGCCATCATGGGCGACGCTTGGCAGGGCATGGTGGAAATGGGTTGGACCGGCATCCTTGTGCCGGAAGCCCATGGGGGCTCCGACCTTGGCTATCTTACCTTCGGCCTCGTCCTCGAGGCCCTTGGGAAAAACCTGACGGCCTCGCCGCTCCTGGCTTCCGCCCTCGTGGGCGCCAGCGCCCTGCGCCTCGCTGGCAGCGAAGCCCAGCAGGCCGCCGTGCTCCCCGGCGTGGTCGACGGCTCCATCATCCTTTCCCTCGCGGTGGACGAAGGAGCGCGGCATGACCCGGCCCAAACGGCGTGCACGGCGACGGCGCAGGGCGATGGCTTCGTGCTGAAGGGCGAAAAACGCTTCGTGCTCGAGGGCATGAGCGCCACCCACTTCATTGTTCCTGCGCGCACCGCCGGGGCGCCGGGAGACGCAGCAGGGCTCACCCTGTTCCTCGTGGCCGCGGACGCCGCAGGGCTCGGCCGCACGGGCCTCTCTCTGGTGGATTCCCGGGGCTATGCGGACCTCGCCCTCGACAACGTCGCCGTGGGCGCCGATGCAGTGCTGGGGGCGGTAGATGGCGCCTTTCCCGTGCTCGATGCGATTCTGGATCGGGCCCGGGCAGGACTGTGCGCCGAAATGATGGGCACGGCGGGGCAAGCCTTCACCATGCTCGTGGACTACCTGAAAACCCGGGAGCAGTTCGGTCGGGTCATCGGGTCCTTTCAGGCCCTCGGTCACCGGGCGGCGCAAATGTTCACGGACCAGCAGCTGGCCCGATCCTGCGCGGAGGCGGCGCTGGCCAGCATCGACAATGATGCGCCGGCCGGCACCGTGGCAGAGATGGCCTCCCTCGCCAAGGCGCGGGTGGGGGATCACCTCCATCTCGTCTCTCGGGAGCTGATCCAGATGCACGGCGGCATCGGCATGACTGACGAGTACGACGCCGGTTTCTACCTGAAGCGGGCCCGGGCCCTGGAAGCCACCTACGGCAACCAGGCCTTCCACCGGGAGCGCTACGCTAGCCTCCTGGGCTACTAAGCGCTTAGGCGCAGCCAGACATCAAAAAAGCCCGCAACCGCGGGCTTTTTTGCTTAGGGCCGGCGAGCCCTAGCTCTCCCCAGCGTCCATCCGCTTGCGCATGAGGGTCCAGCCTTCCTGAGCCATGCTCATGTCCAATAGCCGATCCTTCTGGGCGACCAGGTCCTCGTAGGTAACGTCCGGTCCAAACTCAAGATCGTCGTTGTTGAAAACCGCCGCCGTGGAGAAGCGACCGTTCCCCGCCTGAATGATCTTGCCGTTCGGCGCATCCTCGCTGCACATGAGCAGCACCGCAGGCGTCACCAGCTTCGGATGGCGCATGGGATCGGGGTTTTCCAGATCCTCATCGCGCCCGGGAATGGTATTGATTAGACGGGTGGCCGCAGCGGGGGCCAGGGTATTCACGCGCACGTTTTTCGAGGCGCCTTCGAGCGCCAGCACGTTCATAAGCCCCACCATGCCCATCTTCGCGGCGCCGTAGTTCGCCTGGCCAAAGTTGCCGTAAATACCCGAAGTGGAGCTGGTGAGCACCACCCGGCCCCAGCGCTTATCCATGAGGAGGGGCCAGGCCGCGTAGGTGACGTAGGCGCTTCCCGTAAGGTGCACGTCGAGCAATAGCCGCCAATCCGCCAGGGGCATCTTGCGGAAGGTTTTGTCGCGCAGGATGCCCGCATTATTCACGACGATGTCCACCGTGCCGAAGGCGCTTACGGCGTCATCAATGATGGACTGGGCGCCTGCTTCCGTAGCCACGGAAGCTTTGTTCGCAATGGCGGTGCCCCCGGAAGCAGCGATCTCGGCCACGACCTGATCAGCCATATCGCTTGAGCCCACCCCATCCCCCGATCCGCCGAGGTCGTTCACCACCACCTTAGCGCCCCGGCGGGCAAACTCGAGGGCGTGAGCCTTTCCGAGACCGCCTCCAGCGCCCGTAATCACCACCACCTTATTTTCAAATTCGCTCATTGCGCTCTCTCCGTGTCACGAGATCTTCTCCCGTCCTCGGGTTTACCCCAATTGCCGCGTAGGGCACAAGCCGCCGGCCGTTGAGCTTGGCGCTTCAAGGTGCCAGCCTTAGGCGTTGCGGGCGTTGAAACGGGAGCACCAGCGGTGAAACGACTACTAAAGGCCCTTCACACCCTCGGCGCCATGGGTGTCACGGGGGCCGTTTTATGCCAGCTGGTGCTGCTCCAGCTTCGCCCGCCAGTCTCGGACCTCGAAGGATTCGCGCTTTACAGCCAAGCCTTAGCGGAAATCAGTGGCTCGGTGCTGTTCCCCTCCCTGGGAGTGGTGGTGCTCTCGGGCTTTCTATCCGTGGGGATTAACCGAGCCTTTCACAGCGCGCCCTGGGTCTTCATTAAGCTGATGTTTAGCGTGCTCGTCTTCGAGAGCACCCTTGCCGTGGTCCATGGCCCCCTCACCGCCGATGCCGCCCGGGCCACAGCGGCCCTCGCCGGCGATGCCGTCGCCCTCGCAGGCCTGGAGGAAGGCAACCGCCTGCCCGGCCTCCTCTTCATTCTTGCCGTGGCTGTGGGCAATACGGCCCTGGGCATTTGGCGCCCCTATTTTCGCCGCCTAACCCATCCCAAGATCCTCAGGGAAACGCCTGCCTCCTCGAGCTAGCGCCGCCCTGCGCCCCTTGCGACACTAGGGGGGTCTTGGGAGGGACTCGCTATGCTTCGACTCATCTATCTGCTTCGCCGTAAACCCGAACTCAGTCGGGAAGCCTTTCAACGCTATTGGCGGGATCAGCACGGTCCCCTCGTGGCGAGCTTCGCGACGACCCTAGGTATTCAGCGCTACGTGCAGGTGCACAGCATCGACGACCCCGCCAACGAGGCTATGGCCACCGCCCGGGGCGGCATGGAGACGCCCTATGATGGAGTTGCGGAGCTCTGGTGGGATTCGGAGGAAGCGCTAAACAACGCCCTCGCCGATCCCGCGGGGCAGGCCGCCAGCGCCGCGCTTTTGGAAGACGAAAGCCGGTTCATTGATTTCGCTACCAGCCCCCTTTGGCTGGCTATCGATCTGCCCCAGGTGAATCCCCCGGGGCCCGAACCCATAGCAACCCCGCGCTCCGGCTGGATCAAACTCATGTTTCCCCTGCGACTATTGGACGGCCTGGGCTTCGAGGAGGGGCAGCGCTACTGGCGGACGCAACATGGCCCCATTATTCGCAGTCACGCCGCCGCTGCGGGCATCGCCCGCTACCAGCAGGTGCATCGCGTACCCCACGCCCTCGAAGCCTCGCTCCGGGAAAGCCGCAGCACCCAAACTCCAGCCTACGACGGCCACGCCGAAGTGTGGCTCGATCGCGGCCATCTCCCCAGCAGCCCGGAGGCCCGGGAAGCGAGTCACCGAGCCATCGAGGATGAAAGTAAGTTTATCGACTTCAAGCGCTCCGCCATGTGGTTCGGAAAGGAGCTCGTTTTTATTGACCGCCGCGAATGGAACTAAGGGGGACACCAACATGACTTCAGCTCATCAAGATCTGCGCCCGGGGCGCCTCAGCGGAAAGAAAATCTTGATTACCGGCGGCGCCAGCGGCCTTGGCCTTGCCTGCGCGGAACGCTTCGCCGAAGAGGGCGCAGACCTTTACCTTGCCGATTTGAACGAGGAAGCGGGGGAGGCCGCTGCTGAGCGCATTGCCAGCCGTTTCAACAGCCAGGTGGGCTTTACCCCCCTTGATGTAACCGAGGAAAACAGCGTCGAGGTCGCAGTCTCAACGGCCCTCGAAGCTCTCGGTCGCCTTGACGGATGCGTGGCCTCTGCCGGCATCTCTGGCGCAGGGCTGAACGAGACGGGGAGCGATAAGTCGGTCCTCAGCACCCCCCTCGCGGGATGGCAGAAGGTCATCGACGTGAATTTAACGGGGGTGATGCTGACCTGCCGCGCCGTGGCGCGCCACATGGTGGATCGCGGCGAAGGGGGCGTACTGGTTAACCTGGCCTCCTCCGCCGCGCGCATCTCCCTCCCCGGCGCTGCGGAGTACTGCGTCTCGAAGGCCGGGGTGGTAATGCTCACCCAGGTGATGGCCATGGAGCTTCTCAGCTACGGAATTCGCGTCAACGCGATTGGCCCTGGTTTCATTGAAACCCCCATGACCGCGGCCATGCGGGAAGATCCGGAAGGGCGCGCCCGCATGGAAGGCATGACCCCCATGGGGCGGCTTGGCCAACCCATTGAAATCGCCAATGCGGCGCTCTATCTCCTCTCAGAGGAGTCCTCCTATACCACCGGTCATACCCTCTATCCGAATGGGGGAATTTTTGTGGGTTAGGAAGGAAATGGCTCAGAATCTCAAGCATTCCTCCAGATTCGGCCCTTGCGCCCCTGCGAGGGCGCGGAGACACTCCAGCGCTAGGAAACGGACTTCCTAGCCAAGGAAAAGCCCGACAAGAGGCTTACACCCCCTTGGTGACCAGCGTTTGAGGCCGCCCATGCGCCAGCACACCGTCGTAGACAAAAACTTTCTCAGGCCCTCGCGCCGCGTACCCTGCGTGCGCCACCTCTTCGCCTGTTCCCCTAAGGCACTTTGGGCCGCCCTCCTCGACCCGGAAAGTTGGCCCACCTGGCTACCGATCACCAAGGTTACCTGGACCAGCCCCGCACCCTTTGGCCTGGGAACCACCCGCACCGTGGAAGGCCCCTCCGGAGCGATCTCCGAAGTCTTCCACGAGTGGGTGGAGGGCCGACGAATGGCCTTTTACTTCGCGGAGAGCAATTTGCCCGTGCGCGCCTTCGGAGAGTGCTATGACGTCGAGCCTGCCCCGGGGGGAAGCATGCTCGCTTGGCGCTTCCGGGCCGACGCTAACCCCCTAACCCGCGCCGCCGTGCACTTTGCCCTACGCCGAGCTGGAAGGGCGGGGCTTCCAAAGCTCGAACGCTACATCCTCACGCACCGGGACCGCTTCGAGGGGTAAACCCGGCAAAGATCCCGTACAGTCGGATTTCCTAAGTTTTATGGGATCAAGCAGGTGTCTGCAACGGAGAAGGGCCGCCGACAACGGGCCCACGCCCTCGAACAGGTTATCGCCTATCTTCTCTCCGAAGGGCTAGAGGAAACGGGCCTTCGGCGCCTAGCGCAGGCCGCGGGGACCAGTGACCGCATGCTGATCTACTATTTTGGAAGCAAGGAAGCCTTGCTCCGGGAGGCCTTTTCTGCGCTCTCCGATGCGCTCCTCGCCCAGCTTGACGCGCAGTTCCCCAAGGCGAAGTACAGCCCGAAAAAACTGAAGAAGATCAGTCTTACCTTGGCCGAGGATCCTGCGGCCCTGGCGTCCCTGAAGCTCTGGTTTGAAATTCTAGGCCGGGCTCTGCGGTCCGACACATCCCTCAAGGTGCAAGCTCAGCAGTTGGCGCTTCGCTGGGAACGCTGGCTGGCCAGCAAGCTCCCGGAAGATCGGCGCGGCGACTCGCCTGCGCTGTTCGCGGAAATTGAGGGCATCCTGCTGCTCTACTGCCTAAATCACTAGACCACGGCGCAAACCCTATTTCGTCAGCCGATCGGTCCAAAACTTCGGCTTCACATACTCACAAAACACTTCCCTGGCGTCGTCCGATTTGCGATCGGCGGTTTCGAAGATGCCTCGCAGCAGGGCCCAATCTCGAAAGGCGCCGGCGTGAATAGAAAAGCGCCCTAGATAGCGCCCCTCTGCCGTCACCAATTCCGGTCCCGCCAGGGAAGCATCGTGCCAAGGGCTTTGGAACCGGGTCGGATTACCCTCGGGGCCAAAGCGGTTCCAGATGCTGCTTTCACTTCGCGGATCCCCGTAGGTACCGTAGGGGGCGCAAACGGATCGCTCATCCTTCCAGTCACAGTCGATACAGCCCAGGAAGCGATCCTTGGGCCCATAGATCAGGAGCTCGGCACCGGCGGAGGCGGCGAGCGTCATCATCAAGCCAGCCGCGAGGCCGGTAAGTGCAAGGCGCATGGAGGCCCCCCTTTAATTCAGGCTATGCTCGGTAGAGTGTAATCGACCGGCGCCGCAAAACGTTGAGGCCTCGCTATGCAAACCCGTTCCATGAACATCCTTCAATCGGTTAGCGCCCTCACCCTCGGGGGCGGCGGCCTCGGCCAGCTGTGGGGCGCAACCACCCGCGCGGAATGCGTGGCCACGGTTCGCGAGGCAGTAGACGGGGGCATCACGCTCTTTGACCTCGCACCCCTTTACGGAAAGGGAGAATCGGAGCGCGTTCTTGGCGAAGCCTTTCAGAGCGGATGGGATCCCACCCTCCGGGTGACCACGAAGTGTCAGCTTGGGCAACGCGAGGACGAGGCGGTGTTGCCAAGGCTGAGGGAGAATCTAGAGCGAAGCCTCGAAGCGCTGGGGCGCGATCATGTCGATCTCTACTTTCTTCACAGCAATATCATCCCCGACGACTACACCTTCCCCGACCCGGCCATCGCCGCGGTACAGGATCGCTTCGCCACCCGGGAGCGTAGCTACTACGATGTCGTGATCCCGGCTTTTGAAGCGCTTAAGGCCGAAGGGCTGATCAACGCCTGGGGCATTACTGGCATCGGCTATCCCCCCACCGTGCTCCGTGCCCTTGAGGCCACGCAGCGGCCTGCGGTGGTGCAGGTCATTACCAATGCGCTGAACTCCGCCGGGGACCTCAACCGCTTCCGCGAACCCTGCCAAGCTGAGCGTATTCGCGACGCGGCAAAGGCCGCCGGTGTGAGCGTCATGGGTATTCGCGCGGTGCAGGGGGGCGCTCTCACCGCAGCCTTTGATCGGCCTATGAACGAGGCCGGGGAAGACATGGCGGATTACCGGCGGGCCGAGGGATTTCGAGCCCTGGCCCAGCGCTGGGGCGTGGACCCCGCCGATCTGGCGCACCGCTACGCCCTGAGCCTACCTGGCGTGGCTACGGTGGTGTTGGGCATCAAGAACCGCCAAGAACTCAAAGCGGCGCTGGCTGCGGAGGCGGCTCCGCCCTTAACACGCGAAGAAAAAGCGCTGGTGGCCGAGGCCTTCAGCCAGTAAAAAGCGTTCATAAGCTACATCGGGGGAGAGACCACATGTTCACCGTAGAAAAAAGTGGCCAGGGCTTCGGCGCCTCCATTCGCGGGATCAAGCTAAACCGCGAAATGCCTGCCAAAACCGTCGCGGCCCTCCGCGAAGTGTGGCTCGAGCATCATGTGCTTGCCTTTCCCGAGCAGACCCTATCGGACGACGATCTTGAGCGCTTCACCCAGTACTTTGGGGGGTTCGGACACGACCCCTTCATCGCCCCCATCGCGGGCCGCCAACACGTGATTGCCATTTCCCGCCGTGCCGA
This sequence comes from Candidatus Salivita marina, assembly GCA_038144425.1. Lineage (GTDB taxonomy): Bacteria > Pseudomonadota > Gammaproteobacteria > Pseudomonadales > Azotimanducaceae > Salivita > Salivita marina. Next base: position 129,932 of record JAYQNS010000002.1, on the reverse strand, counting down.
TGAGAAGGCCCCGCTGTTTGCGGAAAACTGGCACTCGGACTGGAGCTTTCAGGCCCAGCCGCCCGCAGGCACCTGCCTCTACGGTAAGGTCATTCCGCCCGTGGGGGGCGATACGTTGTTTGCGAATCAGCACGCCGCCTTCGAAGCTCTACCCAAGGACAAGCAGGCCCTTTACCAGAGCTTGACGGCTATCCACTCCGCCGCGGGTGCCTACGCGCCGGAAGGCACCTATGGGGAAACGGACCAGGCCACGGATCGCAGCATGACCATTCGCCCCTCCGCCGAGGCCAGGGCAACCCAAACCCATCCTCTGGTCCGGGCCCATCCAGAGACGGGACGCCTCGGCCTCTTCAGCACTCTAGGCTATATCGTGGGCATTGAGGGCATGGCGCAAGACGAAGCCATTCCCCTCCTGCGGGAGCTGGCCCAGTGGCAAGGCCGGGAAGCGTTCCAGTATCGCCACCGCTGGGAAGCAGGCACGCTCGTGATGTGGGACAACCGAAGCGTGCTTCATTGCGCGACGGGAGGCTACGAAGGACACGACCGCCTTCTCCACCGCACCACCATCGCGGCCTTTAAAGCCGCTTAGGCTTCGTCGGCGGGCTGCCCCTGCTGGGCCCGAAGGTATAGCGCGAGTTGGCGATCATGGCGGGAGGTTGCCGAAAGGCGGCCTTCCCGTAGATAGGGCGGCCAGTTCGGCTGCCCAAAGGGCTCCACCCGATCCCCTTGCACAGTCACCCGCTGGATCACCCGCTCCCCTTCAAAATCATTCAGCACAAAGTGCTGCGTCGCCCGGTTATCCCAGAAGGCGATGGTGCCCTCGGTCCAGGCATAGCGCACCGTAAAGCGGGGCTGCTGCACCCAGCGAGTGAGATGACGGAGGAGCACCTCCGATTCCTCGGCCCCCAGTTCGACGATGCGTCGGGTGAAATGCTCATTCACATAGAGCGCGGGCAAGCCACTTTCCGGGTGGCGACGAATGACCGGATGGATCGTCATCTTGTCTGGGCGATTGTGCGGCAGCGCGTCGTGGAGCGCCGTTAAGCCCTGAAGGAAGGCTTTCATGGGTTCGGACAGCGCCTCATAGGCCGCCGTGAGGCTGCTCCACATGGTGTCACCACCCACCGAAGGGCAGCGCTTCATGTGCAGAACGGACATGAGCGCGGGCTGCTCCTGAAAGGTGAGGTCCGAGTGCCATTCATCGGCCACCCCACCGCCGGAAGCGCGCAATTCGAAGATCTCCGGGTGGGGCGTATCGAACTTTAAGTTCGGATGCCCCTCCAGGGGTCCGAAGCGCGCCCCCAACGCCACGTGATCCTCCACCTTCAAGTGCTGATCGGGGCAGAAGATAACGCCGTAGCGGACCATCAGCTGGCGCAGCGCCTCGAGGGCATCGTCATCGAGGGACGCAAGGTCTAGGCCCTTAACCTCTGCCCCTACGGCGGGGGCTAAGGGGCGAACGCTCCAGGCGTCGGCGGCACGGCTTGATGATGCGGTCACGGTGACCCTCCCCGGTCTCCTTTCTGATTAACTAGGAGCATAGCTCAGAGGCGCGGGCGAGGGGTAAGGCCCGCCTCGCGACGGGACGCCTGCGTCGCTATGATTCTCCCCTCCTAAGCGGAAAACGGTCGGAAGCCATGGGCTACCGCATCGCTATAGCGGGTGGCGGCCTCGGCGGCCTCACGGCGGCCCTTGCGCTCAGCCAGGGTGGACACGAGGTCATCGTGCTGGAGCAGGCGACCGCCCATCGCACCGCTGGTGCTGGCATCCAGCTCTCCCCTAATGCCAGCCGAGTACTTCTGCGCTTAGGCCTGGGCCCCGCCTTGGAAGCCAAGGTCACAGCAACGGAACGCTCGCGCTTTCGCCACTTTCGTACCGGTAAAACGATCACGGAAGCGCGCCTCGGCGCCGAAGCGGAGGGCCGCTACGGGGCCCCCTATTGGCAAATTCACCGCGCCGATCTTCACGAGGCACTTCAAGAATCCCTCGGCGCCGATCCCCGCATTGAGTTGAAGCTGGGTTATGCGATAAGCCAAGACACAATCACGGAGGCACCGGAGGGCATTACCCTGCCCGGGATCGACGGTCCCGTGGATCTCCTCCTGGGGGCGGATGGCATACACTCTGAAGTGCGACGCTGGTGCTTCGGGGAGGCCCCGGCGCGCTTTACGGGGCAGGTAGCCTGGCGCTTTCTCGTTCCAAGCAAGGACCTGGCGCCTGACCTCCAAGCCCGGGAGAGCCAGGTGTGGTGGGGGCCGGGGAAGCACTTCGTACACTATCCCGTGGACGGTGGCGCGCGAATCAACGGCGTAGCGGTGGTGGAAGCACGGGCGTGGACCGAGGAGTCCTGGGCCCTCCCGGGCCAGCCGGAGGTTCTCCGCTCGGCCTTTCAGGGATGGCACCCAGAGCTTCAGCAGCTTCTCGAGCGCGTAACCCCCGAGGGGCTTTTCCAGTGGGGACTTTTCGATCGCCCGCCTCTGCCCCGCTGGCACCGGGGACCGGTCGCGCTTCTGGGAGATGCCTGCCATCCCACCCTGCCTTTCCTCGCCCAGGGGGCGGCCATGGCCATCGAAGACAGCGCGGCCTTGGCCCTTGCCCTCTCGCAGGCCCCTACCGTGAGCGATGCGCTAACAGCCTATGAGGGCTGGCGCCGTCCGCGCACCGCCCGTATTCAACAGCTTTCTCGCCGCTACGGATGGGTCTATCACCTGGGCGCGCCCCTCGCGAGCTTCCGCAACCTGGCAGCGCCCCGAGCCCGGGGCACCACCATGGACTGGCTTTATCGTTACGACGCCAGAAATCACGGCACAGGCTAGATCAGCGAGCCCATAAGCCTGGGGCCCTAAGCGCCGGCAAGGTGCTGGGCGTGGAAGGCGAGGTGCTCATCGATAAAGCTCGCAATGAAGAAATAGCTGTGGTCGTAGCCGTCGTGCAGCCGGTAGTCGAGGGCATGCCCGCTCTGGGCCGCCGCCGTCATCAGCAATTCTGGCCGCAGCTGGGTCTCGAGAAAGGCATCGGCAGCCCCCTGATCGACCCGAAGGGGCGGCGCGGAAGGCGCTTCCGCAAGCAGCGTGCAGGCGTCGTAGCGCGCCCAGGTACTCCGGTCCTCTCCGAGGTACCCGCGAAAGGCCTTCTGACCCCAGGGCACCTGGGAAGGCGCACAGATCGGCGCGAAAGCAGAGACAGAGCGAAACCGCGAGGGGTTTCGCAGCGCGATGGTGAGGGCCCCATGGCCCCCCATGGAATGACCTGAGATCGCCTCTCGGGACCGGTCGAGCTCGGGAAAGGCCCCCAGCACCGCCGGGAGCTCCTCCTCCACATAGCGGGCCATGTGGTAGTGGGTGGCGAAGGGCGCCTCCGTGGCGTTCAGGTAGAACCCCGCACCCAGACCGAAGTCGTAGGCGCCCTCGAGATCGTCAGGGACCCCGTCCCCCCGGGGGCTCGTATCCGGAGCCACCAGGGCCAGGCCCAAGGCGGCTGCCGCCCGCTGCGCCCCGGCCTTCGTAACGAAATTCTCATCCGTGCAGGTGAGCCCGGAAAGCCAGTAGACCACCGGCACGGCGTGCGCTCGGGCCTGGGGCGGCAAATAAACGGAGAAGGTCATGGCACAGCTCAGCGCTTCCGAGGCGTGCTGATAGGCGCAGCTGCCGCCCACCGAAGCAGGCGACGTCGCTTAAGGTCTCCACGGTCACTCGTAAACCACCACGGAGCGGATGCTCTCCCCCGCATGCATGAGATCGAAGGCCGTGTTGATCTGATCGAGCGGCATGGTGTGGGTGATGAGGTCGTCGATATTCAGACGCCCCTCCATGTACCAATCAACGATCTTCGGCACATCGGTGCGGCCCCGGGCGCCGCCGAAGGCGGTGCCTCGCCAGCTCCGGCCCGTCACCAGCTGGAAGGGCCGGGTGGAAATCTCCTGCCCTGCCCCCGCCACGCCGATGATGCAGCTTTCGCCCCAACCCTTATGGCAGCACTCCAGAGCCTGGCGCATGACCTGCACATTGCCGATGCACTCAAAGCTGTAGTCCACCCCTCCCCCGGTCATGGCGACGATCTCGGCCACCACGTCGTCGACCTCCGTGGGGTTCAGAAAGTCGGTCATGCCGAATTGGGTCGCCAGGGGCACCTTGGAGGGGTTGGTATCGATGCCGATGATGCGGGAGGCCCCCACCAGGCGAGCCCCCTGAATGACGTTGAGGCCAATGCCACCGAGGCCAAAAACCGCCACCGTCGCCCCCGCCTCCACCTTCATGGTGAAGGCCACGGCGCCCACGCCCGTGGTCACCCCGCAGCCGATGTAGCAAATCTTGTCGAAGGGCGCATCGGGGCGCACCTTGGCCAAGGCAATTTCCGGCAAGCACGGTGTAGTTGGAGAAGGTCGAGCAGCCCATGTAGTGGAGGATGGGCTCACCGTCGAGGCTGAAGCGGCTCGTGTGATCGGGCATGAGCCCCTGGCCTTGAGTCTCCCGGATGGCCTGGCACAGATTGGTCTTCGGGTGCAGGCAAAACTCACAGCTGCGGCACTCCGGCGTGTAGAGGGGAATGACGTGATCCCCGGGGGCCACGCTGGTCACCCCGGGCCGACCTCAACCACGACGCCGGCGCCCTCATGGCCTAGGATTGCCGGGAAGGCCCCCTCGGGATCGTCGCCCGATAGGGTAAAGGCGTCCGTATGGCAGACCCCCGTGGCCTTCAGTTCGATGAGCACTTCCCCGGCCTTCGGGCCCTCCAGATCCACGTCCACTACTTCCAGGGGCCTACCGGCCTGAAAAGCCACTGCCGCACGGGTTTTCATCGCGTACTTTCCATGGTGGCGAGATCATTGATGGTCCAATCACTGCACCGCCTGCCCCAGGGCCTGCGCTCGACGAATAAACCCCGCCCCATCGAGGTCAAGGGGCCCCGCGCTCACGGGAATTTGAAGCACGGCCACGGGGGCAGGGTCGAAAGCGCCCCGGCCAAGCCCAGGGCAGGGAGCAGCATCACCCGAGCAATCTCCCCGGGGGACCCGGAGGTGAGCACGGCCCCGCTGCTCGCCTCGCGAAAGGCCACCAGCGTTTCCTCATGAAATGAACAGACGATCACCCGGCTCTCAAGGTCGAAGCGTCGAAGCGCCTCGGCAAGGCGCTCGGCGGCGAGAACCCCTTCGGCCCCGGGATTCTTCAGCTCAATGACAAAACGCAAGGGCGACGGCGCGAAGTGCTCGAAGACGCCCGTCAAGGTTGGGATGGGCTCGGGAGCATGGGCTTCCCCGGCCGGGCCCACGAAATGGGCGGCAGCATTAAGCGTTTGGAGCTGAGCCGAGGGCAGGCTCCGGACCGGACCCGAGCCATTGGTGGTGCGGTCCACCGTTAAATCGTGCATGAGGACCAGCCGATCATCGGCGCTGAGCTGCACATCGAATTCGAGGACGTCGACCCCGGTGGCGGCGGCTCGAAGTAGGGCCGCCAGCGTATTGGCGGGAGCGTGGCGGAGACCGCCGCCGTGGGCAATGATGAGAGGGCGTTCGTTGGCGCCCCGACGCCAGGCCCCCGCCTCTACCGTCTCCGGCGCCCCCAGCCCCCGCAAGCCCCAGGCGAGGCCTGCGAGCACCAGAAGCAGCAGCCAACGCCGCCGACGACGCGCTCGAATATTAGAGGCCGACTCTGGGCTCACTGGAAGCTCGCGATGGCGTCCAAAGGCTTTTTGGTCAGGGCATAGCGAGGCACGGTAGCCCCTTCCGCTGGGTGCCCCACCACCAGCAGCACGAAGGGACGCTCGCTGCTGGGGCGCCCAAGCACCTGGTTCAAAAACTTCATGGGGTTGGGGGTGTGGGTAAGCGTTGCCAAGCCAGCACTGTGGAGCGCCTGGATCAGAAAACCCGTGGCGAGGCCCACGGACTCCTTGACGTAGTAGTTCTTCCGCGGGTCCCCGGCTTCATCGGGACTCTGCGGCTGAGCAAAGACTGCAATGAGCCAGGGCGCGGTTTCGAGGAAGGGCTTATCAGCGTCCGTCCCCAGCTTTTCGAGATCCCGCAGCCAGCGCTCGCCTCCGCGTCCCTCGTAAAAAGCGCGCTCCTCGGCTTCCGCCGCTTCCCGAATCTGCCGCTTCAGCGCAGGGCTACTCACACAGGCAAAGTGCCAGGGCTGATGATTAGCGCCGCTGGGCGCCGTACCCGCCGCGAGCAGGCACTGCTCAATGACCGCCCGGGCCACGGGGCGGTCCGAGAAAGCCCGAAGCGAGCGCCGATTAGCGAGGGCTTGATAAGCTGCTTCGGCGCGCAGGAGAAGCGTCTCATCGTCCACCCGCTCGTAGCCCGTGAGCGGCACCGCTTCGTAGGCTGAATCCACAGCGTTCTCCTTAACAACCCGAGAGTCCGTGAACCGACCCTAAAGCAGGGGCGGTACGGCCGGGGCTTCCTCCGGCGCGTAGTAGGGCCGGCTCCCACTGATGGTGACCCGGCGCAGCACGCGCCGATGAGGATAATAGTCGCTGGCCGCGTAATGCTGCACGGCGCGGTTGTCCCAGAAGGCCAATGCGCCTTCGGTCCAGGGGAACCGGCAGATGTACTCGGGGCGATGGTGCTGCTGCAGCAGCTGAGCCACCAGCGCTCGGGAAACCTCAGCACCAAGAGGTTGGCCCGTTGCCGCATCGCTGAGCGATTCGTGGCGCAAAAACGAACTATTGAAAAATAGAGCCGTCTTACCCGTTTCTGGATGGGTACGCAGCAAGGGGTGCTCGACGCCGAAAGGAATCTTGCTTTTAAGCTCCGCCACCAACTCGTCTGCGAACGCCTTCTCACCCCTCGCTAAAAAGAGCCGGTAGTCGTTCGTAGCCACAACCCCCTGAAGCTTGCCGGCGATTTCTTGCGGAAGCCCAAGGTAGGCTGCATGGCTGTCTGAGAACAGGGTGTCTCCGCCGTAGGGCGGAAGGTGGCCACACTGGGCGACGGATCCCAGGGAAGGACGTTCCATCCAGGTGACATCCGTATGCCAGCTGTTTTCCGTTCCCGGGAAGTCCTCGTCATGAATAATTTGAGCAATGTAGGGGTTTTCCCTGGGGTGCTGAAGGGGAAGGCATCAAGATTGCCAAAGCGCTTTGCAAAGGCAACCTGCTCGTCTTCGGCGAGATGCTGATCGCGGAAGAAGATCACCTTCCGCTCCAGCAGCACCTGGCGCAGGAAGGCGTAAAAGGCATCTTCATCATGATCGCGCAGCGTTACGTCGTGGATCACGGTCCCAATGGTCAGCCCAAGGTGCTCAAAGCGGGCGCCAAACTCGGTGCCCAGGGCCTGGGTCGCATCGGACAGGGGCTGCTTCCCCATGCGCGCATACTCCCGGGCTACGCCCAAGGGCACCCGGTTATGCAGGGGAAAGCGCTCGTCTTCTGTTTTCGGGAAAATGCCCGCCGCGCGGGCGGCGCTCCGCGCCGAGGACATGCGGCTCGCCAGATCAATAGCGCTTTCGTTGTAGGCGGCCTGAGCCGCATCGGATAGTGCACTGGTGGTCATCAAGGTCTCCCCCTTTTTGCCGGCCCCGTACGCTGCGGGACGCGATCGATTTTGTGCCTCAAGAGTAGCAGGTCAGCGCGCCCTAGGGACGCTGATCGGGATAGCGCCCGTAGCCCGTTTCCCGGGGAAAGCGAAACACCTGGTTGGCTTCTGCGTAGCGGTCCCAAAAGGCGACGAGGGCCGCTAAGCGCGCAGGCTCCCGGCGGGACAGATCGGTCTGCTCCCCCGGGTCCGTGGGCAAGTGATAGAGCTGCCAGTGATCGGTAGAGAAATCCCAAAGGGCCTTCCAGGGGCCGTCCCAAACGGCGCGATTCCCGTAAATTTCTAGGGCAAAGGGCACGCCCCGATCCTCCGAGGTGAGGCGCTCTGCATTCAGCGGAACCCGTCTAAATCCTCCGCCGGCGCCCCAGCCCAGGCCAAAAGGGACGGCAGAACGTCCGTCACCGCCACAAAGGCATCGCTGGCGAGGCCTTCCGGAAGCACCCCGGGATAGCGAAGCAGCGCCGGGGTCCGCGTCCCCCCTTCGGAAAGAAAGCTCTTGTAGCGATTGAGGGGACCGGCGCTCACATGACCCCAGCCGCGGCCGAGGCTCACGTAGGAGCCCTCCGCGCCCATAGCCTCATAGGAGAGATCAAAGGTTTTGGGCACCCAGGTGACATTGTCAGCGATGGCCATGACGTCATTCCCTTCGGGCCCGTTATCCGAGAGGAAGAGCACCACGGTGTTGTCATCCACGCCAGCAGGCCTCCAGGGCCGCGAAGAGCCGGCCCAGCTCCGCGTCCATGTGCGCGATCAAAGCGGCATAAATCTCCATGCGCCGGGCTTCCTCGCGCCGCGCCGCGTCCGGTAGGTCGTCCCAGGCCCCCAGCGCTGCGGGAAATTCGGGGCCGATGCCAGGGCGGGAAAGCGCTGCCCCAGGCGCGAAAGCCGCGCGGCCCGGGTCGCGGCCCAGCCTTCGTCGTATACCCCTGAGAAGCGATCGCGCCAGGCCTCTGGTGCCTGCAGGGGCCAATGGGGCGCGGTGAGCGATAGCTGCAGCAAAAAGGGGGCATCCTGCCTCTGGGCCCGATCCAAATAGGCGAGGGCCTTATCGACATAAAAAGTTGAGGAGAAGAAGTCCTCGGGCAAGGCCGCAACGGGCATTCCGTCTTCCCAATAGCTGAGGGCTTCATCGGCGGAGAGCGTGCCTACGGCATCGGCGAAATGACTACCGCCCCCTTGCTCAAGATAGAAGCTGTGCTCGAAACCCTGCGCCGGGGGATGGGCGGAGGGGTCGCTACCAAGATGCCACTTTCCCACGAAATAGGTTTGATAGCCGACGTCTTGGAGCCGCTTCGGAAGCAAGGCGAGACCCTCCGGGAAAGCGCCCCGGTACCCGGGCCGCGCGGCGAGCTCGGGCATGCGTCGCACCGCGGCAGGATTTGCCCCATAGCCCACGGCATGATTATCCCGCCCGGAAAGGAGCATGGCTCGGGAGGGGGTGCAGGAGGCGTTGGCATGGAAATTCATCAGCTGCACCCCCTCGGCTCCAAGGCGGTCGAGGTAAGGGGTAGGAATCTCACTTCCATAGAGCCCCAAATCGGTAAAGCCCAGATCGTCAGCCACAATCACCACCACTTTGGGGGGCGAGCTCGCCCCGGCGGCATTAGCCAGCATCAGCAGCAAACAGGTAAGGCGTTTCAGCACCGCGTTCTCCCTTTCCCCGGAACCCTGGACGATGATGGGGGCTTCGGCCATCCTTCAGCAAGGACAGCGCGAAGACGCTGCACAGGCGTTACGGGGACCACATGGGGCATGGGGGCTGGACTCGGCTTGGGCCGGGCTTACTGTTTGCGGGCGCGGCCATCGGCACCTCCCACCTGGTGCAGGCCACCCGCGCCGGGGCGCTTTACGGCCTAGGGCTGCTTCTGTTTATCCTCTTTGCGAATGCCCTGAAGTACCCAAGCTTTCGCGCGGGCCCCGCCTACGCCGCGGCCACCGGGCATTCGCTCCTCACCGGCTATCAAAAGCAAGGGCCCTGGGCCCTTGCGCTCATCGTCCTCACCCAGTTCCCAGTGCAGGTCATCATTCTGGCGGCGTCGGCGCTCACCTGTGCCGGGCTTCTAGGCGCCCTGGGCCTTAAAACGCCCCTCGCGCCCCCGGCCCTTGGCGCCGTACTCCTCGTGATCGCCTGGCTTCTGGTGCGCGCCGGCGGGCTCCGGGGCCTCATTCAGCTAAGCCGGCTCTTTGTGGCAACCCTAACGGTCACCACGCTCCTGGCCACGGCCCTCGTGCTCCCCGACGTGGCCTGGACCACAGAGGCCCTTGCCTTTCCGCCCCTCTCCACCGGTTTGCTGCTGTTTCTGGTGGCGCTCCTGGGCCTCATGCCCGCCGCCCTCGACCTCTCCATTCTTCATTCCCTGTGGGCCGTCGCGGACCGCCAGCCCTCTAGAGAAGACACCACAGGAGAGGGTCGTATGGCCCAGACCCTGACCGACTTTAAGGTGGGCTACATCGGCTCCGCCGTCCTTGCAGGATGCTTTGTCGTCATGGGCGCGGGCGTCATGCACAGCGAAGCCATCGCGCCCGAACCCTCCGCCGTGGGCTTCGCCAAGCAGGTGATCGGACTCTATGCCGCTTCCCTCGGCGACGGCGCCGCAGCTCTGGTGGCGGTGGCAGCGCTCGGGGTGATGTTCACAACCTTGCTCACCATTATCGACGGCTTTCCCCGAGTGCACAGCGCGGCGCTGATGCTATTTCAGCGCGGGGAAGAAGAGCCTGGGCCCGTGGGTCCGGTAGGCGCGGTTCTCGTGGCCCTTGCCACGGGCCTCCTCCTTACCCTGCTCCAACACTTTCTGACCTTCATCGATTTCATGACCACGGCCGCCTTCCTCGTGGGACCGCTCATCGCCGTTTTGAATCATCGCGTGCTCAGCGCGGAGGAAATGCCCGCGGCCCTTCGACCGAGCGCCGCGCTTCGCGCCTGGAGCCTCGCCAACTGCCTGGCCTTGACCGTGCTTGCTGGGCTTTACCTTCTGAATCGCTTAGGAGCGATGCCATGATCCTGACCCCCGACGCCATCGAAAGCTGGGCGCAGAAGCTCGACGAAGCGGAACAAACCCGGCAATCCATTCCCCTGCTGTCCGCCAGCGCCGAGGGGCTCACGGTGGCCGACAGCTATGCCGTGCAGCGCGCCTGGGTGGATCGCAAGGTGGCTCGGGGCCGGCGCGTCATTGGCCACAAAATTGGCCTTACCTCCCGCGCTATGCAGCTGGCCTCGGGCATTGATGAGCCCGATTTCGGCATCCTCCTCGACGACATGCTGCACTACGGCGGCGCAAGGCTCGCCGCTGACGCCTTCCTCACGCCGCGCCTCGAGGTGGAGCTGGCCTTCGCCCTGAAGGCCCCGCTTCAGGGCCCAGGCGTTACGCTGTTCGACGTGCTTTCCGCCACGGCCTGGGTGGCGCCGGCCCTGGAGCTCATCGATGCGCGCATCGAGCTCGCGGACCGAGAAAGCGGTCGCCGGCGCACGGTCATCGACACCATCGCGGATAACGCTGCGAATGCGGCGCTGATCGTCGGCGGCCAGGTGAAGGCGCCGGAGGCCATTGATCTGCCCCGGGTTGCCGCAACGCTTCACCGCAACGAGGTGGTCGAGGCCTCGGGGGTTGCCGCGGCGGTGCTGGGCCATCCCGCCCTAGGCATTGTCTGGCTGGCCAATCGCCTAGCGGAACACGGCGAGGGCTTAGCCGCTGGCGAAATCGTGCTCTGTGGTTCCTTCACCGCCCCCGTGGCCGCGCGCGCCGGCGATAGCTTCTTCGCCGACTACGGCGAGCTCGGCACCATCGCCGTCCACTTCAGCTAGGAGCCCGGCCCATGAGTGCTTTCCAAGAACGCCTCGCCGCCGGGGAAGGCATGGTCGGCCTTTGGCTGGCCCTCGCCGACCCCTTCGGCGCCGAGATTGTCGCGAGCGCCGGCTACGATTGGCTCCTGATTGACGCGGAACACGGCCCGAACGATCTGCGCTCCGTGCTGAGCCAGCTTCAGGCCCTCGCTGCTTACGAGAGCCAGCCCTTTGTACGCCTTCCCCACGGGGATCCAGCGCTCATCAAGCGCTACCTGGACATTGGCGCGGACCACCTGCTGATTCCCATGGTCGACTCCCGCGCCCAGGCCGAGGCCCTGGTGGCGGCCACGCGCTATCCCCCAGAAGGCATCCGCGGTGTCGGCGCAGGCCTCGCCCGGGCCTCTCGCTGGGGCGCCGATCGCGAGTATCTGGCGGATGCCAACGAACACGTGCAGCTGTGGATCCAGATCGAGTCCGTACAGGCCCTGGACGCCTTCGACGCAATCGCCCAAACCCCAGGCCTCGCGGGGGTATTTTTTGGCCCCGCGGATATCACGGCGTCCCTAGGGCGGCTGGGCGCGGTGGACGATCCAGAAATGGAGCAGCGGGTGCTGGACGCCATCGGCAAAGCCCAGACCCTCGGGGTGCCTTCGGGACTCATGACGGGAAGCGAACGCTTTCTTGGGGAGGCGCGGAAGGCCGGGGCGACGCTCCTAGGCGTGGGTGCCGATACCGCCCTACTGGCGGCGGTCCTCCGCCGCCATGCAAAGACCCTCAAGGGTGCGCTGAAGTAGCGCGCCCCTAAAAGCCCCGGCCTTTCTCGAAGACTCGCATCGTCCCCGCCAACGCGTCCATCCCAGGCACGGCAAGGCCCAGCTGCTTAGCGAGGGACTGAGGGGTCCATAGCAAGGCCTCAAGCTCCAGGGGCCGCCCCGCCTCCGCGTCCTGCAGCATGGAGGTTTTGAAGGCGCCGAGGGCTAAGGTCACGTCGTGGCGATCCTCCGGGCTGTCCTCGATGGGACAGCCTAGGGCCCGCCCCAGCTCAGCGGCTTCATCCATGATGGCGGAGGCATAGGCGCGGAGATCGGGATCGGACAGCAGCACGTCGCAGGTCACCCCGGTCAACGCCGACAAGGGGTTCATGGTCATATTTCCCCACAGTTTGTACCAGACTTCCTGGCGAAGGCCGGCCACGCTTTGCGGCCCCACTTTGAAACCTGCGGCCTCAAAGACTTCTACCACCGGTGCCAAGCGAGGCGCTCCGGCGTCCACCACGGGACCCAGCAGCAGCCCGTTCCCCATCACATGAATCCCACGGCCCGGGGCCGCCAGGGTGGCCGAGGCATGGACCACGGAACCGAGCACCTGGTCTAGAGGCCACGCGCGTTCGCAGACCGCACCGGGATCAATTCCCGGCAAGGAGCCGCCCTGAAGGGGCAGCGGCGCCTCCGCCAGGAACCACCAGGGCACGCCATTGCACAGGGGCACGACGGTGGTCGCTCGGGTAATGGCCGGCCCGAGCTGTGCCGCCAGAACCGGTAGCGCTTGGCTTTTTGGTGTCAGCAGCAAAAGATCGACCGGACCCAGGGCCTTCGGATCGTCCGTAGCAAAGACGGGTGTGGCGCTTTCCTGACCCTCAAAGGTTAGGCGAAGCCCCTCGCGCTGCAATGCCTCCAGGGTCGCCCCCCGGGCAAAGCATCGGACTTCATGGCCGGCAGCGAGTAGACGCCCTGCTAGCCAAAGACCGATCGCCCCAAGCCCCGCCACCGCAATCTTCATGCCTGCCCCTCCTGCGAGCAGCGCTTTGCCCGAGCTCGCTGCAGCCCCTCGCGCAGGGCCTCAGGAACCCGCTCATCGTTACCTAGGGCTACACGCCGCGCCTCCTCCGAATCCTGCGGCGCATGGCCCGCCTCGGCTCGGGGCGCTGGTCGCGCCGTCACCGTCACGGTCAGGGTCCCCAGCTGGGAGATGCTCAAACTGACCTCATCCCCCGGGACCACGGACCGGGAGTGGCAGGGCGTCCCGGTCAACACAAGATCCCCTGGCATAAGGGTGATGTGCCGAGCCAGATCGGCAATGAGGTATTCGGGACCCCAAATCAGCTCGTCCCCAATCTGCGCGTCCTGCACGCATTCGCCGTTCACGAAGGTTTGAAGCCGAGAGTCCCGGGGATCGACACCAGTGACGAGCCCCGGGCCCACGGGACAAAAGCCATCCATACCCTTCACCCGCAGCATAGAGCCGGAATCGGTATCGCGAAAATCGTGAAGCCCAAGATCGAGCACGGGGGTAAAGCCCGCGATGCACGACCAGGCCTCCTCGGGCGTCACATCTCGGGTAGGGCGCCCAATAACCGCCGCGAATTCCCCTTCGTAGTTTAGATACTGACACCCCTCAGGGCGCTCGACCACGGCGCCATGGGCGGCTAGCGCCGTCACCGGCTTCATGAAATAGGTAGGGTGGGCCGTGGGTTGGGGCACGCCCCGGGACTCAAAGCCCCGGGAGCGATAGGTCAAATGGGGACAGAAGATGCTCTGCGGGGTACAGGGCGGGAGCGCGGGCAAGGCATCAAGCGCTACGACGGGGCCGCCCTGAAGGCGAAGTCGGTCGCCCTCCACCTCGCCCCACCGAGGCGCTCCGTTATGGAGCACGCGCCGCCGCTCCCGGCGCGGTCCCGTAAGTACGCTCATGCTTCCCCCTCAAACCAGATATGAATGTTCCCCGTGCCTCGAGCGTTCTCATACTCCGATAGGCACTCCCCGGCAGCCGTACAGGCCGCGCCGCCGAGCGCACCGACCATTTGTAGATAGTGGGCCCCTAGGGCTTCCCAAGGCAGGCGACGGAAATCCTCGGCGAAATCCCGAAGGAGATCGCCGTGACGCCCCGCCGAGAGCAGGGCAATGGCCTCCTGATCCCGAGCCCGGTGATGCCCTGAAGACACGTTGTCGGGGTGGTAGATGCGTGGGTGCACTTGCTTCCAATCAATGGGCACAAACTTATGGCTAAGGGCGCCGGAGGCGAGGATTACCACCCGTTTTCCCGATCGACGAATGGCCTCTCGGAGCACGCCCCCCATCGCCAGGAAGTGCGCGTTCTGCGCATTCTGGCAGCAGCTCAGGGTCAGCACCTTCTCGCCCTTGCCGAGCGCGTTCACCAAGTTCACGGTGCCGTAGTGTCGCGGCAGAGCCGGATGGTCAGCGCAGCGCGCCATAATGCCCCGCTCTTCGGCAACGGCTTCACAGAGGCGCGCCAGGGCCGGATCGCCGTCATAGGCATAGGGACGATCGGCCAGGTACCAGGGCATCTCGTCGGAGACATAGCTGCCTTCGTAGTGCGCTCCCGCATCGATCAGGTGAAAGCCCGTGGTGAACCAGTGCGTATCGATGATCACGAGCGTGTCCGCGACCACCCGATCGAGATGGTGTCGCAGCCGCGTGTACCCTGCGATCAAATCCGAATCCCGCCCGTCTCCTGCCTTCAGACGGAAGTCTTCCTCCTGGGCCAAACCTGGGTGATGCGAGACCAGGGCCGCGCCAACGATTCGCCCTGGGGTCGAGGACGCCTCAGTCATAAACCAATCTCCTCAGCGGTGGGCAAAGCTGGGTTCGAAGGGCGCTTTGGGCACGATGATGTCCTTTACGTCAGAGAAGAACTCAAAACTCCAGTCACCCCCTTCCCGGCCTACCCCAGACTGGCGGCAACCCCCAAAGGGCGCGTCCAGATCGCGGATCCCAAAGGAATTGACCCAGATAAAGCCCGTGCGAACGCGCTCAGAGACGCGCATCGCATCGGCCTCGGGGCCAAAACACACGCCACCCAAACCGTAAACCGTATCGTTGGCCAGGGCGATGGCCTCCGCCTCATCGGCGAAGGGCTGGGCCACCAGCACGGGGCCGAACACCTCTTCCTGCACGATAGGATCGGAGGCGGGAAGCCCCGTCAGCAGGGTGGGCTCGAAATACAGTGCCCCCACCTTCGAGGGCTTCCCCCCAGCGAACCTCAGCGCCCCGCTCCACCGCCCCATCCACATAGGCCTTCACCCGGGCAGCCTGGCGCGGATGGATTAGGGGCCCCACCTCCGTAGCCGCTTCCCGAGGATCCCCGACGGTCAGCTGCGCGACGTAGTGGCCCATGCACTCGAGGAAAGCCTCGAAGATCCCCTCGTGAATGAGCAGGCGCGTCCCCGCCAGGCAAACCTGCGTCGCATTGCGATACATCAGGGCGCCGGTGCGCGCCGCCAGGTCGAGATCGGCGCCCGGGAGCACGATGAAGGGCGATTTCCCCCCGAGCTCTAAGCTACAGGGCACGAGCCGCCCCATGGCGGCGGCGCCGATGGCCCGCCCCGTGGCGGTGGAACCGGTGAAGGAAATGCGCGCGAGCTCGGGTCGATCGATGAGGGCTGCACCGGTCCCAGCCCCCGTACCCTGCAAAAGATTCAGAACCCCCGGGGGAAGGCTAGCGGCCTCCGCAGCCTGAGCCACAAGAGCGCTGGAAAAGGGCGCCCACTCCGGCGCCTTTAGGATGCAGGTGTTCCCCGCCGCCAGCGCCGGCCCAAGCTTCCAGGTGCTGAGCATGAGTGGCGAATTCCAGGGGGTGATGATGGCACAGACCCCCGCAGGGTCGTGGCGCACCTGATGGCGCGCCTGCGCCGTCTCCAGCACTCGATCCTGGAGCGTTAAGGCCGCTTCAGCGAAATGACGAATGTTGAGCTGCGCCCGGGGCACAATGCCGTGGCGCATGCGAGACTCAAGAATGCCCGCGTCCAGCGCCTCCACCGATGCAAAGGCGTCGGCCCGGGCCCCAATTTCCTCCGCGAAGCGAAGGAGGTAGGGCAAACGACCTTCTGCCCCGAGCGCCGCCCAAGCGGGAAAGGCCGCCGCGGCTCCCCGCGCCGCAGCACCGACCTCCTCGTCCGTGGCTTCCGCGATACGCCCCAGCGGTGCTTCGTCGATCGGCGAGAACACCTCCACCCCCGGTCGTCCGGGCACCCAGGCGCCGTTGATAAGGTGCCCCGATCTAACCCCCCACTCCTCTAGCATCGCTCAATCTCTGCGGACTTTAGCTGCGAGCCAATTTACAACGAATCACTCCGAATGGTCGAAGCCGATGAAACCCTCGACCCATCGGCATTCCAGGTGCTCCGCGATGCCACGCAGTCGGACCTCGAAGCCGACAAGGACCCCTCCTCCTCTGGACTTCCTTCTAGTAAGGCTCTTGACGGGTGACGTGATCGCCGGGGTGGGAGAAATGCCGCTTATGGCTGCCGCCTAAGCCAACGGCAGTGGTAGACCAGGCCGTGACGTTCGAAGAATGGTGGGCCCACCAGGACTTGAACCTGGAACCAACGGATTATGAGTCCGCTGCTCTAACCAATTGAGCTATAGGCCCGGAGGGCCGAAGTATAGCACCTCAGGCGGCGTTACCTCGCCGCCTAGGGGCAAAAAAAAGCGCCCCGGAGGGCGCTTAAGCTTATTCGTCGAGGAAGCTTCGTAGGTGATCGGAGCGCGTGGGATGGCGCAGCTTACGAAGCGCCTTAGCTTCGATCTGCCGGATCCGCTCCCGGGTCACATCAAACTGCTTGCCCACCTCTTCAAGCGTGTGGTCCGTGTTCATGTCTATGCCAAAACGCATGCGGAGCACCTTGGCCTCCCGAGCCGTTAAGCCCCCGAGCACCGAGCGGGTGGCTTCCCGAAGCCCTTCGTCCGTCGCCATATCGATGGGAGACCCGGCGGTGACGTCTTCGATGAAATCTCCCAGATGGGAATCTTCATCGTCTCCGATGGGGGTCTCCATGGAGATAGGCTCCTTGGCGATCTTAAGCACCCGGCGGACCTTGTCCTCGGGCATCTCCATGCGCTCCCCGAGCTCTTCGGGGGTCGGCTCGCGCCCCATCTCCTGCAGCATTTGCCGAGATATGCGGTTGAGCTTGTTGATCGTTTCAATCATGTGCACAGGAATGCGAATGGTGCGCGCCTGGTCGGCGATGGAGCGGGTAATGGCCTGGCGAATCCACCAAGTGGCGTAGGTGGAGAACTTATAGCCGCGGCGGTACTCAAACTTATCAACGGCCTTCATAAGGCCGATGTTGCCTTCCTGGATCAGATCGAGGAACTGCAGGCCCCGATTGGTGTATTTCTTGGCAATGGAAATGACTAGGCGGAGGTTCGCCTCCACCATATCCTTCTTGGCCCGCCGCGCCTTGGCTTCCCCGAGGGACATGGCGCGGTTGATTTCCTTAACCTGGGCAACGGTGAGCCCGGTCTCCTCCACCACGGCGCGCAGGCGACGTTGCGCCCGGCGGAGCTCGTCGGCATGGGCCGTCAAACGCGAGGACCAATCCTGCTTGCCCGTAATTTGCTTCTCGAGCCACTTCTCATCGATTTCCTTGCCCGGGAACTCGGCGAGAAACACCTTTTTCGGCATGCGGCCACGGCGGATGAGCGTCTGGCTGATCACCTTTTCCTGTTCGCGCACCGCATCAAGGTTGATGCGGACCCGACGTACGATTTCGTCAAAGTGCTTTGGCGTCAGCTTGAGCGGGGCAAAGCACTCGGAAAGCGCACTGAGGTCTTTGACCGCAGCATTCCCATCCCGGCCATAGCGCTTGATGTTGCGCTCGGTCTTCTTCAGCTGCTTTCGGATGACCTCGAAGCGCGCCCGCGCCTCCTCGGGATCAGGCCCAGTGTTGGTTTCCGTCTCCTCGTCATCGTCGCTATCGCTGTCATTGCGATTTTGGACCTGGGCCGCCGGGGGCACATCATCGGTAGGATCAAGATAACCAATGAGTACGTCCGTGAGCTTGTCGTCTTCGACCGCTTGATCGTAGGCGTTGACGATGTACTCCACCGTCCCGGGGAACTGGCTGACGGCTGCCATCACATCGCGGAGCCCTTCCTCGATGCGCTTTGCAATCTCAATTTCTCCCTCCCGGGTGAGCAGTTCGACCGTGCCCATCTCCCGCATATACATGCGGACCGGATCGGTGGTGCGCCCCACCTCTGTCTCCACCGCAGCCAAAGCAGCAGCAGCCTCTTCCGCGGCGAGCTCATCTGCGGAAGAATCCCCGGCGGTCAGCAACTCATCGGCATCGGGGGCCTGTTCGAAGACCTTGATGCCCATTTCCGTGATCATACGAATGATGTCTTCGATCTGATCAGGATCAGAAATATCCGCGGGTAAGTGATCATTCACTTCCGCGTAAGTCAGGTAGCCCTGCTCCTTACCTTTGGCGATAAGTTCCTTGAGCTGGGATTGCTGTTCCTGCGTTGCACTCTGAGCGGCCATGGTGCTCCTTCGCGTCAGGGCGTTCGATATCGGCGGGCGAGCCGAATATTATACGACGAATCAAGGCTAAGCCCAACTCCCGGGGCGCCCTAGGATGACTGGGGATCAACCCCCGCGGCGGCCCGCTTAAGAGCAAGGAAGGCCTCAAGATCCCCGTCTTGAGCCTGACCCGTGCGGATCCGTTCGAGGAGGGCGCGGCGTTTGTCCGTCTCCCCTTCGACCCTAAGATGCCCGAGCAGTTCCCCGAACTCCGTGTTGAGGGCAGTGCCTTCGAAAGGTAGGGGCGTCGAGGCGAGGCTTAGCAAACGCTCATGAGCGTCGGTCCCCACATAGCGCCCAAGCAGTGCGGAGGCCGATAGGCCGGGGCTCTGCTGGAGGATAGTGAGCAGCTCCGCAAGCAGCTGTCCCGCCTCGGAGCGATGCTCCGATAGCGCCGCCAGCGCCGCCTCGGGCACCGCATCGGCGAGATCGGGGCGCTTGAGCAACAAAGCCAGAGCCCGTTCCGCACGCTCCCGGCGAACCCGACCCGGGGCTGCAGCGGGTTCGGGACGTCGAAGCGTCAGCGGCCCTTCCGATTCAAGAGGGTCCTCGGGAAACGGTCCATCGGCATAAGCATCCACTGGCGCCGCCTGCTCCGGCGCCGCCTCAAGCGCCCCCTGGGGCAACGCCGTTAACTCTGCAAGGCGCTGATACATCAACGTTTTTACGAGCTGCCCGGGGATCCTTTCTAGGAGGGGGCGGGCCCGATGCGCCAAGCGAGAGCGATCGTCGAGCAGGGCGAGGTCGAGGCCCTCCCCCAAGGTGCGGAATAGGTAGCTCGACAGCGCCTCGGCCTTCCCCACCCTGGCCCGGAAGGCTTCCGCACCCTCTTTGGAAACGAGGGAATCGGGATCCTCGCCATCAGGAAGAAACAGCACCCGCACGGAAACACCGTCGTTCAGCGCATCCAGGGCCAGCTGCGCCGCCTTCCAAGCAGCCCGGCGCCCCGCGGCGTCGCCGTCGAAACACAGCACAACCTCCGGAGCAAGGCGGAAGAGCTTTTCCAAATGGTCGGCCGTCGCTGCCGTGCCCAGGGCTGCACAGGCTTCCGGCACCCCGGCCTGGGAGAGGCCGACCACATCCATGTAGCCCTCCACCAGCAGCACCCGCTCCGGGTCCCGCAGCGCCTGGCGACACTCCCAAAGGCCGTAGAGCTCGCGCCCTTTGTGAAAAACCGGGGTTTCGGGGGAATTTAGATACTTCGGCTGACCATCGCCAAGCACCCGACCTCCAAAGCCGATGGTACGGCCCCGCCCATCGCGAATGGGAAAGGTGATGCGATCCCGAAAGCGATCGTAGCTTCCGCCGCTCTCCCGGCTGGCTAGGAGCCCGGCCTCAATCAGCTGTTTCTCGAGGGCTTGCCCACCCCCCAGGGCCTTCAACAGGTTTTCGTAACCCGAAGGCGCGTAGCCAATACCGAAGTGCTTCGCCGTCGCGCCGGTGAGCCCACGACCCTTCAGATAGGCCACGGCCCGTGCACGCTCGGGATGCTGACGAAGCTGGAGCTGGAACCACCGATCGGCCCGCTCAAGCACGGCAAAGAGCGCGCTTCGCCGATCGTTTTTACGCACGACCCCCGCTTCCCGAGGGACCTCGACCCCAGCCATAGCCGCGAGGGTCTCCACGGCCTGCACGAATTCAAGGCGGTCGTGCTCAAGAAGGAAGGTGAGGGCCGTGCCGTGCACGCCACAGCCAAAGCAGTGGTAGAACCCTTTTTCCGGGACCACGTGAAAGGAGGGCGTCTTCTCTCCGTGAAAGGGGCATAGCCCCTTGAATTCCTTACCCGCTCGTTTCAATTCAAGGCGCGCGCCAATCACCTCGGACACGTCGACGCGGTCGAGGAGATCGTTAATGAACTCTTGAGGAATGCGACCGGCCATTCGGCTCACTCATGCCCCCGGGGAAAAAGCATAGCATGGGGTTCGCGCTGCGCTGCGCGACTCGGGCGTAAGCGCACAACGGCCAAGGGGCTAGGAGGAGAGTTGCCCCTTCACCTTAGCGCTGAGCACGCCCATGTCGGCGCGGCCGGCCACCTGAGGCTTCAGCTGCCCCATGACCGCACCCATCTGTGCCATGGAGGTGGCACCTATTGCGCTAATGGCCTCGGCCACGAGGGCGTCGAGGGCCTCATCGTTAAGAGGCTCGGGAAGGTATTCGCGGATGACGGTAATTTCAAAGGCTTCGACCTCGGCAAGCTCGTCCCGCCCCGCCGCGCGATACTGCGCTTCCGAATCGAGCCGCTGCTTTACCATTTTGTCGAGCACGGAGAGCGCGCGCGGATCGTCAATCTCAATGCGCTCATCAACTTCGATGCGCTTAAATTCCGCAGTGATCAAACGCAAAGACGCCAAACGCGCCTTATCTCGGGCGCGCATGGCGTCTTTAACCGCGTCTTTGATTCGCTCCACCAGGGCAGGCACGGGCCGACCCTTAGTAGCTCTTTTCGAGCTTCTTGGCTTCGCGCTGAAGTTTCTTCGCGTGGCGCTTCACGGCCGCAGCTTGCTTCCGCTTACGCTCAGCCGTGGGCTTTTCGTAGTGCTCGCGACGACGCACTTCCGACAGCACACCAGCCTTTTCGCAGGATCGCTTGAAACGACGCAGAGCCACATCAAAGGGCTCGTTTTCTTTTACCTTAACGCTCGGCATAGGACCTAGGGGCCTTCCTGATTAAAGGGCGCGCGATTATAGGAAGGAGAAAGGCTCCCGTCTAGCGCTCCGTGCCCCCACGCGCGACGGAGGCCTGGCTCTGCTAGCATGCCGCTTTCTTCGGTTGGTGGTTCCGCTCATGCGCGTGCTTGGCATCGAAAGCTCCTGCGATGAGACCGGGCTCGCGCTCTTTGATACGGAACGCGGACTGGTCGCTGATGCGCTCCACAGCCAGGTGGATCTCCATACCACCTATGGTGGCGTGGTACCTGAACTTGCGAGCCGGGATCATAGCCGCCGCCTTCTACCACTCCTCGAGACGGTGCTCGCCGAGGCCCGCTGCCGGCCAGAGGATCTCCATGGCATCGCCTACACGGCAGGCCCTGGGCTCATGGGCGCGCTGCTGGTGGGAGCGACCTTCGGGCGTACCCTCGCCTTCTCCCTCGGCATTCCCGCCCTCGCGGTCCATCATATGGAGGGCCACCTCCTGGCACCCCTCCTGGAACCGGACCCGCCGGCCTTTCCCTTTGTGGCGCTCCTGGTTTCCGGTGGCCATACGCTCCTCGTGGATGTGGAGGGGCTCGGATGTTACACCTTGCTCGGGGAATCCATCGACGATGCAGCTGGGGAAGCCTTTGATAAAACCGCGAAGCTTTTGGGCCTGCCCTACCCCGGCGGCCCCCATCTGGCGGCCCTCGCGCAAAGCGCCGATCCCGAAAGGGCCGCCCGCTATCGCTTCCCGCGTCCCATGCTCGACCGCCCTGGCCTCGACTTTTCCTTTTCGGGGCTTAAGACCGCAGTACTGACCGCCACGCGCCGAGTCGAAGCGGAAGGCACTCTCGACGCGGGGGAACGGGCGGCCATCGCCGCCGCGTTCGAAGAAGCGGTAGTCGACACGCTGGTGAGGAAAGCGGAGCGGGCCCTGGCACAGCAAGGACGGGATCGTCTGGTTATCGCTGGGGGCGTGTCGGCGAACCAGCGGCTTCGGGAAGCGCTGGACGCCCGGCTTACTCCCCAAGGCGCCCGGGCCTACCTGGCGCGCCCGGCCCTCTGCACCGACAACGGCGCTATGATTGCCTATGCCGGGGCTTGCCGCTTAGCCAGCGGCCAGCGCACGGGGCTGGAGATCGGCGCCCGCCCACGCTGGCCCCTTGCAGAGCTGGAGCCCGCCTCCCATGGATGATCGCCTAAGCCTCCGCGGCTTGGCCGTGGAAACTCTCATCGGCGTTTACGACTGGGAGCAAACCATCCCTCAACGCCTCACCTTCGACCTGACCCTACCGACAGACGCTACCCGTGGCGCTCAAGACGACGACCTCTCGGAAGCCCTCGACTACAGCGCGCTGGCTGAGCAAATCCAGGCCTTCTGCGCGGAAGAACACTTCCAACTCATCGAAACCCTGGCAGAACGGCTATGCGCCCGGCTGCTTGCCGACTTTGACCTACCCTGGCTTGAACTCACGGTGCACAAACCTGGCGCCATCGCCAGCTGCGACGATATCGCCCTGACCCTTAGGCGCTGCCGGGACGACGCTTAGAGCCTACCCTTCGGGGGCGCAGGAAATTCCGCAAGCCAGTGCTCTAAAGCCTCCCGGCGCAGGCGTTCCTGCGCCGGGCCTCGCTCTGCGGGGGGGAGGGCTTGTAGCGCGGCCCCCGGCACCTCCATGCAGGCCGGCGCAGCGTCTAGCAGATTCGATAACCACGGCAGGCGCTCCGGGGCCCGAAACGCAGCCCAGGCCTGGAGACTTGCGCTGGCCAGGGCATACTGCGCCTGCTCAGCGGCAGAGCCCTGACGATGTGCGCCAAGAGCGAGAGCTCCGGCAACCAGCGCAGCACCGGACGGCACCTCTGGGCCCATCCAGGATGCCGCCACTGTTAGGCTCTGAGCCAGCTGAATCATTCGCTTTGAAGCCCCCTGGTCCCGCAGGGCCGAGCCCACTGCCTGCGCTTCAAGCCCCAGGGAAAGCCCTGCTTCACTCCAAAGCAGGGCGACCCGGGCGTCCCCATCTCCCAGGCTCGGCGGCACCGAAGCCAGCACCGCAACGGCCTCCCGGGCCTCCGCCAGCAGCGGAAAACACGGGGCAAGGGCTTCGCAGGCCAGCAAGACCGAGAAGAACTCTCGAGCACCGCTCACCGCCAGAGCCTTCTCAAGCTCGCGCCAGCATCGCTCCCGGGACAGGCTTTCCAGCTCTCCGCTTCGGGCCATGGTGACCATGAGGGCCTGGGTCTCTGGTGCCAAGGTGAAGCCAAAGGGCGCCAGCTGGGCGGCGAAACGCGCCACGCGCAGTACCCGCAGGGGATCTTCCTGGAAAGCTGGAGAAACATGACGGAGTACTCGACGCTGAAGATCCTTTAGCCCCCCATAGGGATCGATCAGCACCCCCTCCTCGTCAACAGCCATGGCATTGATCGTGAGGTCCCGACGCGCGAGATCCGCCTCAAGGGTTACGTCGGGCGCGGTGTGAAAGGTAAATCCCTGATGCCCCTCGCGAACCTTTCGCTCGGTGCGCGCGAGGGCATATTCCTCCCCCGTTTCCGGGTGGAGAAAGACGGGAAAGTCTCGTCCCACGGGGCGATAACGCTGAGCCTGAAGGGCTTCCGGGGACCCCCCAAGCACGACCCAGTCCCGCTCCCGAATAGGGCGACCCAGGAGCGCATCGCGCACCGCCCCACCCACCTTGAGGATTCTCATGGGCAGGCCTCTTCCCGATGAAAGGCGCCGTTATCTAAGCAATAAAAGGTCAGGGCGCCCCCCCAGACGCAGCCCGTATCTAAAGCCAAGCAGGGGGCTGGAACCCCCTCTCCGGCCAACGCAGCCCAATGTCCAAAGAGCACGCGACGGGTCGCAAAGTCCCCGTGGAGCGTATCAAACCAGGGCCTTCGCTCCGGCGGGAGCGCCGTCAGAGGTCCCTTGAAGGTCAGATCAAGACCATTTTCGGCGTCTAGCACCCGCATGCGAGTGAAAGCATTCACCAGCCAGCGCAGCCGGGGCAGGCCGCCCAGGGTCTCGGACCAGCATCGCGGCTCATTGCCATACATGGACGAAAGAAACATCGGACCTTCGGATCCCCGAAGCTTCGTCGCCACCTCGGCCGCGCCCGCCTGGGCTGCGGCAAGATCAAAACCTGGGGGAATGCCCGCATGCACCATCACCGCATCATAGGCGTCGTCATAGTGGAGCAGGGGCCAGGCTCGAAGCCAGGCCGTTAGCGTCTCCCGATCCTCCGCCTCCAGGATCTTCGTCAGCGTGTCCTTCTTAGACGGACTGCGCCCCCCCAAGAGCAGCGCGAGCAGGTGAAGATCATGATTCCCCAGCACGGCCTGCACGGCCTCACCCAGCGAGCGAAGAAAACGCAGGGTCCCAAGGGAATCGGGGCCTCGATTGACCAAATCTCCCACCAGCCACAGCCGGTCCCGGGTGGGATCGAAGGCCAGCGCGTCGAGGCCCCGCCGGAGGGGCTCTAGGCACCCCTGGAGATCCCCCACCACATAGCTAGCCATGGCGCGGGTCCTGGTCCCGAAGCGCCGCAAGATCGTTGGCGAGACCGACAAAATCACCGAGGGTAAGCTGCTCCGGGCGCCGGGACAGGTCCCACCGGTCGGTGAGTGTCTCCCGCTCGGGGTAGGCCTTAAGCGTGTTACGAAGCGTCTTTCTGCGCTGTGCAAACACCGCACGTACCACCTCAGCGAAGAGCGGAGGGTCCGTCGGCAAGCCCGCGGGGCCGAGGCGAGGCTGAAGACGTACAATGCGGGAATTGACCTTCGGCTCGGGGGTGAATGCGCTCGGGGGCACGGCAAAAAGCGCTTGGACATCGCAATGAAGCTGGACCATCACCCCAAGGCGCCCCCAGGCCTTGCTCCCGGGCGCCGCGGCAAGGCGCTGCACCACCTCATCCTGAAGCATGAAGTGGGCATCTTGAATCACCGCCGCATGCTCTAGGGCATGAAAGATGAGTGGAGAGGAGATGTTGTAAGGCAGATTTCCGACAAGGCGCAGCCGGGACGCCCCAAGACGGGTCGCCAACGCGGTGAAGTCGTGCTTCAGCGCGTCCCCCTCAAGCAAATCGAGCTCCGGGAAGCGCACCCGTAGCCCAGCGGCCAGGTCCCGATCGAGCTCGATAGCCGTGACAGCAACGCCCAGCGCCAGCAGGGCTGAGGTCAACGCCCCCTGCCCAGGACCGATCTCCACGATGGCATCCCCAGGCTGGGGACGGATCGCCTCCACTAGCCGATCGATCACCAGGGGATCGCGGAGAAAGTTCTGAGAAAAGCGCTTACGCGCGCGATGACCGGCGAAGGCTGCATCGCTGCTCACGAGGTGCGTACCTCCAGCATGCGTTCTGCCTCAGCGATGGCGGCGCCAAGACTGCCAGCGTCCGCCTTGCCCGTGCCCGCTAGGGTTAGGGCGGTGCCGTGATCCACCGAGGTCCGGATGAAGGGCAAGCCAAAGGTGGTGTTGATTGCCTCCCCAAAGCCCTGGGCCTTCAGCACCGGTAAGCCCTGATCGTGGTACATCGCCAAGACGCCATCGACCCCACGAAGGGCGCTGGCCGTAAAGGCCGTATCCGCAGACACCGGGCCCGTAACTGCCCAGCCCCGAGCCCGATAGGCCGCGCAGACCGGCTCAAGCACCTCAGTCTCCTCCCGCCCCAGGTGCCCACCCTCCCCGGCATGAGGGTTAAGGCCAAGAACTACGACGTGAGGCTCGGCGATGCCGTAGCGTTGCTGAAGACCACCATAGAAACGCTCCAGCTGCGCGCCAAGGCGCTCGGGGGTAATGGCATCGGGCACCGCGCGCAACGGCAGGTGCGTTGTCACCAAGGCCACTCGAAGCGCGCCCGCCACAACGACCATGAGAACCCCCTGGACCCCGGAACGCTCAGCAAAAAACTCCGTATGACCTGAAAAGGCGATGCCCGCGTCAGCGATCACGCCCTTGTTTACCGGTCCCGTCACCAGCGCATCGGCGGCGCCCGCCAGCATGAGATCCGTGGCCTGCGCCAAGGTCTCCACCACATAGCGCGCGTTCTCCTGATTGAGCACCCCAGGGACCACGGGGGCCCGAAGCGTGACGGGATGCACCTCCAGCACCCCCGGCGGCGCCGGCGCCCCCGCTGGATCGAAGCGCTCTAGAGAAACGGGTAGGCCTAGCTTCTCAGCGCGGGCGCGCAGAAGCTCGGGATCGGCGAGGACAACCCAGCGCGACCGCCGAGGTTTCCCCGCCAACGCCAAAAGCACATCGGGCCCAATGCCCGCGGGCTCCCCTGGGGTGATCAGAAGGCAAGCCATGGGGCCTCCTAGATCTTCAACTCCACGTAGGCTTCTTCGCGAATCTCCGTGAGCCAGGCTTCGAGCTCTTCGTCAAAGCGACGCTCGCGAAGAATGCGCATGGCCTGCCGGAGTTTCACCTCCTCCGACATATCCTGCTCCCGGCGATCCAGCACCTCGAGAACGTGCCAGCCAAACTGGCTTCGGAAAGGCTCGGACAGGGCGCCAATATCCGAAGCGTCCATCATCGCCTCGAAGGCCGGAACCATCTGCCCGGGCATGCTCCAACCGAGATCGCCACCGGAGAGCGCACTGCCCGGATCATCGGAAAAGTCTCGAGCGACCTGGGCGAAGTCTTCCCCAGCCAGCAGGCGCTGATGAAGGTCGCGGATGATCATCTCCGCCTCGTCGTCACTGCGAATTTCCGTGGGGCGGATGAGGATGTGCCGCGCCCGGGTCTGCTGGACGCGCTGTTGGCTGGCCCCGCGCTGGTCCAAAATTTTAACGATATGAAAGCCGCTCGCGGAGCGGATGGGATTGAGCACTTCCCCAAGATCGGCTTTGAGCACGTCTTCCGCGAACAGACTTGGGAGCTGGCCGGGCTTTCGCCAGCCCAAATCGCCCCCTTCTAGGGCACGCTGCCCCGCGGAGTTGGCAACCGCAGCCTGGGAGAAGTCTTCCCCCTCCCGAAGGGAAGCCACAAGGGCTTGCGCTCGCGTCTCGGCCTCGGCCATGGCCTCGGCGGTGGCATCGCTGGCCACGGCCAGCAAAATGTGACCCACCCGAAACTCATCTTCCGTGGCTGCCCGCCCCACGGGAGAAGCAAGGAAGTTCTCGAGCTCCTGGGGCGAAATGTAAATCCTGTCGTTCACGCGATTCTGCTGCACCCGGGCAATGATCATTTCCTGGCGAATCTGCCCCCGGAACTCCCGGTAGGTCATCCCGTCCCGGGCTAGAAGCGCCTGAAAACCCTCAATATCGAGACCATTCTGCCCGGCAATGGCTTCAATGGCGCGGGTTACTTCCTCTTCAGAAATTCGCACCCCCGCACGCCGACCCATCTGCATCTGCAGGCTATCGAGCACGAGGCGCTCCATGACCTGATTGATGATGACGTCCCGCGGCGGCGCCGCCATGCCACTGCTTTCGAGCTGACGTTCCACAAAGCGCATGCGGCTCACCAACTCCGTCGCCGTAATCACGTCGTCATTCACGATGGCAACGATGCGATCGAGCTGCTCGAGCGCCGCGCCCGCAAGCCCGGGAAGCAGGAAGAACCCGGCACACAGCAGGGCCTTAGCAGGACGACTAAAGTGAAACAGCGCCATTGACCGGCTCCTCGTATCCGCGAATCCCGTTGGAGAGGATGGAGTCGACCCCGGAATCAAAGCCCGCGAGGCCTTTCATGAGTACATCGAAGAAGACCCCCGACTCCCGGTCCGTGTCGTTAGGGTTGATGACGTCGAAGGGACGCTCGAAGCTCCGCGCAACTACTCGCAAGCGCCAGCAGCAGTCGTCGTACTGGAACCCGCCGAACGCCTCAATAAGGGACGACTCTTCAAGGTCGTAGTAGTAGCGGCCAATAAGCGCAAGGTGATTGGAAACGGGCCAGGTGAAGGCGGCGTCTGCTTGCTCAATGTCGCCGCCCCGGGTCCGATAGCTCACATTGAAGACCCGACGGCCATCGGGTCGATAGCGCAGCTGCACCATGCTTTGGTCGCGGACACTGCTCGGGCTATCCCAGACCCAAAGGGCCCGCGCATCCAGACCGCTGCCCAAGCGCAGCACCAGATCGCTCACCCACCCCGAGGCTGAGTCGTCCACCGGGGCATCGTCCCCCAGGGTTACGTTCTGGTCATCGAAGTAAGCAATGCGCCCCACCGTAGCGGTCAGAAGCTCGGCGCCGTTGTTGAGGGACAGGAGCCGGGAGGTCAGCGCTGCGGTCACCTGATTCGCGTCGCCAATGCGGTCGATGCCAGCAAAACGGTTTTCCCGAAAGAGCTGCTCGTGACCGAAGGTTAGAGCCGTGCTGTCGAAAATTGGCAGGGCGCTCTGATCCTCGTCCTCTATATAGAGGTAGTAAAGCCGGGGCTCCACGGTTTGGAGGAAGCTGCTACCCCCGATGCCCAGGTCTCGCTCAAAGCGCAGCCCCGCATCAAGACTTGCCGTGGGCAGGCCTCGATGAGGTGTTTCTTCCTGCCCCGCGAGACGATTCGAGAGTTTGTAGCTCGTTAGCTGGTAGGCCACTTCGCTGCGCAGAAAGCCCCAGCTCCGCTCGAAGGGCAGCACGAGCCGAGGCGCGATGTGGGTTCGCGTGCCCGTGATCGTCTCGGTGGCCTGGGCATCGCTGCGGTCGAAGGCGGCATATTGGAGATCGTAACCAAAGATCAGCGGGGTCTTGAGAACCCGGCTACGGAAGGCAGCGTCGAGTTGGGGAAGGCGACGGTAGGCTTCCGGTAGGCCTTCCTCAAGCAGCTGGATATCCTCGGCCCAAAGGCGCATGCGCGTCCCCCCGGCCTGTAGCTTAATTTCAGCCATGCGGTCGAGCTGCACTTTCGACGTGACGCCCAAGTCCGTGCCCAGGTCCCGAAAGTAGTCCCGATCGCTAACGGCAGCGAAATCCACCGTCGTGCTTAAGCCAGGAAGCCACACGCCCTCGTGCTTGGCCTGGATCAGCCAGCGATCCGTAGTTTGGAAAACCCCCGGACCCGCCTCGGCGGAAAGAATCCGCTCCTCAAACTCATCGAAGGACAGCTGACCGTTGTACTGGTTGTCTTCGGGCATAAAGGCAGCCCCAAGGACGTTTTCGGTCTTCCCCGAGCGATAGCGAAACTCCCCCTCCCCTAGCACGCCTCGCTCGCTCATGTAGCGTGGGGTAAGGGTGGCATCCATGTTCGGCGCAAGATTGAGATAGTAGGGGGCAGAAATATCAAAGCCGTTAGACCCAGTAGCCCCAGCCCGGGGAAACAGCCATCCGGACTGACGCTCATTGCTGACGGGAACCTTCAGATAGGGAGCCCAGAAAACCGGTACGTTCCGCACCTTCAGCCGAGCGTTGCGCGCCTTGGCGAAGCTTTCCCCCTCAGGAATCTCAATATGCCCCGCCGCCAGCGCCCAGGCGTTGTCGCCAGGCGCGCAGCGGGTGAACTGGGCCCGTTCGATTTCAAGCTTCCCGTCGCTGCGGCGGAAGGTTTCCGCGCTGCCCCGGTAGCCCCCCTCGTAAAGCGCAAACCGGGCCTTGGTGAGCTCGGCGTCTCCGCTTTCGAGATCCACTTTCGCTTCCGCACCCCGAACCAAGAGCCCAGGCTCTTCGAGGCTTACCCCTTCTTCCAAAGCCAGGCGTCGAGTCACCGCATCGTAATGCGCTGCTCCAGCAAAGACCCGGCGGGCGCCCTGCTCGAGCTGGACGGCGCCGGAGAGCTCCGCCGCATCGCCAAGGGTATAGCTCGCTTCATCTGCCGTAAGCCCAATGACCGCCGTTTTGGGGTCCAGGGCGAGCACCTCTTCAGGCCATTCATAGGGCTGGTAAGCGCCACCGCACCAGGGCTCGAGGGTCTCCGCGACCTCCGTGGGAAGCGCCCGCCGGGGCACCCAATTGAGCTCCGCCTGGGCGTAGCTCTGCCCACCCTGAGGAATTACCTGTCCGCGCTTGGCCTCCTCCCGCCGTTGGGATGGAGGCTTTTTATAGATGGGTGCGCGAGCCATGGCCGGGAAAGGCCCCGGGGACAGCTCCGCTGCTTCGCAGGCCCAGCTACCATCCTCAGCCTTCCCGCAGCGCCATTGGCTTTTACTCGTATCCACGGCCCAGGCAGCCCCGCTCCCCAGGAAGGAGAGGGCGGCGAAAGTCAGGACAGAGCGGTGCGCACGTTTGATCATGAGGACAGCGTTCTCGTCAGCCTGTAACCGGTCGGGGTAAATCATACGGGACCCACCGGGGGGCTGCTATGATGCAACCTTGTATATTTCGGGAGCCTTACCGTGCCCCTCGGCGTCCCCATCGCAAGCGCATGGGTCGAAGAGGCCCTGCCCCTGGTCGGGCAGCGTTGCCCGGGCCCCTTGATCAGCCTCGGCCTTGAAGCCAGCGGCCGCCTATTCCATCGAATTTCGGGCACCGAGCCGAGCCTCTTGCTAATGGAGAGTCCAGCGGGCGATGACAGCCTACCTGCCTTTATAAGGCTTAGCGCCTGGGGTCGGGAACAGGGCGTACCCCTCCCCGAGGTGGTCCTCGCCGATTTGCATGCCCACCGCCTGCTGGTGCAAGACCTCGGCCCGAATACCCTCCATGCTGCCATGGCCGAAGACCCCGCGGCGCCTTGGGGAACACGCGCCTTCGAGTCGCTTCTACGCTGGCAACAGGCCGCCCGCCTTACGCCCCCAGAGGGCGCACCACACTATGACGACGAGCGCCTGAGCCTAGAGCGTGCCATCTTCGTCCCATGGTTTTGTGAGGCGCTCCTCGAACTCACGCCCCCCGCGGGGCTTATGGAAGAGAGCGCAGCCATCCTTGAGACCCCCTTCCGTGAGGCACCGCAAACGCTCGTGCATCTCGATTGGCACGGGCGAAACCTGATCCCCCAAGCCGATGGAACCGTGGCCATCGTAGACTTCCAAGATGCGCGCTGGGGCCCCCTGCCTTACGACCTGGTGTCCTTTTGCTGGGATGCCTACGTTTCCTGGACGCCCAAGGACTACGCCCCCTGGCTGGCCTTCTATCGAACGCGATCAAAGGCGCTCGGACTGTGGCCGGAGGGCTACGACACCGCCTTTGAGCGAGATTTCTTCGCCTGCGGCCTGCAGCGGAGCTTAAAGGTGCTCGGAATCTTCGCCCGGCTATGGCTTCGTGATGACCGCCCTACCCACCTTCCCTACCTCGCGCCCGTGCTCCAACGCCTGGAATGGGCCCTGGGCGAAAGTGGCCATACTCCGGCCCTCTTCGCTTGGGTGAGACAAACCCTTAGGCCTCGCTTCGAAGCCTGGACCCAGGCCCAATCCACGGCCTCACGGAAACCATGAGCACGCCTCAAAGCGCCATGGTCCTCGCCGCAGGTCTCGGCAGCCGGCTGGCACCGCTCACGGACCACTGCCCAAAGCCACTCCTTGAGATGGGGGGGCGAAGCCTCCTCGCGCGCGCTTTAGATGAGCTGAGCAAAACCACCGTGACCCAGGTGGTAATCAATATTCATCACTTGGGGTCTCAGATAGAAACTTACCTCGAGACTCAAGCGCCCTGGCCCTTTTCCATCACCCTCAGCCGGGAGCCGGTACTACTCGAGACCGCTGGGGGAATTATCAATGCGCTACCGGCGCTGACCTCTCCCTTTTACGTACTGGCCGGAGATGTGCTCTGCGACCTGCCCCTGAAGACCCTAACCCTCCCCACCGAGGCCACGGCGCAGCTGGCTATGGTGCCTAACCCACCCTGGCATCCTACGGGGATTTCTGCTTGGACGGGACCGGGCAACTGAGCCGGGACCAAGGGCCACGCCTTACCTACAGCGGCACGGGGCTGTTCTCTAAGGCCTTCTTCGACGGCATCGATCCTGGACCCCGCCCTCTGCGCCCCCTCTTCGAGCGGGCCCTGGATGCGGGAACGCTTCATGGCCTTCGCCACGATGGATTGTGGGACAACGTGGGCACCCCGGAGACCCTTGCCGCCGCCCGCGCGCGCTTTTCCTAGCCGCGCCCTAGCGAGCCGCGCTGTCCCCTACCTAGGCCCGTCAGTTAGACTGCGCGCATACCCTTTGGGAGCGTTTCCATGGCCGATTTCCGCATTGCCCCCTCCATCCTATCCGCGGATTTCGCGCGCCTGGGGGAGGAGGTCGAGGCAGTCCTTGATGCCGGCGCCGATTGGGTGCACTTCGACGTCATGGATAACCATTACGTCCCTAACCTGACCGTTGGCCCCATGGTCTGTAAGGCGCTGCGCAATTACGGCATCACTGCCGACATCGATGTCCACCTCATGGTGACCCCCGTGGATCGTCTCGTAGGGGATTTCCTTGACGCCGGCGCAAGCTGGATCACCTTTCACCCGGAGGCTAGCCAGCACCCCCACCGCACCCTTGAGATGATCAAGGCTGGAGGCGCGAAGGCCGGCTTAGTGCTGAATCCTGGCACGCCCCTTACCGCCCTCGACTGGCTACTCGAAGACTGCGACATGGTGCTGCTCATGAGCGTAAACCCAGGTTATGGGGGCCAGCGCTTCATCCCCAGCACCCTGGAAAAGGTTCGGGCGCTCCGAGCATTGATGGACCAAAGCGATCACCCCCTGCGCCTCGAGGTCGACGGCGGCGTGGGACCCGGGAATATTGCTCAGCTTGCCGCTGCGGGCGCGGACACCTTTGTGGCGGGCTCCGCCATCTTTCGCGGCGACGACTATCGGCAAACCGTTGGTGCCCTTCGCCAGGCCCTAGCCACCGTGTCATGAGCCTCTATGAGGCCTATCTCTTTGATCTCGATGGGACGCTCGTGGATAGCGCCCCGGACCTTCACGCGACCCTTAATGTGATCCTTAGGGAAGAGGGCTGCGCCCCCGTAACCTTAGAAGCGGTGCGCGCCTTTATCGGCGAGGGGGCCCGGCGCCTACTCGAGCGGAGTCTCGAAGCCCAGGGCGAGCCTGCGGAGCCGGCGCGCCTTGACCGGCTCCTCAAGCGCTATCTGGCCTACTATGGCAGCCACATTTCCGATCACTCCGCGGTTTACCCCGGCGTCCGGGAAACGCTCCTGTCGCTTCAGGCCGCGGGGGCGGGGCTCGCGGTGGTCACCAATAAGTTCGAGCACCTTGCCCGCGAGGTGCTTGGAGCCCTTGAGCTCAGTGCCTTCTTTCCTGTGGTGCTCGGCGGCGACTCCCTGCCCGAGCGAAAGCCGAGCGCCCTGCCCCTACTTGAGGCCTGCGCGCGCCTTGCCGTGGCCCCGGATGCCGCGCTGATGGTGGGCGATTCCCGCACCGATATCGCCGCGGCCCGGGCTGCAAATATTTCCGTGCTCTGCGTTCCATACGGGTACAATCACGGGGAGCCTATTGAAGCGGCAGGAGCCGACGGGATCATTCCCAATCTCTCCGCCCTTTTGGAACGTTCATGAACACAAGAGGATCACACACCGTGGCACTGCATCGAGGGCGATGGCGAAGCTGAGGAACCCCCTTGCTTTCCCATCCCATCGCTAAGGAATTGCCGCGCATGAACGTTGACGAGTTTCGCCGCCTGGCTGGCCAGGGCTACAACCGCATCCCCCTTACGCTGGAGGTCCCTGCGGATCTCGAAACCCCCCTGTCGGTCTATCTAAAAATTGCCCGAGGGCCCTACTCCTACCTGTTGGAATCTTCCCAGGGAGGAGAGAAGTGGGGACGCTATTCCATCATTGGCCTTCCTGCGTCCACCCGCCTGGTGGTCTACGGGGAGAAGATTGAGGTATGGCAGCACGACGAGATCATCGAAAGCGCGGAGAACAAGGACCCCCTCGGGTTTGTTGAGCGTTTTAGGGATCGCTACCGCGTCCCCCTGCTCCCCGAACTGCCCCGCTTCAGCGGAGGCCTGGTCGGCTACTTCGGTTACGACACGGTTCGCTACAGCGAGCGCAGGCTTAAGCACAGCGCGCCGCCAGACCACCTCGAAACCCCCGACGTACTCCTCATGGTGTCCAACGACGTTATCGTCTTCGACAACCTGAAGGGGCGCATGACGCTTATCAGCCACGCGAATCCTCACGAGGCGGAAAGCTTTGAGGCCACCCGCGCCCGGCTCAGAGCCCTTGCCGCTAAGCTCAGCGATCCCCTTCCTGCAGAAGCCACCGCACCCCCCGCAGGCGGGACCGCCCCAGACGAGAGCGATTTCACCTCGAGCTTCGGCCAGGAGGCCTTTAAAGCTGCTGTAGAAAAAATCAAGGACTACACCGCCGCCGGGGACGTCATGCAGGTGGTCCTGGCCCAGCGCATGTCCGTGCCCTTTGACGCCCCGCCCATCAATCTCTATCGAGCCCTACGCAGCCTCAACCCCTCGCCCTATATGGTGTTTATGGACCTTGGCGACTTTCAGCTCGTGTCGAGCTCGCCGGAAATCCTGGCGCGAGTAGAAGACCGGGTGATTACCAATCGCCCCCTCGCAGGGACCCGCCCCCGGGGCGCCACAGCCGAGCAGGACGAGGCCCTCGAGCGCGAGCTCCTGGCCGACCCGAAGGAAATCGCCGAACACCTCATGCTCATCGACCTGGGGCGCAACGACGTCGGCCGGGTGGCAGAAATCGGCTCCGTGACGCTTACGGAGCAGATGGTCGTGGAACGCTACTCCCACGTGATGCACATCTCTTCCAACGTGCAGGGTCGGCTGCGAGCTGAGTTCAGCGCCCTCGACGTACTGCGTGCGACGCTCCCCGTGGGCACGCTCTCCGGTGCCCCGAAAATCCGCGCCATGGAGATCATCGACGAACTTGAACCGACGCGCCGGGGCGTTTACGGGGGTGCGCTGGGCTACATCGCCTGGAACGGCAACATGGATACGGCCATCGCCATTCGCACCGCGGTGCTCAAGGACGACACCCTTTTCATCCAGGCCGGCGGGGGCATCGTTGCCGATTCCATACCGGAAAACGAATGGCAGGAAAGCCTCAATAAGGGCCGGGCGATGTTCCGGGCCGCGGCCCTGGCCGCCAAGGGCCTTCACCTCGGCGACGGGGAGGCAAGCGCATGATTCTGCTCATCGATAACTACGACTCCTTCACCTACAACGTCTACCAATACCTCGGGGAGCTCGGCGCCGAGGTTTCAGTGGTACGTAATGACGAGATCACGGTGGCGCAAATCGAACGCCTTGCTCCAGAAAAGATCGTGGTTTCGCCCGGGCCCTGCACGCCCAACGAGGCCGGCATTTCCCTAGCGGTGATCGAGCGCTTCGCCGGCGAAATTCCCCTCCTAGGCATTTGCCTCGGGCATCAGGCAATCGGGCAAGCCTTCGGCGGAGAGGTCCGCCGCGCGCGCACGGTTATGCATGGCAAAACCTCCCCCATCCATCATGAAGGGAAAGGCATTTTCCAGGGCCTCCCCCAACCCATGACCGCCACCCGCTACCATTCCTTGATCGTCGGCTGGGATAGCCTGCCCGACTGCCTTGAGGTCACAGCCTGGACCGAAACCCCCGAGGGCCAACGGGACGAAATCATGGGGCTACGCCATCGCACCCTGCCCGTGGAGGGGGTGCAGTTTCATCCCGAGTCGATCTTCTCACCCGAGGGCAAAATCCTCCTAGGGAACTTCCTGGAAGGGAGGCAAGGATTATGACCCACTCTCTTACGGAGGACCTGGACCGCCTAGCCCGGGGGGAAGCCCTCACCCAGGAAGGCGCCCGGGACCTCATGCTGGCCATCATGGGCGGCGAGGCCAGCGAGGCCGAGATCGCCGCCGTCCTCATGGCGCTGCGCCAGCGCGGGGAGACGGTCGCCGAAATTTCCGGCGCCGCCGAAGCGATGCGATCCCTCGCCACGGCCGTACCGACGCCCTTTGAGGACCTGATCGATACCTGCGGCACCGGCGGCACGGGGCACAAGCTGTTCAACGTCTCCACCGCTTCGGCCTTCGTCGCCGCCGAAGGTGGTGCGCGGGTAGCCAAGCACGGCAACCGGGGCATGACCAGCGCGAGCGGCTCTGCAGACGTGCTGGAAGCGGCCGGGGTTCGCCTCGATCTGACCCCCGAGGCCGTGGCCCAGTGCATCGAAGAGCTTGGCGTCGGCTTTATGTTTGCCCAGCGTCACCATAGCGCCATGCGCTTCGTGGGCCCGGTGCGCCAGGCCCTCAAGATCCGCACCATATTTAACATCCTTGGCCCCCTGACGAACCCCGCAGGGGCCAAGCGCCAGGTCCTCGGGGTCTTCGACCACCAGTGGCGTGCCCCTCTGGCGGAGGTGCTCCAGCGCCTGGGCAGCCAGCACGTGCTGGTGGTTCACGCGGATAACGGCCTCGACGAATTTAGCCCCGCGGGCCCTACGGCCTATACGGAGTTAAAACACGGAAAAATCCAAGAGCAACGCGTCAGCCCCGGCGATTTTGCCTTGCCCGAGACCCCTCTTGCCGAGCTACGCGCTGCCGGCCCGGCGGAGAGCCTCGCGCTGATTCGCGAGGCCCTCACGGGTACGGGCCCCGGTGCCGCCATGGTCGCCATGAATGCCGGCGCAGCGCTCTATGTCGCGGGGAAAGCCAACGCCCTCGGGGAGGGCGTGCAGCAGGCTCAGGCTATCCTTACCTCAGGCCGAGCCCTCGTGCGCGTCGAAGCCTTTGCCAAGCGCACGCAGGCGCTCGCCGGGAGTCACCCATGAGCGACGTGCTTTCAAAGATTCTCGCGCGCAAGCGGGAAGAGGTTCAGGCGCGGTCTCAAGCGGTGCCCCTAGCCACCCTGGAAAAGCGCTGCGCCGGAGCCCCGTCGCCCCGGGGATTTTATAACGCTCTGGCAACCGCCCGCCGCGATGGGCGGGCCGGGGTAATCGCGGAGATCAAAAAGGCCTCCCCGAGCAAGGGCGTGATTCGGGAGGCCTTTGACCCCGGGGCCCACGCCCAAAGCTATGCCCAGGGGGGCGCCAGCTGCCTCTCCGTGCTGACCGATCGGGACTTTTTCCAGGGCCAGGAAGGAGATCTTCTTGCCGCCCGCAGCGCCTGCTCGCTGCCCGTGCTCAGGAAGGACTTCACCATCGATCCCTGGCAACTTTATGAAGCGCGGGATTTGGGGGCGGACTGCGTGCTACTGATTGTCGCGGCGCTTGACCAACCCACCCTAAAAACCCTCCACGAGGAAGCGCGGTCCCTCGGCTTGGATGTGCTCGTGGAGGTGCATGACGCCGAGGAGCTGGATCGAGCCCTTGAGCTTGAGCCCCAGCTTTTAGGCATCAACAACCGAAATCTTCATACCTTCGAGACGCGACTGGAGACGAGCCTCACGCTTCGGGCGCGCATCCCCTCAGGCAGCGAAGCCATCCTGGTCACGGAGAGCGGCATCCAAACACGGGAAGACGTGCAGCGCATGCTCGCGGCAGACCTTCACGCTTTCCTCATTGGGGAAACCTTTATGCGGGCGCCGGACCCTGGCGCTGCACTGCACAGCCTTTTCCACCCCTAGGGCCAGCACGCAAGGAGCCTACGCATGGAAGGAACGGTCACCTGGGTCGATGGCGTCCGCTTCGTTGGAACGGCCAGCAGCGGCCATTCCGTCGTGATGGACGGTCCGGAAAGCGCCGGCGGCCAGAATGCAGGCCTACGCCCCATGGAGCTGATGCTGCTGGGGGTCGGGGGCTGCTCCAGCTTCGATGTGGTGCAGATACTGAAAAAGGCGCGGGCTCAGGTGGAAAGTTGCGTTGCCGAACTCTCGGCCCAGCGCGCCGACGTCGTCCCCGCGGTCTTTAAAAGCGTGCACCTGCACTTCAAGGTGCGAGGCCAAGGCCTCAAGGACGGGCAGGTCGCCCGGGCCGTCGCCCTGTCCGCCGAGAAGTACTGCTCCGCATCCCTGATGCTGGCGGCCGGGGGTGACAATCACCCATAGCCATGAAATCGTTGAAGCGGGCGCGGAAGAGGAGCGTTCTCCATGACCCTACCACCCCGTCCTACCCATGCCGGACTCCGACACGTCGCCCTTTACATCGAGCCCTTTGACGCCTGCCTTCATTTCTATTGCGAGGTTCTGGGCTTTGCCGTGGAGTGGCAGCCCGACGAGGACAACGCCTTTCTCTGCTCGGGCATCGACAACCTTGCCTTGCACCGGCGCTCTGGCGCGCCTGGCGAGGCTCAGCGCTTGGATCATATCGGCCTGATCATCGATAACGAGGGGGACGTAGAGCGCTGGCACACCTACCTGACCGCACACGGGGTAAAAATCGCCCAAGGACCGAAGAAACATCGCGATGGGGCCCGTAGCCTTTACTGCTACGACCCCGCAGGTACCCTCGTGCAACTGATCTACCACCCGCCCCTTTCGAAGGGCCCGGCCCTGCCCTAGAGCCGGTAGGTGGTCTCCGTCATGAGCTTGGAGGACGCTGCCATGAGGGCCCTGATCGGCGCCGGGAAGGGCGTTCCTCCCAAGTCTAAAGCGGCTTCGCCGTGTTCTGCTTCGTCCACCCGCATCTGCTCGATAATCGCTCGGCTGCGGTGATCGTCCTCCGGCAGCGTTCGCTGGTGATCCTCTAGATGGGCCACCACCCGATCTTCGGTGGCATGAACGAATCCCAAGCTGACGCGATCACCGAGGAGCCCGGTCACCGCACCCATGGCAAAGGACGTGACATAAAAAAACGGATTCAAAACGCTTGGTCGAGCGTGGAGTTCACG
Source organism: Candidatus Salivita marina (assembly GCA_038144425.1). GTDB lineage: Bacteria > Pseudomonadota > Gammaproteobacteria > Pseudomonadales > Azotimanducaceae > Salivita > Salivita marina. The sequence goes on along the minus strand of JAYQNS010000002.1, from coordinate 91,076 downwards.
AAGGCGCTCTTCGCACCACGATAGATGATCTTCTTCCTCCGCAGCGGCGTGGCGCAAAGCGCGCCGGACATGAGCCGCCTTGGCAACTAGCGCTTGCCCCTCATAGAGAGCTTGAGCACACACCTCCCCCGTATGATTCACGCGCATAAGGCCTGCCGCGTGACGCCTGGCGTCATCATCAAGATGGGCCGGCGCTAGGTCCTTGGCCGGGGACGGGCGCTGTGCCGAGACCGGGCCCGCCATGGTCCTCAGTAGCCGATCGGCTCGCCCAATCATCGTATCCATTAAATTCACGGGGTTTGACTCTCCCTCAACCTTCGCGCCCGCGATAGCGTCTCTTTGCCTATAAGAAGGTTCCCATCATATACCGCCCGGATCAAAGAGGGGCCAAGCGCCGCGGGAACAGCACCCTAAAAGCTATGTCGAAAGCCCGCTTCAATCGCGTAGCGGTCGTTGGTAAACACCACGATATTGGAATCGACTTCGGAGTAGGCCCCTTCCAGGGAAAATTCCCCACCCTTCCAAAGAGGTACGCGAACCCCAGCCGTTGCCGTGAGCATGGTGTCGTCCCGCACCACGGCAAAGACCGGCTGCGTATCGTCGTAGTTTGTCTTCTGTGCACCCAGGCGCAGATAGGGCTGGTAGCGCTGCCCCGGTACCTGCAGCCCATAGAAAAAGCCATGAAACTTGCGGCCATTATGTTTCCCCAAGCCACCGTGCTCAGTCGGCTCGAGGGCCTGATAAACTGTCAGTGAGTGTATAGCCCGCTCTGTGGGGTGAAGGACCGTTGCAGACATCAGCAGCTGGTTCGTATCAAGCTCGCCACCGTTCTCAAAGCGAATTCGAGTCCCCGCCGCTGAAAGGGATAACAACCATCCTTTTACGAGTTCCCGATCTAACCCCAGGGAAAGGCCGTAGGCGCGTTGAAAGACTTCCGAATCGAGGCGGACCGTTTGCGTCCTCAGGCCCCAGCGAACCGTGCCAAAGTCATACTGAGTGGTGTAGCTCGCATCTAGACCCAGCGAACCTAGATCGAAGGCATCGGTGTTGAGATTGTTCTTAAGGTTAGCAACCGCTCGAAAGTCCAGGGTTCTTCGCTTATCCAGGGGCTCGCGCCAGGAGGCTCCCACCTCCCAGCGCGTAAATTCGTCGCTCTGGGCCTGGCCATCCCCAACCAGGTCAAAGGTTCCAAGGGGCGTGGTAATGGCCTCCGCCTCCGTGGCGGAGTTGACGTTGGTGTCGTAGCCGCCTCGGAGCTGCCCCCAAGCGCTGATTTGACGCCGCTTAGACAGTTGAATCGCGTCCATCTGCTCCAGGAAGCGTCCAATGTTCTCTGTTACGTTGGGGGGTGGGCTTCGATCCAACACGCGCTGAAATTCAGCGCGCGCAGCTACAAAGTTTTCATTGAGGAAATGAGCCCGCGCCAGCTCCAGGCGAAGGCGCAGAATGTCGGGGCGAAGAAAAACTACCCGCTCAAGGGCAAAAATAGCGTCCTCATAGTGGCCGCTCTCGATGGCGGCGAGTCCGTAGTTGAAGTCGAACTCCGGATCCCCTTCCCAATTAAACTCCGCCGCCCTCCCCAACTCGTAGGCTTCCTCAAACTGCCCCTGGGTGATGAACCAGGCCCTTGCGCAATCCCCGTCACGCCCGGTGCTAGGCCGGGCAGCACTGTGCCAGTATCAGGGTCGTTAAAGGTTCGGAGCGAAAATCCATCACCGCCTGAGTTAGGCTCAATGATCGGAAAGGCGAGGAGGCCGGTCGTGTCAAATCCACCACTAGGTAGCTGCTCGCTAGGCTTAACAGAAGCGGAGCCGGAATTCAAGGCACTGGCCACATCCAATCCCGCGACACGAAGCGTCTTATCGAATCACCGGATTCAAATTCAAGGTCAAGGGCAAGAACAAAATTGTTCCCCACCGAAGTGCTATTGGCGCCGTTAAAGAAACCGCCCAGGGCATTGTCGTCGCTTGAAAGGAGATCGCGTTGAACGCCGTCTTCGGTCAACGACCCGCCAATCGGATAGAAGAAGGCGAAGTCCTCACCGCCAGTGCTTATCACTTCGCCAAAAAATCCAGCTCCAGGAAGAAGGCCGATGGATCGTCGGCGTTGAAAGCGGTAATCACGGCCAAATTCGATATCCCCAGTCTGAGGATCGAAATCAAAATCTAGGCTAAAGGAATCGAACTCCCTCCAATCAGTTGAGAAAGAGGAATTCGTGGTGAGGTAGCGCATAAGATCCAGAGCAGGCCCATCAGAAAAGTAGTGCCGCGCGGTCGAACTAGTGGGCACTGAGACCGGCGTACCACTTATCCAGTTAAAAGTGGGCGTCACGTCCGTCCCCCTAAGGCCGGTTTCAACATTCAGGTACTCGTAAGCACTACCGTCAGAAAAAGTACAGAACCCGGCGACCGTATCGCAATAATTCCAACTCTCTCCAGCGAGATCACCACCACCAAGCGCCGGGTCGTTAAAATCTGAAAAGGACGAAAGCGCTGCGGGCGGAACCGAGTTTGCAAGCAAGGACGAAGAACCTCTAATGAGCCCCAGCGTCAATCCGGTGTGCGACGAAAGACCTAATGGATCTACGAAAAACTCCGGCTCCTCGGGACCGAAAAACCTCCCCCCAACATGGTCGTAGGTGAAATAGAGCTGACTTCGCCCAAGGGCATCGGAACTCTCGGCAACCTTTCCTCCCCAGACGTACCCAAGTAGGTAGTTACCTAGCCAGATCTTTTCGTTCGACGAAACGGCTTCCTCAAGGACGGCCAGACCCGTAACCGAGGTCGCAATGGGCGAGTCGGAGGCGCCAATCTTTTCTAGATCGAAAGACAGTTGGAATAGATCCGACCTAGAGGGGTCCTTAGAGAGAAAACCCGTAAGTTCGCCGTCGAAAGGCACCGTGCCCGGAGAAACGATACCACTCGTCGTTGAGAGCGAACTCAGGTCGATGCTCGACGGCGCTAAAAGAGTTCCTTCGCTTCCATGCGCAACCGTTGAGCCATCACAGCAAATCTCAGCGGTACTAATTAGGCCGTCAAAGGACTGAACTAAAAAATCTAGACTGACAAAGTCTAGTTCGGATGGTTGCGCTAAGAATGGGTTCCCAGAGTAGGTTGATGGCAATAAGGCCACTTGTAGGCTTCCCGCCAGGAAATCCCGCTGACTATCATCGCCAGGGGTCAGTAACATCGATGCCGTCACCCCAAATGCGGAATAGGCTGAGCCACTGGTTTCCTCTTCGATGATGAGCTCAGCATCCCAAACGGGAACGCGGACCGGCGTGTAGAGTGATGACGCTGCGGTTCCCAGCCCAAAAAAGACATCCTCCGTAAGGACAGACGCGGATGGCAGCGCCCCGAGGGCGATCAACAACGATTGCCCAGTCGCCAAGATCTCTTCCCCTGGATCAGAAAAGCTAAGATCAAAATCTGGATTGACCAGCCTGCTCCAAGAGAGGCCAGCCGGAGCACCGTAAATGTTTATGGTTTCCAGAACTTCGGCAGTGGACGGTCGAACGATAAAGTCTGAATCAAACAGAAAGCTTTCTCTTTCGGAGGAACTCTGAATCGCTAAAGCCTCAGCCGCATTATCAGAGAAGCCCTGATTTCCTGTCTGAAAGATTAAGGCGGTCCCATTGGCATCAGTGATACCTGCCTGGACCCCTCTTTCAGCCTGGCTGTCAAAAATACCGTTAGCTAGACTCAAGTTCGAGGCGCTCGGCGTCGCCAAGCCAGTTGTGATGACGATGCTGCCAGTACCGGACTCGTCCTTTATTCCGGAAACCTGCTCCGCGGAAAGCAGTAGGGACGGATCGAGAGGGAGGAGGTCGACCAGATCAGGCACGCCATCGTTGTCATCGTCCAAATCCGACGAGTCCGGCTCACCATCACTGTCAAAATCGCTTACAACAACGCTTGACGTTATTGACCCATCGAGGGGTGCGGGATCCTGATCGTCCGGCACCCCGTCCCCGTCGTCGTCTAGGTCCGCCCCATCTCCAATGCCATCGCCATCAAAATCAGCGCTCTCATTCGGATCGAAGGCAAAGGCATCCTCAAGATCCGGCACCCCGTCCCCATCGTCGTCTAGGTCCGCCCCATCTCCAATGCCATCGGAACCCGTCCTCGTCGAAGTCCGCCACCTCAAAATTGGCATCAAGGGGAAGGCGTCCTCAAGATCCTCAACCCCGTCCCCGTCGTCATCAAGGTCCGCCACATCGCCAACGCCGTCCTCGTCGAAGTCCGCCACCTCTCGTTGGCATCGAAGGGAAGGCGTCCGAAGGTCCTCAACCCCGTCCCCGTCGTCATCAAGGTCGGCCACATCGCCAACGCCGTCCTCGTCGAAGTCCGCCACCTCATTCGCATCAAAGGGGAAGGCGACCCGAAGGTCCTCACCCCGTCCCCGTCGTCATCAAGGTCGGCCACATCGCCAACGCCGTCCTCGTCGAAGTCCGCCACCTCGTTGGCATCGAAGGGGAAGGCGTCCGAAAGGTCCTCAACCCCGTCCCCGTCGTCATCAAGGTCGGCCACATCGCCAACGCCCTCCTCGTCGAAGACCCCCACCGCGTTGCCATCAAAGGGGAAGGCGTCCGAAAGGTCCTCAACCCCGTCCCCGTCGTCATCAAGGTCGGCCACATCGCCAACGCCGTCCTCGTCGAAGTCCGCCACCTCGTTGGCATCGAAGGGGAAGGCGTCCGAAAGGTCCTCAACCCCGTCCCCGTCGTCATCAAGGTCGGCCACATCGCCAATGCCGTCCTCGTCGAAGTCCGCCACCTCGTTGGCATCGAAGGGGAAGGCGTCCGAAAGGTCCTCAACCCCGTCCCCGTCGTCATCAAGGTCGGCCACATCGCCAATGCCGTCCTCGTCGAAGTCCGCCACTTCTGTAGGATCCAAGGGAAATGCGTCTTCCAGATCGGGAACGCCATCTCCATCGTCATCTAGATCCTTCGCGTCCCCGACGCCGTCGCCATCACTATCAATCAGGTTTTCAATGGAGCCGGCTTGATCTGGCTCGTCCTGGTCAGCAGGCAAGGCGCCGCGACTCGAGGGGTCCACGGTAGAGCTAGCTAAGGCTGAGGCATCCGGCGTAGCCGAGTTGGTGACCGGGCTTGGTGGAGCAGCAGCAGCCAACGAACTGTCTGTCGTTGCGGTCAGCCCGGCATCCAAGCCACCGACATCTCCCCCACCACCAGTAGGAGGCGCCGCTGGCTCGGCGGCGCCTGGCGCGACGCGGGCCAGGGCCCGTCGGGGCGGGCCCGCCCCCGCCGGTCTGAGGGCCTGATTCGGGAGTCGCGGCTTCCGGCCCAGTTGCTGCGGCATTACTGCCAGTCGCCGGCTGGGCGCCAGTGTTCTCTGCTGCCCCTGCTGGCTGCGTATCAGCGCCGTCGCCAGCAGGGGGGCCACCGTCCGCGCCTGGGGAAGAGTCGGACCCCGCCTCTGCAGGCCCGCCGTCTGTTGATTCAGCGGGTCCGGAAGGCCCAGCGTTACCCTCGCCCCTATCGGCCTGCTCTGGGGAGGCGTCATTGCCATCGCCGCCGGCAGACGCACCCCCTTCCTCGCCGCCCCCGCCGTCAGCGCCTCCATCCCCAGGGCCCCCTTCATCGGAACCACTTTCCCCGGGGCCTCCCTCGCCGGAACCGCCCTCTCGAGAGCCACCCTCACCGGAGCCACTCTCTTCAGAGCCACCCTCGCCCGAGCCGCCCTCTTCAGAGCCTCCTTCTTCAGCGCCGCCTTCTTCAGCGCCGCCTTCTTCAGAGCCGCCTTCTTCAGAACCGCTTCTTCAGAACCACCCGCCCGAGCCTCCTTCTTCAGAGCCGCTTTCTTCACTATCCGCTTCTTCGGAGTCTTCAGCGCCAGCATCTTCTCCATCCTCTGAGGCGTCTCCTTCTTCCTCAGCCTCTTCGCCGGCGTCTTCAGACTCTTCTTCACCACTATCACCGTCCTCCTCAGATTCCTCCGAATCCTCAGACTCTTCAGTGTCCTCCTCGCTCTCCTCAGCATCTTCCTGGTCGTCAGCAACGCCAGCAGAGCTGGCCAACTCCTCCGGCGGCTCTAGCAGATACTCCACTCCTCCTGACGAATCAACGCGGGCAAAGTTGAAATCCGCCCCCTCACCGAGAACGGCGACGTTGCCTGTCGGTGAGGTCACGTCGATGGTGCCTTCATAGGCGCCCAGCACGAGGTTGTTGGATGGGGTCAGTACGGCCTCGTAGTTGGTGCCCCGAACGCCTACTACCCCCAGGGGGCTTGCTACTCGATAGCCTTCCCGATTGCTATCGGCCACCGCGCCCGTGGCGGCGCGGAAGCCGCCTTGATCAACACTCAGATTCTGGCGATTCAGCGCGGGCGCAGCAGGGTCAAAGCGATAATCGTCAATAGATAAGCGGGTAGCCGGACGAAGAGTCATCACCCCGCGGTCGGTGAAGCGAAGCTGCGCTCGTCCCTTAGGGCCGGTAGTGAGCGTTTCACCCACGTAGATGAGATCTCCACGTGCGAGGCGCCGGGTGACACCATCAGCGGAGAGGGCTTCAACTTGGTTAAGAATCGCGGTCGCGCGCGCGGCAACTTCAGGTTCGGCGGCAAGGCTGGCAAAGGCAAGGGTCCAAAGGACGACGGCGAGCACAAAACCCAACAGAGCCCGTCCTGGACTCAAGCCCGATATCCTTCTCATGCTTTTCCCCGTCAGGTCCGCTATCGACATCCCTCTCGACTTTACCGCTTTTACAAACAAGGCTCACCTTTCGCCCCGGGCGAAGGGATCGGGAAGGTGTCGCTTGAGCACGCGACCTAAGCGGTCACCCGGTGCCCAATATCTCGGCGATAGGCCATGCTTTTGAAGGTAATTTTCTCAATCGCCCCGTAGGCTTCAGCCCGGGCGTCGTCAAACGCAGGGCCCTTCCCCACGACGCAGAGAACTCGCCCGCCTTGGGTTTCTACGGTTCCCTCCGGGGACACGCATGTTCCCGCATGGAATACCTTCCCCTCCTGCACCGTATCCAACCCGGAGATCGGCTCCCCGCTGGGATAGCTCCCCGGGTAGCTCTCCATGGCCAGTACCACCCCGACGGTCCAGGCAGGATCCACGTCTAGGGTGCATTCGCCGAGGCGACCTTCCAGCGCAGCCTCACAAAGCGAGGCCAGATCAGAGCGAACCCGCGAAAGCACGGGCTGCGCCTCCGGGTCCCCAAAGCGGCAGTTAAACTCCACGACCCGCGGATTCCCAGCTTCGTCGATCATGAGGCCCACATAAAGGAAGCCGCGGTAATGAATGCCGTCCTGCCGCAAGCCCCGAAGGGTCGGACGAACAATGCGCTCGAGCACCCGAGCCTCAACCTCGGGCGTGACCACGGGGGCCGGGGAATAGGCGCCCATGCCTCCCGTATTGGGGCCCTGGTCCCCATCAAAGCGGCGTTTATGATCCTGGGAGGTCGGGAAGGCAAGAAAGTCTTCCCCATCGGCCATAACGATGAAGCTGGCCTCCTCTCCGGCCATAAACGCTTCGATCACCACCTGAGCACCAGAAGCCTTTTCGCTACCCAGCATCTGCGTGAGGGCAGCCAGAGCCTCCCCTTCCGTCATAGCCACCACGACGCCCTTCCCCGCGGCCAAGCCGTCAGCCTTGATCACGATGGGAGCGCCCTGGGTACGCACGTACGCCTCCGCCGGAGCGAGGGCGTCAAAAACCGCATAGTCCGCCGTGGGAATGCCATGACGGGCAAGGAAGGCCTTGGTAAAAGCCTTAGAGCCCTCCAGCTGCGCCGCGGCGGCCCGGGGCCCAAAGCAGGGCAAGCCTTCCGCCTCGAAAGTGTCCACCACGCCAGCAACCAGGGGCGCTTCGGGACCGACAATGGTGAGGGCCACACCCTCATCCTTGGCGAGCGCAATCAAACCCGGGAAATCCATGGGATCCAGGGCCACATTGCGAACCTTGGGCTCCTGAGCCGTCCCGGCGTTCCCCGGGGCTACCAGGACCTCCGCCACCTCAGGGCTGCGGGCAGCCGCCCAGGCTAGGGCATGCTCCCGCCCGCCGCTTCCAATGACCAGTATCTTTTTCATGCAGTACGCTCCGAAGGCGGGCCTTAATGGCGGAAGTGGCGAAAGCCGGTGAACACCATGGCCATGCCGGCCTCGTTAGCTGCCGCAATCACCTCGTCATCGCGAATGGAACCCCCCGGCTGGATCACCGCCCGAATGCCGGCCTCGGCGGCGGCGTCAATCCCATCGCGGAAGGGGAAGAAAGCATCGGAGGCCATGACCGAGCCGGCAACCTGGAGCCCCTCATCCGCAGCCTTGATGCCCGCAATCTTGGCGCTGTAAACCCGGCTCATCTGCCCCGCGCCCACACCAATGGTCCGCTGGGCCGAGGCATACACGATGGCATTCGATTTCACGTATTGGGCGACGGTCCAGGCGAAACGTAAATCCGCCCTTTCCTCCGCGGAAGGGGCGCGAGTCGTCACGACAGTCAGGTCGTCATCGGCAAGCACAGGAGAATCGCCGCTTTGGATGAGCATGCCGCCCCCCACCTGCTTGTGCTGCACCGCCTGCCCAGGAGCAGCAAGGGGCCCACAGGCCAGCACCCGGATGTTCTTTTTCCCCGCGAAGGCCGCGAGAGCGCCATCGTCGATACTAGGCGCAATGACGACCTCCACGAACTGGCGTTCAACGATGGCGCGGGCCGTTGCTTCGTCGAGGGCTTCGCTGAAGGCAATGATGCCCCCGAAAGCGCTGGTAGGGTCGGTGGCGAAGGCGCGATCATAGGCCTCGGAAAGCGTCGGCGCCGTGGCCACGCCGCAGGGATTCGCGTGCTTCACAATCACGCAGGTCGGCCCGGCAAAGGCCGATACGCACTCCAGTGCCGCATCCGTATCCGCAATATTGTTGTAGGACAGGGCCTTTCCCTGAAGCTGAACGGCACCGGCCACCGTGCCAACCTGAGCCCAGCCCCGGCCCCGGTAGAAGGTGGCACTCTGATGAGGGTTTTCTCCGTAGCGAAGCTCTTGCCCGCCTTCCAGGGTGAGATGGCGGGTTTCCGGCGCGGCGACGGGAGCCCCCTCCTCATCCCGAACACCCAACCAGTTGGCGACAGCAGCGTCGTAGGACGCGGTGTGCGCGAAGGCCCGGGCCGCTAGCCGGTAGCGCAGGGCGAGGTCCGTCGCGCCCTGCTGCGCCTCGAGGGCTTCGAGCACCCGATCGTAATCCCGGGGATCGGTCACTACCGCCACCCGAGCGTGATTCTTCGCCGCAGAGCGCACCATGGCCGGGCCGCCGATGTCGATGTTCTCTATGGCGTCTTCTAGGGTGCAGCCTTCCTTCGCAACCGTGGCCTCGAAGGGGTAGAGGTTCACCACGAGCAAATCGATGGGATCAATGCCGTGAGCGGCCATCAGAGCGCCGTCCATGCCGCCGCCGGCCCCATCCTCCCGCCCCAGCAGGCCGCCGTGGATCTTGGGATGGAGGGTCTTCACCCGCCCATCCATCATCTCGGGAAAACCCGTGTGCTCGGACACTTCGGTCACGGGCAAGCCCGCAGCCCGTAACCGCTCACAGGTGCCGCCGGTGGACAACAGGGCGACGCCCCGTGCCACCAGCGCCTCGGCAAAGCGCTCAATGCCCCGCTTATCGCTGACCGAAATAAGAGCCCGGCGAACGGGAATGGGGTATTTCATAACCAATAACTCCAAGGGTTGGGGCTAGAGCAAGGCGTGCGCCTTCAATTTGGTGCGCAGCGTACCGCGGCTAATGCCCAGAAGAGCAGCGGCGCGGGACTGATTTCCGTTCACGTAGGCCATGACTTGAGCAAGCAGGGGGCCTTCAACTTCGCCAATCACGAGATCGTAGAGATCCACCGGAACCTCGCCATCAAGATCGGCAAAATAGCTTTCCAAGGCGGCCTCCACGTGCGCCCGAAGGGGAATGCGGGAGGCGCCGCTCATGCGGCTGCGCGCCGGGCGCCGTAGAAGTGGCTCAGCGCGTCCAGCTGCGCTTCCGGTGCTTCAATCCTATTGAAGCGTCGACGAAAGGCCTCGCCCACCTCGCCGAGGTCTGCAAGGGCCCAGCCCACATGCTTACGAGCGATGCGCGCCCCGGAGGTAGGGCCATAGAAGTCATGGAGCGCCGCGACGTGTTCGGAAAGCAGCGCCCCCTGCTCCCCGAGGCTTGGGGCCGCCCTGGGCGCTCCTGCAATGGCCGCCGCCACCTGGCCGCAAAACCAGGGCCTCCCCTGGGCTGCGCGGCCAATCATAATGCCGGCCGCGTTGGTATGCTCAAGCACCCAGAGCGCTTTCTCTGGCGAGCAAATGTCGCCATTCGCAAAGACGGGAATCGAGACGGCATTAACGATCTCGGCGATGGTGTCGTACTCCGCCGCGCCAAGAAAGCGATCGGCTCGGGTGCGCCCATGCACCGCCAAAGCCGCAATTCCCGCATCCTCAGCAAGGCGAGCGACGCGCACGCCGTTGCGATGTTCGGGGCTCCATCCCGTTCGAATCTTCAAGGTGACTGGGACGGAAACGGCGGCCACCGTCGCCTTCAGAATCTCCGCGACCAGCCCTTCGTCTTTTAACAAAGCCGATCCCGCCGCCTTGTTGCACACCTTTTTTGCAGGGCAGCCCATGTTGATATCGATGATCTGCGCCCCTTCCTCAACGTTAAACCGAGCCGCTTCGGCCACGCTGGCGGGATCACCACCGGCGATCTGAACGCTGCGCGGGCCGCAGGCTTCGAGGGGGCGGCGGCGTAGCGAAGATTTTCGCGTCTCTCGCAGGCGGGGGTTTGAAGACACCATCTCGGAGACCACATAGCCCGCGCCAAGACGCCAGCACAGGGCCCGAAAGGGCGCGTCGGTCACCCCGGCCATGGGCGCGAGCACCACGGGATTACGAAGCCGATAGGGGCCGATGCTGGGCCCTAAGCCGTCGCTCGAAATCATGGGTTTAGCCTCCGGAGGGGCACCGCTGGGCCCCGAGAATCCAGGCCATTTTAATGGCCCCCGAGAGGGATTGAAAATCCGTGAAAAAAACCATTGCGGCGGGGGATCGTTTCCGTACAATCGCGGGCCTCTTCGCCACTAGATGAGGCTTTATGCACCCCTGACGATGCGGCGCTCCTTCGATGACGCCGCTAAGCAGAAAGCGAGCCGTTTGATAAAGGAGTAACCGATGCGAGCAGAGGCTGCATGGGTGGGCCGCGGCAATGCCGTTCCCCACGATCCAGGACCCCGGGCCAACACCGGCACCTTTACCCCCGAACAGGGACGCCTAGACCACTTCGTCCATCGCGATGGCATGGTCTTCGCTGGCACTCACCTCATCGTCGATTTCTTTGACGCCCAGGAACTCGATAACCTCGAGCTAATGGAGACGGCGATGCGCCGCGCGGTCAAGGTCTCCGGGGCTACCCTCCTCCACATCCATCTTCACCATTTCACTCCCAACGGTGGTATTTCCGGCGTTGCCGTTTTGGCCGAGTCGCACATTTCCGTGCACACCTGGCCTGAATGCGGCTACGCGGCCTTCGACATCTTCATGTGCGGCGATGCAAAGCCCGAACTTGGCGTAGAAGCGCTGAGAAAAACCTTTGCACCGCAGCGGCACGAGGTGGCGGAACACCGGCGGGGCGTGATCGATGACGCGTAACACTTTCACCGAATCGCTCTACGACGCCTACGGCCAGCGCTTCGCCATTGACGAGATCTACTTCGAGCATCGGACCGATCATCAGCACCTGATGATCTTCCACAATGCAAAGTTTGGCCGCGTGATGGCGTTGGACGGCATCATCCAAACCACCGAGCGCGACGAGTTCTATTACCACGAGATGATGGCCCACGTACCGCTTTTCGCCCATGGGAATGCGAAGCGCGTGCTGATCATCGGCGGCGGCGATGGCGGCCTGCTCAGAGAGGTGCTGAAACATCGCTCCGTTACGCATGTCACCCAGGTAGAAATCGACGCCTCCGTGGTGGAAATGGCGAAAACCTGGCTGCCGGACCATTCCAAGGGCGCCTTCGACGACCCCCGCTTCCATCTCGTCATTGATGACGGCGCGGCCTTCGTCGCCAACTGCCAGGAGCGGTTCGACGTCATCATGATCGACTCCACGGACCCCATCGGGCCCGGGGAAGTGTTGTTCACGCAACAGTTTTACGGCCATTGCAACCGCTGCCTCGCCGAGGGCGGCGTTATGGTGAATCAGAATGGCGTGCCGTTCATGCAGCTAGATGAAGTCTCCAAAACGGCCCACGCCTTCCGGGCCCTATTTGCGGACTGGCACTTTTATGGGGTGGCGGTCCCGACCTACATCGGCGGACTCATGACCCTAGGCTGGGCAAGCCAGACCCCTGCGCTTCGCCAGCAATCCATCGAGATTCTTAGCCGGCGTTTCGAGGACGCGGCCATCGAAACCCGTTATTACACCCCCGCGGTGCATGGTGGTGCGTTTGCACTACCCCGTTTCGTCGAGGAGGCGATCGGACTATGAACGAGGCGCTCGGCGTTGCTACGCCGGTTTTGCTGGAACCTGCTGGACCCGATTGGAAAGCGCTGGTAGCGCAGTACGGCTCCCCGCTGCTTGTGCTCGATTGCGATCGAGTACGGATGCAGTACCGCAAGCTCACCCAGGCTCTGCCCGGGGTACGCCTGCACTACGCCATCAAGGCCCTCCCTAACGAGACCATGGTGGCCACCCTCGCGGAAGAAGGCGCCGCCTTCGATATCGCCACGAGCGGTGAAATCGCCATGCTGGAAAAGCTATTCATTGATGCGGCGGATACGATCCATACCCACCCCATCAAGCGTGACCAGGACATCAAAGATGCCCTGCGCTACGGATGCACCACCTTCGTCGCCGACAACATCGACGAGCTGGAGAAGCTCGTACCCTATCGCCATCGCGTCGCGGTGCTGATTCGCGCAAGCTTCCCGAATCCCGCAGCTCGGGTGGACCTGTCCCGGAAGTTCGGCTGCGCGATCGGCGAGCTCCCGGCGCTTCTGGCGGCCGCCGATGCCCGCGGGCTTCACGTGAAGGGCCTGTCCTTCCACGTGGGCTCCCAGGTGGATGGCAGCCATCGTCACGTCCGCGCCATCGAAGCGTGCCTGCCTTTCCTTCGGGAACGGCGGCCCGGTGCCCTTGCCCGCATGACCGTGCTGGATATCGGCGGCGGCTTCCCGGCGAACTACGACGGCAGCGTGGAAGACATCGACGCGTTCTGTGCGCCGATTCGGGAAGCGCTTCAGGCTGTGCCGGAGCATGTGGAAGTGATCGCCGAACCCGGGCGCTATCTGGCCGCGCCGGCGATGACCTGCCTCACCACCGTGGTGGGTCGGGCCAAGCGGGGCGATCGGATGTGGTACTACCTGGATGACGGGGTTTACGGCTCCTTCAGCGGGCAGATCTTCGATCACACCCACTACCCGCTCATCCCCCTGGACGCGGAGGGCGAACCCAAGGCCAGCGTGCTGGCGGGTCCGACCTGCGATTCCGTGGACGTGATCGCCGAGGACTTCCCCGTGGGGGAAATGGCGATTGGTGCGCTGATCGTGGCCCCCATGATGGGCGCCTACACTGCGGCGAGCGCTAGCGAGTTCACCTCGCTGCCGAAAACCCGCGTCATTGCCTTGGCTCCGCCCGCCTCCCAGGACGAAGCAGACAACGTACTACGCCTCGCCTAGCGAGGCCCGGCGCCGGCGCTGGCGAGAGCCTTACTCGCCCAGCGTCGGCGGCCCTTCCAAAAGCATGAAGCGGGCTTCAGCCTCCGCCACCACCTGCCCGCTCCGCTCATCGACAACCTGCCCCTGAAGATCCACCACGCGTTTTCGCTGCTTTAAACACCAGGCCTCAAGACGGAGAGCGGTCCCCGTAGCCACAGGGGCGCGGAAGCGCACCTCGGAGCGCGCTGTAAAGCCGGCCATGCCCTGGAGCCAGAGCCAGTTCGCCATTACCTCGTCGAGGGCTGTGAAAAGCAGGCCCCCGTGGGTTACTCCCCGCCAACCGCAGTGATCTTCCGTAGGGGTGTAATGTCCCAGACACCGATCGCCCTGCATTTCAAAGCGCATGCCCAGGCTTTGCGGGTTCGTAGTGCTACAAGCAACGCAGTGCGCTGTTTCCTCAGCCACGGCTGACCTCCTCACCGTGCACCGAAGCCGTGCCCACTAGGCAAACCCAGCCGTCAGCCTCCCGATGTTCGAATTCCACCCCAACCCAGGCCTCGGCCACGGCCTCTGCCTGGGAAGGCAGGATGCCCGATAGCACGATCAGGGCGCCGGACTTAAGGGTCCGCAAGAGCTCCGGCGCCAGACTGACCAGGGGACCGGCGAGCACGTTCGCCAAGAGCGCATCGAAGCGCGCGCCCGGCGGCAGCGCCTCCGTCACCACCAGCCGATCGGCCAGGCCGCTCTCCACCCCATTGCGCACCGTCGCCGCCAGGGCCTGGGGGTCGTGGTCCACCGCAACAGCCTCGCCCGCCCCGCAAACCAGGGCCGCCAGCGCCAGCACCCCGGAGCCGCAGCCAAAATCCAGCACCCTTTCCCCGGCCCAGGTCCGTTCCGCTATCGCCGCAAGACACTGGCGAGTCGTGGCATGGCCGCCGGTACCAAAGGCCAGCCCCGGCGAAAGGCGCACCTCTGCCGCCGCTGGGCAAACCTGCGGCGCCACCGCGACCCCCTGGTCATCCACCGGCACCACGGCGAGGCGATCGTTGAAACGAAGGGGCACGGCAAATTGAACCCAGGCGCGAATCCAGTCAGCCTCTTCCAAAGGCGTCATGGAAAGGGGCGGCAAGCTTTGCCCCTCAGCCACCTGCCATGCCGCAAGGGCTTCCCGGAGCTGGGGCGCTAAAGCATCGTCAAAGGGAAATAGTCCAGAAACCACAACTTCCTGCCATAAAGGCATGGCCCCTGGGGGCGGCTCGAGCAACGGCTGGTCCTTCGCATCCTCAAGGCTTACAGCAGTGGCGCCCTGCGCTTCGAGCCAATCCGCAACGGCCTCCGCGAGGCCATCGGATACGCTCAGCTGGGCACGCAGCCAGCCGTCAGCCACGGGGGGCCTTATCCGCGCCGAGGCGTGCCACTGCCGCGTCGATTGCCATCAGGTAGGAGTGGACCCCAAAACCGGTAATGACGCCAACCGCCACATCGGACAGGTAGGAGTGGCGGCGAAAGGACTCGCGAGCATGCACATTGGACAGATGCACCTCGATAAAGGGCAGCGCCACGCCCAGAAGCCCATCGCGCAGGGCGATGCTGGTGTGGGTAAAGGCGCCAGGATTGATGATCACCAGGGCAACACCCTCATGCGCCGCCTGGTGAACCCGGTCGAGCAGAGCCCCTTCACTATTACTCTGGAAGGCCTCCAGCGCGCAGCCCTGGGCCTGAGCCCGGGCCTCGCAGTCCGCATTGATTTCTGCGAGCGTAGCGCGCCCGTAGATCTCCGGCTCCCGGCTGCCCAGCAGATTCAAATTGGGTCCGTGTAGCAGCAGCAGTTTTTTCATTGCTTACTCTCCCTCTGGGGCGGCGCCAAGCACCGCCTGCAGGTGGCGGCTCAGGGAGCCCACGGCGGGCTCTCCCTGAAGCCGATAGGCCTGAAGTTCCTGGCCTCGGCTATCAAAAAATAAAAGGGCCGGGGGGCCAAAGAGCCCATAATCGGCCAGCAGGGCGCGATCTTGCGCCGTGTTAGCGGTGAGGTCGAGGCGCCAGCGATCAAAGCGTGCAAGCGCCTCGGCCACGGGGGGCGCAGGGAAGATCGAGCGTTCCATCACCTTACAGGCGATGCACCAGTCGGCATAAAGGTCGAGCACCACCGGCGCGCTCCCGGGCATGCGGGCGGCCAGTCGCTGGCGCAGGGCGTCGTAGCTGGCGAGGGTTTCGAAAGCCGGTGCCCGCTCCGCCGCCGTGCGCCCAAGGGGCCGGAGGGGATCGGAGTTACCCTGAAGCCCCCCCCAGGCAAGGGCCAACCCAGCTACCAAAAGCAGTACCCCGGCAGTTTTCCCCAGAACCCCCCAGCCTCGGCGCGGCGCGAAATCCAGCGCGCCCAAGGCGATCGCGGAACCCAGAGCCAGCGCCGCCCAGGCAAGCAAAGTCACGGGGCCAGGCAGAACGCGTTCCAGAAGCCAAACTGAAACACCAAGCAGCCCCACGCCGAAGGCCTTCTTCACGCCATTCATCCAAGCACCGACCCTGGGCAAGAGGGCACCACCGCCTGCGCCCACCAGCAGCAGGGGTACGCCCATGCCGAGGGCGAGGGCAAAGAGCGCTAGTCCCCCAAGGACAGCATCGCCCGTGGTACTGATGAAAATGAGCGCGCCGGCGAGGGGGGCGGAGACGCAGGGAGAAACAAGCAAGCTCGACAGCACCCCAAGCAAGGCCACGGACCCCAAACTTCCCCCTTCCCGGGGCGCACCAAGCCATTGCTGGAGGCCCCCAGGAAGCTCAAGGGTGTATACATCGAACATTGCGAGGGCGAGCAGGGCAAAGAGCGCAGCGAAGACCACGAGCACGCCGGGGCTTTGCAACCAACCATGAAGATTCAGGGCACCCCCAAAGGCCCCGACCACCATGCCCAGGACTGCGTAGGTGACGGCCATGGCGAGCACGTAGGTCAGCGTCAGCTGGATATTTCGAGCATTGCTTGTAGCGCCCTGACCCACGATGATGCTCGACAAAATGGGCACCATGGGCAGCACGCAGGGGGTAAACGCCAGCCCAATCCCCGCTAGAAAGAAAAGAAGGAGCGTGCCTAGGCTAAAGCCCTGGGCCAGCCGCGAGGCCAACGCGCCTTCCGGAGCCGCGGCGGACACTGGAGGCCCGCGGTCGCTCTGCGACGGAGGCTGAGCGGGTCCCGACGCCGTAACCGTCCCCGCCTTGGCGCCCGCCAGCGCGATCCAACGGGTCTCCGGGGGATAGCAGAGCCCCGCATCGGCGCAGCCTTGGTAGCTCACGCGTAGCATGGCGTCCTGAGGCACCGGGCCTTCAAGGCTGAAGGCCACAGAGAGATCGTTGTAGAACACCTCCACGGGGCCGAAGTAGGGGTCGTCCTTCGCTAGACCTGGAGGGAGGCTGGTATCGAGCCGGGCCTCCGGCGCGCCCTCCAGAGCAAAGGCCAGGCGCCCGCGGTATAGGTAATAGCCCGGGTGAATTTGCCAGAAGACCCGCGGCGAAGAGGCCACCGACGCCCCCACGACGAAGGCCTCATCGACGGGCAGAAAGTCACCGCTGGCGCTAAAGCCCGGGGCGCTGGGCCCGCCAAAGGGGCCCGCCGCTAGGGTGGTCCCGAGCGCCAGAAGCAATGGCAACAGAAGGCGGCGGAGAAGGCTCACGGCGCTTGCACAACCTCAGAGTGGCTTCGACTGCGCAGAATAGCAGTTCTAGCCCCCTGACGGCGCAGCCCTCGCCCCGTAAACTTGACCCCCAGAAACTACGAAAGTCCCGTGAGCCTCCCTTGGAGCCCCACCCTATGAACGCACTTCGCGCACCCTGCCTGGCCACCCTGCTTGCCGCCCTGATCGCTAGCGTCGCGGGCTGTGCCCCCGCCGGGGAAGCGCCCTCTGCCCTGACCCTAAGCGAGGGCTGGATCCGCCTTCCGCCCCCAGGCCAGGATCGGAGTGCTGCCTACCTGACCCTAAACGCCACGGCGCCGGTAACGCTGATTGCGGCAGAAAGCCCCCTGGCTCAGCGCGTGGAGTTCCACACCATGGTTCGGGACGGGGACCTGATGCGCATGCGGCAACTCCCAACGATAAGCCTTAAGGCCGGAGAGACCCGGCGCTTCGCTCCCGGCGGCGATCACCTCATGCTGTTTGGCTGGGCGCCGCCGGCGGAGGGAGAACTCGGAGAGATCACGCTGATCGGTGCCAATAACATGCGCTACACCGCGACCTTCCCCCTCCGGGAGCGCTAGGAGATCACCATGGACGACACCCATACCGACACAACCACCCCCTCAAGACCCGCCCCTTCGCGCTGGCCCCTGCGCCTCGGATTAGGGGCCGCGGGCCTTATTTTCCTGGGACTCACGGCCCTTGGCTGGTGGTGGAGCCAAGAGCCCGCCCCATTTTCCGTGGAGGCGGAGGCCCGAGCTCACGCTGAAGCGCAACAACGCCCCCTGGTCACCGGCTACCTGACGACCCACACCCTGCTCGCCCTGTCTCAAACCCTCCTCGACAAGCCTGGGGGCTATCTATCAAACGACCTCCTACCCCCGGGGGCCCTGGTGGATAATCTCCCGAACTGGGAGTTCGGGGTGCTGGTCCAGATTCGGGATATGGCTCGCATCATGCGCAACGATCTCTCCCGGGCCCAATCCCAGTCCGCTGAGGACCCGGCCCTGGCAGAAGCCGAGGGGAAATTTTTCTTCGACAATAGCTCCTGGCTCTTTCCCCAAACGGAAGACGAGTACCGAGACGGGGCGCGGCTGCTCGAGGACTACCTCGCGCGACTCTCCGATCCCCAGCAGCCCAATGCCCAGTTCTATGCCCGGGCCGATAACCTTCGCGCCTGGCTGGCTACGGTGGACACGCGCCTTGGATCCTTGTCCCAGCGCCTCTCAAATGCCGTAGGGCGGCGCCAACTGGATACGGCCTTGGCCGGGGACCCATCGGCTCGACAGGCCACAGCCCGGCCCCGGGAAAGCGCAGAGAAAACACCTTGGCTGGAAATTGACGACGTCTTTTATGAAGCGCGAGGGCAAAGCTGGGCGCTCCTTCACCTGCTTCGGGCTGTGGAACGCGACTTTCATGACGTGCTGGTCAACAAGAACGCGCTGGTGAGCCTTCAGCAAATTATCCGCGATCTCGAACCCACCCAGGACCCCATCTGGAGCCCCATGATCGTTAACGGCACAGGCTTTGGCTTCCTAGCCAACCACAGCTTGGTCATGGCCTCCCACATCGCCCGGGCCAATGCGGCCATCAGCGACCTGCGGGATCTCCTCGCTCAGGGCTAGGCCCGAGGCACGCCGACCGAATCCTACTGGGCGCCCTTGTGGCGCTCGATAGCGTCCCGGATTACCTGCCGAGCCTCCTCCCCGTCCCCCCAGCCAGAAAGACGCACCCACTTCCCGGGCTCGAGATCTTTATAGTGCTCAAAGAAGTGTTCGATGCGCTGGCGCAGGGTGTTCGGGAGATCAGTGATTTCCTCGACGTCCGCGTATTCAGCAGTGAGCTTGGCCGGAGGAACGGCGAGGATCTTAGCGTCGTAGCCGGACTCATCTTCCATGCGCAGCACGCCCACGGGCTTAGCGACGATCACCGAGCCAGGCAGCAGAGGGTAGGGGGTGACCACCAACACGTCGGCGGGGTCCCCGTCCTCCGCGAGGGTCTCCGGCACGTAGCCATAGTTGCAGGGATAGAACATCGGCGTAGCCATGAAACGGTCAACGAAGATGGCGCCGGTGACCTTGTCCACTTCGTACTTCACTGGCCCCGTAGCTGCGGGGATTTCGATGACAACGTTTACTTCCTCCGGGGCCCGGGGCCCGGGGGAGACACTAGGAGAGACTCATGGGGGGGATCTCGGCTGTAGACAACTAGGGGAGAGGGCTCGTGGCGAGTATAACGCGTAAGCCCAGCGGATGCCTGGGGATTGGCCCTTTGACCCGCGCCTCCGGTATGATCCCAGCCGCTCAGCTTAAGCCGCCGGGGGGAACGGGGGTCCACACTGAGCGTTGGATCCGCCCATTGGAAACGGCGCCCTAGAGCGCTGCCCAGTGGCTCGGCTCGGCTTACGCATTAATTCCAATAGAGAGGTTTGCATGGCGGATTTAGCACAGTCCCTGCAGATGTTGCCCCCAGCCTTTGGGGTGCTGGGCCTACTGGCAGCCTTCGTGATCTACGGCATGGTGAAGCGCTATCCCGAAGGTCAAGACAAAGTGAAGGAAATTGGTGATGCCATTCACCTCGGTGCCATGGTCTTCATGCGCCGGGAATACACGATGCTCCTGATGTTCGCGAGCATCCTTGTGGTGGCGCTGTATTTCGCGCTGAACGCTCAAACCGCCATCGCCTTCGTGGTGGGGGCCAGTTCTAGCGCCCTCGCGGGATGGATTGGTATGTACGCGGCCACAAAGGCTAATGTGCGCACCACCATCGCTGCCCATGATTTTGGCGCCCCCCAAGCCCTCTCCGTGGCCTTCTTCGGCGGCTCCATCATGGGGCTCTGTGTGGCTTCCCTGGGTCTCCTCGGCCTCGGCGCCCTCTACTACTTCTTCGGCGGTGACCCGGAAAGCGCGCACAACATCCACGGCTTTGGCATGGGCGCCTCCTCCGTGGCCCTGTTCTCTCGCGTGGGCGGCGGCATCTACACCAAGAGCGCTGACGTCGGCGCGGACCTCGTCGGCAAGGTGGAAGCGGGCATTCCGGAAGATGATCCCCGTAACCCGGGCGTCATCGCCGACAACGTGGGTGACAACGTGGGTGACGTCGCTGGCATGGGCTCGGACATCTTCGAGTCTTACTGCGGCTCCATGATCGCCTCCATCGCGATCGCCTCCACCATCGGCATCGCAGCCCTCGCCGGCCTCACGCCAGGGATTACGGACGAAGCCGAATCTCGTGCGGCTCTCATGGGCCTCCCCCTGCTATTGGCCTCTGCGGGGCTGATCTGCTCCCTCGTGGGCATCGTGCTCGTTCGCCTCATGTCCGACCGGGAGCCGGCAACGGCCCTTCGCTTCGGGACCATCGGCGCCCCGATCCTCTTTATCGGCGTGTCCTACTTCGTTATCACTGGCACCGGCGTCTCCGCTGACGTTTGGATGTCCGTGATTGCCGGTGCCGTGGGCGGCATCGTGATCGGTCTCACCACCGAGTACTACACGAGCTCCAAGCCCATCGTGCGCATCGCCGAATCCGGGGAAACGGGCTCGGCTACGGTAATGATCACGGGGCTCGCCGTGGGCATGCAGTCCGTGGTGATTCCCGTGCTGGCCATCTGCGCCATCATCTTCGCCTCCACCCAGCTTGCCGGACTCTACGGCGTGGGTATCGCGGCCCTGGGCATGCTGGCCACCGTCGGCATCACCATGGCCATCGACGCCTACGGTCCCGTAGCCGATAACGCCGGAGGCATCGCGGAGATGAGCGGCCTCGGAGAAGGTACGCGGAAGATCACCGACTCCCTCGACGAGCTCGGCAACACCACCGCGGCCATTGGTAAAGGCTTCGCCATTGGCGCTGCAGCCCTCGCTGCCCTCGCCATCATCGCGGCCTTCGTGGAGACGGTAGAGCACACTCGGACCAGCGCCGGGGCAGGAAGCTTCACCCTGCACATCGGCGACCCCCAGGTGCTGATTGGCCTGTTCATTGGCGGCCTGATTCCCTTCCTCATCGCGTCCATCACCATGACCGCAGTGGGTGATGCGGCCATGGAAATGATCCAGGAGATCCGTCGCCAATTCCGGGAAATTCCGGGTCTCCTCGAAGGCACGGGCACGCCGGACACGGCGAAGTGCGTGGACATTGCCACCTCCGCGGCGCTGAAGCGCATGCTTGTCCCCGGCGTGATTGCCGTGGCGGCCCCGCCGGTGATCGGCTTTGGCTTGTCAGCAGAGGCCCTCGGCGGCGCCCTGGGCGGCGGCCTTCTGGGCTGCGTACTCCTCGCGCTCACCATGGCCAATGCCGGCGGCGCTTGGGATAACGCGAAGAAGTACGTGGAAAAGGGCAACCTCGGGGGCAAGGGCTCGGACGTCCACGCCGCCGTCGTGGTTGGCGATACGGTGGGCGATCCCTTCAAGGACACCTCCGGCCCGGCGATGAACATCCTCATCAACGTGATGGCGATTGTGTCGCTGGTAATCGCACCGCTGCTGGCCTAAGGCCGCGGAAGCCTGGCCTAGACAAGGCCAAAAAAAAGCCCGCTCTCGCGGGCTTTTTTGTGCGTCCAAGAAAGGGCTCAGGGAAGGCTAGGGCGTAAAAGGCGGCAGCTTCTTTGGCACCAGGACGCGCTTTAGGCGAGCGATCTTTGGCAGCCCATGCACCCAGGGAGTGGGCGCTTCCCCGGCAATGAGGGGCGCTAGGTAGCGCCGAGCCGCCGGGGTAATGCCAAAGCCATCCCGAGTTATAAAGCTCGCCGGCAGCTTCTTCTCCCTGTTGGCCACCTTGGCCAGCGGCGCCTCGCCAATGGACCAGCGGTAGCGGGCACCGCCGCCACGAACGATGGTGGGCATCACCGCGTTCTTGCCGGCCAGGGCGAATTCCACCGCGGCCTTGCCTACCGCATAAGCCTGTTCCACATCTGTCGCCGAAGCCACGTGGCGAGCGGCGCGCTGGAGGTAGTCCGCTACCGCCCAGTGGTATTTGTAGCCAAGGGCGTCCTTAATCATCGCCGCAAGGGTAGGCGCGACACCTCCCAACTGCTTATGGCCGAAGGCATCCACCGTGCCCGTATCCGCGAGGAAGCGACCGTCGGCGTAGTGAGCCCCTTCCGATACTGCGATAACGCAGTAGCCGACCCGATCAACGGTCTTTTTAACCTTCGCCAGAAAAGCTTTTTCGTCGAAGGCCCGCTCCGGGAACACGATGATATGGGGGGGATCGTCCGGGGCTTCTTGAGCCAATCCCGCCGCAGCCGCGATCCATCCGGCATGGCGCCCCATCACTTCAAGAATGAACACCTTCGTGGAGGTCTCAGCCATCGACGCGACGTCCAGCCCTGCCTCACGGGTGGCCACGGCCACATATTTCGCTACGGAACCAAAGCCCGGGCAGCAGTCGGTGAGGGGTAAGTCATTATCGACGGTCTTGGGCACTCCAATGCAGGTGACGGGAAAGCCCATGGCGGTAGACAGCTGGGACACCTTATGGGCCGTGTCCTGGGAGTCACCGCCGCCGTTATAGAAGAAATAGCCAATGTTGTGGGCGGCAAACACCTCGATGAGCCGCTCATACTCGGCGCGGTTTTGCTCAAGGGACTTCAGCTTGTAGCGGCACGAGCCAAAGGCGCCGCCGGGAGTATGCTTCAGGGCCGCAATGGTGGCCGAGCTTTCCCGGCCCGTATCGATCAGCTCTTCCCGCAGCGCCCCTAGGATGCCATTGGCGCCCGCATAGACCTTACCGATGCGGTCCTTATGGGCCCGGGCCGTTTCGATGACCCCTGCGGCCGAGGCGTTAATCACCGCCGTCACGCCTCCGCTTTGGGCATAAAAGGCGTTCCGCTTTGCGCCGCGGCGTGCAGTGGCTGACATGGTGGGCTCCCGTGGATTTCGCTCGGCAAAGCCTACCCGATCCCCCTTCCAGGCGCGACGCGCATGCGCGCGCCCGCACGGATATGCGACACTTCCTTTTCCTTTTATAGGGCTCTCTCCATGCCGCTATTGCTAACGACGATTTGGGAGCTATGCCTATTTCGCCGGGGGCCTGATGCCTTGCCCGGCGCCCCGGCTTTCACCGCCCTGGCGCTCTTCGTCAACCTCATCCTATCGACGGTCATCGGGCTCAGCCTCGGGGAGCGTAGCCTCCCCGGGGCCCTCAGTGGCGCCGTAGTGGCCACCGCGGTGCTGGCCTCCGGACTGTGGTTTGTACTCCTGCTCCGAGGGCTTACAGCACGCTTCCCCCAAAGCTTTTCCGCCCTTTTGTGTACCGATGCGGTGCTGTCCTGCGCCCAATGGCCGGTGCTCCTGGCCTGGCCTGAGAACGGCACCGCGCCGCTCCTCATGCTCGCCGAGGTGGGGCTCATGGTGTGGTGGCTCGCCCTCTTCGCCTTCATTTTGAGCCGAGCCCTGGGCGTGGGCCGCACCCACGGTACCTTCCTCGCCCTGGGGCTTTTCCTGCTCGCGGCCATGGCCACCCAGAGCGTCCTTGGAGGCCCTTCGTGAAACTCTTTTTTATGGGCATCGGCGGCACGCTCATGGGCAACCTCGCCCTTCTCGCCAAGGAAGCGGGGCACGAGGTGCGGGGCTGCGATGGCGCGCTCTATCCGCCCATGAGCACGGTGCT
This sequence comes from Candidatus Salivita marina, assembly GCA_038144425.1. GTDB lineage: Bacteria > Pseudomonadota > Gammaproteobacteria > Pseudomonadales > Azotimanducaceae > Salivita > Salivita marina. The sequence continues at coordinate 67,157 of JAYQNS010000002.1, read as the reverse complement.
CGCTGACGCGGGCATTGAGGCTCTAGAGGGTTTTGCTCCGGAGATGCTGACGACTCGCCCCGATCTCATCGTGCTGGGAAATGCCGGGTTGCCTCGAGGCCACCCTGGCGTGGAGGCCATGCTCGACGCCGGCATCCCCTTTAGCTCCGGCGCCCAGTGGCTAGGGGAAACCTTGCTGCCCGGGCGCCACGTGCTGGCGGTAGCGGGCACCCACGGCAAAACCACCACCACCGCGATGCTGACCTGGATCCTGCAGCAGGCGGGATTCGCCCCGGGCTATCTCATAGGGGGCGTCGCCCGGGATCTCCCCCGGGCAGCAGAACTCGGCGAGGGGCGCTACTTTGTGGTGGAAGCGGACGAATATGATTGTTCCTTCTTCGATCGGCGCTCGAAGTTTGTCCACTACCACCCTCGCACCGTGATCATTAACAACCTTGAATATGATCACGCTGACATCTTCCCGGACCTGAAGGCCATCCAGGATCAATTCCACCTACTCCTTCGCACCGTCCCGAGCATCGGCGAGGTGGTCTACCCCGAAGGGGAAGATGCCATCGACGAGGTGCTGGCCCGGGGTTGCTGGTCCACCCGGGTCCCCCTAGGGGCCCCGGCCACCTCCCCGACAGAGGACACCACTGCGCCCTGGCGCTTGATTTATGGTCCCCAGAAAGGCGAGCCCCCTCGAGTGCATCATGAGGGGGTGGACCTGGGACCGCTCATCCTGACGCTGAGCGGCCGACACAACGCGCAGAATGCCCTCGCAGCCATCGCCGCCGCCCATCACGTAGGCGTGGCGCCGGCGCAGGCCCTCGAAGCTCTTCGGGCCTTCCATGGCGTTAAGCGACGGCTAGAGGTCCTCTATGAGGATGAGGAGGTCGTGGTTTACGACGATTTCGCCCACCACCCGACGGCCATTCGCAGTACCCTGCAGGGTCTCCGGGAACGGGCCGGGGGCGAAGAAATACTTGCCCTTATTGAGCCCCGGTCCCACACCATGAGCCTGGGGGCGCTTCGTCCCGCGTTGGCGCACTGCACCGCTCCAGCGGATGCCGCCCACTGGCTTTCAACGGCGCGCATTACCTGGGATTTAACCGGGCTCAGCCAGGACAGCATCACCCCAACGACCGTGCATCAGAAGGCGGAGACCCTTCTAGAGGCCGCCCTAAGACGCCCCGAGGGCAGGAAGGCGCCCCGGCGTCACATCGTGTGCATGAGCAATGGGGACTTCCAGGATGTGCCGCATCGCCTCGCAGCACTCTGCGAGGCCCGCGGGAAGGCCCCCCAACGCTAGAGCGCTGCCGCCATGAGCGGCGCGCTTCCGGCTTTTAGGGTTTGCTCGAGTAGGGAAATTTTGGGCAGCAGCTTCGCCATGAAAAAGGCGCCGGTGCTGCGCTTGTCCTCCGCGAAGCCTTCCGACACTCGCCCGGCCTCGGCCGCGCGCACCGCAGCCGGAACCATGCGCTGCCACAGGCAGGCGTAGAGCACGAGCCCGGCCAGCTCTAGGTAGTCCGCCGCCACGGCCCCGGCAAAGGTGGGGTCTTCCGCGGCGCCCGCGACTAGGGCCTCCGTGGCGCGCTTGAAGGTGTCTAGAGCGCCGCTGACTTCCTGGACCCAGGGGCCTTCTGTGAGACAGGCCGCCCGCAGGGAGGCCAGGAGCGCCATCGCCGTGCGGCCTTGCTCCCTCGCTGTTTTCCGATCAGCGAGATCCATTGCCTGAATGCCGTTGGTCCCCTCATAGATCTGCGCGATGCGCGTATCGCGCACGCACTGTTCGAGGCCCCACTCAGCCAGGTAGCCATGTCCGCCGAGGACCTGCTGCCCCAGGACGCAGCACTCGAGCCCACGATCGGATAGGAAAGCCTTAGCGATAGGCGTCAGGAAGGCCGCGAAGGCTTCCCCTTCCGCCCGGGCCTCGGTTGTGGTCCCGTAACGCGCCTGATCGAGCATCATTGCCACATAGCTGGCAAAGGCTCTCCCGCCTTCGTTGAAGGCTTTTTGCGTGAGCAGCATGCGTCGGACGTCAGGGTGGACCAAAAGGCTATCGGCCTCCGCCGCGGAGCCGCCCTGCGGATCCCGGCCCTGGCGCCGTTCCTTGGCATAGGCCAGAGCGTTTTGGAAGGCGAGATCCGCCGTCCCAAGGCCCTGAAGGCCGATGGACAGGCGCTCGTAGTTCATCATGGTGAACATGGCCGCGAGCCCGCGTCCCTCTTCCCCCACCAGCCAGCCCCGAGCCCCGTCGAAGTTCATGACGCAGGTGGCGCTGCCCTTGATGCCCATCTTGTGTTCGATGCTGCCCACGGCGACGGCGTTGCGATTGCCCAACGTCCCCTCAGCGTTGAGCAGAAACTTCGGCACAAGGAAAAGGGATAGGCCCCGGTTCCCCGGGGGCGCGTCGGGGTCCGTGCGAGCACGAAGTGCACGATGTTCTCTGTCAGATCCTGCTCGCCGCCGGTGATGAAGATTTTACTGCCGCTGACGGAGAAGGAGCCGTCCCCCTGGGGCTCGGCTCGAGTGCGCAGGAGGGAAAGATCAGAGCCAGCGTGGGGCTCGGTCAGGCACATGGTGCCGCTGAAGCGCCCTTCATAGAGGGGCGGTAACCACTCAGCTTTTTGCGCCTCGGAGCCATGGGCCGCCAGCAGAACGCACGCGCCGGCGGAGAGCGCCGGGTAAAGGTAGAGACTGGCGTTGGCGGCGAAAAACATTTCCTCCAGGGCGACGCAAAGCTGCTTCGGCATGCCCTGGCCCCCGAAAGCGGGATCCCCGGCAAGGCCCATCCAGCCTCCCTGGGCGTAGGCCTCGTATGCCGCCTTAAAGCCAGCAGGGGTGTACACCTGACCCTTTTCAAAACGACAGCCTTCTGAATCCCCAGACTGCATCAGGGGCGAGAACACTTCACTCGCGAGGCGTCCGCCTTCGCCGAGAATCGCCTGCGCAAGATCCGCGTCCAGGTGGGCCGTCCCCTCGGCGGCAGCCCAGCGCTCCGGCGCCCGAAAAAGATCAAATAGCAGAAAAGCCAAGTCAGCTTCCCGCGCGGTGTAAGACAGCATGCCAATCCCCCAACTCCGCGTGCCCGCGTGCGCCTTCATGGTACCGAAGGTGTCCGCAGAAGGGGACGATGACCGTGGGAAATTCTCCTGCCCCAGCCCCAAGGGTCATGATTCCCGGGACCCTTAAAGGGTTGCTTACGCCGGGAGAAGGATGACGAAACTTTGGAAGCGCCTCGACGCCTGGGCGCGCTGGCTGCTGCCGCCTCAGTGCCAACTGTGCGGCCTCCCCTGCCCGGGCCCGGAAGATCTCTGCCCCGCCTGCCGCCTTACCCTGCGCCCCCTTCCCGGTGGCCTAGAGGCCCCTCGGGGCACCGCCCGCAGGCCCTTCGCGCCGTTTTGCTACGGCAGCGGCGCCCAAGACCTGGCGCAGCAGATGAAATTCCATCGCCGGCCGGAAGCCGCGCGGCTAATGGCCACGCTCATGGCTGAAGCCCTACCCAGGCCCTTCCTCGGAAATTCGGTGGTGCTGATTCCCCTAGCCCTGCACTGGCGACGCCGGCTCCAGCGGGGCTTCGATCAAGCCCAGCTCCTCAGCCTTTGGCTTCACCGTCTCACGGGTTTGCCCCTTACAGCAGTCCTACGCCGCCACCGCGCAACCGCCCCCCAAAGCCGCCTTCCTCGGGAGGCGCGCTCCGGCAATCTCGCCGGCGCTTTTTACGCGGCATCCCCACCCCAACCCGGGCTCACCCCCGTATTGGTGGACGACGTAGCGACCACCGGCGCCACCCTCAGCGCCGGGCGAGCCGCACTTCTCGCAGCGGGCTGGGCGCCCCCGCTCCATTGGGTTTTCGCCTGGACGCTGCCCCCAAGCCCACCTTGATTCTCTTGGCCGGGCGGGCTGTACTGCCCGCCTTTCCACCTGGGGGCCCGAGGCCATGGACACGCCCTACGAAGCGCTCTCGCCGGATAAGGTCCTAACGATCCTTGAAGGCGAAGGCTACGTGCTGGATGCCCAGCTCATGGCCTTGAACTCCTATGAAAACCGGGTGTATCAGATCGGCCAGTGCGATGGCCCGCCGCTCATCGCCAAATTTTATCGCCCCGGACGGTGGAGCGACGCAGCGCTTTTAGAAGAACACGCTTTTACGGCGGAGCTCGCGGAGCGGGACATTCCCGCCGTGGTACCCCTCGCGAACAGCGCCGGGGAAACGCTGCGCATCAGCGAAGAGGGGCTGCGCTTTGCGCTCTACCCCCGCATTGCGGGCCGAGCCCCGGATCTGGAAGACGACGAGGCCCTCGCCGTTCTCGGACGCCTCCTGGGACGCATCCACGCCGTTGGGGCTCTGGAGCCCTTCGAGCATCGGCCAGCCCTCACGGTCGCAAGCTTCGGCCACGACAGCCGGGGTTTTCTTCTCGAGACGGGACGGCTGCCCTACAGCCTAGAGAGTGCCTACGAGACCCTCAGCGCCGACTTATTGGCCCTCATCGAGGAACGCTTCGCGGCCTGCGCGCCGGAGACCGTTCGATTGCACGGGGATTGCCACCTCGGCAATCTTCTTTGGCAGGAAGGGGTGGCCCACTTCGTGGACTTCGACGATGCCCGGCAGGGGCCGGCGGTGCAGGATCTCTGGCTTTTCACTTCCGGGGACGTGACCGAACAGGGACCCCAACTGGGGAAGCTGCTGACGGGCTACGAGCGCTTCCATGCCTTTGATCGGCGCACCCTGACCCTTCTGGAACCGCTACGCACGCTGCGCATTCTTCATCATGCGGCCTGGATCGGACGACGCTGGGAAGACCCGGCCTTTCCCCGAGCCTTTCCAGATTACGGCACGGATCGCTACTGGAGCCAGCACATTCTGACGCTTCGCGAACAGCTGGCGGCCCTTCAGGGCCCCCTGCCCGAAGTGCCCTAGGCCGGCGGCGCCTCCCTAAGAGCCAGCGCCACGGGCGCCGCGTACTGACGCAGCACCCAGCGATCTAGGGCCTCGCTTTCCCCGAGGCGCGCCTCGAAGGCCGTGCGCACCGCAGATTTCAGCGCACTCTGGGCATCGTGCAAGGGCGGCGCCGCCTGCCCCGTGAGGCGTCGGTAGGCCTCGCCATGGGTCGGCCAGAGGTGGAAGCCCTCATGAATCGCTGCATCGATGGCGGAGGCTACCGCTTCCGGCGTGTCTCCCGGATCAGTTAGAGGAGCGCCAAAATGGAGATGCACCCGGCCCTTCGGTCCCGTGATACCCGCGATGATGTCCTGAAGGTCTTGCCCCGGCGCCTTCGGCGCCTCTGGCTCTGCCACGAGGCTCCGAGCCTTCGCTACATCGCAGGGGTCGAGCTCGTAGGAAGCCGCCACGGGGACAATGGACAGATCGCGCATCACCTCCGGCGAAGGATCGCGCCCCTTACGCTGGCTGACGAAAAACATTTTGATGATCGCCGGGTCGGTGCGGTCCTGCCCGTCCTTCGCTCGCCCTTCACGCTGCGCAATCCACACGGATGCCCCCTCTTCCAGGGAGTGATGGATGTAGGCGGAGGTCAGGGTGAAGGCCGCGAGCTGCTCCCGAAGACCTGTCACGGAGCGACGGACGATGAAGCTCTTATTCAGGCGCATGAGATCGGCCGCGGCCTCCGTGGATAGGAGGTTATCGCCAATCGCCACCCTGGCCGTGGGAAAGCCAGCCTGATGGAGCGCGTAATTCAGAAGAATGGAGTCGAGGGCGATATCCCGATGATTCGCAACGAACAGGTAAGCCCGGCTCGGGTCGAGGGACTCAAGCCCGGACCAGCTGAAGCCATCCGTACTGCTTCGAAGCATGTGGGTCACGATCCCTTCAAGGCTCGCCTGGAAGTCATCGATGGTCTTAAAGTGACGGGTACGCTTGGCAAGCATCCGGCGGAGAAAGGGACGAAACACCGGTAGCAGCCACGCCGGCGCCCAGGGGGCCCGAAAACGCAACATGGCGTTTAGGAGCCGGGAGTCGCTCCGGAGGCGATCGAGAACGCCCGGGAGCTCCTCGTCGCTGTAGGGGCGGATGGCTTCAAAGGGCGCGTCAGGACTCACGGGCGTGTCTTCGCGGCAAAAATGACAGTGTACGAAACCCCGGGGCGAAGCCCTAGGGAAAATCACCGAGAGAGGGGGATCACCATGAAAACCACGGGGCTCGGAATCAGACCCTACGAGCAGGGCCTGAGCGATTTAGGGGGTGGGAGCTGGGCCTATCTCCAGCCGGACGGCAGCTGGGGCTGGTCCAACGCTGGGCTGATTACCGATGGGGAAGGGGCGCTCCTCGTCGACACGCTATACGACCGGCCCCTCACGGAGCGCATGCTCCGCACCATGCGCGCCTCCGTTCCCGCCGCCGAGCACATCGAGCAGCTGGTGAACACCCACGCCAACGGCGACCACTGCAACGGCAACTGCTGCCTGCCGGAGGCCAAAATCATTGCCTCGAAGGCCTGCGCCGAGGAAATGGCCCACGAAGATCCAGCCTCCATGGCCGCCATGGCCAAGGCCGCCCGGGCAGGGCAGCTTGGGGATCTCGGCGACTTCTTCCTCCACTGTTTTGGCGCCTTCGATTTCGAAAGCGTGGAGCAGCGCCTGCCCACGGAAACCTTTGAGGGGGAACGCACCCTCACCGTGGGGAACAAGGCGGTACATCTCAAGCAGGTGGGGCCAGCCCATACCCAGGGGGACGTGATCGTTCACGTGCCCGCGGACCGCACCGTCTTCACCGGCGACATTCTTTTTATCGAAGGTCATCCCATCCTCTGGGCGGGGCCTGTGGGGAACTGGCTAGCGGCCTGCGAACATATCCTGGCCTGCGACCCCGCGGTCGTTGTGCCGGGTCATGGCCCCCTGACGGACGCCGACGGTGTAAAAGCCGTCATGGCCTATCTTCGCTACATCCGAGATGAGGGCCGGCGGCGCTTCGATGCAGGGCTTAGCTTCGAAGAGGCGGCACGGGAGATCAGCTTCTCCGATTACAGCAGCTGGGGAGACTCGGAGCGCATCGCGGTGAATCTGGCCACCCTCTATCGGGAGTTCCAGGGCGACCGCTCCGCCCCCAATGTACCGGCCCTCTTTGGGCTCATGACCCAGCTCTGGAAAGATCGGGCCTAGAACACCGCCAGCGCCGACCGGAGCACGATGGCCAGCCCGCTCAGAGTGAGCAAAGTGAAGGCTCCGCGGCGAAGCTGCCGTTCCTCCAGGGCCGGGGGCCAGCGCCAGAGCAAGAGCGCCGCCAGCAGCACGGCGAAGAGGCTAATGGCAGCGAAGCGAAACACTTCCAGGGTCAGCCCCCCGGCAGACCCCACAAGGGCGGTTCGAACCACGGTCGAGACGGCGAAGCATGCCAGCAGGGTCGCGCGAATGGTCCCGTGGGGCCAGGGCTGGCGATAAAGAAACCATCCCAACACGGGGCCCGCTGCCGCAAACAGGCCCGCCAGCAAGCCGCCGCCGGCCCCGGCTAGGGCGAAGCCCCAGCTCGTGGAGCGGGTTTCCCGAGGCACAGGCCGAAGCATCATGGCGCCGCAGCCGGCGACGATAAAGACCCCCAGGAGTAATTCGGAGAACACCCGTAGCTGCGCATCCAGGTAGGTCAGGAGCGCAAGTCCCAGCGCCAGGAAGGGCACCTGTCCGAGCAGCAAGATGAGGAAGCCCCGCGCAGCGATGCTGCGTAGGTGACCCCGAAGGGACAGAACGATGTTGGCCAGGGAAGCAAGGCTCACCACCGCCGTGGTCACGGAAAGGGGCACGGGGGCGACGGCCGTTACGCCCGTGAGCATTATCATGCTCATAGCGAACCCTGTGACACCCTGCACATAGGCGCCCAGCAGGGCAAAGACGAAAACCGCCCATTCTGCGTCCACGAAAACCTCCCGGGTCAGGCGGCGCGGAGTATACGCCGACCCTGGCCTTTTTCCGCTTCTGCCGCTGTGCGAGCATCACCGTCGCAAAGGGGAGCACGTCATGGAACTGAATCTTGCGGGCCGCACGGCCCTGGTCACGGGGGCCCACAGGGGAACGGGGCGCGCCATCGCCGCGGCGCTCGCCCAGGAGGGGGTCACGGTCTGGCTTCACGGCTTTGAGACCAAGGCCACGGAGGCCGCCTGCGAGGGCATCCCCGGCGCCCAGCCCTTGGTGAACGCCCTGGACTCGGACGCCGCCGTGGCCGAACTCCTCACCATCCTGGGGGACGGCCCCCTGGATATTCTGGTGAACAACTATGGGCGCGCTTCCAGGGGCGCTCTCTCGCCCTTTAAGGAAGCGGCTTGGCTGGAAATGTACGAGGTCAACGTTCTTTCCGCCGCGCGCCTCAGCAGCGCGTTGCTGCCCAAGCTGCGCGCCTCCCAAGCTGGACGCGTTATCCACCTGGGGACTATCGGATCCACTAAACCCGCTGCGGAAAACCCTCACTACTACGCCGCGAAGGGCGCCCTCGCGACCCTGACCGTTTCCATGGCCCAGGCCCTCGCGGGGACGGGCGTTCGAGTGAATCTCGTGGCGCCGGGCATTATCCGTACGGACGAAGTGGTGGAGATGCTCACCGCAAGGGCCGCCAAAGCCGGCCTGGCCACGGACTGGTCGAGCGTGGAAGCCCACGCTACGCGCCACTGGTACCCGAATCTCCTGGGGCGGCTCGCGGAGCGGGAGGAGGTCGCGGACCTAGTGACCTTCCTGGCCAGCGACCGAGCAGCCTTCCTCCACGGCCAGCTGCTGCGCATCGACGGCGGCGCCGTACCTATCGTCTCCTAAGCCATGGACTACGGCTGGCCGGACTTCGTAGGAAACTTAGGCGTGCTCGCCGTACTCAGCGCCTATTTTCTGCTTCAAACGGGGCGATGGGGGCCGGAAACGCTTCCCTATAGCGCACTCAATGCCCTCGGCGCCGTGCTCATCACCGTATCGCTACTCTTCAATTTCAATCTATCGTCGATGATGATCGAGATTGCCTGGTTCACCCTGAGTGTTCTGGGCATCGTCCGCGCCTTAAAGACGCGGCGGAAACCCGGATGATGCTCCTCCGTCGCAGCCTGGGGGCCGCGCTACTGTTTCTCGGCGTGCTGACCGTGGATCCCCTGGGGGCGCCGGACCTGCCTAGCCTCGTCGCCGCGGCGGGGGCCCTCCTGGGCCTGGGGCTCATGGTTCCCAATGGGGTACTGCTGCTGACCCTAACCCTTGGACTAAGCGCCGCCCGAATTGACCTCGCGGGCCCCTGGATTCCCGGGCTCCTCTACCCAGCCTTGGCGCTGGGATCCGCCCTGGGGCTAGCTCTGCAGCTTGGGCATCGTTTCCGGCAGGCAATGCTTCGGCGTCGCGAGGCGCGGCACGGAAAACCCTAGGACCCTTTATTTACACCCGAGAGCTAATGATTTTGAATTAAGAACAGACCGCAACCTGGGAGGTGGGGGATGAATTTCGAGTTTTCTGAAGAGCAAGATCTATTGCGGGAGCAGGCCCGGAGCTTCCTTAGGGATCGCTGCGATAGCAAAGCCGTGCGCACCATCCTTGAGGGGGAGGCGCCCTTCGACGAAGCCCTTTGGAAGGACATCGTGGAACTGGGCTGGACCGCCACCACCATCCCCGAGGCCTACGGCGGCATCGGCCTGGGCCATCTTGAGCTGTGCGTAATCGCCGAGGAACTGGGCCGGGTGCTGGCACCGACGCCCTTCTCCTCCAGCGTTTACCTGGCGACGGAAGCCCTCCTAGCCTTCGGTAGCGAAGCCCAAAAGCAAGCCTATCTGCCGAAGCTGGCAGCAGGGGAGATCATCGGCACGGTCGCGGTCGCCGAGGGCACAAAAGCGCCTACGCAGCGCAACCTCGCTACCCAAGCCTCAGGCGGCGCCCTCTCGGGCACCAAGCTTCCGGTGCCGGACGGCGACGTGGCGGACTTCGCCATCGTCCTGGCCAAAGATTCGGACAGCGCTAGCAGCTTCTATATTGTGGACCTGAACAGCGCCGGGATTAATCGCAGCGCCGTGTCGACCCTCGATCCCACCCGCAGCCACGCCGAGATCACCCTCGACGGCGCACCGGCGGACCTGCTGGGCACCCCCGGGGCAGGTTTTGAGCAGATGGAGAAGCTCTTCGATCGGGCTGCGGTACTCTTTGCCTGGGAACAGGTTGGGGGCGCTGAAGCAGCCCTTTACATGGCGCGCGACTACGCCATGGGCCGCTTCGCCTTCGGCCGGCCCATCGCCTCCTTCCAAGCCATCAAGCACAAGCTCGCGGACATGTATATCGCCCACACGCTGGCGCGCTCCAATTGCTACTACGGCGCCTGGGCCCTCTCCACGGACGCCCCGGAACTCAACGTTGCAGCGGCTACGGCGCGGGTATCGGCCACGGAAGCCTTCCACGAGTGTTCCAAGGAAAATATCCAGACCCACGGCGGCATGGGCTTTACCTGGGAGTTTGACTGCCACCTTTACTACCGTCGCTCCAAGCTCCTTTCCCTAAACCTCGGCGCCCTGCCGCGGTGGAAGGATCGCTTGGTCACCCAGCTCGAACACTCCAACAGCTAACGGGCCTATACGGGAGAACCGCTATGGATTTTGCAGATACCACAGAAGAAGCCGGCTTTCGCCAAGAGGCGCGGAGCTTTCTTGAACAGCACGCGCCGGCCCTCGCCGGCCGAGCAGGGACTGAGGAATCGGAAAGCGATTTCCTTGCCCGGGCCAAGGCCTGGCAAAAGCTGAAGCAGGAGAACGGCTGGGCCTGCCTGAACTGGCCCAAGGCCTTCGGGGGCCGGGGCGCCACGCCCATGGAAATGATCGTTTGGAATCAGGAAGAGGCGCGCTACAACGTGCCCACCCAGCCCTTTGCCATCGGCCTGGGCATGTGTGGCCCGGTGGTCATGGGCTTTGCGGGAGACGAGCAGCGGGCCGCCTACCTTCCCAAGATGGCCTCCGGGGAAGACATCTGGTGCCAGCTCTTCTCCGAACCCGCGGGGGGCTCGGACGTGGCCAATTTGCGTACCCGAGCCGTGCAGGACGGAGACGAGTGGGTCATCAACGGCCAGAAGATCTGGACCTCCGGGGCCCAATACTGCGATTACGGGATCCTCCTGACCCGCACCGACCCCTCCGTACCCAAGCACCAGGGCCTCACCATGTTCATCGTGAACATGAAGGCTCCAGGGGTGGAGATCCGGCCGATCAAGCAGGCCTCGGGGAAGTCCGGCTTCAACGAGGTGTACTTCACGGACGTCCGCATCAAGGACGACCACCGCCTAGGCGCCGTGGGCGACGGCTGGAAGGTCTCCATCGTGACGCTCATGAACGAGCGCCTCGCTGTGGGCTCCGCCAGCGGCCCGGACGCCAAGGAAATGTTAGCCCTAGCGCAATCGCTGGAAGTGGACGACCGCCCCGCCCTGGAAAACAAGGCCGTAAGGGATCGCATCGCCACCTGGCACTGCGAACAGTCCGGGCTTCACTTCACGAAGCTTCGAGTGCAATCGGCCATGTCCCGGGGAGAGACCCCAGGGCCTGAAAACTCCATCACCAAGATCGTCTCCGCCAACAAGCTCCAGGGCATTGGCAGCTACGGCATGGACCTCATGGACATGGGCGGCATCCTGGTGGACCAGGACGGCCAGGACGATAGCTTCTATGGCGCTTGGCTGAGCGCACCGGGGCTCCGCATCGCCGGGGGCACGGATGAGATCCTCCGCAACATCATCGCCGAGCGGGTTTTGGGTCTGCCCGGCGATGTCCGCGTGGACAAATCCATTCCCTTCACGGAAGTCCCCCAGGGGGGGAAGGGCTAGGACCCTCACCCAACTCCCGAAAAAAAGCCCGCTTCGGCGGGCTTTTTTGTTCCTACCAGATTTTCACCCGCGCTTTCGGCGGCAGGTAAAGGGCATCCTCCGGCGTCACCGCAAAGGCCTCGTAGAACTCCGGCACATTCCGCACGGCGCCGTTGGCTCGATACTTCGACGGGGAATGGGGATCGGTCATGATGCGCTGCCGCAGCGCCTCCGGGCGATACTTGTTCCGCCAGATCTGGCCATAGCCAAGGAATACGCGCTGAAGCCCGGTGAAGCCATCGATAACCGGGGGCGTCGCGCCGTCGAGAGACAACTGGTAGGCCAGAAGGCCAATAGTGATGCCGCCCAGATCGCCGATATTCTCCCCGAGGGTGAACTCGCCATTGACGGACAAGTCTTCAAAAGGCTGGTAGCTGTTGTACTGGGCCACCAGCTGACCCGTGCGGCTTTCAAACTCCGCCCGATCCTCGGCGGTCCACCAGTTGCGCATCACTCCATCGCCATCAAAGGTTGACCCTTTATCATCAAAGCCATGGCCAATCTCGTGCCCAATGACCGCACCAATAGCGCCATAGTTCACCGCGTCATCGGCGTTCAGATCGAAGAAGGGCGGCTGAAGAATCGCCGCAGGGAAAACGATCTCGTTGAGGGGCGGCATGTAGTAGGCGTTCACCGTTTGCGGGTTCATGCCCCACTCGGAGCGATCCACCGGTCCTCCCTGGCGCGCGAGCTGCCGCTCATACTCCGCCATGGCCGCCCGTTCCATATTGCCAAAGAGGTCATCAGCGGCGATGCGTAGCGCGGAGTAATCTCGCCACTGGTCCGGATAGCCAATCTTCGTAGTGAACTTCGACAGCTTTTTCAGCGCTTCCGTCTTAGTGGTTTCGGACATCCAGTCCAGATCCTTAATAGAAACCTCATAGGCCTTCAGTAGATTCCCCACCAACGCCTCCATGCGCGCCTTGGCCTCCGGCGGAAAATGCTTCTTCACGTAGGCCTTCCCCACCACTTCTCCAAGGGTGCGATCCACCGTGCCCACGGCGCGCCGCCAGAGGGGCCGCTGCTCTTCCGTACCTCGGAGCGTTTTGCCGTAGAACGCGAAGTTCTGCGCATCAAGCGCTGGAGTGAGCACGCCTGCGCGGGTATTGAGCACCACCCAGCGCAGGTAGGTTTTCCAGTCCTCCAGGGGCGTGACCACGATGAGATCGTCGATGGCCTCGAAATAACTCGTCATCATGAGCACGAGCGCCTCGAGGTTCTCCAGCCCCCCCGTAGCGAGGTAGCCGTCCCAGTTAAAATTAGGCATCACCCCGGCCAGGGACTCCACGGGCATCTTGTTGTAGTTCGTGGGCCAATCCCGGGCGGCTTCCTTGGTGATATGGGCCTCAGCAAGGCGCGTTTCCAGGGCCAAGATCGTCGCCGCCGCAGCGTCACCCTCAGGCAGCTCAGCAAGCTCAAACATCTTGGCGATGTGCGTCTCATAGGCCGCCCGCAGCTCCTGGCTCCGCGCATCGTCTTTCAGATAATACTCCCGCTCCGGAAGGCCAAGGCCCGCCTGCCAGCCATAGATCATATAGCGGGTAGGGTCCTTGAAATCCGCCACCTGGCCCACGCTAACGGGCACTTCATAGCCCCGGCGATTGGCCTCGGCGAAGTAGGGGCCAAGGTCGGCGTGGGTTCCCAGCGCGTCGATGCGCGCAAATTCAGGCGCCAGGGGCGCCACGCCCCGCTGCTCTCGCCCCTCAAGATCCATATAGGATGCGAAAAGATCGCCGATCTTTTGCTGATCGCTCCCTTCCGGATGCCCCCCAGCGGCCGCCTCCTCGATGATCTCCCGCACGTGCTCCTGGGCCTGATCTCGCAAGATACCGAAGCCCCCGTGGCTGCTCTTGTCGGCGGGAATCTCCGTCTCCGCCAGCCAGCGGCCGTTGACGTAACTAAAGAAGTCCTCGCCGGGGCGCACGGCGGTATCCATATTGGTCTGGTCGATGCCGGAGCCCAGGGCCGGCGCAGAGGCCGCTGGCGCCGGGGCGTCCCCGCAGCCCCCAAGGGCGGCGGTCAGGACACAAAACGCGAAGATTCTACGCATGGGATTCTCTCAAGCTGGGCGCCGGCGGACGCCCCGGCGACGTGAGGTGCATGGGACCGAAACCCTCTTCCCCTGTCAACGACCAAAGCCCCTTACGGACACCCTTTTGGGGGCAACGGCTGAAGGTCAGCGGTTGTCACCGCGGAGCGCGCAGGCTAGCTTCAAGGCTTTCGGGAGAGAGGGAGCACAGCAATGGGAACGCTAGCCTTTAAGAGCGGCCTTGCCCTGGGGGAGATGGTCCGCCAGGGGGACATCGGGGCGGAAGAGCTGCTGGAGTACTACCTCGGTCGGGTCAGCCGGTTCAACCCGGACCTGAACGCGGTAATCCAGACGATCGAAGAGTCGGCCCGGGAGCGGGCGCGGGAGGCGGACCGGGCTCGGGTGCGAGGCACCCTCTGGGGCCCCTTCCATGGCGTCCCCATGACCATCAAGGAAAGCTTCGACGTCGCCGGCATGCACACCACCCGGGGCAACGTGGCGCTCAAGGATAACGTGGCCAACACCGATGCGCTGGCCGTTACGCGTTTAAAGGCTGCGGGGGTCACGCTCTTTGGGAAAACCAACGTGCCGCTGAACCTTGCCGACTTCCAGTCCTACAACGACATCTACGGCACCACGAATAATCCTTGGGATCTGAGTCGCAACGCCGGGGGCTCCTCCGGGGGCTCCGCCGCCTCCATGGCCGCGGGCCTAGCGGGGGTAGAAAACGGCTCCGATATCGGCGGCTCCATCCGTAACCCAGCCCACTACTGCGGCGTATTCGGTCATAAACCCACCTGGGGTCTGCTGCCGCCCCGGGGCCATGCGGCGCCGGGGATCGTGGCTCAGTCCGACCTCACGGTCATTGGGCCCATTGCCCGAAGCGCCGGCGATCTGGAAGCGTTGCTGTTGGCCCAGGCCGGCCCAGACGAGATCCACGCGCCAGGGTACCAACTTGCCCTCCAGCCCCCGGCCTTCCGAAGCCTCGGCGATCTTCGCGTGGCGGCCATGGTCAATAACGACGCCTCGCCCGTTTCCCAGGAAACGCAGCGCCGGGTGGAAGCGGTCCTGGACGCGATCAAAGCCGCGGGGGGCCAGGTGGACTACGATGCGCGCCCCAATTTCAATTTGAAAGACGGCCATGAGGTCTATCAGACCCTGCTGTGGTCCGTGATGGCCTCCAGAAATCCTGACGAGGCCTACCAGGGTCTTCGCGCCCAGGCAGAGGCCCTGGACCCCTCGGATCAAAGCGAACGGGCCAGAACCCTTCGGGCTCAGGTGGCCAGCTACCGGGATTACGGCGCGGCCAACGAAGCGCGGACGCACATGCGCTGGGCGTGGCACGAGTTTTTCAAAACCTACGACGCCTTCATCACCCCCATGATGGCGACCCCGGCATTCCCCCACGACCACAGCCCCATGGGTCAGCGCGTTCTCATGGTGGACAATACGCCCCGGCCCTACTTCGAGCAGCTCTTTTGGGCGGGCATGGCGGTGAACAGCTACCTGCCGGCCACGGTCATTCCCACGGGGGCGGTCGGGGAAGGGCTGCCCATCGGGGTCCAGATCATCGGTCCGGAATTCGGCGATCTGAAACTCGTCGGCGTGGCGAAAATGCTCGAAGCGGAGGGCTTCACCTTCGTGGCGCCGCCGGGCTACGACGACTAGCCGCGGTAGGCCGCCCACCAGAGCGGCATGAGGGCGACCCCAGAGCAACGGGGCCGCCCCCTTTCCCGCCGCAGGCGCTGCTGCACCCGGGCCATGGCCTCGGGGGTGAGATCTATCCGAAGGGACCCTTCAAGCTGGGTCAGCTGGGGTACCCCGGGGCCGAAATGCCAGGCAAGGCCAAGGTAGTAGTAAGCGGTCTCATAGTCCCGATCCCCGCCCCTTCCCATGCGCCAGGCGTCACTGGCCGCCAAGGCCGAGGGCCCATGACCAGCCTCCCCGGCCCGCTCGTGGGCCCAGCGCGCGCGCGCGGGATCCCGCGCGCAGACCCCGTGCTCAGGTTCGCTGTGAAGCCAGAAGTCACCGAGCCGGGAGAGCGCGAGAGGGTAAGCGCTTCCTAATTGAAAAAAGGCAAAGGCCTTTGCCGGAGCGTAATGGGGCACGCTCAGGAAGCGCTCCCCCAAAATCAGCGCCGCCAAGGCGTCCCCGGCCCGAGCCGCACGCTGGAGCCGATCGGCTTGGGCGTCAGTTAGCGCCGCGGGCAGACATGGCGCCAGCCCCGCCGCCGGCCGCTTCAAAGAGCTAGCGCCCTGGATTCGCAACACGGCCTTCAAAGCGCGCCGCGGGACGAATCGCTTCGTAGGCCTTGACGATGGGTTCGAGCTCCGCGGGGGACGCGCCGTGGAGGATGACGCCATCGGCGCCGCAGTCGAATTGATCGACTACGCGTTTAGCGCACTGTTCCGGCGACCCCATGGCACTTGCGGCCAACCAGGCTTCCGGGATGAGGGGCGCGACGCGCTCAAGCTCTTCCGTGGACGCCTTCGCATCTAGCGCGCCCTTGAAATTGGCCACGAAAGGATCGGCGCGAAAACGCTCGAGAACCGCCTTATCCCAGCCGTTTACGGAAACGAGGATGTCCCCGTAGGCCTGAAGGTAGGTGGCCATGCGCCCTACGGTTTTCTTCATGGTGAGGTCGTAGCTCAGATGATCCCCAATGGTGGCAAGCACGGACCACACGCGCACAGAGGCAGGATCCTTACCCGCGTCCGCCGCCCCCTTGCGTACGAGACGCACGCATTCCGCCAAAGTTTCATCGGTAAAAAAGGTGTGGAGGATGACCCCATCGAAGACCCGCCCGGCAAACTCTAGGGTCTTAGGCCCCAAGGCGCAGAGCATGAGGGGAACGTCTTCCTTGAACGCTGGATCTTGGGCCAGCCAGGGATACTTGCCCGCGGGGCCGTCGTGCCCCAGCACCGTTTCCCCCTGCCAAAGGCGGCGCATGATGCCGCAGAAGTCTTCCATACCTTTCATGGTGATGCGCGGGAGGCCCATAGCATCAAAGAGCCCATCGAAGCCCCGGCCAAGGCCCAGAGCAAAGCGACCGCCGGTGAGGCGATGCATGGTAGTGGCGTAGGTCGCCGTGACCAGCGGGTGGCGTGTGTTGTGATTGGTCGCGCCGGTGGCAATGCCAAGGCGCTGGGAAACCGCTCCCACGGCTCCGGACAGGGTCGAGGCGTCCTTCAGATTGAAGCGCTCGGAGATAAAGGCCGAGCCGAGCCCCAGGCGCTCCGCATCAAGCGCTTCCTGCACCAAATCCCGAGGATTATTGGTATGTCCCGCCAGCGTGTAGTAGCCCAGCTCGGGTTTTAGCGGTCCCTG
Organism: Candidatus Salivita marina; assembly: GCA_038144425.1. Lineage (GTDB taxonomy): Bacteria > Pseudomonadota > Gammaproteobacteria > Pseudomonadales > Azotimanducaceae > Salivita > Salivita marina. The sequence goes on along the minus strand of JAYQNS010000002.1, from coordinate 50,013 downwards.
TTCCATCGTTCCTACTCCCCCGCGTCCTGATTGTCATCCAAAGCCAACGCCGCCGCCGCATCGGCGTGGAGCTGGGTCGTATCTACGAGCGGCACGGCCCCGTCGCCATCCTTCAACAGCAGGCCCAGCTCCGTGCAGCCCAAGATCACCGCCTCCGCACCCTCTGCCGCCAAGGCAGCCACCGCGTCGGCCAGCACCAACCGGCTTTCCTCCCGCAGCACGCCGCGCACCAGCTCCTGGTAGATCACCGCATGCACCGCACTGCGCGCCCCGGAATCAGGGGTTAGGACCGCTAGCCCAAAATGGTCCTCGAGGTAAGCCCGATAAAAGGGCTGCTCCATGGTGAAGCGAGTCCCCAAAAGGCCCACGCGACCCACGCCTTGCGCCCGAAGCGCCTGCCCCGTGGGTTCGGCGATGTGCAACAGGGGCAGGCCGCTGGCCTCCGTGATGGCGTCGGCTAGGCAGTGCATGGTGTTCGTACAGAGCACGAGGTGCTCCGCCCCGGCGGCGGCGAGGCCCTGGGCCGCAGTGCCCAGCTTCTCTCCTAATGCTTCCCAGGCGTCGGCGTGCTGCAGCGCCTCGATTTCAGCGAAGTTCGCGCTCCAGAGCAGCAGTTCGGCAGAGGCACCGCCCCCGAGGCGCGCCTGCACGTGCTGGTTGATGCGGGCGTAGTAGGGCTGGGTGGATTCCCAGCTCATGCCCCCCAGGAGCCCAAGAATTTTCATGGCCGGGTACGGAGCACGGCGGTGGGGAAGGCGGCCACGCTTTCGTTGCCATCCTTTGCCACGGCGGCCACGGCGAAGAGATAGTTATCGATCACCATGCCTTCCAGGGTGACGTGATCCACCTTGCCGAGCCAACGCGCGTGGGTCCATTGCGGCGCGTCCGTCTCCCTCCACAGCAGCTTATAGCCCGCGAGCTCGGGGTCCTGCACGGCCGTCCAGCTGAGCCAGGTATCGGGCGCCACGACGCCGCCAATCTTTACGTCCGTCGGGGCCGGCGGCGCCGAGGCCAGGCTGGCCAGGGTCACGACGTTTACCGCGGTGAGCGCAGCGACATGCTTAAAATCCACGAAGTCGATGGTATCGCCGTAGAACACCCCGTTCTCCGTGCGCAAATCCTGGTGCTGACGATCGTAGTGCTCATGGCTTTCCATGATCCGCACCCCTGGAAAGCCCGCATTGTTAAAAGGCGTGTGATGGCCACCCCGGCCGAAGCGATCAAGGCGATAGACCATGCGCGCCTTCAGCCTCGGGAAAAACTGCGCCGTGAGCGCCGCGACGCGCCGGGCCAGCTGCCGGGAGGGGCCATCCACTTCCCCTCCGTAGCGCCGATAGTTCCACCCTTCCGGGCGATACTCAGGTACGGGAATCGCTTCGGAGAACACGCGGAATTCCGCGTTGCTGATGATTCCGTCAATGCCCGCGATATTGCCGATCATGTCGTTGTTCAAAACCGCCTCAAGGCCCCAGCCTTCCTCCCGAGCCAACGCGGCCAAATGGGCGCCGCCATAGAGCCCTTGCTCCTCCCCGGACAGCGCGGCGAAAACGATGGATGCCGAGCGAGGCCCGGCCTGGGACAGCACCCGGGCCGCTTCTAGCACGCCAGCGAGGCCCGAGGCGTTGTCATTAGCGCCCGGGGCATCCGTTTCTCCGTCGCTGGGGTTCGACGCCCGGGAATCAATATCCCCGGCCATCAGCACATAGCGCGACGGATCGCGACCGCGAAGAATGGCGAAGACGTTTACCACCTCCGTATCCACGGGAATGCGCGTGGCCCGATCCCCGGGGACGAGGGTGCGCTGCATGCGCACCTCGAGGCAGCCTCCGCAGGCCGCACTAATACGCTCAAATTCATCGCGCACGAAGCGGCGGGCGGCGCCGATGCCCCGCGTTTCGGAGGCCGTATCGGAGAGAGTGTTACGCGTACCAAAAGCCACGAGCCGCTGGATATCCACCTCAATGCGCGCAGGCGACGGAGCCTCCGCGAGGGCGTAAAGGCGGGCGTCGAGCGCCGGGGGGGCCGGCTCATAGGCCGGGGCTGAAAACGCCACTCCAGACAGGGCCAAGGACCCCAAAGCCCCAGAAAACCTCAAACGCATGGACAGTCCTCCAAAGACGGGAGGGGTGATGGTGGGGGAAATCGCCAGAGGGGGAAAGGGCCCTGAGCGCTAGAAACGCAGCCGCGAGTCAAGGGCAAGGAGACGAATGGCGTCGAGTTCATAGCCAGCATGGAGCCGCTGCTCCCGGGCAAAGCCTTCGATGGCTTCCAGGGGATGCCAAGCCACCTCAAGAAGCTCGCCCCGGTCGAACCATTCAATGGTGCGGTCCACCACCGCCGTGAAGACCCGATGAAAGGCGCCCTTGTAGCGGTAATCGCCAACCTCGCCGAAGGAAGGCACGGCAATGCGCAGCTCTTCCTGGAGCTCCCGACGCACGGCATCCTCGGGGTCTTCGCCATATTCGATGTGCCCCCCGGGCAGCCCCCAGTGGGTACGCTTAAAGTTGCGCACTCCGGAGTGGACCACCATGAGGAAGTCATCCCCGGAACGAAGGATGCAGCGGGCGGTGCGCAAGCGGGGCGCGGATCGGCGGAAAAAAAGTCGACTCACAGAGACGCTCAATGGCAAACGTACCCTCAGTATACGCCGCCGAGATGACCCTTTCCTTAACCCCTAAATGGTAAGCTCGACGCCGTTTAACGATGCACAGGAAAAGGGTGAGATGGCGAGCTTTCTTTGCAGGCCCAAGGGGCTCGGGGCAGCGCTGCTGCTGATGGGCAGCGCGCTGGCAAGCGCCCAGAGCGGGGGCATGAACGTTGACGATCCCCGCCTGGCTAGGACGGTAACGGAACGCCCCTTCGAGGTGATCATCGATCGCCGCGCCTGCGGTACTCGAGGGGTCTATGTCCAAGTGCTGGGCGCTGGCGCTGACGATCTCGAGGACGCCCAAGCGGGCTCGGGCTACCTGGTCTGGGTCGATGGGAAGGCTCGGGTGCTCATCGACATGGGCCCTGGCTCGGCGCTCCGCTTCGAAGAGTCCGGCGCCGACTTTAAGGACCTCATCGCCGTGGTCTTTAGCCAGCTTCACGTCGGACACAGCGCCGATCTACCAGCCTTCTTACATGGCGCTGCAGTCCTTCGGCGCAAGGAGGACCTCCCGATCTTCGGCCCCAGCGACGGAGAGAAAACCCTCGGACTCAAAACCTGGACTCGTCGGCTCCTCGGGCCCAACGGTGCCTACCCCCACCTCGCCGATTTCTTCTCACCCTTCTCCCGAGGCGGCTTCGAGGTGCTCCAGGAGGAAGTCGACAGTAGGGGGCGGAAGCCCTGGCGGGGCTTTCGCCGCGATGGCATTGCCCTTTCTGCCATCGCCACAGATCACGGCCAGGGCACGAGCCTCGCCTGGCGCGTGGACGTGGGCGAGGTCGGCATTACCTTTACCGGGGATACGGGAAACCGGCGCCAAACGGTGAAGACCCTCGCAGAGGGCTCGACCATCATTGTCGGGCACCACGCCGTTCCAGAAAATGTCCGGGGCTTCGCGCGGGACGAGCACATGCCCCCCTCCCAGCTCGCCAAGCTGGCCGAGGAAGCCGATGCCACCATGCTGATCCTTTCCCATCGCACCCCCCGTACCCGAGGCCGGGAGCTTCAAAGCCGGCGAGAAATCGGCACCCTCTTCAAGGGTGCGGTGCTCTTCGCCAACGACCTGGAATGCTGGGAACCCTAGGGTGAGCGCTGGTCCGGAGGCGCTCCTGGCCCTCTGGTTTGGGCAAGCACCCGCAAGCCCACCACCGCCCGAGGTCCGGGAGCGCTGGTTTCGCGCCAGCGAAGCCGAGGACGCACGGCTCCAATGCACCTTCCTCCCGGCGCTGGAGGCCGCTGGCGCAGGAGGCGGCTGGCCGAGGCGCAACGCTCGCGAGCGGCTCGCTCGGGTGATTCTGTTGGATCAGCTCCCGCGGCACTGCTTTCGCGGCACGGCTCGAGCCTTCGCCTTTGATGCCCTTGCCCGCACGGAGGCCAAGGCCGCCCTCGCCCGGGGTGATGAAGCGCACCATGCTCCGGCGCAGAAGCTGTTTTTAACCATGCCCTTTCGCCACAGCGAAGCCCTGGCCACGGTATGTGCGCTACGCCAGCGCTACCGCGCCTGGATGCGCCGCTGGGGGGGCCATGCCCAGGCGCCGCTTATCCTTGATTTTGATCGCAGCGCGGCCAGCCTCGAGCGGCGCCTTCGCCGCTTTGGGCGCGACCCCTGGCGTAACGCAGCCCTGGGGCGCGTCTCGACGGCGGAGGAGCGCGCCTTTCTAGCCCCTCAAGGGGAAAAGCGCGCCGGGAACGCTTGAAATAGCGATGCCGCTCGGCGACCCTTGCGTAGCGGGCGTCGTCCCGCTTCTCGGGCCGCTTTGGAGGACACCCATGACCTCAGATGACGCCCTCTTCCTCGCCGAGATGGATGGCGTAGCGCCCCTGGCGGAGAGCCACCTGCGGGTCCGAGCGGAGAGTCCCGAGGCCCCCTCGCTGGCCCAATTGGCGCGGCGGCAAGCCGCGGCGAATACAGGGAAGGACAGCAATACCCTCACCCTTGGGGAAGTACCCCCCGTCGACCCCTTCGATGAAATCGCCTTCAAGCGAGACGGGGTGCAAACCGGGGTGTACCGAAAACTCCGCCTGGGCCGCTATCCTCAAGAAGCCACCCTTGATCTCCACCGCATGACGGTGAGGGAAGCCCGGGAGGCGGTGTGGCGTTTTGTGCATGACGCCCAGCGAGCCGGGCTCCGCAGCGTCATCATCACCCATGGCCGGGGGGACCGAAGCGAAACCCCCGGGCGGCTCAAAAGCTACGTCGCTCACTGGTTGCCCACCCTCTCCGCCGTGCTCGCTTTCCACAGCGCCCAGCGACACCACGGTGGCTACGGCGCCTGCTATGTGCTGCTTCGAAAAAATGCGGAAAAGCGCCAGGACAATAGGGAGCGCCACGCTCGGCGCACGCCCCTTGGGGGGCGCTAGAGCACCAGTGCCATGGCGCAGCGGTCCCGAAGACCCGCGGCCCGCTCCGCGGCAAGGGCTTCCATGAGGTGGGGCGGCAGGGAGGTTTCCTCTAGGAAAGAGAAACCAAAGCGCGCGTAGAAAGGCCCGTTAAAGGGCACGGTACGGAAGGTCGTCAACGTGAGCCGCGTGCAGCTGCGCCCCCGGCCCCAGGCGCAGCTAAAGGCCAGAAGGGCCCGCCCCACGCCCCGGTTACCAAAGGCCGGGGGCACGTTGAACTCCCGAAGCCAGCCTTCCTCGCCGCGCTGATCGAGCAGGGCGAAGCCACAAAGCGCGCCGTCCTGTTCCGCCACAAGCAACCGATCCTCCCTCAATGCAAGGTCAAGCACGGCGTCCGTCATGGAGGGCGGTGCGGAGGCCAGCTCGGGGTGGGCAGTCTCTAAAAATCGCTGCGCCGCCGCGCACTCCAGGGTGGGAATTTCCGAAAGGTCGAAGGCGAGCGCGCTGCGTATCAGTACGGTCACGGGGTGAGGGACTTCTCAAGCTCAAGAAGGCGGGGCCGAAACCCAAGCTGTTCGTAGGTGGCCCGTGCCCCTTCGTTGGCCGCGAGGACCTGGACCCGCAGCGTGGCACTGCCGCCATCCCGGGCAAAGGCCTGGGCCACCGACATCAGCGCCCGGGCTGCGCCCTGGCCTCGGAAGGCGGGGTAAACAAAGAGCTCCCCAAGGCTGGCGTAGGTGCGCTGTCCATCCGCGAGGGCGCTATCGGTGACCCGGGCCAGCACGCAACAGAACCCCGCCACCTGGCCCTTTCGCTCCGCAAGAAAGATCGCCCCGCGAAACGCCATGCAGCGCTGCACCATGGCATCCACGTAGCGCGCCGCCACCGCGGCGCCCTCGGGGAGGCGCGGCTCCACAGAGCGCTCGAAATCCTGGAGCGCCGCCACCGCCTCGACGAGCACCGCGCGCTCCTGCCGAGGATCGCAGCGGCGAAGGGAAAAGGGTTGATCGCCCTCGGTCATGGCGCCCGCTCCGGGAAAGGAAACCCCATTCTTCGCCCCCAGCGGGTCCAGAGCAAGGGGCCGGGGGCGCGCTCACCCTTGCGCGGCGAGCAAGGGCTACCTAAGCTTGCTCTCGCAACGCCTAAGGGGTGGCCTGAGCGATCGCAGGCCTGAGACGTTTCTCGCGGAAACGGACCCTTTGAACCTGATCCGGTTAGCACCGGCGTAGGGATAGGTGGCCATTTTCGCTATGCCCCTCACCTCACCGCTTCCGGGTCTTCATCTCACGAGAGAAGGAGACTGTCATGCTGTCTACGTTACTTCGCGCAAGCCCTTTGCTGCTCGGTCTGAGCCCCCTTGGTCTTCAGGCCAGCCCAGCGCCCCTGGAAGAAATCGTGGTCACGGGTACGCTTGCGCCCCGCACCCTTGAGGAACTGCCGACGGCCGTCACCGTATTCACCCAAGCTGACCTGGAAGCCCGGGGCCAGAGTCACCTCGAAGGGCTTCTTGCCGAGAGCCCCAACGTCAACGCCGCCAACGGCGGAGGCCGAGCGCGCTTTTTCCAAATGCGCGGCATCGGGGAGCGGGGCCAGTTCAGTGAACCGCTGAATCCTTCCGTAGGCCTGATTCTCGACGGCGTCGATCTATCCGGCGCCGGCGGCGCCGCCCAGCTTTTTGATATCGAGACGGTAAACCTGTTCCGCGGCCCCCAACCGGGACGCTATGGCGCTAACGCCCTCGCCGGGCTCATGGTGCTCGAAAGCGTGGCGCCGCCGGCACCCGGAGACCCGAGCACGGGAACGCTCACGGCGGAGGGCGGCAACCTGGGCACCTATGGCCTGGCTGGCGCCTTCGGCACGCGCTTTTCCGACCGCCTGGGGGTGCGCGTGGCCGCCTTCGATCGGCAAAGCGATGGCTGGATGCGGAACCAAACCCTCGGCAAGGACAACACGGGGAACTATGACGAGCGCGGCGCGCGGGTCCGCCTGGCCTACGCCCTTGCCCCCGCTTGGGACCTGGACCTTAGCTTAAGCCGCCTAGAACTGGATAACGGTTACGACGGCTTCACCTTTGATAACAGCCGACGCAGCCTCGCGGACGCACCGGGACAGGACGCCCTCGACAGCACGCTCGGTAGCTTGCGCCTGACTCGAGCCGACCTCCCCGGCGGCCTTCGGGCCACGCTGCTCATCGCCGGGAGCGAGGGGCATATTGATTATGGTTACGACGAAGACTGGACCTTTGAGGGCTTCCACCCCGATGGCTACAGCTCCGAGGATCGCTACCGCCGGGATCGGCAAACCACCACAGCCGAACTGCGCCTCCAACAGCTCGAGGGATCTCGCCCCTGGACCCTAGGGCTTTACCAACATCAGCGCACCGTCGACCTACTTCGGGATTACACCTTCGCCCCAGGTCCCTTCACGAGCCAATTTGAAACAGAACGGCGCGCGCTTTATGGAGAGCTTGGCCAGGCGCTGGCCGGCCCCTGGCGTTTTGAGGGGGGACTGCGCCTCGAGCAGCGTCGGGACCGCTACGACGACAGCGCTGCCGTGCGCTTTCGCCCCCAGGAAACGCTCCTCGGCGGTCGCGCCGCCCTGCTTTTTGACGGAAGCGACGGATGGACCGCCTACCTCGCGCTCAGCCGAGGCTATAAAGCTGGCGGCTTCAACACCGATGGCTCCCTCCCCGACGACCTACGCGACTTTCGTAGCGAAGGACTCTGGAACGGGGAGCTTGGGCTTCGGGCGCGGAGTCCGGAGGGCACCCTTGCGGGAGCACTCACCCTGTTCTGGATGCAGCGCGAAGATCAGCAGATCAGCACCTCCATCGTTCGTCTGCGAGAGGACGGCAGCGCCGAATTCATCGACTTCACGGGCAACGCCGCCAAGGGGCGCAACTACGGCTTAGAAGCGGAGGGGCGCTGGCAAGCGACGGACGGGCTGAGCCTCCAGGGCACCCTTGGCCTTCTGGCCACCCGCTTTGATCGCTATGAAAACGGCGCCGGCGACGCCCTCACGGGCCGGGACCAGGCCCATGCCCCCCGCTACCAATTCTCACTCCAGGTCCGGCAAGCGCTGCCCGGGAAGGGCACCCTGGAGCTGACGGCCCTGGGGCGGGACGGGTTCTATTGGTCCGACTCCCACGACGCTCGGGCCCGGAGCCTCTACCGCTTAAACGCCCAGCTTGCCCTGCCCCTCGGGCGCGCGACCCTTGCCCTCTATGGACGAAACCTCACGGATGAGCGCTATGGCACCCGGGGCTTTGGCGGTTTTGGCAATGACCCCCGCAACGGCTACGCGGTGGGGGAGTACCTCCAGCTCGGTGCGCCCCGAGAAGTCGGCGCCCGCCTAACCCTGTCCTGGTAAGCCCATGAACTATTGGTCCGTGGAAGCCAGCCTCTACCCCTTCGATCGCCGCTACATCCCAGCGATCGAAGGGTTTATTGCCGCCCTCGCGCACCCCGAACTCACCGTGTCCGTAGGCCCCATGAGCACGCGCATCGAAGGGCCAAGGGCTGCGCTCTGGGAACGGCTAGAGCGCGCCCTCGACACTCTGGAAGAAGGTCCTCGAGCCGCGCTGGTACTGAAGATACTCACCTTCCCCGCGACCGCGCCCCACCCGGCAGGGGCTTATGGGCCGCCGTAGCCCTCCTCAGGGAAAGACGGCAGACTGCCCCCTGAAAAGGAGCGCACCATGTTGAGTCCTGCCCTCACCGCCCTCGAACGCCGATGGCACGACGAGATTCCCCTCAGCGCCGCCATGGGCCTGAAAATTGTGGATGGCGATGACGGCGCCCTAAGCCTCCATGCCCCCCTTGCGCCGAACCGGAACGTGCACGGCACGGGCTTCGCTGGCAGCCTCTACGCCGCAGCCGCGCTCTGCGGGTGGGGCCGGGTCGCCCTCACCCTAGAGGCCGCGGGGCTCGACGGAGAACTGGTCATTGCGGAGGGGACGATTCGCTATCGCCGACCGGTGACGCAGGCCTTGGCCATCCACACCACGCTCGGCGCTGCGGAGCGCGTGGCCTTCTGCGACACCCTTCGTGCCGAGGGCCGGGCACGGCTGACCCTTGCGGTCTTCGTCAACGGCACGGAAGTAGAGAACTGCGCCCGCTTCGAAGGGGTCTATGCCGTCAAGCTCCGGGACTAGGGGGGGTACCCTAGGGCAACACCCGCTCCCCCAGCTCGAAGCGAACCACGCTTTCCACGCCTTCCCAACCCAGGCCCCGAGGATCCGGGGCATAGCGCCAGCGCGCGACGGCGGCCCGGGCCGCCGCGTCAAAGACCCCCTCCGGGGACGCCTCAAGTACTTGAGGATTCAGCACGGCGCCGTCAGCCCCAACGGCGTAGCGAACCCGGACCCACCCCTCTAGCCCCGCCGCCTTCGCCGCGGTGGGATAGGTGGGCATAGCCCCCTGTACAAAACGTAGGGGTGGCACCCCATCGCCGCCGGGAGCCGCGCAGCCAACGAGCAGGGCCAGGGCAAACATCCAGCAGCGCATCACAGGGGTAGCCTTGGCTTAGGCAGGGCGCGAAGCGCAGGAACGGCCTCAAGGGCATCATCGAGCTTCACCCCCGCCCCTAAGGGCCGGACGGCCCAGCGCCAGCAATGGGTGCCGGCGGGGATACGATCCTTAGGGAGCACGTCGGGCCCGCAGGCGCCGGTCCCCACCCCCCGCTGCCGCAGGTCAAGGTGCAGCGTCAGCCGAGGCTCGGGCCGGAGCGCATGGCGATGATCCACCGCTTCCAGCTGCGCATCGCTGAAGTGGGACACGCTGAGCTCTCCCCCCGGCGGCGCGAGGAAGAGGAGGCCTTCGCCCCCAGCACTCCGCTGCGCCCACCAGTGCACATCGCCGCGGTTCCCTGCGGCCTGGGGGGCAAGGTAGGTTTCCGAGAGGGCTTCAAGGGATGCGCTGTAGCGTCCGAAGGCGCTCGAGAAACACCGATCCCGGTAATTTTCCCTGGGGCCAAGGCCCAGGTAGGTGGCCTGATCAAAGCGCTTCGGCACGGTGCAGCACACCCCCACCCGAGGCACGTCGGCCAGCGTCTCTTCCAGCACGAGCCCCTCCTCAAAAACGAGCCAGCCCGAGGCCGTGGCATAGCAGCGCTGCGCATAGGGCAGGGAAAGCCCCGTGCTGGTGCGCAGGAATCCTCTGCGCAGCACCCCATCACCTTGCCACTCCACGGCCTCGAGCCGCGTGGCGAGGGCAGCCAGGCCCTGCCCTCGCCACCGGCGAAGGGGCCCTTGGGGAATGCTGCCGCGGGGGATGCCGTCATTGTCCATGGGGGCGCGCCACAGCGAGGGGGCGAGCGCCGACAGCCAGGGGGCGCCCTCGCCCCGGCCCAAGGATTTAAGGGCGCCGGTCACGCCGTCAAAGCGCGCCGTGAGTCCGTCCTCCAAAACCAGCGTTGGGCCCCGGGGACCGTCTTCCCAGGATCGGCGCGGCACCCGGGATAGCCTCAGCTTCGGACCCTTTGCCAAGGCGAAACTTGCCTCCCGGAACACCCATCCCTTAGGCACGGCCTCCGTGCCCTGCCCCTGCTCAACCCGCACCCGAAGACAAAGCTGGCTCCCGGGAGAAGGGGGCAGTGCTTTTAAGGGCACGGCCAGCAGGCCCTTTTGCCCCGGCGCAAGGGGGGGCGCGGAAAGCCGTCCCCGCTGCACCGGTAGGCCATCGCGTTCAAGAGCCCAGCGAAGCACGAGGCCCCTCGTATCCGTGAAGTCCCGCTGGCTGCGCAGCCGCAGCACCCCGCGGCGGGCATCAAAGCCGTCCAGCTGCAGGGGGGAGGCCAGGGCAAGATGCTCCCAGAGCGCTGGGTGGGGGCGACGATCCGGGTCGACCAAGCCGTTTAGACAAAAGTTTCGATCGTTGGGAACATCGCCGAAGTCGCCGCCGTAGCCATAGGCCCGAGCCACGGGCCCCTTCCCCGGAAGCGTCAGCCCCTGGTCTACCCAATCCCAGATAAAGCCCCCCTGAAGCTGTGGGTAACGGTCGAAAATGGCCCAGTAATCGGCCAGGCCACCGTTCGCGTTGCCCATGGCATGGCTGTATTCGCAAAGAATGACCGGAGCCTCCACCGGCGGCGCCTCAGCAAAACGTACCAGTCCCTCATGGCTCGGATACATGGGGCAAATCAGGTCCGTGGCCGGAACCGCAAAGCCCCGCCCGCCGCCCAGGCGTCGCGCCAGGGGGCCCCCTTCCAGCGCATCCCAGGGTCGCTGAATGGCGCCCTCGTAATGAATCACGCGGGTGGGATCAAAGGCCCGGAGCCAAGCCGCCTCTGCGTCATGCACTGGCGCGTAGCCCGCTTCGTTCCCCAGGGACCAAGCGATGATGCAGGGGTGATTTCGATCCCGTTGGGCCATGCGGCGAATGCGAGCGGAGATGGCCGCCTCAAAGCGGGGATCCGCGGCGAGGCTATGCTGCCGCGCGTGGCACTCAACGTTCGCCTCATCAAAAACGAAAAGCCCGATCTCGTCGCACAGGTGATAGAACACCGGATCATTCGGATAGTGGGCTGTGCGTACGGCGTTAAAGCCGAAGCGCTTGATCTGCAAAAGGTCCGCGCGCTGCTCCGCCGTGGTGAGGGTCTTGCCCCGTTCCGGGTGGTGCTCGTGACGATTCACCCCGCGCACCGTAATCGGGACGCCGTTGACGCAAAGCTTTCCTTGGTCGATGGCTACGGTGCGAAAGCCAAGGCGTGGCGCCATCGCCTCGACCAATGCGCCCGAGGGATCAAAGAGTTCGAGCACTAAGCGATACAGGGTGGGCGCTTCTGGGGACCAGGGCCGCGCGCGACCATAGTGCCCCCCTAGGCGGACCCGGGGGCCCTCGCTGGTCAGCGTGGACCACACCGTCGGCACAGACGGCACCCGGAAGCCATCCTCCACCCGGCGCCCTAAGGGGCGACCGGAGAGGGTCTCGAGACGGGCCCGCAAGCGATAACCCGGAACCGCAGCGCTCAGCTCAGCCTCCACGGACCAAGCCCCGCCCGCCTCCGCGCGGAGCGTGATATCCGCCAGATGTATCGCCGGCCGATGGACAAGGCGCACGCTACGATGGAGCCCCGCGAGCCACCAGTGGTCCTGATCCTCAAGCCAACTGCCGTCGCTGTAGCGCACCACCATGAGCGCGAGCACGTTTTCCCCGGGCTTCAGGTGGGCGGTGAGATCGAAGTGGGCGGGAAGGCGAGAATCCTTGGAGAACCCCAGGCAGGCGCCGTTCAGGTAGACAAAGACCACGCTTTCCGCCGAGCCCAGCTCCAGCGTGACCTGACCCCCACGCCAAGCCCGCGGACAGCGAAAGCACCGGCGATAGACCCCCGTCGCGTTGTCCTCCGGAACCGCCGGAGGCGCCTCCGGGAAGGGCATTTGCACATTCGTATAATGCGGGGCATCGAAACCCTGAAGGGGCCAGGCACCAGGGACCGTGAGGGCCACCCAGCTTTTATCGTCATAGGCGGCGGAGAGCACCTCCGGCGGCACGGCCTCCGGGCGCCCGTAGCGCGCAAAACGCCAGCGCCCATCGAGACGCAGGGTCCAGGGCCCAAGGGCCGGGGCCTCGGCCCCCCGCAAGGGATCGCCGGCCCCCCCTTCTACCCAGGCCCGGGCCAGATCCGCCGTGGGCGAGGCCCCCACGACAGCGCGCATGGGCAAGCGCCCCTCAGCCACCGCTTCCGGATCGCGCCAAAGCGCGCGGCCGGCGGAAGAGAAGCCCGGGCGCGGGTCCGCCGCCGCCCTAAGCATGAGCGCCTTCAAAGCCCGTGCGGTCAAAAATCATGGCCTCGTCGGCGAAGGCCTTGAACTCGAGCCCATTGCCCGAGGGGTCAAGAACGAAAAGGGTGTGCTGGGCGCCCCGGGTGCCGGGAAAACGCTCGTGGGGTTCGATGAGGAAGGGCGCTTCGGCGGCCTTTAAGCGATCCCGCAGGGTCTCCCAGGTGCCTAAATCGAGGATGAGCCCAAAGTGCCGCGCTGGCACGGCATGGCCATCCACGGGATTGGTGGGCACGGGTGCCTCCCCCTCCTCCGCTAAATGCACGGTCACCTGGTGCCCGAAGAAATCGAAATCGATCCAGCGATCGCTTTCCCGGCCGAGGCCACAGCCCAGCACCCCCCTATAAAAGTTACGGGCGGTGGCAAGGTCCTGAACGGGAAGGGCCAGGTGAAAACGGGGACGGCTCATGGAAAAACCCTTATGAGAAAGCAGATACCCATCTTGCGACCTGCCTAGGGCCTTGCCAATGCCTTCCCAAGCGCCGGAGCCAGCCGGAGCAAGCGATGGGCAAGGGCGAGGGTCGCCAGGCCTCGCTGGAGATTGTCCCCTCGGGCGGTCACCGCGAAGTAGCGATCCCCCTCTAGGTGATCAGTTAGGAAGCGCTGCGCAAGCATCCAGGACATCGCCGCCGGCGCCGGAGCAAGGGCAGAGAGGGACGCCTCTCCCACGGGCCCGAGCGGTTCAAGAAAGGCCGCGCCGGCAGCGCTCAAGCGGGCGAGCAGGGCCCCTTGCTTCTCGACTTCCCGCTGCTCCTTCGGCGAGGCGACGGAGCGAAGGAAGTCGCCAAAGTCCATGGCCAAAGTGCCGAGCAGCACGGTGTCGAAATCCACCACCACGGGCTCAAGGCCCGGCGCCAAGGGCAGCAGCACATTGGCCAGCTTGGTATCGCCGTGGATCACCCGGGGCTGTCCGGCCAGCGGCGCGGGGCCTAGCGCCGCCTCCAACTCGCGATGCTGAGCCCACGCTTCCGGGCCCAGCGCATGCTCCGCCTCTCGATGCGCCGCAAAGTGGGCCCGATGGTGGTCCAAAGCGTGGTAGCCAGGAAGCGCAGGCGCGAGCCGACTCGCTGGAAAATCTTCGAGCGCCGCCAGCATGGCCCCCAGGGCCCGGCCGGCCTCGGGAGCCCGCGCTAGGATTTTCTCGGCGCCGCCATGGTCAGCGAGAAACTCAAAGGCCCGCCAGCAGCCGTCCTCTTCCCTAAGCCAGGTCGCGCCTCCTAGGGCAGGCCAGGTTTGAGGCGTGGGGATGCCCTTGCCGGCCAGATGGGCCAGCACCAGAGCGCTGTTGCGGCAGGGGATTTCCGGATCAGGGAATACTGCCGGGTTTACTCGCTGCAGCAGCACGTCGCCCTCGGGCCATCGAGCCCGACGCGTCGCGTTGATATGCCCTCCTGGGAGCACGGACCACTCAGCCCTTTCCGGAATACCAAAGCGGCGCCCGAGAAAACGGAAGCGCTCCTTGAGGCTCACGGCAGAGGCCGTCCGAGGATCGCCGCGGACAGCGCGAAACGCGCCTCCCCGGCCTCAAGATCCTGAAACCGTTCCGCAAGCTCGAGCAATCTCGGATCTTGGTGCACCAGCGCCTTCGCCAGCGTGGCGAGGGCATGGCCGTGGGGAGCAAAGGGCGAGAGGGGCCCTCCCTCACGAAAGGCAGAGGACAGCGCCTCCATTGCGCTGAGCCAGCGCTCGCCCTGGGCGACCCAAGCGGGGTCATCCCTTGGCAGTTCCGCCAGCCGTCTCAGCACCAGGCTCTCCGATGGAACAAAGTCTACGGGAGCGGTAAGCGGGGTTTTCGCATCGCGCGAGCGGAGCACCGCTTCCGCCCCGCGAAGCCGCCCGTCTAGGCCCTGACCGAGCAGCCGCTTATACCAACGGAGGGGCACGAGAGCCTCGAACAGTTCGCGGAGGGGGCGGTCAAGTTTGCTTGAAGCCCCAGCGCCGCACAGGCTCGGGTGGCAGGGCGGGGCTCGCAGGCCGTGGTGCGCTCAAGTACCGGGAAAAGCGCAGCTAGGCGCTCCCGATGATCTTGGGGAGATTCCGGCGTCTCACTCCATAGGGCCTCCGCAACGGCTGGCAGGCGATCATACAAGCGGCCATCGAGCACGGCCTCATCAACGAGCTCGCCCCAAAGACATCCCTCCCCGCCGAGCGTCCGGCCCCGGGCGGGCCCGGTTACGGTCTCAAGGGAATCTGCTCTCGCCATGGCCCATGCTAGCCCCCGATGAACATCCGCGAGCTCCGGGGCCGCCAGCAGAGCCTGCTGTGCGGCGACGAGCGAGTTCCCCCCAGCACCGGGACTAAAGGCCAAATGCCGCTCCGCGGGAAAGGCAAGATCCAGATAGTAGGGGGAGGAGAGAATCGCGTTGTGGCCTTGGGCCAGGGCGGCCTCCAGGGTTTCTACCCGTCGCCAGACCTGAACCGTCACCTCCCGCGGTAGCGTGGGATGGAGCGCCTCATCCCAAAGGATCAAGCGCTTGCCTCGCCGCGCACAAAGCTCGGCAAGGCTTCGGCTAAACCATTGCTGCACCTCGGGGCCAGGCGCGAGGTCTCGATCCGTACACCAGGCGAGGCGACGCGCATCCTCGAAGGCATACATCGAGGCCGGCACCTCGTCGCCACCCAGGTGGAGGTAGGGGTCCGGAAAGCATTCGGCAAGATCATCAAGGAGATCGTGAATGAGGGCCCAGCTTTCCTCCCGGGTAGGGTCAAGCGCGTAGGACGAAGGGCCAAAGGCCCGGGGAAGGCGGGAGGGAACGGGGCCCGCCGCGCACTCGGGATAAGCGAAGAGCAGGGCGCCCGCATGACCAGGAAGGTCTAATTCGGGAACGACGCGAATGCCCCGTTCCGCCGCAGCGGCTGCCAAGCGCTGAAGGGCAGCGACGGTGAGGTAACCCTCTCGACCGCACAATTGATGAAGCCGAGGCCGGCGCCGGCTCTCGAAGGCCACGCCTTGGTCGTCAGTTAAGTGAAGATGCAGGACATTCAAGCCCAAGATCGCCATGCCGTCGAGAGTTCGCTCTAGCGCCCCCTCCCCCAAAGGATGGCGGGCGGGATCGAGCATAAGGCCGCGCCAGGGAAGGGCTGGGGCGTCTGCAATGGAAACCGCATGCACTGGGGCGGGAGCAAGCAGCCACTGCAGCGCGCGAGCTAACCCCTGGCGCACGCCCCCGGGGCCCCTGGCCCGAAGCTGTCCCTCCTTAGGGCCAAGCTCCAAAGCGTAACTTTCATCCCCTTCCCCCGCGGGGGCGGCAATCGATCCACCACCAGCGGATAGGGCGCCGCACCGGGGGCTAAGGCAGCATCGAAGCGCCGTTGCCATAACCCGATGCCCTGAGCCTCCTCAGGACCCGCCGCGGCCCCAAGACGCAGCACCACGCCCTGGGCCAGCGGCAGGATCGCGGGAGCTACAAGACACCGCTGGGGTTTCGGTATCACGACCCTTTCCTCCCCAAAATCCTAAGGCCCTTGAGGGGCACGGCGCGATCTGGAAGACTTCGCCGCCTTCTCGGGCGATGTTTGCGCTCGAACCGCTGCGGAGATCTCATTGTGAGCGATCTAGACATCCAGGGGCGTATGCGAGCCATCATCGCCGCCGAAGCCAAAGCTATTTCCGCGATTGCGGTGGACGATGCCTTCGAGGCCGCTGTCCGCGCCATGGCCGCCTGCAAAGGCAAGGTGCTTACCACGGGCATTGGGAAAGCGGGGTACATGGCGAGCAAGTTTGCCGCCACCCTGTGCTCTACGGCAACGCCCGCCCATTTCGTCCATCCGGCGGAGGCCGCCCATGGCGATCTGGGCATTGTCGGAGACCGGGACTGCATCATCGCCTTTTCCACCTCGGGCAAAAGCCGGGAAGTGCTGGAGATGCTTGAGCTGTCCCGCCACCTGGGCATGGCCACCATCATCGGCGTGACCTCCCACGCGGACTCCCCTCTCCGGGATCTTTCAGACATCGTGCTCGACATGGGCATCATTGAAGAACCCTGCCCCCTGGGCCTCACCCCCAGCGCGAGCATCGCGGCCATGCTGGCCATTAGCGATGCCCTTGCGTTGACACTCATGGAGCTGAAAGGCGTCAGCAAGATGGACTACGGCTTGCGGCACCACGGCGGCTACCTAGGCCGGGCCGCGCGCACCGATAACGCCTAGTCCAGCGCGCTCAAAGCGCAGGATCGGCCGCGGGGCGCATGAGACTGTGTACCACGCCGTAGGTCTGTCCGCGGTCCATACCAAAGAGCTCCGCGCAGGCCATGAAGAACATGCGCCAGCGCTGCACCCAAAGGGTCCCCTCAGCGGGACCGTAGGTTTCGTGGCACAGCACCTCGATAGCTTCCCGCTGCGCATCAAGCTTGGCCAGCCAGGCATTGCTCGTGCGTTCGTAGTGGGTGCCGTCCACCCACCAGCGCTGCTCCACGGTCATCACATCGGGAAACTGCTCGAAGAGATCTTCCCGGGGCATGATGCCCCCGGTAAAAAAGTAGCGCTCCATCCAGCCATCCCCGTCGGCGTAGGGGTAGGCCAAGCTGCGGTGGCAAAATACGTGGGTAAATAGCTTGCCGCCGGGGGCGAGCCAGCGGGCGCAATTCGCAAGGAGCGCCCCGTAGTTCCGCATATGTTCAAACATCTCGACGGAGACAATGCGATCGAATCGCGCCTCCGTATCCCAAACCCCTACATTGGCCGTTTCGATGCGAAGATTCTTAAGCCCCGCGGCCTCGGCGCGCGCCTCGATATGAGCGCGCTGGCTCGCGGAATTGGAGAGCGCGACAATTTCTGCCTCCGGGAAGTGGCGCGCCATCCACAGCGTCAGCGACCCCCAGCCGCAGCCGAGCTCCAAAATCCGCATCCCATCCTCTAGCCCCGCCCGCTGGCAAGTGAGGGCCAGCATGGCGGCTTCCGCATCCCCAAGGCGCCCCACGCCAGGGTCGAAAAGGGCGCAGCTGTACTTCAGTTCGGGACCCAGAACCCGTTCAAAGAAGGCCGCAGGCACTTCGTAGTGCTGCGCATTGGCGGCCTCCGTGGCTTCCGCGATGGGACCTTCGCGAAGGCCTGCGAGGAACGCGGCCTGCCGTGCCTGCGCCGCGACGGGACCGTCCTGGTGGATCTCCCGCAGTCGCTGACGAATCAGTCGTCGCATGCCGAAGCGGGCAAAGGGATCGGGGATCCACCCGGCCTCGCAGAGCGCAGCAAGATCTAGCATGGGCGGAAGTCCCCCTTCACTCCGTAAATGGGCGCAAGGGCCCGGCTATCGGGCTTTTCGAACAGCAATTGAAGATTGCCGATGGTCCGCTCCCGAAATCCCCCCTCGCAGTACGCTAGGTAGAAGCGCCACAGGCGGAGGAAGGGTGTGTCATAGCCCCGGGCCCTTAGTACGTCAGCCGCCGCCTCGAAGCGTTCCCGCCAATCCCTCAGGGTTCGCGCGTAATGCTCGCCAATATCATCAAGATGCCTGAGGCGCAGGGAGGTCGCCTGGGTCATGCATTGGGTGATGGCGGTCAAGGAAGGGAGACACCCCCCGGGGAAAACAAACCGCTTAATGAAGTCCACGGAGCGCCGATAACGCTCGTAGCGTTGATCCGCGATGGTAATCCCCTGAATCAACAGCAGCCCATCCTCCGTCAGCAGGCTGTCGAGCTTACGAAAATAGGTCGTGAAGAACTGATCGCCGACGGCCTCGATCATTTCGATGGACACGATGCGATCGAACCGCCCCGTAAGCTCGCGGTAATCCTGCTTAAGCACCGTCACCTGGTCCTCTAGACCGGCGGCCCGAACCCGGGCCGTAGCGTAGGCAAATTGGGCGTCGGAAATGGTAGTGGTGGTCACCCGACACCCCGTTTCCTGTGCGGCAAAGCAGGCGAGGCCGCCCCACCCCGTGCCAATTTCCAGCAGGTGATGACTGCTATCCAGCCGTAACTTTTCGCAAATAATCTTAAGCTTATGCGCCTGCGCCGCGGGTAGCGCCATGGCTTCATCTGCATAGATCGCTGAGGAGTACATCATGCTGTCATCGAGCATGAGCTCAAAAAACTCATTGCCGAGATCGTAATGAGCCAGGATATTGGCGCGGCTTCCGGCGACCGTATTGGCGTGGCGCCAGTGGAAGGCGTTGTAGGCAAGGCGCCCAAGCCGAGCAAAGCCGCCGTCAAGCTTGGAAAGCACATCGCTGTTTCGCGCCATGAGCCGAACCAGCGCTACGAGATCATCGGTGTCCCAAGCACCACGGAAGTAGCTTTCTCCCGCGCCTACGCTGCCGCCTAGGCCAAGCGCGCCATAGAAGCTTGGATCGCGAACGGTAAGCGCTGCCTTCAGCTCCCCCGTGGGATCTCCGAAGCGATGCACCGTGCCCTGCTCATCCACTAGGGTGAGGGCCCCCGCTTGAAGCGTTGCAAGCTTGCGAAGCACCGCGCGCTTCAAAACACCCGTTAGCCACCGGGGATAGGGAATCCCCGAACTTTCTAGCTCCCCAACTATCCCTTCACCCATCGCCCCTCCTAGGACTGCTCCCCACCCTTACCCGGATGACTATGATAGCGAGCACCTTTCAGCCATAACCACAGGGCTTGCCAGTAAATCGCGCCAAGCACCCGAGCCGTCATCAAGGGCGAACCCCACAAGGCGCGCCGGCGCGCCGAACGGTCCAGGGGGATCAAGCTCAGGGCCAGGTGCGCGGAGAACACCCGCTCCCCGGCTTCCAGGTTGTACTTAGAAACCCTAAGGGCATCCTGGGTGAAGGCGAAGGTGAACTCGTAACTTTGGTCCATGGGCATAAAGGGCGAGACGTGGAAGGCCTTCGGTTCCCTAAAGCGCAGCGTTCCCGTCTGCCCCCGGGCATCGAGCACATAGCAGTGTCGTTCGTTCCAAGGGGTATTGGTGACCTCAAGAACCAGGGCCTCGGGAGCGTCCCGGGGGCCCACCCAAAACACGCTGACGGGATTGAAACCGAGGCCAAAATAGCGGGGCTGAGTGAGAAGCCATGCCCCGGGGGAAGGCGCGAAGGCAAGGCGCTGGAAAACCAGGTGCCGAAGGCGTTCGGCAAGGCGAGCGCCCGCTACCTCCCGCAGGTAATCCGTTTCCCGAAAGGAGGCGAAAGCGCGGCGATTTAGCCCCCACCCCTCCTTCGCTGGAAAGGCCTCGGGAAGTGCATCGAGGTCGAGGCACAGCATGTGCACCGGGTAGGAAAACTCATGAAGGAAGGGCTTTAAGCGTCGGTGGGTAAGGCGCCCCTCCCCTAGGCTCGCTCCCATTACCAATCCCAGCCCAAAGCGCTTAGGGCGCGCAGCGCCGACGCGCAGCCGTCCTCATGAAACCCGTAGCGCCAGTAGGCTCCGCAATAGTAGGTCTGGCGTTGAGCGTTAATCTCGGAAAAGCGCTCCTGCGCCGCCAACGCCGTGGCGTCAAAGATAGGGTGGGCGTAACTCAATCGCTCGAAGACCTTTTCCGACCGGATTGCCTCGCTCTGGTTGAGGGTGACAAGCACGGGCGTTTTCGTCCTCAAATGCTGAAGCGCGTTCATCCAATAGGTCACCGTCGCATGCTCAGCCCCCGCGGCGGAAATCCGATAGTTCCAGGCTGCCCGAGCCTTCCCTGCCCGAGGCAACAGGGCCTCATCGCAATGGAGCACGACGTCATTTTTCTGGTAGCGCAGGGCGCCGAGAATGGCGCGCTCCTCGGGGGAAGGATCGTCCAGCAGCGCTAGGGCCTCGTCGCTATGGCAGGCCAAGACGATCGCATCAAAGCCTTCCTCTCCAGCGTCGGTACGAACCCGGACCCCCAACTCTTCCCTGCGAAGGCCGCGCACCGGGGTCGCGAGCCGCTGCCGCGCCGGCGGAAGGGTTGCGAGAATGGGCGCTAGGTAGGCTGAGGAGCCCCCCTCTACCACAAACCACTGGGGACGGTTTTTAAGGGTTAGGAGTCCGTGGTTATCAAAGAATTCAATAATTCGTTTTGCCGGAAAAGCGCGAAGGCCCTCGGTGGGCACGGACCAGATGGCCGCCCCCATGGGCAGAAGATAGTGTTCAGCGAAGGCCTCGCCATAGCCTCCGGCCGCGAGGAAAGCCCCCAGCAGAGGCCCTTCCCCGGGCGTCGCAAGCAAGGCTGGGGCTGCGCGATTAAAGCGCAAGATGTCCCGCAGCATGCCCCAGAAGGTCGGGGACAGGACCCTGCGCTTTTGGGCAAAGAGCCCAGCAACTGAATGGCCCGCGTATTCCAGCCCGGAGCGCTCATCGCTCAAGGAAAAGCTCATCCCCGTGGGCCGGCCATCGATGGACAGCGCTGAGAATAGGCGCTCTAGCGTGGGGTAGTTCCGGTCGTTATAGACGATGAAACCCGTATCTACGGGCTCGGGCCCCTCGGGAAGCTCGAGCATCCGCGTATGCGTATGCCCTCCAAAGCGCTCCCCTGCCTCAAAGAGCGTGACTTCATGGCGCTTCCTCAGCAGCCAGGTCGCGGTGAGGCCCGAAATGCCACTCCCAACGACCGCAACGCGCATCGCCCCTAGGCCGCCTTGGGGGCGCGCCGAGCCTAGGGTTAGGCAGCCCTTCCCGGACATAGAACGGCACCACCTTTAGGTCCCAAACGAGGCCAAGGCGCTCCAGGGCCTTCAAGAAGTACCAGCCGATATCGATTTCCCACCAGTAAAAGCCCAGGCGCGCCGAGGCGGCAAAGTGGTGATGATTGTTATGCCAGGACTCCCCAAAGGTGAGCCACCAGAGCCAGGGGTTGTTCCGCGACTCATCGCCGGTCTTGTAGCGCTTGGCCCCGAAAACATGGACCAAAGAATTGATGGTGAAGGTTGCGTGGTAGGCCAGCACCGTGCCTACCACCCCTCCCCAGAGTAAAGTTTGACCGCCGGTCACCCCCGACTCCGGGTACGCCTGGCCATAAAAGTAGCCGATGAAAAAATATAGCGTGAAGGAAAGGATGGGGACGACGGTGTCGAAGCGATCAAGAAAACGGAGCTCGGGGAACTTTGCAAAATCCGAAATCAGCTCCGTGCGGCTTCGATAATTACCCGTGGAAAGGAACCACAGCATGTGGCTCCAAAGAAAGCTGTCCTGCACCGGGGAGTGCGCGTCTTCCGGCCCATCGGAGTGCTTATGGTGATGGCGATGGTGAGCCGCCCACCACAGCGGACCCCGCTGCACAGCGCTGGCGCCCATAAGGGCTAACAGGAACTGCATGCTGCGCCCACAACGGAAGGCTCTATGGGAGAAGTAGCGGTGGTAGCCTACGGTAATGCCGAGCACCCGAATGGCGTAGGTGAGGAGCATAAGTCCCACGGCGAAGGCGCTCACCTCCGTGAAGAAAACCAGCAGACAGGCTAGGTGCAACCCGATAAAGGGCAGAATCCGGGCCCGGTCGATGGACCGATCATCGTCGGCCTCGGGACCAGGGGCGCTGGCGTGTGAGTCAAACCACGCGATTACGGTCGCGAGGCCCTGGGGCTTGGCAGAGGCTAAGGACACGGCGTTTCCACTTATGTGCTAAGAAATTCGAGGCGGAGCATACCCCAAGTAAGGGCCAAGCTGCGCCTTGCAAAATATCCGAGGAGCCGATGGTCATCCGGGAAACGGAAGGGGTCATCCAATTTGCCTACCACCTAAGCCCGCCAAGAGACCGGGACCGGACCCGCGCCCGCGCTGAAGCCCTAGAGGCCGTAGCCGCGCCCTTTCGCGAGGCAGGTCTGCTGGGCCGGGACCCCGCTCGCTACGAGGGCCTCGCCTACGGCAACGTCAGTGTTCGCGAGGGCCCGGGCTATGCCATCACCGCTAGCCAACGCTCGGATCAGGCGACGCTCGCGGCCGATGACGCGTGCTGGGTTGCTCTTCAGCGCGGGGTAGGGGGGCGGCTAGAGGCTGAGGGCGACCGACCGCCCTCCTCCGAAAGCCTTGTCCACGAGGCCCTCTACCGCGCCTGCCCCCGGATCCAGACTATCGCGCATGGCCATCATCCCGCCCTATGGCGAGCCCGGGACGCCCTCACCCTTCTCTGCACCGGAGTGGAGGCTCGAAACGGTACGGTCGCCCTCGCCCAGGCGGTTACGGCCTTAAGCAAGGACCGAGAGGCGGGGTGCCTTGCCATGGCCGGACATGAGGACGGTATGCTGTTCTGGGCGCCGACGTCCGACGCCCTTCACCAGCTGCTCGCGCAAACTCTCGCTCGGCTTTCGGAATTTCATCATGACGCACCCTAACCTGACCCTTCTTCGCACCACCCCGAAGGCCCCCTCAACTCTGCGCTGGACCGGTACGGCACTCGATCTTCTAGACCAAACGCGCCTGCCCCAGGAGATCACCTATCGCCGCTGCGAAGATGGGGAGGCCGTTCGTGAAGCCATCGTCACGCTCCAAGTTCGGGGCGCCCCAGCCATCGGCCTCGCCGCCGCCTGGGGCCTTACTCTGGCCATGAACGGGCAGGATCACCTTGAACCCGGCGCCTGGCGCAGGGCCCTTGAGACCGCAGCAGCCCGGCTTCGAAGCGCTCGGCCAACGGCTGTGAATCTCGCCTGGGCGCTTGCCCAGCAGTTAAACGCCATCGACGCGGCGAGGCTGAGCGGAGCCTCCGGGCGCGCGCTTCTCACGGAGACGGCAGCCCGGCTCCAGGCTGAGGACGAGCACGTCTGCGCAACCCTTGGCGCCTATGGCGCTTCCGTGATTCCTGACGGCGCCCGCATCCTCACCCACTGTAACGCCGGCGCGCTAGCCGTGGCCGCCTGGGGCACGGCAACCGCCCCGATGTACCACATGCAGGCCGAGGGTCGGCCCTTTAAGGTGTTCGCCGATGAAACCCGCCCCGTACTCCAGGGCGCCCGCCTAACCGCTTTCGAGCTAGCCCAAGCGGGCATCGATGTCCCCCTCATCACCGACTCCATGGCGGCCCATCTCATGAGCCGAGGGGAAATTGATCTGGTGATCGTAGGAACGGACCGGGTCACCGCCAATGGCGATGTGGTCAACAAGATTGGCACCCTCTCCGTCGCCATTGCGGCCAAGCATTTCTCCATCCCCTTCTGGGTGGCCTGCCCCCTCAGCACCTACGACCCAGCAACGGCCCAAGGGGGTGACGTTCCAATCGAAGAGCGGGCCCCGGAAGAGGTGACCCACCTTGGTGGGCAGCGCATCGCGGCCCAGGCCCCGGTACGCAATCCGGCCTTCGACGTTACCCCCGCAGCCCTCGTCACCGGGGGCATCATCACGGAAGCCGGCATCGCCCGACCGCCCGTGGGGCCGGCGCTGGCCGAGCTCTCGACGTCCTAACGTGCACCGAGCCCCTTACATCACGGCGGCCGGCGCCCGAGCGCTTCGGGAGGAGCTGCAGACGCTTTGGCGGGTTACCCGCCCCGAGCTCACTCGGCGCGTGTCAGAAGCCGCGGCCCTGGGGGATCGCTCGGAGAATGCGGAATACATTTACGGCAAAAAGGCATTAAGGGAGCTAGACCGACGCGTGCGCTATTTGAGCAAGCGCCTCGATGAAGTGCAGGTGGTGGACCGCACCCCGGGGTCTGAGGCGGGCATCCGCTTCGGGGCCACGGTCCAGCTGCGCGGCGCAAGCGACACAAAAAGAACCCTGCGGATCGTGGGCTACGATGAGATCGACCCGGCGCGACATTGGATCAGCATTGATGCCCCCGTGGCCCGGGCGCTGCTGGGCAAGCATCCAGGGGATACCCTTGCCCTTCCCGGCCCCGCTGGGCCGGAGCGCTGGACCGTGGAGGCCTTCACCTATGACGAGCCCTAAGCCCCGACCCTTTTCCACCCTGACGCTGGACCACCTGGTGCTTCGGGTGGAGGATCTTCCCCGCATGCGCGCCTTTTATGAGGAGACCCTTGGCTGCCCCTGTGTGCGGGAAGAACCGAAGCTCGGGCTCTACCAATTTCGCGCGGGGGACGTGCTCATCGACCTGGTGGTCAAGGGCTCCCCGCTCGGCGGCGAGGGGCCGATCCATCACCAAAATGGCAACCTCGACCATCTATGCCTTCGCGTCGAACCCTTCGATGCGACAACCTTGCAGGCCTGGCTCACGGACCTCGGCTTACCCGCTGAGGCGCCCCGACGACGTTTTGGCGCTGAGGGGTTTGGCGCCTCGATTTACAGCACGGACCCGGAAGGGAATCGCCTCGAATTCAAAGGGCCTGCCCATGGCTAAAACCGAAGTCCGGCTGCTCGAAACCCTCAGCTCCCTGTTCACCCGGGCCGAGGCCATGCTGGGCCCGTTTAGCGTAGACGATGACCCGGCCTGGCCGTCGCCGTGCCTCCAAGGCGCGGCCGGGCCCGGGCGTTGCTACTGGAAACCCGTCCGCCAGCAGCCCCGGCCGGAAGCACCCCTGGCGGGCCTTGGCGCCACCCTCAACCACCCCGTCCCGGCGAGCCTCGACGCCTTTTACGGGAGCTTCTTCAGCGACCCCATTACGGTGCCAAGCCCTTGGGGCGCCCTCAGCCTAACCTTGCCCTGGAGCGCTGAAGAGTGGCCCCGGCTCCTGGAGAACCAGCTGGGCCATTGCCTTCAGCAACAGCGCTTCAAGCTTGAGCCTGCGCCTTTCATCGCGGTGCTCGAGGGGGACGAAGACGGCGTTATTTCCCTCCGCCTCCAGGACGCCGCAGTCATTCTTGAATGGCCGGGGCGGCGAGATCGCCGAGTTCTCGCTGACACCCTCGAAGCCTTTATTGGGCAGCTCCTTCACGCCCTATAGGCTATTCTTATTCCTCCGCTAGACCGAGAGCCCCCTCATGACCCCCGTTGACCTCCTCCCCCTTCACCTTGGATCTAAAGCCCAGGGCATGGTGCGTCTCCCGGGGTCCAAAAGCCTCTCAAACCGCCTGCTCCTCTTAGCGGCAGTCGCGAAGGGGGAAACCATCCTCACCCACCTTTTAGATAGCGATGACATCCAGCGCATGCGCGATGCCCTCGCCGCTTTGGGAGTGAAAACGGAGAACCGGAAGGGGGGCCTCTGGATAGACGGCGCCGGCGGGCGCCTCAAGGCGCCAAGCGCCGAGCCCCTGCATCTCCACCTGGGTAACGCGGGAACCGCCATGCGGCCGCTGACGGCGCTGCTTGCCTATGGAGAAGGCACCTTTGTTCTAGACGGCGATCCGCGCATGCGTGAACGCCCCCTCGGGCCCCTTGTTGACGCTCTTAGAACGTTAGGGGCCGACATCACCTATCTCGGCAATGAGGGCTACCCGCCCCTCAAGATCGAAGGCCGCCCCCTCACCGGCGGTACGGTCCGCATCGATGGCACCCTCTCGAGCCAGTTCGTTACGGCCCTGATGATGCTGGCGCCTCAGCTACCCGGAGGCCTCACTATCCATCGGGAAGGCGAACTGGTTTCGGACCCCTACCTGGAGATCACCCGCCGCTGCCTGGCTCATTTTGGGGTAGACAGTGCCTGGCCCGATCCCCGAGAGCTCACCGTCCCAGCGGCGCCCCTGGTGGCTCCGGGGCACTTGCCCGTGGAAGGGGATGCGTCCTCCGCCTCCTACTTTCTTGCCCTGGGCGCCCTCGCCGGGGGGCCCGTACGCGTGACCGGCGTGGGCCGGGACAGCATGCAGGGAGATGTGGCCTTCCTTGATGTCCTCGCCCAGGCCGGGGCCGTCACCCGTAGCGGACCGGACTGGCTCGAAACGGAAGGGGGCACGCTGCGAGGTATAGACGTAGACCTTAACGCCATCCCCGATGCGGCCATGACCCTCGGGGTGGTGGCCCTCTTCGCCCAGGGCCCGACGCGCATTCGCGGCGTCGCCAACTGGCGGGTGAAGGAGACGGACCGCATCGCCGCCATGGCCACGGAGCTTCGAAAGCTAGGCGCGGCGGTGCAGGAACACTCGGACGGGATAACGGTGACGCCACCCAAGGCGCTACGACCCGCGCAAATCGCGACCTACGATGACCACCGCATCGCCATGTGCTTTTCCCTTGCAGCGATTGGGGGTACGGAAGTGGTCATCGAGGATCCAACCTGTGTCAGAAAGACTTTTCCGGCCTACTTCGCGAACTTCATACAACTGTTTGACCAGAAATCCTGAGAAGCAAAGCTATGAAGAGACTAGTTCGACCAACCTGCGCCATCATCCGAAGGTTCCACTTCATTAAGGCCAGTTAAGCTCCTATTAAGCAACAATTTTATCTAGCAACTATTTTCATTTTTTTACGCCCGAGGCATTGCTAAACGTTTCAGTGTGTTTCAACATTCTCTAGTCAACGTCACCTTCATGCCATAAGTCCTCTGATGTTTGCTTTGGCTTTGTTTCAGCATCCGAGGTTTCGTATTCGGCAAGAGGAGTGCGGCAGACAGTTCGTTTAAAAAGGCGGTGGCGAGGCGTCCCAGGGGAGGTCCGCTGCCTGGTTTGCGTGGCCTCGGCTGCGCTGGTTTGGCCGATTCTTTGCGGCCGCCCCCAATTAAAGGGACCCAATATGTTTAGCAAGCACCCTCTTGCGACGGCCATCGGCTCCGTTGCCCTCGCCAGCGCCTTCGCTGGCGCCGGCGCGATGCCGCAAATCGCCTTCGCTGAAGACGCAATTGTTGAAGAGGTCGTGGTCACCGGCTCTAGGATTCCTCGAGCAGGTTTCGACACGCTTCAGCCCGCGGTGGTCATCGATGCTGAATTCATCCAGCAGCGCGGATTCACGAACATCGCTGACGCTCTCAACCAGGTTCCGTCCTTCGGAACCCCCGGCAGCTCGACGGAAGGGAACCAAGATTCTTACGGCGTCGGTAATAGCTACGTGAACTTCTTCGGACTGGGATCCCAGCGAACCCTGACCCTGGTTAACGGCCGTCGCTTCGTCTCCTCTAATGCGCCCTCCGTCTTTAGCAGCGGCGCGGCTGGCCTTCAGGTCGACCTGAATACGATTCCAACGGCTATGGTTGAGCGCATCGAGACCATTGCTGTCGGCGGCGCGGCCATCTATGGCGCTGACGCAATTGCTGGCACCGTAAACGTGATTCTCAAGGACGATTTCGAAGGTCTTGAAATTAACGCCAACTACGGCGAGGCCATGGATAACAGGGACCTGGAAGAAAAAACCTTCTCGGTCGTGTTTGGAAACAACTTCGCCGACGATCGCGGCAACATCGTGATGAGCTTTGAGTACAACGATCGCGAGGGCCTCATCGAAAACCAGCGCGACCACCTCGCCGCAGGCTGGCAGTTCAGAGAGCCAGCGGGCGACAGTGATTTCCGCCGTGTCCTGGTCAGTAATGCCCACGCCAATATCGTTGGCCCGGGCGGCGCCATTACCCCTGGCGGCGGCCTGCTTCCGAATTTCGGCTTAGGACAGATCGACACCGACGGTGATGGGGTCGGCGACTCCTATTTCCAATTCGGCTCCGATGGCAGCCTAGTGCCCTACAACGTCGGCCAGCCCACCGGAAACGCGGTTTGGTCCATTGGCGGGGACGGTATTTTCTTGCCTGATGTCACCTCGCTCTACACCCCGCTCGAGCGCTCGATCGTCTCCAGCTTCATGACGTACGACGTAACCGATAGCGTTGAGCTTTACGGGGAGTTCCTTTTCTCCAACACGAACTCAACGGAACTGGTTAATCAGCCGGCCTATCAGTCGAACTTCTTCGGCGACGAGTCTTTCGGCTTAACCTTCTCCGCAGACCATCCTCTGCTTACCTCCACTGCTCGCCAGCAGCTTGCCGACTTTGGCCTCGACACCTTTGGCATGCAGCGCGCTAGCGTGGACCTGGGCGATCGACGGATTAGCCAGGAAGGCACGGTATTCCGCTTTGTCGGGGGTATCCGCGGTGACCTAGAGATCGCCGACCGGACGCTCACCTGGGATGCTGCCTACGTTCGCGGCCGGTCCGACGCACGTACTCGCCAGAGCGAACTCGTGACCTCCCGTTTCTTTTACGCGCTGGACGCGGTAACCGCCGACGACGGTTCCGTCGCCTGTCGGGTGACCGTCGATCCCGATGCGCGTCCGACCAATCCCGGCGATCCCCTAGGCGCCTCGGAAAACTTCCGAGACACCTTCGACGGATGTGTGCCTCTCGACCTCTTTGGCCAGGGCCGTCCGAGCCAAGCGGCCATCGACTATATGACGGCTGCTTCCACGTCGAACACCGAGATCAACCAAGAGATCGTGTCGATCAACGCAAGCATCGAGACTATCGAACTACCCGCTGGTTTCATCTCCCTAGCTGCGGGTTATGAAGGCCGGGAAGAGCGAGCCTCCTTCGACGTGGGCGGTCTTGCATCTCTGGGCATTGGGCGCGGGGAAGCCGTTCGGCCAACGGCGGGCGTCTATGAGACCGACGAATTCTACGCCGAGGTCTACGCGCCGATTATTTCTCCTGAAATGGAAATTCCCTTCCTCTTTTCAGCATCAGCCGAAGGGGCTTTCCGCTCTGTCGATAACTCTCTAGCTGGGACTGACGACATCTACACCTACGGCGTGAAAGTGTCGCCGATCCAGGATATCGAGTTCCGGGCTAACAAGACTCGGTCGGTACGAGCCCCGGCCATCACGGAGCTATTCCTACCGCTCTCTGGCATCGGTTCCTTCGCAAGCGACCCCTGCGACGCACGCTTCGTTGACGGCGGCCTTTCTCCGGAAACTCGTCGCGCGAACTGCATTGCGGACGGCATCGCGGATCCTGACAACTTCGTTTCTAACGTTGCGAACGCGTCGGTCCAAGGACAAACCGGCGGAAATCAAAACCTGCTTAATGAGGTTGCCGACGCATGGACCGCTGGGGTCATCCTTCGCCCTCGCTGGTTCGACAGTCTGACGGTTGCGGTGGACTACGTTGACTTCGACATCGTGGACGGCATCGAATCCTTCACGCTGACGCAGATTATGGAGTCCTGCTACGACGCAACTGCGTTCCCGAACGCCTTCTGCGGGCAGTTCACCCGTCTGCCCTCCGGCCAGCTGCCAGCGACTGGCGCCTTCACCTCCGGTTTCGTGAACGCAGGTGAGCGGACTCTCCGCGCCTGGACGCTTGATGCCGACTGGATGACCGAACTTTCTGGGTGGCCAGTTCTCGGTGCGATGAACGTTCCTGGCACGCTTCGCGTATCTGCCAATGGCTTCTTCCCGCAGGAAGCGAAGACGGTCATTCAGGGAGCGATCGACGACAGCCTGGGCGAGCCGGACACGGCTGAGACGCAGGTGCAGCTCAACGTTAACTGGATGTGGAACAAGCTCTCTGTGCTCGTTCAGGCGCGTTACATCGGCGACGCCGATATTAGCAACGACGATGCTCCCGATGCTCGTGACGTAATGGACCTCAAGGCGGTTACGCTTTACAACGCTGCGATCCAGTACGAACTGAATGAGAACGCACGCATTCAGCTGAACATCGATAACGTCTTTGATAAGACGCCCGAAGTTGCCGCGATCGCAAGCGGGTGGGATAACATCTACGACAATCGTGGGCGCTACATTCGAGCCGGTATCAAGGTCAATCTCTGATCTTTTAATTCCGCTGTTTAAAGGGGGCGCACAGCGCCCCCTTTTTATTTAGCCTTCTTTACCTGAATCCCTCGCCCAAGCTCGGGAACCCAAAGAGTGGCAAAGCCAAATCGTCCAACTCTTATTTCAATATCAGGAGAATCTAGTTCTGCGGACAAAAAACCGTCCTTCCGCTGAACCCATTCCTCGCCATTGGTTAGTTTGAACTTGGTTCGACCACTCCAGCCGGTGAATTTCCCAGCTATCTTAGCTTGGTAGCTTTCCGTTGGTGGCGGCGACAACATGCCAGCCACGGACTTTCTGAACTCGAGAAATCCGCCCGTGCCTCCTGGAGACGATTGGCTCTCCTCACTTCGCTTTACCTGGAGCTCCGAGCTCCCCTCCCCAGCCTCCGGGGCATCTGAGGGCAACCGAATCTCAGCGACATCGGCATTCGCTTCGATTTCCGGCGAGGCAGCCCTTGGATCCAAAGAACGGGCCCAGCACTGAAGGGTTCGAAGTTCGCTTTCCGATAATTTGCTTAGGCCCGCAGCATCGAAGATCTTCTGAGGAATCTGAACGGCTTCGCAACGAGCGCTCAAGCTTTCCGCCTTTAGAACTGGCGCAAGACTGGAAATCACTACCATCGCTATCGCCGACCTTTTAATACTCACCATAAACCCGCCTTTCATCTTATTCTTCAAGATAGTCAAGAATGCTCTATTCAAAAGAGTAGCTGGCACAAGAATAAATGCCACTTCGAAGAGGTGTCCTATGCTCTATTCCATGATGTTAAACGCACTTCGCAAAGTTAAACCCACCATCCCCGTATCTCAGGTGCTGCTCTTCTGCATCGCCTTTGGAGGCCTTCCATTAGACGCGCCCGCTGCTATAGGGGGGACCCTGGAAGCCAAGGACTACCTGGAATTTGAGCGCGTGGCTGACCCGCAGATCTCACCGGACGGTCAAACAATTCTTTACACACGCCGGTGGATCGACCGGCGAGAAGACCGATGGCGGTCAGAAATCTGGGTTCGCAAGACCAACTCCGACGCTCACCATTTCCTACTGAGGGGTTCAAATCCTAGGTGGTCTCCGAGCGGCAACCGGGTGCTCTTTCAGGCCCCAGACGAATACGGGCGAAACCAACTCTTTGTAGCGCGTTACCCGATAGCTGGAGAAGCTACGCAAATTACGAGAATAGCGAGCGCGCCCTTCTCAGCAACCTGGTCCCCTGATGGAAAGCAAATCGCGTTTGTCTCCATCGTCCCCCAGAAAGATCAATGGTCCGTATCTATACCCCCTCCCGATCCAGAGGGTAGCTGGACGGAAGCGCCACGGGTCATCAGCAGCCTCCACTATCGTCAAGACCGCCTCGGCTTCCAGGAGCCAGGTTTTTCTCACCTTTTTGTTGTTGACGCTGATGGCGGTACTGCCCGGCAGTTAACCAACGGGAATTGGAATGTTGGCGCGCAATTTGACGGACTGTTTTCGGGAGCGGGACTGTCTTGGTCCAAGAGCGGGACCGCCCTTCTATTTGACGGCCTTCGCAACGACAGCGGAGATTTCGCCTACCGGAAATCCCACATCTACGAAATTGACCTTTCCTCTGGCGAGATTCAACAGCTCACGCGCGAAGAAGGCTACTGGCGAAACCCCGTCCTCTCGGAAAGCGGGAAGTACGTCGCCTTCCTCGGCCACCCCGAAACGGAAAATACCTATGCCCTAGAACGCCCCTACCTCATGGATGACCGAGGGAGCAACGCGCGCCTTCTTAGCAACAGCTTTGATTACCCCGTAACCAAAGTGCTCTGGAGTAAAGATGATTCATCATTGTTCCTTTCCGCCCAGGCCGAGGGACACAACGCCTTATTTCAGGCCACCGTTGTTGGCGAAATCTCTCGCATCTCGAGATCGGGGGAGAATGTTCAGCTCACATCTCTGGCGAGCAACGGAGAAGGAGCCGCAGTCGTGTCATCTCTCCGCGCTCCCGCAGATGTCTATGCCGTTGCCCTTGAGGGCGATAAAGCTCTCAGGCCCTTGACGGCCGTAAACGAGGATCTCTTCGCTTCGAGAACGTTGTCCCATAGTGAGGAGATTCGGTTTACCGGGAGAAACGGAACGCCCCTTCAGGGCTGGGTTGTTACCCCGCCGAACTTTTCCAGCGATAAGACCTATCCCCTGATTCTCGAGATTCATGGGGGACCCTTTGCCATGTACCGAGGCGAGTTCAACTTCATGTATGAGCTTTTGGCGGCCCAGGGCTATGTCGTCTTTTACATGAACCCGAGAGGCAGTACGGGGTACGGCGAAGAGTTCAGCCTCGGCATCAACAAATCCTATCCGTCGGTTGATTACGAAGATCTTCTAGACGGAGTGGCGCACGTAGCGGACAACCTCCCCATTGATCAATCGCGCCTGTACGTCGGAGGCTGCTCCGGAGGCGGAGTGCTTTCTAGCTGGGCGATCGGAATGGGCGACCAGTTCGCTGCTGCCTCCGTACGATGCCCGGTTTCTAATTGGCTATCCATGGCGGGAACCACCGACATTCCGGGCTTCACCTATTCATTTTTTGACACGCCATTCTGGGAGGATCCAGAAGCGTGGCTAGCTCACTCCCCGTTGATGCTAGCGGGACAGGTGACTACGCCGACAATCATCATGACGGGGGAGCAGGATCTAAGAACTCCCATGGCTCAATCGGAAGAGTACTTCTCCGCGCTGAAGATGCGGAACATTCCAAGCCACCTCATACGGTTTAACGAGCAATATCACGGGACCGGGACACGGCCCTCAAACTGGATAAGAACCGTTCTCTACATGGCGGACTGGTATGGCCGCTGGCAACGTGCGGAAGACGGTGGGATTGAAGAAAGACCTTCGCCATCGCCGGTTGGTCGATCGTCGCCGGACTTGGAAGAGGAATGAATTCCGATCATTCCCCTAGTTCGCCACTTAGTGCGCGTCTCCATCGGCGGAAAAGGCGAAAGCCACTTCCTGCGCCTTCGCTAGCAGCTGATCGAGCCGCAGCCGGGCAATGGGGGTAAAGCCGGCGAGATTCGCTAGGGGCGCCGTCGGCCCCAGCTGCTCAATAAAGATCATGATCAAATCTTCTTCCGACTGGGCGCGCTCGAGGTTATAGCGAACGTGGACAAACCACTCGGCGGACTGGGGGTCGGCTTCCGCTTCCAGCTGAGCGATGAGCGCATCGGTGAGGGGAATCAGCTGCGACCGGACGCTTTCCAGGGCCGCGGCGAGGGGGTTGTCACTCATACTTGGGCTCCGAATAAGAGAAACAGACCCCGCCCCGCTACCGGGGCAGGGGTGAGCCCGTGGGCGAGGCCCTTAGGCGCCCGGCAACAGATGGGCGACGGCGCCCATCTCTTCGGCGAGCTCTTGCTCCGTGGCCTTCATGCGCTCCAGGGAGAAGGCGTTGGGCTCCATGCCTTCCACAATCTTCCAATCGCCGCCTTCGCAGGTGACGGGGAAGGAGTAGATCAGCCCCTTCTCGATGCCATAGCTACCGTCGCTATAGACGCCCATGGACAGAACACCCGGCGCGCCAAGGGCCCAATCGCGCATGTGCTCTAGGGCGGCGTTAGCGGCGGACGCCGCACTAGAGGCCCCTCGCGCCTCAATGATGGCGGCCCCACGCTGTTGCACGGCGGGAATGAAGGTGTCGGCGTACCATGCCTGATCGACGAGATCGAGAGCCGCTGCGCCCTTCACCGTGGCGCGATGAATGTCGGGATATTGGGTGGCGGAGTGGTTACCCCAAATGCAGAGCCCTTCCACTTCCGTGACGTGGGCGCCGGTTTTGGCTGCCAGCTGCGCGGCAGCCCGGTTGTGATCGAGGCGCGTCATAGCCGTGAACTGGCGAGGATCTAGGTCCGGAGCATTGCGCTGGGCGATGAGGCAATTGGTGTTCGCGGGGTTCCCCACGACCAGCACCTTGACGTCCCGGGCCGCGCCATCGTTTAGAGCCTTGCCCTGCACGGAGAAGATCGCCGCATTGGCTTCGATCAAGTCCTTCCGCTCCATGCCCTTGGACCGGGGACGGGAGCCGACGAGGAGCGCGTAGTTCACGTCCTTGAAGGCCACGTTAGGATCGTCCGTAGGAATGATGCCCTGCACCAACGGGAAGGCGCAGTCCTCGAGCTCCATGACCACCCCACGCAGCGCATCCAGTGCCGGGGTGATTTCCAACAGTTGCAGAATAACCGGCTGATCGGCACCCAGCATCTCGCCGGAGGCAATACGGAACAGCAGGGAGTAGCCGATCTGGCCCGCAGCGCCAGTGACTGCAACGCGAACAGGAGCTTTCATCGCATCCATCCTCTTGTCGTGGGTTTAAGCGCGCGCGGCGCGGGGGCATCGCCTCAAATAGGCGGGCGTTAGTGTAGCAGGCCGTCAGCTCCCGGGGGGCCGGCGGCGGCGGAAAGGGCGAGAAGATCATCTTGGGTCCAGGGCAGAAGGGGCCGGGGCCAAAGGCGCAAGGGAAAAAAGGCCGCCATGCGGGCGGCGTCTGCAGCTGGAAAGAACGGCGGCGGCGTGGCGACCGTGAAAGAGAAAAGCCAGTTCACCCCAGCGCCCCTCCGCTCCCGGAAGGGGGCTCGGCGCAGCAAAACGAGCCGCTCTTGGGGAAGGGCAAGGCCCAGCTCCTCCGCGCACTCCCGGCAAACCGCCTCAAGGGGAGATTCCCCCGTTTCTAAGTGTCCCCCCGGGGGCGCCCAGAAGCCTGCGCCGCGAAGCCCCGCGGCCCGCTCAAGCAAAAGCACCCGCCCTGCGACCACCACATAGCAATGCGCGACCTCCCGCACCTTTAGCTCCCCTGCGACCGTTCCTTGCGAAGAGAGTACGCTAAGCGCCCGGTCCCGCGCGCCCGAAGGAGCCTGCTCGTGCCCCCATCCTCCTCTATCCCCCTACTTCAGGGCCTCCGCGTCCTAGAACTGGCCAACGTGTTGGCGGGCCCTGCAACGGGCATGTTTTGCGCGGAGCTCGGCGCCGAAGTGCTTAAGCTTGAACATCCCCAGGGGGGGGATCCCACCCGCGGCTGGACCGTCCCGGAAGAACAGCCCTGGGGCGGTGTGAGCGCGTACTTCGCCGCGACCAACTGGGGCAAGAAATCCCTTACGGTGGATCTGACGAAGAATGAGGGGCAGACCATCGCCCAGGGCCTGGCGGCCAAGGCCGATGTGGTCATCGCGGCGTTTAAGCCCGGGGACGATGCGCGCCTGGGCGTGGACGCCACCCGCCTGCGTGCCGCGAACCCAAAGCTCATTTACGCCCAGGTCAGCGCCTACGGTATCGAGGATCCCCGCCCTGGCTTCGATGCGGTGATTCAAGCTGAGGCAGGTTTCATGCATTTAAATGGGGACCCCGAGGGACCGCCCACGAAAATGCCCGTAGCGCTCATGGACCTTCTGGCGGCGCATCAGCTGAAGGAGGCGCTATTGCTCGCGCTCCTGAAGCGGGAGCGCTTTGGGGAGGGGAGCCACATTCAGATCGCGCTCTTTGATGCAGCGCTGGCTAGCCTGGCCAATCAGGCCACCAATCACCTGGTGGCTGGTCGTAATCCAGGGCGCATGGGATCGGGCCATCCCAACGTGGTGCCCTATGGAACGCTCTATGCGGCTCAGGACGGCAAACACTTCGTACTGGCCATCGGCACGGATCGGCAATTCACCGCCCTCGCCCGGGCCCTGGGCCTAGAAGGGTTGGCAAAAGATCCGCGCTTCGCCACAAACGGCGCCCGGGTTCAGCACCGAGACGCGCTGGACGAAATCCTCCACCGGGCCTTCGGCGCCGAGAACAGCGCCACCCTCGAGCGGGATCTGGC
The DNA here is from genome assembly GCA_038144425.1 of Candidatus Salivita marina. Lineage (GTDB taxonomy): Bacteria > Pseudomonadota > Gammaproteobacteria > Pseudomonadales > Azotimanducaceae > Salivita > Salivita marina. Next base: position 14,000 of record JAYQNS010000002.1, on the reverse strand, counting down.
GGCTGCCAAAGTGCCCTTTGGGCCCGTGAATGATCTAGCGGAAGCCTTTGCCCACCCCCGGGCGCAGCGCACAGCGCTGACGGATGTCCTCGCCAACGGCCAGCCCCTTCGCGCCGTCAGCAGCCTAGCCTTCGAGGGGGAGATTCCCCGGCAAAACCCGAGCGCCCCCCCGGCGCTGGGGGCCCATACGGACGAGGTGCTGCGGACGACCCTAGGCTACTCCGAAAGCCACCTGGCGGTGCTGAGGGCCCAAGGCGTGCTTGGCGCTTTACCGAGTACACATTGACATTACCCCGGTCAGTGCTACATTCGGCGGCCGCTTAGCGGGAGGGGGCCCCGAAGCACCCCACAGCACAAAAGACGCCCATCGCGGTTCCGCGCTGGGTCGCAAAATGAGTTTCGCGCAGAGCGCCGTCAACGGCGCGCGGTTGCCCCTTGCCACTACGGCAGGGCGGCTCACAAATAGTCACGGGCAAAAAGCTGGAGAGCACTATGAAACGGCGCCTCGCAGAACAGCTGCGCCTTGGCCTCCCGGAGCGCCAGGGCCTTTACGACCCGAGCACGGAGCATGATAGCTGCGGCGTAGGTTTCGTTTGCGATATCAAAGGTCGCCCCAGCCGAAGCATTATTACCGATGCGCAGAACATGAACTGCTGCATGGACCACCGTGGTGGCCAGGGCTACGAGAAAAACACGGGGGACGGCGCCGGCATCCTGACGGGCTTGCCTCACGCCTTTCTTGCGGCCGTGGCTCAGGAAGAACTTGGCCTGACCCTACCGGAGCCCGGCGCCTACGGCGCAGGGCTCGTGTTCCTGCCCCGGGAAGCGGAAGCGGCCCAGAAAGCCCGCGAAGCGCTTGAGGCCTGCCTCCGTGCTGGCGGTCAAACACCCCTGGGTTGGCGGGCCGTACCCACGGACGCGGCTACGGCAGACCTTGGAAAGGCAGCCCGGGCAGCCATGCCCCAGATCGAAATGCTCTTCGTGGGCGCCGGCGACGGCGTGCGTGGCGACGCCTTCGAGCGCGCGCTCTATCTGGCGCGCAAGCACGCTACCCACCAGGTACGCCAGGATCGCAGTCACGAAGACAATCGGCTGTTCTACGTGTGCACCCTGTCATCCAAGGTCATTGTCTACAAAGGCATGCTGACCCCGGCCCAGGTCTTCCCGTTCTTTCTCGATCTGCAGGACGAGCGCTACACCTCCCACCTGGCGATGGTGCACTCCCGCTTCTCCACGAACACTTTCCCTTCCTGGGATCGGGCCCAGCCGAACCGGTTCATGAGCCACAACGGCGAAATCAATACGCGCCGGGGCAATATCAACTGGATGAACGCCCGGGAAGGGGTGGTCGCCAGCGACGCATTTGGCGACGACATCAGCAAGCTCTTCCCCATCGTTGAGCCCGACGGTTCCGACTCCGGCGCCTTCGACAACGTGCTTGAGTTCATGCTCATGGCCGGTCGCACGCTGCAGGAAGCAATTCTTATGATGATCCCGGAGGCCTGGCAGGGTCACCCCGCCATGCCCGCGGACAAGCGCGCCATGTACGAGTACTTCTCGTGCCTCATGGAGCCCTGGGATGGCCCGGCCTCCATTGCCTTTACCGATGGCCATTACATCGGCGCCGTGCTCGATCGGAACGGGCTTCGCCCCTCCCGCTTCTACATCACCGATGATGACAAATGCATTATGGCGTCGGAGGTGGGCACGGTTATCGTCGACCCCGCTCGCGTTGTGAAGAAGGGTCGACTCCAGCCTGGCCGCATGTTTCTGATCGACTTCGAAGCGGGTCGCATGATCCCCGACGAAGAGATCAAAAGCCATTTCGCCGCTCAGCTGCCCTACGGAGATTGGCTCAGGGAGCAGCGCATCGACATCGCTGAGCTGTCCCCCAGCGCCGAGCCGCACGGCTTTGAACCGGAGACGCTGCTGCCCCGCATGCAGGCCTTCGGCTATACCGTCGAAACCATGAGCTTCATGCTCCAGCCTCTGGTTAAGGAGCTGCGCGACCCCCTAGGATCCATGGGGAATGATTCAGCCCTCGCGGTGCTGTCCGATAAGCCCCGCATGCTTTACGACTATTTCAAGCAGCTCTTCGCCCAGGTCACCAACCCGGCTATCGATTCGATCCGGGAAGAAGTAATCATGGGACTCCAGTGCTACATCGGCCCGGAGCAGAACTTACTCGAGACCACGGGCCGCCATGCCCATCGCCTGTGGGTGCCCCACCCCATTCTCTCCAATGAAGAGGCCGCAACTTTAAAGCACATTGACCATCGAGGCTGGACTTCAAAGGTCATCGACATCACCTATGAAAAGGGCTCGGGAGAAGCCGGGCTTCGCGGGGCGCTGGAGCGCATCTGCGACGAAGCTATGGGCGCCATCGAGGCAGGGGCGAGCCTGGTGGTGCTTTCCGATCGCGCGGTGAGCGCCGAGCGAATCCCCGTGAGCACGCTCCTCGCCACCGGCGCCGTGCATCATCACCTCATCAAAGCCCACGCGCGCACCCGCATCGGCCTCGTGGTGGAAACGGGGGAAGCTCGGGAAGTCCACCACCTTTGCCTGCTCGTGGGCTATGGCGCAGACGCCATCAACCCCTACCTAGCCTTTGAAGCCCTCTGGCAAGCACGCCGGGACGGCCTGTTGGATGACGCACCGCATATCCAAAGCGACGACGACGTGGTGGCCGCCTATCGCAAGGGCACGGCCAAGGGCATTTTGAAGGTCATGGCCAAGATGGGCATCTCCACCCTTCAGTCCTACAAGGGCGCCCAAATCTTTGAAGCCGTGGGCCTCGCCTCCAGCGTGGTCGATCAGTGCTTCAGCGGCACCACGAGCCGTATTGAGGGGGCCGATTTCGCCGTCCTCGCCGAAGAGATGGGTCGTCGCCACGGCCTTGCCTACCCTGAGCGGGAGAGCCAGCGCCTTCCCGTGCTGAACAATCCCGGCGAGTTTCACTGGCGCCGGGGCGGCGATCGGCACATGTGGGATCCCATCGCCATCGCCGATCTTCAGGTGGCCGTGCGCAACCAAAGCGAAGACGCTTACTGGCGTTTCTCTAAGTACACCAACGAAGTGGCGACCCGAGAGGCCACTCTTCGGGGCCTGCTGCAGTTTAAGCCCGGCGTGGCCGGACCTGCCGTGCCCCTGGAAGAGGTCGAAAGCGAAAAGGATATCGTAAAGCGCTTCGCCACCGGCGCCATGAGCTATGGCTCCATCTCGGCGGAAGCCCACGAAACCCTAGCCGTGGCCATGAACCGCCTGGGCGGAAAATCGAATACCGGGGAGGGGGGGAAGATCCCGCACGGTGGACGCCCGAACCCAACGGCGATTCCAAGCGCTCAGCGATCAAGCAGGTGGCTTCGGGGCGCTTCGGGGTAACGATCCAATACCTCACGAACGCCGACGAGCTGCAAATCAAGATCATACAGGGGGCGAAGCCCGGAGAAGGGGGTGAGCTACCCGGGGGCAAGGTCGACGAGATTATTGCCGCCGTGCGCCACTCCACCCCCGGCGTGGGCCTCATTAGCCCGCCGCCGCACCACGATATCTATTCCATCGAGGACATGGCGCAACTTATCCATGACCTCAAGAACGCCAACCCCTTGGCCCGCATCAGCGTGAAGCTGGGGGCGGAGATTGGCTGCGGCACCGTAGCCGCAGGGGTCACGAAGGCGAAGGCCGATCACCTAGTGATTGCGGGCCACGATGGGGGTACGGGGGCCTCGCCCCTCACCTCCATCAAGCACGCCGGCCTTCCCTGGGAGCTCGGGGTGGTGGAAACCCACCACACGCTGGTCATGAACAACCTGCGCTCCCGGGTGGTGCTACAAACCGATGGTCAGCTGAAAACTGGGCGGGACGTGGCTATCGCCGCGCTTCTCGGAGCAGAAGAGTTTGGCTTCGCTACCGCGCCGCTTGTGGCCCTTGGCTGCATCATGATGCGCAAATGCCACCTGAACACCTGTCCTGTGGGTATTGCCACCCAGGATCCGGAGCTCAGGAAAAAGTTCCGGGGCCAGCCGGAGCACGTGGTGAACTACTTCTTCATGATCGCCAAGGAGCTCCGGCAGATCATGGCGGAGCTTGGCTTCCGCACCATCACGCAAATGGTTGGGCGCTCCGATTGCCTAAACTTCGATCAGGCCCTCACCCAGTGGAAAGCAAGGGGAATCGATCTCTCCGCGCTGCTGGCACGCCCGGAAGAGCCCGAAGGCTTCCTGGGCCGCTATGCCACCGACGCCCAGGACCACGAGCTGGAAAAGGCCCTCGATAGGAAGCTCATTGCCCTGGCTCAGCCTGCGCTGGACCAGCAAGTGCCGGTGAACATCGAGCTCCCCGTGGTGAATACGAACCGCGTCGTCGGAACTATGCTTTCCAATGAGGTGGCCAAGCGCTTCGGCGCCGACATGCTCGAGGAAGACACCATCAAGGTTCACCTGACCGGCAGCGCCGGCCAGAGTCTGGGGGCGTTCCTGGCTCGGGGGATTACGCTGGAGGTTGAAGGAGACGCCAACGATTTCGTCGGCAAGGGCCTCTCCGGCGGTAAGGTCATCATTTATCCGCCGAAAACCAGCCCCTTTAAGGCCGAAGAGAACATCCTCGTGGGTAATGTATGCCTCTACGGCGCCACCAGCGGGGAAGCCTACTTTCGCGGGATCGCCGCCGAGCGCTTCTGCGTTCGGAACTCCGGGGCCACGGCAGTGGTGGAGGGCGTGGGCGACCACGGCCTTGAATACATGACCGGTGGCCGCGCAGTCATCCTTGGCCCCACGGGCCGGAACTGCGCCGCGGGCATGTCCGGCGGCATCGCCTACATCTGGGATCCGGAGGGCGCTTTCCCAGGGAACTGCAACCAGGAGATGGTGGACCTGGACCCGGTCACGATGGAAGACGACGCGGAACTGCGCAGCCTGATCGAGAAGCATCAGCGCTACACGGGCTCGACGGTCGCAGAAGCGCTGCTGACCCGCTGGGAGTCCGCGAGAAACGAGTTCGTTAAGGTTATGCCTCGGGACTATAAGCGCGTCCTCGAGGCACGAGCTAAGGCGGCCAGCGCGGCTTAGATTGAAAGACAGTTAAGGAGCACGGCCATGGGTAAGCCCACAGGCTTTCAAGAGTTTCCTCGGCAGGCGGCACCCTATCGCCCGGCCGAGGTACGCATGCTCGACTACGAAGAAATCTTCACCCCGCGGGATGAGGGGCGACTGACTACGCAAGGCGCTCGCTGCATGGATTGTGGGGTGCCTTTCTGCCAATCCGAGCCCCACGGTTGCCCGGTCTATAACCTGATCCCCGAATGGAATGATCTGGTGTACCAGGGCCGCTGGCGCGATGCCCTCGACCGGCTTCTGAAGACCAACAATTTCCCCGAGTTTACGGGACGGGTTTGCCCGGCGCCCTGCGAAGGGGCCTGCGTGCTGGGGATCACCGATCCTGCGGTAACAATCAAGAACATCGAACACGCAATTATTGAGCGGGGCTTCGAAGAGGGGTGGATGACGCCTAAGATCCCCTCCCGGCGAACCGGGAAGCGCGTAGCCGTGGTGGGCTCGGGCCCCGCGGGCCTCGCCGCTGCGGCGCAGCTCAATAGCGTTGGGCACCAGGTGGTGGTTTACGAGCGCGCGGACCGAGTCGGGGGTCTTCTAACCTACGGCATTCCAAACATGAAGCTCGGGAAGGACGTGGTGCAACGTCGTGTTGACCTCATGACCGCCGAGGGCATTGAATTCATCACCGGCGTCGCCGTCGGCGACGGCGAGCAAGGCTCCACCGATGCCCAGGAACTCCTCAACGCCTTTGATGCCGTGCTGCTGACCACCGGTGCGACCCGGCCCCGGGACCTTCCCATCGAGGGACGGGAACTCGAGGGCGTTCACTTTGCCATGGACTTCCTCACGGCCAACACGAAGAGCCTTCTAGACTCCAAGCACGAAGATGGCGCTTATATCTCTGCCAAAAACAAGCACGTGATCGTCATTGGCGGAGGCGATACGGGAACGGACTGCATCGGCACGTCCCTGCGCCACGGTTGCGCCTCCCTGGTCAACTTCGAAATCATGCCCCAGCCTCCGGAGGGTCGTGCCGATGGCAACCCCTGGCCTGAGTGGCCGCGGATTTTCCGAGTCGATTATGGCCACGAGGAAGCGGCGAAGCGCTTCGGCGACGATCCGCGGGTGTACGCCATTTCGGGCAAGCGGTTCATCGACAACGGCAATGGCCATGTATCCGCCCTCGAAACCATCGAGGTGCAGTGGGTTAACGGTCGCCCAGAGGAAGTCCCAGGAACGGAGAAAAGTGTGGCCCGCGGATCTTGTTTTGCTGTCCATGGGCTTTCTCGGGCCCGAGGCCTCGGTGGGAGAGACGCTGGGCGTTGAGTTTGACGCTCGCTCAAACTTCGCGGCGGAATATGGCCAGTACCGCACGGCCCATGAAAGGGTCTTCGCCGCGGGCGACTGCCGTCGGGGCCAAAGCCTCGTGGTGCGTGCAATCAATGAAGGGCGAGAGTCGGCGCGAGAAATCGATCGCTTTCTCATGGGGAAAAGCACCCTCCCCTAGGGCCCTCGAGCCGGTGTACGCCGCCCCCTAGGGCGGCGTGAGCTCGGGAAGCACAGACCGCACCCGCCGAATCCACGCTTCTCCGAGCCCCTCGGCCTTCAGCTGCGCTGCAGTAGCCTCCGCTTCCGCTCGAGAAGCGAAGTCCCCATAAAGCACGATCACACCCCCACGGTTGCGCTGGCGCCACTTAAAGGCGGCGGACGCCTTTTGGCGATCGATCCAGTCTTGGGCGCGCGCGCCCGTGCTCAGCACGTGGAGCTGCAGCACGTAGTGGGCGGGGTCCCGAGTCTCCAGCGGCAGGAAAGCCAGCGACTCTAGCTCGGGTTCGGGCGGGCTCGGGTTCGGGTTCTCGGGTTCGGGTTCGGGCTCGGGTTCTTCGGGCTCGGGCTCGGGCTCGGGTTTGGGCTCGGGTTTGGGCTCGGGTTTGGGCTCGGGTTTGGGCTCGGGTTTGGGCTCGGGTTTGGGCTCGGGTTTGGGCTCGGGTTTGGGCTCGGGTTTGGGCTCGGGTTTGGGCTCGGGTTCGGGCTCGGGTTCGGGTTCCGGCTCTGGCTCGCGATCGGCGACCTCAAGCGCCTGAGGCACGGGCTCGGGCTTCGGATCGGGGATCCACAAGGTGAACGAGAAGGCCAGCAGTGCTGCCACCCCCATGAGCGCAAGCAGGAGCCGCCAGGGCCGGCGCTGTGCCAGCAGGAGGCTTCGGGCCGCCTCGTTTATCGCCCCCGGGATTCCGCCGGAAAGCAAATGAATACGAGCCAAATCCGCCGAGCCCGGCGCCCTTCTCGCTTTCCCTCCGGCTGAGGCTGCCTCCCAACGCTGGGAGACATAGGCAGCGGTTGAGGGCTCGCTCAGGGGGCTTAGGCTCATGAGCTCCACGGACAAATCGAGCTCGTATTCCCTGAGAGTCGCGTCAAAGTGCTCCTCAAGGGCTGGAGGGCCCGCGAGCACAAGGCGAACAGCCGGCGAGAGGAAGGGGGTGAGGTGTTCCAGGAAGGCCCCCAACGCGTCATCGTCCATGAGGTCCGCGTCGTCCACGGTCAAAAGGACGCGCTCTCCCACTTCTAGGCGTGCGGCCATCTCGTCTTCCAGCTCACGCCAGAGGACCGGGATGGGTCGCTCAAGATCAAGATCCAAGCCTAGGGACCGAGCAAGCTGGGCCAGGAGCTGGGGTTCCGTTTCAGCGCTGGCTGCGCTCAGGGCGAGGGCGCGCCACCCTTCGGGCAGGCTCTCCAGGGCGCTGGCCAGGAGCGCTGTCTTGCCCATGCCATGCAGACCCAGGAGCAAAACTGCCGGCGCGCCATAGGTTTCCGGCGCACCAAGCTGGGCCAGAATTTGGCTCCGGGCACTGTCCAGATACCCCTCTCCATCGGGCCAAAGGCCCAGTTCGGCGAAGGGATCTCGCGTCAGTCCCGCCGCACGCAGAATCCGGGGGGAAGCCTCTAGGTCGGGCTCTGGCATAGGGCTGGCCCTCGCTCCAGGGTTTCCCGAAGGGCGGTCAGGGGGACGTCATCCCGGACCAAACCCGCGCCGAGAGCACTGAGCAGTACCAGGCGCAGGCGACCGTCGATCACCTTCTTATCAAGGGCCATGAGGTCGAGATACGCCTCCTGGGTCATGCCCTCCGGCCCAGTCACTGGCAAGCCCGCCGAGGCCACCAGGGACTTGATACGGGCCGCATCCGCCCAGGGCATGAGGTCCAGGCGGGCGGAGAGGTCTGCGGCCAGGACCATGCCGGCGCCCACCGCTTCCCCGTGGAGCCAAGGGCCATAGCCCGTGTGCGTTTCCATGGCGTGGCCAAAGGTATGACCCAAATTCAGCAGGGCCCGGGCGCCTCCCTCCCGCTCATCTGCCGCAACCACTTCGGCCTTTGCCTGGCAGGACCGAGCGATCGCCTCCCCGAGGGCGTCCCCATCTCGGGCTAGGAGCGCCCCCATGTGAGCCTCTAGCCAGGCGAAGAAGTCAGCGTCGTGCATGGCGCCGTACTTGATCACCTCGGCAAGACCCGCCTGGAGCTCGCGTTCCGGGAGGGTCTTTAGGCAAGCCGTATCAATCAGCACACCCTCAGGCTGATGGAAGGCGCCAATCATGTTCTTACCCCTAGGGTGGTTGACCGCTGTCTTGCCGCCGATGGAGGAGTCCACCTGCGCCAGCAGCGTTGTCGGCACCTGAATGAAAGCGACTCCCCGTTGATAGATCGCCGCCGCAAAGCCCGTGAGGTCCCCCACGACCCCGCCCCCAATGGCGATAAGCGTGGTCGCTCGGGAGTGGCGTTCGGCGAGGAGCGTGTCGAGCAGGGCCGTCAGAGTTTCAAAGCTCTTGAACCGCTCACCGTCACCCATAGTGAAGTGCGTGACCCGGGAGCCTGGCGGCAACAGCGCCTCGATGCGGGGGAAATAGCGAGGGGCAAGGGTCTTGTTACTAACCAGGCACACCTCTCGCCCCCGTAACCAAGGCTGGAGCAGGGAGGGTTCATCCAGAAGGCCTTCGCCAATCGCGATTTCGTAACTGCGCGCCCCCAGATCCACGGAGACCCTTCGAGAGGGGGCACTCATAGGTCAGCTGCTTTTCTGTTCAAGCGCCCGTGCGATTTCCTGAGCCAGGGCCTTCGCTGAGCGACGATCCGCCGTAAAGGTGACGTCGGCGACCTCCTGATAGAGCGGGCCCCGATCTTCCTGTAGCGCAGCGAGCACGTCGCCAGGCTCTCCATCCCGGAGGAGCGGGCGGGTGCGGTCTCGGCTCGTTCGCTCAATTTGTTGCTCCAGGGGGGCATTTAGGTAAATCACCGTGCCCCGACTCACCAAGCGCTTCCGATTTTCCTCAAGGAGCACGGCGCCTCCGCCCGTGGCCACCAGCACGCCGGAGCGCGCAGTGAGCTCGTCGATCATGGCCGCTTCCCGCTTTCGGAATCCGGTTTCACCTTCTACGTCAAAAATCCACCCGATGTCTGCGCCGGTGCGATCTTCGATTTCCTTGTCGGAATCGAGGAATTCCAACCCCAGTTCATCGGCCAAGAGCTTCCCAACGGTCGTCTTGCCGGCCCCCATGGGGCCCACAATAAAAACGTTTCGTGGCTTTTCCATAGGCTAACTTCATTCCCCCCAAGGCCCGACAGCCCGCCCGTGGCGGCCGCGACCAATTTACCCAGAACACACCCCCCCCGGGTGTGCCTCCAGTGTAGCGAGGGCTAGGCGCGCTGTCCTGCCCTACCGTGCATCGGATTCCTCGCCTCCCTCACCATCCACAATGCGCGGCGTGATGAAAATCAGAAGCTCCTGCTTCCGGTCGGCACTCTGCCGCCGTTGGAATAAACGGCCAAGCAAGGGCACGTCCCCAAGGAGCGGCGTCTGATCCTCTGTGCGTTGCCGCGTAGTTTGGAATATGCCGCCTAACACCAGGGTTTCGCCATTGTTCACCAGCACCTGGGTCTCGATTTGGTTGGTGTTGATGCTTGGAATCCCGTTGAACACCTCACCCACCGTGTCCTGATTCACCTGAAGCGCCATAATGATCCGGTCGTCGGGGGTGATCTGCGGAGTGACGCTTAAGGACAAAGCCGCCTCCTTAAATTGCACCGCCGTAGCACCACTGGACGCAGCCTGCTGGTAGGGAATCTCCACGCCCGAGGCAACGGTCGCCTTTTGCTTATCCGCCGTCAGCACCTTGGGCCGGGCCACCACTTCCGCCTCTCCTTCCGAAGCCAGCGCTGCCAACTCAAGATCCAGCAAATGGTTGTTTCCCGACAGCGCCAGGGTGAAGGCCGTGGTGGGACTATTTAGAGGCAGAGTCACGGCGCCCCCCGCGCCATCGGCAGAGCCATCAATACGAAGAACCTTGCCGTCCCGCTCCAGGGCGAGGGATCCGCCCCAGCGAATGCCCAATTCGTTTGTGAAGTTAGTGTTGGCGGTGACGATACGCGCTTCGATGAGCACCTGGCGCACGGGGACGTCGAGCTGATCGAGCAAGGTTTTAAGGCTCGCCAAGCGCGAAGCCGTTTCGGACACGATAATGGCGTTGGTCCGCTCATCCACCAGCACCGAGCCCCGTTCGGATACGAGGCTCGCCCCGTTTCCCGCTCCGGCGCCAGCCTCAAATAGGGCCACGAGATCAGCTGCCCGGGCATAGCGAACCTGAAGGAAAGCAGTTTCCAGGGGCGCGAGCCCTTCCCGGCGCGTGCGGGCCGCCATGGCCGCCTGCTCCTGAGCCGCGAGCGCCTCCACTGGTGCGACGAGCAAAACATTGCCCTCCAATCGTTTGCCGAGCCCCTGGGCGCGAAGGACCAAATCCAGTGCCTGATCCCAGGGGACGTCACGCAAGTTGAGGGTTAGCGAGCCTCCCACGGCGTTGCTTGCTAGCAGATTTAGACCGGCAAAGTCCGCTAGGAGCTGGAGCACCGCTCGGACTTCCACATCCTGAAAAGTCAGGGACAGGCGTTGCCCCACATAACGCGGGACCGCGTGCTCTCCCCGCCCCCGAAGGCTCAAGGTGAGGACAGGGCCATCCTTGCTCAACGCGTAGGCAAGGGGTTCCCGAGTGCTGACGAAGAGCACGGTCTCGCCGCCCGCCGCCTCGAGGCTATAGGCGCCCAGGGGCGTACCCGGGGGAACCTCGGAGCGCCCTAGGAACTTCGGGGGGACCTGCACGCCCGGGAAGCGAAGCTCGAGTCCTTCGGCGTTCTCTGTGATTGCAGGCACCACGACGGGCTTAGATAGCCGGATTCGTAGCTCTCCTACCCCATCGGGGGTCGCGGAGAAATTAACCGCTTCCACCATGGACGCCTCCTCCGATGGCGGCGAAGCGCTTCCAACGCGCCGCAGAGTCAGCGTCAGGGCGCGCTTGACCCGGGTGGTCAGGAGCTCCGCCGGCGCGCTCACGGTCAGTACAAAGCGGGACCGGGAGCCATCTTCAGCGCCAATCAGGGCGCCGAGAAGGCCGGCAGCCGCGGTGGTCGAAAGGGCTGCCTGCCCGAGGGAGGTATCCGGAAAATCAACGACGAAGCGCGGAGGCTCCGCGAGCTCAAAGATCCGAGGTTCGGGCGCCGCTTCAGAGAAGTGGAAGCCCAGGCTGACGGCGCCCGGGGAGGCCGCCTCCACCGCCACGGACTCGAGCACCCCCGCAGGGCTCACGCTAGGCAGCAGCAAGCCAAGGGAAAAGGACCATACCTGAATAACCCCCCTGCCCTTCACCGGTCGTCTCCTGCCTCGAGCCAGAGGCTCGCTTCCCGATATTGCCACCCCCCCAGCCCATCGGGGGTCACTTCCCGGAGCCGCAAAGCGCGAGATCCCACCTCCATTAACTGCCCATGGTCTGGGCCCAAAAAGGCCCCTAGGGGCACCCGGTGCACCCGCCCCTTGCCATCTCGAACCAACGCCTCCCGCCCGGCCGCGCTTTCCCACTGCCCCAGGTAGCGAAGCTCCGAGAGGGAGAAGTTCTCCAGGTAGGCTTGTGGGCGTGAGAGATCGGGCTCCGAAGGCGGCCTCTCCTTCTTCCCCGAGGCCAGGCGCGCACGCTCCGGAGCGAAGGGAGAAGGAAGCTGAAAGGCGCTGTAAACGAAGGGCTCGTCGGATGCCGGCATGGGCACCGGGGCCAGCGCAGGCGCTGGCATGGCCGCTATCCGAGCCAGAAAACGATCGAGGTCCTCGGCTCGCTGCGAGGTGCCGCAACCCGAAAACATCAGGGCTGCTAAGGCCGCTGCCACTCGACTCATGATTCGCTCCCTCCGCGGTAGCGGTAGGTACGCGCTTCTAGCTGGAGCAGGAGCACGTCCTCCGAGCCCCCTCGTCGCAGGCTGAAATCGTGAAGCGTGACGGGGCGCGAAAGGCTGGAGATCTCACTTAGAAAGCGGGCCAGGTCGTGATAACCCCCATCGAGACGGATCTCAAAAGGCAGCACGTCGTAATAGGATTCCCGGCGGGCGGGCTTGAGATCGATAGCGCGAACACGCAGACCATTCTCCGTGCCCACGCGGCTAAGGTCGGCAAGCAGGGCCGGGACTTCCGTTTCCGAGGGCAGCCGACGGACAAGCCGCTCAAAGCGCTCGGCCATTTCCTCATGCTGTGCTCGAAGCAGGGGGACAGCAGCCGCGCAGGGCGCCCCCGTCTTAATGGCCTCCCGCAGCTCATGCTCCTTCCGTTCAAGCTGAACAAGGGATTCTCGCGCTTGGACGAGGAACAGGGCGTAGCCCCCGAGGAACGTCAAGACAAACACAAAACTTCCAAGGGCCCAGCGGGCGGAGGCTGGCCATAGCCCGCACTCGGAAAGATCGAGCTCGGCGACGTCGATCTCCCTGAGGGCATGAAGCTGATCACGAAAGCCCATGGCTAGCGTGCCTCCGCCGGGGTGGGCGCCTGCCTCGGGGACACAGGGTGTGGCCAGGGATGGGGGGGCAGTACATGGGTGAGAGTGAGCTCAAAACGCGCTGCTCGAGGACCAGAATCAGGGGCCTCCACCAGTCCCTTTAACACCAGGTCGTCAAACCAGGGAGACGCCTTTAGGCGCCGCATGAGTGCCGAAACCGCCTCCTTGCGCTCGGCGATGCCCGTTAGGGCAAGCCGATTCCCCTGATAGATAAGGTTCTGGAAATGTGCCCCGGGCACCTGAAGCCGAGCCAGGGCGTCGAGCATGAGCGGGGTCTTGGGACGATCGCGCTGAAGGGCCTCGATCACCGCCAGCCGATCTAGCAAGGTCGCTTGCTCAGCCCGGAGCGCCGCAAGGATTCGCACCGCTTCTTCGATACGCGCCTGTTCCGTCGCAAGGCGGGCATTCCGCGCTGCCTGCGCATCCAACTGAACCCCAAGCCCGAGGCGCAGCGCGAGCACGCAGAGCAGCGCTCCTAGAAAAGTCCCGAGAAGAGCATTACGAAAACGCTGCTTCTGCGCCTCGCGCGCCGCCTCACGCCAAGGCAATAGGTTGATGTGATTCATGCCATGCCCCGATGAAGGGCAAGACCGCAAGCCACCACCAGAGCTGGAGCCTGCGCCGCCAGCAGGCTCGCGTCCGTGCGGGGCCCCAGAGCCATGCGTAAAAAGGGGTCCGTTATCCAGCAGGGGCGCCCCAGGCGCCCCTCAAAGGCAGCCATCAGCCCAGGCAGGGCAGCGCCTGCGCCCGCCACTGCCACTTCATCAATCACCAGCGTTGGTTGAGCGCCGTAGAGACTCGCCAGGGCGCGTTCCGCTTGCGCCGGGCCCGCCTCTCGATAGGCCGCGAGGGCGGTTTCGGAAAGAGTCGCTTCCTCGCCGATGCCCACGGCGCCACTGTGCGCATAGAGAAGCCGCGCCCCGCGATAGACAAAAAGCTGCAAGGTCCGGGACCCCAGAAGGAAAGCGGCCGTGACCCTTTCTTCCCCCCCGCACTTCGCTCGAGCCTCTCCTAGGGCCCGTCCGACGGCGTAACCTTCCACGTCCACCGCCATGGCCTCTAAACCCGCGGCTTCGGCGATGGCACACTGT
>JAYQNS010000001.1:0-61659 GCA_038144425.1 Candidatus Salivita marina | reverse complement strand
CATCGTGTCCAACACGGCAGCCTCTCGGTCGCAGATCGAAGACGCGGACTTCGCTGCCGAGTCGGCTAACCTGGCCAAAAACCAGATCCTGCTCCAAGCAGGCACGGCGATGCTGGCTCAGGCGAACGCCTCCACGCAGACGGTGCTCTCCCTTCTCGGCTAAGCCTGAGGGAAGTCCAGGGTAGGCCCTCGAAGCCGAGGGCCTCGCCTAAATCCACTGCCCGGTCTGGTCTCCAGCCCGGGCAGTGTTGTTTTTGTCGGTCAGTGTCGTAGCCTAGGAGGCTGCTTAAGGAGTCGTTATGGCCAACGCAAAACCGCCCTGCGAAGTCTGTCGCCTGATCAGAGGCTATCTGCTCATGTTCGTGCCCATGATCATCATGCTGGTGGTGCTTCGCTTAAGCGGGGACACCTCCGCCCCAGCGGTGCGAGTGGACTTTGCCAAGGTGCTGGCCTGGGGCATTGGCCTCATCTTGGTTGGGCAGATTTCTTGGAAGGCGTACCATGAATTCGGGCCCGGACGGCGCCGCTAGGGCGCCCAATTGTTGGCGCTGCAGCCACTTCGCCAGCAGCTGGGATGCCAGGGCGCGCTACGCCTGTCGCCTTCACGGATTCAAGACGCCGCGGCTGCCGTCGATTGAAGTTTTAGAAGCCGATGGTCGGGGCTGCATGGGATTTCAAGCGAAGGAGGGTGCCCAATGAAGGCTTTTAACGGTGCTGTCCTGGGGTTCTGGGCCCTGTGCTTAGGCCTTTCCTTGCCGGCTTACGGCGCGGCGGACGAGGCGCAGGCAGCTTTGATCGAGGGCACTATGCAACGGCTATGCGGGCCTGGCGGGTTCGGGCGGCGCTTGGGGATGCGAATGCCCAAACCAACGTAGGCTTCCTATACGAGCAGGGGCTTTCCGTCCGCCAGGACTATGCGGAGGCCCTAAAGTGGTACCGCCGTGCCGGCGAAGCGCGCCAGCCCCAGGCGCTCCATAACCTTGGCATGCTTTATCACAACGGTTACGGGGTAGCGAAAAATGCCCGGGAGGCCATGAAGTTCTTTGAAGAGGCTGCCGACGCGGGGCTTGCCGAATCTCAGTACATGCTAGGCCTCCACTACCACAGTGGCGACGGCGTCCGCATGAATCCCCGTACGGCGCTTTCCTGGTTCTTAAAGGCCGCAAGGCAGGGTTACGCGGAGGGGCAGTTCATGGCGGCACTGGTCATGCTGTCCGGCGACGCTGCGGATGCGCCCATGCCCAAGCACGCCTACGTCTGGGCAGAGGTCGCTCGTCGCCGAGGCTACGCGCCCGCAGAGGAGGTTCGGCAATTTGCTGAGCTTAAGCTCGACGATGACGAGATTGAGACCTTGCGCCCCCTCGTGGACATTTGCCTCGAGTCGTCCTTTAAGCGCTGTCCTAAGGCCTGAGCGCCTGTTTTTCTCGGCTTTTCCTCAAGGATCCCTCGCTCCCGCCGATTGCTAAAGAAGCGAATGCTTCAATCAGCCAATCAGGGAGTCCCCCATGAGTGCAGCCGCTCGTCGTGCCCTGGCCGCCTACGGCGCCGTGCATACGCAGACCGTCGCCGACGGGGCTGATCCGGCCACGTTGGTTCGCTTGCTCTTTGATGGCGCGGTAGATGCTTTGCTTGATGCGGAGGGCTGCATTGCGCGCAGCCATCGCCAGAGCAAGGCGAGGGCGTTGCAGAAAGCCACGGAGATCCTCCTGGCGCTGAAAGGCTCCCTCAATGCCGAGGCCGGCGGTGAGCTCGCGGGTACGCTTGACGAGCTTTATAGCTATTGCCTGCGCCGCGTGCTTCACGGGAATCTTCATAGCGATGTGGCCGCGCTGCAGGAAGTGCGAGGCCTCCTTGAGGAGCTTCGCTCTGGCTGGGGCGAGATGGCCAAAAGGCAGCACCAGGGGGGTTAGGGTGTCCGCTCGCGTGCTCGACAATCCTCTGGAGAGTGTCCCCTTGGTTCTCGGGGCGCTTCGGGACGCCCTGCTCGAGTTGCAGGAGGCGGGGAACGCGCCGGCACTTTTACAGCGTATTGACGCTCTGGCCGCCTTGCTCCCGGGCGTGGGCCCCGTGCCCAGGGCGCTCCAGGACCTCGCGGCGCACCTCGATGCCTTTGGACGCTTTCTCCAACGGAGCCTGGCGACCCCAGAATCCCTGGCCCAGCTTGCGGTTCCCACCGCTGAGCTTTGCCTAGCCTGGCAAATTTCGGCAGAAGCCCTGGCGCCCCCCAGCCCCGCTTCCTCGCTGGCCTATTGAAGGGCCCCTCTCCCGTGTTGCCTTCCTCAGCCCAACGGTTAAGGTAGCTGCGACTGCGCCAGTTTCGGGGGCCGCCTTGGGCTACCAACTTGATGATGCTCTAGCGCTCGTCGGCGCCTCGCCGGCGGTGGAGAGCCTGCGTGCCCTCATCGATCAGGTGGCTCGGTCTTCCGCGACGTTGCTGATTCGCGGTGAGAGCGGGACCGGTAAGGAAGTCGTCGCCCGTCTTGTTCACGCGCAAAGTGCTCGGGCCGATGCGCCCTTCGTTCCCGTTAACTGCGGCGCCATTCCCGCTGACCTCCTCGAGAGCGAGCTCTTTGGCCATCGAAAGGGGGCCTTTACCGGGGCGCTTGCCGATCGCCTTGGTCGCTTTCAATTGGCCCATGGCGGCACCCTGTTTCTGGATGAAATTGGCGACATGCCGGCCTACATGCAGGTCAAGCTGCTTCGCGTCCTTCAGGAGCGAGAGGTTGAGCCCGTCGGGGGCTCGGCGCCGGAGACCGTCGACGTCCGTGTGGTGGCGGCGACACACAGGGACCTCGAGCAGGCGGTGGCTGAGGGGGCCTTCCGGGAAGATCTCTATTACCGCTTAAACGTGATCCCCGTCGCAGTGCCCGCCCTCCGAGAGCGGCTCGATGACCTTCCTCTCTTAACCGAATACCTAGCCGCCCTTCATGCCCAGCCCGATGCAGATCCGCTCACCCTGAGCGAAGCCTTTATGGCGCTCCTGGCGCGCCATGATTGGCCGGGCAACGTACGGGAGCTGTCGAATCTGTTGCAGCGTTTCTCCACCCTTTATCCCAGCGCCTGCCTTGAGCCCGAAACCGTACCGCCTTCTCTCTTACCTCAGGGCTTACTTGCGACGGACGGCCAAGGGTCTCCTCCCGCCCCGGCGGAGGAGGACCCCCTTGGGCTGTTGCTCGGAAAGGCCCCGGGCAACGCCGTCGAGGCGGCGATCATGGCGGGGCAGGGGTGGGGGTCCTTTCCTGAAGAGGGCGTGTCCCTGCGGGAGCAGCTCGCAGACTTTGAATCCACCCTCATCGCCCGCGCCCTGCAGGCGTCCGGCGGCAATGTTTCCCAGGCCGCGCGCCTTCTTAAGGTCCAACGGACCACCCTCATTGAGAAGATCAATAAGTACGAGCTCAGTTCCTAGCCTGTCTGGATTTCGTCAATCGACGGCTCACCGTCGACGCTTTCCCGCCCTCGCGCGCCTCGCGTACGCCTAAAAGTTATAAAAAACAATAGTTTATATTTTGGCACGAAGCGTGCTTTAGGTCATGCAACGGCAACTCCTCACCGCTTCCGGCAAGGGAGCGGCAAGGTTAGGGAACGAAGCATGAGCAAAGCAGGACGCCAGGTAATGTGGTGGCTAGATCCCCGAGGCCTCCCGGAGCAGGCGGCGCGGGAGTCGCTTTCTGCCCTTGGCCTGGAGGCCGTGCTTCCAGGATCCCTCGAGGCGTCGACCGCCGGGGCGCCGGCGGCGCTGGTGCTCGCCTTCGAAGGACAGGGCACCCTGGCCCAGCAGCTTGAGCAATACGGGCTGGGGCAGGCCGCGAGCCTCCTTCCTCTGATCGTTCGCGTACCCCCGCGGAACATTACGGCGGCAGTGCAGGTTCTCGACGAAGGCGCCTCCCATGCCCTCGCCACCGATGACTTTTCCGAAGCAAGCTGGCAGGACGCCGCGGCCCGCATCAACGCAGCGCAGGCTGGGCCGGCCTATATCTTTGTTGATCCTGCAAGCCTTCGGGTGCTCGAACTGGCAGAACGCGTTGCTCGAACGGAGGTTAGCGTTTTGCTGGAGGGCCCCACAGGAGCGGGAAAGGATGTGCTGGCGCGGGTGATTCACGAGGGCTCGGCGCGCAGCGATAAGCCCTTTATCGCTTTTAATTGCGCGGCCTTGCCCGAGCATCTTATTGAGGATGCGCTTTTTGGGCACGAGAAGGGCGCATTTACCGGCGCGCACAAGGACCATCCCGGCCTCTTTGAGCAGGCCCAGGGAGGAACCCTGTTCCTCGACGAGATTGGCGATATGCCCCTGCACCTGCAGGCAAAGCTTCTTCGCGTGCTCCAGGAACGGCAATGTGTTCGCCTCGGCTCCACGCGGGCCATCGATCTAGATCTTCGCGTGATTGCCGCGACCCACCGGAAGCTGACCCAGCGTATTCGGAGCGGGGAATTCCGGGAGGATCTCTTCTTCCGCCTCGCGACCTTCCGCTTGACCGTTCCCGCGCTCTGCGATCGCCCTGGAGACATTCTACCCCTGGCCTGCGCCTTCCTCAGCGAACACGCGCCGGCCGGGACGGCGCCTAGCCTCTACCCTGAGGCGGAAGCGGCCCTCCGTGCCCATCGCTGGCCCGGGAATGTTCGAGAGCTGCAGAACGTTATTCAGCGGGCTCTTGTGCTTTCCGGGGGCGACGCGGTGGGGCTTGAGCACCTCATGTTTGACTACGACGACAGCGACGGTCATGAGGCCGTTTTCTCTGCGACGGCGGCGCTGGCACCGGTCGCAGAAGCGGAGACCACGACAACGGTCCGCCTGCCGGATCCCATCGGTCGCCAGAGCGGCTGTCTCTTGAACGCCCGTGATGCGCACGAGCGCATTGCGATCGAAGCCGCCCTTCGAGCATCGGGAAGCCGGGCTGAGGCGGCGGAACGACTGGGTATCAGTCCCCGAACCCTTCGCTATCGCATGGCTCGGCTGCGGGAACGCGGCCATGCCATCCCCCGGGCCAGTTAAGGAGCTAGGGCCATGATTGATGCGACCCGTCCCGACGCCATCGCAAGCATGTTGCGAACCCTGGAGAGCTACGCGGATCAGGCGAAGGGCTCTCCGGCCATCGAGCCCCCAGCACCGGAGGGCGTGGACTTTGGGGCCGCCGTGCGCAGCGCGGTGGATCAGGTTAATGCCACCCAGCAAAGCGCTGCGGCCATGAAAAGTGCCTATGAGCGCGGAGATGAGCAGGTGGCCCTGACCGATGTGGTGCTTTCCATGCAGAAATCCTCCTTGGCCTTTGAGGCGACCCTACAGGTGCGCAATAAGGTGCTTAAGGCCTACGAGGAAATCATGAATATGCCCGTATAGGGCCAGTTTTGAAGAAGCCCCTCGCGGCTAAAGGACAGCGCTTATGAGTACGGCAGCAGCAACCCCGGGAACCCTTCCCGCGGTGCAGGAAACGGAAGCTCAGCTTCCAACGCCGGCGACGGTGGGGAGGCCAGCGGTGGCGGCGCGCTCGTTCCGGCTACCGGGGGCGGAGATGGCGGGGGCGCAGGCGGCAGCGGCGGCTTGGTCCAGGTCCTCCCTCTACAGCAGATCTTTGCCCAGCCCGCGGTGCGCCGAGCGGTGCCTGCCATTGGGGCCGTCTTTGTGGTGCTGGCCTTCGCCATTATTTACTTCTGGATGGAGGAGCCGGCCTATCGCGCGCTCTACCCGGGCATGGCCGAAGGCGACCGCCAGGGCGCCTATGAAGCCCTTATGGGCGCAGGCTACGAGGCTCGGATTGACGGCAGTACTGGCCAGCTGCAGGTTCCCGAAGGACGCTACCACGAGGCACGGCTGTTCCTGGCGGGGCAGGGCTTGCCCCTCGGCTCGGTGGAAGGGGGCTTCGATGCCCTGGCGGAACAGTCTTCCATGACCCAAAGCCAATTTATGGAACAGGTGCGCTACAACGCCGCAATTGAGCGAGAGCTCGGGCGCACCATTGCCGAAATTAGCAGCATCGCCAATGCGCGGGTGCACATTGCCATGGCGAAGCAGAGTCCCTTCGTGCGGGAACGGACGCCGCCAAAGGCTTCCGTAACGGTGACGCCCTACGGAGGTAGGGTGGTGACGGAGCGGCAGGTGGAAGCAATTGTGCATCTCGTGTCCGCAAGCGTCCCCTATCTCCCTGCCGAGAACGTCGCTGTGGTTGATCATCTCGGCACCCTCTTGACGGGGACGGCGGACCGGGCCGCCATGGGCATGAATGGCACGCAGCTGGATTACAAGCGGAACGTCGAGGATGAGCTACGGGGACGGGTTCTGAAAATCCTGGCCCCCATCGTTGGGGCCGAGAACGTCCGGGCGGAAATTGACGTTGCGATGGACTTCACCCAAACCGAGTCCACCATCGAGCGCTACGATGAGGCCGGGCAGGGACCTAAAACTCGGTCCGAAACCCTCGCCTCTGAGCGTGGCTCGGAGTTGGCTGCCATCGGAGTTCCCGGCGCCGTTTCCAACGAGCCGCCGGAGGATCCGGCCTTTACGGAAGATGGCACCGCGACGGAAGGTGAAGGCCAGGCCGGGGGTGCCGGCACCTTCAGTAGCCGGAGCACGCGAAACTACGAGCTTGATCGACGCATCGAACATACGAAACGCGCTTCGGGAACCATCGAACGGCTTTCCGTTGCGGTGGTGGTGAATGCGCTACCCCTGCTTCCGCCGGCCCCCGCCGGCGAAGAGGACGAAGGGGGCGAGGCGGCTGCATCCGTAGTGACGGAAGTGGACCCCGCGCGCCTTGAGCGCTTGACGAATTTGGTTCGGGGGGCGGTAGGCGCCGTTGAGGATCGCGGTGACCTGGTGACCCTTGAAGCCGTGCCCTTCGAGCCCCTCGTCGAGCCCCAGGGCCTTCCTTGGTACGAAAGTTCCAGCGTCGCCTCCATGGCACGCGCGGGCATGGCCGCGGCCCTGTTCCTCGTTATCCTCCTAACCGTGATTCGACCGGTTCTGAAGAGCTTCCTTTACCCGACCGTGGAGGGGGATGATCTGGCTGACCCTGCCCGCCTGTTGGCTGAAGGGGGGGAGTTGACGGAGGAAGAGTTGGCGAGCATCGAGATAGGCGAGGGAGAGAGCCTGGAAGATATTCGGGCGAAGCTGAAGCCGAAGAAATCTTCAATCTCTGCGGACATGTTGGATACGGCGAACACCTATGACGACAAGGTGGCCCTGATCCGCATGATCGTGAATGAGGACGCGGGCCGGGTGGCTAACGTGCTTAAGAACATGGTCCGAGTGGACTAGGGAGGCAAGGCCATGGCGGATAAAGCGGAATTACCCGATTTGGATGGCAATGAAGCCCTCCAGGCGGAGCTTGAGGCCCTTTCCACGACCCAGCGAGCGGCGGTGCTCATGCTGCTTCTGGGCGAGGATCAGGCAGCCAGCATCATCCGTTATATGGATCCAAAGGAGGTCCAGGCGCTGGGTGCGGCCATGGTCTCCGTTGGAGACATTTCTCAGGAAGCGGTGAATGAAGTGCTCGATGACTTCATCTCCACCTTTAAAAAGCAGACGAGCCTTGGGCTAGGCACCTCCGATTATGTGGAGAGCGTGCTTCGGTCCGCTCTTGGTGAGGATAAGGCGGCGTCCGTGCTGGGACGAATCAATCCAACCTCCGCCAGCAAGGGGCTGGAAATTCTTCGCTGGATGGATGCGCGCGCCATCGCCGAGATGGTTCAGGGCGAGCATCCCCAGGTGGTGGCAATCATTCTCTCCGTTTTGGAGAACGCCGTTGCGGCGGACGTCCTGAGCTTCCTGCCTCAGGAGGCTCGGCCAGAAATCGTGGAACGGGTCGCACGTCTAGAGACGGTTCAGCCGGCGGCCATGGAAGAGCTTGAAGCGATTATGCGCAAACAGTTCGCGAGCCGATCGTCCTCCGCCTCATCGAGCTTTGGTGGGGTAAAAGCGGCCGCAAAGATCATGAATCTCACCAAGGTGGATATGGAGTCGGTGATCATGAAGGGGGTTGAGTCCCTGGACGCCGATCTGGCTCAGGCGATCCAGGACAACATGCTGACCTTTGGCGATCTAGGTTCCGTCGATAATCGGGCCATCCAGACCCTGCTGAGGAACATCGAACCCGATCTGCTCATGGTGGCCCTTAAGGGTGCTGATGAGATTGTCCGAGAGAAGTTTATGTCGAATATGTCCGAGCGCGCTCGGGCGGTGTTCCTTGATGATATGGAAGCTAAGGGCCCCATGCGCCTCTCCGATGTGGAAGACGCGCAGAAGAAAATCATGCGGCAGGCCCGGAAACTTTCTGAGGCTGGCGAGCTGATGTTGGCGGCAGGCGATGACTTCGTCTAAGACAAGTGCGCCCTTCGTTCCCGATCCCCTTTGGGCGCCTAGGGATGAGGCCTTTGCTCAAAAGGCGCTCGAGGCCGAGGATGCGCCCTTTCGGCCCCTAGGTCTCGCAGCCTGCATTCCCGCCCCCAGGGAGGAGGGTTCGGAAGCAGCGGGAACGGAGGCCCCAGAGGTCGTGGGGGAGACGGAAAGCCATCCGCCCTCGGAGGCCCTGGAGGTCATGCTTGACGAGGCCCGAGAGGAGGCTCGTCGGGACGGGGAAGAAGCGGGGGATGCTGCAGGCTACGCCCGAGGTCTGGAGGAGGGTGAGGCCCGGGGCCGAGAGGCGGGCCATGCGGATGGCTTGATAGCCGGCCGAGCAGAAGCGGAAGCGGCTCAGGCTGAGCTGTTAACGCGTCTGGACACCATTGCCCAGGCTTTAGCTAACGCCCAGGAGCCACTCTCCGAGCAGCTGGGAGCCTTTCGCCGCCTAACCTTGCATCTGGTAGAGACGGTGCTTCGCCGGTCCTTAGGTTCCGGGGAAGATTTCCTGTCGCCTTTGGTAGAGCGTGCCCTTGAGGCTCTGGATGAGCGGGACGCGGGAGCCCTAACGGTCGCGCTGAACCCTTCGGACTACAGCGCGCTCGGAGAAGCGCTCGGTCTGCGCTTTAAGGACCTAAAGTTTTCAGAAGATGGTGAGATCCCCCCAGGCTCCGTTCGCCTTCAGGCCGGGGCTACGGTCATCGACGACTTTATCGACCAACGGCTCGAGACCCTTGCCCGGGAATGGCTTGGGGAGCAGCAGGGCTGGCGCCCCGAGCGCCTGGCCGAACCCCTTACCCCGAAGGCTCGGACGCTGGACGATGTGGCGGAGGCCGAGTGGTCGCCGCTTGACGAAGATGAGACGCCGGCCCCGGATTCGTCTCAGGACAATGACGAGGGCTCATCGCCAGCTTCGACTTCCGAAGACGCGCCCTTGCCATGATCAAGGAACGCTGGGGAGAAGAAGCGGAGGCCCTCGTGAAAAGGTTAAAGCCACCGTCGCCGGTTGCGGTGGGTACCTTGGTCCGAGTGGTGGGGCTCACCCTTGAGGCCCGGGGGCTTCAAGCACCCCTCGGCGCGCTCTGCCGCGTCAGCAGTGATGACGGCGCGGCCGTTGATGGGGAGGTCGTCGGGTTCAATGATGGGGTGCTCTACCTCATGCCTTTTACCGAGCCCGTGGGGATTGGGCCCGGGGCCCGTGTTGCGCTCATCGCTCGAATTCCCTCGGCAGCCCTGGGCCCGGCGCTTCTGGGCCGGGTAATCGACGGTCAGGGTCAGCCTCTTGATGGCGGCCCCCAACCCCTTTGTGCCGATCGCCTCGGGCTGCGGGGGCTTCCCCTTAATCCCATGGCGCGAGGCGCCATCGACACACCGTTCGACGTCGGAGTGCGAGCGATCAACGGCTTGCTTACGCTCGGGCGCGGGCAACGCATGGGCCTCGTCGCCGGCTCCGGAGTCGGAAAGAGCGTGCTGATGGGGATGCTCACTCGGGGCTCGGAGGCCGATGTGGTCGTCATTGGCCTAATTGGCGAGCGCGGCCGGGAAGTCCGCGAGTTTGTCCAGGAGACCCTGGGACCGGAGGGCCTTGAGCGTGCCGTCGTGGTGGCGGCGCCCGCAGATCAGAGCCCGGTTCTGCGCCTAAAGGCCACGCAATTAACCCACCTTATTGCGGAATATTTCCGAGATCAGGGAAAAAATGTCCTCATGTTGGTGGATAGCCTGACCCGGGTGGCCCACGCCCAGCGGGAAGTGGGGCTCGCGATCGGCGAACCCCCCACGGCAAAGGGTTATCCACCGTCAGTTTTTGCGCTCCTACCGTCCCTAATCGAGCGGGCGGGAGTAGGGCAGGCGGGGCATGGTGCCATTACTGCGTTTTATACCGTTTTGGCCGAGGGAGACGACGCTACCGATCCTATCGTGGATATTGCCCGGGCAAGCCTAGATGGTCAGGTCATGCTCTCCCGGCGCCTGGCCGATGCGGCCCACTATCCTGCCATCGATCTTGCGGGGTCGATCTCTCGCGTGATGCCCCTCCTTGTTCCTGCGGAGCGGCTGCGGCGCGCGAACCTCGTACGCCGCCTTTGGAGCCTTTATCAGCAAAACGAAGATCTGATCACCGTGGGCGCCTACGAATCCGGGAGTGACCCGGAGCTCGATCGAGCGATCCACAAGCGCGAAGAGTTGGCGCGCTTTCTGCAACAGGCCATGGACACGCAGACCACGCTTGCCGAAGCCGAAGCGGCTTTGGATGCGATGATGGAGGAGTAGGCGGCCTGTGACCGACCTTAAAACCTGGCAGACGCTTGTGGAGCGAGGAGAGCGCACCACTCAGCGCGCGGAGGCGTCTGCGCGAGCAGCTCGCACCCAGTGGACGCGGGCAGAGGAACGCCTCGAGCGCACGACGGAATTGCTGGCCTCAGCACGGCGGCCAAAGGCGAGGTCGGGTAGCGAGGACTTTATTCAGTATCAAGCCTATCAACAAAAGCTTCACCAGCTACGGGCCCGCCTTGAGCGAGAAGTGTTTGTTTTAGCAGAAGATTTAAAGGTGGAAGAGCGCAAGCTAGGCGAGGTTAGGGAAACCCTCCGACGCTATCAGACCGTACTTGATCGAATGAAGGGTAAGGCCGCTCGAGCCGCAGCCCAGCAGGAGCAAAAGGTCATGGATAGCGCGGCTCTGACGCGCTATCTCACTGCGCGGCGAAATGGGGACCTGGCCGGGGGCCTGTCATGATTGATGCCCATCTACTGCTTAATTTAGGCCCCTCGCAGGGTGACGGATTATCCCTGAGTTCCCAAGGAGAGCAGGGGGATGCCCCGGGGAAAGCTCAGCAGTTTGCGGAAGCGCTACGGCAAGTCCATGCCGCCGGGCGGCAAGAGATTGCCGCTGCCCCCATGCAGCTTCGGATCATTGGAAGCGCGCTGCGAGTGGTCACTCCGGCGCGATTTGCGGAGGGTGATTCATCCTTTGAAGCGGTTCATTCTGGGGCCAAGCCGGCCCTAGCCCTCAGCGAAGAGTTTTCGCCCGAGATGGAGGCTTGGGAGGCTGGTGACCCATCCGTCGATGGAGCTGGGCTAGAAACACCGGCCCAGCGCCCAGCCCAGGCGCAGGCGACAACGGGAATCAATCGTTTGAGCTCGCCCATCGCGGATCCGAGCAGCAAGGAGCCCTCTGCTCAGCCTTCCCAGCTGCGGGGTGCTCAAGCCCGCGAAGATGAGGGCGGCGCCAGCCTTATGGCTGAGCCTCGAAGTGGTCATGATGATCAACACCGTGCGAGGGGCCAGGTTGAACCCACTGATCCGGCGGCCATAAATCCCGCTGGAGGACGGTATTCGGTACTTGCGGAGGACGACCGATCTCTCAACCGGGAAGCGGAGGCGCAGACGGCTCAGAACCGGCTCAAGCGGCTCAAGCGGCTCAACCGGCTCAAACGGCTCAACCGGCTCAACCGGCTCAACCGGCTCAAACGGCTCAAACGGCGCAACGGCTCAACCCGCTCAACGGGCGCAAACGGCTCAAACGGCGCAGAACCGGCTCAACCGGCTCAAACGGCTCAAACGGCTCCGCTCAACCGGCTCAAACGGCTCAACCGGCTCAACCGGCTCAACCGGCTCAACCGGCTCAACCGGCTCAACCGGCTCAACCGGCTCAAACGGCTCAAACGGCTCAAACGCTCAACCGGCTCAAACGGCTCAAACGGCTCAAACGGCTCAAACGGCTCAAACGGCTCAAACGGCTCAAACGGCTCAAACGGCTCAAACGGCTCAAACGGCTCAAACGGCTCAAAC
This sequence comes from Candidatus Salivita marina, assembly GCA_038144425.1. Taxonomy (GTDB): domain Bacteria; phylum Pseudomonadota; class Gammaproteobacteria; order Pseudomonadales; family Azotimanducaceae; genus Salivita; species Salivita marina. The sequence goes on along the minus strand of JAYQNS010000001.1, from coordinate 49,544 downwards.
GGCTCAAACGGCTCAAACGGCTCAAACGGCTCAAACGGCTCAAACGGCTCAAACGGCTCAAACGGCTCAAACGGCTCAAACGGCTCAAACGGCTCAAACGGCTCAAACTCAACCGCTCAAACGGCTCAAACGGCTCAAACGGCTCAAACCGGCTCAAACGGCTCAAACGGCTCAACCGGCTCAACCGTCTCAACCGGCTCAACCGGCTCAACCGGCTCAACCGGCTCAACCGGCTCAACCGGCTCAAACGGGGCAGCCGGCGTACCACGGGCCCGAGGATCTGAGGATCGCTGCCGAGGCTCTTGGCAAAGAGGTCGCCGAAGAGACATTTGAGCTGCAGAACGCCCGCTATGGGCGGGGCGTAACCCATAGCGGCGGAAATCAAGGTGAGTTTGGGTCGCGGAGCGATGGTCCTGGTCAGCTTCAAGGCTCCCGAGGCCCGATCTCGGAGCGCTCCGCGGCTGTCCCGGTGGGGGCAGTCGCCCTGGGAGTGAGGGAAGCCTTGAAAAGTGAGGAGCGAAGCCTCCGAGAAGGGTCCGGGCGGCAGGTAGAGGCGCTTCAGCGACCCGGGCGGGCGGCTCCCCAGGCGGCCAGCGGTTGGGTGCTTAAGCAGAATCTGGGTGCGCAGGAAAGATCGCTATTCGCGCCGGTCCCTGGGCGGACCAACCTTGGTACGGCTTCAAGAGTTTCTGCCGGCGATAGGGGTAGCGTCGGCGGCCTCGAAAGCGCCGCTGCCCCGCTGGTGGCAAGCACCGAGCGCCGCGAGCTTGATCTCGTGGCCTTAGCTCGCCCCAGCGCAGTAAGCGAGGGCGAACCCGCCGATCTCAGTGAGAGGTTCGCGACCCAACTGGCTCAGCGGGTGGTGGCGCAGGCGGCTTCCGGCCAGCTGACTTCGAGGATTGCCCTAAATCCCGCTCAGCTTGGTCCCCTGGAGATTCGCCTAGAGCTGGCAGGTGATCGCATCGCGGTGGATTTTCAGGCTCATCACGCCATGACCCGGGAACTGCTCGGGGATGGCTTAGGAAAGCTCCGGGAAGGCCTAGAGCAAGCGGGTTTTGAAGTTACGCGCCTTGCTGCAGAAGGGCGCGGAGCAAGCAACTCTGCCTTCGGGGGACAGCAAGGAAGCGGCTTCGCTCAGCATAATGAGGGTAGTGGACATGCCTCCGACGGGGCTCGGAAGGACGGAGCTTCAGAGTGGAAGGCAGCGAAGGAGGAGGGGTCTGAGGGCGCCGACACCTTTGGCTCGGGTCGCCGGCCCGATTCAGATCAGACCGGGCTCGATATAACGGTTTGAGATAGTATTAAGGCATAACCTTTGCGGTGTTTTGGCCGCCTTGGAGTGAACGATGAGTGACGTAGACAATCTTCCAGAAGAGGAAGAAGAGGGCAAAAGAAAGGTGGCAATCGTCTCCTCTGGATCATTATCGGGGTGTTGTCCGTACTGCTGATCGTCGGCGGGACTATTATGGGCACGCTCTACATGTCCGGATTTTTCGATAAGCAGGCCGAGGAGTCGGTGGAGGAAGAGCTTGCCGCCCTTGAAGAGGAAACTGCCGAGGAGGAGGACCCCCTCGCCGCGGAGCCGTCCCCCAAGCCTCTTCCCGAGCGGGAGCGCTTTGAGGCGACCTACCATGAGCTTGAACGTCCGCTGACGTCAAATATCGCTTACTCGCGAAAAGTGATTCAGTTAAAAGTCGCCTTTATGACCTATTTCGACGAGCGGGTGTTTGAGAACGTCGGTCGCCACGAAATGGCGATCCGGGCGGCTATCCTCGACCATCTTCGCCTCATCACCGAGGAGCAGCTGGCCGAGCCCGATTTTCGAGCAAATCTGGGTGAGGAGATCCAGTTGAAGGTGAACGCGATGCTCGAAGAACTCGAGGATTTTGGGGGTATTGAGCAGGTTCACTTTACGGAATTCGTAGTCCAGTAAGGGCGCAGGCAGGCTATGAGCGACGACGGACAGCTTCTCAGTGACGAGGAACGGGCGGCCCTAGCGGAAGCTGTGGCCTCGGGGGATATGGCCTCCGATACGGGGCTAAATCTTCGGGCCGAGGTCCGCCGTCACGATCTCACTGCGGAAGACAGCTCCCTTGGGGTCAACGTTTCGTCGATCGATATGATCAACGAGCGATTCATTCGCCTGTTTCGTCTAGGGATGCTTGAGAGCCTTCGCACCTCCACAAAGGTAAACCCCATGAGCGCTCGCATTTTGCGCTTTGGGGAATACCTAGAGACGGTTAAGCCGCCCCTGTCCGTCAATACGGTGCGGGTGAACCCGCTCCGTGGCCAGTCTATTGTGGTGATCGAGCCCTCTCTTATTTTTACGGCGCTCGATAACTTTTTCGGTGGGATGGGGCGGGGTGTAGCAGATTTGCCCGCGGGGCGCTTATTTACCCCGACGGAGACCCGCATCGCGAACGTCATCCTGGATATCATTTTTGCCTCCCTTAAGGAGGCGTGGTCTCCCCTTTTGGGAATCGATTTCGAGCACATGAGCAGCGAGATCAATCCCCAGTTTGCCCAGATTGCTGACGAGGATGATTTGGTGGTCTGGACTCGCTTCGAATCCGAGGGAGAGGAGGGAGGTTGGGATCTCGTTTATCCCTACGCGTCCCTTAAGCCTCTCCGCGAGCTTTTGCGTAGCCGCGTGCAAACCGGTGACGGTGATGAAGCCTCCGATGCGCAGTGGCGATCCGAACTAAAGGACGCGGCAGAGGATGCACCGCTTGAGCTGCGGGTCCATATCGGGGAGCTCGAAATTACCGTTGATCATTTAAAGCGTCTCAAGACTGGGGAGACCCTGTGGTTCGAGCGCTTTGATTATGCCCGGGTCATTGCCCAGGGCATCCCTTGTTTTGATGCAGATCTTGGCGAGCGTGGCGGCCAGGTCGCAATTTCGATTTCCAAGGCCCTGGAGCCCGGGCAATAGGCCCGGCGTGCGAGGAGGTTCCATGAGCGAAGACGTACAAGAGACAGATGGGGAAACCCTAATTATCAACCCCTATGTGCTCGGTAATATCCCGGTTCACCTGTCCGTGGAAGTCGGGCGGGCAGTCCTTCGGATCAAGGATCTCATGCGCCTGACCCAGGGCAGTGTTGTGGAGCTGGACCGAATCGCCGGGGAGCCTATCGACCTGCTAGTCAACAATACGGTGGTAGCTCAGGGAGAGGTCGTACTGGTCAACGAGCGCTATGGGATTCGCCTCACCCAGGTAGTTCCCGCGGCGGACCGGATGAAGCCACTCTAGTGGGATCGCCAGAGGCCTTCGACTGGCTTCGCTACCTCCTAAGCGTTGCCCTTGTTCTCGCGCTACTTGCGCTTACCCTCTGGTGGTTGCGGCGCAGCGCTGCCCAAGGCAATTCAATGGTTGGCGGTGGGGAGAAAATGGTGGTGCTCGACCGCCTTCGCCTTTCTCCACGGCAGCAACTGCTTCGGGTCCGGGCCCTTGACGAGGAGATCCTCCTTGCTGTCTCTCCCCAGGAGGTGCGCCGCGTTGGGGGCCGGGAGCTTGGGAAGGACCGGGCGGGTACGGAGGTCCCCCATGCTTAGGCGCCTTGCACGACTGGGTGCATTCCTGCCGCTCCTCGCGCTCGCCGGTAGCGCCGCCGCGCAGCCAGGGCTCCCGGCCGTTACGCTGAGCGAAGGTGCTGACGGTACGGAATATACCCTTACGCTCCAGCTGCTGGCGCTGATGAGCGTGCTGACCTTGCTTCCCTCCTTGCTTCTCATGATGACGTCCTTCGTCCGCATCATTATTACGCTGTCCTTGTTGCGTCAGGCTCTGGGCACTGCCCAAACCCCGCCCAACCAGGTGCTCGTGGGGCTAGCGCTTTTTTTGACGCTCTTCGTCATGGCGCCGGTTTTCGAAACGATTTACACCGAAGCGGCGGTACCTTATCTCGAAGAGCGATCGAGCTTTGACGAGGCGCTGGCTGCGGCGGAGGCGCCGCTGCGGACGTTTATGCTCAATCAGACCCGGGAAACGGACATTGCCATGTTCATGGAGGTTTCCGAGTCGGAGCCCGTGGCCGCCCCGGAAAATGTGCCCTTTACCGTGCTTGTCCCGGCTTTTGTGACCAGTGAATTGAAAAGCGCCTTCGTCATTGGGTTTATCCTTTACATTCCCTTCGTTGTAATTGATCTCGTGGTGGCCTCCGTGCTCATGTCCATGGGCATGATGATGCTGTCCCCCATGATGATTTCCCTGCCTTTTAAGCTCATGCTGTTTGTGCTCGTTGACGGCTGGTCCCTGATGATGGGGTCCCTAACGGCGAGCTTTGTGACCTAGGAGGTCTCCTATGGAAGCATCGCAGGTGGTGGAATTGGGTAGGGACGCCCTGTGGCTCGCCGTGCTTCTCGGTGCGCCTCTGCTCGGCATTGCGCTGATCGTGGGCGTCCTCATTGGCGTCATTCAAGCAGCGACGTCCGTCAACGAGATGACCCTGAGCTTCATACCCAAGCTTGCGGCGCTCGCTCTCGTGCTCGCGCTCGTAGGGAACTGGCAGCTGGAGCTCCTGGTGGACTTCACGCGCGGACTCTTCGAGCAGTTACCTAGCTACTTCGGTTAGGAAAAGGGCGCCTCCGCTGTGGAGCTTTTGGTTGCCGAGGTAATAGAGCGCTTTCTCTCGTTTCTCTGGCCCATGGTCCGGATCTCCGCCCTGCTTCTGGCGGCGCCCATCTTTGCGGTTTCTGCCTTTAACGTCCGGCTCCGTGTGCTCCTCGCCCTAGTGCTGACCTTTTTGATCTATCCCCTTTACGAATGGCCCTTTGTGGATCCCTTCAGCGCAGCGGGCCTGCGCGAGGTGTTTGTTCAAGCCAGCGTGGGCGCGGTCATGGGTCTCGTGCTGCAGATCGTTACCGCAGCAGTGGTGGTCGCGGGGCAGGCGATCTCCGCCGCCATGGGGCTGGCGATGGCAAATATGATCGACCCGAATCTAGGAAATGTTCCGGTGGTCGCTCAGTTTCTGCTTGTCATTGCGACGCTGCTTTTCCTGGGCCTCGGCGGCCATCTGGTTCTGATCTCTATCTTGCTGGAAAGCTTTAGAACCTTGCCCATTGGGGTGGTGCCGAATCTATCGGTCTTTTTTCCGTTTGTCCTCGAATGGTCGGCCATGATCTTTCTCGGTGGCGTCACCCTCGCCTTACCCATTTTGGCAGTCATGCTGTGCGTGAACGTGGGTATGGGAATTATCACGCGGGCGGCGCCATCGCTAAATGTCTTCGCCGTGGGCTTTCCGGCTCTGCTTCTCGTGGGCCTGGGTATTCTCTTGGTGGCCCTGCCCACCCTAGTGTTTCGCATTGAGGGACTTTGGCTTCAGGGTTTCCAGCAGCTTAGAACTCTGGTGGGGCTGGGCTAATGGCCGAAGACGCTAGTGACGATGACAAAACCGAGGAGGCGACCGCACGGCGCCTAGAGAAGGCTCGGGAAGATGGGCAGATTCCCCGGTCCACGGAGGCGACGGCGGCAGCGGTCACAATCTCGGCGCTCACCCTTCTTTACCTCCTAGGGCCCTGGATGGGCGCTTCCTTGGCGGAGTTCGCTACGGAAGCAATGACCTTCGATCGTCGTCTGCTCTTTTCCGAGCGCCTTCTTCCCGGGGTGTTTTTGACGCGCTTGGGGGAGGCGCTCTTGCCGGTGGTGCCGTTGCTCGGGCTTACCCTCGTAATGGCTCTGCTGGGCGGCTCCATGACAGGGGGCTTTCTTTTTGCGCCAAAGGCGGCGTTTCCTAAGCTAAATAAGCTCAATCCTCTCAATGGGCTTAAGCGCATGTTCGGGCTGAAGGCTTTGGTTGAGCTCGGAAAAGCGCTGGCGAAATTCTCTCTCGTTGCCGGGGTCGTGTATCTGATGCTCGACGCTCATATCGTCGAGCTGGTGGGCCTCGGGTTGATGCCCTATGAGGCGGCCCTGGGACGGGCTGGGTCGATCGTAGCTCTGTCCGCGCTTGTTGCTTCGCTGGCCCTCGCGCTCATTGCTGCGGTGGACATTCCTTTCCAGCGCTACGATTTTTTCAAGCGCATGCGCATGACCCGCCAGGAAGTTCGGGATGAGATGAAGGACATGGAGGGTCGCCCGGAGGTTCGGGCTGCGATTCGTCGAAAGCAGCGGGAACTGGCTTCGGCGCGCATGCTGGGTAATGTCAAAGATGCGGACGTTGTAATCACGAACCCGTCCCATTTTGCCGTAGCCCTAAGCTATGACCTCGAGGGCGATCGGCCGCCCGTGGTCGTCGCCAAGGGCACAGACGAACTGGCCCTGCAGATTCGCCAGCTTGCCCTTCATCATGGGGTTGCTCAGTTTGAGGCTCCGCCGCTGGCGCGGGCCGTGTACTACACTACGGAGCTCGAGGAGACGATTCCGGAAGCGCTGTTCTTCCCCGTAGCCCAGGTCATTGCCTACGTGTTTAAGCTGGAAGCTTCCGTACGTGATGGGAAGGTTCGAAGGCCTCGGCCCCAGGTGCCAGAGGGCTATCGGTTCTCCGTTGACGGTGAAAAAGAGGGGTAGCAAGGTGAGCGATCGGCGCTTTGATGCGGAGGGGTTCTTCCTAACGGCAGTCGACCAGGCGCGCTATCAGCGCGTTCTGGAGTCTCTGGTGAGCCAGGGTCGAAGCGTCGCGCTGTTGTCGAGTTCTGGGGCCTTGGTCGAACACTATGGCCAGCGCCTTCTTGCAAGCCTTCGAGGCCGATCGGATATTCTTCTTGAAAGCTATACCCCGGGCAGCCCCGATGCGCTGATGAGCCGCCTTAATCAGCTTCTCGAGCCCCTGAGCGTTGATCAGGCCCGGGGTGGGGCTGAAGAAGGGGAGGAGGGTCCCCTTAGGGTCTTCGCTCTCCACGAGCTTGAGAGCCTAGATGCCGACGAGGCGGCGCTGTTGGCCCGCATGGTTCAGGACTTGCCCGGGGCGCGGATTGCGCTTTTGATCTTGGCTTATCGGCGACGACGCCTACCTGAAGCCCTCGAGCAAAGCTTTCGTCGAGGGTTGCGCAGCTGGAGCATCCCCGTACCTCCCGATGATGCCCTCGAAACCTTCGAATCCGAGGCGGAAGCCCAGGGTTTTGGAGATGAGGTTGCGCCGCTGCTCACTCAGCTTCGTCGAGAGCGCCTCGTCGATTCCTTCCCTTCCCCTGACGAGGAAAGCTCGGGCGCGAATCTAGGCGAACGGGTCGATGAGGACGATAGCGTAGCCACACCATCCGTTTCTCAACGAACGAAAGCCCCCGCCCTGGTCCGTTGGCCCTTTCTCCTGGCGGCGGGGCTGACGGTTCTCGCCCTCAGCTGGTGGTATGGCGCGGGCCAGGAGCAGTTTGTCGCCCCAGGAGATCGCTCAAGCCTATCTGGGGAGCTGTCGACTAAATAGGGGACAGTGCGCGGAGACTTCCATGGCCGAGAGCCCGTTTAACGTTGGATCCGGAAAGCCGACGGTAAGTCGCGTTCCCGATGGGGGCGGCGGCGCCTTTAGACCTCGCCCCGTTCGGGCGCCTAAGAAGGTATCAAAGGCGCCCGCAACGCCCGCTGGAGAAAAGGATGCCGAAATTTCCCAGGCGGGGTTGGGCGGGGCCGCAGATACTGCTGGGGCCCCTGGTAACGATTCCGCACTTTGGGCACGCCTTGCGGCTATTAGCGCCAGGCAACAAGAAATAAAGGGCCGCGCGGCGGGATGGTCAGAGGAAGGGAAGGGCTTCGATGGTTGATCAAGACGATAAGGATCCGGAAGCGGTTCTGGCGGAGTCCGGCTCGGAAGGCGCCGCGAGCGAGGAGGTCAGCGCGGAGGCTTCATTTTCGGACGGTGGCGAAGCGGTGGAGACCGTGGAGGCATCGGAAGCGGACGCCCTAGAAGAAGCGCCTGCCGCTTCGGAGGGAACGCCCGAGGCGCCGGTAGACGCCCCCAAAGAGACCGAGGGTGCGGAGAGTTTGTCAGCGGCTTCCGTCAGCGCATTACTTGATGCCGCAGAAACGGCCAATGATGTTGCCCAGGCCGCAGAGCGCATAGGACGCAGCTTTCAGGGCGGAATGACCGAGCTCAATAGCCATCTAGGCGGGATACAAAAACTCAATAAGACCATCGTTTACGCGATGGGGGGCATTTTGTTTTTAGGCCTTTTGGTTTTTGTCTACATGGCCACCTCCCTAACGGTTCGCCTGTCCCGATTGGATGCAACTCTTGAGGCGGTTGGGACGCGAGTCGTTAAGCAGGCGGCGGGGCTGCGGGAGCTTGAGCAGATCCGGGAGTCCATGGGGGTGGTGGCGGAAACGCAGCGTGACCTCCTACTGGCTCAGGATCGTCTGACCGTTGCCCTCCAGGATGCGCAGCAAAGACTCGAGTCCCTTCCTTCCACCGTGCCCTCAGCCCTCGAGCCTCGCATTGACTCCGCCCTGGCAGAGGGCATGGGTGCCATTAACAGCCGAGTTGATCGCTTAGGGACCGCCCTCGGCGCCCAAGATGCCGTGCTGAAGGGGACGACGGAGGCCGTGGAGGCCATGGCGAAAAGGCTGCAAACGGTAGATGCCAGGTCGCGCGCCCTTCTTCGTCTCGAGTCTGATGTTGAGGCCCTGGTCACGCTCTCCCGGGAGCGCTACCTTGAGGTTCTTGAGGCCCAGCTGGCTGTGGGCGATACGGGTCCAAGGCTTCGCTATCCGCCTGCAGAGGTACGTTTAGGGGATCCAACCCCGGAAAACAGGGCGCTCACGGAGCCGCAGGAAGGGAGAAGCGAGCCATGAAACTACCTCCCCATAGAGGTCAAGCTTCCCGGAAAAGTAGAGCCTTAGTCCTTCTATCGCTTCTGGCTCTGATCCCAGCAGAGAGCTTAGCTCAGGCAAATCGAAACACGCCGACATCGCCGTCTGCGGAAGGAACGGTCTACTTCCCTGAGAATCGACCGCTGCTCGCGGCTTTGGAGCAGGATATAGACGCCCCCGATCCTTTGAGCGCCGCTCGGGAAGGTGATGGTGCAAGACCGTCCCGCACCCCCCTCCGTGCCCGTGGATCAGGACAACGATCTGTGGACAGCGCGTTGTCCCAGCTCCTGAGGGGCTTTGCAACCCTTGAGGGGGAGCTGGCCCGGGTTCCTCAGGCCGGGGGACGCTACCGGGTGCAGCCTGGAGATACGCTTGATGACATCATTTTTCGCACCCTTGGTGATCTCTCCGTTCGCCACGAAGTGGTGAGGGATGCCTTTATTCGGGCCAACCCTCGAGCCTTCCGGCGCAAGAATCCCAATTATCTGTTCGCCGGGGTGGAGCTTCGTATTCCTGGCGCAGAGGATTTCCGCGCCGTTGTCTTTGACGATCCAAAGGTGGGGCAAACCATCGATCGTCGGCGCATGATTCGCTACCCCTAGCATGGCTCTAGGCCCGGAGCAGATCGGCGCTGTTCCCCGGCCACTACCGATCTTTCTCGAGGGCCGGGCCCTTGTTTTGGCGCCCCCCGTGGCTCAGGAACTCGGGCTTAGGGCCGGGCAAACGATCGAATTAGTGAGCGCGCTCATCGATGGCAGGGCCCGTCTTCTTTATGGAGATCGAGCCTTGCAACTCGCTGGGCAGGCGCCTTTTCCTCCGGGGGACCGGCGGAGCTTTCGCCTGCGCGCTAGCGCACAGGGCATGGTCCTCGAGCCCGTTACGACTCCCCCTAAGGCGCCGACGCCGACTCAGAGTGCGCCGGCCTCATCGGCACCTCAGCTCAGCAGTCTTTTTCGCCAGCTCGCGAGCCCTGGACTCGCTTTGGCTCAGCGGGCCACAGGGCTCACTCAGCTATTCGAGCTGTCAGAGCGGGCGCCTTCGGTGCTCCAACTGGGTCTGCCGCGCCTGGCTCTTGAGGACCTTGACGGCCCCTCGCTCCGGGCGCGCCTGCTTCACTCCGGGCTGTTCTTCGAGGCGCAACTGGCCCAGCGTAAGCCCGTATCTCCCCTAGATCTGAAGCGCGCGCTGCTTCGCGTGGGTCAGGCAGCTCCGCCAAACTCGGAGCTCGCGCGCTTGACGGGGGAGGTGCTTGGCGGTCTGGAGCGGGCCCAGGCTGAGGGTGTGGTTGCTTCTCAGCAACGGAACGATCTCAGCCTTGCCTGGGTAGTGAGTTTTCGCGATGGACCTGCGGTGGCCTTAGAGCTGGAGCGCGAACTGGCAAAGGAGAGAGGTACGCCACCCCTCTGGGTTGTGCATGCCGCGACCACCCTACCTACCCTCGGACCGCTGTGGATGCGTACGCGATTTTCTCTCGAGGGGAGGGTGGCCTTTACGCTGTGGGCCCCCGAGCCCGGCGTGGCGGAGCTGGCGCGCGGTGAGCAAGGCAGTCTTCAGGAAGAGTTAGCTGCGCTGCAGCTCCAGCTTGAATCCTTTGCTGTCCATGCCCACCCGCGCCAGGATCGCCCATGACCAGCGATGAGCACAGCCCACCGGGACCGGGACCCGGTCGCAGGAGCGCTATTGCGCTGACCTACGAGGGGGTATCGGCACCTAAGGTGTCGGCCACGGGAGATGGCGAACTTGCGGAGGCCATCATCCGTGAAGCGCAGGCGCAGGGGTGTTCGTTACGAAGGATCCGGTCCTAGCCGCGGCGCTCGCTCATCTGCGGTTAGATGAGGAGATTCCAGACGAGCTTTTTACCGCGGTGGCTATTGTTTTGGCTTGGGCCTATTGGCTTCAAGGGCTGGAGCCTCCCAGGGGCGAGTTTTAGCTGAGGCTTTCCTCTTCTCTGTCCTCTGGGGGTGGGGAAGGTTCTCCAGTGTACCCTAACAACTTCTCAGAGTAGGGGCGGCGAAGATCGAGCCCCGTCCTGCCGTAAAGAATTTCCGTGACATCATCAAGGGGATCGGCAAGCTCCGCCGGTGCTTCAGCGTTACTTCGGCTGCCAAGGCTGTGGAGGGTCTGCGCGTGGTTGCCTGGAATGAAGGAAGCGACCGACCCTCGAAGCGTTTCGATCGTTGCGGGGCTAGGCGGCATGGGTTTGCCGCCCTTACCCGCCTGAAAAAGTTGTTCGATATGTTTGCCAAGCACGACCTCATAGCGGGGCCGAAGCGCATGGAAGGTGTCGGCGGTCCAGCCTTCTACGGGTTTCCCATTCATGCCGTCCCAAAGCTGCTGGCCGGTGAGATTCCCGAAATGGGTGTCTCCGTTTCCTGCTGGGGCCTGGGGTTCTCCCCCAAAGGAGGGGAGATTTAGGGTGAGTTTTTCGAGGGCCATGAGTCGGTCAACGACGTAAACGAGCAGGACCAAGATTAGCGCTAGGGCAATCAGGATGATCAGGAGCAGGGTCGTTTCCATGGTGTCACGGTCTCCCTACGGCGCGAGGCAGGATCCCTCGGCTATGCTTTCGGAGCGTCCTCGCCCTCCAAGCTCTCGTCCTCATCCGTTCCATCCCCTTCCTCCTCTGCGATCTCATCTCTAAGAAAGCGTAGGGCCTCAAAGGGAGGATCAACCTGGAGGGTGGCACAAAGCTCGTCAGCCAGTGCCTGCATGTAATCGATGGCTTGCTTAGCGTCGATCTCAACGCGCTGGTAGCGCCGACCGAGGTCAAAGGCTCGATCAGCCACCTCCTGCGGGAGGAACGCCATCACCTCATGGTCAAAGGCGGGAACGGTGCCAAAGGCCCGCGCTTTGGGCGCTTCCGGCTGCGGCTTACCTTCGTTGATAGCGACGATTGTTGCTTGCTCATGGCGCTCCGTCTTCTGTGCGCCCTCGACAAAGGTTTTGTCGAGAAGGGCCTTGCACCGAAGCGAAACGCGGCTGCGGATTCGTCGAACGGACCCCGGGGCGTCAGGATCGGACACGGTTTCAAAATCCCGCTTCGCCGCGATCATCGCCTCTTTTTGCGTATCCTTTGACCTTCCAAATAGTGCCATGGTCGTTTTACCCCTTCCCCTTAGGCGACTAGTTTAGCACGCAATGAGTTGGCGCAGCTTCGAAGCGCTAGCCGTGATGAGTTGGCTAACCCGGGATTCGGAGACTCCAATCACGGCCCCAACTTCCTTCAAGTTTAATTCCTCGACGTAGTAAAGCTGCAGTATCAGCTGATCTCGCTCCGGTAGAGCGCCTATCGCCTCTTCAAGGGCCTCTAGGCCTTCCTGGTCGGCGACAAGGACGGAGGGATCCAGCTCCGGAGCCGCGGTGACCCCATCGACTTCCTGCTCCACATCCTCATAGGCCAGAGTTTGAAAGCGATGAGCGTGGGTGCGCTCGTTCTGAAACGCTTCGTCGGAGAGGCCGAGTTCCGCGGCCACTTCGGCTTGGGTAGGTTCCCGGCCGAGGGTTGCGGCAAGTCGCTTGCTGGCCTCGCCATGGGCTTTGAGATTGGCAACCGCGCTCCGCGGAATATCCGACATACGGCGAATTTCATCGATCATCGCCCCCCTAATCCGCTGGCGAACGAAGGCGTCAAAGGGAATCCCCTTGCTCGCGTCAAAGGATTTTTCCGCTTCCAGGAGGCCAATGATCCCGTATTGAACAAGGTCATCAACCTCAACAAAATCAGGCACCCGGGCCTTTAAATGCACTGCCACTTTACGAACGAGGCGTAGCTGCGCGAGCCGATTTTCGTCGCTCGTCCCTTGCTGGATGCTTTCGTATTCAGAGGCGTCACGCATCAGGCGGGTACCGGAGCAGCTAACTGTCGTTCAAAGAAAAATTGCGTATCTCCGCTAAGGGGACCGAGCTTCGTCTCATAGAGCTTGTGGGCAAGATGCCGGATATCCGTGAGCGCTTGGGAGGAGGGCGCCAGCGCGACAAGCGGTTGCTGCCGTCGTTGCGCTTCCCCCATCCAGCTATCCTGGCGAACGCAGCCCCCGAAGCGGATGCCCTGACCGAAGAAACGTTCGCAAACGCTGGAGAAATGGGCGTGAAGGCGCTCCCCCGCGCCCTGGCTTTCTACCCCATTGGGCACGAGCGCCATACCCGCAAGGGGGAGGTCCTCAGCGAGGACCTTCACCAAGCCGTAAGCGTCCGCAATGCTGCTGAATTCATCCTTCATCACGATGAGCTGTTGCTGGCAGGCCTTTAGGAAGGTCAGAACGGAGGGGGAAATCCCCGCGGCGATATCGACGATCATGACGTCCACGGGCCGGTCCAGGGAGGAGAAAGCGCGAATCACGTGGTGGGTCATGGTTTCATCAAGCGCGCCCAGAGTTTTCACTCCGGAGGCGCCCGGGACGAGGTGTAGATTAGGCCGGACCTCCACAAGAATATCTTCAAGAGCAGCCTTCCCTTCCAGCACGTGTCCCATGTGCCGAGGAACACTGCATCCAAGAAGGATCTGGCTGTTCGCAAGCCCCATGTCAGCATCAAGAAGAAGGGTGCGTCGCCCCTCCTCAGCGAACACGGTCGCTAAGGTAACGGCGATGGACGTCTTTCCGACGCCTCCCTTTCCACTGGCGACGCCGATCACGCGAGGTTGGGTGCCGGCTTTGCCCTTGAGCCCCATAGGTCCCCCATTGCTATCCGTGTAAGGCGAGGGGCCAAGGGCTGGCCGTCCCCGCTTCGGGCTGTACTGGCGTGGTCTGCTCCCTTGCTGCCCAGGCCGCCATGAGGCTGAGGGAGGCGGTGAGGCCTTCACTCAAGCTGCCGTTTTCTTCCTGCAGCACTGATACGCCCTTTCCTGCTTTGAGCATCGTAGCGACAAAGTGCTCTAAGGGCACGTCCTTGTGAAACCGGTGGACCATTACCGTGTCCGTTTCCGAACCTCCAAGGAGCGTCCCAAGAAAGGACGAAGTCAGGCGGTGGGCAGGAAGAATTTGATGTCTAGGAACGCTCTGCAGGGTGGGCTCGCGACGCAGCGCATCGGCCTCCTCCCCGGAGGCGGGGAGGAGCAGGCGCAGCGGGTTCGCGAGATTGTCATAAGCGAGCAGGCTGGACACCTGAAGCCCGTCGCGAGCCCGGAGCACCTGGAGCCCCTCTGCAAGCGCAGCCTGGGTCACCTGGCGCCAGTGGGCGTCGTCCTGCCCCACGGCGATGAGGAGGGTCGCGCCGCTTCCGTAACGTTGCTCACCCTGCTTTGCAAGCGCCGTGGCGAGCTCTACTTGCACCCGCGGGTCCTCTGCCCGGAGGATGTGCGTGCCCCGTAGGGGGCTCAATTCATCCGCGCTCTTTAGCAGCTGGGCCAGCCACTGGGCCTGGGCCCCGGCGCCATCGCTCAGCTTCGGAAGGGGCGGCAGCGAGCCCTCCGCCAGCGCTTCTAAGATTGACGTTAGCGATTCTTCCGGAAGGCCCAGGGCTTCAAGGCGGTCCTTGTCCTGGAATTGGACCAGTTCCCGCCGCTCAGTTTTGAGGGCGCCCACCTCGGAACGTAGTCGGGCCAGCTCCTCGTGGATCGCGTTAAGTAGCAAAAGCCCTTCGTCTGCCGGTTCCTTCGCCGGGACCGTATCTTCCACCGTGGCTCGGAGAAAGGCCGCTTTGGCTTCACCGCGTTCAGGCGTCTCAAGCTGGGCTTCGAAAGCGGCTTTGAACGCCTTTCCTCCTTGAGCCTCGGACTCGCGGTCTTGGAAAGGCTCGGCGGCGCTGTTAGACGGGTCTAGCCCGCCAGCATGCTCCGTTTCTTCCGTGGCTACGATGACCTCCGTCCGGGAATTTTTTAGGCGCCGGGTGGAGATGACGAGTGCCTCTGGGCCGTAGAGCCGTAGGGCTTCGGCGGTGGCTTTACTGGCGTCGGGAGCCACAATGCGATGGAGTTCCATAGCTTATTCCGTCCGTTGAGCGTCGACGGTGCCGACCACCTTAATGGCCGTATCGTCAGGAATTTCTGAATAGGCCAGCACCGGAAGGTCGGGAAGGCGATGGCGAAGTACCCGGGCAAGCCAGGGACGTACGGGAGGAGATACCACGAGCGCCGGCGCAATGTTTTCCGCCTCTGCTTCGGCGAAGGCGGTTCGGAGAGAGCGGAAGAGCCCCTCCGCGAGTTTGGGATCGATCGCCAGCGTTTGCAGATCGTTGCTCTGCTGCAAGATTGAGTGGAGCAGCTGCTCAAATTCCGGTTCAAGGGTGAGAACGTTGAGCTGGGTCTGCTCGTCGAGCAGAGGCTGCATGATCATGCGCCCGATGCGCGGGCGCACCAGCGCGGTCAGCTGGTCCGGATCTTGGGTACGTTCCACCGCTTCCGAAAGGGCCTCTACGATGGTCCGCATATCCTTGACCGGGACGCCTTCTGCGAGAAGCTGCTGAAGCACCCGGGTGATGGCCCCAAGGGGCAGGCGATCGGGAACGAGATCCTCCACAAGCTTGGGTGCTCGCTCGGCGAGCTTATCGAGAAGCTGCTGGGACTCATCATGGGAGAGCAGCTCCGAGGCGTTTTGCCGAAGGAGGGCATTAAGGTGGGTAGCAATCGCGGTGCTGGCGTCCACCACCGTGTAGCCCAGGGTTCTGGCGTAATCGCGCTGGGAGGGTTCAATCCAGAGGGCGTCGAGGCCGAAGGCGGGTTCCCGGGTGGGAATTCCCTCAATCTGGCCATGGGTGTGTCCAGGATCAATGGCCAGTTCCCGATTGGGGCGGACTTCTCCCTTGGCCCGTACCACGCCCTTTAAGATGATGTGGTACTCGTTCGGCCCTAGGTCAAGGTTATCGCGGATACGAACCGGATGAACCAGAAAGCCTAGCTCCGCCGAAAGTTTTTTTCGCACACCGCGGACACGAGTCATGAGCTGGCCCCCGGCGTCGCTGTCTACGAGCGGAACGAGGCCGTAGCCCACCTCAAGACCGATGAGGTCTACCGTATCAAGATCATCCCAATCTAATTCTTTCGTGCTCGGTTTTGCCTGGCGCTCTTGCTCTGCTTCCGTGGCTTCAAAGGCAACGCTTTGCGCCTTTCGCTGCAGGGCAAAGGCGAGGGCGGCGGCGCCACCGGCCAGCATGAGGAAAACGAGGTGTGGCATCCCCGGAACCATGCCTAGAACCGTGAGGATCGCCGCCCCGACGTAGAGCGCAGTGGGATTGGCGAGCTGTACCGCCGCCTGCTCGCTCATGCTTTGCGAGGTCGTTACGCGCGTAACCACGATAGCCGTTGCGAGAGATAGCAGAAGGGACGGAATCTGTGCGACGAGTCCGTCTCCGATGGTGAGGAGCACGTAGATCCGCCCCGCGTCGCTGAAGCTGAGGTCGTGCTGGAACATTCCAATGGCGAGGCCGCCGATGATGTTAATAATCAAAATGAGCAGGCCCGCCACCGCATCCCCACGAACAAACTTTGACGCGCCGTCCATGGATCCGAAAAAGTCCGATTCTTGGGAGATCTCTTCCCGGCGAGCCTTGGCGCTCTCCTGATCAATGATGCCCGCGGAAAGATCGGCGTCGATCGCCATCTGCTTTCCCGGAAGGGCGTCAAGGGTGAAGCGGGCGATCACCTCCGAAACCCGCCCGGCGCCCTTCGTCACCACAATAAAATTGATGATCATCAAGATGCCAAAGACGATGAAACCCACGAGGTAATTGCCGCTGATGACAAATTCCCCAAAGGCTGCGATGACCTTACCGGCCGCGTCCGTGCCCTCATGGCCATTCACCAGTACGACCCGGGTTGAGGCCACGTTGAGCCCAAGGCGGAGCATGGTTGCCAAAAGCAGGGTGGCGGGAAAGGCTGAGAATTCAAGGGGTTTGTAGGTGTTGATGGCCACTACGAGAATGACCAAGCCCAAGATGATGTTAAAGGTGAACAGAATATCGAGGAGAAAAGGAGGGAAGGGCAGAATCAGCATGCTCAGGATCAGCAGCACCAGGGCTGGAATGCCCAGGGCGCTCGGATCAAAGCGCATGAGGATTTGTCGGTAATCCGACAGATTTGCCGTCGCCATTGTCGTCCTTTCCGTCACAATCCCCGAGGAGAGCCCCTGAGGCTTGGCTTTAAAGGAAAGGGAGCAAGCTCTATGCCAGTTGCCCTAGCTGGGTTCGACGATGATCTCGATGCGACGGTTTTGCGCGCGACCCTGGGGGGTTCCGTTGTCAGCAATGGGCTTGCTGTCCGCAAAGCCGCTGATGGTCATGGATGCGGGATTTGCGGGAAACTCGTCAAGGAGGAAGTCTGCCACCGCCGCCGCCCGAGCTGCAGAGAGATCCCAGTTAGAGTTAAAGCGGTCGTTAAAGAGCATGGGCACGTTGTCCGTGTGGCCGTTCACGCTGATTTTGCCATCGCCTTGCGTAAGGGCCTGTCCCGTCCGACGGAGAAGGGGCAAAAAGGAGGCCTGCAGGTCCGCGCTCCCTGAGTTAAAGGATCCCTGGTCTGCGAGCCGCACGATAACCGAATCCCCTTCCCGCTCGACCTCCGCAAGGCCCTCCTCAATTTCCTCCGACAGATCGGCGCGGAGCCGGGCGTAAAGATCATCTGCGCTCTTGCCGTCGCCCCCGAGCCTGGCAGGCCGCCCGCGTTTTCTCCGTCGGCAGGGCCGCCCGACGCGTCGCCGTCGCCTTGGCTGCTGGCCACCGTGGGTTCCGGCGCGAGCACCGTAAGGTCTCGATCCATCTGACTCTGCGCTTCAGCAATTTTTGCGTAGGTGTTTAGGGCTTCGCGGCTGATAGGCGCTCCGGCCATGCGACCCGAATCGCCTGCCTCGCGGCCGCCGGTGATATTGGGCGATTTCATCTCGACGACCAGTTCCTGGTCCTCAATGCGCACCTCAACCTGGCCCTTGGCGATCTCCTCCGCGAGCATTTGCTCAAGTTGGGCCTTCTCCTCCGGGGTTGGGTAGTCCTCCGTTTTCGTTTCCAGCTTCTTCTCGAGGTCGGGCTGGGTTTCGTCAGTGGTTTGCTGGCGAATGGTTTCCACCGGGGTGGGCTGGGCAACGGAGGGGGTAAAGGCCTTTGCGATTAAGCTCTGTGCCTTGGGCGGCTCCACCACGGGCACGATACGCTGAATACCAAACGCGCTCTGTAAGGAGCCGCTGATTTGCTTGTATTTCGGGACGTTCATCTCTGCGAAGGAAAGGATAAGCACGAAGAAACAGAGCAATAGGGACATCATATCGGCGAAGGTTGCCATCCACAGTGGCGCGCCGGCGGGAGGACAATTTGGACAGTCCTCTCCACCCTCCTCATCACCGCCGTCGTCCGCCGCTGCTTCCTCGGCTTCTCCGTCCTCCGCGGGGATCGGCTCTTCGACGGGCTCTTCTGCTGCCTCAGCCATGGTGGCTTAGCCTGCAGCCAGGGACGCCCGTGCCTTGGGCGCGATAAAGGAGGCGAGGAGATCACCCATCAAGCGAGGATTGCCGCCAGACTGAATGAACATGATCCCTTCAATGATAAGAGCGCAGTTCGTGGCTTCCCGGGCCGAGTAGTCCTTAATTTTCTCTGACATGGGCCCGAAAATCATATTCGCCAGGATAGCCCCATACATGGTGGTGAGTAGGGCGACGGCCATGGCCGGCCCGATGGACTTGGGATCGTCCATTGCGGAAAGCATATTCACTAAGCCGACGAGGGTGCCAATCATGCCCATGGCCGGGGCGTATTTTTCCCCCGCGTCGAGAATCGCCGCGCTCATCTCGTGGCGCTGCTTCATCCCTCCGATGTCATTGGTCAGGGAACTTTTAATCATTTTGGCATCGGTGCCATCGACCAGCATTCCAATACCCTTAGCCAGGAATTGGTTGCTGATCTCCTGGCCCTCAAGGGCAATCATGCCGTCCTTCCGGGCAAGCGTGCCCAGCTCAACGAGTTGGTTGATCAGATCAACTGGGTCGTCGACCTTTGCTCCGAAGGCTTTGCCGATGATGCCCCCTAGCTTAAGGAAATCCGCGAGCGTCGAACGCATCATCATGACCATGAGGCCGCCGCCAACAACGATAAAGATGCTGGTGGCGTCCACGAACTTATCGAGGGATCCACCGTTAAGGATACCCAAGAGCACCATGGCAAAGGCGCCCAAGAGTCCGACTACGGTTGCGATATCCATGGTCAGTCATCCTTGCAATTCGTTAGCCTAAATCCTGCAAACTAGGCTAGGTTGGCAACCTCGGTTGCCGGAAAGAGATTGCCGAAACACTATACAACGGTTCGGAGAAAACTTAATGGCTACCCTCGTGAGACACGGCTTTCTAAAGCGTTTATTCGGAACGAGCGGGATCTTCTTTACCGTGCTGGCCCTTATCGCATGCACAGATAGCGACCCTACCTACCTGCCGCACTGCGAAGATCATTTAGCCGCGGGGGATCTAGGCGCGTTTAGCGACGAGGGTAATGGTCTGGTTTCAAACCCAGCGGTTCAGCCCTGGTTCTATCGCTGCGCGGCGGGACAGCGTTTCGTCAACGGGGAGTGCCGGGGAGAGGTTCAGCGCCTGAGCTTTCTCGATGCGCATCAGTATGCGGAGGAGATATCCGCAGCTTCGAGCGGGCGCTGGCGCCTTCCAAAGGCGGAAGAGATGCGGGCCCTCCGAGAACGGGACTGTGCTTTCCCAGCTTTTAATCCCACGGTCTTTCCCGCCTTGCCCGTGGAAAACTTTTGGACCCGCTCCACCCTAGCGATGAGCAGCTCCTATGGCTGCATCGTTTATACCTACCAAGGATCCCGCTCGTGTCGAGCTTTCCTCTCGGCCAAACACCCCTTCATGCTCGTTCGCGAACGCGATTAAAGGGGGATGGCAACGAGATGATCACTGGAGAGGGGGTGGCCCGGAAAGCACCGTGAGCCCCGCTTCTTCTTCGTCGACCCATCGAATCTCCGCGAGTGCCATGGTGCTATCTACGCCTTGGTTGAGTACGTCCTCCGGGGTCCTTAGGCCATCGGCAAGAATCACCTTATCCCCAGGCTTGAGCCCCGCTTGCCGGCCTCCACTGACCACGAACTGGCCACGAACCTGCCGCTGGACCGCGTACCGTGGGGCCTCGCAGCGCTGACGAGCGTCTAGAGCTGAAAACCACTGATTCAGGGTTTCGTAAATGCGCCGAACATCGCTTGGCAAGACCTTAGGGGACCAGTCGTTGCCACGACTTTCTAGGGGGAAGCTATCGTAGCCGGCCCAAAGAAAGGCTGGGTCTCCCGCAGCGGAAAGGCGAAGCTCAAGGTCCAGCGCTAGGGCAGGTTGCCTTTGCCGATAGGGGCCAAAGTTCCTTTTCAAGGGTGCCGCGGCCTTGGCTGCAAGATTCCACCATCGCGGGCCCTGCTTAGCCTCGCGTACGGCCAGGGCTAGGGTCAGCTGAAGGGGACGGCGATTCACGGGACCTTCATAGACTGCTCGCTCGTAGGGCGATTGAAGCTGGGCGCCCTCGTGGCGTGGAGCAAGGCGCCAGCCCTCGGCCCCTTCAAAGCGCCGGAGCAGGAGGCGGCGGGTTTCTGCCTCTAGCTGCCGGGCGTAGCCAGCGGCTCCGCTTCTCGGAGAGGTTAAGATTTCTAGATCGAGTACCGCGACCTGCGCGAGCCCCGGAAGGCTTTCACAGGCGGCTTCTGCCGCGGGCTCCGCTGGGGCCTGGTTCGTCTCCTCTTGCTCCACCGCGAGGAGAGACTGCGCTGGATCCAGCTCCGGGCCACTTTTCTCGGCCTTCGGAAGATAGTTCAGCATACGAATGCCGCGCACCGTCCCTTCACTTTGGAAGCGATTTTGTTCGTGAAGGACGCCGTTTTCGTCGATCCAGGCGGCGCTGTGAACGCGGGTCGGCTGGCTGAGAGCTTGGTCAACCATTGCATTTTTCGCGGCTTCAAGCCGGCTCTCGGCGCTCGCCGCGGCGAGGGTTTGGCTGATCAGCAGGAGGGCTAATGCGATTCCGGAACGATTCATGGCCCCAAACCTAGCTCGGGTTACCCACTTGGGAGAAATAGCCCAGATACAGAGCGCGGAGATCCTGAACGACGTGTTGATCAAGGGCGAGGGTGGTTTGATAGCTGTCGTCGCCGACGGGCTCAATGGAAACGAGCCGGGCGCCGTAGATTACGCCTTCCACCTTTGCTTTGAAGCGATCGTCTTCGATCATCATTTCGGCGATCGTGGTGTCGGCGTCGAGGTACTGACCAAAGACCTGTTCTGCGAGAGCGCGATACGCGTCGAGCTTTGAGGAACGAATGGCTAGCAGGCGACGCTGCTCCGGGTTAGCGTGATTTTGTACGCTAATCACCGCATAACCAATGCCGACCAGCTGCGCGCCTCGCTCGCTCAGGCGCAGAGCCTCTCCCGCAGCCTGCCGAGCGCCCCCTAGGCCTAGCGCTGGGCTGGCGGCAACGGCGCAGCCTTCAAGAAGGGTCAAGGCTCCGACCAGAAGGGCCAGTTTTGGACTGCGTAGATTCATGGGAAGCTCTCCTGGGCCGGTGCCGTTACAACCTGTGCTAGGAGAAACAATCGGAAGGTGCGTGCGGAGCTTTAGGGTGCCTAAACGTCATCGCTGAAGAGATGGTTCCGGCGCTGAGCTAGGCGGCCCAGGCGGTCGTAGAGATCGGCGTCGTCGCTGCTCTTGCGCAGGACTCCTAGCGCTTCCCGCACGGCTTCGACCTGCCGCGCAAGCAGCAGCTCGTTGCGCTTATGAAGTTCCTGACAATTCCTTAGCGCACTTCGAACGTTGCTAAAGGCTTCGCTTGTCCAGCGCTCTTGGTTGGTTTGCTTAAAATAAAGAAGTTGCTTCAGGAGCCCTTCCCTCTGCTCCGTAAGGCTTTCGAGGCGCTCAAGGTCGCGGCCTGACAACGCTTCGAACTCGGTTTCGAGAAGGCGGGCGAGCCGCTCTGTCAGGGCGATAGCAGAGTCTTCAACATTCACCTGCGGGCGATCCTTTGAGCGGTCAGCAGTGGCCTAGCCTACAGAAGGCCCTCGATGCTGGCGAAGCTCTCGGCGATCTTTTTTGCGTCGAGCGGGTATTGGCCGTCGGCGATGGCTTGACGAAGCTCCGCGACCCGTTCCGCATCAAAAACTGCCTCGCTGCTGGCGCTCTTAAGCCCCTCGCTCAGCTCAACGCGGTCTTGCGGAGGGGCGCCTGCGCTTTCACCGCCTTGAACCGAGTCCGCCTCCGCGTTCTTTTTGCTGTCCGCCTCCGCCAAACGAAGTGCCTGCGGGCTCCGTCCACCGACTCCGGATATGGGATCTGCCATGGCTTTTCCTCGCCTTAAAATATGGCTCTTAGGGGGCTAATCGACAGCATCAGGGAAACCTTTAGGTTTTTTCCAAAAAAACTTTTCCCTAACTTTCAGAGACTTAATCGTCAGCCCCGCGGATAACTGTAACGAAAATGGGCGCCTCCCTCTAGGGGCTATGCGCTGCCTGCCCCGGCCCCGTCACTACCGCCTCGAGCCGCCGCCCGGTTTCTGGATTGACCAGTACCACTCGTTCCCCGAGAGCGCCGTCCTCTTCAGAAATAAGGTCAGCGTGCAAGACCAGGAGGCCCTGCTCAATAGCCACGCGAACGGCGCTGCCCTTTTCCACGAGTACAGCGCTCGATAGATCGCTGAGGCGCAAAAAGGCCCCCGCTCTTAGGGGGCGGGCAAGCGCGACGAGGGATGGAAGGTCCTCGGGGCTAAGCGTATCTCCCGCCAGGCCCTTGGCGGGAACCCAAGCTTCCCTTAGCTGCGGGTGGGGGAGCCGTAGCTTGGCTGAGAGACTCGCCTGAGCTTTGAGCACCTTACGCTCTAGGCGCACGGCTGCTTCCGGCACGGTGGCCCCGGGCGCAAGGGGCTCCAAAACCCTTAAGCGGAAAGGCCCCGTGGGCGCCGGGCCCCGATAGGACGGAGTGCTGGCGCCCCCCTCAGAAGACGGGAGGAGATCTTCCGCCTTTAAAAGGTCCCCGCTTTGGTGCCGGCTTTTCACTACCCAACTGTGGGCTCCCGGAAGCCCGAGAAACGGTGGACCGGACTCGTTGCTCGCGATGACGCGCAGGAAAAGTCGCGCGTTGCCGCTCGGGCAAAAGGCCTCCACCGTTCCTCGGCTCGAAAAGGGCCAGCGAAAGGCCAGAGCTTCGGTGCACTCTGGGACCCGCGCCCGGCGATCGAGAGGGGGCACATGCACCTCCTCCAGGGAGAGCGCGAGCTCCTTTGCCACAAAAATCGCTGCCGCCTCCCGAAGCGCCTCAAAGGGCGTTTCGTTTTGGGCACCCGCGTTTCCCGCTGCAAGCAGGAAGACGAACACCGCCATCAGCGAGCGGCGCCTTGCCCGATTTGCCGTGGCTCTGCGCATGTCGACTCCTCTCCTGCAAGTCAGTGTGCGCCTCCGTGAAAGCCCGGTCTAGCCGATGTGGCTAAGGGGCAGGGCGGCAAGGCCTTGCCCTTTAGGCGGCAAGGCCTTGCCGCCGAGGCTTCCCGGGTCGGGCAGCTCGCTTCCCTAGGGGAGTAAAAAATACATGGATATCAATTAGATGAAGTAAGGCACGGCGCCTTGGCATGGCCCCTGCAACTTCACCGGAGAGAAGAACCGCCTTCGAAGCAAATATTCGGCGCGAAGGAAGATAACTTGAGGGCGCTATGGCGCGATTTGACAACATTCTAGGCATTCACGAGCAGGCGCTGTCGCTACGGAGCCAGCGAATTGATCTGCTTTCTCAGAATATTGCCAATGCGCAGACCCCAGGGTTCAAGGCCCGGGATCTGGATTTTAAAACGGTGCTCGCCTCGGCCACCGGTGACGCCCTGCAAACCACCCATCACCAGCACTTCTCCGTAGGGGGTGATCGGGACCGGGATGGTTTGGTTTACCGAATTCCCTTAAATGCCTCCGCTGACGGTAACACCGTCGAGTCTTCCGTGGAGCAGGCCCAGTTCGGTGCGGCGGCCGCGCAATATCAGGCGACCCTCGATTTCCTAAACAACCGCGTTTCCGGCCTTCGTCGGGCGCTTCGAGGAGAATGAGCATGGCGGGGTTTGACCTCCAGCGGGTCTTCGACATAGCAGGGACGGCGCTTAACGCGCAGTCCGTTCGCATGAACACCATCGCCTCCAATTTGGCGAACGTTGGCTCCGAGGCCTCATCGGAGGCGGAAGCCTTTCGGGCGAAGCGGGCGGTTTTCGAAGCGCTTCTGCGAAAAGAGCAGCTCCATCAAGGGGCACCAGTGGTTGGGGGCGTCAAACTTGCGGGGATCTCCGATGATCCGACCCCTGTCGTTAGCCGCTTTGACCCGCGTAATCCTAAGGCCGACGAAAAAGGCTACGTCTATCTCTCCAACGTTAATCCTGTCTCTGAAATGGTGGACATGCTCGATGCTTCTCGGGGCTTTGAGAACAACGTGGAAGTGGTGAACACCACGCGCCAGCTCATGCTGAAAACTCTTGAAGTGATTCGGAGCTAAGCCATGGTTGCCCAGGTCACTCAAAGTCTTCCCACGGGTCTCGCAAGCTTCGATGAGCGCAAGGCTGCTTCCAGCGCGCCCAACAATGACGAGTTGGGACGTCAGGAATTCCTGAAGCTGCTCACGACCCAGCTCCAAAACCAGAATCCTTTAGACCCCATGAAGAATGAGCAGTTTGTCGCTCAGCTGGCCCAGTTTTCGACCCTCGAGGCAACGCTTTCGATGTCTGGGTCCTTAGATAATTTTGTGACGAGCAGGAAAGAAAACGACGTGCTCCAAGCGTCCAACCTCATTGGGCGTTCCGTTGCGGTCAGCAGCGGGCAGGCCTTCCGCCAGAGCGGCGCCGATCTTCCTGGCTATCTCTCCTTGCCTTCTGGCGCGGATGCGGTCTTCGTCAATGTGGTTGGCGCCGCGGGGGACACGGTCAGGACCATTGAATTTGGGCAGCAGCCCCCCGGGACCTTTGAGTTTGCCTGGGACGGTTTGGATAACGCCGGCACAGAAGCCGGCGCCGGGGCCTACCGCCTAGAGGCGATGGTCGCCCTTGGGGGGCAGGTGTCGCGCGAACCCGTGAAGGTCTTCTCTGAAGTGAGCGGCATTCGTCGTGATGGCGCGGGAACCATAGAACTCGAACTGCTTGGCGGGGCGGTCTTAAGCCTCGGCGAAGTGGAGCGAATTGGAAACTAGTTTAGGTCCCAGCCCTGGGGCTGGTTAATCAAGTAGGGAGTGGGCTATGTCCTTCTACACCGCACTAACGGGTTTGAACGCAGCGAGTGCTCAGCTCGGGGTTTCGAGTAACAACATTGCTAACGTGGGAACGATTGGTTTCAAAAAGTCCCGGGCTCAGTTCGGGGATATTTTTGCAACCTCGCCTCTCCAAAAGAACTCCAGCGTGGTGGGGCAGGGGGTTAACCTTAAAGAAATTTCCCAGGTCTTTAGTCAGGGAAATATCGTGAACTCTGCGAACTCTCTCGATCTGGCGGTTTCCGGTCAGGGCTTCTTTGCATTGAAGCCGAATCTCACCTCTAACCAGACGGTCTACACCCGAAACGGCGGCTTCTCCGTTAACAACGATCGCTACGTGGTCGACTCCGTTGGCCAGTTCCTCCAGGTCTTCCCGGTTAACGAGGACGGATCGGTAACCAGCACGAGCATCGACGCGGCAGGTTCGCTGCAGCTGCCAGAAACGAGCGGCGAGCCGAAGGCTTCGAGCCAGCTCCTCCTCGGGGTGAACTTGCCCGCGGATGCGGAAATCATCCCGGAGCGGGCAATCTTCACCAGCGGGCAGGCGAATTACGAGTTTGATCGTGACGATCCCGAAACCTACAACAAGTCGACTTCTATCACCGTGTTCGACTCCCTAGGTAACGCGTCGATCGCAACGATCTACTACTACAAAACTCAGAACGCGACCGTCACCGACCCAACGAACAAGTGGCAAACGCGGATCTTCATTGGTGACCGGGAAATTGAGCCGGCGCTCTTGAAGGCGAAGAACGATAAAAATGAGGTGTTGTACATCAATAAGTTCGGACAGCTGTCGGCTGATCCGGCTGCGGTGGATCCGACCTTCAACCCGAATGCGGCGCATCCAAAATATGCGTTGGACGAGCAGAAATCTCAGGTCGCGTCCCAGGCTGGCGCATGGACTGGGGGTTTCATGCAGAACGGCGCTGACTTCGGCAGCACGGACTTGATTCCAATCACGGTGACGGGCCTGTCCGAGACAGCTGATGCTGCGCTTTCCGTGGCGGACCCCACGAGGAACACTATTGCGGAAAACGGCGCGTTGAGCGGTCAGGATCTGTTCCGCGTAAGCGTCGATGGGAGCAATTTTGTCGATGTCTCCCTCGACCTCGACGCAACGGAGTCTTCACAGCTCAATGGGGCCGGGCTTGCAAACGCCATTACCCTTGCGCTGAACGATCAGTTTGGTGACGAGAAGTTTTTCGACTTTAGCAGCCCTTCCGATCGAGCCTTTAGAATCACCACGATTGATGAAAATGCGGTGGAAACGTCGCACGTCATCAAAATTGCCATTCCCGCTGATAAAACGGCAACGACCATGCTGCCGTCGGATATTGTGGACGCCATCAATCTCGCGATGGCAAGCACCGTTGTGGTCGCAGCGGATCCGGCGGCAACGCCCCCGGTTGCTGAAGTTACCCTTGCTGACCAGATGACGGTTTCCTACAACATTCGGGAGCGGGCGATCCAATTTAAGCCTTCTGGTAGCGACTTTGACGACGATATCTCTCAAATTCGTGTCACCGGCTGGAACCTAGCAAATCCCGACGCCGCACCTGGCGCTGCCGGGGAACTGGATGGGTCGGCAGCGGAGAACCTAGTGCTTGGCTTTGGTGCGACTTCGGAAACCATTTCCGTGGGTGCCTCCGTGACCCTGGGCGCCTTTTTAAGCGACGCCCTCGTGCCGAACGGCGACTTCCGCCTAGACCCGGATCAGCAACGTTCGGGGATCAAGGTTGAATACCTTCGAGATGAGCGTCGCTTCGTATTCAAGAGCGGGACGACGGGCGAGGCGTCCACCATTGATATCCAGCCCCTCTATCGCTATCTCGACAACGACGGTAATCCCACGGGGGATGTGGTCCCCGTAGAGTTGGTGAACGATCTGCTTCAAGCGACTCCTCTAGATATTGGGCTGGCAAACGTTCGGGCCGGTCAGGTTCTAGGCTTCGCTGAGGAGGTTGCTGACGAGATCCTGGTGAGCTCGGGGACCGGTTTGCCCGGTGTCCCAGCTATTACTACCGGTTCCCGGACCGGCGTCGACACCTCCGGGACCTTCCCGGTCACCTTTCAGGACAACGTCATTTCCGTCACGGTGGATGGAGTGGACGGGAAAATCACCATTCCCCCTGGCGCTTACACCGGCGATACCTTTGCCGCGGAGGTGCAGAATCGGGTGAACCTGATTCAAACCGAAGATGGCCGGAAGGTCTCAGGGGTTGAGGTACGCTTTGACATCGATGCCCAGCGTTTCACCTTCACCTCGGGTACGGCGTCCCGGGACTCCTTTATCAACGTTAACGGCCACCCGAACTTTGGATTGGCGGTTACGACCCAGGAGCGGGGGGATGTTCCCGACGTCACCATTCTTCAGCAGGCGCGAGATGCGGACGGAAACCCAATCTTTGTTGACGGCGATGGCAACGAAACGATCGTGCCGATCGAAGGTACGCCTAACTGGGTTCCCGTCTACCTCGACAAGGGTGAGCTGACCTTTGATACCAGTGGTCGTCTCATCTCTCCCAAGGAGGGTGCGGCTTACACCCCCTTCGATCCTCAGAACGGTTCCGATCCCATCGTTTTGAACGTGGACTACGGTACAAATTCTACCCAGTTCTCCCAACCCTTCTCCGTGTTGTCGCTCTCTCAGGACGGATTTCCCTCCGGGAAATTGGACGGTCTGGATATCGACAGCTCTGGGGTTGTGCGGGCGAACTACACCAACGGACAGCAGGTGGCGCTTGGAAAAATCATCCTGACGAACTTTGCTAACCCGAACGGTTTGAAGCAGATCGGCGATGCGAACTATCTCGAAACCACGAACTCCGGTCAGCCGACCTTAGGGGAAGCTGGCGGGGATGGCTTTGGATCGATACAGGCCGGTGCGCTTGAGCGGGCGAATGTGGATCTGACGGAAGAGCTGGTGGAGCTGATCACAGCCCAGCGGAACTTCCAGGCCAACGCCAAGGCTATTGAGACGAGCTCCACCCTGACCCAGACCATTATCAATATCCGGAACTAAAGTCCCCGGGCGAGGAGCTAAGCCATGGATAAGTTGGTCTTCACAGCGCTCAATACGCTTTCTGCACAGCGCTTTGAGCGCCAGTCCATTACCAATGAGCTGGCGAACCTATCCACGGTGGGCTTTAAAAAGAGCTACGAAACGGCGCTGGAGACTCTTAAGGTCTCCGGCAGCGGTTTCGATAGCCGGTTTCTCTCCCGGATCGTTGAAGCGGACATCATCAACATGAAGCCTGGAACGCCCATGGCAACTGGGCGTTCCTTGGATTTGATGATGAATGAAGCCACGGTCCTAGGGGTGCAGGCGGAAGACGGCGCACTAGCTTTTACCCGGCGCGGTGATCTTCGCATTAATGACGCAGGCCTTGTGGAAACGGGCGGTGGGGAGCTCGTTCTTGAGGCCGGTGGTGCGCCACTTTCCGTCCCACCGGGTAGCAAGGTTACCTTTGGCGCGGATGGGGTGGTCTACGCCTCAGATCCGCTCGCTCCTGAAGCGGAGCCCGTGCAGATTGGTCAGCTCTATCTTCGAGACAGCAGTACGGCCCGGATGGTTCGGCGCAGCGACGGTCTTTTCACTCCCTTCGAGGAAGATAGCGTCGGGGGGGGGGACCTTCCCCAAGGACAGGGCGTGGTCTCCGTAACCGCAGGTGCTTTGGAAGGCTCCAACGCTTCCGCCATGGATGCCATGGTCCGGTTGATCGACCTGTCACGTTCCTTTGAAACCAACGTCCGCATTATGCGGGAAACTCGAGATTTAGATCAGCAGGGCGCATCTATGATGCGCCTCGCCTAGGGATTTAGGCCAAAAGGCTAGGAGGACAGCCATGGACGCGTCCATGTGGGTAGCGAAGACGGGCCTTGATGCGCAGCAGACGCGCATGGCGGTGATTTCTAACAACTTGGCGAACGTGAATACGTCGGGCTTTAAGCGCGACCGGGCGCTTTTCGAAGACCTGCTCTACCAAAATATTCGCCAGGCCGGCGGCCAGACTGGGGTCGATACGCAGGCACCGACGGGCATGATGCTTGGCACGGGAACGCGTATTGTCGCCACGGAAAAGTTGCATTCCCAGGGCAGCCTCATCAACACGGAGAATGCCCTTGATATTGCTATTCAGGGAGAAGGGTTTTTCCAAATCCTCCAGCCCGATGGGACCCTTGCTTACACGCGGGATGGGAGCTTTAAGCTCTCCAACATTGGTGAGGTGGTGACGTCCACGGGGGCGCGGCTGCAGCCCCCACTCACCGTGCCCCAGAACGTATCCAGCCTGACGATCGGTGCTGACGGTACCGTGTCCGCCTCTCTCTTTGGCGGGGGCGCCCAGCAGCTGGGCAATTTTCAGATCACCCGGTTTTTGAATTCCGCAGGGCTTGAGCCCCTGGGGCGAAATCTCTTTCGGGAAACCGCTGCTAGCGGGCCTCCTCAGGTGTTGACCCCGGCGCAGAACGGAGCCGGTTCCCTCGTGCAGGGGGCCCTTGAGGCCTCCAACGTAAACGTTGTGGAAGAGATGGTGAACATGATCGAGACGCAGCGAGCCTATGAGGTGAACTCAAAGGCGATTTCCTCTGCCGACGGCATGCTTCGCTTCCTTAACCAGAATCTCTAGGGCGGATTGATGATGCGGGTTCTTAGCTTCTTCTTTGTGGCCCTGGCGCTGGGCGGGTGTGCTAGCACGCCACAGGATTTTGAACCGGATTTTAACCCCGTGCCGCCCGCCGCGGAGCCGGTGGACAGCGCGCCCAGTGGGTCCCTTTTCATGTCCAGCCGGACCGCATGGTTCGGCGAGGCCCGCGCCAGTCGGGTAGGGGATACGGTCACCATTCTGCTGCAGGAATCCACCCAATCCACCCGTAGCGCGAGCGTTACTACGAGCCGAGAGAGCACGAACGATTTTTTAAGCGCGGGACAGGTCGACATCCTCTCCGCGGGCAGCGACTTTGTGAACGTTCCAGGAATGTTCGACGGCTCTACGAGCGAGAGCACGGGGACGGGCAATTCCGGTCAGAGCGCAAGCCTGACAGGCTCCATTACGGCAACCATCGTCGAAGTCCTACCTAATGGGAACATGGTGGTTCAGGGAGAGAAGATCCTCGCCCTCACGGAGGGTAGTGAGCGCGTTCGGGTCCGCGGGGTTATTCGTCCCCGGGACATCTCGCAGATGAATACGGTGCTCTCCTACCGCCTTGCGAATGCGCAGATTCGTTACGAAGGTCGAGGCGACTTAGCTCGGGCCGCGCGTCCCGGCTGGGGCACGCGCTTCTTCAATGCGGCCTGGCCGTTCTAGGGAGGATGTATGCGGACCTTCATGGCAGCGATCTTGGTTCTTTTAAGCGCGGCGAGCTGGGCAGATCGAATTAAGGATCTCACCTCCGTAGCCGGGGTTCGAAGCAATCAGCTGGTGGGCTACGGACTTGTGGTGGGTCTCCAGGGAACCGGTGACGGCGCCGACATCGACTTTACGTCTCAGACCATGAAGTCTCTGCTCGACCGCTTGGGCGCCTCCTTGGCAACGGAAGGGCGCCGGTCCGATTTTGATATTAGCCAGCAGCAGCCGCGCCAGCTCGACGTGGCCAATGCGGCGGCGGTTTTAGTCACCGCCGAGCTTCCGCCCTTCGCGAAGCCCGGGCAGCGGTTGGATGTGAACGTGTCCACCATTGGTAAGGCCGAGAGCCTGCGGGGCGGCAATCTGATTATGACCCGCCTCTTCGGTGTTGACGGTGAAGTGTATGCCCTGGCCCAGGGTCCCCTGACCGTGACAGGCATTGACGCCGAGGCGGCGGGGTCCTCCGTTTCCATTGGTGTGCCCACAGCGGGACGTATCCCCGGGGGCGCGTTGGTTGAGCGCGCAGTGGAAACCCCCTTTGGCTTTGCGGACAACGTGGTCCTGAACGTCGGGACCCCCGATTTTTCGACCGCGGCGGCGATCGTGGAGGGTATCAACCGGCAATTTGGGGCGGGCACGGCGCGTGCCATCGATGGAGCCTCCATTGCGGTTCTGGCACCCCGCGATCTCGATCAGCGCGTGTCCTTCATGGGGATGGTGGAGGATCTGGCAGTAACGCCCGCCGATCCGCCCGCGCGGGTGGTCGTTAACTCTCGAACCGGGACCGTAGTGATTTCACGAAATGTCCGGGTTACGGCAGCGGCCGTAAACCATGGCTCGATTTCCGTTCGTATCTCTGCCGCCAACCAGGTTAGCCAACCCAATGCTTTTGGTGGCGGGGATACGGCGGTGATTCAGAATGCAGATATCGAGGTCGAAGAGCCTACGGTCCCCATGTTCCTTTTCGAGCCGGGGGTTGAGCTTCGGGACATCGTAGAGGCGGTGAACACGGTGGGGGCAAAGCCCTCGTCCCTCATCGCCATTCTCGAGGCCTTAAAGAGCTCCGGTAGCCATCGCGCCGAACTCGTGGTGATCTGATGAACGGCGGCCCCGACCTTTCCGTTGCTCGCTCCTCCCTCGATTTCGGCGCCTACGGGGCGCTTCGGGCGAAAGCTCAGCGGGACCAAGGCGCTGCCCTTCAGGAAACGGCTCAGCAATTTGAAGCCATGTTCCTGCAGATGGTCATGAAATCCATGCGAGCAACGGTAACAAAGAGCGACCTCTTTAATTCTCAAAGCATGGAAACCTACGAGGCGATGTACGACCGCGAGCTGGCGACGGTCATGGCACGCCGCGGGGGGATCGGGCGGTCGGCCATGCTGACGCAGCAGCTGGGGGGAGGCCGCGAGGGGCCTGCAAAAAGCACGGAAGCAGCCCTCTCGCTCCATCCCGGGCTTAAGTCCCATCCTCTTACGCAAGAGCCCTCCGCCAAGCCTCTTAATCGCAGGGAAAAGGGTCCCGTTGAGCTCAAGGGACGGATTGCTCCGTGAGTGATCTTCTCTCCCTTGGCAGCGGAGCAATCAGTGTCTACAAGCAGGCGCTGGCGACCGTTTCCAATAACATTGCCAACGTCAACAACGAAGGCTATTCCCGGCAGACCGTCTCCATAAGTCAGAATCAGCCGGTCCAAGCTGGTACCAGCTTTCTGGGGACGGGAGCGCGTCTCGCGTCCATTGAGCGAGAGTTTGACGCCTTCACGGAGCAGCAGCTTCGGGTCAGCACGAGTGACCTGGCGGCGCAAAAGCCCCTGGTTGAATATGCCGGGAGAATCCTCGATCGCTTTGCCGCCAAGGACAGCGCGCTCAGCGGTGCTATGGACCGTTTCTTTTCCTCCCTCAGCGCCCTGAGCGCAGACGCAAGTTCTCTTTCGCTTCGGGAGATCGCCCTCAGCGATGCGGCGCTCCTCGGAGATCGGTTCCAAGCGCTTGATGCGTTTCTCGATGACCAGGCCGCCGGTTCCGAGGCCGATCTTAGTACCACGGTGGCAGAGATTAATGCCTTGGCCCAGGAGCTCAGCGGCGTTAACCAGAAACTCAGCCGTCGCGACGCCCTAAGTAAGCAGCCCCCAGCCCTGCTCGATGAGCGGGATCAGCTCCTGCGGGATTTATCGGAAAGGGTGCGCCTCGACGTCAGCGAAGCCTCCAGTGGGGAAGTCACCGTTCGCCTGGGCAACAGCGCCGGTGCCGGTGCGCTAATTTCCGGCGGGGAGGTCAGGATTCTGGGGCTGCAGCTGGACCCGATTGCAGAGGATCGAGCGACCTTTTACCTAGAGCCGGTCAATCCTTCCCAGGGGCGCCTGGGCCTTTCGGGCGTTTCCGGGGGAACCCTTGGGGGGCTGGTGACCTTTCGGGAACAGGTCCTGGAGCCCACCCGGAGCACGCTGGACACCCTAGCCCGGGGCCTCGTCGAAGAATTGAATCGTTTTCACCAGTCCGGCATGGGCCTAGATGGTGAAACAGGACGGGTGCTCTTTGCCCTAAAGCCTGACTATCAGTTGGTTGGGCTCGATGCGCTTCGAGGCTTCAGCCTTGAGACGCAGCTGGAGAACCCGGACGCCTCCGTAGTCGACAACTTTGAACTCCGCTATGACCCGGCCCTCCAACGGTGGTTAGCCCGGGTCCCCGCTACCCTAGAAGGGCCGGAGCGGGAGGTGATGGCGGACGATGACGGCGTGGTCCGACTTGACGGAGTTGGGCTCCGCGTCGAGGGGAACTCCAGCAGCGCCGTCACCCTTCAGGTGAGGGGAACGAAGGGCGGGGCCGGTGACGTGGTGCTTAGCCTGACCCGCGCCGAGCACTTTGGAGCGGCGGACCCGCTACGGGTTCGAGGAGAAGCTTTAAATAGTCAGGCCGCCCGGGCCTCCGTGACCTTTCAGGAGGCGGCGGCACCGCTCAAGGGCCCCTTGCCCCTCCAGGCCGTCTTTCCAAACAACACCGATCCAAGTGCGGGGCGAGCGCTTACCGGGGGCTCTTCGCCCATCACTGTGCTCCCCTCGGGAAGCGAAGGCGCGGAGCTGCGCCTAAGCGGCGCCACGCAAAGCACTACGCAGTTTCGCGTTATGACGCGAGAAGGCGTCCTGCTCTCCGGTCCAGCGCTCAGCGAGGCGGAGCAGGCTGCACTCATTCAGGAAGATAATGGGTTCGCCTCTCGTGCTCGCTATCGAGCTCAGGACCCCGCCGAGCCCTATCGCGATTTGAGCCTTGAGGCCGGAGCCTTTGCCCTTGAGAGCGCCGCGGGGGGCTTCCGCTTAGATGGAGATCGCGGAATTAGGGTCGCGGCCGACGGTGGGCTTTCCGATGCGACCACCAACGCCCTGCGCGACGGGGCTCTCCAGTTTAATGGCAGCGTCCTAAGCGGGGCCCTTCCGGTGAACGGGGCGGGCCGGAGCTCTGCCGTGGAGTTGGCGACGTGGCTCAACGGACAAGCTGCACTTCAAGAACAGGGCGTTCAGGTGTCGGCGGAAACCCGCTTGGTTTTTGCGAATTTTGACCTGAACGCAGGAGCAGGGCTGACCATCAACGGCCAAGAGATCGTTGCGCCGGGGGGCGGCATCGTCGCCTCTGATGAGGCCCTCGTTAGCGCAATAAACGACGCAAGCGGTGCGACGGGGGTTTTCGCTCAGCTGGGGCGCGAAGGGGAGTTAATTCTCAGAAATAACGCTGGCCAGGAGGGAGCAAGCATTGCCCTCGGAGGTCAAGTTCAGGTCCCTGGTGACGACAATATCCTAGGAAGCACGGGAATCTTCGGTGGAGCCCTGAGCGTGCGGGGGTGACCGCTTTTCCCTAACGCTGGCAGAAACGGGGTCCCCCAACCTCCTTGCGGACCTAGGGTGGGATACGCGGCTCCAAGTTGGTGGGCAGCAGCGGGATGATTTGCTGCTGTTCCTTGCGGGCGACGAGAGCGTCACCGTCTCTGCGAGCTATGGACAGAGTGACTTCGACCCCCTAGCCAGCCTTCGCGAACAGCCCCTGGAGGTGCGCTTTCTGGACGGAGGGGAGCGTTACGTCATCCTCGAGCAGAATTCGGAAACGGAATTAGCCACCGGACGGTTCGTGCCCGGCGCCGCTATTCGTTACGGCGGCGCTGTGTTGACCTTTGACGGGCAGCCCGCAGGGGGTGACCGTTTTTTCATCGAAGACAACCGGGACGGAGTTGACGACAACCGAAACCTTAAGCGCCTCGCGCAGCTTGCCGATTCGCCTATCTCGGCCCTGGGGGATAAGAGCGGTGCCGACTATTACGCCAGCTTAGCCAGCCGCGTAGGAACCCTCTCGCGGCAGGCGGTGATCGGAGAGCAAGCCCTCGAGGTGGTGAAGGCTCAAGCAGAGGAGGCCCGGGATCGGATATCCGGGGTGAGCTTGGATCAGGAGGCTGCGGATCTGATTCGCTACCAGCAGGCTTACCAAGCGGCGGCCAAGATTATTCAAACGTCGCAAGACCTATTTGATGCAGTGCTAGCGATCTGAGGATTTTATGAAAATATCCACTCAGCTTCAGTTTGATCGCGCGGCCGCTCAGATGGGTACGCTGACCGGAAACCTGTCCGCGCAGCAGGCGCGCATTAGCAGCGGGGAGGCCTTTAATACCCCCCGGGAAGCGCCCCAGGCAGCCACCACGCTATTGCGGCTTGACGCCTTAAAAACTGGGCAGGAGGCGCGCCTTGCTTTGCTGGATCGGGCCGAGGCTCGGGCGAAGGCGCAGGAGGCATCCCTCCGAAGTGCTAGCGACATTCTGATTCGCGTGAAGGAGCTGGCCATTCAGGCGAGCAACGGCACCTACAACGCCGCGGATCGACAGACTATTGCTTTGGAAGTTCGCGCTTTAAATGATGAGCTTCTTGCCCTGGCCAACACCCAGGACGCAGAAGGCAATGCCGTGTTCGCGGGGGCGGCGACGGGGGCCTCTGCCTTTGAAAAAGATGCCACCGGCGCCGTCAAATACCTGGGCGACAGCACTGGTGTTGAGCTTGCCGTGGGGGGCAATCGAAAGCTGAACATCGCCCGACCGGGCACAGTCTACTTCAATGCCGTATCCCTACCTGATGGCCCCCGCATTCTAAGCCAGGCACCGCTGGAAAGTTTTTCCGTGGAGGGCTCAAGCGGTGCGGAGCCTGGTTTTTATACGGTATCGGTGTCACAGCTTGCACAAGGGCAACGTACCGTATCCGGCGAGTTTGCCTCCTCGACGGAAGTCTTAAACGGGGGGGAGTCCCTATCTCTGACCGTGACTCAGTCCGATCAAACGACCACCTTGGTGATTGATGAGCCTACTCCTGAAGCCGTTGCCGAGGCGCTTAACGAGGCCAACCTTCAATTGACGGCCACCCTTCAAGTCATCGATGAGACGGGGAGAGTGTCCTTGAGGGTTGAGGGGCAGGCTGGGGTAGCCAACTCATTCAGCCTATCCGGGGACCTCTTTGCATGGAGCGATGCTTTAGAGGCTCGGAACGCGGAGTTCGAGGTCAATGGCGAAGCGCGGGAGAGCAGCAGCAATCGCCTGACGCTTGCCTCGGGCCTCACCCTTGAGGCGCTAGCCCTTGGCGAGGGGGAGCGCTTTGAGGTGCGAACGCGGGATAGCTTTTTTACGGTGCTTGAAAACTTCGCCGAAGGTCTTGAGGCCAATGTGCAGCAGCAGGACCGGCCCCTGGCTCAGTTAGAGCTGATGCTCGAAAGCATGAGCATTGGGCTGGCCCGGGTGGGAACGGATCTTTCCGCGGTGGAACGAACTCGGGATGTGATGGCCGAGGAACAGCTTCAGACCGATGCCCTGATCTCGGATTTGCGAGACCTTGATTTCGCCGAGGCGATTACTAAGCTGCGCGCGGACCAGCTTGCCCTCGAGGCGGCCCAAAGTAGCTTCGCTCGCATCGCCGGGCAAAGCCTTTTTGACTTCCTTCGCTAGGAGCTAGGACGGCATGGCGATCGAACTGCTTAATGCCCTCGGCGCTGGGTCTGGCCTAGATTCCAAGGCCATTGTTGATGCCTTGGTGGCCGCGGAACGGGCGCCGCAGGAGAGCCGGATTACGAAAAAAATCACCGAGTCCGAAGCTTCGATTTCGGCCTACGGTCAGGTGACGTCGGTTCTTGAAGGGGTGCGGTCAGCTTTTGAGGCGCTCAATGACGTCAACGATCTCTCTGAGGTTTCCGTCAGTAACAGCAGCAGTGCTTTCTCCGTGTCCGCGGGTGCCGGAGCCGAGCCTGGGCAATACGATCTCACAGTTAGCCAGCTGGCGGCGGGAGAGGAGCGGGCCTCCTCAGGCTTCGCTGACGCCTCGGCATCTGTTAACAGCGGCAATGCGCTTACCCTCACCGTAGTGACCGGGGTTTCCAGCCCCACAACCACTACGGTGACGCCTACATCCGACACGCCGGAGGCTATGGTTGCTGCGCTGAATAACGCCGGCCTCGGGTTGTCGGCACGCATTGTCGATACGGGCGTGGGGGCTACGCCTAAGCGCATTGTGGTGACCGGTGCGGCCGGGGCGGAGCAGGCATTTACGATTACCGCGAGTGCGGGCAGCTTGGATTTCACCACGCAGAACCGCGCCGCCAGCGATGCGGCTTTCACGCTTAATAATCTCAGCTTTTCGCGGGCAAGTAATGAGGTCCAGGATGTCCTGCCTGGGGTCACCCTGAGCCTGGAGAGCGTCGCTGCCAACCAGCGCTTTTCCCTAGAGCGAACCACGGCGGGTACGGAGGCGGCACTTCGCAACCTCGTGGACGCCTACAATGTGGCCGAAACGACCCTGAATGAGCTCACCGATCCTGACAGTGCTGAGGGCGGCGTGCTCCTGGGGGACAGCATTATCAGCTATGCACGGCGGACCTTGAGCACCATGGTCGGACGGGAGAGTTCTAGCCCCGCCGGTGGCAAAAGCCGCCTCCTCGACTTTGGCATCGAGCGCAATCGGCAAGGGCTGCTAGAAATTGATGAAGTGGTGTTTTCTCAGAGGGTCCGGTCTGATTTCGCAGATCTCAGTACCTTGCTCACGGCGGGGACGAACAATCAGTCCCTGCTGAGTGCCGACCCCGCAGGCTTGGCCGGGGATGCGCTCAAGGATCTCGACGCGCTCCTGGCCACTCGGGGACCGCTGCGCGGGGCCGTCGCGCGCATGGAGGGACAGATCGAGGATCAGGAGTTGGCGCTTCTTGCCCTCGAAGACCGCATGGACCGAATTTACGACCGCTACCTTGCCCAGTTTACGGCTATGGAGCAGCTGGTCGAGGAGATGAATACGCTTTCCGACAGCCTGACTTCGACGTTCGATACGCTGCCCTTTTCGCCGAAAAAGGATTAAGTAATAAGATTAACTTTTTGAAATATATCAATAAAGATTTAAAAAAAGCCTCAAAATCTTTTTCCTAAAGGACGAGAATCTACTGTCGATTTACTGACACAGAGGTTTTAGATTCTGTTTTTTACTTTAGGAGAAGGTCGTCATGGCAGCGGAAGACAGCGTAAAAGCGCTGGGCACGACTCGCCTTGCGGATGTGGCGCGACCCTCCGGTCCTGGACGGGCCGCAGCTGCCCCGCAGTTTGAGCAGCCCGAGATTTCGCCCACGCAGATGATTGATGCGGTGAAGGCCGCTGTCGAAACTTTGAATGCGCGGATGAAAGATTCCAGCCGGTCCCTGGAGTTCTCCATGGACGAGGTGGCGAAGCGTAGCGTTATTCGGGTCATCGACAAGAGCTCCGGAGACGTGATCCGGCAGCTGCCCAATGAAGACGTCCTCCGCGCGGTCCGCAACATCGAAGTGCTCCGGGGCATTCTCTTCGAGGACAACGCCTGAGTCCCCTAAAGAGCCCCCCTGGGCGGGGCCTGGCGCCTGCGCTATAACGCTCCCTTGGATGGGAGCTGTCATGCCAACACCACACACTTTGATTCGACCCTTTCGCGATGGCGACGGGGAGGCCTTTCGCGACCTAAACCTCGCCTGGATTCGCCAGCACTGGACCCCAGAGGCCGGAGACTGGGCGAGCCTGGGAAACCCCGAGGAAAAAATCCTGGCCCCCGGCGGCGCAATCTTCATAGCCGCGGTCGATGGGGAAGTGAAGGGCTGCTGCGCCCTTATGCATCACGGGGACGGTCGCTTTGAACTTGCCAAGATGGCCGTGGATCCCAGTGCACAGGGGCTGGGCCTTGGTGCGGCTCTAGGAGAAGCGATTATTGCGGAAGCCCGGGCGCGGGGAGGGCAGGTGCTGTTTCTAGAGAGTAATACGGTGCTGAAGCCTGCCATGGGCCTGTACGCCCGGCTTGGCTTTCAGGAAGTTCCCATCGATCACGCCGCCTATGATCGCTGCAACATCATGATGGAGCGCTCGCTCTAGCTTCTCGTCGCGCTAAACTGTGTGCATTAACTGGCCGGGGGAGGGGCGCAGTGCTCAAGCAG
Source organism: Candidatus Salivita marina (assembly GCA_038144425.1). Lineage (GTDB taxonomy): Bacteria > Pseudomonadota > Gammaproteobacteria > Pseudomonadales > Azotimanducaceae > Salivita > Salivita marina. The sequence goes on along the minus strand of JAYQNS010000001.1, from coordinate 10,850 downwards.
GCGATCGATCAGGCAAAGGCTGACAGCTTTCACGGCCAAGATATTCCCTGGCTCCTGGACCAATGGGCGGAGCGTTGCCCCGACAAGGTGGCCATGGTTTGGGCACCCTTCGAAGGCCCGGAGCGCAGCCTGACCTATGGGGCGCTGCGGCAGGAGGCCCGGGGCCACGCCGCGGGGCTCGCGGAACGGGGAGTGAAGCCCGGGGACTTTATCCTCATTCATTTAGACAACAGCTACGAGTTCGTCATCGCCTGGCTGGCCTGCGCCTGCGTCGGCGCCGTGGCTGTCTCGACGAATACGCGAAGCGTGGCCCGGGATCTCAGCTATTTCCAGGAGGTCACGGAGGCCGTGGGGGCCATCACCCAGCCGGCCTTTGGGGCCTTGCTTCGCGATGCCTGCCCGGATTTGCCCTGGCTCCTCATTACGGATAACGACGCGGGGACGCCAGCGTCTCCGGACCTCGCCAGCCTCGGCGGGGAGCCCTTCACGGCCTTGCGGAGCGAAGCCGAGCCCCCAGCCCTTCCCAGGGATCCTCAGCGGAATCTAAGTGTTCAGTTCACTTCTGGGACCACTTCCCGGCCGAAGGCCGTGCTTTGGACCCATGCCAACGGGCTCTGGGCCGGGAAGATCTCAGCGGTGCACATGCGCCTGCGCCGGGATGACGTCACCCTGATCTACATGCCCCTTTTTCACACCAATGCTCAGGGCTATTCCATGCTCGCGACGCTCTGGGCCGGGGGCACTTTCGTAATCCATCCGAAGTTTTCCGCGTCCCGCTTCTGGGATGCCTGCCTGCGCCACGGCGTGACCTGGATGTCCATGATTCCCTTCGCCTATAAAGCGCTTATGAAATTCCCGGTGCCGGACCACGGTCAGCGCTTCTGGGGCGGACCCGCGAGCCTGCCCGCCGTGGGCGCGCATTTTGGGGTAGATACCATTGGCTGGTGGGGCATGACGGAGACGCTCACCCACGGAATCGTCACTGACGTCGATCACCCCGGACCCCATGGCACCCTGGGGCGCGTTGCCCCGGAATACGACATCCAGATCCGCCGCGAGGACGGGTCCCTGGCCGGCCCCGGGGAGCGCGGGGTGCTCTTCATCCGCGGCGTTCGAGGGGTATCCCTCTTCAAAGCCTACTACCGGAATGACGAGGCCAACGAAAAGGCCTTCGACCCCGATGGCTGGTTTGATACCGGGGATATTGTGCGCAGAGACGAAGAGGGGTGGCTCTATTTCTCCGATCGGGATAAGGACATGCTGAAGGTCGGGGCGGAGAACGTTGCCGCCTCGGAGATCGAAGCGGTGATCATGCAAACGGGGCTAGCGGAGGAGTGCGCCGTGGTGGGGCAGAAACACGCCATGCTCGATGAAGTCCCCGTGGTCTTTGTGATTCCCAGCGAGGCGGGAAAGGTCGCGGGAGCGGGGCTCGAGGCGGCGATAAGAGCCCACTGCGAGGCCAACCTTGCGGACTTCAAGGTGCCCCGGTCCGTATTCCCGGTGGATAGTTTGCCGCGCTCGACCCTAGAGAAGATCGCTAAGGCCGAGCTGCGCGCCGGCCTACCGACGCTCGAGGGCTAGGCGCTCATTCCTTCTTCCGTGAGGCTAACCTTCCCATCCGGGGCCGGGGGGGCATAAACCCCCACCACCGGGTGGGGCTGGTAAAGGGCTTCCAGCGCACTCACCTCCTCGCTGCTTAGGCTGAGCGCCAGGGCGGCGATGGCATCGGTCAATTGCTCGGGCTTGGTGGCCCCAATGATTGGAGAGGTGATCCCGGGCTTCTGCAGCAGCCAGGCGAGCGCGACCTGCGCCATGGAGACCCCCCGGGCCTCCGCTAGGTCCCGCACCCGCTCCACAATGGCCCGATCGTTCGCTTCCATGGCTTTATAGAGCTGCTGCCCGAAGAGATCATTCTCCGAACGGTGGGTCTGGGTCTCCCAGGGGCGGGTCAGCTTGCCCCGGGCTAGGGGGCTCCAGGGGATCACCCCCACCCCCTGATCCTGGCAGAGGGGCAGCATCTCCCGTTCTTCTTCCCGGTAAATGAGGTTGACCTGGGGCTGCATAGCGATGAAGCGCGTCCAGCCCTTTCGCTCTGCCACCTGCTGCATTTTGGCGAACTGCCACGCCGCCATGGAGGAGGCGCCGAGGTAGCGGGTTTTCCCGGCCTTCACCAGGTCGTGGAGTGCCTCCATGGTCTCTTCCACCGGCGTTTCCGAATCGAAGCGGTGGATCTGATAAAGGTCCACGTAGTCCATGCCAAGGCGCTGAAGGCTGTCGTCCATTGCCTGAAAGAGGGCCTTCCGGGAGAGGCCCCGGGCATTTGGCGCCCGGCGCCAGGGTCCGAAGGCCTTGGTGGCAACGACGATCTCGTCTCGGCGAGCGAGGCCACGAAGCGCCCGTCCCGTGATTTCTTCCGAGCTTCCCGCGGAGTAGACATTCGCCGTGTCAAAGAAGTTGATCCCCGCTTCCAGGGCCTGGCGGAAGAACGGCTGGCTGTCGGCTTCCGTCAGCGTCCACGCGTGGGTGCCGGCGCCGGCCTCGCCATAGCTCATGCAGCCGAGGCAAATTGGCGAAACTTTTAATCCGCTTTGACCGAGGGTCCGGTAGTTCATGGGGTGGCTTCCTCTTTGTGGAAATCGGGACGGGCGAGATTTCACGCTCCGTGAAAATTTCAGTATGCCACTCACGGAGGCTAGAGGGTCCCTTGTGCAGGCGTGTCTGCTAGCCTTGGCCTAAAGAAAGTCGAAGCGGGGGAGGGGAGATGTTGGAGTCAGTGTTTCCAGAGGAACGGGTAAGCGGTCCGATGGGACAGGCGGTGCACGGGCGTTTGCTGACCCACAGCGCACGCCTTGAGCAAAAGCTCTACACCGTTGGTACCGATGCCTGGTGCTTTGTCGGTAACGGCCTGTCGAACCAGACCTTTGTGCGTGGTCCTGAGGGCGTCATTGTCATCGACACGGGGGAGTGCGTCGAGGAAATGGAGGCGGCGCTCAGGGCCTTCCGGGACGTTTGCGCCGATCCTGTGGTGGCCTGTGTTTACAGCCATTTCCACTACATTGGGGGCACGAAAGCCCTCCTTTCTGATGCGCCCGAGCTGCCCATCTGGGGCCACGGGGGCATCCCGGGCAACCTGCGCCGCTTCTCCGGCGAGGTCGGTCCGCGAGGATCCCGGGGCCTCGCGCACCAATTTGGCGTCTTGTTGCCGGAAAGCGGTCCCGAGGGCCTCGTCAATGTTGGTCTTGGGCGCTTCTTCCGCAATCCGGACCATGCGCCCTTTACGCCAGGGTACGTGCCTGCCCAGTACGAGTTTCTGGAGCCCACCCAAACCACCCTGGCAGGCCTAGCGGTGCACTTCTTGCCCGCACCGTCTGATGCCACCGATTCCATCACGATCTGGTTTCCGACCCTTAAGCTCGCGGTAAACAACCTGCTGTGGCCCGCGCTGTTCAATGTCTTCGCTATTCGGGGAGAGGAATATCGGGACCCTCGCATCTTATTGAAGGGGTTGGACGAGCTTCAGGCCCTAGGAGCTACGCACCTCGCTGGGGCCCACGGGCCGCCTTTAGAGGGTGCCGCGCTGATCGCTGAGACCATCGAGCGCTATCGGGATTCGATTCAGTTTCTCTGGGATCAAACGGTACGCATGGCCAACCGAGGCCTTGGACCCGGGGAAGCCATTGCAGCTCTGGCCTGGCCGGAAACCTTTAAGGCCCACTACACCACGGAGCAGCTCTATGGCCTCGCGGAACATCACGTTCGGCAGATCTTCGCTGGGCTGTTTGGATGGTTCGACGAGCGGGAGGAGCATCTTCTACCCCTGCCGCCAGCGGAGCGGGCGCAGCGCCTCATCGCGGGCTTTGGAGGCGTGGCGGCGGTGCGCGCCGCGCTTGATGAGGCCCTTGCGACGGAAGACTTTCGCTGGGCTCTGGAACTTGGGAGCTGGCTTGTGCGAAAGGACCCGGGCCCCGAGGGACGCTGTGATGGGGGGGCGCCGGAAGACCGGAATCGACTCGCCCAGGCCCTTCGCGGCGTGGCCTACGCAACCCCTTCGGCCAATGTGCGGAATTGGAGCCTCACCCGCGCCCTCGAGCTAGAGGGGAACCTTGATCTTTCGCGCTTCCGGCGCCATCGCTTTGCCGTTGGGGCCGTGGCCGCCGATCCTCTCGGGGCCCTCAGCCTTCTCAGGGTGCTCTTGGATCCCGCCCGGCTCACAGAGGATGGTGTCCTCATTTTTGACTTTGGCGAGGCGGGATGCGGGTCCCTGACGCTTCGCCGGGGCGTTGCGGTGCCGGGAGCGGAAACGGAAGGGGCTGATTCCGTACGACTTACCCTGGCGCCGGAGGTGTGGGGCGCGCTGCTCGCTGGAAAGCAAACCCTTGCCGATGCGCTGGAGGCTGGCGCGGTTCAGGCAAGCGATGAGGTCAGGGTGAAGCGGTGGCTCGCGGCCTTTGAGCTAGCGGCCTTCCGGGCGGAGGGCTGAGATGCGTATCCCCGAACCCTCCCACCCCTTTGAGGGGCGCCTCGCGCGGCTTTATCAGGACGCGACGCCCCGGCCCTTAAAGCTCGACAAGCGGAGCGAAGGGCGGCCCAACGTGCTGCTCGTCATGCTCGATGACGTGGGCTTCGGGACCTGTAGTACCTTTGGCGGTCCCATTCCCACTCCCGGAGTCGATGCGGTGGCCGCGGCGGGGGTCAGCTACAACCAGTTTCATACCACCGCCCTCTGCTCTCCAACGCGAGCGGCGCTGCTGACCGGACGGAATCACCACAGCGTGCATATGGGTGGCATCACGGAAATTGCCAATAGCTTTCCCGCTTACGACAGCGCCATTCCTCGGGAGACGGCCACCGTTGCCCAGCTTCTGCAAAGCCAGGGCTATGGCACGGGATGCTTTGGAAAGTGGCATTTGACACCGTCCTGGGAGCAGGGCCCGGCGGGGCCTTTTGATCGTTGGCCCACGGGGCTTGGCTTTGATCGCTTCTACGGCATCCTCGGCGCCGAAGCTTCCCACTGGGAGCCTGCCGTCTACGACCAAACGACACCCATTGAGCCGCATCGGGGCCGGCCGGATTACCACCTCACGGAAGATCTCGCGGATCAGGCCATTACCTGGATCGATCGCCATCGCGCTGCCGCGCCCGACCGACCCTTCTTTTGCTATTTCGCCCCGGCTGCGGTGCACGCGCCTCATCATGTGGCGCCGGAGTGGAGCGATCGCTTCAAGGGCCAATTTGATCAGGGTTGGGATGTGCTTCGGGAAGAGATCTTCGCGCGCCAGCAAACGTTGGGGGTCATTCCTCCGGGGACGCGCCTGACGCCGCGCCCAGAGGAGATCCCGGCCTGGGCCGACTATGACGATCGCTACAAGCCCGTGGCTTCCCGGCTCATGGAGGTGTTCGCAGGGTTCATGGCCCACACGGATGCTCAGGTGCTTCGGGTAATTGATCACCTCAAGGCCCAGGGCTGCTTTGAGGACACGCTCGTGATCTATCTCACGGGGGATAACGGCGCCTCCGCAGAAGGCACGGTGCACGGCGCCTGGAGTGCGCCTTCCTTTCAAAATGGCGTGCACGAGGATCCCGAGTGGCTCCTTTCCCACATGGACGATTTCGGCACGGACCGCTGTGAAAATCATTTCAACGTGGGCTGGGCCTGGGCCCTCGATGCCCCCTTTCAATGGATGAAGCAGGTGGCCTCCCACTTCGGCGGGACCCGCAACGCCCTTGCCGTATCCTGGCCCCGGGGCATGGAGGCTCGGGGCGGGCTGCGAAGCCAGTTCCATCACGTCATCGACATCTATCCGACCATTCTCGAGGTGACGGGGCTTACCGCGCCGGAGGCAGTTAACGGGATTACGCAGGCGCCGATCCATGGCGTGAGCATGGCCTATAGCTTTGATGAGCCAGGGGCACCAAGTCGTCATCGCACCCAGTATTTCGAGATTTTGGGGAACCGGGCGATCGTGGAGGACGGATGGATGGCCTCCTGCTTCCACGGGCGCCTGCCCTGGATTCGCTTCGCAGGCTTCGAGTTCGACGGGGAGCAGGAGCGCTGGGAGCTCTACCACATCGCCGACGACTTCTCTCAGAGCGAGGACCTGGCCGAGCGCTACCCGGACCGGTTGGCAGCGCTCAAGGTTCGCTTTGAGGAGGAGGCGGAGCGCTATGGGGTTTATCCCCTGCGAGATGCGTCCGCGCGGCGCGGAGGCGCCTATAGCGTCCCCCATGCCTTGGAGGGGCATCGCAAGATGCGCTATGGACCGGCCCACGTGCGCATGCCCGAACACAGCATTATTAGCCTAAAAAACACCTCCTATTGCATCACGGCGGAGATCGAAACGCCGGAGGCGCCGGCGGGGGTGTTGGCCTGCCAGGGGGCAACATGGCGGGTTGGGCCCTCTACATCGACGAGGAGCATCGCCCGAGCTTCGTCTACAACTGGTTCGGACACGAGTTCACCACCCTGAAGGGAGCGCCCCTCGGGGCGGGGGAACAGGTACTTGAGGTGGTCTACGCCCACGATGGCGGCTTCGCCGCCGGGGGTGACGTAACCCTTTCCGTGAACGGGACAGCCGTGGAGGCGGGTCGCATTCCCCGCACCGTGGGCGTGATCTTTTCCATGAGTGGGGAAACCTTCGACGTGGGTCGCGACACGGGAAGCCCCGTGGGCGCCTATCCCCATGATTTTCCCTTTAATGGCCGTATCGATGGCATCACCTTGGAGCGTTTAGAGGAGCCCGATGCCGCCGTGAAGGCGGAGGAACGGAAGCGGGCCTTTGCCGCCAGCTTGAGCGCGCAGTGAGCACGCCCGCTTCCATCAGTGACGGCCAGCGTCGCTACACACTGTTCATGCTCGTGGCGGTGTTCACCTCGAGCCATGTGGACCGGCAGATCATGGGGATTCTGGGCCAGCCCATCAAAGAATCCCTCGTGATTAGCGATACGCAGCTGGGTCTCCTGTCAGGGATCATGTTCGCCCTGTTCTATGCCACCCTGGGCATGCCCATGGCTATGTGGGCGGACCGAAATAATCGGCGAAATCTTATCGCCTTCTCGGTCTTCCTGTGGTCTCTCATGACAGCCCTCTGTGGAATGGCGAGCAATTACCTCCAGCTTTTGCTTCTGCGCATCGGTGTGGGGGTAGGAGAGGCGGGCTCGAATCCACCCTCCCACTCCATGATTGCGGACCTTTACCCCCGGAGCGGCGAGCCACGGCCATGGCGATCTTCGGCACCGGGGTGAATTGGGGCATCCTCCTCGGCTTTCTCGTGGGTGGTTGGGTGAACGAGTTCTTTGGGTGGCGCGCTGCCTTCCTCATTGTTGGCCTGCCCGGCATTGCCCTGGCCCTGTTGGTTCGCTTCACCGTGCCCGAGCCTCCGCGGGGGACGAGCAACGCAGCTCCTGCCGAGCCCCGCCCCCCGGCGCCGTCTCCGGAGGCCCCTCCCTTTAAAGAGGTGGTGCGCTTTTTGGCGAGCCACGCGATCTTGCGCCACCTCATTTTTGCCAGCTCCCTGATCGCCTTTGCCGGCTACGCGGCCATCATCTGGGTGCCCGTTTACCTTGTGCGGATCCACGGCCTCGGTACCGGCATAGTGGGTACCTATCTCGCACTTATCGTGGGTTTTGGGGGTGCGGCGGGAATTCTTTTGGCTGGACGGCTGGCCGATCGCCTGTCGGCCCAGCGCGGGCCCCAGTGGCTTCCCTGGATCGTGGCGCTTGCGAATCTCATCGGCTTGCCCCTGCTTCTGTGGACCTTCCTAGCCCCGTCGGCGGCGGGGGCGCTTCTGGGCTTTGCCGTGCCCGCCATGCTAGCAACCGTCTACGTGGCCCCAAGCTTTGCCCTAATTCAAAATGAAGCGCCCGTGCCCATGCGAGCCGTGGCGGCAGCGATAAATCTTTTCATCACCAATATCATCGGGCTGGGGCTTGGGCCGTTCAGCGTGGGCTTTTTTAGCGACGTCTTTGCCGCTTCGACCGGGGAGGAGAGCCTTCGCTATGGGCTCATGATGACTGGAGTGGCGCTACTGTGGGGCGTGGGTCACTATCTGCGCTGCGGTGCGCTCTTGAAGCGCCGAGCAGAGGCTCTTGCGAGCGACCCCTAGGAAACCGCTGCTGCTGAGTGGAGAGTAGTCTAGCTATGACAAATTCATCCCTTTCCCTTGATACTCTTGATGCCTCCGAGCCTCATCGGTTCGCTGAGGATAGCTGGCGTCCTGTCTTCGCTTTGCTCCGTGATCAAGCACCTGTTCACTACTGTCCCGATTCGGTCAACGGACCTTACTGGTCCGTTACAAGCCACGCTCTGATCAAGGAAGTGGATACGAATCACCATATCTTCTCTTCAGAGAAGGGGGGCATTGCCATCGTCGACCCCTACACCACCCAGGAAGGGGAGCTTGCCAGTCAAAGCTTCATCACCCTCGATGAGCCGCGCCATGCCCCGCAGCGGCAGGCTGTGGCGCCGACCGTTGCGCCTCGAAACTTGGCGGAGTTTGAACCGCTTATTCGGAGCCGAGCCGCGGATATCCTCGATAACCTGCCCGTGGGGGAAACTTTTAACTGGGTTGACCGCGTCTCCATCGAGTTGACGGCACGGATGTTGGCGACGCTGTTCGCTTTCCCCTACGAGGACCGGCGAAAGCTGGTGCGCTGGTCCGACCTCGCCACCGCGGTGCCGGAAGTGACGGGGGACGACAGCATTGACATGAAGGCTCGCTATGAAGAGCTCATGGGAGCCGCGGCCGCCTTTTATGAGCTGTGGGCGCAGCGGGCGCAGGAACCGCCAAGCTTCGACCTAATTTCCATGCTGGTGCACAACCCGGAAACGGCCAAGATGAACGAGGACCCGGGGCTGTTCCTCGGAAACATCCTTCTTCTCATCGTGGGCGGGAACGACACCACGCGAAACAGCATCAGCGGTGGCGTCATTGCTCTCAACGAGTTCCCCGAGGAGTACGAAAAGCTGCGGAATGATCCTAGCCTCATCCCAAATATGGTTTCCGAGATGATCCGCTGGCAAACCCCGGTCATCCACATGCGGCGTACTGCGACTCAGGATACGGTCCTTGGCGGTCAGCAGATTAAGGAAGGGGAGAAAGTGATCATGTGGTATCTCTCCGGCAACCGGGATGAGTCCGTCTTCCCAGACGCGGATCGGTTCATTATTGACCGGCCCAATGCGCGGGGCCACGTAGCCTTTGGCTTTGGCGTGCACCGCTGCATGGGCAATCGGCTTGCGGAGCTGCAGCTCCGAGTACTTTGGGAGGAAATCGTGAAGCGCTTCCGTAAGGTCGAGGTGGTTGGAGACATCACGCGACTTTCAAATAATTTTATCCGCGGTATCGGTGAGGTCCCTGTCCGGGTGCATCCTTGGTAGGCATTGTTGGGCCGCCGAGCCCTACACTGCTGATGCAGGTAAGAGCGTTTGCTCTAGGGAATGCTCCAGGTACGGGGCGAAAGCTGGGCGAGCAGTAAGCTGACGAAGGTGCTGAGTCGCTCGGGGATAGGCGGCTTCGAGCCCCTCGCTTACGGGGGAAAACCCTGTGGCTGCTAGTCGATCAGCCATGAGCCGCTCTCGCAGGAACTGGGAGAGGTCGCATACGACGCTGATGTCCGCAATGGTGAGCTGCTCGCCGGCCACAAAGGGGTCATGGGTGAGGGCGTTTTCAACCCCATCGAGAAAAAATCCGTAGGCTTCTGTCATTCGGCCTGCGAGGGCTGCGTCCATGCGGTCCGCGGCCAGTAGGTACACCTGGGCCTCGCGAGCGAAGACGAGGGAAGCATCGAGGAAACTGTCAATGCGCGACGCCTCCATCCCACCGTGCCCATAGAGTCCGAGCTCAGGCGGGCTTAAGCGGGCCACGGCGCGAAGAATGCTATTGGATTCGAATATTCCGCAGGCCTCTGGGCCGCCAAAGGCCGCGGGAACGGTCCCGAAGGGGTGGGCTCTCAGAAAGCGATCGGTTTTATAAAGCGTGCCCTTGAATCCTCGGCGACTGATTCGGGCGTAGGGTCCTGTGGGGTCTCGATCCTGAGGGGTAAGGCGCCTGGGAGATGAGTCCCAGAGCCAATCCCCCATGGCTCGAGGCTTATCTCCCACCACTTCCAGATCCACCCCGCCTAACACTGCTGCAATCTGAGCTTTCCACACCCTAGGATTTGGGAGGTAGGAAAAAATTTTCAAATCGGCCATGGCTTCCTCCGCGGTAGCTTAAGCTCCAGGCTCCGAGGGTCCGTGCTTCCCCTCCGCCCAGGAAAAGGCATCTAGCGAGGCCTTTGCAAAGGCCATCGGCGCCTTTTCGAGCGTTGTCGCCATCGTGTCATTCCAGCGATTGAGAAAGCCGAAGAGCGAGACGACCCCAACCGCTTGAACGATTTGCTCCTCTGAAAAGTGATCTTTCAGTGCAGTGAAGTGCGCTGAGGTCGCTTCGTTGGGATTCTGTCCTGCGGCAAAGGCCAGGGCCAGAAGCGCTTTTTCCCCGGGGGTAAAAGCGGCGCTCGCTTCGTAGTCAGCGATGGCGGAAAGCTTTTCCTGGTTCGCTCCTGCCTCCACAAGCCGGTGAGAGGTGTGCGCCTGACAGTAGCGGCAACCTGCGCTAAGGCTGACGGCGAAGGCAAGGAGCTGAATCTGTTCAGGCGTTAGGCTCTGCTCGGGGTTGCTGGGCTCGGGTATGGCGTCGCCGTAAAAGGCGAGGAGCCCCTTAAGATCGGCGCCGTAGGTGACCGCGGCAAGCAAGGAAAAGGCGAGCGAAAGCTGGGGTTTATGGGCCATGGTGAGCGTCGAATTCGGAATAAAGCCCATGGCGGCTTCACTCATTTCCAGAACTTTTTTGACTTCGCGAAGGTCTTCC